>NZ_JAHLEK010000015.1:0-2850860 GCF_020131375.1 Pseudonocardia sp. ICBG1034
GCTCGGCGCCGGACTGCTCGGGGCCAGGACCCCGCCGACCGGCCGGGCCGAGGCCGGCCGCCGGAGGGGGGCCCCGGAGACCGGACGGTCGGACCGGGTGCCACCGGCCTCCGGCGGGCCGGCGTGGGCCGCCCACGGTCGTCCGGGCGCACCGGGCCCCGGCACCGGGCCGTGCGGCGACGCGGCGGCGGGCTCCCCCCGGTGCCGGGCGCGCCGTAGCCACCGGCCGCCGCGTGTGCGGACCGGACGCGAACGAGCCACGCGGCTGCGCCGGGATGGCGTTCCCGGACGGCTCCGGCGCGAGGGCGACGCGGCGGTTGCGGTGCTCGAGCGCCGGGTTCCAGGCGTCGAGACCGCGACGGCGCCGTCGGGGTACGGGCGCGACCGTGCGGGGTCCGGACGCTCCTCGGGCGCGGCGGAGCCCTGTCCGCCCCGGCCCCGGCGGCCGTCGCGTCGGGCTCGGTGCCGGGCCGGTCGGACCCGTCGAGATCGTCCGCGCCCGGTCGGACTGCGGACGCAACCGACGGCGAGACGCCGCCGGTGGACCTGCTCACCTCTGGCTCCACGCCTGCTTGGTCGCGCGGACGAGGCGGTCCTTCAGTTCACGGGTGTGCCGACGGCTGACCGCAGCTCCGCGGTCTCCGGGCCGGTCCGATGCGCACGACGTAGCCGGACCCGGCCACCGCAGCTCGGTGACCAGCGGCAGCGCCACCAGGAACGAGCGGTGGATGCGCACGAAACCGGCGTCGCGCCAGCGGTCCTCGAGCACCGACAGCGGGATCCGGACGAGGTGGCTGCCCTCGGTTGTGTGCAGCCGGGCGTAGTCGCCCTGCGCCTCGACACGTAGCGCACGGCGGACCGCGGTACCAGCTTGGTGGTGCCGGCCAGCTCGACGGGGAT
The DNA here is from genome assembly GCF_020131375.1 of Pseudonocardia sp. ICBG1034. Taxonomy (NCBI): domain Bacteria; kingdom Bacillati; phylum Actinomycetota; class Actinomycetes; order Pseudonocardiales; family Pseudonocardiaceae; genus Pseudonocardia; species Pseudonocardia sp. ICBG1034. Next base: position 901 of record NZ_JAHLEK010000015.1, read on the forward strand.
GACCTCGTCGTCGCCGCCGGTCTCCTCACGCACGGTCTCGACCGGCCCGCTGCGACGGGTCGACAGGATCCGGTCGAGCGCGGCGGAGAGGCGCTCGGTGCGCAGCGGCTTGAGGAAGGTAGTCGATGGCACCGACGTCGTAGGCGTCGACCGCGCGGTCGTCGTGCGCGGTGACGAAGACGATCGCCGGCTGCACGGCCATGTTTTGCAGCACCCGGGCCAGCTCCAGGCCGTCGAGACCGGGCATGCGGATGTCGAGGAACACGGCGTCGATGTCGGTCTGCTCGGCGACGTCCGCGCCGCCCCCCCGCCGGCTCCCGCGGCCGCCCCGGCCCGGCGGCCGTTCAGGATGCGCAGGGCCTCGGTGGACTCGCCGGCCTTGAGGACCGTCGCGACGCGCGGGTCCTCGTCGAGCAGGTAGGCCATCTCCTCGAGCGCGGGCTGCTCGTCGTCCACCGCGAGAACGACCAGTCCGCGAGTGGTGTCGTTGCTGTCCACGATCTCCTCATCCTGCTTCCGGGCCTGCGCCGGGAAGCCCATCCGCTCGATGATCGCCCGGCGCCGCGACCATGGTGACGTGCCGACGCGCGTGATGCCAGGGCACGAACCGGATCGGTGACCGTCCGGACACGGGGTGCAGCGCGGCCGTGGTGCGCACGGTCACCGGTGTCACAGCCCGTAAACGGGCCCACGCCGCCCTCGTTCGAGGGCGGAGCGGAGAGCAGCTCGTGCCGGCCCCGGCGATGCCGCCGGAGAGGCCGGCCTGGGCCGCGGACCCGCCGGCGCCGAGACGGGCGAGCAGCGGCCTGCGCTGCTCCACCGGGCTGCTCGGCATCGGGGAAACGTTCGGTCAGGACGTCGTGGGCGCTGCCGATGCCGTCCACCAGGCCCAGCTCGCGGGCCCGCTCGCCCAGCCACACCTCGCCGTCGAACAGCTCGGTGTCGGTCGCGAGCCGGTCGCCACGCCGCTCGCGCACCCATCCGGTGAACCGGTCGTGCAGCTGTTCCTGCAGGCCGGTGAGCCAGCGACGTCCTCGGACCGCTCGGGCAGGAACGGGTCCAGCCGCGACTTCGACCCGCCCGCGGTGTGCAGCCGCCGGGAGACACCCCATCGCTCGATCAGGCCGTCGAGCCCGAACCCGGCGCTGATCACGCCGATCGAGCCGACGATCGAGGTGGAGCAGGAGTAGATCTCGTCGGCGGCGCAGGCCAGCCAGTAGCCGCCGGACGCGGCGACGTCCTCGCAGAACGCGAGCACCGGCACGTCCTTCTCCGCCGCCAGCGAGCGGACGCGGTCCCCGATCAGCTGGGACTGGGTCGGCGAGCCGCCCGGGGAGTTGATCACCAGTGCGACAGCGGCGAGCCGCTCGGGCGCGAACGCCCGTTCCAGCACCTTCTCCATCGACGAGATGTTCAGCACCTGCCGCGGTACCGACGCGGCCTGAGCGCTGATGACGCCCTGCATCCGCACGACCGACACCACCGGAGGGCCGACCGACTCACCCAGCCTGCCGGGCAGACGGGAGGTCACCGCCGCGGGAATACGCAGGACGTCCATGCCGTCCCACCGTACGCGCGAGCACAGGGTGACGTGGTGTGACCGGATCGGCACAGCTCGCGACCACCTGGTTCACCCGTACGGCCCATCAGATGGCCAGAGGGTCCCACGGATGCCCGCCGGTCAGGCCCGGATGCCCGCCCGGAACTTCGGCACCCGCAGCGTGATCTTCATCCCGGCGCCGATGTTGGTGTCGACGACGAGGCCGAAGTTGTCGCCGAAGGCCGAGCGCATGCGGTCGTCGACGTTGCCGAGGCCGACGTGCGCGCCGGAGAGGTGGGCGTCGTCGAGGTCCTCGTTGAGCCGGGCCGGGTCCATGCCGACGCCGTCGTCCTCGACGACGATCACGCACTCCGACCCGGCGTTCTCCGCCCGGATGGTGACGGTGCCGCCGTTGGGCTTGCCGGACAACCCGTGCCGGACCGCGTTCTCCACCAGCGGCTGCAGCGCGAGGAAGGGCAGGACGACGTTCTGCACCTCCTGGTCGATCTGGAGCTTGATGTTGAGCCGGTTCCCGAAGCGGGCCTTCTCCAGCCGGACGTAGCGCTCGATGTTGTTCAGCTCGTCGAGCAGCGTCGTGTACTCACCGGCCGAGCGGAACGAGTACCGGGTGAAGTCGGCGAACTCGATCAGCAGCTCACGGGCCCGCGCCGGGTCGGTGCGGATGAACGAGGCGATCGTGGTCAGTGCGTTGTAGACGAAGTGCGGGGAGATCTGGGCACGCAGGGCGCGGACCTCGGCGCGGTTGAGCCGGGCCCGGGAGTCGTCGAGCTCGGCGAGCTCCAGCTGGCTGGAGACGTAGCGCGCGACCTCGCCGGTGGCCCGCAGCACCGGCGGGCCCGCCGTCGACGGGGTCAGCGCGGCGAGCGTGCCGATGATGTTCCCGTCGCTCTCCAGCGGGACGACGACGATCCCCCGCACCTCGCAGCCGGGCTGGTTGCACTTGATGGAGGTGTGGCTCATCAGCTCCATCCGGCCGGTCCGGACGACCGTGTCGGCGAGCGTCTGCACGTCCTGCTGGTGCTGGTCGGCGGTGCCGTCCCAGCCCAGGACCGTCCCGCGGGAGTCGGTCATCGCCATCGCCGTGGTCTCCAGCAGCTGGCGCAGGTACGGCAGCGCCTGCGACGCCGAGCGCGACGACAGCCCCTCGCGCAGCACCGGCGCGGCCAGCGCGACCGTGTGCAGCGCGGAGAACGTGGCCTTGGCCAGCGGCGAGACCATCGTGTTGCGCCGGTTGCGCTGCCACAGGAAGAAGAACACCGCGACCACGCCGACGACGACAGCCACCACGAGCAGCAGCGCCATGGACGGGGTGAGCGTGGTGGATCCGTCCACGACTGCGAGCACCCCCGTTCCCGCGCCCGCCACTAGCGCACCAACCGGGACAGGCGGCGGTCGGCGAGCGGTTTCCCCCCGGTCTGGCAGGTCGGACAGTACTGGAACGATCTCTCCGCGAACGACACCTCGCGCACGGTGTCGCCGCAGACCGGGCAGGGCAGCCCGGTGCGGGCGTGCACCCGCAGCCCGGAGCGCTTCTCCCCCTTGAGCTCCGCGGCGCCCTGGCCGACCGAGCGGGCCACCGCGTCGGACAGCACGGCGTGCAGCGACTCGAACAGGGTGTCCCGGGCTGCGGCGTCGAGCCGGGACGCCGTGGCGTAGGGCGACAGGCGCGCCGTGTGCAGGATCTCGTCGGAGTAGGCGTTGCCGATGCCGGCGAGCGTGGACTGGTCGGCCAGCAGCGTCTTGAGCCTGCGGTTGTCGCCGTCGAGCAGCTCGTCGAGACCGGCCCGGCCCAGCTCCAGCGCGTCCGGACCCAGCTTCGCGATGCCCGGGACCTGCGCCGGGTCGTCCACCAGGTACACGGCGAGCCGCTTCTGGGTGCCCTGCTCGGTGAGGTCGAAGCCCGGCCCGCCGACCTGGTCGAGGTGCACCCGCAGCTGCAACGGGCCGCGGCCCGGCTTGGGCGGGGTGACGCCCGCGGTGGTGTGCCAGCGCAGCCAGCCGGCCCGGGACAGGTGCGTGACCAGGTGCAGCGGGCCGCTGTCGGGGCGGTCGTCGAAGTCGACCGACAGGAACTTCCCGAACCGCGACGCCCCGGTCACCACCCGGCCCACCAGCGCCGACACCGGTGGGTCGAACGTCTTCAGTGCGCTCATCGAGGCCAGGTCCACCCGGGCCACCGGGCGGTACACGGCGTGCTCACGCAGGTGGTGGGCCAGGGCCTCCACCTCGGGCAGTTCGGGCACCGCGACTCCTAGTTGATCGGCTGCAGCGGGCTGTCCGCGTGGCCGGGCGTCGACCGGTTCTTGAGGCTGCGCACGACCACCTTGGTCTCCTCGCGTGCGGTGGCGAGCCCGCGCACCATGCCCGTCCACTTCTCCGGGGGCAGGTCGTAGCCGCCCTGGGTCTTCGCGGTGATCGTGAACGGCCTGCGCAGCAGCCAGCGGAACGGGAAGAAACCCAGTCCGACGATGACGACGAGCCAGTAGAACCAGGGGAAGACCACCCCGCCGGGCACCCAGACGACGAGGACCAGCCAGAAGAACACCAGCGTGCCGAGGATCAGCACGACCGCGCCGTTACCCGCGTCGACGTCGTGCTCGAACTCGTCACCGACCGCCGGCGTGGTCCACTCGATCCGCCGGCTCACCTGCCATTCACGGTAGTCCGCCGCGATGACCGTCTTCGTCGTCAAGGTGTCCGCTCCCCTGCCCCGGTACCGCCCACGATGTTCCCACAGGCCACCGACAGATCCGAGACCTCACGCGCCCGCCGCCGCGTCGCGATCCCCCGTCTCCCACGTACGGGCCGCTCGTACGAACCTTTCGTGCGAACGGCCCGCTCGGACGGACACGAGAGCCGGGCCGAGGAGGGCGCTGCGGTGGGTCAGCAGGCGGGCTCGGCGGGCTCGCGTTCCGGGGCACCGGGGGCCAGCAGCTCCGAGCGGGTCAGCACGACCGGGTCCGGGCCGTCGTTGCGCAGCTCGTTGGGCCTGCCGTCCTCCAGGAAGAACGCCTCCCCCGGGCCGAACGGGCGCGGCTCGCAGGAGTCGGCACGCTGCACCGTCACCGTGCCGGACCGCACGACCGAGATCACCGTGCCGGGGTGGCGGACCCAGCCGCTCGCCTGGCCCGGCTGCAGCACCTCGGTGCGCACGAGCAGCTCGGCGGGGCCGGGCGTGGAGATGTCGACCGGGCGGTCGAGGCGCCCCCGGGCGTCGGAGCCCGCCTGGGTGACCGGCACGTCCGGGACGCCGGGGAGCGCGGGCTCCGTGGTCGGCGCGGGGGCGGCGGACGACGGAACGACTTCGCTCTCGTGGCCGAGCTGCCCCGGCTGGGCACACCCCGCGAGCAGGGCGGCGGTCGCGACCAGCAGGGCCGGTCCGAGAAGGTGACGGGCGAGCGGCACGGGCGGTGTCCCTCCGGGCGCGATGCGTGATCGCACCGCACGCTAGTGGCCGATCACCACGCGAGCGGCAGCCGGGTCGTCCCGTTGATGAAGTTGGAGGTCAGGCGGCGCACCTCCCCGTCGAGCCGGGCCGGCGGCAGGCGCAGGAACGCGGTGAGGAAGGCCCGCATCTGCATCCGGGCGAAGTGCGCGCCCAGGCACAGGTGCGGCCCCTGCCCGAACGCCAGGTGCTCGTTCGGGGAGCGGGTGATGTCGAAGGTGTCCGGGTCGGCGAAGCGGCGCTCGTCGCGGTGCGCCGAGCAGTGGTAGACGACGACCTTGTCCCCCGCCGCGATCTCCGCGCCGTTCAGGACGTGGTCGCGGGTGGCGGTCCGGCGGAACGTCAGCACCGGCGGGTGCCACCGCAGGATCTCCTCGATCGCCGACGGCAGCAGCCCCGGTTCCGCGCGCAGGCGGGCGTAGGCGTCGGGGTGCCCGACGAGCGCGAGCACCCCGCCCGGCAGCGCGCTGCGCACCGTGTCGTTGCCCGCGATGACCAGCAGGAAGAAGAACATGTGCAGCTCGGGGCCGGTGAGTGCGCGGCCGTCGACCTCGGCGTGCACCAGTGCGGTCATGACGTCGTCGCCGGGCTCGGCGCGCTTGCGCTCGGCGAGGGCGTCGGCGTAGCCGAACATGTCGGCCAGCGCGGCCGGGGAGCGCGGGTTCACCGGTGGACCCTCGGCCGCGTGGTCCGGGTCCTGGTAGCCGATCACCCGGTTCGTCCAGTGCAGCAGCATCGGGCGGTCCTCGACCGGCACGCCGAGCAGGTCGGACAGGTTCTGCAACGGGAACTCGTCGGTGACCCGCCCGACGAGCTCGCAGCCGCCGTCGTCGCGTACGGCGTCCAGGAGCGCGTCGGCGCGGCGCTGCACCGCGGCGGCGAACCCCTCCAGCCGGCGACGCGTGAACGCCCCGGTGACCAGCGTCCGCAGCCGGACCTGCTCCGGCGGGTCCATGTTGAGCACCATCCGGCGCAGGAACGGCAGGTCGGCCGGGTCCGGGTCGCGGATCTGCGTCGCCCCGAGCGACGACGAGTAGTCGGCCGGGCTGCGCAGGACGTGCCGGACGTCGTCGTAGCGGGTGACGGCCCAGAATCCGGGTCCGGCCGGCCACGGGCCGACGGCGTGCTCGTCCTGCCAGGAGACGGGCGCGGCGTCGCGCAGCAGCCGCAGCGCATCGTGCGGCACCCCGCGGGCGAACACGCGCGGGTCGAACACATCGGTGTCGATCTCGTCCGGGTCGACCCCATCGGGGCCGCTCACCGGTTCGCGACCTCGATCAGCGTGTCCGCGTGGCAGGGCACGTCCTCGGCGCACCAGCAGCACAGGTCCTTGCCCGCGAGCTCGGTCCGGGCCCGTTCGACCAGGTCGGGGCGCTCGTCGAGCAGCCAGCGGCGGTGCGCGGCGATGGCCGGTGCCCGCCCCATCTCGCGCACGTCGAAGGGGTTGCCCCACGGTCCGGGCCGGGTGACGAGCACCGCGCCGTCGGGTTTGCGCCACCCCTTCGTGCGACGCAGCCGGATCCGCCGTGGAGTGCTCACGACCCGCACCGTAATCAGGTGGCGCAGCTCACGGCCAATCGCTTTGCATTGCGCAATGCATCGGCGCATGCTTGCGCGAGTCAACTAGTTGCGTGATACATGCACTACCGAGAGGGGGTCCGCGATGAGCACCGCACAGGCTGCCACCGCCGAGCCCGCCGACGCCGACCTGGAGCTCGCCGACTCGATCGTCCGGGAGCTGTTCCTGCTGGTCCGCCAGGTGAAGCGGTCCGGTGAACGGCACCGCCCCGAGATGATCGTCGACATGGCCGCGTACCACGTGCTGGCCCATCTCCACTTCGGCGGCCCGCAACGGGCCGGCGAGGTCGCCGCCACCTTCCACTCCGACCCCTCCACGATCAGCCGGCAGGTGTCCGGCCTGGTCAAGGCGGGTCTCGTCGAGCGGCGCGCCGACCCCGGCGACGGGCGCGCCTCCCTCCTCGCCGCGACGGACGAGGGCGTCCGCGTGATCGAGACCGAGCGACGCCGTCGCGCGCACGTCATCGCCACCGTGCTGGCCGCGTGGAGCCCCGACGACCGGCAGGCCCTCACCGGCCTGCTCGGCCGCTTCCTCGACGACTATCAGACCTTCGAAGCACAGGAGTCCTGAGAATGTCCACCGCTGCCGCCAGTGCGCAGCGCCCCGCCGCCACCTCCGGCGACGGCGAGCTGACGCACCGGCAGATCCTGACCGTCCTGGGTGGACTGATGCTGGGCATGTTCCTGGCCGCCCTGGACCAGACGGTCGTCTCGACCGCGATCCGCACCATCGCCGACGACCTGTCGGGCCTCAACCTGCAGGCGTGGGCGACGACGGCCTTCCTCATCACCAGCACCATCACCACGCCGCTGTACGGCAAGCTCTCCGACATCTTCGGTCGCAAGCCGCTGTTCATGACCGCGATCACGATCTTCCTGATCGGGTCCGTGGCCTGCACCCTGGCCTGGTCGATGTACTCCCTGGCCGCGTTCCGCGCCCTGCAGGGCCTCGGCGCCGGCGGCCTGATGTCGCTGGCGCTGACGATCCTCGGCGACATCGTCCCGCCGCGTGAGCGTGCCCGCTACCAGGGCTTCTTCCTGGCCGTGTTCGGCACCTCGAGCGTGATCGGCCCGGTCATCGGCGGCCTGCTGTCCGGTGTGGACAGCATCGCCGGCATCGACGGGTGGCGCTGGATCTTCCTGGTCAACGTGCCCATCGGGCTCGTCGCGCTGGTCGTCGTCCAGCGGGTGCTGAACATCCCGCACGTCCCGCGGCCCGCACGGATCGACTGGCCCGGCGCGCTGGCGCTGGCGCTGTGCCTGGTGCCGCTGCTGATCGTGGCCGAGCAGGGCCGCGAGTGGGGCTGGGGTTCCACCTCGTCGATCGTCTGCTACGTCATCGGTGGTGTCGGCCTGCTGCTGTTCCTGCTGGCCGAGCGTGCCTACGGCGACGCCGCGCTGCTGCCGCTGCGGCTGTTCCGCACCGGCATCTTCTCGCTGTCCGCGGTGCTCAACCTGCTCATCGGTATGGCGATGTTCGGCGGCATCGCGCTGCTGCCGCAGTTCCTGCAGATCGTGCACGGCGCGACGCCCATCGAGGCCGGCTTCATGATGCTGCCGCTGGTCGGCGGGATCATGGTCGCATCGATCCTCTCCGGCCAGCTGACCTCGCGCACCGGCCGCTACAAGATCTTCCCGGTGATCGGCACCGCGTTCATCACGATCGCGATGGTGCTGCTGTGGCAGACCGTCACGCCGTCGATCCCGATCTGGCAGCTCGACCTGACCATGGCCCTGCTGGGCCTCGGCCTGGGTCTGTGCATGCAGACCCTCGTGCTCGCCGTGCAGAACGCGATGCCCGCCCGCGACATGGGTGTCACCACCTCCTCGGTGACGTTCTTCCGGCAGATGGGCGGCACGCTGGGCACCGCGATCTTCCTGTCGGTGGTGTTCTCCACCGCCGGCGACAAGATCGCCGACGCCATCCGCACCGCGCTCGGCACGAGCTCCTTCCGGGCCGCGCTGACCGACCCCGCCGTCGCGGCCGACCCGGCCAACGCGCAGGTCGTCGGGGCGCTGCAGTCCGGTCAGGCCGGCGGCCTGTCCACCTCGGTGCTGGCCGACTCCTCGTTCCTGCAGCGGATCGACCCGCGGCTGGCCGCACCGTTCCAGGAGGGCTTCACCAGCGCGATGACGCTGGCGTTCCTCATCGCGGCCTGCGTGATCGCGGTGGCCTTCGTCCTGGTGCTGTTCGTCAAGGAGCTGCCGCTGCGCACCATGTCCGGTGCGCAGGCCGCCCGGGCCGAGGCCGCGGGCCAGGGGGCCGCCGCCGCGTCGGTCCCGACCGAGGCGCTCGGGACGGTCGCGCCGGCACCCGCCCCGGCCGGGCGGGTCGACGGCGGTGGGCGCGGAGCGGACATCGCGCCGCCCACCACGCCGCTTCCCGTCGTCGCCCGGCAGGAGCCGCCGCACCCGGCGCCCCGGCCGCGTCCGCACAACGGCACCGTCGGTGACGCCGCCGCGGCCGCGGGCCTGGACCACCTGCACTCCGCGGGCGGCGACGGCCCGGCCGTCACCGGACGGGTCCAGGGCGGCACCGGCACGCCGGTCACCGGGGCGGTCGTCACCGTCACCCGGCTGTCCGGCGACCAGGTCGGTCGCACCACGACCGACGACGACGGCCACTACCGCATCGCCGTCGACCAGCCCGGACGCTTCCTGGTGGTGGCGGCCTCGGCGGCGCTGCCGCCGCACGCCGCCACGGTCTCGGTCGGCACCGAGCCGGTCCGCCACGACGTGCGGCTGTCGGTCAGCAGCGGCATCCGCGGCACCGTGCTCGACGCCGCGGGCACCCCGCTGCCCGGGATCACCGTCTCGCTGATCGACCACGGCGGCGACGTCGCCGCGGCCGGCCGGTCCGGTGAGGGCGGCCGCTGGGCGCTCGACGGCGTCCCGGCCGGGCGCTACACGCTCACCGCCGCCGGCGAGGGCGTCGACCCGGTGGCGGTCGGCGTCGAGGTGCCCGGCTCCGGCACGGCGGTCCAGGACCTGCGGCTGCCGCAGCGCTCCCGGCTCACCGGCCGGGTCACCGCGGCCCCCGACGGGCACCCGGTGGCGCACGCACTGGCCACGCTGATCGACGCCGAGGGCGCCGTCGTCGGGTCGCGGCTGTCCGGCCCGGACGGGGCCTTCGCGTTCGAGGGCCTGCCCGCGGGCAGCTACACCCTCGCGACCAGCGGCTACGCCCCGGTCGCGACGGTGGTCGCGCTGGAGCCGGGCCGGGTGACCCACTCCGACGTGGAGTTCCCGCTCCCGCTCGACGGACAGGCGTCCACGAACGGCAACGGGTCCGCGTCGAGCAACGGCAACGGGCTCCAGAACGGCCGGCACGTCCGGGAGGGCGAGCAGGGTCTGCGGGGCGAGGCGCACCGCTGACCCACCCGTCCGTGTTCCACGTGGAACGCCCCGTTCCTCCCGTCACGGGAGGGGCGGGGCGTTCCGCCGTCTACAGCGCGATCGCCGCGCCCACCCCGGACCGGGGGTCGACCGCGGCGTGCAGCGTCCCGGGCCCGCCGCCCCCGGGGACGGCGGCGCCGGTCCCGACCGCGCACATCCGGCCCAGCGCCCAGGCGCCCGCGTCGTCCACGACGTGCCCGCGGCGGGTCAGCCCGGCGAGGGTGCCGGCCCCGAGCCGGGACTCGACGACGAGCCCGTGCGGCTCCCAGCCGCGCGGCGCGAAGGACGCGGGGAACGCCGTCGAGTGCCAGGTCGGCGCGTCGATCGCGGCCTGCAGGTCCAGACCACCGTGCATCAGCGCGAGCAGGAAGGCGAGCTGCCACTGGTCCTGCTGGTCCCCACCCGGCGTCCCGAACGCGAGTGCGGGCTCGCCGTCGCGCAGCGCCAGCGACGGCGACAGCGTCGTGCGCGGCATCCGCCCGGGCGCCAGCGTGCTCGCGAGCCCCTCCTCCAGCCAGAACATCTGGCCGCGGGTGCCGAGGCAGAAGCCCAGCGCCGGGATCGTCGGCGACGACTGCAGCCAGCCCCCCGACGGCGTCACCGAGATCATGTTCCCGGCGGCGTCGACGACGTCGACGTGCACCGTGTCCCCGCGGGCGACGCCGTCCCGCGACACCGTCGGCTCGCCGGTGCCCGGCCCCTCCGTCCCGGAGCCGCGCCCGGCGCCCGGGGTCGCCGCGTAGTCCCCGATCCGGGGGGTGCGTCCGCCCGGCGAGCCGGGTCGCAGCCCGCCGTCCGAGGCCGGGCCGATCAGGCCCCGCCGGTCGTCGGTGTAGGCGTCGGAGAGCAGGTCGGCGAGCAGGTCGGGGGTCGCGCCGTCGCCGTACCAGGCCTCCCGGTCGGCGAAGGCGAGCTTCGCGGCCTCGGCGGCGGCGTGCACCGTGTCGAGGGTCGCGACACCGCCGGGCAGCTCCAGGTCCAGGCCCGCCAGCAGCCGCAGCTGCTGCAGCAGGACCGGCCCCTGCGACCACGGGCCGCACTTCGCGACCGACCAGCCGGACCCGGCGTCGGCGACGAGCGCGTCCTCGTAGTGCGCCGACCAGCCGGCCAGGTCGTCGGCGGTGAGCAGGCCGGTGTGGTCACGCCCGGTCTCGTCCCGGACCGGGGTCGCGGCGAACCGGCCGATCTCCTCGGCGACGAACCCGCGGTACCAGGCGTCGCGGGCGGCGTCGATCCGCGCCTCCCGGCTCGGGCCGACGGCCTCGTCGAGCAGCCGGCGCCAGGTCGCGGCCAGCACGGGCAGCCGCACCCGCTCGCCCGCGGCGGGGACCCGGCCGTCGGGCAGCCAGGTCGCCGCCGACGACGGCCAGTGCGTGCGGAAGTGGTCCGCGACCGTGCCGATGGCCGCGGGCACCCGCGGGACCAGCGGGAACCCGCCCGCGGCGTAGCCGAGCGCCGGTGCGAGGACGTCGGCGAGCTCCCAGGTGCCGTGGTCGCGCAGCAGGGTCAGCCAGCCCTCCCAGGCCCCGGGGACCGTCGCCGGGAGCAGGCCGGTGCCGGGGACGATCGTGCAGCCCAGGTCGCGCACCCGCTGCGCCGTCGCGGCGGCCGGTGCCACGCCCTGGGCGCACAGCACCCGAGGGACGGGGTCGGTCGCGGTGACGAACACGGCGGGCAGCTCACCTCCCGGCCCGCACAGGTGCGGCTCGACCACCTGCAGCACGAACCCGCAGGCGACGGCGGCGTCGAAGGCGTTCCCGCCCCGCGCCAGCACCGTGGCCGCGGCGGCGGTGCCGAGATGGTGGGTGCTGCTGACCGCACCGTGCGGCCCGATCCGGTCGTGTCCTCTGGGTGCCACGACCCGGATCCTCACACGCCCGCGTGTGCCCCGCGGACCTCAGGCGGGGTCGCGCAGCTCGCTCACCAGCGGGACCTCCAGCACCCGGTCCGAGGACATCCACTCGCGCAGCGCGCGGGTGGCCAGCACGTCGTCGGTGTTGTAGCCGAGCAGCCGCTCCCGCTGGACCGGGTCGGGCTCGCCGCCGTCGAGCGCGACGGCGTCGCGGTACCAGCGCATGGAGTTCTCCCCACCCGCCTCCGGGTCCCGCCAGGAGAACCCGGCGGCGGGGGCGATCTTCTTCAGCCCCTTGCCCTGCGCGCACAGGAACCAGGTGGAGACCACGCCGTAGAGGTCGACCCAGCACGGGTCCGCGACGAACGCGCGCACCTCGGCCTCGGTCGGCACCCCGGGCATCCCGGCGAACCGCTGCGCCGAGGCGATCATCCAGCGGTTCTCGGCCTGCTCGTTGTAGCAGTAGGCGGCGAACGTGCGCCCCGACGCGAGCGTGGCGGCGCGCAGGCCCGCGAACCAGGTCCAGAACTCCCCGAACGAGCGCCCCTCGTCGCGGGTGGGCAGCGGGTCCCAGGTCGCGAACGCCCGGTAGCCGGGCTCCGGGTCCCCGTCACGGGCACCGCCGGGCAGCGTCAGCAGCGCACCCCACAGGTAGGCCCCGGACTCGCCGAAGCTCTCCATGTCGACGTCGACCTCGACGTCGGCGCGCGTGACCGGCACCCGCGGCACCCGGCGGGCGACGGCGAGTCCCCGGCGGCGCGCACGGGCCAGCGCCACGAGGTCGGTGAACGGCGGCCCGGGCAGGGGGCCGGTCAGCTCGGCGGGCGGGTCCGCCGGGTCCAGCCCGGCCAGCCCCGCGACGGTCACGACGCCCGACTCCCGCAGCAGCCGCGCCGTCTCGCCGTGGGCGACCAGGCTGACGTCGTCGACCTGCTCCAGCTCGGCCTCGCACGTCGGCCACCAGGGGCAGCGGCGGCACTCGGTGATCCGCGACGGCGCCGCGAGCGCGGGCCCGCCGGTCGCCGCGGCCCGGGCGACGGCGGCCCGGTCGGTGAACCGCGCGTCGTACTCCTCCAGCGTGGACCGCCCGCCGGGCCAGTGCCCGGCCCGCAGGTCGTGCCAGACGACCACGTCGGCGTCGAGCCCGATCACCCCGCCGAGCCGCGGGGCCGACTCCGGCGGCGCCCAGCCCGCGGCCTCCAGCAGCCGGGTCAGCTGGGCCAGGGCCAGCAGGTCGCGCGGCTGGGAGCGGACCTTGCGGTCCGGGTCGTGCCGGGCGCGCTGCGGCCACGGGTCGGTGACGGCGGTGGTGCGCGCGCCCTCGCCCGGATCGGTGATCCGGCGGCGCACGACGAGCAGCGGGGCGTAGCCCCCGGTGGGCGTGCGCACGAGCAGCTCCGCGGTGCCGCGCCGGTCGCCGTCGACGGGCAGTACCGCACCCCAGACCAGCGGTGCACCGGCCGCGACGAGCTCGGCCGTGCGCTCCGCCCGGGCCGCCCGCGGACCGGCGCCGGTCCCGGTCGGCCCGGCCGCGCCGTCCGGCCAGGTGCTCGCCCAGTCCGCACCCCAGGTGCGCGCGAGCAGCTCGCCGATCCGCACCCGGTGCGCCGCCGCGTCGGCCCGGCGCTGCTCGATCGCCGGGTCCGGGAGCGCCCGCGGCCGCTCCGCCGCCGACGGGTCGTGGTCCAGGTGCACCCGGCGGCGGCACCCGCTCAGCGCCGCCGCGTCCAGCAGGACACGGGGTGCGGTACGCGGTCCGGTCGAGGTGCTCACGGCTCCCGAGGGTAGAGACCACCCCCGACAGGAACGGATCCGCGTGACGCCCCGTTCCCCCACCCGGGTGGTGTCGGTCCTGCGCGCGCGGTGGGCGGGGCCCTAGGCTGCGTCGACACGGCGATCATCTGCCGAGCCGACCCGGGAGGACACGACATGGGACTGCTGCGCAGGAAGCCGAGCGCGGGCGAGCGCGCCGCGGCGGCGACCAGGGAGGCGGCGGTCGATGCGTCGGAACGGGTGCAGTCGGCCACGGTCCAGACCCTCGAGTACACCCGCGAGACCGCCGACAAGGCCGCCGAGAAGCTGCACCAGCGCGCGGTGAAGGCCCGGAAGAAGGCCGAGGCGGCGTCGCGGCGGGCGGAGAAGGCCGGCCGCCGGGCCGCGCGCAGCACGCGTCGCGCCGTCGGCGAGGGCACCGCCACCGCGAACAGCCTGCTGAGCTCGGCCGACCTCAAGGCCCGCTCGGCCGACCGGAAGGTCGCCAAGGCGGCGGCGAAGGCCGACGCGGGCGCCCGCAAGGCCGAGGCGAAGGCCGCGCGCGCCGCGGAGAAGGGCAGGCTCAAGAGCGAGAACCTGGCCGCCAAGCAGGCCGAGCGGGACCGCGCCGCCCGCGAGTGGAACGCCAAGAAGGTCCAGCGGTACCTGGGCGTGGCGAAGATCGTCGCGCCGCTGCTGGCGCCGTACGCGATGGCCGCGGCCGGGTCGCTGCGCCACCGCCTCGACGACCACCGTTCCCGCCGGCTCGGCGTGTCCCCGGACGAGCTGGGCGGCTACTCCGGCCCCGGCGGACGGCTGCACGCACGGCTGTCCCGGATCGCGCGCACCATCACCGAGCTGCGCGAGGACGGGACCGTCGAGCGCGACCAGGCGGCGAAGCGGTTCGCCGACGAGACCGAGCCGCGGCTGCACGACCTCGCCGCCGCCGTCCGGGCCGCGGAGAACATGCCGGCCGCCCGCCGCAAGGCCGCGTACCGCACGGTGTCCGCGGACCTGGACCGCATCGAGGTCCGCCTGCTCGACCACCTGGGCGTCCGCTCCTGACCCGCTCCGTGGGCCCGGCACCGGCCGGGCCCACGGCGACGCTCAGCCCGCGCGGTACCGATGCGCGCTCCGCCTGCGCTACGCGCGGTAGGTCTCCAGCAGCCGCAGCCACACCTCGCTGATCGTGGGGAACGCGGGCACGGCGTGCCACAGCCGGGCCAGCGGCACCTCACCGACCACGGCGACCGTCGCCGCGTGCAGCAGCTCGGCGACCCCGGGCCCGACGAACGTGACCCCGAGCAGCACCTCACGCCGCGGGTCGACGACGGCGACCACCCGGCCGGACCAGTCGTCCGCGGTGAGTGAGGACCCGGCGACGGCGATGTCCATGTCGACCACCCGCACGTCGAGCCCCTCGGCGCGGGCGGTCGCGGCGGTCCGGCCCACCCAGGCGACCTCGGGGTCGGTGAACACGACCTGGGGCACCGCGTGGTGGTCGGCGGTCGCCGCGTCCTCGCCCCAGGGGGTGTCGTCGAGCGGGCGGCCCGCGGCGCGCGCGGCGATCGCGTGCGCGGCGATCCGGGCCTGGTACTTGCCCTGGTGGGTGAGCGGGGCCCGCCCGTTGACGTCGCCGACGGCGTAGAGCCAGTCCCCCGCTGCGAGCCCCGAG
Organism: Pseudonocardia sp. ICBG1034; assembly: GCF_020131375.1. Lineage (NCBI taxonomy): Bacteria > Bacillati > Actinomycetota > Actinomycetes > Pseudonocardiales > Pseudonocardiaceae > Pseudonocardia > Pseudonocardia sp. ICBG1034. The sequence continues at coordinate 16,160 of NZ_JAHLEK010000015.1, forward strand.
TCGTCGACGGCGATCTCCCCGCGCCGCCCGAGGCCCACCCCGGCCGAGCCGAGGTCGAGCCCGTCGGTGGCCGGACGACGCCCGGTCGCGACGAGCAGCCGGTCCACCTCGACCTCGTCCCCGCCGCCGACCAGCACCGTCGCGTCCCCGCTCCGGCGCACCTCGTCCAGGCCGGTGCCCAGCCGCACGTCGACGCCGGCCTCCCGCAGCCCGGCCGCGACCCGCTCGGACGCCTGCGGCTCCGCGCCCGGCAGCACCCGGTCGCCGTGGTTGAACAGCGTGACCTGCGCGCCCAGCCGGGCGTGGGCCAGCGCCATCTCGCAGCCGACGACGCCGCCGCCGAGCACGCCGAGCCGGCGCGGGACCTCCCTCGCCGAGGTCGCCTCGCGCGAGCCCCAGTACTCGACCGTGTCCAGCCCCGCGACGTGCGGGACGACCGGCACGCTGCCGGTCGCGACGACGACGGCGTGGCGCGCGGTCACCACGGTCTCGGTGCCGTCGGCCGCGGTCACGACGACGCGCTTCTCCCCGGCCAGCCGGCCCCGGCCGCGCAGCACCGCGGCACCGGCGCCCTCGGCCCACCGCACCTGGCCGCTGTCGTCCCAGTCGGAGGTGAACGTCGTGCGGCGTTCGAGGACCTTCGCCGGGTCGAACTCGGCCCGCACGCCGGGCAGCCGCCGGGCGTCGGCGACGGCCTGCGGGGTGCGCAGCAACGCCTTCGACGGGATGCACGCCCAGTACGAGCACTCCCCGCCGAGGAGCTCGGCCTCCACCAGCACCGCGGACAGGCCGGCGTCCACCGCGTAGCCCGCGGCGTTCTCACCGACCGGGCCCGCCCCGATCACGACGACGTCGTAGCTCTGCTCGCTCATGGCACCGAGCTTCCCGCTCCGGGGCCGTCCCATGTCACCCCGGCGCCGGACTGTCACCCCAGGGCGGCGACCGCGTCCCCCAGCTCGGTGTCGCCACCGCGCAGCTCGAGGGTCAGGCCCGCCGACTGCGGAGCCGTGAGCAGCGCGGCGACGGTCGCGGCGGTGTCGTCGCGGGTCACGTCGCCGTACTCCACCGGCGGCGGGGCCAGCACCACCCGGCCGGTGCCCGGGTCGTTCGTGAGCCTCCCCGGGCGCAGGATCGTCGCGTCGAGCCGGCCGTCGGCGCGGACCGCCTCCTCGGCGGCCTTCTTCGCGCGGATGTAGGCGGCCCAGACCTCGCCGCGCTCGGGGTCCGGCTCGGCGTCCACCCCGGTCGAGGAGATCAGCACGTAACGGCGGATCCCGGCGGTCGCGGCGGCGTCGGCGAGCAGCACGGCGCCGTCGCGGTCGACGGTCTCCTTGCGCTCCACCCCGCTGCCCGGCCCGGCCCCCGCAGCGAAGACGACGGCGTCGGCGCCGGTCAGATGCCCTGCGAGGTCCGTCGCGGAGATCTTCTCCAGGTCCGCCACGACCGGGCTCGCCCCGGTGGCCGCCACGTCGTCGGTGTGGTCGGGGTTGCGCACGATCGAGCGCACCGTGTGTCCCTGACCCGTGAGCAGTGTGGACAGTCGCAGCGCGATCTGTCCGTGTCCTCCGGCGATCACCACGTCCATGCGGCCACGCTAGGCCGGACGGCTGCTCACCGCCTGTTCGGCTTGAGCGTCCAGACGATCGTCATGGCCCCGGTCTGCACACCCTGGGCGTCGGTGATGGTGACGTCGACGGTGAACTCCGGGCGCGTCCCGGCGTCGAGCTCGGCGAGCACCTCACCGGCCGGACGGGTCAGCACCGCCTCGGCGCGGAGATCTCCCTTGGCGAGCTTGAGGTAGCGGATCTCGGACCGGACGACCAGCGGCACGGCCCGGTCCCCGGCCGAGGCGAACGCGGCCAGGCCGACCGCGCCGGACGCGGTCTCGCCCAGTCCGAACATGACCGCGGCGTGCGGCCCGCCGACGTGGTTGTGCTGGTCGGACCGGTCGGGGAGGAACGCCTCGACCCGGTCGGTCGTGATCGATCCGAAGGTGATCCCGGCGGTGCCCACCCACGGCACCGCCTGCGTCATCGCGTCGGCCACCCAGCTCGCGTCATCAGCCATGACCCGACCCTACTCGTCGGTAACCTCCGAGGAAAGCGACGCCCGTTTCCTCACGATTCTCGCTGTGCGAGAACGAACCCCCTTGTCCGTCGTGCACAACGGGGTTGAGATCGGTGTGACAGCAGGCACACCAAGTCCCACCACCACGATGCGCAACGCCGCGCGTCCGAGGCTCGGAGGTACCGCCAGTGAAGGCCGTGCGGGTGCACGCGTACAAGCAGGACCCCCGGATCGACGACATCCCGGAACCGACGATCCAGGGTCCGCTCGACGTCATCGTCAAGATCGGCGGTGCCGGCGTGTGCCGCACCGACCTCCACATCATCGACGGGGACTGGGCCGACATCCAGAACCCCGACCTGCCGTACGTGATCGGCCACGAGAACGCGGGCTGGGTGCACGCGGTCGGCGACGGCGTCACGAACGTGCGGGTCGGCGACACCGTCATCCTGCACCCGCAGCCGTCGTGCGGGCTGTGCACCATGTGCCGCTACGGGCGCGACATGCAGTGCACCGGGGACGCGTTCTTCCCCGGCCTGTCGAACAACGACGGCGGCATGGCCGAGTACCTGCGCACCACCGCGCGGTCCTGCGTGAAGCTGAACCCGGACACCAACCCGGCCGACGTCGCCGCACTCGCCGATGCGGGCATCACCGCCTACCACGCGGTCCGCAAGGCGGTGCCGTTCCTGTACCCGGGCACGACCGCGGTCGTGCAGGGCGCGGGCGGGCTCGGCCACATCGGCATCCAGGCGCTTGCCGCGCTCACCGCAACCAAGATCATCGTCGTCGACAAGAACCCGGACGCGCTCGAGCTGGCGAAGCAGATCGGCGCGGAGGAGACCGTCGTCGCCGACGGGAACCAGGTCGAGGCCGTCCAGGAGCTCACCGGTGGCGGCGCCACGGTGGTCTTCGACTTCGTCGCCGAGCAGGGCGCGGAGAACGACGCCTGGGCGATGACCGGCCCGGCCGGCTACAACTTCGTCCTCGGCTACGGCGGCAACCTCTCCGCCCCCACCCTCGACTTCGTCGCCGGCGAGAAGAACATCATCGGCAACATCGTCGGGACCTACAACGACCTCGCCGAGCTCATGGTCCTGGCGCAGGCCGGAAAGGTCACCCTGCACACGGTCCAGTACAAGCTCGACCAGGCGCTGGAGGCCCTGCACGACCTGGACGCGGGCAAGGTCCGTGGCCGGGCGATCCTCGTTCCGTAACCCAGTCATACGTACGTACAGGACGAACGTTCTTTCCCTGACCCACCACCGATCAGCAGAGCTGCTGACGCAGGAGGAACCACATGTACGAGAAGGACGGCGAGAAGTACTTCATCGTCGACTCCCACAGCCACTTCTGGGACGCCTCCCGGGAGAACTGGGTCGAGGGTCGCGAGCAGTACGCCAAGGGCTGGATCGACTGCTTCTACGGCTACCACCAGCTCGGCCCGCCCGAGACCCACTGGGACTGGGAGCACTACCTCAAGGTCTCGCAGGACGACTTCGAGCGCGACGTCTTCATCGAGGGCCACGTCGACTACTCGATCTTCCAGTCGACCTACCTCAAGGAGTGGTACAAGAACGGCTTCAACACCGCCGACCAGAACGCGGCGCTGCTGGAGAAGTGGGGCGACCGGATCATCGTCAACGGGCGCTTCGACCCGCGTGACGGCGACGAGGGCATGAAGCAGTTCGAGGCGGACTGCGCGAAGTACAAGCACAAGGGCGTGAAGCTCTACACCGCGGAGTGGAACGGCAGCTCCCGCGGCTTCAAGCTCACCGACCCGGAGTGCTACCGCTTCCTGGAGCGGGCCCAGGAGCTGGGCATCAAGAACGTCCACGTCCACAAGGGCCCGACGATCTGGCCGCTCGACAAGGACGCGTTCGACGTCGCCGACGTCGACCACGCGGCCACCGACTTCCAGGGCCTGAACTTCATCGTCGAGCACGTCGGCCTGCCGCGCATCGAGGACTTCTGCTTCATGGCGGTGCAGGAGCCCAACGTCTACGCCGGCCTGTCGGTCGTCGTCGGCGGCCTGATGCACGCCCGCCCGAAGTTCTTCGCCAAGGTGATGGGCGAGCTGCTGTTCTGGGTCGGCGAGGACAAGATGACCTTCGGCAGCGACTACAACATCTGGACGCCGAAGTGGCAGGTCGAGGGCCTGGTCGACTGGCAGATGCCCGACGACGACCAGTTCGCCGACTACCCGCGCCTCACCACCGCGTCGAAGAAGAAGATCCTGGGCCTCAACGCCGCGAAGCTCTACGACCTCGAGGTCCCGGCCGACTGCCGGCTGCCCGACACCACGGCCGACGAGGCCATGGCCCCGGGTGAGGAGCTCGTCGACAACAAGGCGGGGGCGCAGGCGTGACCCCGCGGCCTGCTGAGAGCCCGCTCCGGCAGGCCGTGTGGTCCGCGCTGGGGACGGTGCTCGACCCGGAGCTGGACGAGCCGATCACCGAGCTCGACTTCGTCGAGTCGTGGTCGGTCTCGCCTGCCGGTGAGGTCGTCGTCGGGCTCCGGCTGCCGACGTTCTTCTGCGCTCCGAACTTCTCGTTCCTGATGGTCGCCGACGCCTACGACGCGGTGACCGCGGTACCGGGAGTGACGAGGGCGGAGGTGACGCTGGCCGACCACCACGCCTCCGACGAGATCAACGGCGGGGTCGCGGCGCACGCCGGGTTCGTCAAGTCCTTCGAGGGCTCGATCAACGGGCAGGCCGCGGCCGAGCTCGACGAGCTGCGGCACACGTTCCTGGCCAAGGCCGCGCTGGCCGGCCAGGACCGGGTGGCCCGCCCGCTCGTCGACGCCGGCCGGGGACCCGACGAGCTGGCCGGGCTGACGCTCGGCGAGCTGGTCGGGACCGAGGCCGACACCGAGGAGCTGACCCGGATGCGGACCCGCCGCAGGGCGATCGGCCTGCCCGCCGGCGACGACGCACCGCTGCTGGTCCACTCCGACGGCACCGCGGTGACCGTCGAGCAGGTCCCGCTGCACCTGCGTCGCGCGCGGTTGCAGCGGGTCGGGATCGAGACCAACGGGGAGTACTGCAAGGGCCTGCTCAAGATCCGCTACGAGACCGGCCGGACGGCGGCGACCGCCGGCCGCTGACCACCGCACGCCACCTCCGGGCCGCGCCCCTCACCGAGGGACGCGGCCCGGACGTGTGCACGCCCCGAGTCCGCGCGCTGATCCGGAGTCCGCGCGCATCCCCGCAGTCCGCGCGTGTCACGGCACGCGCGAACCGCGGATCAGCGCGCGGGAGGACCGGCGTCCAGGACGCGGACGGTGTCGGTGAGGCGGTAGCCGTCCCCGTGCGCGAAGGGGGCCAGGGCGGCCAGCAGGGCGGCGCGGACGGCGGCGGGGCCGGCGTGGCGTGCCGCGTGCCGCCCCGGCCCGGACGCCAGCACCCCGGCGACGAGGTCGTCCGGGTCGGGGTGCACCACCGGGACCCGGACGACGGCGACCTCCCGCACCACGAGCCCGGCCAGCTCCGCCAGCCGGGTCAGCCGCCGCGGATCGGTCAGCGGGGGCGCACCGACGCCGCTGCGGTCGGGCCCGGGGTTGTTCTGCGGCGGCGCGGGCGCGGCCCCGGTGAGCGGGGCGAGTGCCGCGCCGATGACGGCGGCGTCGCACTCGTCGGGGGTGCCCCAGACCGTGGCCCGCACCGCGCCGCCCGGCGCGCACACCCGGCCCGCCCCGCGCAGCGCGAGCACCGGGTTCGGGAGGTGCTCCAGCACCTGCACCAGCGTGACCAGGTCGAACGCGTCATCGGCGAAGGGCAGCTCGTGGGCGTCGGCGACCCGCAGGTCCGCCCCGGGCGCGGCCCGCTCCGCCGCGGCGAGCGCGCGAGGTTCGGTGTCCACGCCGGTGACGGCCAGCCCGGCGGCGGCCGCGTCGGCGAGCAGCCGTCCCGCCCCGCAGCCGACGTCCAGCAGCCGCGAGCCCGGGCCGGCGCCCGCCAGGACACGGTCGGACAGCGGGGACGCGGCAGCGGTGCTCACGGCTCCGACGCTAGTCCGGCGCGGTGCCGCGGTCACCGCTTCGGTGGGAGCTTCTCCACGACCGCGACCGCCTCGGCGACCCAGCCGGCGAGCTCCGGGCCGTCGAGGTCGTCGACGTCGGGCTCGCCGGTCACCCACAGCCAGCCGGCCATCTCGCGGCCGCCCATCACCATCCGCTCGGTCCGCGGGCGCTCCAGCAGCTCCGCGGAGCGGTCCGCGGCCACCCGCACGAGCAGCCCGCCACGTCCGCTCGCGGCGACGGCCATGTGCCCGTCGACCAGGAAGGCGAGCCCGCCGAACATCTTCTTCTCGGTCACCGGCCGGTCCGCGAGCAGGCTGCGCAGACGGGCGGCGAGACCCTCGTCGTAGGCCACCCGGGCGAGTATGGCCCTCAGCGGCCCCAGACGTCCTCGGCGACCGAGACGATCAGCTCCAGCTTGCGCTTCTGGTCGTCGACGGTGAGCTCGTTGCCCTCGACGGTGGAGGAGAACCCGCACTGCGGCGACAGGCACAGCTGGTCCAGCGGCACGTACCGCGCCGCCTCGTCGATCCGGCGCTTGAGCCCGTCCGGGTCCTCCAGCGCCCCGGACTTGGTCGTGACCAGCCCGAGCACCACCTGCTTGCCCTTCGGGACGAACCGCAGCGGGGCGAACCCGCCGGAGCGCTCGTCGTCGAACTCGCAGAAGAAGCCGTCGACGCCCAGCGTGCCGAACAGCGCCTCGGCGACGTGGTCGTAGCCGCCCTCCGCGGCCCACGACGACCGGTAGTTGCCCCGGCACATGTGGGTGGTGACGTACATGTCCGACGGCCGGTCGGCGATCGCGGCGTTGATCTGGCGGATGTAGCGCAGGTGCTGGGTCTCCGGGTCGTCACCCTTCTCGGACAGCTGCGCGCGGTGCGCCGGGTCGTTCAGGTAGGCCAGCGCGGTGTCGTCGAGCTGCAGGTAGCGGCAGCCGCGGTCGTACATCGCGCGGAGCTGGTCGGCGTAGGCGGTCGACAGGTCGGACCAGAACTCCTCGACGTCGGGGTAGACCTCGCCGGAGATGACCGACCGGCCGCCGCGGGCGTAGACCATGCTCGGCGAGGGGATCGTGAGCTTCGGGGTCGCCGTGGTGACCTGCGCGGCCAGGTACTCGAACGCCGAGGCGAAGACGGGTTCGTCGAGGTGCACCCGGCTGTCGACGGCCATCCCGGCGGAGGTGAAGTTGTTCTGGCCCGCCGCGTTGCGCATCGCGACCTCGACCCGGCCGGAGGTCTTCGTGACGCCGCCGAGGGCGTAGATGAAGTCCATGTGCCAGGAGGTGCGGCGGAACTCGCCGTCGGTGGCCGAGCGCAGGCCGACCGACTCCTGCAGCGCGACGACGTCGGTGATCGCGGCGTCCTCGGCCGCGCGCAGGCCCGCGGCGTCGAGCTCGCCCGCGGCGTGCCGCTCCCGGGCGGCGAGCAGGGCGGGCGGCCGCAGCAGTGAGCCGACGTGGTCGGCCCGGAACGGCGGGACGGTGCGGACGAGCGACTCCACTGTCTTCTCCGGCATCGGGCGAACGTATCGCCGTGTCCGCATGTCCGCCGACGTCACTTCCGGAGAATGGAAGGTCTATCGCGCACGCCAGTGCGGGGACCGCTTGTCCCGGGCCGCGGCGGCACCTTCCGCCGCGTCCTCGGTGGTCGCGACGACCTTCCGCAGCGTCTCGCCGAACCGGATCGCCTCCGTGGTGCCCATCTCCGGCCCGCGCACCGCCATCTCCTTGATCGCGCGCTGGGCCAGCGGCGCCCCCGCGGTGAGCCGCCGGGCGAGGTCCCGGGCGGCGTCGCCCAGCTCCTCGTGCGGCACGACCCACCCGGCGAGGCCGATCTCGTGCGCCCGCCGCGCGTCGATCGTCTCGCCGGTGAGCAGCAGCTCCATCGCGTACTGCCGGTCGATCATCCGGGGCAGCCGCAGCGCACCGACGATCGTCGGGACGCCCAGCCGGGCCTCCGGGAAGGAGAAGGTGGCGCGGTCCGAGGCGATCACGAAGTCGCACCAGGTCAGCAGCGTGACGCCGTAGCCGACGGCGGGTCCGTTCACCGCGGCGACGATCGGCTTGAAGATCTCCCAGCCGCTCTCCAGCGAGTTCACCGTCGGCCGCTCGAAGAAGCTGCCCGGGAAGTCGCCCGCCGGGCTGCCGGTGGTCGAGCGCGTGTCCGCCCCGGCACAGAACGCAGGCCCCTGGCCGGTCACGATCGCGACCCACGCCTCGTCGTCGGTGCGGAAGCGGTCCCAGGCGGCGTTGATCGCGCGCCGCATGTCCCCGTCGATCGCGTTGCGCTTCTCCGGGCGGTCGTAGGTGATCGTCACGACGTGTCCGTCGCGTTCGTAGCGCACCCCGTCGGCCATCGGGCCATCCTGGCGGGCTCAGCCGGACGCGGCGACCCCCGGCGCCGCGGCCAGGTGCCGGGCCAGCGGGACCGCGGCCTCGCGCACCGCGCGTTCGAGCTCCCAGCGGCGCCCGGTGAAGTCCGCCCGGCTGACGACGACCGACAGCGCGGCGCCGCCGCCCGGGTGCGGCACCGCGACCGCGAGCCCGGCCCGGCCGCGGGCGTGCTCCTCCACCTCCACCGCGACCCCCGCCGAGCGGACCCGCAGCAGGTCGCGGTCGAGCAGCCGCCGGTCGGTGAGGGTGTGCGGGGTCAGCGGCGCCAGCGGCCCGTGCCCGACGCCGAGGACGTCGGCCAGCCGTCCGGCGTCGAGCCCGGCGAGCAGTGCCTTGCCCGGCGCGGTCGCGTGCGCGGGCAGCGGTTCCCCGGTCACCGCGCCCGGCCCCGGGTGCGCCGCACAGGTCTCGGTGTGGGCGACGACGACGTCGTCGGACCGCAGCACGGCCAGCACCACCGCCGCGCGGGCCGTGGTGTGCAGCTCGGCGAGCACCTCCCGGGCCGGGGCGGGCGGCACGATCGGGTCGGTCATCCCCCGGTACAGCCCGACGACGCGGTAGCCCAGCCCGTACCCGCGCTCGGCGTGCAGCCGGACCAGGTAGCCCTCCTCGACGAGCGTCCCCAGCAACCGGTACGCCGTCGGCAACGGCAGCTCCAGGCGGCGGGCGAGGGCCTTGGCGCTGACCCCGTCACCCGCCTCGGCGACCGCCTCGAGGACCCGCAGCGCTCGGCGCAGCACCGCCCCCGCGCCGTCGCCGACCATCCGCCTAGTGTCGCTGCGGGACCGAGGGCACGCCAGGACCGGGAGGACGACATGGCAGGGGCGTTCCGGCCCGTCGACCGGGCGGGGCTCGCGGCACACCTGGCGGAACGCGCCGGGGAGCCGCCGGGGCGGGTGCGCGTGCTCGTCGACGGCGCCCCGCCCGCGGCCCCGCTGGAGCTGGCCCGGGCGGTCGCGGAGCGGCTGCGCTCCGGCGGGCGACCGGCCCTGGCGGTGGACGCCGACGACTTCCTGCGACCGGCGTCGGTCCGCCTGGAGCTCGGCCGCACCGACCCGGACATGTTCCTCGACGGCTGGCTCGACGAGCCCGCGCTGCGCCGCGAGGTCCTCGCCCCGATGGGTCCCGGCGGCAGCGGCCTGGTGCTGCCCCGGCTGCGCGACACGGTGCGCGACCGTGCCTACCGCGACGAGCCGGTGCCGCTGGGGCCGGACGGGGTGGTGCTGCTCGCCGGCGGGCGGCTGCTGGGCCGGGGCCTGGCCGCCGAGCTGACCGTGCACCTGCGCGTCGGCGGGGCCGCGCTGCGCCGCATGCTGCCCCCCGACGACGCCTGGACGGCCGCCGCGTACGCCCGCTACGAGAGCGAGGGCGACCCCGGTTCGTTCGCCGATGTGCTCGTGATGGCCGACCATCCCGACCGCCCGGCGCTGCGGGACGCCTGATCGGCGCACGGCGTCCGGGCACGGAGCGTGGCCGGAGCCCGGGAAAACGAAAAGCGAGACCGGATCGGGCTACACCCGGAACCGATCTCGCGATGGCGGTGGTGACCGCCGGAGGGGGAGAATCCCCGATGAGGGGAGATGGTGGGCGAGGAGGGAGTTGAACCCTCACGTCCTTTCGGACACACGGACCTGAACCGTGCGCGTCTGCCATTCCGCCACTCGCCCGAGCGACACGAGAAAGTTAGCACCCCGCTCGGCAGCCGTTCGCAGGGGGGTCCCCTGCCCGTCGATCACCAGCTGGAGGGGGTCGTGGCGGGTGGGACACCGGGATGCGCCGCGGCTCCGGGCCGGGTAGATCGGAGGGGAGCACGTCGGTGGCACCGCGGGGCCGGTCGCCCGCTCGTGCCGGGCCCCGCCGTGCCCGGCGGATAACACAGATACGATCGGTCGCACATCACCGACACGCCGATGCGGATGGAGGAGATCTTTTGGGCCGCGTGGACCGCTTCGAGCGCCGACTTCAGGGGTTCGTGGGCGACGCCTTCGCGCGGGTCTTCGGGGGCAGTGTCGTCCCACAGGAAGTCGCACAGGCACTGCTGAGGGAAGCCGAGGACAACGTCGAGCAGCTCGCCGGAGGTCGCCAGCTGGCGCCCAACCGGTACACCGTTCTGCTCAGCCCCAGCGATCTCGACCGGATGGCGGGCGACGAGGACGGGGTCGTCCGATCCCTCTCGTCGCACGTGGCGAAGGAACTCACCGACCAGGGCTGGGACACCTACGGTGAGGTCGTAGTCTTTCTGGAGCGCTCCGAGGCGCTGCACACGGGACAATTCCGCACCCGCTCCGCTGTCGACCCCGACGCTTCCCGTCGGGCCGCCAACCGAGCACGCACCGCAGGAGAAGCACCCATGAGCCAGCAACCGGGCCACCCCGAGGAGAACGGGCAGTACGGATACGACCGGGGCGCACCCGGCGGGTACGGCCAGCAGACCTACGCGCCTCAGGGGTACGACCAGGAGCAGCAGGGCGGCTACGGCCAGCAGCAGCAGGGCGGGTACGACCAGTACGGGCAGCAGCAGGGCGGCTACGGCCAGCCCGGCTACGACCAGTACGGCCAGCCCCAGCAGGGCTACGGCCAGCAGCCCGGCTACGACCAGCAGCAGCCCGGCTACGACCAGTACGGTCAGCAGCAGGGCTACGGCCAGCAGGGCGGCTACGGCCAGCCCCCGCAGGGCGGCTACGACCAGTACGGCCAGCAGGGCTACGGCCAGCCGCAGCAGGGCGGCTACCCCCAGCAGGGCTACGAGCAGGGCTACGACGGCTACGGCCAGCCCCAGCAGGGCGGCTACGGCCAGCCCCAGGGCTACGCCCAGCCCGGCTACCCGCAGCAGGGTGGCTACGAGCAGGGCTACGACGGCGGCTACGGCCAGCAGCAGGGCTACGCCCAGCCGGGCTACCAGCAGGGCGGCTACGACCAGGGCTACGACGGCCAGGGTTACGGTGGCCAGGGCGGCTGGGGCGCTCCGGCGCAGCTGACCGCGATGCTGATCCTGGACGACGGGTCGAACCGCAACTACCAGCTGGCCGAGGGCACCCACGTCATCGGCCGCGGCCAGGACTCCCAGTTCCGGCTCCCGGACACCGGCGTGTCCCGCCGGCACCTGGAGGTCACCTGGGACGGCCAGGTCGCGACCCTGAACGACCTGGGTTCGACCAACGGCACCACGGTGAACAACTCCCCGGTGCAGTCCTGCCAGCTGACCGACGGCGACGTGATCCGCGTGGGTCACTCCAGCCTGGTGTTCCGCACCCAGGGCTGAGCCACACCCGCGGAGCGGAGTCCGCGCAGCGACAGCGGTGCGTCCCCGCCCGCCCGGTGAACCACCGGGCGGGCGGAGCGTGCAGCAACACGAGAAGGGCGAGTAGGACGACGTGCCGGAACTGGTACTGCAACTGACCCGGGGCGGCTTCCTCGCCCTCCTGTGGCTGTTCGTCCTGCTCGCACTCCAGGTGGTCCGCTCCGACCTCTACGCCGCGTCCGGTCTCCGGACGGCCGCACCCGGCCGCGCGGGCGGCGGACGGGCCGCCAGGGTCCGCGGCGGTGGCCGCGGCAAGGTGGCCCGCCAGCTCCTCGTCACCCAGGGTCCGCTGGCCGGCAGCCGCATCACGCTCGACTCCCGGCCGATCCTGATCGGCCGCGCCGACGACTCGACCCTCAAGCTCGACGACGACTACGCCTCCACCCGGCACGCACGCATCTCGCAGCAGGGTGACGACTGGTACGTCGAGGATCTCGGGTCGACGAACGGCACCTATCTGGAACGTAATAAGGTCACCGGGCCCACCCGGGTCCCGCTGGGGACACCGGTCCGCATCGGCAAGACGGTGATCGAGCTGCGATCGTGACGGACACGGACCGACCATGAGGTACCGACCGTGAGCCCGGCGCGACCGACCGCTCCCCCGGTGCCGCGGCCGTCCGACCGGTCCCGCGGCGCGGGATCCGCCCGACGTGCCCCGACCGAAGCCGGAGCCGCCCCGTGACACTGGTGCTGCGTTACTCGGCCCGCAGTGACCGCGGACTGGTCCGGCAGAACAACCAGGACGCCGTCTACGCGGGCCCCCGCCTGCTCGCCCTCGCCGACGGCATGGGCGGTCACGCCGCGGGCGAGGTCGCCTCGTCCCTGGTGATCTCCGCACTGGCCCCGCTCGACGACGACGTACCCGGCGACGACCTGCTCGCCGAACTCCGCGAGGCGACCCACGACGGCAACGAGGCGATCTCCCGCCACGTGGCCGAGGCCCCCGACCTCGAGGGCATGGGCACCACGCTGACCGCGATCCTGTTCGCGGGCTCGCGCCTGGGCATGGTCCACGTCGGCGACTCGCGCTGCTACCTGCTGCGGGACGGCGAGTTCGCCCAGATCACGAAGGACGACACGTTCGTCCAGTCGCTGATCGACGAGGGCCGGATCACCGAGGAGGAGGCGCACACGCACCCGCAGCGGTCGCTGCTGCTGCGCGCCATCACCGGGCAGGACGTCGACCCGTCGCTGTCGATCCGCGAGGCCCGCGCCGGGGACCGCTTCCTGCTGTGCTCCGACGGCCTGTCCGGTCCGGTCAGCGACGAGACGCTGCACGACACCCTGACCGACTACGCCGACCCGCGCGAGTGCGCCGACCGCATGATCGAGCTGGCGCTGCGCGGCGGCGGGCCGGACAACATCACCTGCATCGTCGCCGACGTCGTGGACGTCGACTACGCCGACGACGCCCCGATCATCGGGGGCTCCGCGGGCCGCAACCCCCGCGCCGGCGACGGCGACTACCGCCACGACGAGCGGACCCCGCACTCCTCGGCGCAGCGCGCCGCGGCCACCACGCTGCCCCGTACCGAGCCGGTGCGGCTGGAGCCCGCTGCCGCGGAGGAGCCGCGCCGCCGGCGCGGTCTGCGCCCGGTGCTCGCCCTGCTGGGCGTGCTCGTGGTGCTCGTGGCGGGCGTGTTCGTCGCCCGGGCGCTGGTGCTGCAGCAGTACTACGTGGCCGTCGACCAGAACCAGGTCGCGATCTACCAGGGTGTGCGCGGCAACGTGCTCGGTGTCCCGTTGCAACGGGTGGCCGAGTCCACCGACATCGGCCTCGACGACCTGCCGCAGGCGGTCCGCAGCCAGGTCACCGACGGCATCGTCTCCGACGAGGGCGAGACCGGTGCCCGGGAGACCGTCGACCGGCTGCGGGAGCGCATGCTCCCGCTCTGCTCCACGCTGAACCCGCCGCAGCCGCCCGCGGTCGTCCAGGTACCCGGCGCCCCGCCGGTGACGACGACCCCGCTGCCGACCGCGACCCCCGAGCCGGGCCGGAACTGCCGGCTCGACGGCTGATGGCCACGGGCAGCTCCGCTGCGGAGCCGACCACGCCCACCGGCCGCGGCATCGAGCTGTTGATGCTGGGCCTGGCCGCCGTGCTCACGACCGGTGCGCTGGTGCTGGTGGAGGCGAACCAGGAGCAGTCGCTGACGACCGACCTGTTGTGGGTGGGTCTGGCGTACCTCGTGCTGTTCGCGGGTGCGCACGTGGCGGTGCGCTTCCTCGCGCCCTACGCCGACCCGCTGATCCTGCCGTCGGTCGCGCTGCTCAACGGCATCGGCCTGGTGATGATCCACCGGCTCGACCTGGCCAAGGCCGCCCGCGCGGAGGCCACCGGGAGCCCGGTGCCGAGCGGGCTGATCGGCGCCCAGGTCACCTGGACCGTCGCCGGCCTGGCGTTGTTCGCGCTGGTGCTGTTCTTCCTCCGGGACCACCGCACACTGGCCCGCTACGGCTACACCGCCGGCTTCGTCGGCCTGGTCTTCCTGGCGATCCCGGCGTTCCTGCCGTCGTCGATCTCCGAGGTCAACGGGGCCAAGCTCTGGATCCGCATCCCCGGCGGCCCCGGCATCCAGCCCGGCGAGTTCTCCAAGATCCTGCTGATCATCTTCTTCGCGGCCTACCTGGTCCAGAAGCGCAACCTGCTCTCCACCGCGGGCCGCCGCTTCCTGGGCATGGAGCTGCCCCGCGCCCGTGACCTGGCGCCGCTGCTCGTCGCCTGGGGGCTGTCGGTCGGCGTGCTCGTGCTCCAGCGCGACCTCGGCAGCTCGCTGCTGATCTTCGGCCTGGTCCTGGTCCTGCTCTACACCGCGACCGAACGCGTGTCGTGGATGGTGATCGGGCTGCTGGCGTTCTCCGGCGGTGCCGTCGTCGCCTACAACCTGTTCGACCACGTCCAGACCCGCGTGCGGATCTGGCTGGACCCGTTCGCCGACTTCAGCGGCGGCGGCTACCAGCTCGCGCAGGCGCTGTTCGGGCTCGGCACCGGCGGCGTCGGCGGGACCGGGCTGGGTGCCGGGCGGCCGGACATCGTGCCCTTCGCCGAGTCCGACTTCATCTTCTCCTCGCTCGGCGAGGAGCTCGGGCTGATCGGGCTGGCCGCGATCCTGCTGGTCTACCTGGTGCTCATCACCCGTGGGCTGCGGTCGGCGCTGGCCGTGCGCGACTCCTACGGCAAGCTGCTCGCGACCGGGCTGTCGTTCTCGGTGGCGCTGCAGATCTTCGTCGTCATCGGCGGGGTGACGAAGCTGATCCCGTTGACCGGTCTGACACTCCCGTTCCTGTCCTACGGCGGCTCGTCGCTGCTGGCGAACTACGTGCTGGTGGCGATCCTGCTGCGGATCTCGCACGTGGCCAGGGCACCGCTTCCCGTCCGGCCCGCGAAGCCGCGGGCGCCGATCGCCGAGGCCAGCACCGAGCTCGTCCAGCGTCCCGGGACGGGCCGTTCCGACACCCGTGACGACAACCGCGCCGACACCGCGGCCCAGAGGAGCGAGACGTGAACCGCCCGGTCCGCCGCGTGGCACTCGCCGTGATGGTGATGATCGTGGTCCTGCTCGGCAACATCACCTACGTGCAGGTGGTCATGGCCGGCCAGTACCGGGACGACTCCCGCAACCAGCGCTCGCAGATCGACGAGTACTCGCGTCAGCGCGGCCAGATCGTCGCCGGCGGGCAGGTCCTCGCGCAGAGCGTCGAGAGCGACGGCCGGCTGCGGTTCGCCCGCCAGTACCCGCAGGGCGAGATGTTCGCGCCGGTCACCGGCTTCCTGTCGACCGTGTACGGCAAGACCGCACTCGAGCGGTCCACCGACGAGGTGCTCAACGGCACCGACGACCGGCTGTTCGTGCGCAGGCTGTCGGACCTCATCACCGGCCGGGACCCGGCGGGCGGCAACGTGGTGACCACCATCGACCCCGAGGTGCAGCGCGCCGCCTACGACGGGCTGGCCTCCCGCGGGTACACCGGCGCCGTCGTCGCGCTGGTGCCGCAGACCGGGGAGATCCTGGCGATGGCCTCGACGCCGTCGTTCGACCCGAACCCGCTGGCCTCGCCGGACCCGGCGCAGCAGCAGGAGGCGTGGAAGCGCTACGGCGCCGCCGACCCGGACCCGATGACCAACCGGGCGATCAACGAGATCGAGCCGCCCGGCTCGACGTTCAAGCTCGTCACCACCGCGGCCGCCCTGCAGAACGGCTACACCCCGGACAGCCAGCTCACGGCCGCCCGCAACATCCAGCTGGCCGACTCCACGACCACCCTGGAGAACTACAACGGCTCGGCCTGCGGCGGCGGGGCGACGGCGTCGCTGCGCGAGGCGCTGGCGCGATCCTGCAACACCGCGTTCGCCCAGCTCGGCGGGGAGCTCGGCCCGGACAAGCTCCGTGCCCAGGCCGAGGCGTTCGGCATCGGACGCACCGACCTGCAGATCCCGATGCCCGTCACGGCGTCGCAGGTCGGCCCGATGGCCGACACCCCCTCGACCCAGCAGTCCGCGATCGGGCAGCGCGACGTCCGGCTGACCCCGATGCAGCTGGCGATGATCGGCGCCTCGATCGCCAACGGCGGCCAGACGATGGCCCCGCACCTGGTCAAGGAGATCCAGAGCCAGACCCTGGACGTCGTCGACACCACCGACCCGGACCGGATGTCGCGGTCGATGCCGGCCGACGTGGCCCGCACGATGACCGACCTGATGGTCGGCTCGGAGGACCGGACCTCGGGCGGCGGCAAGATCACCGGCGTCCAGATCGCGTCGAAGACCGGTACCGCCGAGCACGGCACCGACCCGAAGAACACCCCGCCGCACGCCTGGTACGTGGCGTTCGCACCGGCCGACAACCCCAAGGTCGCGGTGGCGGTGCTCGTCGAGAACGGCGGCGACCGGGCACTCGAGGCGACCGGTGGCTCGGTCGCGGCCCCGATCGGGCGGGCCGTGATCGCCGAGGCGCTGCGGGACGCGCAGTGAGCCCGCGGGACCCGGCCCGGCGCAGGTCCCCGGCGGCCCCGTGAGCGCCCTGTCGGCCGGGCAGCTGATCTCCGAGCGCTACCAGCTGGACCGGCGGATCGCGGTCGGCGGGATGGGCGAGGTCTGGGAGGCCTCGGACACCCGGCTCGGGCGCAGCGTCGCGGTGAAGGTTCTCAAGGCGGAGCTCTCCGACGACCCGGAGTTCCTGCACCGGTTCCGCATCGAGGCCCGCACCGTCGCCTCGCTCGACCACGCCGGGATCGCCGCCGTGCACGACTACGGCGAGGACGACAGCCCCACCGGCGGCGGGCGCACCGCCTACCTGGTGATGGAGCTCGTCCGGGGTGAGCCGCTGTCGTCGCGGATCGGGCGCGGTCCCATCCCCGCCGACGAGGCGCTCGACATCCTCGAGCAGGCGGGCCGGGCGCTGTTCGCCGCGCACGAGCGCGGGTTCGTCCACCGCGACGTCAAGCCCGGCAACATCCTGCTGCGCACCGACGGCGTCGTGAAGCTGACCGACTTCGGCATCGCCAAGGCCGCCGACGCCGTCCCGGTGACCCGGTCCGGGATGGTCATGGGCACCGCCCACTACATCGCTCCGGAGCAGGCCTCCGGCGAGGAGGCCGGGCCGTCGGGCGACGTCTACTCGCTCGGCATCGTCGGCTACGAGTGCCTGGCCGGGGTGCGGCCGTTCCGCGCCGAGAGCGCGGTCGCGGTGGCGATGATGCAGGTCCGCGACGACCCGCCACCACTGCCGGACGAGATCCCCGAGCGGGTCCGCGAACTGGTCTCCTCGGTGCTGGTCAAGGACCCCGAGCAGCGCTACGCCGACGGCGCCGAGTTCGCCGACGCCGTCGCCGCGGTCCGGCGCGGGCACCGGCCGCCGCCGCCCGGTATCCCCGCCCCCGCCGGGTACGCACCCGACTTCCGCGGCGACGACGGCACCGGCTCGCGGCACGTCCTGCAGGAGTCCGGGCCGGGGACCGGTGACGACGGCCCGTCGGCGGGCGGCACCGACACCGCCGACCGCGGCCCGCGCACCGGTGACCCCGGCCCCGACGGCGCCCGCCGCACCGGGCCGGACCAGGGTGTCTCCCGCCCGGTCACCGGTCCGTACCCCGGTGGCGCGCCGGGCCGGCCGCAGGGACCGCGCACCCCGGGCGGCACGCCGTCCTGGTCCGGGCCGGTCCCGGTGCCCCCGGGCTCGCCGCCCTACGGTGCCCCGCTGCGGCCGCCGCACACCGGGCCGCACAGCGGCGGTCTCCCGGGTGGGCGTCGTCCGGGCGGGCCGCCCACCGGACCCGGGGTCCCGGGGCAGCAGCGATCGGCGCCGACCCGTCCGCCGGTGCGCCGCAACGCCTCCGCCGACCGGATGCCCGAGCAGCATCCGTCCGGCCCGCTCGATCTCGGCCCGCAGCGCTCCGGACGGTCGAAGGCGTGGCTGGCCGTGCTGTTCGTGATCCTGACGCTCGCCGCCGTGCTCCTGGCCGTGATGATCTTGAGGGGAGCCTCGCCCGACGACATGCGGCCCGGCTCGCTGGGGGTCGCGCCCGGTACCGTGGCGACCGCGGCCGGCCCCTCGGCCGGGTCCACGGGACCGGCGGTCCCGGCGGAGCCGTTCGCCGTCCCCCGTGCCCAAGATCGACCGGAGGTGCCCGGTGATGTCCCGGTGATCCCACCGAACGGTCGCTCCGGCGCACATGTCGCCCGTACGGGACCGGCAGTGAGCGCCGACCGGCATGATGAGCACGCCTCCGACGGACTCGATGAGTACGGGAATCTGAACCGATGACGACACCACGACTGCTCTCCGAGCGCTACGAGCTGGGCGACCCGCTCGGCTACGGCGGCATGTCCGAGGTCCACCGCGGCCTCGACACCCGGCTCGGCCGGGACGTGGCGGTCAAGGTGCTGCGCGCCGACCTGGCCCGCGACCCCCAGTTCCAGCTGCGCTTCCGCCGCGAGGCGCAGAACTCGGCGTCGCTGAACCACCCGGCGATCGTCGCGGTGTACGACACCGGCGAGGTCGAGTCCGAGTTCGGGCCGCTGCCCTACATCGTCATGGAGTTCGTCGACGGGCAGACGCTGCGCGAGATCGTCAAGACCACCGGCCCGATGACCCAGCAGCGGGTCGTCGAGGTGATGGCCGACGTCTGCGCCGCGCTCGACTTCTCGCACCGGCACAACATCATCCACCGCGACGTGAAGCCCGCGAACGTGATGATCAACGGCGTCGGCGCGGTCAAGGTCATGGACTTCGGCATCGCCCGTGCGCTGGGCGAGGGCCAGAACGTCACCCAGACCGCCGCCGTCATCGGCACGGCGCAGTACCTGTCCCCCGAGCAGGCGCGCGGTGAGGCCGTGGACGCCCGCTCGGACGTCTACGCCGCGGGCTGTGTGCTGTTCGAGCTCCTGACCGGCGAGCCGCCCTTCACCGGGGACACCCCGGTCGCGGTCGCCTACCAGCACGTGCGGGAGGACCCCCGGTCCCCGTCCGAGCTCAACCCGTCGGTGCCCCCGGCGCTCGACGCGGTGGTGCTCAAGGCGCTCAGCAAGAACCCGGCCAACCGCTACCAGTCGGCCGCCGAGATGCGGGCGGACCTGGTCCGCGTGCGCAACGGCGAGCCGGTGCACGCGCCGCTGGTCATGAGCGAGCACGAGCGCACGCACATGATGGCCCACGACGGCGCGACCCAGGCCATGGCGACGCGCCGGCTCGACGCGGGCGGCCCGCCCACCGGCCGGCACACGATGCCGCCGCACCACCCCGACTACGCCGACGACGAGGGCCGCGGCGGGCGGCGCAAGGCCCTCCTGTGGGTCGCCGCGCTCGCGGTCATCGGCCTGCTCGGCTTCGTCGGTTTCCAGCTGTTCTCCTCCTCGGGCCCGGACCAGGTGTCGGTGCCCGACGTGCTCGGCCAGTCCCCGGACCAGGCGCGGCAGACCATCACCCAGGCCGGGCTGCTGTTCTCCCAGGAGGACCAGCCGTCGGACGTCGCCCAGGTCGGCAAGGTCGTCCGGACCGACCCCGGCGGCGGCAACCAGGTCGCCGAGAACAGCCGGGTGACGGTCTACGTCGGCAGCGGGCCCGCGCAGGTCACGGTGCCGAGTGTGGAGGGCCTGTCCCCGGACGAGGCCGAGGCCAAGCTCCGGGAGGCCGGCCTGCAGGTCGGCGGCCGCACCGAACGCGACACGAGTGACTCCAGCCAGGTCGGCAAGGTCATCACCTCCGACCCGGGGCCGGGCCAGCAGGTCTCGGGCAACACCGCGGTGTCGCTGGTGGTGGGCCGCAAGCAGCAGACCGTCGCCGTGCCGGACGTGGCGGGCCAGTCGGCCGACGCCGCCCGGGCGACGCTGCAGAACGCCGGCTTCCAGTCGATCTCCACGACCGAGGTCGACAGCAGCGGTTCGGCGGGCCAGGCGGTCGGCACGAACCCGTCGGCCGGGACCCGGGTCGCACCCGACCAGACCATCACGATCCAGATCAGCCGTGGGAACCAGAACCAGGTGCCCAACGTCGTCGGCCAGCGCGTCGACAGCGCGATCAGCACACTGCAGGAGGCGGGGCTGAGCCCGTCGATCCGCCAGGTCGACGTCTCGGACTCCTCGCAGAACGGCGTCGTGCTGCAGCAGAGCCCGTCCGGCGGGTCCGAGGCCTCGAGCGGCCAGACCGTCACCCTCACCGTCGGCAGCTACTCCGGTGGCAGCAGCAGCGACGGTGAGAACGGCAGCAACGGCTTCCCGTTCAACTGACGATCTCCCGGGAGGGACCGTGCGCGTACTCGTCGTCGACAACTACGACAGCTTCGTCTACAACCTGGTCCAGTACCTGGCCCAGCTCGGTGCCGACCCGGTGGTCCGGCGCAACGACGAGGTCGAGCTCGACGAGCTCGACGAGGTCGGCGCCGTCCTGGTCAGCCCCGGTCCGGGAACCCCGGAGCGGGCCGGTCGCAGCGTCGAGGTCATCCGTCGCGCCGCGGAGCGCGCCACGCCCCTGCTGGGCGTGTGCCTCGGCCACCAGGCGCTGGCCACCGCCTGGGGCGGGGTCGTGGAGCGCGCGCCCGAGCTGCTGCACGGCAAGACCTCGGAGGTCTTCCACGACGACACCGGTGTGCTGACCGGGCTGCCGTCGCCGTTCACGGCCACCCGCTACCACTCGCTGACGATCGCGCCCGACGGTCTGCCGTCGGAGCTGGAGGCGACCGGCCACACCGAGACCGGCCTGATCATGGCCGTGCGGCACCGGGAGCTCCCGATCTCCGGCGTGCAGTTCCACCCGGAGTCCGTGCTGACCGAGGGCGGGCACCGGATGCTGGCGAACTGGCTGCGCCAGGCCGGCTACGACGTGCCGGAGGACCTGGTCGTACGGCTGTCCGACGAGATGGCCGGACTGGTCGCCGGGGTCTGATCCCCGCCCCGCACCACCCGACGTCCCCGTGACGTGTGACGCCTGTGTCGCCGGTGTGACCCGGACGGCGAGGCGGTCGCGCTACCGTGGTGGCGGATCTGTCCGGGTCGCCACGTACCCCGACCACGGCGCCCCGTCGCAGGTCCCGCCCCCGGCCGGCGCACCGGCCGGACCCGTGTCCGACTCCGACAGGCGATGAGGTCAGATGCCGAAGTCGAAGGTCCGCAAGAAGGCGGCCTACACCCCGCCCCCGGTCAGCCGCACCCCGCAGAAGGTCGCGGGACCGACACACCCGGCCTACATCGCCGTCATGGTCGCGATGTGGATCCTCGGCCTGGCCTGGCTGGTGATCAACTATCTGGCCGGTCCGTCCATCCCGTTCATGCTGGCGCTGGGCAACTGGAACTTCATCATCGGGTTCTCACTCATCGTGATCGGCCTGCTGAT
The DNA here is from genome assembly GCF_020131375.1 of Pseudonocardia sp. ICBG1034. Taxonomy (NCBI): domain Bacteria; kingdom Bacillati; phylum Actinomycetota; class Actinomycetes; order Pseudonocardiales; family Pseudonocardiaceae; genus Pseudonocardia; species Pseudonocardia sp. ICBG1034. The sequence continues at coordinate 37,770 of NZ_JAHLEK010000015.1, forward strand.
GACGATGCGGTGGCGTTGAGCAGCAGAAATACACGGATGTGAGTTGTCCACCGTGTGGATGGAGCCTGTGGACAACTTCACATGACCACACAGGGTGATCGACTTCGGTGGTCGACGCCGATGGGCACGGTCGTCGTGCTCTGGGCGCTGGCGGTCGCTGCGACCGGCTGGTCGGTCACGGTGCTCGTCTCCGGCGCGGACGCGGCGGGCGCGTTGGTCGCGGGCGTCGCTGCGCTCGGTCTGACCCTGGCCGCGGCGTCGGGGACCCGTGCCCGGCCCCGGCTGGAGGCCGGCCCCGAGGGGCTGACGGTCCGCAGGCTGACCTGGACCCGGCACGTGCCCTGGGGGCGGGTGGACGACCTGCGGCTGCTGCGGACCCGCAGGCTGGGCCGCGAGTCGGTGCTGCTGGAACTGGAGCTGCGCGACGTCGACGACCACGAGCGGCTGGTGATCCTCGGCCGGGCCGAGCTGGGCGCGGACCCGGTGGACGTGTTCGACGACCTCGCCGCCCTCCGCCCGGGGCACCGCCCCGGCGACACGGGCCCGCCCGGGCTCTGACCCGCCACCCGCACCTCGGCGAGCACCGGATCCGGCCCCGACCGGCCCGGGTCGGCGGGCAGCCGCCGGGAGGCACCTCGGGGCCGTCCTGGCTCAGTGGCGACAGCCCTGAGCTGCTTCTCGACGTACGGGCCGAGGTCGGGCCCGGGCTGTCTCAGACACCGGCGGCCGCGAGCAGCCCCGCGGCGCGCACCCCGATCAGTACCAGCGCCAGCACGGCCAGCCCGGAGACCGCCAGCAGCTGGGTCCGCCTGCGCTGCGGGGATCCCGTCCCGAGGTGGACCAGCGCCGCGGTGACCGCGGCGCCGAAGACGAGCCCGCCGAGGTGCCCCTGCCAGGAGATCCCCTGGATGCTGAGGCTGATCACGGCGTTGATCGCGATGACGGCGACGACCTGCCCGGTCGGCAGCTTCAGCCGCCGCAGCAGGACGAACAGTGCCCCCATCAGCCCGAACACCGCACCGGAGGCGCCCGCGGTCGCCCCGACCGGGGAGCTGAAGAGCATGACCGCGGCCGCACCGCCGAGCATGGAGACGCCGTAGACGGCGACGAACCGGGCCCGGCCTAGGACCGCCTCGACCTCGCGGCCGATGATCCACAGGGCGTACATGTTGAACGCCAGGTGCAGCGGGCCGATGTGCAGGAAGCCCGAGGTGATGATGCGCCAGTACTCGCCGTCGGCGACCAGGAGCGGGACGAGCCCCCCGGCGTCGAACAGCGGCGAGCGGAAGTTGGACATCACGCTGCCCGCCGTGACCGCGGTGAGCACGTAGACCACCACGTTGGCGACGATCAGACCGGGGACGATCACCGGCTTCCCGGTGCGGCTCGCACCGGCGACGTTGCGCCGGCGCGGGGTCGTCCGCGCGCCCTCGGCGAGGCAGTCCACGCAGTGCTGGCCGACCGGGGCCGGCCGCAGGCAGTCGGGACAGGCGGGCCGGTCGCAGCGCGAGCAGGCCAGCCCGGTGGGCCGGTCGGGGTGCCGGACGCAGACCGCACCGGCACCGGATCCGGCCCCCGGGACCCCACCGGGCGGCGGACCACCGTGCGGGCCGCCGTGCGTGGCACCGCCGTCCGGGGCCCCGCCGGACGCCGCGCCGGAACCGGCCCGGGGCGGACCGCCCGGCGCGCCCGGCGGCGGCCACCGGGGCTGCGGGTAGCCGGGCGGCGCCGGGTAGTACGGCGTGCCCGCGGGGCCGGGGGAACCCGGCCCGCCCTCGGGCTCGCCGGGTGTCCCGGATCCGCTGTCGTCGGGTCGTCCGTTCACCACGGCCCGTCCACTCGGTGGTCGGAGACCTGCGGGGTCAGGACCGCTCGATCTCGATCTTCTCGATGACCACGTCGGTCAGCGGCCGGTCGGCCTGACCGGTGGTGGTCTGGGCGATGGCGTCCACGACGGCCCGCGACTCGGCGTCGGCGACCTCACCGAAGATGGTGTGGCGCCGGTTCAGGTGCGGGGTGTTGCCCACCGTGATGAAGAACTGCGAGCCGTTGGTGCCCGGCCCGGCGTTGGCCATGGCCAGCAGGTAGGGCTTGTCGAACTTGAGGTCCGGGTGGAACTCGTCGCCGAACTGGTAGCCCGGGCCACCGCGACCGGTACCGGTCGGGTCGCCGCCCTGGATCATGAAGCCGCTGATCACCCGGTGGAAGATCGAACCGTCGTAGAACGGCCCGGAGTCGCCGCCGCTCGCGTTCGGGCCCGTGTAGTCCTTGCTGCCCTCCGCGAGGCCGACGAAGTTCGCGACCGTCTTCGGCGCGTGGTCGCCGAACAGCTTGACGCGGACGACGCCCTCGGAGGTGTGCAGGACGGCCGTCGTGTTGGCGTTTCCTGGTTCCGTCACGGCTACCATCGTGCCAGTAAGCAGCCGCATCCGTGGGAAGCAGGTCCGGAACATGAGTGCCGAGAGGACGCGGGCCCGTGCCCGCAAGGATGCGGTCGAGGCCGTGCACACCTTCGCCGACGCCGGCCGGATCGCCGGTGGCGCGGTCGCCGACGCCGTGGCGGGAGGGGTCTCGTCCCGCCTGTCCGGACTGTCCGACGTGGTGTCCGGCTCGGTGCACGACGCCCGCCACGCGCTGGCCGAGGTGGTCGAGCCGACCCCGGCGCGGGTGCGCCGGGCCCCGTGGATCGTGGCCGTCCTGCTGCTGACCGCTGCCGCGGTGTGGGGCTGGGCGACGGTCCTGCAGCGCGATCGCGAGGTGGACCCGGGGACCCCGGTGCCGACGACCCCGCCGACCGACGACCAGATCCACGGCAAGCCGATCGGCCAGGGCCGGTCGCAGGCGAGCGGTCACTGACCCACGGCCCGTCCCGGAGCGAGCGGGTCAGGCCGGGCGCAGGGTCCGCAGGAAGCCGGTCACGGCGGCCTCGTAGCCGTCGGGATCGGCGTTCCAGCTGCCGGTGTGCTCGGTGCCGGAGAACTCCCGGTAGGTGACCGGCCAGCCGTGCCCGGGGGCGGCCGCGGCCAGGTCCCGGCTCAGCGTGACCGGCACGGCGGTGTCGGCGTCGCTGTGCAGGACGAGCGTCGGCGGGCGGACCGCGGGCGGGCGCCGGACCAGGTCGAACCGGTCGAGGTCGATCCCGATCCGGCGCGCGGTGAACCGGGCCGCGACCCCGGCGAGGGTCGGCGGGAGACCGCGGTTGCGGGCCTGTCTGCGCAGCGTGCGACGCCAGTCGAGCAGCGGCGCGTCCCAGACCACGGCGTCGACGAGGTCGGCGTGCGGGGACCGGTCGAGGAACGCCCCGCCCACCGCGGCCCCCATCGACCAGCCGACCAGCACCAGCCGGCGCGCGCCGTGGACCAGGGCGTAGGCCGCGGCGGCGTCGATGTCGCGCCACTCGGTGTCGCCGAGGTGCGAACGCCCGTCCGGTGACTCCGGGGCGGTCCCGTCCCCGCGGTAGCTGATGACGAGCTGGGCCAGCCCGGCCGCGTGCAGCGCGGGCAGGATCCGCAGTGCCTCGCGCCGGGTCCCGCCTCGGCCGTGCACGCACAGTGCCCAGGTGTCCGGGTCACCGCCGTCCGGGGCGGGGATGCGCCAGGCCGGGGCGAGGCCGAGGTCGGTGGGCACCCGGACGTCGTCGAAGGGCAGCCCGCGGGCGGACGGGTCCGGGTCGAAGGGGCCGGCGTCGAGCACCGCGGGGCCGGTCGCGGGGACCGGGCCGGCGTGCAGCTCCCGGACGACGGTGCGGCGCCCGCGGTCCAGGACCGGACCGACGACGGCGAGCCCGGCCGGGCCGCGCAGCCCCCAGACGCCCGGCTGTGCGGACAGCCGGGTCCGCGCCAGCTCGACGGTGCCGTCCCCGGCGGCGACGACCCGCTCGGGCAGCCCCGGGTGCGGCGACGGGTGCAGCAGGATCGTCGAGTAGTGCCAGCCGATCGCGGCCGCGGCGGCGCCGCCCGCCCCGCCCAGGGCCCCGGCCAGCGCTCCCGCGACGGGCGCCGATCGACGGACGGAGTGGCGGACGGAGGAGCTCGGCGCGCGCACACACTCATCCTGCTCTCCCGCGTACGTGTGCCGCGAGTGGACCACCTGATGCCTGCTGGAGTGACGAGACGGGGCCGTACGTGCGAGACCCCTCTCAGGTTGCCACTCGTACGAGTGAAGATCGCCGTCGATCGACTGCGGAACGCAACCGGCCGATGTGGATCTCGTTGTCCCCCGGCGAGGGTCGTCCGTCGGCCCTCCGCTCCCCCACTCCCCCTTGGAAGGACGTGCGCATGACCTCGCTCGCCCGTACCGCCCTGCGGCTGTCCCTCGCCGGCGCCGGCATCGCCGCGCTCGGCGCCGGCGTCGTCGGCCAGGCCTCGGCCGCCGAACTGCCCGAGGCACCCGACGCCCCGGACACCTCCGCCCTGCCGTCCTACGAGGACGGCACCGTGTCGAACGACGCGAACAGCGTCTCCTTCGGCGAGCTGCAGACCCCGCACGGCGAGGCCTCCGGTCTGCCGGAGCTGCCGTCGGCCGACTCGCTCCCCGGCCTGCCGGGCGCCGACGCGCTGCCCTCGGCCGACTCGCTGCCGAGCACCGACGCGCTCCCGTCGGCCGACTCGCTGCCGAGCACCGATGCGCTGCCCTCGGCGGACTCGCTGCCGGGCGCGGAGGACCTCTCCACCGCCTCGCTGCAGTCCGCGGACGCGCCCGAGGTCCCCTCCGCTCCGGACGTGCCCGAACTCCCCTCCGCCGACGACGCCCCCGAGCTCCCCTCCGCGGACGACGCCGACCTCCCGTCGGCCGACGACGCCGGCGCGCTGCCCGTGTTCGAGGTCCCGGGCGTGATGTACCTCGAGGCCCCGACCGTCTCCTGACGGCGGACCGACGAGCGCCGGCCCCCCGACCGGCGCTCGCGACGTCGCCCGTCCGGTGTCCCCCACGACCGGGGCACCGGACGGGCGACCGCGGACGGGGTCAGGGCCGGCCGTGCCGCGGACGCGGCGGCGGCGCGGGCACCACCGGCGCGCGGACGAGGAGCTCGTAGCGGTCGAAGGACCCCTCGTCGTCGACGACATGGCGCAGGAACCGGAACCCGGCCCGTCGCGCGACCCCGACCGATGCGGTGTTCTGCGGGTCGACGTCGATCGAGATCCACCGTACGTCACCCCGTTCGCCCAGGTAGCGGGCCGCGAGCCGGACCGCGCGCGTCGCGAGGCCGCGACGGCGGTACGCCGCGTAGACGCCGTAGGACAGACCGGCCCGGTCCCCCGCGGGATCCAGGTCGACGTCGATGGTCCCGGCGAGGACGGCGCCGCCGTCGACCCGGATGCCGAAGCTCAGCTTCGGCCCGTCGTCGGCCCAGCGCTCGATCGCCCGGCGGACGTGGGCGCGGGCGGTCGCCGGGGTCGCGGGCGCGCCACCGAGCCAGCGGACGATCTCGGCGTCCTCACCCGCGAGGTGGGCCGTCACGTCGTCCCAGCCGAGCGGACTGAGGACGACGACGCCGTCCGCCAGCATGTTCGAGGGACGCGACACGGCACCATCCTGCCCCAGACGTCGCCGTGCGTGATCGGGACCTCCCCCTCCGGGGTTCCCCGTCAGGACGACGGCGCCTCGCGCACCCGGTAGCGCATGAGGAGCGTGTCGTCCCCCGTGACGACGCTGACGAGCTCGAGACGCGCGGGGTCCATGCCCGCGCCGCGGGCGATCCGGCCCGCCTCGCCGGAGACCAGGAACGGCGCGAGGGTCAGCCGCAGCTCGTCGACCAGGCCCGCCTCGGCCAGACTGCCGAACAGCGCGGGTCCGCCCATGCAGTTGATCCGGCGCAGCCCGCGCTCCCCCAGCGCGGCGACGGCGACGGCGAGGTCGACCGACTCGTCGCCGGTGAGCACGACCTCGGCGCCGGCGTCGGCCCACCGGCCGCGCAGGTCCGCCGGGACCGACTCGCAGGTGAGCACGATCGTGGGGACCACGGTGTCCGTCAGCACCGGCGCCGACGGGTCGAGCGACTTCCCCGACGAGGTGACGACCGCCGTCGACGGCAGCTCCGACAGCCCGAAGCGGCGACGCCGGTCGTCCATCCGGTCGTTGTGCTTCACGCCGGTGAACCCCTCGGCGGTGGCCGTCCCGGCCGCGACGAGCACGACGTCGGCCAGGTCGGTGCCCAGGTCCAGCACCGCGCGGTCGGGCGGGGTGGACAGCCCGGCCGAGCTGCCCTCGACCTCGACGGCGCCGTCGGCGCTGGACACGAAGTTGACCGACAGCCGGAGGCGGTCGTCCGGGTAGGCGTAGAGCCGTTCGAGCTGCTCGGTCGACAGCGGTCCGGCGTCGGCCGCCGGGAAGATCTGGTGGATCACGCTCACGCGAGCAGTCTCACCGCCCGCGACGGGTTCCGCTCGCCACGGACGGTGGCGACCATCTCGCAGGTCTCCCGGGTGGCCCGGGCCTGGTGGGCGCGCACCATGGCGACGCCGCGGTCCGCGGCCAGCGCCGTCGCGGCGAGGGTGCCGGTCAGCCGCTCCTCGAGCGGCACGGCCAGGGACTCCCCGACGACGGTCTTGTTCGACATCGCCAGCAGCACCGGCCAGCCGGTCGCGACCATCTCGTCGATGCCGCGCAGGACCTGGAGGCTGTGCAGCGTGTTCTTGGAGAAGTCGATCGCCGGGTCGATGAGGATCCCCCCGGCGGGCACGCCCGCGGCGACGGCCTTCTCGGCGAGCGCGACGGTCTGGTCGACGACGCTGCGGAGCACGTCGGCGTAGCGGGGCCGGTGCGGCTCGGTGCGCGGGGTGACGTGGTCGGTGTGGGCGCTGACGTAACCGGCGCCGTACCGGGCGGCGACGTCGAGGATCGCACCGTCGGCGGCGGCCCAGTTGTCGTTGACCAGGTCGGCCCCGGCGGCGCAGACGGCGTCGGCGGGCCCGGCGCGGAAGGTGTCGACCGAGATCGCGACGTCGGGGAACGTGTGGCGCGCCCACTCCACGGTCGGCACGACCCGGTCGATCTCCTCCTGCTCGGTGACCTCGGTGCCCGGACTGGCCGGGACGCCGCCGATGTCGATGACGTCGGCACCCTCCCGGACGACCGCGGTGATCCGGTCCCGGGCCGCCTGCTCGGCGAAGGTGACGCCGTGGTCGTAGAACGAGTCGGGGGTCCGGTTCACGATCGCCATCACCATCGCCCGGTCCCGGTTCCAGGTACGTCCACGGAACGTCACGCTCGGCACGTGGTCTCCTCACAGCACGGACGGGCCCGCTGCAGGACCCGGTTGGATCTCCATCCTCCCCGGGGCCCGGCGTACGCGCCCACCCCGCCGGTCGTCAGCCGCGCGCGTACTCCCGCAGCGGCGGCTCGGCCGCCACCCGCGGCTCGGTCGCGATGCTGGTCGCGACCTGCCCCAGAAGCCGCGCCTCGTTCGCCGGGAGCTGCGTCCGGTCGACGGCGGGCATGACGTCGGCCGGGCAGACGGCGCGGTCGATCCGGCCCGCGTCGGCGGGGCCGTCGTGGTCCAGCGCGTCGGCGACGCCGGTCAGGCAGGCCGCGGTCACTGCCGGCGCGAGCAGGGTGGACCTCGTCGTCCGTGCCATGTCTTCCCCCGTTGTCGATCTTCTCGATCGGTGGAAGAGGGCGTCGGCCTGCGGTGACGCTTTCTCGTCGGTCCGACGACGACCGGGCGCCGGGGTCACGCCAGGTGCTTCCCGGAGATCGCGCGGGCGATGACGAGCTGCTGGATCTGCTCGGTGCCCTCGAAGATGTCGTAGATCTTCGAGTCGCGGTGCATCCGCTCCACCGGGTGCTCGCGCGAGTAGCCCGCACCGCCGAGGATCTGGATGGCGCGCTCGGTGGTCCACACCGCGACGCGGCCGGCCTTCAACTTGGACATCGACCCCTCGCCCGCGGTGAACGGGACGTTGTTGCGGCCCATCCACGCGGCCCGGTGCACGAGCAGCCGGGCGGCGTCGATCTCGGTCTTCATGTCCGCGAGCATGAACGAGATCGACTGGTTCTCGATGATCGGACGGCCGAAGGCGACGCGGTCCTTGGCGTACTCCAGCGCGTACTCGTAGGCGGCGCGGGCGATGCCGATCGCCTGCGAGCCGACCGTCGGACGGGACAGCTCGAAGGTCTGCATCGCGGCCGAACCCGTCGACCTCTCCCCCGACCGGGCGCGGGCGAGCCGCTCGTCGAGCTTCTCCTTGCCGCCGAGCAGACAGGAGCCGGGGAGCTTCACGTCGTCGAGGAAGACGTCCGCGGTGTGCGACGCGCGCAGACCCATTTTCTTGATCTTGCGGGTGGACTCCAGGCCGGGGGTGTTCGGCGGGACGACGAACGCGGCCTGCCCCTTGCTCCCCAGGTCTGCGTCGACGACGGCCTGCACCACGTGGATGTTCGCGATGCCCCCGTTGGTGGCCCAGGCCTTCTGACCGGTCAGGGTCCACTCGTCCTTCGCCTCGTCGTAGACGGCGCGGGTGCGCATCGCCGAGACGTCCGAGCCTGCCTCGGGCTCGGACGAGCAGAACGCTCCGACCTGCGGCTCGGAGGCGTCGCCGTAGCACTGCGGGATGAACTCGACCATCTGCTCGGGCGTGCCGGAGGCGAAGATGCCGGCCACCGCCAGGGTGGTGCCGAAGATCGCCATGCCGATGCCGCCGTCGCCCCAGAAGAGCTCCTCGTTGACCAGCGGCATGGACAGCCCGGTCTCGTCACCCCAGAAGGAGGCGAGGGTCTCGAAGTTGTAGAGCTCGATCTTCGCGGCCTCCTGCAGGATCGGCCACGGGGTCTCCTCGCGCTCGTCCCACTCGGCGGCGGCCGGGCGTACGACGTCGGCGGCGAAGCCGTGCACCCACTCCTGCAGCTCGCGGTGCTCCTCGGACAGTTCGAAGGAAGTCATCTCAGCTCTCCGCTGGTCGGTCGCGGTTCTCGTCAGGCGGACGGGATCTGGAACATCTTCTGCAGGGCGGTCGCGAAGCCGACGTCGCCGGAGACCTTGAGCTTGCGCGTCATGAACAGGGTCACCGGGTTGGCGTTGTTCGTGGCGACCTTGAGGAACTCGGTGCCCGGCATGGTCAGCGCGGTCCGGGCCTCCTCGTCGGTGCCCTCGGTGACGGTGCAGGTCCCGTTCTGCAGCACGGTCTGGAAGCTGTCGGTCGTCGAGCCGTCCTTGATGTGCCAGTGCACGACCTGCCGGTTCCCGGAGGCCCCCTTCGACGAGTAGAACTCGCTCATCCGGCCGAAGATCGCCTCCAGCACCGGCCGGCGGACCTCGGAGGACATCACGGTCGCCAGCTGCTGCTTCGACGCGGTCTTGACCAGGCGGGCGAACAGCGACGGGTCGACGTCCTTCGCGTTCCCGTCACGCAGGGCCGTGCCGAGGGTGGAGATCAGCTGCTCGTCGGACAGGGACTTCGGGTCGACGCTGCGACCCAGCTCGTTGATGTCGACCGTGTCGGCCATCGCTCGCTCCACCTCGCCGTGGTTCACACAAGTGTCCGGTACTCGCCGTACCGGCTCGGACGGAGCGTACTTTACGCAGCAGTAGCTAAGCTGTCGAGATGGCACCCCCACCCCGCCGCAGGCTCCCTCCCGCGCAGCGCGAGAAGCAGGTCCTCGACGCGGCGGTGCGGGTGTTCTCCCGGGACGGGTTCCACGACGCGTCGATGGACACCGTCGCCGACGAGGCGGGGCTGTCGAAGCCGATGGTCTACACGCACGGCGGGGGTTCGAAGGAGGAGCTGCTGCGGCGGTGCATCCGCCGCGAGTCCGACCGGCTGCTGGAGTCGGTCTCCGGCGCCGCCGCCGGGGCACCGGCCGACGCCGAGGTGCGCCTGCACCGCGGCCTCCGGGCGTTCTTCGCCAGCGTGACCACCCACCGCGACGGCTGGTCGGTGCTCTACCGCCAGGCCCGCACCGGGGCACTCGCGGACGAGGTGCACGCGGCGCGCACCCGCATCGTCGACCGGGTGGCACAGCTGCTGGCCGCCGAGCTGGTCGTCCCCGAGGGGGTCGACCCGGCGACGGTCACCACGCCGATCGCGGCGGCGCTGGCGGGTGCGGCCGAGGGGCTGGCCGACTGGGCCGGCGACGGCGGGGACCCCGACGACCTCGCTTCGACGCTGATGACCCTGGTCTGGCCGGGACTGGAACGCCTGCGCGGGTGATCCGGGCCCGTCCTGCGGGGCCGGGGCGTGACCGGCGTCAGCCGGAACGGTGATCCGTTCCGGCGCCGGTAACGCATTCCCGCGCGGGTCTGATGGAACGGGCAGCCGGACCACCCGTACAGGAGGAGCTCATGTCCACCACGCGACCGAAGTGGGCCACGACCGTCCTCCCGACGGTGCTGGAACGGGACGGCACCCGCAGGGTGCACGACCCCCTCGTCCTCGACGGGCCGGGCCGCAAGCTGAACACCTCCGGCGGCGTCGACCTCCCCGGTTCCGGCGCCGGGGCCGTCGCGCTGCTCCTGGTGATCGTGACGGCGGCCGTCCTCGTACCGCTGTTGCTGGCCACCGGGGTGCTGTCGGCGGTGCTCTGGGGCGCGGGCGCCGCCGCGGTGGCGGTGGTCGCCGGCTCGCTGATCTACACGTCGGTGTTCCCGGACCCCGTCGCCCGGTACCGGAAGGAGCGCGGCGGCGACCCGTTCCTGGACGTCGGGGACGGCACGGACCAGACCCGCCTGTGCAACCTCGCGACGGCCGTCGCCACCTCGTCCGCCTGGCAGCAGGCCCGTGTCGATCCGGACCGGCTGTTGCCGGCGACCCTCTGGAACGCCGTGAAGCTGGCCGAGCACGTCGGGAACCAGTCCGCCGACCTCGCGCGCGACCGCGCGGCGGGTCGCGCAGAGCACGTCCTGGCCCCGACCGTCGACGACCTGGCGGCGGCCACCGGCGAGCTGGCACGGGTGGAGACGAACCTGCGCACGCTCGGTGCGCTCGCCCGGGACCTCGACGGGCGTGCCGCGGCTCCCGAACGGGCGGCGATGACCATGACCTCGGCTCCGGTCGCAGAGCTCGGGCTCGCGGCCGCGGCCTCCGAGGCGATGCTCGACCACGCCCGGACGGTGCACCGGCTGCAGTGAGCCGGACGCCCCGCCCGGCCGCCCTCAGCTCTCCGTGGCCGGACGCGTCACGAGCCGCCGGGTGCGGTCCGGCAGCCGGTCGACGATGCGGCCGATCCGCTCGGTGGTGCCCTGCAGCGGCGCGAGCGCGTCCGCCAGCACCCCGATCTGCCGGTCGAGCGCGTCGATCCGGGCCGCGACGGACCGCAGATCCGGGGCGACGGCGGTCAGCTGGCTCGCGGCCTGCGCGAGGTTGACGTCCAGCGCGGCCAGCCGCGGGGTCCCCTCCGCGTCGGCGTCCGCGACGGCCGCGGCGATCCGCCGGACGGCGCCCTGGTCGCCGGTGGCGGCGGCCAGCGTCGCAAGGTCCTCACGCACGGTGGCGAGCATCCGCAGCGGCTCCACCGCGCCCGCGAGGGCGGCGAGGTCGCCGGGGGTGCGGGCCAGCTCCTGCAGCGGTCCGACCGCCTCGGCGAGCCGTGCGAGGTCGGCCCGGGTCGCGGCCAGCTCGTGCACCGCGGGGACGGCGCCGGTCAGGCTCTCCAGGTGCTCGCGGGCCGAGGCCAGCTCCCGCAGCGGCTCGACGGCGCCGGCGAGCTGCGCCAGGTCGGCGCGGGTGGCGGCGAGCTCCTGGAGCGGGGCGACGGCGTCGGCGAGGCGCTGCAGCGAGGTGACCGCCCCCGCCAGCGCGGCCAGGTCGCCCGCGGCGGGGGCCAGCTCGCGCAGCGGCGCCGCGGCACCGGCCAGCTCGTGCAGGTCGTCCCGGACCGCGGCCAGCTCGGCCAAGGGACCGACGGCCGCGCCGAGCTCCCGCAGCGCCTCCACCGCGCCCGCCAGCTCCGACAGCGGACCCACGGCGGTGCTGAGCTCGCGCAGCGGCTCGACCGCCGTGCCCAGCTCGGTCAGCGGACCGACGGCGGTGGCGAGCTCCCGCAGCGCCTCGACCGCGCCGGCGAGTTCCGACAACGGACCGACGGCCGCGGCCAGCTCCCGCAGCGCCTCGACGGCCCCCGCCAGCTCCTGCAGCGAGGCCACCGCCCCGCCCAGCTCCCGCAGCGGCCCGACCGCGGCGGCGAGCTCGTGCAGGTCGCCCCGCACCGCGGCCAGCTCCCGCAGGTCCTCCCGCATCCCCGCCAGCTCGTGCAGGTCCCCGCGCACCGCAGCCAGCTCGTGCAGGTCCTCCCGGACCCCGGCCAGCTCGTGCAGGTCCTCGCGCACACCGGCCAGCTGGTGCAGGTCCTCGCGCAGCCCGGCGAGCTGGTGCAGGTCGTCGCGGGCACCGGCCAGCTCGCGCAGTGGTCCGGCGGCCCCGGCCAGCTCGACCACGGCCGCGGTCAGCCGGTCGATCCGCTCGACGGTCACCGGGTCGTCCCACAGCGTCACGACCCGGCCGAGCACGTCGTCGAGCACGGGGGCGAGGCCGGTCAGGGCGGCGTCGACGCCGGCGATGCGCCGCGGCAGCGCGGCGACGTCGGCCGCGACCGACGGCATCGCCTCGACCGCGCGGGGGGCCTCGGCCAGCCAGCCGGGCAGCCGGCGGCCGATCTCCACGGCCGCGCCGACCGTGCCGAGCGCGGCGCCGATCAGGGTCCCGGTGACGCCCGCGGGCGACCAGGAGCTCGGGAGGGGCTGCTTCGCCATCGGTCTCCTCCGGGGCTCACGGGAACGTGCTCGGTCAGCTTCGCAGATCCGGCGGCCCGGTGTACCGCTCGGTAGCTCCCTCAGTACGACGCGTCGTCCACCCGGGCCGCCGCGTCGCCGCCGGCGTCGCGGGCCGCGGCGTCGTCGAGGATCGTGGCCGTACCGCTGGTGCCGAAGCGGGTGACACCCGCGGCGTGGAAGGCCAGCACGGTGTCGAGGTCCCGGACCCCGCCGGAGGCCTTGACCTGGACCTGCGGTCCGACGGTGGCGCGCATGAGCGCGAGGTGCTCGGGCGTGGCGCCGCCGCCGGCGAAGCCGGTGGAGGTCTTCACGAACGCCGCGCCCGCCGACTCGGCGGCCCGGCAGCCGGCGACCACGTCGTCGTCGGACAGCAGCGCGGTCTCCAGGATCACCTTCACGACGCGGCCGTCGGCGGCCCCGACGACGGCGGCGATGTCGGCCTCGACGTCGTCGGTCAGGCCGCTCCGCAGCCGGCCGACGTTCAGCACCATGTCCAGCTCGGCGGCGCCGTCGGCGATCGCCTGCCGCGCCTCGGCGACCTTGGCCGCGGTGCTGGTCGTGCCGTGCGGGAAGCCGATCACGGTGCCGACGGCGACGCCGGTCCCCGCGAGCCGGGCGGCGGCGTGCGCGACGTCGGACGGGCGTACGCACACGCTGAAGATGCGGTAGCGGGCGGCGAGGTCGAGCTGGGCGTCGACCTCGGCGCGGGTCAGCTCGGGCTTGAGGATCGCGTGGTCGATCATCCCGGCGATCGCGGCGGCGGAGAGGGTCGTAGCGCTCACGGTGGTCCTTCGGGTCCCGGCGGGAGGATCGCCCCCGCGGGTGGTCGGCGGTCGGGTGCGAAGGCTACGCGCCCGGAGCACCGCCGATCAGCACATGCGGTGACGGCCACCCGCTGCGATGCTGACCGGACGTACCGGAGATCCCGGTGGCCGAAGGGGGTTCTCGACCATGGCGGACGACGACCGCTCCGTGCCGGATGCCGCGCAGGCCGCCGCTCCCGGGCCGACGCTGCGCTTCGAGCAGTCCAGCCACCCGGCGGGAGCCACCGTGCTGCACGCGATCGGCGCCATCGACGACGACACCTCCCCCGACCTGTGGGTCGAGATGGGCATCTGGTCCGAGGCCGGCCCCGAGCTCATCCTCGACCTGACCGGCGTGGACTTCCTGGGGACGGCGGGGCTCAACTCGCTGCTCCAGTCGCGCGACATGCTGGGCGCCGAGGGCAAACGGCTCCGGGTGTACTGCGGGTCGAGCCGGCCCGCCCGACGCGCACTCCAGGTGACCGGCGCGATGGACCTGTTCGACGTCGTCGACCGTATCCCCGAGGAGCCGGCCTCGTCGCGGAACATGCTGTTCGGCGTACCGGACCCGGACGTCCGCCTGGACGGTCAGCGCCGCTCGAACGACGGGTAGCCCGCGGCGGCCTCGTCGTCGCAGGCCCGCAGTACGCCCGCGACCCCGCCGGGCACCGAATGGGGCGCGACCGGCTCCGCCGGGCACGACAGCGCCTCGATCGTCGACAGGCCGTCGGCGTCCAGGGCGCCGATCGCCCGGTCGACCCACTCGACCTGCCCTTGCAGGCAGGCCGCGTCGTTGCCGTACCCGAGGGTCGGTGCCAGCGGCGCGAACAGGTTCGGGAAGCCGGGGTGCGCCATCCCGAACAGGCCCGGCCCGGTGCCGAGCAGCCGCCCGTCGCGGCCGACGACGTCGATCCCGGCCCGGGTCGCACCCGTGTCGAACCCGGTGGCCAGCACGATCGCGTCCAGCCCGACGACGGTCCCGTCGGCCAGCCCGACCCCCTCCGGCCGGATCCGCGTGACCGGGTTCCGGGCGACGGGGAGCACCTCGACGTCGTCGCGGTGGAAGCTCTCCAGCCACCCCTGGTCGGTCGCGACGGGCCGCAGGCCGTAGTCGTCGCCCTCCGGGACCAGCGCCGCCGCGAGGCGGTCGTCGCCCAGCCGCGCCCGCATCCGGTCCCGGACGACGGCGGCCGCCGCGGCCCGCAGTGCCGGGTCGGACGCGAGCCCGGCGAGCCGGGCCGGGTGCAGCGCCAGCGGATCCTCGTCGTGGACCGTCCCCAGACTGTGGAGTCCTCTGTGGACAGACGGGTGTCCGGTGCCGGACGGTGTGGACCGGACCGCCTCGCGCATCGCGGGCAACCGGTCGCGGTAGGCCGCGCGCTCCGGCCAGCCGAACATCGGGTTCGCCGCGGGCAGCACGAACCGCGGGGTCCGGGCCAGGACGGTGAGCCGGCCGACCCGCCCGGCCAGGGCCGGGACCAGCTGGACCGCGCTCGGCCCGCAGCCGACGACGCCGACCCGCAGCCCGTCGAGCCGGGGTCCCCCGGCCGGCCACGCTCCGGTGTGGACGACCGGCCCGGTGAAGTCCGACCGGCCGGGGACGGCGTCGGTGCGGGGCGCGGTGAACGACCCCGTGCAGCGGACCAGGAACCGCGCGGACAGCTCGTCGTCGCCGGTGCGGATCCGCCAGCGGCCGCCGTCCCAGCGGGCGGCGGTGACCGGTGTGGACAGTCGCAGGTCGCGGTGCAGGTCGAGCCGGTCGGCGACGAACCGCAGCCAGCGCAGCACCTCGTAGCCGGCCGGGAAGCGCTCGCTCCAGCCCCAGTCGCGGTACAGCTCGTCGGAGAACAGGTACTGGTAGGCGGCACCCTCGGTGTCGATGCGGGCGCCCGGGAAACGCTGGTGGTGCCACACCCCGCCGGGCTCGGGCGCGGCGTCGACGCAGGTCACCCGCAGACCGCGCCGGCGCAGCAGGTGCAGCGCGTACAGACCCGCGACCCCGGCGCCGACGACCACGACGTCGTGCTCGTCCTCCACCGGCCCAGCGTGGCCGATCCGGGACGTCGCCGGACCGACCTGTCTCAGATCGACACGTGGCGCCCGGTGGGCGAAGCTGGGTCCGTGGTGTCCGGCGGGATGCGGTAGCGGCGGTGGAGGCGGTCCTCCTCGGGGTCGGCGGTCTCGTACTGCTGCTCGTCGGCGCCGAGCTGCTGGTCCGGTCCGGCAGCAGGCTCGCCACCCGGCTGGGCCTGTCCCCGATGGTCATCGGGCTGACGGTCGTCTCGGTCGGCACGAGCCTGCCCGAGCTCGCGATCGGCATCGACGCGGCACGCTCGGGCAGCCCGGGCATCGCCACCGGCAACATCGTCGGCACCAACCTGGCGAACCTGCTGCTGGTGCTCGGTCTGGGCGCGCTGCTGCGGCCGGTCGCGTTCGACCGGCGCACGCTGCGCTTCGACCTGCCCGCGATGGTCGCCGCCGCGCTGCTGCTGTTCGTCCTGTCACGCGACGGGTCGATCGGCCCGGCCGGCGGGGTCGTGCTGCTGCTCGCCGCCGTCGGCTACGTCGTGCTGGTGCTGCGCACCTCCCCGCGCGAGGACGTCACCGCCGAGGCCGACGCCGGCGACGGGCGCGGCGGCCCGCCGGTGCAGCTGCTGGTGCTGGTGGTCTCGCTGGCGCTGGTCGTGCTCGGCGCGGAGTGGCTGGTCGACGGCGCGGTGCAGGGGGCGCTGGTGCTCGGCGTCGACGAGGCGGTGATCGGGCTGACGGTCGTCGCGCTCGGCACGTCGGCGCCCGAGCTGGTGACGATGCTGGTCGCCGTCGCACGACGGGAGACGGGGCTCGCCGTCGGTAACCTGGTCGGGTCCAGCGTCCTGAACATCGCGCTCGTGCTGGGGGCGACGGTGCTCGCCGCACCCGGCGCGACGATCGCGGTCCCGCCGGACGTCGTCGACGCCGACCTGGTGCTGCTGGTCGTCGCGACCCTGGGGGCGGGGCTGGCCATGCGGACCGGGACCCGGCTGTCACGGCCCGAGGGCGGGTTGCTGGTGCTGGGCTACGCGGCCTATCTGACCTGGTTGGTCCTCACGCGGGTGTGAGCAGGTGTCGCACACTGGGCGCATGACCGCATCCGACGACGCATGGTCCTGGCCCGACGCGACGACCGCGGCGCACGACCTCGCCGCGCACCTGGAGGACGCCGCCCGCGCCCTGCGCGACGGGCGCGCGGAGGTCCGCCGGTCCGCGACCGGCACCGCCTCCGACGGTCACCGGCAGCTGGAGGTCGACCTGACCTGGCGCGAGGACGCGTCCTAGGGGTCAGCGCGCGGCGAGCTCGGCCCACACCCGCTTGCCGCGGCCCCGGGGGTCACAGCCCCAGGCCTGCGCGACGGCGTCGATGAGCTGCAGGCCGCGCCCCCGCGCCGCCCGCAGGTCGATCGGCTGGAGCAGCGGGCCGCCCGCACCCTCGTCGTCCACCTCGATCCGCAGGGCGTCCCGGCCCCGGACCAGGGTCAGGCGGAACGCAGTACGGGCGTGGTCGACGACGTTCGCGACGAGCTCCTCGATGACCAGCATCGCGTCGGCGAGGGTGCCGGGGGCGAGGTCCCAGCCGACGAGGACGCGTTCCGCGGCACGCCGCGTCTCCCGGCCGACCCCGGCGTGCGGGACGTGCTCGGTGACGACCCGGTCGACGTCGCCGGTGCCGGGCTCCTCGACCTGCACGACGACCACCCCGGCGTCGTCGCTGAGGTGACCGCCGCAGTGCGCGAGGGCGGCGTCGGTGAGGGCGCGCGCGATCGTGTCGGCGTCGGCGCCCGGGTCGAGCGAGGCCAGCGCGCGCCGGGCGCCCTCCTCCCCCAGCTGCTCCCAGTGCCCGCGCACGTGCGCCTCGGTGATGCCGTCGGTGTAGAGCACCAGGCTGTCGCCCGCGGCGAGGGTGACGGCCTCGTCGGCCACCATCGGGGTGGTGCCGATGCCGAGGACCAGCCCGCCGCCGCCGTGGAACTCCGCGGTGCCGTCGGCCCGTCGCACGAGGGCGGGCGGGTGACCGGCCGAGGCGAGGTCGGCGTGCCAGGTGTCGGAGGGGCCGCGGCGCAGCGACGCGAGCGCGGCGGTGACGAAGCTGATGCGGCCGTCGAACCAGACGTGCAGGACGTCGTTGACGGTGCGCAGCACGGCGGCCGGGTCGTTCTCGAAGTGCGCGGCGGTGCGGGTGGCCGAGCGGGCCAGCGCGGTCGTCCGGGCGGCGCCGGCGCCCTTGCCCTGGACGTCGCCGATCACCACGGCGACGCCGTCCGGGGTGGGGACGGCGTCGTAGAAGTCGCCCATGACCTCCACGCCGGAGCCGCCGGGCAGGAAGCGGGCCGCGATGTCGACCCCGGGCAGCCGCGGGGGCTGCGCCGGCAGCAGCGACTCCTGCAGCGTCCGGGCCAGCGTCTCGATCTCGGCGGCGTCGCGGGCGGCGGCGACCGCCTGCCGCTCGGTCTCGCGCAGGGCCAGACGCAGCGCGATCTCGCCCTCGACGGCGTCGGCCAGGGTACGGATCGTCTCGCGGTGCAGCGGGGTCCAGTCACGGACGACCACGTCCATCGCGCAGAGGTTGCCCACGACCTGGCCCGCGGGGTCGCGCACCGGCACGCCGAGCCAGGCGGCCGCACCGAAGTCGGTCATCAGCGAGAGGTCGCGCAGCCGTGGGTCGGCCCGCACGTCACCGGCGCAGATCTCGCCGCCCGACTCGATGACGACCTTGCACCCGCTGTCCTCGACGGGCGCCGACCAGACGCCGTCCGGGCCGACGATCTGCGCGGGCTCGGGCGTGCCCTTGAGGAAGGTCCGGACCTCGTCGACGACGGTCAGCATGACCGCCGGGGTGCCGAGGACCACCGAGACCAGCCGGGTCAGGCGGTTGAACGCCTCGTCCGGCCCGGTGTCCAGCAGCTGGGTGGCCCGGACCGCGGCCAGCCGTGCCGGCGACGTCAGCGGCGACGGTGCCGCGACCGCAACGGGATCCGACACCAGGCTCATTCGCATGATCCTTGCACCGCTGCGCGCCGGCGTCCTGTCGGTGTGCCTCGGAGGCCTGGTGATCGTCAATTGTGACGATGCGGTTCAGCCCGCCGATCCGGAGTGGAGACGGGCGGCGCACCGGGTCAGGTGGTCCCGTTCGGCCGTGGAGGACGCCCGTGCCGCGGCCTCGGCGTAGAGACGCGCGGCCGTGGCCCGCTCCCCCGCCCGTTCGTGCAGGTGGGCGCTGACCGCGGTCCAGCGGGGCAGCGCCGGGTCGAGATCGGCGAGAGCCGCCAGCCCGGCCCGTGGCCCGTCGGCCTCTCCGACGGCGACGGCCCGGTTCAGCCGGGCGACCGGGCTGCCGGTGAGCCGGACCAGCTCGTCGTACCACTCGACGATCTGGGGCCAGTCGGTCTCCCCGGCGGCCGGCGCGTCGGCGTGCAGGGCGGCGACGGCCGCCTGGGCCTGGAACTCCCCCAGCCGGTCGCGGGCCAGCGCGGCCTGCAGCACCGCCACCCCCTCGGTGATCAGGGCGGTGTCCCAGCGGCCGCGGTCCTGCTCGGCCAGCGGCACCAGCTCGCCGGCCGGGCCGGTGCGGGCGGCGCGTCGGGCGTGGTGCAGCAGCATCAGCGCGAGCAGGCCCGCGACCTCGGGATGGTCGACCGACGCCGCGAGGCGCCGGGTCAGCCGGATCGCCTCGGCGGCGAGGTCGACGTCGCCGGAGTAGCCCTCGTTGAACACCAGGTAGAGCACCCGCAGGACGGTCGCGACGTCGCCGGGGCGGTCGAACCGCTCCCCCGCGACGGTGCGTTTGGCGCGGCTGATCCGCTGCGCCATCGTCGCCTCGGGCACCAGGTAGGCCGCGGCGATCTGCCGGGTGGTGAGCCCGCCGACCGCGCGCAGGGTGAGCGCGACCGCCGACGACGGCGACAGCGACGGGTGCGCGCACAGGAAGTACAGCTCGAGCGCGTCGTCGTGGTCCGGCGCCGGGCCGGGCGCCGGCTCGGCCTCGGCCCGTTCCTCCCGGCCACGACGCGCGGTCTCCGACCGGGTGGCGTCGAGGAAGCGGCGCCAGGCCACCGTCACGAGCCAGCCCTTCGGGTCCCGCGGCGGGTCCGCGGGCCAGGCCCGCAGGGCCTCGACGAGCGCGTCCTGCACGGCGTCCTCGGCCGCCGCGAAGTCCGCACCGCGGCGGCCGAGGATCCCCAGTACCTCCGGGACGAGGCCGCGCAGCAGCGCTGCGTCGGCGCCGGCCACCTCGCCGCTCACTCCGTGACGGTCGGCGGGGCCTCGAGGAACGGGCGCAGCTCGATCCACTCGTGGATCGGCTCCCCACCGGCGCCGGGGGCCGCCGACAGCCCACCGGTCAGCTCGACGGCCCGCTCGTAGCTGTCGACGTCGACGATCATCCAGCCGGCGATGAGGTCCTTGGTCTCCGCGAACGGACCGTCGGTGACCGGCGGGCGGCCCTCGCCGTCGTAGCGGACGAAGGTGCCCTCCGGCGCCAGCGCCTGGGCGTCGACGAACTCGCCGGTCTCCTTCAGGGACTCGGCGAAGTCCTGCATGAAGCGGATGTGCGCGGTGACCTCCTCGGGAGCCCAGCGGTCCATCGGGACGTCGTTCTTCGGGGCCGGGGCGCCGCGGTAGTGCTTGAGCAGCAGGTACTTGGCCATGGTGGGTCTCCTCGGTGCTCGTCGCGGCCCATCCTGGCCGCGTTCACCCCGGGGACGGAACCGGACGCGCGTTCTCGACATGTCCGCTCGATTTTTCTCCTACCCGTCAGTAAGTTCCGCACATGATCAGAGCGACGTCCGTCCGCACCGTGTCCGCGACGCCCGAGACGGTGTGGTCGGTGCTGTCCGACCACGAGGGCATGTCGGCGTGGGCGCCGGGGCTGAAGGTGGCCGTGACGCGGGCCGGGACGCCGGATCCCAACGGTGTCGGCACCGTCCGCAAGGTCGGCATCGGCTCGCCCGGTCCGATCGTCGAGGAGGTCACCGCGTTCGAGCCGGGGCGACGCCTCGGGTACCGCGCGCTGGCCGGTGTGCCGCTGAAGAACTACCGCGGCGAGGTCACGCTGCGCCCGGTCGGCACCGGTACCGAGATCACCTACGCGGTCGAGGCCGACAAGCGGCTGCCGGCGGGCGAGACGCTGCTCGCGAAGGGACTGTCGAAGGTGCTGCTGTCCGGCCTGGTCCGCGGGGTCGGCGCCGGTCCGCGTTGACCGGCCCTCCTTCTCGGGTCAGGTCTCGTCCGGCCGCGGGCCGACCGGCTCGCCGTGCCGGTACCAGGCGGCGGACTGTGCCCCGATGACCGAGAGCAGCTGCAGCTTCTCGTGGGTCTCGCTGCCCGGGACCGCGGTGTAGACCAGCAGCAGGTGGGACTGATCGGGGTCGAGCAGCGTCTGGCAGTGCAGCTCCAGTGCGCCGACCTCGGGGTGGAGGAGGCGTTTGACGTCGTCGGTCCGGACGCCGACCTCGTGGGAGTCCCACAGCGCGCGGAACTCCTCGTTCTCCGGGTACAGGAGATCGGCGAGGTGGGCCGCGCGGGATCCCGGCCCACGCCGGGCCGCGACCGCCCGCAGTCCGGAGACGTAGCGCCGCGACAGGAACGCGTGGTCCTCCTGCGGGTAGAGCAGACGGACGCCGGGGTCGGTGAACCAGCGGTAGCCGATGCTCCGCGACGGGCCGGTGAACCCGGTGGTGTCGCCGGTCAACGCGACCCCCAGTGAGGTCTGGCGCAGCGTCTCCCCGAGCTCGGTGACGATCTCGGCGGGTGTGTCGACGAGGCGGTCGAGGATGCGCAGCAGGCCGGGGCCGATGTGGTCGCTGGTCGCGCCCCGGGCGGGCGGATGCTGCCCGGCGAGGCGGAACAGGTGGTCGCGCTCGTCGAGCGAGAGGTGCAGCCCCTGGGCGATCGCGGCGATCATCTGCTCCGACGGCCGCGGGCCACGCTCCCGTTCGAGGCGCGCGTAGTAGTCGGTCGACATGTGGCACAGCGCCGCGGCCTCCTCGCGGCGCAGCCCGCTGGTACGACGCCGCTGCCCCCGCGGCAGCCCCACGTCCTCCGGTTGCAGTACCTCACGGCGCCGCCGCAGGAACTGGGCCAGACCCACCCGGTCGATCATCCGTACCGCCTCTCGGTCGCCTCCGTCCGTTCCTACCGGGACACACGGCGCGGAGCCACGGACCGTCGATCCGCCCCACCCGGTCGGGGCCGCACGGTCCAGGGGTGGATCGGGAGGCCGTGGTTGCGGGCCGGCGGTGGGGCGAACGTGGTCGGCACACGGCCACCGACCCGAGGAGCCCACCGTGCCGAACGAACTCTTCCCGCTCGACCCGACCACCGCCGTGCCGCCGGGCCGCCCGGAGGAGCACCGCACCGGCGAGCCGACCCGGGTCGAGGGTGCCGCCACGCTGTCCGCGGCGATGCGGGCCAGCCTGGACCGCTCCGGCGGCGCCGTCGGGATCCTCCTCGCCGCCACGCCTGCCGTCGCCTTCGTGGCAGCCGACGCGGCGGGCGGGCTGACCTGGGCGTTCATCGCGCTCGCCGTCGCCGCGCCGGTGACGTTCGGGGTGCGCCTGGCCCGCCGGGAGTCGCTGCGGGCCGCCGTCGTCGGTCTGGCGGTCGCCGGCGTGTGCGCCGCCGCCGCCGCGTTCTCCGGCGAGGCCCGGGCGTTCTTCCTGCTCCCCACCCTGATCCCGGCCGCACTCGGCGTGCTGTTCCTCGGCTCGGTCCTCGTCCGCCGCCCGGTGACCGGGACCCTGTTCAACCGGCTGGTCGGCGGCCCCGAGGACTGGCGTGGGCACCCCCGGCTGATGCGCGTCTACACCGTCAGCACGCTGGCCGGCGTCGTGCTGCACGCGCTCAACCTCACCCTGCGCGCCGTGGCCTACCTCGCGGACCGGCCCGCCGTCCTGGCCGCGCTCGGCGTCGCCGCCGTACCGGTCTTCGCCGCACTCGCCGCGGGCACCCTCGTCGCCGCCCGGCGCGCGATCGGCCCCCGCGTCGCCACCGCCGCCTGACCACCGCCCGACCTCGACCACCGCACCCACCAGGGAGACAGCATGTCCCGCACCCGCGACATCACCATCGGCGACCTCACCGGCCGGCTCGCCGTCGTCACCGGCGCCGGCGACGGCATCGGACTCGGTATCGCCACCCGGCTCGCCGCCGCAGGAGCCGAGATCGTGCTGCCCGTCCGCAACCGGCGCAAGGGCGAGGCGGCGGTCGACGCGATCCGCACCCGCGCCCCCGGCGCGACCGTGTCCCTGCGCGAGCTCGACCTGTCGTCGCTGGGCTCCGTCGCCGCACTCGGCGTCATGCTGCGGGGCGAGGGCCGCCCGATCCACATCCTGGTCAACAACGCCGGCGTCATGACCCCGCCCCGGCGGGCGACGACCGTCGACGGCTTCGAGCTGCAGTTCGGCACCAACCACCTCGGTCACGTGGCCCTCGTCGCGCACCTGCTTCCGCTGCTGCGCGCCGGCCGGGCACGGGTGACCTCCCAGCTCAGCGTCGCCGCCCGCCGCGGCCGGATCGCCTGGGACGACCTCCAGGCGCAGGTCGGCTACGGCAACGGCATGGCCGCCTACGCCCGGTCGAAGATCGCGTTCGGGCTGTTCGCCCTCGAGCTCGACCGCCGCAGCCGCGCCGGGCGCTGGGGCATCGCCGGCAACGTGTCCCACCCCGGGATCGCCCCGACCAGCCTGCTCGCCGCGCGTGCCGAGGTCGGTCGCGAGCAGCCCGCGCGGGGACGACGGGTGATCGGCGCGCTCTCGGCCCGCGGCATCCTCGTCGGGACCGCGCAGAGCGCCGGGCTGCCCGCGCTGTACGCCGCGACCTCCCCGGACGCACACGGTGGGCGGTTCTACGGGCCCGACGGGTTCGGGGGTCTGGGCGGTGCGCCCACCGAGCTGGGCCTCTACCGGCCCCTGCGCAGCACCGACGACGCCGAGCGCATCTGGCGCGTCTCGCAGGAGCTCACCGGGGTCTCGTTCGACGGTGGGGACACCGTCGCGACCGAGGACACGGTCGTCCTGCACCGCGACGCCCGGTGAGCACGGGGGGTCGGGCCCCGGCGGCGCGCCGCCACCACTCCTCGACGCCGCGACCGACCTCGCCCTCCCACTCGTCAGCACCGTCCCGGGTGCTCGGCTCGCTGCCGGTGTGCCCGAGCGCGCATGGATCGGCCGGGAACGGGCACGACACAGGACATGAGCAACCACGAACGCCGACGGGGCCTGGACGAGGTCATCGACCCGGAGGAGGGCGCGACGCCCGACCACCGTGAGCACGCCAAGGCTCCGCACCCGCCGGACGACGAGGAGCTGGAGCGCCGCGCGCAGCGCGAGCGTGAGCAGACGGGTGCTGGCGGCCCGCTGCGCGAGGACGGCTGAGCAGGCCGGACGACGGGTGGGTCGGTCGGCTCGCGGAGTCGGTCGGCCCGTCCGCGCCACGGCCCGCGGCACCGGCATCGAGGGGCGACCTGCGCCGGAGAGTCGTGTTCCACGTGGAACAGCTGGGCACCCGGGAGAACGGCAGGTGGTGGGTGGTCGACCACCGGAACACCGCCCCGAACCCAGACACCGACGAGAGGTGCGGAGAAGTGCGAATCAGCTGGTGGAGACAAGGGGAATCGAACCCCTAACCCCCGCCTTGCAAAGGCGGTGCTCTGCCAATTGAGCTATGTCCCCTGGTGGGTCCCGATCACGGTACCCCGGGAGGCGGGGTCAGCGGGTGGTGGCCTCGTGCCACAGGTCGTCGGACCCGACGCCGCGGAAGCGGGACCAGCCGAAGTACGCAGCGCCGGCGGCCACGGCCAGCACGAACAGCTTCTTCATCGCAGGTCTCCTCGCGAGTGACTGTCGGAGGGGGAAGGTGTGGGCCTAGCTGGATTTGAACCAGCGACCTCATCGTTATCAGCGATGCGCTCTAACCAACTGAGCTATAGGCCCGTGCAACAGGAGAAACACTACCGCACGGGGTCGAGCGGGTTACGAGGGGGTCCCCCTCCGCCCGGCCCCGTGCGGGGTGCGTGACGACGCTCCGGTCAGTCCCGCTCGGAGAGCGTGACCTCGATGCCGCCGACCAGGTCGGCGGCCACGTTGTAGACGAACGCGACCACGGTGATGGCCACCGCGAACAGCAGGCTGTTCACCGCGCCGACGACGGCGGCGAGCCCGAAGACCCGTCCGACGCTGATCAGCGAGCCCCCGGTCTCCTGCTGCGAGGTGACCAGGTCGGCATAGGTGCCGTTGAGCCGGTCCCAGACGCCCATGCCGCCGAGCACGCCGTAGAGGACGCCCGCGGCGACCATCCACACCAGCCACAGCACCACGGCCAGCGCCAGGGCCATCTTCAGCACCGACCACGGGTCGAGCCGCTTGAGCTGCAGCAGCGCCTGGCGCGGGGGCCGGTTGCGGACCGACGCGCGCGGCGTGTCCGCCGGGGCCGTGCCGTTCTCGCGCTGCTCCGGGTCGCGGACGGCGGTCGTCGCGCCGGCCGCACCTGCGCCGGGGGCGGTCATGAACGCGGTCGGGGCCTCGCTCAGCAGCGAGTCCGCGACCGAGCCGCCGTCGCGGTCGTCGTGGGTGTCGGGCACCCGGCGCCACGGGGGCGGCGAGGCCGCGGCCGGGTCGGCCGCGGGCTCGGCGTCGTCGCGCGGGCCGGGGACGTGGTCGGCCGGGGCCGCCGTCGTCGACGGGTCGTGGTCGGCGTCGGTGGCGACGGTGCGGGCCTCGTCCTGCGACGGGGTGCGGTCGTCGGTGCTCACGAGTGGGAGCTCTCCTCGCTGGTCGTCGCTCGGTACTGCCCCGGTCCCACGGCGTGTGCCGGGTGGCCGGCCCCGCGGGGCCGGCCACCCGACGTGCACTACGCCTGCTGGCCCGGGTCCTCCTCGGTCTCCTCCGCGTTGCGGGCGACGGCCAGCAGCGTGGAGCTCTCGCCCAGGTTCATCAGGCGGACTCCCTTCGTCTGCCGGCCGGCCTTCCGCACCTCGCGGGCGGAGGTCCGGATGACCCCGCCGGTGGAGGTGATCGCGTACAGCTCGTCGTCGATACCGACGATGAGCGCACCGACCAGCGTGCCACGCCGACGGTCGTACTGGAGGGTCAACACTCCCTTCCCGCCACGGCCCTGAACGGGGTAGTCCTCGATCGGGGTGCGCTTCGCGTAGCCACCGGTGGTGGCCACGAGCAGGTAGGTGTCGGAGCGGATCACGCCGAGGGCCAGCAGCTTGTCGCCCTCGTTGAACCGCATCCCCAGCACACCGGAGGTGGCGCGGCCCATCGGGCGCAGCGCGTCGTCGGACGCGGTGAACCGGATGGACTGGCCCTCGGCGGACACGAGGAGCAGATCGTCATCACCCGAACAGAGGACGGCGCCGACCAGCTCGTCGTCGTCGCGCAGGTTGATCCCGATGAGGCCGCCGGCCCGGTTGGAGTCGAAGTCGGTCAGGCGCGACTTCTTCACCAGGCCGTTGCGGGTGGCCAGGACCAGGTACGGCCGCGCCGAGTAGTCCTTGATCTGCATGACCTGGGCGATCTCCTCCTCCGGCTGCAGGGCCAGGAGGTTCGCCAGGTGCTGGCCGCGCGCGGTGCGGTTGGCCTCGGGCAGCTCGTAGGCCTTGAGCCGGTAGACCCGCCCGCGGTTGGTGAAGAACAGCATCCAGTCGTGCGTGGAGCACACGAAGAAGTGGTTGACGATGTCGTCCTGCTTCAGCTGCGCCCCCTGCACACCCTTCCCGCCGCGCTTCTGGGCGCGGTACAGGTCGGTCTTCGTGCGCTTGGCGTAGCCGGTGCGGGTGATCGTGACGACGACGTCCTCGACCGCGATCAGGTCCTCGTCGGTGACGTCGCCGTCGTAGCCGACGATCCGGGTGCGGCGGTCGTCGCCGTGGGCCTCGACCAGCTCGGCGAGCTCGTCGCGGACGATCTCCCGCTGGCGCTCCGGACGGGCCAGGATGTCCTGGTAGTCCGCGATCTCGCGCTCGATCTCGGCGAGCTCGTCGATGATCTTCTGGCGCTCCAGCGCGGCGAGGCGACGCAGCTGCATGTCCAGGATCGCCTGGGCCTGGATGTCGTCGACGTCGAGCAGGTCGATCAGGCCGGCCCGGGCGACGTCGACCGTGGCCGACGCCCGGATCAGGGCGATGACCTCGTCGAGCGCGTCCAGCGCCTTGACCAGACCACGCAGGATGTGGGCCCGCTCCTCGGCCTTGCGGAGCCGGTAGCGGGTCCGCCGGACGATGACCTCGATCTGGTGCCGCACGTAGTGCCGCACGATCTGGTCGAGGCGCAGCGTGCGCGGGACGCCGTCGACGATCGACAGCATGTTCGCGCCGAAGCTGTGCTGCAGCTGCGTGTGCTTGTAGAGGTTGTTCAGCACGACCTTGGCGACCGCGTCGCGCTTGAGCGTGACGACGATCCGCATGCCGATGCGGTCCGAGGACTCGTCGACGATCTCGGAGATCCCGGCGATCTTGCCGTCGCGGACCATGCCCGCGATCGACTCGATCAGGTTGTCCGGGTTGACCATGTAGGGCAGCTCGGTGACCACCAGGGTGGTACGGCCCTTGGCGTCCTCCTCGACCTCGACGACGGCCCGCATCCGGATCGAACCGCGCCCGGTCCGGTAGGCGGACTCGATGCCGTCGCGCCCGACGATGAGGCCGTGGGTCGGGAAGTCCGGCCCCTTGATGCGTTCCATGAGCGCTTCGAGCAGCTCGTCGTCGGTGGCGTCGGGGTTCTCCAGGCACCAGGCGACGCCGGCGCCGACCTCGCGCAGGTTGTGCGGCGGGATGTTCGTCGCCATGCCGACCGCGATGCCGGAGCTGCCGTTGATGAGCAGGTTCGGCACCCGCGACGGCAGGACGACCGGTTCCTGGGTCTTGCCGTCGTAGTTGTCCAGGAAGTCGACGGTCTCCTCGTCGATGTCCTGGAGCATCGCCATCGCCAGCGGCGAGAGCCGGCACTCGGTGTACCGCATGGCCGCGGCCGGGTCGTTGCCGCGCGAGCCGAAGTTGCCCTGCCCCTGGATCAGCGGGTAGCGCATCGACCAGGGCTGGGCCAGCCGCACGAGGGCGTCGTAGATCGCCGAGTCGCCGTGCGGGTGGTAGTTGCCCATGACGTCGCCGACGACGCGGGCGCACTTGACCGGGGCGCGGTCGGGCCGGAAGCCGTTCTCCCCCATCGAGTAGAGGACGCGGCGGTGGACCGGCTTGAGGCCGTCCTCCACCAGCGGCAGCGCCCGCCCGACGATCACGCTCATCGCGTAGTCGATGTACGAGCGCTGCATCTCCTGCTGGATGTCGACCGGTTCGACCCGGCCCCCACCCTCTCCGCCGCCTGCCGCGGGGGCGGCGGGGTCGATCGTGTCCGTCACGAAGTCTCCTCGTGCGTGTTCATACGTGCGTCTGGATCAGATGTGTGGATCAGACGTCCAGGAAGCGCACGTCCTTGGCGTTGCGGGTGATGAAGGACCGGCGGGACTCGACGTCCTCACCCATCAGCACCGAGAACAGCTCGTCGGCGGTGGCGGCGTCGTCCAGGCTCACCTGCAGCAGCAACCGGTTCGTCGGGTCCATCGTGGTCTCCCACAGCTCCTTGGCGTCCATCTCGCCGAGACCCTTGTAGCGCTGCACGCCCTGGTCCTTGGGGAGCTTCTTGCCCGCAGCCCGGCCGGCCTCGATCAGGCCGTCGCGCTCGCGGTCGGAGTAGGCGTACTCCGGCTCGGCCCCGCGACCGGACCACTTGAGCTTGTACAGCGGCGGCTGCGCCAGGAACACGTGCCCGTTCTCGATCAGCGGGCGCATGAAGCGGAACAGCAGCGTGAGCAGGAGCGTCCGGATGTGCTGGCCGTCGACGTCGGCGTCGGCCATCAGCACCAGCTTGTGGTACCGCAGCTTGGCCAGGTCGAAGTCGTCGTGGATGCCGGTGCCCATCGCGGTGATGATCGACTGGACCTCGGTGTTCTTGAGGACGCGGTCGATCCGGGCCTTCTCGACGTTGATGATCTTGCCGCGGATGGGCAGGATCGCCTGGTGCATCGAGTCGCGGCCGGCCTTCGCCGAGCCGCCCGCGGAGTCACCCTCGACGATGTAGAGCTCGCAGCTCTCCGGGTCGCGCGAGCGGCAGTCCGACAGCTTGCCGGGCAGGCCGCCGATGTCGCCGGCGCTCTTGCGGCGCACGAGCTCGCGGGCGCGGCGCGCGGCCAGGCGGGCCTGGGCCGAGGAGACCGCCTTGGTGACGATCGTCTTCGCCTCGGTGGGGTTGCGCTCGAACCAGTCGGCGAGCCACTCGTTCGACACGCGCTGGACGAACGACTTGACCTCGGTGTTGCCGAGCTTGGTCTTGGTCTGGCCCTCGAACTGCGGCTCGGAGACCTTGACCGAGACGATCGCGGCGAGGCCCTCGCGGATGTCGTCGCCGGACAGCGCCGGGTCCTTCTCCTTGATGAGCTTCTTGTCCCGCGCGTACTTGTTGACCGTCGCGGTCAGCGCGTGGCGGAAGCCCTCCTCGTGGGTGCCGCCCTCGTGCGTGTTGATCGTGTTCGCGAAGGTGTAGACCGACTCGGAGTAGCCCGAGTTCCACTGCATCGCGACCTCGACCTGGTGGCCGGGGCCCTCGCCGGTGTAGCTGACGATCTTGCGGTGGATCGGGTCCTTCGACTTGTTCAGGTGCGCGACGAAGTCCTCCAGCCCGTTGGGGTAGTGGAAGACGTACTCCTTGGGCTTGGCCACGTAGCCCTCGGCGTCGGGCTCGGCGTCCGCATCGATCTCCGGGACGGGCGCCTCGATCGGGTTGCCGTCGGAGTCCACCGTGTCCGACGACGGGACACCCGCCGGCTTCTCCGGCCGACGCTCGTCGCGCAGGACCATGGTGAGGCCCTTGTTCAGGAACGTCTGCTCCTGCAGCCGGCGACGGATCGTCTCCAGCGTGTAGCTGGTCGTCTCGAAGATCTTCGGGTCGGCCCAGTAGGTGATCGTGGTGCCGGTGTCCGCCTTCTTCGTGGTGCCGGCCTCGACGAGCTCGCCGGGCACGGCGTACTCGTAGTGCTGGCGCCAGATCTGGCCGTCGCGGCGGACCTCGACGTCGAGCGCGGTGGACAGCGCGTTCACGACCGAGACGCCGACACCGTGCAGACCACCGGACACGGCGTAGGACTTGTCGTCGAACTTGCCGCCGGCGTGCAGGCTGGTGAGGACGACCTCGAGGGTCGGCTTCTTCTCCACCGGGTGCATCTCGACGGGGATGCCGCGGCCGTCGTCCTCGACGCGGATACCGCCGTCGGACTGCAGGGTCACGACGACCTTCGTGGCGTGACCGGCCATCGCCTCGTCGACCGAGTTGTCCACCACCTCCCAGATCAGGTGGTGCAGGCCCCGCTCACCGGTCGAGCCGATGTACATGCCGGGCCGCTTGCGGACCGCCTCCAGGCCCTTGAGGACCGTGATGGACGACGCGCCGTAGGCGTTGTTCGCTGCCTTGTCGGAAGCCACGGGTAGCTGCTTCTCCTCGCCACGTGAACCGCCCGCGCGACGCGCGCACCACCGGTGCGACGACGACGGAACGGTTCCACCGACCGGGCGCTCTGGTCATGTCTTGGGGAGCCACCCGGGAAACACCTGTCGATCCTACCCGTCGGGACCGACGGAAAGACGGGAAGGACCCACCCAGAAGCGCCACAGACGGGCGAACGGCGTCCGGTGCGGGATCGGACGTGCCCCTGCGGGGTCGAGCGGACCGGCGGCCGTGTCATCCCGCGCTCACCGCCGACGAGAGACACGGGGCCGGCGGGGTGCAGCTCCTCACCCGATCCGGCCCTCCGCGGCCCCCGGGGCGACGTGACGCGCCTACACGTGCACCCCGGCGCCCACCACCCGTTCGGCGGCACCCACTCCCCTGCCCGATGCTCCCAGGGGAACTTTCGTGGCTCAGAGCGCTACGAGAGTTCCCCTGGGAGCACGCCGGGGCGGTGACCGGGCGGAGCGGGCGGCAGGGCGCGGATCAGCCGTAGGTGTCGCGGGGGCCGCGGCCGCGGACGTGCCGCGGACCGTGCCGCCAGCTCGGCCCGCTCGGCCCGACGACCCGGATCCGGCGCACGACGTCCGGCCCGACCGCGGCGGCGAGCCGGGTCAGCAGCTGACGCTGCAGGGTCCGCAGCTGGGTGGCCCACGCCGTGGACTCGGCCTGCAGGGTCAGCTCGCCGTCGCGCAGCGAGACCGGTGTGCAGTGGTCGGCGACGTCCGGCCCGACCAGCTGCGGCCACCGGCCGAGGACGGTCGCGTCGGTCAGCCGGTTCGACCAGCCGCGGTCCACCGACACCCGCGACACCAGACGTCCGAACGGCTGCGGGTCCCGGTCGTCGGGCCCCGCCCCCGACCAGCGACGACGACGCCCCCGCCCGGAGACCACGCGCAGCTTGGGCCGGTCGGCCTGCGCCCGCTCCTCGGCCTTGCGGGCCGACGCCTCGCGGGCAGCGCGCAGCGCCTCGCGCGCGAGGTCGGCCCCGCGCAGGTTCGCGCGGTCGCCGGCGAGCAGGTCTCCCTGCTCCCCCGGGACACCGCCGCCCGGGACGTCCCCGCCCGTGACCGCGTCGTGACCGGGACCGGTGTCGCGTCCGTCCCCAGGCGCGGCGCCCTCGGTGCCCGGTCCCCGGCGTCCTGTCCTCCGGTTTCCGGTTCCGGAACGGCGTCCGTCCCCCGGTGCTCCCGAGTTATCCACAGTATCCACAGCCTTGTCCCCAGAATGCCGTGACACGTTCGAGACCTGCCGGGGCGATCACGCGGGCACCTCGCCGTCGCGGCTCACCTTCCGGTCGCCGACGGCGAACCGGACCCCGTCGAGCTCCGCGGGCACGTCCTCGGCCACCGCGGCGGTCACCAGGACCTGCTCCGCGTCGGCCACCAGGCCGGCCAGCGCGCGGCGGCGGGCCGAGTCCAGCTCGGCGAAGACGTCGTCCAGCACGAGGACCGGCTCGACGTCGTCGGCGTGCAGCAGGCGGTAGGACGCCAGCCGCAGCGCCAGCGCGAACGCCCAGGACTCGCCGTGGCTGGCGTAGCCCTTCGCCGGTCCCTCGCCCAGGGCGAGGTCCAGCTCGTCGCGGTGCGGGCCGACCAGGCAGACCCCGCGTTCGACCTCCTGGGACCGCACCTCGGCCAGCCGGTCCAGCAGCAGCGACTCCAGGTCCCCGGTCGACGACGGCAGCTCCGCGACCCCCGCCGTCCCGAGGCTGGACCGGTAGTCCAGGCCGATCGGGTCCGACGACGGCGCGATCGCCGCGAACGCCTCGCGGGCGTAGGGCGCCAGCGCGACGACGAGCTCGCGCCGCCCGGCCAGCAGCGCCGCGCCGGTACGGGCGAGATGCCCGTCCCAGACCTCCAGCGTCGCCAGGTCGTCGGGCAGCTCCGGGTCCGCGGCCACCGGCGCCCGGGACCGGCCACGGGCCCCGCGCAGTGCCGGCTTCGCGGACTTCAGCAGGGCCGAGCGCTGGCGCAGGACCTTGTCGTAGTCGGCGCGGACGCCGGCGTAGCGCGGGAACCGCGCGACGAGCAGCTCGTCGAGGAAACGCCGGCGCTCCGACGGGTCGCCCCGCACCAGCGCCAGGTCCTCCGGCGCGAACAGCACGCTGCGCAGGATCCCCAGGACGTCGCGCGGCCGCGAGACCGGTGAGCGATTGACCCGCGCCCGGTTCTGCTTGCCGTTGTTGATCTCCAGCTCGACGCCGAGCTTCCGGCCGTGGTGGTGCACCTCGCCGCGGACGACGGCCTGCTCGGCCCCGCGCCGGATCAGCGGCGCGTCGGAGGAGACCCGGTGCGAGCCGAGGGTGGCGAGGTAGCCGATCCCCTCGACCAGGTTGGTCTTGCCGACGCCGTTGGACCCGACCAGCACGGTCACGCCGGGGTCGAGCTCCAGCTCGGCCTCCGGCCAGGACCGGAAGTCGGTGACCGAGAACCGCCTGAGGTACACCGCCTGGTCACCCTTCCCGTCCGGCTCGGCGCCGGGTCACTGCTGCGTCGAACCGCCGCCGGACGACGGTCCCGCCTTGTCGCCCGGGGCACCGGCCGGCCCGGACTTCTTCACCGCGTGCCCACCGAACTGCTGGCGCAGCGCGGCGACGGCCTTCATCGCGGGCGACTCGGCCTGCCGGGAGGAGAACCGGGCGAACAGCGCCGCGGAGATGACCGGCAGCGGCACCGCGTGCGCGATGGCCTCCTCGATCGTCCAGCGGCCCTCGCCGGAGTCGTCCACCCAGCCCTCGAGCTGGTCGAGACGGGGGTCCTCCTTCAGCGCGTCGACCAGCAGGTCGAGCAGCCAGGAACGGACGACGGTGCCGCGCGACCAGGCCTGGATCACCCCGGGCACGTCGGTGATCAGCTCGCTGGCCTCCATCAGCTCGAAGCCCTCGGCGTAGGCCTGCATGAGGCCGTACTCGATGCCGTTGTGGACCATCTTCGCGAAGTGGCCCGCGCCCACCGGCCCGGCGTGCGCGAACCCCTCCTCGCGCACGCCCTCGGGACGCAGCGCGTCGAAGATCGGCATGGCGCGCTCGATGTGCTCGGGCTCGCCGCCCGCCATCAGGCCGTAGCCGTTGTCCTTGCCCCAGATCCCGCCGGAGACGCCGCAGTCGA
This sequence comes from Pseudonocardia sp. ICBG1034, assembly GCF_020131375.1. Classification (NCBI taxonomy): domain Bacteria; kingdom Bacillati; phylum Actinomycetota; class Actinomycetes; order Pseudonocardiales; family Pseudonocardiaceae; genus Pseudonocardia; species Pseudonocardia sp. ICBG1034. The sequence continues at coordinate 70,918 of NZ_JAHLEK010000015.1, forward strand.
CGTAGCCGATGCCGTGCGCGTCGAGCAGCGCGGCGTTGGGCTGGTCGTCGGTGTAGCGGGAGTTGCCGCCGTCGATGACCAGGTCACCGGGATCCAGCGTGGTCGCCAGCGTGGCGACCGTGTTCCGGGTCGGCTCGCCGGAGGGCACCATGACCCACACGACGCGCGGCGCGGCCAGTGCGCCCGCGAGCTCCGCGAGCGAGGCCACGTCGCTGACCTCCGGGCGGGGGTCGTAGCCGACCACCTCGTGCCCGGCGGCCCGCAGCCGCTCCCGCATGTTGCCGCCCATGCGGCCGAGTCCGATCATGCCGATCTGCACGGCAGTGGCCCCCTTCGCGTCCGTGCCGCCGGCATGCCCGCAGGGCACCGGTGGCCCTCGTCGATCACACCGCGGACGAGTCTTCCCCCTCGCCGGGACACCCGCCCGGCGGGGGGTCAGCCGGGCAGCCGCACCGGCATCAGCAGATGCAGGTAGCCGGACTTCTCCGGCGACGGCGCCTCGCCGGCGTCGTCGGTGGCGGGCTTGGGCACCGGGCGGACCAGCGCGGGCCGGTTCGGCGTGGTGAACGTCAGCTGGGCGCGGTCGGTGTGCAGCGCGCCGAGGGCGTCGAGCAGGTAGCCCGGGTTGAACGCGATCGTCAGCGGGCTGCCGTCGAGCGCGCAGGGCAGCTCCTCCTCGGCGGACCCGACGTCGTCGCCGCCGGCGGCCAGGCGCAGCCCGTCCTCGCCGAACTCCATCCGGATCTGGGCGACCCGGTCCGCGACGAGCGAGACGCGCTTGATCGCCTCGACCAGCAGCGCCACGTCGAGCTCGACCGCGGTGGTGTGCTCGGCCGGGATCAGCTGGCGGAAGCGGGGGAACTCGGCGTCGAGCAGCCGGCTGGTGGAGCGGCGGCCGCCACCGGTGAGCCCGAGCATCCCGTCCCCGGCCGACAGCGCGATCTCCACGGTGCCGGACCCGGCGAGGGTCTTGGCGACCTCGGCCAGGGTCTTGGCCGGGATCAGCACCGCGGTCGAGATCGAGGCGTCCTCCGGGGACCACTCGAGCTCGCGGACGGCGAGCCGGAACCGGTCGGTGGCCGCGAGCGTCAGCTGCGAGCCCTCGATCTCGAGCCGGATACCGGTCAGCATCGGCAGAGTGTCGTCCCGCCCGGACGCGACGGCGACCTGGGCGACGGCGGCGGCGAGCGCGTCGGCGGCGACCGACCCGGCGCGCTGCGGCATGTCGGGCAGCTGCGGGTAGTCCTCGACCGGCATCGTCGGGAGGCTGAACCGGGAGTTGCCGCAGTTGATCGTGGCGCGGGAGCCGTCGACGGTCAGGTCGACCGGCTTGGACGGGAGCGCGCGGGTGATGTCGGCCAGCAGCCGACCGGAGACGAGCGTGCGGCCCGGCTCCCCCACCGTCGCGTCGAGCTCGACGCGCGCCGAGGTCTCGTAGTCGAAGCCGGAGACGGTCAGCTTCTCGCCGGACTCGCCGTCGGACTGGATGAGGACCCCGCCGAGCACGGGCACCGGCGGACGAGCCGGGAGGCTGCGCGCCACCCAGGCGGCCGCGTCCGCGAGGACGTCGCGTTCGACCCGGAACTTCATCTGGAGACCTTCCCCGGTAGCGCCCGGCTCGGACCACGGCGCGGGGCCGGGTCGTCGACGGGACGGCGGTGCGGCGGCGGACCGGTTCGTCCTCCGGGTCCGGCCGGCGCCGTGGCCCGGAGGGGCTGCGGAGCGGAGTGGCCGGAACGGGATCGGAAGCCGGGGTTCGCCGGGACGCTCACGGTAGAGCCTCGCCCCGACAGTTTCCACGCCACCCCGGTGCCCGTTCGGTGTCCCCGTCCGTGACCCCCGTCCGGGGGTCGGTCCACACAGGTGTTCTTGGGAAGAAGAGATAGAGAGAGACAAACCGTCGTAGTACTAAGTCCTGTGCACAGTGTGGATGGAGCGCATCCCCGCTGGTCAGCAGGCCGCGTCGGCTGGGGATGCGGCGGTGGGGGCACCCGTTGACAGGTCCGTGGAGCGGTGGACCGACGGCGTCGACCCTCATCCGTCCCCGGTTCATCCCGGGTTCACCACAGAGTTGTCCACGGATCCCGGGCGATCCGTCCACCGGGCTGCGACGATCCATCCACAGAGTTGTCCCCAGATGTGGGTGGAAACGTGGTGGATCGTGGACCCAGGGTGATGGCGGGCACAGACCGTTCGGCACTCCCGCGTTGCGCGATGAACCCACAGACGTCCCACCCGTCACAGGAATGTCGACGGAGCGTGACCGGCGGGTGAGCGCAAGCGATCACCGGGACGAGTGGTGAAGCGCCGAGTGCCCACTACTGGACGACGAACGGGAGTGGTGGGACCGACACGCGGGTGACGCCACGCCGTCCCCGATCGGTACCACGCCGGACGGTCCCGGTGTCCCGGTCGTCCGCGGTCGTGGGGGTGCCGATCACCCGGGGACCGCCCGCAACGCGCCGCAGCGGCGATCTGGGGGCCGTGGCCCCTGTGGGTTGCGCCGGATCGGTCCCGGTGCGCGCGGTGACCGCCGGGAACGCGTCCTGCCTGGTCACAGTGGGGCCGGCCGGGCTGTGGAGAAGCGGTGCGACCGGTGGACAACCCGCCTCGGGCGGGCCACCGGAGAAGGTCAGTGCCGGGCGCGCAGCTTGATCCGCGCGGTCAGCTCCTGCACCTGTTCGAAGGTCTTCCGCCGGAGCGAGATCTCGTTGCGGATCTTCTTGTCGGCGTGCATGACGGTCGTGTGGTCCCGGCCGCCGAAGGTCTGCCCGATGCGCGGCAGCGACAGGTCGGTCAGCTCGCGGCACAGGTACATGGCGATCTGGCGGGCCTGGGCGAGCGCCTTCGTCTTGCCGGGCCCGGACAGCTCGTCGAGCGTGAGGCCGAAGAACTCGGCGGTGACCGCCATGATCGTCGGCGCGGTGATCTCCGAGGCGGCGGAGTCCGGGATCAGGTCGCGCAGCACGATCTCGGCGAGCTGGGTGTCGACGGCCTGCCGGTTCAGCGACGCGAACGCCGTGACCCGGATCAGGGCGCCCTCGAGCTCGCGGATGTTGCGCTCGATCCGCTCCGCGATGAACTCCAGGACCTCACCGGGGACGGCGAGCCGGTCCTGCGCGGCCTTCTTCCGCAGGATCGCGATCCGCGTCTCCAGCTCGGGCGGCTGGATGTCGGTGATGAGGCCCCACTCGAACCGCGTGCGCATCCTGTCCTCGAGGGTCTCGAGGCGCTTGGGCGGCCGGTCGGAGGAGACGACGATCTGCTTGTTCGCGTTGTGGAGGGTGTTGAAGGTGTGGAAGAACTCCTCCTGCGTCCCCTCCTTGCCCTCCAGGAACTGGATGTCGTCGACCAGCAGCACGTCGACGTCCCGGTAGCGGCGCTGGAAGGCGACCTTGCGGTCGTCGCGCAGGGAGTTGATGAAGTCGTTCGTGAACTCCTCGGTACTGACGTACCGGACCCGCATCCCGGGGAACAGCCGCTGGGCGTAGTGCCCGACTGCGTGCAGCAGGTGGGTCTTGCCCAGCCCGGACTCGCCCCAGATGAACAGCGGGTTGTACGCCCGCGCCGGCGCCTCGGCCACCGCGACCGCGGCGGCGTGGCTGAACCGGTTCGAGGCACCGATGACGAAGGTGTCGAAGGTGTAGCGCTCGTTGAGCCGGGTCTGCGACCGCGGCGCGACCGGGTCGCCCGCCTGCGGCGCGGTGTAGGCCGGCCACGAGGTCTGGCCCTCGCGCGAGCCCGGCTCCGGGCGCCCGGTGGGCTGCGGCGCCCACCCCCCGGACGACGACGGCGCCGGCTCGGCCGACCAGCCGCGGTCGGTGCCGGAGGGGCCGCCGTCGTCCCGGCGGGCCTCGCCGGCGAAGCCGTTGCCGAACCCGCCGTCGACGCCCGCCTGCGGCCCGGTGTCCGGACCGGCGCCGTCGGCGGGGGCGTGCTCGCGCGCGGGGCGGTCGTGTGCGGGACGAACGCCGTGGTCCCCGTCGGCCGACGCGGCCGGGTCGTCGCCGACCCGGTCACCGGTGCCGGTGTCGCGGACGCTGTCCCCCGCGGTGACGCCGCGGTGCATGCCGAACCCGGGCGGGTCGGGGACCTCGGTGCCGCCGGACGCCGCGGAGGCGTCGACGACGACGGCGAGGTTGACCGCCACACCGAGGTGGCGGCCGAGGGCGTCGCTGATCGGCCTGCGCAGGATCCGCTCGATGGCGTCCTTCGCGAACTCGCTCGGCGCGGCGAGCAGTGCGGTGCCGTCGAGCAGGCCGAGGGGACGGGTCAGGCGCAGGAACGCGCGCTGCTGCGGGGAGAGGGCGGGTGTGCCGGACTCGGCCGACGCGCCGGAGAGATCGGCGATGACCCGGTTCCAGACCGCGCCGAGATCGCCCGGCTGGTCGGTCATCCGCGTTTCCCCCTCCCGATCGACCGCCGTCGGCGGTCTGCTCCCCCCGGAGCACTGGCGATGAGCCGTCCGGACACGAGGACTCGGCCTCGGGGGCGATGTATCCCCAGAGTTGTCCACACTTGTGCGTAAAGGTACGCAGCAGGCTCCGGCCGGTGCGCATCGGGGCGCCGGCCGTCGGTCGTGTGGAGGTCTCGGTCGGGGTGCGGGCGGTCGTTACTCCCGCGCCGGTCCCGGGCGGGGTCGGCGACGCTAGCAGCAGCCGTCGTGGCGGCCGTCCGGCGGGGTCGCGGCGCCCGGTGGGGGCGGTTTGACCCCCTCGAAACGCGCTGCGTACCCTTGACGACCGGACACCTGGTCGGATGGGCGTGTCGCGCCCGTCGAACGCGGCTCCCCGCATCTGCTGTTGTGGAGCGTCGTGTGGCCGGTGGCCCGCGAACCCGAGCCAGTGACCGTAGACATCTCGGCGTCGCAGGACGCCTGCGAACCGCCGACCAGGAGCCGACCGTGAGCAAGCGTACTTTCCAGCCGAACAACCGCCGCCGGGCCAAGACGCACGGCTTCCGGCTGCGCATGCGCACCCGCGCCGGCCGCGCGATCCTCGCCGCGCGCCGTCGCAAGGGGCGCGGCAACCTCTCGGCCTGACGGCCGGCGCCCCCACCGGCCCGCGCCGTGCTGCCGGCACACGCCCGGCTCACCCGCCGGCCCGAGTTCGCCTCGACGATCAGGCGCGGACGACGTGCCGGCCGGTCGAGGCTGGTGGTGCATCTCGACCTGACCCGCCCCGGCGGTGTGCCCGAGCACGCCTCGCCGAGGGCGGGTTTCGTCGTGAGCAAGGCCGTCGGCAACGCCGTGGTCCGGCACCGGGTCTCCCGGCGGCTGCGCCACCTGGTTGCGGACCGGCTGACGGCGCTGCCCGCCGGCGCGGCACTCGTCGTCCGTGCGTTGCCGCCCGCCGGTGACGCCTCGTCCGCCGAGCTGGCGGCCGACCTCGACTCCGCACTGCGCGCGGCGCAGCGGCCGCGCCGTCCGCGCCCGGCCGCGGACGGCCCGCGATGAGCACGGCACACGACGCGGCCCCGACGGGTGAGGAGGCTCCGATGGACGACGGAGAGCTCCCCCGCGCACGGCCCGGTGTCGGCGCGCGGGCCGCGATGGCCGCGGTGCGCTGGTACCAGGTGTGGATCTCCCCGAACCTGATGCCGAGCTGCCGGTTCCACCCGAGCTGCAGCGCGTACTCGGTCGAGGCGTTCCGTGAGCACGGCTTCGTGCGCGGTCTCGGCCTCACCGTGTGGCGGTTGCTGAAGTGTGCCCCGTGGCACCCTGGCGGGTGGGATCCGGTGCCGCCGCGCCGGCGGCGCAGCGACGGGGTCCCGCCCAGCGGCACCGAACCCGATCCCGGGCCGGAGCAGACGTCCACCGACCCGCCCCGGACCGAAGGCCTCTCACGCGGTACGGACCGCTGACCCGCGGGCCCCGCCCGAGACCACGAGGAGCAACGCAGCAGTGCTGGACTTCATCTACTACCCCGTCAGCTGGATCATGTGGGTCTGGCACAAGGTCTTCGGCTTCGTCCTGGGCGACGACAACGGGTTCGCCTGGGCGCTGTCGGTCGTCTTCCTCGTCTTCACGCTGCGCGTCATCCTCTACAAGCCGTTCGTCGTGCAGGTCCGCTCCATGCGCAAGATGCAGGAGATGGCCCCGGAGATGCAGAAGCTCCGGAAGAAGTACGCGAACGACCGCCAGAAGCTCGCCACGGAGATGCAGAAGCTCCAGCAGCAGAACGGCGCCAACCCGCTCATGGGCTGCCTGCCGATCCTGGTGCAGATCCCGGTGTTCATCGGTCTGTTCCACGTGCTGCGCGAGTTCAAGCCGGGCAAGACCGAGAACTACGTCTTCAACGCGGCCGAGAACGCCTCGTTCGTCGACTCGAGCCTGTTCGGCGCGAAGCTGGGCTCGGCGATCTTCCCGCTGCAGAACACCGCCTCGGTCGAGGCGCTCGGCGGCAACCTGGTCTCGCAGTGGATCGTGATGATCCCGCTGATGATCGCGGCCGGCATCTTCACCCACATCACCGCGCGCCACTCGGTCGCCCGCCAGCAGGCGCAGATCGCCGCCGGCACCGTCGCGGCGAACCCGCAGGCCGAGATCATGCAGAAGCTGATGCTCTACGTGTTCCCGATCGGCGTCGTCGTCGGTGCGCCGTTCCTGCCGCTCGCGGTCCTCTTCTACTGGGTCGCCAACAACCTGTGGACCCTCGGCCAGCAGTACGTCGTCTACCGCAAGATCGACGCCGAGGAGTCGGACAAGGCCGAGAAGGCCACCGAGTCCGCCAAGGCCCGCGCCCCGCGCCCCGGCCAGAAGCCGCTCCGCGACGTCCGCCGCGGCTCCGCCGAGGACGTCCGTGAGATCGCCGACGAGCCGATCCAGCCGGCCGAGGAGGAGGCTGCCGAGGCGGCGTCCGAGGCCCGTGCCACCGGGTCCGACGGTGCCTCCGCCGGCACCGGCGCGACCCCCGACGGGCAGCGCAACGGCACGGCCCGCAACGGGAACGGCAACGGTTCCGGTAACGGCAACGGCCAGAAGAAGCCCGGGGCGAAGCCGGTGCAGAAGCGTCCGGGGGCGAAGGCCCGGCGCGGCAAGCGTCGCTGACCGTCCCACCGCACCACCCCGACAGACCCCGGCGCCCCCGCCGGCCCCGGCGGACCCCACCGCCGCGCGGGCCCGGGCGCGACGGACCGCGAACCGTTGACGAGAGGAGTTGCGCGTGCCCACCACCGCCAAGGAGCCCGCCGAGGGTCCGGACGTGCAGGACAAGCCGTCCGGCGAGAGCCTGCTGATCCAGGAGGGCGACGTCGCAGGTGACTACCTGGAGCGCCTGCTGGACATCCTGGACTACGACGGCGACATCGACCTCGACGTCGAGGGCGGCCGCGCCATCGTCAGCATCGAGGGCGCCGAGGACGACGCCGACCTGCAGAAGCTCGTCGGCGACAAGGGCTCGGTGCTGGAGAGCTTGCAGGAGCTGGCCCGCCTGGCCGTCCAGCAGCAGCTGGGCAGCCGCAGCCGGCTGATGCTCGACATCGCGGGTTGGCGGCGGCACCGCCGCGACGAGCTCACCGAGCTCGGCCTGGAGACCGCCCAGGAGGTCAAGGCCAGCGGCGAGTCCGCGCGGCTGCGCCCGATGACGCCGTTCGAGCGCAAGGTCGTGCACGACGCCGTCGCCACCGTGAAGGGCGTCGTCTCCGAGAGCGAGGGCGAGGAGCCGCGTCGCCAGGTCGTGGTCCACAAGAAGTGACCACCTCCCCCATCCCGACCCCGGAGGTCGCGGAGAAGGTCTTCGGCGACCGGACCGGGCTGGCCGTCCGCTACGTCGAGCATCTCGCGACCTCCGGGATCGAGCGCGGGCTGATCGGCCCGCGCGAGCGGGACCGGCTGTGGGACCGGCACGTGCTGAACTGCGCGGTCCTCGGCGAGGTCGTGCCCGCCGACGCCCGGGTCGCCGACGTCGGCTCCGGCGCCGGGCTCCCCGGGATCCCGCTCGCCCTGGCCCGGCCCGACCTGCGGATCGTGCTGATCGAGCCACTGGCCCGCCGGGTGGAGTGGCTGGACGAGGTGCTGGGCGACCTCGGCCTGGACATCGTCGTCGAACGGGGGCGTGCCGAGGAGAAGCCCGTTCTGCGACGATGGGAGGGGGCCGACGTCGTCACCGCCCGGGCCGTCGGACCGCTGGCCCGGCTCGCGGGCATCTGCCTGCCCCTGCTGCGGCAGGGGGGTGCGATGCTGGTGCTGAAGGGGGCCTCCGCCCCGGACGAGATCGCCCGCGACGCCGCGGCGGTCCGTGCGCTCGGAGGGGGCGAGCCCCGGATCCACGAGACCGGAGCCGGTGTGGTCGATCCGCTGACCACGGTGGTCGAGATCCCGCGGACCGGCGCGCCCCGCCGCAACCGGAGGAAGGAACGGCGATGATGGGTGCCGGAGCGCCGTTTCACGTGAAACACCGACCGGGCACGAACCGTCCAGGAAGCGAGGGTCGCGCATGAGTGCCGGATGGACCCCCATCGCGGACGAGGCCGAGCGGGCCGCACGCGTCCTGCACCCCGACCGGCACGGCATGCCCCGCCCGGCCGCGCGCCGCATCATGGGCGTCGCGAACCAGAAGGGCGGAGTCGGGAAGACGACCAGCACGGTCAACCTCGCCGCGGGCCTGGCCCTGCACGGCATCCGGGTGCTGGTGATCGACCTCGACCCGCAGGGCAACGCCTCCACCGCGCTCGGCGTCGAGCACCGCACCGGCACACCGTCGGTGTACGAGGTGATGCTCGGCGAGATCCCCCTCGAGGAGGCCGTCGCGGTCAGCACCGCGTCGCCGAACCTGCTCTGCCTGCCCGCCACGATCGACCTGGCCGGCGCCGAGATCGAGCTCGTCAGCATGGTCGCCCGGGAGTCCCGGCTGGCCCAGGCGCTGAACGACGAGACGCTGTCCCGGCTCGACGTCGACTACGTGCTCATCGACTGCCCGCCGTCGCTGGGGCTGCTGACGGTCAACGCGCTCGTCGCGGCGTCCGAGGTGCTCATCCCGATCCAGTGCGAGTACTACGCGCTGGAGGGCCTCGGGCAGCTGCTGTCCAACATCGACCTCGTCCGGTCGCACCTGAACACCTCGCTGCACGTGTCGACCATCCTGCTGACCATGTACGACGGCCGCACCAAGCTCGCCGACCAGGTCACCTCCGAGGTCCGCCAGCACTTCGGCCCGACGGCGCTGCGCACGGTCATCCCGCGCAGCGTGAAGGTCTCCGAGGCCCCCGGCTACAGCCAGACCGTGCTCGCCTACGACCCCGGCTCCCGCGGCGCGATGAGCTACATCGACGCGGCCCGGGAGATCGCCGAGCACGGGGCGAGCGGCGCCTACCGCCCGGACGGTCGCTGAGATGGCCGAGCGCAAGGGTGGACTGGGCCGCGGTCTCGCCGCGCTCATCCCCACCGGCCCGTCGGAGTCCGGTGACCGGCCCGGGAACAACGGACCCGGCGCACCTCTGCACCGCCCGGCTCCGGCCGTCCGGCGCGACGACCACGACCCCGAGACACCGGTCGTCGACGGCGGCGCGGAGTACCGCGAGATCCCGCTGCGGCGGATCGTGCCCAACCCCAAGCAGCCGCGGACCCAGTTCGACGACGACCAGCTCGCCGAGCTGGAGCACTCGATCCGCGAGTTCGGGCTGCTGCAGCCGATCGTGGTCCGCCGGGCCGGTGTCGACTACGAGCTGATCATGGGCGAGCGCCGGTGGCGCGCGGCCCAGCGCGCCGGGCTGGAGACGCTGCCCGCGATCGTCCGGCACACCGCCGACGACGTGATGCTCCGCGACGCGCTCCTGGAGAACATCCACCGCGTCCAGCTCAACCCCCTCGAGGAGGCGGCCGCCTACGAGCAGCTGCTCGCCGAGTTCGGCGTCACGCACTCCGAGCTCGCCGACCGGCTCGGCCGCAGCCGGCCCGTCGTCACGAACATGATCCGGCTGCTGAAGCTGCCGGTGTCGGTGCAGCGCCGGGTCGCCGCCGGCGTGCTGTCGGCCGGGCACGCACGCGCCCTGCTCGGTCTCGAGGACGCCGGGCAGCAGGAGGATCTCGCCACCCGCATCGTCGCGGAGGGCATGTCCGTCCGCGCGACCGAGGAGGCCGTCGTGCTGGCACGGCACGCGGGACCTCCGCAGGAACGCCGGGTCCGCCGCCGCGGCGATCAGCGCCCGGAGTTCGTCGAGCGCGCCGACCGGCTGGCCGACATGTTCGACACCCGGGTGAAGGTCGAGATGGGTCAGCGCAAGGGCCGCATCGTCGTCGAGTTCGGATCGGTGGAGGACCTCGACCGGATCACCGGGCTGATGGGGATCAGCGAGCGCGACTGACCGGACACCACTCCCCTTCCCCGACGGCCGTTGTCCCCGTGGACGGCGGCCGTCGGTCTGTCCGGGCAACCGGGGTGGCGGCGTGGTGTGGGGCGCTGGACGGCTTCTGAGGGCGCCCTGAGACGGCCTCTGGGACGTCCGACGGGTGCTGGGTTGATGGCGAGGCCGGGGTGGGTCTCAGGAGTCGTGTGGGACCGCTGAGCCGCTGGACGTGCCCGATTAGTCGCTTTTCCCGGCTTGTCGTTGGTCGCCGAGGTGTGCACCGCCCGGAACCCGCCCGATCAGTCGTACGTATGTCTGAACTCGACGCATCGATGGTGGTCATGCGTGGTCCGGCTCGTGGTGGGTCCCGGGCGACGGTCGTACGGAGTGCCGGGCTCGGTCGGTGAGCGGGACGGGGCGTCCGTCCCGGGGTTGCGTGGTTCGTGCGCGGCTGGGGTCCGCGGCGCTCTCCGGCGGTCTCGGTACGGCATGTGATCGGGTCCGCGGCGGGGCGGCGGCGATGTTTCACGTGGAACATCGACGGAGGCCGTGACAGCCTCCGGTAGCGCGTCGGGCTCGATCTCGTGAGCGGGTGGCCCGCGGACGCCGCAGCCCCGGGGTGGTCCGCCCACGCTGCGGGACCTGCCGCGTCGCTATCCCGTACGCGCCGCACGGGCCCGGCGACCGGGGCGAGGTCTCGTCCCGCCGAGGGCGGCCTGGGCGGTGCGGACCTCGTCGCCCGGCGGGACGGAGGAGCTCGTCGCCGCGTACCGGGTGCGGGCGACGCCGATCCGTGCGCCTCCGCAGCGCAGGGGGCTCGTCCGTCCGAGGTGGCAGCCGGACGCACCGGTGGGATGGCCGCACCTCGGCATTTCCCGTGGAGCCCGGCCGGTGTCGCCGTCCGGCGTCCGTGTCGGGGGCGGCCGGCCCGCATGAGCCGACCCGGTGGGCTGCGGCCGGCATCCGGGACGACCGCGCGTGCTGCGGCGTGGAAGCCGGTCACCACGTCCGGCCCGCAGGCCCCGGGTCCACCGATGCCCGGACCGCCGGCGCCCGGCCCGGGAGTGCTCACTCGGGAGTGCCCGGCCCGGGAGCGCGCGGGGGCCTACGAGTGCTCGGCGCGGCAGTGCTCGGCCCGTCGGCACGGTTCCGGACGCGGAACCGCGCGTGGACCGGACGGTGCGGGATCGGACGGTGCGGGATCGGACGGTGCGGGATCGGACGGTGCGGGATCGGACGGTGCGGGATCGGGCAGGGCGGGATCGGGCAGGGCGGGATCGGGCAGGGCGGGATCGGGCAGGGCGGGATCGGGTAGGGCGGGATCGGGTAGGGCGGGATCGGGCCAGACGGAACGGGCAGACGGAACGGGGCAGGGCGGGATCGGGCCGGACGGTGCGGGATCGGACGGGGCAGGGTGGGATCGGACCGGCCGACGCAGTAGGGCGGGGCGACCCACTGCAGCAGACTCGGGCGCACACCGAGCGGCTCCGACCCCGCCCGCCCGACCGATCCGCCCGGCGTCGCGTGCGTGTGTTTCACGTGGAACACCCCGATGCCCCAGGATGACCCGGTGCTCACCGACGCCGAGCTCGCCGCTCGCACCGACCGCGCCGTCGACACCGCGGTGTCCGCCGCGCGGGACCACGGCTACCGCCCCGGCACACCCCGCGTCCTGCACGACCTGTTCTCGGTCGTCGTCGCACTGGAGCCGGAGCCGGTCGTGGTGCGTGTCCCCACCGTCCTCCCGCCCGGCCTCGATCCGGCGGGACAGGCGGAGCAGCAGCGGCGCGAGATCGCGGTCTGCCGGTGGCTGTCGGACGCCGGACACCCCGTGGTCCGGCCCGCACACCCGGAGCGACCCGTCGCCGCCGGGGACCTGTCCCTCACCTTCTGGGAGCGCCTGACCGTCGTCCCGGACGGCCCGCCCGACGCCGGTGCGAGCGGCGCGACGCTCGCCCGGCTGCACACCGCGCTACGACCGTGTCCGGTCGAGCTGGACTGGATGCACCCACTCGACGACTCCGTCACGGCGATGCTCGACGCGCTGCGGCACGACACCACCCACGTCTCCCCCACCGACCGCGACCGCGCGCTGCGGGAGTGGGCGACGATCCTCCCGGTGCTCGGCGACGAGGCGGGCTGCGCCGACCGGTTCCCCGGCACGCGCCCACAGCCGGTGCACGGGGACTCGCCGGCGTACAACGTCCTGCGGACCCCGGGCGGTTCGTACGACGCCGACCTCGAGCACGTCTGCGTCGGACCGGTCGAGTGGGACCTGACCTTCGCCGGCCCGGAGGTCGTCGCCGCCTACGAGCGGGCGGCCGACCGTCCCGTCGACGCCGAGCTGCTCGCCCTCTGCGAGGCGGCCCGGCTGGTGCAGCTCGTCGCCTGCTTCGCGATGGTCCCGCAGCAGCCGGGTCTCGGGGACGGGATGAGCCCGCTCCTGGAACTGTGGCGGGCCTCCGAACCCTGCGGCGGCGTGCTCGGCTGATGTTTCACGTGGAACCACACCGCTGTGGTTCCATGTGGAACACCGCTCAGCCCTGCCGGGCCGCCGCGCGCTCGACGAGCGCCAGGTAGACCGTCGCGAGGTCGGAACCGTCCGCGGCCACCGCGGTCGGGAGCAGCGAGGTGTCGGTCAGGCCCGGCGACACGTTCATCTCCAGGACGTGCACGTGACCGTCGGCGTCGACGATCGCGTCGGTGCGCGACACGTCGCGCATCCCCAGCAGCCGGTGTGCGGCCAGGGCGGTGTCGGCCAGCGCGTCCAGCACGTCCGACGGCAGCCGCGCCGGGCAGTGGAACGTGGCCGCACCGGGTGTGTAGCGGGACGTGTAGTCGTAGAACCCGGACGGCACCTCCACCTCCACCGGCGGCAGCGCGCGGGGCTCCTCGCCGTCGTGGACGACCGACACCGCGACCTCGGTCCCGGCGACGAACCGCTCGACGAGCACCGTCTCGGCGTAGGCGAAGCAGCTGACCATCGCGGCCGGCAGGTCCGCCGCGTTCCGGACCACCTGCACACCGAGCGCCGAGCCGCCCTGGTCCGGCTTCAGCACCAGCGGCAGCCCCAGGCGCTCGACGATCGCACCGAGCACGCCCTGCGCTCCCAGCTCACGGAAGGTCGAGTGCGGCAGCGCGACCCAGTCCGGCGTCGATAGACCGGCGCGGACGAGCTCGGTCTTCACGCTCGGCTTGTCCCACGCCCGCCGGCACGCCCCGGACGGGGTCCCGACGAACGGGATGCCCAGCAGCTCCAGCACCTGCTGCACGGCGCCGTTCTCCCCCTCGCCGCCGTGCAGCGCGACGGCGACCGCGTCCGGCCGGTCGGTCGACAGCCGCTCCAACAGGCGCGCGTCGACGTCCCACTCGCGGACGTCGACACCGTTCGCGCGCAGCGCACCCGCCAGTCGACGACCGGATCGCAGGGACACCTCACGCTCGTGGGACAGGCCTCCGGCCAGCACGGCCACCGTTCGATCGCTCACGCGGGCATTCTGCGCCATGAACGGGAACGCCCCGGACCGGGAGCCGGTCCGGGGCGTTCCACGTGAAACATCGCCGTCGTCGGACGGCGTCAGGTCGTGTCCGGCGACGGGCTCTGGGTGCCCCGGGTCAGCTCGGGGCGGACCGGTGTCCCGAACGTCCGCACGACCTCCATCTCGGCCTCCAGCACCGCCGCCAGCCGCCGCACGCCCTCGGTGATGCGCTCGGGCGTCGGGAAGCAGAACGACAGCCGCAGCTGCCGGCTGCCGAACCCGTCGGCGTAGAAGCCGGTACCGGACGCGTACGCGACCCGCGCGGTGACCGCACGGGGCAGCATCGCCTTCGTGTCGACGCCCTCCGGCACGGTCAGCCACACGAAGAACCCGCCGTCGGGGACGTTCCAGGTGCAGCCCTCGGGCAGGTACGTCTCCAGCGCGGCGAGCATCGCGTCGCGGCGCTCGCGGTAGTTCTCGCTGAACGTCTTGATCTGGCTGCGCCAGTCGTGGTGCGACAGGTAGCGCGACACCAGCATCTGCGTGAACGACGGCGGGCACAGCGTCGCCGACTCCGCGGCCAGCACCAGCCGGTCCCGCACCAGCGGCGGTACCAGCGCCCAGCCCACCCGGAGCCCGGACGCGAACGTCTTCGAGAACGACCCCAGGTACAGCACGTCCGGGTCGTAGGAGCGCAGCGCCGGGTGCACCTCGCCGTCGAAGCCGAGCATCCCGTAGGGGTTGTCCTCGACGACCATCACGCCGTAGCGGCGGCACAGCTCCAGGATCCGCGGGCGCCGCTCGTGCGCCAGCGTCACGCCGGCCGGGTTGTGGAAGTTCGGGATCGTGTACAGGAACTTCGGGACGATCCCCTGCCGCGCCAGCGACTCCAGCGCCTCGTGCAGCAGCTCCGGGACCAGTCCGTGCTCGTCCATCGCGACGTGCACGACCCGCGCCTGGTAGGCGGCGAAGCTGCCCAGCGCGCCGACGTAGGACGGTCCCTCGGCCAGGACGACGTCGCCCGGGTCGACGAAGATCCGGGTCAGCAGGTCGAGGGCCATCTGCGAGCCGACGGTGACGACGACGTCGTTCGGGTCGGCCTCGATGCCCTCCTCCCGCATGACCTCACAGATCTGCTCCCGCAGCTGTGGGACACCCTGGGCGGAGCCGTACTGCAGCGCGGACATGCCGTCCACGTCGACGAGCTCGGCCACCTCACGGGCGAGGGACTGCAGCGGCAGCGCCGCCAGGTTCGGCATGCCACCGGCCAGCGAGACGACCTCGGGACGGCTCGCGACGGCGAACAGCGCCCGGATCTCCGACGCCGTCATCCCGGCGGTGCGGGTCGCGAAGCGCTCGGTGGGGGCGAGCGGGACCACGGCCCCCTCCCCTGCCGCCGCTGCCTGCGCGGCCGCCGCGGCCGCGGAACGGCGGACGTCGGGCTGCTGCGGGCGGTCGGGCAGGGTCATCGCGTGCTCCTCTGCGAGGGGAAAAGGCTCGCCGAGTGTAACCGCGACGGGTGATCGGCCCGCCCTTCGTCGTGACGTTCGTACCGGTGGGCCTTCTCGGGGTGACGGGATCGCGAGAATCCACCTAGTCTCGGGCTGCGCGGGGTCACCGGACCCGGGGGGTGGCCAAGGGGGACGGCTGCTCCGGCGCCGGGGCCGGGACCACGCCCCGGACGGGGCGGGCCGCGCAGCAGCGCGTGCATCGCGCGACGACGACATCCGGAGGTCGGATTCCGTGTCCTGGCACGTTGCCGCGCTCAACCTCGACAACCTCGGCGATCTGCCGAAGCGGTGTCGCAACTGCGTCTACTGGGAGCTCTCACCCCAGCTCGCCGACCAGGCCGAGGGGTACG
Source organism: Pseudonocardia sp. ICBG1034 (assembly GCF_020131375.1). NCBI lineage: Bacteria > Bacillati > Actinomycetota > Actinomycetes > Pseudonocardiales > Pseudonocardiaceae > Pseudonocardia > Pseudonocardia sp. ICBG1034. Next base: position 86,542 of record NZ_JAHLEK010000015.1, read on the forward strand.
GCACGACCGACCTGGAGAAGGAGGCCTGGCTGTCGGAGGTGCTCCTCGAGTGGGGCTCCTGCGGCCGGGTCGTCTACGTCGGCGGTGCCCCCGCGGGGTACGTGCTGTTCGCGCCGCCGGCCTCGGTCCCCCGTGCCACCGAGATGCCGACCGGACCGGTCAGCGCCGACGCCGTCCTGCTGACCACGATGCAGGTGGCCCCGGAGTTCGCCGGCGAGGGACTGGGCCGGGCGCTCGCCCAGGCCGTCGTGAAGGACCTGACCCGGCGCGGGGTGAAGGCCGTGGAGGCGTTCGGCGACGCGCGTCCCGGCACCGAGTCCGACTGCGTCGTCCCGGCGGACTTCCTCCGCTCGGTCGGTTTCAAGACCGTCCGCCCGCACCACCGCTGGCCGCGGCTGCGGATGGAGCTGCGCTCGGGGCTGGAATGGAAGTCCGACGTCGAGGCCGCGCTCGAACAGCTGTTCAACACGGTGACCATCCCGATGCAGACCGCGGCGCCGCGCCCGACGGCGACACCGGCCCGCGCGGGGTCCTGCCAGCTGTCGTTCGTGCCGCCCGCAGGGACGATCTGAGGGCGCTCTGAGCGCGCCGTGGACGGCCTCGGTGGCCCGGCCCCGGGTGAGGGGGCCGGGCGGGGCACTGCGGGTCGTGACGGGCCTCAGACGGCCCGGATCTCGTCCCTCGCGTACTCGCGGGCCAGCACGTCGTTGAAGGTGAACGTGCCGGTGGGCTGATCGTCCTGCCCGAGCAGGTACAGCCGCTTGACGGCGACGAGGATGCCCTCGGCGACGACGTCACGGAAGCCCGGGTCGAGCAGCTTGCGACGGTCCCCGAGGTGGGTCAGATACCCGATCTCGACGCGGACGGCCGGCATCCGGGTCCGTCGCACGAGCTCCCAGGTGCACGTCTGGCTGCGGCAGTCGAGCATCGAGGTCCGGGTGAGCAGCTCGCGCTGGATCAGCCCGGCGAGCGCCTCGCCGACGTTCGACGTGGTGCCCGACCCGTTGCCGAAGTAGTAGGTCGCCAGACCCTGCGCGTGCGGGCTGAAGCTCGCGTCGGTGTGCAGCGACACGACCATGTCGGCGCCGACGTCGTTGGCGAACTGCGCGCGCTCGGTGTCCGGCGGGTTGCCGTTCTCCGGCCGGGAGAGCAGAGCCTCCATGCCGGTGGCCGACATGCGGCCGACGACCCGGCGGGCGAGGTCCCACATCAGGTCGGCCTCGGTGACGCCGCCGACGTCGACACCGCGGTCGTGCCCGCCGTGCCCCGGATCGATGACGATGCGCTTGCCGCGCATCCGCGGGCCGGCCCGGCGCAGCAGCTCCTGCTCGCGCATGAGGTGCGGACGCCCGCCGGTGACCTTCCGGCCGAGCTGGCGCAGCGCGCGCAGCGTCTCCGGGCCGCAGACCCCGTCGGGGGTCATGCCGTAGTCACGCTGGAACCGGATCAGGGCCTGCTCGGTCTGCTGGTCGAACAACCCGCTCGGCCGGCCCGGGTTGTACCCGAGCTCGAGCAGGCGTTCCTGCAGGTGGGCGACGTCGTCGCCGGTGGTGGGAGTGGAGAGCGTGAACGACAGCATCCGGTCGCCCAGGCTCCAGCCCGCCTCCCGCAGCGCGCGGGCGGTGTCCGGGCCGACGATGCCGTCGGTGATCAGGCCGCGACCCTGCTGGAACATGCGGACGGCGCGGTCCACGCCGTCGTCGAACATGTCCTGGGCGCGCGAGCCCGGCGGAACCGCCGGGAGCAGACCGAGCTGTCCCAGCGTCGTCCGGATCTCGCGTACGGCCGGACCGCAGTCCCCGCGCCGGAGCAGCTGCATGCACCCCTCGCTCGCAGTCGTGAGGCGCCGTGCGACGCCCGTGATCGGTCGGTTTCGCCCGGTGACCGGACGCGTGCCGGACTCATTGTGCCCTGCCCCGCCCCCGGAGGAGTGCAGCGGGGCGGATACGCGCGTGTCCCGGTTGTGATCAACCGGGACACGCAGCGTTATCTCCGTGCGCTATGCAGCGCACGGACAGTGATCAGATGTGGTCGGCGAGATCGGCGAGCAGTGCCGCCTTCGGCTTCGCGCCCACGATCTGCTTCACCGGCTTGCCGCCGGAGAACAGGATCATCGTCGGGACCGACATGACCTGGTAGTCGCGGGCGACCTCCGGGTTGGCGTCGATGTCGAGCTTGGCGACGGTCAGCTTCTCGGAGTTCTCGCCGGCGATCTCGTCGAGCACCGGGGCGACCATCTTGCACGGGCCGCACCAGGTGGCCCAGAAGTCGACCAGGACGGGCTTGTCGCTCTTCAGGACGTCCTGGTCGAACGAGCTGCTGGTGACGTCGACGGTGTTGTTGCCCATGGGGTTCTCCTTCGGTCGCGGATGCGGGTCTGTCGGGTGCCGGGGGGCGGTCAGTGCGCGGCGTCGGCGACGGCGGCCGCCGGGGCGGTCTCCTCCGAGCCGTAGCCGCCACCGGCCATCTCGGAGCCGACCTCGTGGCCGGCCAGCCAGCGCTCGGCGTCGATCGCGGCCGAGCAGCCGGAGCCCGCGGCGGTGATCGCCTGGCGGTAGGTGTGGTCGACGAGGTCGCCACAGGCGAAGACGCCCGGGACGTTCGTGTAGGTGGTACGTCCGTCCACCTGCACGTAGCCCTCGTCGTCGACGTCGACCTGGCCCGCCACCAGCGCGCTGCGCGGGTCGTGGCCGATCGCGACGAACATGCCGGTGACGTCGAGCGTGCTGGTCTCGCCGGTCACGGTGTCGCGCAGCTGCAGCTGCTTCACCGAGCCCTCGCCGGTCACCTCGGTGACCTCGGAGTTGGTGCGCCAGCGCATCTTCGGGTCGTTCTGCGCCCGCTCGTACATGATCTTCGAGGCGCGGAACTCGTCGCGGCGGTGGATGACCGTGACGGTCTCGGCGAAGCGGGTGAGGAACGTGGCCTCCTCCATCGCCGAGTCGCCACCGCCGATGACGGCGATGTTCTGGTCCCGGAAGAAGAAGCCGTCGCAGGTGGCGCACGAGCTGACGCCGCGGCCGAGGAGCTTCTGCTCGCCGGGGACGTGCAGGTAGCGCGGGGCGGCACCCATCGCGAGGATCACGGCGCGGGCCCGGAAGGTCTCCTTGCCGACCCGCACCTCCTTGACGTCGCCGTCGAGCTTCACCTCGTCGACGTCCTGCGGGCGCAGGTCGGCGCCGAAGCGCTCCGCCTGGCCCCGCATCTGCTGCATGAGCTCGGGGCCCATGATCCCCTCGGTGAAGCCCGGGTAGTTCTCCACCTCGGTCGTGGTCATCAGGGCGCCGCCGAACTGGCTGCCCTCGAACACGAGCGGGGCGAGCTGGGCCCGCGCGGCGTACACCGCAGCGGTGTAGCCGGCCGGCCCGGACCCGATGATGATCAGGTTGTGCACCGTGTCGTCGGTGGTCACCGGTACCGATCCCTCCTGGCGCGCCCGGGCGACGGGCGCGATGACGGGCCTGCGGGTGCCGGCCCGGGTGGCCGGCTCCTGCGTCGTGGCTGCCGTATGGCTCGAACGCGATCCTAGACAGGGGCATTCCCGCTCGTCGGTGCCGTCGGACGTGGGCCGCGTGACCCGGGCGGCGCCGGTGCCCGGCCCCGTCAGCCGATGGTGGTCTCGGCGAGCACCCGCGCGGTGCCCGGCCCGCAGTCCGGCGGTACGGCGACGAGGTGGTAGCGGCCCCGCTCCGGTCCGCCGAGGACGAGCAGGACCGCCGGGTGGCCGTCGACGGAGTGCGGGCGGGCCGTCAGGAACGGAGCGTCCGGTCGCGGGTCGCCGGCGGCCGTGAGGCAGGCGCGGGCCCGGGCGGGGTCGTCGAGCGCGCCGACGGGGACGGCCGCGCCGGCGGCGGCGGACCGGAGCTCCTCCGGGGCGGCCCCGGCGACCGGGACGACGACCGGCGCGGTGGGCACGAGGGCGGCGAGCCCGACCCCGGCGACGACGAGTGCCGCTGCCGCGACGGCGAGCGCGCGCCACGGGGTGCGGCGGCCCGGCGGCGGGCCGCCGGCCGCCGGAGCCTCGCCCCGCTCGGGTCCGGGAGCCGCTCGCGCCACCTCCGCGGCGAGCCGCGCCCGCATCCGCGCCGCCACGTCGTCCGGCATCGCCACCGGACCGAGTTCCCGGGCCATCCGCGCCCCGACCTCGACGAACCGTTCCTCGTCGGGATGACACGAAGCAGGTGAACAGGGGTTGTCGTCGTTCTGACGAGTGTTCTCCGAGGAGTTGTCGTCGAACTGGTGAGAACTGCTCATCCCTCGTCCTCCCGCAGCACGGGGGCCAGCCGGGCCCGCGCACGGGCCCGGCGGCTCTTCACCGTCCCCGGCGCCACCGCCAGCATCTCCGCCGCCTCCGCGACGCCGTAGCCGAGCCCGTCCACGAGCACCAGCGCGGCCCGCTGGTCCACCGGCAGCAGGGCCAGCGCGTCGGAGACGGCGAGCCGCACCACGAGCCCGCCCGCGTGGTCCCGGGCCGCGACGACCGTCTCCAGGGCCCGCAGCCGGTCCCGTCGCCGCCCGGCCGCGCGGAGCCGGTCGACGCAGTCGTTCACGAGGATCCGGTGCAGCCACGTCCCCGTCGCGGCGTCACCGCGGAAGCCGGGCGAGCGGAGCGCGGACAGGAACGCCTCCTGCACCGCGTCCTCGGCCTCGGTCCGGTCGCCGAGCATCCGCAGGGCCACCGACCAGAGCCGGTCGGCGTACCTGCGGAACATCTCGTCCAGGTCGGGCGGGGCCCGGTCCGGGATCCGGTCGACGGTCGTCACCCGCGCACGGTAGGCAGCGCCGAGGGGTGCTCACGGGCGTTGCCGGGCCGGTCGGTCGCGATCGCGAACGGGGCGGCTCAGGGTGCGGTGCGGCGGAACCCGATGTCGTCGATCCGGGTCTGGTTGTCCGGCCCGAGGTTCGTGATCCACAGGAGCACGTGCTGGGTGGGGCGGCCCGGGTCGAGGCCGACCGTCGTCCGTCCCGAGGACAGGGTGACGGTGTCGAGCAGCGTCGTCTCCGCCAGCGTCGGCTCGGCCGACGGGGCCGAGCGGACCTGCACGACCGCGCCCGCGGTCGGCGAGTCGATGGTGAGCCCGGTGAGCGGCTCGGCGGCGTCGAACGAGGCCAGCACGCCGATCCCGGGCTTGAGCGCCGGGAAGGGCTGGAAGTAGCGGCTCGTCGTCCACACGGTGGAGGGGTCGCCGTCGACGACGTTGCCGACGGTGCCGGCGTTGTCCGCGTCGCCGACCGGGTCGAACACCGTCGCCGACACGTCCGGCACCGCGGTGCCCGTCCCGGACGACACGGCCGGGGCCCCGGGGGCGGGAACCTGCTGCTGGACCGGGGCGCTCGCCGCGGGCGGGACGACCACCGGCGGGGCGCCGCCGCCACCGAACAGCATGCCCAGCTGCACGGCGACGTACCCGAGCACGATCAGCACGCCGACGGCGAGCACTCCGAGACCGATCTGCAGGTTGCGGCGGCGCCGGGGGTCGTTGCGGGTGTCGGGCAGCCGGTCGGAGTCCTGCCACACGTCGTCGGGCTCGGCGGGCGCGCCGTCGTGCACCGGCGGGAAGAAGGCCTGGTCGGCGTCCTCGGCGACGACGTCGGCCAGCATCCGGTGCATCGCCGCGGCGGTGTGCACCCGGCTGACGCCGTCGCCCTGGCCGAGCGCGCCGCTGCACAGCGTGTCCAGCTCCAGCGGCACACCGGGCCGCAGCTGCGACGCGGGCCGCAGCCGGCCCGCGGGCGTGCGGTCGGCGGCGACGAGCCCGGCGCGGGCGGCGTCGGACACCGACAGCGGCCAGCGCCGGGTGAGCAGGCAGTAGAGGATCCCGCCGAGCCCGCGGACGTCGTCGGCGGCGGACACCGACGGGCGCGGGAGCAGGAAGGCGAGCATGGCGCGCCCGTCCGGGGTGATCCGGACGCGCTGCGGGTGGTCGCAGCCGAGCACCAGGCCCTGCTGGTGGGCCTCGGTGGCGGCGGCCGACAGGGTCTCGACGGCCTTGGCGGCCCGCTGCGCGCGGACCGGGCCCTCGGCCACGGTCTCGGCCAGCGAACGCCCGGGCACCCACTCGGCGACGGCGGCGCCCAGCACGTCGGCCGGCAGGCCGTGCGTGCCCGGGGCCAGTACGTCGAGCAGCCGGGCGCTGCCGGAGTGCTCGAAGCAGCCCGAGCGCAGGGCACGCACGATCATCTCGCCGGCGCGGGCGGTGCCCTCCGGGTCGTCGGAACGGTCGTCGGCGGGAAGCCTGCGCAGCAGCGTGACGCCGACCGGGCGGCGCAGCACGGTGTCCTCGGCGCGCCAGAACTCCGCCCCGGCGGCCGGGTCGGACCCGATCCGCTGACGGAGCACGTAGCGCTCGGTGAGCGGCGAGCCCGCGGTGGTGCCCGCGGTCTCGCGGACGGGCGGGATGCGCTCGGTGGGCCGGGCCTGGGCCGGCACCGCGGGCACAGCGGCCGTCGGCTGCTCGTCGGCGGGTGCCCCGGCGGTCCCGGGCGCGTCGGCGGTCGCCGCGGCGTCGGTGGGGTCGAGCGACGGGTGCGGACGGGGTGCCGCGTCGTCCTCGACGGGGTGGGGGCCGGTCCGGGCAGTGCGCTCGCCGATCTGCCCGCTCAACGGCCTCGCCCTCCCCTGGCGCTCGGTGTCGTGTCCGGCGTCAGCCTACGGCACCCGGTCGGATGTGGACGAGCCGAGAACACGCCCCCGGACCCGTCTCCCCTGTCTTCGGAGACGGGGGACGATCGGTTTGCCTCCCGACCCCCCGGATTCGCCGGAAAGCACCTGTGATGCGACGAGCGGTCAAGACCCCACGGCGAACGACAGCGGTGTTCCTTGTCTCGTCCGACGGCTCCGCGGGCTCAGGAGCCGTGGGCACGTCCGGACGGCGCCGGTCCCGGTGGCACGGGGACGTCCGGGGGCGTGCCGGGCCCGGGCCCGGGGCCGGGACCACCGGACGGCCCGGGTGCGGCGGCCGGACGCAGTCGGCGCAGCACCCGCCGGACCACCAGGACCACGAGGACACCTCCGGCGATCGCGGTCAGCCAGACCGTGACCGTCCCGTAGACCGTCGACCGCACCCGCAGCCGGGTGTCCGGGCCGAGGGCGACGCCGTCGGGGGTGAGCAGACCCGCGTCGACGCTGAACACCCCGGAGCGGGTGACCTGGGCGCTGACCCGCACCTGGACACGGCCGCGCGGCGGGACCGCCTGCACCTCGATCGGGGCGACCCGCAGCCCGGTGGTGCTCGACAGCACCACCCGCACGTTCATCGTCACCGGCAGCCCGTTGGCGACGGTGATCAGCAGCGGCGCGTCGCTGGTTCCGAGCGAGTACGGGCTGGGCGGCTCCACCACACGCACCGACGCGCGTATCTCGGCGATCCGGTCGGCGACGACGGTCTCCTCCCGCTCGGCGCGGGCCGGGTCGCCCCGCCACCACGACGACACCGCCCGCAGCGTGCCGGTCACCAGCGGGTCGAACACGTCGGCGGGGCTGGCCCCGACCCCGGTGCGGGCCTCGGCCGCGGCCCGCAGCGCCTCGATCGTCCGTACCTGGTCGGCCACCCCGGACACGACCGTCCCCGGGATCTCCGCGCCGCCGGCCTGCGGTGGGTAGAACAGCTGCGTCCCGCCCGCCTGCACGTCGCCGCCGACGAGGGTGGACAGGCCGGTCGGGGCGATCCGGCCGTCGTCGATCAGCGAGGTCAGGGCGGTCAGCACCCCGGCGGCGGCCGGCCCGTCCGCGGCCCAGCGGTGCGGCGGTGCGACGACCAGCGGGCCGCCGGCGTCCCCTGCCCGGAACGCGAGCGCCCCGGCGAGGTCCTGGCCGGCGAGCCCGCCCACGTCCCCCTCCTGCACCTCGACGCCCGCGGGTCCGCTCGCGGCCTCGGTGAGCAGCGGGTCGGTGAGCAGCGCGGAGTCGTCGCCGTCGCGGCCGGTGCCGTCGGAGCCGCCCACGCGCACCCGGCCGGAGGCCGCGGTGCCGGTCACCCCGTCGGCGGAGAGCAGCAGCCGGGTCCCGCTGCCGAGGGCGTCCAGCGTCGCCTCGTCGACGACGCCGTCGGCGGGCCACACGACGCCGTCGAGGACCGTGGTCCCCAGCTCGGCGGACAGGGTCCGGCGGCCGCGGTCCAGCGCGGTCCTGGCGAGGTCGGCCTGCCCGCCGCGGACCAGGGCGACGAGGTCGGCGTCCGACGGCGGCAGCGCGATCACACAGGTCCCGCGCGCGGCCGCGGTCAGCGCCGCGAGCCACTGGCCCGCCGCCTCCGCGCCGCGGCCGGGCACGGACTCGTCGGGGCCGGTGACGACGCCGTAGCCGTCGCGCATGGCGGCCGCGGTGGCGACGAGCTCGGGGTCGATCGCCAGGCAGAGCGCGGCCCGGGTCGGGGACCCGGCGGGCGCGGCCGAGCCCAGCGCATCGACCAGGCCGCGCAGCCGGCCGCCGTCGGCGAAGGAGGTCGCGAGGTCGTCGTCGGTCAGCAGCGGCGGCTCGCCGGGCAGCGGCGGGACGCGGCGCGGGGCGTCGGTGATCGGGTACAGCATCGTCACCGGCGCGGCGGTGACCGGCGACGACGGCGGCGCGGCCCCCGGCAGCGACGACACCGGCAGCATCGTGCGGACCCCGGCCAGCCGCGACGGGGTGCCGTCGACGGTCCCGTTGAGGTTCACCAGCAGCGGGTAGGTGCCCGGGCCGGGGAGCGCCAGCGTCGACTGCGGGGGTCCGGTGAGCGGGACGGCGTAGCGGAACGGGACCGACGCGCCCGGCGCGAGCGGGCCGAGGTCGGCGAACGGCGGCGTCGCGTCGTCGACCGTGGCCTCCCCGGCCAGCGCGGCCCGCAGCGCCGCCTCGCCGGCGAGCACCGGCCCGCGCTGCACCCGGACGGCCAGGTCGTCGACGATCCCCGGGCCGGTGTTGGTGACGGTCCCGGTGACGACCAGCTCGCCCGGCCCCGCCGACGTCACCACCCGCGGGGTCATCGTGCCGACGTCGAGCCGGACCGGGGCGACGGGCTGCTGGGCCGGTTGCTGCGCCGGGCGGTCCCGGGCCGCGGCCTGCGGGGCGCCCGCCGGGAACGCCGCGGGCAGGAACAGCGTCACCACCGCGGTGAACACGATCGCGACCAGGGCCGCGACCCGGCTCACGCCGTCTCCTCCAGCAGGTTGGCCGCGTGCCGGATCAGCCGGCGCTCGTCGGCGTAGGCGAGGCGGCCCTCGAGCTCGTCGAGCGGCACCCAGGCCACCTCGGAGACCTCGACGTCCTCGTCGCAGAGCTCACCGCCGAGCGCGCGCATCAGGTAGTGGTGGACCGTCTTGTGGACGCGCCGGTCCTCGGCGACGAACCAGAAGTCGATGGTGCCCAGGGGAGCCAGCACCTCACCGATGATGCCGGTCTCCTCCTGCACCTCGCGCACCGCGGCCTGCTCCGCGGTCTCACCGGCCTCGATGTGGCCCTTGGGCAGCGACCACAGCAGCCGGCCCCGGCGGTCCAGCCGGCCGATCAGCGCGGCGGCGCCGGTACCGGGGTGCACGACGAGCCCACCGGCGGACGTCTCGTCCACCGTGCGCAGCCGGCGACGGCGGTCCGGGGACCGGTCGGCGCGCCCGGCACGGCCGGCGCGTGCGCTCCGGCCCTCACGGCCGGGTTCCGCGCCGCGCCCTGCCGAGGAGCGGCCGCGGGAGGTGGACATGTGGCGATGGTAACGAGGAGGTGGCTCGAAGGGGGGTCGACGAGCCGCCCGCGGCCGTGGCGTCACCCGGTCGCCCTGCCGTCGATCAGCGGTCGAGCGGTACGGAGCGACCGGAGGACCCGTGCCCACCGGCCGGGCGCGTTGCCTAGACTGGCCCGTCGTGTCCTCGTCGTCCCCGTCCTCCACCGCCCGACAGGTGACCCGGCCGACCCGACCTCCGGCCGGATCCGCCCCGGACCCGGACGAGCTGCAGCGAGCACAGGAGAACGCCGTGGTCGCACTGCTCGACGTCCCGGCCGTCGCCGACGAGCTGGCCGCCCGTTTCGCCGCCCGCGGTCACCTGCTCTATCTCGTCGGCGGCAGCGTCCGCGACGCGGTGCTGCGCGGCACCGGCGCGTCGACCCGGGACTCCGGGGACCTCGACTTCACCACCGACGCCCGCCCCGAGCAGATCCTCGCGATCGTGCGCGGCTGGGCCGAGGCCGTCTGGGACACCGGGATCGCGTTCGGGACCGTCGGGCTGCGCCGCGACGGGCAGACCCTCGAGGTGACGACCTTCCGCGCCGACACCTACGACGGCACCTCCCGCAACCCCGAGGTCCGCTTCGGCGACACCGTCGAGGGCGACCTGGTGCGCCGCGACTTCACGGTCAACGCGATGGCGGTCGAGCTGACCGGGTCGCACCGCCGCTTCGTCGACCCGCACGGCGGGTTCGCCGCGCTCGCCCAGGGTGTCCTGGACACCCCGGACACCCCGGAGCGCTCCTTCTCCGACGACCCGCTGCGGATGCTGCGCGCCGCCCGGTTCGTCTCCCAGCTCGGGTTCACCCCCGCCGCGCGGGTCACCGCCGCGATGACGGCGATGGCCGACGAGCTGACCCGGATCACCGCCGAGCGGGTGCAGGCCGAGTTCACCAAGCTGATGATCGGCGACCACCCGCGGCGCGGGCTGGAGCTGCTCTGCGACACCGGCCTGGCCCGGCACGTCGTCCCCGAGGTCCCGGCGATGCAGCTGGAGACCGACGAGCACATGCAACACAAGGATGTCTACACCCACTCGCTCGTCGTGATGGAGCAGGCGATCGAGCGCGAGACCGACGGGCCGGACCTCACGCTGCGCCTGGCCGCGCTGCTGCACGACATCGGCAAGCCGGCGACCCGGCGCAAGGAGCCGGACGGGCGGGTCTCGTTCCACCACCACGAGGTGGTCGGGGCGAAGATGACCCGCAAGCGGCTGCGGGCGCTCAAGTACCCGAAGGCCCTGGTCGACGACGTGTGCCAGCTCGTCTACCTGCACCTGCGGTTCCACGGCTACGGCAAGGGCGAGTGGACCGACTCGGCCGTGCGCCGCTACGTCGCCGACGCCGGCCCGCTGCTGGATCGCCTGCACCGGCTGGTGCGCTCGGACTGCACCACCCGCAACCGGCGCCGGGCCTCGGCCCTGCAGCGCAACTACGACGGCCTGGAGGACCGGATCGCCGAGCTGCGCAAGCAGGAGGAGCTCGACGCGATCCGCCCCGACCTCGACGGCAACCGGATCATGGAGCTGCTGGGCATCCCGCCGGGCCCGGCCGTCGGGAAGGCCTACCGGCACATGCTGGCGCTGCGGATGGAGCAGGGGCCGATGGACGCCGAGCAGGCCGAGGTCGCCCTGCGGGCCTGGGCGGACGAGAACCTCTGATCCGTACGAACGTCCCGTACGGACGTCCACACTGATGTACGTTCGTATTGTACGAACGTATGGACGATCATGTCCGGTGTACGACGATGCGGCGAACGGGTGGCGGCATCGCGTCCGCGCCGGAGGTGCGAACATGGACCCGTGCGGGAACACCGCGCCACGCGAGGCGCCGCTCTTCCCCCGGTCACACCGGGGAGTCTGCTCGTCGCCGCCCCCGGTCTGGGCGACCCGAACTTCTCGCGGACGGTCGTCTACATGATCGAGCACCGTCCGCAGGGCAGCCTCGGGGTCGTGCTCAACCGGCCCGGCCAGGCGGCCGTACGGGACGTGCTCCCGCGCTGGGCCGGGCTCACCAGTGATCCCGGGACCATGTTCGTCGGTGGGCCGGTCGAGGCGCGCACCGCGCTCTGCCTGGCCGCCCTGCGGACCGGGGAGACCGGTCGCGGGCTCGGCGGGCTGATGCCGGTCCGGCCACCGGTGCAGCTGGTCGACCTCGACTCCGACCCGGCGCCGCTCGCGCAGCGGCTGCGCGGCCTGCGGATCTTCGCCGGGTACTCCGGCTGGGACGCGGGCCAGCTGGGCGGCGAGATCGCCCGGGGTGACTGGTACGTCGTCCCCGGCCTGCCCGACGACCTGCTGACCACCGTCTACGACCAGCTGTGGGAACGGGTGCTGCGCCGCCAGGGCGTTCCGCTGGCGCTGCTCGCCACGTTCCCGCGTGATCCCGCCTGGAACTGATCCCCGCGGGCGGTGTGTGACCTGTGGTGGGCCCACCCCCGGTCAGGACGCCGCGGCCGGTGCCGCGCAGCGCGGGTTCGCCGCGACCGTGCCCGGGGGCGCCGACCGGCCTACCGTGGGGGTCGTGCCGTTCGACCGTCGTCCCCGGCCCGATCCCGTCGGTCCCGGGCAGGAATCGGTGTGGGACTACCCGCGCCCGCCCCGGGCGGAGCGGGTGCCCCGCCGTGCGGAGCTGTGGCACGGCGGGACGCTCGTCGCCGCGTCGGACGACCTGGTCCGGGTGCTGGAGACCAGCCACCCGCCGACCTGGTACCTGCCCCGCACCGCCTTCACCGACGGCGTGCTGGTGCCCGGTGAGCACCGCACGTTCTGCGAGTGGAAGGGCGTCGCCCACTACTGCGACGTCCGCGTCCCCGGCGTGCCGCCGCTGACCGACGTCGCCTGGTGGTACCCGCGGCCGGACGCGCGCTACCCGGAGCTGACCGACCGGGTCGCGGTCTACGTGGCGCCGTTCGAGCGGATCACCCTGGACGGGGAGACGGTCCGTCCGCAGCCCGGCGGGTTCTACGGCGGCTGGGTCACCGACGAGGTCGTCGGACCGTTCAAGGGCGGGCCGGGCTCCCGCGGCTGGTAGACCTGCGGGGCCCGGGGATCAGGCCCCGCAGGTCGGGCCCGTGGACCGGTCCCGCAGGTCAGGCCTCGCGGGTGAGCCCGGTGCGCGCCCCGGGTTCCGAGCCCGGCTCGGTGCCGGTCGCGTCGCGGCAGCCCGCGACCAGGTCGCAGCCGGCGCAGACCCCGCCGCAGCTCGGGGCCGCGGCCTGCGCGGCGATCGCCGCCGCCGCGGCCCGCGCCCCGACCGCGCCCCCGAGACCGGCGAGCACGACCGTCCCGACCAGCGCGATCGCACCCAGCACCCACGGGGCGGCACCGGTCCGGTCCAGGACCAGCAGCACCGTCCCGCCGACCAGGGCGATCACCCCCGCGGCGCCGACCGGCGGCGCGGCCACCCGGTTGGCGATCGCGAACGCGTCGGCGGTCCGCAGGCTGTCCGCGGTGCGGACGCCGACGAAGCGGTTGCGCGGCAGCCGGCCGGTCGCCCCCAGCACGGCGAGGACGACGAGGACCACCCCGGCCAGCAGGAGCAGGGCGGCGAGGAGCAGGCGGAGCGTCGTGGGCACGTGACCAGGGTAGAACCCGGGGGAACGGGGACGCCCGCCCCGGCTACCCTGGTCACATGTGCACGGCCCGCCGACTTCCCGGCGCGGCGTCGTAGCCACAACACGGCGCCGCGACGGCCCCTCCTGCGTGATGCGCACGAGGGGCCGCGACGTGTTCCGGGCCCGAGTCGGGCCGTCACGACAGGCATCCCCGAGGTGAGACGGACATGAGCACCGAGACCACGACCGCGTCCGAGCAGCGCGCGGACCGACCGGCGTACCGCTACGACGCCGAGATGGCCGCTCGGATCGAGCGGAAGTGGCAGGACTTCTGGGAGACCGAGCAGACCTTCCACGCCCCGGACCCGGGTCAGCCCGGCTCGGAGAAGCCGAAGGTCTACCTGATGGACATGTTCCCCTACCCCTCCGGGGCGGGACTGCACGTCGGGCACCCGCTGGGCTTCATCGGCACCGACGTGCTGGGCCGCTACCTGCGGATGAACGGCCACAACGTGCTGCACCCGATGGGCTTCGACGCCTTCGGGCTGCCCGCCGAGCAGTACGCCGTCCAGACCGGTACGCACCCGCGGACGACGACCGAGGCCAACATCGCCCGCTACCGGCAGCAGCTGCGCCAGCTGGGCCTGGGCCACGACCCGCGCCGCTCGGTGTCCACCACCGACATCGGGTTCTACCGCTGGACCCAGTGGATCTTCCGCGAGATCTTCGAGTCCTGGTACGACACCGACGCCGACCGCGCCCGCCCGATCTCCGAGCTGCGCGCCGAGTTCGAGGCCGGCACCCGTCCGACCCCCGACGGCCGCCCCTGGGCCGAGCTGTCCGAGGCCGACCGGCGCGCCGCCGTCGACGGGTACCGGCTGGCCTACATCTCCGAGGCGCCGGTGAACTGGTGCCCCGGCCTGGGCACCGTGCTGGCGAACGAGGAGGTCACCCCGGACGGCCGCTCCGAGCGCGGCAACTTCCCCGTCTTCCGCCGCAACCTCAAGCAGTGGATGATGCGGATCACCGCCTACGCCGACCGGCTGGCCGACGACCTGGACCGGGTCGACTGGCCGGAGTCGGTCAAGGCGATGCAGCGCAACTGGATCGGCCGCTCCGAGGGCGCCCGGGTCCGGTTCCCGGTGCAGTCCGGCGCCGACGCGATCGAGGTCTTCACGACCCGCCCGGACACCCTGTTCGGCGCCACCTACATGGTGCTGGCGCCCGAGCACCCGCTGGTCTCCTCCCTGGTCCCGCCGCAGTGGCCCGACGGCACCGACCCGCGCTGGACCGGTGGCGCCGCGACGCCGTCCGAGGCCGTCGCGGCGTACCGGGCCGAGGCCGCGCGCAAGTCCGAGCTGGACCGCCAGGAGAACAAGGACAAGACCGGTGTGTTCACCGGCGCGTACGCCACCAACCCGGTGAACGGCGCGGCCGTCCCGGTGTTCGTCGCCGACTACGTGCTGATGGGCTACGGCACCGGCGCGATCATGGCGGTGCCCGCCGAGGACACCCGGGACTGGGACTTCGCGGCCGCGTTCGGGCTGCCGCACGTGCGCACGGTGCAGCCGCCGCCGGACTGGGACGGCGGCGCGTACACCGGCGACGGCCCGACCATCAACTCCGCGAACGACGAGATCAGCCTGGACGGGCTGGGCGTCGACGAGGCCAAGCGCACGATCATCGACTGGCTGGCCGCGAAGGGCGCCGGCGAGGGCGTCGTGCAGTACAAGCTGCGCGACTGGCTGTTCTCCCGGCAGCGCTACTGGGGCGAGCCGTTCCCGGTCGTCTGGGACGAGCACGGCCCGATCGCGCTGCCCGAGGACCAGCTGCCTGTCGTCCTGCCCGACGTCGACGACTACTCGCCCAAGACCTACGCCCCGGACGATGCGAACTCCGAGCCGGAGCCGCCGCTGTCCCGGGCGCACGAGTGGGTGGCCGTCGAGCTGGACCTGGGTGACGGCCCGAAGCAGTACCGCCGCGAGACGAACACGATGCCGCAGTGGGCCGGGTCGTGCTGGTACTACCTGCGCTACCTGGACCCGGAGAACACCGAGCGGTTCGTCTCCGCCGAGGCCGAGAAGTACTGGATCGGCAAGGACGCGGCCCGGTCGGTCGCCGACCCGGGCGGCGTGGACCTGTACGTCGGCGGCGTCGAGCACGCCGTGCTGCACCTGCTGTACTCGCGGTTCTGGCACAAGGTCCTGTTCGACCTGGGCCACGTGAGCAGCGAGGAGCCGTTCCGGAAGCTGTTCAACCAGGGCTACATCCAGGCCTGGGCCTACACCGACGCCCGCGGGACCTACGTGCCCGCGGAGGAGGTCGTCGAGGTCGTCGGCGAGGACGGCACGAGCGCCGGTTTCACGTGGAACGGGCAGCCCGTCACCCGGGAGTACGGGAAGATGGGCAAGTCGCTGAAGAACGTCGTGACGCCCGACGACATGTGCGACCGCTACGGCGCCGACACCTTCCGGCTGTACGAGATGTACACCGGCCCGATGGACGCCTCGCGTCCGTGGTCGACGCGGGACGTCGTCGGCCCGCAGCGGTTCCTGCAGCGGGTGTGGCGCAACCTGGTCGACGAGGGCACCGGGGCGGTGACCGTCGTCGAGGACGCGCCGTCGGAGGAGATCCTCCGGTCGCTGCACAAGGCGATCGCCGGTGTGCGCGAGGACTTCCCGGCGCTGCACTACAACACCGCCGCCGCGAAGCTGATCGAGCTGAACAACGCGCTGACCAAGCGCGGGGCGCCGGTGGAGCGCGAGGTCGCGGAGGCGCTGGTGCTGATGCTGGCGCCACTGGCCCCGCACATCGCCGAGGAGCTGTGGCAGAAGCTCGGGCACGAGGACACGCTGACCTACGCGCCGTTCCCGGTCGCCGACGAGCGCTATCTGGTGGCGGACACCGTCGAGTACCCGATCCAGGTCAACGGCAAGGTCCGCTCGCGGGTCACCGTCGCCGCCGACGCCGCCCAGGACGACATCCGGGCGGCCGCGCTGGCCGACGAGAAGGTCGTCGCCGCGCTGGACGGGGCCGAGCCGAAGAAGGTCATCGTCGTTCCGGGGCGCCTGGTCAACGTCGTCCGCTAGGGAACGCAGGCGACCTCCTGCCCGTTGAACGGGCAGGAGGTCCGTCATGAGCGCAGTCCTGACCGTGATCGTCGTCCTGGCCGTCGTCGCGGCCGTCGTCTGGCTGGTACGGCGGCACAACGCGGACTCCGCCGCCGCCCTGGCCGACGCCCGGGCCGAGTCCCGGCGCTGGGTGGAGCGCCTCGGCGGCCAGGTCCTGGCCCTGACCGGGACCGACGACCCGAGCCGTCAGGCGCTGGCCGACGCCGCCGAGCGCTACACCGCCGCGGGCTCGCAGATGGAGCAGGCGCGCACGGCCGCGCAGTGCCGGCAGGTCACCGAGACCGCCTACGAGGGTCTCTACTACGTCCGCGCCGCACGCACGGCGATGGGCATGGACCCCGGGCCGGAGCTGCCGCCGCTGCCGGGCCGGTCCCGCGCCGGTGAGGTCACCGAGGACCGCGAGGTCGAGGTGGAGGGCCGCCGCCTGGGCGCGTCCCCGCAGCCGACCGACCGGAACAGCCACTACTACCCCGGCGGGACCGTCGCCGGACGTCCGGTGCCGCGCGGCTGGTACTCCGAGCCGTGGTGGAAGCCGGCACTCGTCGCCGGGGCCTGGGGCGTCGGTTCGGCGCTGCTGTTCACCTCGCTGTTCAGCGGGATGGCCGGCGCCGACCAGGCCGCCTACGCCGACGGGTTCGCCGACGGCGCCGCCCTCGACGACCCGGGCTTCGACGGCGGCTTCGACGGCGCCGACCAGGGCGGCTTCGACGGCGGGGGCCTGTTCGACAACGACTCCGACTTCGGCGGGGACTTCTTCTGACCCGCGCGCTGTAACGGCCGGCCCACGGGCGGCATCCCCTCGTCCGAGCGACCAGCCGTGGTCGCACGGCGAGAGGGGCCACGTCATGACGTACTACCTGCAGGCGATGCGCGGGTTCTCCGACTTCCGGGGGCGCGCCCGGCGGGCCGAGTACTGGATGTTCGTCCTGGTCTACCTGGGGATCTACCTGGTGGCCGGGATCCTGGACGCGGTCCTGGGGACGACGCAGCTGCTCGGCGCGCCGGTGCTGGCGACCGTGGTCGCACTCGTCCACCTGGTGCCCGCGATCGCGGTCCTGGTGCGACGGCTGCACGACACCGGGCGCAGCGGGTGGTGGTACTTCATCGGCTTCGTCCCGCTGGTCGGGGTGGTGCTTCTGATCGTGTGGCTGGCGACCGACGGCGAGCACCGTCCGAACGCCTGGGGCGACGACCCGAAGCGCGCCGAGCGTGCTCCCGCGCAGTTCGTCGCGGCGCAGGCCGGGCCGTACGGGGTCCCGCCGCAGTTCCGCTGAGGCGGCGGGCCGGTCAGGCGCGGGATCCGCGCCGGACCGGCTTCTCCGGCCGCCGGGTCGCCCCGGTCCCCGGGTCCGGCGGCCGGGACAGGGCCGGCTCGGCGAGCCAGGCCTCCACGGCGTCGAGCACGAACGCGGCGTCGTCGAGGGCCGCGCGCGCCTCCGTCGCCGGGGCGGTCACGTCCGAGTGGTCGGCCAGTGCCCGCCGGTTGTAGAGCGACCGCAGCAGCCGCCCGGCCCGCGGGTCCAGCGACCGTTCCCGCACCACCCGGCGCACGAACGCGCTGACGACCTCGGAGTGCTCGGCGCGGGTCTCCCCCAGCACCAGCAGCGCGGTCTCGGCGGCCCGGAACGCGGCATGGAACGCGCGGGAGACCGCGGCGTCGCCGAAGCCGTTCTCGGCCAGCACCCGGGCCCCGCCCAGCTCGACCCTGGCCCGCGCGATCCCGCCGTGCACCCGCCGGGTCACCGGATCCGCACCGCCTCGGCGCGGGCACGCACGACCGTCGGGTCGGCGGCACGGACGAGCTCGCCCTGGCCGACCGGCAGCACGCTGATCGTCAGCCCGGTCCGCCGGGTGTGCTGCCACAGCACGTCGTCCATCGCGCGGACCTCCTCCCAGGGCAGGATCGGGAACCCGTCGTCGTCGAGGACCACGAGCAGGTCGATCGCGGACTCGACCGAGCCCTCCCCACTCGCCCAGGACCCGAACAGCAGCACCTGACGCAGCCGGGGGCCGTAGAGCAGGCCCAGGTCGTCGGCGACGGCGGCGGGCACGTCGTCGTTGGACGGGTCCGGGTCGGGATGGCGGGCCCTGAGCCGCTCGCCGTCGTCGGCACCGATCAGGCCGGCCGCGACCAGCCAGTCCGCCGCGCGCCGGCGGGAACGGGCGTCGCGGAAGCGGTACCACTGGTCGCGGACCTCGGGGAACTCGAACAGCGTGTTCTTGAACCGGCGGAACGCACCCCGGCCGTCGATCGCGCGGTCCAGCAGCGCCGCGGCCCGCCGGTGCTGCACGCCCGCGGTGAAGTCGGACATGTCCCGGTAGGACTCCCGGCTGGTCACCGGCCGGATCTCCACCCAGTCCGGACCGGGCCGGTCGTCGCCGGACACGCCGTGCACCTCGGCGTCGGCCGGGTCGAGGTACCAGGTGACCTCCGGCGTGCGGTCCTCGAGCGCGTCCGCCAGTGCGGACAGGTCGAGGCGGGCGGGGTCGAGCACGGGGCGACTCTATGCCCGGTCCGGTGCGCGTGGCAGCCGCCGCGGGACCCTCAGTCGTCGTCCTCCTCCCCGGAGCCGAAGAAGAAGTGCGCGACGAGGACCGCCCCCCAGATCCCGATCGGGAAGATCGGCCAGAAGAACGGGAGTCCCTCCCCGTCGGAGGACGAGGCGAACGCGGTGACCACCCAGATGCCGGTCAGGATGACCGAGGTGCCGGCCCACGAGCGCCACTCGGTGAGGTGCTCACGCCTCGCCTCGGCCTTCTCCACCTGCGCCGTCTCGGCACGCACCGACGGCAACGTCGTGCGTTCCACCGCGGGCAGGTCGGTGACGAGCCGGTCGAGGTCCGCGCGGACGGTCGCGGCGTAGGCCTGCTGCAACCGCTCGTCGTACTCGATCAGTGACAGCCGGCCCTCGTCGTGCGCCAGCTTCAGCCGTTCCGCGGTCTCGCTGCGGTCGGCGTCCGACACCCGCATCACGGACCGCTCGTCGTCCCTGGACTCCCCCATGCCCGTCGAGCGTAGCCACGGGGAGGGACACGGGGGTCCGTCGTTCGGACGATCCCCGCCCCCGGGGCGGAGCCGAACGGGTGGCGACCGCGACGCCGACCAGGCACAGCAGACCGCCGGCGAGCGCGGCCGGTGCGGGCACCTCCCCGAGCAGTGCCCAGGACAGCCCGACCACCACCGGCGGGATCGCGTACGTGGTGGCGGCCAGCCGCCCCGCGGTCGTGCGGGTCAGAGCGTATCCCCAGGTCAGGAACGCGACTCCGGTCGGGAACACCCCCAGGTAGACGACGCCGGCGACGGCCGTCGGCGGCGCGGTGGCGAGCGCGGCGACCAGCGACGGCAGGAACGGCAGCAGCGCGACGGCCCCGGCGACGGCGCCCGTCCAGGTCATCGTCAGGGCGTCGACCCGGGGCAGCAGCCGCTTCTGCGCGACGGCCGCGCCCGCGTAGACCAGTGCGGCGAGCAGCCCCAGCAGCACCCCGGACAGGTCGGCGCCCCCGGCCGACGACGCCGCCGCGATGAGCACCACCCCGACGAACGCGACGGCCATCCCGGCCAGCAGCCGTGCCGGGAAGCCCTCGCCGAGCAGCAGCCCGGCGAGTACGGCGACGACCACCGGTGCCACGTTCACCAGCAACGCGGTCGTGCCCGCGTCGAGGTGCCGCTCGGCCGCGTTCAGCGCGAGGTTGTAGACGCCGAACCAGGCCGCGCCCCAGATCACGACCGCCGCCAGCAGCCGTCCGCGGGGCAGGGGTGGGCCGGGTCTGGGTCTGCGGGCGCGGACCACGGTCAGGATCGCGGTCAGGGTCAGGGCCCCGACCAGCATCCGTCCCAGGGCCAGCGCGCCCGGCGACAGGTCGTGGCCGACGGCGCGGATGCCCACGAAGGCCGAGGCCCAGAGCACGACGGTGGTGGCCGCGGCGGCGAGCGGCAGCAGTCCCGGCCGGGTCGCGGCGCTCACAGGGTGGGCCGGCGGGTGTCGTAGCCGGTGCGGACGGGCAACCGTCGCGGTCGTTCCCGGAACAGCCGGTACAGCGCGGCGAGGGTGGCGGGTGTGGCGAGGGCGAGCAGCCCCAGGTTCACGGTGGTCATGGAGACATCGTCGAACCGCTCACGGTTCAGCACCAGCGATATGTCCTACCTCTGGATTCAGTTCTGCTGTACGTTTGTCCGCGTGCTCGACGCTCATCGTCTGATGATCTTCCGGTCGGTCGTGGCCGGTGGGTCGGTGCAGTCCGCCGCCGCCAATCTGGGGTACACGCCCTCGGCGGTGAGCCAGCACGTCACCGCGCTCGCCCGGGAGACCGGCCTGGTGCTGTTCGAGCGGGTGGGGCGCGGGCTGCGGCCGACCGCGGCCGGGCTCCTGCTGGCCGAGCAGGCCGACGCGGTGCTGGCCCGGCTCGGTGAGGCGCAGGTGCTCGTCGAGGACCTTCGCACGGGGCGCACCGGGTCGCTGTCGGTGGCCTACTTCGCCTCCGTCGGGTCCGCCTGGATGCCGCGGGTGGTGCGCAGGCTGACCGCCGGTTTCCCGGGGGTCCGGCTCGACCTGGCCCTGCGTGAGTGGCTGCCCGACGACCCGGCCGACCGGTCGGACCTGCAGATCGCCGTCGAACGACCGGAGTTCGAGGCCTGGCCCGGGTTCTCGGTGCACCACCTGCTCGACGACCCCTACGTCGTGGTGGTGCCCGAGGGGCACCCGCTGGCCGGGGCGGAGCAGGTCGACCTGGCGGAGCTGGCCGGGCAGCGGTGGGTGGACAACGACTTCGCCCGCGGGTGGTGCCGGCGCAACCTGGTCGAGGCCTGCGCCGCCGCCGGGTTCCGCCCGCCGTTCCACGTCGAGGCCCACGACTACCGCACGGCGCTGGCCTTCGTCGCCGCCGGGATCGGCGTCACCGTGCTCCCCCGGCTCGGCGCCGTCGACCTGCCGGCCGGGACCTGCGCGGTGCCGGTCGTGCGGCCCACGCCGGTGCGGACGATCCTGGCGGTGGTCCGGGACGCCGCGGCGGCGGCGCCACCGCTGCTGGCGGCCCTCGACGAGCTGCGCGAGCAGTCGGCCCTCAGCCCTGCGGGCGCACCACGATCTCGGTGAGGTGGGCGTCGCGGGTCGCGGTCAGCGCGGCCAGGATCGCGGCGCCGACCGACTCGGGGCGCAGGAACCGCGAGCCGTCGTACTCGCCGCCCTCGTGGGCGACGACCCGCTCCTGCATCGCCGTGTCCACCCGGCCCGGGTGCACGGAGGTGACCCGGATGCCGTGGCCGGACTCCTCGGCGCGCAGGGCGTCGCCGAACGCGCGCAGCGCGAACTTGCTCGCCGCGTAGGACCCCCAGCCCGCGCGGGCGGTGAGCCCGGACCCGGAGTTGACGAGCACGACGTCGGCGCCGGTGTCGGCACCCGCGGCGCGCAGCGCGGGCAGCAGCAGCCGGGTCGTCTCGGCGACCGCGACGACGTTGACGTCGAACTGGTGGCGCCAGGTCTGCGCGGTGGTCTCCGCGACGGTGCCCAGCTCCCCGACCCCGGCCGAGTGGACCAGCGCGTCGAGCCGGTCGATGCCGTCGAGGGCCGTGGCCAGCGCGTCGTCGTCGGTGAGCTCCACCGCCACGGTGCGGACCGCGACCGGGCCCGCCTCGGTCAGCTCCCCGGCCAGGGTCTCCAGCCGCTTCTCGTCCCGGCCGCCCAGGACCAGGTCGTAGCGCGGTGCGAGCAGCCGGGCGGTGGCGGCGCCGATGCCCTGGGAGGCACCGGTGATCAGGGCGAGCGGGCGGCGGGGAGCGGTCACCCGGTGAACCTACGACGACCGGCCCCGTCCTGCGCGAGGACGGGGCCGGTCGTCGTACCGGGGAGCGGGCGCGCTCAGAGCCGAGCCTCGTTCCGCACGCTTCTCTCAGACCCGGCGGGCCGAGTTGAACGGCATCCGGTCGACGTCGGAGATCTTCACCGGCTGGCCGCTGGTGGAGGCGTGCACGATCTGGCCGCCGCCGATGTAGATGCCGACATGGCTGACCGGGCTGTAGAAGAAGACCAGGTCACCGGGCTTCAGGTTCGACTTCGACACCGGGGTGCCCACCCTGGCCTGGGCCCGGCTGGTGCGGGGCAGGTCCTTGCCCGCCTTGGAGAAGGCGTAGTGGACCAGGCCGGAGCAGTCGAACGCGCTCGGGCCGGTGGCGCCCCAGCGGTAGGGCTTGCCGAGCTGGGCCATCGCGGTCGACATCGCGCCGCTGCGCGCGGCGGCGGCCTGCGCGGCCGGGGCCGCGGCCTGCGCCGCGGAGGAGGCCGACAGCGCGGCCGGGTTCGAGCCGAGCGCCGGCAGGACGTTCGCCGCCGGGGCGACGTCACGGGTCACGGTCTCCGCGGCGGGTGCCGCGGAGGCGGCGTCCGTGGGGGCCGCGGTGGCGGCGGGGAGCACGGACAGAACTGCGGCCGCGGCGGCGGTGGTGGCCACGACGGCGACGCGGAGCGCCGGAGCGGAATGACGCTGGGGCACGGTGGGGTCCTCGGGGTGTTGCACCACCGGAGGAGCGGTCGGGGCGGGACCCGTGGGCGCCGGTACGAAGGGGGAGTTCCGGTGGGGACCGGACGGCACTCACGACCCGCCCGCGTCGTCGCCCGGCGGTGACCCTGCACCCCTCACCCCGGATGGGCGGTGGTCGCGCAAGGCCGGACCGCACATTACGAACAGATATCGCTCAAATAAATGACGCAGGGCACATTCATTGCATGACTGCGCTCACGACGAATAACGAGAACATTCCGGATCGGTAATGTCGTCTTCCGGAACGTCTCCGGTACGGCAACGGCCCGGGATGACCTGCACGGTCGTCCCCGGGCCGTTGTACCGAGAAACGGATCAGTTGTCGATCTCGCCCCGGATGAACGCCTCGACCTTGTCGCGGGCCTCGGAGTCGCGGTACTGCTCCGGCGGCGACTTCATGAAGTAGCTCGACGCCGACAGGATCGGTCCGCCGATGCCGCGGTCCTTCGCGATCTTGGCCGCCCGCACCGCGTCGATGATGATGCCCGCGGAGTTCGGGGAGTCCCAGACCTCGAGCTTGTACTCCAGGTTCAGCGGGACGTCACCGAACGCGCGGCCCTCGAGCCGGACGTAGGCCCACTTGCGGTCGTCCAGCCAGGACACGTAGTCCGACGGGCCGATGTGCACGTTGCCCCTGCCCATGTCCCGGTCCACCTGCGAGGTGACGGCCTGGGTCTTGGAGACCTTCTTGGACTCCAGCCGCTCGAGCTCCTTCATGTTCAGGAAGTCCATGTTCCCGCCCACGTTGAGCTGCATCGTGCGGTCCAGCTGCACGCCGCGGTCCTCGAACAGCTTCGCCAGCACCCGGTGGGTGATGGTCGCGCCGACCTGGGATTTGATGTCGTCGCCGACGATCGGGACGCCGGCGGCGCGGAACTTCTCCGCCCACTCGGGGTCCGAGGCGATGAACACCGGCAGCGCGTTGACGAACGCGACGCCCGCATCCAGCGCGGCCTGCGCGTAGAAGCGGTCGGCGTCCTCGCTGCCCACCGGCAGGTAGGACACCAGCACGTCGGCCCCGGTGTCGCGCAGCACCTGCACGACGTCGACGGGCTCGCCGTCGGCCTCGGTGATGGTCTCCCGGTAGAAGCGGCCGAGACCGTCGAGGGTCGGCCCGCGCTGCACGGTCACCCCGAGCGGCGGCACGTCCGCGATCTTGACCGTGTTGTTCTCGCTGGCCGAGATCGCGTCGGCGAGATCCTGACCGACCTTCTTCGCGTCGACGTCGAACGCGGCCACGAAGGTCACGTCCCGGACGTGGTACCCGCCGAAGTCGACGTGCATCAGGCCGGGGACCTGGGTCGACGGATCGGCGTCCGCGTAGTAGTGAACCCCCTGGACCAGCGACGCCGCGCAGTTGCCCACGCCGACGACCGCCACCCGAACCTGGCTCATGTCAGGCTCCTCCTGTTGTCTCGTCCTGTCGTACCCCGCCGGTCGCGGGCCGGGATGGCCCGCCGCCGGGGAAGGTCCTCTCGTCGCGACCGTCCGCGGCGCCCTGCTCGGCCCGTTCGGTCGCGATCAGCTCGTTCAGCCAGCACACCTCGCGCTCGGAGCACTCCAGCCCGAGCCGGTGCAGCTCGCGGGTGTAGCGGTCGACCCCCTCGCAGGGCCCGCCGAGCGCGGTGCGCAGACCGTCCCGGCGTTCCTCGACGGCCCGTCTGCGGCCCTCCAGGATCCGGATCCTGGTCTCCGCCGGTGTCCGCGCGAAGAACGCCAGGTGCACGTCGAAGCTTCCGTCCTCCCACGCCTGGGGTCCGGCCTCGGCGAGCATGGCCGCGAACCGGTCCCGGCCCGCCGGGGTGATGCGGTAGACCCGCCTGCCCCGTCGCAGCCGTCCCGGAGCGCGTCCGTACTGATCACCCGCCTCGTCGGTGGTCTCGGCGATCGACCCGGCCCGCAGCAGCCGGCGCAGGGCCGGGTACAACGAGCCGTAGGAGAACGCGCGGAAGCCGCCGAGCCTGCGGCCGAGCTGCTTGCGCAGCTCGTAGCCGTGCAGCGGACCGTCCTGGAGCAGGCCGAGGACCGCGAAGTCCAGCATCGCGACCTCCTCCGTGCGGACCGCCGACCGGTCATCCTATCGGTCCGATACATCGATCCGTCCCATCCATGATCGTGATCACAGGCGCACGCGGACCGGACGAGTACCCCGACCAGGCACGGAACGGTCGTGCCCGCAGGGGCCCCTGCGGGACGGCGATGGGTCCGCGGGTCCGTCCCGCGTACCCTGGTCGGGTGCTCAGCCCGCGACAGGTGGTGGACTACGCCCTGCAGCGCCGTGCTCTGCTGGCCGACGTCCGGGCCGGCCGGGTCGGCCGTGAGGAGGTGTGCGATGCGGGTGCCTACCTGCTCCGCGCCGCGCGCTTCCACGGCACGTCCGCCGGTCGGGCCTGTCCGGTCTGCCGACACGACGAGCTCGCCCAGGTCTCGTGGGTGTTCGGCGAGAGCCTGCGCCACGTCTCCGGTTCGGCCCGCTCCGCGGCGGACCTCGAGCAGCTCGCGGCGCAGGTCGCCGACTTCTCCGTGCACGTCGTCGAGGTGTGCACCGAGTGCCGCTGGAACCACCTGGTCCGCTCGTTCGTCCTCGGCACCGGCCGCCCCCGCCGCGGCCGGCGGAGTGCGGGTGGCTGAGTCCGATGGCGCCCTGCCCGACGAGCACGACCACCCGGACCGCGCGCACCGCGCCGGTCCGCTGCCGGATCCCCTCCGCCCCGGGCACCCCCGGCCCGGGCCGCAGCGGATCCGGTCCACCGCATCCCACGGAGCCGCCCGGTGAACGACGAGCGTGACCCCCGGCGCACCCCGCCGCCGCCCCCGCCCCCCGGTCCTCCGCGGTCCCGTCCCCCGATGCCCCCGCCGGTACCCCGACCGGGCGTGGCCCCCCGTCCCCCGATGCCCCCGCCCCCCGGTCGTCCACCGGTGGGCGGCCGTCCCGCACCCGCGGGCCCGCCGCCGCGCCCGGTCCCCCAGTCCCCGCCGCCGCTGCTGACCCACGACGACTCCGGGGTCGGCCACTTCGACCCCGTCGTCCGGCCCGCCCAGGCCGGTCCGCGCACGGCCGCCCCGCAGCGCACCGGACGTCCGCCGGCCCGCGGTGCCGCGGCGGCCGCGGCGGCACCGGCCACGGCCGCCCGTCGTGGCGGCGGAGGTGGCCGCCCGCCCGGCCCGCCCGGCCGTCCCGACGGTCGCGGTCCCGGGGACGGCGGTGACGGGCGGAAGAAGCCCGGCCGTCGTCGCCGGCTCCGGCGCTGGGTGATCGGGCTCGCCGCGTTCGCGGTGATCGGCCCGCTCGTCGCGTTCGCGATCGGCTGGCTGGTGTTCCCGGTCCCCAAGGCCGACGACATCGCCGTCACCCAGGTGGCGACCTTCACCTACACCGACGGCGCCCCGCTGGCGACCGTCCGGCCGGACAACGTCAACCGGACCAGCGTCGACCTGTCCCAGGTGCCGGTGCCGGTCCAGCAGGCCGTGCTGTCCGCCGAGGACCGCACGTTCTTCTCCAACCCCGGCTTCGACATCACCGGCATCGCGCGGGCGGTGATCAACCAGCTCTCCGGCGGGATCGGCGGCGGCTCGACGATCACCCAGCAGTACATCAAGGTGACCACCGGCAACGACCAGTACTCGCTGTTCCGCAAGTTCCGCGAGGTCGTGCTGGCCGCGAAGATGTCCAAGGAGATGACCAAGGAGCAGATCCTCGGCAACTACCTGAACGCGATCTACCTGGGTCGCGGCGCCTACGGCATCCAGGCTGCCAGCCAGGCGTACTTCGGGAAGAACGTCCAGGACCTGAACGCCTCCGAGGGCGCGATGATCGCCGGCCTGATCCAGTCGCCGTCGCGCTGGGACCCGGCGAAGAACCTCGAGATGTCCCAGCAGCGGTGGAACTTCGTGCTCGACGGCATGGTCGCCCAGGGCTGGATGACGCAGGCCGACCGGGCGCAGCAGAGGTTCCCGCAGTGGCGCGAGGCCTCCGCGGCCGAGGGGGGTGGCATCCCCGGCGACGACAAGGGCCACATCTACAACGCGGCCCGCGCCGAGCTGGAGAAGCTCGGGATCTCCGAGACCGAGATCAACACCCAGGGTCTGACGGTCACCACGACGATCGACCCGAAGGCCCAGGAGGACGCGGCGACGGCCGTCAAGAAGGTCATGGACGGCCAGCCCGGCAACCTGCGGTCCTCGCTGGTGTCGGTGAACCCGAAGACCGGGGCGGTCATCGCCTACTTCGGCGGTGAGAACGGTGTCGGCCTCGACTACGCCTCGGTGCTCAAGCAGCCCGGCTCGTCGTTCAAGCCGTTCGTGCTCGCGGCGGCGCTGCAGGCGAACCCGCCGGTCGGTCTCGGCACGATCTACGACGGTTCCTCCCCCCAGGAGCTCGCCGGCACCACGGTCACCAACTCCGAGGGCGTCAGCTGCGGCCAGTGCTCGGTGAAGGAGGCCATGACCAAGTCGATCAACACGGTCTTCTACCGGATGGGCCTCGACGTCGGCCCGCAGCGGGTCGCCGACGCCGCGCACCAGGCCGGTATCCCCGCCGACCTGCTGCCGAACCCCACCGGCGGCATCTCGCTGGGTGACCGCGAGGTCCACCCCGAGGACATGGCCGCCGCCTACGGCACGTTCGCGGCCGACGGCATGAAGCGCGACCCGTTCCTGATCGCGAAGGTCACCGCCAGCGACGGCCGGGTCATCTACGACCGCGGCAGTACCGACAACGGCCAGCAGGTCATGCCGGCCGAGGTGGCCCGCAACGTCACCGAGTCCATGACCGACGTCGCGAGCTCGTCGCGGATCGGGCTGGACGGGCGTCCGGTCGCCGCGAAGACCGGCACCGTGCAGAGCAGCGTCCAGGGCCAGAACAACGACGCCTGGACCGTCGGCTACACCCCGTCGGTGTCCACCGCGGTGTGGGTCGGCACCGACGACAACACCCCGATCAAGAACTCCGCGGGCCGCCCGATCTACGGGCGGATGCTGCCCGGCTCGATCTGGCAGTCGTTCATGAACGACGTGCTGCAGGGGACGCCGGTGGAGCAGTTCTCCGACTTCGAGCCGATCGGCCAGGCCCCGGCCCGGGCCGTCTCGAACGACTCCGGGCAGGGCGACGACCAGCAGGCGACCACCACCCAGGAGCCCGGCGACAGTCGCGACAACCGCGACAACGCCGACAACGGCGACCGGGGTGACCGCGGGAACCGCGGCGACCGGGGTGACTCCTCGGGCGACGGCGCCGGTGACGGGTCCGGCGACGGCAGCAGCGGCGACCCCGGCAGCGACGGCAACAGCGACGGCCCGCCCGGCTCCGACGCGGGCCGGGACCGTCCGGGCCGCGGGGGCGACAACTGACCGCAGGCGGCCGGCCCGGAGCCGCACCACCCGCCCCCCGCGACGCGCCGGGGGCGGGCGTCCGGGACCGGGAGATCCCGACCTGGACCGAGCCGCTGGCGCGCGCCGCGAGCCGGGTCGTCGGAGGCCCGATGGGCCGGCACGCACTCGTCGGACGGTCGCGCTGGTGGACCCCGCTGCGGGTGGTGCTGCTGCTCGCGGTCGTCGTGCTGGCGCTGGGCTGGCTGGGCAAGGCGGCCTGTCTGCAGCAGTACCGCACCCCCGACGGTGCGCTCGCGCTGGACTGGCGCAACGACCGTCAGTACGTCGCGATGTGCTACTCCGACACCGTCCCGCTCTACGGGCTGGAAGGTCTCGCCGACGACGCCGTCCCCTACCGCGACGCCTGGCTCGAGACCGCCGCCGACGGCTCCCGCACCGCCCGGTACATGGAGTACCCGGTCGTCACCGGGATGTTCCAGTACCTCAATGCGCAGCTGACCGACGGCTGGCAGTGGCTGGCCGAGCGGCTGCCGCTGCCGACGGCGCTCGACGTCGTCGTCTACTTCGACGTCACCGCGATCTGGCTGGCCATGGCCTGGCTGGTGGTGGTGTGGGCGGTGCTGATGCTCCGCCCGGAACGTCCGTGGGACGCCGCGTTGGTCGCGCTGTCCCCGCTGGTGGCGGTGCACGCGTTCACCAACTTCGACACGCTCACCGTCGCGCTCGCGACCGGGGCACTGCTCGCGCTGCGCCGGGACCGGCCGGTCTGGGCCGGGGTGCTGCTCGGGATCGGCGGCGCGGCCAAGCTCTACCCGCTGCTGTTCCTGCTACCGGTGCTGCTCGTCGGCTGGCGACGCCGCGCCGACGGCGGCCTCCCGCGTGCCGCGTGGACGATCGGTGCCGCGGTCCTCGCCTGGGTGGCGGTGAACCTCCCGGTCGCGCTGGCCTGGCCGCGCGGCTGGGTCGAGTTCTTCCTGCTCAACCGCACGCGCCCGGCCGACCCGGACTCGATCTGGTACTCGCTGTACTGGTTCACCGGCTGGTCCGGCTTCGACGGCCCGCTCGGCGACGGGCAGTCCCCCACCGTGCTCAACACCGTCACCGCGGTGCTCATGGTGCTGGCGTTCGCCGCGATCGCCTGGCTCGCGCTGCGCGCGCCGCGCCCGCCCGCGGTCGCCGAGCTGGCGTTCCTGACGGTCTCGGCGTTCCTGCTGGTCAACAAGGTGTGGAGCCCGCAGTACTCGCTGTGGCTGGTCCCGCTCGCGGTGCTCGCCCTGCCCCGCTGGCGGCTGCTGCTGGCGTGGATGGTCGTCGACGCGCTGGTCTGGGTGCCACGGATGTTCCAGTACCTCGGCGTCGCGAACAAGGGGCTGCCGCCGGAGCCGTTCCTGGTGACCGTGCTGGTCCGCGACGCCGTGGTGGTCGCGCTGTGCGTGCTCGTCGTCCGGCAGATCCTGCGGCCCGGCACCGACCCCGCCCGGGAACCGGAGCCCGTGTGGCCGGTCGGCCCGCGGGTCTCCCGGTCCGGCGTGCCCGCCGTGACCGCCTCCGCGTCGGCCGTGCCCGCACGGGGCGGGCGACGGCGGAGGGACGGCGATGGCCCCGGCCCCACCGGTTCCGTCGGGACGTCCCGGTCCGGGGGCGCGGCCGGTTCCGCGGGTTCCGGTCGCGCCGATCGCGCGGCCGCACCCGAACCGTGGCCGTCCCGGGCGGCCCGCCCCCGGCGCGACCCCGCGGACTGAACTGCGGCCGCCCCTCGCGTCGTCGCACGTGCCCTGCCGTTCGCTGCGCTCCCGGACGGCTGCCGTCCCCCGGCGGTCGTCGCACCCCTGGTGACGTCGTTGCACCCCCCCGTGCACCCGCCGCCCGCGGTGCCCGCCGACGGTCGCGCCCGGGCGCCGCCGCCCGCAGGGCCGGACGCCGACAGCCTGGCGCCGGTCACCGGTCGCCCTGCGCCACGAGCCGGGCGCCGCACAGGGGGTGTGGTGGCGCCGCACAGGATGTGACGTGTGCGGCGGCGACGGAGCCTGTGCGGCGCCCGGGCGGGTGCGACGATCAGGGCATGGCCGACGACGTGGTGGTCCCGGAACCGGTGCAGCGCCAGCTGCGGGAGCGTGTCGAGGCGGCGCTGACGACGCTCCCCCCGGCCGAGCGACGGGCCGCGTCGGAGGCGGACCGGGCGGGGAGGCGGGCCGCCGCCGTCACCCTGACGCTGCTGCCGGTCCCCGGTGCCACCGGCGACGGCCGTCTCGCCGACGAGGTCGCGTTCGTCCTGACCCGGCGCACCCGGTCGCTGCGGGCGCACTCCGGGCAGTGGGCCCTTCCGGGCGGGCGGCTCGACCCGGGTGAGACCGCCGAGCAGGCGGGACGCCGCGAGGTGTCCGAGGAGATCGGGCTCGAGCTCGGCCCGGACCGCGTGCTCGGTCTGCTCGACGACTACCCGACCCGTTCCGGCTACGTCATCACCCCGGTCGTGCTGTGGGCCGGCGGCGCGGGCGAGCCGACGCCCAACCCGGACGAGGTCGCCGAGCTGCACCGCCCGCCGCTGGCCGAGATCGACCACGAGCCCCGGTTCCTCACCATCCCCGAGTCCGACGCCCCGGTGATCCAGGTGCCGCTGTTCGACCGCTACGTCCACGCCCCCACCGGCGCGGTGCTCCACCAGTTCCGCGAGGTCGTCCTGCACGGGCGCGCGACCCGGGTCGCGCACCTGGAGCAGCCGGTCTTCGCCTGGCGCTGAGGAATCCCGGGACCGGGTCTCAGGCGCGGACGGGCCCGCCGAACACGCCCTCCGGGTCGACGCGGCGCTTCAGCGCGGCCAGCCGGAGCCGGGTGTCGTCGTCCCAGTACCCGGCGACGGTGTCCGGCGCCGCCTGACCGGCCAGGTTGACCAGACCGCCGCGGGTCCACGGGGCGACGGCGTCGAGCAGTGCGGCGGCCCGGGCCGGGACCTGCACGGCGGCCTCCGGACCCGCGGGCACGCCGAGGCAGTACAGGGAGACGGCGCCGTGCCGCCCGGCGACCGCGTTCGGCACCGCCGCCGGCCGGGAGAGCGCCCCGCCGAGCAGCCGCAGCTCCACCAGGACCAGCGGCGACGAGCTGTCCGGTCCCGCCTCGGCGAGGACAGCGTCGACCGCGTCCGCGGGCAGCGATCCCAGGACGGCTCCGCGGTCCCAGACCGGCATCGGGTCGGTCGGGTCGGAGTGGACGGCGTCGACGGCCGCATACGGCAGCTCCCCGACGCCGTCGAGCAGCGGGGCGGCGACCGCCCGCATCGGCGCGAGCAGCGCCTCGCCCTCGTCGACCGAGCCGAGGTGGGTGAACCGCAGGTGCACGACGAACCGGCCCCGCAGCTCCGTCGGCAACGCCGGGTCCGGCGGGAGCGCGAGCAGCGCGACCGAGGTCGACGTGTCCTCCCCCAGCCCCGGCGCCCACTTCCGCCAGGCGTGCAGCAGCCGGGGTGCGTCGTCGCCGTCGAAGAAGATCCCGCCGCCGTGGAACCGCGGCTGCTCGACCAGCTCGAACTCCATCCACGTGACGACGCCGAAGCTCTCCCGGCCGCCGCGGACCGCCCAGAACAGGTCGGGGCCCGATCCGGCGTCGACGGTCCGGGCGACGCCGTCGGCGGTCACGATGCCGAACCGGGTCACGTGGTCGGCGGCGAACCCGTGCCGACGGCCGAGCGGCCCGAGGCCCCCGCCGGTGGTGTAGCCGACGACCCCGACGCCCGAGCTCGACCCGCAGAGCGGGGCGAGGCCGTGCGGGGCGGCGGCGTCGAGCACCGCGCGCCAGCGCACGCCGGCGCCCACCCGGGCCCGCCGGGCGACCGGGTCGACGGCGAGTTCGGTCATGCGGCGGGTGGAGACCAGCACGACGTCGTCGAGGTCGCCGGTCAGCCCGTGCCCGGTGGCCTGCACGGCCACCCGCATCCCCTGCGCGGCGGCCCACCGGACGGCGGCCGCGACGTCGTGCTCCCCGGTGGCGCCGACCACGACCGCCGGTGTCGGGACGTGCGCGAGGTTGAACCCGCCGACCTCCTGCGCCCAGCCGGGGTCGGACGGGCCGAGCACCGGCCCGGCGACGGCGGCCGCGAGCTCGGCGAGGGGACGGGCGAGGGAGGAGGAGGTCATGACCGGGGCTCCGTTCATCAGGGTCGTTCGGTACGACCGACCCTCCGCCCCACGGCGCCGCCGGCCCATCCCCCGGGGCTGGGCGACCGACACCCCAGAAACCTGGGACACCCGTTCCGAGCAGCACGGATGTCGCCACCTCCCCAGTTCTGACGATGGAGATCATCGACGGGGCTCCGGACACTCGGGAGGTGCCCGCTGCCGCCCCGGCGCGCGTCCGTGAACGCCTCACCGCCCTCGCGGCGGCCGGCCTGGACGCGCCCACCTTCGGACTGACCGCACTGGACCTGCTGCGGTCCTCGCTGCCGTTCTCGGCGGCCTGTCTGGCCACCGTCGACCCGGCGACCGAGCTCGTCACCGGCGTGGTCAAGGCCGACCTCACCGACGAGCACGACGACCTCTGGGCCCGCCACGAGTACGAGGTCGTCGACCTCTACAACTCCTTCGACGTGTTCCGCAGGCCCGGCGGAGTGACCACGGCGCTCGCCGAGACCGACGGGGACCTGAGCCGGCTGCGTCGCTTCGACGAGTTCTTCTCCCCCGTCTACGGCTTCGGTGACGAGCTGCGCTTCACCGCGGCCGCCGACGGCGCACACTGGGGCTTCGTCGCCCTGTTCCGCGACGACGGGCGCGGCTTCAGCCCCGCCGAGCAGGAGTACGCCGCCGACGTCGGACGGCTGTTCGGCCGCGGGATGCGGGCCGGGCTCGTCGCGGGTGCGGTCGCCGACGGCCCCGGCGGCGCGGACGGCCCGGCGGTGCTCGTCGTCGGGCGGGACGGCGCGGTCACCCACGGCGGAGCCGGCGTCGCCGAGCGGCTGGCCGACCTCGGCGGGGACACCGACGGGGCGCTCCCGTTCCCGCTGCTCGGGCTGATCCGGGCGGCCCGCCGCTACGCCGCCGGGCACCTGGTGCAGCTGCCGCGGACCCGGCTGCGAACACGCTCCGGGCACTGGGTGGTGGCGCACGCGTCGCCGCTGGCCGGGCCGGACGGGGCCTCGGGGCAGGTCGTCGTGACGATCGAGGAGGCCCGCCCGCCGGAGATCGTCCCGCTGGTCACCGCGGCGTTCGGGCTGACCCCGCGTGAGCGCGACGTCGTCGGCCTGGTGCTGCGCGGCGCGGACACCGCGGAGATCGCCCGCGTCCTGCACCTGTCCGCGTGGACCGTGCAGGACCACCTCAAGTCGGTGTTCGCGAAGGTCGGGGTCCGCAGCAGGCGCGAGCTCACCGCCCGGGTCTACTTCGACCAGTACGCCCCGCGGCTGCAGGTCGGGGCGGGGCTCACGCCCTCCGGCTGGTTCGCCGGTACCGCCTGAGGCCGCCTCAGGTGTGCTCGCGCAGGAACGCGATGTCGCGGGCCTGTCCCTCGGCCGGGGTCTCGACAACGACCGGTGCCCCCGCCGCCGCGACGACGGCGGCCAGCTCGTCCGGCGGGATCGTCCCGTCGTCGATGTTGGCGTGCCGGTCGCGGGCGGAGTCGAACGCGTCGCGCGAGTTGTTCAGGTGGATCAGGTCGATCCGCCCGGTGATCCCCCGGACCCGCTCGACGATCCCGGCCAGCTCCTCGCCGCCGGCGAAGGCGTGGCAGGTGTCCAGGCAGAACCCGACGCCGAACTCGCCCACCGCGTCCCACAGCCGGCCCAGCGCGTCGAAGCGGCGGGCCATGGCGTTGTCCCCGCCCGCGGTGTTCTCGATCAGGACGGGCACGTCGAAGCCGTGCTCCCCGGCCTGGCGCTCGACGAACTTGCGCCAGTTGTCGATCCCGACGGCCGGGTCGTCGTCCTTCGTGACGTGGCCGCCGTGCACGACCAGGCCGAACGCGCCGACCTCGGCGGCCCCGGCCAGGTGCTGCTGCACGATCTTGCGGCTCGGGATGCGGATCCGGTTGTTCGTGGACGCGACGTTCGCGGTGTAGGGCGCGTGCACCACCACCGCGACGTCCGACGCGGCCAGCTCCGCCGCCCGTGGGTGCGGCGGCGGCTTCTTCCAGCCCTGCGGGTCGGACAGGAACAGCTGGATCACCTCGGCGCCGACCTCGGCGGCCGCGGCCAGAGGGTCCTCGGCGTCGCGGACGTGTGCTCCGATCTGCATACGGGCACGGTAGCGAGGACCCCCGACAGCCGTGGGCCGCCGGTCGGCCGTCGGTGACGGCGTCGAGCGGCTCGCCGAGGACGGGGCCGGTGTCGGCGACGAACGACAGCCGTCCGTCGGCCGGCGTCTCCGCGGGCACGGCCCGAACCCGTCCCGGCGATCCGGGGAACCGCGTACCCGCAGGTCGGGGCCGGAACGGCCGTTGCTAGCCTGTACCGGCATCCCCGCAGCTCCCGCGCATCCGCCGGAAACTGTCGGGGTGCACTGAGAACCTCCTGTCACGGCCGTCCGGGCCGTGACCGTTTCGAGTCCATAGGAGGTGAGTGGTTCTCATGCGTCATTACGAGGTCATGGTCATCCTCGACGGCGGCCTGGACGAGCGCACTGTGCAGCCGTCCCTGGAGCAGTTCCTCACCGTCGTGAAGAACGACGGCGGATCGGTCGAGAAGATCGAGGTCTGGGGCAAGCGCCGCCTGGCCTACGAGATCAAGAAGCAGGGCGAGGCCATCTACGCGGTCCTCGACATCACCGCTGAGCCGGCCACCGTCACCGAGCTGGACCGCCAGCTGGGTCTGAACGAGTCCGTGCTGCGCACCAAGGTCCTGCGCAAGGACGTCACCCGCACGCCGGCGCCCGCCGCCGGCTGATTGGAGCCGTCATGGCCGGCGAGACCGTCATCACCGTCGTGGGCAACCTGACGGCGGATCCCGAGCTGCGGTTCACCCCGTCCGGCGCCGCGGTCGCCAACTTCACCGTGGCGTCCACCCCGCGCACCTTCGACCGCCAGTCCGGCGAGTGGAAGGACGGCGAGGCGCTCTTCCTGCGCTGCAACATCTGGCGCCAGGCGGCGGAGAACGTCGCCGAGTCCCTGACCCGCGGCGCGCGCGTCGTGGTCCAGGGTCGCCTGCGCCAGCGGTCGTTCGAGACCAAGGAAGGCGAGAAGCGCACCGTCGTGGAGATGGAGGTCGACGAGGTCGGCCCGTCCCTGCGCTACGCGACCGCCAAGGTCAACAAGGTCAACCGGGGCGGAGGTTCCGGTGGCTTCGGTGGCGGCGGCGGTGGCTACGACGGCGGCGGTGGCGGTGGCGCCCGACAGGGCGGCGGTTCCGGCGGTGGAGGCAACTCCGGCGGCGGCTATGACGACCCCTGGGGTTCGGCCCCGCCCGCGGGCAGTGGCGCCGCGTCCGACGACGAGCCCCCCTTCTGATCCACGTACCTCTCCGCCCGTGACGGGCGGAGGACGATCTCCAGGAGCACCACCATGGCCAAGGCCATCGTGCGCAAGCCGAAGAAGAAGGTCTGCGCTTTCTGCAAGGACAAGGCCCAGCTGATCGACTACAAGGACACCGGTCTGCTGCGGAAGTTCATCTCCGACCGCGGCAAGATCCGTGCCCGTCGGGTCTCCGGCAACTGCCGGCAGCACCAGCGGGACGTCGCCGTCGCGGTGAAGAACTCCCGTGAGGTCGCCCTGCTGCCGTACACCTCGACCGCTCGCTGAGGAAGGGGAGACACATGAAGCTCATCCTCAACGCCGACGTCCCGAACCTGGGTGCCCCGGGTGACATCGTCGAGGTCAAGGACGGCTACGGCCGCAACTACCTGCTGCCGCGCAAGCTCGCGGTCGTCGCCACCCGTGGCGCGGAGAAGCAGGTCGAGCAGATCCGCCGGGCCCAGAAGTCCCGCGAGATCCGCGACCTGGGCCACGCCCAGCAGGTCGACTCGCAGCTGCGCAACATCAACGTGACCGTCCCGGCCAAGGCCGGCGACACCGGCCGTCTGTTCGGCTCGATCACGCCGGCCCAGGTCGTCGACGCCGTCAAGGCGGCCGGCGGCCCGCTGCTGGACAAGCGCAGCATCGACGTCCCGGGTCACCTCAAGACCCTGGGCAAGCACCAGGTGCAGGTCCGCCTGCACCCGGAGGTCACCACCGAGCTGCCGATCGCGGTCGTCGCGAGCTGAGCGGCCCGGTGGTCGTTCGACCACCGAGCGTGAACAGGGCGGTGTCCGGAGCCATGTGCTCCGGACACCGCCCTTTCGCGTGTCCGGGCCGGGCCGGCCGGGCGTCGTGCACACGGTGCGCAGTCCCGGATGGACGATCGACACCGATCGGACGACCCCGCACCGGATGTCTTGTCACGCAGCCGACACGCCGTGCGGTGACGATCCACTCGTCGGGCGGGCCTGTGGACGCGCCGGGCGGCGAGCGGTCCGCCGGGCGCTCCGACACGCCCGTACGCGGTGTGCGACGACACGCCAGAGCAAAGTTGTCCACAGCTGTGAGTATGGCTCTGACCTGCGCAGACGGTCCGTTCCGCTCCCTTGTCCCCAGGTTGTCCCCAGCACGGTCCCGGGACGGGCGGCATCCGTGCACAGTTCATCCCCAGTTCGATCACCAGGCCGGTTCGCCACGGGCCCGCGGCCGACCTACTGTCGGCCGTACCGGTACGCGAGCGCCTTGCTCCCCGGGCCGCGCCCGCCGCGGTCCGTCGGGCACCGCGCCGGCCGGCAGATCACCGACGACGGTCGCGGGTGGCAGCACGTACCACTCGCGCGTCGAACGTGCGTTCGGTACTGTGTCCACCGGGGGTGACGCTGCGTATGGCTCTGACGGACGATCGTCCCGGCAACAAGCCCCGTGCGGTCCGTGACGGCGAGAAGGCCTCCGGACCCGGTGAGGGCGCCACGTTCGACCGTCAGCCCCCGCAGGACCTCACG
This sequence comes from Pseudonocardia sp. ICBG1034, assembly GCF_020131375.1. Taxonomy (NCBI): domain Bacteria; kingdom Bacillati; phylum Actinomycetota; class Actinomycetes; order Pseudonocardiales; family Pseudonocardiaceae; genus Pseudonocardia; species Pseudonocardia sp. ICBG1034. Next base: position 123,721 of record NZ_JAHLEK010000015.1, read on the forward strand.
GCCGAGCAGTCGGTGCTCGGCGGCATGCTGCTGAGCAAGGACGCGATCGCCGACGTCGTGGAGGTCCTGCAGCCGGAGGACTTCTACCGGCCCGCCCACCAGACCGTCTACGAGACGATCCTGGACCTCTACAGCCGTGGCGAGCCCGCGGACGCGGTGACCGTCTCGGCGGAGCTGCAGCGGCGCGGTGAGCTCGTCCGCCTCGGCGGCGCGCCCTACCTGCACACCCTCATCGCGACCGTGCCCACCGCGGCGAACGCGGCGTACTACGCCGAGATCGTCGGCGAGAAGGCGGTCCTGCGGCGGCTGGTCGAGGCCGGCACCCGGATCGTGCAGCTCGGCTACCACGGTGCCGACGGCGGCGACGTCGACGACGCGGTGGACCGGGCCCAGGCCGCGGTCTACGAGGTCACCGAGCGCACCACCACCGAGGACTACACGGTGCTGGAGGAGCTCCTCCAGCCCACGATGGACGAGATCGACGCGATCGCCTCCCGGGGCGGCCAGTCCACGGGTGTGCCGACCGGCTTCGCCGACCTCGACCAGGTCACCAACGGTCTGCACCCGGGCCAGATGGTCGTCGTCGCGGCCCGGCCGGGTCTGGGCAAGTCGACCCTGGGTCTGGACTTCGCCCGCTCCTGCTCCATCAAGAACGGCATGACCAGCGCGTTCTTCTCGCTGGAGATGAGCAAGTCCGAGATCGTCATGCGTCTGCTGTCCGCGGAGGCCCGGATCCGGCTGGCCGACATGCGCGCCGGCCGGATGTCGGACGAGGACTGGACGCGGATGGCGCGGCGGATGTCGGAGATCTCCGAGGCGCCGCTCTACATCGACGACTCGCCGAACCTGACGCTGATGGAGATCCGGGCCAAGGCGCGCCGGATGAAGCAGCGCTACGACCTGAAGCTGATCATCCTGGACTACCTGCAGCTGATGACCTCGGGCCGCAAGGTCGAGTCCCGTCAGCAGGAGGTCTCGGAGTTCTCCCGGCAGATCAAGCTGCTGGCCAAGGAACTCGAGGTCCCTGTGGTGGCGATGAGCCAGCTGAACCGTGGTCCCGAGCAGCGCACCGACAAGCGGCCGATGCTGTCCGACCTGCGTGAGTCCGGCTCGATCGAGCAGGACGCGGACATGGTGGTGCTGCTGCACCGCCCCGACGCGTTCGAGCAGGACGACCCGCGCGCTGGTGAGGCCGACCTGATCCTGGCCAAGCACCGTAACGGCCCGACCACGACGATCACCGTCGCCCACCAGCTGCACTACAGCCGGTTCTCCGACCTCGCCCACGGCTGAGGCCGCCGGTCGCGCGCCACGGCCACGCCGTCCGTCCGGGGCGGCACCGGTCGCTGTGCGGCGCCGGTCCGGGGCGGCACCGCGCGGTGCGGGGTGCCGGGTCAGGCGATTCCGGGGTGCGCCTGCGGTCCGGTGGTGGCCGCGACGGCCAGGGCGAGTCCGGCGACGAGGATCCCCGCGACGACGATCGGCACGCTCACCAGTACGGCACCGAGCAGCAGCACGACCAGTGCGGTCCCCAGCAGTACCGTCGGGAACGGGCCGGAGCCGTGCACGGTGCGCCGGTCGCGGGCGAACCCGGCGAGCAGCCGTCCGCCGTGGCGGGCCGGGGCGTGCAGTGCGGCGTTCAGTGCGGAGAACCGGCGGACCAGTCGCGGGTCGGTCAGCCGCAGCTGCACCTCGATCTCGTGCAGTCGACGGTTCTCGCGCTCGCTCAGCACCTCGGCAACCCCTCGTGTCCACGTCCCGGCGGACACGGTCGTGCCGCCGTCCGGCGCGGGGCGTCGTCGGTCCGGCCTGGTACCGACGTTACGTGACCGATTCGTGATCTGGCCGACCGGGCCGACCGGCTCACATGCGCCCGTCCTCACACCGGGGACGGCGCCCGGGGTCACCAGAGGGAGACGCGGTCCCGGCGGGGGCCCGCGGGGGCCCCGAGGCGGGCGGTCAGCGCGGCCCAGGAGCGTGCCGTGCCCGGTGTCCGGGCCGGCCGGGGGCGGAGCCAGCGGACCGCGAGGTCCGGGTCGTCCGGGTGGACGTCGAAGCGTTCCCGGCGCGGGAGCCGGGTGGCGCTGCGCAGCTCGACGACGGTCCCGCTCGCGACGGACTGGACGCCGTAGAGGCAGCCCGGCGGGACGAGCAGTCGCTGCGGGCCCTCGAGCAGCGCGACGGCGAGCCGGCCGAAGGTGTCGGCGTCCGGCCGGGCGTCGATGACGACGGCGTAACCGCTGCCGCGGGGGACGCCGAGCAGCACCGCGTCGCCGGGATGGCCGAACAGGCCGAGCACGGCGTCGCGGGCCGGGCGGCGCCGTCGTCGCACGGTGAAGGCGGTGAGGTCCGGGCCGGACGTGTCGGCGACGGTCGGGTCGAGCAGCAGCGCGCCGGGCACCACGGTCCGTACGACGTCCACTCGACCTCCCTCGGGTCCGGTCACCGCGTGCGACGGGCGCGCGGTGGGCTGCGGTTGGGGTACCGGAGACGACAACGAGCGGCCCCGGTCCTGGTGACGCTGCGCGAGCCCACGTTGCTCCGATCGGGCTCACAGCGGGCTTTCAGCCCCCGTATCTACTATCCGACCTAGTACTGATGCGACGAAGGGGTGGCGCATGACCGACGACCCGACGCCGGGTACCCGGTGCCGTTCCTGTGGCGGTGCCGCGGGCACGGTCGTGCTCGACCTGGGCGAGCAGCCGCCGTGGGACCGGATGCCCGCGCGGGACGCCCCGCTGCCCGACGCGGCGGCCCCGCTGCGCATGTGGTTGTGCGCCGGCTGCGGTCTCGCCCAGCTGCAGACCGATGCCGCGGTGGCCGAGGAGCTGCACGGTGTCGAACCGCGGGCGATGGCCGACCAGAGCGACCGCTCGGTCGGCCGGCTCGCCCGCGCCGGGCTGGTCCGCCCGGGCGGCCGGGTCGCGGAGTTCGGCAGCCCGCACGGCGGCTCGTGGCTCCCGCGGCTGACCGGGCGCGGCATGACCGCGCTCGACACGGACACGGTGTCCGCGGCCGGGCGGGCCGACCTCGTCGTCGACTTCTACGGGCTGCTGCACGAGCCCGACCAGGCCGATGCGCTCGCCCGGCGGGTCGCGCTGCTCGCACCCGGCGGCACGCTCGCGCTCCAGCTGCTGTCGCTGGGCACCGTGCTGCGTGACGGCCAGTGGTTCGACCTGCGCCACGGCCACTACGGCTACTGGTCGCTGCCCGCCCTGGACACCGCACTGCGCCGGCACGGACTGGGCGTGCACCGGGCGTGGTGGTACCCGCTGTCCGGCGGGACCGTGCTGGTCACCGCCCGGGCCGGCGCCGAGCCCGACGCCGGGACCCGCCGCCTCGTCGACGAGGAACGCGCCCTCGCCGTCACCGAGCCGTCCGGGTTCGCCCGGCTGCAGGCGGCCGCCGACGACACCCACCTGCTGCGCGACTGGCTGGTCGCCGAGCGGGCGGCGGGACGCACCGTCGCCGCCTACGGCGCGGCATCCCGCGCGGTGCCCCTGGTGTGCCGCGCCGGGCTGGACGCGTCGCTGCTGGCCGCCGTCGGGGACGCCTCGCCGGCCAAGCAGGGCCACCGGATGCCGGGCAGCGACGTGCCCGTCGTGTCCCCCGACGAGCTCGTCGGCCTGCGCCCGGACCGTGTCCTGCTGTTCCTTCCCGAGCTCCTCGACGAGGTCCGCGCCGCGCTGCCCCGGGTGGAGGCCGCGGGTGGGCGCTGGGTGGTGCTCGGCCCGGGACCGCGTGCGGTGGAGCCCGTGCACGCACTGTCCGGCTGCTGATCCGACGGCCCACCGACCGGGGGAGCATGGGGGGTTGCGGTTACCCTCGGGTCCGGGAGGCAACATGCGTGGTCGACTCGGCGAGCTCGAGGCCGCCGTGATGGACGTGCTGTGGGGCGACGCGGGTCCGTGCCGGGTGCGTGACGTCCGCGCCCGCCTGGCCCCGGCCCGTCCGCTGGCGTACACGACCGTCATGACGGTGCTCGACAACCTGCACCGCAAGGGCTGGGTGCAGCGCGAGCTGGACGGTCGCGCCTACCTCTACACGCCGGCCGCGAGCCGCGAGGAGGAGACCGCGCGCGCCCTGCGCGACCTGCTCGACGGCCCCGGCGACACCGAGGCCGTGCTCCTGCACTTCGCGCGCTCGGTGTCCGAGCGCGAGTCCGCCGTGCTGCTCGCCGCCCTCTCGGGCCCCGACCGCGGCTGACGCCGCCGCCCGGGCCACCGTGGTCGGGGAGCGCCGACCCGGAGGCGGTCAGGCCGCCCGGTCGCGGTGCGACCGGGACCGCAGCCATGCCGGACGCCGGCTCGCCGGGGCGGGGACGTCGCCGTCGCGCTCGGCGGTGCGGGTGATGTTGCGGACCATCCCGCCGAAGACGATCCCGTGGAACGGCGCGACCGACCACCAGTACAGGTAGCCGGGGAGGCCGTGCGGGATGAACACCGCCCGCTGGTGGTAGGTCGACCCGCCCGGACGCGGGCGCACCGACATCTCCAGCCAGGCCCGGCCGGGCACCTTCATCTCCGCGCGCAGCCGCAGCAGCCCCTCCTCGGGGTCGCGGTCGCTGCCGGCCGGGCGGGCCCCGCCGGGCTCGACCATCCGCTCCACCCGCCACCAGTCCAGCGCGTCGCCGGTGCGCAGGTCGTGCGGGTCGCGACGGCCGCGGGACAGCCCGACGCCGCCGACCGCGCGGTCCATCCAGCCGCGCACCGACCAGGCCAGCGGGAACGAGTACCAGCCACGCTCCCCGCCGATGCCCTCGACGACCGTCCACAGCCGTTCGGGGGTGGCGGCGCAGGCCTGCTCGCGCTCGTCGAGGTAGACGTCGCCGCCGGCCCACTCCGGATCGCTGGGCAGCGGGTCGGACGGCACGTTCGCCACGGTCGCGCCCGACCAGCGGGTCTCGACCTCGCCGTCGGTGATGCGGGACAGGGCCAGCTCGACGGCGCGGTCGTAGCCGATCAGCCCGCCCGGCGGGTCGGGGATGCGGTCCTTGATGTCGTCCTCGGAGCAGACGACCTCGTGCACCAGGGACTCGATCAGCGGCTTCGCGATCGACTTCGGGACGGGCGTGACGACATTGATCCAGTGCGCGGACAGCGACGGCGACAGCACCGGCACCGGCAGCACCCGGCGCCGGGACAGGCCGGCGACGCGGGCGTAGCGCTGCATCATCTCGTAGTAGGTGAGGACCTCGGGGCCGCCGATGTCGAAGGTCCGGTTCAGCTCGGCGGCCGGCGCGTCGATCTCCGCGACCCGGATCAGGTAGCGCAGCACGTCGCGCACCGCGATCGGCTGGATCCGGTTGTGCACCCAGCGCGGGGTGACCATCAGCGGGAGCCGCTGGGTCAGGTAGCGCAGCATCTCGAAGCTGGCCGAGCCGGAGCCGAGGATCACCGCGGCCTGCAGCACGACCGTCGGCACCCCGGAGCGCAGCAGGGTCTCCCCCACCTCCACCCGCGACGCCAGGTGGGCCGAGAGCTTCCCCGCTCCGGTGTCCGGGTGCAGACCACCCAGGTAGACGATCCGCTTCACCCCGGCCGCGCGCGCCGCCTCCCCGAGGATCAGCGCGGCCCGCCGGTCGGTGGCGGCGAAGTCGGAGTCCGACAGCGAGTGCACGAGGAAGTAGACGACGTCGACGTCCTCGCAGGCCGCGCGGACGCTGTCCGGGTCCAGCAGGTCGCCCTGCACGATCTCGGCGTCGGCGGCCCACGGCACGTCGGCGAGCTTGTCCGGGTTGCGGACCAGGCAGCGCACGTGGACCGGGCCCGTGGACGGGTCCGGGACGAGGTCGGGCTCGGGACCGTGGCCCAGCAGCCGGGGCGCGAGCCGCCCACCGATGTAGCCGGTCGCACCCGTCACGAGATAACGCACGGCGCGATCGTCCCACCGCAGGCACCGCGCGGCAGGGCGTGCGCTCAGCCCGGCAGGGCGGGCGGCGGGTTCGCCTCGCGCGGGCGCAGCGGGTCCACCGCCCGCGGCGCGACCTCGCGCGACGCGACCAGGGACCGCACCGCGGCGGTCAGTACGGCCAGCAGCGGGACGGCGAGCAGCGCGCCGGCGATCCCGGCGAGGACCACCCCGACCGCGACGCCGAGCGCGACCGCCAGCGGGTGCAGCCGGACGGCCCGGCCCATCAGCACCGGCTGGAGCACGTGGCTCTCCAGCTGCTGCACCGCCAGGACGACCCCGAGCACGATCAGCGCGGTCACCGGTCCCTCGGTGGCCAGCGCGACCAGCACCGCGACGGCGCCGGTCAGCACCGCCCCGATGATCGGCACGAACGCACCGAGGAACACCAGCGCGGCCAGCGGCAGCACGAACGGCACCCCTGTCGCCCACAGGCCCAGGCCGATCCCGAGGGCGTCGACGATCGCGACCAGCACCGTCGCCCGTACGTAGCCGACGAGCGAGGCGAACGCCCGGCGGGCGGCGACGTCGACCCGCGAGCGCCGGGCCCGCGGGGCGAGCAGCCGGACGAACCCCCAGATGCGGCGGCCGTCGTGGAGCATGAAGATCAACGCGAACAGGCAGAGCGCGAACCCGGCGAGGATCTCCCCGACGGTCGCGGCGGTCGTCACCGCGCCGGAGGTCAGCGTCTGCTGGTTGTCGCGCACCGCCTGCAGCACCTGGTCGCCGAGCACGCCGACGTCGATCCGGAACGGCGTCGCGTCGGCGAGCCCCTGCAGCGAGCCGACGTTGTCGGTGACCTCCGCGACCACCTGGGACGTGCCGTCGACCAGGGTGCCGACGACGGCGGTCAGCAGCCCCCCGAGCGCGGCCAGACCGCCGACCATCACCAGCGCCGTCGCGATGCCGCGGGGCACCCGCCGCTCGTGCAGCCACCGGACCAGCGGGGCGAGCAGCGCGGACAGCAGCACCGCGATCGCCACCGGAACGACCACGACCCGCAGCTCGATCACGAGGAAGACGAGCAGCGCGAACCCGGCGGCGAGGACGAGCATCCGGGCGCAGGCCTCGGAGGCGATCCGCAGCGGGCGCGGGATCTCCGCCCGCGGCGACGGACGGGGACGCGCCCCGGCGGCCCGCGCCACGGGGTCCGCGACGTGCGGCCCGGTCCGCCCGCCGGAGGTGGCGGCGCGGTGGTGGGGGTCGGCGGTGTCGTCGAGGGCCGTGGCGTCGTCGTGCGGGGCGGGAACGGCCCGGTGGGCGCCGGCCGCGGGATCGGCGTGCCGTGGCGCGACCACACCTGCGTGCCCGGCGCCGTCGTCCTCGTCCGCGGCGTGCGCCGGTCCGGCCCGGTGTCCGTCCGCGGGTGCGCGCCCGCGAGGAGCAGGGTCGTCGTCGTGCCGTGGGCGCGGGATGCCGCTCCCGGCAGGAGCGGCGGGCCGCCCGGTCCGCTCCGTCATGAGACGACGGTACGGCGGATCGGTCGGGGTGGCGCGGTGCACGCGACGGTGACGGCCCGGCCCCGAGCACTGCACCCCGGACGGCCCAGCGCCGGAACGGACGGAGCAGTCCCGACGGGTGTTCGTGACGCTCCGTCGAACTACACCCGTGTAGTGGACACCCCGCGGGCCGGACCGGCACGAAGGGGTGGCGATGCGATCACGCACCGCCGCATGATGGCCGCGACGTGCCGGATCGTGATCGCCGGAGCCGATGCGAGGGCCTGACACCGAGGGTCCCCGAGGGGTCGGACTCCGGACCGACGTCACCGACTGCTCCAGGAGGAGTCCGGATGACGACTCTCCGTAGACAACACGGAGAGTCCCGGACCGGTCACGCCACTCGTACGAGGGGACCTCGGAACCAGAACTGTCACCCCCGTTTCCCCTCTCGGGTGTCACCCGTTGACCGGGTGAGTGGGCCGAACGGCGGTACGAGATGTACGCGATACGGACCAGGCCGTGGGTCCCCACATGTCAGGCGAGCAGGAGGTACGGCGGGTGTACGAGTTCGACAGCGCTGCGGGTGGCCTCGAGTCGTCGATCCGGGCGCGACGCGCCGCGCAGGAGAGCTGGCCGTTCCCCGGCCGGCACGAGTCGCACGACGAGATCCAGGAGGAGACCCCGATCTTCCACGCCCTCACCGTCGGGGGCTGGCGGGACGGCCGGCGGAGCGGGAGCGCCGGCAACGCCGTGCGCCGCGTCCACCGCGGCACCGTCCGCACGACCCGCCGTGGTGGCGGGGTTCGGCCGACCGGGGACACGGTCGCCGCGTTCCACGCCGAGGCCGCGCCGGTCCCGGCGCAGCCGCTCGGCCACACGCCGCAGGAGCAGGACGACGGCGCCTGGAACGCACCGGGCGACGCCGCCATGGTGATGCTGCGCCGCCGTCGCGACGCCGAGCGCGCCGCGGACCGGGCCGCGATCGCCCACCTGCTGGGCGGTGCCGGGCGGCACCGGCTGACCCGCACGGCCTGATCGGCGTCCGGGCGATCGGACGGGCATCCGGCCCGGTCATTCCGCCGGCACGGGCAGCGCCGGTACGGCCGTTCGGCACCCTTTCGGGACCGGATCGGTACGCGAGGCAACCACGACACCCCCGGAGCGTCCCGGGGAGTAGCCGCACGCCACGGGCGTTCGGCCGCACGGCAGGACCGGTGGGGACCGGGAGCGCCGAGGACGCACCAGGACATCCCGCGGACACACCTTGGGACCGCGGGATGAGGTGACGACCGGCTGGGGAGCTGGGTCGTCAGCACGCAAGGCGAGGGCCGGGGCGATGGTCGGAGGGAGCCGACCACCGCACCCGGCCCTCGCGCGTGCGGAGGCCACCGGCGTGGCGCGCGCGACGCCGGTGACGTCGTCGGAGCCGACCGGAGCCGTGGGGAGCGCGGTTCCGGGCAGTACGACGGGGCCGAGTACGGGACACCCTCGTCCCGGACTCGCGTGGCGACATGATCGCCACGGAGTGTGACCGTATCGGGCGGCCGTCCGGGTCACAAGAGGGCATTCGCCGCAGCTTCTGCCGTCCCGTCCGGCACACCCGTCACCACGTTCACCGCCGTCCCACCGGACGGCCGTACGACGCGCCGCGACGCGTGCTCGAATCGTTCCGCACGGTGACCCCCGGCGTTCTACCCTGCGAGGGATGAGCACCGATCCCGCCGCGACCGGCCCCCGGCGCACCGACCGCCCGCTCGACGAGGCCGGCGTCGTGACGGCCGTGCGACGGGCCGCGGAACGGGGCGCCACCGTCCGCCCCACCGGCGCCGGTGGCCGCGCCCCGGGACCCCTCGCCCGGACCGAGGACGTGCTGCTCGACGTGTCCGCGCTGACCGGCGTCGTCGAGATCGGCGAGGACACCGTGCGGGTGCGGGCCGGAGAGACGGTCGCCGACCTCTGCGTCGCCCTCGCCGCCGCCGGCCGGGCGCTGGCCACCGTGCCCGACGCGCCCCGCGCCACCATCGGCGGCGCCACCGGGCTGGGCATGTACGGCGGCGCCCCCGCGGAGGGCTCGCTGTCCGACCAGGTCCGTGCCGTCCGGCTGGTCGACGGTCGCGGCACCGTCCGCGACGTCACCGGACCCGACCTCGACGCCGCGCGCTGCGGGCTCGGCGCACTGGGCATCGCGACCGCGCTGGAGCTCCGCACCGTCCCGCTCACGCGGCTACGGGTGCACGAGCGCGCCGTCGGCATCGACGAGGTGCTCGGCGAGGACCTGCTCGGCGAGCACGCCTGGACCGAGTGCGACGTCGCGATCAGCCCGTCGGTGCACGCCGGGTCCGCGGTGCTGCGCTGGGCCGAGCCGGAGCCCGAGGCGACCGGTCCGGTCGAGCGCGCCGGCTGGGGGCAGGCGGTGTCGCGGCTGGCGTCGTCGTGGTGGTCCTCCGGGGTGGGACTGCGGTCCGGCTGGCCGCCGCCACAGCGCTGGGCGCCCGGCACGGCCGGGCCGCCGCACGAGGTCCTGCCGGACCCGCAGCCGTGGGACCCGGACCTGTCCGAGTGGGCCGTGCCGCGTGCCGCGCTCGGGACGGTCCTGCGCGAGCTGGGGGCCGCCGTCGCCGCGCGGGGGCGGGAGCTGCGTCCCGTGCGGGTGCGCACCGGACGGGCCGAGACCGGTCTGCTGCACCCGGCGTCCGGCCGCGACACCGCCTACCTGCGGCTGCGGACCCGCGGACCGGCGGAGGAGCCGGTCCGCCGGCTCGCGGGCGCGGTCTGCGAGGACGCCGACGGGCGGCCCTGCTGGACCACCCGGCACGCCTGGGGGCCGGACGAGCTCGCCGTCGCCTACCCGGGGTGGGAGGCGTTCCGCGCCGTCCGCGACCGGTTCGACCCCGACCGCCGCTTCACCGACCCGCACCTCGCGGCCGTACTCGGCCGCTGACGGGCGCGGGACCGCTCAGACCTGCCCGCGCAGCCGCGCCGAGATCGACCGCACCGCGGCGAGCGACGCCCGGCGGTCGGCCCGGGTCGGCTCACCGGCGTCGATGACCTGCTCGCCGCCCACCCACACGTCGTGGACCAGGCGGGAGCCGCCCGCCCACACCAGGTTCGACACGAGCTGCGCGTCGTCCGACGGTGCGACGAACGCGGAGTCGTCGGTGTCGACGTGCACCACGTCCGCCCGCCGCCCGGCCTCCAGCGCGCCGAGGTCGTCGCGGCCGATCGCGTGCGCGGCGTCCGCGGTGCCCATGAGCAGCACGTCGGCGGCGGTGAGGGCGGCGGCGTCGTCGGCCCCGACCCGCGCCATCAGCCCGGCGAGCCGCGCCTGGTGCCAGAGGTCCAGGTCGTCGCAGGAGGCGGGACCGTCGGTGCCCAGCCCCACCCGGACCCCGGCCCGGCGCAGATCCAGCAGCCGGGCGGTGCCCGCCGCGAGCTTCGCGTTCGAGCCGGGACAGTGCGCGACGGCGACGCCGTGCCGGGCGTAGACGGCGATGTCGTCGTCGGACAGGTGCACCGAGTGCGCGGCCAGCACCCGCCCGCCGAGCGCGCCGCCGGCGTCGAGCATCGCCGGGACCGAGCCGTGGGCCTCGCGCACGTGGGCGTCCTCGCCGCGGGACTCCGCGACGTGGGTGTGCACCAGCGCGCCGCGCTCGCGGGCGGCCGCGGCGACCGACTCCAGGGCGCCGGGCGGCAGCGTGTAGGCCGAGTGCGGGCCGTAGCCGAGCTCGATCCGGCCGTCGTCGTCGGGGATCACGCCGCGGGCGTCGATCCGGGCGGAGACGTCGTCGCGCATCTGCTCCCAGGTCCCGAGCCGGTCCCAGCCGGGCGCGGCGATGATCCCCGGGGTGAGCACGGCCCGCGAGCCCGCGGTGCGGACGGCGTCGGTCAGGGCGTCGGTGAAGAAGTACATCTCGACGCTGGTGGTGCAGCCGGTCCGCAGCAGGTCCAGGCAGCCGGCGATCATCCCGGCGTGCACGTCCTGTTCGGTCAGCAGGCCCTCCGCGGGCCACATGACCTCGGTCAGCCACGGCATCAGCGGCAGGTCGCCGCCCATCCCGCGCAGCAGCGACATGGGGGTGTGGCAGTGCGTGTTGACCATGCCGGGCATGAGCAGCCCGGGCAGCGGTCGCACCACGGCGTCGGTCGCCGGCGCGTCGGAGGCAGTGCCGAAGAACGCGATCCGGCCGGTGTCGTCGACGTCGAGGACCGCGTCGCGCACGACCGGGAAGCCGGGCGTGCAGGGCAGTGCGACCGGGGCGGTGAGCCGCTGGAGGACCGCCATGTCAGCGGCGGTCGAGCAGCGAGCGCAGCGACCGGAACGGCGGCAGCCAGGCGCCCTCGTCGGGCAGGGTCTCCAGCGAGACGCGCGGCAGCGGCTCGCGGAACACCCCGTCGATGTCCTCGAGGTCGAGGAACGACAGCGTCTCCGAGGCCAGCGCGAACCCGGCGTACTCGCGGAAGCCGATCACCGTGACGTCGGTGCCGACCTCGATGAGCTTCTCCAGCGGCTCCCGGAACGCCCGCCCGTCCCCCGAGGCGACGACGACGTGGCGCAGCCTGCCCTCGGCCGAGCGCATGCCGATGTGGGCGAGCATGTCGTCGTCGACGTCGGAGTCGTCGCTGGTCTTCGGCTTGGCGAAGACGGCGAAACCCACGTTGCGCAGGGCCTCGACCCAGGGCCGGACGATGTCGATGCTGCCCGGGGCGACGTTGGTGAACACGCACGCCTCGGCCTCGGCCTCGGGGCCGGCGAGGTCGAGCAGCCAGCGGCCGACGGCGTCGAACCGCGGACGGTAGGCCGAGGTGGGGCGGGCGCCGAGCAGCGAACCGAGGCTCATGTCCATGTTGGGCGCGTCCCACACCAGCAGCACGCGCTCCTGCGGGCCCGTCGGAACGCCGCGTCCGTGTTGCCCCGTCCCGCTGCTCATGCCGGGGAGCCTAGCCGCCGTCGCCCCGCCCGCCCGGCCCGGCGCCCACGCGGGTGAGACTGTCCCCATGGAGAACCCACCGACCGGGCCGGAGCAGCTCGCCACCCGGACCGCCGCGATCATGCGCGACGGCGACCGGGCGAGCCGTGCAGCCGGCGTCGACGTCGTCGCGGTCACCCCCGGACGGGCGACGGCGACCATGACCGTCCGTCCCGACCAGGTCAACGGGCACGGGGTCTGCCACGGCGGCTACCTGTTCCTGTTCGCCGACACCGCAATGGCCTACGCCAGCAACTCCCACGGCGTCTCCGCCCTGGCCAGCGGCGCGGACATCGCGTTCCTGCGCCCGGCCCGCGAGGGCGACGTCCTCACCGCCGAGGCGGTCGAACGGGCCGCGAGCGGCCGGTCCGGGCTCTACGACGTGACCGTCCGCGCCGCCGACGGGACGGTCGTCGCCGAGTTCCGGGGCCGTACCCGGCAGGTGCCGGGCCTGAGCCCGGTCACCGCCCGGCCCTGACCGGCCCTCAGCCCTGGTCGTCGCGGGGCCGCAGCCCGTGCGGCTCCAGGAACGCCGGCCGCAGACCAGGGTCGGGCTCGTCGTAGTAGCGGTGGAAGACCGGGGTCTGCGAGCCCGACATCGGGGGCACGATCCAGCTCCAGTCGGCCGGGCAGCGCCGTCCCGCGGCCTCCTCCTTCGCCAGGAAGGTCATGAACCGCTCGGCCTCGCTGTGGTGGTCGGCCATGGTGACGCCGTCGGCGTCGAAGGAGTAGGTGACCGCGCGGACCAGCTCGACCATCGCCCGGTCCCGCCACATCGTGCGCACCGACCGGGTGTCGAGCCCGAGCCGCTTCGCGATCTCCGGCAGCAGGTCGTAGCGGTCGGTGTCGGCGAGGTTGCGGGCGCCGACCTCGGTGTCGAGGTACCAGCCGTTGAACGGGGCGGCCGGGTACACGACCCCGCCGATCTCCAGCGGCATGTTGCTGATGGCGGGCACCGAGTGCCAGCGCAGCCCGAGCCGGGCGAACCAGGGGTGCTCGGGGTGGCGCAGCGGGACCTCGTGCACGGCGTCCGGCGGGACGTCGAACAGCCGGGACCGCCCGTCCGGGCCGGTGATCAGCAGCGGCAGCACGTCGAACCGGCCCGCCGGCTGCGGTCGCGGCCACCCCATCCCGACGACGTGGTCGGTGAAGTCGGCCTGACCCGGGTCCCCGGTGACGGTGCCGTCGGGGTTGCGGTGCCCGGCGTAGCGGACGAGCTGGTCGTTGCGGATCCGCGGACCGGGCCGCCCCGGGGCGTCCGGCGCGAACACCGTCATCGTCGAACGGATCTTCCCGCCGCGGGTGGCGGCGCGCAGGTGCCCGACGCTCTCCTGCGCGACGTCGGCCGGGTCGTGCAGGTGGCGCAGGTCGCGGACCTGCAGCGACTGCCAGTACAGGCGCCCGATGCAGCGCGCGGAGTTCCGCCAGGCCACCCGGGTGCCGAAGACCAGCTCGTGCGTGGTGTGGGTGTAGGTGCCGACCCGGTCGATCTCGGCGCGGACCTGGCGCAGCCGCTCCGGCAGCGGGACGCCCGGCTCGGTCTCGGCGTACACCTGGCGCAGGAACTCCTCGGCCACGGCCGGGTCGACCGGGGCGGGGTCCCGCTCGTCGGCGACGCCGGGCGGCGGCGGGTGTCCGCCGGAGCGTCCGTGCCCGGTGACCGGGCAGCCACCGGTGGCCTGGGTCGGGGGCGCGACACGGCTCCCGACCGACGGCGCGCCACGGCCCTCCACCGGCGGTGCGGTGCGGTTCTCCACCGGTGGTGCGGTGCGGTTCTCCGCCGGGGGTGCGACGCGGACGACCGCGGTCGCGGCGCCCGGGCCGTCGACCCGGTTGAGGACGTGCTCGCGGCTGCCCGCAGCCGGGCGCTGCGATCCCGGGGCCGGGGTGGTGCCGGAGCCGGGGGTGCTCCCGGGGGCCTGGGCCGTTCCCGGGACCGGGGTCGCGACGGTCGCGCGCTCCGGCAGCGGCGTCGCGACCGTGGCCCGCTCGGCCGGGGCCTGCTGGTCCCGCAGCGGCCCGGACCCGCCCGGTCCCTGCTCCCGTGGCGGAGCCTGCCGCACCCGCGACCGGTCGACGACGGTCGTCGTCTCCACCCCGGGCCGCGCCACGGCGGTGGTGGCCTGCACGGGGCCCTCGACCGGACCGACCAGCGGGACCATCGACACCGACCGGCCGGACCGCTCCGCGCCGGACTCCCCGGACACCGGGCCGGGCCCCTGACCCGGACCCGGCGGGGCGCCCGGCGGCGGGCCCGTCATCGGGCGGGGCGTCGGGCTCGGCCGGAAGCCGGGCGGTCGGTCGACCGTCCGCTTCGGTGCCGCGGGAGCGGGGTGCGAGTTCTTGCCGTGCTCCACCGTCGTCACGGGCGTCCTTCGGGGGTCACTCGGGTGGGGATCCGGGTCGGGGGTGCTCCCGACCGTAGTCGGTCACTCTCCGTGTGTCACCGGTGCCGGGTGCGTGGTCGGCGACGTACAGCAGGTCACGAACCGGTCGTCCCTCGAGCCGGGCCCGGTCCTCGAACTTGGTGACCGGACGCCACGACGGACGGTCCTGCCAGCCGTCCGGACGGAGCGGGAAGCGGTCGTCCGGGCGCAGCGACGGCTCCGCGGAGACCACCCGGCGCATCTGCTCGGCGTAGTGCGGCCAGTCGGTGGCCAGGTGCAGCAGCCCGCCCGGACGCAGCCGTGACGCCGCCAGCGCGGCGAACTCCGGCTGGATCAACCGGCGCTTGTGGTGGCGCCGCTTGGGCCACGGGTCGGGGAAGAAGATCCGCAGCCCGTCCAGCGACGCCGGCGGGACGACCCGGGTCAGGAGCTCCACGGCGTCGCCGCGCAGCAGCCGCTGGTTGGTCAGGCCGCCCTGCTCGATCCGCATGAGCAGCTGGGCCAGTCCGGGCTCGAAGACCTCCACGGCCACGTGGTCGATCCCCGGCTCGGCCGTCGCGAGCGCCGCCGTCGTCTCGCCCATGCCGGAGCCGATCTCCAGCACGAGCGGCGCGGTCCGGCCGAACGTCGCCGCCGGGTCCCACACCCCGGACGCCACGACGTCGTCGACCTCGGAACCCCACGTCGACCACAGCCGGTCCCAGGCGGACTGCTGGCCCTCGGAGAGCCGGACGCGCTGGTGGACGTAGGAGCGGATCCGGGTGTCGTGCGGGTGCGGGGCCTCCGGGGCGGTGGCCCGGTCAGGCACCGGTGTTCCGGCCCGCGGGCAGCCGCACGTGGGCGGTCGCGCCGGGCAGCCGGCCGCGGACGTAGCCGGCAGCGGTGACGCCGAAGCAGGCGACGATCGCGGCGGCGGAGGCGGCGTTGCGCTCCTTCGCCTCGCGGATCACGCCCGCGGGCAGCACCTTCATCGTGTAGCTGCTCTCGGTGGACAGCGAGTCCCCGGTCCCGACGACCTTGGACACGGCGGCCTTGGAGATGCCCTCGGCCCAGCCGCGGCGCAGCAGGTAGCGCCAGGAGACGCGGTCGTCGGACACCCGGTGGTCGACGGCGGCGCGCGGCTCGAACAGGATGCGCGGGTTCCGGCCGTCGGCGACGTAGGCCTGCCGGGCCCGGATGCAGAGCTCGGTCTCCTCGCAGCCCAGCGGGTTCTTGCCGATCCGGCCCATGTCCTCGGCGAACCCGCCGACGCGGGTGAACACCTCGGCGCGCAGGGACATGTTGCAGCCCATGAGGTTGCGCATCTCGGCGCGCTCGGTGGGCTGGCCGGTGTAGGTGCAGCCGACGACCCAGTCGAGCTCACCGGTGGCGTTCGGGTCCCCGGGGGCGGCACCGGGCAGCGTCCGCGGACGCCCGTCGGGCCACTTCGGGTGCGCGACCCCGCCGACGCCGATGACGTCCGGGTCCTCGTACGGGGCGAGGAGTGCGTGCAGCCAGCCGGGGCGGGCCGCGGCGTCGTCGTCGAGGAAGACGACGACCTCACCGGAGGCCAGCTCGACCGCGGTGTTGCGGGCGCCCGACAGGCCCTGCTTCTTGTCGTTCGCGACGACGACCACCCCGAGCGGCCCGAACTCGCGTTCGGCCCGCTCGCGCAGGCGCTCGTTGTGGTCGACGACGACGATCGTCTCCAGCGGGGTCACGTCCTGGTCGAGGACCGAGTCGACGGCGGCCTTGATGTCGAACCAGCGCTTCTCGGTGTAGACGCAGACGACCACGGTGGCGGTCGGCAGGGCGCTCACGGCGTTCGGGCTCCTCATGCTGCGGGATCCGGCGGGGGCGGCCGGAGCGGGCGGCGCCGTGGGGCCTAGCGGGCGTATCCCGAGGCCTTGCGACGCTGCTCCATGCGACGGTGCTCGGCCATCAGGGTACGCAGCACGCGCGTGCCGTCGGCGAAGGTCCGCAGGTTGGTCTCGCCGAACATGCGCTCGCGCTCGACCGACGGCACCTCGGTGATCGTCAGGTCGGCGGCCGCGACGCGGCAGTTGAGCACGGTCTCGATCTCGAAACCGTCGCCCCAGAGCATCGAGCCGTCCTCGGGCTGCGGCGCGGCCGGGTCCGGGAGCTCGAGCTGCGGGAGCAGGTCGGCCCAGAAGGCGTTGTAGCCGTAGCAGAGGTCGGAGTACCGCGTGCCGAACAGCCGGTTCGCGACGGTGTTCAGGCCGGCGTTGCCGGACTTGCGCAGCAGCGTGATGTCGTCCGAGCCGCCGCCCTTGCAGAACCGGCTGCCCTTGGCGAAGTCGGCGCCCTTGACCAGCGCGTTCACGAAGGCCGGGATCTCGTTCGGGTCGGCCGAGCCGTCGGCGTCGAACATGACGATGACGTCGCCGGTCGCGGCGGTGAAGCCGCAGGCCATCGCGTTGCCCTTGCCCTTGCGGGTCTGGGTGATGACGCGCGCCCAGGGCAGCGTGCGCCGCGCGACGGCGACCGTGTTGTCGGTCGAGTTGCCGTCGACGACGATGACCTCGTGCACGGCCGGCCGCACCGCGGCGATGGCCGGCAGCACGATCTCCAGGTTCCGGGCCTCGTTGCGGGTCGGCACGATCACCGACACCGCCGGGTTCGCGCTGCGGCGCGGAGCCGGGCGGGGCCGCGGGCGACGGAAGCCCTCGGGTCCCTCCGGCTGCGGCGCCAGCGGAGCGCGCCCGCCGGGTCGGGCAGGGCTCGCCGGGAACGGCGACTGTCCGGCACCGGCACCGTTCTGACGCCCGGGACGCGCGGGGGCGCTCGCATCGGGCGTGACGGTCGGGCGGGCGGGCGTAACGGCGCTCACACTTCCTCCATACAGGTCCGCTTACTCGTCCAACGACGCGATCACGGTCCGGTTGCGGTTCTGGTGTCGGGCGTCTTCGGTATTGCCCGATCAGTGGACGTCCCTGGAGCCCGTGGGGTTGCCCCGGTCGGCTGATTCGTCCGTGTCCACGCTGCGGTTCAGCCTTGCCCATGAGAGGGGACGAGGATCACCCGGGTCTGCTGCGCAGTCCTACGGATCCACCCGGGAACGGTCCCCCCGACACTGTCCGGCATGGACCGGGAACCGCTGTCGGGCAGCATCGGACCGCCGCTGCGCACCGCGCTCGACCAGGCCCGCGCCGATCTTCTCGCGACGTTGTCGGTGCAGGTCGACGGCCTGGCGGCGGACGCGGCCCGGCGCCCGGGGCGGGCCGGCGACGTCCGGTGGTGGACGGCCGCGCTCGACGGTCCCGCCCGCACCCTCGACGACGCCTGGGCGCGCCGCAGCGGACCGGTCCTGCGCCGCCGTGCGGCCGCAGTCGCACTGCGACATCAGGGCGCCCACGTGACGCATGTCACTCACGTTCCGTCACCATCGTGTGGCGGGGCTCTCGTCGCCGCGGCGGGCCGGGCGCTCGCCGTCGCACCGGGCCGGGAACGCGGGGCGTGGTCCGGGGCGGTCCTGTCCGGATCGGTGGTGTGGGTGGCGTCGGTCCTCGCGGCCGGCGCGCGGGTGCTCCCGGCCGGGGGGCCCGGGGTGCTGCCCGCCCTCGCCGGGCTCGTCCTGCTGGTGGGTGCGCTCGTCGCGGCCCGGGTGCGGGCGGTCCGCTCCGCCCGGGACCGTGCGCTGGCCCGGCGGGTGCGCGACGCGGTGCTGCTCGCCGCGGACCACGAGTTGCTGCGCCGGATCTCCGTCGCCGACCGTGGGCTGCCGGAGCCGTCCCGTGCGTGCTGAGCCGCCGGTGCCGGCCGGGAGCACGGTCCTGGCGGGCGCGGTGGTCGCGGCGGCGCTGCCCGTCCCCTGGTGGGTGCGGGTGCCGCGGGCCCGGTCCGGCGTCGCTGGATCGGTCCCGGTGTCCGGGCCCGCCGCCCGCGACGCCGACGGCGACGGCGTCGCGGAGACGCTCGTCGTCGACACGGGACGGGGTCCGGAGTTCTGGACCGACCTCGACGGCGACGGTCTCGCCGACGCGGTGACCGGCCTGCCCGGAGACCCCGGCTGAGCCCGGGGTCAGTCCTCCGGCTGGTCGGCGGGGGTGCGGCCCTCGCTGTCGGTGTTCGCTCCGCGCCGGAACCGGCCGACGCCGCGGCGCTGCTCGGCGATGGAGCGGTCGATGTCCGCGGACACCTTCTGCTGGCGGCGCCGCTCGCGGATGCGCAGCAGCACGAGCATCGAGACGCCGTAGGCGATCCCGACGATCAGCAGCACGGCGCCGATCTTGAACACGATCTGCTGCACGCCGGTGATGCTGTCGATGTCGATCACCGAGATCATGCCGAGGACGCCGAGGGTCAGCAGGTGGAACAGCACCACCAGTAGCCGGTTGATGGAGTGCGACGTCTCCTTGTTCTGGAAGACGTCCTCCAGGAACGGCTGTCCGGTGCGCAGCAGGATCTGGCCCACGACGACCGTGATCGCCACTCCGACCACGACCAGTGCGAGATAGCCGCCGGTTCCCTCCACAGTGGGCCCCTCCCCGTGCGTGTGCAGGGTTGGAGACTACCCCGCGCGACCGGTTCGACGCGCTCTGCGCGCAAGGTGTTCATCCGTTTCAGGAACGGGCGGCGAGCAGCTCCCGCAGTGTGTCGAGCAGCTCGTCGGTCGACACCCCGCCGGTGAGCGGCGCGCCGGTCAGGGTGCGCAGGTAGAGGCCGTCCCCGACGAGCTGCACCAGCCAGGCCACGACCGGGTCGTGGATCTCCTCGCCGAGTGCGGCGAGCCCGTCGGCGTCGACGTCGGCCAGCGCGCTCCGGGCGGCCTCCCCGGAGGTGGTGCCGTCGGCGATGCGCAGGGTGGCGAGGTAGGTGCGGGTCAGCCCGACCGGCGAGGTGTTGCCCGGCATCGAGGTGCGCAGGTAGTAGGCCACGGTGCCCGCCGTGTCCGAGCGCATCAGCTCGGCGTCCCGGGCGCTGCGTTCGCGCAGCCGCTCCAGCAGGCCGCCGACCAGCGACTCCTTGGAGTTGAAGTGGTAGAGCAGCCCGCCCTTGGACACCTCGGCGGCCGCCGCCACCGCGTCGAGGGTGGCGCCACCGGGCCCCTGCTCGATCAGCAGCGTCTCGTACGCGTCGAGGACCCGGTCGCGGGCCGAGCCCGGTCCCCGTGTCCCCGCGTTCCGTCGTTCGGAGTGGGACGCCATGGGCGAAGCCTAGTGCCCGTGCCCCGCCTCACAGTCCCGGCCGGGAATGGACTGTACCGTCTGGACGGTATAAAGATGTACCGTCCGGACGGTAAAGCTGCGTCCGGATACGGGCACCACGGGACGACGAGCACGAGGGAGAACGGCGATGTCACGGCCGGAGGTCGGCGCAGGGGGCGCGGCGATGGACAGGGGCGGGCCGGACGTGGCGCCGCGGCCCGGGCCGCGCGCCTGGCTCGCGCTCGCGGTGCTCGCCATCCCCACGCTGCTGGTGTCGATCGACAACACGGTGCTCGGCGTGGCGCTGCCGGAGCTCTCGGCCGCGCTCCGCCCGGACGCGGCGACGTTGCTGTGGGTCGTCGACATCTACCCGCTGGTGCTCGCCGGGCTGCTGGTCACCATGGGCACCCTCGGCGACCGGATCGGCCGCCGCAGACTGCTGATGATCGGTGTCGCCGGCTTCGGTGCGGTCTCGCTGCTCGCCGCGTTCGCCACCTCGGCCGCCCAGCTCGTCGCGGCGCGCGCCCTGCTCGGCGTGTTCGGCGCGATGCTGATGCCCTCCACGCTGGCCCTGCTGCGATCGGTGTTCCTCGACCGGACCCACCGCCGGCTCGCGCTGGCGATCTGGGCGACCGGGTTCGCCGCGGGCGCGGCGCTCGGCCCGATCGTCGGCGGGCTGCTGCTCGAGCACTTCTGGTGGGGCTCGATCTTCGTGATGAGCGTGCCGCCGATGGCGCTGCTGCTCGTCGTCGCGCCGCTGGTGGTGCCCGAGTCGCGGGAGACCGAGCCGGGCCGGCTCGACCTGGTCGGCGTGGTGCTGTCGCTGCTGACGATGGGACCGCTGGTCCTGGCCCTCAAGCTGGCCGGGTCCGCGGGCGGGGTGACCCCCGCCGTCGTCGCGTCGGTGCTGGTGGGTGTCGGCTCCGGGGCCGCGTTCGTCGCCCACTACCGGCGACGCGTGCGGCGCGGCCTGGACCCGCTGATCGACCTGGAGCTGTTCGCCCGCCCCGTGCTCCGGCACAGCGCGCTGGCCAACGCCACCACCATGTTCGGGCTCACCGGGCTGCTGTTCTTCTCCGCGCAGTACCTCCAGCTGGTCGTCGGGTACTCGCCGCTGCAGGCGGGCCTGCTCCTGCTGCCGGGCTTCGTCGTGACGGTCGTGGCCGGTCTCGCCGCCGCGCGGCTGGCCCGCCGGTTCGCGCTGCACCAGCTCGTCGCGACCGGGCTCGCGCTCGTCCTGACCGGCTACGTGGTCTGCCTGTTCCTGCAGGTGGACTCGGCCGTCGTGCTGCTGATGACGGCCGCGGTGCTGATCGGCGCGGGTATCGGGCTGTCCGAGACCGTCACCAACGACGCGATCCTCGCCGCCGCCCCGCCGGAGAAGGCCGGCGCCGCGGCCGCGGTCTCCGAGACCGCCTACGAGGTCGGTGCGGTGCTCGGCACCGCGCTGGTCGGCGGGGTGCTGTCCGCGGTGTACCGGGCGGGTGTCGTGCTCCCCGACGGGACGCCGTCCTCGGCCGGGGAGACCCTCGGCGGGGCGGCGGACGTCGCGACGACGATGCCCGCCGACACCGCGGCGGCCCTGCTGGCCTCCGCGCGGGCCGCGTTCGTGCACGGGGTGGACGTCGCGTCCGGGGTGGCGGCGGTCGCCGTCGCGATGGTGCTGGTGGCCGCCGGGCTCGGCCTGCGCCGCGCGCACCGGGACGTCCTGGCGGCCGGCGCCTCCGCAGTGGACGCCGACGCCGGACACGCGGTCGCCCGCCGCTGACCGCTCGTCGCGGGGTGTGAGCACCGAGTGACCACCCGTGACGGTCACGGGTGACCGTCCGGCCGCCCGGACGGGTGGTTCCGGCGACGCGCGGCCCCGTCGGACGCTCGTTCGGCGGATCCGGTGTGCCCCGGCTGGTTCACTACGGCTCGTCCGCGGCGACCGGTGCCGGTCGCCGGTGCCGACTCCACACGGGAGACAGCCGTGCCGTACGAGGTGGTCAGCGCCTACACCCTGGTGCTCGGGGAGCACCCCGGTGACTCCGTGGACCGCGCCGGGGATCCCGGCACCGAGGACCACGACGTCGTCCCGGGCCGCCCGGAGGTCTCGGTCCACACCACCGCCGAGGACGCCTGGCGCGCGCTCGACGCCGGCGTCCGTGAGCGCTGCGGGATGCGACCCCGGCCGCGCCGGCGGATCGACCCGGACGCCGTCGTCCGGCTCGCCGACGCCTGGCGGGCCGGTGACCCCGGCACGCGCTACTGGCAGGTGACCGCGCACCGGCTGCCGATCATGGTTCCGGAGCTGGCGCGCGCCGTCGCCGCCGTGCGCTGACCGCTTCCGTTCCTGAAAGCCCTAAGTGGGCTCCGAGAATGCGTTGAAACGGTCGCTTCCGGCCTGCGGGTGAATTTCCGCGACGCTTCTCCCGGAATGTGCGTGCCGATGTCACGGATCGTCGCCGAATCGGTCACCGGGAACAGGTTGCGTTCGTGTGACATGCCTGTCACCTGGGCGGACATCGCCGTCGTCCGTCGGCTACTGGATCGATTTACATGATCGGTGCTGTGCCTGACCTCTCAACTCCACCCATGGGTGGCGCACTATTTCGCAGGTAGCCTCGGAAACCACCTTTTCCCGTCTGGGCCCGTCACCGACTCCGGTCGCGGGCCCGTCGTAGTTCCCCCGGTGACGGGCCGGGGCCGGCGAGGAGAACAGGACGACATGACTGCAGCGACCGTTCCGGGCACCGACAAGGCACCGACCACCAACCAGGGCGTCGCGGCCTGGGTCCAGGAGATCGCCGAGCTGACCGCCCCGGACCGCGTCGTGTGGTGCGACGGTTCGGACGAGGAGTGGACCCGGCTCACCGACCAGCTGGTCGAGCAGGGCACCATCGTGCGGCTCGACCCGGAGAAGAAGCCGAACTCCTTCTACGCCGCCTCCGACGCCGGCGACGTCGCCCGCGTCGAGGAGCGGACCTTCATCTGTACCGAGACCGAGCGCGGTGCCGGGCCGACCAACAACTGGGTCGCGCCCGCCGAGATGAAGCGGACGATGACCGAGCTGTACCGCGGCAGCATGAAGGGCCGGACCCTCTACGTGGTCCCGTTCTGCATGGGCCCGACCGACGCCGAGGACCCGAAGCTGGGCGTCGAGATCACCGACTCCGAGTACGTCGTGATCTCCATGAAGATCATGACCCGGATGGGTGCGCACATCCTGCCGCTGCTCGACGAGGCCGGTGACCGCTGGGTCAAGGCCCTGCACTCGATCGGCGCCCCCCTGGCCGAGGGGCAGGCGGACGTCCCGTGGCCGCACAACGAGGACAAGTACATCAGCCACTTCCCGGAGACCCGGGAGATCTGGAGCTACGGCTCCGGCTACGGCGGCAACGCCCTGCTGGGCAAGAAGTGCTACGCGCTGCGCATCGCCTCGGCCATGGCGCACGACGAGGGCTGGCTCGCCGAGCACATGCTGATCCTCAAGCTGATCAGCCCGGAGGAGAAGGCCTACTACGTCGCCGCCGCCTTCCCGAGCGCCTGCGGCAAGACGAACCTCGCGATGCTGCAGCCGACCGTGCCCGGCTGGCGCGCCGAGACCGTCGGCGACGACATCGCCTGGATGAAGTTCGGCGAGGACGGCCGGCTCTACGCCACCAACCCCGAGTTCGGGTTCTTCGGCGTCGCGCCGGGCACCAACTGGAAGACCAACCCGAACGCCATGCGCACCATCGAGGCCGGGAACGCGCTGTTCACCAACGTCGCGCTGACCGACGACGGCGACGTGTGGTGGGAGGACCTCGAGGGCGACCCCCAGCACCTGACGGACTGGAAGGGCAACGACTGGACGCCCGACTCGGGCGTCAAGGCCGCACACCCCAACTCCCGTTACACCGTGCCGATCGACCAGTGCCCGGTCGTCGCGCCGGAGTGGAACGACCCCAAGGGCGTGCCGATCTCGGCGATCCTGTTCGGTGGCCGTCGCAAGACCACCGTCCCGCTGGTCACCGAGGCCCGCAGCTGGCAGCACGGCACCTTCATGGGCGCGACCATGTCCTCGGAGAAGACCGCGGCCGCGGCCGGCACGGTCGGTGAGGTCCGCCGCGACCCGATGGCGATGCTGCCGTTCCTCGGCTACAACGTCGGCGACTACTTCGCCCACTGGGTCGCCACCGGCAAGGGCGCGGACGCGGACAAGCTGCCGAAGATCTTCTACGTCAACTGGTTCCGCCGCGGCGAGGACGGTCGCTTCCTGTGGCCCGGATTCGGCGAGAACAGCCGCGTCCTGAAGTGGTGCATCGAGCGCCTGGAGGGCAAGGCCGCCGCCGTCGACACCCCCATCGGGTTCGTGCCGACCGCCGACCAGCTCGACCTCGACGGCGTCGACGCCGAGCGCTCCGACGTCGAGGCCTCGCTGGCCGTCGACGTCGAGGAGTGGAAGGCCGAGATCCCGCTGATCGAGGAGTGGTTCGCCACGATCGGCGAGGACAACCTCCCGACCTCGATCCGCGACGAGTTCGAGGCCCTGAAGCAGCGCCTCGGCGCCTGACCCACCGCGGCCCCGGCCGCGCGGGACCCACGGAGCCCCCGCACACCGCCCGGTGTGCGGGGGCTCCGTGCTGCGTGCCGACCACACCGGAGTCGTCCCGTCCGCCGCCCCCGCGGACGGGACCCGGGTCGAGACTCGGTAACGGCGGTCCCACGACCGGTGACAGCGAACGTTGCTCGACGTAACGTGCCCGACCGGGTCGACTCCACGACGGCGTCGGTCGCGCACGGTGCACGAGCAGGGGGCGGCATGGTCACGACGGAGCGACCGGGAGATCCACGGGGCGGGGGGACGGGCACGGCCCGTCGTCGTGACCCGAAGCAGATCGCGATCTGGGTCGCGGTGGCGGTGGTGGGGGCGATCGCCTGGTCGATCGTCGCGTTCACCCGCGGCGAGGAGATCTCCGCGGCCTGGCTGGTGTTCGCCGCGGTCGCCTCCTACGCGATCGCCTACCGCTTCTACTCCCGCTTCATCGCCCACCGCGCGCTGCGCGTGGACGACACCCGTGCCACCCCGGCCGAGCGCCTCGACGACGGGCAGGACTTCCAGCCCACCGACCGCCGGGTGCTGTTCGGCCACCACTTCGCGGCCATCGCCGGTGCGGGCCCGCTGGTCGGTCCGGTGCTCGCGGCGCAGATGGGCTACCTGCCCGGCACGATCTGGATCATCGTCGGCGTCGTGTTCGCGGGCGCGGTCCAGGACATGGTCACGCTGTTCTTCTCCACCCGTCGCAGCGGGCGCAGCCTCGGCCAGATGGCCCGCGAGGAGATCGGGCCGGTCGGCGGGACGGCGGCCATCGTCGCCGTCCTCGCGATCATGGTGATCCTGCTGGCGGTGCTGGCGCTGGTCGTCGTGCAGGCCCTGGCCGACTCGCCGTGGGGCACGTTCTCGCTCGCGATGACGATCCCGATCGCCCTGTTCATGGGCTTCTACCTGCGCTACCTGCGACCGGGAAAGATCATCGAGGTCTCGGTGGTCGGCGTCGCGCTGATGCTGCTGGCCATCGTCGGCGGCGGCTGGGTGCAGAACTCGTCCTGGGGCGAGGTCTTCCACCTGACCGCGAACCAGCTGACCCTCGCGCTGGTGGTCTACGGCTTCGCCGCCTCGGTGCTGCCGGTCTGGATGCTGCTCGCGCCGCGCGACTACCTGTCGTCGTTCATGAAGGTCGGCGTGGTCGTCCTGCTCGCGGCCTCGATCCTGCTGGCCTGGCCGTCGCTGCAGATGGACGCGCTGACCCGGTTCGCCTCCGACGGGCAGGGCCCGGTCGCGGCGGGCTCGCTGTTCCCGTTCGTCTTCATCACCATCGCCTGCGGTGCGCTGTCCGGGTTCCACGCCCTGGTCGCCTCGGGCACGACGCCGAAGCTGATCCAGAAGGAGTCCCAGATCCGGGTCATCGGCTACGGCGCGATGCTCACCGAGTCCTTCGTCGCGATCATGGCGCTGGCCGCGGCCTGCATCCTCGACCCCGGCCTCTACTTCGCGATGAACATGCCCGCGACGGTGCTCGGGCCGACCGTCGAGACCGCCTCCGCCGCGGTGCAGCAGATCGGGTTCACCATCTCCCCCGCCGACCTGACCGCGGCCGCGCAGGCCGTGGAGGAACAGACCCTGGTCGGTCGCTCCGGCGGGGCGCCGACGCTGGCCGTCGGGCTGTCGACGGTCTTCTCCCAGGTCTTCGGCGGCGACGCGATGCGGGCCTTCTGGTACCACTTCGCGATCATGTTCGAGGCGCTGTTCATCCTCACCACGGTGGACGCCGGCACCCGCGTCGGGCGCTTCATCCTGCAGGACACGGTCGGCAACGTCTGGCCGCGCTTCCGCGACACGGGCTGGCGCCCGGGGGCCTGGATCTGCAGCGCGGTCATCGTCGGGGCCTGGGGCTACCTGCTCTACGCCGGCGTCAACGACCCGCTGGGCGGGATCTACCAGCTCTTCCCGCTGTTCGGCATCGCGAACCAGCTGCTCGCGGCGGTCGCGCTGGCCGTCTGCACGACGCTGCTGATCCGCACCGGCCGGGCCCGCTACGCACCGATCACGCTCGTGCCGCTGGTGTTCGACGCCGTCGTCACGCTGACCGCGAGCTACCAGAAGATCTTCTCCGACAACCCCAAGCTCGGGTTCTGGGCCCAGCGTGACCAGTACCAGGCCGCGCTCGACGCCGGGAAGACCGGCCTGGGCACCGCCAAGACCGTCGAGGCGATGCAGAAGGTCGTCGTGAACACGACCGTCGACACCGTGCTCACCGCCCTGTTCGCGGTGCTCATCGTGATCGTGCTGGCCGACTCGGTCCGGGTGTGGGTCGCCGCGCTGCGCGGACGCCCGCTGCCCGGCGGCTCCGAGGACCCGTACGTCGAGTCCCGGATCCAGGCGCCGGCCGGACTCGTCGCCACCCGCGAGGAGCGCGAGCTCGCGCGGGCCGGGGGCTCCGGATGAGCCGGGTCCGGGCGTTCTGGACGTTCCTGCGCGAGCTCGCCGGGGAGCGCGACTACGAGCGGTACCTCGCCCATCGGGCGGCCCACCATCCGGGTGCCCCGGTGCTGGGCGAGCGCGAGTTCTGGCGGGAGCGGACCGACCGTCAGGACCGCGTCCCGTCCGCCCGCTGCTGCTGACCGGGTATTTCACTCCGATGGAGCAGTGCCCGGACGGGCTCGGTCACCCACTGTGGACGGCGGAGGGTGCTGAAGGGGGCGTCGTTGCACGGTATCGACGAGATCGGCCCAGCGTGGCGCCCCAGCAGGTAGCCTCGCGCGGGGAACCGGGGACGTCCGAGTGGACGAACCCGCACCCGCCGTGTGCCCCGAAAGGGACCCGGCTCCGTCGCTTGTCGTGACGGTGGCCGACCGGTCCCGGCCGGAAAGTCGCGGCGGAGGCGGAACACCGGGCCGTCCACGGCGATACACACCGTGAACGTCGTCCCCGGGGCGACGACACAGGTACGGCGGAGGTGTGAGGCGAGATGCTGGACGTCCGGGTGTCCGAGGACACGGACATCGACGCGCTCGTCGCGTTCGTCGAACGGCTGGCGTCGGCCGGCCGCGGCGGAGCGGCACCGCGGACGGCGGCGGCGCGGATCACCGGCGACGTGCGCGCCGGCCGGGTGCCCGCCGGTCTGCGGACCCTGTCGACCGCGCTGGGGGCCGCGGCCCCGCCGCGCCCCGAGGAGGACCCCGCCCACCCGTCGACGTTGCTCGGCGTGGTGGCCGAGGAGCCGCTCGTCGTGCTCTCCGACACCAGCCCCGGCGAGCTCGCCAGGGCGCTGGCCGAGCTGACCGGCTACGGCATGCGCGTCCTGCTGACCGGTGCGCCCGCCGAGCGCGTCGCCGCGGTGCACGACGCGCTGCCGGCGAGCGTCGCGGGCCGCGTCGCCACGTCGTTCCCGGAGCTGCCGGTCCCCGAGCTGCAGCGGCTGCGCCGCCTGCTCGCCCGGGTCGGCGCCGACCGCACCGCCCGGCGCGGCCAGCAGCTCCCCGACGCCGACGGCATGCCCGACCCGGCCGACGTCGCGGGCTGCTGCGAGCGGGCCGGACGGGTCGTGGCCGGGGCCGAGACCGGTGAGGCCCGGATCGTCCCCGGCCTGCTGCGCGACCTCGACGCCGACCGGCGCGGGGCCGTCACCCAGGTCGCCCGCTGCGTGCTGCGCTCGCTGGAGACCATCGCCGCGGCCCCGGACGCCGACCGGTTGCGCGAGGTCGTCGGCCGCCTGGTCCACCAGGGCCTGCGCGCCGAGTTCGAGGCGCTCCAGGGCCACTCCGCCCGCCAGCGCGACGACCGCGCCCGCTACGCCGCCGGCCCCGCGATCGAGATCGTGGAGCCGCTGCCCCAGGGCGGCGCCGACGTGATCCGCCGCTACCTGGACTTCCTCGACTCCGGCGGCCGGACCCGGTCCTACTTCCGCCCGCAGGAGCAGAAGGACGCCGAACCGTACCTGCGCCGCTTCCGTGTCGCCGGTGAGGCCCCGCAGAACCACGACCACGTGGTCGCGATCGTCCACCACCTCGACCTGACCCGCCGCGACGACGAGATCGCGCGGCTGTGCTCGGTGCTGGGGCTGCCGATCCCGCGGGACCCCTCCGAGCTGCCCGCGCTCACCGACACCCTGGACCGGGTGGCGGCGACCGCACGGTCGGTCGGCGCGCTCCGCCACGACGTGCTGTTCCTGCAGCAGGACTCCCCGGTCTCGGTGCCGGACCTGGCCGCCGCGGAGCGGGTCGCCCGCGCGATCGTCGACTACGACGAGCACGGCGACCCCGCCGAGGCGGCCGACGAGCTGGAGCGCCTGGCCGCCGCGTGCGCCGACCGGGTGCCCGACGGGGCACGCGCCCCGGAGCACGAGGCCGTCGTCGCGGCGCTGCGGGCGCACGACCCGCAGGCCTACACCGAGGCGTGCGAGGAGCTCGACCGCGCCCGGCGCGAGGTCGCCGACCGGGACGAGCTGGACCGGCTGCTCGGCGAGCTCGCCGGGACCCACCCGCAGCTCGCCGAGACCTGGGCGGCCGACGCCGGCCGCGGGGTCCCGGGCTTCGGCCTGGTCGTCTCCGAACCCGTCGACGACGTCCTCGGCACGCTGCCCCCGGCGGACACCGCCGACCTGGTGGTCGTGCTGGGAGCGGGTGCGATGCAGGCCGACGGGCTGCTGCTGAGCGCGGCGGCGCCGCGGATGCTCGCCGTCGTCGGGGACGAGCCGCGGGCCGCCTCGTCCGGGACGACCCTGCTCGAGGTGCTGAACCAGGCCTCGGCGCGGTTCCTGCGCGGCACCGGGGACCGCACCGCCGCCGTGCGGCCGGCCCCCGTGGTCCCGGTCGTCCCGCCGCTGTCGTCGGTGCCCGCCGCCCGTACGGCCGCGGAGGCACCGGAGGTCCCGGTCGCCGTCCCGGCGCAGGCCGGACCGGTCACCGCCCACGAGGCGGTCGAGACGCCGGTGCCCGCACCGCGCCCGGCCCCGCGCGGGTCGGACACGGCACCGCGCGACGACGAGCCGTCCCGCCCGTCGACGCCGTCGGCGATGGCCCCGGGCCCGCGCCCGGCCGTCACGGGCGGCCGGGAGGACTGAGCGTCAGCTGCTCGCGCGGATCCCGTCGGCGACCTGCGCGAGCAGCACGAACGGGTCGGTGT
The DNA here is from genome assembly GCF_020131375.1 of Pseudonocardia sp. ICBG1034. Classification (NCBI taxonomy): domain Bacteria; kingdom Bacillati; phylum Actinomycetota; class Actinomycetes; order Pseudonocardiales; family Pseudonocardiaceae; genus Pseudonocardia; species Pseudonocardia sp. ICBG1034. The sequence continues at coordinate 153,223 of NZ_JAHLEK010000015.1, forward strand.
CCGGCGGCCCCGCCGGCTGCCAGCGCTGCCCCGAGCCGGGGTCGGCGACGCGGTACAGCGTCCAGCTGCCCGGCCCGGGGTCGTCGGCCCGCAGCTGCGCCAGCGCCGTCGACGACCACGCCGCACCCAGTTCCGGGAACGCGGGCGGCCGCCGGTCGAGGATCGTGACGGTGCTGCCGGCCGTGGTGTAGGCGATCCGGCGCCGGTCGCTCTCACCGTCGGGTACCTGCTCGGTGCACCAGGTCGCGAGCTGCGTGCGGACCTGCTCCGGGACTCCCATGGCGCGACATGGTCCCCGATCGGACCTCGCGCGGGGAAGGGCGGTCTCCGTCGGAGGTCGTAGGCCGCGGTGCCGACCTGTGCCCGATGTGCCGGGGGCCCGTCCCGGCGAGGCTCGACGGCATGATCACCGCACGCCGGACCGGCGGCCCGCCCCGCCGCGGCCCCGCCGCCATCGCCCTGCTCGTCGTGCTGGTCGCGGCCCTGGTCGGCGGCTGCGCGGCCCCGGCCGCGCCGGCCCCCGACCCGGCCCCGCGGGCGGCCGTCCCGACCGCCCCGCTCGGCCCGGCCGACGTCGGCGCCTGGCTGGACGGCCTCGTCCCCGCCGCACTCGACCGGACCGGCATCGCCGGGGCCGCGGTCACCGTCGTCCGCGACGGGCAGGTCCTCGCCACCCGCGGCTACGGCTCGGCCGGGCCGGGCAGGCCGGTCGACCCCGATCGGACGCTGTTCCGGGTCGGGTCGGTGTCGAAGGTGGCCACCGCGGTCGCCGTACTGCAGCTCGCCGACCGCGGCCTGGTCGACCTCGACGCCGACGTCCGCCGCTACCTCGACATCGACGTGCCGATGCCCCGGGGCCCGGTGACCCTGCGGAACCTGCTGAGCCACACCGCGGGCTTCGAGGAGCAGATCCGCGGCCTCATCCGCACCGCGCCGGGCGGCCCGTCGCTGCGGGAGTTTCTCGCCACCGACCCACCCGAGCAGGTCGGCACCCCCGGCACCGTGCCGTCGTACTCCAACTACGGCTACGGCCTGGCCGGGTACGTCGTCGAGCGGGTCACCGGGGAGCCCTTCGAGCGCTACGTGCAGCGCGAGGTGCTCGACCGTGCCGGCATGACGACCGCGACCTTCGACCAGCCGCTGCCCGCGGCCGCCGCCGGGGCGATGTCGGAGGGCTACACCAGCGTCGACGCCCCGCCGGCACCGTTCGAGTTCGTCAGCCCGGCCCCGGCCGGGTCGCTCAGCGCGTCGGCCACCGACATGGGCCGGTTCGCCTCGGCCCTGCTCGGCGCGCCCGGTTCGACCCCACTGCTCTCCCCCGCCGCGTGGGCGCTGATGCAGCGCCCGGCGCTGGGCCCGGACACCCTCGGCGCGCTCGCCGACGGCCCGCGGATGGCACCCGGCCTGTTCGACGAGAGCCGCAACGGCCACCTGATCCTCGGCCACGGCGGCGACACCCAGTGGTTCCACTCGCACCTGCAGCTGTACCCGGCCGAGCGGATCGGCGTGTTCGTCACGACGAACAGCAGCGGCCGCGGCGGCGCGGACACCCTGGAGCTGCGGCGCGCGGTGACCGAGGGGTTCACCGACCGCTACCTGCCCGGCACGGCGGGCCCGGCACCCGCCCCGGACGCCGGCACCCCGGCCCGGGCCGCCGCGATCGCGGGGACCTACGAGTCGGCGCGTCGGTCGGCGAGCACCTTCATGGGCGCGATGAACCTGATGGGGCAGATGCGGGTTGCGGCCCGCCCGGACGGCACGCTGCTGGTCTCCCCCGCCCCGAACGACGTCCGCCCGGCCGCCTACGCCGAGGTCCGGCCCGGTCTGTGGCGCGAGGTCGGCGGGCAGCGGCTGCTGACCGTGCGCACCGACGCCGACGGCCGGGTCACCGCGCTGGGCCACGACGCGGCGTTCACCGAGCTGCCGGTCGGCCCGCTGCGCGACGCGGCGCTGCTCGGCACGGTGCTGGCCGGCTCGGTCGTGGTGCTGCTCGGCGCGCTGGTCGCCCGGCCCGCGGGGGCGCTGTGGCGGCGCCGGTACGGCGTGGTCGTCGCGGCCCGGCCGCGGACCGACCGGGTCCTGCACGGCCTCACCCGGGCGGCGGCGGTGGCCGCGCTCGTCGCGCTCACGGGCTGGGTGGTCTCGGTGCTCACGATCGCGTCGCTGGTCGACGTGCCGCTCCCGGTGCTGCGCGGGCTCCAGGTGCTCCAGTGGATCGGGCTGGCGGGCGTGCCCGTGGCGGCGGCCGGGGTGGTCACCGCGCTGCGCTCCCGGGCCGGCGGGTGGCCGGTGATTGGCCGGGTGCTGCTGCTGGTCGCGCTGGCCGGCGTCGCGGTGGTGGCGGTCGTGGCGGGCCTGCTGCTGCCGAGCCTCACCTACTGAGCCCTACGATCACCCCACCCGAGGCCGGAGACCCCATGCACCCGCATCCCGAACCGCCGCCCCGCACGGGCGCGGACCGGCTCGACGCCCGGCTCACCGCGCTCGGCCTGGCCGGACCTCGACGCCGCGACGCCGCGCTGGCGGTGCTCGTCGCGGCCGGGACGCTCGCGGTGGTCACCCCGGTGGTGCTGGCACCGGGTCCGGCCGCGGAGCTGGGCCTGGCGCCGGGCACGGCGGCGCTGGCCCTGGGGGTGGTGACCGCGGCGAACCTGCTGCTGGCGCTGCGCCGCACCGCCCCGGCCGTCTGCCTGGCGCTGACGGTCGGGCTGGAGCTGGTGAACGTCGTCCTGCTGCCGGTGGGCGCGGCCCTGCGCGGCCCGGCGACGGCGGTCGCGGCCGGCACCTGCGGGTCCCGGCTCCCGACGCGACGGGCCGGTGGCCTGGTCGGCGCGGCGGCGGTCGTCGAGACCACCGTGGTGCTCACCGGGATCGCGGTGCGACCGGCCGACGGTGCGCTGCTCGGCGCGGCCGGGCTGGTCGTCGCCCAGGTGCTGTCGGCGGTCCTGGTCTACGGCGGCCCGCTGCTGCTGGGCGTGTACCTGCGGACCCGGCGTCGCTACGCCGAGCTCGACCGGGTGCACACCGCCGGTGTCGTCGCGGCGTACCGGGAACGGGCGGACGCCGCCGTCGCCCGGGAGCGGGCGCGGATGGCCCGCGAGCTGCACGACGTCGCCGCGCACCACCTGTCGGCGATGGTGGTGCAGGCCGCGGTGGTCGAGCGGCTGGTGGACCGGGACCCGGACGAGGCGCGCCGGACGGCGTCCCGGCTGCGGGAACAGGGTCGCCGAACCCTGCACGACCTGCGTCTGGTCGTCGGGGCGCTGCGGGAGCCGGGTGCGGGCGGTGCCGAGGCCGACGCCCCGGTCCCCGGCCTCGCCGAGCTCGACGGGCTCGTGGAACAGGCCCGGGAGCTGGGCGGGCGGGTCGAGCTGGTCCGGCGCGGGGACCCGGACGAGCCGTCCCCGGTCGCCGACGTCACCTGCTACCGGGTGGTGCAGGAGGCACTGGCCAACGCCCGTGAGCACGCCGCCGGCGCCCCGGTCCGGGTGACCGTGACCCACGCCGACGGCCGGGTCGCCGTCGAGGTGGTGAACGGGCCCGCGCGCGGCACCCCGCCGGAGTCCGGCAGCGCGCCGGGCACCCGTGGGTTCGGGCTGGCCGGGATGCGCGAGCGGGCGCAGCTGGTCGGGGGTGAGTTCGAGGCGGGCCGGACCGGGGACGACGGCTGGCGGGTCCGCCTGGTCGTCCCGCACGATCCCGGCCCCGAGACCGGAGGGGGACGCGCGTGATCAGGGTGGTGCTGGCCGACGACCAGGCCGTGGTCCGGGCCGGGTTCCGGATGTTCCTGGAGCTGGCCGGTGACGTCGAGGTCGTCGGCGAGGCGTCGAGCGGGCCGGAGGCCGTCGCGCTGGTGCGCGCACACCGGCCCGACGTCGTCTGCATGGATGTCCGGATGCCCGGCGGCAACGGCCTCGTCGCGACCCGGGAGATCACCGGCCTCGACGACCCGGTCCCGGCGGTCCTCGTCGTCACCACCTTCGACCTCGACGACTACGTGTTCGGCGCGCTGGAGGCGGGTGCGAGCGGGTTCGTCCTGAAGGACACCCACCCCGACGAGCTCGTCGACGCCGTCCGCCGCCTCGCCCGCGGTGACGGGCTGATCGACCAGACCGTCACCCGCCGGGTGATCGCCGAGTTCGCACGTCGCCGCCCGGCCCCGGACGCCGCGCCCGACGGCGGGGTCGCCCCGCTGACCCCGCGCGAGACCGAGATCGTGCGGATGCTGGCCCGCGGGCTGTCCAACGCCGAGATCGCCGACGAGCTGGTCGTCGAGACGTCCACGGTGAAGTCGCACCTGGGGCGGGCGATGGCGAAGATCGGGACCCGGGACCGGCTGCAGACCGTGGTGTGGGCCTACCGGACCGGCGTCGCCGCTCCCGGCTGACGGCCCGGACGGCTAGCGTCCGCGTCATGGCACAGCACGAGGTGAGCAGGTTCGGGCACGTCGATCCCGACGGGCTCCCGCCGGACCTGGCGGAGCGGATCGGCGCGATCGCGGAGCGGTCGGGGTTCGTCCCGAACGTGTTCCGCGCACTGGGGCGGCGCCCGCGGGAGCTGCGGGCGTTCCTGGACTACCACGACGCGCTGATGGACTCCGACGACGGACTGTCCAAGGCCGAGCGCGAGCTGGTCGTCGTCGCCACCTCGGGGGCGAACAACTGCACCTACTGCGTCGTCGCGCACGGCGCGATCCTCCGGGTCCGCTACAAGGACCCGGAGATCGCCGACCGCGTCGCGACCAACCCCTACGCCGTCGAGCTGTCGGAGCGCGAGCGCGCGATCGTCGACCTGGCGCTCCTGGTCGCCCGGAACTCCGAGGCTCTCACCGAGGCCGACCTCGACGACGCCCGCGCCGCGGGGCTGTCCGAGGACGAGATCTGGGACGTCGGCGCGATCACCGCACTGTTCGCGATGTCGAACCGGCTCGCGCACCTGACCGCGCTGCGCCCCAACCCGGAGTTCTTCCTGATGGGGCGCATCCCCCGCGGTTAGAGCACCTTCGACAGGAACGCCCGGGTGCGTTCCTCCTGCGGGTCGGAGAGCACCGCGCGCGGGTCGCCCGACTCGACGATCCGGCCGTCGTCCATGAACACCAGCGCGTCGCCGACCTCGCGGGCGAAACCCATCTCGTGGGTCACGACGATCATCGTCATGCCCTCGCGGGCCAGCTCGCGCATCACGTCGAGCACCTCGCCGACCAGCTCCGGGTCGAGCGCCGAGGTCGGCTCGTCGAACAGCATCAGCTTCGGCTGCATGGCCAGCGCCCTGGCGATCGCCACGCGCTGCTGCTGTCCGCCGGACAGCTGCGCCGGGTAGGCGTCGGCCCGGTCGGCGAGCCCGACCCGGCCGAGCAGCTCCACGGCCCGCTTCCGTGCGGTCGCGCGGGACTCCCGGCGGACGACGACCGGCGCCTCCATCACGTTCTCCGCCGCGGTGCGGTGCGGGAACAGGTTGAAGCGCTGGAACACCATGCCGATCTCGCGGCGCTGCCTGCCGAGCGCGGAGTCGCGCAGCCGGTACAACCTCCCGTTCTCCTCGCGCAGCCCCATGAGCTCGCCGCCCACCCACAGCCGCCCGGTGTCGATCGTCTCGAGGTGGTTGATGCAGCGCAGCAGCGTGGACTTGCCCGAGCCGGACGGCCCGATCACGCAGCAGACCTGCCCGGGCTCGACGACGAGATCGACGCCGCGGAGCACCTCGACGTCGCCGAAGCTCTTGCCGACCGTCTCGGCGCGGACCATCGGGGTCACGAGGTCTTCCCTCCCGTCCGGAACGAGAACAGCCGCACCAGCGGGGTCGCCTCGGTGACGGCACCGGCGACTCCGCGGCCGTAGCGGCGTTCGACGACCCGCTGGCCTGCGGTGAGCAGCGAGGTCAGCAGCAGGTACCAGGCCGCGGCCACGATCAGCAGCGGGATGGTCTGGAAGTTCGTCGAGTAGATCCGCTGCACCGAGGTGAGCAGCTCGGTGTAGCCGATCACGACGACCAGCGACGTCGTCTTCAGCATGCCGATGGTCTCGTTGCCGGTCGGCGGGATGATCACCCGCATCGCCTGCGGGAGCACCACCCGGCGCAGCGTCTGGGCGCGGGTCATGCCGAGCGCCCCGGCGGCCTCGCTCTGGCCCTGGTCGACCGACTGGATGCCGCCGCGCACGATCTCGGCCATGTAGGCGGCCTCGTTCAGCCCGAGGCCCAGCAGGCACGCCAGGAACGGTGTGATCAGCGAGTTCGTGTCGAACACGACGAACTCCGGGCCGAACGGGATGCCCAGCGACAGGTTCGGGTAGAGCGCCGACAGGAAGCTCCAGAACAGCAGCTGTGCGATCAGCGGGGTGCCGCGGAACAGCCACAGGTACACCCCGGCCACCCCGGACAGCACCGGGTTCGGCGACAGCCGCATGACGGCCAGCCCGACGCCGCCGACGATGCCGATCAGCATCGACAGCACGGTGAGCACGAGGGTGTTCGCCAAGCCGTTCAGCACCGGCGCGGAGAACAGGTACTGGGCGACGATCGGCCACCCGAAGTTCTCGTTGGTCAGCAGGGTGTTGACCAGCATCGCGCCCAGGACCGCGAGCACCGCGATCGCGACCCACCGTCCGGGGTGCCGGACGGCGACCGCGTCGCGGGGCTCGGGGCGGGCGCCGGTGGTCGCCGGCTCAGCCACCGTTGATCGAGGACGTGGCGATGGCGCCGTTGGCGACGTTCCACTTGTCGAGGATCTTCGTGTAGGTGCCGTCGTCGATCAGCGACTGGACGGCGCCCTGCACGGCCTGGGCGTACTGGCCGTCGTTCTTCTTCAGCGCGACGCCGTACGGGGCGGTGTCATAGGGCTGCCCGACGACCTCGACGGCGCCGTTCGTGGTGGTCTGCGCGTAGGCCGCGACCGGGGAGTCGGCGAGCATCGCGACGATCCGGTTCGAGTTCAGCGCGAGCGTCACGTCGGTCTGGGCCTGCAGCTCGGTGACCTGGATGGCCGGTCTGCCCTCGTCGGTGCACTTCGTGGTGCGGGCCTGCACGTCCTCGACCTGCACTGTGCCCTGCTGGACGCCGACGGCCTTGCCGCAGAGGTCGTTCGGGTCGATCCCGTCCGGGTTGCCCTTGCGGGTGGCGAGGCTGGTGCCCGCGGAGAAGTAGCCGACCATGTCGAGCACCGTGGTGCGCTCGTCGTTGATGGTGAACGACGAGATGCCGGCCTCGTAGCGGCCGCCGGTGATGCCCGGGATGATCCCGGAGAACTGGCTCTGCTCGAACTTCGCGGTCAGACCCAGCTTCTGGGCGATGGCGTTGCCGAGGTCGACCTCCATCCCGATGATCGTGGTGCCGTCGGGCGCGGTGAACTCGTTCGGCGGGTAGGTCGGGTCGGTGCCGACGACCCACGTGCCGTCCTGCCGCACCTCGGCAGGCACCATCGCCGCGAGCCGGTCGTCCTCGGCGACGGCCGGGATCGGCGCATCGGTGCCGGTGGCCTCGGCGGAGCCACCTCCCCCGCTGCCGTCGCCGCCGGCACCACAGCCGGTCAGGACCAGTGCGGTCAGTGCGGACAGCGCGATCCCGGTCAGGGAACGGACACTGCGGGTCCTCGCAGTCGTCATGCGGTTGCCTTCCAGGTGAGGCGGGGTCGAACGGCGGGGATCCTGCCACTTGCCGACGGGTCACCGCCGCCCGCACGGTCGATCCGTTACGTGCTCGTCGTACGCCGGTGGAACGCCGCGCCGGTCCGTGCCCGTTCGCCTACTGTTGGTGCGACGACCGAGCGCCGCGGGATCGACGCGGTGCCGCACCGTCACGGAGGTCCTCCACGATGTCGCTGTTCCGCAGACTCACCGTTCTGGCAGGAGCGGTCGAGGCCGCCCGCCGCTACGCCCGGTCCAACCCGGACAAGGCGGGCAAGGCCCTCGACTCCGCCGCCCAGTTCGTCGACAAGCAGACCAAGGGCAAGTACACGAACCAGATCGCCGGGGCCGCGCGCAAGGCGAAGGACGCGGCGGGCATCCCGCAGCCCGGCTACGGCTACGGCGCGCCGGGCACCACCCCGCCCGCCCCGGGCCGCCCGGCCGCCGGGAACCCGCCGTACCCGGCGGGCGGTGCGGACGCGCCGACGCAGCGCACCCCGCAGCAGCCCCCGGCGTTCCCGCCGCCGGACCCGGAGCGCCCGCACGGCGCCTGACCCGCTCCCGCGACGGTCCCGGCCGGGTGCCGGGACCGTCGTCTGTGGACGTCCGACGATCCGTCGTCCACCCGTCGACCTGCGCGGCACCGGTTCTCCTCGGGGCCGGTGACGTGCCAGGATCGGCGGTGACGCCCCTGCGCGTCCCGGGGCCCGCACCACCCGCACGGGCCCGGAGCCGACGCTCCCGGGCGTGATCCCGCCCGGTGCGACCGAGGAGGTCTGCCGTGGACGTACCCCAGGCGTGGATACCGACCGATCCGCGATCCCGGCCCAGCCACGACCAGGTCGTCGCCGGGCTGAAGGGCGTCGACGAGGGCGGGCCGGAGCTCGTCCAGCTGCTCACCCCCGAGGGCGAGCGGGTGCCCGACGAGCGCTTCGACCGCTACGCCGCCGACATCACCGCCGGGGACCTGCAGTCGCTCTACCGCGACCTCGTCCTGGTCCGGCGGGCCGACCGCGAGGGCAACTCCCTGCAGCGCCAGGGCGAGCTCGGCCTCTGGGTGCCGCTGCTCGGCCAGGAGGCCGCGCAGGTCGGCTCCGGCCGCGCGCTCGCACCCGAGGACATGTGCTTCCCCAGCTACCGCGAGCACGGCGTCGCCTGGTGCCGCGGGGTCGACCCGACCGAGCTGCTCGGCATCTTCCGCGGCACCGACCACGGCACCTGGGACCCGGTCGCGACCCGGTTCCACCCGTACACGATCGTCATCGGCAACCAGTGCCTCAACGCCGCCGGCTACGCGATGGGCCAGCGCTTCGAGTCGAAGGTCGGCGACCGGGACACCGGAGAGGCCACCATCTGCTACTTCGGCGACGGCGCCACCAGCCAGGGCGACGTCCACGAGGGCTTCGTCTGGGCCGCCGCTTACGACGCGCCGCTGGTCTTCTTCTGCCAGAACAACCAGTGGGCGATCTCGGTGCCGGCCGAGCGTCAGACCCGGGTGCCGCTCTACCAGCGCGCCCGCGGCTACGGCTTCCCCGGCGTCCGGGTGGACGGCAACGACGTCCTCGCCTGCCTCGCCGTCACCCGCTGGGCGCTCGACGAGTGCCGCACCGGCAACGGCCCGGTGCTGATCGAGGCGTTCACCTACCGGATGGACTCCCACACCACCTCCGACGACGCGACCCGCTACCGGCTCGCCGACGAGGTCGAGCTGTGGAAGCTCAAGGACCCGATCGAGCGGGTCCGGGTGCACCTGACCCGCCGGCACGGCGTCGGCGCCGACTTCTTCGACGCCGTCGAGGCCGAGGCCGACGAGCTCGGCGAGCGGATGCGGGCGTTCTGCCGGGCGATGGCCCAGCCCGGTCCGGAGCGGATGTTCTCCCAGGTCTACGCCGAGGCGTCGCCGACGGTGGAGCGCCAGCGCGAGGAGTTCCTGGCCTACCACGCGTCGTTCGCGGACCAGGAGGACTGAGCCGTGCCGACCACGATGGCGAAGGCGCTCAACGACGGCCTGCGTGCCGCGATGGAGCGCGACCCCAAGGTGCTGGTCATGGGTGAGGACGTCGGCCGGCTCGGCGGCGTCTTCCGCATCACCGACGGGCTGCAGAAGGACTTCGGCGAGCAGCGCGTGCTCGACACCCCGCTGTCGGAGTCCGGGATCATCGGCGCCGCGATCGGGCTCGCGGTGCGCGGCTTCCGGCCGGTCTGCGAGATCCAGTTCGACGGGTTCGTCTTCCCCGGCTACGACCAGATCGTGTCCCAGCTGGCGAAGCTGCGGTACCGGACCCAGGGCCGGGTGCCGGTGCCGGTCGTCGTCCGGATCCCCTACGGCGGCGGGATCGGTGCCGTCGAGCACCACTCCGAGTCGCCCGAGTCGCTGTTCGCACACGTCGCGGGCCTGAAAGTGGTCACGTGCTCGACCCCGTCGGACGCGCACTGGATGATCCAGCAGGCCATCCTCTCGGACGACCCGGTGATCTTCTTCGAGCCGAAGCGCCGGTACTGGGAGAAGGGCGGGCTCGACGGCGCCGACCTGGCGTCGGCGTACCCGCTGCACGCGTCGCGGGTGGTGCGGCCGGGCTCGACGCTGACCGTCGCCACCTACGGGCCGATGGTGAGGACCTGCCTCGACGCGGCCGCCGCGGCCGCCGAGGAGGGCCGCGAGCTCGAGGTGGTCGACCTGCGGTCGCTGTCCCCGCTCGACCTCGGGCCGGTCGCGGACTCGGTGCGCCGCACCGGACGGCTGGTCGTGGTGTCCGAGGCGCCCGCGGAGTCGTCGGTGACCTCCGAGGTCGCCGCCCGGATCCAGCAGGAGTGCTTCTTCTCGCTGGAGGCACCGGTGCTCCGCGTGACCGGTTTCGACACGCCCTACCCGCCGTCGCGGCTGGAGGACGAGTACCTGCCGGACCTGGACCGGGTGCTCGATGCCGTCGACCGTTCCCTGGCCTGGTGAGGAGGAGCACATGCGTGAGCACTTCAAACTGCCCGACGTCGGCGAGGGCCTGACCGAGGCCGAGATCGTCGCCTGGCGGGTGGCGCCCGGGGACACGGTCGCGGTGAACGACGTGATCGTGGAGATCGAGACGGCGAAGGCGGCCGTGGAGCTTCCCTCGCCGTGGGCCGGGACGGTCGGGGAACTGCTGGCCGAGCCGGGCGCGACCGTCGCGGTGGGGACGCCGATCATCGCGATCGAGACCGGTGGGTCCGCGCCCGACGCCGGCGCCGACACCGGTGCGAAGATCGGTGAGGCGGGCAGGGACGGACGGATCGCGACGCTCGTCGGGTACGGGCCGCGGCAGGGCTCCGCCCGGCGACGGCCCCGGCGCGAGCCCACCGCCTCCGCTGCGCCGGCCGGGTCCGTCGCCGCGGGGGCCCCCGTCGCCGCCGGGGTCCCGGACGCCCCGGGGCCGGGCGCGGCCCCCGTCCCGTCGCCCCAGCAGTCGCTCGGGTCGCCCGAGCAGGCCGCTCCCGGGACGTCCACCGGAGCCGACCCGGGAGCCGGGGGCTCCGACGGACGGGCCGGGGGCTCCGACGGCCGGGCCGGGGGCGACGCGGTCGGACCGCGTGCCGCCCGGGTCCCGCTCGCTCCGCCGCCGGTCCGGCTGCTCGCACGGGAGCTCGGCGTCGACCTGCGGGCGGTGACGGGGACCGGGCGGGACGGCCGGGTCACCCGGGAGGACGTGCACGCCGCCGCGTCGGGGGCCGGGCTCACGGGTGCCGGGAACGGCGCTGCGGGCGACGACCGGGGCGCCGGAGCGGGCGCTGCCGGCACGTCCGCCGGGTCGCCGGTCGCCGGGGGCCTCGCCGCGGCAGGTGCCGCTGCCGGTGGTCCCGCCGCGGGGGGCGCCGCTGCCGGGTATCTCGCCGGCGCCGCGACCTCCGGTGCCGCGCCGGACGGCTCGGGCCCCGGCGACCCGGGACTCGCCGCCGGGCCGGGCACCGCCGCCGGGCCGGGCACCGCCGCCGGGCCGGGCACGACCATCGCCCGGCCCACCGAGGACCGGCGTGAGCCCATCCGCGGCGTCCGGAAGGCCACCGCCGCGGCGATGGTCGCGAGCGCGTTCACCGCGCCGCACGTCACCGAGTTCCTCGACGTCGACGTCACCGAGATGATGGCCCTGCGCGACCGGCTGCGGGCCTCGCGCGAGTTCGCCGGGGTCAAGCTGACCCCGCTGGCGTTCGTCGCGAAGGCGGCCTGCCTCGCCGCCGCGCGGACCCCGGCGGTCAACGCCGGCTGGGACGAGCGCGCCGGCGAGATCGTCTACTACGCCCGCGTCCAGCTCGGCATCGCCGCCGCGACGCCGCGTGGGCTCGTCGTCCCCAAGATCCGCGACGCGGACACGCTCACCCTGCGCGGCATGGCCGACGCGCTCACGACGCTCACCGACACCGCCCGTGCGGGCCGGACCGCCCCGGCCGACCTGGTCGGGGGCACGTTCACGATCACCAACGTCGGCGTGCTCGGCGTCGACACCGGGACGCCGATCATCAACCCCGGCGAGGCCGCGATCCTCGCGGTGGGGTCGATCAAGCCCGCCCCCTGGGTCGTCGACGGCGAGCTGGCCGTGCGCACCGTGTGCCGGCTGGCGCTCTCGTTCGACCACCGCCTCGTCGACGGGGCCGAGGGCTCGCGGTTCCTCGCCGACGTCGGCGCGCTGCTGCACGACCCCGGGGTCGCCTTCACCTGGTGACCTGGGGAGATCATCCGAGGATCCCGGGGGACCGATCCGGGGAATTCGGGCGATCCGGGAGCAGAACGGCATGCCCGTGCGTTGTACGGGCATGCCGTTCGTGCTGCTCTACGTCGTGCTCGAGATCGTCGCGCTCGCCGGGCTGATCGCGTGGATCGGACTGGGCTGGACCCTGCTGGTCCTGCTCGCCGGGTCCGTGATCGGGCTCCTGCTCGCCCGCCGGGAGGGCGTCCGCGCCGCCCGCGCGCTCGCCACCGCTGTGCAGCGCGGGAAGCTGGCGCACGAGGAGGCGACCGACGGGCTGCTCGTCGCCGCCGGTGGCATCCTCATCTTCCTGCCGGGCCTGATCACCGACGTGCTCGGTCTCGCCCTGGTGTTCCCCCCGACGCGGGCCCTGGTCCGGCGTCGCATGGTGAACGCCGCCGAGCGGGCCGCACCGAGTCTGCGCACCGCGCGGATCCGCTACGGCGCGACCGTGGTCGAGGGGGAGACCGTCACCGAGCCGCGCTCGGCGCGCGCGTACCCGCGCATCACCGGCCCCGCCGCGGGCACCGGACCGGTCGTCGACGGCGAGGTCGTGGACGGTCCCGGCCGCACCTGACCCGTCACGGGGACTCGCGACGCGTGGTCGCCCGGCGCACCCCGCACGCGGTCTCCGCACCCCGTGCGGAGGGTGTGACGGCGGCACCGGGGGTGCGACGGCCGGGCGCGGCAGGTCCGGGTCGGGGTGGTGGACGGCGGGGGCGTTCGGGGGTCGCCCCCGCCGTCCTTCTCACCAGCCGGGGCGCGCTCCTGCGAGCAGGCTGCGCAGGCTCTCCAGCCGTCGGCGACGCAGCGTGATCGGCTTCATCCGCAGCGTCGAGTGATGCATCCGGTCGGCGCGGTGCCGTCCGCGGTGTCGGCCCACAGCGCTCTCCTCCCGGGCGTAGTCACGTGCGACAGGGTGGTGCACGCCTCAGAGTGTTGCTGGTCAACCGCGGTCGCGGAAGGTCGCCGGGCGCGGGCCACCGGATCGTGAGGACAACGTCGGCATTCATCGGCCCCGCTCGCACGGTGCGTTCGCGGCGGACCGCACGGGCGATGCCGGAGCCGGCCCGGACGGGCATCGTGACCACGCTGTGTGACCGAGGTCGTCGCTGGGCCGCCCGGGTGGCGGGGCCGCGACACGCCGTCGTCGTCTACGGAATTCCGAAGAGCGACGGATACCGTCCTCGCATGGACCCGGTGCGCAACCCGTTCGCCCCCGGCGCCGGGCAGCGCCCGCCGGAGCTGGCCGGCCGGGACCGAGAGGTGGACGCCTTCGAGATCGTCCTGGAGCGGGTCGCCCGCGGTCGCCCGGAGCGGAGCCTGGTGCTCACCGGGCTGCGCGGCGTCGGCAAGACGGTGCTGCTCGGCGAGCTGCGCTCGATGGCGATGCACGCCGGCTGGGGCGCCGGGAAGATCGAGGCCCGCCCGGACGCCGACCTGCGCCGTCCGCTGTCCGCGGCGCTGCACCGCGCGATCCGCGACCTCGCCGTCCGGCACCGGGCCCCCGAGCGCATCGACGAGGTACTGGGCGTGCTCAAGGCGTTCGCGCTGCGGTCGTCGCCCGAGGGCACGAAGCTGCGGGAGCGCTGGCAGCCCGGCATCGACGTCCCGGTGAAGAACGGGCGCGCGGACTCCGGGGACATCGAGATCGACCTCGTCGAGCTGTTCACCGAGGTCGCGGAGCTGGCCCAGGACGTCGGCTCCGGCATCGCGCTGCTGATCGACGAGATGCAGGACCTGCGGCCCGAGGACGTCTCCGCGCTCTGCGCCGCCTGCCACGAGCTGTCCCAGGCCCGGGTGCCGCTCGTCGTCGTCGGGGCGGGGCTGCCGCACCTGCCCGCGGTGCTGTCGGCGTCGAAGTCCTACTCGGAGCGGCTGTTCAAGTACTCGCGGATCGACCGGCTGGACCGCTCCGACGCCGACTTCGCGCTGATCGCCCCGGCCGAGCGCGAGGAGGCGACCTTCGACCAGGAGGCCCTCGACGACCTCTACGTCCGCTCGGGCGGCTACCCCTACTTCGTGCAGGCCTACGGCAAGGCCGCCTGGGACGCCGCACCGACCAGCCCGATCGGCGTGAAGGACGTCGAGATGGCCGCCCCCGAGGCCGAGGCCGAGCTCGCGGTCGGCTTCTTCGGCTCGCGCTTCGAGCGGGCGACGCCCGCGGAGCGCGAGTACCTGCGGGCGATGGCCGAGCTGACCGACGGGGAGGACCACCCCGTCGAGACGTCGCTGGTGGCCAAGCACCTGGACCGGCGCGCGTCGTCGCTGTCCCCGGCGCGCGACAGCCTGCTCAAGAAGGGTCTGGTGTTCTCCGCCCAGCGCGGCCAGATCGCCTTCACCGTGCCGCACTTCGGGCGGTACCTGCTCGCCAACACCTGAGCCCCGCTGCTCCGGACGAGTGAAAACTGTTTGCGGTGTAACAGATCGTCGTATCGGTGCGAAACCCCTGCTGAGCCCCGCGGCGCCACCCGACCCCCGACTCGGTAGCGCCGCGGGGCGTTCCACGTTCGGGGCATGCTCTCGCTTGTGCCGGGCGCCGCCGGGGGCGTCAGGGGTCACCCGTAGCATCGGCCCGGTGGCCGAGCCCAAACTCGAGATCCAGATGCTCCATGACCGGGTCATGATCAAGAGGGTCGAGGGTTCCGGCGAGCGACGGAGCTCGGCCGGAATCGTGATCCCGGCAACCGCACAGGTCGCCAAGCGTCTGGTCTGGGGAGAGGTGGTCGGGGTGGGACAGCACGTGCGCACGGTGAAGGCCGGCGACCGCGTCCTGCTCGCCCCGGAGGACCAGTACGAAGTCGAGATCGCCGGCGTCGGGCACCTGGTCATGCGCGAGCGGGACCTGCACGCGGTGGCCTCCGAGGCCACCCAGCACGGGACCGGTCTCTACCTCTGACCCCCCGGGTCGCGCCGGTCCGCACGGACCCGCGGCCCACCCGGTTCGACAGCGGTGTCGACGCAGTCGACGACGCCGGTCGCGATGACAGAGTCGATGGCAGTGCGGAAAGGAAGTCCCACGTCATGCCCGAGCGCCCTCCCTCGTCCGACGACGCGGACGAGCGGCCGGTGACGTCCGCGCCGGAGCCGGGAGACCCGCAGAGCGGTGACGCCGCCGGTGCCGGTCGCCCCGTGATGCCCGCCCGCCGTCCCGCGCCAGGTCCCGCTGCCCCCGCCTCGCCGCAGGCGCCGCAGGGCGCCCCCGCGCCGCAGGGCGCCACCGAGGTCCCGGCCGCCGACGTGTCCGGTCCCGCCGACCCGGCCGAGGCCGCTGAGCAGGCGCCGCCGGAGTCCCCCGCGGCCCGCACCGTCGTCGGGCAGGCGACCACCGCGGACGGCCCGGCCGCCCCGTCGCCCGCTCCGCACCAGCAGGCCCCCGCGCCGCAGCGCCCGGAGTCCGGCCCGGTCGCCCCGCAGCCGTCCGGCGGCGCCCCGGCCCCCGCGGGCTCCGCCGCGCCGCAGCCCGGCCCCCGGGCGGCCGGTGCGCCGGACGCGACCCGCCCGGTCCCCCCCACCCCCGAGGGGCAGGACCAGGACACCGTCCGCGTCGCTCCGCTCAGCGAGCAGCGCACCCAGGTCCTGCCCCGGGTCACCCCGGCCGCGGCCGCGATGCCGCCCGCGGGCGACGCCGCGGAGCAGACCGCCCGCATCCACACCGGCGGCCCGGGCGCGGGCACCGCGGTCGTCGGTGCCGGCGCGACCGGCCCCGCGGGCGCGACCGGTCCGGGTGGGCCGGGAGGCCCCGGTGGTCCCGGCGGCCCCGGTGGTGGCGACGGGCACGGCGACGGCGAGGGCGGTGACGGCCCGCAGCGCAAGCGCCCGGTCGGCCTGATCGTCGCGGCCGCCGCGCTCGGCGTGCTCGTCCTCGGCTACGTCGGCGACCTCGCGCTGAGCTCCGGCAGCGTGCCGCGTGGCGTCGTCGTCGCCGGTCAGCAGATCGGCGGCATGTCGCGCGCCCAGGCCACGGAGACGCTGCAGGCCGCGATCGAGCCCCGCTCCTCCGCGCCGGTGCCGGTCCAGGCCGGTGAGGTCCGCTCCGAGATCGACCCGAAGGCAGCGGGCCTGCAGGTCGACTACGCGCGCACCCTCGACGAGGCGGGCGAGCAGCCGCTGAACCCGATCACCCGGATCTCCTCGTTCTTCACCACCCGTGAGGTCGGGGTGGTCAACTCCGCCGACGACCGCGCCGTGCGCACCGCGCTGGAGCAGATGGCCCCGCTGGTCATGAAGGAGCCCAAGGAGGGCTCGGTCCAGTGGCAGGGCGTCACCCCGACCCCGGTCGCGCCGGAGCCCGGCCAGCAGCTCGACGTCGACGCGGCCGTCGGCGTCGTCGAGGAGCAGTGGGCCTCCGGCGAGCCGGTGCAGCTCCCGCTGATCGTCGAGCAGGCCGTCACGACCCCGGCCGACGTGCAGAAGGCGATCGACGAGGTCGCCAAGCCCGCCGTCGCCGGCCCGCTGACGATCACCGGTGAGGGCGCGAACGCGACCATCACCCCGGAGGACATCACGACCGCGCTCAGCTTCACCGCGGACCCGGAGGGGCCCGTGAAGCTGAAGCCGGTGATCGCGAACAAGACCCTCGAGGACATCGCGCAGCCGCAGCTGGCGAGCACCGAGAAGCCCGGCGTCGACGCCCAGCTCGACTTCGCCGCGACCCCGCCGCGGGTCGTCCCGTCGCAGGACGGGCGCGGCGTCGACTACGACGCCACCTTCGCGAACGTGCTGCCGATCCTCACCGGCCAGGGCGAGCGCACCGTCGCGGCGGTCTACGCGAACAAGCCGGCCGAGATCACCACGGCCGACCTGGAGTCGCTGGGCAACGCCACCGAGATCTCGACGTTCACCACCGGCGGGTTCGCCGCCGACTCGGGGCAGAACATCAAGCGCGCGGCCGAGGCCATCAACGGCCAGATCGTGCAGCCCGGCGAGACGTTCAGCCTCAACGGCGTCAGCAACCCCCGCAACGCCGCCAACGGCTACGTCGAGGCCGGCATCATCGAGGACGGCCACCCGGCGCGCGGCGTCGGTGGTGGTGTCTCCCAGCTCGCGACGACGCTGTACAACGCGTCGTACTTCGCCGGTATGACCGACGTCGAGCACAAGGAGCACAGCTACTACATCAGTCGTTACCCGGTGGCCCGCGAGGCGACGGTCTTCAACGACCTCATCGACGTCAAGTTCCGCAACGACGGCCCGACCCCGGTGCTGATCCGCACGGCGTGGACGCCCAGCAACGTCACCGTCTCGTTCATCGGGCAGAAGATGTACGAGGTCACCTCGGCGACCGGGCCGCGGACGAACCCGACCCAGCCGCAGGTCGTCAACATCCCGGCCGGTCAGCCGTGCAGCGCCAGCAAGGGCTCGCCCGGCTTCACCGCGACCGACACCCGGACCATGCGCAATGTGCAGACCGGGGAGACGACCAGCAAGACGCGGACGGTCAAGTACAACCCTCAGCCGATCGTGCAGTGCGGCGGCTGATCCGGTGATCGTCCCCGTCAGGGGATGACGAGACCCAGGTCACATTCGTACCCTGATCCCTCCAGTCGTCGGACAGCGAGGGATCGGGGTACCCCATGCGCATCGCGGACGTTCTGAGGAACAAGGGCAGCGCGGTCAGCACCGTGGCGCCGGAGGACTCGATGGGCGAGGTGCTGCGCGCGATCGCCGAGCGGAACCTCGGCGCACTGCCCGTCGTCGACGGGGACCGTCTGGTCGGCATCGTCTCCGAGCGGGACGTGGTGCGTCGGCTGCACAGCCACGGTGCCGCGCTGCTCGACGCGCGGGTGGCCGAGGTGATGACCACCGAGGTGGTCACCTGCTCGCCCGACGACGGCGTCGGCGACCTCGCCCGGATCATGACCGACCGCCGGGTGCGGCACCTGCCGGTGATCGTCGACGGGGCGCTGGCCGGGATCGTGTCCATCGGCGACCTGGTCAAGGCCCGGATGGACATGCTGGAGCAGGAGCGCGAGCAGCTGGAGAGCTACATCGCGCAGTAGGGGCACGACGAGGAAGGGCCCCGGGCGGGGAGTCCGCGCCCGGGGCCCTTCGTCATCGGGGCCGGATCAGAACGAGGCCTCGTCGAGCTCCATGAGCTCGTTGTCGGCGTTCGCGATGATCGCCTTGTCCGAGGTCAGGCGGGGCAGCACGGACTTCGCGAAGAAGGTCGCGACGCCGACCTTGCCCTCGTAGAAGGCCCGGTCCTTCGCGGAGACGCCGTCGGTGCCCAGCGCGGCGAGCGCGACGGTGGCCTGGCGCAGCAGCAGCCAGCCGACGAGCAGGTCGCCGACCGCCATCAGCAGCCGCACGGTGTGCTGGCCGACCTTGTACAGCTCGGTGACGTCCTTGGTGGAGCCGTAGAGGTAGCCGGTCAGCGTGCCGAGCATCCCCTGCACGTCGGTCAGCGCGGTACGCAGGAGCTCGCGCTCCTCCTTGAGCCGGCCGTTGCCCGCGTCGGAGTCGATGAACGCCTGGACCTCGCCCGCGACGTGCGCGAGCGCCTGGCCGTTGTCCCGGACGATCTTGCGGAACAGGAAGTCCTGGGACTGGATCGCGGTGGTGCCCTCGTAGAGGGAGTCGATCTTGGCGTCCCGGATGTACTGCTCGATCGGGTAGTCCTGCAGGAAGCCCGACCCGCCCAGGGTCTGCAGCGACTGCACGAGCTGCTCGGTGGCGCGCTCGGAGCCGACGCCCTTGACGATCGGCAGGAGCAGGTCGTTGACCTTCTCCGCGAGCGCGGCGTCCTCGCCACCGAGGCGCACCGTGTCCTGGAACGTCGCGGTGTAGATGTAGACGGCCCGCATGCCCTCGGCGTAGGCCTTCTGCAGCATCAGGCTGCGACGGACGTCCGGGTGGTGGGTGATCGTGACCCGCGGCGCGGTCTTGTCGGTCATCGTCGTCAGGTCCGCGCCCTGGACGCGCTCCTTGGCGAACTCGAGCGCGTTGAGGTAGCCGGTCGACAGGGTGCCGATGGCCTTGGTGCCGACCATCATCCGGGCGTACTCGATGACCTGGAACATCTGGGCGATGCCGTCGTGCACGTCGCCCAGCAGCCAGCCGACGGCCGGGGTGCCGTGGGCACCGAAGGTCAGCTCGCAGGTCGTGGAGGCCTTGAGGCCCATCTTGTGCTCGACGTTGGTCACGAAGGCGCCGTTGCGCTCGCCCGGCTCGCCGGTCTCGGTGTCGAAGTGGAACTTCGGCACCAGGAACAGCGACAGGCCCTTGGTGCCCGGCTTTCCGCCCTCGGGGCGGGCCAGCACCAGGTGCATGATGTTCTCGGTGAAGTCCTGCTCGGCCGAGGTGATGAAGCGCTTCACGCCCTCGATGTGCCAGGTGCCGTCGTCCTGCTGGATCGCCTTGGTGCGGCCGGCGCCGACGTCGGAGCCCGCGTCCGGCTCGGTCAGCACCATGGTGGCGCCCCAGCCGCGGTCGATCATCAGCTGGGCCCAGCGCTTCTGCTCCTCGTTGCCGTTCTTGTAGAGGATCGAGGCGAAGTTCGGGCCGGCCATGTACATGAAGATGGCCGGGTTGGAGCCGCACATCAGCTCGGCGGCGGCCCACTGCACGGACGGCGGGATGCCCATGCCGCCCAGCTCGTTCGGCAGGCCGAGGCGCCACCACTCGCCGTCCCAGAGGACCTTGTAGGCGTCCTTGAGCTCCTGCGGGGTGGTGACCGTGTGGTCCTCGGGGTGGAAGACCGGCGGGTTGCGGTCGATCGTGGCGTAGTGCTCGGCGAGCGGGCCGGTGCAGACGGTCGACAGCTCCGACAGCACGCCCTTGGCGGTGTCGACGTCGACGTCCTCGAAGGGTCCCGTCCCGAGGTGGTCCTGTACCTCGAACACCTCGAAGAGGTTGAACTCGAGGTCGCGCACGTTGCTCTTGTAGTGGCCCATCCGTCCTTCACCGCCGTTCGTGCCAGGGCCGATCGACTTACCGGCCGGTAACTGACTCCAGAGTATTACTGACCGGTAACAAGAGCAAGGTGCAGCTGCGTCGTCAGGGACCGCCCACCCGTGTGACGCGCTCGACCGGCGCGCCCGCGCCGTCCTTTTCGCGTGAACCGAGAGAATGCGGAGTCGCACGGGACGTATGTGGCGTGTGTGACGGAGGCGGTGCCGGCGGCGCCGCCGAAGGGGGCAGCAGCGATGGGCGAGCCGGGACAGAGCTGGAGCCGCCGCGGGCTGCTGGTCGGGGGTGCGGTCGCCGGCGCGGGCCTGGTCCTGCCCGGCCGGGCGTTCGCCGGGCCACCGCCGACCACCGACCCCGCTCCGCCCGCCACGGGTCCGGTGCCCGGCCCGTCGGCCGTCCCGGGGCCGGACGGCATGCCCGGCCCGGCCGGTGCCGGTCCGCTCGCCGAGGGCGTGCCGGTCCCCTACATCGCGCGCTGCCTCGAGTGGGGCGCGCGCAAGCCGAAGTTCCCGCCGAAGATCTGGGACCGGCGCCCGATCCGGATCCTGGTTCACCACACGGCCGGGGCGAACACGAACGACTACAGCGTCGGCGCCGCGCACCGGATGGCCAGGGCGATCCAGAACCACCACATGGACCGCAACGGCTGGCTCGACTCGGGGCAGCACTTCACCATCTCGCGCGGCGGGCACGTGATGGAGGGCAGGCTCTGGAGCCTCGGCGAGCTGAACGGGGGCCGCCGCGTCGTCGAGGGGGCGCACTCGCCCGGCCAGAACGTCATCGCGATCGGCATCGAGAACGAGGGCACCTACATGGGGGTCGACCCGACCCCGGCGCTGTGGAACTCGCTGCGCGTCACCTGCGCCTACATCTGCCTGCGCTACGGCATCGCCCCGACCGAGCTCTACGGCCACCGCGACTACCGCAACACCCTCTGCCCGGGTGACCGTCTCTACGCCGCGCTGCCCCGGCTGCGCCGCGAGGTGGCGGGGCTGCTGGGCAGGCGGCTCTCGCGCACCCAGTCGACCAAGGCGAGCTGGCCGCTGCTGCGCACCGGCGATCGCGGCCCGATGGTCGAGGCGGCCCAGTACCTGCTGCGCGACGCCGGGTCGCTGACCGGGAAGCCCGACGGCCGGTTCGACGACCGCACCGCGGCCGCGGTGAGTGAGTTCCAGCGCGCGCACCGCGCCGACGACGTCAACGGCCTGCTCGGCGGGGAGACCTGGCCGGAGCTGGCCCGCACGGTGCGCGCGGGCACCGAGGACGACGCCGCCCGTGCCGTCGAGGTGCTCGCGGCGGCACGACGGGTGGAGAGCGTGCCCGACGTCGTCGACCACCCGCAGTGGCAGAAGCTGCTCGGGACCTCCGGCAGCGCCGTCCCGGACGCGCAGGACCCGCAGGGCGTGTTGAACCGCTGAGGGCCCGGCCCCGGGCGGAGCGCGCGCACGGACGGGTGACGGCCTGCCGCTAGTCTCGCCCGGTGCTGAACCGCTGCCCCGCGTGCGACGCGCCCGCGAGCGACCCGTTCTTCTCCGCGACCGGGCTGCCGGTGCACGGCACCGCGGTGCTTCCCGACCCGGTCTCGGCGCGTTCCGTGGCCACCGGTGACCAGGTGCTCGTGCTGTGCGAGCGCTGCGGGCTGGTGTTCAACCGCGACTTCGACCCGGGGTTGCTCGACTACACCGGCGACCACGAGGAGTCCCAGCACCACTCACCCCGCTTCGCCGCCTACGCCGCGGAGGTCACCGCGGACTGGGTGGCGCGGTTCGGGCTGGCCGGGCGGCACGTCGTCGAGGTGGGGTGCGGATCCGGTGACTTCGCCGCCGAGCTGCTCGGCGCCGGCGTCGGCCGGGTGACCGGGATCGACCCGCACTTCGTGCCGCAGCGGGTCCGCCCGGAGCTGGCGGACCGGCTCACCGCCGTCCCCGCGGAGTTCGCCCGTGACCAGGTCGAGCCGGACACCGCCGCACTGGTCTGCCGGCACACCCTGGAGCACATCCCCGACCTCGCCGTCTTCGGCGCGGAGCTGTACGCCGGGCTGCGTCGCGGCGGCGGCCGGGCGCTGCTCGCCGAGGTGCCCGACCTGGGCCGGATCCTCGACGAGGGTGCCTTCTGGGATCTGCAGTACGAGCACTGCTCCTACTTCACCCCGGCGACGATGCGGACGTTCCTGACCGGGGTCGGCTTCTCCGACCCGCAGGTGCGGCTGACCTACGCCGACCAGTACGTCGTGGCCGAGGCGGGGCCGGAGGGGACGCCGGGCGCGCCCGAGCTGGAGCCGCACCTGCGCGAGGCGCTGCGCGGCGCCTGCCGGGACTTCGCGACCCGGGTGTCGGACCAGGTCGGACGGTGGCGGGAGTGGCTCGGCGACCGGGCCGCGACCGGCGACGAGGTGGTCGTCTGGGGTGGCGGGGCGAAGGGGCTGACCTTCCTCAACGTCGTCGAGGGCGGGGCGGAGGGGACCGGCGCGGTCGGCGCGGTCGTCGACATCAACCCCGGCCTGCAGGGGCGGTTCATGGGCGGGCTCGGGCTGCCGATCCGCGCCCCGAAGGACCTGCTGGACTCGCCCCCGCGGTCGGTACTGCTGATGAACCCGGTCTACACCGGCGAGGTGCGTGCCACGCTCGACGAGCTGGGGCTCACCTCGACCGAGCTGCTGGCGGTGTAGCCAGGCGTCGCACGACGGCCAGGTCCTCCGGGCTTGCGACGTGCAGGTTCGCCGGGTCCCCCGGCACCGTCACCACGCGGTGGCCGAGCGCGGCGAGCATCCCGGAGTTCTCCACCGGCCGGGGCGCGTCGGCGTGCGCGGCACGCAGCACGTCCGCGCGGAACGCCTGCGGCGACTGCGTGACCACCGCGTCCTGCTTGGGGAGGGTGTCGACGACGACGCCGTCGCGCACCCGCTGCACCACCTCCAGCAGCGGGACGACCGGCACCGCCCCGTCGGCGCCCGCCCGCACGGCCTCGACCACCTCGGTGAAGATCCGGTCGGCGGCGAGCGGGTGCGCCGGGTCGGCGAGAACCAGGACCCCCGCCTCGACGGGCACGACGGCCAGCCCGGCCCGCAGGGACTCCGACTGGTGGTCCCCGCCGACGGCGAGCGCGTCGACCGGCTCGCCGTCCCAGTCCACCCCGGACGGCAGCACCAGCGCGACCCGGTCACAGGTGCGCCGGGCGGCGGCGACGGTGTGGTCGACCAGCCGGGACCCGGCCAGCTCGTCGAGCTGCTTCAGCCGGCCGTAACGGAGCCCCCGGCCGCCCGCCAGCACGATCGCCCACACGTGGTCACGCACTCCGGTGATCCTGCCGGGTCCGGCGGAGGAACCGGACACCGCACCCGATAGCCTCGGCCGTCCCCGATCGGGCGACCCGATCGGGCGGCGGGAGGGGCGGACGAGGATGGCGGCACCGACGACGTCCCCCACGCCCGCCGCGTCGACCGGCCCGCTCGCCGGGGCCCCCGCCGCGGTCGCGCTGGTCCGGGCCGTCGCCGAGGACCCGGACGCACCGCGCCTGGTGGCCGTCACCGGCCCCGCCGGTGCGGGCAAGTCGACCGTGCTGCGCGAGCTGGTCCGGGTGTGGACCGAGGCCGGCGCCGGGCAGGACGTCACGGTCGTCGACGACGCCCACGAGCTCGGCGACGACGAGCTCGCCGACCTGCGCGGGCGTGCGGGCCGTCCGGGCGCCCGGCTGGTCGTCGCGTTCCGTCCGTGGCCGCGCAGCCGCGCGCTGGCCCGGCTCGGCGCGACGCTGGCCGCCGCCGCGCCGCCGCTGGTCCTGGGCGCGCTCGACGCCGCCGGGATCGCCGCCCGGGCCGCCCGCGTCGCCGGGGTCCGGATCTCCGACGAGGCCGTCCGGGTCGTCGCCGAGCGCACCGCCGGGGCTCCAGTGCTGGTCGACCGGCTGCTCGCCCACGGACGGGTCGGCGGTCCGGTGCCGCCGCAGCTCGCCGAGCAGATCGGCTACGCCGTCGACGCCGAGGACCCGCGGGTGGTCGAGCTGGTCACCGCGCTCGCGCTCGGCGCCCCCGTCGACGGCGAGGTGCTCGTCCCGCTGCTCGGGATCTCCGACGCGGCCGGCATCGGCGTCGGCGCCGAGATCGCCGAGCTCGACGAGCTGTCCGGCCGGGCCGTCGCCGCCGGGCTCTGCACCCCCGACGGGCGGGTCGTGCCGCTGGTCGCCGAGGCGATCCGCACCCGGGTCGCGCCGGCCCGGCGGGCCGAGCTGCGCCGCCACCTCGCCGAGATCGAGCTCGACCGTGGCGGGAGCGTGCTCGCCGTCGCCCGCACCCTGCGCGGGTCCGGGGCCACCGGGGAGCGCGCGGCCGCGGTGTTCCGGGCCGCCGCGGCCGAGGCGGCCCGCGCGGAGAGCCCGGACGCGGCCCGGTTCTACGCCGAGGCCGTCGCCGCGGGGGCGCCCCCGCTGACCGTCGCCGCGCACCGCGCGCAGGCCCACCTGGTCGCGGGGGACCTCGACGGCGCGCTCGGGCACGCGGACTCGGTGCTGTCCGCGACCGACGCCGTCGAGGCCGAGGACGCCGTCCGCGCCGGGTCGGTCGCGGCCGCCGTCCTCGCCCGGCGGGGCCTGCTGGCACGCAGCGCCGAGCTGTACCGGTGGACCGCGGCGGTGTCCGGGGAGCGCCCGCCCGCGGCGGCCGTGCCCGTGCTGATCGGGACCGGGGCGCTGGAGGAGGCCCGCGCCGTCGTCGGGGTCGACGGCTCCGGGTTCGTCGCCGGACGCGCGCCCACCCTCGTCGACGGCGCCGACGCCCTCACCGCCCGCGGCATGCTCGACTCGGTCGAGGGCTCCCCGACCGCCGCGCTGTCCGGCCTGGCCCGCGCCGCCGGTCTGCTGGAGACCGCGCACGGCGCCGCCCTGCTGCCCGACACCCCGGCCGCGCTGGCCGCGCTGGTGGCGGTGCACACCGGGGAGTTCGACGTCGCCGCGTCCGTGCTGGACCGCGCCCTGCGGACCGGGCTCGGCGGGGCACCCGCCCGGGCCCGGCACCGGCTGCTGCTCGGCTGGATCGCGCTGCTGCGCGGCGCGACCGGGCCGGCGTCGGAGCGGCTCGCCGCCGTCGACGCGGGCGACGACCCTCTCGAGCCGCGTGACGAGTTCCTCGCCGCCGCGCTGCAGGTCGCGATCGCCCGTCGCCAGTCCGACCTCGGTGCGCTGATGCGGTCCTGGACCCGGGCCCGGCAGGCGATCGTCCGCCACCCGGTCGACCTCTACGTGCTGCAGCCGCTCGGGGAGCTGGTGACCGCGGCGTCGCGGCTGCGGGAGGAGAGCTGGGTGGCCCCGCACCTCGCCGAGGCCGACGCGCTGCTCGACCGGCTCGGCCGCCCCGCGCTGTGGGCCGCCCCGCTGCACTGGGCGCGGCTGCAGGCCGCGGTGCTCACCGACGACGTCGAGACCGCCCGCGCCCGCTCCGACGAGCTGCAGAGCGCCGCCTGCGGCAGCCGCTTCGCCCACGCCATGGCGACGGCGGCCCCGCACTGGGTGGGCGTGCTGGAGGACCGGGTCGACGCGGCCGAGGTCGAGGCCGCCGCCCGCGGGCTGCACGCCGTCGGCCTGTCCTTCGACGGCGGCCGCCTCGCCGGGCAGGCGGCACTGCGCACCGGGGACCGGCGTGCGGTGTCGGCCCTGCTGGCCTGCGCGCGGGCGCTGCAGGCGGCGGGGACGGACCTGCGCCAGGGGACCGTCCCGCCGCCGGCGGAGGAGCCCGGCCCGGTCGCGGAGGGACCCGCCGTCGCGACCCCGGCGCCCGTCGAGGCCGCCCCGGAACCGTCCGGGTCGGGTCTGCTGTCCGAGCGCGAGCTGGAGGTCGCCGAGCTCGTCGTGCAGGGGCGCACCCAGCGCGAGATCGGTGAGGCGCTGTTCATCTCGGCGAAGACCGTCGAGCACCACGTGGCCCGGATGCGTCAGCGTCTCGGCGTGGGCGGCCGCAGCGAGCTGCTCGACGAGCTCCGCCGGATCCTGGGCGACCGCGGCTGACCCCGCCCGGTCAGGGCAGGATCGAGTCGACGTAGCCGCCGTCCACGCGGACCGCGGCCCCGGTCGTGGCCGAGGCCAGCGGCGACGCCAGGTAGGTCACCATGTGGGCGATCTCCTCGGGCTCGATCAGCCGCTGGATCAGCGACTGGGGCCGGTGGGCGCGCATGAACTCGCGCTGCGCCTCGTCCCAGGGCAGGGCCGGGTCCACCAGCTGGTACACGAAGTCCTCGACGCCCGCGGTGTGCGTCGGCCCGGCGATCACCGAGTTGACGGTGACCCCGCTGCTGGCCGCCTCCTTGGCGAACCCGCGGGACAGCGCGAGCAGCGCCGTCTTGGACACGCCGTAGTGGATCATCTCGGCCGGGATGACGACCGCGGAGTCGCTGGCGATGTTCTGGATGCGGCCCCAGCCGCGGTCGCGCATGCCGGGCAGGTAGGTCCGGATGAGGCGGGCCGCGGTGAGGACGTTGACCTCGAAGTAGCGGCGCCAGTCGTCGTCGGTGATGGTGAGGGCTTCCTGGGCACCGAAGACGCCCAGGTTGTTGACCAGGACGTCGACCTCGGGCAGCTCCGTCGCCAGGGTCGCGGTGCCGTCGTCGGTGGTGACGTCGGCCGCCACGCCGACGACCTCTCCGCCGGACTCGTCGCGCACCCGGGCGACGGCCGCGTCGACCCGTTTCGCGGTCCGGCCGTTGACCGCGACCCGGGCGCCCGTGCGGGCGAGGTCGACGGCGATGGCGAGTCCGATGCCCTGGGTGGAGCCGGTGACGAGGGCGGTCCGGCCGGTGAGGTCGAGGTGCATGGCTGTCTCTTTCCAGGAGTCGGGGTGGCCGTCTCGTATCGTGGTGTCGGCACGTGCAACAGTCGGCGCACGCCGGTAGTTGCACACGCTGGTTATTGCCGACGCCGACAACGTAGCACCGTGACCCGGGCCGAAGGGGAGGCACACCATGTCGCTCGACGACGACGCGGTCGAGACGCGGGCGCGGGGGTGGCGCACCCTGGCCGCCCTGCACGCCCGGCTGGAGGACGACCTGGGGCGGGCGTTGCAGCGCTCCTACGGGCTGTCGGTGGTGGAGTACACCGTGCTCGACGCGCTGGCCCGCCAGGACGGCTTCCACCTGCGGATGGCCCAGCTCTCGTCGGTGGTCGTCCTCAGCCAGTCGGCGACGACCCGGCTGGTCGGCAGGCTGGAGGACCGGGGGCTGCTGCAGCGGTACCTGTGCCCCACCGACCGCCGCGGGATCTACACCGAGCTCACCGAGCAGGGGCGCCGGCTCCTGGAGAGCGCCCGTCCGGGCCACGACCGGGCGTTGGAGCAGGCGCTGGCCGATGCGGCGACGCGCCCCGAGCTGGCCCTGCTGGTCGCGGCGCTGCACGCCCTCGACGCGACGCCCTGATCCCTCGGCCCTGATCCCTCAGTGGTGCGCGTGCGGGCGGGACGCCTCGGCGAGCAGCCCCTCGCAGGACCGCACCACGATCCGCGCGGCCTCCGCCGACGCCCGCCCGGTCAGCGGACTCTCCGCCCGCCGCCTCCAGCGGCGCAGCGCCTCGGAGGCGGCGTCGTGGACCTCGCGCGGACCCGCGGCACCGTCGAGCCCGAGCCGGGCCGCCGCCGAGCCGCCCTCGCCGCCGAGCAGCCGTTCGGCGTCGGCGAGCGCCTCGGGCGGGAACACGATCTTGCCGGCGCGCAGGTCGGCCAGCGCCCGCAGCTCGACGAACTCGTGCGCCCCGGCCAGGATCCGCTCCACCTCGGCACGCAGGGCGGCCGTCGCCGGGCGGGGTTCGCGGGTCAGCACGAGGTCGACGGCGAGCAGCGCGGAGCGGGCCTTGAGCAGGTCGCGGCGCTCGGAGAACTGGGTGTCGAGCACCGAGCGCAGCTCGTCGAGACCGGAGCGGCGCACCAGGTCGTCGGCCAGCGCGGTCGGGTCCTTCACGCCCTGCCGGATCAGCGTCGTCCCGAGCCGGACCCCGAAGAGGCCGAACCGCTCCAGCAGCGCGATCCGGGTGGCGGCGTCGGGCCGGTCGAGATCGGTGCGCCCGAACCGGTCGGCCGACAGCAGCAGCGCCTCGACATCGGCCCGCGGCAGCGCCGCCAGCTCGGTCAGCGCGACGTACTCGTCCTGGCGCATCGTGCGGGCGGTCTCGGCGAGCAGCCCGGCGACGGCGACGACGGTCTGGCACAGCCCGCGCAGCTTGTCGTCGCCGCGGTAGCGTCGCGCGATCCGGCGGGCCGACACGAGCGCGTCGAGCCGGCCGACGCCGATCTCGTCGGCGCGGGAGAGCACCGCGATGGTGTTCACCGGGGTCGCGCGGGCGACGCCGCGGTCGTGGAAGGCCTCCAGGAACCGCACGTCACCGGCGTGCAGGTGACGCATCAGGTAGACGACGGCGTCGGCGGGCGACGGCGTGTCCTCCGGCGTCAGGAACTCCCCGGCCCGGCCGGCCGCATCGGCGGTCAGCGACCCGATGCCGGGGGTGTCGATGAGATTGGTGCGCCGCAGGTGCTGCGACGGCCAGTCGACGTGCAGCCGGTCGACGTCCTCCACCCGGGCGCCCTGCAGGTCGATCTGCAGCGCGCCGTCGCGCCGGGCCAGGGTGAGGGGGTGGTCCGCGCCGGAGCGCAGGTGCATCCGTACGCCCGGGGCGGGCGCGTCGGCGTACCAGGTGACGATCCGGGTGCACTCGCCCGCGTCGGTGGGGGCGATCCGCTCCCCCACCAGTGCGTTGAGCAGCGTGGACTTGCCTGCCTTGACCTTGCCCGCGATCGCGACGCGCAGCGGCTCGTCGAACCGCTCCAGGTGGTGGCGCAGCCACCCGGCGGCCTGCGGCGAGTCCCCGTAGGCGTCCAGGGTGCGGCGCAGCAGCGCGCGGGTCTGGTCGGTCAGCGCGCTCACGCGGACGCCTCCGCCCCGGCCGCCGCGGCCAGCGCGCGGGCCCGCTCGGCGAGGCCGGAGACCCGCTTCAGCTCGGCCTCCAGGTCCGCGACGCGCTTCTGCCGCGAGGCGTCGTCCTTCAGGGCGGTCTGGGCGGCCGAGACCGACTCCTTCAGCGCGTCGGACAGCTCGTCGGCGACGGTGGTGAAGTGGTCGCGCAGGTCGCGCTGGATCCGGCGCAGGTTGTCCCGCGAGTCCTTGCCGACCTGGAAGGTGACCTCGTCGATGTGGCGGCGCACCGCGTTCTTCGACTCGGCCTGGCGGCGCTGCTTCATGCGCTTCTTCTCGTCGCGCACGGTCTTGGCACCGAACAGCAGTCCCGCGCCGACCGAGACCGGATTGAGCAGAGCGAACCCGGCGACGGTCGAGGCCAGGCCGAGCATCAGCATGCCGCCGTAGCCACCGCGGGCGCCGACGAAGAGCTTCTGGCCGACGCCGAACTTCTCGTCCGCGGGCATGTCCAGCGGGTCCACCAGACCGGCCACCGACCCGCCGGCCACGCGGAGTTCGGGCAGCGTGACGTCGACGGCCTCCGCGAAGTGGTCGGCGACCTGCTCGGCGAGCCAGCGGGCCCGCTCGGTGGTCCACACGAAGTTCTGCGCGACGGCGTGGGCGACCTGCTTGTGGAACCACTCGGCGAACTGTTCCCAGATGTCGGCCGGGTCGGCGTCCTCGAGCAGCTGCTCCGCGTCGCGCGAGACGGCCCGCAGCCGGTCGCGCAGGTCGTAGTCGATGTCGGCGATGAGGTCGGCGACGCCGTCGTTCAGCGTGGTCTGCCAGCGCGCGGACCGCTGTCGCAGGCCGTCGACGCGCGACCGGGCCGACTCCAGCTCACGGGCGAGCTGCCCGGCCTTCTCGGGGTCGTTCTGCGACATGAGTTCGGCACGCATCGTCGACTCCAGCGCCTGGCAGGTGACCAGTACGTCCTGGCTGGTCGAGCGGCGGTCCAGGTCGTCGGCGGCGGAGACGACCTTGCGCAGCAGGAAGCTGGTGAGCGCCTGGAAGCCGGACTCCGCGATGAGGTCGAGGTCCTGGGTACGGGCCGCGTGCAGCCGCAGTGCGGAGGAGACCGGCAGCAGCCGGGCGTCGATCCCGGCGGTCCGCAGGTGACCCTCGTCCAGCTCCACGATGCGGCGCCAGTGCGGGTAGAGGTCGGTCTTGGTGACGACGCAGGCGACGTTGGGGCACAGCTTGCGCGCCGCCTGCAGGAACTCCAACTCCGGAGCGGTGTACTCCTGGCTGGCGTCGGAGACCAGCAGCACGGCGTCCGCCGTGGGCAGGGCCGACATCGTGGCCGCACCGTGGGCCGACCCGAGCCCACCGACCCCGGGGGTGTCCACGAGTGCGAGCCCGCTCTGCAGGAGCTTGCGGGGTAGCGTCACCTCGGCGCGGGTCAGGCCGGCGCGGTTGCCCGGGTTGCCGCCCTCGGACACGTGGTCCGCGAGTTCGTCCAACCCGACGACCGTCCGCTCGGCCTTCTCGGCCACGGCCCCGTCGGTACCGGCGATCTCACGGACCAGCGTCACCGACGTCTCCTCGCCGAAGCGGACGAGGGTCGGCACGGCGGTGGCGATGTCGTCGTCGACGGGACAGACGGCGGCGTTCACGAGGGCGTTCACCAGCTGGCTCTTGCCCTGCTTGAACTCGCCCACCACGAGGACCCGGACCACCGGGTCCGACAGCCTGGTCCTGGTCTGGCGCAGCCGGGGAGCGAGGTCGGGACGGTCGTAGGCCGTGACCGCCTTGAGGGCGAGGTCGACCAGCGCGACCGCCTCCGGTACCGCCACGTGCGTTGCGCCCCCCATCGCTCCGGAGCGGTGCGGTCACCGCTCGTCGCGTCGCTGTCATGGATACACCAACGTCATCGGCCCCGGTCACCCACGTGAGGGTGGCCGGGGCCGATGGGCCGTGCAGTCGATCCTACTGCTCGCGGACGGAGCAGGGACGATTTCTCGTCAGGGTGTCGAGGATCAGAGCAGCGAGGCGTTGACGTCGAGGTCGGCGTCGTTGAGCACGTTGACGTTGCCGCTGTCCTCGGTGACGGTCGAGGTCGAGCTGTCGACGTCGGTGTTGAACGAGTCCTCGAACGACGTGGTGGTCTCGTCGGTGGTGGTGGTCTCCGACGAGTTGTAGGAGTCGTTCACCGAGTCGTCACCGTCGGCGTCGCCGCCGCCGATGGCGACGGCGCCGCCGTCGTCGGCGGTGATGTCGCCGTAGGAGTCGGCCGAGGAGCCGTCGCCGAAGGCGAGCTGGTTGTCGTCGCCGTTGACGACGGCGTTGCCGTCGCCGACCGCGTTGCCGTCACCGGTGGTGATGGTCGAGTCGCGGATGTCGTCGCCGGCGGCCACCGCACCGTCGCCGGACGCGACGACGGAGTTGGTGTCGATGTCCTGGCGGAAGTCGCCGCCGCCGGTGTCGATGTTCTGGTTGATCGAGTTGTCGACGATGGTGTCGCGGTCGTCGACGTTGTAGGTGTAGT
Source organism: Pseudonocardia sp. ICBG1034 (assembly GCF_020131375.1). Classification (NCBI taxonomy): domain Bacteria; kingdom Bacillati; phylum Actinomycetota; class Actinomycetes; order Pseudonocardiales; family Pseudonocardiaceae; genus Pseudonocardia; species Pseudonocardia sp. ICBG1034. The sequence continues at coordinate 184,874 of NZ_JAHLEK010000015.1, forward strand.
GGTTGTTGGTCACGTACTTGTCGATGTACTTGACCGGGTCCTCGCCGTGGTGCACGGGCGGCGGCGGCGGGGTGTGGTGGTGGCCGCCGCCGTGGCCGCCGTGGCCGCCGCCGGTGTTGTAGTCGCGGTCGAAGGAGACCTCGTCGTTGTCCTGGGCCAGGACGATCGCGTCGCGGACGTCCTCGGCGGAGACGTCGGACAGGCCGCACTGGGCGAGCAGGCCCTGGGGGTCGTCCTTGAACTCGGCCAGGAGCTTCGGGTCCTTCAGCAGGTCCAGGATGAACTGGATCAGGGTCTTCTCGGCGGACATGGCGTTCTCCTCAGGGGGTGCCGTCGCGCTCGGGCGGGCGACGGAAGACGGTGGTGGCGGGGTGAGCGGGCCGGAGCCGGTGTCCGGCCCGCTCGGTCACTACGGGAGTCGGATCAGGCGATGTCGAGGTCGACGTTCGCCTCGAGGCCGTTGCCGATGTTGATGTTGCCGCTGTCGGTGGTGGTGTTCTCCACCGAGTCGTCGATGGTGGTGTTGAACGAGTCCTCGAAGCTGGTCTCGTTCGTCGTCGTGGTCGTGGTGGTCTCCTCGTTGAAGGAGTCGTTCACCGAGTTGTCGCCGTCGGCGTCGCCGCCGCCGATGGCGACGGCGCCGCCGTCGTCGGCGGTGATGTCGCCGTAGGAGTCGGCCGAGGAGCCGTCGCCGAAGGCGACCTGGTTGTCGTCGCCGTTGACGACGGCGTTGCCGTTGCCGACCGCGTTGCCGTCACCGGTGGTGATGGTCGAGTCCTCGATGTCGCGGCCGGCGGCCACGGCGCCGTCGCCGGAGGCGGTCACCGAGTTGGTCTCGATCGTCTGGCGGAAGTCGCCGCCGTCGGTGTCGACGTTCTGGTTGATCGAGTTGTCGACGACGGTGTCCCGGTCGTCGACGTCGTAGGAGTAGAAGTTGTCCTTGACGTGGACCTTCTCGTGCTCCGCGCCGTGCTTGTGGCCGCCCTCGTGGTGGCCCTCCGAGCCGGCCTTCCAGGCCCAGCCGGCGTTGCCGTGGTCCCAGTCGAAGCCGGTGTCGTAGCTGCGGTCGAACGACACGGTGTCGTTGTCCTGGAGGAGGACAGCGGCGTCACGGACGTCCTCGGCGGTCAGGTTGCCGAGACCGTGGTACTCGAGCGCGGCGTCGGGGTCCTTCAGGAACCAGTCGCGCAGCTCGATGTTCTCGTCCTTGTCCGGGCCGAGCCCGAGGATGATCTTGACGAACTCGACGAGCGAGAGATCGCGGCCGGCCATGGTTGCCTCCGGGGCTGTCAGGTGGGTACCGGTCGCGGTGTCGGCCGGTGATGACGAGAAAGCTAGGGGCGCCGCCGGATCCGGCCATCGGGGATCGCTCCGGGTCCGTGGGGGGGCCGTTAGGGGATCGGTCCCCAACCTCGAACTGCTGCGCCGCACGGGCTAACACCGGGGCGGCCCCCGTCGATGGGTCTGGCGAGAGGACCACGCCGGCGTGCCGGTTCGACGAGGGGGGAGCAGTGATGTCGTACCTGCTCGGGATCGACCTGGGGGCGACCTCGGTGACCGCTGCCGTGCTGCGCACCGGCGGCGCCGCGGAGCCCGTGCGGCTGGGGGGCCGCGACGGGGCCGACGTGCTCCCCGCGGTGCTCGTCGCGACGCCCGGTGGCGACCTGCTGTGCGGCGAGCCCGCGCGGCGGCGTGCCCCGACCGAGCCGGACCGCGTCGCGCGCGGCTTCCTCGACCGGGTCGGCGACCCGACCCCGCTGTCCCTGGGCGGCTTCGCCTACGCCGCCGAGGACCTGTGCGCCCGGCTGGTGCGTGTCCTGGTCGACGAGGTGTCCACCCGGCACGGCGGCCCGCCGTCGCGGATCGGGGTCACCTGCCCGGTGGGCTGGGGCCGCCACAAGCGCGACCTGCTGGCCGCCGCACTGCGCCGCCGCGGGCTGACCGTCTCCCTGGTGACCGCGCCGCAGGCCGTCGCGCTCGCCCACCGCGCCGTCGTGCCGGCCGGGGGGCCGCTCGCCGTCGTCGACCTGGGGGGCAACGGGACCACCGCGACCGTGCTGGCCGCGGCCGCACCCGGGGTGCTGCCCGACGCCGTCGGCCGCACGCTGGGCTGCCGGACCGGTGGCGCCGACGTCGACGACGCGGTGTTCGCCTTCGTCCGGTCCTCCTCCCCGGCCACGGCCGCCGCGTTCGACGCGCTCGACCCCGACGACCCTCGGACCGTCGCCGCTCTGACCGCCCTGCGCGACGAGTGCCGCGCCGCCAAGCAGCTGCTGTCCCGGGACACCGTCGCGACCGTCCGGGTGGAGATGCCCGGCCTGCGGACCGCGGTGAGGATCCACCGCTCCGACCTCGACGAGCTCACCCGCCCGCTGCTCGAGCCGGTCGCCGACCTGGTGCAGGACGTCGTCGCCGCCGCCCCCGACGCCGAGGTGCTGCTCGCCGGCGGTGCCGCGCGGATGCCGGTCGTGGTGCAGGCGGTCTCGGTGGCACTGGGCCGACCGGTCGCCGTCGTCGCGGACCCGGTGGCCGACGCCGCCCGCGGTGCCGCACTGGCCGTCGCACCGGGGGCCGGGACCTCCTGGCCCGGTGTGCGGATGGCACCGCTGACCGGTGTCCCCGCGCCCCGCGAGCCCGTCGACCCGGCCGGGCGCAGCCCCTGGGACCGGCCCGGGCCGGAGGCCACCGAGCGCACCGACCGCACCGGCACGACCGATCGCACCGCGCCGGCGTGGCCGACCCGCGGCGAGCGGGAGCGGACCGAGCGGACCGAGCGGCCCGGCGCGGCCGCCACGGCCGTCGCCCTGCTCGACCCGGAGCCGCCGACCGGCCCGCTGACCGCGGTCCCCCGCCCCCGTACGGCGCAGCCCCCCGCCCCCGCACGGACCTCGGTCCTGGGGGCCGGACAGCCGTCCGCGCCGTCCGCCGTCCGCCCGGAGCGGCCCGCCCCGGACACCCTCGTCACCCGGGACGCCCCGGCCACCGCCCGTCGCGCCACGGTCACCCGGCAGCGCCTGGTGGTCGGAGCCGGTGGTCTCGCCGGTGCCGCCGCCATCGCGGGTGCGCTGCTGTTCTGGCCCACGACGAGCCCCGGGATCGGTGAGCTGAGCGCGGCCCCCGTTCTGAGCTCACCGGCCGTCGCGCCGACCCCGGTCGCGCCGGGGGCCGCCCCGGCCGCCGACGTCGTCGCCGGTCCGGCCGCGGGTGCCCCCGTGGGCGGGGGGGACGCCGCCGCCGGTGGTGCCGGTGCCCCGGGTGGCGCGGCCACCGGGGGTGCGGCGGCCCGCCCCGCCGCCGGTGCCGCCGCTCCGGTCGCGGCCGTCGCCCCGGCTCCCGCTCCGGTGGCTCCGGGCCCGGCCGCGCCCCCCGCCCCCGTGGTGTCGACCCCTCCGGTCACGACGCCGCCGGCGACGAGCCAGGGTCCGAGCACCCCGACGGAGGGCACGACCGACCCGACCACGCCGCCGGTCACCACCCCGCCCGCCACCGACCCGACCACCCCGGTCCCGGATCCGACGACCACGGCCCCCGCGCCGACGTCGACCACCCCGGCCGCGGGTGCGGCTGCGTGATCATCCTGTCGGACAGGGAATCCACCGCCGATCACCCTCTGCGCTGCGACGACAGCGCCGAGTGACCCCCACCCCGTCCCGCCCGGACCCCGGGGCGGGATGATTCGGACCGCCGGGCCGGCGTGGACACGGGAGCCCCCACGCCGGCCCGGCCCCACACACCATGCGATGGGGCCGTGCTCGAAGGTGTGACCGCCACCGCGTCGCGTTGCCGGTGTACACCCCCTCCCAGGTGGTAAAACACTGCTCGTCACGGTTGGGGCACGGTGTGAGAGGGGCGCGTGGTGACGCGGTTGGCGGGGGCGGTCATCGGCATGGCGGCGGGTGCGTTGGTGCTCGCGTATGTCGTGGTGGGCTGGCCCATCCTGGTGGTCGGAGGGCCGCTGCTGGTGGGGGTGGCCCTGACGGTCGGCATCCTGGTCCTCACCGAGCGCCCGCGGGCCCTGCTGGCGCAGCGCCGGGCGGCACAGGGCGGCACGTCCCCCTGGCAGGCCGCCGCCGGTACACGTGACGAGCAGCCCGGCAGCGGGCTGATGAGCGGCTTCTTCGAGATGCCCGCGGCGCTGCCCGAGCAGCGGCCCGCCCCGTCGGACGCCCGCCCGGCCGGCACCCGGTAGCGGTACGTCACAATCGGCCGGTGCCGATCATTCCGCGTGCCGCCTATGCACTGACCCGGGCCCGCCCGTGCTGATCGGCATGCTCTTCGCGGTGTTCGCGATGCTCTGCAGCACCGTCGCCGCCATCCTCCAGGCCGACGCGGCCAACCAGGGCGGGCGCACCAGCGCCGTCCTGGCCCGACCCCGGTTCCTCGGCGGGATCGCGATGGACATCGTCACCTGGCTCTGCATGGTCGTCGCGCTGCAGTTCATCCCCATCTTCGCGGTGCAGGCGACGCTCGCCGGGGCCATCGCGATGACCGCCCTGTACGCCCGCTACTTCCGCGGCGAGTGGTTGCGGCCGGTGCACCGGCTCGCCATCGGCGCCAGCATGCTCGGGCTCGCGTTCGTCGCCGGCAGCGCGGGGACGGAGCGCAAGCAGGCCCTGACCGGCCACGGCACGACCGTCGCCGTCCTGATCGCGGCGCTCGTCGTGATCATGGGGGTGACGCTGGCGATCACGAACTCGACCAAGCCGTGGCCGTCTGCGGTGCTCGCCGGGCTCGGGCTGGGCGGCGGTTCGGTCTGCATCCGCGCGATGCACGTGTCCGAGGGCGTCGACCTGACCGGCCTGCTGCGCGAGCCGCTGGTCTACATCCTGGTCGGCATGGCACTGGCCGGCCTGTACAACTACGCCCGCGCGCTGCAGCTCGGCGACGTCTCCACGGTGACCGCGCTCTACATGGTCACCCAGGTCGTCGTGCCCGGTCTGGTCGGCATCACCCTGCTCGACGACACCGTCCGCCCCGGGCTGTGGTGGCTGCTGCTGCTCGGGCTGGCGCTCGTCGTCTACGGCACCTCGATCCTGGCGCGGCGCCGTCCGGAGAAGCGGACCCCCCCGCGGGTGGCCTAGCTTCGGGCCATGCCCTCCTTCGAGCGCCCCGGTGTGACCCTGCACTACGAGGAGCACGGCACGGGGTTCCCGGTCCTGCTGCTGGCCCCGGGCGGCATGAACTCGACGATCGCGGCCTGGGGCAACGCCCCCTGGGACCCGGTCACCCACCTCGCGCAGCGGTACCGCGTCATCGCGATGGACCAGCGCAACGCCGGGTCCTCGGTCGCCGAGGTCCACGGCGGCGACGGCTGGGACACCTACACCGCCGACCAGCTCGCCCTGCTCGACCACCTCGGCGTCGACGAGTGCGCGGTGCTCGGCATGTGCATCGGTGGCGCCTTCATCGCGAACCTGCTGGCCACCGCGCCGCAACGCGTCCGGGCCGCGGTCGCGCTGCAGCCCATCGGCCGCGCCGACAACCAGCACCTGTTCGAGGAGAAGTTCGACGAGTGGCGCGCCGGGATCGAGGCCGACCATCCCGGGGTCCCCGACGACGACTGGGCCGCGTTCCGCACGAACATGTGGGGCGGCGGCGGGATGCTGTACTCCGTCCCCGACGAGGCGCTCGCCCACGTCGCGACGCCGTGGCTGGTGCTGATGGGGATCGACGCCTTCCACCCGGAGCCCGTGTCGCGCCGCCTCGCCGGGCTCGCGCCGGGCGCGGAGCTGGTCGAGCAGTGGAAGAGCGAGCCGCACGTGTCCGACGGCCGCGCCGCCGTCGACCGGTTCCTCGCGGCCCACCTGGTCTGATTCCTCCACGACGGGGAGCGCCCGCCGCGGGCACCATGGCCCCATGCCGAGCTGGGGCGACGTGGTGCGGATCGGGTCCGGGCTGCCGGGGGTCGAGGAGTCGACCTGGTACCGGACGCCGTCGCTGAAGGTCCGTGGAAAGGGCTTCGCCCGGCTGCGCACCGAGGCCGAGGGCGCGCTGGTGCTGATGTGCTCGCTCGAGGAGAAGGAGGCGCTGCTCGCGTCGGGCGACCCGGCGTACTTCACGACCCCGCACTACGACGGCCACGGCGTGATCCTCGTCGACCTCGACCGGGTCGACGCGGGGCAGCTCGCGGAGCTCGTCGAGGAGGCCTGGCGGCGGAAGGCCCCGGCGACGGTCGTGCGCCGTCGCGACGGCTGAGCCACCATCGTCGTCGTGCGCCATGTGGTGATCGGGGCAGGGGCCGTCGGCGGGACGATCGCGGCGCGGCTGCACGCGGCCGGGCGGGAGGTCGTGGTCGTCGCCCGGGGCGCGCACCTCGGCGCGATCCGCGAACGCGGGCTGCGCCTCGACACCCCGGACGGGTCGACCACCCACTCGGTCGAGGCCGTCGGCACGGTCGGCGAGGCCCGGCCCACCCCCGACGACGTCGCGATCCTCGCCGTCAAGTCGCAGGACACCCCGCCGCCGCTGGCCGCGCTGCTCACGGCGGCCCCCGGGATCACCGTGGCGTGCGCGCAGAACGGCGTCGCCAACGAGCGGCTCGCCGCGCGCCGCACCGACCGGGTGCAGGCGATGCTGGTGATCCTGCCCGCCGAGCACTACGAGCCGGGAGTGGTCGTCGCGTCGTCGTCGCCGGTCCCGGGCGTGCTCGACGTCGGCCGCTTCCCCTCCGGTGTCGACGCCACCACCGAGGCGGTCGTCGCCGACCTCACCGCGGCCGGGTTCTCCTCCCGCGCCGACCCGGACGTGATGGCCGCGAAGTACGGCAAGCTGCTCACCAACCTGGCCAACGCCGTCGACGCGATCTGCGGGCTCGACGACCCGGACGCTCCCCGCCTCGTCGAGGCCGTGACCGCGGAGGGGCGCGCCGTCCTGGACGCGGCCGGGATCACCGCCCGGACCGGCGACGACGACCGCGTCCGCCGGGAGGGCATCATCACCGAGCGGCCGGTCGCGGGCGCGACGCGGCGCGGCTCCTCGTCGTGGCAGAGCCTGCAGCGCGGCACCGGCTCCATCGAGGCCCGCTACCTCAACGGCGAGATCGTGGCCCTGGGCGCGGCGCACCGGATCGCGACCCCGGTCAACACCGAGCTGATGCGGGTGGCCGAGGAGATGGCCGCGGCCGGGGACCAACCGGCGTCGCGGTCGGGTGCGGACATGCTGTGACGGCCTACCCGCTCGACGTGGCGCGCCCGGCGTTCCTCGACGCGCTCGACGGGCTGTCCGCGTTGCTCGACACGTCGACGACACCGACCTGCACGCCCGCAGCCGCTGTCACGGCTGGATCGCCGCGGACGTCCTCGCACACCTGCACCTGGGCCTGGTCGAGATGCTCGCCGGGTTCCCCGCCCGCACCCCCGGCTGGCCGGCCCCGACGTCGTCGTGGGGTGGGGGGACGACACCGCCCTCGCGCTCGCCGCCACCGGGCGGGAGCCGGGGACGGCGGGCACCCGGTGCGCCCGCGACGCCCTCCTGTCGGGCCGGTGGGCTGCTCCGTTTCGCCCCGTCATCACAAGAGATGAAGTGCGCCGTCCGGACCAAGATCATCGATAACGACAGGGTGTCGCGTGCGATGAGCAGGCAACACGGTCGGACGGATCCGGCCGTCGTCGTCGGGGAGGGTCGTCATGGTGGAGCGGTGCCGGTGCGGGGCGGAGCTGCTGGGCTCGCTGCACTTCTGCGTGGGGTGCGGACGGCCGCGGGCGCAGGCCGTCGTCCCCCGGCCGCGGACCGGGGCGGTGCAGGTCGGCGCCGGGGCCCCGGCGCCGCAGGGGCGTACCGCCGTGCAGCACCCGTCGGCCGCGCAGTACCGCCCCGCCGACCGGTACCGCCCCGCCGCGCCGGCGTCGGCCCCGTCGGCCTGGGCCGGCCCGCAGCCGACCGGCTACGCGCCGGGCTGGGACGCCCCGGCCGGGTGGGGTCCGGTGGCGCCCGCCCCGTCGCGGACGCCGTGGGTCGTCGCCTCGCTGGTGCTGGTGACGCTGCTGCTGGCGGGGGCGGCACTCCTCGTCCTGCGCCCCGACCTGCTCCCCGGCACCGCGCCCACCGTGACCCCGGCGGCCGCGCCGGTGCCGGTGGTGGTCGCCCCGGCCGCGGCGCCGGTCGTGATCCCGCCGACCACCTACGTGCCGGGCTACACCCCGTCGCCGACGACGTCGCTCACCGAGCAGGCCGCCGCCGACAGCCCGCGCGTCGCCGCGACGGCCGGCTACTGGGTCCCGCAGCTGTCCTCCAAGCGCGCCGGCACCAGCGACGGCGGCATCACCTACGACGAGCAGGGCATCCTCGACCACTACCGCGGCCTCGCCGCGCAGTACCCGGGCGCCGCGCTGGTCTGGTCCGGCGACTGGCCGGTCTTCCGCAACAGCGACTACTGGGTCGTGGTCGTCGCCCAGCCCTTCACCACAGCGGCCGGCGCGAACGCCTGGTGCGACGCCCAGGGCTTCGGCTCCGACGACTGCTTCGCCAAGAAGATCTCCTGGAGCGACGGCCCGCAGGGATCGACGGTGCACCGGTGAGCGCGCCGTACGGGCCGTGTCCGCGGACGCCGCTGCCGGACGTGTCCGTGCTGTTCCCGTGGCGGGGGTGGACGCCGCCCGTCCTCGGACGCCCGTGACCGGAATCCACTCGGCCCCGCCCGCGTCCGCGCCTACCGTTGGCCCATGACCTCCGACGCGCACGGCACCGAGATCCGTACCCTCGCCGAGCTGCAGGGGATCACCGGGCAGCCCATCGCGCCCGCGCTGGCGAAGGAGCGCGACCACCTCGTGGACGTGCACCGCGCCTGGCTGGCGGCGTCCCGGTTCCTGCTGCTGGCGACGTCGGGCCGCGACGGCACCTGCGACGTCTCGCCGAAGGGTGACCCGGCCGGTTTCGTGCACGTCGTCGACGACCGCACGGTCGCGATCCCCGAGCGTCCCGGCAACGGCCGCGTCGACGGCTGGCGCAACGTCCTGGAGAACCCGCACGTCGGCGTGATCCTGCTGGTACCGGGCCGCAACGACACGCTGCGCATCAACGGCCGGGCCCGGCTCGTCCGGGACGCGCCGTACTTCGACGAGCTCGCCGTGAAGGGCCGCCGGCCGCTGCTCGCCTGCGAGGTCGCGATCGACCAGATCTACTTCCACTGCCCCAAGGCGTTCCTGCGCTCCGAGCTGTGGGCGACGACGAGCTGGCCCGCGCCGGACGCGCTGCCCTCCACCGCGCAGCTCGCCAAGCGGCTCGCCCGTCCCGACGAGCCACTGGAGAGGATCGAGGAGTACTACGGTGCCGGCTACGCGGCCCGGCTCTACTGAGGGTCGCGCAGGTTACATCGAAACCGCAGGTCAGACCCTGCACAATGGGGAGACGTGACACCCCCCGTCCCGCCGCTTCGGCGGTCCCTGCGCGCCCTGCTGTCCGCCGTCCTCACCGCGCTCGCGATCCCGGTCGTGCTCGCGGCGGGTGCCGCGCTGCCGCCGGCCGCGGTGGTCGTGGGGATCGTGCTGGCGGTGGTCGTCGCCGGGGTGGCCCGCACCCTGTCCTGGGTGGCCGGGGAACCGGTCGGCGAGCGGGCGACGGCGCTGGCCGTGGCCAGCGGCCTCGGCGCGGGGACCGCGGCGATCGCGCTGGGCGTGGTCGCGGTGTTCGCCGGCCCCGCGGTGCTGGTGCTCGTCCCGTTGTTCACCGGGGCCGGGGTCGCGACCTGGTGGGTCGGCCGCCGGGACGTACCGCCCGCGCTCTGACTCCGTGATCACCGTTTGTGGAGTCCGGAGTGCACCCCACGACCCTCTGCGCTCCACAACCGGTGATCATGAGGCCGCACGGCGAGCGCCACACGCCACCGGTCGCGGGGCGTCGTCGCACGGGAATGGCGCGAGGGACCGTTCCCCGGAGACGACGAAGGCCCAGGCGCAGCGGTGAACCTGCCGCTGACCTGGGCCTTCGTGCTCTGAGCGGATGACGGGAATCGAACCCGCGTATTCAGCTTGGGAAGCTGATGTTCTACCATTGAACTACATCCGCACGGCGTGAGATCACCCTAGCACCACGGTCCGCGTACCTGTCACGGACCTCCCCTGCCCGGTCGTCGCACGATCCGACCACCGGGCGCGCGTGTCTCGACCCGGCCGCCCGCTCCGCGCACACTCGTCACCGTCGGTCAGACCTCGGCCGGAAGGCGACTGCGATGACGGTGTTCGACCCGACGTCGGGCGACGTGTCCGGGTTCCCCCCGGACCACGAGCACGACGTCCTGCTCATCGCCGGCAGCCGTCCCGAGGTCGCCCGGCTCGCTCCGGTCGCCGGTGCCGTCGCGGCGGCGGACCGCATCCGCGGGATCACCGTCGCCACCGGGCCGGACCCGATGTCCGTCCACGAGGCGTTCGAGGCCCTCGGTGTCCCCACCGACATCACGATCCTGCTGCCGCTGGAGACCGGGCCCGGCATGGCCGACGTCGCCGCGGCGCTGTTCACCCGGCTCGACCAGCTGCTCGTCGACCAGGACCCGTCCGCGGTGCTGGTGCACGGTGGTGGGCTGGCGGCCGAGGTCGCGGCGACGGTCGCGTTCTGGCGGCGGATCCCGATCGTGCACATGCAGGCCGGCATGGGTACCGACGACCTGCTGTGCCCGTTCCCGCAGGAGGCGCACCGGCGGGTCATCGGCCAGCTCGCGTCGCTGTTCCTCACCACCAGCGGCTCCGCGCTGGGCAGTCCGCTCGGCCCGAACGTGCTGACGATCGGCGACACGATCAACTCGCTGCCCGGCCCGCAGCACCAGGGCTGTGTCGACGCGCTGGAGCGGGTGCACGACCAGCACCGCAGGCTGATCGTCGTCGACCTGGCGAGGTCCTCGTCGTCGCCGGTGCTGCGCGGGATCGCGGACCTGCTGGAGCGGTATCCGCGGATCGAGATCGTGCTGTTCGGTGCGCTCGCCGCCGGGGAGACGGCGCAGTCGCTCGGGACCCACCCGCGGGTGACGGTCGTGGCCGAGCCGGCGCTGCCCGACCAGCTGGCCGTGCTCACCGCGGCGACCGTCCTGGTCAGCGACGACCACGAGCTCGTCGTCGACGCACCCGGTCTCGGCACCCTCGCGGTCCTGGTCGACGGGCCGAACGTGCCGCAGCCCGGTGACTCGATCCGCAGCATCGCCGCGCACGACGCGGCCGCCGCCGTCGCGCAGGTGCTCGACGGCGACCACGGGCGCCGCGCCGCCGCGTCGGACGGCTTCGAGGCCGCCCGCGCCGAGCAGGCCGTCGCCTGGATGTTCGGGCTGACCCGCTCGCCGCAGCTGCCCGACGACCTCGGCGGCGGCGGCCGGCACAGCCCCGGCGGGGTGGAGTCGGACTCCGAGGAGTCCTCCGAGGCGTGACCGCGGGCCCTGGATAGGGTGTCGGCGTGCTGCTCTCCGACGGTGACCTGCGCAAGGACATCGAGTCCGGCCGGCTCGTGCTCGACCCGTGGGACGTCGAGATGCTCCAGCCGTCCAGTGTCGACGTCCGGCTGGACCGGTACTTCCGCGTCTTCCAGAACTCGCGCTACACCCACATCGACCCCGCCCAGCAGCAGGACGAGCTGACGATCCCGGTGGAGACGCCGGACGGCGAGTCGTTCGTGCTGCACCCCGGCGAGTTCGTGCTGGGCTCCACGTTCGAGCGGGTCGGGCTGCCCGACGACCTGGCCGGTCGCCTGGAGGGCAAGAGCTCGCTCGGCCGTCTGGGTCTGCTGACCCACTCCACGGCCGGGTTCATCGACCCGGGCTTCACCGGGCACATCACGCTCGAGCTGTCCAACGTGGCGAACCTGCCGATCACGCTGTGGCCGGGGATGAAGATCGGGCAGCTGTGCCTGTTCCGGCTGTCCAGCCCGGCCGAACGGCCCTACGGCACCGAGGGCGTCGGGTCGCGCTACCAGGGGCAGCGGGGCCCGACGCCGTCGCGCGCGTTCCGCAACTTCCACCGCACCGACACCCGGCGGGCCTGAACTCACCCGGCGACAACGGCCGCCACGAGCCCGGGGAACCTCGCGTCGAGGTCGACGCGCCGCAGCCGGGTGCGCAGCACCCTGCCGTCGCGGCGCTGCTCGATCACGCCCGATTCCCGCAGCGTCCGCCAGTGGTGACTCGCGCTGCTCTTGGTCATGTCCGGCAGGATCTCCTGGCAGGTGAGCGTCTCGTCCTCGCCGAGTGCGGCGAGTGTGCGGACGACGCGCATCCGCACGGGGTGGTCGAGTGCTGCGATCACGGTCTCGATGCGCAGCTCGTCGGTGGCCGGGGGCGGGTTCTCCTGCACGGCCCCATAGTACGACTACAGTCGAACTGATGTGGCGGCCGTCATCTGGTGGCGGCCGCTCGACTCTCTTACAGTTCGAATAGAGTCGAACTATTGGAGGAGTCATGGACATCCGTCGGCGCATCGCGACCGAGTTCCACACCGCCCTCACCACCGGGGACCGCGACCGGCTGCGGGCGATCCTCGATCCGGAGGTCTCCTGGACCCTGCCGGGCGACAACGCGGTCTCGGGTCGGGTCGACGGCGCCGACGCGGTGCTCGAACGTGCGGCGCTGATCGCGTCCTACGGGGTGGACTTCGCGCTCGAGCACATCCTGGTGAGCGCCGAACACGTCGCGCTCGGGCTGCACAACACGGCCCGCCGCGGGGACCGGGTGCTCGACGAGCACCTCGCCACCGTGTGCCGGATCGGGGGCGACCGGATCGTCGAGATCGAGACCTTCCTGTCCGACGAGCCGGGGATGAACGCGTTCTTCGCCGCCTGAGCGTGCCCGCGGGGGCGTGCACCGCCGCTACGCTGGGCGGTGATGGACGCCGACCGCAGCTCCCCGGACCCGTGGGCCACCGGCCGCCGTCGGAGTGGTCGCCCCGACCGCGGCGTCCGCCGCGCCACCCCGCCCCGGTACGACGCCGGTCCCGGCCCGACCGGGCGTGGCGCCCCCGCCTCCGGCACACCCGCGCCCGGCGGCGCCGGGGAGAACGCGGCCGGTGAGGGCACGGCCCGTTCCGAGCCCGCCACCCCGCCGGACCCCGGCACCGAGCTCGTCGTGTCCCCCGTGGTCCCCCCGGAGCCCGACCCCGGCTCACGCGCCCTCACCGGCCGGGCCGCACCCGCCCCCGCGGACCCGCCACGGGCGGACCGCGGGACGGAGGACCGGGACCCCTGGGCCCCGTGGCGCCGCCTGCGCCCCCGCACCGTCCGCGGTGCCACCGCGCTCGGTCTCGCGGGTGCCGCGGTCCTGCTCCTGCCCTTCCTCGACGACCCGGGCCGCTGGTGGGTCCCGGTCGGCCTCGGGTTCGGCACCCTGGTCCTGCTGGCCCTGCTGCGGCTGGACCGGCTGCTCCAGGGGTGGGCACCGCACGTCGCCGGGGTCGTGCTCGTCGCGGCCCTGGTGAACGGGACGCGGGAGAACCCGTGGGCGTGGGCACTGGCCCTGTCGGTGGGGGTGATCGTCGCCGGGGCGCTGCTGCTGCCGCGCTGGACGGTGCTCGCCGCCGGCGTGGTGCTGCTGGTGGTGTCCGGGGTCGGCTACTCGTTCCGCTCGGCCGAGATCCGGCAGGACCAGGCCCGCGTCGACGCGCAGGCCGGCGCACAGTTCCGCAGCGACCTCGGCGTCGCCCGTCCGCAGCTCGCGCTCGTCTCGCTGGACACCGGGGTCGCCTCGCCGAACCCGGCCCGGGTCTGCCGGCTCGTCCAGCCCGCCGCGCTCGACCAGCTCCGTGCCGCGACCGGCGCGGCGGCCTGCGAGGACGCCGTGGCCGTCCTGCACGGGCGGATGCCCGCCGGGGCACAGGTCACCGTCCCGGACCGGCGTCCGGACCCGGAGGTGGCGGTCGGCGCCACCACCGCCGTCGACGCCTGCGGCTCGGCGTGGGGCGCGGCCGCACCGCAGCTCGGCCGCGTCGTCCTCACCCGCACCACCCCGGCGACGTTCCAGGTCAGCTCCTTCACCCCCTGCTGACCCGCACACGACGACGGCCGGGCACCCCCTGCGGGGTACCCGGCCGTCGTCGGTGGTGGGTCAGTTCTCGTTCGAGCGCTCCGGCGTCGCCTCCTCCGGCGACGACCCGTTGCTCGACCCGTTCGTCGTGCCGTTCCCCGACGACGCCGGGGTGCCGGTGCTCGAGGCGCCGTCCGAACCGGCCGGGGTCGGGTCCTGCTTCGCGGCCTCGTCGGCCACCTCGGCGGCCGGGGTGGCGGTCCCCGGGGCGTCGGTGGTCGGCGCGCTCTGGCCCTCGGTCTCCGGCTGCGGCTCCGGCGCGGTGTCGGCAGGGGCGTCGCCCCGCTTCACCGCGGCGAGCAGCATCTGCGAGACGTCCTGGACCTGCACGGCCTCACCGGCGGTCTGGTTCACGCCGTCGGTCATCATCGTGCGGCAGAACGGGCAGCCGACCGCGAGCGTGCCGGACGGCTCCGAGCCGCCACCGGCCTTCGTGAGGGTCTCGGCGGCCTCCTCGGCGCGGGTGAAGTTGATGCGCTTGCCGATGCGCTCCTCCATCCACATCCGGGCGCCACCGGCACCGCAGCACATCGACCGGTCGCCGTGCCGCGGCATCTCGGTCAGCGTGGTCGTCCCGGCCGCTCCGGTCGCGTTGATCAGCGCGCGGGGCTCCTCGTAGACCTCGTTGTGCCGCCCGAGGTAGCAGGGGTCGTGGTAGGTGACCGGGCCGGTCTCCTCGCCCGCCGGGGCCGACACCGGGACCAGCTTCTTGTCCCGCACCAGCTTGTTGAGCAGCTGGGTGTGGTGCACGACCTCGTAGTGCCCGTCGAGCTGGGGGTACTCCCGGCCCAGGGTGTTGAGGCAGTGCGGGCAGGTCGTGACGATCTTGCGGGTGCCGGCCTCGCGGCCCTCGAACACGGTGTTGAGGGTCTCGACGTTCTGCTGGGCGAGCATCTGGAACACGAACTCGTTGCCCGAGCGGCGCGCCGGGTCACCGGTGCAGGTCTCCCCCGAGCCCAGTACGGCGAAGTTCACCCCGGCGCGGTGCAGCAGCTCCGCGGTGGCCCGGATGGTCTTCTTCTGGCCGTCGTCGAACGCGCCGGCGCAGCCGACCCAGAACAGGTACTCGGTCTCGGCGTCGAGCTCGCTCTCGACGACCGGGACCTCGAAGTCGAGGCCCTTGGTCCACTCGAGGCGGTCCTTGGCGTTCTGGCCCCAGGGGTTGCCCTTGTTCTCCAGGTTCTTGAACAGCGAGTTGAGCTCGGTGGGGAACTCGGTCTCGATGAGGACCTGGTAGCGGCGCATGTCGATGATGTGGTCGACGTGCTCGATGTCGACCGGGCACTGCTCGACGCACGCGCCGCAGGTGGTGCAGGACCACAGGATGTCGGGGTCGATGACGCCGAGGACGTCCTCACCGCCGACCAGCGGGCGGCCCGCGGCCTCCAGGGCGTCGACCGGGATGGCCTTGAGCCGCTCCTCGGCGCCCTCGCCGGTGATGCCGACCTCGTCGCCCGCCATGTCGCGGCTGCCGCCGGCGAGCAGGTAGGGGGCCTTCTCGTAGGCGTGGTCGCGCAGGGCGTTGACCAGCAGCTTCGGCGACAGCGGCTTCTCGGTGTTCCACGCGGGGCACTGCGACTGGCAGCGGCCGCACTCGGTGCAGGTGGTGAAGTCGAGCAGGCCCTTCCAGGTGAAGTCCTCGACCTTGCCGACGCCGAAGGTGTCGGTGTCGGGGTCGGCCTCCTCCAGGTCCAGCGGCTTGCCGTTCGACATCATCGGCCGGGTCGCGCCGAGGGCCTTGTAGCCGTCGTCGTTGCGCTTGAAGTAGATGTTCGGGAACGCGGTGAACCGGTGCCAGGCCACACCCATCGTCGGGGTGAGCGCGATGACGATCAGCCAGACCGTCGCGGACAGCACCTTCACCGCGGCGAAGACGGTGACCAGCGTGGTCGAGGCGGGCAGGACCGCGGACAGCGCGTAGGAGACCGGGGCGGACCAGACCGGCACGTCGAACGCGCCCAGGGAGATCTTCGCCCCGCGCACCACCAGGATGCCCAGGCCCTCGAGGAACACGATCGCCTCGACGAAGTAGGCGCGGCCCATGTTCGAGCCGTAGAACCGCGACATCCGGCCCTGCCGGTTCGGGTTGTTCGCCTGGCGGATGACGATCAGCGCGGCGATGCCGACGACCGTGCCGACGCCGAGGATCTCGACGAACAGCGAGTACACCGACCACTGCCCGATCAGCGGCAGGTGGAAGGTCGGGTTCCAGACCTCGACGAAGGCCTCGACCAGCGCCAGGAACAGGCCGCCGAATCCGACCATGACCAGCCAGTGGACGATGCCCACCTTGGTCCACTTGAGCATCCTGGTGTGACCCAGGGTCTCCTTGAGCATCGTCGCGAACCGCGGCCCGAACGGGCCGGTGCGCGTCGGGTCGGACTCACCGAGCCGGATGATCTTCACCATCCGGGTCACGGTCATCGCGACGAGGGCCACGGCGACGATCGCCGACAGCACGGTGACGATGCCGAGCGTGTACTGCACCCAGGTCATCTGGAGGAACCTCCCTGTTGAACACCCAGCGGTCCCTGCCGGAGCGTGGTGCTGCCGTGACGGATCGGGACGGGAAACGATGAACCGGTCCGGTGGCGCGCGTCGGCGAGGGCGCGGTCGGGGGCGCACGGAGTACCGTGCCGCCGGGACCGGGCGGGCCTCTCCATCGCAGTGCCTCCTCGGACCTCGTCGCCGCACTGGTGTGGTGGGGTGCGACGACGGTCGGGCGAAGGGTAGTGCGCCCGGCCTGGGGTCGCCCGACCCCGTCATGGTCGGGTCGTGCTTGTTACCGAACAGTAGCCAAGGACGACCATGACATCTCGGACCGGGGCCGGTCCCGCGGGGAGACACGAGTCACGCCCGATCGGCGCTGGTCCGACCGTGTCGACCCGATCGCGCAGCGTGGCGCACCGGTGGGCCGGGTGGCTCAGCCCCTAGGATCCCGTACAGGTCTCGTGGTCTACTCGCCTGCGGGAGCGACCGGGACAAGTGGACTGCCGCAAGGAGGAGCTGTGAAGACCTCGTACGAGGCGATCCAGCTGGTACTCGCCCAGGGCGGACAGCTGACCACGGTCAACCTCCGCGACTGGATCACGAACAACATCGTGCCGCTGATCCTGCTCGCGATCGCCGTCATCCTGCTGTGGATCGGTGGTCGTGGCGACAACGCCGGCGTGGCCCGGCGCAGCATCGGACTGCTGGTGGGTCTGATCGCACTGGGCATCGCCGTGACCGGCAGCGGTCCGGCCATCGGACAGGCGCTGGCCAACCTGCTCGTGACCCCGGGCTGATCCGTGCTCGTTCGCACGGACGACGAGGTCTACCGCGTCGACGCCGTCTGGCTCGGGCCGCCACGGGCCACCTTCCCCTGGCGCGCCCGCTACGTCAGCTACGGCGTCGGACTCCTCGTCATGATGCTGATCATGTTCGTCCAGCGCCGGCTCGGTATCGGCCTGGACTTCTTCTCCGTGGCCTGGGCGCTCGTCGGCACCGTCGCGATCACCCGCCTGCTCGGCAAGAAGATCGACTACGAGCGGCCGCTGGGCCAGGTCCTCGGCCAGTTCTGGGCCGAGGTGACCGGGCCGCGGGCCGGTCGGAAGGCCGCGGGCGGCTCGGTCCGCGCGGGGCACGTCCGCGTCCACACCACCCGTGCCCACCCCGGCGTCCCGTCGGCCGGTGGCCGGACCCCCGAGCTGTCCACCGCGCAGCGCACCCGGATCGACGCCGCGGGGACGCGGCCGCCGGTCACCGTGGACGCCGTCGTGGACACGCCCGCCACCACCGCTCCGGTGGCCCCGGGGCTCGAGGCGCCGGTGGCCGCACCCGCGCGCGTGGTCCCGCCACTGCCGGAGCCGGGCAGCGCGCCGCGCCGGAGCCGTTTCCGCCGGGCCCGCGGCGGTGGCAGCGGTCGCGGCGCGAGCGTGCCCGCGCGCAC
The DNA here is from genome assembly GCF_020131375.1 of Pseudonocardia sp. ICBG1034. Lineage (NCBI taxonomy): Bacteria > Bacillati > Actinomycetota > Actinomycetes > Pseudonocardiales > Pseudonocardiaceae > Pseudonocardia > Pseudonocardia sp. ICBG1034. The sequence goes on from NZ_JAHLEK010000015.1 coordinate 202,792, forward strand.
CCCCCGTCCCGACCCGTGGCGCCGGAGTGGCCACCGTGGCCGCACCTGAGCGGACCCCCCGGCCGAAGGCCCGGCGCGGCCGGGCCCGTGCCGGCGAGGGCGGTTCGGACTACACCCCGTCGATCGCGCTGCGCTCGATCGACGGGCACATCACGCGTACCAACGGGCAGGTCATGGCCTGGTACCGGCTCGCGGCGCAGGCGTGGAGCTTCCGCAGCGACAACCAGCGCGAGGTCCTGATCCGCCAGATCGCCGCGCAGCTCGGCGAGCTCCAGGGGCGCTGGCTGCACCTGCGCGTCACGACCCGGCCCTACCCGGTGCACATGTGGGCGGAGTCGTTCGACCAGAACGCGATCGGCCGTATGCCCGACGTGCCCGGCGCCCTGGGCTGGGACGGGTTCCTGGAGGGCGAGCAGCGCCACCTGATGGGGCTGTCGATGGCGGACAAGGAGGTCTTCCTCGGCATCGAGGTCTCCGGCCGCGGGCTGATCGACCGCTGGGTGGAGCGCGCCGCGCCCGTCCTGGACCGGCTCGTGCCGTCCGCGGTCAAGGCCGAGCTCGCCGCGCTGGAGACCGAGATCAACCACCTGGACGTGCTCGTCGCCGGGTCCGGTCTCGACGCCGTCCCCGCGAGCGCGGAGGACATGGCCTGGCTGATGCACCGCTCGGTCGCCCTCGGGCTGCCCGCCCCGCGCGGGCTGTCCTCGGTGCCGCGCGGGGTGTCGACCTGGGAGCCGGAGGACCTCGCAGCGTTCACCGAGGGCGTCGACCTGCACCAGGAGCCCTACGCGCCGACGGTGCAGGTCGTCGGGCGGATGCGCAGCCAGACCGTCACCCGCAACGTCGCGGTGCTGAGCGTCGGGCTGATGGAGGGTCTGCGGATCCCCGAGATCGACGACCCGTGGATGCAGCACTCCGACCGGCTGCCGTTCCCGGTGGAGTGGTCCGCGCGCATCTACGTGCGCCGCCCGGAGGACGTCACCGGCGAGCTGCAGCGCCAGATGGGCAAGGTGCGCAGCCAGATCCGGCACTACACCCACGACCACGACCTCGACCCGCCCATGTCGCTCGCGCGGCAGGCCGACCGGGTCCTGGAGGTCGAGGACGAGCTCACCACCGGGCTCACCCAGCTCAACACCCGTCTCTACGGCTGGTGGCGGATCGCCGTCTCGGGCCGCGACGAGGCCGAGGCGACCACCCGCGCCCAGCAGGTCGTCGACCTGTACCGGCCCAAGGTGCAGATCGAGCACCCCGAGGCGCAGTACCGCTACGCCCGCGAGTTCATCCCCGGCGAGCCGCTGGCCGCGACGGCCTACCGGCGACGCGGGTCGGTCACCTGGGCGGCCGCCGCGGTCCCGGCCGCGACGGCCAGTGTCGGCGACCGCCGCGGGATCATGCTCGGCGAGACCTGCACCGCGACCCGCCGCCCGGTCGCCTGGGACCCGTGGCTGGCCCAGGAGGTCCGACGCGCGTCCGGCCTCACCGCGATCGTCGGCGGCCTGGGCTCGGGCAAGTCGTTCCTCACCGGGCTGGTCGTCTACAAGACGCTGCGCGCCGGGGCCCGCTGGACGGTGCTCGACCCGTCCGGCCCGCTGGCCGAGCTGACCCGGCTGCCCGAGCTGGCGCCGTTCTCCCGGCACATCAACCTGCTCCGCGCCGACCCCGGCATCCTCAACCCGTACCGGGTGGTCGCCGAGCCGCGGCCGGACCACTTCCTCGACGACGAGGACCCGGAGCGCGCCTGGAAGCGGGAGCGCTCGCTGGCCGCGGCCACCCGCCGCCGGCTGGTGCTCGACGTGCTGTCCGGGCTGCTGCCCTACGAGATCGCCCGCCAGCCACACACCCGGATCGTGCTGCTCCGCGCGGTCCGCGAGGTCGGCGGCTCGCCCGACCGGCACCCGGGCATGGTCATCGACGCGCTGCGCCGGCACGCCGGTGAGGGCGAGGACCACGCCGGCGTCGTCGCGGACTTCCTCGACGAGCGGCGCGAGCTTCCGCAGGCCGCGCTGCTGTTCCCCGACGAGACCCGGGCCGACCCCTGGCAGGCCGACCGCGACTACCGGCTCACCGTGCTGACGATGCAGGGACTGTCGCTGCCGCGCCCGGGCAGCCCGCGCGAGGAGTGGACCGACAACGAGTCGCTCGGCGTCGAGCTGCTGAACCTGGCGTCCTGGCTGACCCAGCGCACGATCTACGACGCCGACCGCAACCTGCGCAAGGGCGTCGCGCTCGACGAGACGCACTTCCTGTCCCAGGTGCCCACCGGCAAGGTGCTCATCGACCGCCTCGCCCGCGACTCCCGCAAGTTCAACGTGCGCGCCCTGTTCGCCTCCCAGCTGGCCGGTGACCTGCTGCGGGTCTCGGGCTTCGCGTCGCTGGTCAACGCCGTGTTCGTCGGCCGGACCGACGACGAGGAGGCCCAGTCCGAGGCACTGCGGCTGCTGCGCGTGCCCACCGACGTCGGCTACGAGGAGATGCTCGGGACGCTGTCCCCGCGCCCCCGCCACGACGACCGGCCCGACGACGCGCCCCGCCAGTTCGTCTTCGCCGACGGCCACGGCGGCGTGGAGAAGGTCCGCATCGACCTGGAGGCGCCGCACCTGGAGCACGTCCGCGAGGCGCTCGACACCAACCCCGACGCCGCCCGCGTCGTCGCCCCGCGCCCGCCGGGTGGCCCGGCGATCACCGCGCCGGGGCATCCCGAGATGACCGCACCCGACGAGCCGAGCCCGCTGCCCGCCCGGCGCGCCCCGGCCCCCGTGGTGCTGCCCGACCTCGACGGCGACGAGATCGACCTGCGTACCGACACCCGGATCGGCCCCGGTGACGACGACCCGGTCCTGGCCGGCGGGATCCGTGCCGGTGGGGTGCAGGTCGTGTCGGTCGCCGCGACCGACGCCGCCGTCGGCCGCGCGGAGCTCTACGACGACGAGCAGCTCGACCTGCTCGACGAGCTCGACGACGACTGGGTGGTCGACGAGCCCGCCCCCGCGGACGGCACTGCCCCCACGGACGGCACCGCCCCCACGAACGGCACCGGCCCGTCGAACGGGACGGCGGCCACGAACGGCCACCCCGCGGCCGCTCCCCCCGACGGGGACGGACGGTGACGGCGGGCCTCGACCCGTCCGGCGGCGCAGGCGTCTGGGTCGTCCTGGGCGTGCTGCTCGCGGCCGTCGTCGTGTCGGTGCGGAGGACCCGCCGCCGTACGCCGCAGACGCCCGGGGTGACCCGCCGTCGTCGTCGCCGGACGGCGGTCCTGGTGGTCACCGCGATCGCCGGCGGCACGCTGCTGCTCGGCTCGCCGGCCATGGCGCAGGCGCTGGACTGCAAGTCCCCGCCGGAACCGGACCGCCCCGGCACCGGGCTGGTCGGTTCGCTGGACCGGCCCTCGGCGCTGCACGGGGAGGCCGGCAGCGTCTACGAGGAGGTCGGCTACGCCGGTCTCGTCTGGCACAACTACGACCTGGGCTGCGCCACGTCGGGGGTGCTGAACCCGTCGGTCACCACCGACACGTGGCTGGGCAACCAGGTCTTCAACCTGGCGAAGCTGACCGTCGGTGGGGTGAACTGGGCGCACTACCTCATCGCCGACGGCGGGTCGCTGTTCGCGCCGCTCGACCAGGTCATCACCACCGCGACCCGGGCGATGTACGAGACCGTGTTCACCACCTGGGTGGGCCTCGGCCTGCTCGGCTTCGCGATCATCGTGCTGCTGCTGGCGATGCGCGGGGAGCTCGCGCGGCAGGCCCAGCGCACCGGCATCGCCGTACTCGCGCTGATGCTCGGCTCCGCCGCCTACCTCGCACCGGTCGACTGGTCCCGCGCCGCGGACAACCTACTGCTCGACGGCGTCACGCAGATGCAGGAGGGCTTCCTCGGCCAGGTCGGGCTCGGCACCCGCGACACCCTCCCGACGGTGCTCGTCGACCAGGTCGCCTACCAGAACTGGCTGCGCGGGACGTTCGGCGCGCCGGACGTCCCGCAGGCCCAGGAGCTGGGCCGGGACCTGCTGCGGGCGCAGGCGTTCACCATCGACGAGATCGACCAGGGCCAGGACACGTCCGAGACGGCGGAGCGCAAGAAGGGCGAGTACGCCGCGCTCGCCGACCGCATGGGGGACCGCTACCCGTACTTCACCGGGGCCTCCGGCAGCCGGATCGGGGCCGGGACGCTCGCGCTGATCCAGGCCGCGTGCATCGCGCTGTTCCAGCTGCTGTCCAAGGTCCTGGTGCTGGTCGCACTGCTGATCATCCGGCTGATGGTGGTGACGGCGCCGGCGATCGCCGTCGTCGCGCTGCTGAAACCGGACGTCATCCCGGCGATCCTGCGCATCGGCGGCGCCGCGATCGTGAACACGCTCGTCGTCGGGGCGCTGGCCGGGCTGCACGCGCTGCTGGTCGTGTCGCTGTTCGCCCCCGGGTCCGGGGTCGACCTGTGGCTCGCGCTGCTGGTCACCGGCGTGGTCACGCTCGTGCTGTGGGCGGTCGCGCGGCCGTTCCGGCGGCTGGTGTCGATGGTGACACTGACCCGCGAGCAGTTCGGCGGGATCGTCCCCGGCATCAACGGCGGCCCGGTGTCGCGGGTGTGGAACCGGGTGCGCGGCCCGAACGACGCCGACGAGCGCCAGTCCCGCTGGTGGTCCGAGCGCGGCGGCCCCGGCGGGTCCGGCGACCCGGGTGCGGCGCGACCGGAGGCCGAGACCGCGGCCGGGCCGGGGGCCCGGGTCCGTCGTCGCGCGGCACCGGACATGTCCTCGCCCCAGGCGGCCCGGATCGCCGAGCCGCGCCGCGGGGCGCTGCCGGTCGGGGCGTCCGGGCGGCCCGACACCGGGTTCGCCACGCGGGTCGACCCCGGCGAGGTCGACGACCGCTCCATCTACCGCCGGGACGACGCGGGGCCCCGCCGCCCCGGCGACCCGACCCCGGTGAGCCCGGAGCTCGTCGACGGCGTGCCCGTCTACAAGATCTACCGCCCGCGGGCGGCCCGCACCGGCGGCGACCGTGCCGATTAGGTCCTCCCGCGGCCGCGCCGGCGCCTACCGCGCGGTGTGGCAGTGGCCGCTGCGCTCCCCCGCCCGGCTCGCCGTGACGGTGGTGGTCCTGGGCGGGCTCGTGTTCGGGCTGGTCTCGCTCGGCGGGTCCGGCGGGGCGGCGTCCGGCGGCCTGATCGCCGGGGGCGGGTCCGGCGGCAACCGGTGGGACAGCGGATCGTCCGGCGTCTCCGCGACGCCCACCCCGACGCTGCTGCCGCCGGTGCCCGAGCTGACTCCCGAGGCTCTGCCGGTGTCGCAGGCCCCGCGGCAGGCGCTGGAGACGGCGCGGGTGTGGGCGGCGGCCTGGGTGAACCATCCCGACGGGATGACCTCCCAGCAGTGGGTCGCCGGGCTGCGGCCGTACACGACCGACGAGTTCCTCGGCGTGCTCGCGGGCGTCGACCCGTCGAACGTGCCCGCCTCCCGGGTCACCGGGCCCGCGACCCCGACCCGGGTCGCGCCGAGGAGCATCGAGGTCACCGTGCCGACCGACACGCTGACCCTGCGGATCCTGGTCGTCGACACCGAGGCGGGCTGGAAGGTGTCCCGCTACGACCGGGCATGAGCACCCCGCTGACGCGTGCGCTGCGGCCGCTGCGGCTGCTGCTGCCGTTCCTCGCGATCGGGATGGCGCTGGTGCTGTTCCTGACCGTCGGCTTCCTCGCGTTCAGCCCCAACCTCGGCGGTGGCCGGTCGAACGCGGCCTGGTGCGACACCGGGATCTCGACCGCGACGGTCGGCCGTGGCGGCGGCGGAGCCACCTTCGAGACGCTGTCCGACGAGCAGAGGCAGAACGCCGCCGCGATCATCTCGGTCGCCAAGGACATGCAGCTCCCGCCGAAGGCGTGGCTGATCGCGCTGGCCACGGCGATGCAGGAGTCGACGCTCCGCAACATCGACTACGGCGACCGGGACTCGCTCGGGCTGTTCCAGCAGCGGCCGTCGCAGGGGTGGGGCACCCCCGCGCAGGTCACCGACCCCGCCTACAGCAGCCGGATCTTCTACGAACGGCTGATGGAGGTGCCGGGCTGGGACTCGATGCCGGTCACCAAGGCCGCGCAGACCGTGCAGCGCTCGGCCTTCCCCGACGCCTACGCCAAGTGGGAGGGCCTGGCCGCGTCGCTGGTCGAGAACATCGGCGACGTCGCCAACCCGACGGGCTGCGCCCCCGGTACGACCGGCGCGCTGCCCCCGGGTGTCGCCGGGGCCGCGATCGGCTTCGCGCTCGGCGAGCTCGGCAAGCCCTACGTGTGGGGCGCGACCGGACCGGACTCCTGGGACTGCTCCAGCCTGCTGCAGGCGTCGTACCGGGCGGCCGGCGTCACGATCCCGCGGGTGTCGCGCGACCAGTACAACTCCGGCGGCCACCTGCCGGTCCGGGACATGCAGCCGGGCGACTTCCTCTTCTACGCCCACGACACCTCGGACCCGACCACGATCTACCACGTGATGATGTACCTGGGCGACGGCAAGATGGTCGAGGCACCGAACCGCAACTTCCCCGTCCGCGTGCAGCCGGTGTCGTGGGAGTTCTCCGACCTCGTCCCGCTCGCCACCCGGCCGGGGACCACGCCGAACCCCGCCTGAGCGGGCTCGAGGCGCCATCATGGGCGGCATGCGCTCCCCGCCCTCGGACTATCTCGACTCCGCGGCGCCCGGTGCCTGCACGGACCACCTCGTCGTGCCGCGGTCACTGGCCCAGTCGATGCCGCTGCGCTGGCAGCAGGTCTTCGTCGGTCTCCTCACCGACCTGCACGACGCCTACCCCGGCGTCGACTGGCCGGAGTACGCCGTGTCCGCGGTGCGGGCCGAACCGTTGACCGAGCTCGACGACGCCCAGCTCGCCACACACGGCTACGTCACCGAGCTGGGGCCCGACGGCGACCTCGAGTACCGCGACGCCGACGACCGCGTCGTCCCGGGGTCGCTCCCCGTCCGGGTGGAGGTGCCGGACACGGTGCCGCCGGCGTCGGCGGGGCAGGTGCCGCGGGGGACCGTCGTCCTGCGCTGACCGCGCCCGCGCCCCGCGCGCGGGGGCGTCGCCGAGATGCACCTCAGCGGGAATCGTCGATCTCCACGGCCCGCTGGACTGCATCCCGGCGTGCGGCAGGGACACCTCCCCTGCGGAATCCGCTTACCCGGTAAGCGAGTTCCCGGCCCCTCACCAGGCCCGGTGCGTCCCGACCGGCGCGCGACGGCGCTGCGCCGCGTCGGCGAGCCGGTCCAGCTCACGGACCAGGCACGCGGCGTCGGCCGGACCGGCGTGCACGACGGCGTCGTCGGGGAGCGGGCCGCCGACGACGTCCGGGGTCGGGCGCCGCTGGACGTAGCAGCCGTCCGTGGTGGCGTGCACCAGCAGGACGCCCGGCGCGCGGCACGGGTCGGGTCCCTTCCGGCCGGCGCCGAGCTGGGCGACGCCCTCGACCTCCCCCATCCGTCGCAGCATCTCGGCCTCGGCCCCGCTGCAGCCCCGCCGCAGGAGCTCGTGGACGAGGCGGTCGGCATCGCCGTCGGCGCGCTCGGCGGCCTCGCCCAGCACCGCGACGGGGATCCGCACCCCGGCCCCGGGGCCGGGCACGACCTCGCCGAGCAGCTCGACCAGGAGGGCCGACGCGTCGTCGGGCGGGACGCGGACCAGCGCGACGTCGTCGCCGATCCGGGTGGCCAGCACCGCGTGCCCGGCCCGCCGCGCGACCAGCGCCCGCTGCCACGACGGCGGTGCGACCACGAGGTCGTGCTGGAACTCCGGTGCGACGACCGTGTGCAGGTCGCCGACCAGGTGCGGCTCGAACGTGGTGCCGGTGAACAGGCCGCGCGCGGCGAGGGTGTCGAGACACCCCCGCACGACACGGGCCCGCTCGACGTCGGTGAACCCGGGGCTGAGCAGCTCCAGGACCGCGGGGTTGCGACCGAGGTCGAGCAGGTCCCGGGCGACGTCGAACTCGGCGGCGGTGAGGACGGTGGCGCGGTTCCATTCGATCATCGGTGGGGCTCCTCGGGGGCCAGGACGGCGTCGGTCGCGGCGATCTCGATGTCGAACACCTCGTCGGTGGGGACGACGTAGCGGTTGCGGTGGTCCCGGGTGTCGCGGCTGCCCGCGCCGCCGGCCATCGGGCCGTAGCCGCCGGGGGCGCCGCCGCGTCCGGTGGTCTCGCCGGGGCGGGCGGACCAGGCCGGCTCGGCGGTCCGGGCGCCGGGACCGAACTGCTCGTGCGGCCGCCCGCCACCGGGTCCCGTGCCGCCGGGGAGACGGTCGCCGTACCCGGGACCACGGGCCGACGGCGGGAGGAGCGGTAGGGCCCGGGTCCGTTCGCCGAACCGGTGTCCGAGTTCGACGCGGGTGGCGAGCGGGTCGGGGCCCGGTGTCGTCGTGGGGTACGGGCCCGGGGGTGCCGCCGGTCGGTACGGGTCCGGGGCGGGCGTGGCCGTCGGGTCGAGGTGCTGGGGTGCGACGACGTCGACCGGCCCGGGGAGCCCGGTGCCCCGGTCCCGGTCGGCCACGCCGCCGCCGGTGGTCCCGGCGGCACCGGGCCCCGCGGTTCTCCCGACGTCCGGCGTGCCGGGGCCCGATCCGACCAACCCCGATCCCTCGGTCCCCGGCCCGTCGGTCCCCGGCCTGTCGGGAGCTCCGACGCCGTCCGGTCCGGGGCGGGACCCGCCGCCCGGCTGCCCCGGGACGCCGGTCGCCGGACCGCCTCCGCCGGGAGGGGTGGCTCCGCCGCCGGCCCCGACACCGGCCGGGCCGGGACCGCCGGCCCCGGCCGAGCCGGGTGCCGGACCTCCCGCACCGGTGGGCGTCGCGGCCGACCCCGGGTCGACGGTGCGGAAGCGGTCGTCGATCGCCGACGCCGTGTCGAGATGCTCCTGGAGGGCGCGGTCGGCCTCCTCGCTGTGCCGCTGGTCGCGTTCGAGCGAGGTGACGTAGTCGGCGACGGTGGCGCTCAGCCCGGTCAACGGGGTGCTCGCCAGCAGGTGGAGGCTGCGGACGCCGCTGGTGAAGATGCCCGGCGGGGTGGGGTCCAGGGCGGCGATGGCGGCCTGGGTGCGGTCGAAGGACTGCCCGTAGGCGTCCAGCTGGGTCGCGCCGTTCGCGGTGACGGGGGCGGTGCACATCATCGAGGTGGTGATGCCGTCGAGGGACTGCTGGGCGGCGGCCGCGGCGGGGCCCTGCCAGGAGATGCCCAGCTCGGCCATGCGTTTCCGGGCCTCGTCCGATGCGGAGCGCAGCTCGGCGTCCGCGGTGCGGAGTGCGGCTGCGGCGTCGGCGACCGCTGTCGAGCCGGGTTTCCCGACCACCCAGGCGTACTTCTCCTGGAGGGTCCTGGCAGCGAAGTTGAAGCCCTGTGAGAACGCCATCGTCCGTCCCGGAGTGCCGCGGGTCTCAGATCGTGAACGAACGAGCGATGGCGTCCTCGCCGAGCTCGAAGACGACCGCCGTCGCTCGGAGTCGTCGGACCGTTTCCTCCAACTCGGTCTGATGCTGCGCGTGCGTCGCGATCGTCCGCTCGAACCTGTCCTGGAACGCCGGTGTCGCGACTCCCGAGATCGGATCGTCTCCGCAGGGACCGACCCGCGTCCTCTGCGCGCTGCGGAGAGATTCGCGAATGGCGACGATCTGGGCGGACAGGACGCGACCGACCTCGAGCACGTTGTCCGGCGAGATCTGGCTCATCAAGGCGTCCGACGAGCCGCCCACGGTTCCTCGCTGGGTCTGTTCCACGGCCGGAACGTAGGCGCGCCAGCGCCCGGAGACGGCGGTTTCCGCAGCTCCCGTCGCGATTGCGAAGTCGCGGAGTCGGATCAGCGACGCAGGAGCGAGGGCAGAGCGGCAGCGGCCACGGCCCGGGCCCTCGTGCACAGGTCGCGGTCGGTGGTTCCGGAACGCTGGAGGTTCGACGACGTCGCCATGGCCTGCGCTCGCAACGACGTCGCATCGTCGATGTCGACACCCACCTCGCACGAGGGGTACGAGTTGGACGGATACACGGTCTCGGCGGCGCGGTATCCCGACACATCGACCGGTGCCGTTCCCGGAACGGACAGGAGCTGAGACGTCGGAACCGGGATGAACTGCAGGTTGACGTCGACCGCCGCCGGGCCTGTGCCCAGATAGCCGCAGGTCGGGGCAGGACGACCTCCGATCGTCGCGTCGTCGACCTTGCCGGCCCCCAGATCGAGTCCTGAGCGCTGTTCGGGGTCGAGCAGCTCGCACGGATGGCGTCCGCTCACATCGATGGCGGCCGGGCGCGCGAGCGCGGTGGGGTCCGCTGCGAGACCTGGCGGCTGTGGCATGCAGGAGGTGAGCCCGACGATCACAGCGGCGCCCACGACGCCGAGGGCCGTGCGACGCGCAGCCGGTACGAGCACGGTGATCCTCCGTCGACGATCGAGCGGCCCACAGGCTAGCCCGCCCCACCCCCGTCGACGGCCGTTCGGACCACCCGCGAACGTCGTGGATAAAAGTTGAGTCCCCCGGGAACAAGTCTTCCGGGTCGCCCGTTGACCCCCATGAGAGCAAGTTGAGCAGGACCCACTCAAGGGCGATGCACGAGGCGCTCCCCGGCCTGGTACAACTTGAGCCGGACGCACTCACACCCCACACATCTCGGAGGCAGTCACCATGGCTCGTACGGTCGGTATCGACCTCGGGACCACCAACTCCGTCGTCGCCGTCCTCGAGGGTGGCGAGCCGACGGTGATCGCGAACTCGGAGGGTGCCCGCACCACTCCGTCGATCGTCGCGTTCGCGCGCAACGGCGAGGTCCTCACCGGTCAGTCGGCGAAGAACCAGGCGGTCACCAACTCCGACCGCACGTTCCGCTCGGTCAAGCGTCACATCGGCACCGACTGGAAGACGCCGGAGATCGACGGGAAGACCTTCGCGGCGCAGGAGATCAGTGCCCGCGTCCTGCAGAAGCTGAAGCGGGACGCCGAGGCCTACCTGGGCGACGAGGTCACCGACGCCGTCATCACGGTGCCCGCGTACTTCGAGGACGCGCAGCGCCAGGCGACGAAAGAGGCCGGCCAGATCGCCGGTCTGAACGTGCTCCGCATCGTCAACGAGCCGACCGCGGCCGCGCTGGCCTACGGGCTCGACAAGGGCGACAAGGAGCAGACCATCCTGGTCTTCGACCTGGGTGGCGGCACGTTCGACGTGTCCCTGCTGGAGATCGCCGAGGGCGTCGTCGAGGTCAAGGCGACCAACGGGGACAACCACCTCGGTGGTGACGACTGGGACGAGCGGATCGTCACCTGGCTCGTCGACAAGTTCAAGTCCTCCCAGGGCATCGACCTGACCAAGGACAAGATGGCGATGCAGCGGCTCCGCGAGGCCGCGGAGAAGGCGAAGATCGAGCTGTCGAGCTCGTCGTCGACCAGCATCAACCTGCCCTACATCACGGTCGACTCGGACAAGAACCCGCTGTTCCTCGACGAGACGCTGTCCCGTGCGGAGTTCCAGCGGATCACCCAGGACCTCCTGGACCGCACCCGTAACCCGTTCAACCAGGTCATCAAGGACGCCGGCATCTCGGTGAACCAGATCGACCACGTCGTGCTCGTCGGTGGCTCCACCCGGATGCCCGCCGTCACCGAGCTCGTCAAGGAGCTGACCGGCGGCAAGGAGCCCAACAAGGGCGTCAACCCGGACGAGGTCGTCGCCGCGGGCGCCGCCCTGCAGGCCGGTGTGCTGCGCGGTGAGGTCAAGGACGTCCTGCTGCTCGACGTCACCCCGCTGTCCCTGGGCATCGAGACCAAGGGCGGCGTCATGACCAAGCTGATCGAGAAGAACACCACGATCCCGACCAAGCGCTCGGAGATCTTCTCCACCGCGGACGACAACCAGCCGTCGGTGCAGATCCAGGTCTTCCAGGGCGAGCGCGAGATCGCCGCGTACAACAAGAAGCTCGGCATGTTCGAGCTGACCGGCATCGCGCCGGCCCCGCGCGGCGTCCCGCAGATCGAGGTCTCCTTCGACATCGACGCCAACGGCATCGTCAACGTGTCCGCCAAGGACATGGGCACCGGCAAGAGCCAGGAGATGACGATCACCGGCGGCTCGGCGCTGTCCAAGGACGACATCGACCGCATGGTCAAGGAGGCCGAGGCGCACGCCGAGGAGGACGCCAAGCGTCGCGAGGAGGCCGAGACCCGCAACCAGGCGGAGACCCTCGTCTACCAGACGGAGAAGTTCGTCAAGGAGAACGACGAGAAGCTGCCGTCCGAGGTCAAGGACTCGGTGAACGCCGCGCTGGGTGAGACCCAGGAGGCGCTGAAGGGCACCGACCACGAGGCGATCAAGTCCTCGATGGAGAAGCTCGCCACCGAGTCCCAGAAGATGGGGTCCGCCCTCTACTCGCAGCCCGGTGCCGAGGGTGCCGCGGGTGCGGGTGCCGCGGGTGGTGCCGGTGAGGCCGGTGGCTCCGACGCGCAGGACGACGTCGTCGACGCCGAGATCGTGGACGACGACAAGGACGCCAAGGGCGACAAGTGACGGCCGGCGGCCATCCACGGGACGACAGGACGGTCGACATGGCAGACGAACAGAAGCAGGAGGAGCCGGTGACGTTCCGGGACCGCCGCAAGGTGGACCCGGAGACCGGCGAGGTCCGTCCCGACGCCGACACGACCGGGGCCGCCGACACGGCGGCCCCGGCCGGGGACGACGAGCAGGTCGCGGGCCCGGCCGACGGGGAGGACCCGGAGGTCGAGAAGCTGCGGGCCGAGGTCGCCGAGCGCACCGCGGACCTGCAGCGGGTCAGCGCCGAGTACGCCAACTACCGGCGTCGGGCCGACCGGGACCGCGAGCAGACCAAGGTGGACGCGAAGGTCTCCTTCGCGAGCGACCTGCTGGTCGTGCTCGACGACTTCGAGCGCGCCGCGCAGCACGGCGACCTCACGGGCCCGTTCAAGGCTGCGGCCGACAAGGTCACCGCCGTGCTGACGAAGATCGGCCTCGAGCCCTTCGGGACGGAGGGCGAGTCCTTCGACCCGCAGCTCCACGAGGCCGTGCAGCACGAGCCGGCCGAGGGCTCCGGCCCCACGGTCACCGTGTTGTCGGCGGTGCTGCGCCGCGGCTACCGCATCTCCGACCGGGTCCTCCGGCCGGCGATGGTGACCGTGCAGGACCGCCCCGAGGCCGAGGTGCCGGCCGAGGCACGGGCGGAGGCCGCCGAAGGCGGTGCGGACGCCGGCGACGGCGAACCGCAGAACCCGGCCTGACCGGGACGGGAAGGGACGTGACCGCGCGGTGCGGTGGGAGGCGACCGGCCTCCCGCCGCACCGCCGGTCTGATCGGGAAGGAGGCGGAGTGACCCAGCGCGACTGGATCGAGAAGGACTTCTACCGCGAGCTGGGCGTCTCCTCGACGGCGTCCCAGGACGAGATCAAGAAGGCGTACCGCAAGCTCGCCCGCGAGCTCCACCCGGACGCGAACCCCGGCGACGAGAAGGCCGAGGCCCGCTTCAAGTCGGTCTCCGAGGCCTACGGCGTCCTGGGCGACGAGTCCAAGCGCAAGGAGTACGACGAGACCCGCGCGATGTTCGCGGGCGGCGGCGGCTTCGGCGGGTTCGGCGGCGGCGGGGGCTTCCCCGGCGGTGCACGCCCCGGCGGCGCCGGCCAGGGCGGCTTCGACATCAACGACCTGTTCGGCCAGGCCGGTCGCTCCGGCGGCGCCGGGAGCGGCGACTTCAGCGACATCCTCGGCGACATCTTCGGCCGGACCGCGCGCAACAACGCGGGCGGCGCGGGCGGGTTCGGCACGGCCGGAGCCCGCCGCGGCCAGGACGTCGAGAGCAGCCTGACGATCTCCTTCGACGACGCCGTGCGCGGCGCGACGGTGCCGATCAAGCTGTCCTCGCCCGGGCGGTGCGAGCGCTGCGGCGGCACCGGGTCCCGGCCCGGCAGCACCCCGCGCACCTGCCCGACCTGTTCCGGTCAGGGCCTGGTGAACCGCAGCCAGGGCGCGTTCTCGTTCTCCGAGCCGTGCCGCGACTGCCGCGGGACCGGCCGCATCATCGACGACCCGTGCCCCGAGTGCCACGGCGACGGCGTGTCCACCCGGACCCGGTCGCTGTCCATCCGGGTGCCCGCGGGCGTCGACGACGGACAGAAGATCCGTCTCGCCGGACAGGGTGAGCCCGGGCGTGGTGGCGCCCCGGCCGGGGACCTGTACGTGACCGTCAGCGTGACCCCGCACCGGATCTTCGGTCGGTCGTCGAAGAACGCCGACGATCTCACCCTCACCGTGCCGGTGACCTTCCCCGAGCTGGTCCTGGGTGCGACCCTGACGGTGCCGACGCTCGACAGCACCGTCTCGCTGCGGATCCCGCCGGGGACCGCCAGCGGCCGGACGTTCCGGGTGTCGGGGCGTGGGGTCGAGCGCAAGAACGGGAAGAAGGGCAATCTGCTGGTCACCGTCGAGGTGGCGGTGCCGCAGAAGCTGGACGAGGCGGCCACCAGTGCGCTGGAGGCCTACGCCGAGGCGACGTCGTCGTTCGACCCGCGGGCCGATCTGCTCGGTAGCACCAGGAGGTGATGGCGGTGGCCGGACGACGCACCCCCCGGGACGGGGAGGAACCGCTGACCGTCGACGTGGCACACGACAGCCCGGTCTTCGTCATCTCGGTCGCTGCGCAGCTGTCCGGTCTGCACGCCCAGACCCTGCGCAGCTACGACCGGATCGGCCTGGTCAGTCCGGGCCGGTCCGCGGGCGGCGGGCGTCGCTACTCCCAGCGCGACATCGCGCTGCTGCGCGAGGTACAGCGGCTCTCCCAGGAGGAGGGCGTGAACCTCGCGGGCGTCAAGCGGATCATCGAGCTGGAGCAGATGGTCGACGAGCTCTCGGCACGCCTCGAGGAGGCCACCGCCGAGCTCGACGCGGTCCGTGCCGCCGCCGCGCAGGCCACGGCGGCGGTGCACCGCTCCTACCGGCGCGACCTCGTGCCGGTGGACCGTCGCCAGGCCGTCGTACGCTGGCGCCCCGCAGACGACGGCTGAGCCCCCCGGCCGGGCGGCTCAGGCCGCCGTCAGGACCCCGCGGCGGGCCAGCAGCCCGAGCACCACGGCGCCCAGCAGCGGGACCGCGGCCAGCACCGCGAACGGCAGCGCCGGCGGGAACGCCGGGTCCAGCAGCGCGCCGACGCCCGTCGAGCCGACGAGCACCATCAGGCCGCCGAACGAGGCCAGCACCCCGAAGTGGGCGCCCAGCCTGCGCTCCCCGGCGAGCCGGGGCACCAGGTCCTGCGCGACCGGCACGGCGAACATCTCGCCGAAGGTCAGCAGCAGCACCATCAGCACCGCGGGCGCGAGTGCCCACCACCCCGGCAGGCCCGGCAGCAGCCGCGCCACCGCGACGACGGTGAACGACGCGGCCATCAGGCAGAACCCGAGCACCACCGAGCGGCCGGCCCCGATCCGGCGGCCCCACGTCGTCACCCTCATCTGCAGGGTGATCACCAGCACCGACATCAGCACGAACAGGAAGCCCAGTGCCGCCGTGCGGCCGATGCGCTCCAGCTCGTCGGGCAGCGCCAGGTACAGCTGGTTGTAGGACAGCAGCCAGCCCGAGTAGCCGGCCGCGAACAGCATGAAGCGACGGTTGCCCAGCACCTCGCCCCAGCCCGCGAGCATCGGCCGTCCGGCCTGCTCGGCCTCCCGCCACGGCAGCCACCGCCAGTGCGCCAGCCCCACCAGCACGAAGCCGGCGGCGGCGACCAGGCAGGCCAGCTGGAAGTCGACCAGCATGAGCGCGGTGCCGACCAGCGGCCCGGTGACCGTCCCGACCTGGCCGGCGACGGCGAACATCGCGAACACCTCGGTCCGCGGCGGGCCCTCCCCGGCGCGTTCCCGTTCCCCGGCCTCCCGCGCCAGTGACGACTCGACGGCGGGCGAGAACAGGGCGGCCGCGAACCCGGTCAGCAGTGCCCCGCCGATGACCGCGGGCAGCGTGCCGGCGGCTCCGAGGAGGATGAATCCGGTCACGCGCAGCGCACACCCGGCGAGCACGACCGGCTTCGCACCGAACCGATCGGTCAGGGTCCCGCCGATCACGAACAGCCCCTGCTGGCTGAACGTCCGCAGCCCCAGCACGAGCCCGACGGCCGCCGCGGCGAGCCCGAGGTCCTCGGCCAGGTGCGTGGCCAGGTAGGGCAGCACCATGTAGAAGCCCACGTTGAAGGCCAGCTGGGTGCTGATCAGCAGTTTCATGACCGGCGGGAGCCCGCTGAAGTGCGCCCATCGACCGCCGCGGAGCGGAGCCGCGGGACGCGGGTCCGACTCGGGATCGGCGGGGCGGCGGAGCAGACTACGGAGCACCACGAAGTGGTACCAGGTCGCCCTCTGCAGTCGCGACTCGATGGCAGTAACGACATATGCGCATGCATGAAGATACTTGACCGTGTGTACAGGCTTACCGAAGATCTTCCGGGCGCCGGGTGACACACGGTCGAGGGGCGCCGGAGAGGACAGGTCGCAATGCCCGCCGCGCGCGCCGTCGTAGCACCCCGTCGTTCCCGGTTACGGGTCGCCGTCGCCGTGGCGCTGAGCGCCGCGGTCCTCACCGCCTGCGGTGGCAGCGGCGGCGGGAGCGGCCGGGTCGTCCCGGACGGGCAGGCCACGATCGCGATGGCCTTCGGCCCGTCGGCCGGCTACGGGGTGGACACCGACGACGCGTTCGTCGTCTCCCAGCTGGGTGTGACCGAGTCCCTGGTGGCGTCCGGGCCGGACGGCCGGCCGCGACCCGCACTGGCGACGGCGTGGGCCCAGCAGTCCGACCCACGGACCTGGCGGTTCGAGCTGCGCCCCGGCGTGACCTTCCAGAACGGCGAGCCGCTCACCGGGCAGGCCGCCGCGACCGCCCTGAACTGGGTGGCCGGCGTCGCCGCGCCGCCGCGCGCGGTGCGCGGGATCGGCATGCAGGCCGCCGCGGACGGCGCGGACGCCGTGCGCGTCACGACGACGAAGCCCGACCCGATCCTGCCGCTGCGGCTGTCCAGCGCGAACACCGCGATCCTGGCGCCGTCGGCGTACCGGGCCACCCCGCCGTCGGTCCAGCAGACCGGCACCGGCCCGATGACGATCACCCAGGCGAACGGCACCCAGTCGGTGACCCTCGTCCGCAACGACCGCTACTGGGGCGAGCGCCCGCAGCTGGCCGGTGTCACCGCGAACTTCGTGCCCGACCCGGCCGCCCGCGCCCTGGCGCTGCGGGCCGGCGACGCCGACATCGCCCAGGAGCTCCCCGAGGCCAGCGCCCTGGAGTTCACCGGTGACGAGTACGTGAACCAGACCGTCGCCGCGCCCCGGACGGCGTCGCTGATCCTCAACCAGTCCCGCAAGCCCTTCGCCGACATCCGGGTGCGTCAGGCCGTCGCCGCCGCGGTGGACCGCACCGCGCTCGGTGAGCAGGCCCTCGCCGGGTCGGCGGTCCCGGCCTCGGAGCTGTTCGGCCCGGCGGTGGCATGGGGCTCGCAGGACGCCCCGCCGCCCGCCGACCCCGCGCGCGCCCGGCAGCTGCTGACCGAGGCCGGCTACGGCCCGGACAATCCGCTGCGGATCGAGCTGGGTGCCTACGGCGCCCGCCCCGAGCTCCCGACCCTGGCCACCGCCGTCCAGGAGATGCTCCGCGGGGCCGGCATCGAGGCCACGGTCCGCATCGGCGACTACGACGCCCGCGAGCCGCAGCTGCTCGCCGGTGACTTCGACATGTACCTGCTCTCGCGCAGCTACCTGCTCGACGTGCCGGACGCCGGCGCCACGCTGACCACCGACTACACCTGCCAGGGCTCCTACAACCTCAATCACTACTGCTCGCCGGAGTTCGACGCTCTGCTCGCCCCGCTGGCCACCGAGACCGACCCGGCCGCACGGCAGAAGGTCTTCACCGAGGCCGCGGCGAAGCTGAACGCCGACGTCGTCGGGGTCCCGCTGGTGCACACCAACGCGAACGGCGTCGGGCACCGGGTCACCGGATACACCGTCGACCCGCTGGCCAGGTCGCTCGTCGTCCCCGGGCTGGCGACGACGGAGTGACCGCACTCGTCGCGCGCAGGCTGCTGGCGCTACCGCTGGTCGCCGTGGCCGCGGCGGTGCTGGTGTTCCTGCTCCCGCGGTTCTCCGGCCAGGACACCGCGCTCGCGATCCTGCGCAGCCGGACCGGGGAGTCCGACCCGGACCCGGCGGTGCTGGCCGCGCTGCGGGAGCAGTACGGCCTCGACGGCTCCTGGTGGGACCAGTTCACCGGCTGGGCCGGTGCGCTGCTGCGCGGCGACCTCGGGATCTCCTGGACCAGCCGTACTCCCGTCTCGGGCCTGCTCTGGCCCGCGCTCGGGGTGTCGCTGACCCTCGCCCTCGCCGCGCTGGTGCTGGCGGCCCTGGTGGGCATCCCGCTCGGGGTGCGCGCCGCGCGCCGTCCCGGCGGCCGGCTCGACCGGGTCCTGACCACCGGCTCGGTGCTGGGTGTCGCGATCCCCGAGTTCGTGCTCGGGACGGCGCTGGTGCTCGCCTTCGCCGTCACCGTGCCGGTGCTGCCCGCGACCGGCTGGGGCGGGGTCGACCAGGCCGTGCTGCCGGTGGTCACGCTCGCCGCGTTCCCGGCTGCGCTCGCCGCCCAGCTCGTGCGCGCCGAGACCGTCGACGCACTGGCCCGCCCGCACGTCGCCGTCGCCCGGTCCAAGGGCATCAGCGACGGACGGGTGCTGTGGCGCCACGGCGGCCGCTTGGCCCTGACCTCGGTGACCTCGCTGTCCGGGCTGTTCCTCGGCGGGTTGCTCGGCGGCTCGGTCGTGGTCGAGGTGCTGTTCGCGATCCCCGGCCTGGGCCGCCTGCTCTACGACGCCGTGCTGGGCCAGGACCTGCCGGTCGTGCAGGCCGGGCTGCTCGCGATCGTGCTGGTCGCCGCCGTCGCCGGGATCCTCGCCGAGCTGCTCGCGCTCGCGCTGGACCCGGTCGCCCGGAGCGCCGTCCGGTGACCGCCTCGGCACTGGCCCGCCCGGCGGGCGCACGCGCGCGCGTCGCGCGGCACTCGACGTGGTGGCAGGCGGGGGCGCTGGTCCTGCTCGGGGTGCTCGTCGTGGTCGCCCTGCTGCCGCTCGACCCGGTCGCCAACGACCTGTCCCACCGCTTCGCCGGGCCGTCGGCCGCGCACCCGCTCGGCACCGACCAGCTCGGCCGCGACGTGCTCGCCCGGCTCGCCGTCGGCGCCCGGCTCTCGGTCGGGTTCACCCTGGTCGCACTCGCGCTGTGCGCGGGGATCGGGACGGTGCTGGGCGTGCTCGCGGCCTGGTGCGGACGGGCGGTCGGGCAGCTGTTCCAGCGCACCATCGACGTGCTCGTCGCGATCCCGGCGGTGCTGATCGGACTCGTGGTGGTCGCCGCGTCCGGTGGGGCGCCGGGCGTGTGGTCGCTGCTGGTGGCGATCGTCGTCGCCGGGTGGACGCCGTTCGCCCGGCTCACCTACCAGCTCGTGGTCCGCGAACGCGCCCGCGAGTACGTCGAGGGCGCCGTCGCCGTCGGCGCCGGGCCGCTGCGGATCGCGTTCCGGCACGTCCTGCCGAACCTCGCCCGGCCGCTGCTGTCGCACCTGTGCCTGCGGTTCGCGAACGTCCTGCTGACCGTGGCCGGGCTGTCGTTCCTCGGGCTCGGTCCGCAGCCGCCCACCCCGGAGTGGGGGGCGATGCTCGCCGACGGGCGGCAGTTCCTGTTCAACGCCCCGCAGCTCGTCCTGCTGCCCGCGCTGGCCGTCGTCGGGACGGCGCTGCTCGTCACCTCGCTGGGCCGCGGGCTGGAACGCCGGTGGACGACCGGTCCGACCGGACAGTTCTGACATCGCTTCGTTCCTGCCAGACTGCTGCGAGTACGGATGAACGGCAGGAGGTACGTCGTGGCGATGACCGGAACCGACGGACGGCGCAGGGGCGAGGCGCGACCGGAGCTCAAGAGCCTGGTGGACGAGACCGGGGTCGTGCCCCGCGCGGCAGCGCTCGGCGAGGCCCGGGAGGTGCTGGCCCGCGACGGCGTCGTCCGGATCCCCGGCGCGGGCCCGGACCCGGAGGCGATGGTCGTCGCCGCAGCCACCCTGCTCGGCGGGCGGCTGCGCGAGCTGTTCGGCATCCGGCCACAGGGCGGGACCGACTCGCCGGTCCTCGGCCTGCACAACGACGGCGCGTTCCTCGAGGCCGACGTGCACGGCCGCACCGTACGGCTGCGCGACCCCGACGAGGACTTCCTGTTCATGCACTGCACCTCCCCGGCGCCGTCCGGGGGCGACTCGGTGCTCGTCGACGGCTATGCGCTCGCCGAGCGGATCGCCGCGGAGCACCCGTCGCTGCACGGGTTCCTGACCGGCTGCGACGTGGACTTCTTCGGCAGTCGGACGAACCCGCCGCGCGGTGTGCCGTCGACCCCGCTGCTGCGCCGGATGATCGAGCACACCCGTGGTGGCCGGCGTGCGGTCCGAGCGAGCGACTACGCGCTGCCGGTGCCGCGCGAGCCGTACTGGGACACCCACCTCGCGCACATCGAGTCCTACGCCGACGTGCTCGCCACCGCGTTCGAGGCCGCACCACGGTTCCGGCTGGAGAGCGGGGACCTGCTGGTCCTCGACAACTACCGCTTCCTGCACGGGCGCGACGCGTTCACCGGCAGCCGGGAGCTGCACGTGCTGTCGGTGCGTACCACCGAGGCCTTCTGACCGGGCCCCGCGACGACGACGGCCGCCCTCCCGGCGCGGGAGGGCGGCCGTCGTGGCGTACGGGCCTGCTCAGTCCATCGTGAACGGGTCGTAGGTGATGCGGTCGAGCGGCGTGCCCGCGACCAGCATCCGCGACACCGTGGAGCGGATCATCGACGGCGACCCGCAGACCAGGACGTCGTGGTCGCTCCAGGCGCCGAACCGGGTCACGACGTCGGCCAGGGTGCCGGTCTCGGCCCCGGACGGCTCGTCCTCGTACTCGACGACCGGGATGACGTCGAGCCACGGGTAGTTGTAGGACAGCTTGCGCAGCGAGGTGAAGTCGTACAGGTCGTCCCATGTGCGGCCGCCGACGAACACCTGGGTGCGCGGCGGCTGGGGGCGCCGGCCGACCTCGTCGAGCAGCGCCTTCATCGGGGCGACGCCGGTGCCGCCGGCCACCATCAGCAGCTCGCGACGGGTGTTCTGCGGGACGGCCATCCGGCCCATGGGCGGGCCGATCCGCCAGGTCTCGCCGACCCGGCTGTGCGCGACGATCGCGCGGCTGACCCAGCCGCCCTCGACCGCGCGGACGTGGAACTGGATCGTCCCGTCGCGACGCGGCGCGTTGGCCGGGGACAGGTAGCGCCACAGCCGCGGTCGGTGCGGTGTCTCCACCGAGACGTACTGGCCGGCCTGGTAGGGCACCGGCTGGTCGGTCGCGACGGTGACCACGGCCAGGTCCCAGCCGATCCGGCGGTGCTCCACGACCCGGCCCAGCCAGGACGCGGGCCCGCGCTCGGCCGCGGCGGCCTGCTGCATCGCGTCCGCGACGATCCCGTACGCGCCGGTCCAGGCCTTCTCGATCTCCGGGGTCCAGTTCTCGCCCGCGAACGTGGCGATCGCCGAGAGCAGGGCGGCGCCGACCGCGTCGTAGTGCTGGGACAGCACGCCGAACTTGCGGTGGTCGCGACCGAGCTGCTGCAGGAACGGGACGAGGTCGTCGGGCTGGTCGACCATCTGCACCACGTGCACGAGGGCGCGCAGCAGCCGGCTGCGCTGCACCTCCATGTTCACGGGGAACAGGTCACGCGTCTCGGGCGCATGGCTGAACAGCGTGGCGTAGAAGTGCTTGCCGATGTCCTCGGCCTGCGGCTCGACGAGGGCGAAGCTGGTCCGGATGAGCTCGACGGTGCGCTCCGCCTCCGAGGCGGGGCGTCGCGGCGGGGCGACGTCGCCGGCGATCAGCTGGTCAGCAGTCATGCCTGGCGGACACTCTCCTCGGTCGTGCTCCGTGCCGCGGTGACACCGGGCGTTGCCGCCCGCGTTCCGCCGGTTAGGGTACGCGAGAGACTCCATCCGCCGGAACGGCGTACGCCGACCGACTCACCAGTGTGTGGTGAGCGGGTACGCATTGTCACTCATCATCCGTTCGGGGACGGCGGTCACTCGTCATGGCGTGGGTGGCGCCGTGGTCAGGATAGCGCCCATCGCGCGGAATGCCGACGTGGCGGTGTCCCGGGCCGGTCGGAGCCGTGATCGTTTGGTCCTGGCCGCGCCGGATGGCACGGTTGTCCTGTGCCGTTGCGAATCCCCGCCGTCGTCCTGCCCGGACGGGACCGTCCGGCCACGCCGCCGGAGGTCGTCCCCGCGACCCCGGAGCGCGGCGTGCCCGACGCCCCGGAGGTCACCGACGGTCCGCACCGGCCCGGCTCCGCGGGTGAGCACGCGTTGCAGGCCGAGGTGGGGAGCTCCGCCCGCGCCGGCCGGTTCTACGACGACCAGCTCCGCGACCGGCTGCTGCCGCGGATGATCGAGTTCGTCGGTCGGATGGAGATGGCCTTCGTCGCGACCTCCGACGCGCACGGCGAGTGCGACAGCTCGCTGCGGGCCGGTCCGCCCGGGTTCCTGCACGTGCTGGACCCGCACACGCTGGCCTACCCCGAGTACCGGGGCAACGGCGTGTACGCCAGCCTCGGCAACCTGGTGGAGAACCCGCACGTCGGGATGCTGATGGTCGACTTCACCGACTCGCTGATCGGCCTGCACGTCAACGGCCGCGCCCGGATCATGGACGACGACGCCTTCCGCACCGTCTACCCCGGGCACGCGCGCGACCACGCCGCGGGCCGCCGCGCCGAGCGCTGGGTGGTGGTGGACGTGGAGGAGGCCTACATCCACTGCCGCAAGCACATCCCGCGGATGGAGCGGGTGACGCAGCGGCGCGCCTGGGGGACCGACGACCCGGCCCGCAAGGGCGGCGACTTCTTCGGCGCCAAGGGGACCGAGCCGCGGGTGCCGCGGCCCTCGCGTCGCCGGTTCCCGAGCACGACGCACCTCGGCGCGGGGGCCTCGCGGACGCTCCGGCGCCGCCCGCACGGCCGCTGACCTGGGGCGACGGTTGCGCACCAGAGGATACTCCGATCGAGTGAACCGAGCGCCGTGACCCCGGTCGATGCCGGTCGTTGACAGCAGCAGACCGTCACCGACCGAGCACGCTCGGTCGAACCCCCGGGCGGTCGGACGGCAGGCGACACCCACGGGCTCCGGGTGCCGTTCGCGTCGTCCTGTATCGGATACACCACAGGAGAAGTCAGACATGCTGTCGAAGAAGAAGCTCGGCCTCGTCGTCGCCGGTACCGCCGCCACGCTGGCCGCGGCCGCGCCGTTCGCCTTCGCGGGCGACTACGGCCACGACAAGGGCGAGCACCACGGCGCCCCGACGAAGGCCTGCGCCTTCGAGGGTGGCGACGCCGACGCCAAGGGCAAGATCGTCACCGAGGGCTCGCTCAACGCCCTGGCGCAGGCCCCGGTCGCCGGCTCGAACATCGGCCAGGCCGGCAACTGCAGCGACTTCCTGAACGACAACGTCCGGGACAACGCGAACGACAACTTCAGCGACAACGACAACCGCGTCACGGTGATCGACAACAGCGAGCGCTGATCGTCGCACCCGTTCCACCCGCGGCCCGTCCGGAACCCTCCGGGCGGGCCGCGGTCGTTCCCGGAACTTCTCGGTGTTGAGCGGAATGGACTCAACTTTTCTGCGGTTGACCCTGTCGAGAGGTGCACCGGCCGGGCAGACTGTGGAGCAGCGGCCCGGGGTGCCGCTCCCCATCCACAGACCATCGACCTCAGAAGGACCGGGAGGAACGCGGAGCATGGACTCCTTCAACCCCACCACCCGTACCCAGCAGGCCATCTCCGCCGCCGTCCAGGCCGCGACGCTGGCCGGGAACCCCGATGTCGGGCCCACCCACCTGCTGGGCGCCCTGCTGGCCCAGGGCGACGGCATCGCCGCGCCGCTGCTGGCCGCCGTCGGGGCGGACGCGGCCGCCGTCCGATCCGAGCTGACCGCGCTGGGCAACCGGCTGCCGTCGGCGTCGGGGTCGTCGGTGAGCGCGCCGCAGCTGTCCCGGGACGCACTGGCCGCGATCACCGCGGCGCAGCAGCTCGCCACCGAGATGGGCGACGAGTACGTCTCCACCGAGCACCTGCTCGTCGGCCTCGCGCGCTCCGGGGGCCCGGTCGCCCAGCTGCTGGGGCGTCACGGCGCCACGCCGGACGCGCTGCGCGAGGCGTTCGGCAAGGTCCGCGGCTCGGCCCGGGTGACCAGCCCGGACCCCGAGGGCAGCTACCAGGCCCTGGAGAAGTACGGCCAGGACCTGACCGCCCGGGCGCGCGAGGGCGAGCTCGACCCGGTCATCGGCCGGGACACCGAGATCCGCCGCGTCGTCCAGGTGCTGTCGCGGCGCACCAAGAACAACCCGGTGCTGATCGGGGAGCCGGGCGTCGGCAAGACCGCGATCGTCGAGGGCCTGGCCCAGCGCATCGTGGCCGGTGACGTCCCCGAGTCGCTGCGCGGCAAGCGCGTCGTCTCCCTCGACCTGGGGTCGATGGTGGCCGGTGCGAAGTACCGCGGCGAGTTCGAGGAGCGTCTGAAGGCCGTCCTGAAGGAGATCACCGACTCCGCGGGCGAGGTCGTCACCTTCATCGACGAGCTGCACACGATCGTCGGTGCGGGCGCGTCCGGCGAGGGCGCGATGGACGCCGGCAACATGATCAAGCCGATGCTCGCCCGCGGTGAGCTGCGGATGGTCGGCGCGACCACGCTCGACGAGTACCGCCAGCACATCGAGAAGGACCCGGCGCTGGAGCGTCGCTTCCAGCAGGTGCTGGTCGGCGAGCCGTCCGTCGAGGACACCGTCGGCATCCTGCGCGGGCTCAAGGAGCGCTACGAGGTGCACCACGGCGTCCGCATCACCGACGCCGCCCTGGTCGCCGCGGCCGCCCTGTCGGACCGCTACATCACCGCCCGGTTCCTCCCGGACAAGGCCATCGACCTCGTCGACGAGGCCGCCTCCCGGCTCCGGATGGAGATCGACTCGCGCCCGGTGGAGATCGACACCGTGGAGCGGGCCGTCCGCCGCCTGGAGATCGAGGAGATGGCGCTCGACAAGGAGGTCGACGCGGCGTCGAAGGACCGGCTGGTGGCCCTGCGCGCCGAGCTGGCCGAGAAGCGCGAGGAGCTGGCCGCGCTGACCGCGCGCTGGCAGAACGAGAAGAGCGCCATCGACGTCACCCGCGAGCTCAAGGAGCAGCTGGAGCAGCTGCGCGGCGAGTCCGAGCGGGCCGAGCGCGACGGCGACCTGGGCCGGGCCGCGGAGCTGCGCTACGGGCGCATCCCGCAGCTGGAGAAGGAGCTCGCCGCCGCCACCGAGACGGTCGAGCGCGCCGAGGACGTGATGCTCAAGGAGGAGGTCGGCCCGGACGACGTCGCCGACGTCGTCAGCTCGTGGACCGGCGTGCCCGCCGGCCGGATGCTGGAGGGTGAGACCGCCAAGCTCCTGCGCATGGAGGACGAGCTCGGCCATCGGGTCGTCGGCCAGTCCGAGGCCGTGCGCGTGGTGTCCGACGCGGTGCGCCGGACGCGTGCCGGCGTCGCGGACGAGAACCGGCCGACCGGCTCGTTCCTGTTCCTCGGGCCCACCGGCGTCGGCAAGACCGAGCTGGCCAAGGCGCTCGCGGAGTTCCTGTTCGACGACGAGCGGGCGATGATCCGCATCGACATGAGCGAGTACTCCGAGAAGCACTCGGTGGCCCGCCTCGTCGGTGCCCCTCCCGGCTACGTCGGCTACGACCAGGGTGGTCAGCTCACCGAGGCGGTGCGGCGGCGGCCCTACAGCGTCGTGCTGCTCGACGAGGTCGAGAAGGCCCACCCGGACGTCTTCGACACACTCCTGCAGGTGCTCGACGACGGCCGTCTCACCGACGGCCAGGGCCGCACGGTGGACTTCCGCAGCACGATCCTGGTGCTGACGTCCAACCTGGGCAGCCAGGCCATCGCCGACCCGTCCCTGGACGAGAAGGGGCGCACGGACGCCGTCATGGCGGTCGTCCGGTCGCACTTCAAGCCGGAGTTCCTCAACCGGCTCGACGACGTCGTGGTGTTCCACGCGCTGTCGACCGAGGAGCTGACCCACATCGTCGACATCCAGGTCGGGGTGCTGGGGCGCCGGCTGGCCAAGCGGCGGCTGTCGCTGGAGGTCTCCGACGCGGCCCGCGAGTGGCTCGCCATGAACGGGTTCGACCCGGTCTACGGCGCGCGTCCGCTGCGCAGGCTGGTGCAGTCCGCGATCGGCGACCAGCTCGCCCGCGAGCTGCTGTCCGGCGGCGTCCGCGAGGGCGACACGGTCCGGGTCGACCTGGACCCGTCGGCCGACGGCGGGACCGGCGGCCTGGTCGTGGGCAAGGCGGTCGGGGCGGCCGACCCGGCGGTCGCGATCGCGAACTGATCCACCGGTTCGCCCGTGGGCCCCGGCGGTGCACGTCATCGTCGGGGCCCATGGAGCACTTCACCGCCGAGCAGCCGCACGCCGGACGGACCTGGCTGGACGAGTACCGCACCCGCATCGAGTCGATCCGGGTCCGGGCCGAGCAGGCCCGGGACCGGGTCGCGACGGTGACCGCGACCGCACGCACCCGCGACGGTGCGGTCGTGGTCACCGTCGACCCGTCGGGGAGCCTCACGGACCTGCAGCTCGGCGTGCGCGCCGAGGAGATGCCGCGGGCCCGGCTCGCCGAGACGGTGCTGCGGCTGAGCCGGGAGGCCGCGGCGGACGCGGCGGCGCAGGTGGAGGCGATCATGGCACCGCTGACGGGGGCCGGGCGGTGACGGACACCGGCGGTTTCTCCGTCGACCCGACGAGACTGTCCGACCACTCGCGCCGGGTGTCCGCGCTGGCCGAGGCGACGGCGGCCGCGGTGCCACGCTGGACGGACCTCTCCCCGGACGCCTACGGCGTGCTCGGCACGGTCCTGACGGGTGCGCTGCTGGCGCCGACCACGATCGGTGCACGGCAGGTGGCCCGAGGGGCCGAGGCACTCGCGACGGTGGCGGGCGACCTCGCCGAGTCCGCCGCGTCGTACCGGACCTTCGACGCCGACCTGACCGCCGAGGTCTGCGCAGTCGACGTCGGTCCGTCACCCGCCCGGAGCTGATCGTGAGCGCGCCGACCCCGCACCTGTTCGACGCGCCGCCGCCCACCGCCGGGGACCTCGTCGACGACCGGTTCGAGGGCGCGGGCATCGCCTCGTCCTTCC
The DNA here is from genome assembly GCF_020131375.1 of Pseudonocardia sp. ICBG1034. Lineage (NCBI taxonomy): Bacteria > Bacillati > Actinomycetota > Actinomycetes > Pseudonocardiales > Pseudonocardiaceae > Pseudonocardia > Pseudonocardia sp. ICBG1034. Next base: position 230,097 of record NZ_JAHLEK010000015.1, read on the forward strand.
ACGACACGGGCAAGGCCGTCGACGGGCAGGACGGCCTCGGCGTCGTCTCGGCCGGAGCCGCGCTGGCACTGGACTACGTCAGCGTCGTCCAGGACCCGGTAGCCACCCTGGGCTCGGCGGTCGCCGGCTGGGCGATGGAGCACATCGAGGTCCTGCGTGAGGTGCTCGACGTCCTGTGCGGCGACGGGAAGCAGATCGGGGAACGGGCCGACGGCTGGGCCCGGTTGTCCCGCCACCTCGAGGGCCGGGCCGAGGAGCTGGACCGGGCGATCACCGACGTCCCGGCCGTCTGGACCGGTGCCGCGGCCGGGGCCTATCTCGCCGCCGCCACCCGGCAGGTGACGACCCTGCGGGAGCTGGCCGGTGACACCCGGGAGCTGGCCGGGCTGGTCCTGGACTCGGGGGTCCTCGTCGGGACCGAGCGGGCACTGATCCGCGACGCCATCGCGGACTTCCTGGGTTCCATCCTGTCCAGGATCGTCCTGGCCACCGCGGTCACCGTCGCCACGGCCGGCGCCGGGGCGGTGACGGTCCCCGCCGTCGTCCTCGAGATCGTGCAGTTCGCCCGCACGCTGGTCGCCCGGCTCGAGGAGATCCTCCGGATGCTGGAGGACGCCGCGGGCACCGCCACCCGGATCGGACAGAGCCTGCAGACGCGTTCGCCGTCGAACGCGGCCCGTGCCTCGCGTGCGGAGTCCGCAGGCGCCGTCGCCCTCGACGCCGTCGTCGAGAGCCAGAAACAGCAGGCGTCCGCCCGCGAGACCGTTGCGGAGTGGGACGGGCCCGTCCCGACGGCGCCGGCCGGCTGATCCACGACGAACGTGCACGTCCGGAGCCGTGGCGCTACCACTCCACGGGGCCCGTCGGGACTACGCTGCCCGGCATGTCGGTCTGGTTCGTCATCGCCCTCGTCGCGATCGTCGTCGGTGTCGGTCTGCTGCTGTTCGACCGGTTCCGCGGGGGCGCGACGCGGGACCGCCGCCGCTGGGCGTCGATGCGGGAGTGGGAGTACCTCGAGTCCGATCCCGTCCTGCCCAGCCGCTGGCGCTACGGGACGATCCACCAGGGCGGCCCCGGTGTGGCCCGCAACCTGGTCTCGGGCGACGTCCCCACCCCGGACGGCCCGCGCAAGGCCTACGCGTTCGACCACGAGCAGGCCGGCCGCATCAGCTCGGTGCTCTGCGCGGTGCAGGTGCACGAGTCGCTGCCCGCCGCCGTCGAGCTGCGGCTTCCCTCGGCCCCGCTGCCCGACGACGCCGGTCTGGACCTGCTCGAGCCGGTCGGTGAGCGCTACGCCTTCGTCAGCGACGCCGACGCCGTCCGCCCACTGCTGACCCCGCGCGTCGCCGACGCCAGCGACGCGGTCGGCGAGGACGTCGAGCTCCTCTGGGCCGAGGACGCCTGGGTGCTGGCCGCCGCGCCCGTCGGCATCTCCGCCGATCGGATGCAGGACCTGCTCGCCGATCTGGCCGAGGTCGCCACCGCTCTGGAGGAGGGGCTGCACGCCCGTCGTCCCGCGATCGAGTCCTGATCTGCAGCTATCTACGCAGCGTTGATCCACCGCAACGCCATGTGACCACCCGAACGCGTTAAGCCGAACGGGTACCGCTAGCCTGATCGTGTGGCTATGGCTCTCATCACCGGCGGCGGTACGGGTCTCGGCGCGGCTCTGGCCGACCGACTGGCCGCGCGCGGACACGACCTCCTGCTCGTCACCCGCGACCCCGAGCGGGTCGCCCCCACCGCCCGGGAGCTCGCCGCCCGGTACGGGATCCGCGCCGACGTCCTCCTCGCGGACCTCGGCACCCGGCACGGCCTGTTCCGGCTCGAGGCCTTCCTCGCCGGACCGGAGGCCCCGGCCGTCGACGTCCTCGTGCACGACGCGCTCGCCGACGCGGCCGGCGCCGCACCGGACGCCGGGCGGGCGAGCGTCGACCTCGGCATGACGGCGACGATGCGCCTCACCCACGCCGCGCTGCCCGGCATGCTGCGTCGCGGCACCGGTGGGATCGTCGCGATCGGCGGGGACGAGCGGTCGGCCGCGTGGGCGGTCTCGTTCGTGACCTCGCTCGCCCCGACCCTGACCGGCGACGTGCACGTCGTCGCCGTTCGCGGCGACGACCGGCCGGACTGGACCGCCGACGCCGCCGACGCGGTGCTCGACGACCTCGACGCCGGCCTCGTCGTGAGCGCTCCGCAGAGCGGCCCGGCCCGCCCGGGCCCGGCCCGGCGCGCCGTCGCCGCGGGCGTCCGTGCGGCCCGGCGCGGCGCCGAGCTGTTCGCCGACGCGACCTGGGAGCCCACCGGCGCTGCGGCCGTCGCCACCCCGGCCGCGGCGGCCCCGGCCGCCCCGTCCGCCACGCCCGAGGAGCTGCTCGGCGGTGCCGGGCACCGGGAGCCGTCCCGGCTGCCGGACCTGCCCTCCCGCCCGGGCGCGGGACGCGCCGTCGTCGCCGCCGGGGACTGCGGGCGGCACTGGGCCGCCGGTCCGGTGCGCACCGCCGCGCAGCGCGCCCGCGCGAGCGCCGCGGCCCGCGACCGCTCCCGTGGCCACCAGGTCTCGGCCTACATGACGTCGACGGTCACCAGCTCCTGACCGCGCGGGGCGGCACGGGATGATGTCCCGGTGACGACCACCGGGACCCCGCCGCTGCCGAAGGCCGAGCTGCACCTGCACATCGAGGGCACGCTCGAACCCGAGACCGTGTTCGAGCTGGCCCGGCGGCACGACGTCGCGCTGCCGCACGCCTCGGTGGAGGAGCTGCGGGCGGTCTACGACTTCACCGACCTGCAGTCGTTCCTGGACGTCTACTACGCCAACATGGCCGTCCTGCGGACCCGCGACGACTTCGCCGCGCTCGCGTCGGCGTACCTGCGGACCTGCCCGGAGCAGGGGGTCCGGCACGTCGAGATGTTCTTCGACCCGCAGGCGCACACCGCCCGCGGCGTCGCGATCGGCGACGTGATCGGCGGGCTCACCGACGCGATCGAGCACCACGCCGACGACGTCTCCGCCGGGCTGATCCTCTGTTTCCTGCGCGACCGGTCGGCCGCCGAGGCGGAGGAGACCCTGCGGGCGGCGGAGCCGTACCTGGACCGGATCGTCGGGGTCGGGCTCGACTCGGCCGAGGTCGGGCACCCGCCGTCGAAGTTCACCTCGGTGTTCGAGCGGGCCCGCGGGCTGGGGCTCAAGCCGGTCGCGCACGCGGGGGAGGAGGGCCCGGCGGGCTACGTGACCGAGGCCCTCGACGAGCTGGGCGTGCTGCGCGTCGACCACGGCATCCGCGCGATCGAGGACGACGCCCTCGTCGCCCGCCTGGTCCGTGACCGCACCCCGCTGACGGTCTGCCCGCTGTCCAACGTCCGGCTCGCCTGCGTCCCGGGCATCGGGCTGCACCCGCTGCCGGAGATGCTGGCGGCGGGGCTGAACGTGTCGGTGCACTCCGACGACCCCGCCTACTTCGGCGGCTACGCCGACGCGAACTACGCCGCGGTCCGCGAGGGCCTCGGCTTCACCGACGACCAGCTCCGCACACTGGCCGCCAACTCGTTCACCTCGTCGTTCCTCGACGACGAGGCCGTGCAGCGCCTGCTCGGCGAGGTCGCCGACTGGGGGGCCGCGGCCGGCGGGTGAGTCAGGCCGTCGCGGCGAGCCGGACCGGGCGCAACGGGTGCAGCGGGCGCCCGGCACCGGTCCGGCCCCGCTCGACGTCGAACGGCGACAGCCGGAACCGGCGGGTCCGCAGCTGGTACTCCGCGGTGTTGGCCGGCCACATGACGACGTTGACGCCCTCGTCGTTCTGGTAGTAGCTCGCGCAGCCGCCGGTCTCGTACACGGTGCGGGCCGAGCGGCGCCGGATCCGCCGCGTCCAGCGCTCCTCGACGGCGGGCTTCACGTCGAGCGCGCGGATGCCCTCGGCCGCCATCCGGCACACGGCGTCGGCGACGTAGCGGGCCTGGGCCTCGGAGAACAGCAGCGTCGAGCTGGCCCCGCTGGTCGCGTTCGGACCCTGCATGAGGAACAGGTTCGGGAAGCCGGGGTAGCTCATCCCCAGGTAGGCGCGCGGGTAGGCGCCCCAGTGGTCGTGCAGCGTCCTGCCGTGGGCGTCGTGGATGCGGCGCGCGATCGGGGCGGTCGCGCCGACCTCGAACCCGGTGGTCAGCACGATCGCGTCGACCTCCGCGCGGCTTCCGTCGCCGGAGACGACGGTCCGCCCCTCGACCCGGGCGAGCCCACCGGTGTGCAGCGTCGTGTTCGGCGCGCTCATCGCGGGCAGGTAGTCGTTCGAGACCAGCGGCCGCTTGCAGGCGTAGTCGAAGTCGGGGGTCAGCCGCGCGCGCAGACGCGGGTCGGGCGTCTGGGCGGCGAGATGCCTGCGGCCGACCCGGGTGAGTGCCTCGCGCAGCAGCCGCGAGCGACGGGTCGCGGCGAGCAGCTCGGCGCCGACGTAGATGACGTCGAACTGCATCCGGCACAGCAGCGGGTTCGCCGCCAGCGCGCGACGGGTGCGCTCGCCGACGGGCCGCTCGGGCTTGGGCAGGATCCAGGCCGGGGTGCGCTGCAGGACGTGCAGCTCGGTGACGCGCGGCTGCAGCTCGGGGACGAGCTGGATCGCCGTCGCCCCCGTCCCGACGACCGCGACGCGCGAGCCGGTGAGGTCGGTCCCGTGGTCCCAGCGGGCCGAGTGGAACACCGGGCCCGGGAAGTCGGCGAGGCCCTCGACGTCGGGCAGCTTCGGGTCCGCGACCAGACCGGCCGCGCTGACCAGCACGTTCGCGGTGAACTCCCCGGACGGCGTCGCGATCCGCCAGCGGGCGTCCGCGGGGTCCCAGCGGGCGGAGAGCACGTCGGCGTCGAAGCGGACGTGGTCGAGCAGGCCGGTCGAGCGGGCCAGGCGCCGGGCGTAGTCCTGCACCTCGTGGCCGGGCGCGTAGAGGTCGCTCCAGTCCGGGTTGGTCATGGCGCGCAGCTGGTACAGCGGCGACGGCGTGTCGACGCCGACACCGGGGTAGGTGTTGTCGCGCCACACCCCGCCGACGTCGTCCGCCCGCTCCAGCAGGACGAAGTCGTGCACACCCCGCCGTAGCAGGGCCAGGCCCACGGCGAGTCCGGTGAACCCCGCCCCCACGACGGCGACCCTCGAATGACGGGGCGACGGGCCGCTCGGCACGTCGGTGGTGCCGGGGGAAGCGGGATCGACCGGCCGCTGGATCGGCAGCGCCTCGGACGTCATGGTCTCGACGGTAAAGGCTTCATGGTGCACCGGCACGCGAGAGCGGCCCGTCTCACGAGGTCGTCGCACACCCCTGTCGCACGGGTCACACCCGACCCGTCGGTAACCGTCGCGCCTGCGCCGGTCGGGTGCGGACGCACTACGCTCCCCGCGTGCCCTCCGTCATGATCACGGGCGCGTCGTCGGGGATCGGGGCCGCGTTCGCCGATCGGCTCGCCGCCGACGGCCGCGACCTCGTGCTCGTGGCGCGCGACGCCGACCGCCTCCGGACCGCCGCGCAGCGCTACCGCGACCTCGGTGTCGCCGTCGAGGTGCTGCCCGCCGACCTGTCGGACCCGGACCAGCGGGCCCGGGTCGTGCGCCGCCTCGCCGACCCCGACGTCGCGCCGGTCGACCTGCTCGTCAACAACGCCGGGCTCGCGCTGGGCGCCTCCTTCCTGGAGAACGACGCCGCCGACCTGGCCCGCCAGCTGCAGGTGAACGTGGCCGCCGTGCTGGAGCTGACCCGGGCCGCGCTGCCCGGGATGGTCGACCGCGGCACCGGCGCGGTGCTGAACGTCGCGAGCGTCGCGGGCTTCCTGGCCGGGCGCGGCTCCACCTACCCGGCCGACAAGGCGTGGGTCATCTCCTTCACCGAGGGTGTCGCGGCGTCGCTGCAGGGCACCGGGGTGCGCGCGATGGTGCTGTGCCCCGGCTACGTGCGCACCGAGTTCCACGAGCGGGCCGGCATCGACGTCGGCGCCCGCCGCGGCCCGCTGTGGCTGGAGGCCTCCCGGGTCGTCGACGAGGCCCTCACCGACCTCGACCGGGGCCGGGTCGTCTCCGTGCCCTCCAGGCAGTACAAGGCGATCGTGGGGGTGACCGGGGTGCTGCCCCGGGGCCTGCTGCGACGCATCACGGCGACGTTCGACAGGGACCGCACATGAGCTCCGCACACACCGACCGCTCCCGCCTCGCCGCGCTGGTCCGGGAGATCGCCGTCGTCCACGAGCGGGTCACGCTCTCCTCCGGCGCGGAGGCCGACTACTACATCGACCTGCGCCGCGTCACACTGCACCACGAGGCGTCCCCGCTGATCGGACGGCTGCTGCGCGAGCTCACCGCGGACTGGACCTACCGGTCGGTCGGCGGGCTGACGCTCGGCGCGGACCCGATCGCGACGGCGGTGCTGCACGCGGCGGCGGCCGAGCCGGACACCGACCCGGTCGACGCCTTCGTCGTCCGCAAGGAGACCAAGAAGCACGGCATGCAGCGGCTCATCGAGGGCCCGGACATCACCGGCCGTCCGGTGCTGGTCGTCGAGGACACCTCCACCACCGGCGGCTCGGTCCTGACCGCGGTCCGGTCGGTGCTCCAGGCCGGCGCCGACGTCGTCGGGGTGTGCACGGTCGTCGACCGCGACACCGGCGCCCGGCAGGCCGTCGAGGCCGAGGGCGTGCCGTACCGCGCGCTGCTGGGGCTGGCGGACCTGCAGCTGGGATGAGCGAGCCCGGGCCCAGCGAGTGGTCGGTCCCCGGCCAGGTCGGGGTCGGCCCGTGGGCCGGGCCGTGGCCGCAGGGCGACCGGTGGGACCCGGAACTGCTGGAGCAGGGGGACCGGCGCAACGTCGTCGACCGCTACCGCTACTGGCGCCGCGAGGCCGTCGCGGCGGATCTCGCGCGGCGGGCGCACCCGTTCCACGTGGCGATCGAGAACCTCGGCCACGACCACAACATCGGCACGGTGGTGCGCACGGCGAACGCCTTCGGCGTCGCCGGCGTGCACATCGTCGGGCGACGCCGGTGGAACCGTCGCGGGGCGATGGTCACCGACCGGTACCTGCGGCTGCACCACCACGCCGAGGCCGGCGGGCTCGTCGCCTTCGCCCGGGAGCACGGCCTGGCCGTGGTCGCGGTGGACAACGTCGCGGGCGCGGCCCGGCTGGAGGCCACGTCGCTGCCGCGGGACTGTGTGCTCGTGTTCGGCGCCGAGGGCCCCGGGCTGTCACCGGAGCTGTGCGACGCCGCGGACCTGGTCGTGTCGATCGCCCAGTTCGGCTCGACGCGCTCGGTCAACGCCGGCGTCGCGTCCGGCATCGTGATGCACAGCTGGATCCGCGAGCACGCGGACCTGTCCGACGCCTGGTGATCAGTTGCCGTGCCGGGGCGGCATGGCGGGGCGGCCGGTGGTGTGGCGGTACGGCGGCTCCACGGCGCCGGGCTGCGGGCGCCCGGGTACGGCGCCGTCGGGGCCGTACCCGCCCGGCTGCGGGCCGGGACCGGCGTAGGGCGACCGCGGGGCGCGACCCGGCTGCGGGCCGGGCTGCGCGGAGGGCGGACCCTGCGGGACCGGGCCGCCACCGACGGCGGGCATCCGCATGGTGACGGCGGCCGGGTCGTCCTCGCGCTCCGGTGCGGTCCCACCGACGGTCGCCACGGCCGCACCGGTCGCGGCGCCCGCGACGCCGTCGACCGGGCCGGCGGGGCCCCCGCGCCTGGACGCGGCCCGCGCCCGCAGCGCCTCGAACACGATCGGCAGCACGGAGATCAGCACGATCGCGATGAGGATCAGGTCGATGTGCTCGCGGACGAACGCGAACTGGCCGAGGAAGTAGCCCAGCACCGTCACGCCGGCCGCCCACGCGACGCCGCCGATCAGCGAGTACGTCAGGTAGCGCTTCGGGTCCATCCGCGCGACGCCGGCGCTCACGGTGATGAAGGTCCGCACGATCGGCACGAAGCGGCCGAGGACGATGGCCCGGTTGCCGTACTTCTCGAAGAACTCGTGGGTCTTCTCGACGTGCTCGGGGTTGAACAGCTTCGACTTCGGCTTGTCGAAGATCGCCGGGCCGGCGCGGTAGCCGATGCCGTAGCCGACGGCGTTGCCGGCGAAGGCGGACACCACCAGCACCAGGCAGACCAGCCACAGCGGCACGTCGATCGCGCCCTGCGCGACGAACAGGCCCGCGGTGAACAGCAGCGAGTCGCCCGGGAGGAAGAACCCGAGCAGCAGCCCGCACTCCGCGAAGATGATCGCAGCGACGCCCACCAGGGCCCACGGGCCCAGGGACTCGATGATCACCGCCGGGTCGAGCCAGTCGGGACCGAGGGCGAGCGTCTGCGTCGCGGCGAGAACCGTCACGTCGGGAAACGGTACCGGCCGGGTGATGTGGATCGACGTGGCCGTCGCTGTGGGGGTGCTGTGAGCGGCTCAGCCGAGGGCGGGCAGCGCACCCGGCAGGAGCACCGACACCAGCGCGAGACCCCCGCCGAGCAGGGCACCGAGGAGCAGCGCGATCACCGCGGCCCAGACGATCTGGCCGGTCGCCGAACGGGCGGGCTCCGGCGCCGGGGCCTGCTGCGGCCGGCGCTGCGGGGGCGGACCGGGACGCGGGACCGGCGGCGGGAGCCGGCCGGGGACGCGCGGCGGCACGGGGGCCGGGCCCGCCGCGGGGCGCTGCGGCATCGGGCGCCCGCGGGCCTGCGCCTGCAGCGCCTCGCCGATCCGGCGGGCGGCGTCGTCGCGGCCGGGCTGCGGCGGCTGGGGGCCGGTCATCGCAGCTCTCCCGGACGCCGGACGGCCTCGGTCCCGGCCCGCTCGGCCATGATCCGGGCGACGGCGTCGAGCGCGCGGCTGGCGGTCGACTTCACCGTGCCCCGGCTCATCCCGGCGGCCTCGGAGATCTCGGACTCGGTGAGCCCGCCGTAGTAGCGCAGGACGAGGACCTCGCGCTGGCGCGGCGGGAGCTGGCCCAGCGCGTCGACGACCGACTGGTGCTCGGCCGACAGCATGGCCAGCGACTCCGCGGAGCGGGCGTTCGCCGCGTGCGGCGGCACGTACTCGCGTGCCGTGCGACGGCGCCGCAGCACCGACCGGGACCCGTTCACCACGGCCGCACGCAGGTAGGCGACGGCGGCCGTCTCGTCCCGCAGGCCGGTCCAGTGCCGGTGCAGGCCGGTGAACGCCTCCTGCACCACGTCCTCCGCGGTGGCCGGGATGTCCACCAGCAGCATCGCGAGGCGCATGAGCCGCAGGCGGTGGTCGCGGTAGAGGTCGGCCAGCGTCAGGGGCGTCTCCGGGCCCTGCCGGGCCCCGGAACCACCCGGCCCGTCGACCGGGGCCGCCGCCGTGCCCGGGGCGAACGGGTGCGGCCCGGTGCCCGCGGGCGCCGGTCGGCTGTCGATGGCGCGCAACCGGCCCAGCGTCCGGTCGACGGCGTTCTCGGCGCGCTCCTCCTCCACGCCCACCACACTAGCGACCACCACCGACAGGCTCCGCAGCATTACCCGGTGCAGCGGTCGACGGCGTCGCCCGTGGTGAGACCAGGCCCATGGCAGACGATGGCTCCCCCTTCCCCGCGGGTACGTGATACTCACCCGGAGACAAGGAGCGCTGCGCGGAGCAGCGACCGCCGACGACGAGGAGGCAGGCCCCGTGCCCATCGCCACGCCCGAGATCTACAACCAGATGCTGGACAACGCCAAGAGCGGCGAGTTCGCCTACCCGGCGATCAACGTGACCAGCACCGAGACCCTCAACGCGGCGCTGCGCGGGTTCGCGGAGGCAGGCTCCGACGGCATCGTGCAGGTCTCGACCGGTGGCGCGGAGTTCCTGTCCGGCACCCGGGTGAAGGACATGGTCACCGGCTCGGTCGGCCTCGCCGAGTTCGCGCACGTCGTCGCGGACAAGTACCCGGTCAACATCGCGCTGCACACCGACCACTGCCCCAAGGACAAGCTGGACTCGTTCGTGCGTCCGCTGATCGCGATCAGCCAGGAGCGCGTGGACAAGGGGCAGAACCCGCTGTTCCAGTCGCACATGTGGGACGGCTCCGCGGTCGAGCTCGAGGAGAACCTGAAGATCGCGGCCGAGCTGCTGGAGCAGGCGGCCAAGGCGAAGATCATCCTCGAGGTCGAGATCGGCGTCGTCGGCGGCGAGGAGGACGGTGTCGCGAACGACATCAACGACAAGCTCTACACCGCCCCCGGCGACTACGAGCGCACCGTCGAGGTCCTCGGCTCCGGCGACAAGGGCCGCTACCTGCTGGCCGCGACCTTCGGCAACGTGCACGGCGTCTACAAGCCGGGCAACGTCAAGCTCCGCCCGGAGATCCTCAAGCAGGGCCAGGAGGTGGCCGTGCAGAAGCTGGGGCTCGACGCCGGCGCCAAGCCGTTCGACCTGGTCTTCCACGGCGGGTCCGGCTCGCTGCTCGAGGAGATCCACGAGGCGCTGGGCTACGGCGTCGTGAAGATGAACGTCGACACCGACACCCAGTACGCCTTCACCCGGCCGATCGTGTCGCACATGTTCGCCAACTACGACGGCGTGCTCAAGATCGACGGCGAGGTCGGCAACAAGAAGGTCTACGACCCGCGCTCGTACCTGAAGAAGGCCGAGGTCGGGATGAGCGAGCGCGTCATCGAGGCGTGCGAGTCGCTGAAGTCCGCCGGCAAGGCCCTCTGAGTCCTCCTCCGGATCCTCGTCGTGTGCCCACCGGTTGGCGACGACCGGTGGGCGCGCGCCAGGATGGCGGCATGAGTCTGCACGGCAACCTGCTCGAGCCCGACGACACGCGCCTCCCGGTCGACCCCGCTGCGGCGGACCTGACCGCGGGCAAGGACCCGTCGGAGGTGGCGGCGGGGTCGCCGTCGTCGTCGATCGCCTGGGCGGTGCTCGCCGAGCGTGCCCTCGACGCCGGGGAGGCCGTCGCCGCCTACGCCTACGCCCGCACCGGCTACCACCGCGGCCTGGACCAGCTGCGCCGCAACGGCTGGAAGGGCTTCGGTCCGGTGCCGTGGTCGCACGAGCCGAACCAGGGCTTCCTGCGGTCGTGCGGCGCTCTGCTGCGCGCCGCCACGGCGATCGGGGAGGCCCCCGAGGTCGAGCGCCTGCGCACCCTGATCAACGACTCGGACCCGGAGGCGCTCGCCGCCCTCGGCGTGTCCTGACGCCGGTGGCCGCGTGGGACCGGGTCCGCTCACGCGGCCGGGCCGGTGCCCGGCGCGTCCGCGCGTCGTGGCTGCCGATCCTGCAGTGCTCCATGGCCGCCGGCCTCGCCCTCTGGGTGGCCGGTGACCTGGTCGGTCACACGCGGCCGTTCTTCGCGCCGATCGCGGCGGTGCTCAGCCTGGGCATGTCGCTGAACTCGCGGCTGCGCCGCACGGCCGAGCTCGTCGTCGGGGTGAGCATCGGCGTCCTGGTCGGCGACCTGCTGATCGCGCAGATCGGCGGCGGACTCTGGCAGCTGGTGCTCGTCGTCGCGCTCGCGCTGGTCATCGCGGTGTTCACCGACGGCGGGACCCTGTTCGTCAACCAGGCCGCGGTGTCCGCGGTGCTGGTGACGACGCTGCTCCCGCCCACCGAGACCGGTGGGATCGACCGCTGCATCGACGCCCTGATCGGCGGACTCGCCGGGATCCTGGTCGCCGCGGTCATCCCCGCGCATCCGGTGCGGATCGTGCGCCGGGTCGCCCGCCGGGTGCTCGACGACCTCGTCACCGTGCTCACCGAGATCGCGACGGCGCTGCGCGAGGGCGACCGGGAGAGCGCGTCGCGGGCGCTGGCCCGGGCCCGCGACACCCAGGCCGTCATCGACGAGCTGCGCACGGCGGTCAGCTCCGCGGGCGAGGTCGTGACGGTCTCACCGATGCACCGGCCGCGCCGGGCCATGCTGCGCCGCTACCGGACGCTCGCCGAGCGGGCCGACTACGCCCACCGCAACGCCCGGGTGCTCGCCCGGCGCGCGATGACCGCGATCGAGGACGGCGAACCGGTCCCGCCCGGTCTGCCGGACGCGATCACCGAGCTCGCCGCCTCCGTCGAGGCGCTGATCGGGGAGCTCGGGCAGGACGGCGACCGCGAGAAGGCGCGCGGCCCGATCCTGGAGGCCGTGCAGCACGCACCGGTCCTCGCCGACCCCGGTGCGGTCGTCGCCCGGCCGGCGGAGGGGCAGCCCGCCGCGGCGCCCGCGGTCTCGGCGCCCGTGCTGGTCGCCCAGGTCCGCTCGATCGCCGTCGACCTGCTGCAGGCGACCGGGATGACCCGCAGCGAGGCGCTGCGTGCGTTGCGCGGGCAGCTCACCGATCCTCACGGGGACTGAACGGGCGGAAGGGCTTCCGTCACGGGCCGGTCACGGAGCAGAATCGGGCCTCGTTCGGCGCCGGGACGTCGGTCCCCCCTGCACGGAGTTGTGGACGTCGCTCACTGATCGGGGTTCACGGTGCAGCTGTTCATCCGCTACGTCCTCGCGCCACTCGTCCGGCTCGTCTGGCGGCCCCGCGTGCGCGGCGCGGACCGCATCCCGGCCACCGGACCGGTGATCCTCGCGGCGAACCACCGCGCGGCCGTCGACACGGCGTTCATCCCGCTCGTCGCCCCGCGCAAGGTCGCCTTCCTCGGCAAGGCCGAGTACTTCACCGGCCGCGGTCTGCGCGGACGCCTGATGGCCGCCTTCCTCGGCGCCCTCGGCTACATCCCGGTCGACCGGTCCAACGCCCGCGCCGGCCTCGCCGCGCTCGCCGCGGGACGCAAGGTCCTGGATCGCGGCGGTGCGTTCGGCATCTACCCGGAGGGCACCCGCTCCCTCGACGGCAAGCTTCACCGCGGCCACACCGGCGTCGCCTCGCTGGCGCTGTCGACGGGGGCGGTCGTCGTGCCGGTCGGCCTGATCGGGACCGAGCGCGTGCAGCCGATCGGACGGCTGTTCCCGCGCCTGGCCCGGGTCGAGATCCGCTTCGGGCGGCCGCTGGAGTTCAGCCGCTACGAGGGACTGGAGGGCGCTCCGGCGATCCGGCGCGCGGTCACCGACGAGATCATGGACGCCATCGCGGACCTGTCCGGGCAGACCTATGTGGACAGCTATCACCGGCGCCCGGACGACTCGGCCGCCGCGGCCTGACCGGAACGGGCCCGGTGGCGACGGTGGCGGGCTAGCCTGCTGCGGTCCTGTTCCTGTCCGGGGGAGCGTCGCCGGTGGTCCGACTCGTTGTCGTCCTGCTGTTCGTGTGCGGGGTGGTCGTGGGGTGTGGGGCTGCGGAGCCGGAGGGGCCGTTTCCGCCGCGGCCGGCGGAGATCGACGTGGCGAACGTCGACCCGTGTGTGGCGATGACCCCTGAGCTGCGCCAGCAATGGGAGGTCGAAGGGGACGAGCCCTCGGTCGTCACGCTCGCTGACGGTCCTAGTCGTGTGTGCGGGTGGGGCAACAACGACACCGTCGAGAACTACTCCGTGCAGACGATCCAGACGCCTGCTGTAAGAGTCGCGACCGCGCGAGGCGCCACAGTCACCGTCATCGATGGGTTCGGAGCTGTCCGGATGGTCGAGAGCGAGAATTCGGCGCCGTTGTGCACGTTGTATCTCGACGCAGCCGAGGTTGCCAGCGTGCGGGTTCAGGTCCAGGACTTCGGATATGACGAGTTGACGCGCGGATCGCCGGATGAGGTGTGTGGACGGGCCGAGCTGCTCGCGCGGAGCTACCTGACGAAGGCTCGTCCGCAGTGATCGTGTTCGCAGCCGCGAACACGAGCAGTCAATCTGGCGTCGTAGTCCGCCGATCGACATAGCCTCGTCGAGATGCGGATGCTTGCCCACGAGCCACGAGGCTCGGCCAGCGATTCACTCATGACCCAGGTGGATGTCGGAAACGTGATGGCCGTCTACCAGCGACTTGACGAGCAGGTTCAAGCAGTGAGAACGAGGCGACATGGGGCGCTGAATCTGAAGAACGTTCCTCCTTGCGGAGACGATCCGGTGTCGATAGACGCGGTCACCGTCTTCCAGCCGAAGATCGATTCTATTACGAAGACACACGATGACTATGTCGCCGAGGTGGCAGAGGCGCGTGACCGATTGAAACAAGCGGCGCAGGAGTACGGGCTGATCGAGGACGAGAACGCGGCAACCCTGACGCCCACGACTCCGCCGTACAACGGCCCGCTGCTCGAGCGTTAGGGATCCGAGCATGCCCCTCCCCCGCTGCTACAACTACGAAGCGTTCGACATCGCGACCAAGGCTGCTTGGATCCTCGGCAAACCCGGCGCCGAGGCCACCCGGCAGACCTCCGACGGTCTCCGCAGGCTCGTCGACGACATGGCGACCACCAAGCAGACCCTCGACCGCGGCATGGCCGATCTCGGCATCTCGTGGCAGGGCCCCGCGGCCCGGGCCGCCCAGGAGTCCCTGGACCGCACCGCCACCGGCGTCGACGGCACCGCGAACGTCGCCCGGAACGGCGCCGACCGCATGCTCGACCACGGCAGCGCGTTCGAGCGCATGCGCGGTCAGGTCCGCTTCATGGACCCGGCCGAGTTCTCCTGGATCCAGCGCGCGGGCGACAACATCAGCGAGGCCTGGCAGTCCCTCCGGGGCAGGGGCGCCGACCACGTCACCATCGCCGAGCACAACCAGATCAACGACGAGGTCGCGAACCGCGCGCTCCAGAGGTACGAGTCCGAGACCTCCGCGATCGACGACCGCTTCACCATCGAGGCGGCCGCCGCGCCCCCGCCCGCGACCTCTCCGGGCGTGACGCCGGGGCCCGGCGGTCCGCCGGGACCGCAGCCCGGCGTCTCCGTCGCTCCGGGTGGAGGCGGACTCCCCGGCCCGACACCGGGGCCGGCCGGCGTCGGGCTCCCCCCGGTCGGGTCGGCCTCGCAGCCGGTGCCGGCGCCCCCCGGCCCGTCGGGCGGCGTCGGTGCGGGCGGCGGCCCCGGTGGTGGCGCGGGTGCCGGTGCCGGAGGCGGTGGCGGGCCCTCGCCCGTCGTCCCGCTGCCGAGCGGACCGGCATCCTCGGGCGCCGGTGGAGGCGGTGCCGGGGCGCCGGGCTCCCGCATCCCGCCCGCTCCGGACCGCATTCGGACCCCGATCCCGGCCCCGACGCCGGACGCCGCCCGTACCCGCGAGGACCTCGCACGCCGCTTCGGCGACCAGGCACGTCGGCAGCAGCTCGTCCGCCCCGTCACGGAGACCGGCCCCGCCCCGCAGACCCGCTCCGGCAGCGGGACCGGGCCGTACGGAGCCGGTTCCGCAGCGGGCCGCGGCGCCCTCGGCTCCCCGTTCGCCGAGTCCCGCGGCACCGCGCGGCTGCCGGGCGCGGCGACCGAACCGTACGGACCCGGCGGTCGCGGCGGGGCCGGGACGGCGTGGGGCACCGAGCCCCGCACACCCGGGCCACGGAGCGGCGGCGCGCCCGAGCCGTGGACCGGCGCCAAGGCGGCGGAGGCTCGCGGCGGGGCCGGCTACGGCCCGATGGCCGGCGGCGTCCCGGGCGGTCGCGGCGAGGGCCGGGACCACCGCAACCGCTACGTCGTCCCCACCGACGAGGTGTTCGACGTCGGGATCACCGCGACCGACGCCGTGCTCGCCCCCGAGGACCCCGGGCGCTGATCAGCCCGGCAGCACCGGCCGCCACGGCTCGGTGTGCCGGTACCAGGCCCACCGCTTGATCTCCCGCGGGTGCGCGACGCCGTCGCGGACGGGCGTCGCACCGGTCGTCCCGATCTGGATCGCCCGCCCGGTCGTGCCGGTCACCCCGCGGCCCGCCCGCACGTGCACGCCCTCGGGCCCCGCGTCGACGACGAGCATCCTCACGCGGCCGTGCAGCACGCGCGTCGCGTCGCAGTAGGCCTCGCCGTAGAGGTCGGGGATCTCCCCGCGGCCGGCGAGGACGCCGCCGTTGTCGTCGCGCACCAGCGGCATCTCGCGCGCGGTACCGGACCGGGCGAGGGCGACGGCGTCGTCGAACCGGGTCGGGACGCCCCAGTTCGCGGCGGCCCGCGACCGTCGGGACACCGGCAGGTAGGCGACCTCGGTCGCCAGCGCGTCCCGCCGGAGCAGCCGGAGGAGCACGGCGGCGAGGTCGGCGTCGTCGCCGTGCACGATCAGGCGCGGGACGGGGAGCAGACCGTCGATCTCGGCCTTGCCGGGGCGCGGACCCACGGTGACCGAACGCACCGCGGGATCGGACACCAGCGACGACGGTGGGCGTTCCCGCCGCGCGCCGGGCCGGATACCGTGGAAGGGAAGCCGGTGACGCCGCTGCGGCAGGCAGTCGAGGAGAACCGCTTCGGGATCGGTCGGAACCACTGATCGAGTACCCTCCTCGCCGCGGAAACCGGAAATCACGCCCGGTCCCGCGACCGTGACGAGCGTGTGTGAACTGGAGTCTCTTACATGCCCGCAATCGTGTTGATCGGCGCCCAGTGGGGCGACGAGGGCAAGGGCAAGGCGACCGACCTGCTGGGCGGGCAGTTCGGCTGGGTCGTCCGCTACCAGGGCGGCAACAACGCCGGGCACACCGTCGTCACGCCGGACGGTCGCGACTTCGCGCTGAAGCTCATCCCGTCCGGGATCCTGTCCCCGGGCGTGAAGAACGTGATCGGCAACGGGGTCGTCGTGAACCCCGAGGCGCTGATCGAGGAGAAGGCCGGGCTGGAGCGGCGCGGCGTCGACACCTCCGGCCTGCTGATCTCGGCCGACTCACACCTGATCATGCCGTACCACGTGGCGATCGACCGGGTCACCGAGCGCTACCTGGGCAAGGCCAAGATCGGCACGACCGGTCGCGGCATCGGCCCGGCCTACCAGGACAAGGTCGCCCGCGTCGGCGTCCGCGCCGCGGACCTGCTCGACGAGAAGATCCTGCACCAGAAGGTGGAGGCGGCCCTCGAGCTGAAGAACCAGATCCTGGTCAAGGTCTACAACCGGCGCGCGCTGGACTTCAACGAGGTCGTCGACACCGTGCTGGAGCAGTCGAGGGAGTTCGCCGACAAGATCGTCGACACCCGGCTGCTGCTGAACGAGGCCCTGGAGCGCGGTGAGACGCTGCTGCTGGAGGGCTCGCAGGGCACCCTGCTCGACGTCGACCACGGAACCTATCCCTTCGTGACCAGCTCGAACCCGACCGCGGGCGGCGCGTCGGTCGGTTCCGGCATCGGCCCGAACAAGATCACCCGCGTGATCGGGATCCTGAAGGCCTACACGACCCGCGTCGGCTCCGGTCCGTTCCCGACCGAGCTGCACGACGAGATGGGCGAGTTCCTGCGCAAGACCGGCGGCGAGGTCGGTGTGAACACCGGCCGTGCGCGGCGCTGCGGCTGGTTCGACGCCGTCATCGGGCGTTACGCGGTGCGGGTCAACGGCATCACCGACCTCTTCCTGACCAAGCTGGACGTGCTGTCCGGGCTGGAGTCGGTGCCGATCTGCGTCGGCTACGAGGTCGACGGCCACCGCGTCGACGAGATGCCGATGACCCAGACCGGCTTCCACCACGCCGTCCCGGTCTACGAGGAGATGCCCGGCTGGGTCGAGGACCTCTCCGGTGCCCGCACCTGGGAGGACCTGCCTCCCGCCGCGCAGGCCTACGTGCAGCGGATCGAGGAGCTCACCGGCGCGCCGGTGTCCGCGATCGGCGTCGGCCCCGGGCGGGACCAGACGATCACCCGCTGACCTGCCGCGCCAGCAGCCCGAGCGCGTCGCGGTCCGGGCTGCCGGCCGGTGCGGTCAGCACCAGCACCGTGCGGTCGGGCGAGCGGCCGACGTCGAGCACCTGGTGGTCGAGGGTCAGCTCGCCGACCAGCGGGTGGCGCAGCGTGTGCCGTTCCTGCGCGCACGGGTGCGCGCGGTGGTCGGCCCACAGCCGGGCGAACTCGTCGCTGCGCACGGACAGGTCGCCGACCAGCGCGGACAGCCGGGTGTCGTCGGGAAGGCGCCCGGCCGCCAGGCGCAGGGCGGCCACCAGGGCGCGGGTGCGGGCGGCCGGGTCGGCGTAGAGCGCCCGCACGTGCGGGTCCAGCACCGCCATCGCGACCAGGTTCGGGCGGTGCCGCGGGCAGGCGGGCGAGAGCGGGTCCAGGTGCGCCGCGAGCAGCGCGTGCCCGATCGGGTTCCAGGCCAGGACGTCCGCGGACCGGCCGAGGACGAGCGCCGGCGCGTCCGGCATCGCGGCCAGCAGGTCGGCGGTACCTGCGTCGATGAGCTCGGGCGGCGCGCTGCGCAGCGGCACGGGGCGGGCCGCCGTCGCCGCGATCCGGTGCAGGTGGGCCCGCTCGCCCTCGTCGAGGGCCAGCACCCGGGCGATGGCGTCGAGCACCGCGGGGGAGGCTCCGCGGGAGTGCCCCTGTTCGAGCCGCGTGTAGTACGACGGGCTGACCCCCGCGAGACCCGCCAGCTCCTCCCGGCGGAGCCCGGGGACCCGCCGCGCGCCGGTCGTCGGCAGCCCGAACGCGCCGGGGTCGAGCCGGGCCCGTCGCGCCGCCAGGAACTCGCCGAGAGCCGTCACGACCCCCATTGTCCGCACCGGACGGTCCCGAGCCATCCCCTGCGCGGGACACCCCGGGCCGGGGACTCCCGCGTCGCGCCGGAGGCACCGACGACCACGGCGTGACCATCCAGCTGCGCGGACCGGTGACGGTCGAGCGGATCACCGAGCTCGACGACTGGCCCTTCGACGTCCGCGAGATGTTCCCGGCCCACCCCTCGGACGGGCCGATCTCCCTGGAGATCGCCACCCACCTGGTCCGCACCCCGGACCTGACCGTCCTGGTCGACGCCGGCAACGGCGACGGGAGGCAGCGCCCCGGCCTACCTGCACACCACCTGCTCGACGCCGGGTACGCGGCGCGGCTCGCCACCCGGGTCGCGCCCGCGGAGATCGACGTCGTCGTCTGCTCGCACCTGCACCCGGACCACTGCGGTGGGCTGACCACCGCCGACGGCCGCCCGGCCTTCCCGGGGGCGCGGCACCTGGTGTCCCGGGCCGAGCTGGCGTGGCTGGGTGCGGTGCACCGCTCGGCGCCCCGCTCCGGCGTCGCCGAGGGACTGGCCCGGACCTGGGAGGACAGCGTCGCGCCGGTCCTGGACGCAGGTCTGGTCGACCCGGTCGACGACGGCGTCGACGTCGACCTCGGTCACGGGGTGCGGCTGCGTGCCGCGCCCGGGCACACCCTCGGCCACCTGGTCGTCGAGATCGGGCCGCCTGACGCGCCGGACGCGGTGATCAGCGGTGACGTCCTGCACCACCCGCTGCAGTTCGGCGATCTCACGCTCGCCCAGGCGGGCGACGCCGACCCGACCCGCGCCGCCCGTACCCGTGCCGACCTGTGCGACCGGCTCGCGCGCTCCGGTGGCCTGCTGCTGCCGTCGCACTTCGCCCCGGGACGCGTCCGGCGGATCGGCCGGGGGTTCGCTCACGAGCCGTCCGGCTGACGCGCACGCTCGGCGCGCACCGGGGTCACGAGGATCGCGGCCAGCGGTGCCGCGGCGGCGATCGCGAACGCCGCCGCGTAGCCGGTCGCGCCGACCAGGGCGCCGAGCGCGGCCGGGACCACCGATGCGACGGCGTTCTGGCCGGTGTTCTGCACCCCCAGCGCCCGCCCGGACCAGGCGGGACCGGCGATCTCGGCGGTGCTGGTGAACGCCAGCCCGTTCGGGGCGACCGTCACCACCGCCCCGACGGCGAGCATCGTGACCGCCAGCCATCCGGCGACGGCGTCGCCGAGCGCGAACAGCAGCAGCACCGCGGCCGCGGCGGCCGCGACCTGGCGCATCGGGCGCAGCCGGGACCCGACCCGGTCCGACCAGACCCCGGTCGCGATCCGGCCGACCGCCCCGGCGATCTGCCCACCGGCGACGAACGCGCCCGCCGCCGCCACGTGCCACCCCTGCTCGCGGACCAGGTACTCGGTCGCGAACGACGCCACCGCGAACTGCGAGACCACCAGCAGGGCGCTCGCGCCGTGCACCCGCCACAGCACCGACGTCCCGTAGGGGGAGCGCTCCGGCGCGGCCCCCGCGGGCCGCGGCGCCCGGGGCGGGTCCGGCGCCAGCGTCGCGACCAGCACCGACGCGACGACGCACAGCACCGCGGGCAGCAGCAGCGCCCGGAACGGCCCGGCGGCTGCGGCCAGGGTCGGCAGCGTCAGCCCGGCCACGGCGACGCCCAGCGGCTGGGACGTCTGCCGGATCCCCATCGCGGTGCCGCGCTCGTGCGCGGCGAACCAGCCCATCACCATCCGGCCGCTGGCGGCGAACACCGACGCCGCGCCCGCGCCGCCCAGGCCGAGCAGCACCAGCAGCAGCGGGCCGGGCCCGATCGGCAGCAGCGCCGCACCCGCGACGGCCGCCGCGCACAGCGCGAGCCCGACCGTCATCACCCCGCGTTCGCCGGACCGGTCGGCGGCGGCGCCCCACAGCACCAGCGTGCACAGCAGACCGACCGTCGGAGCGCCGACGTAGGCGCCGACCTGGGCCAGCGAGAGCCCCTCCGTGTCACGCAGCAGCGGCACCACGAACGGCAGCCCGTAGACGAACGAGCAGGCCGCGGTCTGGGCGAACACCCCGACGGCCAGCACCAGCCAGCGACGGCGGGTACGGGTCACGTCGACGGAGGTCATGTACCCACGCTAAGCATCTGTCCCACGATCCGGCCATTCGTTCCCGGATCGTGGGACAGGATGCGGTGGGTCAGGAGGCGCAGTTCCCGGTGTCGGCGGGTGACGACGCGCCGCTCGCGGCCACGTTCAGCGCCTGCCCGACCTGCTCGGCCGTCAGCACGAAACCGGTCTCGGTGTCGTCCAGCGCGGCGCCGAAGACGACGCCGACCACCCGCCCGTCGGGGGCGATCATCGGGCCGCCGGAGTTGCCGGAGCGCACCACCGCGCGGACGGTGTAGACGTCGCGCAGCACGCTGCCCTGCTCGTAGATGTCCGGGCCGCGCAGCCGGATCCGCTCGCGGACCTTGCCCGGGGTGACCGTGTACGGGCCGTCCAGCGGGTAGCCCAGGATGATCACGTCGTCGCCGACGCGGGCCGGGTCCGGGCTGAACTGCAGCGGCTGCTCCTCGAGGTCGGGCACGTCGAGCACGGCCACGTCGACCTCGGGGTCGTAGTAGACGACCTGGGCGTCGAGCTGGCGGGCCCGGCCGCTGGACGTCGTCACCTCGACGGTGGTGCTCGACGTCCCGGCGACGACGTGGGCGTTGGTCATCACCCGCTGCGGGGCGACGACGAACCCGGTCCCCTCCAGGGCGCGACGGCAGGACGGGGCGCGCCCGCGGACCTTCAGCACCCGGTCGCGGACCTCGGTGACCACCGGGGACTGCGCGAGCGCGGAGTCCGGCGGGCCGACCGCGGCGACCGGCGTCCGCGAGAACGGGCTGACGACGTCGGGGAAGCCGGAGTCGTCGAGGAGCTGGCGCAGCTCGGCGGGGAGCTTGCGCGCCGCGTCCGGCATCACGTCGTCCACGCCGGCGAGCACCCGCGAGTCGCGCAGGCCGCTGGTCAGGGTGGAGAAGCTCGTCGAGGACAGCGGCAGCGCGATCAGCCAGGCCGCCACCACCACCGCGACCGCCTGCACGCCGGCACCCAGCGTCGAGTCGACCTTGAGGGTGCCCTCGCCGCGGATCCGGTCGCGGATGAACCGTCCGAGGTAGACGCCCGTCGCCTCACCGAGCGCGACGAGCAGCACCACCACGCCGATCCCGAGCAGCACCTTCCCCTGTTGGGACTCCACCTGCCCGGCCAGCAACGGGGCGAGCCGCAGCCCGAGCACCGCGCCGGTCAGTACGCCGGCGAACGACAGCAGCGCCACCGCGACCCCGTGCCGCCAGCCGGACGCCGCGGCCAGCAGGGCGAGGATCACGACGACGACGTCGACCCAGCTGATGCTCACCGGTCCACCACGCCGTGGTCGTCCACCCGGTCTCCTTCCGGTTCGTTCCGCCGGGCGCGGGCCCAGGCGTCGTCGAGATCGAGGACCCGGCCGGCGTCCCAGGGACGCTCCCAGCCGGAACGCTGCAGCAGTGCGGACAGCAGGCCCGCGGTGAAACCCCAGACCATCAGGCCCGCGGCGTCGAAGGCGGGGCCGGTGTGGCCACTGGGGCCACGCACGGTGAACCGGTTCGCCGGGTCGGTCAGGACCGCCACCGGGACCCGGACGACCCGGGCGACCTCGGCGGTGTCGACCACCCGTACCGGCGACGGCGACGCCCAGTGCGCCAGCACCGGGGTCACCAGGAACCCGGTGGGCGGGATGAACAGGTCCGGCAGGAGGGCCAGCGGTACCACCCCGGACGGGTCGAGCCCGGTCTCCTCCCGGGCCTCCCGCAGCGCGGCGTGCACCGGGCCGGTGTCGGTCGGGTCGAGCCGCCCACCGGGGAAGGCGACCTGCCCGGCGTGCGAGCGCAGCGTCGCCGCGCGCTCGGTGAGCAGCACGTCCGGCCCGCCGGATTCCCCGTCGGTGAACAGCATCAGCACCGAGGCCCGGCGCGGCTCGCCGTTGTCGGGCTGCAGGCGTCGCCAGCCGAACCAGGCCGGGTCCAGGCCCAGCGCCCCGTCGACGAGCGGGCGCAGCGACGCCGGCGCCGCCGCGGGGTCGGGGTCGGGCACCTGCGGCACGCCGGCCTGCGCGGTCACCGGAACCGCTCCACGGCGGCCGCGACGTCGTCGGCGGTACGGAACGGGACGGGCGGGTCCACCATCGCGACGCCACCGTCCGCGCGGGTCACGTAGCTGACCGGGAGCAGCGGCGGGGTGTCCAGCGCGCGGCGCACGGCCCGCTGCGGGTCGGTCACGGCCGGCAGGGTGACCCCCAGCTGCGCGGACAGGGCCAGCGCGGCCACCGGGTCGTCCTGCACGTCGACGGTGAGCACCGGCAGTGCGCCGGGGCGCTGTGCGTAGGCCTGCAGCGCGGGCAGCTCGTCGCGGCACGGCACGCACCACGACGCCCAGAAGTTGACCAGCGTCGGACGCCCGGTCAGGGCCGCTCCCAGGTCGGTACGGCCGTCGGCGCCCAGGCACGGCACGGTGATCCCGGCGAGCGGACCGGCCGGGGTGCTGCCGGACGGGGCGGGGCACGGTGCCAGCCGGGCCGAGGCCCGTGCGGCGGCCAGTGCCTGCGGGTCCGCGGCGGCGAGGTCGGTCTCGGGCCGGTCGGCCGGGGCGGCGCTCGCCGCGGGACCGGCGCCGCCGCTCCCGCCGGAGGTGGGGCCCGAGGGCCACAGCGCCCAGACCGCGATCGCGACCAGGACGACGACGACCACGGTCGAGACGATCTCGGAGCGGGAGGCGCCTGTCCGGGTCACCGGCCGTCCCCGGGCGGCCCCGCGATCCCCGCGAGGGCGAGCAGGTGGTCCCGCTCCGGGCCCTTGACCAGCGCCGCGGCCTCGCCCGGGTCGGTGGGGCCGAGCCCGAAGCCGGGACAGTCCGCCGCGAGCGTGCAGGCGCCGCACGCCGGCTTGCGCGCATGGCAGACCCGGCGCCCGTGGAAGATCACATGGTGGGACACGATCGTCCAGTCCCGCCGCGGGACGAGCTCGCCGATCGCGTGCTCGACCTTGACCGGGTCCTCCTCGGTCGTCCAGCCCCAGCGGCGCACCAGACGTCCGAAGTGGGTGTCGACGGTGATCCCGGGGACGCCGAACGCGTTGCCGAGGATGACGTTCGCGGTCTTGCGGCCGATGCCGGGCAGCTTCACCAGCTCGTCCAGCGTCGACGGCAGCTCCCCGCCGTGCCGCTCGACGACGGCGGCGCCCAGCCCGGTCAGCGACGTCGCCTTGTTCCGGTAGAAGCCGGTGGAGCGGATCAGCTCCTCGAGCTCGGTCCGGTCGGCGCCCGCGTAGTCCGCGGCGGTGGGGTACCGGGCGAACAGCGCGGGAGTGACCTGGTTGACCCGCTCGTCGGTGCACTGCGCGGACAGGATCGTCGCGACGGCGAGGTCCAGCGGGGTGGTGAAGTCCAGCTCGCAGTGCGCGTGCGGATAGGCCTCCGCCAGCGACCGGAGGATGCGGTTGACCCGGCGCGCTCGCCCGATCGGGCTCTCCCCGGCCGCGACGCGCGCGGCCAGACCGGTGGCGGCGCGGGGGGTGGGCCGCGACGCCCGCGACGGCCGTCCGGCGGAGGTGCTCACGTGACCGAGCGTACGGGTGGGCACCGACAGTCGTGTCACGGTGTCGCGCCGTGCACCGCTCGTCGCCGGGCGCGGTCCCGTCCGCGCCGGGGGGCGTTCGACCGGCCGGCGCGGCGACGCGTCCGACGAGCGGTGCGCGCACCCGTCCGGGCGTGCGCCGAACGGGCTACGAGGTCACGGTCGCGTCACGAAGACGCCGACGCGGCCACCCCCGACCGGCCGGGCTGCGAACCCGTACGGGAGGATCGGAGTTGCCATGACTGCCTGGTTGAGCGTTCTCGTCCCGCTGCTCGTGATGTTCTTCGCGCTCGGTATGGAGCGTGTGGAGTCCCGCATGCGGGAGTCCACCGTGCGCCAGGACGAGCTGGACGAGATGCTCGAACAGCCGCGTCCGGACGAGGTCCGTGCCCTGTTCCGGTCCGGCACGGGCCGCGCGCTGGAGCTGTTCCGGCTGCGCAACCGGCGCCGCCGGGGGGCTCGTCGGAGCCAGGTCCCGTCGGCCTGACAAGATCGCGTACGGGTGCCTGACAGCGCCCCGCGACGAATCGGACCCGATCGGATGTCAATCCGATCGGGCCAGTGGTGCGCACGTGTGTGGCGAAGACCTCTACACTGACGCGCCGACGACCCGCCGTGACGACACGGCCGGTGAACGAGGAGCATTGCAGTGGACGAGGTTCTGATCCGGGCAGGGATCTTCCAAGGTGTGGAGCCCCAGGCCGCCGAGGCGCTGGCCGAAGCTCTGGAGACTGCCGAGTTCTCCCGCGGGCAGGTCATCTTCTCCGAAGGTGAGCCCGGTGACCGCCTCTACATCGTGTCGGGCGGGAAGGTGAAGCTCGGCCGGAAGTCCCCCGACGGCCGGGAGAACCTACTCATGGTGGCCGGCCCGTCGGACATGTTCGGCGAGCTGTCGATCTTCGATCCGGGCCCGCGCACGTCGTCGGCGACCGCGGTCACCGAGGTGCGCTGCTACACCATGGACCGCAGTGCGCTGCGGGAGTGGATCGGCAAGCGTCCGGAGATCGCCGAGCAGCTGCTGCGCGTGCTGGCCCGCCGCCTGCGCCGCACCAACAACATGCTCGCCGACCTGATCTTCACCGACGTGCCGGGCCGGGTGGCGAAGTCGCTCCTGCAGCTCGCGCGCCAGTTCGGCTCCCAGGAGTCGGGTCTGCTGCGGGTCACCCACGACCTCACGCAGGAGGAGATCGCCCAGCTCGTCGGCGCGTCCCGCGAGACCGTGAACAAGGCGCTCGCCGACTTCGCGCACCGGGGCTGGCTGCGTCTGGAGGGCAAGAGCGTGCTGATCCTGGAGCCGGAGCGGCTCGCGCGACGCGCGCGCTGAATTCTCTGGTACGGGCGTCCCAGATCATGTGATGCTGGGGTGTGCCCGCCGCTCTCTCCGACTACCGCGCCGCCCTGGGCACCCCCGGGGCGGCCGCGCCGGTCTGTGCCTCCGTCCTCGGGCGGTTCCCGATCGCGATGCACAGTCTCGCCACGCTGCTCTACGTCCGTGAGGTCCACGGCTCCTACGCCGTCGCCGGATCGCTCTCCGCGGCGCTGCTGGTCGGGACCGCGGTCGGCACGGTCGTCCAGGGGCGGGTGCTGGACCGGCTGGGCCCGACCCGGCCGATGCTGGTGCTCGTCGCGGTCTACCTGCTGTGCGTCACCGGGCTGGTGCTGAGCATCGAGTACCGGGCGGCGCTGCCGCTCACCGTCGCGGTCGCAGTCGTCACCGGGCTCGCGACGCCGGCGTTCGAGGGGTCGTCGCGGGCGCTGTGGTCGGACCTGACCCCGCCCGGGCCGCGCCGCGAGGCCGCCTACACCTACGAGGCGATCAGCCTCGAGATCTTCTTCATCATGGGTCCCGCGCTGGCCGCGGTGCTGGTGGTGGCGACGCCGTGGCCGGGCACCGCGCTCGTCGTCGCGGCGACCGCGGAGGTCGTCGGCACCACCTGGTTCGCGCTGACCGCCGCCGTACGACGCCGCTCGGCCCGCATCCGCGCCGAGCGCGCCGACGGGTCGCTGCCGGTCGAGGCCGGGCTGCTCGGGGTGTTCCGGCGCCCCGGGCTGCGGACGGTGGCGCTGGCGTCGCTCGGGTTCGGGCTGGTGGCGGGGACCGCCGAGGTCGGCGTGATCGCCGCGACCGCGTTCGCCGGCTCGCCCGCCGCCGGCGGGGTCCTGCTCTCGCTCTGGTCGGTGGTCTCGGTGCTGACCGGGGTGCTCTACGGGATGCGGCCCTGGCCGCGGCCGTTGCATCTGCGGCTGCCGGTCCTGCTCGCCGGCTTCGCCGTCCTGGTGACGGCGATGGGGCTCGTCTCCCCGCTCGGCTCGCTGGTGCTGCTGGCCGTGGTGATGATGGCCGCCGGCGCGCTGATCACCCCGCAGGTCACCGGGCACTCCCTCGGCGTCGAGCAGACCGCTCCGGCGGGGTCGGCGACCGAGGCGTTCAACTGGATGGTGATGGCCGCGGTGCTCGGGGTCTCGGTCGGGCAGGCCCTGTCCGGCGTCATGATCGACCTCGTCGGGCCGGGCGGGTACGCGGCGGGCGGCGCCCTGGGGCTGCTGGTCGCGGGGCTGCTGTGGCTGCGCCGGGGCTCGGTCGCCGACACCGAGCCCCGTGTCGTCGCGGCCGGGAGCCCGGCGTGAGCGGCGCCGGGGAGCTGCGGCGGCTGCGCGACGTCGTCGCCGGTGACATGGCCGGCGCGGACGTCGCGCACGACCTCGGGCACCTCGACCGGGTCGCCGGGCTGTCGGCCCGGCTCGCGGTGCGGGAGGGTCTGGACGGGTTCGTCGCCGCCGTCGCCGCCTATGTGCACGACCACCACCGGGCCGCCGAGGCCCGGCTCGGCCGCGTCGTCGCCCCCGCGGAGGTCCGCGACGACGCCCGGGACGCACTGCGTCGCGGCGGGGTCGCCGAGCAGCTGTGGGACCCGGTGCTCGACGCCGTCGAGGCCACCGGCCGGTACTCGTTCTCCGAGGCGGCGTCGGCGCCCACGGCGGACCGGATCGCGGCCTGCCTGCACGACGCCGACATGCTCGACGCGATGGGCGCCACCGGCATCGCCCGCGCGTTCGCCTACGGCGGCGCGATCGGCGAGCCCCTGTGGGACCCGGCCGCAGGCGTCGCGACCGGCCGCTACCGGTCCGGGCCGACCGGCTCGGTCGTCGCCCACTTCCACGAGAAGCTGCTGCGGCTGCGCGGCGAGCTGCGCACCGCCGCCGGCCGCGAGATGGGCGAGCGGCGGCACGCGGCCCTGGAGGAGTTCCTGCGCCGGTTCCGCGAGGAGTGGGTCGATGCCCACGGCGACTCCGCCGGCGCCCCGCCCGGGGTCTAGATCGGGTCGAGGATCCGCTTCAGGAACTGCCGGGTGCGGGGCTGTTCCGGCTCGACCAGCACCCGCGACGGCGGACCGGACTCGGCGACCACCCCGCCGTCGACGAAGAGGACCTGGTCGGCGACCTGCTGGGCGAAGCGGATCTCGTGGGTGACGATGACCATCGTCCGGCCCGCCGTCGCCAGGTCCTTGATGACCCGCAGGACGTCGCCGACGAGCTCGGGGTCCAGCGCCGATGTGGGCTCGTCGAACAGCATCAGCTGCGGGTCGAGGGCCAGCGCGCGGGCGATCCCGACGCGCTGCTGCTGGCCGCCGGAGAGCTGGTACGGGTACTGGTCGGCCTTCTCGGCCAGCCCCACCTGGTCCAGCAGCCGCCGGGCGTCGGCGGTCGCGTCGGCCCGGGGGCGCCGCTGCACGATCACCGGGCCCTCGATGACGTTCTCCAGCACGGTGCGGTGCGGGAACAGGTTGTGCGACTGGAACACCATCGCGGTCCGGGACCGGAACCGGGCCAGCGTGGACCGGTCGACGGGGGCGCCGAAGTCGACGGCCAGGTCGCCGATGGTGATCACCCCGGCGTCGGCCCGGTCCAGCGCGTTCAGGGCACGCAGCACCGTCGTCTTGCCCGACCCGGACGGCCCGATCACCGCGGTGACGGTCCCGGCCGGGACGTCGAACCCGATGTCGCGCAGGACCTCCAGCGTCCCGAAGGATTTCCGCAGGCCCCGGACGGTCAGCAGGTCGCTCATCGCGCCACGTACCTCTCCAGCCGCGTCTCCACCCGTACCTGCACGGACGAGAGGATCAGGCAGACGATCCAGTAGTACACCGCGGCCACGCCGTAGAGGGCGAAGAAGTCGAACGTCGGCGCCGCGGCCAGCTGGGCGACCCGCAGCAGCTCGGTCACCAGGATGGTCGAGGCCAGCGAGGTGTCCTTGACCAGCGAGATCAGCGTGTTCGACAGCGGGGGGACGGCGGTGCGCGCGGCCTGCGGGAGGATGACCCGGCGCAGGGTGGTCGGGTACCCCATGCCGATGGTCTGCGCGGCCTCCCACTGGCCCTTCGGGATGGACAGGATCGCCGCCCGGATGACCTCGGCCGCGTAGCCGCCGACGTTGAGGCTGAACGCGATCACCGCGGACGGGAACGGGTCGATCACCAGCCCGAGCTGCGGGAGCGCGTAGAACACGATGAACAGCTGGACCAGCAGCGGCGTGCCGCGGACCACCGAGATGTAGGCGCGGGCCAGCCAGGACAGCGGTCTGATCGAGGAGATCCGGGCCAGCGCCAGCAGCAGGGCCAGGACCAGCCCGATGACGAAGCTGATCGCCGTCAGCGGGATGGTCATCGTGACCGTCGCCCTCAGCATCGGCCACAGGTTGCGGCCGATCAGCTCCCAGGTGGCGGGATCCATCTACTTCCCGCTGACGTCGCTGCCGAAGTACTTCTCGGACAGCTGCCGCAGCGTGCCGTCGGCCCGCAGCTCGGCCAGCGCCCGGTCCACGTCGGGCATCAGGCCGCTGTCCTTGCGGGCGGCGAAGGCCTGCTCGCTGGTGTCCCCGGTGGTGCCGGCGACCTTGACGCCCTTGTCCCCGGTCGACTTCTCGTACTCGCCGACGGCGAGGGTGTCGTTGACGGTCGCGTCGATCCGGCCGTCCTTGAGCAGCTGGACGGCCTGGACGAAGCCCTCGACGGCCTCGACGTTCGCGCCGGCGCCGCGGGCGACCTCGGCCCAGTTGCTGGTCGCGGACTGGGCGGTGGTGCGGCCCCGCAGGTCGGCCAGGCTCCGGATCGTGGTGTCGTCGGCGCGGGTGACGATCACGCCCTCGGACACGGTGTAGGGCGTGGAGAGGTCGTACCTGGCCTTCCGCTCGTCGTTGACCGTGACCTGGTTGGCGACCAGGTCGATCCGCTTCGACTCGAGCGCGGCGAAGATCGAGTCCCACGGGGTCTGGACGAACTCGACCTCCCTGCCCAGCTTGGCGCCGACCGCACGGGCGACCTCGACGTCGTAGCCGGTCAGCTGCCCGTCGGGGCCCTGGAAGCTGAAGGGGCTGTAGGTCCCCTCGGTGCCGACGCGCAGCGTGTCGGATCCGCCGCTGCTGCAGCCGACGAGGGTGGTGAGGGCCAGCAGCGCGGCGGCCAGGGCCAGGATCGTGCGACGCACGGGGTCTCCTTCGAGCGGAACGGGGCCGACGGATGGCGATGCCCCGTCGAGATGCGGGGACCCTAGGCCGGTCGGTCGTCTCGGTTCAACGCTCCGTGCGGTCCCGTTCATCCACGCAGGTGATCCAGCTGTGCGCGCACGGACAGCTCGGCGGCGTCCCACAGCGAGGTGTCGACGTCGGCGTAGACGATCTCGACGACGTCGCGTGCCGAGGCGTCGGGCCCGAGCCGCTCCAGCGCGGCCCGCACCTGCTCCAGCCGCTGCTCGCGGTGGGCGAGGTAGTGCCGCGCGGTCTCGGCGGCGTCCGGGAGCTCCGGACCGTGCCCGGGGAGGACCGGGGTGCCCGCGGGCAGCTCCGCGATCCGGCGCAGCGAGTCCAGGTAGGGCCCGAGGGTGCCGTCGGGGTGGGCGATGACGGTGGTGCCGCGGCCGAGCACGGTGTCGCCGGAGAGCAGCGCGACGCCGTCGGAGCCGGGGCCGCGCAGCAGCAGCGACACCGAGTCCGAGGTGTGGCCGGGTGTGGTCAGCACCTCCAGCTCGACCCCGCCACCGGCGACGACGGCAGCGTCGACCAGCGGGGTGGTCCCCGACGCCAGCGACGGGTCCGCGGCGAACACGGGTGCCCCGGTCAGCTCGACGAACCGGCCGATCCCGCCGGCGTGGTCGTGGTGGCGGTGGGTCAGGACGACCGCGGTCACCGGCGGGCCGTCGGCCAGCGCCTCCAGGTGCGTGCCGTCGTCCTCACCCGGGTCGACGACGATCCGGTCCCGGGCGTCCGGCGCGGCCAGCACCCAGGTGTTGGTGCCCTCCAGCGTCATCGGGCCGGGGTTGTCCTGCAGCAGCACCGACGCCAGCGGGTGCGCGGCGCGCAGGGCGCCGTAGAGCGGGTGGCTCACCGGGTGGCCTCCTCGTAGATCCAGTCGGGGTCGCCGGGCAGGGTGATCGTGACGACCCTGCCCTCGCGCCGCACCTCGGGCGTGATCGGCTCGATGTCGCGCGCCGCCGCCGCGGTCAGGACCTCGGCCGCGGTGGCGTGGCGGCCCAGCTCCTGCAGGGTCCGCAGGGTGGGCGGCATCAGCTGGAGGTCGCCGTCGTCGTAGCCGGCCAGCGCCTCGGCCGGGGTCCACCAGCGCGCCTCGACGGCCTCGGTGGTGGCGTCGTCGGCGACCTGGCCGTCCGGCACGCGGGCGACGAGGAACGCGGTGTCGTAGCGCTTCGGGTTGCGCGGCGGGGTGATCCAGCGGGCCCAGGGGACGAGCAGGTCCGCGCGCAGCTCCAGGTCGTGGGCCGCCAGGATCGCGGGCAGCGTGGTGCGGTGCGCGACGAGGTCGTCCCGCCAGGCCGCGGCGGCGTCGAGCGGGCCGGGGTCGGTGCCGGCGGGGGCGGCCAGCAGCACGCCGCACTCCTCGAACGTCTCGCGGACGGCGGCGGTCACCAGCGCGGCCGCGAGGTCCGCGGGCTGGGCCAGCCGGGTGCCGAACCGCTCGGGCTCCGGGCCGCGCCAGCGGGCGGGGTCCGGTTCGTCGCCGGCGGAGACGCCGCCGCCGGGGAACACGGTCATGCCGCCGGCGAACGCCATCCCGGCCACCCGGCGCTGCAGGAAGACCTGCAGGCCGCCACCGCCCGGCTCG
Source organism: Pseudonocardia sp. ICBG1034 (assembly GCF_020131375.1). NCBI lineage: Bacteria > Bacillati > Actinomycetota > Actinomycetes > Pseudonocardiales > Pseudonocardiaceae > Pseudonocardia > Pseudonocardia sp. ICBG1034. Next base: position 261,344 of record NZ_JAHLEK010000015.1, read on the forward strand.
TCGCGCACCAGCAGGACGGTCGCGGCGGCCTTCGGCTCGACCGGCTGCGTCGCCGGATCATCGCTCATGGCCGCCGACCCTAGGTCATGATCGGGGCCGGTCGGCGGTGAGAATGCCCGCATGCGTATCGGACTGCTCGGCGCCGGACCGTGGGCGCGCCAGGTACACGCCCCCGCCATCGCGGCGCATCCGCGCTGGTCGGCGGCCGGGGTGTGGGCACGACGGCCGGAGGCGGCCGCCGAGGTCGCCGCCGTCTCCGGCGGCCCGGTCCACGCCTCCGTCGACGAGCTGCTCGACGCGTGCGACGCCGTCGCGTTCGCCGTCCCGCCCGCGGTGCAGGCCGAGCTGCTGGAGCGGGTGGTGGGCGCCGGGAAGCACGTCGTGCTGGAGAAGCCGCTGGCAGCGGACCTGCCCGCCGCGGAACGGGCCGCCGCCGCGGTCGCGGCCTCCGGCGTCCGGTCGGCGACGATGCTGACCCTGCGGTTCGACCCGGCGATCCGGGCCTGGCTCGACGCGGTCCCGGCCGGCGCCGGCGGACCGGGGACGGCCGCGACCGCCCGCTGGCTGTCCGGGGCGCTGCTCGGCGGGCCGTTCGCGGCGTCGTCGTGGCGGGCGGAGCACGGGGCGCTGCTCGACGTCGGCCCGCACGTCGTCGACCTGCTGGACGCGGCCCTGGGGCCGGTCGTCGACGTCGACCACGCCCACCGCGACGAGCCCGACCTGTGGCGGATCGGCCTCGTCCACGACGGCGGCGCCCGCAGCTCGGTCGTGCTGTCGCTGCGTGTCCCGGTGGACCCGACCGAGTTCGAGGTGGCGCTGGTCGGCGGGCTCGGGGAGGACGGCCGCGGCCGGTACGTGCTCGACCGTCGCCCGGCCGACGCGGTCGCCTGCTTCGGCGCGCTGCTCGACGACCTCGCCGACGCGATCGGCTCCGGCGCCGACCTCCCGGTGGACGCCGCACGGGCGCTGCACCTGCAGCGGGTGATCGACCGGATCGTGCGCGCGGTCGGCTGATCCCCCGCACCGGCCGCCGGCCCGGCCGGGCTCAGCCCCGGTCGGTGCGGGCGGTGCCGTTGCGCGGGGTCGGTTCGCCGCCGTTCTCGCGGGCCGCGAGCTCTTCGTGGAGGCGCTGCAGCAGGTCCTGTTCGGTGGGGGTGAGCCGGTCGGCCAGGCCCCCGGCGGGGCGCGGTCGCGGCCGCGGCCTCGGCGCGGGTTCGTCCGCGGGCCCCGTCGTGGGTTCCTCCGCCGGACCCGGTGCGGGGTGCTCCGTCGCCCGTGCGGGGCGCTCCGTTGCGGGGGCGACGACGTCGGCCGGTTCCGTGGGGTCCTCCACGGTGCCGTCCCACCCGGTGCCGTCCCGCTCTGTGGCATCCCGCTCGTCCGGCTCGTCGTCGGTGAGCAGGAGGTGCCGGGGGCGGCGCTCCCCGTCGGCCGGGGCCGGGGGTGTCGGGGCGCGCAGGATCGGGACGCCCGGAGGTGGGGTGGGCGCCTCGTCGACGGGGTCGGCCTCGTCGGTCGGGGGCCGGGGGCCGGTCGTCCCGGTTCCGACCGGTCCGGTGCCCGCGGGGCGGTCGAGTCCGGCCCGGACGTCCGGAGCCGGTCCGGCGTGGGCCGGGTCCGCCGGGGCGTCCTCCGGGGCCGGTGCGGCTCCGTTCGCCGCGGCTCCGGCGGGGGACGTGCCGACGTGTATCCGGTCGGGTCCGGGACCCGGGTGCGCCGGCCCGGAGGTGGGGCGGGCCGGGTCGTCGCCGGTGGTCACACGGTGGGCGGGATGCGCCGGTCCGGCGCGGCGGTCGTCGTCGACGCCGGCGGTCGCGGCGGGGACGACGTGCGGCGTGCCCGGGACGGTCTCCTCGACGCCGCTCCGGTCGGTCCGCGCCGCGGTCTCCGGCGGCGGGATCTCCCCGGCCCAGGCACCGGAGGCCCAGTCCGCGAGCCAGGACGCCTCGTCGGGCCCCGGTGCCGCGGGCGGCCCGACGGGCGGACGCCCGGCGACCGGACCGGGCCCGCCGCCCGCGGGCGCGCGGCCCTCCCCGGCCCGCCTGCGGAGCGGCACGCCGAGGTCGCGCGGGGCCGCCCGGGGGCCGGTCGCGGCCGGGTCCGCGGGGACGACCGGGGGGACGGACGCGACCGGGGACCCCGCGGCCGCGGGCGGTGAGGAGGCGGCCGGGGGTGCCGGGAGCCCGGGAGGTGCGGGGGTGACCGGCGGTGGGGGCGGTTCGTCGGAAGGGGCCGACGGCCGCCCGGCCGGCGTCGCGGCGGGCCCGACCGGACGCCGCTCCGGCGGGCCCGCCACCGGCCCGCGGCCCGCGGTCGTGGGGTACGCGCCGTTCGCGTCGGGGAGGTGGCCGTTGCCGGCGGTTCCGGGGTCGGCGACGAACCGGTGCCGGGGGACCTCGCCGACCCCGCGCGGCGGGGTCGGGTCCGGGCCGTCGCCCTCCGGGGGAGAGTCGAACCAGTCGCCCGCGGAGGCCTCCCGCAGCGCCCGGATCGGCGGCGACGGCCGCGGCGCCGGTTGCGCCGTGTCCTCCCCCTCGGCGGGTGCCGCGGCGCGTCGGGCCGCGGAGTCGCGTGGCCCGGCCGGGCCGGGACGGGCCCCGTCGGGCGTGCCGGTCCCCGGGACCGGAGCGGCCCTGCCGGACGTGTCGGTGCCCGGACGGGACGTGGTCGGATCGGAGGTTCCGGTCCCCCGGGCGGGAGTGGCCCGGTCGGGGGTGCCGGTCTCCGGGGTGGGAGTGGCCGGATCGGCGGTTCCGGTCCACGCGCCGGGAGCGGCGTCGTCGGACATGCCGGTCTCGGGCGACGACGCGGTCGCGTCGGACGCGCTCGCCGGGGAGCCGGACCCGGTGGCGTCCTCGCCCGGGGCGTGGCCGGTTCCGGTGGACGAGGCCTCCGCGGCCGGGACCGGGTCCGCCCCGGCGCCGGACGTGGCTGCGTCCGGGGCCCGGTCCGGCCCGGTGTCGGGTCCGGCTGCTCCCGGCGACGGGGCTGCCGCGGCGAACCCCTCCGTCGTCGGCTCCGGGTCGGCCCGGCCGAGCCGGTCCTCCGGGTCCGGGGGCGTCGCCGAGGACAGGAGCCCGACCCGGTCGGAGGGCCGGTCGTCGGGAACCCGGTGGGCCGGCGGGCCGGACGTGTCGCCGTCCGCGACCCCGCCCCCGTCCCCGTCCCCGGGTTCCGCCAGGGGGGATCGGGAGGTGTGGGGGGTGGGCCGTGGTGCGTCGCCGGGGAGGGGCGCCGACACGTCCTGCAGGGACGGAGCGGCGGCGTCGTCGCGGGACGGAGCGGCGGCGTCGGAAACCGGAGTGGCGGGGAGCGGACGCGCGGCCTCCCGGGCGGCGCGGTGATAGCCGGGGTCCGGGCCGTCGTCGCCGACCTCGACCGACACGACCAGTCCGGCCCGGGCCAGCGCCGACTGGGCCTGGTAGGTCAGGACCTCGGGTGCGCCGTGCGACCCGGTGCGGGCCAGCAGCACCGGCTGCGGCAGCGGGCCGGGGGCGGCACCGGCGGGCGTCGTGCGCCAGGCCAGCGTCCAGCCCGACTCCGGGACCGGGACGCCGGCCAGCGCGGCCGCGACCGCCTCCGCGGCACCGGGCGGGCCGTCGCCGTCGAACCGGTGCGGACCGGCGGCGACGTCCGCGGCGGGCGGCAGGCAGGCGTCGGCGTCGGGCTGCACCCGGCGGGCTGCGGCCTCGGCGACCAGCTCGGAGCGCACCGCGTGCGGCAGCACCGCCCGTCCCGCGACGAGCTCGGCGACCAGCAGCTCCAGCGCGTGCCCCTCCTCGCCGACGGCGACGAGCTCGCGTCCGGTGGCGAGCAGGTCGTCGTCCACCCGGCCGGCCAGTTCCCGCAGCAGCCGGTACGTGGGGTCGGACATGGGGCCTCCTTCGCGGTCCCGCGTCAGCCGGTGGGGACCGGCTCGCGGCTCCACAACGACGCCGCCGCGGTGCACGCGGCCTCGTGGTACTCGGTCGGGGCGTCGCCGGTGAGGGCCTCGACGCGCGGGACACGGTCACCGTGGACGCGCAGCAGCCGCGCGACCGCGGCGGCGAGCAGGTGCGGCCGCTGCGCGTCACGCACGAGCAGCACGCGCGCGCCGTCGTCGCGCACGGCCAGCAGCAGCGCGGACGCCTCGTCGCGCACGACCGACAGCGCCGACCACGCGGCCAGGTCCGGCTCGCCCGCCGTGAACGCGGGCGGAGCGGGCGGCGTGCCGGGCAGCACCGCCTCGACCAGGCGCCGCGACGGCGCGTCCGGCCCGACGATCTCGGCGAGCAGCGTGCGCTCGTGCCCGGTCAGCCCGATCCGGTGCCGCAGCAGCGTGCGCGGCAGGACCGCGCCCAGCGCCGCGGTGTCCCCGGCGGCCAGCCAGTCGCGCAGCCGCCAGAGCAGCTCGTCGGGGAACCGGCCGGCCAGCCGCAGCAGCAGCTCGTGACCGGCCGGGACCCCGGCGAGCCGATCCATGTCAGCTGCCGACCTCGACCGTCAGCTCCACCTCGACCGGCACGTCCAGCGGCAGCACCGCGACGCCGACGGCCGACCGGGCGTGCGCCCCTGCCTCGCCGAACACCTCGCCGAGCAGGTCCGACGCGCCGTTGATCACGCCGGGCTGGCCGGAGAACGACGGGTCCGACGCGACGAACCCGACGACCTTCACGACGCCGGTGACGCTGTCGAGGCCGACCAGACCGTCGATCGCGGCGAGCGCGTTCAGCGTGCAGATCCGGGCCAGGTCGTACGCCTGCTCGGCGGTGACCGTGGCCCCGACCTTGCCGGTCGCGGCGACCTTCCCGTCCACGAACGGGACCTGCCCGGCGGTGAACACGAGGTTCCCGCTGCGCCGGGCCGGGATGTAGGCGCCCGCCGGCGCGGCCACCGCGGGCAGGGCCAGCCCCAGCTCCGTCAGCCGGGCGAGTGCGCTCACTGCTGCACCGGCCGCTTGAAGAACGCCACCAGCTGCTCGGCGTTCGCGCCGCTCGTCACCGTGACCAGTTCCCAGCCGTCCTGGCCGAAGTTGTCCAGGATCGCCTTGGTGTTGTGGATCAGCAGGGGGGCGGTCAGGTATTCCCACTTCACGACCGGGGAGCTCATGGGCGGGACTGTAACCCGGGCACCCGACACCGAACCGCCGTGGCGCGACGGGTGGCCGTCCCCCTGCGACGGACGCCCACCGCAGGAGCGCGGGACGCGCCCCGTCCGTTGTGGGACGCACCTCGCCGACGGGCCGCTGTCGGTGGGCGCTCGTACGCTGGATCCGTGACCACGACCGTCCGGCCCGAGCCCGGAACCCGCCCCGACCCGTGGCCCGACGCGCTCTCCCGCGCGCGGTTCCACGTGGTGTCCGGCAAGGGGGGCACCGGCAAGACCACCGTGGCCGCCGCCCTCGCGCTGGCCCTCGCCGGCGGCGGGAAGCGGGTGCTGCTCGTCGAGGTGGAGGGCCGCCAGGGCATCGCCCAGGTCTTCGACACCGCCCCGCTGCCGTACGAGGAGCGCCGGATCGCGGTCGCGCCCGGTGGGGGCGAGGTGCGGGCGCTGGCCGTCGACGCCGAGGCCGCCCTGCTGGAGTACTTCGAGATGTTCTACCGGCTGGGCGTGGCCGGGCGGACGCTGCGCCGGATGGGCGCGATCGAGTTCGCGACGACGCTCGCCCCCGGCCTGCGCGACGTGCTGCTCACCGGCAAGGCCAAGGAGTGCGTCACCCGCACGGAGTCCGACGGTCTCCCCGCCTACGACGCGGTGGTCCTCGACGCGCCGCCCACCGGCCGTCTCGTGTCGTTCCTCGACGTCACCAGGGCGATGGCCGACCTGGCCAAGGTCGGGCCCATCCACGGGCAGGCCAAGGGCGTCGAGGCGCTGATCCACTCCCCGCTCACCGCGGTGCACCTGGTCACACTTCTGTCGGACCTGCCGGTCACCGAGACGCTCGACGCTGCCGCCGAGCTCGACGCCGCCGGGATCCCGCTGGGCTCGGTCGTGGTGAACCGGATGCGCGAGCAGTGGCTGCCCGACCGCTCGGTCACCGCCGCCGCGGGCGGGCGGGTCGACGCGACCCGGATCCGCAACGGCCTGCAGAGCGCCGGGATCGAGCTGGCCCCCACCGAGATCGACGGCCTGGTCGCCGAGACCGTGGAGCACGCCGTCGCCGTCGAGGGGGAGACCGCCGCGCTGCGCCGCCTGGAGACCGAGCCGACCCCGCCGCTGCCGCGGCTCACGCTGCCCGCCCTGCTCGGCGGGGTGGACCTCGGCTCGCTCTACGAGCTGGCCGAGTCGATGACCGCGCAGGGTGTGCACCTGGAGGCCCGCCGATGACCGCCCCGCTGGACGTGGACGCCCTGATCGACGACCCGGGCACCCGGGTCATCGTGTGCTGCGGCTCGGGCGGCGTCGGCAAGACGACCACCTCCGCCGCGCTCGCGGTGCGCGCCGCCGAGCGCGGGCGTCAGGTCGTCGTGCTCACCATCGACCCGGCGCGCCGCCTGGCCCAGGCCCTTGGGGTGAGCGAGCTGTCCAACGACCCCGCCCCGGTCGGGACCGTCGACGGCGAGCTCGCCGCGATGATGCTGGACATGCGTCGCACCTTCGACGAGATGGTGGAGTCGCACGCCCCGCCCGAGCGGGCGCAGAAGATCATCGAGAACCCCTTCTACCAGACGATCTCCTCCTCGTTCTCCGGGACGCAGGAGTACATGGCGATGGAGAAGCTGGGCCAGCTGGCCGGTGCCGGGACGTGGGACCTCGTCGTCGTCGACACGCCGCCGTCGCGCTCGGCGCTGGACTTCCTCGACGCCCCGCAGCGCATGTCCCGCTTCCTCGACGGCCGCATGATCCGGCTGCTCGCCGCGCCCGCCCGGGCCGGTGGCCGCGGGCTGCGCCGGATCGTCGAAGCCGGGTTCGGGCTGTTCGCCAAGGCCGTCGGGTCGATCATCGGCGGGCAGATGCTGCAGGACGCGTCGGCGTTCGTGCAGGCCTTCGACACCCTGTTCGGCGGGTTCGCCGAGCGGGCCGAGAAGACCTACGCGCTGCTGCGCTCGGAGGGGACGGCGTTCCTCGTCGTCGCCGCGCCGGAGCCGGACGCGCTGCGCGAGGCGGCGTACTTCACCGAGCGGCTGTCGTCGGAGCACATGCCGCTGGCCGGGCTCGTGCTGAACCGGACCCACCCGGTGCTCGCGCCGGTCTCCGCGGCGCGTGCGCGGGCCGTGGCCGAGCAGGTCGGCGGGCCGGGGTCGCAGATCGCGGCCGCGGTGCTGCGGCTGCACGCCGACCGCGTCGACCTGCACGAACGGGAGGAGCACCTGCTCACCCGGTTCTCAGCCGCGCACCCCGGCGTGTCGGTGACGCGGGTCCCCGCGCTGGCCGGCGACATCGCCGACCTCGACGGGCTGCGCCGGGTCGGCGGGCTGCTGGCCGGCGAGTCCGAGACCGGCGCCGCGGCGACGGCGGGCTGAGGCTCAGGACACGCCGAGCGCCGCCCGCAGCCGGGCCGGGCCGCGGTCGCGCGTGCCCGCGGGCGGCTCGACGCACGCCTGGCCACCTCCTGTCCGCTGGACCGTAGGGAGGCAGACCGGTTCGCCATCGTCCCCGACGGTCTCGTCGAGGGCCTGCGCGATCCCGGGCGCTGATCTCAGGGCATCGAGAAGAAGATCATGGGGTTGCGTGAGGTCCCGCGTACGCCGGTGATCCCCAGCTCGGCCCGGACGGCGTCGAGCGCGCGCAGGTTCCGCGGCGCCGCCGCGCGCGAGGAGGTGAACCAGCCGGTGCCGCTGCGCTCCAGGTGCCGCAGCACCTCGGACCCCTCGGTGAACGGGCGTGCCCGGGGCAGGTGGAACACGTCGTGCACGCTGGTCGGGGTGCCCGTCGCGATCCGCCCGAACAGGTGCTCCAGGTACCAGCGGGCGAAGCGGCGCCCGTGGTCGGCGTCGACGAACAGGTAGCCCGTGTCGGCCGGGACCTTCTCGACGGTCTCGCGCAGGTCCCCGCGGTGGAATGTCCAGCGCCCGGTCGACAGCTCCTCGGGCACGGTGCCGCACACGTGGTCGACCAGGTCGAACGACTGCAGGTGACCGGATCCGTTGTCGCGCAGCGCGGACAGGATCCAGGTGGTGGACCAGCCGTAGTAGGTGCCGACCTCCACCACCTGCGACGGCCGGTGATGGCGCAGCAGCAGGTAGGTCAGCTCGGCCTCGACGTCGTCGAGCTGCGGGGTGATCGTGCCGTCGGCGAGGAGCTCCCGCTGCCCGTCGATCACCGTGGCGAGGTCGTCGGCGTGCGTCCGGTAGAGGCCGGCCAGGAAATCGAGCACGCGCCTGACGCTATCGGGTCAGGCGCTCCTGCTGCGTCCGGAGTAGTGGTCGGAGCGCGCACGTCCGAGCAGCGCGGCCCAGTCGCGCACGTCCGGGCGCCGGCGCAGGAGCGCGCGGCGCTCCCGCTCGGTCATCCCGCCCCACACACCGAACTCGACCCGGTGGTCCAGGGCGTGTGCCAGGCACTCGGTGCGGACCGGGCAGGACAGGCAGAAGTCGCGGGCCTCGCGCTGGTCGGCACCGGTGACGAACAGGTTCTCGGCGTCGGAGGTGCGGCAGCGTGCGGCCGAACGCCAGTTCCATACCGCGGTGCAGGTGCGGACGACGACGGCGGGGCGCAGGCGGGGCCTGCCGGTGACGGGACGCAGGGTGTCGAGCATCGGGTCGCCTCTCGGGCCGGGGCGGGCCCGGTGGCCCGCGACGTGATGCCTCGATCCTGGGACGCGGAGGGGCCCCGGGTCAGCGCGCAAAACTACGCAACCGGGGACACGAGCCTGACCGTGTCCTGACCTCCCGGCCCGTAGGCTTGTCCCTGTGAGGTTCCCCCGGCGTCTGCTCCGCCCGCTCGGCGTCCTCGCCGGCCTGTGCATCCTGCTCGGTGTGGTCACGGCGGGCATGGCCTTCCCGCTGGTCGGCGGCCTCGGCGTGCTGTCCAACGAGGCGGGTGACAGCGTCACGTCGAGCTCGGCGGACCTGGTCGGCACCCGCCCGCCGCTGACGACGACGCTCACCGACTCCGACGGCCGCCCGATCGCCTACCTGTTCGATCAGAACCGCACCGAGGTCACGAACGACCAGATCTCGACCGCGATGAAGGGCGCGATGCTGGCGATCGAGGACCGCCGGTTCTACGAGCACGACGGCGTCGACTGGCAGGGCACGCTGCGCGCGGTCGTCGCGAACTCGGCGTCCGGGGACGTCGTCCAGGGGGCGTCGACGATCACCCAGCAGTACGTCAAGAACTACATGCTCTACGTCGACGCGACGAGCGAGGCCGAGCGGCTCAAGGCCACCGAGCAGACCCCGGCCCGCAAGCTCAAGGAGGCGCGGATCGCCCTGCAGCTGGAGCGCCAGCTGTCCAAGGACGAGATCCTCAACCGCTACCTCAACATCGTCTTCCTGGGCAACGGGTCCTACGGCGTCGCTGCGGGGGCGCGCACCTACTTCAACACCACGCCGGACAAGCTGACCGTCCCGCAGGCCGCGATGCTGGCCGGGATGGTCCGCTCGACCACCCAGTTCGACCCGGTGCAGAACCCGCAGACCGCGCTGCAGCGGCGCAACGTCGTCATCGACCAGATGCGCCAGCAGCAGATGATCGACGACGCCCAGGCGAAGCAGGCCATGGCCGCTCCGCTCGGCGTCGCGAACCCGCTGGTCCGCGTGCCGAACGGGTGTATCGGCGCCGGCGACATGGGCTTCTTCTGCAAGTACGTGACGCAGTACCTCACCGAGGCCGGCTTCACCGAGGAGCAGATCCAGCGCGGCGGCTACACCATCCGCACCACCCTGGACCGCCGCGCGATGACCGAGGTCAAGCGCTCCCTCGACAAGGAGGTGCCGCCGGACACCCCCAACGTCGCGAACGTGATGTCGCTGGTCCAGCCCGGCCAGGACAAGCACCGTGTGCTCGCGATGGGGTCGAGCCGCACGTTCGGACTGAACGCCGACGCCGAGGAGACCAGCTACGGCCTGCCGTACCAGCCGGTCAACCTCGGTGCCGGGTCCACGTACAAGATCTTCACCGCGGCCACCGCGCTGGAGAAGGGCCTCGGCATCAACTACTCGATGCAGGTGCCGCCCTCGGGCTACGCCTCCCCGATCTACGTCGACGGCAGCGGCCGCCCGATCCCGGTCGGGAACGCGAGCGAGGGCCTGCCGGCGCGGATGAGCATGACCGACGCGCTGGCCCAGTCGCCGAACACCGCGTTCATCAAGCTCGAGGAGTTCACCGGGGTGCCGGACGTGGTCGACATGGCCGTCCGCCTCGGCATGAAGTCCCTGGCCACGACGCCGTTCGTCGACCCGGGCACCGGTAAGCGCACCGACCGCTCGATCGCCGAGGTGATCAAGGACCAGCGGCTCGCGTCGTTCACGCTCGGCGTCACCCCGACCTCGGTGCTGGAGTTGGCCAACGTCGGCGCCACCCTGTTCTCCCAGGGCAGATGGTGCCCGCCGACGCCGATCGACTCGATCACCGATGCCGAGGGCGAGCCCGTCCCGATCACCGAGGAGCCCTGCCAGCAGGCCGTCGAGCCCGCCCTGGCGAACACCCTGGTCACCGGCCTGAGCAAGGACGACATCGCCGGCACCTCCGCAGCCGCCGCGAAGGCCGCCGGCTGGACCCGGCCGATGGCCGGCAAGACCGGGACGACCCAGCAGCACAAGTCGGCCGCGTTCATGGGCGCGATCCCGGAGATGGCCGGAGCGGTCATCACCTTCGACAACTCCAACCGCCCGCGACCCCTCTGCGACGGCGGCGGCGCCCCCTTCGCCTGTGGGAACGGCAACATCTTCGGCGGCAAGACCCCGGCCCGGACGTGGTACGGCGCGGTGACCCCGCTGGTGGCGAACACCCCGCCGACGCCGCTGCCCGCGACCGACCCCCGCTACCTCGACGGCGGGGCCGAGTCCCGCATCCCGGACGTGGTCGGCCGGTCGGCCGGCGCCGCCCGCGGCGAGCTGGAGGGTGCCGGATGGCAGGTCACCACCCGCACCGTCGACAACAACGCTCCGGAGGGGACGGTCGTCGGGCAGGAGCCCCGGGGCGCCGCGCTCCCGGGTGAGCAGGTGACCCTGCAGGTCAGCAGCGGGTCGGTGCCGGCCCCGCCGCCGCCCCCGGGCACCCCGACGCCCGGCCCGGCCCCGGGGCAGGACGGCGGCCCGCCGGCGGACCGTCCCGACGGGAACCGGCCGCCCGACGGCGGGTGACGCTCCGTCCGGCCGGGTCACCCGGCCGGGCGGCACCGCGCGCCATACCCCGTCGGAACGAGGCATCACCGCTGGTCGCGGCCTAGCATGCCGTCATGGCCGTGCGGTGGAGGAGCAGGCGTCCCGCGCCGGCGCCCGCCGACGACGGGCGCTGGGGCGTGGCGCGGCTGGTCGCCGAGCGCGAGGCGGACCGGCTCGCCCGGGAGCGGGGTGACCGCCCCGCGGGTTCCGCCGTGTCACGACCCGTGTCCGACGGGATCCGGCCCGCGTCCGGCGTGGAGCGGGGGTCCGGTGCTCCGGCTGCCCGACCGGCCGCTGTGGACGGCACCGGCGTCCCCGAGCGGGTCGCCCCCGTGGAGGCCCCCGATCCCGACCCGTCGGCGGAGGAGGAGCACGCTGCGCGCGAGCCCGACATCGACGGCCCCACCCAGCGGACCCTGACCGCGGTCCGGCGCCGCAGGCCCGGCCCCGCCGCCGTCCCCACCCCGGACGACGGCGCGGGCGACCCGGTCCCCGGCCCCCGCCGCCCGGTGACGCCCACCCCGTCGTCGCCGGTCCCGGCCCCGCCCCGGCGGTCGCCGACCGGCCCGGTTCCCCGGCTGCCCGCCCCGCGTCGCCCCCGCGCGGACGGCGACGAGCCCGTCGGCACGGTCTACCGGCCGCCCGCGGTGTCCGCCCGGCCCCCGGTCGACCTCGACAACGGCCTGCTCGGCTTCTCCCGGCTGACCCGCGGCCGGGTCGGGGCCCGGGTGTTCACGATCGCCTTCGTCCTGATCTACCTGGTGATCCTCGTCCAGACGCTGTCCACCATCGTCTGAGGCAGCGCGTCCGCTGTCGGTGGCCCGGTCTAGCCTGAAGATCCGCACGCCGTGCCGGGTGAGGAGGAGGTGAGCCGCGATCACGACCTCGTCGTCGACGTCGCACCGCCTGACGTCGGTCCTCGCGATCCCCGCCTTCCGCAGGCTCTGGTCGGTCACCGCGGTCACCGCGACCGGCGAGTGGCTGGCGCTGCTGGCGCTCACGTCGCTGGCCACCCACCTCACCGCGGGCGCCGGGTTCACCGCGCAGAGCTTCGCGCTCGGGGGCGTCGTCGCGACCAAGCTCGTGCCGTCGCTGCTGTTCGGGCCGCTCGCCGGGGTGCTCGCCGACCGCTTCGACCGGCGCAAGGTCATGGTGACCTGCGACCTCACGAAGTTCGTGCTGCTGCTGTCGATCCCGTTCGTCGGGCAGCTGTGGTGGCTGCTTGTCGTGACCCTGCTCCTCGAGCTGTGCACCATGTTCTGGATCCCGGCGAAGGACGCGGCGGTCCCGAACCTGCTGCGCAGCCCGGCCCAGATGGAGAGCGCGGCGCAGCTGAGCCTGCTGGTGACCTACGGCGTCGCCGTGGTCGGGGGCGCCGGGCTCTTCGCGCTGGTCAGCAAGGTCGGTCCGCTGTTCGGCGCGGACCAGGCGGCCACCGTCCACGCGGCGCTGTGCGTCAACGCGTTCGCCTTCCTGGGCTCGGCGCTGGTCGTGTACCTCGCGATCCCGGAGATCTCCGGCCGGGCCACCGAGGCCGAGCGGCGGCACGCCCCGCCGTCGATGCTGTTCCTGCTGCGCGACGGCTACACCTTCGTCGTCCGCACCCCGCTCGTGCGCGGGCTGGTCGTCGGGATCGTCGGCGCATTCACCGCGGGCGGCGCCGTGATCGCGACGGCCAAGCTCTACGCGTCGAGCCTCGGCGGCGGGGACGCGGCGTACTCGATCCTGTTCGCGTCGGTGTTCGCCGGTCTCGCGGCGGGCATGGCCGCCGGTCCGGTGCTGGCCCGGCAGGTGCCGCACCGGCGCCTGTTCGGCAGCGCGATCGTCGGGGCCGGGGTGTCGCTCGTCGTCGTGGCGGTGGCGGTGCACCTGTTCATGGCGATCGCCGCGGTGCTGTTCGTCGGCGCGTTCGCCGGGGTCGCGTTCCTGACCGGGCTCACGATCATCGGCACCGAGGTCGCCGACGGGATCCGCGGCCGGGTCAACGCGTTCGTCCAGTCCCTGGTGCGGCTGGTGCTGCTGGGGGCGATGTCGGTGGTGCCGATCGTCGTCGGCGTCGTGGCGACGCGGACGGTGACCGTGGGCGACACCGCGCTGCTGGTCGACGGCACACGGTTCGTCCTCGCCGGCGGGGGCGTCCTGGCGGCAGTGGTCGGCGTCGTCGCACGCCGGCAGATGACGGAGGAGGGATCGTCGTGAGCGTGTGGGACGACGTGGTGGGCCAGCCCGCCGCCGTCGCCGAGCTGGACGGGGCGGCGTCGGACCCGACGGCGATGACCCACGCCTGGCTGTTCACCGGCCCGCCCGGCTCCGGCCGGTCGAACGCCGCACGCGCCTTCGCGGCCGCCCTGCAGTGCCGCTACCACGGCTGCGGCGAGTGCGCGGCCTGCCGGACCGTCATGGCGGGCACCCACTCCGACGTCCGGGAGATCGTCCCGGAGGGACTGTCCATCTCGGTCGCCGAGATGCGCTCGCTCGTCCAGCTCGCCGCCCGGAGGCCCGCCACCGGGACCTGGCAGATCGTGATCATCGCCGACGCCGACCGGCTCACCGAGGGCGCGTCGAACGCGCTGCTCAAGGCGGTCGAGGAGCCCGCACCGGAGACGGTGTTCCTGCTCTGCGCGCCGTCGGACCACCCCGACGACGTGCCCGTCACCATCCGTTCGCGCTGCCGGATGGTGCACCTGCGCAGTCCGTCGCCCGAGGCCGTCGCCGGGGTGCTGCGCGACCGCGACGGGATCGACCCCGACCAGGCGCAGTGGGCCGCATCGGTGTGCGGCGGCCACGTCGGCCGTGCGCGGCGCCTCGCCCGCGACCCGCAGGCCCGTGCCCGGCGCGAGGAGATCCTCGGCGTGCCGACGAAGCTCCGTCGCCTCGGCGACGCGTTCTTCCACGCCGACGTGCTGATCCGCGCGGCCGAGGCGGAGGCCGACGAGCTGCGGTCCTCCCGCGACGAGTCCGAGCGTGAGGAGCTCGCCGTCGCGATGGGCGCCGGCGGCACGGGCAAGGGCGCCGCGTCGGCGGCCCGCTCGGCGAAGGCGGCCGAGCGGGACCTGGAGAAGCGGCAGAAGAGCCGCGCCACCCGGACCCAGCGGGACGCGCTCGACCGCGCCCTGGTCGACCTCGCCGGCTTCTACCGGGACACGATCGTCGCCGCGACCGGCGCGACGGTGCCGCTGACCAACCCGGACCGCGACCGCGAGATCCGGGTGGCTGCCGCCGAGTGGGGCCCGGAGTCGAGCCTGCGTCGCCTGGAGGCGGTGCTCGCCTGCCGCGACGCGCTGGAGCAGAACGTGAAGCCGCGGATCGCCGTCGAGGCCATGATGACGGCCCTGCACCGTGGATGACCGGCCGCTGATCCTCACGGCCCGGCTCGACGACGCCACGCAGGCCCGGTTCGACGACCTGCGCGAGCGGCACTTCCCGGCAGGGCGCAACCACCTCGCCGCGCACCTGACCCTGTTCCACGCCCTGCCCGGCGACGCCGCCGCCGAGCTCGCCGCCGACCTGACCACCGCGACCGACCGTGTCCCGATGACCGCCCGCGTCACCGGCCTGCGGCTGCTCGGCCGCGGGGTCGCCTTCACCCTCGACTGCCCCGGGCTGACGGCCCTGCGCCGCGGCGTCGCCGACCGGTGGCGGTCCCGCCTCACCCGGCAGGACGCCGGGAGGACCGACCTGCACGTGACCGTCCAGAACAAGGTCACCCCGGCCGTGGCCCGGGCGCTGCACGACGACCTGGCCGCCGGGTTCGCCCCGTGGGACGCCGGCGTCCCCGGCCTGGCGTTGTGGCGCTACGACGGTGGGCCGTGGGAGCCGGGACCGCGGTTCCCGTTCACCGGATGACGGGTGGGGGCTTGTGAAGGCGGCGGAGCCCGGTCGCTACACTGGTTTCGCACCACGCCGCCTTAGCTCAGTCGGTTAGAGCGACGCACTCGTAATGCGTAGGTCTGGGGTTCGACTCCCCAAGGCGGCTCCGCAGTTCAGAGGCCCTGGCCGGGCCTCTGACACCCCGTCTGAATCCGTCCCGTGGCCTCCCGGTCGTTCTAGCTTCGGGGAGTGCCTCCCTCGAAGCGCCCACGCCCACGCCGGGTCACCGCCGAGACTCTGGACATCCTCTACGCCCGGATGCGCCGTCGCCGGGATCATTGGGTCGGTACGTCGTAACGCCCAGCACCGGACGACGCGCGAGCACGCCTGCGACGAGCACTCCCCTCGCCGGCAGTGCCGGAAGGAGGGCTGCACACCATGGAACCGGCGTCTGCGCGAACCGGGAGCTCAGTGCGCGATGTGACGGTCAGGGCCAGACCGGCATACCCGTAGGTCATCGGTTCGACCCCCGAAGGGTCGAGGCGAGCGTGGTAGTACCGAGGAACCCGGCCGGCGTGCACTGCGCGACGGCGCTCACCTGTCCTTTGTGGCGGATTTCCGTCTGGTTTTCCGTCACCCGCGACGACGCGTCGTGCGGTCGCACGTCCTTAGTCTTCCCTGATGGCTCGGGAGACGGACGACCTCGCCCACCAACAGACCTCGCGGTACGCCAATCGCCCCAAACCGAAGACACCCTGGCAGATACCGGTCTCGGTCGGCTCCTGGGTGCTCTACGCCCTGCTGCTCCTCAGCGCGGTCGGCTCCCGGTCGGAGGAATCCCCGGATGACGCCACCGTCTCGCAGATCCAAAGCCAGCTCGGTGACTCCGCCGTCGCCCAGCACGAGTCGACAGGGATCCCGGGACTGGTCTTCGTCCTGCTCGCCGGGACGCTGCTGGTGGGGGCACTCGCGGTCGTGGGGCGTCAGGCGAAGCTGATCATCCCGCTCGTCGCCCTGGGCGCCCTCGGAGTCGTGCTGTTGGCGTCGAACGGGGAGTGGACCACTGTGCCGGCCATCGTCCTCCTGATCGTCGGCTCGTCGCTGCTCCTCTTCGGCCGAGCCCACGCCTGGCTCGCCGGTACGAGCCGGTAGACAGCGCCGGTCGGCGGGAGCTGCACCCTCCCGTCGGCCCGCGTCCCCGTGTCATCTGGTCATCAGCAGGAAGACGCAGAACGAGGTGACGAAGGCGATCGCGAGCAGCGCGACGATCATCTGCTGAGGCTCCAGCTGGATCATGCGACCGCCCTCGCGCCGTTCCAGCTCGGCCAGCGTCGAGTCCGTGTCGGGTGGCCCCAGGAAGTCCGACGTCCGGAACCGGTGCTCGAAGGTCTCGGAGTCGGTGATCCCGTTCAGCAGCTGGGCCGGAGTGCCGGTAGCGGCGATGTGTCCGTTGCAGAGGATCGCGACGGTGTCGCCCAGCTCGCGGGCCAGATCGATGTCGTGCGTCGTGATCAGGACCGTCGCGCCGGTGCGCTCGTGCTGCTCGCGCACCGCGCCGATGACGGCAGACGCGTGAACCGAGTCCAGTCCGACCTCGAGCTCGTCGAGCACGAGAAGCGGGGCCTCGACCGCCAGGGTGCGGGCGATCGCGAGTCTCTTGCGGCCGTGCGCGGCGAGCTCGGACGGCATCGCCGACGCCCGGTCGTGCAGGCGCATCTCGCGGAGCCGGTACCTCGTGATGCGGGCGACGCTGTCGTCGTCCATCCCACGGCTCTGTAGCGCGAACGCGATGTTGTCGTACACGCTCAACGAGCCGAACAGCCCGGCCTCGAACACGGAAGGCCCGCCGAAGAGCACGCTCAAGTCCTGCCGGATGCTGCGGAGCCCGGCCTCGTCCGCAGTCCAGACGTCACGGCCGTCGACGGTGACGGACCCTCGTCCCGGCCGGGTCAGGCCGGCGAGGTGCCGTACGAGTGTGGTCTTTCCGGCTCCGGACGGGCCCATCACGACGGTGACGTGCCCCGGTTCGAGCCGGAGCCCCAGCCGGTAGAGCACAGGGGACTCGTCGAGCATCGTCGTGATGCCCGTGAACTCCACGGCAGGGCCGGGCGCCCCCGTTGTCCGGGAGCGGCTTCGTTCCGGCTGCTTCGACATCACGTCAGTGGAACAGGTGCGGGTCAGAGGGCAAGTCGCTCGATCGGGTGCGTTCCCGCGCAGGTCGAGCCGGGTACGTGACCATTGCGGCGCCCGTTCGCGTCATCGAGCGATAGTGACCGCGAACACGATCTCGGTGCGCCGAGGACGTCGTCGCATCCGGACGAATGTCCGCCTCCGTTTGGTCTGCTGATGCGGACCTCACCGCCGCTCCCGGCTGCGACTCTCCCTACATCCGGGAACCCCGGATGCGTTCTGATCGGGTCCCGCCGCCGTGACACCGACGCTGGCAGGCCACCGACAGCCACACGCTCGATCAGCACGACCGTCGAGCAGCACGCGGACATGCAGACGGACTTCCCCACTGTCTGTGGAGATCACAGCCCCCGACGTGATCTCCGTGTCCCCACTTCCGGAGCCCGGGCTCCGGACGTGTGACCCGTGCCCCGCGGGGGCCTGTCAGCTTGGAGTATCAGTGATGTCAACACGTGCGGTCAGCACGCGGCGGAGCTCCCCACCGCCGCGCGGGGCCGGCCAGGTAGCCGCTGGGAGTGCGGGCTCGCCGTCTGTCCTCCGGGCCGGTTCGGCCGGCTTCACCGTCTTCGTCCTCGGGATGCTGGCCACGCCGGTCGTCGGGATGGTCGTCCCGGCCATCGCCTCCGCGTGGCCGTGGGCCGTCTCCGTCGGAGCCTTCGCCCTTGCCGGCCTGCGTGCGCGACCCGCGGGCCCGGCATATCGGGCAGGCGCGGCCGCCGCGCTGGTCACGCTGGCCCTCGGGCTCCCGCTGCTGCTCCTCTTCCCGATCGTCCCGGTCCGGTGGACGGATCTGATCGGTCTCGCTGTGTCCGCCGTACTCGTCGGCGCCATCTCGGGCGTCGTCGGTCGGAAATCGTCGAGGACGGGGAGCAACTCATGACGACGACCACCGAAGGAACGCCCAGCACCGCGGTCGGGAGGAAGCCCGGGTTCGGTGGCAAGTACCTGGACGGCATCACGAAGCCGCTGGTCACGGCCGGCGAGATCATCGCCTATATGGGGCACGTGCTCTGGAGCGCGATCAGCAGGCCCGTCGGCTATTGGGCCGACACGCGGGACCAGATGTACGACACTCTCCGGCTCTGCTGGATCCCGGTGGTCGTGTCCTGCGTGGCGTTCGGTTTCGGTGCCCCCGGTCTGCAGGGCGGCAACATCTACCTGCTGTTCGGCATCCCCGACCGGCTCGGGTCCTTCTTCCTCATGGCATCGGTCCGTGAGTTCGCGCCCTGGATCAACGCCATGATCGTGGCCGGCGTGATGGGGACGGCCATGACCGCCGACCTCGGGGCCCGGCGCATCCGTGAAGAGATCGACGCGATGGAGGTCCTCGGCGTCGATCCGATCCGGACACTCATCATCCCGCGTGTCATCGCGGTGACCGTCATGACGGCGCTGCTCGACATCCTGGCGCTGCTCTGCGGCGTGATCGGCGGTTTCATCGCCTCGGTGTACCTCGGGGCGAACCCGGCCGCGTACGTGAGCAACTTCTTCGCCAACGCGACCACGCCCGACATCTGGGGCAGCGTCCTCAAGTCGGTCTTCTTCGGACTGATCATCGGAATCGTCTGCAGCTTCATGGGTCTGCGCGCCAAGGGCGGCCCCGCCGGCGTGGGCAAGGCGGTGAACGTGTCCGTCGTCACGGCGTTCGCCTGCATCTGGGTCTTCAACTACGTCTACACGGCGCTGCTTCTCGGTCTGAACCCCGAGATGCAGGTCTTCAAGTAAAGAGGCGGAGCTCATGAGCGTCGACGTTTCCAAGAAGCCGGCCGATGACGAGCCGGACAGCCGTGACTCCGTCGAAGTGTCTCCGCGGGTCGCGGTCGACAAGTTCCGCGAGAGCGTGTCGACCTTCGGGCTGATCGCGAAGTTCTCCACCCGGACGATCAGGAACTTCCCCGATCTCCGGCACTACGTCGGTGAGGTGTTCCATCAGGCAGGTGTGTTGATCCTGTCGAGCGGGCTCATCGTCTGGTTCATGCAGTTCATGGTCGGGACGATGTGCGCGACCGAGGCCAGCTACACCCTGAAGCAGGTCGGTGCGCCGCTGTACTCGGCGATCTTCACCGACTACTGCGGCCTGCGGGAGATGTCGCCGTACATGTGGGCGTACATCTTCGCGGCCAAGGTCGGATGCGGCCTCGTCGCAGAGATCGGGTCCATGCGGATCGCCGACGAGATCGACGCCATGGAGGTCATGGGGGTCAAGTCCCTCAGCTACCTGGTCGGCACCCGGATCCTGGCGGCCTGGTTGGCCATGCCCTTCCTTTTCATCGTCGGGCTCGGAATGAGCTACATCGCCATGTATCTCGTGGTGGTGGTGCAGCTCGGCGAGGTCTCGTCCGGTGGTTATCTCTACATCTTCTGGCTGTACCAGAACCCGCTCGACATCATCTACGCCACGTTGAAGGTCATCGCGATGGGCACGTGCGTGATCTTCGTCGGATGCTATTACGGATACAACGCTTCGGGCGGTCCTGTCGGCGTCGGTCAGGCGACGGCCAAATCCATGATGGTGAACATGGTGCTCGTGCACATCATCAGCACGCTCGGGACTCAGCTGTTCTGGGGGCTCGCCCCGAACGCCCCCATTGCCAACTAGCGATTCCCGAATTCATCGAGGAGCTCCCCACTCATGCGATACGACGACGACATGGACATGACGCGTCCCATCCCCATCCCGGCCGGCGTCGGCGCCCCCCACGGTCAGGGGCACCGGGCCCCCGAGGTCGGGCAGCAGAGAGGTGCGGCACCCGGTACGAACCAGCCGCACTCGATGCAGGTCCGCGGTGTCTACAAGTCCTTCGGCAGCAGCCACATCCTCCAGGGCATGAACCTGGACTTCGCCGACAACGCGATCACGACGATTCTCGGGCCGTCAGGTACCGGTAAGAGCGTTCTGATCAAGCACCTCGTGGGCTTGCTCGCTCCCGACGCCGGTGACGTCCTGATCTTCGGGCAGGACATCTGGAAGATCAGCGAGGCCGAGCGGTACGAGCTGCGGAAGCGGTTCGGCGTCCTCTTCCAGGACGGTGCCCTCTTCGGATCCATGAACATCTTCGACAACACCGCCTTTCCGCTGAGGAAGCACAGCAACCTCTCGGAGAAGGAGGTGAAGGAGATCGTGATGGAGCGGCTCAAGGAGGTCGGCCTCGAGCGCGCCGTCAAGAAGCGTCCGAATGAGGTTTCCGGTGGCATGCGCAAGCGCGCGGGATTCGCCCGCGCGCTCGTGCTGAATCCCGACATCGTCATGTTCGACGAGCCCGACTCCGGTCTCGATCCGGTGCGGACGAGCCTGCTGAACGACCTCATCCTGCAGATGCATGCGGAGCACAAGGGGACCTACATGCTGGTCACCCACGACATCCGTACAGCCCGCAAGGTCAGCGACTACGTCGGGCTGATCTGGAAGGGCAAGGTCGTGCACTACGGCGAGGCCGATGCGGCCTTCGCGTCGCAGGACCCCTTCGTCCGCCAGTTCCTGAGCGGCGAGTCCGCCGGGCCGCTGGGAATGGACTGACGGCGATGACGAACAAGTTCCTCGGGCTGTGGGCCGTTCCGATCGTGTGCCTGATGGTGCTCGCGACCGGAGGCTGGGCCCTCATCGACAGCATCCCCTACCGGGTCAGTGTCGTGCTCCCCACCGCGCCGAACGTCATCGAGGGCGGCAAGGTCCTGATCAATGGCTTCGAGGCAGGCCAGGTCGACAAGGTCCGGTCGGAGGACGGCAAGGCCGTCCTCGAGATGAACCTCGAGAAGGACTTCGCGCCGCTGCACGACGGCGCGGAGGTCAGCGTCGCCTGGCGGGCCGTGCTCGGCGAGCGACAGGTCGTCGTCAAGGACGGGCCGGCGACCGCGCCCGAGATCCCGGACGGCGGCCGGATCTCCGGCGCCATGCCGGAGCCGATCGAGGTCGACCGCGTGCTCTCCGCACTGGACCCGGAGACCCGCACGCGGCTGGCCGGCACGCTGCAGGGCCTCGACCGGACACTCACCGGGAGTGAGCAGGACGTCAACGCGACCATCCGGTCGGCCGGTCCTGCGCTCGGTGCGCTCGGTGACGTCCTGCGCGGGCTCGGCAACGACGGTCCGGCGATCAAGGAGCTGATCGGGCACACCTCGACCGTGGTCGACACCCTGGTCAAGCGGGACGGCGACATCCGCTCGATCGTCGGTGACCTCAGCACCAGCGCCGCGGCCACCGCCCGGCAGCGCCAGCAGCTCGACGCGGCGCTGACGAAGCTCCCCGGGACCCTGAACACGGCGAGGACCACCCTCGACCAGGTCCCCGAGACGGTCGACAAGACCCTTCCCCTGCTGGAGAAGCTCCAGCCGGTCGCCGCGAAGCTGCCGGAGTTCTCCCGCAACCTGAGCCCGGTGCTGCAGGAACTACGCCCCACGGTCGGCGAGCTGCGTCCGACGCTCGACTCGGCGTCGACGCTCCTCAACCACACGCCCGCGCTGCTCGACAGCGCACACGCCACGGTCCCCGGGGTCGACTCGCTCGTCCGGGACGTCACGCCTGCTCTGACCTACCTGCGCCCGTACACCCCGGAGCTCCTCGGGTGGATGTCGAACTGGGGGTCCGCAACAGCCAACTACGACGCGAACGGCCACTACATGCGCTCGACCATCAACGAGGGGGCGAGCTCCCTGAACGTCAACCCGGGCGTCATGCCCCCCGGGATCGAGAAGGACCCGCACCCGGTTCCCGGCGCCATCGAGGGCCAGCCGTGGACCGACGCGTACGGGGGAGGTGCGCGATGACCACGTCGCCTCGACGCACCGCGACCACGGTCGCGAGGGTCGCCGTACTCGCCGTCGCCGCAGCTGCTGTCGTCGGTGCCGCAGCGACGCCCAGCGCCTTCCTCGACGACGAGCCGCAGCGGGTGACCGCGATGTTCGCCGACGCCAGCCCGATCCTGGAGGGCAACGACGTCCTGATGGACGGCGTGCCGGTCGGCAAGGTCGAGTCGATGCGGGTGGTCGGCGACCAGTCCGCCGTGACCGTCACTCTCGACCCCGAGGCGATGCCGGTGCATCGCGATGCGCGGATGACGATCAAGCCGGTCAGCCTCCTCGGTGAGCGGTTCATCGAGTACGACCGTGGCAGCCCGGAGTCGCCACTCCTGGGGCCGAACGAGCCGCTCCCGGTCGAGCAGACCGGGCGGCCGTCCGATCTCGACCAGCTGCTGAACGCGATCGACGACCCGACGGGCAAGGCGCTCGCCGGGCTGGTGACCACCCTCGGCGACGGCATGCGGGACAACGGCCCGAACGCCGACGCGGCGGTGAAGGCCCTCGCCCCGGCGATGGTCGACACCGAGAACCTGGTGCGTGTCCTCGATGAGCAGAGCGCGACGCTGCAGCAGCTCGTCGACAACACCGAGCCGGTCGCCGGCGCCCTGGCTGCCGACGACGGCAAGCGGCTCGACGGACTCGTGAACGCCGCGAACCAGCTGCTCGGTACGACCGCTGACCGGCAGCAGGCGCTGAACGAGACGCTGCTGCGTGCGCCGGACACCCTCGCCCAGACCCGCGGAGCGCTCGAAGACCTCGCCGGTGTCACCCGCAGCGCGACGCCGACGCTGCAGTCCATGCGGCCGACCACGGACAACCTCGTCGCGATCAGCGAGGAGCTCCAGCGCTTCGCCGACTCGGCGGACCCGGCCCTGGCCAGCTCGAAGCCGGTCCTCGACCGGGCCCGCGAGCTGCTCGTCGAGGCGCGGCCGGTGGTCGCCGACCTCAAGCCGGCAGGTGCGGACCTGCGCGGTACCGCGGCGGGGCTCGACCCGCTGGCGAACGAGTTCACCAACCGCCTCCCGGGCTTCTGGAACTTCATCCAGGGCTGGGCCCTGACCACCAACGGGTACGACGGTCTCTCGCACTACTTCCGCGCGATGGTCACGGTCAACACCGACCAGATCACGCACGCCCTGCCTCCGGCGGCACCGCTGCTCGACGGCAACCCACCGCCCGACGCCGCCCTCCCCGCCCCCGAGCACGCTCCGGTCCCGCAGATTCCGGGTGTGTCGCCCGACGGTGCGCCGCTCCCGGGGCTCCTCGAGCCCGGCCCCTCGCCCGACGGCGGTGCGACCGGCCTCGCGGAGGAGCAGGAGTCCGGCGCTCTCGACTACCTGCTCGGAGGCAGCTGATGGCCGGCCCCAAGTCCACGAAGGGACGCTCCCTCCTGATCGGGACCGTCGCACTGGTCTGCTTCGTCGCCGCGGTCTACGTCGGTGTGAACGCCCACAAGGGCCTTCCCGGTGCTCAGCTGACGACGTTCGCCGCCGCGTTCGAGGACACCGGTGGCCTGCGGGCGGGTGACGACGTCCGTATCGCCCGGGTCCGAGCCGGCCGGGTCGACAAGGTCGAGATCAAGGACGGCACCGCCGTCGCGACCCTGTCGCTCGACGGCGACCGCGACCTCTACAAGAACGCCACGGCGTCGATCGACAGCCGATCCGGCCTCGGCCAGAAGATCGTGAACGTCGACCCGGGCACCCCGGACGCCGGCGAGCTCCCCGAGAACTCGACGCTGCCGAAGGAGCAGACCGTCGAGTCGGAGAACCTCTCGGACCTGCTCGGGGTGTTCGACGAGCCGACCCGCGCCTCGCTGACCAGCACGCTCACCCAGACCGGGCAGGGCATCGGCGGACACGGCCAGGACATCCAGGACGTCGTCCGCAACGCGCCGCAGATCCTGCCGGACCTCGGCACGGTGTCCCGCTCGCTGACCGAGGACAACGGCCAGGACCTCAGTGAGCTCCTGCAGGCCGCGAACTCGCTGTCCGGCCGGTTCGCCGGCAGGCAGGACCAGATCGCCGCCCTGACCGGTGATCTCGGGACCACGCTGAACGCGATCGCCGCGGACCGATCGGTGCCGCTGCGGGACACGCTCGACAAGGCTCCGGACACGCTGTCGGCGGCGCGCGAGGCGATGACGGCGCTGCAGCCGCCGCTGTCCGACCTGGACAGCGCAACGGCTCGGCTCCAGCCCGGCGCCCGTGGCCTGGGCGACGCCACCCCCGACCTTCGTGGTGTGCTCCGCGAGGCGGTCCCGCCGCTGGACGGCGTCCCGAACGTGTCCGAGCAGGCGCAGCCGGCTCTGGGCGAGCTGACGGAGACGATGACCGACGCGCGGCCCTTCGCCCCGCGGGCGGCCGCCGCACTCTCCGACACCAACCCGGTGCTCACGACCCTCTCGCCGTACGCCCCCGAGGTCATGTTGTTCTTCGAGAACTTCGCGGATGCCCTCTCCAACGGGCAGGCGGGCAAGGGCGACCCGAACAACCGGCACCTGCGGGTGACGCTGATGCTCCACACCCAGTCGGTCGACGGCCAGCTCGGGATCAAGGACCCGTTCGTCGCCCGCAACCCCTACCCCGCCCCCGGTGCAGCCGGGCAGGACAGCACGGGCTCGCTGCCCCTGCCGACCACCGGAGGTGAGTGATGAACGTGCTGTCGCATGAACCGCCGGCGGAAGCAGCGGAGAAGCCCAGGAAGCGTACCTTCGGGTGGCTGAAGTCCCCCTTCGCCATCGGCGTGGTCGCGATCGTGCTGACCTCGCTCGTCGGATACGCCATGTTCCAGAAGGACATGCTGCTGACGACTCTCGTCCCGGGTGACGAGGTGAAGATCAATTTTGCGCAGGACTACCGCCTCCGCGAGTACGTCACGCCGGTCAAGATCGGTGGCGTGAAGGTCGGGAAGGTCTCCGACGTCGAGCGCCTCGACAACGGAACCGCCCTGGTCACGGTGAAGCTGGACAACGGCACCGCCAAGAAGATCGGCTCCGAGCCGGGCGCCGCCATCCGGCCGACGATCCTGCTCGGGGGCAACTACTACCTCGAGCTGATCCCGGGTGGGGCGCACGACGACCAGGAGTACAGCGAGGTCATCCCGCCGGAGCGCACCTCGGTCCCGGTCGAGCTGGACCAGATCGCCTCGGTGCTCCAGCCCGACGCGATCACCGGCGCCCGCAGCGCCTCGCGGCAGCTGGACGCCACGCTGGCCGGCGACGGCCGCAGCGCGATCCAGGACATCGCCCGCACGGCGCCGGCGGCGCTGGCGCCCGGTGCGGAGGTGCTGCGGGGTCTGTCGGGGACGCGGGCGGACGACCTGACCAAGGTCGTCGCCGGGCTGGACGCCACCTCCCGGACGCTGACCGCCCAGGACGGGCAGCTCGACAGCATCGTCGCGAACCTGGCGACCACCAGCCGGGTGTTCGGTGCACGAAGCCAGGACACGGCAGATCTCCTCGCCGACCTGCCGGAGACCCTCGACACCGCCGACGCCGGTCTCCGGCGCCTGGACACGACGCTGGCCAAGCTGCGGGAGACCGCGGGCCCGGCCGAACCGATCGTGGAGGAGCTCGGTCCTCTGGTCGACCGTGCCACTCCCGTCCTGTCCCGTGCACTTCCTGTCGTGCGTGACCTTCGCGGTGTCCTGAGCGACACCCGCCCGATCGTCGACGACCTGGTCCCGGCCAGCCAGACCGGCACGGCGGCGCTCGACGACCTGAAGGGTCCGGTCCTGGACCGGCTCAACGGCCCGGTGCTCGACACGGTGATGAACCCGTACCTCGGCGCGGGGACCTACGCCGGCACCGGCGACGGGGAGACGCCCTTCTACGAGGAGCTCGGCTACATGGTCTCCAACATCGACCGTGCGTCGAAGCTGACGGACGCGAACGGTGCCAACGTGGGCTTCCAGCCCGGGTTCGGGGCGGGCTCGGTCGAGGGCGTGCCGATCAACATCGAGTCGCTCTGGAAGAACCTCGCCAATCTCGAGAACCCGGACGGCCCGGGCACCGGGGGGAACTGATGAGTCCGCGTGCGAATGCGATCAAGCGCACCTACGAACAGGCGCGCAACGAGCCCGGCCTGATCCGCAACATCCTGGTCGTGGCCGGACTCGTCGGCCTCGCCGTCGTGGTCGGCGGCTACATCTTCAGCCAGGCCCGTGCCAACTGGCCGTGGGAGCAGGAGTTCCGTTTCACGGCGACCTTCGACACGGCCCCCGCCGTGAGCCCCGGTAACGGGCAGGAGGTCCGCATCGCCGGCGTCAAGGTCGGCGAGATCCGGGACGCCGACGTGAACGAGCGGGGCCAGTCCGAGCTGGCGATCACGATCGACCCGAACTACAAGGTCTACGAGGACGCGAAACTGGTCCTCCGCCCGAAGAGCCCGCTGAACGAGATGTACATCGAGTTCTCCCCGGGTACGCCGCAGGCGCGTGAGCTGCAGGAGGGTGACATCCTCCCCGCCACCGCCTCGGTGGCACCGGTCCAGGTGGACGAGGTCTTCGGCAACCTCGACGCGAACACACAGGACGCGCTCGGCACCCTGCTCGCTCAGTCCGACGCGGCGATGGCGAGCTTCCCGGAGGCGCTTCCCCCGGGGGTCCGGGCGACCGACGCCATGCTGCAGCGGATGCAGCCGCTGGCGGAGGCGCTCCAGACCCGCCGGGACCTGATCGCGCGTTTGGTGACCTCGCTCGGGACGATCTCGGAGACCGTCGGCGAGAACGACAAGCGGTTGGCGGATCTGGCGACGTCGATGCAGAAGACGCTGCAGACCACCGGCGACAACAGCGAGGCCGTCGACGCCATCCTCCGCGAGCTGCCGCAGGTCACCGATCGCCTCCGTGAGGCGACCGGGGGCGTCCAGGGACTGTCCGACCAGCTCGACCCGACGCTGGACAACCTGCGCGAGGCCAGTGCCACGCTCCCGGGGGCGCTGGACCGCATGACCACCACCGTGGACACCGCGGGCGAGGTCGTCGACAAGGCTGCCCCGGTCCTGGCCGAGGCACGACCGGTCGTCGCCGACCTCCGGCCGCTCGTCAGCGATCTGAACGCATCGCTGCCGAACCTCAAGTCCGCCTCCGGCCGGCTCGACGAGTTGACGGGGAACTCTCTTCCGTACCTCGACGACCTGCAGGCCTTCGTGTTCAACACGAACTCGGCGTACAGCCTGAAGGACGCCAACGGGGGGATCCTGCGCGGGATGCAGCAGTACGCCCCCGAGTCGGTGACGGGTCTGCTCGGGCTGACCCAGAGCCACCCGCAGCTCTTCCAGGATCCGTCCGGCGCCGGCGTCCCGCCGGGGGCCGATCCCCGGCCGCTCCTGCCCGAACTGCCCCTCGGATCCGAGAACTAGGCGGACGACATGCGTGTTCCAACCACCGTACTGCCGCACGCGCGGCTACTGGTCCTGGCCGGTTTCGCTGCCGCCTGCGCTGCACTCTTCGGCTACCTCTGGGTGAACTCGGGCGGGCGCATCCCGCTGGTGTCCCAGGTCGGCTACCGGGTGAGTCTCGAGGTGCCGGCCGTGTCGAACCTGGTCTACGACTCCGACGTCATGGTCGCCGGCGTCAACGTCGGCAAGATCGTCGACATCGAGGCCGTCGGAGACATGGCGTCGGTCGAGGTCGAGATGCACGACAACTTCCCGCTGCACGAAGGCGTCAGCGCGGAGATCCGGAACAAGACCCTGATCCAGGAGTCGTACCTCGACTTCACCGACGGCACGGGAGGCGAGATCCCGGACGGGACGAAGCTCCCTCCGGGGACCGGCAAGCCGGGTGTCGAGCTCGACGACGTCTACCGGTCTCTCGACCAGCCGACGCGTGACTCGATCGGCCAGATCGTCCGGTCGTCGGGTCTGGCCACGAACGACAGTGCCGCGGCACTGACCGATGCGGTCGCCGGACTCGGGAAGGTCGGCCGGGAGGGCGGCACGGTCACGGATGCACTCGCCGCCCAGTCCGAGGACCTGAAGACCCTGACGGGGCAGACCGCGACCCTGCTGGCCGCGCTCGACACCAGGGACGGGCAGATCGCCCAGCTGGTCAGCGACTCCCAGGCGGTCTTCTCCGCCACGGCGGAGAACGACAAGAAGCTGACCGAGACCATGCAGACGCTTCCCCCGCTGCTGGACTCCGTGCGCGGGGCGAGCGACGACCTGACCACGCTGTCCGGGGCGCTGGCCCCGGTCGCGCGGGATCTCGACACGGCCGCACCGGATCTGTCGGCGGCGCTCACCCAGCTCCCGGGCACGTCCACGGACCTGCGTGGAATGCTCCCCTCCCTCCAGGGAGTGGTCGACCGTGCCCCCGACACCCTGACCCGGGTCCCGGCGGTCGCGGACGATGCGAGCTCGCTGGTCGGAACGCTGAACGTGGCGATGTCCGACGTCAACCCGATGCTCGCCTACCTGCAGCCCTATGACCGTGATGTGGCCGCCTTCTTCACGAACTTCGGCCAGGCCCTGAACCGGGGTGACATCAACGGGAAGACCCTGCGGATCTTCATGGTCTACAACGAGCAGACCGTCAAGGGTGTCCCGGTCGACTTCAACCAGTCGCCGCTGCTGGCGAAGTCGAACGCCTACCCGGCGGCGGGTGGATCCGCCAACCCGGGACCGTTCACGGGTCAGTACCCGCGGATCCAGCAGGACCCGCCGCGATGACCCGCCGCGACCACGCCCTCGCCCGGGCCGTCCGCCGACCGTTCGCGGCGGCGGCGGCCCTGGGCCGGAACGGAATGACCAGGGCGGCGACGAGCTGCTCCCGTTCCACCGAACGGGAGGGCAGCCGCGACCCGGCCGCCCCCGGTGCGCCGCTCCGGCGCCGGCTCGGCGCGGTCGTGGGTGTGGTCGTGGCCCTCGCCCTCCTCGTCGGAGGGATGGTGCGGGTCGAGGTCGCCACGGG
Source organism: Pseudonocardia sp. ICBG1034 (assembly GCF_020131375.1). Lineage (NCBI taxonomy): Bacteria > Bacillati > Actinomycetota > Actinomycetes > Pseudonocardiales > Pseudonocardiaceae > Pseudonocardia > Pseudonocardia sp. ICBG1034. Next base: position 290,305 of record NZ_JAHLEK010000015.1, read on the forward strand.
TGTGGACTCGTTCCTGCCGGCGAACGACCCCGCGGTCGATGCACTGCACGACTACGCAGGGACGTTCGGTTCGGATGCCACGGTCGTCCTCCTGGAATCCGCGGAACCGACGTCGCTTCTCGCGGAGGAACAGCTCCAGTCCCTGCTCCGCCTCGAGGGAGAGCTGGCGAGGTTGCCGGACGTGTCGGCGGTGTACGGACCGGCGACCGTCCTGAACCAGGTCGCCGGCCGGGCACAGGACCTGCTCGCCGAGCTCGTCGGCCGGCGGGACGGCGTGCGCGGAACCGCCGAGGCACAGGCCGCGGCGAGCGGTGCCTCCCCGGAGGAGGCCGCGAGAGAAGCGGACCGTGCCAGCGCGGAGTTCGACCGCCGCTACGGGACCCTGCTCGCGCGTGGGCTTCCTTCCGGCCTGCCGACGATCCGCAACCAGGCGTTCGTCGAGAACGCGATCTACGACGACCAGGGTAGGCCGCGGCCGCAATGGCGCTTCGTCGCTCCGTCCGACCGGTCGGTCGCGTTGCTCGTCCGCCCTCGCCAGGAACTCGATCAGGGTAGTACCGAGGTACTGGTCGACCGCGTCCGCGAAGCGGTCGCCGGAGCAGGGCTGAACACGACCCGGACGACGGTGTCGGGTGTCCCCGCCGTGGTCGCCGGTCTCGGCCACCAGGTCAGGCAGGAGATCCCGCTGCTGGGTGGGCTGGCGATCATCGGCGTCGCCGTCTGCCTCCTCGCCACACCGTGGGCGTCGGGCCGCCGACGGCGGCTCATGCCGCTGGCGGTCACGTTGCTGGCGACGGCGACGACGATGGCCGTGTACGGATGGGTGGGTCGTCCCCTCTCCTTGGGGGTGGTGGCCTTCCTGCCCGTCCTGCTCGGTGTCGGGAGCTATTACCCGATCTACTGGGCGCAACGCGCCGAGCGCCGGGTGGTGGTGACCGTCGCGGTCGCCACCGCCGTCAGCTTCGGCGCACTCGCCTTGTCGCCGATGCCGTTCGTCCGCGACCTCGGCCTGTCTCTGGCGCTGGGGGTTCTGGCCTCCTGCGGCATCGCAGCGGTGATGACGAGGAAGTGGCGCGCGGCGGAGCCGTCGGCGGAGGAAGCCCCCGGCACGCCGGAGACACGGCCCGAGCCGGCCTCTCCCACCCCCCACTCCGTCGACAGCGCGGTCTCGGGACGGCCGATCTCCACGCGGATCGCGGCGGTGGTCGTGGCAGGTCTGATCGCTGTCGCCGGGTGGGTGTCCTTGCCGTCCATCCCGCTGACGGCCGACTTCACCAGCTTCACCCAGGGCCTGGCCGTCGGCGACGACGTCGAGCACCTCCAGCGTTCGCTGGGCACCTCCGGCGAGGTGGACGTGGTGCTGCGCGGGCCGGACGTCACCTCGCCCGAGGCACTGGCGTGGATGAGCACCGCCGAGCAGACCATCGTGAGCGGGCACGGCGACGTGTTGCGACCGGTGACCTCGGTGCCGCAGATGACGCGCTTCCTGGGGAACGAGCCGACCCCGGAACAGATCTCCGCGGCGCTCCGGCTGCTACCTCCGTACCTGCTGGGCGCGGTCGTCGGTCCGGACCATGACGTCGCGAGCCTCGCCTTCGGCAGCACCCAGCAGGACGTCGTCGAGCTCACGAAGCTCCGCGACACCGTCCTCGGCGACCTGCCGGCGCCCCCGCCGGGCTACGAGGTCGAGGTGACAGGGCTGCCGATGCTGGCTGCACACGGCTACGACCTGATCGATGGCGAGCGCTACCTCGCGAACGGTGTGGGCGTGCTCGCGGCCGGCGCGGTCCTCCTCATCGGCCTCGGCCGCCGTCGGATGGATGCCGTTCGCGCCGTGCTCGCAGCCACGATCGCGACCGGTCTCGGACTGTCGCTCATGTGGCTGTTCGGCATCGCGCTGAACCCGGTCACGGTCGCGCTCGGCGCGCTGACCGCGGCGGTCGGCTGTGAGTTCAGCGTGATGATCTCCGAGGCCGCTCGCAGCGGCCGGATCCGGCTCCGGCGCTCGGTCGCCCTCGCGGCGGCCACCTCGGGCGTCGGATACCTCGTTCTCGCGGTCTCCGGCCTGCAGGCGATCCGCGAGTTCGGACTGTTGCTCGCGGTGTCGGTGCTCCTCGCCCTGGGGACCGCGCGGCTCGTGGTCTGGGCATGGCCGCCCGGGCCTGCGACCCGTCCGTCGGTCACCTCGCCGGAGCACGACCCGCGGTCCCACGAGTTGACGGGAGTATCGGCATGAAGTTCAGCCTGCCGAAGGAGCGGCTGGGTGGAGCGCTCGGCGCGCTGGCCAGGCTGCCCGGCACGGTCAGGGACGGGTTCGTCGCCAGTGGACGACGGACGAAGGTCCTGATCTCGGCCGGCCTGGTGGTCGTGCTCGCCCTGGCGGTCGGAGGGGTCACCTGGTGGCGTATCGAGGCGCTGCCGGGCGACGCCGCCTTCCGCCTCGCGGGCCGGGTCGTCACGACCGACGAACTCGACCGCCAGGTGGACACGCTGCGCGCCCTCTACGGCGTCACCCCGCCGACCGAGCCGGCCGAGCTCGATGCGTTCCGGCGTGACGCGGCCAAGTCCTACGCGGTGGCGATCGTCCTGGACGACGCAGCGGTGGAGGAGGGGGTCGTCGTCGCGGACAAGGCCGCGAACGACTCCCTGTCCCGGTTCGTCGCTCAGCAGCTCGGTGAGGGACCGCGGGCCCGTCAGCAGTTCGTCGAGGCCCTCGGCAACTCGGGAACGTCCGAGCAGGCGGTACTGGACGAGGTCAAGCGGCAGATGACCGTCTCGCAGCTCATGGACAAGGTCACCGGCTCGATCACGGTCACCGACGACGAGGTGCAGCAGGCGTTCGACGAGCGGCACGACCAGCTCGGCACGCCCGAGAAGCGACAGCTCTCCAACATCGTCGTCGCGGATCGGGCGGCCGCCGAACAGGCAGCAGGCCGGATCCGTGGCGGCGAGCCGTTCGCGGAGGTGGCCCGGGCGGTGAGCCAGGACCAGTCGACCCGTGACAAGGGCGGGGACCTCGGTCAGGTCGCTGCCGCGCAGCTCGAACCCGCCTACGGGCAGGCCGCGTTCGCCGCCGGTCCCGGATCGGTCTTCGGTCCGGTCCAGACCCAGCACGGATGGAACGTGGGTCAGGTCGGGCAGACCACCGCACCGGTGCCGGCGACGTTCGAGGGCATCAAGGACGCCCTCAAGGCGAAGCTCGAACTGGAGAAGGCGACCACGGCGTGGCGGGACTGGATCGCCGCCCGTATCGCGAACGCCGACGTCGAGTACGCCGACGAGTACCGGCCGGCCGATCCTGACGCCCCGCCCGGTGTCGCCGAGCCGGCTCCCGCTCCTGCACCGGAAGCCGAGGGGGCCGAACCCGCAGCTCCCGGAGCTGCGACACCGGGGGAACCCGCGCAGCAGCCGTCGGCTCCGGAGCCTCCCCGATGACCTCCGAGGGCCTCGCCACCGCCGGGATCCTGCTCGCCATGGCGGTCGCGCTGGCGACCCTGGGGTTGTGGGCCCGCGGGAACGTCCAGGACCTCGTGCCCTCACAGATGTCCGGTGAGCAGCGGGACCAGCGGATCCGGGTCCTCCGCCGCGGCGGGGCGACCTGCCTGGTGGTCGCGGCCGTGTTCGTCGTGGTGGCGGTCGCAATCGCGATCTGAGCTGAAAACGAGGCTCGGCGCCGACCGTGTCGGTCAACGACTGAGCAGTTGACGAGTAAGTAGCTTAGAACTATTCTAATCCGGCAGATGCACCGTTCTCCACCGCCCGAGCCCACGCTCGGGCCGGACAGTGCCCGAGCCGGCCCGCGGGCCCGGAGCGCCGGGTTCCGCATTACCTGTCCACGGAAAGTCTCCCGAGAGCGACGTCGACGTCGCCCGACCACTGGAGAGTCAGAATGAGCAAGCGGATCGGCATCATCGGCGCCGGAACGGCGGGTCTGCAGCTGGGCCTCTTCCTGCGCCAGCACGACATCGAGGTCACGATCTACACCGACCGCCGTCCCGAGGAGTACGCGGCCGGTCGACTCCCGAACACCGTCGCGCACCACGCGGTGACGATCGAGCGGGAGCGCGCGCTCGGGATCGACCACTGGGACGTGAACGAGGTCGGCTACTTCGGACATCACTACTTCCTCGGTGGCCCCAACCCGCTCCGGTTCTACGGCGACTACCACGCCCCGAGCCGCGGCATCGACTACCGGATCTACCACCCGCAGCTGATGGAGGACTTCACCGCCCGTGGCGGGAAGATGGAGTACCGCACCCTCGGCGAGGAGGACGTGTCGGCCCTGGAGGCGCAGCACGATCTTCTCGTGGTGTGCACCGGTAAGGGCACCTTCGGCAAGCTGTTCCCGCGCGACCCGGAGCACTCGCCGCACGAGACGCCGCAGCGGGCTCTCTGCGTCGGTGTCTTCAAGGGCATCGACCAGCTGGACCAGCGCTCCGTCGTGTGGGGCGCGTCCCCGGGGCACGGCGAGATGATCGAGATCCCGTACCTGACCTTCGGTGGGATGGCGTCCGCCCTGGTGTGGGAGAACCACATCGGTGGTGACCTCGAGATCCTCCGTCACACCAAGTACGAGGACGACCCCGCGGCATTCCGGAAGCTGATGCTGGAGAAGCTCCGCACGCACTACCCGATGACCTACGAGCGCGTCGACGAGAAGGAGTTCGACGTCGCCAACAGCCCGCTGGACCTCCTGCAGGGCGGCGTCGTCCCGATCGTCCGGAAGACCTCGACCGTGCTGCCCGACGGGACGACCGCGCTGGCGCTCGGCGACGTCAACGCGACGGTCGACCCGGTCCTGGGTCAGGGTGGCAACATGGCGTCGCATGCCGCGTGGGTGCTCGGTGAGGAGATCGTCGCGCAGGACGTCTTCGACGCCCGCTTCGTCGAGGTCGTCGACGCGCGCCGCCGTGACCGCGTCCTCGCCGCGACCCGGTGGACGAACTTCATGCTGGGTGCCCTCGACACCCTGCCGCCTGAGTTCCAGGCGTTCATCGGTGCGCTGGCCGGGGATCGTCGTCTGGCCGACGAGTTCACCGACAACTTCAACTTCCCCGAGCGGCAGTGGGACGTCTTCGCACACCCGGACCGGATCGGTGCGTGGCTGACGAAGGACCGCTCGGCCATGGAGCTGGTCGGCGCCGGAGCCTGATCCATCCTTGCCGGCCGGCGGACACGCCGGCCGGCCCTCGGGAGCCGAGTGCTCCACGGAGCCGGGTGGGCAGCCAGAGGGAGCGGCTGTCCACCCGGCTCTTGGCGCGTCCTGCCACGGATCGCCGATCTCGATCATCTAACGAGAGGATCCCCATGTCCCGTAGTTCGATCGGGAGCGGCTTGTCCGGTCCGGAGCCGTCGGTCACTGCGGATCCGTCAGGACCGGGTACGGGTCACGGCGAACGGTTCCCGCATCCGAGGGTGGAGTTGCAGGTCGTCGACGGCGGCGAGGAGGTCGAGTACGACCGGGTCGACCTCGTCGAGCAGAGCTGGCGCCATGAGCGGCCGGACATCGACGTCAGCTCGTTCGGCATCGTGACGCGGATCTGGCGGATCGGCCGGCATCTCGACGACAAGCGCAAGCAGCTGCTCACGGCGATGTCGACCGATCGCGGCTCGATGGACGTCCTCGCGATGCTCCGGCGTTCCGGTCGTCCCTACCGGCAGAGCGCCGGGCAGCTGACGCGCTCCGCGCTCATCACCTCGGGCGGGGTCTCCCAGCGCCTGGACAAGCTGGAACGCGCCGGGCTGGTGATGCGCAGTGTCGACCCCGACGACCGGCGCCGGGTCGACGTCCAGCTCACCGACGAGGGGGTCGAGCTCGTCGATGCCGTACTGGCCGAGCTGACCGCTCAGGACCACCACACTCTCGCGGCGGCATTGGAGCCACACGAGCAGGAGATGCTGCGGTCGCTGCTGCGCAAGCTCCTGATGTCTCTCGAGCCCGAGCACGACGACTGAGGACGGCCCCGGCCGGCCGATCGGACCGCGCCCGGCCGGGCCGGTCAGGCGTGACGCGAGCCCAGCTTCTGCTGGAGCGAGTTCAGCTTCATGGCCAGCCGCAGGTTGAACGTGACCTCGGGGTCCCGGAGGTCGACCCCGAGCACCTCCTCGATGCGCTTGCACCGGTACTTCAGCGTCGAGATGTGGATGAACAGGGCGTTCGCCGCGGCGTTGAGTGTCGAGTGTCCGAGGACGGCTTCCGCGGTGCGGAGGAACTCGGAGTTCGCGTTGCCGTCGTGCTCGTACAGCGGTCCCAGCCAGCGCGAGACGAAGCTGTCGAGGCGCTTGCGGTCGCAGTCGGAGTAGAGGAACCCGAGCAGACCGAGGTCCTCGTAGAAGGTGACAGCATCGCGGCGATCGTGGTCCCGGAGGATGTCGGCCGCCCGGACCGCCTGATGCTGACCCTCGGCGAGTTCCTCCGGGCCGGAACCGCAGGGCCCGATTCCGCAGACGAACTGCAGCCCCTCCCGCCGCAGAGAGGTGAGGCAGAGTCGCGCGTCCGTCTCGGAGTCCCGACTCCCCGCATCGGGGATCAGTGCGATGACGTGGCGCCCCATCGTCGTGACCAGAGGGTCCGAGCCGGCGCCGTTGCGTCCCCCGCGGAACCGCTCCGTGAGGATCTGCTCCGCTCGGCGGAGGTCCGGATCGGACGAGCCTCGTGCGGCTGTGAATGCGAGTGCCCGGTGCGGCGCGTTGATGTCGTGTCCGAGGACGGCAGCACGAGCGGGAATGCTGGAGAGGTCGTCGGCGCGCATCAGGTCGGCCACGATGGCCGAGCGCCGGAGCGCGATGTCGTCGGTGGCGTCCTGCTGCATCCTGAGGAGCCAGGACAGGATGCCCGCCGCTTGACGGAGGACGGCGATGCCCCATGCGCTTCGCCGATCGACCTCGGCGACCAGAAGGTGCGGTTGTCCGCCGCCGACGCCGACCCTGGTCACCGCCCGCGTGAGACCGCCAGATCGTCCTGCCGTGAACACCGGCGTGTTCGACCGGGCCGCTCGGGCGACGGCGTCGCTGTCGCGGTGGCTCGCCATGTTCAGGGCGACGTGGTCCGCCTGTCCGGCAGCTGCGATGACCACGCCCCTCGTGGTCTGCACGGCGACCGCGCTGCCGAGCGCTCGGGCCACGCGCTGGAGCAGGCAGCCGACCGTGGGCTGACCACCCGATCCGGCATCGAAGAGCTCGATGAGCGTCTCCTGCGCTGCCGGATCGAGCCGTAGCCCGGTCTCGGCGGTGGCCGAGGTGTCGCTCGACTCCGCATCGACGTCGAGTGCGGCCTCCTGGACTGCCACCGCGACGATGCGGGACAACGCCGCCACGTCCGGAGCGCAACTCGCGACGAACTGGACCCTGCCCATCGTGCGCGTGCCGCGCGAGATCACGGCCGTGGCGACGAAGTGGGTGGTCCCGGACGAGTCGGCGTGTGCCTCGACGCTGAAACCGCCGTGATGACCGGACGTGCTCAGCCGTCCGAAGATCGCCGGAAGCTCCTGGTCGTGCAGCGCGCACAGTCGTGCGGGAGGACACCCGATCGACGCGTAGCAGCAGCCGAGCACGCCCGGGAACCGGAGGTGGATGGCTTCGTGGACACGCTCGATGGTGCGCAGCTCCCACGGCGTCAGCTGCGTGGCCGACGGCTCGTGGTCGGGATCGGTCGAGACGATCGGGGCATCGTCGACAGCGACAGCGTTCATCGGTCGCTTCTCCTTCGCGCGGCGGGACTCACTGCTCTCGCGGCGTGCAGCCCGAGGGGAGTGCCGGAGTTGGCCGGCCGGGGGCGTCGGCGGCAGCGCCTCCGGCCGGACGGGGAACGGAGGTCTGCACTGTGGGGTGCAGGGCTGCCGTTCGGGATCGTGTCGTCGAGTTGTCGGGTCGACCAGCTCCTCGGAGAGACGGCGACGACGCGACCGGCGACCGAGGTGCGGCTGCACCGTGGCACGTCGTCGTGTCTGAAAGTGCGACGTGAATCACGATAGCAGTCGGTTACCTAGTGGTCCAAAACTTACTACTGAGAGATTCGGTCAGGGGGTGATCACGTGGAGCACTCCCGCGCCGATCGCGACGCCGGCCAGGAGCCACAGGAGCGCGACGCCGGAGTGGAACCTGAAGCGCGTCTCCACGGGTGGGGGGACACGGAGCGGACAGCTCACGCCATGGGTGTTCCCGCGGCCCCGGCGTGGTCGTCGGTGTGCGGGGGTGGGGCGGGCGTGCAGCATCGGACACCTCGCGAAGGTCGGACAGGACTTCAGGCGGACTGAAGCGTCGGCACGGGAAGGTCGAAGGGACGGAGACGCGGCGCGAACCCTGTCCGCAGGACGTCGGACGCGATGCTCTGCGCAGGGGAGGCCCCGGCGGCGACGAACCGATCGGCGAAGCGTCGTACGGCGGCTCGTCGCTCCGGGACGGCGGTCGTCACGGAGAGGTGCCCCTCGACCTCGTCGAACAGGAGGGTCGCCGCCTGTCGGAGAGTCGGGTGGGCGAGACCTGAACGGGCTGCGTCGAGCCACAGGTGCTCGGTGCGGGGGAGGCCTGCGAGCAGCGAGTCCATGACGGCGTCGACGGTCAGTGCGGTCGCAGTCACCAGGGTCGCCACTTCGAGCAGCGCCGAGGGGAGTGCGTCGATCATCCGGAGCTCGAGCCAGCCTCGGGCGCGGATCGGGGGGAAGAGCGTCGTGAGGTGATAGGTGAAGTCGTCCGCTGTGGGCCATCCCGCCTCGTGGCCGTGGTCCATCCACTGCTCGAAGCTGAAGCCCGGGAGCTGGGAGTGCGCCGTGTCGCCGTCGCCGCGCACCAGCATGACGTCGGCGGCCAACGCGTACTCGAGCCAGGCCTCCGCCGCCGGCCGGACCGTGCACGGCGGCCGGGTGCGTGTCGGGGCGATCGACCACCAGATCGCCTGGCGGAGTGACTCCCAGCGCGTCCCGTCGGAGTCGAGTCCGGGCGAGTTGGCGAACGCTGCGACGAGAACCGGGCCGAGCTGGTGGGCCAGGCGCCAGCGATCGGCGGGCCGGTCCGGGTGGTGGCTGATGTTGAGCTGGGTCGATGCCGTGTTGCACATCATCCAGGTCCCTGCCTCGCCATGAGCGGCGAAGTACTCTTCCATCGCTGCGTATCGCCCGGCCGTCAGGATGCGGTGGGGGTGGCGCGAGACGTCGACTGCGACATCGTGCACGGTCAGTCCGCTGCGCCTGAGTCGGTCACCGAGCTCCGCGGTGTCGAGGTGGAGGGCGTCCAACGCCCGGTCGACCGACGACGCCGGCTGGGTGGAGAGCTCGATCTGGCCGCCCGGCTCGATCGTCGGGCGACCCGCCGCAGGGAGCGGGGTGTCGCAGATGCGCTGGAGCGTAGGGAGGTCCGCCCGGTCCGCCGGGGACGACACCGGGCGTAGCGGCCACTCGCGTTCGATGCCGATCAGCTCTCGGCCGTCTCCCCGTGTCGTCACCTCGGTCAGTGACGCGGCGAGTGCGCGGGTGAGGGTGCGGCTGGGGGAGGGCACGGGTCTACCACCTCGATGGCGTTCGACGGTGAACGACTGGAAGGTAGCAGCAGAGCTTCTTGGTGAGAAGTAATTGACCGCTAAGAAGTTTGCTACTACGGTTCCGCCCCGAACCCCATCACACAACGACGAGGTGAGCGATGAGTGGTCCTCTCGACGGGATCCGGGTCGTCGATCTGTCAGCGATGCTGTCCGGCCCGTGGGCCGCGGACATCCTGGGCGACCAGGGGGCCGACGTCATCAAGGTCGAAGCCCCCGGCACCGGCGATCACGTCCGGGCACTGCGTAATCAGGTCGAAGGTCTGGCCTCGATGTTCGTCAACGTCAATCGCTCGAAGCGATCGCTGACGCTGAACCTGAAGGATGCCGAGGGCGTCCGCGTCCTGAAGCAGCTGGTTGCCGAGGCTGACGTTCTCGTTCAGAACTTCCGGCCCGGTGTCGTGGAACGGCTCGGGATCGGCTACGACGACCTGGCCGAGGTCAACCCCGGTCTCGTCTACCTGTCGATCAGTGGTTTCGGAGAGCACGGCCCGTACGCGAAGAAGCGGGTGTACGACCCGATCGTCCAGGCGCTGTCGGGTCTCACCACGATCCAGGCCGGGTCGGACGAGGAGCGGCCGAGGCTGATCCGGACCGTCCTCCCCGACAAGCTGACCGCCGTCACCGGAGCGCAGGCGATCTGCGCGGCGTTGGTCGCCCGCGGTCGCACCGGCAAGGGTCAGCACATCCGGTTGTCGATGCTCGACACGGTGATGGCCTTCCTCTGGGCGAGCGACATGAACGCCTACACGTTCGTGAACCAGCCCGTCGCTCCCGAGAAGGCGGCCAGCTTCATCGACCTCATCTACGAGACCGCCGACGGCTACATCACGGTGTCGACGATGAGCAACCGGGAGTGGGAAGCCTTCTGCCGGGCTGCCGACCGCGAGGACCTGCTCGTGGACGAACGCTTCGACACTCCGTCCAAGCGTGAGGAGAACGTCGACGAGCGGCTCTCCGAGATCCAGAAGGTCCTGCTGCAGAAGCCCGGATCCGAGTGGATCGAGATCCTCGAGCGGCACGACGTTCCGTGCGCACCTGCTCTGCGGCGGTTCGAGCTTCTGGAGAACCCGCAGGTGATCGCCTCCGGGAGCATCATCGAGACCGAGCACCCGGTCGCCGGGCCGATCCGTCAGGCGCGGGTCGCGGCGCGCTTCGAGGGCACGGCCACCGAACCCCCGCGTGGTGCGCCCCGGCTCGGCGAACACAGCCGGGAGGTGCTCGGCCAGCTCGGGCTGAGCGCTCACGAGATCGAGCGGCTCGTCGAAGCCGGCGTCGTGGGCGCCGAGCACGGCGAGCCGACCCCCGAACCGGACGACGCCGACGTCGTCCAGACACGAGGAGCCTGACATGGCGACCAAGCTGATCATCGGAGCGGACCGGGGTATCGCCAATGCGATGTCGCGCCTTCTGCACGACCGTGGCGACGACGTCGTCGCCGCCTGCTTCGGTGACGGGGCCGATCTGGCCGGCCTCGGCATCGCCGTGGAGCAGGGTGTCGACGTCACCAGCGACGAGGCGGTCAGCGGTCTCGCGAAGCGCCTCGAGCAGCAGGGCAGGCGCCTCGAGTGGCTGGTGAACGTCGCCGGCATCATGCATCTCGACACCCTCGAGACGGTCGACTACGACGACGTCCGGAAGCAGTTCGAGATCAACACGCTGGGCCCCCTCCGCGTGGTCCGTGAGCTCCGCGGCCTGATCGACGACGGCGCCAAGGTGGGCGTCCTGACCAGCCGTATCGGGTCCCTCGAGGAGAACGGCAGCGGTGGGGACTACGCCTACCGCATCTCCAAGGCCGCCGCGAACATGGTCACCCTCAACCTGCACCACGACCTGAAGCAGCGCGGTATCGCGGTACAGGCCCTGCACCCGGGCATGGTGCTCACCAACCTGCTGGACGTCGTCGATCCCGAGCTGATGTCCAAGTACGCCTCCGCGTACTCCCCGCCGGACAAGGCCGCCCAGCAGCTCGTCGACGTGCTCGACGCACTCACGGTCGAGACCGCCGGCAAGTTCCAGCACGCCAACGGGGAGATCCTCCCCTGGTGATCGACGGGTCCCCGTCACCCCCTTCATCGACATCCGAGCCAAAGGAGTCTGGAATGATCGAGATCTACGGGTTCGTCCCCTCCTGGGGACTGCCTGACATCAGCCCGTTCGTCACCAAGGTCGTCAACTACGCGACGATGGCGGACATCCCGTTCGAGTACAAGATCCAGCCGCTGGACAGCCTCGCGAGCAAGTCGCCGACGGCGAAGCTCCCCTACATCCTCGACGAGGGCAGCCAGGTCAACGACTCGACGGCGATCGTCCACCACCTCAAGAAGCGGTTCGGCGACAAGCTGGACTCCCACCTGAGTGCGAGTGACCACGCGGTGGGCCTGGCGTTCCAGCGACTGGTCGAGGAGAACCTGTACTGGTCGGGCGTCATCTACGCCCGGTGGCGCAACGACGAGGTGTTCTCCGTCTACCTGCCGTCGTTCGTGCCGCCCGGCGAGGAGCCGGCGCCCGAGCTCGTCGAGGCGATGGGTGCCTACCGCCAGAAGATCTGGGGTGCCGCGTCCGGTCACGGCATGGGTCTCCGTGCCGACGACGACGTGCTGACGAACTTCGAGGCCGACATCGACGCGCTGTCCGACTTCCTCGCCGACAAGCCCTTCCTGCTCGGGTCGGAGCCGACGTCCTACGACGCGACGGTCTACTCGACCTACCGCCACATCGCGGACGTGCCGTGGGACTGGGCCGGTCGCGACTACGCCCGTTCGAAGTCCAACCTCGCCGGGTACGCGACGCGGATGCAGGACCGCTTCGGCGTCTGATCGCACGGCGGCCACCGGAGACATCATGATCGACCTCTTCTACTTCGTCAGCCCGAACGCCCGGAAGATCCACATGGCGCTCGAGGAACTCGGCCTCCCCTACGAAGTCCGCTGGACGGACATCTCCCAGGGTGACCAGTTCGACCCGGGCTACCTCCGGGTCAATCCGAACGGGAAGATCCCCGCGATCGTCGATCACGACGGCCCCGGTGGCCGCCCGATCGCGTTGTTCGAATCCGCCGCGATCCTCATGTACCTCGCGGAGAAGACCGGGCGTCTGCTGCCTGCCGACCCCGTGGCTCGCTGGGACGCCATCTGCTGGACCGTGTGGCAGGTGGCGAACCAGGGGCCCGGCCTCGGACAGGCCACGCACTTCACGACCTACGCCCCCCAGAACGGCCATGTCGTGGAGTACGCGCAGGAGCGTTTCGGGAACGAGGCCAAGCGGGTGTACGCGATCCTCGAGGAGCGTCTCGCCGACCGCGAGTACATCGTCGGCGAGTTCTCGATCGCCGACATCGCGAGCTTCCCGTGGACCCGGCTGGGCAAGGGGCACGGGATCGACCTGGACGAGTACCCGGCCGTTCGGGCCTGGTCCGACCGGATCTCCGAGCGGCCGTCGGCGAAGGCGAAGCTCGAGGACCAGCGTTCCGAGGATGCGAAGAACTTCCGCTACACCCCCGAGCAGTACCGACAGCTGTTCGGCGTCGACCCGCGCCCGACGAACTCGGCCGACGGCGCTCCGGCCGAGCAGCCGGCGTCCACCCACTGAGAGATAGGTAGCGCACGCTCATGGTGACTCCCACACTCACGATCCCCCAGCTGACGATCGGTGGCCGCGCGGTCGCCGGCGCCGGCACCCTGCCGGTGATCGACCCCTCGACCGGCGAGCCGTTCATCGAGGTCCCGGCAGCCTCCACCGCTCAGCTCGACGAGGCTGTCGAGGCGGCCAACCGCGCGCTTCCGGCCTGGAAGGCGACCCCCCTCGAGAAGCGCCAGCAGGTCGTCCGCGACATCGCCGAGGTCATCAAGGCGAACATCGACGAGCTCGCCCTCCTCGTGACGATGGAGCAGGGGAAGCCGCTCGCGAACGCTCGTGGGGAGATCGGCGCGAGTCTCAGGCAGGTGGACTTCTTCGGCTCGATCTCGCTCGACCCGGAGATCATCAAGGACGATGAGACCGGCCGGGTGGAGGTCCGGCGGGACCCGATCGGCGTCGTCGGCGCGATCACCGTCTGGAACTACCCGATCCTCGCCGCCATGTTCAAGCTGATCCCCGGGCTGGTCGCCGGCAACGTGGTGATCGTCAAGCCGTCGCCGTACACCCCGGTTGCCACGCTGCGCCTCGGCGAGCTCATCCAGGACGTGGTGCCCGCCGGCGTGGTGCAGGTCGTCGCAGGGACCGACGAGCTGGGTCCAGCACTGACCGGCCACCCCGGGGTCCACAAGATCTCTTTCACCGGATCCGTTCCCACGGGCAAGCACGTCATGAGCGCCTCGGCGAGCTCGCTCAAGCGGGTCACGCTGGAGCTGGGCGGGAACGACGCCGGCATCGTGCTCGACGACGTCGACCCGGCCGCCTTCGGCAAGGACCTGTTCTGGGCCGCCTTCTCGAACTCCGGCCAGGTCTGCGCGGCACTCAAGCGGCTCTACGTCCCCGAGTCGAAGCTCGACGCGATCTCGGAGGCCCTGGCGGCCGAGGCGGCGACCGTCGTCGTCGGTCCGGGGCTGCAGGAAGGGGTCAACGCAGGCCCCGTCCAGAACAAGCCCCAGCTGGACCGTGTCCGGCAGTTGACCGAGAGCGCTCTGGCCGCCGGCGGCGAGGCGTTCTTCACCGGCGAGGTTCCCGACGGTCCCGGTTACTGGTTCCCCACGACGATCGTCCGAGGCGTGGAGGAGGGCAACCCGCTGGTCGACGAGGAGCCGTTCGGTCCCGTCCTGCCGATCCTCACCTACACCGACCTGGACGACGCGGTCGCGCGGGCCAACAACACCGACTACGGCCTGGGCGCCTCGGTCTGGTCCCCTGACCTCGACCGCGCCACGGCTGTGGCCGAGCGTCTCGAGGCCGGCTCGGTGTGGGTGAACCAGCACCCTGTGGTCACCGCGACCGTCCCGTTCGGCGGTGCCAAGCAGTCCGGGATCGGCGTCGAGGGCTCCCTCAACGGCCTGCTCGCCTACACCAACATCAAGGTCCTCAGCGTCAAGCGCTGATCGACGATGATCGCGTCACCGGACCGCAGCACGCTCGCCGGCAGCCTCGGCGAGCCAGCCGAAGGCTGGCTGCGGTCCGGTGAGCTGTTCCGGGTGCCACTGCACTCCGAGGAGATCGCGCCCCGGGTGCTCCACGGCTTCCACCACCCCGTCGAGAGCCCTCGCCGAGACCACGAGCCCCTCTCCGACGCGGTCCACGGACTGGTGGTGGAGGCTGTTGACCGTGGTCGTCGGGCCGTAGAGCCTGCCGAGCAGGCTCGCCGGCTCGATCAGGATCTCGTGATCGTCCCCGACCCTGTGGTCGGGCAGGTCGTCGTGCAACGTGCCGCCGAGGAAGACGTTGACGAGCTGCAGGCCACGGCAGATGGCCAGGAGCGGTATCCCGAGCTCGAGCGCCTCCTCCAGGAGCCCCAGCTCCGTGGCGTCGCGGCGCCGGTCGACCGGCTGGGTCGTGGGCCCGGCTGTCCGGCCGTACATCTGCGGGTCGATGTCCACGCCTCCGGTGAGCACGAGGCCGTCGAGACGCCCCAGAGCGGGGCGCACCGACGGGTCCGTCGGCAGGTGCAGTGCGATGCCGCCGGCGTCCTGGACGTGGTTCGCGTAGCCGGTGAAGTAGAAGTCGACGTCCAGGACGTCGAGCTGGGCCGGCCCGGTGTGGACACCACCGGCAGGCCGCCGTCGACCCGTGACCGCGATCAGCGGCGTCGTCCTGGCTGCGTTCGACATTCCGGCTCCTCGACCCGTTCTCCCACGATCCTGTCAGAAGTAAGGTTTTCACGACTGAGCTTTCAGGTGGAGCTCGTGGAGATCTCGACCACCCGTCGTCAGTGAGCGAAGGAGACACCGATGTCCGTCGCACAGTCCCGCCCTCGCCTGGACCTGCTGTTCATCATCGATCCGGTCGAGACGCTGACAGCGGGTCACGACACGAGCGTCGCGATGATGGAGTCCGCGCAGGCCCGTGGGCACCGCATTCTGATCACGACGATGCGTGACCTCCGGATCTCCGGCGGTCGCGCGGTCGCCGAGTGCATCCCGCTCTCGCTGCGCCCGGCCGAGCTCAGGGACGGTCGGTGGTACGCCCCGGACGACTGGTACTCCGCGGGCCCGGTCGAGCGGTGGGACCTGAGCGAGATGGACGCCGTCTTCGTGCGGACCGATCCGCCCGTGGACGCCGCGTACATGCGCGGTACCTACATCCTCGACTACGTGGACGAGCGCCGGACGCTCGTCGTGAACCGGCCTGCCGGTCTGCGCAACGCCAACGAGAAGTTCTTCCCGTTGCGCTGGCCGGATCTCTGCCCCGACACCGTCTTCACCTCGTCGGCCGATGAGGTGCTCGAACTGGCACGTAGCTGGGGGACGGCCGTCATCAAGCCGACCGACGGCATGGCGGGCCGGGGCGTGATGCTGCTCCGTGACGGCGACCCCAACCTCCGGTCGATCGTGGAGGCCGTCTCGAGCCGGGGCAGGGACCAGGTCGTGGTCCAGCGCTACATCGATCGGTGCGACGAGGGTGACCGCCGGGTGATCGTCCTCGACGGCGCGCCCATCGGCGTGGTCCGCCGTATCGCCTCCGGGGCCGAGTTCCGCTGCAACATGGCGGCAGGCGCCAGCGTCGTGGCGGACACGATCACGCCGAGGGACAAGGAGATCTGTCACCGCATCGCGCCGACGCTCGCCGAGCACGGCCTCTACTTCGTCGGCATCGACGTCATCGGAGACCAGCTGACCGAGATCAACGTGACGAGCCCGACCGGCGTTCGCGAGATCGACGCCTTCGCCGGCACCAGGCTGTCCGAGAACGTCCTCTGTTGGGTCGAGAACCGCGTGCGCCGCCTTCACACGCCTGCCTGACATGCAGCCCAGCCGCTTGCGACGACCGTCGCGGCCACGACCTCCACCGCGCATGCCGGTGCCGGTGAAACCGAGGAGACCGATGCACGTCCTCACCGTCGCCTACGGGCGACCGACGGATCCCCACGCCTTCGACACCTACTACGCGGAGTCCCACCTCCCGCTGGCCCGCAGGATCCCCGGGCT
Organism: Pseudonocardia sp. ICBG1034; assembly: GCF_020131375.1. Taxonomy (NCBI): domain Bacteria; kingdom Bacillati; phylum Actinomycetota; class Actinomycetes; order Pseudonocardiales; family Pseudonocardiaceae; genus Pseudonocardia; species Pseudonocardia sp. ICBG1034. The sequence goes on from NZ_JAHLEK010000015.1 coordinate 306,913, forward strand.
GGTGGAGATCACCGCGCGGCACTGCGCCTCGCTCGACGGCAGCGAGCCGCCGTACTACCTCCTGGCGCAGCTCGCGTTCGCGTCGGAGGCCGACCTGCAGGCCGGAATGGGGTCGGACGAGGGCAAGGCGGCCGCCGCCGATCTGGAGAACTTCGCCGACGGCGGCGCCGGCCTCTTCGTCCAGCACGAACGTGAGCCCATTGCTTCTAAGTAGTTTAGTGCTGTGTTAAAGTCGTCTCACCTGTAACGCGAATCACGGGCCTGTCGCCGACGTCGGGCCCGTCGGCGGTCGCCCGACGCGCACGGACCGCCCGGAACTGAGCGGCGCACCGCGTCGCGGGTCATGGGAGTGCTCAACGTGGAGAAACGAATCGGCATCATCGGCGCCGGGACGGCGGGCCTGCAGCTCGGCCTCTACCTGCAGCGTCACGATGTGGACGTCACGATCATCGCCGACCGCGGACCGGACGAGATCCGGTCCACCGGCCTCACCAACACGGTGGCGCACCACGCGGTGACCCTCGAGCGCGAGCGTGAGCTGGGAGTCGACCACTGGTCGACCGACGACTACGGCTACTTCGGCCACGAGTACCACGTGGGTGGGGACGATCCGCTCAGGTTCCGGGGCGGCTACCACGCTCCGAGTCGCGCCGTCGACTACCGGATCTATCACGCTCAGCTCCTCGAGGACTACCTCGAGCGAGGTGGCCGTGTCGAGCAGCGCCAGGTCCGGCACGACGACATCGCGGAGATCTCCTCGCGTTTCGACCTGGTCGTGGTCAGTACCGGCAAGGGGCCCTTCGGCCAGATGTTCGGCCGGGTGGCCGCGGAGTGCCCCTACGACACCCCTCAGCGAGCGCTGTGCGTCGGCGTGTTCAACGGCGTCGACCAGCAGGACGTCCGGTCGGTCGTCTGGTCGGCCGCACCCGGTGCCGGTGAGCTGATCGAGATCCCGTTCCTGTCGTTCGACGGCCTGCAGACCGCACTGGTCTTCGAGAACCACATCGGTGGGGAGCTCGAGAGCCTGTCCCGGCTGTCCTACGACGACGACCCGAAGGCTTTCCGGTCGCAGGTGCTCGACGCGTTGCGCGCGCACCACCCGGCGACCGCTGAGCGCGTCGACCCGCGCAGCTTCGATCTGGCCCGCGGCAGCATCGACCTCCTGCAGGGTGCTGTCACGCCGGCCGTGCGCCGGTCGTCGGTCCTCCTGGACGACGGGACCCTGGCGCTGTCGCTCGGCGACGTGAAGTCGACGGTCGACCCGGTCCTGGGACAGGGCGGCAACATGGCGTCCCACGCCGCATGGGTCCTCGGCGCGGAGATCGTCGAGCAGGACATCTTCGACCACCGGTTCGTCGAGCAGCTCGAGCGCAAGCGGGACGATCGGGTGCTCGCCGCCAGTCGCTGGACCAACTTCATGCTCGAGGCGCTCCGGACCCGGCCCGACGAGTTCGGACAAGTACTGCAGGCGCTGCACGACAGCCCGTCGATGGCCGACGAGTTCACCGACGGCTTCAACTTCCCGGAGCGACAGTGGGACCGGTTCGCCACTCCCGAGCGCATCGCCGCGTGGGTCGGGCGTCATGTCGACTCCGCCTCGCTCCCCGAGCCTGCGCTCGTCGGCTGAGACCTACAGACCGTTCGAACCCCGAGGACGTGAAACGATCATGCTGACCACCGACATCCAGCAGGAGTTCCGCCGGACCGTCGGCCTTTTCGCGACCGGCGTCGCCGTCATCAGCTGCACCGATCCGGACGTGGACTGCACCGACGTCGGGTTCGCCGTGCACGGCGCGACGGTGAACAGCTTCACCTCGGTCAGTCTGAAGCCTCCGACGGTGATGGTGTCGCTCATGAAGGGCCGGGCCCACCAGTTCATCACCGGGAACGGCCATTTCGGAGCCAGCGTCCTCAACGAGGAGCAGCAGCACGCTTCGAACCACTTCGCCGGCAAGCCGTCCGACGAGCCGCCCCGGTTCACGATCCGGGACCGGGTCCCCACCCTGGCGGACTGCCTGGCCTGGTTCGAGTGCGAGGTGATCCAGCGATTCGACGTGCACGATCACACGGTGTTCGTCGCTCGTGTCCTGTCCTGCGGGTCGAACGGCGGAGCCCCGCTCATGTTCTTCGGCAGCCGCTACCACACGCCTGGTCTCGCCCTTCCCCGCTGACCAGCGCATTCGGAACGTGTTGCGACACGGTGTCTTCTTCTCGCTGCTAAGACGTTCAGCGCTGCGATAGTGTGGAAGCATGGACAGCAGTGTTCGGCTCCGGGCGAGGAGGTCACCCTAGGTGTCCGCAGCCATGGACGGTGGGACGGCCGAGGTTCAGCCGGAGTCGACCGATGGGTTCGATGCCATCGATCGGGTCGAGCAGGACTGGCGGCGAGAACGCCCTGACATCGATGTCAGCCCGATGGGCATCGTCAGTCGTATCTGGCGTATCGGCCGGCACCTCGAGCAGCATCGCAAGAGCCAACTCCTCGCGTTCGGGAGCGACCGTGGCACGATCGACGTGCTCGGCATGCTCCGGCGCTCCGGCCCGCCCTACCGGCGATCGGCCGGTGAACTGACACGTTCCTCGTTGATCACGTCCGGCGGCGTCTCGCAGCGGCTCGACAAGCTCGAGAAGGCCGGGTTCGTGACCCGGCACGTCGATGTCAACGACCGGCGGCGCGTCGATGTCGAGCTGACACCGGTAGGGGTCGAGCTGGTCGACGGGCTTCTCTCCGGCCTGATGGATCGGGATGCGCAGGTGCTCGCCCAGGGCCTGACTCCGGCAGAACAGCGGCGGCTGCGGGCCCTGCTCCGGAAGCTGCTGCTCTCGCTCGAACCGCACGACAGCGAAGGCTGACGGGGGAGAGATCTCGTGGAACGACCCGGTCGGGAGCGTGGCGGTCGCTCCCGACCGGGTCGGTCAACGACGCGGGACGTGTTCCGTCCGGGCGGTCACAGCCGCCGTCCGCCGTCCGCGTAGATCGTCTGACCGGTGACGAACGCGGCGTCGTCGCCGGCGAGGAAGGCGATCACGGCGGCGATGTCCTCGGGCGCTCCGGCCCGGCGGACCGGGGTGATCGCGGCGCGTTCCTCGGTGAACGCCTCCAGGCTGGTGCCCAGTCGCTCGGCGAGCTGCGCCGTCATCTCCGTGACGACGAACCCTGGAGCGACGGCGTTCGCGGTGATGCCGAACGGACCGAGCTCGATGGCGAGTGTGCGCGTGGCGCCCTGGATCCCGGCCTTCACCGCCGAGTAGTTCACCTGCCCGCGTGTCCCGAGCGCGGAGACGCTGGACAAGCTGACGATGCGCCCCCACTTCGCGGGCACCATGTGCCGCTGTGCCGCACGGCTCGCGAGGAAGAAGCCGCGGAGGTGGACCGCGACGACGGTGTCCCAGTCGTCGTCGCTCATCCTGAAGAGCAGGTTGTCCCGGGTCACCCCCGCGTTGTTGATCAGGATCCCGAGCGAGCCGAGTTCCTCGGCGACGCGGTCGACGGACGCGTCGATCTGGTCGGCGTCGGTCACGTTCGCGGCGAGGCCGATCGCGCGCCGTCCGGTGGCGGCGGCGATGTCGTCAGCCGTGGCACGCGCCGCCGATTCGTCGAGGTCGAGGATCGCGACGTCGGCACCGTCGTGCGCCAATCGGCGAGCCGTTGCTGCACCGATACCGCGCGCGCCGCCGGTGATCAGCGCGACCCGCCCCTGCAACCTGCTCACGACTCCTCCTTCTTCGCGACGAGGGTGAGCACGTCGTAGCGGGCGACGGACTCGCCGTCCTGCCGCGTGACGTCGGCGTCCCAGCGGACCTCGCCGTAGCCGGTGGACTCGCGCGGGGTGAGCTGCTTGCAGGTCAGGGTCACGGTGAGCTCGTCGTCGAAGCGGACCGGGGTGAGGAACCGCAGCCCGTCGACGCCGAAGTTGGCGAGCACCGGACCGGGGTCGGGGTCGACGAACAGGCCCGCGGCCAGCGAGACGACCAGGTAGCCGTGGGCGACGCGCTGCCCGAACAGCGGGTTCGCCGCCGCCGCGGCCTCGTCCATGTGTGCGTAGAAGGTGTCGCCGGTGAACTCGGCGAAGTGCTCCACGTCGGCCTGGGTGACCCGGCGCGGGCCGGCGACCAGGCAGTCGCCGGGCCGGAGTTCCTCGAGGTGCTTGCGGAACGGGTGCACATCGCAGGTGTGGCGCTGCGCGCCGGTGACCCAGCGGCCGGTGATCGCGGCGAGCGAGTCGGGGTCGGCCTGCACGGCGGTGCGCTGCATGTGGTGGAACACCCCGCGCACGCCGCCCATCTCCTCACCGCCGCCGGCGCGGCCGGGGCCGCCGTGGACGAGCTGGGGCAGCGGGGAGCCGTGCCCGGTGGACTCGCCGGCGTCGCGGGCGTTGAGCACGTGCACGCGGCCGTGGAACGGCGCGACACCGAGCACGACCTCGCGGACGAACCCGGGGTCGGCGGAGACGACCGAGCCGGCGAGCGAGCCCTGACCGCGGGCGGCGTAGTCGATCAGCTGCGCAGGAGTGTCGTAGGGCAGCACGGTCGACACCGGGCCGAACGCCTCGACCTCGTGCGGCTCGGCGCGGTCGGGGTCACCGACGAGCAGCAGCGGGGACACGAACGCGCCACGGTCGGCGTCGGCGCCGGTCACCTCGACGTGGTCGGGGTCGCCGAACACGATCCGGCCGGCGTCGCGCAAGGCCTTGACGCTGCGGCGGACCTCCTCGCGCTGGTCGAGGCTGGCGAGTGCGCCCATCCGGACGCCGTCGGCGTCCGGGGCCCCGACGACGACCTTCGCCAGCCGCGCGGTGACGGCCTCGACGACGGCGTCGACGTGTGCACGGGGGACGAACGCGCGCCGGATCGCGGTGCACTTCTGCCCGGCCTTGACCGTCATCTCGGTGGTCAGGGCCTTCACGAACAGGTCGAACTCCTCGGTGCCGGGGCCCGCGTCGGGGCCGAGCGCGGCCAGGTTCAGCGAGTCGGCCTCGGCGGAGAACCGCACGGAGTTCCGGACGATCCCGGGGTGGCTGCGCAGGGTCTGCGCGGTCGACGCCGAGCCGGTGAAGCTCACCAGGTCCTGCCCGGTGAGGTGGTCGAAGGTGTCGCCCAGCGAGCCGGCGACGAACTGCACCGACCCCTCGGGCAGCAGGCCGGAGCCGATGATCAGCTCGGCGAGCTCCGCGGTGAGGAACGCCGTCGGCGATGCGGGCTTGATCAGCGTCGGGACGCCCGCGAGGAAGGCCGGGGCGAGCTTCTCCAGCGGGCCCCAGACGGGGAAGTTGAAGGCGTTGACCTGCACCGCGACCCCGTGCAACGGGGTGAGCACGTGCTGGCCGAGGAACGTCCCGCCCCGGCCGAGCGGCTCGAGGCCGCCCTCGACGTGGATCGTGTCGTTGGGCAGTTCGCGCTTCGCCTTCGAGGCGTAGGCGAGCAGGACGCCGATGCCGCCGTCGACGTCGAACCTCGAGTCGCCGAGGGTGGCACCGGTCCGCGCGGAGACCGCGTAGAGCTGCTCGCGGTGCTCGCGCAGGTGCTGCCCGAGCGCCTTGAGCAGGGCGGCACGCTGGTGGAAGGTCAGCTCGCGCAGCGCCGGCCCGCCGGTCCGGCGGCCGAAGTCGAGTGCGGCACCGAAGTCGAGGCCGCTGGAGGAGATGCGTGCGACCTCCTCGCCGGTCACCGCGTCGTACAGCGGGCGGCCCTCGTCCTGTGCGGTGTACCAGTCGCCGGATACATGGCTGCGCAGTAGTGCAGTGGTCATCGGTGTCGTGTCTCCGTGGTCGTACGGTCAGACGGTCTCGATCAACAGCGCGGCGCCCTGGCCGACGCCGACACACATCGACGCGAGGCCGCGCCGGCCGCCCTCTCGGCGGAGGCGATGGGCCAGGGTGACGGTGATCCGAGCGCCGGAGCACCCGAGCGGATGGCCGAGCGCGATCGCGCCGCCGTCGGCGTTCACGGTGTCGGGGTCGAGTCCGAGCCTGCGCACGGAGGCGAGTGACTGGGTTGCGAACGCTTCGTTGAGCTCGACGGCGTCGAGATCGGCGGCAGTCCATCCGGCCCGGTCGAGAGCCTTCGCAGTCGCGGGCACCGGGCCCAGTCCCATCACGTGCGGCGCGACACCGGCGCTCGTGCCGGTCACGATGCGGGCTATCGGCAGGAGCCCCTGCTCGCGCACAGCCCGACCGCTGGCGATCACGACAGCAGCGGCACCGTCGGAGAGAGGGGAGGAGTTTCCCGCTGTCACCACCCCGTCCTTGCGGAACACCGGCCTGAGCCGGCCGAGCGACTCGGCCGACGCGTCCGGGCGAGGGCCCTCGTCGGCTGTGACCACGACGGGGTCACCCTTACGCTGGGGGACGGGTACGGGGACGATCTCGTCGTCGAACCTGCCGTCCTTGGACGCTGCGACGGCGCGCTCGTGGCTCCGCAATGCGAACGCGTCGCACTCCTCCCGCGTGATGCCGTCCAGGAGGGCGACCTCCTCGGCGGTCTCGCCCATCGACAACGTCGCCGGGCCGTCGTGCTCGGTGTGCACCGCCGGAGCGCTCTCGTCCATCGACCGGAAGCGCGGGTTGGTGAACCGCCAGCCGAGCGCGGTGTCCGCGACCTCGCCGGGCTTGGCCCACGGAGTCCCCGGCTTGGCCATCACCCACGGCGCACGGGTCATCGACTCCACGCCGCCTGCGACGACCAGGTCCGCTTCACCGGAGGCGATCGACTGTGCCGCGGAGGTGATGGCGGTCAGGCCGCTGGCACACAGCCTGTTCACGGTGTAGCCCGGGACGGAGTGGGGCAGTCCGGCGAGCAGCGCCGCCATGCGTGCGACGTTGCGGTTGTCCTCGCCGGCCTGGTTCGCGGCACCGAGGACGACCTCGTCGATCCGGTCCGGAGCTGCGCCGGCGCGTCTCACCACCTCGCCCACGACGAGAGCGGCGAGGTCGTCAGGACGTACCGCGGCCAGCGCACCGCCGTACTTCCCCTGGGGCGTGCGAGCACCCGCGACGAGATAGACGTCATCCATGGGCCGCAGCCCTCCTCCGGCATCGTCGACGAACGACCATTCGGTCGCCGAGGGAAAGCTAGCATTGGACGGCTGGCTCCAGAAGGACTACTCCGCCTCGGCAGAACATCTGCGTGACGCGACGGCGGTCGACGATCGCCACCGACGTGCTCGCCGGCGGACGGCTTTCGGCGATTCTGACCAGCTGAAACTGCAGTTCGAGTCGAGGAGGGGGCGGTTGCGACAGCCACCCGGCCGTGTGATCCCCGACGCGTCGGGTCGTCTCCAGGGCCTGTCGCACGTCCTCGGTCGCGGCTGCGCGAGCCGGTACGGAGAGAAGCGAGAGCCCTCCATGAACGATCATTCGGTAACCTTGACGCGCCGGAATGGGAGTTGCTGATGGAGCCGACCGAGACCGCTCCGCCACGTCGGCAGGGTCGTGGCTCCCCCGGAGGACGACGGCCCACCTACGACTTCGAGTCCCTGCTGCCGATCGCGGTGGCGGAGTTCAACACGCGTGGCTACGACGCGACCAGCATGGATCATCTGGCGCGGACCGCGGGTATCACGAAGTCCTCCTTCTACAACCACGTGGAGGGCAAGGAAGGGCTGCTCCGTGCGGCGCTGGAGCGCGCCCTGGATCAGTTGTTCGGCATTCTGGAGGAACCCACGGCGCAGGAGGGGAGTGCTCTCGAGCGCTTGCGGCACATCATCAAGCGGCAGGTCGAGGTGCTCATGGCCGAGCTCCCGTACGTGACGCTGCTCCTCCGGGTGCGTGGCAACACCGACGTCGAGCGCTGGGCGCTCGCCCGGCGGAAGGCGTTCGACGCCACCATCGCCTCGCTCGTCGCCGACGCCGTCGCCGACGGCGAGATGGGCGACGACGTCGACCCCTGGCTGGCGGCGCGCGTCCTCTCGGGGACGGTCAACTCGCTCATCGAGTGGTACCGGCCGGGACGGGCCGACGCGCTACAACTCCCCGACCGGATCGTCGATCTCGTTTCCAGCGGAATCATCCGCCCCGCCTGATCCGATGATGCGCTTGCGCGCGGAGGGGCGCTGCGCCATCATTGGCCGAACGAACATTCGGTAGTAGAGGCGAGGCTGATGACGGCGACCGACGAACGCACTCCTACAGATCTCGAGCAGCGGTTCGACGCGACGATCGCGGCGGACCAGCGGATCGAGCCGCGGGACTGGATGCCCGAGGCCTATCGCAGGACGTTGGTCCGCCAGATCGCCCAGCACGCGCACTCGGAGATCATCGGGATGCAGCCGGAGGGCAACTGGCTGTTGCGTGCGCCGTCGCTGCGGCGACGGGCGATCCTGCTGGCCAAGGTGCAGGACGAGGCCGGCCACGGTATGTACCTTTATGCGGCCGCGGAGACTCTCGGTGTCGACCGCGAGGAGCTCACCGAGAAGCTGATCGACTCCAAGCAGAAGTACAGCTCGATCTTCAACTATCCGACGTTGTCCTGGGCCGACATCGGCGTCATCGGGTGGCTGGTCGACGGCGCGGCGATCGCGAACCAGGTCCCGCTGTGCCGCTGTTCCTACGGGCCCTACGCCCGGGCGATGATCCGCATCTGCAAGGAGGAGTCGTTCCACCAGCGTCAGGGCTATGAGTCGCTGCTCGCGCTGACCGCGGGGACCGAGGCGCAGAAGCGCATGGTGCAGGAGTCGGTGGACCGCTGGTGGTGGCCGTCGCTGATGATGTTCGGCCCGGCCGACGGCGACTCGCCCAACACCCACCAGTCGATGGCGTGGGGTATCAAGCGCCACACCAACGACGAGCTGCGCCAGCGGTTCGTGGACATGACCGTCCCGCAGGCGGCGGTGCTGGGTGTCACGTTGCCCGACCCGGACCTGCGCTGGAACTCCGAGCGGCAGGCGCACGACTTCGGTGAGCCGGACTGGTCGGAGTTCACCGCCGTGGTCTCCGGGGCGGGGCCGGCGAACCGGCAGCGGCTGGACCACCGGCGCCGTGCCCACGAGGGCGGCGCGTGGGTGCGTGAGGCGGCCCGCGCCTACGCCGACAAGGAGGCTGCGCGGGCGATGAGCACCCGGCCGGGCGCGGGAGCGAGTGCAGGCACGAGCACCGAGGGGGGCCGGGCGTGATCCCGAGCGAGGACAGCACCGACATCACCGAGGTGACCGCGGAGGGCGGCCACGGCGCCGTGCCGACGACGGGTGTCGAGACCGGGCAGGGCGAGCGGCCGAGCCGTCGCGCGTGGCCGCTCTACGAGGTGTTCGTGCGCGGCAAGCGCGGGCTCAACCACGTCCACGTCGGGTCGCTGCACGCCGCGGACGACGAGATGGCCCTGCACAACGCCCGCGACGTCTACACCCGCCGCAACGAGGGCGTGAGCATCTGGGTGGTGCGCGCCGAGGCGATCACCGCGTCCAGCCCGGACGAGAAGGACCCGTTCTTCGCCCCGAGCGGGGACAAGGTCTACCGGCACCCGACGTTCTACGCGATCCCCGAGGAGGTGCCGCACCTGTGAGCGGTTCGGTCTATGACGGCCTCACCACCGACGGCGACGACCCGCGGTGGGCGTTCGGGTCGGGGTTCGAGGACAGCGAGGCGGACATCGTCGCGCCGGTTCCCACGGGCACCGATCCGGCGGACCTCGCGCAGTACTGCCTGATGCTCGGTGACGACGCTCTGGTCCTGTCCCACCGGCTGACCGAGTGGGTCTCCAACGCCCCGGAGCTGGAGGAGGAGGTCGCGCTCGCCAACACCGCGCTCGACCTGCTCGGCCAGGCCCGGGTGCTGCTGTCGCGCGCCGGGCACCTGACCGGCCGCGACGAGGACGCGCTGGCCTACTGGCGCGAGGTGTCGGAGTTCCGCTGCGTCGGGCTCGTCGAGCCGTCCGACGACCTGGACTTCGCCCGCGCGATCGCCCGGCTGCTGGTGTTCTCCACCTGGCGCCTGGCACTGCTGTACCGGCTGCAGGGCTCGGCCGACCCGGTGGTCGCCGCCGTCGCCGCGAAGGGGGTCAAGGAGGTCACCTACCACCGCGACCACGCCGCGCGGTGGACGCTGCGCCTCGGCGACGGCACGCCGGAGTCGCACGAGCGGATGCAGGAGGCGCTGGAGTGGGTGTGGCCGCACCTCGGCGAGCTGTTCCGCACCACCGACACCGAGCGACGCCTGGTCGACGCCGGTGTCGCCGTCGACCCGGCGGACACCCGTGAGGAGGTCGACGCCGTCCTCGCGCAGGTGATCGGGCGCGCCACGCTGACCGTGCCGCAAATCCCGCCCACCGGCACGATCGGGGGCCGCGGCGGCCGCCAGGGCGTGCACACCGAGGCCCTCGAGCACGTTCTTGCGGTCCTGCAGAGCCTCGCTCGCAAGCACCCTGCGGCAACGTGGTGACGGTCATGACCCTCCCGGATCTGGGTGCCCGCGACGTCGTCGCCGGAGTGCTCGACCCCGAGATGCCGATGCTGACACTCGACGACCTCGGGGTGATCCGGTCGGTGTCCGAGCGTGACGGCCATGTCGTGGTCACCATCACCCCGACCTACTCCGGCTGTCCGGCGATCGAGGAGATGCGGGCGGACATCGCGCGTGCCCTCACCGACGCCGGCTACAGCGGTGTCGAGGTGCGTACGGTCCTCGCGCCCGCCTGGAGCACCGACTGGATCAGCGAGACAGGGCGGCGCAAGCTCGCCGAGGCCGGCGTCGCACCGCCCGGCCGGGCCACACCGCACGCTCCGGGGCCGGTCCCGCTGACGCTGGACCCGCCGTCGGCCGTCGTGTGCTGCCCGCAGTGCGGGTCACCGGCCACCGAGGAGTTCTCCCGTTTCGGACCGACCGCGTGCACCGCCCTGCGCCGGTGCACCGCCTGCCGGGAGCCGTTCGAGCACATGAAGGAGATCTGAGGTGCGGCCCCATCCGATCGACTCGACGATGCCGCTGCGCCGGAGGACGCCATGACTGTCACCGATCTTTCCCACTCGGAACCCGGAACCGGATTGCCCGAGGGCTTCCACCACCTGGCCGTGAGCAGCGTCGAGCGGCTGTGCGACGACGCGGTCGCGGTCAGCTTCGAGGTGCCGGAGGAGTTGCGGACCCACTACGACTTTCGCCCGGGCCAGTACCTCACCCTGCGGAAGAGCGTCGACGGCAGTGAGGAGCGCCGGTCCTACTCGATCTGTTCGTCGGCCGGAACCGCACCGCGGGTCGGTGTCCGCAGGGTCGACGGCGGCCTGTTCTCCGAGTGGCTCGTGGACGCGGTGGCCGCCGGGGACCAGATCGAGGTCGGGCCGCCGAGCGGATCGTTCACGCCTGAGCTGCGGGCCGGTGCCCACTACGGGCTCGTCGCCGCAGGATCCGGCATCACCCCGATGCTGTCGATCGCGGGATCCGTGCTGGCGGCACACGCCGACACCCGGGTCACCCTCGTCTACGGCAACAGGCGCACCGACACGGTGATGTTCACCGAGGAGCTCGCCGACCTCAAGAACGCCTACGGTCCGCGTCTTCACCTGCTCACCGTGCTCTCGCGGGAACCCACCGAGGCCGAGATCCTCAACGGGCGTCTCGACGCCGAGCGGTTGCGCATCCTGCTGACCGCCCTCGTCGATGTCGACGGCGTGGACGAGTGGTGGCTGTGCGGCCCGCTGGGGATGACCGACGACGCCGGCACGGTTCTGGGGGAACTCGGAGTAGACGGGAAGAGGATCCACCGCGAGCTCTTCTACGTCGGTGAGCCGCCGCCGGAACTGCGCCGCGACGACGAGGAGGAACCGGCCGACGGCACCGGTAGTGACGTCACCGTCGTCCTCAACGGACGGTCGACCACGCTGTCGCTGCCGCGCAACGAGTTCGTCCTCGATGCCGCGCAGAAGGTCCGCGGGGACCTCCCGTTCGCGTGCAAGGGTGGGGTCTGCGGCACATGCCGGGCGAGGGTCGTCGACGGTGAGATCGAGATGCGCCGAAACTTCGCTCTCGAGGACGACGAGGTGGCCGCGGGGTTCGTGCTCACCTGCCAGACGCGGCCGGTGTCGGACACCGTGACGATCGACTTCGATGCCTGAACTCGTCCGGGTCGCGGACCTCGCCGGTGTCCGCACGCTCACACTCGACGATCCTCGTCGGCGCAACGCCCTCTCGGCCGCACTCCGCCGTGAGCTGCGGGATGCGGTCGTCGACGCGATGGCCGACGACGAGGTCCGTGTCATCGTGCTCGCCGGTGCCGGAGGGTTCTTCTGCTCGGGCGGCGACATCTCGGCCATGCTGGACGACGAGCAGCCCACGGTGCACCGGCTGCAGGTGCTGGCCGATCTCGTCGAGGCCGTCGTCGCCGGACCGCTTCCCGTGGTGGCCGCCGTCGAGGGCGGGGCCTACGGGGCCGGCCTCTCCCTGGCAGCTGCGTGCGACCACGTCGTCGCGGCCCGGGACGCCCGGCTGTGTGCTTCCTTCGGCGCTGTCGGCCTCGCGGGTGACGGCGGCATCTTCTGGAGCCTTCCGCAGCGTGTCGGTAGCGGCCGCGCCAGGGAGATGCTGCTGTTCGGCAACGTGGTCGGGGCCGAGCGCGCGGAAGACATCGGCCTCGTCGACCACGTCGTCGACCCGGGCACCGCGCTGGAGATCGCGCAGGGCCGGGCCGCCGCACTCGCGGCACGCTCGCGGCCGGCCCTGTCCACGGTCAAGTCGGCGTTCGTCGAGACCGGCGAGTCCCTTCACGGAGCGCTGGCCCGGGAGTCGAGGGGCCAGCGCTCGTTGTTCGACGGGCCGGACCTCCGTGAAGGTGTCGCTGCGTTCCAGGAGAAGCGCACGCCGACCTTCCGCGCCTGACCGGGTCGAATACCATAGAACTAAGTAGTTAATAACTAAGTAGTCTCTGGTAGTGTGAGCGCGTGCGTCACCACGATTTGGCCGTCATCGGGGCCGGTTCCGGAAGCTCGATCATCGACAGCAGGTTCGACCATCTCGACGTAGCCGTCGTCGAGCACGGGCGCTTCGGCGGGACCTGTCTGAACGTCGGTTGCATCCCCACCAAGATGTACGTGCACGCTGCGCACGTCGCGGACACCGTCCGCGAGGCGCACCGGTACGGCATCGACGCCACCGTGGACAAGGTGCGGTGGGCAGACATCCGGGAGCGGATCTTCGGTCGGATCGACCCCATCTCCGAGGGGGTCCGTGAGTACCGGAACGATCCGGTCCGGACGCCCAACGTCACCACCTACGAGGGCAGCGCGCACTTCACCGGCCCGCATGCGGTCCGGGTCGACCTGCCCGGGGGAGCCACCGACGAGTTCACGGCGGACCGGATCCTCATCGCCGCGGGCGCCAGGCCCGACGTGCCGGAGGTCGTCGCGGAGTCCGGCGTGCCGTTCGAGACCTCCGACACCGTCATGCGCCTGTCCGAGGTACCAGGGCGGCTCGTCGTTCTCGGTGGGGGCTTCATCGGTGCGGAGTTCGCACACGTCTTCTCCGCACTCGGCTCGGCCGTGACCGTTGTCAGCCAGGGCCCCGCGCTGCTGCGCCGCGAGGACGAGGACGTGTCCGCAGCCTTCACGCGGATGGCCCAGGAACGGTGGGACGTCAGGCTCGGCGCCCGGGTCACCGCGCTGACCGGTACGCCCGGCGACATCCGGGTCGAGCTGTCCGACGGCTCGGTGGTGGAGGCGGACACCTTGCTCGTCGCGACCGGCCGGCGTCCGAACGGCGATCTGCTCGAGGTCGAGAACGCCGGGATCCCACTGCATCCGGACGGCCGCGTCGTGGTCGACGAGTACCAGCGGACCCCGGTCGACGGGATCTTCGCGATCGGCGATGTCAGCTCGCCGTTCCAGCTCAAGCACGTCGCCAACCACGAGAAGAGGGTCGTCGCCCACAACCTGCTCCACCCCGACGACCTGCGCCGTACCGATCACCGGTTCGTGCCGTCGGCGGTGTTCACCACCCCTCCGATCGCGAGCGTCGGAATGACCGAGCGCCAGTGCAAGGACCTGGGCCTGGACCACGCCGTCGCGATCCAGCGCTTCGCCGATGTCGCGTACGGCTGGGCGCTGGAGGACACGACGGGCTTCGTCAAGCTCATTGCCGACCGCACCAGCGGACTGTTGCTGGGGGCCCACATCATCGGTCCCGAGGCATCGACGCTGATCCAGCTGCTGATCCAGGCCATGGCCTACGAGCAGGACGTTCGCGAGCTCGTCCGTCGGCAGTACTGGATCCACCCGGCCCTGCCCGAGGTCGTCGAGAACGCCCTCCTGGGACTCGAGTTCTGAACAGATGACGGACAGGGAGAGTGGGATGTCCGCAGACATCGCTGTGAACAGGAACGGCGCCGAAGACCGCTTCGAGATCACCGTCGACGGGCACTCGGCGGGTCGGCTCCTGTACATCGACCGCGGAGGACGGCGAATCCTGCACCACACCGAGATCGACAGTGCCTACGGGGGGCGCGGCCTGGCGGGGACGCTCGTCGCCTCGGCGGTCGAGGAGTCACGGCGAGACGGATGGCGCATCGTTCCCGTGTGTGAGTACGTCCAGCGTTGGCTCGGCAGGCACCGGGAGTTCGAGGACGTCGTCGATCCCGTGACCACGGACGCGATCCAGGCGGCCGAGGGCGCTCAGGGCTGAGGCCGCGCGGCGGGCCGGACGGCAGCGTCGAGCAGCCACCCGGATCTCCCGGGACGAGACGCCAGGTGCGACACCGACAGCGCGCCGCCTCGCCGGTATCGACCGATCACAGGTAGGCCCCGGTTCCGACGGAACCGGGGCCTACCTGTGATCCGGGGTGCTCCGACCGGCGCTCTCAGTCGGCGACGGAGAGCAGAGCGATGGTGCGAAGCGACGCCACGGTGTGCGTGAGCAGACCCTTGACGACGAGCTCTCCGCCGAGGATCTGCCCCAGGACCTTCGCCCCACGCCTGGTGAAGAACCCGACGGGTGCGAGGCCGCCTGCCTTCATCCTGAGCTGGGACACGTCGAGGATCTGGTCGACGGTGGCGTGCACAGCCACGCTGGGATCGCCGTGGACACCGTTCCGGAGGGTCACGCCGTGGTGCGAGAACTCGACGGTCGCCTGGGTCCCGGTGTCCGTGCTGATCACGGCCACCGGCCGGGACATGCTTCGGGCGACGCGGACCAGTTCGGGCTTGGCGGCGAAGTTCTGTGCGAGCAGCATGCTCAGGATGTTGGCGACGCCATTGGCCTCGTCGCCGTCGTGGCACGTGACGGTGTACGTCTGCGTGTCATCGGCCATGTCTGGATCCGATCTAGGAGACGACGCGGTGCGCCGTCCGGGCAACAGCGGGACTGCCGAGGCGGGCGGGCGTGGTGATCGTGAGCCGTCGCCCGCGATCGACGTGTCACGCCAGGGGAATCAGACGTCCCAGTCGGTGTCGATCTGACCGAACGTCCGCAGGAAGTGGTTGAAGGCCTCGGCGTTGCGGATGGCGAGCTGAACGTTGCCCTCCACCAGCTTCAGCTGGCCGCCCATGAGTAGCTTCCCCGCCTCCGACCTCCCCTCGGCGGCCTCGCGGTAGTACTCGACCTTCGACACCAGGCCGAAGTCGACCGTGCCGGTGGACGGCGTGTTGCTCCACTCGGTGAGCTTGCCGCCCTTGAAGGTGAAGTACGTCGTGACGTCCTTGTCCTGCAGCCCGAGGAACATCGGGTGATCGAAACTTTCGGGGTCCTGGAACCCGTCGTACACGGCCTGGTTGGCGTTGATGGCCTCCATAGCGGCGGCGCACCACTCGTCGGACAGGAACGTGAGTGCCATGCGGTTTGCTCCTCTTGACATCGTCGTACCGAGGTTGCCGGTGTGATCCCGCGATGGGAGCGGGGAGAGCCGCCGGCTACGTCGCATTCTGGGGACTCCGGCAGATGCAACCTCCGTCGACAACGGCTCAAACCGGTCGGTCCTCTCCTCGTTCGGAGTGGTTGACGTGATCGACCACTGGTCGGTGCTCTCCTGTCGCGGGGTCTGACTCGGGCGGTGGGCGCGTGTGTCGACCCGACGGCGGAGGATCAGGCTTTCGTCGGTGTGGGCCGAGACGGACCGTGCGCGGACACACGATGCACCGGGGACCGCCAGGGCGGTGCTGACGGTCGTGGAGGAGGACACGGCGAGGGACCGGGAGACGGCGGGCCCGGCACAATCGGGCCCGGGGTGCCCGGGCCTCCGGGCGTGCGATCTATCGTCGAGATGGTGAGCATCGACGGCAACTCCCCCCGGCCCCGCCGGGGCCGGCCCCGCGACCGCTCCAAGGATGTCGCGGTGCTCGACGCGACGGTTCGGCTGCTCGCCGTCGCCGGCATCGCCGGCACCTCCATGGACCGGGTCGCGGCCGATGCGGGCGTGTCCAAGGTGACCGTCTACACCAGGTGGGCGAGCAAGTC
This sequence comes from Pseudonocardia sp. ICBG1034, assembly GCF_020131375.1. Lineage (NCBI taxonomy): Bacteria > Bacillati > Actinomycetota > Actinomycetes > Pseudonocardiales > Pseudonocardiaceae > Pseudonocardia > Pseudonocardia sp. ICBG1034. The sequence goes on from NZ_JAHLEK010000015.1 coordinate 323,274, forward strand.
CGAGCTGATCGGCGCAGCGCTCAACCGGCTGCAGGTCGAGCACGTCCCCGACCCGATCGGTGTCGTGCGCGACGACCTCGTCGCCCACCTCGACGCGATGTGCCGCCAGTACGACGAGGTCGGCGGAATGGCGATCATCGGCAACTGTCTGGCCGAGGAACCCCGTTCCGGGGAGCTGCTCGCCACGATCCGGGCCAGTACCCTGCTGCCTCGCCGGTCGCTGCTGGCCGCGGTGCTGCGCGCCGGTGTCGAGCGGGGCGAGCTCGACGCCGGCCTCGACGTCGAGCGCGTCGTGAGCATGCTGCTCGGGAGCCTCTACGCCGACCACCTCGCGGGGCGCCCGGTGGGGCCCGGGTGGGCGGCCGGCGTCATCGACGAGTTCTTGCGCCCGCACCGCGCCGCGCCGCCGGGCTGACCCGGACGATTCGGACCGATCGCCTCTGTATCGGCCCGTCCGAACCTCTCATCGCAGGTCACGACACGGCCCGGATCGCACCGGCGGCGGCCGGGCGTTGACGCGCACGCATCCGGGGTGCATTCCTGTACTACGCAGTTCAGCTATTGCGTGGACGAGGAGGTCCGTGGCGTCATGCAGTTCCTGCGCAACACCTGGTACCTGGTGGCCTGGTCGGGCGACCTGAAGCCGGGCGACATGCTCGCCCGCACGGTCCTCGAACGGCCGTTGCTGCTGATCCGCGATGCCGAGGGGGCGGTGAGTGCCCTGGACGACCGGTGCCCGCACCGGTTCGCCCCGCTGTCGCGGGGCCGGTTCGACGGTTCGACGATCGCGTGCGGCTACCACGGTCTGGAGTTCGACACCGGCGGGGCGTGCGTGCGCAACCCGCACGGCGACGGCAGCGTCCCGGCCGCCGCGGCGGTCCGGGCGCACACCGTCGTCGAGCGGCACGGGGGAATCTGGTGGTGGGCCGGGGACCGCGCGCCGGACGAGCGGCTGCTGCCCGACTTCGGCAATCTGGACGCCGAGGACGCGAACACCCGCCGCGACCACCTGGTGATGGACGCGCCGTTCGACCTGATCATCGACAACCTGCTCGACTGCAGCCACACGAGCTTCCTGCACGACGGCATCCTGGGGAACGCCGAGATGCTGGGCGTGCAGACCACCGTCCGCCAGGACGGGGACACGATCAACGTCGTGCGGGAGGCGGGTCCGGTACCACCGCCGGGGATGTTCGACATGCTGTTCCGCGCCGACGGCGAGCCCGTCGACACCTGGACCGACTTCCGCTGGAATCCGCCGTCGCACCTGCTGCTCGACGTCGGTGTCACCGCGCCGGGACGTCCGCGGGACGAGGGTGCGGGCTACCTGGGGACCCACATCCTGACCCCGGAGACGGCGACGAGCACGCACTACTTCACGACGGCGTCGCGCTGGGGCATCCGGCCCGGGACCGAGACCGAGCAGATGCGGCTGCAGATCTCGGACATGCGCCGGTTCGCCTTCGAGGAGCAGGACGAACCGATGGTGCGGGCCCAGCACGCGACGATCGAGGCGTTCACCCGGGCCGACGGCGACCTGCCGAGGCCCCTGATGCTGGAGACCGACGCCGGCGTGGTGCGCTGGCACCGGATCATGGACCGGCTGCTGGACGCCGACACCGCACCGCAGGATCGCGTCGACGCCACGCCCGCGACCGTCGGGCGCGGGTTCGTCGCCGCCGAGGTCGTCGAGATCACCGACGAGGCCGTCGGCGTCCGGGGTCTGCGCCTGCGCCGCCGCGACGGCGGGTCGTGGCCCGCCGTGGAGCCCGGCAGCCATGTCGACCTCCGCCTCCCCGGCGGTCTCGTACGCCAGTACTCGCTGACCGACGACGCCGCCACCGGTACCTACGCCCTCGCCGTCCAGCGCGAACCGCACTCGCGCGGCGGTTCCGCGGCGGTCCACGCCCTCGCCGTCGGTGACACCGTGGAGGTCGCGGGCCCGCGCAACGACTTCCCACTACGGCCTGCGTCGCGCCACCTTCTCGTCGCCGGCGGAATCGGCATCACCCCGATCCTGGCGATGCTGCGCCGCCTGCACGCGACCGGTGCCGACGTCGAGCTGCACTACTTCGCCCGCTCCGTCGAGCGTGCCGCCTTCCACGGCCTTCTCATGACCGGACCGTTCGCCGCGCACACCCGGACCCACCTCGGACTGGATCCGGCCGGGACGACGGCCGTCCTCGACGACCTGCTGGGCCGCCCCGGTGACGACGAGCGGGTCCACGTGTGCGGCCCGGCCGGGCTGATCGACGCCGTGCACGCGGCGGCGCGCCGCCACGGCCGGCCTCCCGGGTCCGTCCACGACGAGCGCTTCGTCGCCGAGCCGGCCGTGCCCGCGGGCGCCACCGGGTTCGACGTCGTGCTCGCCCGCTCCGGCGCCACCGTCGCGGTCGGGACGGACGAGTCGGTGCTCGACGCCCTGGACCGGGCGGGGATCGATGCGGACCGTTCCTGCGAGCAGGGCGTCTGCGGCACCTGTGTGACCGGGGTCCTCGGCGGCGACATCGAGCACCGCGACTCGTACCTGACCCCCGAGGAGCGGCGGGCCGGCGACCGGATGGCGCTGTGCGTGTCGCGCTGCGCCGGTCCGGAACTGCACCTCGACCTCTGAGCTCCGCCCGCCGACGAGGCGGCCCCCTGAACCATCCCCGGCCGGGACGTCCCCGGCCGGGCGATCCCCCGCCCTCATGGAGGACACCGATGTCCGACTCCCTGCTGCCCCACGACCCCACCACCGCCGAGTCTGCCGTCGCGTCGGCACCGACCGCGCCGCCCCCGACGGACCGGGCGCGCCGTCGCGCCGTCACGGCGGTCGCGATCGGCAACCTGCTCGAGTGGTACGACTTCGCCGTCTACGCCGGGCTCGCTGCGGTGCTCGCGACGCTGTTCTTCCCCGCCGGCGACCCGCTGGTCTCGTTGCTCGCGTCGTTCTCCGTGTTCGCGGTCGGGTTCGCCTCCCGCCCGGTCGGCGCGATCGTGTTCGGCCGCATGGCGGACCGGCACGGGCGCCGCCCGACCCTGCTGGTCGTCATCACGCTCATGGGCGTGGCGACCGTCCTCATCGGCGTCATGCCCACCTACGCGACCGCGGGGATCTGGGCGGCGCTGCTGCTGACCCTCGCCCGCACTGCGCAGGGTCTTTCCGTCGGCGGGGAGTTCAGCTCCTCGACCGCGTTCCTCGTCGAGTTCGCCCCCGCCGGGCGACGCGGCCTCTACGGCTCGATCGCCTACCTCACTGCGTGCCTCGGGTCCTTCGTCGGTCTCGCCGTCGTCTTCGTCGTCCGGATGTTGTCGACCCCGGAGTTCCTCGCGACCTGGGGCTGGCGGATCCCGTTCCTGCTGAGCTTCCCGCTGCTGGCGATCGGTCTCTACATCCGGCTGCGGGTCCACGAGTCGCCCGCGTTCACCGGCACGGCGGCCGCGCCGGACGCCGGTCCGCTCACGACGAGCCTGCGTACCCAGCGTCGCGGCCTGCTGTCGCTGTTCGGGATCACGATCGGTTTCGCGGTCTGCTCGTACACCGTCCTGGCGTTCGTGGTCAGCTACCTGACCACCGTCCTGGCTCTCCCGGCGTCGACCGCGTTCCCCGCGATCCTCCTCGCGACGTTCGTGGGCTCGCTGGCCATCCCGCTGTTCGGGGCGCTGTCCGACCGCGTCGGTCGCCGGCCGGTGATCGTCGCGGGCTCGATCGGCACCGCGTGCGCCGCCGTCCCCGCCTATCTGCTGCTGGGCACCGGGACCTTCGGCGGGATCGTCGCCGGACAGCTGCTGGTCTGGCTGTTCGTGGCGATGCTGTGCGGGGCGTGCCCGGCCGCGTTCGCCGAGATGTTCCCGACCCGCCTGCGGACGACGGCCGTCGGGGTGTCCTACTCGCTGGCTCTCGCCCTGTTCGGCGGGACCACCCCGTTCGTCTCGGCCTGGCTGATCGGGGCGACCGGTTCGCCGATCGCCCCGGCCGCCTTCGTCGTGGTGACCGCGTTGATCAGCACGGTCGCTGCACTGCGGATGCGGGAGACCGTCGGCCGCGGGCTGCCGACCTGACCCCGCGGACGCGCGGAGCTGGAGCGCACTGTGACCACGGAGCAGCTGCCGTTCTGGCCGCGGCGGAACCACGGTGATCGCCGTGCGAGCCCGCCTCGTGCTTCCCACGGTCCGCGGTCCATCACTCGATAGGGTGACGGACGGCGTGGGTGGTGTGTCGTTGGTGGTTCAGGTGCGCCGGTACGACGCCCGTTCCGAGCCCGATCTCGGTGGCACGGCCCCGGACCCGGTCGTCCCGTCGGGCCGACACGAGGAGTTCTCGTGTTCCACGGATTCAGCAAGAAGTTCCTGAACGACTCCATCGAGCGCAGCACCGACAACGCGATGGACCGCCGGCGGTTCCTGCGCGTGGCGGGTCCGACCGGAGCGGGGTGGCCGGCCTCGTGCTGAACTTCGCCCTCAACCTCGAGTACCTGGAGGCCGAGTTCTACCTGCGCGCCCTCACGGGAAACGGTCTGAAGGACTCCCAGATCGACGGGAAGGGCGACCTGGGCGGCGTCACCGGGGGCTACATGGTCTCGTTCGAGACCAAGCTCGGCCGCCAGCACGCCGAGGAGATCGCCCGGGAGGACGGCTGCGGCGGCATTCCCGACGCCGAGCTCCTGCGGATCTTCGAGGTCGGGTTCCGCGGAACCGGCGCCCGCACGCCCACCGACCGGGCCTGGGCGGGACTGGGTCTCGCCGTCGCCCGTGGTCTCGTGCACGCCCAGGGCGGCACGCTCTCGATCGTCGACCACGGACCCGGCTGCCGGGCCGAGATCCGGCTGCCCCCACCCGACGCACACCCCGGTCCGCGGCCGGCGACCCCGGGGCACACCGGCGACCCCACCTGGGCGCACCGTCGGCGACGGGCCCCGGACGGATCGGGCGGGACCGCTCCGCCCACGGACCTTCCGCCCCTCGGAGCGGTCGACGGGGAGGTCCGTTCGCCCGTACCGGCGGTCCGCGAGCGCAGGTCGACGACCCACTGACCGGCCGTGATGCGCCGGCGCAGCTCGGCCGGGTCGTCCGGCTCCGGCGCGGAGAGGTCGACCGGGGCCGGACCGGCGACGGTGGCCGGACCCCTGTGGACGTAGTACGCCGGGTAGGCGCCCGGGCCGACGGTCGAGGCGTCGCCGGAGGTCGGGGTGGCCGAGCAGAAGCTGCCGAAGCCGTGGGTCGGCAGGACGGAGGCGTCGGCGGGCAGTTCGGCGACCAGGTGCCGGACCGGGTGGTACCGCGCGTGGGTCAGGTCGACCGTGTCCTCGGCGGAGGTCGGGCCGGTCCGGCCGGTGGACCCGTGGAGCGTCGAGCCGCCGGTGAACACCGCGCCCGTGGCGCCGGTGGCGCCGGCCGGCGCGTAGGACAGGTGGTGGTGGGCCCGGCCGGGGTCAGGCGAGCGACAGGAACAGGCGCTCCATCTCGGCCATGTCGACCGACTGCTCGCCCTCGGCGCTCTCGGTCACGCACTGCCGGAGCCCGGTGGCGATGATCTTGAAGCCTGCCTTGTCGAGGGCGCGGGACGCCGCCGCCAGCTGGGTCACGACGTCCTTGCAGTCGCGGCCGTCCTCGATCATGCGGATCACGCCGGCGATCTGACCCTCCACGCGACGCAGGCGGCTGACCACGTCGGTGAGTTCTGTGGCTTCGACCTGCATGGAGGCTCCCTCGTCTCGTACCGGCCCGCGGGCGGCGCGGTCCCTGTGTGGCAAGGTACCCCCCGGGGTACCCTGCGGGTGCGACGTCGGCACAGGTGCTCAGTGCAGCAGCGTGAGCAGCCCTTCGAGTCCGCGGTGGAACGCGTCGCCGACGTGGGCCGCCCCGTCGATGTCGGCGCCGGACATCGCCCCGTCGCGCATCATCAGGAAGTGCTGGGCGGCGTGGTCCGGCCGCCCGCGTCGCGGCGAGGAGCCGAAGACCTGCGCGAACAGGTCGGTGAGGGTGGCGACGTACCAGGCGCGGTGCTCGGCGACGACCCGGCGGACGGGGTCCTCGGGATCGGGGAACTCGGCGGCGGCCTTCAGGAACGCGCATCCCCGGAACTCCGGCCGGGACAGGTCGTCGACCAGGGCGGTGCCGATCGCGCGGACGGCGCCGTCCGGGGTGGCCGCGGACCCGGCGGTCTCCTGCAGGGCGGCGCGGGTGTGGGCGTCGACGCCGCGCAGGTAGGCGACGACGAGCGACTCCTTCGACGGGAAGTGCCGGTAGAACGTGGCGCGTGTCGTCGGGGTCTCGGCGACGATCCGCTCGACCCCGACCGCCCGGATGCCCTCGCGGTAGAACAGCCCGCCGGCCGTCGCGAGCAGCCGCTCGCGCGCCTCGGAGCGTCCCGGCCCGGTCGACGCCGGGGTGGTGCCGGTGCTGTCCGCGGTGGCGTCGGACGTCGTGCGGATCACCCGAGCAGGCTAGCAGAAAGAACGATCGGTCTTGCGCATCGTGACGGCCGCTGCCATGCTCGCCGCAGCAAGGAAGAACGGTCTTTCTACCTGGAGGCGTCATGGCGAGCACCCACACCACCGACCGGACGGCGAACGGCCCGTCCTCCGCGCAGGGCGACGCGCCCGCCCTGCGGCGGCTCTACCTGGTGCGTTCCGGGTTCGCGGTGGTCTGGGCGGTCCTGCTGTTCCTGAACGCGTCGGACATCGGCCCGTCGACCGCGGCGCTGCTCGTGCTCTACCCGCTGTTCGACGTGGCCGCCGCCGTGGTCGACGCCCGCTCGTCACGGGCGACCGGAGCGGCCCCGGGCCTGTACGTCAACGTCGTCCTGAGTGCGCTCGCCGCGGTCGGGCTCGCCGTCGCCCTCGCCTCGGGCGTGCCGGCGGTGCTGCGGGTGTGGGGCGCCTGGGCGGTCGTCGCGGGGATCGTGCAGCTCGTCGTCGCGCTGCGGCGCCGGCGGCTGGGCGGGCAGGGCGCGATGATCGCCAGCGGGTCCCTGTCGGTGGTCGCGGGCACCTCGTTCGTCGTCATGGCGTCGGGTGCGGGGGCGTCGCTGTCGGGCGTCGCCGGCTACGCCCTGCTCGGCGGCGTCTTCTTCCTCGCCTCGGCGCTCCGGCTCGGCCGCGTGGTGGGAAGCCGCTGACCGGGTCCCCGGCGACCACGACGTCGAGCGGGCCGGAGCCGACGAGGAGAACCGTCGGTGCGTCCTCGGTATCGCGCCGGCGGTGCAGATGGGTGTGCCGACCGGTCCGTGGCTGGTGGTCTCGCTGTTCCTGACCGTCGCCGCCCTGGTGCCGACGATCGTCCGCTCCGGCTCGACGACGGGGGTCTGAGGGTGTCCGGCCCCGCGGACCGCCGTCGGCTCGCCCTGGCGTCGACGTCATCGCGCTGCTGCGCACCCTGTTCCAGTCCTCCCTCGGCGAGGTGGGCTCCGCCGTGGAGATCCGTCCCGCGACGGACCGGGAGGGCGCGACCGGATGACCGGCCCCTCCGTGCGGGGAGACTGACCCCCATGGGGACGGTCGCGCTGGCGGTGGAGGAGTTCGTCGCCGCCGAGGAGACCAACGCGGCGGGCGGGGCCGGCGGCAGGCCGGTGGACCTTCGTGCACACCGACAGGAACGAGGGCGGCGGCGAGTCCCGGCCGCGGATCCGGCTGGGCGAGCGGCCCGCGACCCGGCTCGCCACGGCCGCGGGACCGGTCATGCGGGCGGCCGACGCTGGTTCCTGGCGCGGCGCGAGCTTCGGCTCGATGGACGACAGCGAGGGACGGTCGTGGATACGCGCATGTGACACGGGGTGGAACGGAGGCGTCAGGCCTCGTGTCACTGCGTCTGCATTGAGTGACATGTGCAGACATGAACCCTGGCTTCCTCGCATACCCCGCTGTGAGGAGTACCGCTCGATGGCGATTCCACCTCCCGACGCCGTGCCGACTGGGAGAAGCGCGCCTTCTCCGGGTTCGCGCAGAGCGCCCGCGCCGGGCTGTTCAACGTGGACCAGTTCCGGCACGGCATCGAGAAGATGGACCCTGCCGAGTACCTGATCTCGAACTACTACGAGCACGGGGTCCACACGGTCGAGCACTACGCCGAGGCCGCGGGCGTGCCGGACCCGGCCGAGCTGGAGGCGCGGACCTGGCACTACCTGGAGAACCCCGACGCCCCGAGCGCGCGGGTGTGGACCCACGGGGTCCGGGTAGGCCGGGGTCCGACGGCTTCAACCCCGCAGGCCGTGTCCACGATCCCCGGAGGGGGTCGCACCCCACAGCCCACGAGGTGGCACCCGTGTTCCTGCACGTCCAGCGACTGTTGAACGAGATCGTCCCCGACGAGCCCGACCCCGCCGCGGCGAACGCGCTGCAGGAGGGGCTGGGCGGCCAGTTCGGCGAGATGCGCACGATGATGCAGTACCTGTTCCAGAGCTTCAACTTCCGCGGTCCGGACGGGAAGCCCTTCCGTGACCTGCTCTACGGCGTCGGCACCGAGGAGATCGGGCACGTCGAGCTGATCGCCACCACGATCGCCCGGCTCACCGACGGCTCGCCCCGCTACCAGGGCAGCGCGACCGACGACCTGGACACGCCCGGCGCAGGCGGGGCGACCCCGCTGAGCGCGGCCCTGACCGAGGGCAACATCCACCACTACCTGGTGGGGGCCCAGGGGGCACTGCCGGTCGACGCGCAGGGTGACCCGTGGACGGGCAAGTACGTCTACGACAGCGGCAACCTGCCGCTCAACCTGCTCTACAACCTCATGCTCGAGTCGACCGGCCGGCTGCAGAAGTGCCGGCTCTACGAGATGACGGCGAACAAGACGGCGCGCTCGACGATCGCGTACCTGATCGTGCGCGACCAGGCCCATGAGAACGCCTACGCCAAGGCGCTCGAGGCGCTCGGGGTCAACTGGAACACGTTGCTGCCGATCCCGAAGACGAACGCCGAGAAGTTCCCCGAGGTGGCGACGCTGCTGGAGCAGGGTCTGCAGAGCAAGCAGTACACGTTCAGCCTCGACCAGCTCTCCGAGGCCGGGAAGCTCTACCGCGGTCCGTCGCCGTCGAACGACGGGACGACGCTGTCGACCGCACAGGCGCCCGACGGCGTCCCGATGGACATCGCCGTCGAACGGCCCGAGGAGTTCGGACCGGGACTCGACCCGGAGCTGCTGGCGATGGTCCAGGCCGTCGCCGAGATGGAGGCCGACGAGCCCGCAGGACAGTGGGGTCGCGTCGGCTGACGCACGTCCGGGCGGACGGGGCGGGACCGGGCGCGGTTCCGCCCCGTCGTCGTGCAGAACCGCCGACTCGGCGACGACACCATATCGTGTGAATATCTGACGCTCGGTGATTGTTCCCCACGATGGTGTTCTGAGCTTGATGGGCACCTTTCCCGCCATTACGGTTCTTCTCAGCCGGTCCGGGCTCCCCCCTTTGTCGTCGGGCCGGCACGTGCCCGGATCCGAATGGATCCGTGACTCACCAGGAGAAGACTGTGCAGAAGAAGAAGGCCGGTTTCGTCGCCGCCGTGTCCGCCGTCGCCCTGATCGGCCTGTCGCCGCTGGCGTTCGCCGGCTCGGACAGCGTCATCGACAAGGACGCCAAGGGCCTCGTCGCGGGTGCCAACGGCAACAACGCCCAGGTCCCGGTCCAGGCGTGCAACAACAACGTGCCGGTCAACGTCCTGGGTGTCCAGGTTCCGGTCGAGGACGCCGCTGCGGGCAACGGCCTGACCGGTGCCGCCGGCATCGCGGGCAAGGGCAAGGCCGTGTCGGGCGACTCCGCCACCGACCAGTCCGACACCTGCGGCCAGGAGGCCGGCGCGGGCGACTCGGTCAACTGACCGACTCCTCGTCGCTGACGTGCCCCGGGACCCTCGCGGTCCCGGGGCACGTCCGTGTCCGGGGCAGGGTTGCGTGACCACCCGCCGTGGTCGTCGTCGCCGGTCCCGGTGCCGATGCGGGCAGTTCGCCCGATCGCATTCGACCCGATCGTGGGAGTATCCGAACGGAAAGTAATTCGACCACCCGATGGTGGTAGAAGAATTGTTCGGGCTCTCCCGCGCAGCTAGATTCGCAGCCAGTCGGCACGGGCTCCCCCTTTTTTGTCAGCGTGCCGTCATGGAACGGGGCCTTCACCACGGCCCTGAGACCTCATCAGGAGAAGAACTGTGCTGAAGAAGGCCGGAATCATCGTCGCGGCGTCCGCCGCGTCCCTGCTCGCCGTCTCCCCGCTGGCCTTCGCCGGCGACTACGCGGGCGACTCCGCCAAGGACGGCAAGCACCACGGCTCGCACGAGTCGGGCCACATCGACAAGGACGCCAAGGGCCTCGTCTCCGGCCTGAACGGCAACAACGTCAACGTGCCGATCCAGGTCTGCAACAACAACATCCCGGTCAACGTGCTGGGCGTGCAGGTCCCGGTCGAGGACGCGAACCTGCTGAGCGGCGTCACCGGCGCCCTCGGCCTCGGTGGCAAGGCCAAGGCGGTCTCCGGCGACTCGGTCACCGACCAGTCCGACAGCTGCGGCCAGACCTCCGGCGCGGGCGACTCGGTCAACTGACCTTCCCGTACCCCGACGTGCCCCGGGACCGTGTGGTCCCGGGGCACCGTCGTGTCCGGGGTCAGCCGCCGGCCCGGCGTGCCTCGCGACGCCGGCGCGCCCCGTCCCGGCGGCAGCGCTCGATGTCGGTCGACGGGACCGGGACCGGACACCGGTGCTCGTCCATCGCGACCTGGTCGAGCAGCTTCAGGATCGCACCGCCGTGGACGTTGCCGGAGAAGTTCGCCATGTCCGGCGTCATCAGCACGGTCATCGTGAGCTGATGGCGGGGCAGGCCGCCGGGCGCGGTCACGTCGCCACCGCCAGGATCTCCCGGGTCACCGTCTCCCAGGCCGCCGACAGCGGGTCCACCACCGCGAAGTGGTCGCAGCCGGGCAGCTCGACCAGCCGCACCGACGGGTGCCGGCCGGCGTAGGAGCGGGAGACGGCCGGCGGGACGCGGTCGTCGGCGTCGCCGTGCACGATCGTCACCGGCCCCGGCGGGGGCGGGCCCGCCGCCGGGTCCAGGTCGGTGCGCCCGGCCGCCGGGCCACCGAGGTAGGCGCGGACCGCGCCGTCGCCGAGGTCCTCCGCGTCGGCCAGCGCCAGGTCCGCGACCGGGGCGAGCGGCACCGTCGCCCGCACCAGCGACGGCTCGACGGCCGCGGCGTGCAGCACCAGGTGCCCGCCCGCGGAGTGTCCCACCGCGACGACCGGTCCCGCGACGGCGCGGGCGGCCCGCAGACCGGCGAGCACGTCGGCGACCGTCGCGTCCGGGTCGCCGGGCACCCGGCGGTACTCCAGCGAGGCCACCGGCAGCCCCAGCGCGTTCAGGGCGGCCGCCATGGGTCGCAGGTGCACCCGGTCGAACCGGGGCCGCCAGAACCCGCCGTGCACCAGCACGACCAGCGGACGCCCGGGCGCGCCGTCCGGCCACAGCTCCATGACCTGGTCGGGATCGTCGCCGACGGCGACGGTGCGGGGCGGCTCGGGGGCCGGGCGGGACAGGACCGATCCGTTCACGACCGGTGGTCTAGCACGGATCACGCCGCCGGGCGTGCCGTGGCGGCCCGCCGCCGGCCGGCCTTGCGCAGCTCGAGCACCGCGACCGCGGCCACCGGCACCAGCACCGCCGCCGCCCACTGCGGACCGGTCAGCAGGGTCAGCCGCAGCGTCTCCCGCAGCACCGGCACCGTCATGACCACCCACACCGCCACGGCGGTCACCACCGTCCACCAGGGCAGGAACCGGTTCGCGAACAGCCCCGCCCGCAGCACCGGTGTCCGCTCGGTGCGCATCACCCAGGCCAGCGCCAGGTGCCCGGACAGCCAGGCCACGAACGCGACCGTCTGCGAGGCGGTCAGCAGGTACAGCCCGCCGACGGCGACGAACAGCGCCGCCGCCCCCGCGGCGAGGTCGCCGAGCAGGGCCCGGTCCAGGAAGCGTGCACCCGGGTCGCGTGGTGGGCGGGTCATGGCGTCGCGCTCGGCGGGTTCCGCGGCGAAGGTCGCGCTCCCCGCGATGTCCATGAACATCTCCAGCACCACGATCTGGATCGGGGTGAACGGTACGGCCATCCCGCTGAGCACCCCTGCGGCGACGGTCGCGACCAGCGCGGCCTTGCAGGCCAGGTAGTAGGCGACGCCCTTGCGCAGGTTCCCGTGCAGCGTGCGGCCCTCGTGCAGGGCCCGGGTGAGGGTGGAGACGTCGTCGTCGGCCAGGACCAGCCCGGCCGCCTCGCGCGCCACGTCGGTGCCCGACGAGCCCATGGCCACGCCGACGTCGGCCCGGGCGAGCGCGGGGGCGTCGTTCACGCCGTCCCCGGTCACCGCCACCACCTCCCCGCCGGCCTGCAGCGCCGTGACCAGGCGCAGCTTGTGCGCGGGCGAGACCCGGGCGAACACCGGCGTCGACGCGGCGGCGGCGGCCAGCGTCGCGTCGTCGAGACCGTCGAGGTCGCGGCCGGTCAGCACCGGGTCCGGGTCGATCCCGACCTCCGCGGCGACGGCCCGGGCGCAGGCGGGGTGGTCGCCGGTCACCATCACCACCCGCACCCCGGCCCGCCGCGCGGCGGCGACGGCCTCGGCGGCGCCCGGGCGCGGCGGGTCGGACAGCGCCACGAGCCCGGCGAGGACGAGGTCGCGCTCGGCGTCGCCGACCGTCGCCGGGACCTGCGCCGCCGGCCTGCTCGCCACCGCGATCACCCGCAGGCCGCGGGCGGCGAGCGCTGCCACCCGGCCCGCGGTCCCCGGCGACGGCGCCGCGCAGCGGGCCAGCACCGACTCCGGCGAGCCGGTGGTCACCACCGTGGCGGTGCCGGACGCGCCGGCGGGCAGGACGACCGTCATCGTCTCCCGGCCGGGGTCGAACGGGAACCGGGCGACGGGTTCGGCGGGTGTCGGCAGGCCCCGGTCGCGGGCCGCGACGAGGAACGCGACGTCGGTCGGGTCACCGGACCAGCCGCCGTCGGGCTCGGGGGCGGTCTCGGTGCAGGCCGCGCCGAGGCCGAGCAGGGTGTCCTCGTCGACGCCCGGGGCCGGTTCGACCCGCGTGACGGCCATCCGGTTGCGGGTGAGCGTGCCGGTCTTGTCGGTGGCGAGCACCGTCACCAGCCCGAGGGCCTCCGCCGCGCGCAGCCGCCGGACCAGCCCGCGCCGCCGCGACAGCCGGTGCGCGCCGAGCCCGAGCACCAGGCTGACGATGATCGGCAGCTCCTCCGGGACCGTTGCGAAGGCCAGGGTGAGCCCGGTCAGCACCATCTCCCGCCACGGCCGCCCGCTCAGCACGCCGATCAGCGGGACGAGCACGCTGAACGCGATCGCCAGTGTCGCGAGGCTGCCGGCGAGCTCGCGCATGGCCTGCTGCAGCGCGGTCCGGGGCGGCCGCGCGGCGACGACGAGCCCGGTCAGCGTGCCCAGCTCGGTGGCCGTCCCCGTCGCGACGACGACGCCGCGGGCCCGCCCGGCGACGACCGTCGTCCCGGCGAACACCAGGTTCGCCCGCTCGGCCAGCGCGGTCTCGCCGGAGAGCACCCGGGCGGCGTCCTTGGGGGCGGCGACGGGCTCCCCGGTGAGGGTCGACTCGTCGACGCGCAGCCCCCAGGTCTCGACCAGACGCAGGTCGGCGGGCACCCGCGAGCCCGCGGCCAGCGGCACGAGGTCGCCGGGGACGATGTCGTCGACCCCGACCGAGAGGGTGCTGCCGTCACGCACCACCGGCGTCGTCGGGGCGGTGAGCTCGCCGAGCGAGGCGATGACCGACTTCGCGCGGAACTCGGCGAACACCTCGACCCCGACGACCGCCGCGATGATCACGACGACGGCGACGGTGTCGTCGAACCGCCCCCAGACGCCGTAGAGCACCGCGATCGCCGCGAGCAGCAGCATCATCGGCTCGGTGACCTCGTCGGCGAGCACCCGCAGGAAGGTGACCCGACGCGGGACGACCCACCGGTTGGGGCCGTGCCGCCCCCTCCGCGCCGCGGCCTCGGCGCCGGTGAGGCCCCGCAGCGCGTCCGTACCGAGGTCGTCGACCACGGCCGCACCGGTCGCGGCGTGCGCCCCGCTGCTCACGGGCTCAGTCCGTACGCGGTGGCAGGTCGGGGGCCACGCCCTCGGCGCGGTAGACGGCGGCGGTGAACGCGTCGAGCGCGCGCCGGCAGCGGTCCAGGAGGGCCTCGGCGTCCTTGCCGCGCTCGTCGGGGAAGAAGTCCCGGGACGAGATCGTGGCCAGCCAGCGGGTGAGCCGCTCCAGGTCCTGCTCGTTCTCCTCCAGCTCGGCGAAGGAGTAGTTGTCCCGGGAGGACTCCTTCTCCAGCTCCGCCAGCAGTGCGTCGCCGCGCTCGGTGAACTCGGCGAACTCCTTGCCGCGCTCGGCGCGGATCCGGGCGACGATGCCGTCGTCGCTGCTTCCGGCGGCGACGTCGAGCGCGTATGCGGTCCCGCCGGACTCGCGGACGTAGGCCGCGAGCCCCTCCAGGAACGTGCGGTGCTCGCCGGTCGCCGGCAGCACCCAGGCGCCGTTCTGCAGGCCGACCGCGCCCGCGGCGCGGGCCCGGCGCCACAGTGTGACCCGGGGGCTCGAGGGGGAGGCGGGCAGTTGCGCGAGCAGCAGGACCCAGCCACCGGGCGGCGCATCGGTCATGCCCGGGGACGGTACCGGCCGGCACCGGTGTGCAACAGGTGTTTCGTCGGGTGCGGCGCCGCCGTCGGGTGCGGCAGGCTGGGGCCATGCCCGCCCCCGCCCACCGTCTCGGCCTCGGCCTGGCCGCGATCGCCCGCCCCGCCTACATCACCTCCGGCCGCGCCGACGAGCTCGGCGACGACCGCGACGTCGCCACCCTGCGCGACCGCTCCCGCGCCCTGCTCGACGCCGCGTACGCCGCGGGCGTCCGCTACCTCGACGTCGCCCGCTCCTACGGCCGCGCCGAGGAGTTCCTCGCCGGCTGGCTCGCCGACCGGCCCGAGGCCACCGGCGGTGGGGACCCCGTCGAGATCGGCTCGAAGTGGGGCTACCGCTACGTGGGCGGGTGGCGGACCGACGCCGACACCCACGAGGTCAAGGACCACTCGCTCGACGCCTTCACCGAGCAGTACGCGCTGAGCCACGAGCTGCTCGGCGACCACCTCGGGACCTACCACGTGCACTCCGCGACGCTCGACACCGGCGTCCTCGACGACGGGCGCGTCCACCGCGCGATGGCCCACCTGCGCGACCGGGGGATCCGGGTCGGCATCTCCACCTCCGGCCCCGCCCAGGGCGACGCGGTGCGCCGGGCGCTGGACGTCCGGGTGGACGGCGAGCCGCTGTTCACCTCGTTCCAGAGCACCTGGAACCCGCTCGAACCCTCGGTGGGCCCGGCGCTGGCCGAGGCCGCCGACGCCGGGGCCCGGGTGATCGTGAAGGAGGTCTTCGCGAACGGCAGGCTCGCCCCGGGCGGTGAGGACGGCACCGAGGGCGCCCGCGCGGCCGCGGCGCTCGCCGCGCGGACCGGGATCGGGCTGGACCGGATCGCCGTCGCCGCGGCGCTGGCGAACCCGTGGGCGTGGCGGGTGCTGCTCGGCCCGGTCGGGACCGACCAGCTCGCCTCGAACCTCGCGGGCGCGGAGCTCACGCTGCCCGCGGACGCGGCCGAGGAGCTCGCCGCGCTGGCCGAACCGGCCGAGCACTACTGGGCCACCCGCTCCGCGCGCCCCTGGAGCTGACCCCGCGTTTCCCGGCGGACATACGCTCGTTTACCTTCCAGCCACCTTGCGGTCGGAGTCGGCGTCGTCCGCCGATGCCGCCCGGCCGCGTGGTGAGGAGGAGGGGACATGACCGCCCAGGACCATCTCGCACGGGGCCGCGGCGCCCAGGGACGCGGCGCGCACAGCGCCGACGACGACCCGGCCACGGTCGTCATCCCGCGCTGCACCGAGGACGCCGGGACCGGTCCGCGGCCCGCGGCGGCGCCCGGGGCCGCGAGCCCGGCCCGCGCGGAGCCGTCGCCCGAGGCCCAGGCCGCCGCGCCGGGCGCACCACACCTGGCGCTGCTGCGTCGCGGGCCGGTCGTCGGCACCGCCGCCGCGATCGTCGCCGTGCTGGCGCTGGCCCACTACGGCGCCGCCGTCTACGGCATCGGGCGGCCCGGCTTCGAGATCCCCGCCCCGATCCGGCTGGGCACCGAGCTGAACATCTCGACCTGGTTCAGCTCGGCGATGCACCTGACCAACGCGGCGCTGCTCGCGCTGATCGCGGCGAACTCGGTGCGTCGCGAGCGGTGGCGCTGGATCCTGCTCAGCCTGTCCTGCGCGGTCGTCGCGATGGACGAGACCGCGGCCAACCACGAACAGGTCGGCTGGATCATCCACACCACGCTCGGCACGAGCGGCTTCCTGACCTACGCCTGGATCATCCCGGCCGCGGTGCTCGTCGCCGTCGTCGCGGCGCTGTGCCTGCCGATGGTGCTGCGCCGGCCGGGGGCCTGGCTCGTCGTCGCCGGGGCGGCGGTGTTCCTGCTCGGCGCGGTCGGGCTGGAGTCGGCCGGTGGGGCCCTGTTCGAGCAGACCGGTGACGTTCAGTCCTTCACCTACAACGTCCTGGCCGGCACCGAGGAGACCTTCGAGATGGCCGGTCTGGTCATCGCGATGGCGGGGCTGCTCCGCATGGCGGGCGGCAGCGGCCTGCGGATCGCCGGCGCCGGGTTCGTCGACCGGTCCCGCTGACCCACCCGCACACGACGACGGGCCCCGGTGATCCGGGGCCCCGTCGGCGTGTGTGCGTGCGGTGCTCAGCCCACCCGCGAGTGCTCCTTCGCCTCGGCCAGGCGCAGCACCAGGTCGGCGCGTCCGGACTCGATGTCCAGTGCGGACCGCAACCGCGGCAGCGCGTGGTCGGTGATCCGGGTGCGCAGCGCAGCGAGGTCGGCACCGTCGTCCGCGGTCACCTCCAGGTGGATCTCCGGACGGCGGCGGTCGCCGACGAGCGCGGCGGCGGCCCGCTGGACGCCGTCGTAGTTCTCGATGTCGGCGGCCAGTGCATCCGCGGCGTGGTCGGAGTGGATCCGGGTCGTCCCGGCGTCGCGGCCCGCCACCTGTGCGGACGGCAGTGTCCACGCCGAGGTGCGCGGCCTGCGCCGGGCCTGGGCGAGCAGCCAGCGCAGCGCCAGCAGCCCGACCACGACGGCGACGGCGAGCGTCACCCACGGCGCCCACTCGGGCAGCGTGAGATCGGCGGGCAGCAGCGGGACCGACGGGTCGATCCCGGGGAGCACCTGGCGCAGGACGCCGGTGCCGAACAGCAGCCCGAACACGCCCGCGGCGAGCAGGACGAGGCCGATCAGGAACAGCAGGGTCCGGTTGAGCCGGGCCGGTGGGGTCGCGCTGGCCATCACGCCTCCTTCTGCTTCGTGCCGGTCACGGACACCGTGACCCTGGGGCTGCGTGCCGGTCCGACGGCGTCGAGCCGCTGCGCGACCGCACTGCGGACCCGGTCACGCAGGTCCGCACGCTCGCCGAACGCGGCGTGCGCGGTGACGGCGGCGCGGCGCCCGGTGCTCTTCACCGACGCCTTGGTGACGCCGTCGACGCCGGTGGCGGCGTCGGCCAGCGCCCGGTTGAGGCTGCGCCGGGTGATCCCGGAGTCGAGGTGCTCGGCTCCGCCCGCCGAGGTCAGCGGGAACACGGTCGGGGTGCCCGGCCGCAGTGCGACCACGACGAGCACCAGCCCGACCAGCGCCACCAGACCGGACACGACGAGCACGGGCACGTCGGCTCCGGTGAACCCGGCGACGGTGGACCCCAGCACGCCGAAGTCGACGATCGGCTGCTGCCCGAGGAGCAGCTGTACGACCGCGACGGCGACGACGACGCAGAGCGCGAGCAGGACCAGCGCCACGATGCCCGCGGCGAGGGACTTGCGGGGGCGGCGGATCATTCGAGCTCCCTCGCGGCCGGCCGGGCGGCGCCCGGGACGGTGAGCGCGGTGACGACGATGTCGACCCGCGCGACGGACAACCCGGTCAGCGCCTCGACCTGCCGCACGACGTGCGCGCGGGCGCGGTCGCAGACCGCGGCCACCGGGGACGGGTAGGCGACCGAGATCCGCGCGTCGATCCGGGTCGACTGCCCGGAGACGGTCGCCTCGACGCGGGGGTGGCCGCCGGAGTCGTCACGGCCGAGCATCCGCCCGACCGTGCCGGTGGTGCCACCGACCCCCTCGGTCTCCTCCAGGGCCCCGAGCGCGATCTTCTGCACGACCTGGTCGGCGACGTCGATCCGGCCGCGCTCCTCCGGGGCCGTGCCGCCGGAGCCGTCGGCACCCGCGGAGCCGGTGCCGGTGTCGATCGTGCGGGTCGGGGTGTCGTCCGGCGGGGGAGGAGCGAGGCGGGTGGCCCGGATCGTGTCCGGGTCCCCGGTCGCCGTCCCCGTCGGCTCGACGGTGCTCACCGGCTTCACCGGACCTTGTCGCGGCCGCGCCCGGACAGCCCCGACCGCTCGGAGAGCTCGGACAGGTCGAGGTCGCCGTCGAGCCAGCGGCCGACGGCGAGGCCGATCGCGCCGAGGATCAGGGCGAGGACGAACCCGCCGAAGCCGCCGACGATGCCGGCGATGGCCAGGAGGAGACCGGCGATCAGGCCGATCTGCGTGTTGGTGGACAGGGACATCACAGTCACGTCCTTCGAGACGAGGAGGTACCGGACGTCCGGGGATGTGGGCGGGCGTCCGGGCGGGTCAGGAGGTGGCCGCGGGAGGGACCGGGAGCTCGCCGGTGGCGGGTGCCGAGTCCGACGGCCGGATCGGCGTCGACTCGGTGGGGCCGGCGTAGTCGCCGACCACCACGTCCACCCGCGCGCCCCCGACGACCGGGAGCAGCGCGGTGCGGACCTGGCGGTCGATCTCGGCCACGGAGGCCGGGTAGCGGCCGACCACGTGCACCTCGACGGCCGGGGCCGTGGGGTCCACGCGGATGCCGCTCACCCGGCGTCCGGGCAGGTAGGTGGCGATCTCACCGAACCGGCCGCCGTGCAGCTGTGCGACGCCGGGGCAACCCAGCACCGCGTCGGCGATCCGGTCGGTGTCGACCGCACCCGTGGCGACGATCCCGTCGCCGTCCGCGGCGACGCGGGCGCTCACGCCACCCGCGAGGTGGACTCGATCTTCTTCGGCTCCTCGTCCTTGCCGTCGTCCTCGGACGGCAGGTGGACGTCGTCGACCGAGATGTTGACCTCGACGACCTCGAGCCCGGTCATCCGCTCCAGGGCGGAGATGACGTTGCGGCGCACGGCCTTCGCCAGGTCGGCGATGGAGACGCCGTACTCGACGACGACGTTGATGTCGACGGCGGCCTGCTTCTCGCCGACCTCGACCGACACACCCTGCGAGGCGTTGGTGGTGCCACCCGGGATGCGCTCGCGCAGCGCGCCGAACGCGCGGGCCGCGCCGCCGCCGAGGGCGTAGATGCCGCTGACCTCGCGGGCCGCCAGACCGGCGATCTTCGAGACGACCGTCTCGGCGATGCGGGTGCTGCCGTGCTCGGACTGCAGGGCGGACGGGGTGCCGGTGACGGCGGGGGCCTTGGTCTCGGTGGTGCTCATGTGCGCCTCCAGGTCGTGGCCCGGTATCGGGCCTCACAGTGGTCCGGATCGGGGGGCCGGTTCGTTCCGGTTGTGCCCCGTCGATCCGCTCGACACACATAGGAGGTCCGGGGGTGGCGCATCCTCACGCACGACTTCGCGTGGTCGTCGTCACACTGCGGTCGGAGCTGCGAGCCGCTGACCTGCGCAGAAACCCTGTGACCTGCGACGGGAGGTCCGCGCAGGGGGTCCCGGCCCGCTGGTTTGCGATCACCCGATCAGATGATCATCGGACGTGGCACTCAGCCGGGCGGGAGGCCGATCGTCCAGCCGGTGACGTCGCGCAGTGCCACCTGCCAGCAGGCCGGCTCGACGTAGTTCGGCCCGCCGGCGGCGGTCGGGACCACGAGTGCGTCGGTGAAGTAGATCCAGTGGATGTCCTTCACCGGGATGTCCCGGCCGGGGCGCTCGTCGCCGCGGCCGTCGGCCATGTCGTCGAACATGTCGGCCATCGACGCCGCGGACTCGTTGCCCGGGTCGCCCGCGGTGAGCCGGCGCAGCTGGTCCCCGAGTCCGCGCAGCCAGGCCGAGGGGTGCACGGCGTTGCCGAACACGAGCCCGGCCGGTGTGGCGACGGTGAGCGGGACGCTGTTGCGCTCGTCGCGGTAGGCGATCGACAGCACCGCCTGCAGGTAGCTCGGTGCGCTCAGCTCGGGGATCGTGACCACGCGCTGCGCGTCGGCCATTCCGGCGGGTCCGTCGGCTTCGACCGTCATGGCTCCGGACGGTAACCAGGAACCGCCCGATCACGACAGGTCCACGTCGACCTGACGAGAACGGCTGGACGGTCCAGCGGGCGCACCGCCACCCGGCCCAGTCGACCCCTCAGGAACGGCGTGCGCGCGCTGCGACCCCCGGCTCCGGGCGGCGCGGGGACGGCACCGCGACCTCGGGGCGGACCACGACGTCGAACCGGGCCCCGGCGCCGTCGGGGCCGACGCCGTCGACGGTCTCGTGCGCCCGGACCGTCAGCTCGCGGGCGGCCGCCGCGGCGGCGAGCGCCTCGTGCACCCGGTCGGCCGTCCCGGCCTGCCCGAACGCCCCGCGGTAGTGGTAGGCGAGCAGCATCCCGCCCGGCCGCAGGCGGTCCAGCAGGGCGGCCAGGCCGACCTGCAGCGTGACCGTCTCCCAGTAGTAGAGGACGTCGGAGCAGACGATCAGGTCGAAGTCGCCCTCGGGCATCTCGTGCGGGAGCGTGCGGCGGACGAAGGTCCCCGACGGCACCCGGGCGGCGGCCCGCTGGACCGCGGCGGAGCAGATGTCGACCCCGAGCAGCGCCGCGGTGTGCCCGGCGAGGCGGACCGACAGGTCACCCTCGCCGCAGCCGACCTCCAGCACCCGGTCGAAGCGGCGTCCGGCGAGCGCATCCATGACGGTGCCGTACTTCTGCTGCTCGTAGGCCGACAGCCCGATCGAGTACGGGTCCGGGCTGCGGTAGAGCCGGTCGTGCGTGCGCCGGCCCCAGCCCGGCTGCCACAGCCAGGTCTGGCCGGTCCAGCGCGGGTCGTGCTCGGCGCGGCCGAGCCGGGCCAGGCCGCGCACCGGGACCGCGGCGGCACGCGCGCCGCCGCTCAGGGAGAGCCGCGCGATCCGCCGGGCGTGGTCGATCGGCGTGCGACGGGCGGGTCGGCTCTCGGCCATCGGGCGCTCCCGGGGACGGACGGGTGAGTCGTCCGGTGTGTCGCCGGACGACCACCTCCGCGTTACGCCGGACGCCCGAGCAACCCCCGATGCGGTGACGCTGTGATCACTTCCCGTTGCGCGCCGCAGTCTCCTCGGAGGCCTTCACGACCTGCACCTGGTCGCCGATCTGCAGGTAGTCGAAGTACGCCTTGGCCTCGTCCGGCGGGACGTGGATGCAGCCGGCCGAGGAGCGGTTCGGGTCGCCGTTCGGCAGCCGCGACTCCTCGCTCTTGTGGGTCGCGTCCTTGCGGTAGACGCGCAGCGAGTGGCCGACCGGGGTCTCCTGGCCGTTGCCGCCCGAGGAGATGCCGATCGGGCCCCGGATGACCTTGCCGTCCTGGATGAGCCAGGACCTCTGCGAGTCCAGGTCGACGCAGGCCTTGGCGGTGATCGAGCACGGGGTGCCCGGGACGAGCGGCTGTGCGCGGGCCTGCTCGGCGGCGGGGGATCCGGCCAGTGCCGTCCCGGCGACGGCGACACCCGCGATGGTGGCCAGTCCGAGGCCCAGTGCGACGAGGCGGCGGGGCCGCTGCCGGACGGTGTCCATGGGGTGCTCCTGTTCGTCCGCGTCGCCCGGGGCGGCGACGCCACGTGATCGTTCCGTCACCGTGGGAGACGCGCGGGGAGCGCCCAGGTTGCGTGACGAAAAGATCTGCCGTGCGCAGCCAGTCTGCACCCCGGCCCGGACCGGCCCGGACGCGGTGCGCTCCCGTCCCGATCACCCGGAAGGACCGTCTCGGTTCCGATGTCCGGTCCGCCCGGCTCCGTCCGTCCGGCGCAGCCGGGACACCTGCTCACGGCACCGGTGGACGCGACGATGCCGGCGACCCGTGGGGTCGCCGGCATCGTCGGGAGGGAGGGGGATCAGTGCGGGGTGACCTCGCCCATCTCGACCCAGGCGTCCTTGCCGTCCTCGCTCTGGAAGTTGATGAGCGGCTTCTCCGGCACGACCGAGCCCATGAAGTCGAAGAACTTCTGCGCGTGGTCGGTCTTGACGTGCGCGTCGCCGGCCGCGCTGTCCTTGAAGACCTCCACGATCACGAACTCGTTCTGCTTCTCGTAGTTCTCGTGGTAGTCGAAGGAGATGTTGCCCGGCTCCGAGTTCACGTCCTTCTTGTACTGCGAGATGCCGGACAGCCACTCCTCGCGCTTGTCCGGGCGGATCTGGGCCTTGAGCACGATGAGGATCACGTGAGCCTCCGGTTCACTTCTGGTCGGCAACGTCGCCGGGGATCGTTCCACGGATCGCCGCACCGCGGGCGTCTCGAAGTGCGACGCCGAGGGGCTTGACGAACCCTCAGGCGAAGGTCGCGGTGTCGATCACGAAGCGGTAGCGCACGTCGCCCCGCACGACCCGCTCCCAGGCCTCGTCGACCTGGTCGCAGGAGATCGTCTCGATGTCGGCGCCGAGGCCGTGCTCGGCGCAGAAGTCCAGCATCTCCTGGGTCTCGCGGATGCCACCGATCTTCGAGCCGGACAGGCTCTTGCGGCCTGCGACCAGCGAGAACCCGTGGTAGGACAGCTTCTCCTCGGGCACGCCGACGTTGACCATCGAGCCGTCGAGCTTCAGCAGCCCGAGGTAGTCGTCGACCGGGATCACCGCGGCGACGGTGTTGACGATCAGGTCGAAGGATCCGGCCAGCTCGGTGAAGGTGGACTCGTCCTCGGTCGCGTAGTAGTGCGCGGCCCCGAGCCGCTTGCCGTCCTGCTCCTTGGACAGCGTGCGGGAGAGCACCGTGACCTCGGCGCCCATCGCCGCGGCGATCTTCACGCCCATGTGGCCGAGACCGCCCATGCCGACGATCGCCACCTTCTTCCCGGGGCCCGCGCCCCAGTGGTGGAGCGGGGAGTAGAGCGTGATGCCGGCACAGAGCAGCGGCGCGGCGACGTCGAGCTCGACGCCGTCCGGGATGCGCAGCACGTAGTTCTCGTCGACGACGATCTGCGTGGAGTAGCCGCCGTAGGTGGGCTCGCCGTCGTACTCCTTCGCGTTGTAGGTCTGCACCTCGCCCTTGAGGCAGTACTGCTCCTCGCCGGCCCTGCAGTTCTCGCACTCGCGGCAGGAGTCGACGAAGCAGCCGACGCCGACGGTGTCGCCCACGGCGTAGCGGGTCACGTCGTCGCCGACCGCGGAGACGACGCCGGCGATCTCGTGGCCGGGGACCATCGGGTAGATGCCCTCGCCCCACTCGTCGCGGGCCTGGTGGATGTCGGAGTGGCAGATCCCGGCGTACCGGATGTCGATGACGACGTCGTGCGGCTTCGGGTCGCGGCGGGTCACGGTCCCGCGCTCGAACGGCTTGTTCGGGCCGGCGGTGGTCATGGCGGGCACGGTCGTGGGCACGTTTCCTCCTGGTCGGCGTCGCGTGTGGACGTCGTGTCTGGGGTGGCCGGGCTCCGGTGCCGCGGCGGGGGCGGGCGGCCGTCGTACTGCCGCATCGCCATGTGGCTACCCGTCGATGGTTGTGCACAATGCATCGGCGGGCTGTGGTTCACGTCTCCCACCCGCGGAGGAGCGCAGGATCCGTCGGAGGAGGGATCCGCGACCGCGCCACCGTCCCTACCGTCGTGTCATGACCGGGACGAGGGGGGACGCCGCGATGCGGCGGGAGGACGATGTGGACGGTGCCGCCGCGGCGACGGCGGTGCCGACGACGCCGCGGCCGTGGTGGAGCCGGGTGGGCTGGGTGCTGCACGCGCTGCTGCGGTTCGTCCTGATCCTGCTCATGCAGGCCTACGTCTGGTCCAAGCTGAACCTGTCCCAGATGGGCCGGGCCGACTACTCCGACGCGCTGACCATGACCGGTGAGAAGAGTCCGATGGGCCTGCTGTGGGGGCTCATGGCCTACTCCCCGGTGATCCAGTTCCTCGCCGGGTTCGCCGAGCTCGTCGTCGTGCTGCTGCTGGTGTTCCGGCGTACGGCGTGGATCGGCGGCCTGCTCGGGACCGTCGCGCTCGGCACCGTCTTCCTGCTGAACATGACCTACGACGTGCCGGTCAAGCAGTTCGCCCTCGCCCTGACGGTCGGGTTCGCGCTCGTCGCGGTCCCCGAGCTGCCGCGCGTGGTCCGGTTCCTGGCCGGGCGTCCGACGGCGGCGACCGAGGGGTCCCCGCGGCTGCTGCCGTGGCCGCGGGTCCGCCGGGTCACCCGGTGGCTCGTCCCGGTGCTCGGGCTGGCCCTGGTCGCCGCGCAGGGCGTGCTGTTCCAGCAGTTCCAGCCCGCACTCCAGCGCAGTGACCTCGCGCTCGCCGGGGTGTACCGGGTGGTGGAGGACCCGACGCCCCCGGCCGCGCGGCTCGCCGACGACCGGCGCTGGCAGCACGTCGCCGTCGGGCAGTGGACCTACGTCGGCCCGTCGATCCCGATCCCCGGCTACCCGCAGTCCGGGTCCGCCGGGATCTCGCTCCGGCTCGCCGACAGCACCTTCGTCCGGGGGACGTGGCGGCCCGTGGGGGACCGGACGATCCGGGTCGAGTGGAACCCGCCGCAGTCCGGGGCCGCCCCGATGTTCGAGCCCGCCGCCCGGACTGTCGAACTCACCTGGGCGGTCCGGCCCGACGGCCGGGTCGAGCTGGCCGGGGACGGGCAGCGGCTCGTGCTGGAGAGCGATCCGGAGCTGCGCTTCCTCTACGACCGCGGCTTCTCCTGGGCGGAGGGCAACGGGGCGGCCGTCAACCGCTGAGGCCCTACGCTGGCCCGATGCTTCCGCGGCTGGGACTCGCCGAATGGGTGGTGCTGGCCGTGGCCGGCGAGCGTCCGGTGCACGGTTTCGCCGTCGCCGCGCTCACCGCCGCCGACGGCGAGCTGGGCCGGGTGTGGCAGATCCCGCGCCCGGTCGTGTACCGGGCCATCGGCAGGCTGGTCGACGCCGGCCTGATCACCGCCGAGGCCGTCGAGACGAAGGGCGGTCCGCCCCGCACCCTCTACGCCGCGACCCCCACCGGCCGCGGCCACGTCGACGCCTGGCTGGGCACCCCGGTCCCGCACGTGCGGGACCTGCGCTCGGAGTTCCTGTTGAAGCTGGCGGTGCTGCACCGGCACGGCCGGGATGCGACCGCGCTGGTCGACGCCCAGCGTCGCGAGCTGGCCCCGATCGTCGCGGCGCTGCGGGCCGAGCAGGACCGGGCCGGACGGGCGGGGGACGGCGGCGCCGACGAGTTCGACCGGATGCTGGCCGCCTGGCGGCGCACCTCGGCGGAGGCGGCGCTCGCCTTCCTCGACGAGCTCTGACTTGTGCTCCCGGCACGGATAGCGGATAGTCTCGATATCCGATCAGGAGGTGGTCATGATGGACGTACGCATCGGTGACGCCGAGCGGGAGCGCGCACTGGAACGGCTCGGCAGGCACGTGGGGGACGGGCGGCTCGACCTCGCCGAGTTCTCCACCCGCAGCGAGCAGGTGACCGCGGCGCGCACGGCGTCGGAGCTCGCCGCGGTCGAGGCGGACCTGCCCCGGCTGCCGCGACCCGCCGACCCGGAGCGTGAGCGCCGGGTCCGCCGGACCGTCCTGGCTGCGACCTGGGGGCCGTGGGCACTGACCGCGGTGGTCGTCCTGACGGTCTGGGCCGCCGTCGCGCTCGGCGGGGGCGGGGGCTACTTCTGGCCGATCTGGGTGATCGGGCCGTGGGGTGCGGTGCTCACGCTCGGCACGCTCACCGGTCGCTCGGTCGCCGGTCCGTGCGGGCGGGCGAGAACCGGCGCGGAACGGGTACACCGGGTACATGCCCCGTCGTGACCTGACCTGGATCCCCCGCCTGCTGGGCGCCGCCACCGCCGCCTACGGCGCGGCCGTCGCCGCGAAGCCGGACGTGCTGCTGTCGCCGACGAAGCTGTCCGGTGGCGGCCGGACCCCGTCCGCGGGGACCACGCTGCTCGCGCGGGCGGTCGGCGGACGGGACCTCGCGTCCGGCCTGGCCATGGCGCTGGCTCCGGCCGGCCCCCCGCTCAAGGCCGCCATCGCGGTGCGGGTCGGCGCCGACATCGTCGACCTCGTGGTGCTGGGCTCGCAGCTCCCCGACCGCGACGCCCGGGAGAAGGCGACCATGGTCGCCGCCGGCTGGGGCGCGCTGTGCGCGCTCTCGCTGCTCGCCGCCGACCCGCCGCGCCGGGGGTTGCTCGGGCGCGCATGACAGCCCGCGGGCCGTCCACCATGATCGGGCGATGGCCACGAGCACCGGGGGCGACCCCCACCTGGAACGCGCCTACTCACTGAGCGGCCCGGCCGACGCCCGGGCCCTCTACGACGAGTGGGCCCCCACCTACGACGCCGACCTCACCGGCGAGGCCCAGGGCTACGTCGCGCCCGCGGTCACCGCGGACGCCGTCGTCGCGGCCGCGGGCCCCGGCGGGGAGATCCTCGACGCCGGGTGCGGCACCGGGCTGGTCGGCGTCGCGCTCCGCGAGCGCGGCGCGACCACCGTCGACGGGATCGACCTGTCGGCCGGGATGCTGGAGCGGGCCCGCGCCACCGGCGCCTACCGGGACCTGCGCGAGGCCGACCTCACCGCCGCGCTGGAGTTGCCCGA
Source organism: Pseudonocardia sp. ICBG1034 (assembly GCF_020131375.1). Classification (NCBI taxonomy): domain Bacteria; kingdom Bacillati; phylum Actinomycetota; class Actinomycetes; order Pseudonocardiales; family Pseudonocardiaceae; genus Pseudonocardia; species Pseudonocardia sp. ICBG1034. The sequence continues at coordinate 350,088 of NZ_JAHLEK010000015.1, forward strand.
CGACTCCTACGACGTCGTCGTCTGCGTCGGGACGCTCACCCACGCCCACGTCGGGCCCTCGGCGCTGGCGGAGTTCACGCGGGTCGTGCGGCCGGGCGGCTACCTGGTCGCGACCGTCCTCGACGACGTGTGGGAGTCCGGTGGCTACCGTGCCGAGGTCGACCGGCTCGCCGCCGCCGACGTGTTCGAGGCCGTCTCGATCGAGGTCGCGCCCTACCGGTCCGGGCAGCAGGTCGACTGCCGCCTCCTGGTGCTGCGGGTGCGGTAGGCGAGGATGGACCCATGAGCGACGACCGCGGCCCGGTGACCGGGCGCCGGATCCTGACCGTGCTGCTGGTGCTCTCGGCCGCCGTGCACGTCCGGCTCGCGTTCGGCGCCACGGGGCCGGTCCTGGCCGGGCTGGACGGGCTCGTCGCCGCGGCCGCCGTCGTGTCGCTGCTCCTGCTGCTGCGCCGGGCCGACGGCGCGGCGCTGCTCGCCTGTGCCGTCGCCGGCGGGCTCGGTGTCGCGCTGTTCCTCGTGCCCGGGCTCCTCGCCGTCGCGCAGGGGAGGAACTGGACCGCCTGGCTCGATGCGTGGGCGTTCGGCGGTCTGCTGCTCGACGCGATGGTCGTGCGGATCGCGGTGTTCACCCTGCGCCGGGCCGAGGGCGCGCCGCGCCGCTGATGCCGGTGGAACATCTCCGGATCGAAAGCATCGGCCTGCTCGCTGTCGGTTCCGTGATCGTGAGAATGCGCTTCTGAGCTGCGACGACGTATCCCGTCGTTATCTCCGTGTGATACGTCACCGGTCGTCCGCTTGACCTGATCTCGGCCGGTCGGCGACCTTCGTGGTCGCTCCGGTCCACACGGGCCGGGGCATGCACCGAAGTGCCGGAACCGCCACGCCACCACGGCCCCGTCCCGCGGTCCCCGGCCAGTCGACCTGCACGGACCGAGACGGGGCCGCGGGCCGCGAGTCCCCTCGCGACGACACCGGCACAGCGCTCCCCGCGCGACCGGCCCGCCCGGAAAGCCGTGGGTCCGGACCTCAGGTGATCACACAATGAGCAGCACGCGCATGTCCATCCGTGGGCGTTTCGTCGGAACTCTCGTCGCCGGTGTCCTGGCGTTCGGCGCTCCGCTCGCCCTCGCCGGGCCCGCGACGGCCGCCCCCGAGACCTCCGCCGCGGTCGCCCCCGCCGCCGTCGCGGTCCCCACGCAGTCCGTCGCGACCTCGACGTGGGACAAGCTCGCCCAGTGCGAGTCCAGCGGGAACTGGAACACCAACACCGGCAACGGCTTCTCCGGCGGCCTGCAGTTCACGCCGTCCACCTGGAAGGCCTTCGGTGGGTCGGGCAAGGCGCACAAGGCCAGCAAGTCCGAGCAGATCCGCGTCGCCGAGAACGTCCTGGACGCCCAGGGCTGGAAGGCGTGGCCGGCCTGCTCCAAGAAGCTGGGTCTGCGGTAGTCCGCGGCACGTACGGCGGCCGGTGACCCGGGCGGGTCACCGGCCGCCGTCGTGTGTCAGTAGCTGCGGGGCAGCCCGAGCACGTGCTCGGCGACGTGGTTGAGCACCATCTCCTGCGGCAGCGGTGCCAGGCGCATCAGGCGGGCCTCGGTGAAGTAGCGGCTCACGTCGTACTCGGTGGCGTAGCCGAACCCGCCGAGGGTCTGCACCGCCCGGTCCGCGGCGAAGAACGCGGCCTCGGCGGCCAGGAACTTCGCGGTGTTGGCCTGCTCGCCGCACGGCTCGCCCGCGTCGTAGCGGGCCGCGGCGTCGGCGATCACCAGCGACGCCGCCCGGAGCCGCATGTGCGCCTCGGCCAGCGGGAACGCGATGCCCTGGTTCTGGCCGATCGGCCGCCCGAACACGGTGCGCTCCTTCGCGTAGGCGACGGCGGCGGCCAGCGCGGCCCGCCCGGTGCCCAGCGCCTCGGCGGCGATCAGGATCCGTTCCGGGTTGAGCCCGTCGAGGACCAGCCGGAAGCCGCGGCCCTCCTCGCCGACCAGGTCGGCGGCGTCGACGGGCAGGTCGTCGTAGACGACCTCGCAGGACACCACCGCGTTGCGGCCCAGCTTGTCGATCGGGGTGATCGTGACCTCGGGGCGCTGCAGGTCGGCGAGCAGCAGCGACAGCCCGTCGGTCCGCTTCGTCACCTCGGCGCGCGGGGTGGTGCGCACCAGCAGCAGGACCTTGTCGCAGAACGGCGCCTTCGACGTCCACACCTTGCGCCCGCGGACCAGGTACCGGTCGCCGTCGCGGCGGGCGGTCGTGGTGATCGCGGTGGTGTCGAGTCCCGCGTCGGGCTCGGTGACGCCGAACGCGACCTGCAGCGACCCGTCGGCGACCCGGGGCAGGTAGCGCCGCCGCATCTCCTCCGAGCCGTGCCGGACGACCGGGTTCATCCCGAAGACCGACAGGTGGATCGCCGACGCCCCGTTCATCGCCGCCCCGGACGCGGCGACCTCCTCCATCACCGCGGCGGCCTCGGAGATCCCGGCGCCCCCGCCGCCGTAGGCCTCGGGGACGGCGATGCCGATCCAGCCGCCGGCGGCCATCGCGTCGTGGAACTCCTGCGGGAACCGGTGCTCGCGGTCGCAGGTGCGCCAGTACTCCGCCCCGAAGCCGGAGCAGACCGCGCGGACCCCCTCCCGGATCTCCGGATGCGTGCTCACGCCGCGCGCAGCCGGGTGGCGACGTCGAGCACCAGGGCGGGGTCGGCGTCGTAGGGGGTGTTGAGCGAGACCCGGTCGACGAGGCCGCGGTAGCGGTCCGCGATCCCGGACGCCACCCCGGCCGGGTCGCCCGCGACGGCGAACAGGGCCAGCAGGTCGTCGTCGACCAGGCCGGTCATCTCGTCCCAGGCCTGCCGGCGCGACAGTCCGTTGAGCTCGTCGGCGAGCGCGCCACGGCCGTGGTGCTCCAGCACCGGCCTGTACGGCGGGGTGGAGGCGTAGAAGGCGATCTGGCGTCGCACCCCGGCCTCGGCGACGGCCCGGGCCCCGGCGTCGGCGCCCAGGACCGCGAAGACCGGCAGGCACACGTCGAAGCCGGTGAGGTCGTCGCGGCCGCGTCCCCGGCGCAGCGCGGGCAGCGTCACCTCCGCCAGGTACGACGGCGAGGTCAGCGAGTGCGCCAGCAGGCCGTCGGTGACCCGGCCCGCGACCTCGGTCATCCGCTCGCCGACCGCGGCCAGCATCACCGGCGGGATCCCGTGCGGGTTCGGCCCCGGTGAGAAGAACTCGGTCATCAGGGTGTGGGAGTAGAACTCGCCGCGGTGATGCAGCCGGTCCCCGGTGGCCCAGGCGTCGAAGATCGCCCGCAGGGCGGAGACGAAGTCCTCCATCCGGGCCGCGGGGCGGCTCCACGGCATCCCGAACCGGCGCTCGATGTGCGGGCGGACCTGCGAGCCGAGCCCCAGGTCGAACCGGCCGCCGGAGAGCAGCTGCACGTCGTTGGCCTGGTAGGCCAGCGTCATCGGGTTGCGGGCGAAGGCGACCGCGATCGCCGACTGCAGCCGGATCCGGCTGGTCGCCCGGGCGGCCAGCGCCAACGACACGAACGCGTCGTGCGAGGTCTCGGGGACCGACAGGGCGTCGTAGCCCTCGGCCTCCGCGGCGACGGCCGCCGCCTCGGTCTCGAGCGGGGAGGCGGAGAAGCCGCCGGTGGTGTCGACGCGCACCTCAGGCGCCCCGCTGCTCGGGGACGACACGGTCGAGCCAGGACAGCAGGTCCGCGACGATCTCCTCGCGGTTGGTCTCGTTGAACACCTCGTGCCGGGCACCCGGCCAGACCTTCAGCGTGACGTCGTGCAGCCCGGCCTCGGCGTAGCGCTCGGTCAGCGGCCGCACCAGGGCCAGCCCGGCGTTGACCGGGTCCTCGTCCCCGACGACGACGTACACCGGCAGTCCGCCCGCGATCCGCTTCAGCGTGGCGACCTCGCCGAGCGGCCGGGCGGCGGCGAACATCGCCTGCGTGCCGGGCAGGTCCAGGCCGAAGCCGCAGCGGGCGTCGGCGACGTAGGCGTCGACCTGCGCGGGGTCGCGGCTGAGCCACTCGAAACCGGTGCGCTGCTCGAACGGCGCATTGAACGACGACAGGTCCAGCGGCGCGGACAGGTCCAGGCCCTGCTCCATCAGATCGAGCAATGCGGTGCCGGACAGCACGACCGCGTCCGGCGGCGTCCCGTCGGCGACGAGGGACTGCTGCACGGCGAACGAGCCCATGCTGTGACCGAGCAGCACCAGCGGGGCGCCCGGGTGCTCGGCGCGGGCGTGCGCGGACAGCAGCCCGATGTCGCCGACCAGCTGCTCCCAGCCGTCGTCGCCGAGGACGCCGAAGTTCTCGGGCCCGCCCGCGGTGGCGCCGTGACCGCGGTGGTCCTGGGCGTAGACGGCGAAGCCGCGGGCGGTCAGCGCGTCGGCGAGGGCGACGTAGCGCAGGGCGTGCTCGCCCATGCCGTGGGTGATCTGGACGATCCCGCGCACCGGGTCGCCCGCGGCGGCGGGGAGCCAGCGGTAGGCGGTGACGGCGGCGCCGTCGCGGCCGGAGAAGGTGAACGTGTCGGACATGCGTGGGCACCGCCAGTGGTGGGGGGTCGATCTCGGTCGGATCGTGCGCCACCGGGCCGAGGGGGTCAATGCCCGGGTTCGATCTCCGGTTCGATCTCGGTCAGGTCGGCGACCATCGCGGCGAGTACCCGCAGCGTCGCGTCGACGTCGGCGGGGTCGAGCTGTCCGGCGACCGCGCGCAGCCGCGCGTGCTCCCGCCCGACGACCTCGTCGATCACCGCGCGCCCGGCCGGCGTCGGCACGATCAGGGGGGACCGCCGGTGCCGCGGGTTGTCCGCCCGCTCGACGAGCCCGGCGGCCAGCGCGTCGTCGACCATCCGCTGCACGAACTGCCGGCTGAGCGACTGCGACCGCCCGATCCCGGGCACGGTCATCGGGCCGTGCCGTCGGAGCTGGTCGAGCACCGCGCGCACGCCCGCCGAGACCCGGTTGTCCGGCGCGGACTCCTCGACCTCGCGCAGCACCCGCCGGTAGAGGGGGCCCACGAGTACGTAGACCTCGGCCAGCTTCTCGGCGGTGTCGTCGATGTCGGGCACGATCCGAGTATGACACCTGGGTTGTCATGGTGCACGAATGATGACACCTTGGTTGTCATGACACTCGCCCTCGCCCAGGTCACCGTCCCGACGTTCCTGCCCGTGGAGGACGGCCGGATCGCCTACCGCGACACCGGCCCGCACCCGGACGGGCGCCCGCCGCTGGTGCTGCTGCACGGGGGCGCCGTCGACGGACGGATGTGGTCGCGTCAGATCGGTCCGCTGTCCGCCCGGCACCGGGTCGTGGTGCCGGACGCCCGCGGGCACGGCGCGTCGTCGACGCCCGGCCCGCAGGGCTACCGGCCGCACGCCGACCTCGCCGCGCTGCTGGAGCACCTCGACGCCGGGCCGGTCGCGCTCGTCGGACTGTCGATGGGGGCGCGGGTCGCGTTCGACACCGCGCTGGAACGCCCGGACCTCGTCGACCGGGTCGTGCTGTGCGGCGCCGGCGCGGGCGAGCCGGTGTGGACCGACCCGTGGACGGTCGACACCATGGCGCGCTGGGAGCAGGCGCGCCTGGACCTCGACGCCGAGCGCTGGGTCCGGGTGTTCCTGGAGTTCGTGCCCGGCCCGTTCCGCACGGAGGCCGACGTGGACCCGGCCGTCCTCGCCGAGATCCGGCTGATGGCGGTCGACCTGCTGTCCCACCACCTGCCCGCGGACCCGGCCGCGCCCCCGGGCCCGATCGGCTTCCTCGACGACGCCGCCGAGCGCGCCGGCGCGTTCCCGGTGCCGCTGCTCGGTCTCGTCGGCGCCCTCGATTCCGACGACCACCGGCGGATCGTCGCCGACGCGGTCGCCGCCGTCCCGGACGGCCGCTCCGGCGAGATCGGTGGGACCGCGCACTACCCGAACATGGAGCGTCCGCGGGAGTTCGACCGGGCGGTGCTGGACTTCGTCAGCCGGTAGGGGTGCGGGCCCACACCGCGTACAGCGGATCCCCGGGCGCGCCGCAGTCACGGGCCACCGGGGTGTCGAATGCGCCGCTGCGCCGGAAGTACTCCCCGACGATCGCGACCCGCGTCCTGTCGTCGGAGGCGAGCCACCCGCGGACCGCCTTGGTCGGGAAGCAGCGGTTCGAGAACGTGGCGGCGAACACCCCGCCCGGCACCAGTACCCGTCCCACCTCGGCGAACACCGCGACCGGGTCGGTCAGGTAGTCGACCGAGACGGTGCAGACGCAGGCGTCGAACGCGGCGTCGGCGAAGGGGAGCACCGGGTCGGCGTTGAGGTCGTGGCGGACGGCCTCGTGGGCCATCTCGTTGGCGGCGAGCTCGGCCCGGTTCATGCCCAGCACGGTCAGGTGCTCCGGGCGGTGCGGCAGGTGCGACACCCACGACGACATCAGGTCCAGCACCCGGCCGGTGGTGCCGATCTCGCCGTAGAACGCCGACGCGGCGGCGATGGCGCCCTCGTCGATGTGCTGGACGAAGCGCGGGGGCAGATAGAACTCGCGGTCGTCGGCCGGGTCGGCGCGGTCGAAGAAGCCGTCGGGGAAATCGCTCATCGTCGTGGGAGTCTGCCGTCATGACGACGTTCGTGCTGGTCCACGGCGCCTGGGGCGGCGCCCACTCCTTCCACCTGGTGCGCCCGCTGCTGCGCGCGGCCGGGCACGAGGTGGTGACGCCCGCGCTCACCGGCATCGGGGAGCGCTCGCACCTGGCCGGGCCGTGGATCGACCTGTCCGTCCACGTGCGCGACGTGGTCGCCGCCGTGCTCTACGAGGACCTGCGCGACATCGTGCTGCTCGGGTTCTCCTACGGCGGCATGGTCGTCACCGGGGCGCTCGACGAGATCGGCGACCGGGTCCGCGAGCTGGTCTACCTCGACGCGTTCGTCCCCGCCGACGGCGAGTCCGCGCTGGACCTGGCGCCCGGCCTCGCCGGTGCGGTGCCGGCGCCGGGCGCACCGGGACTGGGGTCGTCGTGGCTGGTCCCGGGCCCGGAGCGGCACTACGACGACCCGGCCGAGGCCGCGTGGTCGGCGCCGCGGCGCTCCCCGCAGCCGGTCCGCACGCTCACCGAGCCGGTGCGGCTGTCCCGGCCGCTGGAGCAGTGGCCGTGCGGCCGGACGTTCGTGCGGGCCACCCGGGAGGACGTCGCGGGCGGGGCGTTCACCGCGGCCGCCGACCGCGCCCGGACCTCCGACGCCTGGCGCCACGCCGAGATCGACACCCACCACCTGGTGCCGCAGAACCGGCCCCGCGAGCTGGCCGCGCTGCTGCTGGACCTGGCCGGGTGATCAGCTACCGAGCGCGCCGCGCAGCCAGGCGACCGAGCGCCCGGTGAAGTCGTCGGCGATCGCGACGCCCTTGCCCCAGCCGTCGAAGCCGTGCGGGGCGCCGGGGACGACGTCGAGCTCGACCGGCACCCCGGCCTCGCGCAGCCGCCGCGCGTAGGTGATGTCCTCGTCGTGGAACAGGTCGACGTCGCCGACGCCGATCCACGCGGGCGGCAGCCCGGACAGGTCGGCGCGACGGGCGGGCACCGCGTACGGGGCGGGCTCGCCGGTCCCGGGCGGGCGCCCCAGGTAGGCGCGCCAGCCGACCTCGTTGTTGCGGTTGTTCCACACCCGGTGCGGGGGCCGGTCGAGCTCGCGACGGGCGGCGGTGCGGTCGTCGAGCATCGGGTAGACCAGCCACTGCGCGACCGGCTGCGGTCCGCCCTCGTCGTGCAGGCGCTGGACCAGCGCGGCGGCCAGGCAGCCCCCGGCGCTCGCCCCGCCGACGGCGATCCGCGCCGGGTCGACCTCCAGCCGGCCGGCGGCGTCCCGCAGCCAGGTCCAGCCGGCGTGGCAGTCGTCGAGCGCGGCCGGGAACGGGTCACCGGGCGCGAGCCGGTAGTCCACCGAGACGACGACGATCCCCAGGTCCGCGGCGAGCTCGCCGCACCGCACGTCGTCGATCATGGGGGAGCCCAGGACGAGTCCGCCGCCGTGGAACCACAGCAGCGCCGCGGGGGTCGTGCGGTGGTCGGGGACGTGCACGCGCAGCAGCGGCGGGCCCGGGTGGGTGGTGGACCGGACCCCGTCCACGGCGGCGGGCCTGCCGCGCCGGGACAGCCGCTGCAGCAGGCGCAGCAGCCGGGGGCGGTGCAGCGGGATCGGTGGGACCCACCGCAGGGGGCGACGCAGCTCGGCGGCGATCCGGTCGGTGCTCACGACCCGATCCTGCCGGTGCGGGCCGGCCTCGCACACCTCGAGGACCTCGCACCGTCTGCAGGGGCGGCGAGGTGCGAGGTCGTGCGGTCCGTGGCGGACGGGGCACCGCCGGTCGCGCCGCCGGTCGCGGTGCCGCGGCCCGGTGCCGGGTGGGGACCGCGGGGCGGCACCGGCGGTCGCCCGGGCGGTGTGGTGGCGCGACGCCCGGTCAGCGCGACAGCGCCGCGGCGAGGCGGCGGGTCAGCGGGTCCGGAGCCACCCACGCGGCGACGGTGTGGCCGCCGTCGTCGACCCGGCGCACCCACTGCACCCCGCGTAGCGCGTTGACCAGCAGGAACCCGTCGGCCCCGGTGAGCGCGGCCAGGGGCAGCGGGGCGATCCGCACGGTGCCGGGGCCCAGCAGGTCGAGCAGCGCGCGGCGGCCGGTGCCGGGCAGGATGCGGCCGTCGAGCGGGGGGACCCACAGCCGCCCCCGGTGCACGGCGGCGACGGCGGAACGCGTCGTCTCCAGCACCAGGCCCGCCGGGTCGCACAGCAGCGGCGAACCGTCCCCGACGTCGGCCTCGTGGGCGTCGAGCCAGCGGCGGTCGACGAACTTGTGGGACTCGCCGTCGGTGCCGCGCCGGACGACGGCGACCACCCCGCCCTGTGCGTCGAGCGGGACCGGTCCGGGCCAGGGGACCGCGCGCACGGTGACCCGCGACGGGTCGTCCGGCGTCGCCTCGACCCGGACCCGGTGGTGCCCGGCCGCCCCCGCGACGGCCGCGGCGACCTCGGCCTCGACCCGCGCGTCGAGGGCGCGGCCGGTGACCGCGAGGTAGGAGCGGCGCAGCCGGGCGGCGTGCTCGCCGACCCGGCGGGCCCGCCCGTCGACGCAGGCGAGCGTCTCGAACAGGCCCGCGGCCCGGTCGGCGGGCCGGGCGACGGGCGGCCGGGCCGGCCGGGGCGGGCCGTCCAGCGCGGCCAGGACCGGGGCGGCCTTGGTCAGGACCTCGCCGAACTCCTCCGCCGGGTCGGAGTCGACCGTGATGCCCCCGCCGACGCCGAGCCGGCCGCTGCGGCTGCCGTCGGGCCCGGCGGGGCCGAGGTCGAGGGTGCGGATCGCGACGTTCAGCTCCAGTCCGGCCAGCGGGCTCACCCCGCCGACGGCGCCGGTGAACAGCCCGCGGTCCCCGTCCTCGCAGTCGGCGATCACCTCGCAGGCCCGGATCTTCGGCGCGCCGGTGACCGAGCCCGGCGGGAACGTGGCGATGAGCAGGTCGGCGTCGGTGACGTCGTCGCGCAGCGTCGCGTGCACCCGCGACACCAGGTGCCACACCCCCGGATGCGGTTCGACGGCGAGCAGCCGCCCCGGCCGCACCCCGCCGGGCCGTGCGACCCGGGCCAGGTCGTTGCGCATCAGGTCGACGATCATCACGTTCTCGGCCGCGTCCTTCACCGAGGCGCCGAGCCGCGCGCATTCGACGTCGTCGGCGGCGCCACCGGTGCGCGGCCGGGTGCCCTTGATCGGCGCGGTGGTGACCCGGTCCCCGGCACGGTGCAGGAACAGCTCCGGGCTCGCGCCCACCGCGGCCCGCTCCGGCGTCACGACGAGTGCGGCGCGAGCCGGCGCGACCGGCTCGACCAGCCGGGCCCACGCCTCGTGCGGGTCGCCGTCGAGCCGCACCTCCAGCCGCGTGGCGATGTTGGCCTGGAAGATCTCGCCGCGGCGGATCTCGGTGACGCACCGCTCGACCGCGGCCAGGTGCGCGTCGCGGTCGGGCCACCGGGTGACCGCGATCCGGGCCGTCCGGTCCGGCGCCGGGCGGGCGAGGTCGGCGCACAGCTGCGTGTACCGGCGCTCGGCCGAGCCGGTGTCGGGGTGCACCGCACCGGGGTGGTCCGGCAGGCCCGGCAGCGGGGCGCCGCCGTCGACCAGCGCCTCGAACCACCAGCGCTCGCCGTCGTGCCGCAGCACGTCGCGGTACCAGGACAGCGCCGCCGTCGGCCGCACACCGGGCGGGGCGTGGTCCAGGAGCCCGAACCAGCCGCCTCCGACGGCCCCGACGGCCCCGGCGCCCGGGCTCGCCGCCGGGCCCGCGGACCGTGGCGGCGCGTCCAGCACGGCGAACGGGTCGGCCCCGTCCGGTGCGGTGAGCACCGGGTCGGTGGCGACCAGTGCCCCCCACGACCAGCTCCCGGCGAAGGCGACCAGCCGCGGCCGGTGGGCGAGCAGGCGCACCGCCGCCGCCACCCCGGACGGTGCGACACCGTCCGGGACCGGGACACGGTGCAGTCCGGTCCGGGCCGGGGCGGTCGAGGTCACCGGGAGAGCATGCTGATCCGGCCCCGCGCGGGGAAGGCGCCGTGACCCGGCGCACGCCTCACTCCCAGCTCTCCGGGCGCCGGGCGACGGCGTGGATCCGCTCCACCTCCCGCGGGCCGAGCACCGGGGTCAGCCCGCGCAGGGCGTACACCAGCGCGCCCTCGGTGGCGACCACGACGTCGTCGGGCCAGCGGCGTACCCGGAGCGGGGCCCCGACCAGCGCGATCACCGGGCGGACCGGCGTCGACGCGGCGGCGGCCCCGAGCCGGGGGAGCAGCAGCTCGCGGACCCGCTGCGCCTCGGCCCGGGCCCGCGGCACCGCGTCCGTGGCCGTCCCCGCGACGACCAGCCGATCGCCGTCGAGGAGCAGGGAGCGGCCGCGGTGGTGGCGGGTGTCGACGACGCAGATGCCGGGTGGCCCGATCAGGACGTGGTCGAGGTCGGCGGCGCCGCCGTCGAGCGGGACCGAGTGCAGGACCTGCCATGCCGGGGGCCTGCCGAGCAGCCGGTCCCGGCGGGTCCGCCCGGTGAGCGCGGTCAGCAGGTGCGCGGTGCGCTGCTCGCCGTCGGCGCCGAGGCGCCAGTTGCGGTCGGGGAACCCCGCCCTCCGCTGCTGCGCGGCGACGTGCCCCACGCGCCGGCCGGGGTAGTGGCGCGCCAGGTCCAGTGCGCGGGAACGGTCGGTGGTGGGGGTCGCGGGTGTCGTCGTCATGGCGCGGAGTGTGCACCCGACCACCGACAGGAAACGGTGCTCGCCGGTAACCTCGCGACGGGGTGGTGCAGCCATGAACGGTGTGGACCCGCGGTTCGAGTCACCGGTCGACCGGACGATCCGGGAGGCCGTCGAGCGGGGCGACTTCGACGACCTGCCCGGCAAGGGCAAGCCGTTGCCCGGGGCGGGACGGATCGGCCCGGTCGAGGAGAACTGGTGGATCCGCGGCTACCTGGAGCGGGAGGGCGTCCCGGGCGACGCGATGCTGCCGCCGTCGATCCAGCTGCGCAAGGAGCTGGACCGGATCGACGAGACCGTCACCCGCTTCGTCGACGAGCGCCGCGTGCGTGAGCACGTCGAGGAGGTCAACTCCCGGGTCGTCGACCACATGCGCCACCCGATGGGCCCGCGCGTGCCGATCCGCAGGCTCGACGCCGACGAGGTCGTCGCGCGCTGGCACGCGGCCCGGGAGCGGCGGCGGGCCGCCGCCCGGCCCGCCGCGCCGCCGCCCGCCACCGCGGAGACCGCGCCGGGGTCCCGCCGTGGCTGGTGGGCACGCCTGTTCGGCCGCTGAGAGCCGTCGGGCCCCTCGGCCCGGAGGCCACCGGGGCGACAGGTCCGCGCGGACTCACCGGGCGGGCGTCGCCGGTGTCCGTGGCGCGAAGTGACCGGGGGAGGCCAGCGGCCGGTCGGTCTCCAGCAGTGTCTTGAGCGCGGACAGGATCGCGGGCCAGCCCTCGCCCACGTCGCGGGCGTCCTGCGCGCCCTGCTCGTCGTCGGTGAAACCGGTGTGGACGACCTGCAGCTCCACCGCCTCCTCGCCGAACGGGGAGAGCGTGAACTCGACGACGGTCGGCGGCCGTCCCGCGGCCTGTTCCGCCTGCCCGGTGAAGGTGTAGGACAACCGGTGCGGCGGCTCGACGGCGAGGATCTCGCCGATGAAGTCGTCGCGGTCGGGGTGGACCGCCTCCAGCGGGCTGCCCACCCGCCAGTCCGAGGTCAGCTCCGCGCCGCCCCAGTACTGCATGGTGAACTCCGGCGTGGTCAGCGCCCGGAACACCTGCTCGGCGGTGCTGCGGATGTAGGTCGTGTAGACGAACCTGCGCTCACTGCTCATCGTGCTCCTCCAGTGCCGCGCGCAGGGCGGTGACCGCCTGCACCCGGCTGCGCTCGAACTTCCCGATCCACCGGTCGTGGATCTGCTGGATGGGGACCGGGTCGAGGTGGTGGAGCTTCTCCCGGCCGCGACGCAGCGTGGTCACCAGCCCGGCGGACTCCAGCTGCGCGAGGTGCTTGGAGACGGCCTGCCGGCTCATGTCCAGCCCCTCGCACAGTGCGCCGAGCGTCGACTCGCCCTGCTCGTGCAACCGGTCGAGGATGCGCCGCCGCGTCGGGTCCGCGAGTGCGCGGAAGACGGCGTCCACGTCGGTCACGCCGCCAATTATGCAACCATTCGGTTGCCTGTCAACCGCTGCCGGGACAGCCGTCCGCCGGGCTTCTCCACCGACAGCACCGTCGCGCCCAGCAGCATCACCTGGTGCAGCACCGACGCCGCGACCAGCAGCGGCAGGACCGACCGGTCCCCGGCCGCGGCGGCGTCGACCCACCCGGTGGTGAGCGCGACCGACGAGACGATCACCGCCAGCGCCAGCACGGTCTTCGCGACGACCCAGCGGTACCGGAACAGCCCCCACGCCGTTCCGAGGCCGAGGGCCGCCCCGCTGAGGACGGTGCCGACGGCGAGGAACGGGATCATCCCGTTCCCGACGGTGCCCATCACCGCGACGGCGAACCCGGCGTCGCCACCCCGCAGCAGCACCGCCACGGGCAGCACCAGCATCACCAGCGACGCGCCGGTCCAGGCCACCGCGAGCAGCACGTGCACCGTCCGCAGCGCCCGCGGGCGGCGGGCGAGCCGCCGCGGTGCGGTCCGTCCGGCCCGCTCGGCGACGGCGGTCACCGCAGCTCCTCGGGCAGCTCCTCGTCCGGCGACGCCTCGCGCTCGGCCCGCCGGGAGTGCACGAACAGGATCAGGCCCAGCCAGAACGCCGGCCCGATCGGGACGAACAGCGGCGCCGGGCCGAGCACGGCGCCCAGGACCAGCAGGAGCAGCACGGCGACGGTCACCCCGGCGTGGATCCGCAGGTTGCGCTGCGCGCGGGGGGTGAGCGGACCGCGCCGGGCGCGACGCGGCCGCGGCGGGCGGGGCAGCCCGACGAGCAGCGGGACGAGCTCGTCGCGGGTGCGGGCGGCGTAGGCGGCGGCCTGCCGCTCGTCGGACTCGGCGAGGGTCAGGCGCCCCTCGGCGGCGGCCGTCCGCAGCCGGGCGGTGACGTGCTCGCGCTCGGCGTCCGAGGCGAGCACGGCGTCGGACCGGGGCGGGAGACCGCCCGCGGTCGTCGCCGTGGGCGCGGTCGCGGCCGGGACCGCGTCGGCCGGGGGCGGGGTGACGGGGGACGGTGCGGCCGGTGCCGGGGCGGTGGCCGGTCCGGGTGCGGGACGGGTGTCCGGAGTCGCTGTCATGACGGCCAGCGTCGCGGTGCCGGGGGGTCGCGCGCGTCCGTCCGCGGTCGCCGATCCCGCTGCCGCCCCCGGGGAAGGAGCGGCCGCCCGTGTACTCCCGCGGGTGTACGGCACCGGTCACCGTCCGGACGACGACCGCTGTCGGTGCCCCGGTCTACGGTGTCCCGCGTGCCCGCCGACCGACGTCCGAGGTGGGGCGGGATCGCGCGGATCCTCGTCCCCGCGCTGGTCGTCGGCCTGTTCACCGTGGGCGGGACGGCGTTCCACGCCGTCCGCAGCGCGCAGTACCCGGACCCGGACGCGACGGCACTCCCGCTCGACGGGCTCGCCGTCGCACTGCTCGCGGTGGGGCCGGTCGCGCTGTTGTTCCGGCACCTGAACCGGGTCGTGGCGCTCGCGGTGTGCGCAGCCGCGGTCGTCGTCTACCTGGGCCTGGGGTACCCGCCGATCGGGCCGCTCGGGTTCGCGTTCGCCGTGGCGCTGGTGTCGGCGGTCGCCGCGGGGCGCCACCACCGCGCGCTCGCGGTGGTGGCCGTCGCGCCGGCCGTGCTGAGCGGGTGGCTGCTCGTGACCGGGCGGCCGATCCCGTGGCCGGCGACCGCGCCGGTCCTGGCCTGGCTGGCGGCGCTCGTCGCGGGCGGCGCCCTCTGGCGGGTCCGGCGCGAGCGCACGGCGCAGGCCCGGCGGGCCGCCGAGGCCGAGCGTCGGCGCAGCGCCGACGCCGAGCGGCTGCGCATCGCCCAGGAGCTGCACGACGTGCTGGGCCACCACGTCTCCCTGATCAACGTGCAGGCCGGGGTCGCGCTCTACCTGATGGACGACGACCCGGAGCAGGCCCGCACCGCGCTCACCGAGATCAAGCGGGCCAGCCGCGACCTGCTGCGCGAGATGCGCTCCACCCTCGGCGTGCTGCGTGGGGTCGACGAGCAGGCCCCGCGTGCGCCCACCCCCGGCCTGGACCGGCTCGACGCGCTGCTCGACGAGGTGCGCGCCGCGGGGCTGCCGGTGCGCCGCGGCACCGGGGGGACCCCGCGACCGCTGCCGACCGGGGTCGACCTGGCGGCGTACCGGATCGTGCAGGAGTCGCTGACCAACACGCGTCGGCACGCCGGGGCCGGTGGCGCGGTGGTCACCCTGCGGTTCGGCGACGACGCGCTGGACCTGACCGTCGACGACGACGGTGCCGGCCCGGCGCCCGGCGCGGTGGACGGCACGGGGCTGACCGGCATGCGTGAGCGTGCGCGCTCGGTCGGCGGGACCCTGGAGGCGGGGCCGGGCCCGGAGCGCGGCTTCCGGGTGCGCGCCCACCTGCCCGCGCCCCCGGCCGACCCCGCCGCCCCGGGCTCCGCCCCGGCCGGGCGTTCCCCCGCGGAACCCGCTCCGGCCGACCCGACCGGACGGGCCGGGGCCGCCGGGGCGACCGACCGCCCCGGGCGGGCCCACGTCCCCGACCGCCCCGCGACCCCGGGAGCCGACAGGTGATCCGCGTCCTGCTCGCCGACGACCAGGCGCTCGTCCGCTCCGGGTTCCGCGCCCTGCTCGGCTCCCAGCCCGACCTGGACGTGGTCGCCGAGGCCGCCGACGGCGCACAGGCCGTCACCGCGGCCCGCGAGCACCACCCGGACGTCGTCCTCATGGACATCCGCATGCCCGGCACCGACGGCATCACCGCGACCCGGGAGATCACCGGCGACCCGGAGCTCGCCGGCACCCGGGTGGTCGTCCTGACCACCTTCACCGACGACTCCTACGTCTTCGACGCGATCCGCGGCGGCGCCAGCGGGTTCCTGGTCAAGGACTCCGAACCGGCTGACCTCATCCACGCCATCCGCGTCGTCCACGGCGGGGAGGCCCTGCTCGCCCCGGCGGTCACCCGCACCCTGATCGCCGAGTTCGCGGCGCGCTCCCGGGGCTGCCCCGACGGCGCGGTCCGGCTCGGCGAGCTCACCGACCGCGAGCGGGAGGTCCTCGCCGAGGTCGCGGCCGGGCTGTCCAACGACGAGATCGCCGCCCGCCTGCACATGAGCCCGACGACGGCGAAGACCCACGTCAGCCGCACGATGACCAAGCTCGGTGCCCGGGACCGCGCGCAGCTGGTCGTGCTGGCCTACGAGTCGGGCCTGGTCCGCCCCGGCTGGCGCGGCTGAGAGGATCGCGGGCGTGACCACCGTCTTCGTGTTCAACGGCCCGAACCTCAACCTGCTCGGGACCCGCAAGCCGGAGGTGTACGGGACCACCGTGCTCACCGACGTCGAGGCGCTGTGCCGGGAGTCGGCCGCCGCGCACCACCTCGAGCTGGACTTCCGTCAGACCAGCCACGAGGGCGTCCTCGTCGACTGGATCCACGAGGCCGGCGCCGCCGTGAAGCGTGGCGACGCGGTCGGCCTGGTCCTCAACGCCGCCGCCTACACCCACACCTCGGTCGCGCTGCACGACGCGATCGAGGGCGCCGAGCTCCCCACGGTCGAGGTGCACATCTCCAACGTGCACGGCCGCGAGACCTTCCGGCACCACTCGTTCGTCTCGCCGGTGGCGGCCGGGATCGTCGTCGGGTTCGGCGTCGACGGCTACGCGCTCGCCATCGACGGGCTGGTCCGCAAGGTGCGCCCGCTGCGCGCCGTCTGAACCCGCGCCGCCCGTCGCGGCTGCGCTGCCCGGCCGGTGGGCCGCCGGATCCTGCGCCGTCCGACGGGCGCCGACCGGGCCGGCGCCGATCGGCCCGGTCCGTCGCCGCACCCCTCGGACGGCGGCGACGGACCGGGCGGGGATCACTCCCCGGCGACGGCCGACGGGTCCATCCACACGAACTCGAGGTGGTGGCCGTCCGGGTCGTCGATGCCGCGGCCGTACATGAAGCCGTGGTCCTCGGTCTTGCCGGACAGCGCCCCGCCCGCGGCCAGGCCGGCGTCGATCAGCCGGTCGACGTCGTCGCGGCTCTCGACGCCGAAGGCGTTGATGACCTCGCGGGCGGTCCGCGGGTCGGCGACACCGGGCTGCTCGGTGAACTCCCGGAACCGGTCCTGCGCCATCACCATGACCACGATGGCGTCGCTGACGACGAACGAGGCGGTGCGCTCGTCGGAGAACTGCTCGTTCAGGGTGAAGCCGACCGCGGAGTAGAACGCCTTCGCGGCGTCCAGGTCGCTGACCGGCAGATTCACGAAGATCATGTTCGGCATCGGGGGCTCCTGTGGACGGTGGCGCCGGGGTCCCGGTGCCGTTCGAAGGGGTGGACCGTGGGCGGTGACCGGACTCATCGGTCGTGCGCCGGGAACTTCGACCGGGCTCCGGGCAGGATCGGGGCATGACCGTGAAGTGGGGAATCATCGGGCCCGGCCGCATCGCCGACGCCGTCGCACCGGACTTCGCGCACGTGCCCGGCGCCGAGCTCGTCGCCGTCGCGTCGCGTTCCGCGGAACGCGGTGCCGACTTCGCCCGCCGGCACGGCGTCGACCGGGTGCACACCGGCTACCGCGCGATCCTCGACGACCCGGACGTCGACGTCCTCTACGTCGCCACCCCGCACCCGCAGCACCGCGCGATCGCGCTGGCCGCGATCGAGGCGGGCAAGGCCCTGATGATCGAGAAGGCGTTCACGGTCAGCTCCGTCGCGACCCGCGAGATCGCCGCCGCCGCCCGCAACCGCGGCGTGTTCGTGATGGAGGCGATGTGGACGCGGTTCTTCCCGGCCGTCGTCCGGCTGCGCGAGCTCGTCGCCGAGGGCGCGATCGGGGAGGTCCGCTCGGTGCAGGCCGACCTCGGCGTGCGCAACCGCACCGCGGACGACGACCGCTTCTTCTCCCCGGAGCTCGGCGGCGGCGCCCTGTTCGACCTCGGCGTCTACGTGGTCTCGTTCGCCCAGATGCTGCTCGGCAGCCCGGGCACGGTCGCCGCGAGCGGTGCGCTGACGCCGTCCGGTGTGGACCTGGAGGAGTCGATCCTGCTCGGTTGGCCCGACGGCCGCAGCGCCGCACTGCAGGTCAGCCTGCAGTGCGCGATGCCCGGCTCGGCCCGGGTGATCGGCACCGAGGGCTGGATCGAGGTGCCGCCGCGCTTCCACCACCCGGACCGGATCGTGGTGCACCGGCACGGCGCCGACCCGGAGGAGATCGTGCTGCCGGCCACCGGGCGCGGTTACAGCCACGAGATCGAGGAGGTGACCCGCCGGGTCGCGGCCGGGGAGACCGAGAGCCCGGTCATGCCGCTCGCGGACACCGTCGCCGTCCAGGACGTCATGGCCGCCGTCGCCGACCGGGTCGGGATGGTCCCGGAGGAGGGACCGGCGGAGCTCGGATGATCCGCTGACCAGCATGCGGACGGGATCCTGTCGGTCCATTCACGGTGACATCGATGTCATTCAATAGAAAGACACAGATTCATTCGATGGCGTCCCAGCGGGTCTCGTGATTGCGGGTCGACATGGTGGGCCCCTAGCGTCGGGGGCGAGTCGTCGTCGAGGTGAAAGTGGTTGCCATGGCTCCCGTCCATTTCTTCCTTGCATTTGACTCGTCGTGCGGTCGCTGCGCCAGTATCAGTGAAGTAGTCTCGAACGAGATTGCGTCAGAGATCGAAGTCGTGCCGCTCGCGGATCCGATGGTCAAGGACCTGCGAAGCGCGTTCTACGGCAAGAATCCCCCATGGAGACCGACTCTCATCCAGGTCGATGAAGAAGGGGTTCGGTGTCATATCGGCGCCGGGATGGTGGCGACTCTGACTCGTCTTCTTGGATTTCGTCGTGCCGGGCGAGTTGTTCTTGCCCTCGGTGAGCGAACGAGTCGCCGCTCTGATCAGGCCGGCCTGTCCAGAGCAGGCTTCCTCAGGGCCGCCTGTGTAGGCGGAGCGGTAGCGGTGACGGCCGTGGCCTCGCCGAGACTGATCAACTCGACGGCGGGTGCTCCTGTTCGCCGACTTGCAGCCGGAACCACCGCTCTGCACTCCGCCGGATACCACGATCTCCCGTCCGGCTACCTCTCCGGTGCAATGGATCGCCTCGCGGTCGATTCCGACTTCCGACTGCTGATGACGCGCGCTGGAATGGACTCGTTCACCTTTCAGCCCGTGGCGGTGCAGGGAGCACGTCATAGGCTCCGAGGCGGTGGAGAGATGACGGTGACTGCGCTCGCGGCGGACGACGCCCGTGTGCTAGTGGCGCGAGAATTCTCAGGAGTTCAGGGTGCGGGGCATCGAGATTATGCGATGTGGCAGAAGCAGGGCAATGACGTCCTCGTGATGAAAGCGATGGCGGTGAGCGGGGCTGGGCTCGTTGAACTGCATCCGGCAGAAGTGCAGGGAAAGTGTGGAACGTGTAGTACGACAACGATGTACGACGGGCCCGGGTGTGGTGCGATCGACCTCAAGGTGTGTGCGGGGTGCGCCAGCTGTGCCTCGTGCAAGAATGCAAAAGGAAAAGCAGGCTATATCGCCTGTGCGGCGTGCATCGCGGGCTGCGCCGCAACAGTCGACGGCTGTTGCACGAAGCCGATCACGGTCTGCATGCCGTGCAAGGCTGTGCCATGACCGGGTAGTCCGCCGGCGGCGTACCGCGGCGGTGGTAGGGGACCCCGGGTCGCTGTGAGGCATCAGTCGGGTGTTCGATCTTTACCTGATGAAACTCCGAGGGTAGACCGGGCGGGTGTCCGACACCACGACCAACCCTCAGCGCCGGGAGAGGACCTTTCTCGGTCACCCCGTTCAGCTCGCGACGCTCTTCGGCGTCGAGATGTTCGAGCGGTTCTCCTTCTACGGCATGCAGGCGATCCTGCTGTACTACATGTATTACGAGGTCACCGCCGGTGGCCTCGGCTACGACCAGGGAGTCGCGGCCGGAGTCGTCGGAGCCTACGGCGGAACCGTCTACCTCTCGACGATCCTCGCCGCGTGGCTCGGCGATCGGCTGTTCGGTCCGGAGCATGTCCTCTTCGGCAGCGCGGTGGCGGTCATGGCCGGGCACATCGCGCTGGCGCTCCTGCCGGGCGGAGCAGGGCTGGCCTGTGGTCTCGTCCTCGTCGCGCTCGGCAGCGGCGGGATCAAGGCGAACGCGTCGACGATCGTCGCGATGCTCTACGGCGAGGGTGACGACCGCCGCGACGCCGGGTTCTCGATCTTCTATCTGGGCGTCAACATCGGCGCTCTGCTCGGACAGATCCTCACCCCGGTCGTGCAGACCCGGGCGGAGAGCTTCCACATCGGGTTCGGTCTCGCCGCGCTCGGCATGGCGATCGGTCTGGCCCAGTACGCGTTCTTCCGCCGGAGCCTTCCGGCGGAGGGCAAGCTCCCGCCCAACCCGCTCCCGGCCTCGCAGCGGACCCGCGCCGGGCTGATCGGCGCGGCCGTCGTCGTCGTGCTGCTGGTCCTCACGGTCACCGGGGTGATCACGGCGGGTCGCCTGGACTACATCGTCACCGGGGTCGTCGCGGTCGCCACGATCGCCTACTTCTCCGTGATGCTGACCAGCTCCAGGGTGAACCGGGTCGAGCGCCGCCGTGTGCTGGCCTTCCTGCCGATGTGGATCGCCAGCGCTGTCTTCTGGGCGATCTTCCAGCAGATCTTCACCGTACTGACGATCTACGCGGACGAACGACTGAACCGCTCGGTATTCGGTCTGTTCGAGATCCCGGCCGGCTCCGTCCAGGCGATCGAACCACTGTTCGTCGTGCTGCTGGCCGGAGTGTTCGCCGCGGTGTGGACCAAGCTCGGCCCGCGTCAGCCGGCGTCGCCGGCGAAGATGGCGCTCGGCACGATCATCATCGGTGTCGGCTTCCTGTTGTTCGTGCCACTGGCCGGTACCGGGGCCAACGGCACCCCGATGCTGGCCGTCGCCGGGATCCTGCTGGTGTTCTGCATCGGAGAGCTCTTCACCTCTCCAGTCGGTCAATCGCTGTCGACGAAGCTGGCTCCGGCCGCGTTCCGCACCCAGATGGTGGCCCTGTTCTTCCTGTCGGTCTCGATGGGATCGGTGCTCGCCGGAGTCCTGGCCGACTTCTACAGCGAGGAGAACGAAGCCGCGTACTTCGGCATCACCGGGGCCGCTGCGATCGTCGTCGGCATCGTGGTGCTCGTGCTCGTGCCGAAGCTGAAGGTCCTGATGGAGGGCGTCCGCTAGGCCCTGGTCGAACACCGGTTCGATCCGTCCCCAGCTGTGCACACACCTGTGGACAACTCCGGTGGATCACCGACGACGGGTGCGCCGGATCGTCGGTGAGTCCATCGTGTCGCCGGCCATCTCCCGGGCGATCCGCACCACGTGTGCGCGGACGTCCGGGGGCTGGTCGGCGATCCGCATCGCCAGCATCTCCAGCACCGAGGCCAGCCCGAACGCGATCTCGGGGCGGCTGAGCCCGGCGTAGCGCGCCTGCACGGCCTCGTGCCGCAGCGCGGCCGCGGCGGCGAGCACCGTCTCGCGGTCGGTGCGCAGGGCGGCCAGTCGCCGTCGTTCGTGGGTGTTCATGCTCCCCCGGTCGTCGCTGCGGAGCCGTCGCGGGCGACGGCCGGTCCGCACCCGGGGGAGCGGGCGCGGCGACCAGCGTGCCCCGCCCGCCCAGGCAGGCGCCAGGCGGGTCCCCGAGATGTCGCACACACGTTCGACTCAGAGCAGCAGCAGGACCACGCCGAGTGCCGAGAACGCCCCCCGGAGGTGGTTCGCGACGCTCCACCGCGAAGCGAACGCGGCCCAGTCGCCGTCGCGCTCCAGGGCGTTGTTGAGCGGGATGTTCACCGCGGCGGTCACGGCGAAGCCGGCCAGCACCGCGACCCCGCCCGCGATCCGCAGCGGCTGCCCGCCGAGCGCCCCGGCCACCGTCACCGCGCCGGCGAGCAGTGCGGTGCCGGCGAACAGTGTCCCGAACACCGGGTTCACGATCACCCGGTTCACCCCGCGCATCACCGCGACCGCCTCCGCGGCGGGGCGACGACGCAGGGCGGGGAGCACCGCGACCGAGAACGCCAGGTAGACCCCGCCGAGCAGGCCCGCCCCGGTGAGAGCGGCTCCGTCGAGGACGCCGGTCATCCCGCCACCCCCGCCGCCCACTCCTCGACGGTCAGCACGCCGTCGGCGGCGCCCCGCGGGCCGTGCGCCCGGACCCGGCCCTCGTTGAACGCCCGGTTCATCGCGACGTGCAGCCGAGCCCCGTCGGCGGACAGTCCGGCCCCGCGCAGCAGCCGCTCCATCTCCCCGTCCGGGACGCGCACGTAGGCCAGGTCCGGCAGGCCCAGCGCGGGCCCGAGCGCGGCGACGACGTCGGGCACCGTCCGGTCCGCCGCGCCCTGAACCTCCACGACGTCCGGTGCGTCCGGGTCGAGCAGGGCCGCGGCGGCGGCCCGGCCGACGTCGCGGGTGGCGACCATCGGCAGCGCGACGTCCGGGTCGACCGAGTCGGCGTGCACCCCGTACGCCCGCATGGCGTCGGCCGACCACAGGAACGACTCCAGGAACAGGCCCGGCCGGACCCGGGTGACGTGCGCGTCGAGCGTCGCCAGCCGGGCCTCCTGGTCGTGCAGGCTGCCCAGGTACCCGGTCGCGGCGAGTCCGGGGCCGCCCGGGACCTCCGCCCCGAGCGAGCTCAGCGCGACGACCCGGGACACGGCCGCGTCCCGCAGCGCGGCGACGACCGACTCCCCGAGCCGGGCCTGGTGGGCGGCGTGGTCGGGCCCGGTGACGTCGAACGGCAGCAGGACGAACGCGGCGGTCGCGCCGTCGAACGCCCGGCGCAGGAACGCCCGGTCGCCCAGGTCGCCGGGCCACGGCCGCACCCCCGGCGCGGCGACGGCCGGGCGGCGCGCGACGGCGCGGACGTCCACCCCGGCCGCGGTCAGCTCCCGGACGACCTGCGATCCCACGTTCCCGGTCGCACCCAGCACGGTGATCATGTCGAACCCCTCTCGTCGGTGTCCGTCCACGATCACCGCCATCGGCCGGACGCAGAATGGCTGTGGATCCACAACTGATGCTCATCCGTCCACAGGTGGGGATGAGCTGTGGACGGACTGTCATGCTGTGCACCGTGTCCACCGCCCCGCCGTTCCCGGCCGCCGACCCGCTCGGGGAGGCGCTGCACGTGCTGCGGATGGACGGCCTCTTCTACTGCCGCTCCGAGCTCGGCGAGCCGTGGGGGATGACGTTGCCGCCGACGCCGGGCTGCCTCTGGTTCCACGTCGTCACCTCCGGCGGGTGCCGGCTCACCGTCGACGGCGCCGGCGGCCGGGACGGGGCCGACCGCGAGCTGCGCCCCGGCGAGCTCGTCGTCGTGCCGCGGGGGACCGGGCACGTGCTGCGCAGTGCGCCCGGTGTGTCCGCCCCGGACATCCGGTCGATCCCGCACCCGATGCTCGACGGGCGCTACGCCCTGCTCCGGCACGGCGGCGACGGTCCGGTGACCCGGATGGTGTGCGGCGCGGTCCGGTTCTCCCACCCCGCCGCGGGCGACCTCGTCACGAGCCTGCCCGACCTCGTCCGGGTCGAGCCGTCGCCGATCGGGGACCGGGTGCAGGACACGCTGCGGCTGCTGGCCGCGGAGGTCGAGCACGGCGGCGCCGGCAGCGACGCGGTGATCACCCGGCTGGCCGACGTGCTGGTCCTGCAGGCGGTGCGCGGCCGGCTGCAGGCCGACGCGGCCACCCGTACCGGCTGGCTCGGGGCGCTCGCCGACGACCGGATCGGCCGCGCGCTCGCCGCGGTGCACCGTGAGCCGGAGCGGGACTGGACCGTCGCCGCGCTCGCCGCGACGGCGGCCATGTCGCGGTCGGCGTTCTCCGCCCGGTTCACCGAGCTCGTCGGCGAGTCCGCGATGGGCTACGTGACCCGGTGGCGGATGCACGCCGCCGCCGAGTTCCTGTCAGGGGGGAGTGGGACGGTGGCGCAGGCGGCCCACCGGTTCGGTTACCGGTCCGAGGCGGCGTTCGCACGGGCCTTCTCGCGGGTCGTCGGGGAGCCCGCCGGACGGGTGCGCCGGCACGGACTCGCGGGCACGGCCGACGCCCTCGCCGCCTTCCGGAGCTGACTCCGGGCCCTCGCACACACGTTCGACACAGGGCTGCTACGCTGCGACGACGCCACCGGGAGAGGAGCAGCGCATCAGGTCGATCGTCCCGTATCCGGATCTCTCGCGACCGCTCTAGACGGCGGTAGACGACGGCATGCTCGTGTGTCGATGCCGTCGTATGACGCTGTCTAGCGCTCGTGCGAGGAAGCGGTACAGAACCGGATCGACGATCGATGTAGTCGTCTGCGCTTCTCTCGGCGGAAGTCGAGACAGGGCTAGAGATCGCTACGTCCCGCCCGGTGCTCGGGTCTTCTGTTGCTTTCTAGCGTGTCCGCGAGACGGTCGGAGAAAGCCCGAGGTGCAGCGGCCCGTCCCGGGCGGGGGCTACCGGCCCGAGGCCGTGCGGTCGGCGTCCACGGCCTGCCGGAGCGCCTCGACCGCCGGTGAGGTGTCGTCGAGGCGGCTGCACAGGGAGATGGGGCACGGATGTGCGTCCACGACCGGCAGGAACACGATCCCCGGATGGCGGTGGCTGCCGCCCACGTAGCCGCCGGTGATGGCGATCGCCACGCCCGAGGCCACGACCTCCAGCATCTCGTCGACCGTGTGCGCGGACGCGCCGTAGCGGACGGGACGACCGCTGGGCCGTGGGTCGTGCGCCCACCAGCGGACCCACCGCGGGTCGGCCCGGTCGTCGGTGATGTGGACCTCGTCGTCGAGATCGGCGAGTCCGACCGAGGAACGGTGGGCGAGGCGGTGACCGGCCGACAGCGCCACCACCAGCGTCTCGTGTCGCACGAGATCGAGCCGCACACCGGCGGCGTCCAGTATCGGGGGACCGACGAGACAGGCGTCGACCGTCCGGTCGCGGACCGCGTCGGCCTGGGCCGACCAGGGCAGGTGGACGAGCTGGACCGAGACGTCGGGGACCTCCTGCCGCATCCGCTCCAGGATCCTGCGGGTGTGTGCGCCGGTCGTCGCGGTCATGAACCCCAGGCGCAGCACCCCGGCGCCGGCGCGGCGGTGGGCCGCGACCGCGGCGAGGGCGCGGTCGGCCGCCGCCAGTGCCTCGCGGGCCTCGGCCAGGAAGAGCCGGCCCGCCTCGGTGGGGACCACGGGATGCGCGCTGCGGTCGACGAGCTCGACCCCCAGCTTGTCCTCGAGCGTGCGGACCTGCTTGCTCAGCGCCGACCCGGACACGTGCAGCCTCCGCGCCGCCCGACCGAAGTGACCCTCGTCGACGACGGTGGCCAGGTAGTGCGCGAGGTGCAGGTTCAACGTCGCGCCCACCGGTTCCTCCTGCCTCTGAACTGCGGTGACAACCATACGGTTCACGGAGCGGGGAAAGATGCCCTGGACGGTGGGTGCCCCGTCGTCGGAGGGTCGGCGCAGAGCCCGACCGACGGAGGAGGCGCGATGAGCGTGGAACTGGTGCATCCCGAGGGGGTCCACCGGGTCGATGTCCACCACCAGGTGGCCGACACCCGGGGGACACGCACGGTGTACCTGGCGGGACAGGTGTCCTGGGATCTCGAGGGGAACCTGGTCGGCCGCGGCGACGTCGCCGCGCAGGCCGAGCGGTGCTACCTCAACGTCGTCGCCGCGCTCGACGCCGTCGGTGCCACGGCGGCCGACCTGGCCAAGGTGGTCGTGTACATCGTCGACCTCGACGAGACCCGGGCGGAGCAGTTCGTCGCCGGGCGCACCCGTGCGGCGGCGGCGCTCGGGGTGGAGTTCCGGCAGCCGAGCACCTGGATCGGGGTCACCGCGCTGGCCGCGCCCGGCTACCTCGTCGAGGTCGACGCCGTGGCGGTGCTGTCCTGATGCGGATCGCGTCGTGACCCCGCGAGCCGGGTCCGGATCGCAGACGTCCGCGGCCGACCTGCGACGCAACACGGACACCGTCCGGGCGTTCTACGACCTGATGTTCAACGGGTGCCGCCCGGCCGAGGCCCTCGAGCGCTACGCCGGGGACACCTACACCCAGCACAACGTGCACGTCGCCGACGGCAAGGAGGCCTTCGTCGCGTACTTCGAGCGGATGGCCGCCGAGTACCCGGGCAAGCACGTGCGGTTCGTCCGGACGATCGCCGAGGGCGACCTGGTCGTCCTGCACTGCCACCAGACCTGGCCGGGCGGCGACGACTACGCCGGCATCGACATCTTCCGGGTCGACGACCACGGCCGGGTCGTCGAGCACTGGGACGTCCTGCAGGTCGTGCCCGCGACCTCGGCCAACGACAACGGCATGTTCTGACCGCACGGTCGTGTCGTCCCGCCCGTCGCCCGCGCCGGTCGGACGCTCACAGGTGGGCGAGCTTCTCCGGGTTGCGCACCGCGTAGACCGCTGTCGGGATACCGACACCGCACGGGGCCGCCCGCGTGACGATCTGTGTCCGGGGTCACGGACGGCGCGTGGCAGGGTGGGCCCATGAGCGGTGTGGCGGTGGTGACCGGGGCGGGGTCGGGCATCGGCGAGGCGGTGACCCGCGGCCTGCTCGACGCCGGCTGGCGGGTCGCACTGGCCGGGCGCCGGCGCGAGCCCCTGACCGGGGCCGCGGCGGGCCGCGACGGGACGCTCGCCGTCCCCACCGACGTCACCGACCCCAGGTCGGTCGACGCCCTGTTCGCCGCGGTGCACGAGCGCTGGGGCCGGGTCGACCTGCTGGTCAACAACGCCGGCACGTTCGGCGCGGGCGGCACCGTCGACGAGATCTCCGTCGAGGACTGGAACGCGGCCGTCGCGGTCAACCTCACCGGCTCGTTCCTCTGCGCCCGCGCCGCGTTCGCGGCGATGCGCCACCAGGACCCGCAGGGCGGGCGGATCATCAACAACGGCTCGATCTCCGCGCACGTCCCGCGGCCGGGCAGCGCGCCCTACACCGCCACCAAGCACGCGATCACCGGGCTGACCAAGTCGCTCTCGCTCGACGGCCGCGGGTTCGGCATCGCCTGCGGCCAGATCGACATCGGCAACGCCGCCACCGAGATGACCGCGGGCATCGCGACCGGCGCGAGGCAGGCCGACGGGTCGGTGCGCCCGGAGGCCACCTTCGACGTCCGGCACGTCGCCGACGCCGTCGTCTACATGGCCGGGCTGCCGCCGGAGGCGAACGTGCAGTTCCTGACCGTCGCGGCGACGACGATGCCCTGGCTCGCCCGGGGCTGAGGGCCGTCTCTTTCTGAGACTTCCGTCACCTGCCGTCGCGGGGGACACTGGGCCGATGACTCGGAGGATGCACGTCCTTCGCCTGATCGTGCATGCCCGGTCACGCCAGCCGGTGCTGCTGCTCGGCGAGGCCGACGGCGACCGCTGCGTGCCGGTGTTCCTGCGGCCGCCGCAGGCCGAGGTCATCGCCGTGGGCCCGCGCGACGACGAGGGCACCCCGCTCACCCAGGACGTGCTGCTCCCGGTGGTGGAGGCGCTGGGCCGGACCCTGGAGCAGGTCGAGATCTCCGACCTCGTCGACGGCGTCTACACCGCCGAGCTGGTCTTCGACGGCGGCACCCGGCTGGCCGTACGCCCGTCGGACGCGTTGTCGCTGGCCGTCCGGGAGGGGCTGCCGATCGGGATGGCCGAGCACGTGCTCGACGAGGTCGGCCAGGCCGTCGACGACGTCCTGCCCCCCGACGGCGACGACACCACCGGCGCCGCCGCGCAGGCCCGCGCGGCCACCGCCGGCCCGGCGGACGTCCCGCCGGAGCAGCAGATGCAGGAGTTCCGCGAGTTCATCGACGAGGTGTCGCCGGAGGACTTCCGCTAGGCCGCGGCCGGCGCCCCGGCCCACAGCTCGGCGTAGCGCCCGCCCCGGGCCAGCAGCCCGGCGTGGTCCCCGCGCTCGACGATCCGGCCCTGTTCGAGCACGAGGATCTCGTCGGCGTGGCGGACGGTGGACAGCCGGTGCGCGATGACGAGCGCGGTCCGCCCGTCCAGCGCCTCGGCCAGCGCCGCCTGCACCGCGGCCTCCGAGGTGGTGTCCAGGCTGGCCGTGGCCTCGTCCAGGACCACGACCCGCGGCCGGGCCAGCAGTACCCGCGCGATCGTCATCCGCTGGCGCTCCCCGCCGGACAGCCGGTACCCCCGCTCCCCGACGACGGTCGCGAGCCCGTCCGGCAGTGCCGCCACCAGGCCGTCGAGCCGGGCCCGGCGCAGCGCCGCCCACAGCTCGGCGTCCGTGGCCTCCGGTGCCCCGATCCGCAGGTTCGCCGCCACCGTGTCGTGCAGCAGGTGCCCGTCCTGGGTCACGAACCCGACCGCGCGGTGCACCGAGGCGGTCGTCAGCTCGCGTACGTCCACCCCGCCGATCCGGACCGCGCCGTCTCCGACGTCGTAGAGCCGGGCGAGCAGCTGCGCGACCGTGGACTTCCCGGCCCCCGACGACCCGACGACCGCCACCACGGCGCCGGGCGGGGCGCTGAACGACACGTCGTGCAGAACCTGCTCCCCGCCGCGGGTGTCGAGCGTCGCCACCTCCTCCAGCGACGCCAGCGACACCTGCTCGGCGGTGGGGTAGGCGAACGAGACCCGGTCGAACTCGACGCCGACCGGCCCGTCGGGCACCGGGCGCGCCCCCGGGGCATCGGTGATCATCGGCTCCAGGTCGAGGACCTCGAGCACCCGCTCGAAGCTGACCAGCACGGTCATGATCTCCATCCGGGCGCCGGCCAACGCGGTCAGCGGCTGGTAGAGCCGGGTGAGCAGCAGCGCGAGCGCCACGACGTTCCCCGCCGACAGCGCCCCGGCCAGCGCGAAGCCGCCCCCGACCCCGTAGACGACGGCGACGGCCAGCGACGACGCGAGCGTCAGCGCCGTCACGAACGTCCACTGCAGCATCGCCGATCGCACCCCGATCGCGCGGACCCGGTCGGCCCGCTCGGCGAACTCCGCGGACTCGCGCTCCGGGCGGCCGAACAGCGTGATCAGGGTGGCGCCGGGCGCGGAGAACCGTTCGGTCATCCGGGTGCTCATCGCCGCGTTGTGGTCCGCGGCCGCCCGCTCCAGCGCGGCCAGCCGCCGCCCCATCAGCCGGGCCGGGACCAGGAACGCCGGCAGCAGCAGCGTCACCAGCAGGGTCACCGGCCAGGAGATCACCAGCATCGCGGCGAGGGTCAGCACCAGTACGACGACGTTGGACACCACTCCGGCGAGGGTGTCGGAGAACGCCCGCTGTGCCCCGAGCACGTCGGAGTTCAGCCGCGACACCAGGGCGCCGGTGCGGGTGCGGGTGAAGAACGCGACCGGCATCCGCTGCACGTGGTCGAACACGGTGGTCCGGAGCTGGTGGATCAGGCTCTCGCCGAGGTTCGCCGAGTACCAGCGGGTCAGCATCGACAGCGCCGCCTCGACCAGCGCGACGGCGGCCATCAGCCCGGCGAGCACCGCGAGAACCGACAGCCGCTCGCCGCGGGTCACCGCGTCGGTGGCCCGCCCGGCCAGCAGCGGCACCGCCACCGTCAGCACGGCGGCGGCGGTGCTCACGGCGAGGAACGCCGCGATCCGCCGCCGGTGCGGCCGGGCGAAGGCCAGGATCCGGCGGGCCGTCTCCCCGGCCGGGCGGGTGCGCCTGCCGGGCTCGGTGCTCGCGTTGCGCAGTGCCGTCCAGGTGCTCGCGTCCATGGTGGGTGACGCTAGGACGTGAAGCTGACTTCAGGTCAAACGCGCGCCCTCACGCAGTCGCGAGCTCGGGCTCCTCGTTCAGGTCCGGCAGCGTCCACGGCCGCGCGACGGCGACCAGCGCGATCCCGGCGAGCGCGATCGCGCCGAACATGGCGGTGCCCATCGCGGCCGCGTCGTTGCCGAGCAGTCCGACCACGGGCGAGGTCGCGGCGCCGATCCCGAACTGCAGCGACCCCAGCAGCGCCGACGCCGTCCCGGCGGACTCGCCGTGCCGGGCCAGGGCCAGCGCGGGCGCGTTCGGCAGGACGAAGCCACAGGCCAGCAGCAGTGCCCACACCCCGGCGAGCACGGCGGGCAGGCCGCCGGTGCCGGTCGCGGTGAGCACGGCCAGCACGAGCCCGACGAGCACCCCGGCGGCGACGGCGGTCGACATCACCTGGCGGGGCTCGAAGCGGCGCAGCACCACCGGGTTGAGCTGGGTGCCGACGACCAGCCAGATCGCGCCGGCGCCGAAGGCGATGCCGAACGTCTGCTGGTCCATCCCGAACTGCTGCTGGTAGACGTACGCGGCGCCGGAGACGTAGCTGAACAGCGCGCCCATCGCGAGCCCGGCGACGAGCACCAGGCCGACGAAGGTCCGGTCGCGCAGCAGTCCGCCGTAGGTCCGCAGGGTGGGGCCGAACCGGGCCGACCGGCGTCGGGAGACGGGGAGGGTCTCGGGCAGCCCCGAGGTGACCACGGCCAGCATGACGAGGCCGTAGCCGGCCAGGAACAGGAAGACCCCGCGCCAGGAGACCCAGTTGAGCAGGGCGGCGCCGAGGGTCGGGGCGAGCACCGGGAAGGCGCCCATCACCAGGATCAGCCGCGAGAGCATGGTCGCCGCGGCCCGGCCGGTGAACAGGTCGCGGACCACGGCGAGGCCGATCACCGCGCCCGCCGCGGCGCCGACGCCCTGCAGCACCCGCAGCACCGCCAGCACCTCGATGCTCGGGGCGACCGCGACCAGCGCGGAGGCCAGCACGTGCACGGCGGTGCCGGCGAGCAGGAGCCTGCGACGGCCGTAGGCGTCGGACAGCGGGCCGATCACCAGCTGGCCGAGCGCGAGACCGGCGAGTGTGCCGGTCAGCGTCAGCTGCACGACCGGTTCGGACGCGACGAGGTCGCGCCCGACGTCCGGCAGCGCGGGCAGGTAGGTGTCGATCGTCAGTGGACCGAGCGCGATCAGCGCGCCCAGGATCAGCGCGATCCGTAGCCGGCTCGGCGCGGTGACTGCAGTGGTGGTCACTCGGACGTCCCCCCTCGTGTGGCCGAACGGTGCAACCTCACGAGGGGTGACGCCGATTCCGCCCGGACATCACCGGACGGGTGAGCGCGCTCACACGTCGATCACCGGGTGGCGGGCTCCAGCCGGACCTGCACCCACTTCGAGGTCGGGCAGCGCGAGGACTCCGCGTACGACTCGAGCGGGATCAGCGGGTTCGTCTCCGGGTAGTACGCGGCGATGCAGCCCTTCGGCGTCGAGTACGACACCAGCCGGAAGTCGTCCGCGCGCCGCTCGCTGCCGTCGGTCCACTCGCTGACCAGGTTCACCCGGTCGCCGTCGGCGAAGCCCAGTTCGCGCAGGTCGGCGTCGGAGATGAACACGACCCGGCGGCCGGAGTGGATGCCGCGGTAGCGGTCGTCCAGGCCGTAGATCGTGGTGTTGAACTGGTCGTGGCTGCGCAGGCTCTGCAGGACCAGCCGGCCCTCCGGGAGCGTCAGCACCTCCAGCGGGCTGACGGTGAACTCCGCCTTGCCCGACGCCGTCGGGAAGGTGCGGCTGTCCCTCGGCGGGTGGGCGAGGGTGAAGCCGCCGGAGCGGGCGACCTTCTCGGTGTAGGCCTCGCAGCCCGGGACGACCCGGCCGATCCGGTCGCGGATGCGGTCGTAGTCGGCCGCGAACTCGGCCCACGGGACGAGGTGGTCCGCGCCGAGGGTGGCCCGCGCGATCCCGCACAGGATGTCGACCTCGGAACGCAGCAGCTCACCGGCCGGCTCGGAGCGGCCGTGCGAGGCGTGCACCGCCGACATCGAGTCCTCGACGGTGACCCGCTGCGCCCGGCCGCCGGTCAGGTCCTTCTCGGTGCGGCCCAGCGCGGGCAGGATCAGCGCGTCGGTCCCGGCGACGACGTGCGACCGGTTCAGCTTGGTCGAGATCTGCACGGTCAGCGCGCAGCGCTCCAGCGCCTGCTCGGTGACACCGGTGTCCGACATCGCCTGGGAGAAGTTGCCGCCCAGGCCGACGAACACGCTCGCCCGCCCGTCGGCCATCGCCTGCACGGCCGCGACCGAGTCGTGGCCGTGCTCGCGGGGCGGCTCGAAGCCGAACTCGTCGCGGATCGCGTCGAGGAAGCTGTCCGCGACCCGCTCCCAGATGCCCATCGTGCGGTCGCCCTGCACGTTCGAGTGGCCCCGGACCGGGCACAGGCCCGCGCCCGGCTTGCCGATCATGCCCTGGAGCAGGGCGACGTTCACCATCTCCTTGATGGTGGCGACGGCGTTGCGGTGCTGGGTGATGCCCATCGCCCAGCAGTTCACGATCCGCTTCGAGGTCGCGAGCATCTCCGCGGCCTTCTCGATCTCGCCCCAGGTGAGCCCGGTCGCGGCGACGACGGCGTCGCGGTCCAGGTCCTTCACGTGCGCGGCGTAGGCCTCGAAGCCGTTCGTGTGCCGCTCGATGAAGTCGCGGTCCAGGACGCTGCCCGGGTTGCGGTCCTCGGCGGCGAGCAGCAGGTGCCCGAACGCCTGCCACAGCGCGAGGTCGCCGCCCGAGCGGATCTGCAGGAACTCGTCGGCCAGATGGGTGCCGATGCCGGACATGCCGCGCGGGGTCTGCGGGTTGTCGAACTTGAACAGCCCGGCCTCGGGCAGCGGGTTGACCGCGAGGATCCGCGCGCCGTTCTTCTTGGCCGTCTCCAGCGCCGACAGCATGCGCGGGTGGTTGGTGCCCGGGTTCTGTCCGGAGATGACGATCAGGTCGGCGTCGTGCAGGTCCTGCAGCGAGACCGAGCCCTTGCCGACGCCGATCGCCTCGGCCAGGCCGACCGAGGTCGACTCGTGGCACATGTTGGAGCAGTCGGGCAGGTTGTTCGTGCCGTAGGCGCGGGCGAACAGCTGGTAGACGAACGCGGCCTCGTTCGAGGCCCGGCCGGAGGTGTAGAACAGCGCCTCGTCCGGGCTCGACAGGGCGCGCAGGTGGGTCCCGACCAGGTCGAACGCGTCGTCCCACGAGATGGGCTCGTAGTGCGTGCCGCCGGCCCGGCGGACCATCGGGTGGGTGAGCCTGCCCTGGCTCTCCAGCCAGTGCGCGCTGCGGCCCCGCAGGTCGGCGATGGAGTGCTCGGCGAAGAACTCCGGGGTGACCCGGCGGCGGTCGCCCTCCCAGGACACGGCCTTCGCGCCGTTCTCGCAGAACTCGGCGGTGTGCCGCTCGCCCGGGGCCGGGTCCGGCCAGGCACAGCTCATGCAGTCGAAGCCGTCGACCTGGTTCATCGTGAGCAGGTTCTTGGCGGTCTTCACCACGCCCTGTTCGGCGAGGGAGCGCTTCATGGAGATCGCAACGGCCTTCGCCCCGGCGGCGGAGGTCTTCCGCTCCGAGACGCGCAGATCGGACTCCTCGGTGTCGACCGGGGGGTGGATCGGAGCGCTGTTGACCGGGGTGGGGGACACGGGCACCTCATCTGGAACACGACGACGGCGGAACGGGGCGGATTACCCACGCGGGCGGGGCACGGAAACGATGTTGCCCCAGCGTGGGACGCCGTGCCCAGCCGGTCCGCGGATGCGCGGGGAAGGTCACGGACGTCCCGCGGCCGCGGCGCGCCGGTGGCTCCCCGCGACCTGCCGGGTGGCGACGCTGACCCGGTTCCAGGCGTTGATGGTCGCGACGGTGAGGACGAGCTGCATCAGCGCCTTCTCGTCGAAGACGGCGGCGGCCTCCTCCCACACCGGGTCCGGCACCGCGTCGGTCCGGTCGGCGAGCCGGGTGAGCTCCTCGGTCAACGCGAGCGCGGCGCGCTCGGAGCGGGTGAACCACGGGGCCTCCCGCCAGGCGGACACGGCGAGCAGGCGCTCGATGCTCTCCCCGGCCTCCAGCGCGTCGTGGGAGTGCATGTCCACGCAGAACCCGCAGCCGTTGACCTGCGAGGCGCGCAGTCGTACGAGCTCCTGCACGGCGCGGGGGAGGACGGCGTCGTCGCGGGTGGAGGCCTCCAGCGCGAGCAGCGCGCGGTAGCCGTCCGGGACGTGGCGGTAGGGCCGGGTGATGCGCGGTTCCATGACGGTCCCCTTCGGGTCGGTGGCGTTCGTGGACGGTGTCGTGGGTGGTGCGATCACGGTGCGAGTGCGGCCCGGACGCGCTGCGGTGCGTCCGGGGCGGTGCGGACGACGTCCGCGGCGACCTCGGCGAGCGAGCGGCCGGCCAGCTCGCGTCGCCAGGCGAGCTCGGCCGAGCGCATGGACAGCGAGATCGCGCAGTGGCCGGAGTAGTCGAGCGACGGGTCCCCGCCCGGCGCCGCACCGAGGATCGAGGTGCAGCGGAACGCGTCCTCCGGTCCCTCGACCGCGACGACGACGTCGAGCAGGGACACCTCGTCCGCGGGCCGGGCGAGCCGGAACCCGCCCCGTGGGCCGGGCACGGACTCGCACACCCCGGCCCGGACCAGGGCCTGGAGCTGCTTGTTGAGGTACGCGGGCGGGAGGTCGTAGAACCCGGCGAGCCGGGCGCCTGGGACGGCGTCGCCGACCCAGGCCAGGTTCAGGCAGCAGTGCAGCGCCCACTCGACGCCCTGTCCCATCCGCATGAAGTGGACACTACATATCCAGGATATTCGTTGTCCAGGTTTCGCGGGTGACCACCGTCTCCGTCGATGTGTCCGACAGGTGACGGCACACGCATCGATGTAAGCGGTCGGTTACAGGTACTGCCGGAACCTGGAAATCGGACGCTCCGGTCTTCCACCCTCGGGGCGTACGAAAGCTCCCCCGAAGGAAGGAACCGTCATGGACAAGCGCCGTATCGCCGGTCTGGCCGCTGCCGCCGTCGCCGCACCGCTCGTGATGCTGGGTGCCACCGGCACCGCCAACGCCGCGGAGATCACGCCGATCGCCGAGTACGTGGACGACACCGTCGCCGACCTCTCGTCGACGATCGGCGCCGTGGTCGACGCGCTGGGGTTCGAGGCCTGACCCGCCTCTGAGACAGACGACCGACGGCCGGCCCCGGGAGCTCCGGGGCCGGCCGTCGGTCGTGCGGGGTGGTCGCGGCTCAGCCGGTCTCGACCTGGTCGGTGAGCGGCTCGGCCGGACGGCCGGGGGCCGGGGCCCACGCCTCGTCGTCGAGCATCGGGCAGGCCAGCCACTCGTCCGGGACGCCGAAGCCGTCGACCAGGGTCCGGGCGTGCGGACGCAGCTCGGCGCACAGCCCGTTGACCAGCGGCCGGATCGAGCGGGACTCGGCCGCGGTGAGCCGGCCGGTCTCCAGGTACCAGGCCCGCTCGCGGTCGATCACGGTGAGCACGTGCAGGTCGTAGACGCGCTCCAGCAGCGCGCGCACCGCCGGGTCGTCGACGGTCACGAGCTTGTCCGCGAACGACGCCTCCACCAGCGTGTCCACGTGCGCGCGGGCCGCGGTGAGCAGCAGGTCCTGGGCGGAGTTGAAGACGGCGAACTCGTCGTTGCCCTTGCGCATGGCCGGAGCCAGGTTGCGGATCGCGGCGGCCAGGGTGTCCTCGCGACGGACGGCCAGCAGCTCCCGGCGGCGCGTGCGGTCGGTCAGGTCGATCCCGCGGAACGGGAGTCGCCGGGTCAGCGACGCGGCCCCGGTCCGCTCGGCCAGCACCCCGGCGAGCTGACGGCCGAGCAGCGGCGCGATCTCGAGCGGGTTGCCCTTCTTGATCGTGCGGCCGTAGTCCGACAGCAGCTCCTTGGCCAGCAGCTGGAGCAGGACCGTGTTGTCGCCCTCGAACGTGGTGAACACGTCGGTGTCCGCCTTGAGGGCGGGCAGCAGGTTCTCCTCCAGGTAGCCCGCGCCGCCGCAGGCCTCCCGGCAGGTCTGGATGGTGTGCGTGGCGTGCCAGGTCGCGATCGCCTTGATCCCGGCGGCGGACTGCTCCAGCGTGCGCTGCTCGCGTGCGCCGACCGGTCCGGCGCCCGGGGCCTGGATGTCGTGCATCCGCTGGACCAGGTCGTCCTGGGTGAAGTGCAGGGCGAACGTCGTCGCCAGCGCGGGCAGCAGCTTCTGCTGGTGGGCGAGGTAGTCGAGGACCGCGATCTCCTCGCCGGTCGCCGGGTTGGCGAACTGGCGACGGCGCTCGCCGAAGCGCACGGCCAGGGTGAGCGCCTTCTCGGTCGCCGCGCCGGCACCGCCCGCCACCGAGATGCGGCCGCGGACCAGCGTGCCGAGCATGGAGAAGAACCGCGCCGTCTCGTTCTCGATCGACGACGAGTACGTCCCGTCCGGGGCGACGTCGGCGAAGCGGTTGAGGAGGTTCTCGCGCGGGATGCGGACGTGGTCGAAGGCCAGCCGTCCGTTGTCGACGCCGTTGAGGCCGGCCTTGCGGCCGTCGTCGCCGATCTGCACGCCGGGCAGGGTCCTGCCGTCGCTGTCGCGCAGCGGCACGAGGAAGGCGTGCACGCCGGGCTTCTCGTCGCCGGTGATCAGCTGGGCGAACACGACCGCCATCCGGCCGTCCCGCGCGGCGTTGCCGATGTACTCCTTGCGGGCCTGCGGGTACGGGGTGTGGACGACGAACTCGCCCGCCTCCCGGTCGTAGGTCGCCGTGGTGTGCAGGTGCTGCACGTCGGAGCCGTGCCCGGTCTCGGTCATCGCGAAGCAGCCGAGCAGCTCGCCGTCGATGATCTTGCGGAGGTACTGCTCGTGGTGCCGCTCGGTGCCGAGTACCTGGACCGCGCCGCCGAACAGGCCCCACTGCACGCCGGCCTTGACCAGCAGCGACAGGTCTCCGTAGGCCAGCATCGCGAACGCGGCGACGACCCCGCCGACGTCGCCCTGGCCGCCGACCGACGGATCGAACCCGGTGTGCGGGCGGCCCGAGGAGGTCAGGAACTTCAGCGAGTCGGTGATCCACTCGCGGTACTGCGCCGAGCTCAGGTCGGGGTCCGCGCGCATCTCGGCGTTGGCCGCCAGCTGTTCGCGGGTCTCCTGCCGGGCCCGGGCCCAGCGCCCGTCGACGACGGTGCGGAGCGCCTCGGCGGGGACGGCGTCGGGGCTCGGAAGGGTGCTGCGGGTCATGACTGAACCTCCTGCTGCACGTGCGATGCCAGGCCGGACAGTCCGGACCAGGCCAGGTCGGTGAGATGGGCGGCGATCCGCTCGCGGGGGGTGCCGTCGGGGCGGGCGAGCCAGTCGTCGGCCGCCCCCCGGACGAGGCCGACGATCGCGTGGCCCCAGATGCGGGCGGCGGCCCGCGGGTCGGTGCCGGTCCCCGTCGCGGTGCCGAGGTTGCCGGCGATGACCACGGCCACCTCGTCGCCGATCACGGTCACGAGGTCGTTGACCGGGTCGCTCGTCTCGGTGCGGCCGGTGTCGGCGGTGGGGGCGCGCCGGGTGGTGCCCTGGGTGAGCAGCGGTCGCTGTACCACGAACCGGTACAGCTCCGGGTCGATCTCGATCAGCCTGAGGTAGGCGTCGATGCCGGCCGCGACGGCCGCCCGCGGCCCGCGGCCCGCGTCGGACAGGGCCTCGGCGGTGGCTCGCCGGACCTCGGCCAGCAGGACGCCGGCCACCGACTCGCAGATCGCGGTGTAGAGGCCGGCCCGGTCGCCGAAGTGCCGGTAGATCACGGTCTTGCTGGTTCCGGCGGACGCGGCGATCTCGTCCATCCCGATGCCGGCGCCGTGCCGGCGGATGGCCCCGATCGCGGACCCGACGAGCGCCGCCCGCCGCTGCTCGCGGTGGGCGTCCCATCGGCTGTCGCGTCTGTCCCGTCCGGCCTTCACGAAACCCATAGTACCGTGTACCTTGAGTACCGGCTACCCCGTGGTAACGACGAACCACGAGCTGATGCTCCGCCCGCCCGGAGCCGCGTGCAGCGCGGTGACCCGATCGGGTGGGGCGGGACCCGATCCAGGAGGGACGACCCCCATGCCAGCCAGCACCCGGCGCGCCGCCGTCATCGGCGGCAACCGCATCCCGTTCGCGCGGGCCAACGGTGCCTACGCCTCCGCCTCGAACCTCGACATGCTCACCACGACGCTCGACGGTCTGGTGGCCCGCTTCGGGCTGGCCGGCGAGCGCCTGGGTGAGGTCGTGGCCGGCGCCGTGCTCAAGCACTCCCGCGACTTCAACCTGACCCGCGAGGCGGTCCTCGGCTCCCGGCTGAACCCCGCCACCGCGGCCTACGACGTGCAGCAGGCCTGCGGCACCGGCCTGGAGGCGACGATCGCCGTCGCCAACAAGATCGCGCTCGGCCAGATCGAGTCCGGCGTCGCCGGCGGTGTGGACACCGCGTCCGACGCCCCGATCGCGCTGAACGACGACCTGCGTCGCGTGCTGGTCAGGCTCAACGCCGCGAAGACGGCGGTGGACCGGCTCAAGCTGGTCGGGCAGCTGCGGCCGGGCCAGATCGTCCCGGACATCCCGGAGAACTCCGAGCCGCGCACCGGCCTGTCGATGGGCGAGCACGCGGCGCGCACCGCGCTGGAGTGGGGCATCGGCCGCACCGAGCAGGACGAGCTGACCGCGCGCAGCCACCACAACCTGGCCGCCGCCTACGACCGCGGCTTCTTCGACGACCTCGTCACGCCCTACCTGAAGCTGACCCGCGACAACAACCTGCGCGCGGACTCCTCGGTGGAGAAGCTCGCGAAGCTCAAGCCGGTCTTCGGGAAGGGCCCGGACGCCACGATGACGGCGGGCAACTCGACCCCGCTGACCGACGGCGCCGCGCTCGTCCTGCTCGGCTCCGACGAGTGGGCCGCCGAGCACAAGCTGCCGGTGCTGGCCCACGTCGTCGACGCCGAGACCTCGGCCGTGGACTACGTGCACGGCCCGGACGGGCTGCTCACCGCGCCGGTGTTCGCCGTCCCGCGGATGCTCGAGCGCAACGGTCTCTCCCTGCAGGACTTCGACCTGTACGAGATCCACGAGGCGTT
Organism: Pseudonocardia sp. ICBG1034; assembly: GCF_020131375.1. Classification (NCBI taxonomy): domain Bacteria; kingdom Bacillati; phylum Actinomycetota; class Actinomycetes; order Pseudonocardiales; family Pseudonocardiaceae; genus Pseudonocardia; species Pseudonocardia sp. ICBG1034. Next base: position 388,623 of record NZ_JAHLEK010000015.1, read on the forward strand.
CGCCTCGGTCGTGCTCGTGCAGCGCAAGGCCTGGGAGGACCCGCGCTTCTGCAAGGAGCGCCTGGGCCTCGACGCGCCACTGGGCACCGTCGACGACGCGAAGCTCAACGTCGCGGGCTCCTCGCTCGCCGCGGGGCACCCGTTCGCCGCGACCGGCGGGCGGATCGTCGCCACCCTGGCCAAGCTCCTGCGGGAGAAGGCCGACACGGAGAAGAAGGACCAGCGCGGCCTGATCTCGATCTGCGCCGCGGGCGGCCAGGGCGTCGTCGCGATCCTGGAGGCGAAGAAGGCATGAGCGACCTGCTCGCGACCCTGTCCAACACCGGCATCGCCAAGCAGCTGGGGCTGCCCACGGTGCCGACGCTGCGCCGGCACCGCCCCGGGGACCCGCTGCTGGCCGGCCCGGTGCTCGTCGCGTCGGTCGGCGGGTCGCGCTTCGCCGAGGCCGTCACCGCGTTCGTCGAGGAGCAGGGTGTCCCCGCGCTCACGGCGGTCGGTGATGACCGGCTGCACGGCGTCGTCGTCGACCTGTCGGGAGCGCGGACCCTGGCCGACCTCGCCGCCGCCCAGCAGATCCTCACCCCCGCGGTGAAGCGGCTCGGGCCCTCGGGCCGGGTGCTGCTGATCGGCGCCGAGCCCGCCGAGGCGTCCGGGGCCGAGGCGGCCGCCGTCGCCCAGTCGCTCGACGGCCTGGTCCGCTCGATCGGCAAGGAGCTGCGGTTCGGCGCGACGGCGAACCTGCTCGTGGTGACCTCCGACGTGACCCCCGCGGCGATCGACTCGTCGGTCCGGTTCTTCCTGTCGGCCCGCTCCGCCTACGTCGACGGCCAGGTCGCGCACGTCGCCGCACCGGTCGGGAACCCGCGGGAGCCGGCCGAGGTCGACGACCCGCGCGCCGAGGAGCAGCCGCTCGCCGGGCGCATCGCGGTGGTCACCGGGGCGGCCCGGGGCATCGGCGCAGCCATCGCCGACACCCTGGCCCGCGACGGCGCGACGATCGTCGCCGTCGACATCCCGGCGGCCGGCGAGGGCCTGGCCCGCACCGCGAACCGCACCGGCGGCACCGCGCTGCAGCTGGACATCACCGCGTCGGACGCGGCGGACCGGCTGCTCTCGCACCTCGCCGACCGGCACGACGGCGTCGACATCGTGGTGCACAACGCGGGCATCACCCGCGACAAGCTGCTCGCGAACATGACCGAGGACCGGTGGAACTCGGTGCTCGCGGTCAACCTGGGCGCCCAGCTGACGATCAACGAGGCGCTGCTGGCGAAGGGCTCCCCGCTGCACGAGGCGGGCCGCGTGGTCTGCGTGTCGTCGCAGTCGGGCATCGCGGGCAACCGCGGCCAGACCAACTACGCCGCCTCGAAGGCCGGTGTGATCGGGATGGTCCGGGCGCTCGCCCCGCGGTTCGCCGAGCGCGGTGCGACGATCAACGCCGTCGCGCCCGGGTTCATCGAGACCGACATGACCGCGACGATGCCCGTCGCCACCCGCGAGGGCGGCCGCCGGATCAACTCGCTCAAGCAGGGCGGGCTGCCGGTCGACGTCGCCGAGGCCATCGGCTGGTTCGGCCGCGCCGAGTCCGGCGGGCTCAACGGGCAGGTCGTGCGGGTCTGCGGCCAGTCGATGCTGGGGGCCTGATGACCGTGGCCGAGGACCGGAAGGTCACCGAGCTGCCCGGCCCGCCGTCGCTGGGGCAGTACTACGCATCCGCGGCCGCCCGGGCGGCGCTGCCCGGCGGCTCCGGCCGGTCGCTCCCCGCGACCGAGCTGGTCCGCCGCGGCGTCACCGTCGAGCAGGGGCACCTCGCCGACTACGCCCGGGTCTGCGGGTTCCGGGTCGGCAACGCCCTGCCGGTGACCTACCCGCACATGCTCACCTTCGGGCTGCAGGTCGTGCTGATGGCCGGCCGGTCGTTCCCGCTGCCGCTGCCCGGACTGGTGCACATCGCCAACCGGATCACCGTGCACCGGGCGATCACCCCGACCGAGACGCTCGACGTCCGGGTGTGGGCCGAGCGGTTCACCCGCCACCCCAAGGGGGCGCAGGTGGATCTGATCGGCGAGGTCTCCGCGGGCGGGGAGACCGTCTGGGAGGGGCGCAGCACCTACCTGGCCCGCGGGGCGACGGCCCCGGACGGCCCGGTGGGCGGCGACGGCACGGCCGACATCGCCGAGCCGCCGGTGCCCACCGGGCCGGCGAACGCGCTGTGGCGGGTCCCGGGCGACATCGGGCGCCGCTACGCGGCCGTCTCCGGTGACGTGAACCCGATCCACCTGCACCCGCTCACCGCGAAGGCGATGGGCTTCCCGCGGGCGATCGCGCACGGCATGTGGACCGCGGCGCACGCCGCCGCGGCGCTGGAGGGCCGGGTCCCCGACGCCTGCACCTACGAGGTCGTGTTCCGCAGGCCGGTGCTGCTCCCGGCGAAGGCCGAGCTCGTGACCGAGCAGGCCGCAGGCGGGGCGTGGGGACTGGCCCTGCGCAGCGCCAAGGACGCGCAAAAGCTCCACCTGGTCGGCCGCATCGGCGGGTAGACCCGACGCATGGACGAGGAACGACCCCGACCGGGTGGGCAGGTCTGCTCACCCGGTCGGGTGATTCTGGATCGGTCCACAGGCCGGTACAGCAACGTTTTCCCGATGACGGACGTCTTCCTCTGTGTCCATCATTCGTCATCCGACATCCGTGAGGAGGCCATGCGATGAACGAGGACATCTCGATCGAGACCGACGAGCAGCACGACGACGAGTCCCACATCGTCCGCGGACTCGACTAGGTCGGGCGGAGGAGCTCGTCCCGGCGCGGTGGAACCCACCGGCGTCCGCGGACCGGCACGGGTTCGCGCAGAACCTCGATCAGGAGCTGCGCCACCCGCCCACCCGGATAGTGTCGGGCCCATGCTGGTCGAGCGCATGCGCCCGTTCACCTCGACGATCTTCACCGAGATCTCCCGCCTCGCGGTCGAGACCGGTGCGATCAACCTCGGCCAGGGCTTCCCGGACACCGACGGTCCGGCCTCCCTGCTCGCCGACGCCGCCGCCAACATCACCGAGCGCGGCCTGAACCAGTACCCGCCCGGCCCGGGCGTACCCGCGCTGCGCGAGGCCGTCGCCGCGCACCAGCAGCGCTGGTACGGCCTCGACGTCGACCCGGCCGACGTCGTCGTCACCACGGGGGCGACCGAGGCGATCGCCGCGTCCCTGCTCGGGCTCTGCGGCCCCGGCGACGAGGTCGTCGCCTTCGAGCCCGCCTACGACTCCTACGCCGCCGCCGTCGCGCTGGCCGGCGCCACGCTGCGGACCGTGCCGCTGCTCCCGCCCGACTTCGGCTTCGACGACGTCGCGCTGGCCGGCGCGTTCTCCGACCGCACCCGGGTGGTGCTGGTCAACACCCCGCACAACCCGACCGGCGCCGTGCTCACCCGCGACCAGCTGACCCGGGTCGGGGAGCTCGCCGTCGCGCACGACGCGGTCGTCGTCACCGACGAGGTGTACGAGCACATGGTCTTCGACGACGCCCGGCACGTGCCGATGGCGTCGCTTCCCGGACTCGCCGACCGCACCCTCACGATCTCCTCGGCGGGCAAGACGTTCTCGGTGACCGGCTGGAAGGTCGGCTGGGTGCACGGCCCGCCGGAGCTCGTCGCCGCGCCGCGGGCGGTCAAGCAGTTCCTCACCTTCCACGGCGGCGCCCCGCTGCAGCCCGCCGTCGCGCACGCGCTGGCCCTGGGCGACGACTTCTACACCGGCCTCACCGCGGACCTGGCCCGCAAGCGGGACCTGCTGTCCGCCGGGCTGCGGGCGGCCGGGTTCGACGTGCTCACCCCGCGCGGGACGTACTTCGTGGTCGCCGACCCGCGCCCCCTCGGGTTCGACGACGGCGTCGACCTGGCCTGGAAGCTGCCCGGGCTGTGCGGGGTCGCCGCCGTCCCCGTGTCGGTGTTCTGCCCGTCGCCCGACGCGGCGCGGGCGTACCGGCCGTTCGTGCGGTTCGCGTTCTGCAAGCGCGACGACGTGCTGGAGAAGGCGGCCGGGCGGCTCGCGGGGCTGCGGGCGTGACCGCGGTGCCGGGTCCGGGAGCGAGCCGGGTGCCGGTCGTCGTCGGCGCCGACCGGGAGCGGCTGCGAGACCCGCTGGAGGTCACCGGCCCGCCCGCGCCGCCCGCTTGACGCTGACGACCAGCAGCGCCGACATCGCCGCCCACACCACGATCGACTGCACCGACAGGATCGGCAGCGCCACCACCGGGGCCAGCGTGTAGGCCAGGGTGATCCGCAGCGCCGCCTCCAGCGCCATCACCAGCGCCGCGACGCCCGTCGCGCGGCGCAGCGTCCGCCGGAACACCGGGTTGGCCGCCCACTGGCGCTCCATCAGCTCCGGCAGGTCGGGGCGCCGGGCACTGCCGAAGAACCGGCACACGTGGAACACCAGCGGTCGGCGCCCGACCACCAGCGACCCGGCGAGCAGCAGCCCGAACGCGACGCTCTGGATCGCGTCGCGGGCCACGGCGAAGCGGGCGTCGCCGCTGAGCAGCGACGTCGCCAGCCCGGCGGCGAGGGTGACCAGCACGATCATCCCGACCGGGTTGAGCCTGCGGTGCCGCACCGCCTGCACCAGCACGTTCAGCGCGGGCGGCAGCGCGGACCAGGCCAGCGCCGCGACGTCGGACATGCCCTGCCCGGTCAGCACGACGTAGACGAGGTAGGGCAGCGCCGCGTCCACCAGCAGCGAGCCCACGGTCTGCCGCAGCACGGCGCCGCGGCCCGCGGGGGCGGTGGCCGACGGTGTGGCCCTCGGGGTGGTGGTCGGGGTCATCGGTGCCTCCGGAGCACGGCGGATCGGTCCCGACGACGGTCCCGCGCGCGGACCCCCTCCCGGATCCACCCGGGGGCCGACCCCGGGTGGAGATCGGTTCTCCACCCACCGGTCCCGATCTCCGGCGGCCCAGCTCACTCGATCGGCCTAGACTCCGGCCCATGGATGCGCAGCGACCCGCGACGCGGCCGGGCCGCCAGGTCGTCGGGCTGCCGGTACGGGCCCTGCTCGCCCTCGTCGTGGCGTCGGCGAACGTCATCGGCGGCGGTGTGGTGCTGGTCATCGCGGCCTTCGTGCTGCCCCGCGAGCAGCTGCTCGACGCCGTCGAGATCCGGCTGGTCAACCTCGTCGTGTTCGGGATCTACCTGCTCGTCGCGGTCCCGGTCGGGATCTGGTTCGGCCGCCGGAAGCTGACCCTGCGCCGCTCCTCACGCGACCCGCAGGCCGACGAGCGGGCGCTGGTCCTGCGGGCGCCCGCCCGCATCTCGTCGATGGTCGCGCTGCTGTGGATGGTGGCCGCGGTCCTGTTCTGCTTCCTGAACCTGCGCTACTCCGGCCGGCTGGGTTTCTCGGTCACCGCCACCGTGCTGATCGGCGGCGTGACCACGTCGTCGCTGTCCTACCTGCTGGTCGAGCGGATGCTGCGCCGTGCCGCGGCCCGGGTGCTGTCCGGACGGCCGCCGAAGCGGCGTCGCCTGGTCACCGGGGTGATGCTGCGCTCGGTCGGGTTCTGGGCGCTCGGCACCGCGGTCCCGATCTCCGGGATCATGCTGGCCGGGCTCGTCGCGCTGGTGTTCGGCGACTCCTCGCCCACCCAGCTCGCGGTCACCATGCTCGCGCTGGGCGGCACGGCGATCGGGGTCGGGCTGATCACGACGCTCGGGGCCGCCCGCGCCATCGCCGACCCCGTGCTGGCCGTGCGCCGTGCGCTGGCCCGGGTGCAGGACGGCGACCTCGACGTGAGCCTGCCCGTCTACGACAACACCGAGCTCGGCCAGCTCCAGGCCGGGACGAACAGCATGGTCGAGGGCCTGCGCGAGCGGGAGCGGATCCGCGACCTGTTCGGCCGCCACGTCGGTCGCGACGTCGCCGAGGCGGCCTCGGCGCGCGGCGACGGCATCCGGCTCGGCGGCGAGGTGCGCCCGGTCGCCGTGCTGTTCGTCGACCTCGTCGGCTCGACGGCGATGGCCGCCCGCCGCCCGCCCGAGGAGGTCGTGGCGGTGCTGAACCGCTTCTTCGGGGTGGTCGTCGAGTGCGTGGAGCAGGCCGGCGGGTGGATCAACAAGTTCGAGGGCGACGCCGCGCTCGCGGTCTTCGGTGCCCCGCTCGACCTCGACGACGCCCCCGGCGCCGCGCTGAGCGCCGCCCGCTGCCTGGGCGCCCGCCTGGCCGAGGAGATGCCCGAGGTCGAGGCCGGGATCGGCGTGTCCGCGGGCGACGCCGTGGCCGGCAACATCGGGGACCCGCGCCGCTACGAGTACACCGTGATCGGCGACCCGGTGAACGAGGCCGCCCGGCTCACCGAGCTGGCGAAGTCCGTGCCGGGGATGGTCGTCGCGTCCGCGCGGGCCGTCGACGCCGCCGGTGCGGAGGCCGCGCGGTGGCGGGCCGGGGAGTCGGTGACGCTGCGCGGACGGGACGAGCCGACCGGGGTCTGCGTGCCGGCCGAGGACGCCCAGGACACCGCCGCGCCCGTCGGGTCCGGGGAGAACAGTCGTACGTGACTGTCGGGGTGTCCTCGGGCAGGATGCCGCCATGGGCAACGGCGCTACCGGGTTCAGTGAGCAGACCGCCGCGGCGATCCGGCGGGTGCGACGGCACTCGCTCGGTGACCTCCTGCACCGCACGGCCGTCCGGTACCCGGGCAAGACCGCGGTCGTCGACGGCGACACCCGCTGGACGTTCGCCGAGTTCGACGCGGCGGTGAACCGGTGCGCCGCCGCCCTGGCGGAGCAGGGGCTGGCCAAGGGCGACCGGCTCGCGCTGCTGTCGCACAACTGCCGCCAGTTCGCGGTGCTCGTCTACGCCACCGCGCGGCTCGGCGTCGTGCTCGTGCCGATCAACTTCATGCTGAACGCCGAGGAGATCGCGTTCATCCTCGACCACTCCGGGGCGACGGCGTTCGTCGTCGAGGACGCGCTGGCCGCCACCGGGGAGAAGGCGCTCGCGCAGTCGTCGGAGCCGGCGTCGGTCCGGGCCTGGATCGGGCTGTCCGGGCAGGCGCCGACCGGCGACTGGGCCGACCTGGACGCCTGGATCGACGGCGACGGCGACCCCGGTGAGCCCGACGTGCACATCGCCGACGACGACCCGCTGCGCCTCATGTACACCTCCGGCACCGAGTCGCGGCCCAAGGGCGTCATGCTGGCGAGCCGGTCGCTGATCACCCAGTACGTGTCGTGCGTCGTCGACGGCGGGATGGAGCACGACGACGTCGAGCTGCACTCGCTGCCGCTCTACCACTGCGCGCAGCTGGACTGCTTCCTGTCCGTCGACGTCTACCTGGGCGCGACCAGTATCATCCTCCCGGCGCCGGACCCGGCCCGGCTGCTGGAGACCATCGAACGGGAGAGGGTCACCAAGCTCTTCTGCCCGCCGACGGTGTGGATCTCGCTGCTGCGCCACCCGGACTTCGACACCCGGGACCTGTCGAGCCTGCGCAAGGGCTACTACGGCGCCGCGGCCATGCCGGTCGAGGTGCTGCAGGAGCTGTCCCGGCGGTTGCCCGACGTGCGGCTGTGGAACTTCTACGGCCAGACCGAGACCTCGCCGCTGGCGACCCTGCTGGGCCCGGACGAGCAGCTCAGCCACGCCGGGTCGGCCGGGCGGGCGTCGCTGAACGTCGAGACGCGCGTCGTCGACGACGCCGGGAACGAGGTCCCGCCGGGTGAGGTCGGTGAGATCGTGCACCGCAGCCCGCACGTGACGCTGGGGTACTACGAGAACGAGGAGAAGACCGCCGAGGCGTTCGCCGGCGGCTGGTTCCACTCCGGCGACCTGGGTGTGATGACGGCCGACGGGTACCTGTCCGTCGTCGACCGCAAGAAGGACATGATCAAGACCGGTGGGGAGAACGTGGCCTCCCGCGAGGTGGAGGAGGCGCTCTACCTGCTCGACGGCGTCGCCGAGGTCGCCGTGTTCGGCGTCAGCCACCCGCACTGGATCGAGGCCGTCACCGCGGTCGTCGTCCCGAAGCAGGGGGTGACGCTGACCCGCGAGCAGGTCGACGCGCACGCGAAGGACAAGCTCGCCGGCTACAAGCGGCCCAAGTACGTCGTGTTCGCCGACGCCCTCCCCAAGAACCCCAGCGGCAAGATCCTCAAGCGGGAGCTGCGCACCGAGCACGGCGGGATCGCCGCCCGGGAGGGCTGAGCCCGCCCCGGGTGTCAGCAGCCCGGCCGGACCACGAACTCGGCCTCCACCTCGGCCCGGACGGTGATGTCGTCCGGGGCGAGCAGCGTCCCGAGCCCGCCGTCGGCGGACTCGGCGCCCCGACCGCCGGGCGCGCTGACGGCCCGGGCGCTCATCGCGACCGCCCGGCCGCCGAGCATCCCGGTGTCGGCGACCGAGCGCGGGGCGACGGTGCCCAGGTCCAGGGCGTCGGCGTAGTCCTGGGCGCGTTCGACGGCCTGGCGCAGCGCGTCCTGCCGGGCCGCGCGCTCGACCTCGCGGCGGTGGTCGCGGGCCAGGTCCCAGGTGATCCCCTGGACCTGCGCACCGGTGAACCGGTCCACACCGGACAGCCACGCGCCGAGCCGGGCGACGTCGTCGAACTCCACCGACACCGACACCGACGCGTGGTGCACCGGCGGCTGCGGGCGCCCCTCGAAGGAGGGCTGCTCGACCCAGCTGCGGGCCTGGTCGACGACGTAGCGCCGGACCGGCCCGGCGTCGGGGTCGTGCAGGCCGCGCACGTCGGCGACGAGCGCCGCGGTGCCGCGCTCGACCTCCGCCCGCACCGGGGCGGCCTCGGGGCCCTGCGCCCGGACGACGACGAGCGCGGTGCCGCGCTCGGCCGGCACCTGCCGCTCGTGCTCGCCCCGCACCCTGATCACGACGTCGCTCATGCCAGCTTCTCCCACAGGAATCCGTAGGCCAGTGCGGCCATCCTGGCGGCCTGCGCGTTGTCCGCGGCGCCGCCGTGCCCGCCCTCGATGTTCTCGTAGTAGGTCACGTCGTGGCCGGCGGCCTCCAGCGCGGCGGTGAACTTGCGGGCGTGGCCGGGGTGCACCCGGTCGTCGCGGGTGGAGGTCAGCAGGATCGTCGGCGGGTAGTCGGCCGCGTCGTCGATCAGGTGGTACGGCGAGAAGGTCCGGATGAACTCCCAGTCGTCGGTGTCCGGGTCGCCGTACTCGGCCATCCAGGAGGCACCGGCGAGCAGGTGGCTGTAGCGCTTCATGTCCAGCAGCGGCACCTGGATGACCACCGCGCCGAACAGCTCCGGGTAGCGGACCAGCATGTTCCCGGCCATCAGGCCGCCGTTGCTGCCGCCCTGCACGGCGAGGTGAGCCCGCGAGGTGACGCCGCGGTCGATCAGGTCCCGGGCGACGGCGGCCATGTCCTCGTAGGCCCGCGGCCGCTTCTCGCGCAGCGCCGCCCGGTGCCAGCGCGGTCCGTACTCGCCGCCGCCGCGCAGGTTCGCGACCGCGTACACCCCGCCGCGCTCCAGCCAGGACCGGCCCGTGCCACCGGAGTAGCCGGGGGTCATGGGGATCTCGAAGCCGCCGTAGCCGTAGAGCAGGGTGGGAGCGGAGCCGTCGAAGGGCAGGTCGTTGCGCCGGACCAGGAAGTACGGGACCCGGGTGCCGTCGTCGCTGGTCACGAAGTGCTGCTCGATGACGTGGCGGGACGCGTCGAAGAACGCGGGCGCGCTGCGCAGCGGACGGGGCTGCTCGCCGACCGTCGCGATCGACAGCGTCGACGGGGTCAGGTAGTCGGTGACGATCAGCCAGACGTCGTCGCTCTCGTCGGCGTCGACCGCGGCGACGGTGACGCTGCCGAACTCCGGTGCCCCGGTGAACGGCGCGCGGGTCCAGCCCTGCTCGCCCGGGGTGAGCACGACGAGCCGGTCGACGACGTGTTCCAGCACGTCGAGCACGAGGTGGTGGCGGGTCCAGGCGTACCCGGCGAGCGAGGAGGAGTCGGTGGGCTCGAACAGCACCTCCCACGAGGGGGCGCCGGCCAGGACGTCGTCGAAACGGGCGGCGAGCAGGGAGCCCGCGGTGAACGAGCCCCAGTCCTCGCGCAGCTCGACGGTGCACCACTCGCGGTGCACGTCGGTCATCGCGGAGTCCGGGACGTCGATCTTGGTGAGGGTTCCGTCCGCGCCGATGAGGTACAGCTCGTCGGCGTAGAAGGCCAGCGCCCGGCGCAGGAAGTCCCGCTCGAAGCCCGGGGTGTGGTCGCGGAACGCCGAGATGCTGAGGTCGGTCTCCTCGCCGGCGTAGACCAGCTCGGCGGACTCCAGGGCCTCGCCGCGGCGCAGCCGCCGCACCGTGCGGGGGTAGCCCGATGTCGTCATGGTGCCCGGGCCGAGGTCGGTGGACAGGTAGACGGTGTCGCGGTCGATCCAGCTCATCCCGCCCTTCGCCTCGGGCCGGGAGAACCCGCCGTCGACGAAGCTGCGGCTCGGGAGGTCGAACTCGCGCGTGACGTCGGCGTCGGCGCCGCCGCGGGACAGGTCGACCAGCGCGCGGTCGAGGTCCGGGCGCAGGAACCGGGCACCGTGCCAGACCCAGTTCTCGCCCTCGGCCGCGTTGAGCGCGTCGACGTCGAGCAGCACCTCCCACTCGGTGTCGGCGCTCCGGTAGGACTCCGGGGTGGTGCGCCGCCACAGGCCGCGCGGGTGCTGCTCGTCGGTCCAGAAGTTGTAGTAGTGCCCGCCGCGGGCGGTGACGAACGGGATCCGGTCGCGGGAGTCGAGGACCTCGCGGATCCCCGACTCCAGCTCGGCGAACAGCGGGGTGCCGGTCAGCCGCGCCTCGGTGCGGGCGTTGCGCTGCGACACCCATTCCAGGGCCTCGGTGCCGGTGACGTCCTCGAGCCAGGCGTGCGGGTCGTTCGTCATGACCCGATCATCGCTCACACGAACGGCGCGACGGTGATCCCGGCCCGGGCGAGCTCGTCACGGACCCGTCGGGCGGTCGCGACGGCGCCGGGGGAGTCGCCGTGCAGGCAGGCGGACTCGGCACGGACCGCGACGTCGCTGCCGTCGACCGCGCGCACCGTCCCCGTCCCGACCACGCGGACCAGCCGTTCGGCCGCCTCCGCGGGGTCGTCGAGCAGTGCACCCGGTTCGCCGCGCGGCACGAGCCCGCCCTCACCGGTGTAGCCGCGGTCGACGAAGAACTCGCCCACCGCGCGCAGCCCGGCCCGCTCGGCCTCCGCGAGCAGCTCGGACCCGGGCAGCCCGAGCACCGGCAGCGACGGGTCGTACGCCCGCACCGCCCGGACCACCGCGCGCGCCTGCGCGGTGTGCGTCCGTGTGGCGTTGTAGAGCGCGCCGTGCGGCTTGACGTAGCGGACCCGGGTACCCGCGGCCCGGCACAGGGCCTCGAGGCCGCCGATCTGGTAGAGCACGTCGTCGGTCAGCGCGTCGGGCTCGATGTCGAGGAACCGGCGCCCGAACCCGCGCAGGTCCGGGTACGACACCTGCGCCCCGACGACGACCTCCGCCCCGGCCGCCCCGGTGGTCGTGACCCGCAGCGTCGAGGGGTCCCCGGCGTGGAACCCGCACGCGACGTTCGCCGAGGTGACGAGCCCGAGCATCGCCTCGTCGTCGCCGAGGGTCCAGCGGCCCCAGGACTCACCGAGGTCGGCGTTCAGGTCGATCGTGCTCACGGGCGTGTCCTCGGGGTCGGAGTCGCGGTCCAGGGGGCGGTCCGGGGGCCAGTGTGACCGGTACCCGCTCGCCCGGATCCCCGGAGGTCGCCATCCGACGATCCGCCCGGGATCGGGCCGTTGCGTCCGGACGGGCCTTCGGCATGGGTGCTTGTCCTCTGAATCCGCTTACCCGGTAAGCGGATTCACAGAAGAGGGGTGTCCGGAGACCGGCCCGTGCCGGCGTGGAGGTGCGTCGGCCCGCCGGCACACCCCTGTTCTGCGAGACACAGTTCTTCCCGTGAACGGTTCTGCGGGGATCGGGTCTCTCCGGAACCGAGGGGCCCGGCCTGGCCCGGCTCGGCGCGAGGGTGGAGGACAGCCCTGCCCCGGTCAGCCCTCCTGCAACGCGCCCGCCCGCACCAGGACGGCGGCCCGGTGCCCCGCGCGGACCCGTTCGAGGGGCCGGGCCCCGCCCGGCAGCGGCACCGTCCGCCCGCGCCCGACGGCCACGACCACGGCGTCCGGGCGGAGCGCGGTCGCGACCGCGCGCAGGAACTCGACCCCGGGGTCCTCGTCGTCGGCGGCGGCGGCCCAGGTCGTCCGGTGCCCGTGCGGCAGGTCGGCCAGGACGAGGTCCGGGCCGGTCCCGTACGGACCCGCCCCGGCCAGTGCGCTGCGGACGGCGGCGGTGTCGCGGGCGTCGGCGGGGGTGACCGACCAGGCCGGGGCACTCGCCGGGACCAGGGTCCGGACGGCGGTCGCGGCCTCGGCGTAGGACGGCTTGTCGTGCCGGGCCGCGAGGGCCTCGAGGTCCGCGGCGCGGGCGGTGAGGCCGCCCGGGTCGAGCAGGGCGAGGTTGCGCCGGGCCAGGTCGAGCGGCCCGGGGTCGGCGTCGGTGCCCACCAACCGTGCGAGGCCGGGCACGAGCAGGCCCAGCACGGTGAGCGTCGCCCCGGCGCCGCAGCACGGGTCCCACACGGTGAGCGGGGCGTCGGCGGGCAGGTGGACGCGGGCGCGGCCGGCGAGCTCGACGGTCAGTCGTACCGGGAGGGTCGGGCGGCCCGGCGCCGACGCCAGCACCGCGTCGAGCGCCGCGTGGTTCGCGGCCGGGGCGTGGCGGTACTGCACCCGGGCAGTCCAGCAGCCCACGCCCGCACCGGTTCCGGCGGGTGGCCGGTCAGCGGGTGCGGCGGTGCAGCCAGAACGCCACGCCGCCGACCAGCAGCGCGACGACCACCAGCGCGCCGACGATCTGCGGGCCCGCGGTCCCGGCCAGGTAGCTGAGCGGGAGCCCGGCCAGCGCGATGATCAGCACCCAGGCGACCACCCGGCGGGTCGCGGGGCCCTCCGGGCCGGGTGTGTTCCGATCGTGCTCCATGTCCGGAACGTACCGGTCGGGCGCCGCGGTGGTGCCGCCCCGGGTCCGGTCCCGCGTCCGGCCCGGCCCGGGTGCCGGTGCTCAGCCGGTGTTCTTCATCCCGGCAGCGATCCCGTTGATCGTCAGCAGCAGGGCGCGCTCCAGGTCGGGATCCGGGTCGTCGCCCGCGGCCCGGCGCTGGGCGAGCAGCTCGACCTGCAGGTGGTGCAGCGGCTCGAGGTAGGTGTCGCGCACCGACAGCGTGCCCCGCAGCACCGGGTGCCGGGCGAGCAGCTGGTCCTCCCCGGTCACCGCGAGCAGCTCGCGGCGGGTCAGCTCGTGCTCGGCCCGGATCTGCGCGAACAGTCCCTGCTGCTCCGGCTGCACCAGGGTCGCGACGTAGTTCGACGCGATCCGCAGGTCGGTCTTCGCCAGCGTCATCTCGACGTTGCCGATCAGGTTCCGGAAGAACGCCCACTCCCGCATCTCGGCGAGCTCGTCGGCGTAGCCGGCCTCGCGGGCGGCCTTCAGCCCCGAGCCCAGGCCGTACCAGCCGGGCACGACCATCCGGGTCTGCGTCCAGCCGAACACCCACGGGATCGCCCGCAGGTCGTCGAGCGTCGGCTCGCCCTGCCCCGGTCGCTTCGACGGCCGCGACCCGACGTTGAGCCGCCCCAGCTCCTCCACCGGCGTCGCCGCGGTGAAGAACAGCGGCAGGCCCGGGTCGTCGACGAGCGTCCGGTAGGTCGCGGTGGCCGCCTCGGACACACAGTCCATGACCTCGTCCCACCGCGTCAGGGTCTCGGCCGGCCAGCGCGACGCCTGGTGCAGCAGCGACGCGTCCAGCATCGACGCCAGCAGGATCTCCAGGTTGTCGTGCGCCAGGCTGGGCAGCGAGTACTTGTCGGAGATGACCTCGCCCTGCTCGGTGAGCTTCATCGTGGCGTCGACCGACCCGAACGGGGCCGACGCGATGGCCTCACCGGCCGGACCGCCACCGCGCCCGACCGACCCGCCGCGACCGTGGAACAGTCGCAGCCGCACCCCGTGCTCGGCGGCCACGTCGCGCAGCTGGCGCTGCGCCCGGTGGATCTGCCACTGCGACGCGGTGATCCCTGCGCCCTTGTTGGAGTCGGAGTACCCCAGCATGATCTCCTGCAGGTCACCGCGGTTGCGGACCTGCTGCCGGTACCCCGGGTCCGACAACAGCCCCTCCAGCAGCTCCCCCGCCCGGGACAGCTCCTCCACGGTCTCGAACAGCGGCACGAGGTCGATCGAGGAGCGCGGGTCGTCGCCGATCTCGACCATGTACGCCTCGCGGGCCAGCACGGCGACGGCGAGCAGGTCGTCGACGTCGCGGGCCATCGAGACGATGTAGGTCCGCACGACCTCGTCGCCGAACTCGTGCTGCAGCGCGTGCACCGTGTCGAACAGGTCCAGCACCGGCGCGGCGGCCTCCGGCACGCCGTAGTGGCGGCGGAACAGCGGCCGCTTGCTGCGCAGCTCCGCCGACAGCAGCTCCCGGCGCTCGTCGCGGGTCAGTTCGGCGTAGGGCTTCTCCAGCTCGCCGAGCCCGTCGAACACCGCGCCGAGCGCGTCGTGGTGCTTCTGCGAGTGCTCGCGCACGTCCATCTCGACCAGGTGCAGGCCCAGCGCGCGGGCCGAGCGGATCGCCCGGGCCAGGGTGCCGCCGGCGATCCGGGCGCCGTGGTGGCCGCGCAGCGACCGGTCGACGACCAGCAGGTCCTCCAGGTAGCCGGCCGACCCCAGGTAGTCGACGCCCGGTTCGTGCGCGGCGCCGGCCGCGATCCGCCGGCGGGTGTTCTCCAGCCGGGCCGCGACGTAGGACAGCTTGAGCCGGTACGGCTCGTGCGCGTTGAGCCGGATGTAGCGGTCGTGCACCGCGGGCAGTGCGCGGCGGTCCCGGGCCAGCGAGCCGCGCAGCTCCTCCGACACCCCCATCACCCGCGTCGACACCGACAGCTCGAAGACCAGCTTCTCCACCAGCGCGGTGTGGATCCGGATCGCCCGGTCGGCGTTGAGCTCCAGCACCTCGCGGGTCACCGCGGGGGTGACGTTGGGGTTGCCGTCGCGGTCGCCGCCGACCCACGACCCCAGTACGAGCGGACGCGCGTCGTCGGGGATCTCCAGTCCGGCCTCGGCGGCCTCCCGGGCGAACTCGCCCAGCAGGTCGGGGACGGTCCGTTCGCCGAGCCGGGCCGCGAACCAGGCGACGTTGCGGGCCTCGTCGATCACCATCGGCTTGCCGGGGCGGATGTCGTCGGTCTGCCAGAGCAGGTCGACCAGCGCGGCGAGCTCCTCGTCGGGCGCCCGGGCGTCGAGGGCGTCGACGATCCGGCGCAGGATGCCCAGCACCGACTGCCGGGTCGACTCGGTCGGGTGCGCGGTGAACACCGGGCGCAGCTCGGCCCGGGCCAGCACGTCGGCGACCTCGTCCGGGTCGGCCTCGGTGGCCAGGCGGCGCAGCACCGTCCGCAGCGGTCGTGCGTCGACCGGGCGTAGTTCCCGCAGCTCACGGGACCGGTGCAGCTGCTCGGCGACGTTGGCCAGCTGGAAGTACTGGGAGAACGCCCGCGCCAGCAGTACCGCGGTGCCGGTGTCGATCCCGTCGAGCAGGGCCGCGACGACGTCCGGCCCGGCCTCGCCGCGTGCCGAGTCCCGGGCCGCCCGGCGCACCTGCTCGACCAGCTCCAGGACCTCGGGGCCGGACTCGTCGGACAGCGTCCGACCGAGCATCGTCGACAACCGCCGGATGTCGGCGCGCAGCGCCTTCTGCTCGCTCTCGCTGACGACGCCCGAGTGCGCGGTCAGCGAGTCGGGGGCGAGTGCGGTGGTCTCCGAGGGGCTCACGCAGGCTCTCCGGTTCTCCGCGCGGTGGCGCGGGTCGGGACGGGCCGCTCGCGTCGTCGGGAACGGGGTTCGGGCAGCGGCATCGTCCCCCGCCGGCGCGGGGCGGGGCCATCGCTGGCGCCGCCCGTAACCCCGGGGAAACCTCATCCGCACGAACTCGGACACATCCGCACGACATCGCACATCATCGCGGGCCACACTGGGCGCATGACCCGCTGGCTGCGTCGCACCCCCGGTGCCTCCCGTCCCCGCATCGAGTTCGGGGCCGACTACAACCCCGAGCAGTGGCCGCGCGCGGTGTGGGAGTCCGACGTCGCGCTCATGCGCGAGGCAGGCGTGACGGTCGCGACCGTCGGCGTCTTCTCCTGGGCGCTGCTCCAGCCCGCGCCGGACCGCTGGGACCTCGGGTGGCTCGACGACGTGCTGGACCTGCTGCACGCGGGCGGGATCGCCGTCGACCTCGCGACGGGCACGGCGTCACCCCCGCCGTGGCTGCATCACCGGCACCCGGAGATCCTCGCCGTCGACGCCGACGGCCGGACCCTGGCGCCGGGCGGGCGCCAGCACCACCGCCCGACCTCCCCGGTGTTCCGCCGCCACGCCCTCGCCCTGGTCGAGCGGCTCGCCCGCCGCTACGGCGACCACCCCGCGCTCGCCGCCTGGCACGTGTCCAACGAGCTGGGCTGCCACGACGTCCACGACCACTCCGACGACGCCCGGGTCGCGTTCCGGGCCTGGCTGCAGCGCCGCTACGGCGACCTCGACCGGCTCAACCACGCCTGGGGCACCGCGTTCTGGTCCCAGCACTACGGCGACTGGGACGAGATCGGCACCCCGCGCCGCACCGGCCCGGGCACCCACCCGAACCCGACCCAGCAGCTCGACTTCGCCCGCTTCTCCTCCGACGCCCTGCTCGACCACCTGCGCGCGGAGCGGGACCTGCTGCGCGCGCTCACCCCGGACGTGCCCGTGACCACCAACTTCATGGTGATGGGCGAGACCAGCGGCATGGACTACGCGACCTGGGCGCCCGAGGTCGACGTCGTCGCCAACGACCACTACGTGTTCCCCGGCCCGGACGCCCGCGACGAGCTGTCGTTCTCGGCCAACCTCACCGGCAACCTCGCCGGCGGGCACCCGTGGTGGCTGATGGAACACTCGACGTCGGCGGTGAACTGGCAGCCGGTCAACCGCGCCAAGCGCCCCGGGGAGCTCGCCCGCGACGCGCTCACCCACCTCGCGCACGGCGCCGACGCGCTCTGCTTCTTCCAGTGGCGCCAGTCCGCGGCGGGCGCGGAGAAGTTCCACTCGGCGATGGTGCCGCACGCCGGGCCGGCCTCGGCGCTGTTCCGCGACGTCACCGCGCTCGGGGCGACTCTGCGCGACCTGGCCCCGGTCGCCGGGGCGCGACGGGTCCCCGCGCCGGCCGCGGTGCTGTGGGACTGGCCGTCGTGGTGGGCGGCCGAGCAGCCGTTCACCCCGACCACCGAGCTGCGCTACAAGGCCGAGGCACTCGGCTGGTACCGGGCGTTCCTCGACGCCGGGGTGCGGGCCGACGTCACGTCCGCCGACGCGGACCTGTCCGGCTACGGGCTGGTCGTCGCCCCGGTGCTGCACGTGGTCGGCCCGGACCGGGCGGCCGCGCTGACCGCCTACGTCGGGGCCGGTGGGCACCTGGTCACCACCTACTTCTCCGGCACCGTCGACGACGACGCGCACGCCGTCCTCGGCGGCTACCCGGGCGCGCTGCGCGACCTGCTGGGCATCCGGGTCGAGGAGTTCGCGCCGCTCGACCCGGGCGCCGTCGTCGAGCTCGACGACGGCTCCACCGGTGACCTGTGGAGCGAGGCCGTGCAGGTGGTGGACCCGGCCGTCGAGGTGCTCGCCCGCTGGACCGGCGGCGGTACCGACCCGGCCGCGGGAGACCTCGCCGGGCTGCCCGCGGTGACCCGCCGCCCGGTCGGGGACGGGTCGGCGACCTACGTCCCGACCCGCCTCGCCGACCGCGCCCCGCTGCTGCGACGCCTGCTGGCCGCCGCCGGGATCGCCCCCGAGCTGCCCGGCGAGCTGGTGGGCCGGGTGGAGCTGGTCCGCCGCGACGGCTTCCGGTTCGTCGTCAACCGGACCGACGCCCCCGTCGACCTGGGGCCGCTCGGCGCGACGGAGGTGCTCGCCGGCCCGGCAGGCACCCTGCCCCCGCGCGGGGTGGCCGTCCTGCGGGACTGAGCTGCGGGATCTCGGCAGCGGCGGCGGGACCGGGGTGCGGACGGCCGGACGCCCCGCCGCGCGGGAGGCGCGGCGGGGCGTCGGGGTCGTACCGGGTGACGCGGGGTCAGCTCGCGTCGAGGTCCTGCTCCAGCAGCTCGGCCAGGGCCGCGACGGCGGCCTCGCCCTGCTCGTCGTCGGAGGAGGTCAGCACGACCTCCTCGCCGGACTTCACTCCCAGGCCCATCACCGACAGGATCGAGGCGGCGTCGACCGGACCACGCTCGCCGTCGGCGGTCCCGATCCTCACCTTGACCCCCTGCTCCTTGGCAGCGGTCACGAACAGGTTGGCGGGGCGGGCGTGCAGCCCGACCGACGAACCGACCTTCACACGGCGCTCGGCCATGGTGGGTGCTCCTTCTCTCGGGTGGGTCAGCCCGCGACCGGCGCGGCGGCCGGGGCGGTGGCGGTCTGCTCGGCGGCGGCCGGGGCCGGGGTGCGGCGGGCCGACTTCAGGCCGACGACCAGGGCGGCGGAGACCAGGGTGCCCGCGATGATCGCCAGCAGGTAGGCGAACGGGTTGCCGATCAGCGGGACCACGAAGATGCCGCCGTGCGGGGCCCGCAGGGTCGCGCCGAAGGCCATCGACAGCGAGCCGGCGACCGCGGACCCGGCCATCAGCGACGGGATGACCCGCAG
The DNA here is from genome assembly GCF_020131375.1 of Pseudonocardia sp. ICBG1034. Taxonomy (NCBI): domain Bacteria; kingdom Bacillati; phylum Actinomycetota; class Actinomycetes; order Pseudonocardiales; family Pseudonocardiaceae; genus Pseudonocardia; species Pseudonocardia sp. ICBG1034. Next base: position 407,397 of record NZ_JAHLEK010000015.1, read on the forward strand.
CGGGTCGGCCGCGGCGAACGGGATCGCGCCCTCGGTGATGAAGGAGGCACCCAGCAGCCAGGCGGCGCGCCCGTTCTCCTGCTCGGCCTTGGTGAACAGGTTCTTGCGGACGGCGGTGGCCAGTGCCAGCGCCAGCGGCGGGGTCATGCCGGCGGCCATGACCGCGGCCATGATCATCAGCGCGGTCTCGGAGCCGGTGGACAGCCCGGCGACGGCGAAGGCGTAGGCGGCCTTGTTGACCGGGCCGCCCATGTCGAAGGCCATCATCAGGCCGAGCAGGGCGCCGAGCAGGATCGCGTTGGTGCCCGAGAGGCCGTTGAGCCAGTTGGTCAGGCCGGTCGTGGCGGCCGCGAGCGGTGTGCCGACGACCAGGAACATGATCGCCCCGACGACGGCGGTACCGATCAGCGGCAGCACCAGCACCGGCATGATCCCGGCCAGGGCGCGGGGCGGCTGCCACAGCTTGAGGCCGTAGACGACCGCACCGGCGAGCAGACCGGCGACCAGGCCGCCGAGGAACCCGGCGTGGGTCTGGACGGCGATCATGCCGCCGACGAATCCGGGCACCAGGGCCGGGCGGTCGGCGATGGCGTAGGCGATGAAGCCGGCCAGGACCGGGACCAGGAAGCCGAACGCGAGGCCACCGACCTGGAAGAACAGCGCGGCCCAGGACTGCATGGCACCCGGGTCGAACACGACCGAGGCGACGCCGTCGTCACCGAAGGAGACGACGTCGGGCGCCTCGGTGATCTGGTAGCCGCCCAGGGCGAAGCCCAGCGCGATCAGCAGACCGCCGGCGGCGACGAACGGGATGACGTAGGAGACGCCGGTCATCAGCCAGCCGCGCAGCTTCGAGCCGAAGCCGGCTCCGAAGTTCTTGGTGTCCAGGTCGGACCCGTCGCGCTGGGCCGGGACGGCGGCCGCGGCGGAGCCCTTCGGCTGGGCGGTGGCCTTCGCGACGGCCTGCTCGATCAGGCCCGGCGCGCCGCCGATGGCCTTCTTGACCGGGGAGGTGACGGTCGGCAGGTGCGCGAAGCGCTCCTTGTCCCGCACCTCGACGTCGGCGGCGAGGATGATCGCCTCGGCCTCGTCGAGCTGGGTCTGGGTGAAGGGCGTCGAGCCCGCGGAGCCCTGGGTCTCGACGACGATCTCGTGACCCGCCTCCTCGGCGGCGACCTCGAGGGCCTCGGCGGCCATGTAGGTGTGGGCGATGCCCGTCGGGCATGCGGTGACGGCGAGGAGCTTCACGCTCCCACCTCCTGCTGGATGAAGGTCGCGACGGCGGCCGGGTCGGTGGCGTTGCGGAGCTCGTTCTTGAACGAGGCACGGACCAGGCGACGGGCCAGCGCAGCGAGCACCGTCATGTGGTCGGTGTTCCCGCCCTCGGGGGCGGCGATCATGAAGATGAGGTCGGCGGGGCCGTCCTCGGCGCCGAAGTCGACACCCGACGGCGCCCGGCCGAAGGCCAGGGTCGGCTCGGTGACGGCCGCGGAACGGCAGTGCGGGATGCCGATGCCGCCCTCCAGGCCGGTCGGCATCTGGGCCTCGCGGGCCTCGATGTCGGCGAGGAACCGGTCGAGATCGGTGACCCGGCCGGCCTTCACCAGGCGCTCGGCGAGCGCGGTGACGGCGGTCTTCCGGTCGGCCGACGGCACGTCGAGGTCGACCAGATCAGCGGTGATCAGGGCAGTCATGCGGCATCTCCGGTGAGGGCGAGGGTGACGTCCGGCGTGGGGGCCAGTTCGACGTCGTCGATTCGGATGTCGGCCGGACCCGGCGTGGCGGAGCCGGGCAGCCGGCAGGCGGCGGCGCCGTAGGCCACGGCCTGCCGCAGGGCGTCGGGTCCCTCCCCACCCGCGGCCAGGAACCCGGCCAGGGTGGAGTCACCGGCGCCCACCGTGCTGAGCACGGTGATCGGAGGGGTCCGGGCGTGGTACTCGCCGGACCGGTCGACCAGCAGGGCGCCACCGGCACCCAGGCTGACCAGGACCGCGCCGATCCCGCGGGCACGCAGCTCGCGGGCGGCCAGCAGCACGTCGCCGAGGCTGCCCAGGGGGCGCCCGACGAGCTCGGCCAGCTCGGCGTGGTTGGGCTTCACGAGGTCGGGGGCCGCCGCGACGGCGTGGTGCAGCGGCGCGTCCGAGGTGTCGATCGCGACCTTCAGGCCGGGACGGCGGCAGCGCCGGGTCAGCTCGGCGTGGAAGTCGTCGCCGACCCCCGGGGGGAGCGACCCGCAGCTGACCAGCCAGGTGGCGCCCGCGCCGAGGGCGCAGGCGCGCTGGAACAACGCCTCGACCTCGTCGGCGGACAGCCGCGGGCCCGGCTCGTTGATCTTGGTGGTGACGCCGTCCGGCTCGACCAGGGTGATGTTGACCCGGGTGGCCTCGGCGACGGGGACGGCGACGGTCGTGACGTCGGTCGGCTCCAGCAGCGCCGCGAGGCGCTCACCGGGGGTGGCGCCCGACGGCATCAGGGCCACCGCCCGGTGCCCGGCCGAGGCCAGCGCACGGGCGACGTTGACGCCCTTGCCGCCGGGGTCGACCCGGACGGACCCGGCGCGGTGCACCTCGCCGCGCACCAGGTGCGGCAGCGCGATCGTCCGGTCCAGGCTCGGGTTCGGGGTGACCGTCACGAACATGGGCGGGGTCGGGAGCGTGCGGGGGGTCATGCGCGTACCACCTTCGGGCCGGCGGCCTCCAACTCGGCGGCGTCCGCCGGGTCGAGGCCGGTGTCGGTGATCAGCGTGTCGACCTCGGCCAGCGTGCCGAAGCGGACGAACTGGTCGGAGCCGAACTTGCTGGCGTCGGCGAGGACGACGGTGCGGCGGGCGGCGCGCAGCATCGCCCGCTTGGTCGCGCCCTCGCCGGTGTCCGGTGTGGTGAGGCCGCGCGCCACGGAGAAGCCGTTGGTCCCGATGAAGGCGACGTCGATCGTGAGACCGGCCAGCACCTCGGTGCCCCAGTCGTCGACGGTGGCCAGCGTCGTCCCGCGGACCCGGCCGCCGAGCAGCCGCAGGTCCACGTTCGGGCGCCCGGCCAGCGAGGACGCGATCGGCAGCGAGTTGGTGACGACGGTGACGTCGCGCTCGCGGGGCAGGGTGCTCGCGAGCCGGGAGGTCGTGGTCCCGGCGTCGAGCAGGACGGTCGCGGCGGTGCCCAGCTCGGCGAGGGCGGCCTTGGCGATCCGCTCCTTCTCCGCGCCGAACTGGCTGTCGCGCTGGCCGACCCCGGGCTCGAAGTTCAGCAGGTCCGACGGGATCGCCCCGCCGTGCACCCGCCGGACGAGGGCCTGGCGCTCCAGGGCCCCGAGGTCCCGTCGGATGGTCTCGGGGGTGACATCGAGCTCCTCGGCGACAGCGGCCACGTCGACCCGGCCCCGGTCCCGGGTCCGGTCGAGCAGCCACTGCTGACGCTCCGCTGCGTACATCTTTGTTCGCTCCCGCTTCGATGCTTGCTTGTGTCTGAGTATGTGGGTTTTACTGTGTTTGTCAACGGGTCACGTCGAAGTAACCCCGGGAGCCACTCATGCCGAGCACGACCGCCCTCACCGGAATCCCCGCCAGCCCCGGCCGCGCCGGCGGCCGCGTCGTCCGCGTCGCCGAGCCGCCGGGCGAGCCGGCCGCCGGCCCCGCCCCGGCCGACGCCGCCGCCGAGGCCGCGCGGATCGCGCCGGCCGTCGAGCTGGTGTCGCAGCGCCTGACCGCGCGCGCCGCGACCGTCACCGGCGACGCGCGCGAGGTGCTGGAGGCGACCGTGACGATGGTCGGCGACCCGGCGCTGCTGGAGAGCGCGCAGGCGCTGGTCACCGAGCAGGGGCGGCCCGCCGCGCGCGCGGTGTGGGAGGCCGCGAACTCGTTCGCCGAGATGCTGTCGTCGATGGGCGGCTACATGGCCGAGCGCGCCCGCGACATCCACGACGTGCGCGACCGGATCGTCGCGGAGCTGCTGGGGCTGCCCGCGCCGGGCGTCGCCGACCTGGACGCGCCCGCCGTGCTCGTCGCGACCGACCTGGCCCCGGCCGACACCGCCGGGCTGAAGCCGGGCGTCGCGCTCGCCCTGGTCACCGAGCAGGGCGGCCCGACCAGCCACACCGCGATCCTCGCGCGTTCGCTGGGGATCCCCGCGGTCGTCGGCTGCGCGGGCGCGACCCGGATCGCCGAGGGCGCCGCGCTGACCGTCGACGGCGGCACCGGTGAGGTCGTCGAGGTCGCCACCCTCGACGAGGCCACCGCGTTCGCCGCCGCCGCCTCGGTCACCGCCGAGTGGGACGGTGCCGGCCGCACCGCCGACGGCCGTGTCGTGCCGGTCCTGGCCAATGTCGGCGACGGCCCCGGCGCGGCGAAGGCCGCGGAGGCCCGGGCCGAGGGCGTCGGCCTGTTCCGCACCGAGCTCGCGTTCCTCTCCGCGGCCGAGGAGCCGTCCGAGGCCACCCAGCGCGAGGTCTACACCGCGGTGCTGTCCGCGTTCGCCGGCAAGCCGGTCACCGCCCGCACCCTCGACGCCGGCGCGGACAAGCCGCTGCCGTTCCTGTCGCTCGACGGCGAGCCCAACCCGGCGCTGGGCGTGCGCGGCCTGCGGATCGCCCGCGTCCCCGGCAACGGCGACGGCGTGCTGGAGCGCCAGCTCGCCGCGCTCGCCGCCGCGGCGAAGGAGACCGGCGTCGCGCTCAAGGTGATGGCGCCGATGGTCGCCACCGCCGAGGAGGCGCGCTGGTTCGTGCAGCGCTGCCGGGCGCACGGCATCTCCCAGGCCGGCGTGATGATCGAGATCCCGGCCGCGGTGCTCACCGCCGACGAGATCATGGCCGAGGTCGACTTCGTCTCGGTCGGCACCAACGACCTGGCCCAGTACCTGTTCGCCGCGGACCGCCAGTCCGGGCCGGTGGCCGCGCTCAACGACCCGTGGCAGCCGGCGCTGCTGCGGCTGATCGGGCTGCTCGGCGAGGCGTCGGCGCGCACCGGCACCCCGGTCGGGGTCTGCGGTGAGGCCGCGGCCGACCCGGGGCTCGCCGCGGTGCTGGTGGGGCTCGGCGTCGCGAGCCTGTCGATGGGCTCGGGTGCGCTCGCCGCGGTCGGGGCGAACCTGGCCGGGCTGACGGTGGAGCAGTGCCGGGAGCGGGCCCGCGCGGCCTGCGCCGCGGCCGACCCGATCGCGGCCCGCCGCGCCGTCGCCGCTCTCGACGGCTGAGCGCCGTTCGTCGCGTTCGTCCTCCCGCTCGGCTGCGCGATGGACGGACCGGCGGTCGTCACACCGCTGGTCGCAGTGACCTGTGGTCCCACCGGACGTACCCGGCCACCGGTTGCCCCCGGCGACCCGCGGTTGTTGGGTCGACACACGGCGTGATCCCGTGTCGCGAACCGGGCGCCGTCCGACGACCGGAGGTCACCCATGTCCGAGGGACCGCTTGCCCACGCCGTCCGGGTGGCCTCGGAGCAGGCCTACGTCGACGGGTTGTCCGAGGGCCGCCGCGAGGCCTGGGAGCGGGCCTCGGGCGCGCGCCCGGAGCCGGCGTCGAAGCGGCTGCTCGTGCACCTGTCGCACTCCATCGAGCGCGCGGTGATGTCCGGGCCGCGGGAGGACCCGACGGTCGTCGTCGCGCTGTTCCAGCAGCTGCGCTTCTTCGACCGCGAGCGCGAGGTCTACGCGCGGATGGCCCAGGCCGGGATGCACGTCGTCGTCGCGTTCGCCGACGGCGGGGTGCACGACGTGCCGGACGGCGTCCACCTCGTGGTGCTGGACCCGGACGAGCCGCTGGCGTCGGAGTGGAGCGTGGTCGCGCTCGGGCCCGGGGCGGGTGCGTTCCTGGTCGCGACCGACCAGTACACCCGCGACCCGCGCGAGCAGGGCGAGGCCGGGCGGGTGTTCCTCGGCCGCTGGGGCTACGCCCGCGCCCAGGCCGGGACCGAGCTCGCGCGGCTGCGGTTCGCGCTGGGGGACCGGCTGCCGGCCTCGGTACGGCGCACGGTCGACGAGCTGCTCGGCTCCTCGATGCCGACCGGCGGCGACCCGGCGGCCTCGGCGGGTACCACCGGCGAGGCCTGGGCGACGACCTCGCTCAACCACATGATCGACCGGCTGCTGTCGGCCCGGGCCGGCACGCGTGAGCTGCGGTCCCAGCTGGCCGACGCCCAGCGCGCCGCGGCCGCTCGTGCCGCCGCCGCGGTCGACCCGGCGAGCGGTCTGCCCACCGCCGAGGCCCTGGACCGCTTCGCCGGTCCGGCGGGGCCGGAGACCCTGCCCGTCGGCGTCGCGTTGTTCGACCTGCCCGGCCTCGACGGCTCCCTCGTGCACGACGACGACCGCGCCGCCTGGTTCGCCGCCCACCAGGTCGCGGCGGCGATGACCCAGCCGCTCGGCCCGGTCGACGCGGCCCTGCGGCTGTCCGAGCGCGAGTTCGCGCTGGTCGTGCCCGGTGCCTCGGACCGGCATCTGGCCGGGCTCTGCGACCGGGTCGGCGAGCGCCTGGCGCTGGCCTCGCAGGGCTGGCCGGGCATCGCGCTGGCCGGGCGGGTCGCGTTCGCGGTCACGAGGACCCGGCCGCTGCCGCTGGCGGATCTGCGCGCGGCGCTGGCCCACCTGCCCGAGGAGCCGGGCGACGCCGGCCCGGTCGACGCCGGCCGGAACCCGGCCGGGGACCGCATCGTCGTCGCCGCGACCGGGCGGGAGGGCGTCGGGCCGCGGCCGTCCCCGGAGCCGTCGGCCGCGGCCCGGCACCGCGGTCCCGACGAGGTGACGCCGCGCCCGCGCCCGGCCGGGAACGGTGGCGGGATCGACGACCCGGTCGCGCCCCCGCCCGACGCGCACGCCCCGCCGCCGCGGCCCGCGCCGGCCCCGCCGCCGTCGCGGCCCCGGCCCTACCTCGACGCGTCCTCGACCGGCCCGCAGCCGGTCACCGGCGAGGCGGCCGCCGACCCGCGGGCCGCGGCGCAGGAGGCGCTGCGCCGCCTGGTCCAGGGAGACCAGGGTGCCGGCTACGACGTGTTCGCCGACCGACACCCGGGCGGCGGTCGCCCCGGCTGACCGGCGCGTTCGCCCTGGGCGGAGCTGCCCAGGGCAGAACCGGGCGCGGACCGGGCCGTCCCCCGGCCACGGTGGCGTCATGAGCGACTCACCGCGCACCCCGCGCTTCGACGACCGCGCCCGCCGCGACCTCTACGACCAGCGCGTCGTGGTGCTCGACGGCCCCCTCGACGACGACAACGGCACCCTGCTCGCCACCCAGGTCGTGGCACTGGCCGCCCGTGACCCGGACGCCGACATCGCCTTCTGGATCCACTCGCCCGGCGGGTCGGTGCCGGCGATGCTGGCGCTGCGGGACCTGTTCCGGCTGGTGCCCTGCGACGTCTCGACGCTCGTGCTCGGCATCGCCTACAGCGCCGGGCAGTTCCTGCTCTCGGCGGGCACCCCGGGCAAGCGCCGCGCGCTTCCGCACTCGCGGGTGCTGATGCACCAGGGCTCGTCGGGGATCGGCGGGACGGCCGTCGACATCGAGCTGCAGGCCGACGACCTGCGTCACACCCGCGACACCGTGCTCGGCCTGATCGCCCGGGACACCGGGCAGCCGGTGGACCGGATCTTCACCGACTCGCTGCACGACCGCTGGTACTCCGCGGCCGAGGCGCTCGACTACGGCTTCGTCGACGCCGTCGTCGACTCCTTCGACCAGGTGGTGCCGCGCCGCGGTGCCGTCCCGACCGGCTTCGGCGTGGGTCGGTGACGGCGGTGAGCACCTACACGATCCCGAACGTCATCGCCCGCACCCCGGGCGGCGAGCGGGTCCTCGACGTCTACTCCCACCTGCTCACCGAGCGGGTCGTCTACCTGGGCACCGAGATCGACGCGGGCGTGGCGAACGCGTTGATCGCCCAGCTGCTGTTCCTGGAGGCCGACGACCCCGACCGCGAGGTGCAGCTCTACGTCAACTGCGGGGGCGGCGACCCCAGCGCGATGCTCGGCATCTACGACACGCTGCGCCACGTCCGCTGCCCGGTCGCGACGACGTGTGTCGGCCAGGCCGTCTCGGTGGGTGCGGTGCTGCTCGCCGCCGGGACCGAGGGCCGTCGCGGCGCGCTGCCGCACGCCCGGGTCGTGCTGCACCAGCCGGCGGCGCAGGGCCGCGGGTCCATCCCGGACCTGATCCTGCAGGCCGACGAGCTGGTCCGGATCCGCGCCGACATCGAGGAGATCCTGGCCCGGCACACCGGGCAGACGGTCGAGCGGTTGCGCGCCGACACCGACCACGACCGTGTGTTCACCGCGTCCGCGGCCCGGGACTACGGCCTGCTCGACACCGTGCTCGAACCGCAGCCGCCGCGCACCCGCGAGCGTCGCTGAGCGGCGCCGGGTCAGGCCGCCAGCGCGTAGGCGCACTGCGGCCCGCGTGCCCGCGGCGCCGTCGCGAGACCGTCGGCGACGCCACGGGTCAGCGCGGCCAGGTCGGTCCCGAGCGCCCCGGCGACGGCGGCGATCATCTCGCTGGAGGGCTCCTTGCGGCCCCGCTCCACCTCCGAGAGGTACTGCGGGGACACCCCGGCGCGCCCGGCCGTCGCGTGCAGGGTCTCACCGCGGGCGTGCCGGCGTCGTCGCAGCTCACGACCGAGTGCGTGCCGCCAGAGGGGTTCGCTCATGGGGGCACGGTAGGGCCGGACGGCGGCCGCGGTCCCCGGGTTCCGCCCACAGCGGAACCCGGGGTGGGCGCTCAGGCCTTCAGGAAGTCGAGCAGCGCGGCGTTGAACTCGTCGGGGTGGGTCGCGTTGAGACCGTGCGGGCCTCCCTCGACGAGCACGAGCTGCGCGCCCTCGATCGCCTCGTGCGAGCGCTTGCCGGAGACCTCGAATGGGACGATCGCGTCGGCGTCGCCGTGGATGACCAGGGTCGGGACGCCGGCGTCGGAGACCTTCTGCACGTCGTCGCGGAAGTCGGTGCGTCCGAACGCGGTGATGCAGTCCAGGGTGCCCTTCGGCGACGCGAACTCGGCGATCGCGCGGTGGTAGGCGCGGTTCGGCTCGCTGATCAGGTCGGTCCGGTCGCCCGCGGCGAAGAAGTTCGACGTGAACTCCTCCAGGAAGGCGATCCGGTCACCGGTGACGCCGCCCTGGAACTGCTCGATGGTGGCGTCGTCGAGACCGCCGTCGGGGTTGTCGTCGGACCGGTAGAGGTACGGCGGCACGGCGGCGGCCAGCACGGCGCGGGCGACCCGGTCGGTGCCGTGCTTCGCGATGTAGCGGACGACCTCGCCGCCGCCCATCGAGAACCCGACGAGGGTGGCCTCGCGCAGGTCGAGGTGCACGAGCAGGGCGTGCAGGTCGTCCGCGAAGGTGTCGTAGTCGTAGCCGTCCCAGGGCTGGGACGACTGGCCGAAGCCGCGACGGTCGTAGGTCACGACCCGGTGGCCGGCGTCGACCAGCGCGGGGACCTGCTTCTCCCAGGACCTCCCCGACAGCGGCCAGCCGTGGATCAGCACGACGGGGGCGCCGGAGCCCTGGTCGGTGTAGTGCAGCTCGACCGGGCTGCCGTTCTCGGTACCGATGCTGAGCTGGGGCATGGGGGTGCACTCCTCCGGGAAGATCGGTTGTGTCCTCCCGATCCGCGTACCCGCCCCGCCGCGGACCTACCCGTCGACGACCGTGCCCTGCCCGAGCATCCGCTCCAGCACGGCGCGGACGGTCGCGTCCTCCACGGTGTAGTACACGTAGGTCCCCTCGCGCCGGTTCTCGACCAGACCGGACAGCCGCAGCTTCGACAGGTGCTGGCTCACCGCGGTGGGGGCGGCGCCGACCAGGTCGGCGAGGCACGCCACCGAGGACTCGCCCTGCATCAGCGCCCAGAGGATCTTGACCCGGGTCGGGTCGGAGAGCATGCGCATCGCGTCCGCCACCCGGCGGACCTCGTCCTCGGGCGGCATCGCGAAGCCGTGGATGGACTCGTGCACGACGCCGAGGATACCTGCGTGACTGCGCGGATGGTCCCCCGTCTCACCATGTGGATGACTGACTGCGTATCTTCGTGCATGCGCAGGTACGGTCCCACGCATGCGATCCGCTCTGACCCTGCCCGAGGTCCGCTGGGCCGGGGCCTCCCTGCTGGCCTTCCTGGCGGCCCTCGGGGCCGACCTGCTCGGCGCGCCGTCCGCGGTGGTCGTCGGCCTGTACCTGGCCTGCTACGTCCTCGGCGGCTGGGAACCCGCGCTCGAGGGCCTGCGTGCGCTCGGGGAGAAGCGGCTCGACGTCGACCTGCTGATGATCGTCGCCGCGGTGGCCGCGGCCGCGATCGGGCAGTGGTTCGACGGCGGCCTGCTCATCGTCATCTTCGCGACCTCCGGGGCGTTGGAATCGGTCATGACCGCCCGCACCCGGGCCAGCATCGACGCCCTGCTGGACCTCGCCCCGGAGACCGCCACCGTCGTGGACGAGGACGGCACCGAGCGTGTCGTCCCCGCCGCCGGGCTCGTCGCGGGACAGGCGGTGCTGGTGCGTCCGGGTGAGCGGGTCCCCGGCGACGGCACCGTGCTCGGCGGGGTCTCGGAGGTCGACACCTCCGCGCTGACCGGTGAGCCGGTCCCGGCCCGTACCGGACCGGGCGACCCGGTCCTCGCGGGCACCGTCAACGGCACCGGGGTGCTGCGGGTCCGGGTCTCGCGCGACGCCGCGGACACCGTCGTCGCGGGGGTCGCCGCGCAGGTCGAGCGGGCCGCCGAGACCAAGGCGGGCCGCCAGCTGTTCATCGAGCGCGTCGAGCAGCGCTACTCGGTGCTGGTCGTCGCGGGGACGGTGCTGCTGCTCGCGGTACCGCTGCTGCTCGGTGCCCCGTTCACCGAGACGCTGCTGCGCGCGATCGTCTTCATGATCGTGGCCTCGCCGTGCGCGATCGTGCTCGCGACGATGCCGCCGCTGCTCGCCGCGGTCGCGGTGTCCGGCCGGCGCGGGACGCTGGTCAAGGACGTCACCGTGCTGGAGGCGCTCGCCGAGGTCGACACCGTGGTCCTGGACAAGACCGGCACGCTGACCTCCGGTCGCCCGCAGGTGGTGTCGGTGACCCCGCTCGGGTCCCGTCGCGCCGACGAGCTGCTCGCCCTGGCCGGGGCCGCCGAGGCCGGCAGCGAGCACGTACTGGGCCGGGCGGTGCGCGCGCACGCCCTGGAGCGCGGCCTGCACCTGCCCCACGCCGAGGGGTTCACCGCCGTCCCGGGCGAGGGTGTGCGGGCGGTCGTCGGCGGGCGGACCGTCGCCGTCGGGCGCCCGGAGCTCGCCGGTGACGTGGAGGTCCCCGGGGTCGCCGCGCTGCAGGAGGCGGGGCGCACCGCCGTCGTCGTGCTGGTGGACGGCGAGCCCGCCGGGGTGGTCGGGCTGTCCGACGAGCCGCGTCCGGGTGCCGCGACCGCGCTGGCCGCGCTGCGCCGCGAGGTCGGCGGCGACCCGCAGGTCCTCACCGGCGACGCCGAGCGCCCGGCCCGGGTGCTCGCCGACCGGCTCGGCCTGACCCGGGTGCGGGCCGGGCTGCTGCCCGACGGCAAGGTCGAGGTCGTCCGCGCCGAGCAGGCCCGGGGCCGCCGGGTGCTCGCCGCGGGCGACGGCATCAACGACGCGCCGCTGCTCGCGTCGGCCGACGTCGGCCTCGTGGTCTCCGAGGGGGCGGGGGCGCTGTCCCTGGAGGCCGCCGACGGCGTGCTCACCCGTGACCCGCTCGGCTCGCTGGCCCCGCTGGTCGTGCTGGCCCGGCGGGCTCGGCGGATCGCGCGGGCGAACCTGGCCTTCGCCGCCACGGTGATCGTGGTCCTGGTCGGGTGGGACCTGATCGGGACGTTGCCGCTGGTCGTCGGCGTCGCCGGGCACGAGCTGTCCACGGTGCTGGTGTGCCTGAACGGGCTGCGGCTGCTCGTCGTCGCGCGCCGGGAGGACCGGCGGGCCCGGGCCGCCGTCGCGCCGGTCGCCGTGGATCCCGAACGGGAGCCCGTCGGGGCCTGACGGGTGCTCCGGCCGGTGCTGCTCAGGCCGGGGCGACCGCCAGCGCGGCCAGCGCCATCCGGCGCAGCACCGCGGCCCTGGCGTCCGCCCCGCGCGGGGACGGCTGCTCGGCCCGCGGTGCGTACGGCGTGGAGTTGAGCAGGCCGAACACCCCGTGGGCGACGGTGCGGGCCTCGGCCGGGGCGACGTCGGGGTGTGCCCGGCGCAGCGTGTCCACCCACAGCTCGACGTAGGTGCGCTGCAGCCGCCGCACGGTGCGGCGCGGCTCCTCGGGCAGGTTCGCCAGGTCCCGGTCCTGCACGACGATCAGCTCCGGCTCGCGGGTCGCGAACGCGACGTGGAAGTCGACGAGGTCGGCCAGCGCGGCACGGGGGTCGTCGTGGTGCACGCGGGCGCGGCCGCCGTCGAGCAGGCGCTCGGAGATGTCGATGAGCAGCTCGGCGAGCAGCGCCTCCTTGCCGGGGAAGTGCCGGTAGAGGGCGGGGCCGCTGACGCCGACCGCAGCGCCCAGGTCGGCGATGCTCACCCCGTGGAAGCCGTGCCGGGCGAACAGCCGGGCCGCCTCGGTGAGGATCTGCTCGCGCCGCGACGGGGCCTCCGTGCGCGCGCCCGCGCCGTCCGCGGGGGAGGGTCCTGCTGCGACCATCGGTCGATCGTAGCGTCGCCGGTTAACGGTTGTTAACGCGCCGTGCGGTCCGTCTCAGGCTCCGCACAGGTCGGCGGCGATACCCTCGTGAGCGTGATGAGGACCCTGCGCCGGATGCGCGAGCGTCTCGGCGTGCGCGCCGCGTCCGCCCTCGCGGCGGCGACGGCGGTCGCGATGGTGCTCGTCGTCGCCGGTGTGTCGCTGGTGCTGGTCCTCGAGAGCCAGCTGAAGCGCAACACCGAGGAGGCGCTCCTGGCCAACGCCCAGCAGGTGGCCGAGCGTATCCAGGCCAACTTCGCCGACTACCGCCCCGGCGACCCGGCCAAGGAGAACGCGGTGGTGACCACCGCCCGCCGCACCGACCTGGTGCAGGTCGTCACGGCCTGGAGCGACCGGACGGGGGCGCCGGACGACCGGGTCGGGTCGAACGGCGAGGGCCGCAACATCGAGGTGTTCGCCTCGTCCGAGCCGCTGGACGGGCAGCCGAAGCTGGTGGACTGGGTCCTCGCCCCGCACGAGACGCGCTCCCAGATGGACGTGCCGGTCACCTTCCACGACGCGGGCGGCCCGGAACCGGAGCCCGGCCCGCTCGAGACCGAGAACATGATGGTCGTCGGGCTCGGTGTGCGGGCCTTCGACCGGCCGATCACCATCTACTCCGCGCAGCCGACCGACCAGATGCACCGCGCCGTCGACCTCGTCACCTGGCTCGTCACGGGCGGGGTCCCGCTGCTGGTACTGGTCGCGGGCGGCTTCACCTACCTGTTCGCCGGCCGCGCGCTGCGCCCGGTGGAGGACATGCGGTCCCGGGTCGCCGGGATGGGGGACAAGGACCTCTCCCAGCGCGTCGACGAGCCGGTCGCCCGCGACGAGGTCGGCCGTCTCGCTCGCACCATGAACCAGATGCTCGGGCGGATCGAGTCCTCCCAGGCGACCCAGCGCCGCTTCGTCGCCGACGCCAGTCACGAGCTGCGCAGCCCGCTCGCGACCGTGTCGACCGGTCTGGAGCTGCTCGGCTCGGGCATGCCGGAGGCGTCCGCGGACCGGGCCACCGTCGACGTCCTGCGCGGGGAGGCCTCCCGGCTGACCGGCCTGGTCGAGAACCTGCTGTTCCTCGCCCGCGCCGACGAGCGCGGCATCGCGCCGCGCCGCGAGGAGGTCGACCTCGACGAGATCGCCGACGCCGAGCGGGAGCGTCCGTCGGCCGAGACCGCCGTCGCGGTCCGGGTGACGAGTGAGCCCGTCCGGGTGGTCGGCGACCGCGGGCAGCTGGTCCGGGTGCTGCGCAACCTGGTCGACAACGCCAAGCGGCACGCGTCGTCGACGGTCGCGGTGTCGGTCCGGGCCGAGGGCGACCTCGCGGTGATCGAGGTCGACGACGACGGCAACGGTGTCCCCGAGGCCGACCGCGCCCGGGTCTTCGAGCGCTTCGTGCGGCTCGACGAGGCCCGCTCCCGCGGTGACGGTGGCTCCGGGCTCGGCCTGGCGATCGTCGCCGAGCTGGTCGCGGCGCACGGCGGGGCCGTCGAGGCGACCTCGTCGCCCGAGCTGGGCGGGGCCCGGTTCCGGGTCACCGTGCCCGCCGTGACGGCGCCGCTGCCCGAGGAGGAGACCTCCGGACCGGTGGACGCCGGTGCCGGGCTCGACGGCGAGCCGGCCGCGGAGCTGTGCGACGACCGGCCCTCCGGTCCGATCCGGCGGGTGACGACGCGGTCGCCGTGGACACGGGCCGAGGAGCCTGCCGGCTTCGGCCCGGACGCGTGGCTGGGACAGAACGGCACGGCGCAGAACGGCACGGCGCAGAACGGCACGGCGCAGAACGGCACGGCGCAGGACGGCACGGCGCAGGACGGCACGGCGCAGGACGGCACGGCGCAGAACGGCGCGTCCTCGGGCGGCACCGCTCCGGTCCGCCCGGTCATGGGCTCCGCGGTTGCTCCGGAGGCCCCGGCCCGCCCGGTGTCCCCGGGCCCCGCGGGGGCGGGCGCGTCGGCGCGCAGGACCGCCGCTCCGGATGGCATGATGCGCACGCCCGGTGACCCGGCCGTCACCCACGGCGCGGGCACGGACGGTCGGACCCCGGACAGCGGTCCGGAGACGACCCCGCCCGACCCGGAGGACGACGTGTCCGCACCACCCGCCCACAGTCGCCTCGACCCGCCGACCGGCCCGCTGCCGATCCGGCCGAACACCGTCGGCAGCCCGTTCGACGAGAACGCCACCCGGCCGTTGCCGGTCGTCACGCCGCGCGGGCAGCGGGACGTGGCGGCACCGCCGTCGCCAGCCGGGAGACGTCCCGCGACACCCGGGACGCCGGGCGCGAGCCCGCCCGGGCCGAGCGGGAGCCGGTCGGGGCGCCGTCCCCGCGGCGGCCGTTCGACCGTCGTCGCTGAGCAGGTCCCCGCGGGTCAGCGGGGCGGCGCGGGCGCGGGCTCGGACATCCGGTAGCCGACGCCGCGCAGCGTCTCGATGCTGTGCGTCCCGAACGGTGCGTCGATCTTGCGGCGGAGGTAGCCGACGTAGACCTCGACGACGTTGACCTCGCCGTCGTAGTGGGCGTCCCAGACCGAGCGCAGGATGTCGGTCTTGGTCACGACCTGCCCGGTGTTCTGCATCAGGTGCTCGAGCACGCCGAACTCGCGCGGGGTCAGCGGGATCTCGGTCTCGCCGCGGTGCACCCGGTGCGTGCCCGGGTCGAGGCTGAGGTCCCCGACCCGCAGCACGGTCGGTGCGGCCTCCCCGGCCCGGCGCAGCAGCGCACGCAGCCGCGCCTGCAGCACGACGAACGAGAACGGCTTGGTCAGGTAGTCGTCCGCGCCGAGGTCGAAGGCGTCGGCCTCGTCGTACTCGCCGTCCTTGGCGGTCAGCATGAGCACCGGCGTCCACACGCCGCGGTCGCGCAGGTGCTGCAGGATCCGGTAGCCCGACAGGCCCGGCAGCATGATGTCGAGGATGACCACGTCGTGCCGGCCGGTCAGTGCGAGCTGCAGCCCGGTGGGGCCGTCGTGTGCGACCTCCACCTCGTGCCCCTCCCCGGCGAGGCCGCGGCGGACCAACTCGGCGAGCGGCTTCTCGTCCTCGACCAGCAGCAGGCGCACGCACCCCAGCGTAGTCCGCGGGATGCCCGCTCTGGACGCCACGTGTTAACAACCGCTAACCTGTTAACGGTCATTAACAGGCAGCGTTCCCCGGGAGGACCGATGACGGCACCGCAGGCCCCACCCGCGCCGGCCCCGGAGGCCCCGCGGCTCGGCACCGCGGTGGACCCGGCCGAGCCGCGCGCCGCGGAGAACGACGCCGCGCACCGCGCCCTGGTCGCCGACCTGCGCGACCGGCTGGAGCGGACCCGGCTCGGCGGGCCGGAGCGTTCGCGGGCCCGGCACGTCGAGCGCGGGAAGCTGCTGCCGCGCGACCGGGTGGATGCGCTGGTGGACCCGTCGTCGCCGTTCCTGGAGCTGTCCCCGCTGGCCGCGAACGGCATGTACGACGACCAGGCCCCCGGCGCCGGGATGATCACCGGGGTCGGGCGGGTCGCCGGCCGGGAGGTCGTGGTCGTGGCCAACGACGCGACCGTCAAGGGCGGCACCTACTACCCGATGACGGTCAAGAAGCACCTGCGCGCGCAGGAGGTGGCGCTGCACAACCGGCTGCCGTGTGTGTACCTGGTGGACTCCGGGGGCGCGTACCTGCCCGAGCAGGACGACGTGTTCCCCGACCGCGAGCACTTCGGCCGGATCTTCTACAACCAGGCGCAGATGTCCGGGCAGGGCATCCCGCAGATCGCCGCCGTCCTCGGCTCCTGCACCGCGGGTGGCGCCTACGTCCCCGCGATGAGCGACGAGGCCGTCATCGTCCGCAACCAGGGCACGATCTTCCTGGGCGGCCCGCCGTTGGTGAAGGCCGCGACCGGCGAGGTCGTCACCGCCGAGGAGCTGGGCGGCGGGGACCTGCACGCGAAGGTCTCCGGCGTCACCGACCACCTCGCCGTCGACGACGCCGATGCGCTCGCCCGGGTCCGCGCGATCGTCGCGACGCTCGGCCCGCGTGCCCCGCGGCCGTGGGAGGTGCGCCCCACCGAGGAGCCCGCCGTCGACCCCGCCGGGCTCTACGCCGCGGTGCCCACCGACACCCGCACCCCCTACGACGTGCGTGAGGTCATCGCCCGCGTCGTCGACGGCTCGCGGTTCGCCGAGTTCAAGTCCGAGTACGGCACCACCCTGGTCACCGGGTTCGCCCGGATCCACGGCCACCCCGTCGGGATCGTCGCCAACAACGGGATCCTGTTCTCCGAGTCCGCGACCAAGGGCGCACACTTCGTCGAGCTGTGCGACCAGCGCGGCATCCCGCTGGTGTTCCTGCAGAACATCTCCGGGTTCATGGTCGGTCGCGAGTACGAGGCGGGCGGCATCGCCCGCAACGGCGCGAAGATGGTCACCGCCGTCGCCTCCACCCGGGTGCCGAAGCTGACCGTCGTCATCGGCGGGTCCTTCGGCGCCGGCAACTACGCCATGTGCGGGCGGGCGTACTCGCCCCGGTTCCTGTTCATGTGGCCCAATGCCCGCATCTCGGTCATGGGCGGCGAGCAGGCGGCCACCGTGCTCGGCACCGTCGGCAACGCCGACCCGGACGCGATCCGCGCCCAGTACGAGGAGCAGGGACACCCCTACTACTCCACCGCCCGGCTGTGGGACGACGGCGTCATCGACCCCGCCGACACCCGCACCGTCCTCGGGCTGTCCCTGTCCGTCGCCGCCAACGCGCCCCTGGCCGACCCGGCCTTCGGCGTCTTCCGGATGTGAGGGCCCCCATGGGATCGGCACTGTTCGACACCGTCCTGGTCGCGAACCGCGGCGAGATCGCGGTCCGCGTCATCCGCACCCTGCGCTCGCTGGGCGTCCGGTCGGTCGCCGTGTACTCCGACGCCGACGCCGCGGCCCCGCACGTCCGCGCCGCCGACGAGGCCGTCCGGATCGGCCCGGCCGCCGCCGGCGAGTCCTACCTGTCGGTGGAGAACGTGATCGCCGCCGCCCGGGCGACCGGTGCGCGGGCGATCCACCCCGGCTACGGCTTCCTGTCCGAGAACACCGCGTTCGCCGCCGCCTGCGAACAGGCGGGGATCGCCTTCGTCGGGCCGCCGTCGTCGGCGATCGAGGCGATGGGAGACAAGATCCGCGCCAAGCAGACCGTCGCCAAGGCCGGGGTCCCGGTCGTGCCCGGCTCCGACGGCTCCGGCCTCACCGACGGCGACCTGGCCTCCGTCGTCGCCGACATCGGCTACCCGGTGCTGCTCAAGCCGTCCGCGGGCGGCGGGGGCAAGGGCATGCGCGAGGTGCACTCCCCGGAGCAGCTGGCCGACGCGATCGCCGGTGCGCGCCGCGAGGCCCGGGGCTCCTTCGGCGACGACACCCTGCTCGTCGAGCGGCTGGTCACCACGCCGCGGCACATCGAGATCCAGGTGATGGCCGACGCGCACGGCGCCGTCGTGCACCTCGGCGAGCGCGAGTGCTCGCTGCAGCGCCGCCACCAGAAGATCATCGAGGAGGCGCCGTCGGCTCTGCTCACCCCCGCGCAGCGCGACGAGATGGGCCGCGCCGCCTGCGAGGCCGCCCGCAGCGTCGGTTACACCGGCGCCGGGACCGTCGAGTTCATCGTGAGCTCGGACCGTCCCGACGAGTTCTTCTTCCTCGAGATGAACACCCGCCTGCAGGTCGAGCACCCGGTCACCGAGGAGGTCACCGGTCTGGACCTGGTCGAGCTGCAGCTGCGCGTCGCCGCGGGGGAGCCGCTGCCGATCACCCAGGACGACGTGGTGCTCACCGGGCACGCGATGGAGGCCCGGGTGTACGCCGAGGCCGCCGCGGTGTCCGGCGACGCGCTCACCTTCCTCCCCTCCGGCGGGCCGGTGCTGGACTGGACGCCGCCGCCCGGGGTGCGGGTCGACGCCGGGATCGAGACCGGCACCGTCGTCGGGTCCGACTACGACCCGATGCTGGCCAAGGTCATCGCCCACGGCGCCACCCGCGACGAGGCGCTGCGCCGGCTCGACGCCGCGCTGCGCGACACGGTGCTGCTCGGGCTCGACTCCAACATCGGGTTCCTCCGGGCCCTGCTCGCCGACGACGACGTCCGCACCGGTGACCTCGACACCGGGCTGATCGCCCGGCGCGGTGCCGCGCTCGTCGACGACGCCGTGCCCGCCGACGTCCTCGGTGCGGTCGCGGGTCTCGGGCTGCTGCGCCGGGAGCCGGCCGGTCCCGTGGTGGACCCCTTCGACGTCCCCGGTGGGTGGCGGGTCGGGGAGCCCGCCTGGACGGTGAGCCGCCTGGTCACCGGGGGCGTCGACGGCGCCGTGGAGGTTCGCGCCCGCGGCCGGGCCGCCGGGTTCGACCTGGCGCTGCCCGCCGCCGGTGGAGCGGCGGACGGGGACGCGGGGGACACCGCCGTCCCGGCGTCGGCGACACCCGCCGCGGCCACCGTCCGGTGCCGCACCGCCGCCGTCGCACCGGGGGTCGTGGAGCACACCCAGGACGGCCGCACCCGCCGGTTCGCCGTCGCCGAGGGAGCCGACGGGGTCGTCTGGATCGGCCGTGACGGGCGGGCCTGGGGCGTGCGCGAGCAGGCGCCGACGGAGGCCGCCGCGGCCGCCGGCGGTGCGGGCGGGCCGGTCGTCTCGCCGATGCCGGGGACGGTGACGGTCGTCGAGGTCGCCGACGGGGACGCCGTCGTCGCAGGTCAGAAGCTTGTCGTCGTCGAGGCCATGAAGATGGAACACGTGCTCACCGCCCCCGTCGACGGGACGGTGCGCGAGCTGAGGGCCCGGGCCGGAGCCACCGTCGCGAAGGACGCGGTGCTGCTCGTGGTCGAGCCCGCCACGCAGGAGGAGCAGGCATGACCACCGCCCAGGACGTCACCACCGCCGAGGAGTACGAGGCGCTGCGCGCCTCGGTCGAGGAGTTCGCGCGCAAGGAGGTCGCGCCCGTCATCGGCGACCTCTACATCCGCGAGGAGTTCCCCTACGACATCACCGCCAAGATGGGCGAGATGGGGTTGTTCGGCCTGCCCGTCCCCGAGTCCTACGGCGGCATGGGCGGCGACTACCACGCCCTCTGCCTGGCCCTGGAGGAGCTCGCCCGGGTCGACTCCTCGGTCGCGATCACCGTGGAGGCCGGCGTCGGGCTCGGTGCCATGCCGATCCTGCGCTTCGGCACCGACGAGCAGAAGGCGCGCTGGCTGCCCGACCTGGCCGCGGGCCGCACGCTCGGCGCGTTCGGCCTCACCGAGCCCGGCGGCGGCTCCGACGCCGGCGCCACCCGCACCACCGCCCGGCTCGACGGGGACGAGTGGGTGATCAACGGGTCGAAGTGCTTCATCACCAACTCCGGCACCGACATCACCTCGGTCGTCACCGTCACCGCCGTCACCGGCGAGAAGCCGGACGGCCGCAAGGAGATCTCGGCGATCCTCGTCCCGGCGGGCACGCCCGGGTTCACGGTGAGCGAGAAGTACTCCAAGGTCGGCTGGAACTGTTCCGACACCCGCGAGCTCTTCTTCGACGACGTCCGCGTCCCCGAGGCGAACCTGCTCGGCGAGCGCGGCCGCGGCTACGCCCAGTTCCTGTCCATCCTCGACGAGGGCCGGGTCGCGATCGCGGCGCTGGCGACCGGGCTGGCCCAGGGCTGCGTCGACGAGTCCGTCCGCTACGCCGGTGAGCGCGAGGCGTTCGGGAACACCATCGGCAGCTACCAGGCGATCCAGTTCAAGATCGCCGACATGGAGGCCCGCGCGCACACCGCGCGGCTGGCCTGGCAGCACGCCGCGCGGCTGCTCGTCGCGGGGGAGCCGTTCAAGAAGGAGGCGGCGATCGCCAAGCTCGTCTCGTCGAACGCCGCGATGGACAACGCGCGCGACGCCACCCAGATCTTCGGCGGCTACGGCTTCATGAACGAGTACCCGGTCGGGCGGTTCTACCGCGACGCCAAGATCCTCGAGGTCGGCGAGGGCACCTCCGAGGTGCAGAAGATGCTGATCGCGCGGCACCTGGGCCTGTAGCGACGATCCGTTCGGTCCCCGAACGACATTCCCGTCACGCGCGTGACGACCGTGATGCGGTGCCGCGCGCGTGACGGGGGTAGACCGGTGTCATGAGCAACGAGGTCAACCACCAGGTACGGCTCGCCGCACGCCCGCAGGGCACCCCCGGCCCGGAGGTGTGGGAGCACACCACCGAGCCGGTGCCCGAGCCCGGCGAGGGCCGCATCGTCGTCCGGGTCAGCCACATCTCGCTGGACCCGGCGATGCGCGGCTGGATGAACGAGGGGCGTTCGTACGCGCCCCCGGTCGGGATCGGCGAGGTGATGCGCGCGCTCGGCCTCGGTGAGGTCGTCGCCTCCAGGAACACGGACTTCGCCGTCGGCGACACCGTCACCGGTGTGCTCGGCGTGCAGGAGTACGTGGAGAGCGACGGCCGCGGCCTCCAGAAGGTCTCCCCGACCGCGGACGTGCCGCCGGAACGCTACCTCGCGCTGCTCGGCATGACCGGCATGACCGCCTACTTCGGGCTGTTCGACGTCGGTGCGCTGAAGGAGGGCGACACGGTCGTCGTCTCCGGTGCGGCCGGGGCCGTCGGGTCGGTGGTCGGGCAGCTCGCGAAGGTCAAGGGCGCCCGGGTCGTCGGCATCGCGGGCGGCCCCGAGAAGTGCGCGTGGATCACCGGCGAACTCGGGTTCGACGCCGCGATCGACTACCGCTCCGAGAACGTGTCGCAGCGCCTGAAGGAGCTCGCCCCCGAGGGCGTGGACGTGTACTTCGACAACGTCGGCGGGGACATCCTCGACGCCGTGCTCGGCAGGCTCGCGATGCACGCCCGCGTCGTCATCTGCGGTGCGATCAGCCAGTACAACGCCGAGGGCGGCATGACCGGCCCGAAGAACTACATGAACCTGCTGGTCAACCGGGCCCGCATGGAGGGTTTCCTGGTCGGCGACTACCTCCCCCGCTGGGGCGAGGCGGGCACGGAGCTCGCCGGCTGGCTCGCCGAGGGCCGCCTGCGCAGCCGTGAGGACGTCGTCGACGGCACCGTCGCGGACTTCCCGGAGGTCTTCCTCAAGCTCTTCCGCGGCGAGAACACCGGCAAGCTCGTGCTCCGGCTGAACCGGGCCTGACCCCGGCGGGCACCATGGCGGGGTGCGCCCCGCCATGGCCCGGACCGCCGTCGTCGTCTCGGGGGCGGCGATCCTCGTCGTCGAGACCCTCGCGACCCGGCTCGTCGCGCCCTACGTCGGACTGACGCTCGAGTCGACCACCGCCGTGATCGGGGTGGCCCTCGCCGGGATCGCGGCGGGCGCCTCGCTGGGTGGGCGGTGGGCCGACGAACGCGACCCGGTGGCGGTCGCCGCGTTGATGATGGTCGTCGGCGGGCTGGGCACGCTGGCCGTGCGGCCGGTGGTCCGGCTGCTCGGGCCGCTGCTCGGGGCCGGGCCGTACGCCGCCGTGGTGCTCGTCGCCGCGTCCACACTGGTCTCGGTGACGGCGCTCGCCGCGGTCACCCCGGCCGTCACCAAGGCCCGGCTGACCGGGCTGGACCGCTCCGGCGAGGTCGTCGGCGGGCTGTCCGCGGCGGGCACCCTCGGGTCGCTCGCCGGGACCTTCCTCACCGGGTTCGTGCTGGTCGCGCTGCTGCCGGTGAGCGCGATCCTGCTGGTCACCGCGGCCGCCTGCCTCGTACTCGGGCTCGTCCTGGCGCCCCGGCGCCGGCGCTCGGACATCGCGAAGGGTGGTGCCGCGGCACTGCTGCTGGCCGTCGCGCTCGTCGCGCTGCCGGGGCGCTGCGACGCCGACACCACCTACTACTGCGCCGCCGTCCGGACCGACCCCGCGGACCCGGCCGGTCGTTACCTGGTGCTCGACGACCTGCGCCACTCCTACGTCCGCCTCGGCGACCCCGCGCACCTGGAGTTCGCCTACACCACGCGGTTCGCCGCGGCCGTCGACACCGCGTTCGGGCAGGGGCGCCCGGTCGACGCGGTGCACATCGGCGGCGGCGCGCTGACCATGCCGCGCTGGCTCGCCGCGACCCGCCCCGGCAGCACCTCGACCGTGCTGGAGCTGGACCCGGGCGTGATCGACCTCGGCGTCCGCTCCCTGGACGCGGGCGGGATCCCCGGCACCACCGTGCGCACCGGCGACGCCCGGGTGAACCTCGCCGCGCTGCCCGACGACTCCGCCGACCTCGTCGTCGGCGACGCCTTCGGTGCCCGCTCGGTGCCCTGGCACCTGTCCACCGCGGAGTTCCTCGACGAGGTGGCGCGGGTGCTGCGCCCGGGCGGGCTCTACGTCCTCAACGTGATCGACCGGTACCCGCTCGACCTGGTGAAGGCCGCCACCGCGACCGTCGACTCCCGGTTCGCGACGACGATGCTCCTCGCCCTCCCCGACGAGTTCGCCCCCGGCGGGGGCGGGAACGTCGTGGTCGTCGCCTCGGACCGGCCGCTCGACCCGGCCGCCCTCGGCGCCGCCGTCGCCCGTTCCGAGCCGGCCGGCACGGTCCTCGACCCGGCCCGCACCGCCGCGTTCACCGCGGGGACGCCGGTCCTGACCGACGACCGCGCCCCGGTGGACCAGCTGATCACCACCGGTCCGGCGGGGTAGGGCGCCGCCCCCTCCGCGCCCCGGGGTGCCGTGCCCGGCTCGCCCTGCCCTCGCCTCGCTCGTCCCGTCCCGCTGCGTCGAGATGCAGCTCAGCGGGAATTGTGGATCTCCGGCGCCCGCTGAGCTGCATCTCGGCGATTCCGGTCCGGGCGCGGACGGCTCGGGACGTCGCCTCGCGGGAGGCGGGCGCACCGGGAGGCGAGGCCCGGCCGCGCGGGGTCCGGACCACGCTAGGGTCGGTGACGGGGTCCGGTGGGCCCCGTCGGACGATCGAGGGGGAGACGGGCGTGGCGACCTGGGAGGACCTGAAGGCCTACGTCGTGGTCCGGTACGAGATCGTCCGCCAGGGTGCGGACGAGCTGCGGTTCCGGCTGCCGACGACCGAGGACCGGGACCAGCTCGTCGTCGTGAAGCGGGTGCGGGAGGGTGCGGGCCGCCCCGGCGTCGAGGTCACCGACGCGGCGGCCGCGGTCGCCGACCCGGACCAGGAGTGGGTGCAGATCGAGTCCCCGGTCGCGCGGCTCGGCGAGGTCGACCTCGGCCGCGCCCTGGAGCTCGCGGGGCCGTCGGTGGTCGGTGGGCTGGCCGCGGAGGAGGGCGTCGTGGTGTTCCGGCACTCGATCCCGCTCGGGCCGGCCGCGCTGGACGGGTTCGAGTTCCCGTTCCGCCAGGTCGTCCACCTCGCCGACGAGCTGGAGCACGCGCTCACCGGGCGCGACGACCACTGAGGTCGGCCGTGCGGCCGCCGTCACACTTGACCTGAAGTCCGGTTCAGCTATCAGGCTGCGGGCATGGCCGAGTACACGCTTCCGGATCTGCCCTACGACTACTCCGCGCTCGCCCCGCACATCGCGCCCGAGATCATGGAGCTGCACCACTCCCAGCACCACAACACCTACGTCCAGGGCCTCAACACCACCCTCGACAAGCTCGCCGACGCCCGCGAGCGCGACGACTTCGGCGCGATCGTCGGCCTGGAGAAGACCCTCGCGTTCAACCTCGGCGGCCACGTCAACCACTCCGCCTTCTGGAACAACCTCTCCCCCGACGGCGGC
Source organism: Pseudonocardia sp. ICBG1034 (assembly GCF_020131375.1). Lineage (NCBI taxonomy): Bacteria > Bacillati > Actinomycetota > Actinomycetes > Pseudonocardiales > Pseudonocardiaceae > Pseudonocardia > Pseudonocardia sp. ICBG1034. Next base: position 431,707 of record NZ_JAHLEK010000015.1, read on the forward strand.
GACAAGCCCACCGGCGACCTGGCCGCCGCGATCGAGAAGGACTTCGGCTCCTTCGACGCGTTCCGGGCCCACTTCACCGCCGCCGCCACCACCATCCAGGGCTCCGGCTGGGCCATCCTCGGCCACGACCGGCTCGGCGACCGCCTGCTCATCCACCAGCTCTACGACCAGCAGTCCCAGCTCCCCGCCGGCCAGACCCCCATCGTCCTGCTCGACATGTGGGAGCACGCCTTCTACCTGCAGTACAAGAACGTCAAGCCCGACTACGTCAAGGCCTGGTGGAACGTCGTCGACTGGGCCGACGCCGCCGAGCGGTTCGCCCGGGCGCGGGCGTGACGGTCGCCGATCCGGCCGGGGGCCTGCGGACGGCGTTCCGCGGGCACCCCGCCGGGGTCGCCGTGCTCACCGCGACCGGGCCCGACGGGCCGGTCGGGATGACGGCGTCGTCGGTCGCCTCGGTCGGGGTGGACCCGCCCGCGGTGTCGTTCTCGACCGCCCGTGACTCTCGGCTGGCCGGTGCGCTCGCCGGGGGCGGGACGGTCGTCGTGCACCTGCTCGACGACACCGACACCGGTCTCGCGACGGCGTTCGCGGTCCCGGGCGCGGAACGGTTCGGAGCCGGTGTCCGGTGGATGGCCCTGCCGACCGGGGAGCCGTGGCTGGTCGACGTGGGCACCGCGCTGCGCTGCCGGGTCCTGTCGGTCACCGAGGTCGGCGCGTCGCTGCTGATCGCGGCCGAGGTCGTCGAGTTGCTCGGGCTGCGCCGTCGCGGCCGACCCCTGGTGTGGGTCGGACGGGCCTACCGCGGCGTCCCCGTCGAGGACGAGGACGCGGTCACAGCGGCTGCGGATGCACGTCCAGCGCCTGGTCGATCACCGTACGCAGACGGTTGAGCAGCTCGTCGGCCTCGCTCCAGGTGACCGCGCCGGTCGCGACGCCGTGGCGCAGCTCCTCGGCGATGGTGCGGGCGAATCCGGTGGACCAGGTGTGACGGGGGTCGATGCTCCGCATGGACGAATATTGCCCTACGCGACCTGCGGTGTTCACCCCGGGTGCTCGTTTCGTTCACAGCGCGTGTGCGACAGGGTGGGCGAAACCGGTGACGTCCGGCGATGCACACCGCGGGGACGCGGGGCGGTCCGCGGGCCGGCCGGTGACGCACCGGCGACGACGATGGTCCGATCGGCGGGACCCGGCGCACCCGCGGGTGGTCCCGCGGCGTCGTCCCCGGGGGGTCGGATCGACGATTCGCCCGGTGTGCGTCACGATGATCGCCCGGCCCCCGGGCGAATCGATCCAGACGGAGTGTGCGCGTGACCACCTCGGAGTACAGCAGCATCACGCCCGGGGACCTGGCCATCGACACGCTCGGCCCGGCCCGCATCACCTCGCCGCTGGCGCCGCTGCTCGACGCCCGCCGCACCACCGAGCACTACGTCGACGCCGGTGACCGGGTCCTGCTCGACGACACCGCCGCCGGGATCCGCGCCCGCGGCGTCGAACCGGAGGAGCTGCCGGGCCTGGAGCCGTGCGGGCCGCGCCGGCAGATCTACTTCGACCCGTCGAAGACCCGCGCCGGGATCGTCACCTGCGGCGGACTGTGCCCGGGGCTCAACGACGTCATCTCCGGCCTGGTCCGCACCCTGACCTACCACTACGGCGTGCGCCGGGTCGTCGGGTTCCGCAACGGCTACCGCGGCTTCGTCTCCTCCTACGGCCACGACGTCGTCGAGCTGAGCCCGGAGTCGGTGCGCGACATCCCGGTCGACGGCGGCACCTTCCTCGGCACCTCGCGCGGCCCGCAGGACCCCGAGGAGATCGTCGACTGCCTCGAGCAGATGCACCTCAACGTGCTGTTCGTGATCGGCGGCGACGGCACCATGCGCGGCGCGATGGAGATCGCCAGGGTGGTGGGGGAGCGGGGGCTGCGGATCGCCGTCGTCGGGATCCCGAAGACGATCGACAACGACATCCCGTTCATCGACCAGTCCTTCGGCTTCCAGACGGCGTTCTCCCAGGCCAGCGAGGCCATCCGGTCGGTCACGGTGGAGGCCAAGTCCACCCCCGGCGGCGTCGGCCTGGTCAAGCTGATGGGCCGGCACTCCGGCTTCATCGCCTGCTACGCCTCGCTCGTGCGGTCCGACGCCGACGCCGTCCTGATCCCCGAGGTGCCCTTCGAGCTGGACGGCGAGACCGGTCTGCTGAACCACCTGCGACGACGGGTGTCCCAGCGCGGGCACGCGGTCGTCGTCGTCGCGGAGGGGGCGGGGCAGGAGATGCTGCCGCCGGTCGGGCGCACCGACGCCTCCGGCAACGCGAAGCTCTCCGACGTCGGCCCCTGGCTCAAGGAGCGCATCGCCGACTCCTTCGCCGACGCCGGGATGGAGACCACCGTCCGCTACGTCGACCCGAGCTACATCATCCGCAGCGTCCCCGCGAACCCCTACGACAGCGTCTACACCGTCCGGCTGTCCCAGGCCGCGGTGCACGCCGCCATGTCCGGGCGCACCGCGATGGTGGTCGGACGGGTGCGGCGCCGGTTCGTGCACATCCCGATGAGCCTGGCGGTCAGCCGTCGCAACCAGGTCGACCCGCACGGCGACCTGTGGATGGCCGTGCTGGAGTCGACCGGGCAGCCGTGGCGCTTCGGCGAGGACTCCGGAGCACCGACCCGGGCCCCGCACACCTGACCGGCGTCCTAGTTGAGGTGGGCCCGGTGCTTCATCGCCTCGGTGCGCACCTGGTCCAGCACGTCGGCGCCCGAGCGCGATCCGCGCCCCGGACCGTCCACCCAGGACTCCATCAGCCGGGCCGCCTCGTCCCAGCGGGCCTGCGCGGCGAGCACCTCGCCGAGCTCGCGGATGAGCTCCGGGCCCTGGTGACGCAGGCCCAGCCGCATCCGGAGCACCCACTCCAGGCCGTCGTGGTCGCGGGAGCGGCCGTAGGTCGCACGCAGGTTCTCCAGCATCCGGGCGAGGATCTGGCGGGTCGAGGTCCGCGGCAGCATGCCCGGGTCGAAGGGCACCTCCGGGCCGGCGCCCGTCGTCGCGCGGAAGAGCTCCTCGCAGCCCGCCGGGTCGAGCCGCCTGCCGCCGTCGAAGGCGTCGACGAGGCGCTGGGTGCCGGGCACCCGCACCAGGAAGTGCCCGGGCATGCCGACGCCCTCCAGCGGCACCCCGGCCCGGCGGCCCACCTCGATCGCGACGACCGACAGGGTGATCGGGATGCCGGTGCGGCGTTCGAGGACGTCGGGCAGGAAGGAGTTGCGCGGGTCGGCGTAGTCGGCGGAGTTGCCGCGGAACCCGGCCTCGGTGAACAACCGGTGCAGCAGCGACTCGAAGCCGGTGACACCGTCGGCGAGCTCGTCGAGCGTGGCGCGGGCCCGTGCGGTGGACACCGCCGCGACCTCCGGGTCCGGGGCGGCGCCGGCGGCGATCGCCAGTGCGGCCTCGTCGAGCGGCGGTTCGGGCCCGGTCACCATCCGCAGGAAGCGGGTCACCGGGTCGGCGCGGTCGTGCCGGGTCACCCCGGGACCGTACCGGGATTCACGGGGGCGACATCGTGACGCGCACGACCGTGCCCGTCACCTGACCGGGGTCGTCCTCCGCGGTCCACACCTGCAGCACGTCCGACAGCTCCGAGGCCAGCCACATCCCCCGGCCGCGGTTCCCGGCGACCGGTGGCGCGGCGAGCCCGGGGAACGCGAGCCGGCACGTCGCGGCGTCGCTCATCTCCGAGACCAGCCCCGCCTCGGTGCGCCACATCCGCAGGACCGGGTGACCCGACCCGTGCTCGACGCCGTTGCTGATCAGCTCGTTGACCGCCAGCACGAGGTCGGAGATCCGGCTGGGCCCCAGCCCGGACAGCTCGGCCTGCCGCTCGACGACGCGCCGCATCGACCCGAGGTCGTCCAGGGTCACCGGCAGCGTCACGATCGCCGGCCCCAGCTCGTCCGGCGGGCACTGCGGGTTCTCGGCCAGCAGCTCGTGGTCGTCGCGCCGGCAGCCGCTCGGGACCGGGGCGCCGTCCACGAGGAACTCGTCGTGCAGGGCCCCGGCGTGCGCGCGGTCGGCCTCGACGTCGGGGAAGCAGCACAGCAGCTCGACGGGCAGCGCGCGCAGGGCGTGCGAGAGGGCGAGGTCGAGGCGGGTCCAGTAGGCGGCGTCCGCGCCGGGCAGCTCGACCGGCTGGCCGACCGTGCACACCCCGGACGCGCCGTCGGCCAGCACTTCGCGCACCGCGCGGCTCCAGCGCCCCGCGACCGTGAACGGCGGGGCCGAGTGCATCCGGTCCGGCGTGCGGAACTCCACCCCGGCGTCGTGGCCGAGGGAGCGACGCAGCACCGCGGCACACCGCGGGTCGACGACCACGAGCGCGCGACGGCCCGACTCCAGCGCCTCGGTCACCGGTGCGGTGAGGGCGGTGGCCTGGTGCTCGGGATCCCGGTACGGCACGGCCCGGTGGACGAGGCCGTCCGGGTCGGGACGCGGGGTGGTGGTGGTCATCGGCGGTCGGGGGCGGTCGGGGTCATGGGGCGTAGGCCTTCCACGTCGAAGCTGTGCCCATCTGCTCAAGGCGGCTCCTGACGGGGTGACCATAACGAAGCCGCACCGGTCGTGTGGTGCGGGGCGTGTGTGTTCGACGACGTCGCACCCCCCGGCGGCCCGCGGTGCGGTAGGGAAGGCTGGAAACGGATCACCCATCACGCACCACGAACGGAGTGACAGATGCGCGTCTTCGACGGAGTGGACGAGCTGCGGGCGGCCAAGGGGACCGAGATCGGGACCTCGCCCTGGCTGACCGTCACGCAGGAGCGGATCGACGGTTTCGCCGACGCCACCGACGACCACCAGTGGATCCACGTCGACGCCGAGCGGGCCGCGTCCGGACCGTTCGGCGCCACGATCGCCCACGGCTTCCTGTCGCTGTCGCTGCTGCCCAAGCTGGTCCAGTCCGTCTACAAGGTGGACGGGGTCAAGATGGGCGTGAACTACGGCCTCAACAAGGTCCGGTTCACCAGCCCGCTGCCGGTGGGCAGCCGGATCCGCGGCCGGGTCGAGCTGACCGACGTCAGCGACGTCTCCGGCGGCGTCCAGCTCACCATCGGCGTGACCGTCGAGATCGAGGGATCCGAGAAGCCCGCCCTGGTCGCCGAATGGCTGACCCGGCAGTTCGTCTAGGAGGAGAGAACCCATGCGTGATGCGGTGATCTGCGAGCCGCTGCGGACCCCGGTCGGCGGGTTCGGGGGGTCGCTGCGCGACGTCCCTGCCCACACCCTCGCCGCGACCGTGATCCGCGCCCTGATGGAGCGGACCGGGCTGGACCCCGACGTCGTCGAGGATGTCGTGCTGGGCCACTGCTACCCGACGATGGACGCTCCGGCGATCGGCCGGGTCGCCGCGCTCGACGCCGGCCTGCCGGTGACCGCGGGCGGCATCCAGATCGACCGCCGCTGCGGCTCGGGCCTGCAGGCCGTGCTCTACGCGGCCGGCCAGGTCCGGACGGGCGCGGCGGAGGTCGTGCTGGCCGGCGGCGCCGAGTCGATGTCGGGCGCGTCGTTCTACTCCACCGGGATGCGCTGGGGGGTCAAGGGCGGCCCCGGCGTGATGCTGAACGACTCGCTGGCCCGCGGCCGCGTCACCGCTGGCGGGAAGAACTTCCCGGTGCCGGGCGGGATGCTGGAGACCGCGGAGAACCTGCGCCGCGACTACGCCATTCCGCGCGCCGAGCAGGACGAGTACGCCGTCCGCTCGCACCACCGGGCGGCGGCCGCGCAGGAGTCCGGGGTGTTCGCCGAGGAGATCGTCCCGGTGACCGTGCCCGGCCGGAAGGGCGACACCGTCGTCGAGCGCGACGAGCACGTCCGCCCCGACTCGACGGTCGAGAAGCTGGCGACGCTGCGCCCGATCCTGGGCAAGGACGACCCGGACGCCACCGTGACCGCGGGCAACGCGTCGGGCCAGAACGACGGCGCCGCGATCTGCGTGGTGACCAGCCCGGAGTCCGCCGCCGAGCTCGGACTGCGCCCGCTGGCGAAGGTCGTGTCCTGGGGCCTGGGCGGGGTCCCGCCCAAGACGATGGGCATCGGCCCGGTCCCGGCGACGGCCAAGGCACTGGACGCGGCCGGGCTGACCCTGGCCGACATCGACCTGATCGAGCTGAACGAGGCGTTCGCGGCGCAGGTCCTGGCCTGCACGCGGGAGTGGAAGTTCACCGACGCCGACTTCGAGCGCACCAACGTGCACGGCTCGGGGATCTCGATGGGGCACCCGGTCGGCGCCACCGGCGGCCGCATCCTGGCCACGCTCACCCGGGAGATGGTGCGTCGCGACGCCCGCTACGGGTTGGAGACGATGTGCATCGGCGGCGGCCAGGGGCTCGCCGCGGTGTTCGAGAAGGTGTGACCCGTACCCGGGGCGGCCGTGTACGGCCGCCCCGGCGACCGGTCAGTGCCCGGCGTTCTTCGCGCGCTCGTAGGACGCCTTGATCTCGCGCTCGGCGTCGGCCCGGCCGACCCAGGACGCGCCCTCGACGCTCTTGCCCGGCTCGAGGGTCTTGTAGATCTCGAAGAAGTGCTGGATCTCCGCCCGGTCGAACTCGGCCAGGTGGTGGATGTCGCGCAGGTGCTCCTGGCGGGGGTCGTCCGAGGGGACGCAGAGGACCTTGTCGTCGCCGCCCTTCTCGTCCTTCATCCGGAACATGCCGATCGCGCGGGAGCGGATGACGCACCCGGGGAAGGTCGGCTCCTGCACCAGGACCAGGGCGTCCAGCGGGTCCCCGTCCTCGCCCAGGGTGTCGTCGATGAACCCGTAGTCGGCGGGGTACTGGGTGGCGGTGAACAGGGTGCGGTCGAGCCGGATACGTCCGGTCTCGTGATCGACCTCGTACTTGTTCCGGCCGCCCTTGGGGATTTCGATGGTGACGTCGAAGTCCACGGTTCGTTGCTCCTTGAAGAGGGTCAGCGGTCTTGTGTCACGGCTCCACCGGATCCGGGGCGGGGCCGCTGGCCCGCCCGCTCCGGCGGTGTCGGTGCTGCCCCCTAGTGTGAGGGACCGGGTGGGCACGGGTGCACGCCGGTGAGGGCGGATCGGGCCGATGTGGCCCGCGTCGCACCACCGTGCGGGCAGGTCGGCCGCCGGACGAGCAGGTACAGGAGGGTCCGTGGGACGCAGGCATCGCCGGCCGGAGCGCAGCTACCGGCGGTTCGCCGTGGTCGCGGTCGCGGTGATGGCACTGGCCTCGCTGTTCGGCGCCGTCGCCCTGGCCGGGCCGGACGCCCGCAGCTCGTTCGGGCTCGGCACCACCGCCACCCAGTACCCGCCGGTCCCGATGCCCGCGCTGCGCCCGCTCACACCGACGGCGCCGGTGCCGAGCGCCGCCGGGATCACCCAGGCCCTGTCCTCCCAGCTCGACGCGCCCGAGCTCGGCGAGGTCACCGGGGTCGTCATGGACTCCGCGGCCCCGCGCGGGGTCAAGCCGATCTGGGAGCGCGACGGCGACCGCGGCATGGTCCCCGGCTCCACGACGAAGCTGCTCACCGCCGCGGCCGCGCTGCTGTCGCTGAACCCGACCGACCGGCTCGCGACCCGGGTCGTGCCCGGTCCGTCCCCGGACTCGGTCGTCCTCGTCGGGTCCGGCGACCCGTCGCTGACCGCGCTGCCCGACGGGCAGGACGGGCTCTACCCGGAGCCCGCGCGGATCGCCGACCTCGCCGAGCAGGTGAAGAAGGCCGTCGGCCGCCCGATCACGACGGTCTACACCGACGCGAGCCTCTGGAAGGGCCCGGCCGAGTCCCCGGGCTGGGGGCCCACCGACGTCGCGGACGGCTACGTCGCCCCGATGTCGGCGCTGATGCTCGACGGCGGGCGCACCGACCCGCTGCAGCAGGACGGCCCGCGCAGCACCGACCCCGCCGCGGCCGCCGGGAAGGCGCTGGCCCGCGCGCTCGGCGCCTCCGACGTCCGCGAGGGCGTCGCCGCCGCGAACGCGCCGGTACTGGGCAGCGTGTCCTCCCCGCCGATCGCGAGCCTCATCGAGTACATGCTCACCGCCTCGGACAACGTCACGGCCGAGGCGATGGCCCGCCAGGTCGCGGTCTCCAAGGACGGCGAGGCCTCGTTCGACGGCGCCTCGAAGGCCGTCACCGAGGCGCTGGTCCAGGCCGGCTACGACGTGTCCGGGCTGCAGCTCGCCGACGGCAGCGGCCTGTCCCGGGACAACCTGATCCCGGCCCGGCTGCTCGGCGCGGTGCTGTCCTCGGCCGCCGCCCAGTCCGACAGCCCGACCGACGTGCAGTTCCTGCGCCCGATCCTCACCGGGCTCCCGGTCGCCGGCGGTGGCGGGACGCTCGCCGACCGGTTCGGCGACCCGCGGTCGGTCGCCGGGCGCGGTGTCGTGCGCGCCAAGACCGGCACGCTGTCCGGCGCCTCCAGCCTCGCCGGGGTCGTCACCGACGTCGACGGCAGGCTGCTGGTGTTCGCGCTGCTGTCCAACGGCACCTCGCCCGCCGACGCCCGGCCCGCGCTGGACCGCATCGCGGCGACGCTGTCGCGCTGCGGCTGCCGCGGCTGACCCGGACTCGCGCCCCCGTCGTCGCGGGTAGCGTGGGACGCATGGAGACCGACACGACCGGCCCGGTCACCGGCCGCCCCCGGCCCGACCGCACCGCCGCCGGACTGCCGGTGAACTGGTCCCTGGCCGCGTCGACGGCGGCATCGTTGATGCCCGCCGGGCCCCGCACCACCCCCGCGGTGGCGGGCGCGCTGGTGGAGCGCCTGCGCACCGACTCCGCCCGCGCCGAGGGACACGTCCGCGAGGTCACCGGCCTCGGGGCGGACCTGCCGCTGCTGCCCGCCGACGTACTGGACCGGCCCGCCTGGGCGCGTGCCGCCGTCGGGGGGATGGAGGCGCTGACCTCCGGCGCCCGGCTGCCCGACTCGCCGTGGCCGCTGCGCACGGTCACCGCGGCCGGCTCGGGGGTGCAGCTCGGCGCGCTGCTCGCCTACATGGGTGCCCGCGTGCTCGGCCAGTACGACCCGTTCGGCGGGCCCGGCGGGGCGGGGCGGCTCATCGTCGTCGCCCCGAACGTCTACGCCGCCTCGCGCTCGCTGGACGTCGACGGCGACCAGTTCGGCCTCTGGGTCTGCCTGCACGAGGCCACCCACCGGCTCCAGTTCACCGCGGTGTCGTGGCTGCGCGACCACTTCTCCGGGCTGGTCACCGAGCTGCTGTCGCTGCAGGAACCGGACACCGCGCGGCTCGCCCGGCTGCCCGACGCGATCCGCGCGCTGCGCGGCGAGGACGGCCGCAAGGCCGACGTGCTCGCGCTCGTCGAGCTGCTGCAGGGCCCCGAGCAGCGGGCCGTGCTCGACCGGCTGCTCGCCCTGTCGACCCTGCTGGAGGGGCACGCCGACCACGTCATGGACGCCGTCGGGCCGGACGTGGTCCCCGACGTCGCGCTCATCCGGCGCCGGTTCACCGAGCGCCGCCGCGGCGGCGGGCTGATCGACCGGATCCTGCGCGCGCTCCTCGGGGTCGAGGCGAAGATGCGCCAGTACGCCGTCGGCGCCGCGTTCTGCCGGGCCGTCGAGCGCGAGGCCGGGATGGCCGGGATCAACCGGGTCTGGGAGTCGCCGGAGACGCTGCCGACCCGCGCCGAGCTGGACGACCCCGCCGCGTGGCTGCGCCGCGTCGCCTGACGGTTCACGGGCCCACCGCGGCGGGCCGGGTCCGGCGCGCCGTGCGGGCCGCACTGGACCGGTTGCCCGCCGGCGCGGCCGCCGCCCCGCCGCTGGTCGCCTGCTCGGGCGGGGCCGACTCCACCGCGCTGGTGCTCGCCGTCCGGGAGGCGGTCGAGGGGCCGGTGCACGCCGCCGTCGTCGACCACGGGCTGCAGGACGGGTCCGCGGAGCGCTCGGCGGAGCTCGCCACGGTGCTGCGCGGGCTCGGGGTGACGGCGACGGTGCACCCGGTCGTCGTCGGCGCCGCGGGCGGCCCCGAGGGCGCGGCCCGGGCCGCCCGGTACGGGGCGCTGCGGGCGGCGCGGCCGACGCCGTCGTCGCCGGTGCTGCTCGGGCACACCCTCGACGACCAGGCCGAGACCGTCCTGCTGGGCCTCGGCCGGGGCTCCGGGGCCCGCTCGCTGTCCGGGATGCGTGAGTGGACCGAGCCGTGGCTGCGCCCGTTACTCGGGGTGCGCCGGGCCGACACCGTCGCCGCCTGCGCGGCCGCCGGCGTCGCGGTCTGGGCCGACCCGCACAACGCCGACCCCCGCTTCGCCCGCTCCCGGCTGCGCCACGAGGTGCTGCCGCTGCTGGAGGACGTCCTGGGCGGCGGGGTCGCGGCCGCGCTCGCCCGCACCGCGGACCAGCTCCACGACGACGACGCCGCCCTCTCCGTCGCCGCGGCCCGGCTGCTGTCCGCGGCCCGCGTGGCCACGGACGGTGAGCGGGACGCACCGGCGGGGGAGACCGGGCCGGGTGATTCCGGCGACAACGGCTCACCACCGGGTACCGCCGTGAACGACCCGGCCGGGGGTGCGGCGGGGGTCGCGGAGGCCGTCGGTGCCGCGCTCGACACCGGGGTCCTGGCGGCTGCCGAGCCCGCCGTACGACGCCGGGTCCTGCGGGAATGGCTCGCCGGAGCGGGCGCGCGGGCCCTCACCGATGCGCAGCTGCGGGCCGCCGACGACCTCGTCGGGGCCTGGCGCGGGCAGGGCGGACCGGCGCTGGGCGGCGGCTTGGTGCTGACCCGCGCCCGTGGCAGGCTCGTGCTGCGCCGCCGCAGCCGGCCGCGTGACCGGGCGTGACCGCGGGTCCGGTGGAGGCGTCGACCGGGCCGTCACACGGTCCGTGCGAGGGGGGTCGGGTGTACGACGGGGACATCTCCTCGGTGCTGGTCACCGAGGAGCAGGTGCGCGAGAAGACCGCGGAGCTGGCGCAGCAGGTCGCCGGTGACTACACCGGCCTCGTGCGCGACGGCCGCGAGTCCGACCTCGTGCTGATCGGCGTCCTCAAGGGCGCCGTCATGTTCATGACCGACTTCGCCCGCGCGCTGCCCATCCCGGCCCAGCTGGAGTTCATGGCGGTCAGCTCCTACGGCTCGTCGACCTCGTCGTCGGGCGTCGTGCGGATCCTCAAGGACCTCGACCGCGACATCGCCGGGCGGCACGTGCTGATCGTCGAGGACATCATCGACTCGGGGCTCACCCTGAACTGGCTGCTGGGCAACCTGCAGACCCGCTCGCCCGCGTCGCTGGAGGTCGTGACGCTGCTCCGCAAGCCGGACGCGGTGAAGGTCGACGTCCCGGTCCGCTACGTCGGCTTCGACATCCCGAACGAGTTCGTCGTCGGCTACGGCCTCGACTACGCCGAGCGCTACCGCGACCTGCCCTACATCGGCACGCTCGACCCGTCGGTCTACGCCTGAGCGCGGCTCAGCCGAGCCCGGGCCCGGCGGGTGTGGCCAGCGCGCGCGGGTCCACCCCGGCCGGGGCCGCGGTGAACGCGGGCCCGCCGGCGAGTGCCAGACCGGCCGGACCGTCGGTGCGGGCGGCGTAGTCCAACGCCCTCGCCAGGTCGGTGTACTCGATGCTGGGCAGGTCGTCGGTGGTGGTGAGGCTCGACAGCACGCCGATCGCGCGGCCCTGTGCGTCGAGCAGCGGGCTGCCCGACTCCCCGGCGACGCCGTCCTGCACGGCGAACACCGCGTGTCCCCAGCCGCCACCGACCTCGGCGGCGGCCGCACCGGCGCGCACCCCGACCGTGCGGACGCCGCCGGCGCCCGGCGGGTTGGTCAGGCCGTAGACCGGGGTGCCGGCGGGCAGCGGCGCGGTGCGGACCGCGCCGGGACCGCCGAAGAACGGCACCGCGGCGCCCACCGAGGGGCGGGCGCCCGCGGGCAGCTCGACGAGCGCGAGGTCGTTGTAGGCGCAGACGTCGGGGTCGCGCTCCCCGCGGGCCTGCATGGTGTTCCACGAGCTCCACGCCAGCGTCCCGGTGACCGTGCCGTCGCGGCCGTGCACCAGCACCGGGGTGCCCAGCGGCACCGCGTCGGAGGTGCAGCCGTCGGTCTCGGTCTCGTCGCCGGTGCCGCCGCAGTGCGCGGCCTGCCCGAGGAAGGTGCGCTCGCCCGCGGTGAACACGAACCCGGCCGTGCACAGGCCCGCGCCGGTGGTCTCGGTGACGGTCCCCGGGCCGATCGACCCCGGCCCCGCGACGACGGCCGGGTGCGGCACGAGGTCGCTCGCCTCGGCCCGGGCGGTGGTCGCCGGCGGCGCGGTCACGACCGGCGGCGTCGGTGCGGCGGCCGCGGGCGGCGGGATCACGGGCACGGCGGCGGCCGTCCCCACCGGCACGGTGAACACCGCCAGTGCCGCCGCGGCGGCGAGACCGGCGGCGAGCACCGACACCGTCCGCCGGGGTCCGGCCACCGCGTGCAGCGCCATCCGATCGTCCCTCCCGACCCGCAGACCATCGCCGCTGGACCGGACGGAGCAGGGCGCCGCTGCCCTCCGCCGCCGTCCCGGTACCGAGCGTGCTGCACAGTTGTCCCACACCACGGTGTCGACGTGTGCGTCGGGACACCCCTGTGGGGGAACCGGGCAGGTCGCCGGTTCGTTCACCGATCGGCCGCCCGCTCACCGGGCGGTCCGGCCAGGTCCGTCCGGAGCACGCCACCCACCGTGGGGCTATCCTGGCGGGTCAGGGCCCTCCGGCGGGGCGGTACACCGTCCGCCGCCGCTGCCGAGAACCACTCCCGGGAAGGTGAAGGCCACCCAGGCCGACGTTGCATGGACCGCAAGCGCCTGCTCCGCAACCCGCTGATCTGGATCCTCGTCGCACTCCTGATCTATCTCGGGTTCAGCCAGCTGTTCGACGACACCCGCGGATACACCGAGGTCACGACGTCGGTCGCGCTCTCCCAGGTGCAGTCGGGGAACGTCAAGGACGCCCTCGTCGAGGACCGTGAGCAGCAACTCCGCCTCACGCTGGACCGCCCGATCGAGGTCAACGGCAACGAGACGACCCAGATCCTCACCCAGTACCCGGCGCAGATCTCCGGTCAGATCTTCGACCAGGTCCGCCAGGTCCCCGGGATCGCCGAGTACGACACCGTCGTCCGCCAGGACTCCTTCCTCTCCACGCTGCTGATCACGATGATCCCGCTGGCGCTGGTCCTGATCCTGCTGTTCTGGTTCCTGAACAACGCCCAGGGCGGCGGGAACCGGGTCATGAGCTTCGGCAAGTCCAAGGCCAAGCAGTTGAACAAGGACATGCCGAAGAACACGTTCGCGGACGTGGCGGGCGCCGACGAGGCGGTCGAGGAGCTCTACGAGATCAAGGACTTCCTGCAGAACCCTGGCCGCTACCAGGCCCTGGGCGCGAAGATCCCCAAGGGCGTGCTGCTCTACGGCCCGCCCGGCACCGGCAAGACGCTGCTGGCCCGTGCGGTCGCCGGTGAGGCGGGCGTGCCGTTCTACACGATCTCCGGGTCCGACTTCGTCGAGATGTTCGTCGGTGTCGGTGCCTCCCGGGTGCGCGACCTGTTCGAGCAGGCCAAGCAGAACGCGCCCTGCATCATCTTCGTCGACGAGATCGACGCGGTCGGCCGCCAGCGCGGAGCCGGCCTCGGCGGCGGGCACGACGAGCGCGAGCAGACCCTGAACCAGCTGCTCGTCGAGATGGACGGCTTCGACGCCCGCGGCGGCATCATCCTGATCGCCGCGACGAACCGGCCGGACATCCTGGACCCGGCGCTGCTGCGCCCGGGCCGGTTCGACCGGCAGATCCCGGTCGGCGCCCCCGACCTGGCGGGCCGTCGCGCGATCCTGAAGGTGCACTCCAAGGGCAAGCCCTTCGCCGACGACGTCGACCTCGAGTCGCTGGCCAAGCGCACCGTGGGCATGTCCGGTGCCGACCTGGCCAACGTGATCAACGAGGCCGCGCTGCTGACCGCCCGCGAGCACGGGACTCTCATCAACGGCGCCGCGCTGGAGGAGTCGGTCGACCGGGTCGTCGGTGGTCCGAAGCGCAAGTCGAAGATCGTTTCCGAGCGCGAGAGGAAGATCACCGCCTACCACGAGGGCGGGCACGCGCTGGCCGCGTGGGCGATGCCGGACCTGGAGCCGGTCTACAAGCTCACGATCCTGCCGCGCGGGCGCACCGGCGGGCACGCGCTCGTCGTCCCGGAGGACGACAAGGGCCTCATGACCCGCGCCGAGATGATCGCGCGGCTGGTGTTCGCGATGGGTGGGCGCTCGGCCGAGGAGCTCGTCTTCCACGAGCCCACGACCGGCGCGTCCTCCGACATCGACCAGGCCACCAAGATCGCCCGCGCGATGGTCACCGAGTACGGCATGAGCGCCAAGCTCGGCGCCGTCCGCTACGGCCGCGAGCAGGGCGACCCGTTCCTCGGCCGCTCGATGGGCAACCAGGCGGACTACTCGCTCGAGGTCGCCCACGAGATCGACGAGGAGGTGCGCAAGCTCATCGAGGCCGCGCACACCGAGGCGTGGGAGATCCTCAACACCTACCGCGACGTGCTCGACGACCTGGTGCTGGAGCTCCTGGACAAGGAGACCCTGAACCGCAAGGACCTCGAGCGGATCTTCGGGTCGGTGGAGAAGCGGCCGCGGATCACCGCGTTCGACGACTTCGGCGTGCGCACGCCGTCGGAGAAGCCGCCGATCAAGACCCGGCGCGAGCTGGCGCACGAGCGCGGTGAGGTCCTGCCGCCCGAGGAGGACGAGCGCACCCCGGTCGAGGTCGGCTCGGGCTCCGCCAACGGCTACGGCGACGCGCCCGGCACCCCCGGCGCCTCCCCGTTCCCGGCGGGCGGCTCGGCCCCGAGCCGCCCGGACGCCCCGAACGACGGCGGCTACGGCCCCGGCGACGGCGGCCAGGGGCACGGCGGCGGCAACGGGAACGGGAACGGCTACGGCGCGCCCGGCAACGGGCACGGCGCCCCGGCCCACGGCTACGGCCGGGCCGGGTCCTACGGCGGACCGGGACAGCCCCCGGCGCCCGCCGTCGCCCCGAACTACGGCGCCCCGCCGGACTGGCGGCCCGCGACCACCCCGCAGGGGCAGAGCTGGCCGCCGCCGAACTGGGCGCAGCCGCAGCCGCAGCAGCAGGGCGGGCCGCAGGGCCCCGCCCAAGGCGGTCCCTGGTCCGGTCCCGGAGCGGGCGACGGCGGCAACGGCAACGGCGCGCACGGCAACGGCGCGCCGGGTGGTGCGAACGATCCCGGCGCCGGCGAGCAGCGACGCGGACACGACCCGGAGGCAGGACACTGAGCACGTCGACGACGGACGGACGCTCCGGACCGGTGGAGTCCGCCGCGGTGGCGCCCGGGGTGACCCGGGCCGTACCCGGCGGGGTCGACCTGGACCGTGCGGAGCGCGCCGTCCGCGAGCTGCTGATCGCGGTCGGGGAGAACCCGGACCGCGAGGGCCTCAAGGAGACCCCGGCCCGGGTCGCGCGCGCCTACGGCGAGATCTTCGCCGGCCTGTTCGTCGACCCGGACACGGTGCTGGAGAAGACCTTCGACGAGGGCCACGGCGAGCTCGTGCTGGTCAAGGACATCCCGATGTTCTCCACCTGCGAGCACCACCTCGTGCCCTTCCACGGGGTGGCCCACGTCGGCTACATCCCGGCCGTCGACGGCCAGGTCACCGGCCTGTCCAAGCTGGCCCGGGTGGTCGACCTGTACGCCAAGCGCCCGCAGGTCCAGGAGCGGCTGACTGCGCAGATCGCCGACGCCCTGGTGCGCAAGCTGAACCCGCGCGCGGTGATCGTCGTACTGGAGGCCGAGCACCTGTGCATGGCCATGCGCGGCATCCGCAAGCCGGGGTCGCGCACCACCACCTCGGCGGTGCGCGGGCTGTTCAAGAGCTCGGCGACCTCCCGCGCGGAGGCGCTCTCGCTGATCAGGGGGCGCTGACATGGTCGCCCCCGGCGGGGCGTTGCCGGAGCTCGGCCGCTGCGCGGTCATGGGGATCCTGAACGTCACCCCCGACTCGTTCTCCGACGGCGGCCGCTACGTCGACCGGTCGCACGCCGTCGCACACGGCGTCGCGATGCGCGACGCCGGGGCCGACCTCGTCGACGTCGGCGGGGAGTCGACCCGGCCCGGGGCGCAGCGGATCGACGCCGCGACCGAGCGGGACCGCGTCCTGCCGGTCGTGCGCGAGCTCGTCGCCGCGGGCGTGCGGGTCAGCGTCGACACGACCCGGTCCGAGGTCGCGCAGGCCTGCGTCGAGGCCGGTGCGGCGATGGTCAACGACGTCTCCGGCGGCCTGGCCGACCCGCGGATGGCCGCGGTCGTCGCCGAGTCGCGGACGCCCTGGGTGATCATGCACTGGCGCGGGCACAGCGCCGGCATGCAGCAGCTCGCGGGCTACGAGGACGTGATCGGCGAGGTCCGGTCCGAGCTCGTCGCCCGGGTCGACCACGCCGTGATGGCCGGGGTCGACCCCGGCCGCATCGTGCTCGACCCCGGTCTCGGGTTCGCCAAGAACGCCGCGCACAACTGGGCGCTGCTGCGCCGGCTCGACGTGTTCGTCGACCTGGGCTTCCCGGTGCTGGTCGGGGCCTCGCGCAAGCGGTTCCTCGGCGAGCTCCTGGCCTCGGCCGAGGGCGAGCCGCGCACCCCGCCGGGCCGCGACATCGCGACCGCCGCGGTCAGCGCGCTCGCCGCCAACGCGGGCGCCTGGGGCGTGCGGGTGCACGATGTCGAGTCCACGATGGACGCCATCGCGGTCGCCGCCGCCTGCCGGCTCGGCGCCTCGCGCGCCCGCACCCCGCGGGAGACCGGGCGGTGAGCGACCGGATCGAGCTCCGGGGGCTGCGGGTCCGCGGGAACCACGGCGTGTTCGACCACGAGCGTCGCGACGGCCAGGAGTTCGTCGTCGACCTGGTGGTGCACGCCGACCTCGCGCCCGCCGCCGCCTCGGACGACCTGGCCGACACGCTGCACTACGGCGAGCTCGCCGAGCTGGCCGCGGGCATCGTCGGCGGTCCGGCCCGGGACCTCGTCGAGGCCGTCGCCGGGGAGATCGCGCAGGCCGTACTGGACCACGACGCCCGGGTCGCCGCCGTCGAGGTGACGCTGCACAAGCCGTCGGCGCCGATCCCCCTGACCTTCGACGACGTCGCGGTCGTCCTGACCCGGAGCCGGGCGTGACCCGCGCGGTCCTGTCCCTCGGCTCCAACCTGGGCGACCGGGCCGCGCACCTGCGCACGGTCGTCGCGGACCTGGGGACGGCCGTCGTGGCGGTGTCGCCGGTGTTCGAGACGGCGCCGTGGGGCGTGACCGACCAGCCGGACTTCCTCAACGCGGTGCTGGTCGCGGACGACCCGGGACTCGATGCGTGGGGCTGGCTGCGCCGTGGACAGGCACTCGAGGACGCCTCGGGCCGGGTCCGCGAGCAGCGGTGGGGGCCGCGCACCCTCGACGTCGACGTCGTCCAGGTGACCGACGACGGCGCCCCGGTCACCTCGGACGACCCGGAGCTGCTCCTGCCGCACCCGGGCACCCCCGACCGGGCCACCGTGCTGCTGCCCTGGCTGCTCGCCGAGCCCGGCGCCGTCCTGCACGGGCACGGGCCGGTCGCCGACCTGCTGGACCGGCTCGGCCCGGACGGCCGTGCCGGTGTGCACCGCCGCGACGACGTCGTCCTGCGGGACCCGGCATGACCGCGCCCGGACCGGGCGGACGGCGCCCCGGCCGCGGCCCGGACGGCGACCCGCGCCCGACCGTGCGCCCGACCCGGGTCCGCGACGTCGCCGCGATCACCGTGGTCGCGGCCCTGCTCGGCAACATTCTCGTCCAGCTGACCTACGGGTCGCTGCCGACGCTGCCGGTCGCCGCGGCGGTCGTCGTCACGGTCCTCGCCGCCGCCGAGGCCGCGGGCGGGGTCGTGCTGCGGCGCCGGATCGAGCGGCGGAACGGGGCCGTCCCGGTACCGCCGCTCGTCGCGGCCCGGGCGGTGCTGCTCGCCAAGGCCTCCGCGGTCGGCGGCGCGGTGGTCGCCGGGCTGTGGGTGGGCGTGCTGATGCACACGCTGCCGCGGGCCGCGGTCGTGGTGGCCGCGTTCCGGGACAGCGTCGTCGCCGGGATCGGCGTGGTCAGCGCGCTGCTGCTGATCGGCGCCGCGTTCTGGCTGGAGTACTGCTGCCGTGCCCCCGACGACCCGGACGACACCGACGGTGGGATCCGCTCGACCTGAGGCGCGTCCCCCCGCGCGGGCGGGGCCGGTTCTCTACGCTGGACGGTCATGACGTCCCCGACGCTCGGCCGCCCGTACACACCGGTGCCGGCGCCGTCGGCCAAGCGACGGGGCGTGCTGCTGCCGGTCGTCGGCCTGGTGGTGCTGGCCCTGCTCGCGGTGATCACGATCGGGGTGCTGCAACGCGCGATCGGGACACCGGGGGTGATCGTCGGGACCCTGGCCGCGCTGCTGCCGGTCGTGCCGGTGGTGGCGGCGTTCCTCTGGGTGGACCGCTGGGAGCCCGAGCCGCCGCGGATGCTGATGGGCGCGTTCCTCTGGGGCGCCGGGTTCGCCGCGCTGGTCGCCCTGCTGATCAACACGAGTGCCTCGGCGGTGCTCGACGCGGCCGCCGGGCGCGGCGCGGGCGACCTGTTCGGCCCGGTCGTGGTCGCCCCGGTCGTCGAGGAGTTCACCAAGGGCATGTTCCTGGTCGGGCTGCTGCTGTTCCGGCGCCGCGAGTTCGACGGGATCGTCGACGGCGTCGTCTACGCCGGGATCGTCGCCGCCGGGTTCGCGTTCAGCGAGAACATCCTCTACCTCGGCCGCGCGGTGTCCGAGCCGGAGTCGGCCGGCGTGCTCGCGACGCTGTTCGTCCGCGGTGTCGCCTCGCCGTTCGCGCACCCGCTGTTCACCTGCATGATCGGCATCGCCGCCGGGATCGCGGTGGCCAGCCGCAGCATCGGGGTGCGGGTGCTGGCGATGATCGCCGGCTACGTCGCCGCGGTGGTGCTGCACGCGCTGTGGAACGGCGCGTCGGTGCTGGCCGCGACGCCCGGCGGCTTCTTCCAGATCTACCTGTTCGTGATGGTCCCGATCTTCGTCGGGCTGATCCTGCTCGTGGTGTTCGCCCGTCGCCGCGAGGCGCGGATCGTCGCCGCGCAGCTGCCCGGCTTCGCCGCCGCGGGCTGGATCGCGCCGAGCGAGGTGACCCTGCTGGCCCGGCTGTCCCGGCGGAAGGGCTGGCGCACGCTGGTGCGGCGCCGCTCCGGCCCGGCCGCGGCGAAGGCCGTCGCCGAGTACCAGTCCGCGGTCACCGAGCTGGCGTTCATGCGGAACCGGATCGCGCGCGGCGCGGTGAAGGAGAGCGCCCACGCCCTGCACGACGAGAAGCTGGCCGCGGTGCTGCGGGCCCGCGCCGTCGCCGTCGGGGTGCCGGAGGCGCTGGTCGCGGCCTGGGCGCGGAAGCGTCCGTCGGACTGGGAGCCGCCGCCCCCGGCCGCGCCGGACGGCAGCTTCTCCGGCCAGTTCCGGATCCCGACCTTCCCCGACGGCGGCGGCGCGTCCGCCTCCGCGGGGCCCGCCGTGCCGCCGCTCCCGCCCGGCCCGGACACGCTCATGACCGCCGCGCCCTGGGGGCGACCCGAGGGACCGCGGGTCGCTCCGTGGTCGGGCGCGCCGCGGACACCGGCCCCGTACACCCCGGGACCGCCCGGCGGCGCCCGTCCGGCCGGCCCGCGCGGTCCGGGGTCGGCCGATCCCGAGGCCCGCTCCGACGGCCCGGGCGTGCCCGGCCGTCCGCAGGAGCCGGCCCGACGTCCGGGCCAGCCGGGTGCCGGGCCCGGTCCGGTCCCCGGCGGCCGGGGAGCGGGCTCGCCGTCACCCGGACACCAGCCGCCCGGTTCCCCGGTGTCCGGTCCGGCACCGTCCGCCTCGCCGGCGCCGGGCCCCGCGGTCCCCGGCGCCGCCGGACCCGCCCCGGGGGGAGGCGACGAGCACCTCACCCGGGCCGTCCGCCGTCCGGAACCACCCGCCGCCGAGCCCCGGGGCCGCCACCACGACAACCCGTCCGACCCCGGCCCCACCCGCCCGATGCTCCGCCCCGACGACGACCCGGACCGTCCCGCCGCCCGTTGACCCGGGCCGATCGGGGCCGATCGGGGCCGATCCGGGGCGCCGGGGACCGCCCGCCCGCCCCCACCCCGTTCCATGATCACCGGTTGTGGAGCGGAGCGTTCGCGAGGCGGGCGCTGATCTCCACAACCGTCGATCACCGGCGGGGCCGGGGGTGAGGCCGGTCTCAGGAGCACGCCCCGCCACCCGGCGCCCGTCTACCCTCGCGTCCGGCGCGCGGCCACCGGAGGTCGCGCCACCCGCGGATTGCCCGACCGGTACCCCACCAGGACCGGAACGGGAGGAAACGGATTCTCGTGATGGACTCTGCGATCGACGGCGGTCGCCCCGCGCGGCTCGCGGTCGGGGTGGTCTCGGCCGGTCGGGTCGGTGCGGTGCTGGGCGCCGCGCTCGCCCGCGCGGGCCACCACGTCGTCGCCGCCTCCGGGGTCTCGCAGGCCTCGGTGCGCCGGGCGGAGACCCTGCTGCCCGACGTCCCCCTGCTCCCGCCGGACGAGGTCTGCTCGCGCGCCGACCTGGTCCTGCTCGCCGTCCCCGACGACGTGCTGCCCGGCCTGGTCCGTGGCCTCGCCGCCGCCGGATGTTTCCGGCCGGGCCAGATCGCCGTCCACACGGCGGGGTCGCGCGGCGTCGCGGTGCTGGACCCGGCGACGGAGCGGGGTGTGCTGCCGCTCGCGCTGCACCCGGCGATGACGGTGACCGGCCGCTCCGAGGACGTCGACCGGCTCGCCGCCTGCTGCATCGGCGTCACCGCCCCCGGCGACCCGGAGCACGGCGACCCGCGCGACGCCGTCGGCTGGAGCGTCGCCGAGGCACTCGTGCTGGAGATGTCGGCCGAGCCCGTCCGCATCCCCGAGGCGATGCGCCCGCTCTACCACGCCGCGCTCGCCCACGGCGCCAACCACCTCACCACCCTGGTCGGGGACTGCGTGCAGCTGCTGGAGACCGCCGGCATCCGGCCCGCGGAGCGGCTCGTCGCGCCGCTGCTGTCGGCCGCGCTGGACAACGCGCTGCGCCACGGCGACCGCGCGCTGACCGGACCGGTCGCCCGCGGCGAC
Organism: Pseudonocardia sp. ICBG1034; assembly: GCF_020131375.1. Lineage (NCBI taxonomy): Bacteria > Bacillati > Actinomycetota > Actinomycetes > Pseudonocardiales > Pseudonocardiaceae > Pseudonocardia > Pseudonocardia sp. ICBG1034. The sequence continues at coordinate 452,888 of NZ_JAHLEK010000015.1, forward strand.
GCCGGCACCGTCCGGACCCACCTGGAGCACATCGGCGACGCCGACGCCGACCTGGCCGCCGTCTACCGGGCGCTGGCCGGGCGCACCGCCCACCGGGCCGCCGCCGCCGGGCTCCTCGGCCCCGACGGCGTCCGCGACATCGAGACCGCACTGGAGGAGAAGTGAGCACCCCCGGCTCCACCCGGAACGGCTACGGCACCGGCCGGCTGACCGTGCACGCCGATCCGGCGAAGCTCGCCGCGGTCACCCGCGCGCTGCGCGGTGCGGGCCGCAAGGTCGTCCTCATCCCCACGATGGGTGCCCTGCACGAGGGCCACCGCGAGCTGATCCGGCACGCGAAGCGGATCCCCGGCGCCGTCGTCCCGGTCGTGTCGATCTTCGTGAACCCGCTGCAGTTCGGCGCGGGCGAGGACCTCGACCGCTATCCGCGCCCGATCGAGGCCGACCTGGACGCCTGCCGCGACGAGGGCGTCGAGCTGGTGTTCACCCCGCAGGTCGAGCACATGTACCCGCCGGGCTCGCAGACCCGCGTCACCGCCGGGCCGCTCGGCGACGAGCTGGAGGGTGCCTCCCGGAAGGGCCACTTCGACGGCGTCCTGACCGTCGTGTCCAAGCTGTTCCACATCGTCGGCCCGGACGTCGCGCTGTTCGGCGAGAAGGACTACCAGCAGCTGACACTGATCCGCCGGATGGTGCGCGACCTGGACTTCCCGACCCGGGTCGTGGGCGTCCCGACCGTCCGCGAGGACGACGGCCTGGCCCTGTCCTCGCGCAACGTCTACCTCGACCCCGGGCAGCGCCGCGCCGCCGCCGTGCTGTCGCGCGCGCTCGCGGCCGGGGCCGCGGTGTCGGTCCGCGGGCACGACGCCGTGCTGGACGCCGCCCGCGCCGAGCTGGCGACCGAGCCGGAGGTCGACGTCGACTACCTCGAGCTGCGCGACACCGACCTCGGACCGGCCCCCGCCCCGGGCGCCGGGGACGGCCGCCTGCTCGTCGCCGCCCGGGTCGGCGCCACCCGCCTGATCGACAACGCCCCCATCGCGTTCTGACCGCGTCCCGAGGAGAACCGCCGTGAACCGCACGATGATGAAGTCCAAGATCCACCGCGCCACCGTGACGCAGGCCGACCTGCACTACGTCGGCTCGGTCACCGTCGACGCCGACCTCATGGCGGCCGCCGACCTGCTCGAGGGCGAGCAGGTCAGCATCGTCGACATCACCAACGGTGCCCGCCTGGAGACCTACGTGATCACCGGCGAGCCCGGCTCCGGGGTGATCGGCATCAACGGCGCCGCCGCGCACCTGGTGCACCCCGGTGACCTGGTCATCCTGATCTCCTACGGCTCCTACGACGAGGCCGAGCTGCGCGGCTACAGCCCGCGCGTCGTCTTCGTCGACGCCGACAACCGGATCGCCGACCTGGGCGCCGACCCGGGACACGCCCCGGAGGGCTCGGGCCTGCTGACCAGCGCGGCCCGCTGAGGACGACACGGTGCTGCTCTGCATCGACGTCGGGAACACCCACGTCTCGCTGGGGCTCTACCCCGACACCGGGACGGGTGCGGAGGCGCTCGACCCGGAGCCGGAGCGGCGCTGGCGGCTGCGCACCGACACGAGTGCCACCGCCGACGAGCTGGACCTGACCGTCACCGGGATGCTCGGCGCGCACTTCCCCGAGGTCACCGCGGTCGCCGCGCTGTCCACGGTGCCCGGGCCGTCGCGGGAGCTGCGCACGCTGCTCTCGCGCTGGTCGGACCGGATGCGCACGCTCGTCGTCGGGCCGGGGGTGCGGACGGGCGTGCCGCTGCTGGTGGACCACCCGCGCGAGGTGGGCGCGGACCGGGTCGTGAACTCGCTCGCCGCGCACCACCTGTTCGGCACCACCTGCATCTGCGTCGACCTCGGGACCTGCACGAACATCGACGTGGTCACCGCGAAGGGCGAGTTCCTCGGCGGGGCGCTGGCCCCGGGCATCGACATCGCGATGCAGGCGCTGGCCGAGCGGGCGTCGTCGCTGCGGCCGGTGGACCTGGTCGAGCCGCGCTCGGTGATCGGCCGGACGACGGTCGAGGCCGTCCAGGCCGGGGTGCTCTACGGCGCCGCCGGGCAGGTCGACGGGCTGGTCCGCCGCATCCTCGCCGAGCTGGGCCCGGACGCGCTGCCGGTCACCGTGATCGTCACCGGCGGGCTCGCGGAGCTCGTCCACGGCCGTGCCGACACCGTCACCCACCACGTCCCGGACCTGACGCTGCACGGGCTGCGGCTGACCCACCTGCGCCACCACCGGCCCCGCTGACCGGCCCCGTGACCGCGCCCGCCGGCCGGGCTCAGAGCCTGCGGGACCGCCGCACGATCGTGCGCATCGGCATGGTGAAGCGGCCGTCGGGGCCGGCGACCCGCCCGGTCAGGAACTCCCGGGCGGCGGCGAACACCGCGTCCCGGTCCTGCGGGGTGCTCAGCAGCGCCCAGGAGTGCGTGGCGATGTCGGCGAGGTGCTCGTCGACGGTGGTCGGGCGGCCCCAGGTGACGCGCTCCTCCCCGTCGTCGACGAACCAGGGGGAGCCCGGGTGCGGCGTCGCGTCGCCGCCACCGGCCGGGTCGCCGGGCACACGCCGCCCGCGCACGGTGAGCTCGCCGAACTCGCGGATCCAGGCGACGTCGTCGTCCCCGCCGTTCCACAGCCCGGCCAGCACCCCGCCGGGCCGCAGCACCCGCGCCATCTCCGGGGCGGCCCGGCCGAGGTCGAACCAGTGCAGCGCCTGGCCCACCAGCACGGCGTCGACGTGGCCGTCGGGCAGCGGGATGCCCTCCGCGGACCCGGTCCGGGCCTCGACGCCGGGGGAGCGCTCCCGCAGGACGGCGAGCATCGCCGGGTCCGGCTCCACCGCGACGACGTCGAGCCCGCGCGCGGTCAGGACGCGGGTCAGCGTGCCGGTCCCCGCTCCCAGGTCGAGCACGCGGGGCCGCTCCGCGGTCCCGGCCAGCGCCGCGTCGACGGCGGCGCCGGGGTAGGCGGGGCGGTGGTCGTCGTAGGCGCGGGCGACGGCACCGAACGTGCGGCCGCGGTCCACCTCGTCGTCGGGCACCTCCGCACGGTAGGCCGGTGGCCGACCACCGCGCGATGCCTCGGCGCGGAGGTGGGGGGTGACGACGGGCGCTCCCGGGTACCGCCGATAGCCTGACCTGCCGTGAACACTCCCGGCACACCGTCCGACCCGGCGACCGAGGCCGACCTCCCCGAGCAGATGCGGGTGCGCCGGGCCAAGCGCGCGGAGCTGATCGCCGCGGGCACCGACCCGTACCCCGTCGAGGTCCCCCGCACGCACTCGCTGCGCCAGGTCCGCGACGCCCATCCGGACCTGCCCGCGGACACCGCGACGGGCGAGACCGTCGCCGTCGCCGGCCGGGTGATCTTCGTGCGGAACACCGGCAAGCTGTGCTTCGCGACGCTGCGCGAGGGCGACGGCACCGAGCTGCAGGCCATGCTCTCGCTCGACCGGGTCGGGGCCGAGGCGCTGGCGGGCTGGAAGGCCGTCGTCGACATGGGTGACTTCGTCGCGGTGCGCGGTGAGGTCATCACCTCGCGACGGGGGGAGCTCTCGGTGATGGTCGACGAGTGGTCGGTCGCCGCGAAGTCGGTCCGGCCGCTGCCGACCGCGCACAAGGAGCTCTCCGAGGAGAACCGGGTCCGGCAGCGCTACGTCGACCTCATCCTGCGCCCGCAGGCCCGCGAGACCGTGCGCGCGCGGTCCACCGTGCTGCGGACCGTCCGCGAGTCGCTCACCGGCCGCGACTTCATCGAGGTCGAGACGCCGATGCTGCAGAACCTGCACGGCGGTGCCACCGCACGTCCGTTCGTGACGCACGCGAACGCACTCGACTCCGATCTGTATCTGCGGATCGCGCCGGAGCTGTTCCTGAAGCGTTGCGTGGTCGGTGGTATCGAGCGCGTCTTCGAGCTGAACCGGGTGTTCCGGAACGAGGGCATCGACTCCACGCATTCCCCGGAGTTCGCGATGCTGGAGGCCTACCAGGCCTACGCGACCTACGACGACATGGCGGTCCTGACCCGGGAGCTGATCCAGTCCTCGGCGCAGGCGCTGTTCGGTTCCACCACGGTGCGCCACCACGACGGCACCGAGCACGATCTCGGTGGCGAGTGGCGATCGGTGACCATCTACGGATCGGTGTCCGAGGCCGTCGGGCGGGACGTGACGCCGGACACGGAACTGTCGGAACTGCAGCGCATCGCGCACGCCCACGACGTCGACATCACCGATTATCCGACGGCCGCACAGATCGTGCTCGAGTTGTTCGAGAAGCTGGTCGAGCACACCCTGCACGAGCCGACCTTCGTGCGCGACTTCCCGGTCGAGGTGCGGCCGCTGACCCGTGCGCACCGCGACGACCCACGGCTGTCGGAGTCCTGGGACCTCATCGTCTTCGGCGTGGAGCTGGCCACGGCCTACTCCGAGCTGGTGGACCCGGTGGAGCAGCGGGAACGCCTGCACGCCCAGTCGCTCAAGGCCGCGGCGGGCGACCCGGAGGCCATGCAGCTCGACGAGGACTTCCTGCGCGCCATGGAGTACGGCATGCCGCCCACCGGTGGGATGGGAATGGGTATCGACCGCCTCCTGATGACGCTGACCGGCCTCGGAATCCGCGAGACGATCCTGTTCCCGCTGGTCCGCGGCGAGTCCTGAACCGGTTCCGAACGCACATCCGACGACGTCCCCGGCCGCGAGGAGCGACCGGGGACGCCGTGTTTGTCGGACCCGTACGAGTGGTGTCGAACGCGTTTCGCCGCATTCTCCGTACCCAGGTCGACGACACGAACATTTCTCGGATACTCTCTGATTCGAGTCGGAACCGGTACCCGGTGGCCTCATATTGCGTCCTGCTATTGCATCGCGCAGTCGCCGATGTCCGCCCCGGTCCCTCATCATGAACGTGTTCGGCCATTCAGGGAGGCTGCGGAGATGGCGCAGATCAAGGAAGTCCGGCTCGTCGACGATCTGACCGGCGACGCGGCGGACGAGACGATCGAGTTCGGTCTCGACGGACGCAACTACGAGATCGACCTGTCCGACGGGAATGCGAAGAAGCTGCGCGACGTGCTCGCCGACTACGTCGCGGCCGCCCGTCGTGCCGGTGGCGCGGCCCGCCGGCGCAGCGGCGGCTCGTCGGGCGGGGCGGCCCGCCGCCCGTCGGTCGACCGCGAGCAGAACCAGGCGATCCGCGAGTGGGCCCGCAACCGCGGGATGAAGGTCTCGGACCGCGGCCGCATCCCGGCCGAGGTTCTCGAGGCCTACCACCAGGAGAACTAAGGTCTGCCTTACCCAGCGGGGCGGGGGAGGGGTACCGTCGCGACGGCCCCTTCCCCTCTCGTCGTTGGGAGGCAGCCTGATGGCCCGCCCCGTCACCGATCTCCGGGTGCTCCGCACCGAACGCCTGAGCCCGCACATGGTGCGCGTCGTCGCCGGTGGCGACGGCCTGGCCGCGTTCCCCGTCACGGAGTACACCGACCGCTACGTCAAGATCCTCTTCCCGCTCCCCGGCGTCGAGTACCCCGAGCCGCTCGACATGGACCGGGTGCACGCCGAGCTGCCGCGCGACCGGTGGCCCGCCCAGCGGACCTACACCGTCCGCTCGCTCGACCACGCCGCGGGCGAGCTCGTCATCGACTTCGTCCACCACGGCGACACCGGCCTCGCCGGCCCGTGGGCGGCCGCCGCCCGCCCGGGCGACCGGCTGCGGATGCTCGGCCCGGGCGGCGCCTACGCACCGGACCCGGACGCCGACTGGCACCTGCTCGTCGGCGACGAGGCCGCGCTGCCCGCGATCTGCGCCGCGCTCGAGCGGATCCCGGCCGGGCGGCCGGTCGTCGCCGTCCTGCAGGTGGACGCTCCCGGCGACGAGATCGACGTGCCCACGGGCCCCGGGGTGGACGTGCGGTGGCTGTACCGCACCGACGCCGGGGGCGACCCGGACTCGGAGCAGCTGCCCGCCGTCGTCGCGGATCTGGAGTTCCTCCCCGGGCGCGTGCACGCCTTCGTGCACGGTGAGGCGATCGCCGTGCGCGAACTCCGCAGGCACCTCACCCGCGAGCGCGGCGTCGCCAAGGACGACCTGTCGATCTCCGGGTACTGGCGCCGCGGGCGCGACGAGGAGGGGTTCCGGCAGTTCAAGGCGGCCGAGCGGGAGCGCGAGGAGGCCGCCGCCACGACCGGCTGACGGCCGCCGGGAACACGGCAGGTGTCACCCGTGTTACTGCGGGCACGTACCCCGGTGCACGTCAGGTGGAGGCGCCGGGGCCCCTTCGACCGATACAGTGGTATGAGGTCTCCCGCGAGGGTGGCCTGGCGCGGTGTCACGCGAGGGCGCAGTGTCGGTTCGGGCGAGCCCGGACCGTACGGAGATGCTGGTCGCGCCGTCAGTGAGGCGCAGCAGGCAAGGAGTGCGAATTGTTCGAGAGGTTCACCGACCGAGCGCGACGTGTTGTCGTCCTGGCCCAGGAAGAGGCCCGGATGCTCAACCACAACTACATCGGGACCGAGCACATCCTCCTTGGCCTGATCCACGAGGGAGAGGGCGTCGCCGCGAAGGCGCTCGAGTCCCTCGGTATCGCTCTGGAGGGCGTGCGACAGCAGGTCGAGGAGATCATCGGCCAGGGGCAGCAGGCCCCGTCCGGGCACATCCCCTTCACCCCCCGGGCGAAGAAGGTGCTGGAGCTGTCGCTGCGCGAGGCGCTGCAGCTCGGCCACAACTACATCGGGACCGAGCACATCCTGCTCGGTCTCATCCGCGAGGGCGAGGGCGTCGCGGCCCAGGTGCTGGTCAAGCTGGGCGCCGACCTCAACCGTGTCCGTCAGCAGGTGCTCCAGCTGCTGTCCGGCTACCAGGGCAAGGAGCCGCAGGAGAGCGGCACCGGTGGCCGTGGCGAGGGCACCCCGTCCTCGTCGCTGGTGCTCGACCAGTTCGGTCGCAACCTCACCCAGCAGGCCCGTGAGGGCAAGCTGGACCCGGTCATCGGCCGGGAGAAGGAGATCGAGCGGATCATGCAGGTCCTCTCGCGGAGGACCAAGAACAACCCGGTGCTGATCGGTGAGGCCGGCGTCGGCAAGACCGCCGCCGTCGAGGGCCTCGGCCAGGCGATCGTCAAGGGCGAGGTCCCGGAGACGCTGAAGGACAAGCAGCTCTACACCCTCGACCTGGGCTCGCTGGTCGCCGGTTCCCGCTACCGCGGTGACTTCGAGGAGCGCCTCAAGAAGGTGCTCAAGGAGATCCGCACCCGCGGCGACATCATCCTGTTCATCGACGAGATCCACACCCTGGTGGGTGCGGGTGCCGCCGAGGGCGCGATCGACGCCGCCTCGATCCTCAAGCCGATGCTGGCCCGCGGCGAGCTGCAGACCATCGGTGCGACGACGCTCGACGAGTACCGCAAGTACGTCGAGAAGGACCCCGCGCTGGAGCGCCGCTTCCAGCCGATCCAGGTGTCCGAGCCGTCGGTCGAGCACACGATCGAGATCCTTCGTGGTCTGCGTGACCGGTACGAGGCGCACCACCGCGTCACGATCACCGACGACGCACTGGCCTCGGCCGCGACGCTGGCCGACCGCTACATCAACGACCGCTTCCTGCCGGACAAGGCGATCGACCTGATCGACGAGGCCGGCGCCCGGATGCGCATCCGCCGGATGACGGCTCCGCCGGACCTGCGGGAGTTCGACGAGAAGATCGCGAACGTCCGCCGGGACAAGGAGTCGGCGATCGACGCGCAGGACTTCGAGCGGGCCGCGCACCTGCGCGACCAGGAGAAGACCCTGCTCGGCGAGAAGGCCGAGCGCGAGAAGCAGTGGAAGTCGGGCGACCTCGACGTCGTCGCGGAGGTCGACGGCGAGCAGATCGCCGAGGTGCTGGGGAACTGGACCGGCATCCCGGTGTTCAAGCTGACCGAGGAGGAGACGACCCGTCTGCTCAAGATGGAGGACGAGGTCCACAAGCGGATCATCGGCCAGGAGGACGCCGTCCGCTCCGTCTCGCAGGCGATCCGTCGTACCCGCGCCGGTCTGAAGGACCCGAAGCGCCCGTCCGGCTCGTTCATCTTCGCCGGCCCGTCCGGTGTCGGTAAGACCGAGCTGTCCAAGGCGCTCGCGAACTTCCTGTTCGGCGAGGACGACGCCCTCATCCAGATCGACATGGGTGAGTTCCACGACCGCTACACCGCCTCGCGGCTGTTCGGTGCCCCTCCCGGGTACGTCGGCTACGAGGAGGGCGGCCAGCTCACCGAGAAGGTGCGGCGCAAGCCGTTCTCGGTGGTGCTGTTCGACGAGATCGAGAAGGCGCACCAGGAGATCTACAACACGCTCCTGCAGGTGCTCGAGGACGGCCGTCTCACCGACGGTCAGGGCCGCACGGTCGACTTCAAGAACACCGTGCTGATCTTCACCTCGAACCTGGGAACCCAGGACATCTCGAAGGCCGTGGGACTGGGCTTCTCCTCCGGTGGCGACGAGAAGTCGAACTACGAGCGGATGAAGACGAAGGTCAACGACGAGCTGAAGAAGCACTTCAGGCCGGAGTTCCTCAACCGCATCGACGACATCATCGTCTTCCACCAGCTCAACCAGGAACAGATCATCCAGATGGTCGACCTGATGATCGGGCGGGTGGAGAAGCAGCTGGCGAACAAGGACATGGGCATCGAGCTCACCGACAACGCCAAGAAGCTGCTGGCCCACCGCGGGTTCGACCCGGTCCTGGGCGCCCGGCCGCTGCGCCGGACGATCCAGCGGGAGATCGAGGACCAGCTGTCGGAGAAGATCCTGTTCGGCGAGATCGAGGCCGGGCAGATCGTCATCGTCGACGTCGAGGGCCTCGACACCTCCGCGGAGGAGGGCTCCAACGCCTGGTCGGACAAGGCCAAGTTCACCTTCCGTGGTGAGCGCAAGCCGTCCGAGCCGGTGCCGGACTCCCCGCCCACCGCGCTGGCCGGCGAGGAGTGAGACAGACCCACGCATGACGACGGCGGGCCGTCCCGGGAGTTCCCGGGGCGGCCCGCCGTCGTGTGCGGGTCCTACGCCGGGGGCAGCGCGACGACCAGGTCGGCCCGGTCCCGCGAGGCCTCGACGAGCCGGGCGTTCGGCTCGTCGGTCCGTTCCACCCAGGCCCGGGCGGCCTCGGGCGTCTTGCCGAAATGCACGTGCCGCGCGACGAGGCGCTCCAGCCGGAGCGCCTCGTCGGTCTCGTGGAACCACACGGCGTCGAACCCGGCCCGCACCGCCCGCCAGCGGGGGGTGCCGAGGAGCAGGTAGTTGCCCTCGCTGACCACGAGCCGGCACTCCGGGTGCACCGGGACCGACCCGGCGACGGGCTGCTCGAGCTCCCGGTCGAACGCCGGGGCGTACACCGGGCCCGCACCGTCGTCGGGGGTGAGCCGCAGCCGGGCGAGCAGCGCGGCGTAGCCGTCGGCGTCGAAGGTGTCCGGGGCGCCCTTGCGATGACGGCGGCCCAGCCGTTCCAGCTCGACGTCGGCGAGGTGGAAGCCGTCCATCGGGACGTGGGCGACCCAGCCCGGGCCGAGCCCGTCCGGGGGCGTGGCGGCGAGCGCCCGGACCAGGGCCAGCGCGACGGTCGTCTTCCCGGCCCCGGGGGCGCCCGCGATGCCGAGCACCGCCCGTCGCCGTCCGGTCGCGAGCGCCCGCGCGCGCTCCACCAGCTCGTCGAAGCGGTCGGTCCGTGCCGGGGTGTCCACGAGCGTCATTCTCGCCCGCCTGCGGCTAGGTTCTGCGCATGAGCTCGGTGCGCCCGGTCCCCGAGACCCGGCTGATGACCGGTGAGGAGCTCTCCGCCGACGACGCCGCCCACACGCTGCGCCGCTACGGCCTCGGGCACCTGCTGTCCGCGGGTTTCCTGCGCTTCCGCTACGGCGACGGCTTCTCCCACGCCCGCGCGTTCGGCCTGCAGCTGGCGCTCGCCGCCGTCCCGCTGATCATCGCCGGGGTCGGGCTGTCCGCCGCGGCGGGCGCCGAGGGTGCCTCGGAGGTCGTCGCCCGCACGGTGCTGGCGCTGTCCCCCGGGACCAGCGACGAGCTGGTCGCCGAGGCCGTCCGCGGTGCCGGGGCGGGGGAGGCCGACCCGGACGACCCCGGTGAGCCCGCCGAGCGGGACGACACCCCCACCGGGGAACGCGGTGAGCTGGTCCTCGCGCTCGGCCTGCTCACCGCGTTCGCCGCGGCGACCTCGGCGTTCGCGCAGCTGGAGCGGGGCGCGAACCGGATCTACGGCACCGAGCGGGACCGGCCCGCGCTCGCCAAGTACGCGCGTGCCGCGGCGCTCACCGCCACCGCGGGCGTCGCGATGGCGACCGGGCTGCTGCTGATCGTGGCGGGGGAGCCGTTCGGGGACGCGGTGCGCGAGGTGTACCGGTGGGGCGCGGTCGCCGAGACGGTGTGGGACGTCGTGCGCTGGCCGGTCGGGCTGGCGCTGCTCGTCGTCGCGGTGACGGTGCTGCTGCGGTTCGCGCCGCGTCGTCGCCAGCCGGGGCTGTCCTGGCTGGGGGCCGGCGCCGCGGTCACGGTGCTGCTGTGGCTGGTCGCGTCCGGGCTGCTGGGTCTCTACGTCGCCGTCGCGGACACCTTCGGTGAGACCTACGGTCCGCTGACGGCGGTGATGGCCCTGCTGATCTGGGCGAACATCACCGGGGTCGCGTTGCTGGCCGGGGTGGCGCTGTCCGCACAGCTGGAGGCGGTGCGGGCCGGTGAGGAGGACCCGCGGCTGCCCGACTCCGACGACGACGGCATCCCCGACCACACCGACCCGGACTGAGCGCTCAGCCGAGCTCGTCGCGCCGCGGGTCCGACGACGGCAGCAGCGCCCGCAGCCGGTGGCGCAGCTCCTCGTCGTCGGTGCCGTCGCCCCGGCCGGCCCGGACCAGGGTCCACAGCGCGTCCGGGTCGTCGGCCCGCAGCAGCGCCGACCGGACGGCGACGGCGAGCTGCTCGCGGGCCCGGCGGACCTCCGGTGCGTCGGAGGTCGGCAGCAGCGGCCCTCGGGCGGCCTCGGCCGCGGCGTCGCGGATCCGGCCCTCCCGCAGCGCCGCGCGCAGCCGCAGGAAGTCGGCGTCGACGTCGGCGACGAGCCGGTAGGGCTGGGTCCGCACGGTGTCCTCGCCGACGGCGCGGCGCAGCCGGTGCACCTCGGCGCGCACGGTGATGGCGCGGCCGCCGTCGCCGTAGAGGGCGGCGGCGAGCTGGTCGGCGGTCAGCCCCTCCGGGTGCAGCGCCAGCAGTGCGAGGACCTCGGCGTGCCGCAGGCCCAGGCGCACCGGGCGCCCGTCCCGGCGGGCGACGACGGGGGTACGCGCCCCGAGCAGCGGCAGCGTCAGGACCGTCCGGACGGGACCGCCCGCGGGCAGCCGCAGCAGCCAGCCCTCGCCCAGAGGCTCCAGCACGCCCGCGACGGGCCCGCCGCCCAGCGGCACGCCGCCGACCGCGACGCCGTCGACGACGACCCGGTCCCCGCCCTCGGGCAGGGCGATCCGCTCCGGGAACTCGCTGCCCGGCGACGCGGCCAGCACCCGCCCGTGCGCGGACAACAGCGCGCCCGGGGTGCCGCCGAGCCGGGTCAGGTGCGGCCAGTACTCCTCGCGCAGCCGCCGGTCGTGGGCCTCGGCGATGGCCAGCAGCCGGTGCTCGGCCAGCCGCGCGGCCGCGGTGACCAGCGCCAGCGTCGTCGGGTGGAATCCCTCCTCCGGCCCGGTGACGTCGACGGTGCCCACCACCCGTCCGGTCGCCGGGTCGCGCACCGGGGCGGCCGCGCAGGTCCACGGGTGGTAGGCGCTGACCAGGTGCTCGGCGGAGTGGATGCGGACCGGCGCGGCGCCGGCCAGCGCGGTGCCCATCGCGTTGGTCCCGACGGCGTCCTCGCTCCACCGGGTGCCCTCCACCAGGTCGACCCGCTCGGCCCGGGTCAGCACCGCGCGGGCGCCCTCGCGCCAGAGGATCCGCCCCTGCCCGTCGGTCACGATCATCATGTGCCGCGCCTGTTCGGCGGCGTCGGTGAGCGTGTCGCGCAGCACCGGCAGCACGGACGCGAGGGGGTGCGCCGCCCGCCGGTCGGTGAGCTCGGCGCGGTCGTAGTCGTGCGGGGGACGGGAGCGTTCCGGGTCGACCGCCGCGGCCAGCGAGCGGGCCCAGGAGGCGCGGACCTCCGGCCGGACCCCGGCGCCGCGCGCACCGGGGGAGCCGCCGAGCACGGCGTCGCGCGCCCGCTCGTACACCCGGCGATCCGCGTGCTGCGCTGCCACGTCCTCACCTTACGGTCAGCTTTGCCTTACCTGAATCGAATCCGCGTCGTCGGTACTCACCGGAGGGTCAGGTTCCGCATCTGCGTGCAACTTCCGTGCAACCCCCACCTTCCTAGTGTCGGCGGTCACGCGCAACGTGCGTTCCGCACCGCGCCCTCGGTTCGACGAAGCACCTCAGGGAAGGAACATTCATGGCCGTCTACGCCAACCCCGGTCAGCCGGGCAGCGTCGTCTCCTTCAAGCCGCGCTACGAGCACTTCATCGGCGGCGAGTACGTCGCTCCGGTGAAGGGCCAGTACTTCGAGAACCCGACCCCGATCACCGGTGAGAACTTCACCGAGGTCGCCCGGGGCACCGCGGAGGACGTCGAGAAGGCGCTCGACGCCGCGCACGCCGCCGCCCCGGCGTGGGGGAAGACCTCCGCCGGCGAGCGCGCGAACATCCTGAACAAGATCGCCGACCGGGTCGAGGCCAACCTCGAGCTGATCGCCATCGCCGAGTCCTGGGACAACGGCAAGGCCTGCCGCGAGACCCTCGCCGCCGACATCCCGCTCGCCGTCGACCACCTGCGCTACTTCGCCGGTGCGATCCGGGCGCAGGAGGGCACGTCGTCGGAGATCGACGCCGACACCATCGCCTACCACTTCCACGAGCCGCTGGGCGTCGTCGGCCAGATCATCCCGTGGAACTTCCCGATCCTGATGGCGATCTGGAAGCTGGCCCCGGCCCTGGCCGCCGGCAACGCGATCGTCCTCAAGCCGGCCGAGCAGACCCCGGTCTCGATCCACGTGCTGCTCGAGCTGGTCGCCGACCTGCTCCCGCCGGGCGTGCTGAACGTCGTCAACGGCTTCGGCGTCGAGGCCGGCAAGCCGCTGGCGTCGAACAAGCGCATCCGCAAGATCGCCTTCACCGGTGAGACCACCACCGGCCGGCTGATCATGCAGTACGCCTCGGAGAACCTGATCCCGGTCACCCTGGAGCTGGGCGGCAAGAGCCCGAACATCTTCTTCGACGACGTCGCCTCGCAGCAGGACGCCTTCTACGACAAGGCGCTCGAGGGCTTCGCGATGTTCGCCCTCAACCAGGGCGAGGTCTGCACCTGCCCGTCGCGCGCGCTCATCCAGGGCGGCATCTACGACGAGTTCATCGAGCAGGCCGTCAAGCGCGTCGAGCAGATCAAGCAGGGCAACCCGCTCGACACCGACGTCATGATGGGTGCGCAGGCCTCGAACGACCAGTTCGAGAAGATCCTCTCCTACATCGACATCGGCCGGCAGGAGGGCGCCAAGGTCCTCGCCGGTGGCGAGAAGGCCGAGCTGGGCGGCGACCTCGCGGGCGGCTACTACATCAAGCCGACCGTGTTCGAGGGCAACAACCAGATGCGGATCTTCCAGGAGGAGATCTTCGGCCCGGTCGTGTCGGTCGCGCGCTTCAGCGACTACGACGACGCCATGAAGATCGCCAACGACACGCTCTACGGTCTCGGCGCCGGCGTGTGGAGCCGCGACGCGAACACCACCTACCGCGCGGGCCGCGAGATCCAGGCCGGCCGGGTGTGGGTGAACAACTACCACGCCTACCCGGCGCACGCGGCCTTCGGTGGCTACAAGCAGTCCGGTATCGGGCGCGAGAACCACAAGATGATGCTGGACCACTACCAGCAGACGAAGAACATCCTGCAGAGCTACTCGCCGAACGCGCTGGGCTTCTTCTGATGGGTGAGCCGGACGTCGGCGTCACCCCGACCGAGCGGGTGACGCTGACGCCGGCCGCCGCCGATCTGCTCGTGAAACTCACCGACCTGCACGGCCCGCTGATGTTCCACCAGTCCGGTGGGTGCTGCGACGGCAGCGCCCCCATGTGCTACCCGGACGGGGACTTCCGGACGGGTGGGTCGGACGTCCACCTCGGCGACCTGGTCGTCGAGGGTGTGGACCGGCCGATCGGTTTCTGGATGTCGGCGTCGCAGTACGAGTACTGGAAGCACACGCATCTCACGGTCGATGTCGTCAAGGGGCGCGGCAGCGGGTTCTCGGTCGAGGCGCCGGAGGGCGTCCGGTTCCTGATCCGCTCGCGGCTGTTCACCGACGACGAGTACCGGGCGATGCAGGACTGACCACCCCCACCACGGCCCGGGACGACCGTCCCGGGCCGTGGTGGTCCCCGGCCGAGGAGCACCGATGACGCACACCCTGCGCGGACTGATGGGCCTGCCGGCGGAACCGGCCCCGCTGTCCCGCTCCGCACTCATCATGATCGACCTGCAGAACACCTACACCGAGGGCGTGATGCGGCTGGAGAACGTCGAGCCGGCCCTCGGCGAGGCGGCCGAGCTGCTCGACCGCGCCCGCTCCGCCGGGTCCCGGATCATCCACATCCGGCACGACGCGGGCGAGGGCAGCCCGTACGACGTCACCGCGCCGATCGGCGCCATCCACGACTCGGTCGCCCCGCGTGACGGCGAGGCCGTGGTGACCAAGAACTTCCCCAGCGCGTTCGTCCACACCGGACTCGCGGAGCTGCTGGAGGGCTACCAGGACCTGGTGCTCGCCGGGTTCATGACGCACATGTGCGTGAACTCCACCGCGCGCAGCGCGTTCTCCGGCGGCTACGTGCCGACCGTCGTCGCGGCGGCCACGGCCACCCGGGCCCTGCCCGGCGTGCACGGCACCGTCCCGGCGTCCGAGGTCCACGACGCGGCGCTGGCCGGCCTCGCCGACCTGCCCGCGATCGTCGTCCCGGACCAGAAGGCCGTCCCCTCCTGAGCCCTGCCCCCGCCCCGCGGCACGCAGGTGCGCGGGGCGGGTGGGTCAGAGGGCGGCGTCGATCGCGGCGAGGGTCGCGGCCGCGGGGGCCGCGATGCCGACGCCGCGGCCGTGGCGCACCTGCGGCTCGCGGACGTTGATCCGCACCAGCGCGCCGGTCGCGGCCGAGGCGAGCTCCGAGCGGCGACGCACCGTGGGCAGCGCACCGCCCGCCCCCAGCTCGACGACGACCACCCCGGTCCGGTGCGCCGCCAGCCAGTCCACGTGCCGCTGCAGCGCCGTCGCGGCGTGCGCGTCGTCCCAGCCGCCGTCGCCGAACATCAGGATCGCCGGACGGGCGATGCCGCCGCAGCCCGGGCAGCGGGGCAGCTCGCCGACGGCACGCATGGTGACCTCGTCGACCGGCACCTCGACGCCGTCGGCGGGCCACACGCCGTGACCGCAGAGCCGCAGGCACTGCAGGTGGTGGATGGAGCCGTGCACCTCGGCGACGTCGTCCGGGGCGAAGCCGGCCCGCTGGAACTGGCCGTCGACGTTCGAGGTGAACACGTTCGAGGGCACCCGGCCGGCCCAGCGGCGCAGCACCGCGAACCCCGGGTGCGGCACGGTGTCCCGGTAGAGGTGCAGGCGGTGGCCGTAGAAGCCCCAGGCCAGCGCCGGGTCGTCGGCGAAGTGCGCGGGATCGGCCAGCTCCTCGAAGCGCAGGCCGAGGCGGGCGTAGGGCGGGTAGGCCCGCCAGAAGCCCTCGCCGCCGCGGAAGTCCGGCAGCCCGGAGTCGACGCCCATCCCGGCGCCCGCGGTGACCAGCAGGGCGTCCGCGTCGCGGACCAGGCGGGCCGCCGCGGCGATCTCGTCGGAGAAGGCCGCGGCGACCTCGCGGGCGTCGATCAGGACCCCGCCGCGATCTGCTGCAGGTCGACGACCTCGAACTCCAGCAGCGACGCGCCCTTGGCGACCGGCTGCGGCGAGCGCTGGCCGGCGTGCGCCTCGGCGGCCGGGCCCTCGCGCCACGCCTGGAAGTCGGCCTCGGTCTCCCAGCGGGTCACGACGAAGTACCGGTCGTCGCCGGAGACGGGGCGCAGCAGCTCGAACCCGAGGAAGCCGGGCTGCCCGTCGACGGCGTGCAGGCGGTTCGCGAACCGCTTCTCCAGCTCGGGGCCCGCGTTCTCCGGGACCTCGATCGCGTTGATCTTCACAATGGCCATGTCCGCCACGTTATCCCCGCCCGGCCTCGTCGACGCGCATGTGCCACGCGTCACCGACCAGCTCGGCCAGCCGGTCGTCGTCCACCTGGTCCAGGCGGACGAGCACCAGGGGCCACGGCGCGTGCCCGGCGTCGGTGAAGAACAGGTCGGGCTCGCCGAGCAGCAGGGCCTGCTTCTCCGCCTCGTCGCCGACGTACAGCACGGCGACGTCGGTCCTGATCACCCGTCGTCTCCCGGGCACCCGCTCCGGCCAGGACCACACGAAGCCCTTGCCGCGCACCCGGAAGTCGAACCCCTCACTCGGGTTCTCGACGACGCCGTCGAGGGCGAGCGCGATCCGCCGCACGTCCTGTTCGTCCGCCACGGGGCGAGCCTAGGGGCGGCGAGCACCACAGGGGACGGTGCGCCGTCCGCGGCGACGACGGCGGGAGCGGCGACACCTCGTCGAGCTGCAGGAAGTTGTGGATCATCCCCGCCTCGCGGCGCAGGGTCGTGGGCACGCCCGCCGCGGCGAGCCGCCGGGCGTAGGTCTCGGCGGTCCCGCAGGGTCGCGACGGTCCCTGGCCCGCGCCGGTCGACGCCGCCTCCGCGACCTTCTTGCTCCGGCCCCGGCCGGTACAGTGTGCGATCCCGGCCGACCGCCGCGGGCCGCTCACCCCCATGGTGGAGGCGCTGGTCGAGCAGGCCCTCGCGGGGCTCAGCCCGCGCTGAGGGCCACCGTCTCCCCGGTGCGCGAGTCGTGCAGCTCGACGGCGGTGATCCGCGCCCGCACCGGCTCGACCGGGTGCAGCAGCGCGAACGCCTCGGCGGGTCGCCCGGTGGCGAGCACCACGTGCGGCAGCCAGGAACCCGGCAGGTGCGCGGCGTGCGCGCCCCGCACCCGCCCGGCCAGCGCGTCGTGCACCGCCGTGTGCACGGCCAGCACCTCGGGGTCGGTGACGGCGGTCAGCGCCAGCGCGTCCGGCGCGTCCGGGCCGACCGAGCCGAGACCGGCCAGCCACAGCACCGGCAGCGCGACCACGCGCAGCTGGGCGGTCAGCCCCCGCACGGCGGGCGGCGGGACCGTGCCCGCCGCGGCGACGGTGACGTGCGGCGTGCCGGCCGCGACCGGGATCCCGGCCGCGGCGAGCCGGTCGCGCAGCGCGGTGAGCGCGGCGGCGCCGTCGTCGTCGAGCCGGAAGCGGACGGTGCTGGGCATCGGTCCCCCGCTCAGACGGGGAGGGCGAAGCGGCCGTCGTCGGTCTGCTCGGCCAGGCCGTCGACCAGCAGCGAGTGCAGGCACCGGTCGCGCTGGCCCGCGTCGGACCAGACGGCGTCCAGCGCGGCCCGCTCGACCGGCCCGTGCGCGGTGCGCAGCACGTCCATGAGCTTGCCGCGCACCTGCCGGTCGGTGCCGGCGAAGCCCTGGACCGGCTTGCGCGGGCCGTCGTAGGCGGGCCTGCCGGCCGCCACCCAGGCGCAGCGGGCCGCGACCGGGCAGTCCGCGCAGCGCGGCGAGCGGGCGGTGCAGACGACCGCGCCCAGCTCCATCAGCCCGGCCGAGACGACGGCGGCCTCGGCGTCGTCGTCGGGCAGCAGTGCGTCCACGTCGGCCAGGTCGGCCCGGGTGCGGGCCGGTCCGGCGTCGCCCTGACCGTGCACCGCGCGGGCCACGACCCGGCGGACGTTGGTGTCGACGACGGCGGCGCGCAGCCCGAAGCCGAACGCCGCCACCGCCCGCGCCGTGTAGGAGCCGACACCGGGCAGGGCCTCGAGCGCCTCGACGTCGGAGGGGACGGCGTCGCCGTGCTGGGCGGCGATCGCCGCGGCCGCGTCGTGCAGCCGGATCGCGCGGCGCGGGTAGCCGAGCTTGCCCCAGGCCCGCAGCACGTCCGCGCGCGGCGCGGCGGCCAGCGACGACGGCGCCGGCCAACGCTCCATCCAGTCCCGCCAGACCGGTTCGACCCGGGCGACCGGGGTCTGCTGGAGCATGAACTCGCTGACCAGCACTCCCCACGGCGTGGTCTCCGGGCGCCGCCACGGCAGGTCGCGGGCGTGCGCCCGGAACCACGGGGAGATCAGATCGGCCACCACCGTCCCAGTGTCGCGCGCCCCGGGCCGGGCCCCGGCGACGGCCCCGCCGTGATCGCGGACCGGGCGCCGTCGGCGTCGCCCGGCGACCGTCCCGGGTGCCGGCGCGTGGATCACGGTCCCTACCGCGCCCGCCACCGGGGCGCGCGCCACGACCGGGGCGGTTCCCGTCCGCGGGTGCCGGGCGGGGCCCCGTCGTCGGACGGCGCCGGTCACCCCGGGTCGGTGCGCCACCCGCACGGGGGTCGGGCGATCCGGGGCGCGGACCCCGTCCGGGCCGGTCCGGGGGGCACGCGGGCGGCCGTTCCGCCACCGCGCTCACCCGGTCGGGAGGCGAGGGTCGCCCCGCCGGGTGGACCTCGCCGGACATGTCCGGTCCCGGCGCGGCGGCGGCGACTTCGTGTAACCGGAGATCTACCGTCGGTGACATGCACCCGGTGGGTCCCCTGCCGGCGTCGGTCTACTGGCGCCGGCGCGCGTGCGCGGTCGGCGTCGCGCTGCTCGCGCTCTTCGCGCTGCTGTGGCTCACCACCTGGCTGCTGATCCCGCGGGGCTCCGACGAGCCCGCCGGGACGGCCGCACGGACGACCCCCCAGTCGTCGCAGACCACACCGGACACGGGGACGGCCGCACCCGCGTCGCCCCCGGGGTCCCCGTCCCCGGCATCCCCAGCCCCGGGGACGGGGGCACCCACGTCCGTTCCGCTCCCCGACCCCGCCGCGCCCGGACCCCCACCGGCCGCCGCGGCGGGGACGTCCGCCGGGCCCGCGACCCCGAACGCGGGCCCGGCGGACGAGACGGTCCGCCCCGACGACACACCACGCCCGTCCGTGCAGGTGCCGCAGGCCGCACCCTCCCCGCCGACCGGTCCGGTGCCCTGCACCGACGCGATGATCGAGGTGCGTGCCGAGACCGGGCAGCCGACCTACCCCTCCGGCGCGCGGCCCGAGCTGCGGCTGGTCGTCACCAACGTCTCCGGCCAGCCCTGCGTGCGCGACCTCGACGGCGCCCAGCAGGAGATCGCCGTCTGGAGCGGCGACGGGGCGACCAAGCTCTGGTCGTCCAACGACTGCTCCAACCCGTCGTCGGACGACCTGCGCACCCTGGTGCCCGGCCAGCCGGTGGCCTTCGCCGTGACGTGGACCGGGCTCGCCTCCGAGCCCGGCTGTGCGGGCGAGCGCACCCGGGTGGGCCCGGGCGGCTACCGGGTGCTGGCCCGGCTCGACCGGGTCGTGAGCGAGCCCGCCCCGCTGCTCATGAGCTGAGGCTCAGCGGATGCGGGCCATGATCTCGCGCAGCGACGACGCCTCGGTGATCTGCATCCCGGTCCGCCCGACCTCGGCCCCGGTGGGGACGATCGCCCGGGTGAAGCCCAGCCGTGCGGCCTCCGCGAGGCGCCGGTCCACCCCGTGCACCCGGCGCAGCTCGCCGGCCAGCCCGAGCTCGCCCAGCACGACGAGGTCCGCGGGCAGCGCCGCGTCCCGCTTCGCCGAGACGACCGCCAACGCGATCGCGAGGTCGGCCGCCGGCTCGGTGATCCGCATCCCGCCGACGGTGGCGGTGTAGACCTCGGCGTCGTGCAGCTTGAGCCCGCCCCGCCGTTCGACGACGGCGAGCAGCATCGGCACCCGCGACGAGTCCAGCCCGGTCACCGCCCGGCGCGGGCTCGGGATGTTCGCCCCCGCAACGAGCGCCTGCACCTCGGCCAGCAGCGGCCGTCGCCCGTCCATCACGACGGTCACCGCGGTCCCCGGCTGCACCGCGTCGGCGCCCTGGCCGAACCGGCCGAGGAACAGCCCCGAGGGGTCGGCGAGACCGACGATGCCGGAGTCGCGCAGCTCGAAGCAGCCGACCTCGTCGGCCGGACCGAACCGGTTCTTCACGCCGCGGACCATCCGCAGCGCCGAGTGCTTGTCGCCCTCGAAGTGCAGCACCACGTCGACCAGGTGCTCCAGCACCCGCGGACCCGCGATGCCGCCGTCCTTGGTGACGTGGCCGACGAGCAGCACGGCCAGGCCGCGTTCCTTCGCCAGCGCGGTCAGCCCCACGGTGACGGCGCGGGTCTGGGTCACCCCGCCGGGGCTGCCGTCGACCGAGGCGGTGGACATGGTCTGGATGGAGTCCACCACCAGCAGCGACGGCCGCAGCGCGTCGACGTGGCCGAGCACCGACTCGAGGTCGGACTCGGCGGCGAGGTAGAGCTCGTCGTGGACGCCGCCGGTGCGCTCGGCGCGCAACCGGACCTGGCCCGCGGACTCCTCACCGGAGACGTAGAGGACCCGGGACCGGGCCGCGGCCTGTGCGGCGACCTCCAGGAGCAGCGTGGACTTCCCGACGCCCGGCTCGCCGGCCAGCAGCACCACGGCGCCCGGGACGAGCCCGCCACCGAGGACCCGGTCCAGTTCGTCGACCCCGGTCGGCCGGGCCCGGGCGGAGTCCAGCTCCACCTCGGCGATCCGCCGGGCCGGGGTGCTGGGCGCCCCCGCGACGACGGTCCGGCCGCCCCCGCCGGTGCGCACCGGCTCGACCTGCTCGAGCGACCCCCAGGCCTGGCAGCCCGGACAGCGCCCCACCCACTGCGCCGTGCGGTGGTCGCACTCCGTGCAGCGGTAGCCGCCCGAGCGGGCGGCGCGGGACCGGGGGGTCAGTTGCCGGCGGCGCCGCCGGCGCCGCTGCCCTCGTTGCCGGGCGCGACGGGGGCGCCCTCACCGGCCGGGACCGGGTTCGGCTGGTCCACCGACGGGGCCTCGGCCTGGCCACCGGTCTCGGAGTTGACGCCGGTCTCGGCGCCGTTGGCGCCCTCCTCGCCGTCGGCGAACGACGCGCGCTCCGGGGCGTGGCCGGGGGAACCCTCGACGGTCGGCACGCCGGTCGGGACGGTGAGGGTCACCGAGCCGGCCTTCTCGAACACGAACGTCATCGGGAGCTGCGCGCCGGAGGGGACCGGACGGGTCAGACCCTCGGCGACGAGCTGCACGCGCTTGGCGTTGGTGGGGGCCAGCTGCAGGTTGCCCGGCGAGACCAGCGCGATGTCCTGCGGCATGGTCGCGTCGCCCTGGATCTGCACCGACGCGGCGGCGGGCGAGGTGACCGAGACCAGGCGGTCGGCGACCGATCCGGTGTTGACCAGGGTGGCGACGAGCGGTGCGGCGCCGCCCTGGCGGTAGAGCGCGTCCGGGCCCGCGGGCGTGGTCGGGTAGGCGACCTGGACGTCACGCAGGTCGACCGAGCCGACCGAGGCGTTGGCGCCGTTGACGGCGGCGACCTGCTCTGCGGTCTGCGCGATCTGCCCGGCTCCACAGCCGCTGATCAGCAGGCCGGTCAGGGCGACGGCGCCGGCGACCCCGGCCAGGGTCCGGGCGGAACGGCGGGTGCGGCTCACGGTCGTCGTGTCCTTCCTTGCCGGTGCCCCGAAGTGCCCCCGGCGCACATGCTGGGTCTGTCGGGAGGCAGCCTAGTCGCGCGCTCCGGCGCGTTGCGCGGTCGGGCACCCGGGTGTGACGACCGCGTCCCCGCCGGACGGCGGGGCGGCAGACCCGGTGGTCCGGGACGTGCCGCGGCGGCGACCGGCACGCGGCCGGGCCGGTCCGGATGGGCGCCACGCCCGCGGGGAACACGTTCCTCCGCCGTTGTCAACCCCCTGACCTGCGACGACGGTGAAAGCCGGTCACCGTCCCGCCCGGGCGACGTGTTAATCTGGACCCAGCGAAAGGGGCCAGAGGACACATGGTTTTCAAGGTCGGAGAGACCGTCGTCTACCCGCACCACGGTGCCGCGCTCATCGAGGCGATCGAGACCCGGACGATCAAGGGCGAGGAAGTGCAGTACCTCGTCCTGAAGGTCCAGCAGGGCGATCTGACGGTGCGCATCCCCGCCGACAACGTCGAGGTGGTCGGTGTTCGTGACGTCGTGGGCCAGGAGGGGCTGGATCGGGTCTTCGAGGTGTTGCGCGCGCCGCACACCGAGGAGCCCACGAACTGGTCGCGCCGGTACAAGGCGAACTGGGAGAAGCTCACGTCCGGTGACGTGAACAAGGTCGCCGAGGTCGTCCGCGACCTCTGGCGGCGGGAGAAGGACCGGGGCCTGTCCGCCGGTGAGAAGCGGATGCTGGCCAAGGCGAGGCAGATACTGGTCAGTGAGCTCGCGCTGGCCGAGGGCACCGACGAGGAGCGGGCCGAGGTCCTGCTCGACGAGGTGCTCGCCACCGCGAACGCCTGACCGGCGTGCACGGACCGTCCTCCGGGGCGGGTGTCGTCGTGGTGCTTCCCGCGGCCGGTTCCGGGGTGCGTCTGGGCGCAGGTGTGCCCAAGGCGTTCGTCGGACTGGCCGGGGTTCCCATGCTGGTGCGCGCGGTCGACGGCCTTCTCGCGTCCGACGTCGTCGGGCACGTGGTGGTCGTCGTCCCCGCGGACCAGGTGGACGCCGCCGCCGCGATGCTGCCCGGACGCCCGGCGACCGTCGTCGCCGGCGGTGCCGACCGCACCGCCTCCGTCGCGGCGGGTCTCGCTGCGACCGGGACGGACGCCGAGGTCGTGCTGGTGCACGACGCCGCGCGCCCGCTCACACCACCCGACGTCGTCCGCCGGGTGGTCGACGCCGTGCGCGCGGGCGCGCCCGCGGTCATCCCGGTGCTCCCCGTGGCCGACACGGTCAAGCGGGTCGACGGCGCCGGGACCGTCGTGTCCACCGTGGACCGCTCCGAGCTGCGTGCGGTGCAGACACCGCAGGGGTTCCGCGCGGCCGACCTGCGTCGCGCCCACGCGGGCACACCCGACCCCCGCACCGACGACGCCGGGCTGGTCGAGGCGCTCGGCGACCCGGTCACCACCGTCGCCGGGGACCCGCTCGCGTTCAAGGTCACCACCGCGTGGGACCTGCGCATCGCCGAACTGCTGCTCGCCGGGGCGGGCCGCGTCACCGAGCACGAGGAACACACATGAGGGTCGGGATCGGTACCGACGTGCACCCGGTCGAGCCGGGCCGCGACTGCTGGGTCGCGGGTCTGCTGTGGCCCGGGACCGACGGCTGCGCCGGGCACTCCGACGGCGACGTCGCCGCACACGCCCTGTGCGACGCCCTGCTGTCCGCGGCGGGGCTGGGCGACCTGGGCGCGGTGTTCGGCACCGGCCGTCCGGAGTGGACGGGTGCGAGCGGGGCGACCCTGCTCGCCGAGGTCCGTCGCCTGCTCGCCCGCGACGGCTGGACCGTCGGCAACGCCGCCGTCCAGGTGGTCGGGAACGACCCCAAGATCGGGAAGCGTCGGGCCGAGGCCGAACGGGTGCTCTCGGAGGTGGTCGGCGGCCCGGTGTCGGTGTCCGGCACGACGACCGACGGGCTGGGGCTGACCGGGCGCGGCGAGGGCCGCGCCGCCGTCGCGACGGCGCTGCTGCTGCCCGCGGGCTAGAGACGCCCGGTCCGCTCCTGGATCTGTTCCGGGGTGAGGTCGTCGGCGTGGGCCGCCACCATCCAGGCGTGGCCGAACGGGTCGGCGAGCCGGCCGCCGCGCTGCCCGTAGTCGTGGTCGGTCACCGGGAACAGCACCCGGCCGCCGTGGTCCACCATCGCCGCGGCGACCGCATCCGGGTCGTCGACCTCCAGCGCCAGGATCACCGCGCCGGGGCCGTCCGGGGCCGGGTCGGTGGCGTCGCCGTCCTTGACGGCCCACTCCGCGCCGCCGGCCCGCAGCAGGGCGTGCACCACGGCGCCGGAGCCGTCGGTGTAGCGCTCCACGAGCTGCGCGCCGAACGCGGCGCGGTAGAAGTCGATCGCGGCGTCGGCGTCGTGCACGACCAGCCGCGGGTACATCCGCTGAACAGCCATGGCCGACACCTTGCCCCGTCCGCACCGCCCGTGTAGTGGACGAATCGGAGGCCCGTACCCTGGTGACGTGAGCCTCAGACTTCTCGACTCAGCGACCAGGGAGCAGCGCGCGTTCACGCCGCTGCGGACCGGAGCCGTGTCGATGTACGTCTGTGGGGCGACGGTGCAGGGCCTCCCGCACATCGGTCACGTGCGCTCGGGCCTGAACTACGACGTGCTGCGCCGCTGGCTGGCCCGGTCCGGGTACGACGTCACGCTGGTGCGCAACGTCACCGACATCGACGACAAGATCCTGCGCAAGGCCCAGGCCGCGGGCCGTCCGTGGTGGGAGTGGGCGGCCACGCACGAGCGGGCCTTCACCGCCGCCTACGACGCGCTGGGCTGCCTGCCGCCGTCGGTGGAGCCCCGGGCGACCGGGCACATCACGCAGATGGTCGAGCTGATCGAGCGCCTGATCGAGCGCGGCCACGCCTACGCCGCCGGCGGCGACGTCTACTTCGCGGTGCGCACGATGCCCGACTACGGGTCGCTGTCCGGCCAGCGCGTCGACGACGTGCACCAGGGCGAGGGCGACAGCGGGCACAAGCGCGACGCGCTGGACTTCACGCTGTGGAAGGCCGCCAAGCCCGGCGAGCCGAGCTGGCCCACCCCCTGGGGGAACGGGCGGCCCGGCTGGCACCTGGAGTGCTCGGCGATGGCGACCGCCTACCTCGGCCCGGAGTTCGACATCCACGGCGGCGGCCTGGACCTGGTGTTCCCGCACCACGAGAACGAGCGCGCCCAGAGCCACGCGGCCGGGGACGGGTTCGCCCGGTTCTGGCTGCACAACGCCTGGGTGACCATGGGCGGGGAGAAGATGTCGAAGTCGCTGGGGAACACCCTGGCGATCGAGAACCTGCTCGAGCGGGTCCGCCCGGCCGAGCTGCGCTACTACCTGGTCGGCCCGCACTACCGGTCGGCGATCGAGTACTCCGACGCCGCGCTGGACGAGGCCGTCGCCGCGTACCGGCGGATCGAGTCGTTCGTGCACCGCGTGGGCGAGCGGCACGGCCTGCCCGAGGTCGCCGCCGAGCTGCCCGGCGCGTTCACCGCCGCACTCGACGACGACCTGGGCACCCCGCTCGCGCTCGGCACCGTGCACACCCTGGTGCGCGAGGGCAACACCGCCCTCGACGCCGGGGACGTCACCGGCGCGCTGCGGGCCGCGTCCGCGGTCCGCGCGACGACCGAGGTGCTCGGCCTGGACCCGCTGGCAGCCGGCGGCGTGGCCGAGGAGTCGGGCGACGCCGCCCGTCAGGCACTGGGCACCCTGGTGGAGACGATGCTCGAGCGCCGCCGGGCCGCGCGCGCCGAGCGCGACTTCGCCACCGCGGACCGGCTCCGCGACGAGCTGCTCGCCGCCGGGATCGCCGTCGAGGACGGCGCCGACGGCTCCACCTGGACTCTCAAAGACAACTAGGACTCGTAGAACTCATGGCAGGCAATTCCAAGCGCCGCGGTGCGATCCGTAAGGAAGGCACCAAGAAGGGCATGGTCGTCGGATCCGGCGGCCAGCCCCGGCGCGCACTGAAGGGCAAGGGCCCGACCCCGCCCGGCGAGATGCGACCCGGCCACCCGAAGGCGAGGGCGGCCGCGCGCCGCGCAGCCCAGGACCAGCAGCAGCGCCGACGCCCGGTCGCGGGCCGTCGCGGTGACGGGGAGACCCCGGAGACCGTGCTCGGCCGCAACCCGGTCGTCGAGTGCCT
Organism: Pseudonocardia sp. ICBG1034; assembly: GCF_020131375.1. NCBI lineage: Bacteria > Bacillati > Actinomycetota > Actinomycetes > Pseudonocardiales > Pseudonocardiaceae > Pseudonocardia > Pseudonocardia sp. ICBG1034. The sequence continues at coordinate 478,803 of NZ_JAHLEK010000015.1, forward strand.
GCGGGCCGGCGTCCCGGCGACGGCGCTGCAGGTGGCCACCGGCATGTCCGCCGACGACCGCGTCACCGAGGCCGTCGCGCTGGCTGCGGAGCGGGGCATCTCCATCCTGGAGGTGCCGCGCAACGACCTCGACCGGATCAGCGGGGGAGCGCTGCACCAGGGCCTCGCCCTGCAGGTGCCGCCGTACGCCTACGCCCACCCCGACGAGGTGCTGGAGGCCGCGTCGCACTCCGGGCGCCCGGCACTGGCCGTCGCCCTGGACGGGGTGACCGACCCGCGCAACCTGGGTGCGGTCGTCCGGTCGGTGGGTGCGTTCGGCGGCCACGGCGTCGTCGTGCCGCAGCGGCGCGCCGCGGGCATGACCGCGGTGGCCTGGCGGACCTCGGCGGGCACCGCGGCCCGGGTCCCGGTCGCGCGCGCGACGAACCTGACCCGCACGCTGCAGGAGTACGCCTCCGCCGGGCTGATGGTCGCCGGTCTGGCCGCCGACGGCGACGTCTCCCTCGACGACTTCGACCTGGCCTCCGGGCCGCTGGTGATCGTCACCGGGTCGGAGGGCAAGGGCCTGTCCCGGCTGGTCCGCGAGACCTGCGACGTGACCGTCTCGATCCCCCTGGCCGGCCGCGTGGAGTCCTTGAACGCCTCGGTCGCCACCGGCGTCGTTCTGGCCGAGGTGGCCCGCCGCCGTCGCGTCGGCCGCTGAGCGGACCCCCTCCCTGCACGAACCGGCCCCTCGTACGAACCTTTCGTACGAGGGGCCCGTTCGTGCGACCGGGGGGTCAGGCGCGGACCGGTCCGCGGCCGCGGAGGCGGCCCACCAGCCGGCACAGCAGGTAGGCGACGAACCCGATGGTCGCCACGTAGGCCGAGATCGGCAGCCCCGGCGCCAGCGACAGGATCGTCCCGCCGACCAGCGCGACCTCCGCGATGACGATCGCGAGGACGGTCGCCAGCAACGGGTTCGCGGTGACCCGGTTCGCCGCGGCGCCGGGCACGATCAGCACCGACAGCACCAGGATCGCCCCGACGATCGGCACGGCCAGTGCCGTCACCAGGCCGATCAGCACGCCGAACACCAGGGTCAGCGCGCGGACGGGCACGCCGCGCGCCAGCGCGACGTCGGGGTCGGTGCTGGCGAACAGCAGCGGCCGGTAGAGCAGCGCCAGGGTCGCGAGAACGACGACGGCGACGACCCCCAGCACCCACAGGTTCTGCTGGTCGACCGACACGATGGAGCCGGTCAGCAGGCCGAACCGGTTGGAGGAGCGGCCGTCGTAGAGGGCCAGGAACAGCACGCCCAGGCCGAGCCCGAACGCCATCACCACGCCGATCGCGGAGTCCCGCTCGCGTTGGCGCAGGCCCAGCACACCGAAGATCACCGCGGCGACGACGGCGCCCACCACCGCCCCCACCCCGACGGCGACGCCGAGCAGCAGCCCGGCCGCGGCCCCGGTGAAGGCCAGCTCGGCGGTGCCGTGCACGGCGAAGGCCATCCCGCGGCTGACGATCAGCGGGGCGAGCAGCCCGGCGACCAGCCCGAGCACCGCGCAGGCGATGAGCGCGTTGCGGACGAACGGGTAGCCCAGCAGCGTGCCGGTGCCGGACAGGTCGAGGATCCGGGCCAGGAACTCGGTCACGCGCCACCCCCGACCGCGACGCCGTGCTCGGCGTGCTCGTCCCGGGTGACCGGGGAGTCCTCGGCCCCGACGACGACCAGCCGGTCGCGGACCCGCAGCACGTCGACGTCGGTGCGGTAGAGCCGCGACAGCGTCTCCGAGGTCATGACCTCGTCGGTGGTGCCGATCGAGAACCGGCCGTCGACGAGGTAGAGGACCCGGTCCACCAGCGGCAGCACCGGGTTGATCTCGTGGGTCACGAACAGCACCGCGGTACCCGCGGCGCGGCGGCGCTCGTCGATCAGCCGGGTCACGATCCGCTGGTGGGACAGGTCCAGGCTGAGCAGGGGCTCGTCGCACAGCAGCACCGCCGGGTCCCCGACGAGTGCCTGCGCGACCCGCAGCCGCTGCTGCTCGCCGCCGGACAGCCGCCCGACGGGGGCGTCGGCGTGCCCGGTGCCGCCGACCTGGGCCAGCGCGCGGTCGACGCGCTCGCGCCGCTCGCGTCGCCGGCCCAGGCCGGGACCGAAGCGGTGCCCGTCGAGCCCGAGGCCGACGAGGTCGCGCCCGCGCAGCGGCAGGTCCGGGTCGAGCGGCTGCTGCTGCGGGACGTAGCCGATCTCGGGGCTGCCGCGCCGCGGAGTGTGTCCGCCGACGGTCACGGTGCCGTCGGAGAGCGGGAGCAGCCCCAGCAGGACGCGCATCAGCGTCGTCTTGCCGGAGCCGTTCGGGCCGAGGACGGCGACGAACTCGCCGGGTGCGACGTCCAGGTCGAGGCCGGACCACAGGGTCCGGTCCCCGAACCGGAGGCCCGCCCCGCGCAGCGACAGCGCGGACTGTTGCGAGGAACCCATGTCAGCGGTTCAGCGCCGCGGAGAGCTCGTCCAGGTTGGCGTTCATCCACTGCACCCAGTCGGTGGTGCCCGCGGGCAGCGTCTCCGACATCTGGACCACCGGGACGCCTGCCTTCTGGGCGGCGTCGCGGACCTGGTCGGTGGTCGGCGAGGTCGTCTGGCTGTTGAGGACCAGCGCGTCGACCGGCGGCTGCGCGGTGAACAGCCCCAGCATCTGCGCGACGACGGCGGCCGGCGGGTCGGTGCCCTCCTCGACGGCCGAGGAGAACTCCTGCGGGGTCGCGTTCGCGATTCCGGCGGCCTGCAGCAGGTAGGCGGGCACCGGCTCGGTGACGGCGACCCGGGCCCCCGGGTGCGCGCGGCCGATCTCGGTGGCCTTCGACGTCAGCTGGGCGACGCCGCCCTCGAGGGTCTGGGCGTTGGTGCGGAAGTACTCCGCGGCGCTCGGGTCGATGCGGCCGAGCTGGTCGGCGAGCTGCTCGGCGACGCGGCCGACCGCGGCCGGGTTGTACCAGACGTGCTCGTTGAACGAGCCGTGCTCGTGCTCGTGCTCGTGGTCCGCCTCGCCCGCGGGCTCGGGGGTGGCCCCGGCGGCGTGGTCGTGGCCGTGGTCGTCGGCGGCGGCCTCCTGGGCCCCCTCGATGCCGGAGACCTCGACGGCGTCCACCAGCGGGGCCTTGTTGCCGGACGCGGCGACGAGGTCGGTCATGAACGCGTCGTAGCCGCCGCCGTTCATGATCAGCAGCTGGGCCTCGCCGACGGTCGCCGCGTTCTGCGGGGTCGGCTCGTAGCCGTGCGGGTCGACGTCGGGGGAGCTGATGACCGACTCGACCCTGGCGTAGTTGCCGCCCACGGCGCGGGCGACCGCGCCCCAGGCGTCGGTGGAGGCGACGATCTTCACCTGCGGGGTGTCGGCGCTGGTGGGGGCGTCGACCTGGCCGGAGCCGCAGGCGGTCAGACCCAGGGCGAGTGCGGCCAGCCCGGCCACGAGCGCGGCCGGGCGGAGCGGGGATCGGGACACGGACGGAACTCCCATCAACATATCGGCATAGATTTATTGGAAATCGTTCTCAGATTCACTCTACCGCTGTACGGGGAGCCGGGAACGCGCGTGGCGTGTGATCCCGTCGTGGCCGGTCGGGGCGGACTTTCACGTGCGTGACCGCGCCGCTACCGTTCGGGGAATGACCGGCCCCCAGCACCCGCGGCGCCCGGCGACGCTCGCGTCGCTGGCCGCCGAGCTCGGGGTCTCCCGGACGACCGTGTCGAATGCCTACAACCGCCCCGACCAGCTGTCCGCGCCGCTGCGCGAGCGCGTCCTGGAGGCGGCCCGGCGGCTCGGCTACCCGGGCCCGGACCCGGTCGCCCGCTCGCTGCGCACCCGGCGTGCCGGAGCGGTGGGCCTGCTGCTGACCGAGGCGCTCAGCTACGCCTTCCGCGACCCGGGCGCCACCGGCTTCCTGGAGGGGCTCGCGCTGGCCTGCGAGAAGGCGGGCACCGGCCTGCTGCTGATCCCGGTCAGCCCCGAGCACTCCGACGTCGACTCCGTCTACCAGGCCGGGGTCGACGGCTTCGTCGTCTACTCGGTCAGCGAGGACGACCCGCACTTCCGGGCCGTCCTGCAGCGCCCGGTGCCGACGGTCGTCTGCGACCAGCCCACCGGGATCACCGGGGTGGACCGCGTCGGCGTCGACGACCGCGCCGGGACCCTCGCGCTCGGGCGGCACCTCGTCGAGCTCGGCCACCGCCGCGTCGGTGTGCTCTGCATGCGCCTGTCCTCGCACCGGCACGACGGCCGGGCCGACGTCGCCCGGCAGGAGGGCAGCTCCTACGCCGTGCAGCGCGAGCGCCTCGCCGGGCTGCGCGCGGCGCTCGCCGAGGCCGGTGTCGACTGGGCCGACGTCCCGGTCATCGAGCGGTTCGAGCACTCCCTCGACGCCGGCGCGGACGGCGCCGCCACCCTGCTGGACTCCCATCCCGGGATCACCGCGCTGGTGTGCACCTCCGACATCCTCGCCCTCGGCGCGCTGCGCGAGGCCCGCGACCGCGGCCTGCGGGTGCCCGAGGACCTCTCGGTCGCCGGGTTCGACGGCGTTCCTGAGGCCGAGCGCGTCGGCCTGACCACGGTCCGCCAGCCGTTCCGGGAGAAGGGCCTCGAGGCCGGACGGCTGCTGCTCGAACGCGGCGACCGCCACGTCCCCGAGCACGTCACGCTCCCGACCGAGCTGATCGTCGGTACGACCACCCGCGGGCTGCGCCAGTCCGGGGAGTTCTTCTCCGGATGGTGAGCCTGACGGGGCTGCGCCGCTACCCGGTCAAGTCCTGCCGGGGCGCGGACGTCGCCCGCGCCGTCGTCGAACGGGCCGGTCTCGCCGGGGACCGGCGCTGGATGCTGGTCCGCGACGACGGCGCCGTGGTCACCGCGCGCACCCACCCGCGGCTCGTGCTCGTCGCGCCCACCCCCGCCGCCGACGGGCTCCGCCTGACCGGACCGGGGCTGCCGCCGCTCACCGTCCCCGTGCCCGACGGCGAGCCGGTGCCGGCCCGCGTGCACCGCTGGGACACCGCGGGCGTCCCGGCCGGCCCGGCGGCCGACGCGTGGTTCTCCGAGCTGCTCGGCGACCCGGTGCGGCTGATCCACCTCGACGACCCGGCCCGGCGCCGTCCCGACCCCGGCTTCTCCCACGACGACGACCGCGTCTCCTACGCCGACGGCTACCCGCTGCTGCTCGCCTCCACCGCCTCGCTGCACGCGCTGGACGCGCTGGTCGCCGACGGCCCGAACGCGGCCGAGGCGCCGCTGCCGATGACCCGGTTCCGGCCGAACGCCGTCGTCGACGGCGCACCGGCCTGGGCCGAGGACGGCTGGCGGCGCATCCGGATCGGCGCCGCGGAGTTCCGGGTGGCCAAGGGCTGCGCGCGCTGCGTGCTCACCACCGTCGACCCGGACACGGCCGTCAAGGGCCGCGAGCCGATGGCGACCCTGGCCCGGCACCGGCGGTTCGACGGCAAGGTGTGGTTCGGGGTCAACCTGATCCCGGACGACCCGGGCGCCGAGATCGCCGTCGGCGACGCGGTCGAGGTGCTCGACGCCGTCGACCCGGCCTGCGGCCCGCCGCGCTGACCCGGACCGGCCACGGTTCCTCCCGCCCCGTCGGTATCGTCGGGTTCGGGTCGCCCGTCCGGGTGGCCGGACCGGGGCGAGGGGGAGGTTGCGCTGAACGACGAGCGCGACCCACGTCGCCGTCCGCCACCACCGCCCCCGGGCCCCGCCGGGCGGCGCCCCCCGATGCCGCCTCCCGCGTCGCGTCCCGGGGCCGGGCCGCCACGTGTCGTGCCGCCCCCGCCTCCCGGACGTCCGCCGGCGGGCGGGCGGCCGGCCCGCGCCGTGCCACCCCCGCCGGCCCCGCGGCCCTCCGCGCCGCCCGACCGCCCCGACGGCCTGCGTCGAGCCCCGCGCCCCGCACCGTCCGACTCCCCGGACGCCCGGCGCCCGATCCCGCGCCCCGTGGCGTCCGACCGCCCGGACGTGCTCCACCCGGCCCAGCGGCCACTGCCCACGCGTCGCGGCGCCCGCCGGACCGGCCCGCCCCCACGCCGAGGTGCGGGCGCGGTACCCCGCCCGGAGTCCGGGCCCGCTCCGCGCCGCCCGATCGGGCCGCAGCTCGCGGCGCTGCGGGACCGGCTGCGCCGGCTGCGGCCGCAGCGGCCCCCGGGGACCCCGCCGCCGTCGACCCGGGCCCGGCTGCGCAGGCTGCTGCGCTGGGCCCTGGTCGCCCAGGCCGTCCCGCTGGTCCTGGTGCTGCTGTTCACCCTGGTCAACCCGCCGTACACGATGTTCCGGCTGTGGAACTTCGGGCCGACCGTGGCGCAGTGGACCGACGCCGAGCACGTGTCGCGCAACTTCCTGATCGTGGTGATGGGGCAGGAGGACCAGCAGTTCCCGGAGCGCACCCTCGCCGTCGACTACGGGATGCAGTGGGCGCGCGTGCAGGCGTACATGGACGGCACCGACGACCCGTCCGGGTCGACGATCACCCAGCAGACGTCGAAGAACCTGTTCCTGTGGGCCGGGCGCTACCCGCCGCTGGAACCGGTGCGCAAGGCTCTGGAGATCCCGCCGGCGGAGACGATGGAGCTCGTCATGTCGAAGCGCCGGATCCTGGAGATCTACGTCAACGTCGCGCAGTTCGCGCCGCGCGTCTACGGCGTCTGCGCCGCCTCCTGGTACTACTTCGGCAAGTCCAGCCGCTCGCTCAGCGTGGACGAGTCCGCCCAGCTCATCGGACTGCTGCCGTCCCCGCTGCACGTCGAACGCGCCCCCGGCGGCGGCATGCGCTTCCTCGGCGACGCCAACGGCAACGGCGTCGCCGACCCCGGCGAACGCGGCTGGATCAGCGCGAAGGGCTACTGGCACGCCCGCGAGCGCGCCCCGCGCTGGTACACCCAGATGGGCGGGCTCGCCGCCACCGAGGGCCTCGGGATCCCCGGCAACGCCTCCGACCTGCCCGCCGCCGACGACCCGTGCCGCGAGCCCCCGGCCGCGCTGGCCGACCTCGACTGAGCTGCCGCGACCCGGTCAGGACCCGGTCAGGACCCACAGCGCAGCGCGGCCAGCCGTTCCAGGACCCCGGCCATCTCCTGCGGGTCGGCGACCCGGAAGCGGGCCGCGGTGGCGCCGTCGCCGACCTTGATGCCGACGTCGCCGTCGCCCAGCACCCGGAACGCGGTCTCGTCGGTGACGTCGTCCCCGGCGAACAGCACCGCGTCCGCGTGCAGGGCCGACCGCAGCGCCTCCACCGCGGAGCCCTTGGTGGTCTCGACGACGGCCAGGTCCAGCACGTCCTTGCCCGCGACGGCGTCGACGCCGTCACCGGCCCACTCGGCGCGGACCCGCTCCAGCAGCGCCGCCCCGGCGGCCGGGTCCATGCCGCGCACGTGCACCGCTCCGCCCGCGGGCTTGGTCTCCAGCCGCGCCCCGGGGGCCCCGTCGACCAGGGTGCGCAGGCCGTCGAGCAGCGCGGTCCGCCTGCGCTCCTGCTCAGGCGTCAGCAGGCCGCCGCGCCCGAGCAGGGCGGCGAGCCCGTCGTCGTACTCGGCGCCGTGGCTGCCCACCAGCCCGACCGGCGGGACGAACCCGGAGACGGTCGCGAGGTCGTCGCGGCCCCGGCCGGACAGCATCACGACGGTCGTCGCGTCGTGCGCCGCGAGGCGCCGGACGGCGTCGGCGGAGGCGGGCAGCGGCCGCGACGCCGACGGGTCGTCGACCAGCGGGGCCAGCACGCCGTCGAAGTCGAGGGCGACGAGCAGCCGCCCCACGCCGGCGAGCTGCTCCAGGGCGGCGTCGGGGCTCACTGCTCGACCCGGATGCCGAGCGCCTCCAGGAACCCGGTGGCCCAGCGGTCGACGTCGTGGTCGAGGACCTGGCGGCGCAGCGTGCGCATCCGCTTGCGCCCCTCCTCGGCGTTCATGGTCAGCGCCGCGTAGAGCGCCTCCTTCACGCCGTCGGTGTCGTGCGGGTTGACCAGCAGGGCGCTGGTCAGCTCGATCGCGGCACCGGCGAACTCGGACAGCACGAGACAGCCGCCGTCGTCGGGGCGGCAGGCGACGTACTCCTTGGCGACGAGGTTCATGCCGTCGCGCAGCGGGGTCACGAGCATGACGTCGGCGGCGAGGAAGAACGCGGCGAGCTCCTCGCGCGGCAGCGACCGGTGCAGGTAGTGCACCGCCGGGTGCCCGACGCGGGCGAACTCGCCGTTGATCCGGCCGACGGCCTGCTCGATGTCGGCGCGCATCTGCTGGTAGTGCTCGACCCGCTCCCGCGACGGCGTCGCCAGCTGGATCATCACCGCGTCGTCGACGGACACCCGCTCCTCCTCGAGGAGCTCGTGGAACGCGCGGAGCCGGACGTCGATGCCCTTGGTGTAGTCGAGCCGGTCGACCCCCAGCACGATCTTCTCCGGGCTCCCGAGCTCCGTCCGGATCTCGGCGGCGCGCTTCTCGACCTCGGGGGTGCGGGCCAGCTCGTCGAGCCGGTGCGAGTCGATCGAGATCGGGAAAGCGCCGAGCCGGATCCGCCGTCCGCCGTGGTGGAGCACCTCGGGGTCGCGGTCGGGGGAGGCCCCGGCGAGCTCCTGGGCGAGCCAGTGGAAGTTGCGGACGCCGCCGTCGGTGTGGAAGCCGACGAGGTCCGCGCCGAGCAGGCCCTCCATGATCCGGGTCCGCCACGGGAGCTGGCGGAACAGCTCCACCGGCGGGAACGGGATGTGCAGGAAGAAGCCGATCCGCAGGTCCGGGCGCAGCTCGCGCAGCTTCCCCGGGACGAGCTGGAGCTGGTAGTCCTGCACCCAGACCGTCGCGCCCTGGGCGGCGACCTTCGCGACCTCCTCGGCGAAGCGCTGGTTCACCGCGGTGTAGGCGCGCCACCAGTGCCGGTGGAACTGCGGCGGCGCGACGACGTCGTGGTAGAGCGGCCAGAGCGTGCCGTTGGAGAAGCCCTCGTAGTAGTCGGTGACCTCCTGCGCGGTCAGCGTCACCGGGAACAGCGACAGGCCGTCCTCGGCGAAGGGCTCGACCTCGGCGTCGGGGACGCCGGGCCAGCCGACCCAGGCACCCTCCCGGGCCCGCAGGGTCGGCTCCAGCGCCGTGACCAGGCCGCCCGGGCTGCGACGCCAGGTGGTGCTGCCGTCCGGATGCCGCTCCAGGTCCACGGGGAGCCTGTTGGCCACCACCACCAGATCCGCTGCGGTCACCGGTTCCCCTGTGGACACATGCCCTCCTCGACGCTCGCCCCGCGGCCGACCCTACTTCGGATCGGCCCCGTCGGCCGTGGTGTCCGACACCGGGGAACCGACGGCCGCGCCGCCGGTGGGCGAGTTCTCCGCTCCGCCCGGCCGGTCCTCCGGCCGGCGCCGGGGGCTGGCCACGAACTGCCCGAGGGCGACACCCGCCGCCAGCGCGAGCCCGACGGCCAGCGCGATCGTGATCGTCACGAGCCCTTCGGAGGGGCCCTCGATCGCCAGCTGGTAGAAGCCGCGGTAGGCGGCGAGACCGGGCAGCAGCGGGGTGACCCCGGCCAGCGTGACGACCATCGGCGGGGTCTGGGTGCCCCGGCGCAGCAGGCCCGCCGCCAGGCCGACGACGAGTGCCGCGGCTCCGGTCGCGGGCACCTGTCCGAGCCCGGCGTTCTGCGTGAGCAGGCCGTAGACCAGCCAGCTCGACGCGCCGACCGCACCCGCGATCGGCAGTGACCGCAGTGGCGCGTACCCGGCGAGCGCGTAGAACGCGGCCGCCAGCGCACCCGAGACCAGCGACAGCCCGAACTGGCCCGGCCCGGACGGCAGGTCCCCGGACACCTCGATCTGGGTGCCCATCGCGAGCCCGAGCTGCAGCCCGAGCACGACGCCGGTCAGCAGCCCCGCCGACAGCAGCGAGATCTCGACCATGCGGGCGGCCGCGGTCAGGTAGTAGCCGGTCAGGGCGTCCTGCACGGTGGAGACCACGCTCAGCCCGGACAGCAGCACCGTGATGCCCGCCGCGACGACGTAGGACGCCCGGGTGCCCGGCGGGAACACCTCCAGCTGCACCAGCGCGACCGTCGAGGCGGTGACGAGGAAGCCGCCGACCACCTGCTGGAAGAACGCCGCGACCCCGCGCCGGGCCAGCAGCCGGCCGATCCGGTCGATGATCGCGGTCGTGACGAACGCCGTCGTCGCCGTCAGCGGACCGCCACCGAGCAGCAGGGCGATCGACGCGGCCAGCGCGGCCCAGCCGAACGTCGCCACCCAGCGGGGGTAGGGGTGCGGGTGCCGCACGACCTCCGACACCTTCGACGACGCCGCCCGCACGTCGAGCCGGCCCGCCTCGACGTCGCGGATGATCTCCTCGGTCTCGGCCAGCCGGGACAGGTCGAGCGTGCGGTAGCGGACCAGTCGCATCGTCGTCACCGGCTGCGCGGCGTTGCCCCGGTGGCAGCACATGGTGATCGAGGTGAACGTGATGTCCACGTCGACGGCGGGCAGACCCGCCAGGTTGGCCAGCCGCAGCATCGTCGCCGTGACCTCGTCGACCGACTCGCCGGAGGACAGCTCGATCTCACCGATCCGCATGCAGAGGTCCAGGACCTCCTGCACACGGGCGTCGTCGGGGACCTGCGGGCCGAGCATGAGCATCGGCACCGTCGACGGACCCGGGGTGAGCAGCCGTTTCGCGTCACGCCGCAGCGCGCCGCGCAGTCGCCGTGCGAACCGGTCGGCCGTCGGCGTCTCCTCGGCCACGATCCCTCCATTCCGTCGTGCGGGTCCGGTGTCGCCCACCAGGCTAGGGGCGGGCCGCCGGCCGGCGTCGGGGCGTCGGCCGACCTCACACCGTCCGACGGCCGGGCGGGGTGAGCGGTTGCGACGGAGGGGCGGGTTAGGCTGGGGACGCCCGCCGGTGTAGCTCAGTGGTAGAGCAACCGCCTTGTAAGCGGTAGGTCGTCGGTTCGATCCCGACCTCCGGCTCCACGCTCGACCTGCGGTTACTCCCGGACCGTCTCCGGTGGGACCGCTCGCATGACCCCTTTTGTGACCCACGTGAGCACCTACCGTGACCACATGGCCCCTCGTGACCAGCGCAGACGGAGCCCACGGGGCGCGATCGACGTCCTTCCCAGCGGCGCCCGCCGGGTGCGCGTGCACGCCGGGACCGATCCGGTCACGAAGAAGAAGCACCGGCTGGTCGAGGTCGTGCCGGCGGGGCCGGACGTCGAGGCCAGGGCCGAGGCGGTCCGCGCCCGACTGGTCCAGGAGGTCGCGGAGCGCCGGAACCCGCGGACAGCGGCGACGATCGAGCAACTCCTCGACCGCTACCTCGAGCAGTTCGGCGGCGCGGCGAGCACCCGGACGCTCTACCGCGGTTACGTGCGCAACCACGTCCTGCCGCTGCTGGGGACGGTCAAGGTGGCGCAGCTCGACCCCGAGACCCTGGACTCCTACTACGCCGAACTCCGCCGGTGTCGGGACCACTGTGACGGGTCCCGTCGGACCGACCACCGGACGAGGGGTCCGCACGACTGCGACGACCGGTGCGGACCGCACCGGTGCTGCCCGCTGTCCGCGTCGACGGTCCGGCACATCCACTTCATCCTGTCCGGCGCGTTCCGCAAGGCCGTCCGGTGGCGCTGGATCGCGACGAGCCCGATCGGCCAGGCGGAGCCACCGCCCGCGTCCAAGCCGAACCCGCAGCCACCCACCGCGGCCCAGGCCGCCGCGATCGTCTCCGCGGCCTGGGAGGACCCGGACTGGGGCGCGCTGGTCTGGACGGCGATGACGACAGGCGCCCGGCGTGGGGAGCTGTGCGCCGTGCGGTGGTCCACGGTCGTGCTCGACGAGGGGCGGGAGACCCTGTGGCTCCGCCGAGCGATCGCAAAAGGCGAGCACGGCCGGCCCGTCGAGGGCGCTCTCAAGACGCAGCAGCAGCGCCGAATCGCGCTCGACCAGGAGACCGCGACGGTCCTCCGGGAGCACCGCCGCCGCTACGAACGCCAGGCCGAGTCACTAGGGCTGGCCCCGAACCCCGATGGCTTCGTGTTCGGCCGTTCGCCGGACGGCGCGGACTTCGTCCTGCCAGACAGCGTGACGCAACGCTACGAGCGCCTGGCGAAGCGGCTGGGCATCGGGACGACGTTCCACAAGCTCCGGCACTACTCCGCGACCGAGCTGATTGTCGCGGGCGTCGACCTGCGGACGGTCGCCGGACGCCTCGGCCACGGCAGCGGCGGAGTGACGACGCTCCGGACGTACACGGCGTGGGTCTCCGAGGCCGACCAGCGGGCGGCCGTCGGAATCGGGGCCGGGATGCCGGCGCGACCGGTCGAGGGCGAGCCGGTAGTGCGTGCGCCGCGGCATCCCTACAAGCTCGTCGCCGCTGCGGTAGCGCGGCGGATCGAGGCTGGCGAGCTGGCCGCGAGAGAGCCGATCCCGACCGCCGAGGCGCTCGCGGCGGAACACGCGGTGTCGCTCTCGACCGCGCGGCGCGCGGTGGGCGTGCTGCGGGCCACCGGGTACATCGTCGAGGGGGCCGGCCGACCCCTGGTCGCAGCTCGCGCGCCGCACGCGCCACAGCAGCCGGAACTTGAGCCGTCGCCTGCTGTCTCTCCTGCACCGCTGGCGACCGCGTACTGGACGCTCACGGCCCGCGGGCCGGACGGTGTCCGATACCCGCCGCGAGTCGTGGCGGGCAGCCTGGCCGACCTCGACGGGTTCCGCGGCCACCTGCTCGGCATCGCCAGGATCGAGGACCCCGGCAACACCGACACCGGGGAGTCCTGGATCGGGCGCTACGAGCTGGAAGTCGCACCGGTGGACCCGGCGTCGCCGCTCGCTCCCATGACGCTGCGGTGGTAGCTGCTCACTACGGTTGGGCCGTGGCCGGTGCACCCAGCTCCCCGACCTTCGGGCGCGACTCGACGCTGCCTGTCCTGCGCGAGGCGTGTTGTCGGGCCGGCCTGCAGTCAGACGGGGCCGAGCTGCTCCGGCTCGGTGAGAACGCGATCTACCGCCTCGCCGGTGTGCCCGTAGTCGTCCGGCTCGCGCGGTCGGCGCAGCGGTGGCCCGATGCGGTGAAGGAAGTCCGGATGTCACGGTGGCTCTCAGAGCAGGGCGTCCGCGTCGTCCGGCTCGCGGGCGTTGAGGACCAGCCGTTCGACGTCGGTGAACACCCGGTGACGTTCTGGGAGCACATCGACGGTCGGCGGGGGCGGCCGAGCGACGTCGGGGACCTCGCCCGCATCCTGCGGTCCATCCACCAGTTGCCTGTCGACCAAGCGCCGGAGCTGCCGACGTTCGACCCGTTCGCCCGGGTCGTGCACCGCATCGAGCAGTCACCCATCCCGGACGACGACCGGGCGGTCCTCGCACAGATCCTGGACGAGGTTCGGGTTCAGCTCGGTGACTTGGAGTTCCCGCTTGCCCCTGCAGTGCTGCACGGAGACGCACACGTGCAGAACCTGATGGTTCCGGCTGATGGCCGGCCGGTTGTCATCGACCTGGAGAACATGGCGCTCGGGCAGCCGGAGTGGGATCTGAACGTCACGGCTGCCGAGTACCTGACAGCAGGCTTCTGGACCGCCAAGCAGTACAGGGAGTTCGTGGATGCCTACGGGTTCGATGTCACCAGCTGGTCGGGCTTCAAGATCCTTCGGCCAGTGCAGGCGATCGAGATGACGACGTGGCTGATGCAGAACATCGATGAAGCACCGAAGATCAGGGCCGAGTACGAGCGGAGAATCCGGACTATTCGGACTGGGAGAGACGAGCGAGACTGGAGTCCGTTCTAGACGTTCATCCAGGTCAGGGGTGGTACGGAACGAGCTGACGCGGTGGCGTCCCTCAAGGTTGAGGTCTGAGGGGCGCCACCCGGGTCACCGGAGGCGACGGCTCGTAGCCTCGGCTTCTGTGCAGCTCGGCGAGGAACCGGCCATGGAGGCCGGGGGCGACGAAGTACGGGAGACCTCGGTCGTCGAAGGCGGCGAGCACCGCGACCGGGCCCTGGACGCCGGGCGGTCCGAGGATGACCTCGCGGCCACGGTGGCCCGGGCGCAGGCGGCGCTCGCAGAGATCGCCGCACGAGAGGTCGAGGACGCCAGAGCGGAGCAGGACCCGGATCACGCGCAGCGGCGCGAGCAGCTCGCCCAGTGGGCCGCGGCCGACGAGGTTGAGCGAGCCGCCATCGACGGGCGGGCCTGCGGGGACGAGCCTTTCATCGCATAACCCTGTCCGGGGGACTGGTGATCACCGGCTGTATCGCGCTGGGATATCTCAAACACGCTCCCGCCACACGAGGTGCTCCATGGACCAGGATGACCCGGACGCCACCGAGCGCTTCCGTCCCATCCCGAGGCATCAGCCGCCGCCGGGCGCTCCTGGGCGCGTCCACGCGGCAGGACGGGACCTGTGGGCCCGTTCCGTGCGCTGCCCTGGGTACGGCAGAAGCAGATCGCGGCGATCGCCGTGGTTGCGGCTCTCGCGCTCGTCGGCTCGGTCCACACCGTCGCGAAGGGCGTGGGCGACGGACCCGGGAGCTCCGGCTCGGTGTCATCGGGCACGACCCCGCTGGGATGCACGGCCCAGCCCGGCACCATCGTCTACGAGGACACGTGTGCCGGGCGGCAGGTGATGCGCCGGCTCTGTGGCTTCACCACCGACGATGTATCTCAGACCGGCATCCGCAGCGCCACGACGACGCTCGTGGCCCGGGACTTCGGGTCCGGCGGGACGCCGCTCGGGTCGTTGCAGTTCAACTTCAGCGAGTCCGGCGTGTTCGATCACGTCAAGGCGTACTGCCTGATCACCCGAAGGCCGGGCGTTGTCAACGCCCACATCTCCGCAGCGATGTGGATGACCATGACGAGCCCTGGCTCGTCTGACCTTCTTCCCGTCGAGCTCCGCTGACGAGAAGCGGCGCCTCGGTGCAGGCCAGACGAATCTCAGCTACGCCCGGTTCGGTGGGCGTCCACGTCATGTCGCCGAGTACGAGCCTGGACCGCGGGGAGGTCCACGGCCTGCCTCCGGCAGGACCTCCGGTCGGGGCCTCGGTTCTGGACAGAAGGGGCGCCCCTGACCATCACGACGGCATCCGGAGGACAGCACGCCCACCGCGGGACCCGCAAGCCTGGGCAGGTCGGCGGCGGCTGCACGGGGTGGTTGCGGGCCCCACGGCGGCCATGCTCGCGCTGCGCGTGCCGACGTGACGGACAGGGGCTCAGCAGGGTTCACACCGCGGGCCGCGGACGGTCACTGCAGCTTCGTCCAGGTGCAGCCGCCGTTGAACTTGATGAACTCACCGTCCGCGACGGTCACCGAGGACGGACCGTCGGTCAGGTCGTTCGAGAGGATCGACGATGAGTCACCCGAGTCGTCGCTGAGCCGCGCCTGGTAGCAGCTCCGGACGCCCGGAACCGGGCCCGTCGTCTTGTACCGGCCAGCCTCGAGGTCGACTCCCACCTCGTAGGTGCCGTCCGACGCGGAGGTCGCCGGACCGGCCGGCACGGACGCGGACGAGCTGCCTGCCTGGACCGGTGCGGCAGACGAGACCAGCGGGAACGTGTACTGCGGGCACAGGTTCTGGTGGGCGGCGTCGATCATTACGCCCGCGACCTGGGGGCCGAACTTCGTCGCTCCGAACTCCGCGACCAGGTCGTCGCGGCTGTACGACTGGTACGCCATCACCTCGCAGGCGCCCCGCCCGATCGCGATGGTGTCCTGGTCGCTCATGGAGCTGGTCAGGCCCGGGGTGTCGAGGATGTCTGCGAGGTAGGCCTGCTCCGGCGTCGCCG
The DNA here is from genome assembly GCF_020131375.1 of Pseudonocardia sp. ICBG1034. NCBI lineage: Bacteria > Bacillati > Actinomycetota > Actinomycetes > Pseudonocardiales > Pseudonocardiaceae > Pseudonocardia > Pseudonocardia sp. ICBG1034. Next base: position 494,588 of record NZ_JAHLEK010000015.1, read on the forward strand.
CAGGGGCGGCCGCCGCGGGCTCGGCGACCGCGGTGTCGCTCGGAGCGCTGGTGGCGGACAGGGCGACACCAGTGATCGCAGCGAGGGCGAGCACCGAGGTCACAGCGACCCACGGCCAGATGCGGCGGTTCTTCGACCGGGCGGGGGCCGCACCGGCCGGGGCCGGGGTCCTCGGCGCGGGGATATGGGCTGGCGTGGTGGCGCGCTGCTGCTGCGACTGCCACTGCTGGAAGCGGGCCCACTCCGCCTGCTGCTCCGGCGTCATCGTCGCCCACGTCTGCCGATCCATGTCCCCGACCTCCGCTAACCGGACGAGCCGTTGTTGACCCGTTCAGCCGCTGCTTCGAAAGCGATCATGAGGGCGTTTCGACGCCTCATCACTCTTGATGACCGCCCCTCACCAACGAGCTGACGCACGGGGCACGGGCCAGACCGACCATGACGCGACGGCCCTCGCCGGCCGGTAGAGTCCCCACCTGGTCGCGCTTCCCCCGCAGCCGTCATCGATCCACGACGTGCACGGGGGGAGTCCATGACCGACACACGCGAGCCGATGCCGCTGCACCGCGCCCAAGCAATCCTGCGAGGCAACGCGGGAGTGACGACCCCCGAAGACCGGCGGACCGCCGCGCTCGTCGTCCTGCGGGCGATGGAGCAGCTCCAGCTGGTGGAGGTACTTGCCCGGCGGTTCGTCGACGCCACCGACGGCGACACCCGCGACCGCGCCCTACGGCGACTCCGCGAGACCTTCGAGCGGCGCTGAGTTCGGAGCTTCGCTCGTCGTGGACGCAGGTCACGCCACTGAGACGGGCGGCTCTGCGTCCCACGGCGCAGGTATGTTTTCCAGCTCCTCGCTGAGAGCCAGGATCCGAGCGCGCTTCGCGGACCACGCCCACACCGCCGCGGCGGCCAGGACAACGAAGACGCGGCTCAGCGAGATTGGGGACCGGCGTCAGTAGCTCCAGCGCTTCGTGGTGACGGAGTAGGCTGACTGGCCGAGCACCTTCGCGTAGCAGGTGTCCGGTGTGAATCCCCTCTGTCGGCACCATCTGTTTACCCTGTCAGGTGAGGAAGTCGCTTGGGACGGGACGACCGTCACCCAGAACGTGCCCGGCGCGGTGAAGGTGGCGTAGTCGTCGCTGTTGAGAAGTACCGCGTCGTACCGGCTCCGTAAGCCGCTGTGATCGCGCCAGATGTCGGTTTCCCCGTAAACGATCCCGTCGGCGTACATGCCGACGCTCTTGGAGCTGATCTGTGGCACCCACGAACCTTCAGGCACGGAGCTGCGAATCGTCGCCTCGTCGCTCGCAGCCTGTTGAGCGAGCTGGGTACCGGGATCTGCAAGCGTCGTGGAGGGCGAGTTTGGCGGGTAGTGGGGTGACACGTTGCCCTGCTGCGGGACGGCTGGACTGACTTGGCCCTGGGGACCGGCTTCCGACACACCGGATCCGGGTAGGACAACCAGGAGCACGGTTCCGACACTAAGGATCAGCACTAGTGCGATGGCACCGACGACGAGCAGCGCTAAGCCCATTGACGAACGGGTGGTCGGCGGAGCTGGTGGTGGCATCCACTGCTCCGGCTCGGCGGTCGGCTGCGGTCGGTCTTCCGGTGGCAGGGCGAAGCCAGCCCAAGACGTCGACCCGGCAGATGCGGCGGTAACCGAGCCGTACGTTGAGGTGTGGGGTCCTGAGTGAGCAGCCCCGAACACTGTCTCGGGTAATGGCGGCACAGGCGGTCTGTAGAGCTCCGGGGGACGGAACTCGGTGGGTGGCGGGACATCAGCCCCTGCATAGCCCGGCATAGGGGGCGGCTCCGGGAACATCGACCCGTTGTAGTCCGACACTGACTCCCCTTCTGCTCGGCTCGGGCGAAGCGCCCGGTTCCGATTGTCGAGTCGTCCGTGCGGCAAGCGACGCTACGGGTCCAAGCGTTCTGGATGTCACAGACGTAGCGAGATCCCCAGAATTGGGGATCCTCCGTGCAGGGACAGGCTGTAGGCCGAATGGGCGGGTACGGGTTCGTAACACCGGGCGACCAGCTGCCGACCACTGCAGTCAGATGCGCCGTCGGTTTCGCCAGCGGCTAGAGTCGTGCAAGGGAGTGTGCGTGACTGTCCCGAGGTTGAACCCGCCGGACCTGCCCGACGAACGAGCCAGCCAGATGGACCGCCTTCGCGAGACGACGCGTGCGCGGACCACGATGCCCGCAGACGACCCGAAGGGTGATCTGGCGGTGCGCCTGTTCCGGGCGCCGGAACGGTGGGGCTGGGAGTACGTGGAGCCGGCGGCGATCACGCCTTACCCATATCTCGACCAGGTCCCGGAATGGGCCGAGCCGCTGCCGCCAGATCTCAGCGCAGAACACTATGCTCTCGCCCACGCTCGCGCCCAGCTCCGCAGGCGGCTCGGCATTGCTGGGGGGCTCGCGCTGGTTGGTCTTCTGATCATCGATGCCTCGACGGTGCCGGTGGCGCGGATGTTCGGGGTGCTCCTGTTGTCTGGCGGCATCGGGATAGGGGCGTGGGCGGGATGGGCCGTCGTGGCCCCGAAGCGGCGAATGCGGAAGCTAGAGCAGCAGGCGTATGCCTACCGGGAGGCCGTGGTCCAGAACTACCGGGAGGTGCGGGCGCGGTGGGGCGAGCAGATTGCGCGGCACGACGCGAGTGAGCGGGAGCGGGTCGCCACCGCCCCGTTGCTGTTCCCGATCGTCCCTCAGGCGGCCGCCCGGGTCGACGTAGTCGGCGGCACCGCCAAGGGTTGGGCTGCGCTGCTATCGACGATGGGAAGCTCAGTGCTCGCGCAGGGCAGCACCGTGCTCGTGCTCGACCTCAGCGGGCAGGATGTCGCTGCGCCGCTGGTCGATCTCGCTGCACAGATCGGCGGGGCGACTCAGACGGCGCTCGTTCCAGCAGACTTGGACCGGCCGTGGCTGCTCGGCGGCCTGGAGGCGCGTGAGTTCGCGGACGTCCTCGCCGGGGCCATGGACTCCCAGCGTGGCCGAGGTGGTGCCGTCGATCTCAAGGCGATGGACGTCGAGCTGATCCAGACAGTCGTCCGCTGCCTGTGCGGTCCAATCACGTTCGAGAGGCTCGCCGCCGGCCTGCGAGTGCTGCGTACGACCGCAGAGGACGGCGAGACGGCCCTGACCAGGACCGAGGTTGCCGCGCTTACCGAGCGGATCGACTTGATCGACCGCAGCGAGCGGATGCGCGACGAGATGAGGTTCGTCGAGTCCCAGCTCAAGGTTCTGGCCGACAGCGAGCAGAACGCCGAGAGCAAGGGCGGCTCGGCGACGGCACTGTGGCCGGACAGCGGGCTCGCCCTAGTACGCAGCGACGAGCACGACACTTCGCGGAAGACATTCGTGGACCGCGTGCTGTTCGGCGCAGTCGCCCACCACCTCGCGACGACGCGGCCTTCCTGTAACGACCCGATGCTGGTCGTCGCCGGTGCCGACGAGATTGGCCGGGACGGCCTGGAGAATATGGCGCGCAAGGCATCGCGGGTCGGGGTGCGGCTGGTCTACCTGTTCGAGCACCTGCGCGACGACGCCGAACAGCTACTCGGTGGCGGCGACAGCGTCGCGGTCCTGATGCGATTGGGCAACGGACGGGAGGCTGCCACGGCAGCCGAGTTCGTCGGGCGCGGCTTCTCGTTCCAGCTCAGCCAGCTCTCGCGCCAGCACGGACGCAACGAGACGACCGGCACGAACAGCAGCACCACACACACGACGGGTGGATCGGAGTCGGTCACCGAGGGCGGCTCGCAGACGGCCGGACGGTCTGGCCGCAACTGGTCGGAAAGCGCGTCCGAGTCCTGGAGCAAGACAGTGACTGACACCTGGAGCGCTGCGCAGAGCACCGGGAAGAGCTTCTCACAGGGTTGGTCGGAGACTGATGGATCGGTAGTGCAACGGTCCTACGAGTTCCGGGTGGAGCCCACCCAGATCCAGACGCTGGAACCGACTACGTTCCTCGTCGTCGACTCGGGGCCGGAGGGCAGGCGAGTGAGGATGGCGGACTGCTTCCCCGGCGCGGTGTTCGTGCCCCGGATCAGCTCGTGGTCGCGGTGACCGTGCAGGACATCGACCTTTTCCGCCTCCTCGTTACGCCGCGCCCACCGCGCCCCGGGGACGGCGACGATCCGACGCCCGTGCACCTGTCGGCCGCAATGACGGCGACACATGCTGCGTTCGGCTCAACACAGGACGCGCTCGTCGTCGCCGGTCGTCTGCGTGCGCCAGGGCAGCCGGACGTTCAGATTGTTCTGGGCGGGCGGCCATGGTTCCCACCCGCCGTGGGGACGGACGCGGCTAGGGACACCAGCGACGTTCCGGTGCTCTGCCCGCCCGGCGCGCGCGGGGTTCCGCTCGCGTCGGGTGCACTTGAGGAGATGACCAGCCTGCTCGGTTGCTGGGTCGCGTGCACTGGGCAGGACGACCCGCTCTGGCTCCCAAACGATGCCGGCCCGCCGGCGTCCGACACGCGAGGGTCGTTCGACGACTACGTCGCACACCTGCACGGCGGGTTCGGCTGGATCGTGCTGGCCGAGCCGGTCCCGGCGACCGAGCTGGAGGACGAGCTGACGGTCCTCGCGGCCGAGGTGCCGCAGATGCGAAAACGGGAGAACTCGGAGCGGCATCGCGTCGAACTCGCCAGGGCCGAGTCGCGCTACCGCGAGCTGTCCCGCGCGCGGGTGACCGGGATGTGGCGGGTCCGTGTGCTAGTCGGCGGGGAGACAACTGCAGAGGCCCGTACGGCCGCAGCGCTCCTGTGCAGCGCGGGGGAGCTGGAGCGGCTGCCTTACGTTCTGGTGCCCGGCACCGACGTGCTGGGTTTCAGCGACGCCGCGGGGAAGTCCGTCGAGTCCGGCGCGGCGCGGTCGCCGTTCCTCGCCTCGTCGGAGCTCGTCGCGGCACTCGCCCGACCACCCGCGCGCGAGCTGCCGGGAATCCGGCTGGCCGACCGGCCGACGTTTGACGTGACCCCGGAGCTGCCAGGCAGCGGCGTGCCGCTGGGACGCGTACTTGATGGGGCAGGACGGCCCGCGGGCGAGTTCACGGTGCCGACAGACACGCTGAACCGGCACGCGTTCGTCTGCGGCGCGACCGGGTCAGGCAAGTCGCAGACGATGCGCGCGCTGCTCGAAGGCCTGACCCGACAGGCGAGCATCCCGTGGCTAGTTATCGAGCCAGCCAAGGCGGAGTACGCACGGATGGCCGGGCGGATCGCCGGCGTCAACACGGTCACGGTGATCCGTCCCGGGGCACCGGACGTCCCACCCGCGTCGCTGAACCCGCTCGAACCGGAACCCGGGTTCCCGCTGCAAAGCCACGCCGATCTTGTCCGCGCACTGTTCCTTGCGTCATTCGACGCGCACGAGCCGTTCCCACAAGTGCTGTCACGGGCACTGTCCGAAGTTTACGCCGAGTCCGGTTGGAACCTCGTCACGGATGAGCCGCGTCCGCGGTACAAGCCTAAGCTTCGTCGTTCCGATCCAGATGTGGAAGCGACTCCCCGCTACCCGACGCTTGGCATGCTCCAGACTGCCGCGTCCCGGGTTGTAGCTGGGATCGGCTACGGCAAAGAGATCACCGCCGATGTTCGTGGCTTTGTCGACGTTCGGATGGGAAGCCTTCGTGAGGGGCGACCCGGCCGGTTCTTCGAGGGTGGTCATCCGCTCGATGTCGAGAAACTGTTGGACGGCAATGTCGTGCTCGAACTCGAAGACATCACAAACGACCAGGACAAGGCCTTCCTGATCGGTGCGGTCCTGATCCGCGTCGTCGAGCATCTCCGTGTACGCGGCCCGCGCACCGGTCTGCAGCACGTGACAGTAGTCGAAGAAGCACACCGGCTACTGCGCAACGCGTCCGACGGTCCTGCAGCGGCCGCCGTCGAGCTGTTCGCCTCCTTACTGGCCGAGATCAGGGCGTATGGCGAGGGTGTCGTCGTGGTGGAGCAGATCCCGTCGAAGATCGTTCCCGATGTCGTCAAGAACTCCGCGCTCAAGGTCCTGCACCGATTGCCATCAGCCGACGACCGCGACGTTGTCGGGTCCACGATGAACCTCCAGCCTGAGCAGTCCGAGCAGGTCGTGGCCTTCGCCCCGGGCGTCGCCGCAGTCACCGTTGACGGGATGGACAGGCCGGTGATGCTGCGCGTGCCGCCTGGCGAGGGCGTGGAGAGTGCCGACGGAGCGGTGCGTGTCGCGCCGCTGGCTGGCACGCGCAGCCCGCTGTGCGGTGACGCGTGCCGTTCCTCACCATGCACCCTTCGCGCCATATCCGACGACGCCGACGTGGCGGCGGCGCCTGGTCCTGTCATGTGGGTCGAGCTGGTGACGCTGTCGGTGCTGACTGGCGAACCCCCTCCGCGCCCGGCGCCGTCCGTGCGCGCCGCGCTCGTCGACGACGGAGAGCGCCGGCGACGCTGCCGACTCGTGGGCGCTGTAGAACGCAGCATCGGGTCCCGCAGTCCCGAACTCCGCGACTGGGTCGACCTCGATGATCTCCGTGAGTATCTCTTGTCCACGATGGACGCGCTGCTGGATGGTGCGACGCTGCCCGGCGACTGGCTGCGGTTTACAGCAGGCTTCTTTCGATGGGACGTCGTCCGCGAGGCTCTGCGTTCGAATGGTGACTGGCCTGTGCATCCGCACACCGAGGCGTGGGCGGACCTCGGAATCGTTCTTCCCGGCCCGACCCGCGCGGAGCAGCTCGCCCAGCTCAAGGCGCATCCGAGCTATCGCGACGGCGCGGAGCAGGTCGTACTCGGTGACCCGGCACGCTCGGGTCTGACTGAGGCTCTGCGGGTGTCGTCCGGCGGCGACGATGAGAACGCGGTTCGTCGCGCGGTGTGGTTGTGGTGCGGGTCTGCTGTCTCGGCGACGTTTCCTCGGCTGGTGGCCGATCTGCTCGACGAGCGACGGAAGGTGAACTGACATGCCCACAGATGCTCAGACGGCGGCGGCGAAACCACCGGACCCGCCTCCACCATCGCCTCCACCGGAAGAGTCGCGCAACCAGGGCCGGGCTGACCGGGACAGCCTGCAACCAACGCCGGAGCTCCAGAAGGGCCTCGACGACTTCTCAGCTCGTAAAGAGGTCGGCCAAGCATCGGGGGAGCTGGTGAACCCGGCGAACCGGCCGACGGACAGGGGTCATGAACCGAAGGAGGGCTTCCAGAGGGGTCTGGAAGATTTCCGCGCGCGTAAGCAGGAGGGGCAGGAGTCCGGGCACCTGGTCGACTTCTCGAAGCCGCAGCAGGCGGAACAGCAACCACAGCAGCGGGACCAGCAGCCTGATCAGCCGTCGCAGCAGGCGTCCGCTGGGCAGGAACCGGTAGGACCGTCGGACGAACGCGACATCCGACCGGAGACCGACCGCTTCGTTCCGGATCGGCCCAGCCCGAATGATCTCGTCGAAGATGAAGGTCAGGACCACCTCCTGACCACCGATCCTGATGAGTCCGACGGATCGTCCTTGGCCGACCGCCTCGAGGTGCCTGACGTTCCTGAGCCACCTGACCGGCCAGACGCCCCCGACGCCGCTAGGACGATGGATGTCTCCGAACCGCCGCACGAGTCGTTCCCGCCCGAGCAACGGAGCCAACCGGACTCGCCTGAGCTGCCGGACGGCACCGAGCACCTCGTGACCCGTGATGGGGCGGAGAGCCCGGCCGGCGAGCCCCCGAACGTTGGTCCGGACGCGGCGGATCTAGGCAACTCGGTCCCGCCGGAGCAGCTCGACGCCCCCAACGAGCCAAGTGTCCTGGAAGTGGTGGACGGCCACGGTCCTCCGGGGACCGAGGACGATCACGACGTTCCGGCCACGGAGGAGATGCCATCGGCTGAGATGGTCGAGAAGTACGTTGACCCACTGGGGGACCGGCCCGAGCCCGACCCTGACCGACAGGCGGCTGCCCGCGAGGCTGACCCGTTCTACCGCGAGGTCATGTTGACGAAGAGCGATGTCAGAGAAATTGAGGAGGACGTCGACGACCGCATCACGGCAGGAGAGGCCCGTCCGGAGGATCGGGACCGCCTCGTCATGGAGGGTCGTAATGCGCGGTTCGAAGAGAAAGCACGGTATGGCGAGTTCTTCTCGCCGGACATCCAGGGACGTCGGGAAGCGACAGACCGCAACGCCACGTCCCCTCAGTGGTACGAGGACTTCGCGGAGAGTCAACTGTTCGAGGTGCGACCGACACCGGGAACGACATACTACGGCGGCCGGGCTGCGCCGCAGGGACCTGCACAGGGGGTCGGAGCGGATCTTATGGGCGGCGGCGACCAAGTCTTCATCCCGCGGGGCGGAGACCGAGAGAACTGGAGCGTTCGCCCGGTAGCGCGCGACGCCGCCGAGGCTGAGCGTCTGGGTGACGACTGCGTAATCGGATACGACGAGAGCGGTGAGCTGCGCGAACCCTCGCCTAACGCGCACCAGGATGATGATCACGTCCGAGACCACCACGCTTGGGAGGGTGACCCGTTCGGTGAGGACGGTCCGGACCAGGAAGGACAGCGTACGGTCGAGAAATTCGCAGGCTCGCTGTACGAGCGGAGGACGGCCTCCGACGACGCGCCGACGTCATTGCAGCCCGGGTCGGGCAACGGCGGCGGCTCGGATCAGGACAGGGGGTCGCACCGTGCCGGCGACGGCTCCGCAAAAGCTGGCCCCCCGGGTGACGACGCCGACTCGTCGCGGGACGGGACGAAAGAGAAGCTGAGCCCGACCGACAACGGACGGACGGTCGAACGCGGTAGCAAGTCGCCGTCCGAATCCACCGACAGCACTGACTCCGGCGATGGGCTGCAAGACAGATTGGGCGGCCTACGGAGGGCCGTTGACAGGGCTAAGGCCTATGCCAAGGAAGGATCCAAGGAGGTCTTGCCCGAAGTGATCAGCGATGCTCTCAATCTTGGCCTACCCCCCGGTCCCGGCCGCGACGCTGCCGTCGCGACGGTGCAGGACATCAGCTACCTCCGTTACTGGATTCCCAACAACGCCCGTCGTATCCGTGGGCACTTCGATGACTGACCTCGACCAAATGTCCCGAATGCGTGTCCCCTAACCCGCCTGAACGGGGCTATGTGATGATCAGTAGGTGTGGCGCCGTACGGTTCTGACCGATGACAGCTAGGCCCGAATCGAGCTGTTGCAGCCCTCGTCGGGCGGAAAGCCGAGGCGGCCGCTCGCCGAGCACCTCAAGGTGTCATCGCTCAGGCGACCCACCCTGACCTCCCACTCCTCTAGATTCGTCACAACCGTATGACGCTCTTAGTGCTGGGCGCGATGTCCGAGTGAATGCTGGAAAAGACATCCTCCACACTGAGACCCGGATCAAGGGCGGCGCTCTTGGCGGACTGGCCAAGCTTCTTGATTTCGAGTGGATCTACCACACGAAAACTGAGCCAGTTCCGCATCCGGCCAGTAGCCCGCCTGAGGACAAGTCGAACACTGATCAAAGCGAGCAGGGCGGAGCCCATAGCGAGAAGCCTAACGACGGTCAGTAGCGGCCCTCAGACCTAGTCAAGTTTAGGTACGGGGCTTCCCGCTCCAACCCCGGTCTCTCTACGCTGCACGAGCATGACAGCGGTGTCGTCCTTTGGTTCTGGTTCCGAGTACCTGGTGCTTATCATCAACAGTCGAGAGAGCGCTGCGGCAATCTCTATCGGGGGCTCTGCTGGTGCTGTGATCCAGCGGCGACAACTGGAGAAGATCGGCCTAGAGGTGAAGGGCCACTGGCTCGTTCTCGGTCGCTACGACATTGCAATGCATGTCGCTGGCTCCGAGCACGCAGTACTGGCGTTCCAACTATCGGCTCAGACATCCGGGCAGCGAGTTGACATTCTGCCGCTCCTGCAAACCAGCGCTAGTGACGGCGCCAATGCACTCATCGACGCAGCAGGGGTTGACGTCGAATGACATCGCCCGAACGTCTGGCAATGGTTGACGCACTGGCATGGCTTGCCCAGCAGCGGGCGGATCGTGCGGCCGCCCAAGCAGCACAGATCCAACCCAAACCGGTCGTCGACGTAACAGATCTTCTCGCTGCGAAGCAAGGTGCGACCCCCAGCTGGACGCCGCCGCCACCGCCATCTCCGCCGACCGTGTACGGAGGAGGCCCTACTGGGAAGGACGCTTCTGGCAGCAAGGGCTATGGCGTCTACGACGGCGGCCTATGGGCTGATGTCTTAGGAAGTGCATTTAGCGCTGAGTCCGCTCGCCAGTACGTGGAGAGCTGGGAGTTCCCTGACATCATCAGAACGTACGATGCGGCGCTGCACTACGCAAAGCAGCGTCAAAACTCGACGTTTCTGGCGTTGGAGAAAAAGTTCTGGGGCATTGTTTGGGCGGGAGTTCTATCCCGCAAAACCAAGGCGCAGACTGGGATTTCGTTCGACTAGCTAAAACAACGTCAACGTTTCGCCCACATCGACCTCTCGAGTCTGCTCGGCCCCTGCCTCAACGATGGCCCCGGGTGGTGCGGATCAGGTCGTTGCGGACCTCGACCGGCTTATCGGTTGGTGCGGCCTGCCATGCGGCGTGAGCCTGCTCGTAGCGCTCTCGCCGTCCGTGGCTACAACCTCGCTCGATCAGCTCGAAGTACCGATCCCACGGCAACATCGCTCGATCGCCACGGTGGAGCCCCTTCGCCCCAGCTTGGCCCCACGATCCGGGACGGACTTCCAAGAGCTTCTTCGCTGCCTGCTGGTCGCAACCGGGCAGGAAGTCTCGTAGATGCAGGCCTTGGAGCGCTCCGAGCACCAGGGCGGCATCGTCGACCGACACACAGATGTCATAGCCACCTCCCGGGACTGCTGCGGGAACGTGTCGAGTGCCGGCGAGGTAGCCGGGACGATGCGTGAGGACTGGCCCTCCACGCTCGAGCCAGCCGTCGGGATACATGCTGTTGACGATCGTCAACCACTTCGCCAGCGCTCCCTTGGCCGCCTTGCTGGTCCCCCCACCGCCCAGATTCGGCTTACGTGAGACGGTCGGGAGCAAGCGCCAGCCGGGGAACGAGTGATCGTGTGCTAGCTCGACGGCGAGGCTTTCGGAGTCGACGACATCGCCCCGGTGGTCGCAGCAGAGGCAAGCGGCTCGCCATGCTGGCCCCGGACCGCACTGCGCCGTTGGCCGGCAAGTCTCGGTGGGCTCGGCGAGGTGGGTCGTTCCTCCTGCAAAGCCTCGACCGTGGTGAAAGAAGCCCCCGGAGGTCGAGCACTCGTCGCCAGGCGCGGCGTCGCATCGCTGGCACGGCCAGACAGAACGATCCCCGGGTAGCTCCTCGACGGTGCCGAGCCAATCGGCCATGCGTTGAAGGCGGCGAGCGTCCTCCTGGAGGTCGCGGCGCCTATCGATGCTGAGCAGCTCCGTTGCGTGGTCTCGGAGGATGCCGGCTAGGCGAACGAAGGCGATGTTGTGTTCGGAGCGGAACTGGGGACCCGGGGCGTCCCTCGGTCTGCTGTCAGGCCTGGGGGACCCAGGCGCCCTCGACGTCCCAGATGCCGAACCGGTTGTCGCCGTTGCTGTAGCCGGGGTGGAACCGCAGGCTCGCTGTCCAGTGGCCGTCGTCGTAGACGCAGTGCGCGGCGGTGGCGAGGACGCTGCCCGAGGTCGAGGAGACGAGGGTGGCCGTGCAGGCCTTCTCGTCGTTCATGAGGATCCCGACGGTCGATGGGGCGGGGCCAGCACCGTCGGAGTAGCGGGCGCGTTCAGCGGGATCGAGGCGGACCGCAGCCGACGGTGTCGCGCCGGAGCCGCGGGAGTCCGCGGCGAGCGACCAGCCCGCCAGGCCTGCCGTCCAGCCCAACAGCAGTACGACGCTCGCGATGACGACGATCTTGCGTCTCGTCATCGGTGAACCGGTGATCTGCAACGCTTCGCCCTCCGGTACCGCCCACACTCGTGCGCGGGACGGATCACGGATCCCAGCAGATCGGCTCGATCGGGGAGACCGATCGAGCGAGTTCGTTCCCGCCCGTGAACGGCAGGCCTCCCGAGTGGCGTCGTTAGATAGTTCCGGCCAGGGGCCTTCAACAGCGTCTGCCCACACTCACGAGGCCGGTGGCTCCGGCATCTGGTTCGACGTCGTCGACGAGGGCGGGCTCGACGGCGGGCTGGACGGAGGCGTGGACGGCCAGGGGGGCATCGGTTCCGACGACGGTGCCGGCGGCGGGGTGGTCGGTACCGGCGTTGGGGCAGTCCCGGTCCGCTCACACAGGTACTTCGAGGTCGTCCCGATCTGCGTGCAGGTGAGCACGACCCCGCCGGTGGGAGGTGCCCCCGGCGCCGTCGGAAACGTCGGGACGCTGGGTGGAGCCGGAATCGTGATGGAGGGCAGGGGCGGGACCGTCGGCCGGGGCGGACTCGCCGAAGCCTCCTGACAGCCGGTGGCGACAGCAAAGACGGCCATGACGGCGGCGGCGACGCCACCGGCTCGACCGATGCGAGCGGAGAGCGGGGACTGCATGCACCGTGGACGCTCCGCGCCCGGTCGGGTTCCTGGCGGATCGGAGTAATCCGGACGAACGGTCCGTTGCGGCGTCTGGCGACGCTAACGCCGGCAGACCGTTTCGGCGGCGTCGTCGAGGAGCTGTCCGGCCTGCTCGGCGGTCACCGGGTAGCTGCCGGTCCCGAACGCTGGACCGCGGTGTCGATCAGCTGCCCGCGAGGGAGGCCGTCGTGGATGCCGTTGCAGGAGTTGACGGCGTCGTCGGCGAGGTCGTCCGGGTCGTCGGGGTGGCCGGGGACGATGTCGGCGGCCGCGCGAAGAAGGCGGACTCCGCGGCGTCAAGGCCGTCACCGGCCGCGCCGGTAGCGGCCGTCGGCGCACCTCCTCCGCATCAGGCGAGTGAGCGCGCCGAGCAGGAGGAGGACAGCGAGGCGGGGAGCGGTCACACCCGGGACAACGACCGCCGGCCGATACGGTGGCTGCTCCGGTCGGCGACTCGTCGGGTCGGTTGATGGATCGCGTGACCCCCCGCGTGACCCGCGGACGCTGCGTACGGTGGTCCGTGATGTGGACCGTGGTACGACACGTGAGGATGAATCGCCAGGTCAGAGCACAGTGTGACCGATGCCCACGGACTTGTAAGCGGTAGGTCGTCGGTTCGATCCCGACCTCCGGCTCCACGTCCGACCAGCGGTCCTCTCCGGAACGTCTCCGGCGGGACCGCACGCACGACTCCCCGTGGTCGAGGCCGGGCCGCCCGGCCGACGGCGTGACGCAGGGCCTCGGACGATTCGCGAGACGCCGGATGGCGGGACGACCCTCCACACCCGCCGGCACCGATCTCCCCCGGTCCCGAGGACCGACCGCTCGGCGATGGTCCACATCACAGCACCGCCGCGTGAGGATCCTGCCCCGATCGTGTCCCACGGCTGTGGAGCGGAACGAGGCCTTCCGGGAACGGTGGCCTCGTCCGCCGCAGAGGTCCCGGCACACCAGGCGGCCGGGCCCGCAGCACGAAGGGAGACAGGACATGACCATCCCGAACACCCCCACGGCGACGACCCCGAGCCCGGCCGCGTCGGGCGCGCTGTCCTCCGGCCGGGACAGCCCCCGGATCGCCGAGGCCGTCGTCGCCGGGATCGCAGGTCCGGCCGCCCGCGAGGTCCGCGGCGGGTACGCCCTCGGCGGCGGAGCGGCCCGCATCGCGTGAGGTCCACACCGGGCCGGCCCTCGCTCCGACCGCGCCCCGGGCGCTGAGCTGCGCAGCCGGAGGGAATCCGCACCCGGGCCCTGCGGCGGGGTCGACGGCCACCTTCCCCGGCCGTCGGACGGGCGGCCTGCGCGCCCGACGGGATCGCCGCCCTGGTCCGTGCATCCGTTGCCTCCGCCGGACGGGCGGCCGAGATCGTCGTCGTGATCGAGGGCTGCAGGTGCTCGCCGCGGCGCCGCACCGACCGGCACCGCTCGTCCGCGTCGAGCTCGTGGTGGATCTGCGGGCGATGCGCCCGGCCGCGGTCGGCCCACCCCGACGGACCCGGCATCACCCGATCACCGACGACGAGGTCGAGGAGGACCGAATGAACGGGCATCATGCCGCCGACGTGCTGGTGGACAGGCCGGGCCCGGGCATCGTGGTGCTGCGGATCGTCGGCGAGGTCGACGCCGCACGCGTACCGGAGCTGCGGCGCACGGTCATCGCGCTCGTACCGGACCCGGCACTGACCCGGTTGTGCGTGGACCTGACCGCGGTGGGCTACCTGGACTCCCATGGTGTGGACCTGCTGGTGCGGACCCACCGGCTCGCTCGTGCCCACGGGATCGACATGCGCGTGGTCGTGTCCGGGAACCGTGCACTCGAACGTCTCGTCGTGGTCAGCGGCGTCGAGCGCGTGCTGCATCTCGCCGACGACGTCACGCAGGCGATCGCACCCGGCACGGAGCCGGACGCGCCCGACCGGGCGCCCACCCCCCACACCACCTGGACGGCTCGCGACGACGAGAGAGGAGAGGGCACATGACCGACCCCCGACCAGAACATCCCGACCACCTCAGCGTCCCACTCGCCGACGCGGTACGGAGCTGTCCGGGCGTCGTCGATCTCCACGGCGGGCCCTTCGGCACCGTGGCCACCCATCTGCCGGGACGGCGAGTCGTGGGTGTCCGCCTCGGCGTCGACCCGGGGAGCGCCGGGCGGACGGGCGGGGAGGCTCGACGCTCCACGCATGTCGACGTCCACGTCGTCGGTCGCCACCCCCATCCGATCGCCGAGATCGCCGACCAGGTCAGGGCCGCCGTCCGCGGGGTCGTCCCCGACGCGGGGATCACCGTGACCGTCGAGGACTACCGGTGACCCGGCCGGTGCGCGCCTGAGCGCACCGCTCCGCCGGGCGGGTTGTCCGTGTGTACGCAACGATCGTCCCCATGTCCGTCGCCCCTGTCGCCGGCTCGGGGGCGTCGGCGCTCTCGGCACCGCAACAACGAGTTCCCGAGCCCGACAGGTCGACGTCGACCGTCCAGCCGGAGGTACGGACCCACGTGGCGCACGACGACAGCCGGCCCGGCCCCGTCCCGGCGCGGCGCGGGCACCGTCCCGAGCGGCTCGACCACCAGGCCGACGACTGGCTCGTCGGCAAGGCCCAGGAGGGTTCGCTCGACGCCTACGAGGCGCTCGTGCGGCGCCACCGCGACCGCATCTACCGGATCGCCCTGCGCATGCTCGGCAACCCCGACGACGCCGAGGACTTGGCCCAGGAGGTCGTCATCCAGCTGTGGACGGCGCTGGCCGGGTTCGCGGGCAAGAGCCTGTTCACCACGTGGCTCTACCGCATCGTGGTGAACCGTTGTCTGGGCACGATCAGGCGTCGCCGTGACGACACACCCCTGACCGACCCCGACATCGTCAGTTCGCCGGGTGCCGATGTCCAGGTGATGGCCCGGAACAGGCTCTCGGCGATGCTGGCGGCGGTCACCGACCTGCCACCCGAGCAGCGGGCCCCCGTCGTGCTGGTGGACATCGAGCAGCTGGGCTACGACGAGGCCGCCGCCATCCTCGGCGTCTCCGAACCGACCTTGCGCGGCCGTCTGTACCGAGCCCGCCGCCGGCTCGCCGACACCATGCGGGAGTGGGCATGACCGAGCACGACCAGCCCGACCACACCGACCGTCGGGACCGGGACACCCTCCCCTGCGGCAGGGCGGTCGACGTGCTGCTCACCCAGGTCGCCGACGGTCGCGGTGCCGACCGTGACGTGCACCAGCAGGGATGCGTGCACTGCCAGGCGGCCCTCGCGGAGTACGACAGGCTCCTGTCACCCCTGCGGGACCTGGCCGCCGAGCAGGTGATCGCGCCCGAGGGGCCGATGGAGGAGGCGCTCGCGCGCATCCGCAGCGCGATCGACGACAGCGACTACGCCACCGTCCGTACCGCCGACGGGGTCACCCGCGTCGCCGCGCGGGTGGTCGTCGCCGCCGCGCGGCACTCCGCCGAAGGTGTTCCCGGTGTCCGCGTCGCACTGAGCCGTGACCTGTCCGGCCACCGCGACTCGGACTCCGAGATCACCGCAGGCGTCGCCGGGGCGAGCACGGCCCTGGAGATCACCCTCGCCGCGGACTTCGGGCGCCCGCTGCACCAGCTCGCCGACGACGTCCGCCGCGCCGTGGTCGCCACGGTCCGTCACCTCACGGACCTCGAACCCGTCCAGGTCACCGTGCTCATCGACGACGTCTTCACCGAACCCTGAGGATCGCGGTGACGTACGCCTCCCGGCGAGCGGGTGAGGACGGCGCGTCCGGGACGTCACACGGGACGACAGGTGACGCGGAAGTGCGGACACCCTGACGATCGGAGTTCCCCATGTGGGTCTTCCTGTCCCGCCGGATCCGGATCTGGCTGCTGTTCGCCGTGGGGGTCCCGCTCCTGAGCCGGCTGCTCGGCGCGCTCGGTGCCGCCGTCGAACGCCGCCGTGGACCGTCGACGGTCACCCGGCTCCTGACCGCGGCCCGGCGGTGGTTGGACAGGCGTGCCCGCGGGCCGTGGGGCCGGGACCGGCGAGCCGGGACCGACCACCGCCACAGCGCGTCGATGCACACGTCCTGACACGCCGCTGTCCCCGGGCGGCACGCGCCGCCCGCCCGATCGCGAGATCCCCGGTGAGCTGTCGACCGGGAGCGGACGGTCGTGTCGTCGTCGCAGGTTCTGTTCACGGGGGTACGGGTTCGAGCGAACGGCCCAGCCGAGGAGATACCCCCTCCCACACAGGGGGGCCAGCCGGACTGTGCCGACGCCGGTCACTCGATGTAGTGGACCCATGACAACAGTCGACGCGGCCCCCGCCCCCACGAGGAGCGGGCCCCTACCCGTCCTGGACGGGAAGCGCCCGCCGGGAGAGATGTTCCTGGTGGGGCTGTTCGTCGTCCTGCCGACCCTGGCGCTGCTCGCGGCCGTCCCCCTCGCCTGGAGCGTGGGCTTCCTCGGCTGGACCGACGTCGTGCTGGCGTTCGTCCTCTACTACGTGAGCTGCCTCGGCGTCACGGTCGGGTTCCACCGGTACTTCACCCACGGCGCGTTCAAGGCGAAACGCCCGCTGCGGATCGCGCTGGCGATCGCGGGCAGCCTGTCGCTGCAGGGCAGCGTGCTCGACTGGGTCGGTGACCACCGCCGGCACCACGCGTTCTCTGACAAGGAGGGCGACCCGCACTCGCCGTGGCTCTACGGCACCGGCCCGATGGCGCTGGTCAAGGGCTTCTGGCACGCCCACCTGGGCTGGCTGTTCCAGCGCGACCTGACCAACATGAAGCGGTTCGCCCCGGACCTGCTGGAGGACCGCGACATCGCCCGCGTCGACAAGGCGTTCCCGCTGATCGTCGTCGCGAGCCTGCTCGGCCCGGCACTGCTCGGCGGTCTGATCACGATGTCCTGGTGGGGTGCGCTGACCGCGCTGTTCTGGGCGGGCTTCGTCCGCGTCGCGGTGCTGCACCACGTCACCTG
Organism: Pseudonocardia sp. ICBG1034; assembly: GCF_020131375.1. Lineage (NCBI taxonomy): Bacteria > Bacillati > Actinomycetota > Actinomycetes > Pseudonocardiales > Pseudonocardiaceae > Pseudonocardia > Pseudonocardia sp. ICBG1034. The sequence continues at coordinate 512,038 of NZ_JAHLEK010000015.1, forward strand.
GTCGATCAACTCGATCTGTCACATCTGGGGCGAGCGCCCGTTCGCGGCGCGTGACCGGTCCGCCAACGTCTGGTGGCTGGCCCTGCTGTCCTGTGGCGAGTCCTGGCACAACCTGCACCACGCCGACCCGACCTGCGCCCGGCACGGCGTGAAGAAGGGGCAGATCGACATCTCCGCCGTGGTCATCCGCGGTTTCGAGAAGGCGGGCTGGGCGACGAACGTCCGCTGGCCCACCACCCGTCGCCTGGAGCGCCTCGCGGCGAAGTGACGACCGGCGGTGACGCCGACGGTGGTCCCGTCGGCGTCGTCGCGTGCGAGGATCGCGGTGTGGCCACGACCTTCGCACTGATCTACACCTACACCGACGACACGGAGCTCCGGGACGCCACGCGTCCGGCCCACCGTGACTACCTGCGCCCCTTCGCCGAGGACGGGACGATGCTCGTCGCCGGCGCCTGGGCCCCGGGTGAGGCCCCGGGCGGCCTGCTGATCTTCCGCGTCGAGGACCGGGCCGCGGTGCAGGCGATCGTCGACGCGGACCCGTTCTCCACGGCCGGCGTCGTCGCCCGCGCCGAGATCCGCGAGTGGGCGCCGCCGCTGGGCCCGCTGGCCGGGGCGCTGACCGGGCAGGCGTAGGCGCCCTTTCCCCGCACCACGACGGCGGACGGCCCGGGACCACCCTCCCGGGCCGTCCGCCGTCGGCGTTCCCCACCCCGGTCGGGCAGCAAATCTTGACAACTGTCCAGATTCCCGCCACGGTCGTCGCTGTCCGCAACGGTGCAGATCCGGGGAGCCGCGATGTCGCTGACCTTCTACCTCGACAAGGGCGCCTCCCTCGATCCCGCGGCCCCCTGCCTGACCCTCGACGGCACGACGCTGTCCTACGGCGACGTCGTCGATCTCTCGCACGCCGTCGCGCGGGCGCTGCGACGCTCCGGCGTCGCGCCGGGGGACAAGGTCGGCATCCTCTCGGCGAACGACCCGACGGCGTTCTCCTGCGTGTTCGGCATCGCCCGCGCCGGCGCGGTGTGGTGCCCGATCAACCCGCGGAACGCGGCGGGCGAGACCGCCGAGCTGCTCGACCTGTTCGACTGCACCACGCTGATCTACCAGCCCTCCTTCGACGGCCTGGTCGCCGAGATCGCCCCGGACCTCCCGCAGCTGACCACCCTGGTGCGCCTCGGTGACTCCGGCCCGGACGGCCGGGCCGAGGCCTTCGACGCCTGGCTCGACGCCGCCCGCGACGACCCCTCCGCCGAGGCGGCACCGCCCGACGAGATCGTGGCGCTGGTCGGCACCGGCGGCACCACCGGGCGTCCCAAGGGCGTGCTGCTGACCGACCGCAACGTCGAGACGATGTCGGCGATCACGCTGATGAGCTACCCGTTCGACGAGCGGCCGGTCTATCTGGCGCTGGCGCCGCTGACCCACGCCGCGGGCGTCCTGTGCTTCCCGGTGATGGCCCGCGGCGGCGAGGTCGTGATCATGGCGAAGCCCGACGTCGGCCGGTTCCTGGAGCTGATCGAGGCGCACCGGGTGACGCACACGTTCCTGCCGCCGACGCTGATCTACATGGTCCTCGGCCACGAGGCGCTCGACGCGACGGACCTGTCGTCGCTGCAGTGCTTCTGGTACGGCGCGGCCCCGATGTCGGTGGCCCGGCTGACCGAGGCGCTGGACCGGATCGGGCCGATGGCGCAGCTGTTCGGCCAGTCCGAGGCCCCCATGATGATCTCGACGATGTCGCCCGCCGAGCACCGTCGCGCCGACGGGAGCGTCGCCACCGAACGGCTGGCCTCGGCCGGGCGGCCGTCGCCGCTGGTCACCGTCGCGATCCTGGACCAGCAGGGGAGCCCGGTCCCGCGGGGTGGGCGCGGCGAGATCTGCGTCCGCGGCTCGCTGGTGATGGCCGGCTACCACCGCAACCCCGAGGCCACCGCGGAGGTGTCCGCGCACGGCTGGCATCACACCGGCGACATCGGCCTGCTCGACGACGACGGCTTCCTGCACATCGTCGACCGCGCCAAGGACATGGTCATCTCCGGCGGCTTCAACGTGTACTCCGCCGAGGTGGAGCAGGCCCTGATGGCGCACGACGCCGTCCGGGACTGCGCGGTGGTCGGCCTGCCCGACGAGAAGTGGGGCGAACGGGTGACCGCGGTGGTCCAGCCCCAGCCCGGTGCCGAGATCGACACCGAGGAACTGGTCGCGTTCGTCAAGGCGCGCATCGGTTCCGTGAAGGCCCCCAAGCAGGTCGAGCTCTGGGCCGATCTTCCGCGCTCGACTGTGGGTAAAGTTCTGAAGAACGAGATCAGGGTCACACTCTCCCGTTAGCGACACTGTCATGCCGCAAGGAGGCAGCATCACATGAAGCTCGCTCTGTACCTCCCCAACTTCCGCGACCTCGTCACGGTCAAGGAGCTGGAGGACCTCACCGCGCTCGCCGAGGACCTCGACTTCGACTCGGTCTGGACGCTCGACCGGATCGTCGTCCCGGAGAAGTCCGACCGCCAGGAGCTGCAGTACTCCTTCGGCATGATGGACGGTCTGCCGAACGCCCTGCCGGTGTCCTCGCGCGGCAAGTGGTTCCAGGGCTACCCGCTGATCCCGTGGCTCGCCGCCAAGACCACCAAGGTCCGCATCGGGATGAGCATCATCGACACGCCGTTCCGCTCGCCCGGCGTCCTCGCCGCGGAGCTGGCGACCATCGACCACCTCTCCGGTGGCCGGCTCAACGTCGGCGTCGGCTCCGGCTGGATGCCCGAGGAGTTCGCCGCGGCGAGCGCCGCGCACATCTTCCCGAAGCGCCACAAGCACGTGCGCGAGTCGATCGAGATCATGCAGGGCGTCTGGGACAAGGGCGCCGACCACTACGAGTTCCACGGCGAGTTCGCCGACTTCGAGGCGTGCGGCTTCGGGCACAAGCCGCTGCAGGACCCGCGCCCGCCGATCTTCATGAGCGGCCTCAAGGACCCGCTGCGCTCGGCGCGCCGGATCACCAAGTACGACCTCGACGGCTGGATCGGCATCCAGGACTCGCCCGAGGGCCTCGCCAAGTGGATCACCGCCATCGACGAGCAGTTCGAGGAGATCGGCAGCCCGAAGCGGGCCAAGGACCTCGAGATCTGCTCGATGATCTGGACGGTCATCACCGACGAGGAGGTCGACCAGACCGTCAACGGCGTCGCGTCGAACCTGCTGGTGGGCACCGAGAAGCAGCTCACCGACCGGCTCAAGGCGTACAAGGAGGCGGGCATGACCATGCCGCTGATCTGGCCGCCGTTCGCCGACGTCCCGGTGTCGAAGACGCTCGACGACCTCAAGCGGATCAAGAACGACATCATGCCGAAGGTGCTCGCCTCCTGACACGGACGAGCCGGTGGCGGGCCCGGCCCCCGGTGGGCGGGCCCGCCACCGCACGGCACGAGAGGTGACCGGCATGGCCGACGACGTCCTCTGGACCCCGCCCGCGGAACGCGTCGAGCGGTCCGCGCTGCGCGCCTACCTCGACTGGCTGGCCGAGCGGGAGGGCCGTCCGTTCGAGGACCACGACGCCCTGCACGCGTGGTCGGTCGCCGACGTCGACCGGTTCTGGCGCTCGGTCGTCGACCACTACGACGTCGCGTTCTCGACGCCGTGGGAGCAGGTCCGCACCGCGGACGCCATGCCGCACACCCGGTGGTTCACCGGGGCCCGGCTGAACTGGGCCGAGCACGCGCTGCGCCGCGGCGCCGACGACGATCCCGCCCTGGTGTGCGTGCGGGAGGGCGGTGCGCCCGCCCGGGAGATCACCCGCGGCGGGCTCCGCCGGTCGGTCGCGGCCGCCGCCGGCTGGCTCCGCCGGGCCGGGGTGCGCCCCGGGGACCGGGTCTGCGCCTACCTGCCCAATACCGAGCACGCCGTGATCGGGCTGCTGGCCGCGGCCGCGGTCGGCGCGGTCTGGTCGTGCTGCTCACCGGACTTCGGCGCCGAGGGCACCATCGGCCGGCTCGCCCAGCTCGAACCGACCGTGCTCGTCGTCGCCGACGGCTACCACTGGAACGGCCGCGAGGTCGACCGCGCCGACGTCGTCGCGCGGCTGCGGGCCGAGCTGCCGACCGTGCGCCACGTCGTGCACGTCCCCTACGTGTTCGACCGGCCCGCCCCCGAGGGCACGACGCCGTGGGACGAGCTGCTCGCCGTCGACGCCGAGCCGGAGTTCGCGCAGGTCGAGTTCTCGCACCCGCTGTGGGTGCTGTTCACCTCCGGCACCACCGGCCTGCCCAAGGGTCTCGTGCACGGCCACGGCGGCATCACCCTCGAGGGCCTGAAGTGGTCCGGGCTGTACTGCGGCCTGCGGCCCGGCGAGCGCATGTTCACCTACACCTCCACCGGCTGGGCGCTGTGGAACATGCAGCTCGGGGCGCTCACCCAGGGCGCGAGCATCGTGCTCTACGAGGGCAGCCCCGGCCACCCGCCGGGCGCGGTCTGGGAGGTCGCCGCCCGGACCGGCGCCGACGTCGTCCTGATGGGGGCGGCGGTCGTCACCGCGACGGCGAACACCGGGGTGTCCCCGCGCGCCGAGCACGACCTGTCCCGGCTGCGGCACGTCATGGTCAGCGGCTCGGCGCTGCCGCCCGCCGGCTACGACTGGCTGTACTCCCACGTCAGCCCGGACATGCGGATCGACTCGACTAGCGGCGGCACCGACGTCTCCGGCTCGTTCGTCGGGGCGAACGAGTACTCCCCGGTCCGGGCCGGGCGGATCGGCGGCCGGCTCGCGGGCGTGGACTGTGCCGCCTGGGACTCCGACGGCAACCCCGTCGTCGACGAGGTCGGCGACCTGGTGGTCCTCCAGCCGATGCCGTCGATGCCGGTGCACCTGTGGAACGACCCGGACGCCGAGCGCTACACCGACTCCTACTTCGACACCTGGCCCGGCGTGTGGCGGCACGGGGACTGGGTGACCCTGCACGCCGACGGCAGCGTCTCCATCCACGGCCGCTCGGACTCCACGCTCAACCGGCAGGGCGTCCGGCTGGGCAGCGGCGACTTCTACGACGTCCTCGAGACGATGGAGGAGATCGACGAGGCGCTGGTCGTCGGCGTCGACCTCCCCGACGACGAGTACTGGCTGGGCCTGTTCGTCGTCCCCGCGCAGGGTCACACCCTCGACGACGGCCTGCGGGCCACGATCGTGTCCACCCTGCGGTCCCGGCTGACGCCGCGGCACGTCCCGGACGAGATCGTCGAGGCGCCCGCGGTGCCGCACACGCTGAGCGGGAAGCGGCTGGAGGTCCCGATCAAGAAGCTGATGGCGGGCCGTCCGCTGGAGAAGGCTGCGAACATCGCCTCGGTCGACGACCCGGACGCGCTGCGCTGGTACGCCCGGTTCGCCGCGGACCGGCGGGCGTAGCGGTGCGGCTGGGCGCGACGCTCGCGCACCTGTCCGACGCGCCGCCGTACCCGGTCGCCGGGTGGGCCCGGCGACTCGCCGGTGCCGGTTTCGCGCACCTGTGGGCGCCGGAGATCATCGGCCGTGGACGGCTGGTGCCCGACCCGTTCGTCGCACTGGCCGTCGCGGCCGGGGCCACCGACGGCGTCGGCCTGTCGACGGGCACGGTGCAGGTCCCGCTGCACCACCCGGCCGAACTGGCCCACCGGATGCTGTCGCTGCAGGCGGTCTGCGGGGACCGGCTCGCGCTCGGGGTGAGCCCCGGCTCGACCCGCGACGACTACGCCGCCCTCGACCGGGACCACCGAACCCGTTTCCGGACCTTCGACGAGAACGTGGTCCGGCTGCGTGAGCTGCTGGAACGCGGCGGCGACGCCGACGCCCGGCTCGCGGACACCCCCACCGCCCGGCCGCCGCTGCTGCTGGGGTCGTGGGGCGCGAACGTCGAGAAGGCCGCCCGGTCCTTCGACGGCTGGCTCGCCTCCGGCTACCGCACCACGCCGGACGAGATGGTGGACGCGCTCGGCCGCTACCGGGCGGCCGGGGGTGGGGGCGGTCGCGCGGTCGCCTACGCCCTCCCGGTGCCCGCGGGCGCCGACCTCGGCCGCCTGCGGGACGACCTGGCCCGCTACGCCGACGCGGGCTTCGACGACGCCGTCGTGGTCATCGGGCCGGGCGGCCCGGACCCCGACAGGGTCCGGGCGCTGCTGCCGTAGCCCGGTCTCAGCCGCGCTCGACGTGGGCGCGCACCGAGCCGCCGTCGTCGGAGAGCCAGCCCCTGCCGCGGGCGTAGCGGAGCATGCCCGCGAGGTCGTCCTCCCAGCCGGGGCCGACCCGGCCCGCCGCCAGCCTGCGGACCGCGTCGACGCGCACCAGCACGTGTCCGCCGCCGTCGGCGACCTCGCCGAGCCCGGTGCTGCGCACGGTGTCGGCGAGCGTGTCCTCGGTCAGGTCCGCGGGGGCGAGGACGTGGAAGGCCCGCACGTCCTCCGGGTCGACGAGCTCGACGTCGCCGGGGGTGATCCGGAAGTACATGCGCCGAGGCTAGCCCGCGGTGTGGCGCGGTGGACGGTGTCGCGTCGCCGGATCCGGCTCAGCCCGCGAGCTTCCCTGCGACCGTCACCACGCGGGTGGCGAGGTGGTCCAGTGCCGCGTTGTCGGCCTCACCGAGCGGGGCGTCGTTGTCCGCCCCGGTCACGTGCGAGGCGCCGTAGGGGTTGCCGTCGACGAACTTGGTCGGGTCGGTGTACCCGGGCGCGACGACGATCCCGCCGAAGTGGTGGATCGTGTTGTACAGCGCGAGCAGCGTGGACTCCTGGCCGCCGTGCAGGGTCTGGCTGGCGGTGAACCCGGCGTAGACCTTGTCGGCGAGCAGGCCCTGGCCCCACTGCGGGCCGAGCGAGTCGATGAAGGTCTTCAGCTGCCCGGCGATGTTGCCGTAGCGGGTGGGCGAGCCGAACAGGACCGCGTCGGCCCACACGATGTCGTCGGCGGTCGCGGCGGTGACCTCCGGGGCGGCCTCGGCGTGCGCGGCCTGCGCGTCGGTGGCCTCGCGCTCGCCGGTGGTCGCCTCGCGGGCGACGCGGCGCAGGCGCACCTCGGCGCCGGCCTTCTCGCCGGCCTGCGCGGCCCGGTGGGCCATCGCGTCGACGGTGCCGGTGGCGGAGTAGTAGACGATCGCGAGCTTGACGGTGCTCATGGTTCCTCCGGTGGACGTGCGGGGAGGAGCCCGGTACGGCGCTGGACCCGGCTCGGTACCTCCGTCGCGTTCCCGGTGGGGGCGACCGGCATGCGTCCCGGTCGCCCCCGTCACTCCGTCGCCGGACTCAGCCCTTGGAGCCGCCGAACGCGTCCTTCACGTTGCCCGCGGCGTCCTTCAGCTTCTCGCCGGCGTCCTTCAGCGACGCCTTCGACTGCTCGGCCTTGCCCTCGGCCTGGAGCTCCCGGTCGCCGGTGGCCGCGCCGGCCTTCTCCTTGGCGACGCCCACGGCGTTCTCGGCCTTGTTCTTGACCTTGTCGGTGAACGACACGACTGCCTCCTCGATCGACTGGTCGTTGGAGGATGCGTGCCCCGCCGTCCTCACGCGGACGTGACACACGTCACTCAGGACGCGATGCGGTCCACCCGGCCGGGCACCGGGCCGATCCGGCCCCGTCCGTCGGTCCGGTGCAGCGCGGCGACGGCGGAGAGGTCGGCCTCGTCGAGGGTGAACCCGGCGAGATCGCGGTTGGCGGCGATGCGCCCCGCGTCGTCGGACTTCGGGACGGCGACGGTGCCCTGCTGCAGGTGCCAGCGCAGGACCACCTGAGCGGGGGTGACGCCGTGCCGGTCGGCGATCCGGGCCAGGACCGGCTCGCCGAGGACCGCGCCGCGGCCCAGCGGGCTCCAGGCGCCGGTGACGATGCCCAGCGAGGCGTGCACCGCGCGCAGCTCAGGCTGCTGGTGGTGCGGGTGCAGCTCGACCTGGTTGAGCGCCGGGAGCCGACCGCCGAGCGAGCGGAGCCTGCGCAGGTGCGACGGCCGGAAGTTCGACACCCCGACCGCGCGGGTGCGGCCGTCGGCGAGCAGCTGCTCCATCGCCTCCCAGGTCGACAGGCAGTGCCCGAGGTCGTCGTTGGGCCAGTGCACGAGCAGGAGGTCGACGTGGTCGAGCCCCAGCCGGTCCAGGCTGCGCCGTGCCGCGCCCAGCGCGTCGGGGCGGCCGCCGTCGACGTTCCAGACCTTGGTGGTCACGAACAGCTCGGAGCGGGGCAGGCCGGACCCGGCCAGCGCGGCGCCGACGCCGGTCTCGTTCTCGTAGACGGCGGCGGTGTCGATGCTGCGGTAGCCCTGCGCGAGCGCCTCGGCGACGGCGGCCCGGGCGTCGCGGGACTCGGACACGCCGAACCCGAGACGGGGCATGGCGACGCCCCCGTCCAGGAGCACGGTGTCGTCGGGGTGGGTCACCGGGAGGGTCCTCTCGACTGCGGGTGGCGACGGCGGCGTCGGAGGTGGTCACCCCGTCCAGCGTCCGGCCCGGCGCCGGTGTTCCCCGCGGTGGGCGGCCTCACGGCCCGTCCGGGGCCGCCACGCGCTCGTCGATCCGGGCCTGGATGCCCGCGTCGGAGCAGAACCCGCGACCGTGCCGCTTGAGGCAGAGCAGCCCGAGCAGCCGGCCGGCGTCGTCGACGACGGCGACCCGCCGCCGCCCGGCGTCGGCCATCGCCGCCCAGGTCGACGCCAGTTCGTCGCCGGCGTGGGCCACCCGCCCGACGAGCGTCCCCAGGGGCGCGGCGGGCTCGTCCGGTCCGGCCCCGGTCAGGTCGGCCCGGTCGACCACGGCGAGCAGCCGCCCCGCGTCGAGGACCAGCAGTGAGTGCACCTTGGGCCGCTCGAACGCCGCCCACGCCTGCGCGACGGTCGTCGCCGGTCCACAGGTCTTGGGGAAGGTGTGCATGGCCGTGGCCACGCGCACCCCGTCCGGTGCGGTGCTCGGTGCGGTGCTCATCGCGTCCCTCCCCTCTCCATGCGGGTTACCCGGCCTCACTCCGGTCGGAACACGGCGAGTGCCGTGGCCAGCATCGAGTAGTACCCGGTCAGCCACACCAGCGCCGCGAGGGTGTCCCGGCCCAGCGCCCGCAGCGCGGTGGCGTAGGCGCCGTCGCCCAGGTCGTGCCGGGTGAGCAGGGCCCGCACGGTGGTCAGCGCGACCCGCTCGGCCTCGTCGAGGCCGTCGGGGACGCCGCCGTCGAGCAGGGCCTGCAGCTGCGCCCCGGACAGCCCGGTGTCGCGGGCGAGGCCCTCGTGCGCGGACCACTCGAAGGCCGACCCGTGGTGCACGGCGACGGCGAGAACGGCCAGCTCGCGCAGCCGGGGCGGGAGGTCGTCGTCGGTGCGCAGGGCCGCGCCGACCTGCTGCACGGCGTCGCCGATGCGCGGGGAGAACAGCATCGTCGCGAACGGGCCGAGCAGGCGGCCGGCGTCGTCGACCAGCGGGACCCGGGCCTGCGCTCCGCGCGGGCCGGTCGCGATGCGGGCGTGCAGCGCGGCGCGCACGGGGTCCAGCCCGGCCGGGTCCGACGGCGCGGTCCGCGGGTGGACCGGCGGTCGGGGCCTGCCGCGCAGGTCGGCGTGCGTCGTGGCGTCGCTGGTCGTCACCGGTCCAGGTTACGGACGCGCGCCGCGGGCCCCGGGAGTGACGCCGATCTCCTGGACGATCCGTCCAGGTGGACCGGCACCACGGCCGGGTGATCTGCCGCCGGTGTGCAGCTCCTGATGGGCCGGTTGCGCAGATGCCGGGATCGACGGTGTCCTCGCTGCACACCAGCGAGGCGATGGAGGCGCGGGATGGCTCTGCCCGAGTGGGACGGCGAACTGACCTCGGTCCGGTACGACCGGGGGACGGGCGCGTGGTTCGTGATCGGGGTGCACTCGACCCGTCTCGGCCCGGCGTCGGGCGGGACCCGCGCGATGGTCTACCCCTCGCCCGACGACGCCGTCGCCGACGCCCGCCGCCTCGCCGGGGCGATGACGCTGAAGATGGCCGTCGCGGGCCTGCCGATGGGCGGCGGCAAGTCGGTGATCGCGCTCCCGGCGCCGCGCGCCGAGCTCGGCGAGGCGACCTGGCGCCGCATCCTCGAGATCCACGCGGCCAACCTGGAGCTGCTCGGCGGGAACTACACCACCGGCCCGGATGTCGGGACCTGCTCGGCCGACATGGACGTGCTCGCCGCCCTGACCCCGCACGTGTTCGGCCGCTCGGTCGCGGCGGGCGGGCCCGGCTCGTCCGGCCCGATGACCGCCCTCGGGGTGTTCGCCGCGATCCGCGCGGGAGTCGCGGAGGCCGGGTTCGACGGCGTCGACGGGCTGCGGGTGCTGGTCCAGGGGCTCGGCGCGGTCGGCGCCGACGTCGCCCGGCTCGCCGCCGACGCCGGGGCCAAGCTGATCGTCACCGACGTCGACCCGGCCCGCTGCGCCGCGGTCGCCGACGAGCTGGGCGCCGAGGTGGTCGACACCGGCGCGGTGACCACCCGCGAGTGCGACGTGCTGGTCCCGTGCGCCACCGGTGGTCTGATCACCGCCGAGGTCGCCGAGACCCTCCCCACCGCGGTCGTCGCGGGTGCGGCGAACAACCTGCTCGCCGACCCGTACGCGGCCGAGGTCCTGCGCCGGCGCGGCATCGTCCACGCCCCGGACTTCGTCGCCAACGCCGGCGGCGCCATCCACCTGGTCGGCCGCGAGGTCCTCGGCTGGAGCGCCGACGCCGTCGCCGACCGGACCCGCGCGATCGGCGACACCCTGACCGGCGTCTTCGCCGCCGCCCGCACGCACGGCACCACCACGGTCACCGCGGCGCAGGACCTGGCCGCCCGCACGCTGACGGGAGAGCACTGATGGACATCCTCACCGACTCCGAGAAGCTCGCCGACCTCGACGCCGCCGCCCTGCGACGCCTGGTCGGCCTCGTCGACCACGACGACTCCGCCGACCCGTTCCCGGTCACCGGCTGGGACGCCGTGGTGTGGGCGGTCGGCAACGCCACCCAGGCCGCGCAGCTCTACCAGGTCGTCTACGGCATGGAGCTCGTCGCGTACTCCGGGCCGGAGACCGGCAACCGCGACCACCACTCCTACGTGCTGCGCTCGGGCGCGGTCCGGTTCGAGCTGCGTGGCGCCGTCGACCCGGACAGCCCGGTCGCCGACCACCACCGCCGGCACGGCGACGGCATCGTCGACATCGCCCTCGAGGTCCCCGACGTCGACCGCTGCATCGCCCACGCCCGCGCCCAGGGGGCCACCGTGCTGGTCGAGCCGCACGACACGACCGACGAGCACGGCACGGTGCGCTCCGCCGCGATCGCCACCTACGGCGACACCCGGCACACCCTGGTCGACCGGTCCCGCTACACCGGCCCGTACCTGCCCGGCCACGTCGCCCGCAGCTCCTCGGTGGACCGGCCCGCGGACGCGCCGCGCCGGCTGTTCCAGGCGCTCGACCACGTCGTCGGCAACGTCGAGTACGGGCGCATGGACTCCTGGGTGGACTTCTACCACCGGATCATGGGCTTCACGAACATGGCCGAGTTCATCGGCGACGACATCGCCACCGACTACTCGGCGCTGATGAGCAAGGTCGTCGCGTCGGGCAACCACCGGGTGAAGTTCCCGCTGAACGAGCCCAGCCCCGGCCGTCGGAAGTCCCAGATCGACGAGTACCTGGACTTCCACCGCGGCCCCGGTGCCCAGCACCTCGCGCTGGCGACGAACGACATCCTCACCACCGTCGACGTGCTGCGTTCGCGCGGCGTGGAGTTCCTCGACACCCCGGACGCCTACTACTCCGACCCGGAGCTGCGGGCCCGGATCGGGTCGGTGCGGGTGCCGATCGCCGAGCTGGCGTCCCGCGGGATCCTCGTCGACCGCGACGAGGACGGCTACCTGCTGCAGATCTTCACCAAGCCGGTCGGGGACCGGCCCACGGTGTTCTTCGAGCTCATCGAGCGGCACGGCTCGCTCGGCTTCGGCAAGGGCAACTTCAAGGCGCTGTTCGAGGCGATCGAGCGGGAGCAGGAGCGCCGCGGCAACGCCTGAGCGGTGCGTGTCCGGGCCGGGTCAGTCCCGGATCCGCCGCCAGGGGCGGTCGGCCTCGATCGCGTACGCCAGCTCCAGCAGCGTCCGTTCGTCGCCGACCGTGCCCTCCAGGTGCACCCCCACCGGCAGCCCGCCGGTCGTCGCCCCGGCGGGCAGCGCGACGGCGGGCGCCCCGGCGACGTTGGCCAGCGGGGTGAACGCCACGTAGTCGAGCAGCCGGGCGGTGAGCTGCTCGATCGGCACCGTCGGCGCGAGCCACCCGATCTCCGGCGGGGTGTGCGCGAGCACGGGGGAGAGCAGCACGTCGTGCCGGGTGAACAGCTCGGCGTGGGTGGCCGCGACCCGGCGCAGGCGGTGCAGGAACACCGGGGTGCGGGCCAGCGCGCGACGGTAGTGGTCGGCCAGGCCGTGGGTCAGGCCGTCGAGGCGGTGCGGGTCGAAGGTGCGCCCGTGCAGCAGCCGGCCGCCGGTGACCACGGAGAACGCCAGCAGCCCCCAGTAGTCGAGGAAGTCGTCGACGAACCGGGTCCCCACCCCGGTGACGGCCTCGGACACCTCGTGGCCCTGCTTGGCGAGCAGCTCCGCGAGGGCGGTGACGGTCTCGCGGGTGTCGGCGTCGACGGCGGCGCCGGTGGGGGACTCCAGCAGCAGCCCGACCCGCAGACGTCGCCGGGCGGGGCCCTCGACCAGGCCCAGCGGTGGCAGCGCCGGGTTGCGGCGCCCGCGGTCGGCGGCGCCGAGGAACACCGCGGTGTCGCGGACCGAGCGGGACACCACGCCGTCGGCGACGAGGTCGATCGGCATCCGGGCGCCGGTCGCGTTCGGCGCGAGCCGCCCGCGCGACGGCTTGAGCCCGACCAGACCGCAGGCCGCGGCCGGGATGCGGATCGAGCCGCCGCCGTCGTTGGCGTGGGCCAGCGGCACCACGCCGGCGGCCACGAGCGCGGCCGCCCCACCCGACGACGCGCCGGCGGAGAAGCGCGGGTCCCACGGGTTGCGGGTCGGCTCGGCGTCGGCGAACTCGGTGGAGGCGTTCAGCCCGTACTCCGGCATCCGGGTCGTGCCCACCAGGTCCAGCCCGGCCGCGAGCAGCTGCCGGGTCACCTCGGCGTGCTCGCGTGACGGGGCGGGGACGAACGCCCGGGTGCCGTGGCCCGCGGGCCAGCCCCGCACCTCGACGTTGTCCTTGACCAGCGTCGGCACCCCGGCGAGCGGGCCGCCGGCGTCCCCGGTGACGGGGTCGGCGGTGCGGTCCAGGGCGAGGCCGTGCAGGTGCGGCTCGACCCGGGCGGCGCGCGCGGCGACGGCGGCGCGCAGCTCGGCGGGCGCGACCTCACGGCGGCGCAGCCGCTCGGCGAGGGCGACGGCGTCGTCGTCGCCCAGGGCGTCGTCGGTGAACGCGTGTACGCGTCGGTCCATGTCGGACGATCCTGCACCCCGCCCGCCCGCGCACGACCGGGGACCCGGCCGGGCGCGGGTAGTGTCGCCTCCGTCACCACGGTCACGGAAGGTGTGCGCCATGGGTTTCGACGGAGCCGTCGGCCGATCCGACCCGGGGGGCGTGCGCGAGCACATCGCCTCGTCCTGGCGGCGTGCGCGGCTGGCGGGCATCGACCCCGACGGCGTCGACCGGCCGGAGATCGCGGAGGTCGACCGGGTCGGCCGGCTCGCAGTCGCCGCGGAGCCGGTGCTGCGGGCGCTGGCTGCCGAGCTCGCCGGTGAGCCGTTCTCGGTGCAGCTCGCCGACCGGGACTGCCGGATCCTCGACATCTGGTGCGACGACCGCACCCTCGACTCGGCCTTCGACGACATCGGCCTGGTGGTCGGGGCGGCCGCCGACGAGCAGGTGCTGGGGACCAACGGGATCGGCACGGCCGCCGAGACCGGCCGCGGCATCGCGGTCCACGGCGAGGAGCACTTCCTGGCCGGGCTCAAGGGCGTCAGCTGCTTCGGCCACCCGATCCGGCACCCGCTGCGCGGCCGTACCGAGGGCGTCCTCGACATCACGGTCGCCGGTGGGCGCGCCCACCCGCTGTTCGCGCCGCTGCTGTCGCGTGCCGCCCGGGACATCGAGGAGCGGATCGTCGAGACCGCCCGCGACGGCGACCGCAGGCTGTTCCTCGCCTTCCAGGAGGCCACCCGGCGGCGCTCGTCGCCGATCGCGGTCCTCGGTTCGGACGTGGTGCTGACCAACCGCAGCGCCGTCACCGTGCTGGGCGAGGGCGGGATGGACCTGCTCGCGACGCTGCGGACCGAGGTCGTCGAGAACGGCCCGCTGACCCGGGTGCTGGAGGCGCCCGACGGCGCCGGGATCCGGGTGCGGGCCGAGACCGTCGCGGACACGGCGGACGGGGTGCTGTTCCACCTCGTCCCGGTCCGTGCGGCGCCGCGCGAGCCGGTCCGCCGCACCGCGCGGCGGGTTCCCTCCGGGCGCTCGGTGCTGGTCGCGGGTGAGCCCGGGACCGGGCGCAGCACCGAGGCGGCCCGGCTGCTCGGCACCGCCGACCCGGTCGTGCTGGCGGCCACCGACGCCCTCACCGGACCGTCCCGGGACTGGGCGGCCCGGCTGTCCGCGCTGGTCGGGGAGGGGGTGCCCGCGGTCGTCGTCGACGACGTGGACGTCCTGCCCGAGGAGCTCTGCACCGTGCTCCGCCCGCTGCTCGACGCCGGCCCGACCCGTCTCGTGCTCACCTGCGGCCCGGTCGAGGAGCTGTCCGTCCCGGCGGCGCGGCTGGTCGCCCGGTGCGCGAGCCGCGTCGAGCTCGCGCCGCTGCGCGAACGCCGCGACGAGCTGCCCGGGCTGGTCGCCGACATCGCCGCACGGGTCCGGCCGGGCCGGGAGCTGATCCTGACCCGGTCCGCGATCGCGGCGCTGTCCGCGTACGCCTGGCCGGGCAACCTGACCGAGCTGACCCGGGTCGTGACCGAACTGGCGCACCTGCCCGGGACCCGCCGGATCGACGTCGAGGACCTGCCGGAGCACCTGCGGCCCGGCCCGCGGATCACCCGGCTCGGCGGCCGGGAGCGCGCCGAACGGGTCGCGATCCAGCACGCCCTGACGGTCGCGGGCGGCAACAAGCGCGAGGCCGCACGGGCGCTCGGGATCAGCCGCACCACCCTGTACCGCCGGATGCGCGCGCTCGACGTGGCGGAGACGTAGCCCGCCCGGTATGAGGCAGTGCGCACGTGTCCACATGTGGAACACGCCACACCCCCGGGGTGGGACAGGATCCGGGTCGACACCGACGTCCCCAGCGCAGAGGAGCGTGCCCGTGAAGACCAAGGCAGCAGTCGTCTACGAGGCCGGCAAGCCGATCGAGATCGAGGAGCTCGAGCTCGACGGGCCGCAGCAGGGTGAGGTCCTCATCCGCTACACCCACGCCGGGCTGTGCCACTCCGACGTCCACATCGCGCACGGCGACCTCGAGGCACGCCTGCCGATGGTCCTCGGGCACGAGGGCGCCGGGATCATCGAGGACGTCGGCCCGGGTGTCACCCGGGTGAAGCCGGGCGACCACGTCGTCTGCTCGTTCATCCCCAACTGCGGGGTCTGCCGCTGGTGCGCGACCGGGCAGCAGGCCATCTGCGACATGGGCGCGACGATCCTCGAGGGCTACCTGCCGGGCGAGCGCTTCCCCTTCACCGGGCCGAAGGGCCAGTACGGCGCGATGTGCATGCTGGGCACGTTCTCCCAGTACTCCACGATCCACCAGAACTCGGTGGTCAAGGTCGACGACGACCTCCCGCTGGACAAGGCCGTGCTCGTCGGCTGCGGCGTGCCCACCGGGTGGGGCTCCGCGGTCAACGCGGCGAAGGTCGAGCCGGGCGACACGGTGATCGTCGCCGGCGTCGGCGGCATCGGCATCAACGCCGTCCAGGGCGCCCGCTACGCCGGCGCGAAGAACCTCATCGCCGTCGACCCGCTGGCCAACAAGCGCGAGAAGGCGATGGAGCTCGGCGCCACGCACGCCGTCGCCACCGCCGCCGAGGCCGGTGACCTGGCCCGCGCCATGACCAACGGCAACGGCGCGGACAAGACGATCGTCACCGCGGGCATCGTGACCGAGGAGATCGTCACCGGCGCGTTCGAGAACACCGGCAAGGGCGGCACCGTCGTGCTGACCGGCCTGAACAAGCTCTCGACGACCAACGTCGCGCTGCCGGGCTCGATCCTCACCCTGTTCAAGAAGACGGTGAAGGGCTCGCTGTTCGGCGACTGCAACCCGACCGTCGACATCCCCAAGATCCTCGGCCTCTACCAGAGCGGGGACCTGAAGCTCGACGAGATCATCACGCGGACCTACACCCTCGAGCAGGTCAACGAGGGCTACGACGACCTGCTCGCGGGCAAGAACGTCCGCGGCGTCCTCGTCCACGAGCACTGATGGGGTCTGTCACGAACCCCGCGGGAAAGGCTGCGGCCGGTCCCGCGGGGACCCCCGTCGTCGGCCGCGGCCGGGAGGTCGAACTCCTCGTCGCGGCGCTGGAGGCCGGCGCCCACGTCGTCCTGGAGGGCCCGCCGGGCACCGGGAAGACGACGCTGCTGCGGTCGGTGGCCGAGGAGGCCGAGCTCCCGTTCGTGTTCGTCGAGGGCAACGCCGAGCTCACCCCGGCCCGGCTGGTCGGGCACTTCGACCCGGCCCAGGTCCTGGAGCGGGGCTACAACCCCGAGACCTTCGTCGACGGCCCGCTGGCCGAGGCGCTGCGCTCCGGGGCGCTGCTCTACGTCGAGGAGATCAACCGGATCCCGGAGGAGACCCTCAACGTCCTCATCACCGTGATGAGCGAGGGCGAGCTGCACGTGCCCCGGCTGGGCCGGATCACCGCGCACGAGGGATTCCGGCTGGTCGCCGCGATGAACCCGTTCGACGCCGTCGGCACCGCCCGGATCTCCTCCGCCGTCTACGACCGGGTCTGCCGGATCGCGATGGGCTACCAGACCGCCGGGGACGAGACCGCGGTCGTCGCGCTGCGCGGCCCCGAGGTCGACGAGCAGTGGCGGGCCAAGGTCGTCTCCCTGGTCCGCCGGACCCGGGAGCACCCGGACGTGCACGTGGGCTCGTCGGTGCGCGGGGCGATCGACATCGTCCGTATCGCCGCGGCGCTGGCGGCCCGGCGCGGCCGGGAGACCACCGACTGGCGGGCCGGGCTGGACGCGGCGCTGGTCGCGCTGTCCGGCCGCATCCGGCTCGCCGAGTCCGGCTCCCGCAGCGCCGAGGACATCGTCCGCGAGCTGTACACGGCCGAGTTCGGCCGGGAACCCGCCGACGACGCCGACGGGGCCGCGGACGGCGGTGATGCGTCGGGGGGAGCCTGAGCCCGCCACCGGCGGGCGGTCCCCGGCCCGCGGACGGCTCCACCCGTCCGTCCCGGCCGCGTGCGCGCCCGGAGGACCGCACGGTGGCCCGCAGCTCCCTGGCGGGCCACCCCGGGTTCACCGAGATCTCGCCCGAGGTCGGGGTGCTCGACCCCGACGCGTTCGACGCCGCGCTCGCCGAGCGTCCCGACGAGACGCTGACGCTGCTCGTCGACATGGGCAAGGCCACCGACGAGAAGCTGCGGGCGGCGGCCCGCAGGCTCGCCGGCCGGGTCGTGCTGGAGATCGGCCGGTCCGGCCGGGTCACCCGGCGCGGGATCGGCAGGCTGCGTACGGTCCCGGCCGACCGCGGCGGTGACCTGGACCTGGACGCCTCGCTGGGCGCGGTCGCCGAGGCCCGCGCGGCGCGGCGCCCGGTCGGGCTCGACGAGCTGACCGCGCGCACCTGGGCGCGGCCCGCGCTCGCGTTGTGCCTGGTGGTGGACGCGTCCGGGTCGATGGGCGGGGACCGGCTCGCCGCGGCGGCGCTGACCGCCGCGGCCTGCGCGTTCCGGGCACCCGGTGACCACGCGGTGCTGTCGTTCGCCGCCGAGACCCGGGTCCTGCGCGACATCGGGTCCACCCGTCCGCCGTCGGCGGTCGTCGACCGGGTGCTGGGCCTGCGCGGGCACGGGGTGACCGCGCTGTCGGGTGCGTTGCGGGCGGCCACCGCGCAGCTGGAACGGACGCGCGCGGAGCGGCGGATCGTCGTGCTGCTCTCGGACTGCCGGGCCACCGACGACCACGACCCGGTCCCGGCGGCGCGGCAGGTCCCGGAGCTGCTGATCCTGGCCCCGGAGTCCGACCACGAGCAGGCGGCCGAGCTGGCCGCGCGCAGCAACGCGCGGTGGGCGCCGGTCGCCGGCCCGTCGGACGCACCGGGGGTGCTGCGGTCCCTCCTGGGTGGCTGAGCCCCGCCCGGGACTCAGCCGCCCGGCACGTTCCCGGCCCGGGAGACGACGAGCGCGGTCGTCACCAGCGACACCAGCGCCTGGACGAGCATCAGCATCGTCGCCCACCGGCTCAGCGGCATCACGTCGGTGGGGTTGAACGCGGTGGCGTCGGTGAACGACAGGTACAGGTAGCCGGCGGAGCGGGGCTCCCCGCCGGCGTCGTGCGGGTCGGTGCTCTGCATCTGCACGAACAGGAGGTCCGCGGTGGGACGGCGGCCGTGCGCCCGTGCCGCCGTCCCGCCGCGGTCGAGCTGCCGGTACCAGACCGCGAACGCGATGATGTCGGTCAGCCAGATCGCCGCCCCGCCGGCCGGCAGGGGGGCGGCCGAACCGCCGGAGGAGCCGTCGAGGATCGCGGTGACCAGCAGTCCCGCGGACACCGCGTTCGCGAGGCTCAGCAGCCCGACCAGGGTCGGGAACCGCACCGACAGGCCCGGGCCGTCGGGGACGTTCGGCGCGAGGGGATCGACCCGGTCAGGACCGGGCGTCGGCGCGACGTCGCGAGCCGGTGGCCCGCACGATCGCGGTGCGCCCGAGGACCAGGGTCAGCCCGACGGCGATCCCGCCGACGACGAGCAGCCAGGGCCGCGACTCCAGGTCGGTGGCGAGCCGGTCACCGGCCGCGTAGCCGATCCCGACGAGCACCGCGGCGCGCACCGCGGTGGTGGGGATGATCCAGGCCAGGAAGCGGCGGTAGCCGACCTTGGACAGCCCGGCGGCCAGGTAGGCCGGGATCGCGCCGATGTCGACGAGCTTGGCGCCGATGACGATCCGCGGCAGGTGCGTGTGGACCTCGCGGGTCAGCACCTCGCGGCGCTCCTCGGTCAGGCCCAGCCGGTTCAGCACGCGGGCGACGGCCGGCCGGTCGCCGTTGCGGCCCAGCGCGTAGAGCGCGGTGTCCCCGACGACGTCGGCGACCAGCGCGGCCAGCCACACCCCCCACCAGGGGAGCTGCCCGGCCCCGGCGAGCGCGGCGGCGGCGACCGTGACGATCGGACCCTCGAGGAACGCCCCGACCCCGATCACGAGGAGCGACCGGACGGGCGCAGCAGGGATCGCGGCCAGCAGTGCGGCCACGGTGTCCGCGAGTCCGAACACGAACGCCTCCCATCAGCTCCTACACCGAATGGTGCCCTGTGTGCCGCACCGGGCGGCGGGCGGCCCGTCGTCGTCGCACGACGCGGGGTCCTCGTCACCGGGTGTGACGGCGTCGTCGGGTGGCGGTGTCGAGTCCCGTGGCCGGGCCGGCCGCCGGGTCTCCCGGGGCGTCGTCGCCCGGCACATCGATCGTCCCACCGTCGACCGGGATCGGCAGGTCCGGAGGTCCCGCCACGGCCGTGAGCACGGCCACCGGTAGCACCGGTCCGGTGAGCGCGTCCCCCGTCCGGGTGGGCAGGTCGGGGCGGACGGCGGGTGGGCATCCGCTCGTCCGGCCGGGGGTCAGGTACCTCCGGGGCCCGTCGGATCCGGTGTGCTGTCGGTGAGACCGGTGCCGGGACCCGGGAGGAGCCGCTGCGGGCCGACGGAGAAGCCGACCGCGGCGCCGCCGCCGGGGCCGCGGTCGGCGACCGTCACGGTCCCGCCCCGCCCCGCCACCTCGACGACGTGGTCGGGGTCGGCGTCGAACGTCGCCGCGTTCTCCGGTCGTCGGCGTCCGCGTCGTGGCCCGTGACCCGGTCGGGGGTCTCGACGCGGGCGGTCGGCATGAGAACCGGTGCGCGGTCGCCGTCGGCGCGCAGCACGCGGCACACGCCGAGGCCGTCGAGGGCGGGCATCATCACGTCCAGGACGAGGGCGTCGACCGGACCGCGGCGCACCCGGGTGAGCACCTCGACGCCGTCGGCGACGAGGACCGTCTGCGGCACGGAACCGATGATGCCGCAACGGTCTCACCGGGAGGTCGTGATCCCGTAGCGCTGCACCCGCCGGTACGCCGTCGCGCGGCTGATGCCGAGCGTCTCCGCGGCCCGGGTGACGCTCATGCCGTGCTCGGTGAGGCAGCGGACCAGCTCGTCGCGCTCCAGCGACTCGATCCGGGTCAGCGCTCCGGATCGGGTGGCGAGCAGCTCCGGGGGCAGGTGCCGCACGTCGACGAGGCTGCTGCGGGCGGCGGCGTCGCGCACGGTGCGGCGCAGCTGCTCGACGTTTCCCGGCCAGGAGTAGGTGCGCAGCGCGCGGGCGGCGGTGTCGGTGAAGGTGACGCCGTCGCGGGCGAAGTGCGCGGCGAGCACCGGCACGTCCTCGGGACGGTGGCGCAGCGCCGGCACCTCGACGACGACGTCGAGCAGCCGTGACAGCGCGTCCGGTATCCCGTCGACATCGCCCGCGGTGACGCTCAGCGACGCCCGCGGCAGCGACCGGACCAGCGCCGCCAGCCGGGTCGCGACGGGCGCGGGCAGCTCGTGCACCCGTCCCGCGATGACCGCGGTGTCGTCCTTGCCCAGCTCCGGGGACCACAGCGACAGCCAGGACACCGCGTCCTCGGCGGCCGGCGGGCGGGCGTGCAGCACCCGGTGCCGCGGGCGGACGGTGCGCAGGGCCGCGGCGAGCAGCGCGGACTTGCCGGCGCCGGGCTCGCCGACCACCCCGACCCGGGCGCCGTCGCGCAGCGCGTCGCGGACCTCGTCGAGCGCGGCGGCCCAGGCCGGGCCGAGCGCCGCGGTCCCGCCGACGGGCTGCGGGGCGACCCGGAAGACCTCGCCGCGCGGCGCGCGCCGGGGACTCGCGCCGCGTCCGTGCGCGAGCATCAGCGCCGAGGTCTGCCCGGCGGCGGTGCGCGCCAGCGCGAGCAGCAGACCGTCGGAGCGCTGCGACCAGGTGGTGAGGTTGATGCTGCCGAGCAGCGACCCGTCGACGGGGTCGAGCACGGGGGCCGCCGCGCAGGTGTAGCCCCACAACCCGGTGCAGTAGTGCTCGTCGCCGCGGACCAGCGACGGGACCCGGTCGGCCAGGGCCAGGCCGAGCCCGGTGGTCCCCGCCTCCCGCTCGCCGAAGGCGAACCCGGGCGCGAGGTAGGTGCGGTCCAGCGCGTCGAGCAGGGCGCGCTCGTCGCAGAGCCGGGAGACGACGATGCCGTCGGCGTCGGTCAGCATCAGTGAGATCGGCTCGCCCGGCAGGCCCTCGTGCAGCCCGGCGAGCACCTCGCCGCCGCACCGGGCGAACAACGAGCCGTCGTCGACGGCGCCGGTGAACGCCGGGTCGACGGCCTCGGTGGGGGCGCCGTAGGTCTCGCTGCGCGCCCAGGACGCCGAGATCCGGGCCGGAGCCAGTGACTGCCCCATCGCGCGTACCTCCTCGTACCTGCTACCCACGACCGTGTCACATCGGCGACGCCGTCGCGACGCCGTCTCGTCTCAGGTTGAGACGGTGATCACGACCGCCGGGGTGCCGCCGTTCCTACCTTCGGCCCTCGACGCGGGATCCCCCACCGGCCCGCGCAGTCGCGGGGTGCCCACCACCTCGCCGCGACCTGAGAGGGACGACGATGTACTCGAAGAACGGTGAGTCCTACTTCATCGTGGACGCCCACGTGGCGCTCTGGGACGCACGCCCGGAGAACCAGCGCAACATCCACGGCAAGCAGTTCATCGACTGCTTCTACGACTACCACCGCAACCTGAGCCCCGAGTCCGAGGTCTGGTCCTACGAGGACTACCTCTACCAGGGCGGCGAGCGGCTGATGAAGGACCTGTTCACCGACGGCCACGTCGACCACGCGGTGTTCCAGCCCGCCTACCTGGGCGAGTTCTACGACAACGGGTTCGGCCAGACCGAGGAGGCCTTCGCCCTCGCCCAGGCCCACCCGGACAAGCTGACCTACAACCACCACTGGGACCCGCGCAACGGCGAGCAGGGCCTGCGGCAGCTGCGCGAGGACGCGAAGCGCTTCGGCCTGAAGGGCGCGAAGCTCTACACCGCGGAGTGGCACGGCGAGTCCCGCGGCTGGAAGCTCGACGACCACTGGTCCTACAAGTACCTCGAGGCGGCCCAGGAGCTGGGCATCCGCAACATCCACATCCACAAGGGCCCCACCATCCGCCCGCTGGACCGCGACGCGTTCGACGTCGCCGACGTGGACAAGGTCGCCACCGACTTCACCGACCTGAACTTCGTCGTCGAGCACTGCGGCCTGCCCCGCCTCGAGGACTTCTGCTGGATCGCCACCCAGGAGCCGAACGTGCACGCCGGCCTGGCCGTCGCGATGCCGTTCATCCACACCCGGCCCAAGTACTTCGGCCAGATCATCGGCGAGCTCCTGTACTGGCTGGGCGAGGACCGCATCCAGTTCTCCAGCGACTACGCGATCTGGACCCCGCGCTGGCTGGTCGAGCGCTTCGTCGACTTCGAGATCCCGGACGAGCTGTCCGAGTACGCGCCGCTGACCACCGCCCAGAAGAAGAAGATCCTGGGTCTCAACGCCGCGGCGATGTACGACATCGAGGTCCCCGCCGAGCTGCAGCTGCGCGACGAGACGCCGACCGAGGTCCCGGTGGCGTCGTGAGCGCCCCCGCCCTCGCCCGCACCTCGCGCACGGACCAGGCGTTCCGGGCGCTCGACGCCGTCGTCGACCCCGAGCTGGACGAGCCGATCACCGACCTGGAGTTCGTCCGTTCCCTCGACGTCGACGGCGACCGGGTCACCCTGCACCTGCGCCTGCCCACCGCGTTCTGCGCGCCGAACTTCGCCTACCTGATGTGCTCGGACGCGAAGGACGTGCTCACCGCACTGGACTGGACCGGCGAGGTCGTGGTGGAGCTCGACGACCACCACGACTCCGACCTCATCAACGCCGGGCTGGCCGCCGACGCCGGCTACAAGGGCACCTTCCGGCACGAGGCCGAGTCCGACCTCGACGAGCTGCGCGAGACCTTCCGGCGCAAGGCGCACACCGCCGCGATGGAGCGCTCGCTGACCGGGCTGCTGCGGGTCGACCCGGACCGGACGCCCGAGTCGCTGCACGGCGTCACGCTGGCCGACCTGCCCGCGGGCCCGGCCACCGACGCCCTGCTGCGCCGCCGCGCGGCGATCGGCCTGCCCACCGGCGGCGACCGGCCGGTCCTGGTCGGCCACGACGGCGTCCCGTACCCGGCCGAGCAGGTTCCGCTGAAGCTGCGGATGGCCCGCTCGGTGCGGATCTCCATCGAGGGCAACGCCCACTTCTGCCGCGGGCTCCTGAAGACCCGCTACCCCGAGTCCGTGAAGGGATCCGTGTCGTGAGAGCAGTACAGGTGGTCGGCTACCACCGGCCGATGGAGCTGACCGAGGTCCCGAAGCCGGAGGTCGTCGACCCGTTCGACGTCGTCGTCCGGATCGGCGGGGCCGGGGTCTGCCGCACCGACCTGCACGTCCTCGAGGGGCAGTGGGCGGAGAAGTCGCAGGTCGCGCTGCCCTACACGATCGGCCACGAGAACGCGGGCTGGGTCGAGTCCGTGGGGTCGGCCGTGACCCACGTCCGTGAGGGCGACGGCGTCATCCTGCATCCGCTCGCCACCTGCGGCCTGTGCCGCGCCTGCCGCTCCGGCGACGACGTGCACTGCACCGCCTCGGCGTTCCCGGGCATCGACACCCACGGCGGCTACGCCGAGTACCTGCGCACCTCGGCGCGCAGCGTGGTCAAGCTGGACCCGTCGCTGCAGCCCGCCGACGTCGCCGCCCTCGCCGACGCCGGCCTCACCGCCTACCACGCCGCGGCCAAGGCCGCACGCCGGCTGGGACCGCGCGACACCTGCGTCGTCATCGGGGCGGGCGGGCTCGGCCACATCGGCATCCAGGTGCTGAAGGCGCTGACCCCGGCCCGGCTGGTCGTGCTCGACCGCAACCCGGACGCGGTGAAGCTGGCGCTGGAGATCGGCGCCGACGACGGGATCGTCGCCGACGGCGGGCAGGTCGACGAGGTCCTGTCGCTCACCGGCGGGAACGGCGCCGAGGCCGTGATCGACTTCGTCGGCGAGGGCGGCTCCACCGCCCAGGGCCTGGCGATGACCCGGCGTGCGGGGGACTACCACGTGGTCGGCTACGGGGAGAACGTCGACGTCCCGACGATCGACCTGATCTCGGCCGAGGTGAACGTGGTCGGCAACCTGGTCGGGTCCTACAACGATCTCTGCGACCTGATGGAGCTGGCCGCCCGCGGCCGGGTCACCCTGCACACCAGCACCTACGCCCTGGACGACTTCCAGTCCGCGCTCGACGACCTCGACGCCGGGAAGGTCAGGGGCCGCGCCATCCTGGTGCCCTGACCTGCTGTTCCGATCGCGGTCCCGCTCACGACGGCCCGTACCGGCGACGCCCGGTGCGGGCCGTCGCGCGTTCCGCGGAACGCGGTCAGCGGGGGGCGCGGCCGTCGAGCCGGGCCTGCACGGCGGCGGTGATCCGGGTCAGCGCGGCCACGTCGTCGTCGGAGAGGGCGTCGAAGACCAGCTCCCGCACGGTCTCCACGTGCCCCGGCGCCGCGGCCTCGATCGCCGCCCGGCCCGCCGCGGTGAGCACGACGTAGTTGCCGCGGCCGTCGTCGTCGCACTCCTCGCGGGCGACCAGGCCGCGCTTCTGCATCCGGGCCAGGTGGTGGGAGAGCCTGCTCTTCTCCCACTCCAGCAGCGTCGCCAGCTCCAGCACCCGGCACCGCCCGTCGGGCCGGTCGGTCAGGGCCACCAGCACGTCGAAGTCGGTGAGCGAGAGCCCCGACCCGGTCTGCAGCCGCCGGTGCAGCTCGCCCTGCAGGCGGGCCTGCATCCGGAGCAGCCCTCGCCAGGCCACCTGCTCGCGCTCGTCCAGCCACCGTGTCACGGCACCATCGTAGCGGAATAGTTGACGCATCACCTATGTTGCTGCAGGATGTAGATGACGGATCAACCAACGGTCCGTCGACGAGCAGAGGAGGAAGCCGTGCAGTTCGGAGTCTTCACGGTCAGCGACGTCACGCCGGACCCGACGACCGGCCGCACGCCGACCGAGGCCCAGCGGATCCAGGACGTCCTGACCATCGCGAAGCACGCGGAGCAGGTCGGGCTCGACGTCTTCGCGATCGGCGAGCACCACAACCCGCCGTTCTTCTCCTCGTCGCCGACCACCACGCTCGGCTACCTCGCCGGCGTCACCGAGACCCTGCAGCTGTCCACCTCGACCACGCTGATCACCACGAACGACCCGGTGAAGATCGCCGAGGACTTCGCGATGCTGCAGCACGTGGCGGGCGGCCGCGTCGACCTCATGCTCGGCCGCGGCAACACCGGCCCGGTCTACCCGTGGTTCGGCCAGGACATCCGCCAGGGCCTGAACCTGGCGGTCGAGAACTACGCGCTGCTGCGCAAGCTGTGGGACACCGAGGTCGTCGACTGGGAGGGGCACTTCCGCACCCCGCTGCAGGGCTTCACCTCGACCCCGCGCCCGCTCGACGGCGTCGCGCCGTTCGTGTGGCACGGCTCGATCCGCAGCCCCGAGATCGCCGAGCAGGCCGCCTACTACGGCGACGGCTTCTTCCACAACCACATCTTCTGGCCGGCGTCGCACACGAAGCGGATGGTCGAGTTCTACCGCACGCGCTGGGAGCACCACGGTCACGGACCGGCCGACCGCGCGATCGTCGGCCTCGGTGGCCAGGTGTTCATGCGCCGCAACAGCCAGGACGCGGTGCGCGAGTTCCGGCCGTACTTCGACAACGCCCCGGTCTACGGGCACGGGCCCTCGCTGGAGGACTTCACCCGCGAGACCCCGCTGACCGTCGGCAGCCCGCAGCAGGTCATCGAGCGGACGCTCGGCTTCCGCGACTACGTCGGCGACTACCAGCGTCAGCTGTTCCTCATCGACCACGCGGGCCTGCCGCTGAAGACCGTGCTGGAGCAGCTCGACCTGCTGGGCGAGGAGGTCGTGCCGGTGCTGCGCCGCGAGTTCGCCGCGCTGCGCGCGCCGGGCGTCCCGGACGCGCCGACCCACGCCTCGCTGGTCGCCGCCCGCGACGCCGCGGGCACCGGCAGCACCGACAGCACCGGGACGCAGGAGAAGGAGGTCGCGTGATGACCACCCGCAGGATCGTCGTGCTCAGCGCCGGGCTGTCGACGCCGTCGTCGACCCGGCTGCTGGCCGACCGTCTCGCCGCCGCGGTCACGGCCGCACTGGCCGACCGGGGTGAGCGGGCCGAGGTGCAGGTCGTGGAGCTGCGCGAGCACGCCCGCGACCTGGCCGACCACCTGGTCGCCGGCTTCCCGAACACCGCGCTGGCGCCGGTGCTGGAGTCGGTGGCCGCCGCGGACGCCGTCGTCGCCGTGACGCCGATCTTCTCGGCGTCCTACAGCGGGCTGTTCAAGACCTTCGTCGACGTCCTGGACCGCGACGCGCTCACCGGCACCCCGGTGCTGCTCGCCGCGACCGGCGGCACGGCGCGGCACTCGCTGGCCCTGGAGCACGCGATGCGCCCGCTGTTCGCGTACCTGCGGGCCGCGACGGTCCCGACCGCGGTGTTCGCCGCGCCCGAGGACTGGGGCGCGACCGAGGTGGGCACCACACTGGAGGGCCGTGTCGGGCGCGCCGCGGGCGAGCTGGCCGACGCCGTCGCCGCCCGGCCGCCGGCCACCCGCACCGACCTGTTCGCCGACGTCCCCGACTTCACCGCACTGCTGAAGGGCTGACCACCATGACCGACACCGGCACCCCCACCGACACCGCCGCCCTCGACGCCGCCCGCGACCGGATCCGTTCCGCCCACCTGAAGCCGGCGGGGGAGCGGCCGGCCTCGACCGCCCGCGGCCTGCACCACACCGCCCTGGTGAGCTCGGACGTCGAGCGGACCGTGCGCTTCTACCAGGACGTGCTGGGCTTCCCGCTCACCGAGCTGATCGAGAACCGGGACTACCCGGGGTCCTCGCACTTCTTCTTCGACATCGGCAACGGGAACCTGCTCGCGTTCTTCGACTTCCCGGGCCTCGACGTCGGCCCCTACGCCGAGGTCCTCGGCGGGCTGCACCACATGGCGATCAGCGTCGAGCCGCAGCGGTGGGACGAGCTCGTCGCGCGGCTCACCGAGGCCGGGGTGGAGCACGAGGTGCACTCCGGTGTCTCGGTCTACTTCCGCGACCCCGACGGCGCCCGCATCGAGCTCATCGCCGACCCGCTGGGGGAGATGTACGGCCAGCACGTGCTGTGAGCGGGGTGTTCACCGGCGGACGCTGACGTGGACGTGGTCGAAGTGCCCGCCGGTGGCGTCCTCGGGGTCGTAGACGCCGCCGCCGTCGTAGGGCCGGCCCCAGTTCTCCCGGCCCTCCCCGGAGTCCCCGGTGCCGCGGTACCAGATCCGGCCCTGCCAGATCACGTAGCGGACCCGCAGCTCGGAGGCGTTGTCGCGCGCCCAGTTCGCGACCGCCCAGCCGTCCTCCAGGTCCTGCCCGGCGGGGAACTCGCCGTAGCGGGCGGGGAACGCGTCGCACGCCCGGCCCGCGGGGTGGTCGCTCGACGGGTTCCACGCGTGCTCCGACCAGCACGTGATCGCCCGCACCGGCGCCCCCGGGCCCGGCTCGCCGAACCGCCCGACGAGGGCGTCGTGCAGGCGCAGCGCGGACGGGGTGAGGCAGCCCGACGTCGTCGGGTCCGGCTGGTCGCACTGCTCCGGCGGGGGTGGGTCGACCAGGTCGCGCAGGTCGTCGGGGGTGAACCCGCGGCTTCCGGCGAACCAGGCCAGACCACCGACGAGCAGGGCCAGCACGAGGAGCACGCCCAGCACCGGGGCGACGCGGGTCTTCACGGGGTCTTCGTCCGTTCTGTCGGAGTGCCTCCCACGGTACGGCGATGAGTCCGGTGCCCGCCGACGGTCGACACCACGACACCGTTCGCGAGGAGGCACCCATGACCGTCGTGACCACGGATCTGCTCGACCGCCCGGACGCCCGCATCACCTTCGACGTCCGCGGCACCGGCCCGCTGCTGGTGCTCGTCGGCTCGCCGATGGGTGCCGAGGGCTTCGGCCCGCTCGCCGACGCGATGGCCGCCGACCACACCGTCGTCACGTTCGACCCGCGCGGCACCGGCCGCAGCCCCGCCGCCGACCCGGACGCCGACTCCACCGTCGCGGTGCGGGCGGCCGACCTCGCCGCGCTGCTCGAGCGCGTCGGCGGCGCCCCGGCCACCCTGTTCGGCTCCAGCGGCGGGGCGGTGGTGTCGCTGGCGCTGGCACAGGCGCGCCCCGAGCTGGTGGGGGTCGTCGTCGCACACGAACCGCCGCTGGAGGAGTTGCTGCCCGACGCGGCGGAGCACCGCGCGGCGACCGAGCAGATCATCGGCACCTACCGGGAGCAGGGCGCCGCCGCGGCCTGGGCGCTGTTCCTGGCGTCGGCCGGGCTGCCGGGCGCGGCACCCGGCGACGCCGCGCAGAACGCGGCCGACGGTGCCGGGCTCCCCGCGACCGACGGCGCCGCGACCGCGCAGCAGGCCGCCGACGAACGGCACTTCTTCCTGCACGAGATGCGCGAGACGGTCCGGTGGCGTCCGGACCCGCAGCGGCTGCGCGGGCGGCGGGTCGTCGTCGGCATCGGGTCCGCCTCGGCCGGGCAGATCTGCGACCGGACCTCCCGGGCGCTGGCCGCGGAGCTGGACCGGGACCCGGAGCCGTTCCCCGGCGGGCACGTCGGGTGGCTGGAGGACCCGGCCAGTTTCGTCGCCCGGCTGCGGGAGGTGCTGGCGCGCACCTGACAGCGGCCGCGCGGTTCGGCAGGATGGCGCGGTGATCAGCACGACCGCTGCGGGCGACGCCGTCCGCGCCCGGCCCGACACCGAGCGTCGCCGCCGGGCCCGGGCCGCCCTGCACGACCTGCTCCCGCAGCTGTCCCGGGAGGCGGTCGCCGCGCTCGGCGCGGTCGAGGCGGCGGGGTTCCTCGCCCGCACCGAGCGCTGGTACGCCGACGCGCACCTGCCGCTGGACGCCCTCTACGGCGCCGTCGCCGACCCGGGCGGGCTGACCGCCCGGCTGGTGCGCGCCGCGCTGGCCGCCGCGGCCGCCCGCCCGCAGGCGCTGCGCGAGCTCGACCGCCGCCGCGAGGTCGACGGCGACTGGTTCCAGGACCCCCGCACCGTCGGCTACGTCGCCTACACCGACCGCTTCGCGGGCACCCTGCGCGGCATCCGCACCCGCCTGGACCACCTGTCCGACCTGGGCGTGCGGTACCTGCACCTGATGCCACTGCTCAAGCCGCGCGACGGCGAGAACGACGGCGGCTACGCCGTCGCCGACTACACCGCCGTCGACCCGCGGCTGGGCACGATGGACGACCTGGAGTCCCTCGCCGGGGCGCTGCGCGAGCGCGGGATGAGCCTGTGCGTGGACCTCGTCCTCAACCACACCGCCGCCGAGCACCCGTGGGCGCGCGGCTGGCTCGCCGGCGACCCGCGCTACGCCGGCTTCTACACCGCCTACCCGGACCGGGAGATGCCCGACGCCTGGGAGGCGACGATCCCCGACGTCTTCCCCGACCGCGCGCCCGGATCGTTCAGCTGGGTGCCCGGGGCGGGCGGCGGCGACGGCGGCTGGGTGTGGACGACGTTCTGGGACTACCAGTGGGACCTCGACTGGACCTGCCCCGAGGTGTTCGCCGCGATGCTCGGCACCGTGTTCACCCTGGCCGGGCGCGGGGTCGAGGTCCTGCGGATGGACGCGGCGCCGTTCCTCGGCAAGCGGCTCGGCACGAACTGCCAGAACCAGCCCGAGGCCCACGACGTGCTGCAGGCGCTGCACGCGCTCACCCGGATCGCGGCCCCGGCGGTGGTCTTCAAGGCGGAGGCGATCGTCGCGCCCGACGACCTCGTCGGCTACCTCGGCGCGCACGACCGCTACCGCCCCGAGTGCGAGCTGGCCTACCACAACCAGCTCATGGTGATGCTGTGGTCGAGCCTGGCCACCCGCGACGCCCGCCTCGCCGCGCACGCGCTGCGGCGCATGACCCCCGCCCCGTCGACGACGGCGTGGGCGACCTACGTCCGCTGCCACGACGACATCGGCTGGGCCGTCTCCGACGTCGACGCCGCCGCCGTCGGCTGGGACGGCCCGTCGCACCGGCGGTTCCTCAACGACTTCTTCGCCGGACGCTTCCCGGGCAGCTTCGCCCGCGGCGCACTGTTCCAGGAGGACCCGGACACCGGGGACGCCCGCATCTCCGGCAGCGCCGCCGCGCTCTGCGGCATCGACGACGCCCGCGCCCGCCACGACCCCGCCGCCCTCGACGCGGGTGTGCGACGCCTGCTGCTCGCGCACGCCGTCGTCTACGGCTGGGGCGGCATCCCCCTGCTCTACATGGGCGACGAGCTGGCCCTGGCCAACGACACCGGCTACCGCGCCGACCCCGAGCGCGCCGCGGACAACCGCTGGATGCACCGGCCCCCGATGGACGAGGCCGCGTTCGCCCGCCGCTACGACCCGGACACCGTCGAGGGGCGGGTGTTCGGGGCGCTGGCCGGGTTCGCCGCGGTGCGGGCCGAGCTGCCCGCGCTGCACGCGTCGGCGCCGGTGGAGGTGCCCGTGCTCGACGACCCGGCGGTGCTCGGGTGGACGCGGCGGCACCCGCGCGGCGGCCGCTTCGTCGGGCTGGTCAACGTGTCCGACCGGCCCGCCTCGGTCGACGCCGCCCTGGTCACCGGCCTGGACACGGTGCTGTCCTCCGACGGCCCGGTCCGCACCGAGGGCGGGCGGGCCCACCTCCCGCCGCTGTCCTGGGCGTGGCTCGCGGAGCCGTGAGCCACGCCCGGCGCCCTCAGTAGCTCCCGAACGGCGTGCCGCCCCCGAACAGCGGTGACGTGCCCAGCGCCGAGCGGAACTCCAGGTACACCACGAGCCCGTAGACCACCCCGGCCAGGAAGACCAGGCAGGACAGCGACACCAGCACGTAGGTGAGGACCCGCAGCACGGTCAGCGCGGTCGGGTCCTTCGCGACCCGCACCGGCGCGGCGGCCGTGGCGGGGGCGGCCGGGGCCGCCGCGGCCGCGCGTGGCGTCGTGGTCACCGGCCCGGTCGCCTCGACGGCCGGTGCGGCCGCCGCCGTGTCGGCGGACCGTCCGGTCGCGCCGAACCGGGCCGCGGCGGCCTCGGCCACCGTCGCCGGGCGACGGCCGCCGGACTCCGACGGCGGACGCGGCGCGGGCACCGCCCCGGCGCCGGTCCCGACGGCGGAGCGCTCGGCGACCGCGGTCCCGCCGCTCTCGCCGTGCCCGGGCCGTCCGTGCCCGGCGCGGTCGTACCCGGCCCGGTCGTCGCCGGAGTCGCGGCCGGACGTGGCGGCGGCGATCGGCCCGTCCCCGACGACCTCGTCCCGGGGCAGGTCCTCGTGGTCCGCGACGCGGTCCGGGTCGTCGTACTGCACGGCCGGGCGGACCGGCTCGTCCTCCTCCGGGGTCCGCGCGCGCCCGTACCCGGATCCGGTGGGGCCGGGGTAGGGCGGCCCGCCGTCGATCGCGGTCCCGCCACGGGACCCGGGGTCGCCGTACTCGCCGTAGGCGGCCCGGGTCGGGGTGACCGGCTCCTCGGGCTGGCGGTGCGCGGCCCGGCCGTACGGGCCGTACCCGCCGTCGTCGGGGTCGTCGCCGCCCGGCTGCGACCCGCCCGCCGGCACGGGGGCGCCGTAGCCCTCGTAGCGCATCGGTGCGGCGTACCCGCCCCGCCCGACGGTCGGCTGCGGACCGGTCCCGCCGTACAGCTCGCCGAAGCCCTCCGGGTCGGTGGGCGTCGCCCGCTCCACCGGCCGCGAGGACCGCAGGTCCGGGTAGCCGCCCTGGTAGGAGTCCTCGGGGAACTCGTGGTCGTCGAACCCGTGCCGCGGTCGCGGCGACGGCCGTGCGCGGTCGGCGTCGGCACCGCGCGGGCCGGGGCTGGGTCGGTGCTGCGGGCCGGTCATGGCAGGACCTCCGGGGTACGGCGTCACGGTCGGCGACACGTGCTGTGTCACCTCTACCGCCGGTCGTACCCACGGCGTTAGCCCTGACGACCTACAGTCACCCGGTCCGGCGAGGTGAAATCACCGGGTGTACACCCCGGTCGGGGAATCGTGGTACCCCTTCGCCCCGACGGCGTCGGCCAGCGGGCTGCGCGGCGGCCCGCCGTCACGCACCCGCGCGACGACGGCGTCGACGTCCCAGACCGGGGTCCAGCCGAGCTCGGCGACCGCCCGGTCCGGGCAGTACACCCGGTCCACCGGCGGGACCGGCCCGCCGCGCCCGGCCAGCAGCGCGGCCAGCGCCGGGGCCCGCCGCTCCAGCACCGCGCCCGGGTCGCGGCCCAGCTCGGCGAGGTCGGACCGGTGGAACGGAGGCGGTGCGCTGACCACGTAGCGGGCGAACCCGAGCTCGGGCGCCCGCCGGGCCGCGGCCAGGTGCGCGGACACGACGTCGGCGACGTCGACCCGCCGGTGGCAGAACTCCACCAGTTTGAGCGTGGTGTCGTCGTGGACGGCGCGGACCTCGTCGCGGTCGTCGGCCTCGGGGAAGAACCGCGAGGTCCGCAGCACCACCACCGGCAGCCCCGGGTCCAGCGCGGCCAGCTCGCACAGGTCCTCGGCGGCGGTCTTCGTGGCGCCGTAGACGTTGCGCACCCGCGGCACCACGGTCTCGTCGATCCAGGTCGCGGGCCCGCCCGGCGCCGGGGTCAGCGCGCGGCCGAACGCGCTGGTCGAGGACGTGAACACCACGCCCCGCACCCCCGCGGCGGCGGACTCC
Source organism: Pseudonocardia sp. ICBG1034 (assembly GCF_020131375.1). Taxonomy (NCBI): domain Bacteria; kingdom Bacillati; phylum Actinomycetota; class Actinomycetes; order Pseudonocardiales; family Pseudonocardiaceae; genus Pseudonocardia; species Pseudonocardia sp. ICBG1034. The sequence goes on from NZ_JAHLEK010000015.1 coordinate 545,033, forward strand.
TCCAGCACCGCGAGGGTGCCCGACACGTTCGTGTCCACGAAGTCCTGCCTGCTGTGCGAGCCGACGTGCGGCTTGTGCAGCGTCGCGGTGTGCAGCACGTGGCTGACCCCGCGCAGCGCCGACCGCAGGGCGTCGCGGTCGGTCAGCGACGCGACGACCGCCGTCCACGGCGAGGGCCGCCGGTCCAGGCCGACGACGGGCACCCCGTCGCCGGCCAGTGTGCGGACCAGCGCCTCACCGAGGTGGCCGGAACTGCCGGTGACGAGGAAGCGCTCCACCCCACCAGTGAACCCGCTCAGGCAAGCAGGTTCCGCAGCTCGGTCACCGCCGTCCGCAGCTCCCGGGCGAAGGCGTGCATCCCCTCGGCCTGGTCGGCCGGGGTGGACAGGTGCACGTGGAAGCGGTCGGGCAGCAGCACGCAGGCCACCCCGATGCAGCGCGAGCTGGTCGAGCCGAACCCGAAGTACCGGATGTTGTCCGACGGCGCGGAGCTGGTCGACAGCCAGTCGTCGCGCATGATCGTCCAGCCGGGGGAGTCGAACACCGCGAGCGGCTCGGTGACGCCCAGCTCCGCCCCGCGACGGCGCCGGATCCAGTCCAGCTCCCACAGGTGCTGCTCGGGCGCGTCGCCCTGCTGGCACTGCTTCGCGCGGGCGCCGTGCGCCGCGGCGGCGGCCCGGAAGGTGTCGACCCTGTCGGCGTCGGAGGCCTGCGGGTCCCCCATGGTGTCGACGAAGGTCACCATCTCCGGTGTGATCACCCGCATCGCCTCGGTGCGGCCGCGCCGGAACTGCCGGGTCGCGATCGACTCGTAGGTGGCCCCGGTGACGCCCTTGGCCCGCCGGTGCGCGACCTGGTAGCAGGCCTGCACGAAGGCGTCCGGGGAGCACTTCAGGGCCTTGGCGTCGCGCGCGCCGAAGTCGTCGAAGGCGACGAGCTCGGTGGCGGTGGCGTCGAGGAACGCGGCGAACTCGTCGTGTGCGCGCGCGACGGTGGCGCGCAGGTCGTCGTCGAGGACGAACCGCAGCTCGCCGTGCGGCGGGGTGCCCTGGGGGCGGGTCCCGATGCGCTCGGCGTGGGTCTCGACCGGGTCGGCGAACATGGCGTCGACCAGGGTGAGGACGGTGGTGCCGTCGAGCTCGCAGTGCTCGATGTTGACCCCGGCGGTGCCGTCGGCGAGCACGACGATCGACAGCGCCTTGTCGAACCAGCGGTCACCGGCGTCCCCGGCGAGCAGGGTCCGCGCGGCGGACTCCTCGTCGGCGGGGTCGGTCTCGTCGAGACAGATCGCGAGCAGCGCCCGTTCCACGAGGTCGACGGCCTCGGCGTTGGCCGGGTCGAGCCCGGTCAGCCGGTCCCGCACCGTGGCCCACTCGGCGCGGGCCAGGGTGGTCAGCGCGCCGACCGCGTCACCGGTGGCGGCCCGCTCGGGGTGTGCGTCCCGGATCTCCCGCAGGGCGCCGGCGATCTCCTCGGCGGTGTGCGCGGCGCCGTCGGCGCCGACCACGTCGAGGCGGTGGATCCGGCCGCGGTGCAGTACCACGACGTGCCGCTCGGTGGACGGGCCCGGCCAGTCGTCGCTGTAGGGGGTGCGGACGGTGTCCTGGGGGTCACCCGGGATGCGGGTGGTGGAGAAGATGTGGCGGCTCTGGTCCATCGACTGCGGCACGTCGCGGTTGACCAGCGGCGGGAACGTCCCGGCGTCGAGATCGGCCTTGTGCCCGAGGGCGGCGACGGTGAGCTGCGCGGCCCGCTCGCACGGGTCCGTGGTCGATCCCGGCCCGAACAGGAAGAAGAAGTTCGCGTTCAGCGCGATCCGGTCGCGCCGGCCCAGGTAGCGCGACGGCCAGAACGCGTCCAGCCAGCTGTGGGCGCCGGCGTCGAAGCGCTCGAGGTCGGCCTGGAGCACCGACGCGGGGCCGCCCTCGGCGAGCAGCTCGCGCGCGGCGGACTCGGTGCGGGCGTACTCGTCGGGGGTGAGCAGCGGGGCGCACCACTCGAGGAAGCGGTCGACCGAGGCGGACAGGGTCGGGAGCGGCACCTTCGGCAGGTCGTCGTCGGCCGCGAACGTGGTGGTCACGGGCATCAGTCCAGCAGCCCGTCGACGCGCACGGCGCGCGACCCCCCGTGTTCGGACAGTGTCCGCCCGAACAGCTGGCGGGTGCGGACCGCGCTGCCGACCACCCCGGGTCGGGTGCTGTAGGAGAAGATCGCCGTGTGTCGGGCGACGTCGCCGCGCACCTCGGTCACCCGGTGCAGCGAGTACCGGCCGCGGAACAGCTGCAGATCACCGGGACGCAGCACCAGCCGCCGGACGCGGTCGCCGCCCCTGCCGTGCAGGACCTCGGCGACGTCGGCGGTGTTCTCCGAGGAGGTGCTGCGGATGTCCGGGCAGTACTCGAAGACCCCGCCGGCCTCCGGCGCGCGGGTGAGCAGGCTGATCGCGATCTCGTTGGTGTCGAAGTGCCAGGGGTGCGACCGGCCGTCGCCGACGACGTTCAGGCACAGCCCGGCCAGCGGGTCGGCCAGCTCGTGCAGCTCGGGCACGCCGGTGCAGGCGGCGAGGAAGGCGCGGAAGGCGGGCTGCGGGTACAGGCGGTGGACCACCGCTGCGGCCGGGATCCGGTCGCGGGCGACGAAGGCGTTGCCCCGCTCCATCGGCACCCCCGCCGGGTGGTCGGCGGGCAGCGAGGGGTCGGGGTCGGTGTTGTAGACGTTGACCACGGCGGTCTCGTAGTGCGCCAGCGGGGCGACCGCCTCGCCCTCGGTCCGCAGCCGGTCCCGCCACGACGCCCGGACGAACCCGGGGAGCACCGCGCAGCCGTCGGCGGCGAGCTGGGCGCGGGCCCGGCGGACCGCGTCCTCCCACCCGGACGAGCCCGGTTCGTGCACCGGGTAGCGGGCCAGGTCGACCGGGTCGAGCTCCTGCGGGGCCGCGAGTGCGGTCGGCTGCACGGATCAGCTCCTTCGTCCCCGGGCAGCGCCGGTGCCGCCCACGGTGTCACCGTCATCCAAACCCGTCCGACGTCGCCGGATCAACGGTGAGTGACCGAGCGATCAGTTTCCGTGCGCCATGGGAGGCTGTTCTTGCGGGAGAGAACCCCGGCGGAGGATGGTTCGTTGATCCCGTCGGCGAGCGAGGAGGCTGTCATGGGAGCTATGAGCCCCACCCACTGGTTGATCGTGCTGGTCGTGCTGGTCCTGCTGTTCGGCGCGAAGAAGCTGCCGGAGATGGCGCGGTCGGTCGGTCGGTCCAGCCGCATCCTGAAGAGCGAGATGCGCGGCCTGCGCGACGACGAACGCCCCGGCGAGATCGGACCCGGCGGCGCGCCCCGTGCCGACACCGAGGTCCGTGACCCCGGTACCCGGCAGCCGGGGACGCCGGAGGGCACCGCCCGTCCGGAGCCCGGTCCCGAGGCCCACCGGGCCTGACACCGCAGGACGGACGACGCATGACGGTGCTCGTGACGGGGGCCAGCCGCGGGGTCGGCGCGGCCACCGCCCGGCTGCTGGCCGCCCGCGGCCAGGACGTCCTCGTCGGGCACCGGGCCTCACCGGAGGACGCCGCGGCCGTCGTCGCGGAGTGCCGGGCGGCCGGGGTGCACGCCGACGCCGTCGCAGCGGACGTCACCCGCACCGAGGGTGTCGAGCGCCTGTTCGACGCCGCGTCGGCCATGCCCTCACCGCTGACCGGCGTGGTCGCGAACGCCGGCGGAGCTCCCTCGCGGCAGCGTCTCGAGGACATGAGCGACGCCCGGATCGACGAGGTCGTCGCGCTCAACCTGCGCGCGGCCCTGCTCTGCTCACGCGAGGCGGTACACCGCATGTCGACCCGCTACGGCGGGGCGGGTGGTGTGCTCGTGCACGTCAGCTCCCGCGCGGCGGTGCTCGGCTCGCCCGACGAGTGGAACGACTACGCGGCCGCGAAGGCCGGGGTCGAGGCGCTCGTCGTCGGGCTCGCGAAGGAGGTCGCCGCGGACGGGATCCGGGTGGCGGCCGTACGACCGGGCCTGCTCGACACCGACTTCCACGCCCGGGCCGGTGAGCCGGGGCGGATCGAGCGGATGGCGCCGTCGATCCCGATGGGCCGTGCCGGCCACCCCGACGAGGTGGCGACGGCGATCGCCTGGCTCCTGTCGGACGAGGCCAGCTACGTCACCGGCGCCGTGCTGGACGTGTCCGGCGGGCGCTGATCCGTCGGCGGGACCGGACCGGTGGCGGGTGAGGGAGCCACCGGCACGGGTCGGGGCCCGGCCGGCGGTGGGGAACGGACCGGCTGTGTGGTCGGCGGTCGGCGGCGACGCTCAGGAGGCGGCGCGGGCCGAACGCCCGAAACCGATCCGTCCGCGGCGGCGGGCGCGGCGCCCGGCCCCGGAGGTCTCGGCGCACAGCAGGCAGCCGTCCCCGGGCGGGGAGGCCAGCGACGCCGGCAGCACCACGTGCCCGCAGAGCGCGGTGCAGTGTCCGGTTCCGGCGGCGAGCGAGTCGGCCAGCACCGCCTGCGCCACGACGTGGCTGCGGCTGTCGCGGGCGCAGGTGACCGTGACGGTCTGCTCCTCGTCCGGCGCGGTCACCACGGCCACGGGGCGCGTACTGGCGGGTGTCACCGACACGGCAGCTCCTCCGGGCACGATTCGACGGAGTATCCATCGTCACCCCGCAGCGGTGCAGATGCAAGTGCATCCGCACGATTGGCCGAACGTGCGGCCGGGTGGTCGCGGAGCGTGGCGAGGGCCACGTCCGGGTCCGTGGCTGCGCCGGACAGGCCCCGTCGGGGTCACCGAGCTGTTCGGCGATCACGGTGTCTTCCTGGGCGGACACCCGGTCGCTATGTCACGGGCCGCTCTGTGTCGCCGGTCACGTCGATCAGGGCGCACGGGGTCGGTGCCGGTCGTCAGCGGCTGCGACCTGCGCCGGACGGCACTAACCTCACCCGTCATGACCGCTCCCGAACAGGCTCCTCCTCGGGCGTCCACGGCTCCGGACGGGGACGCCGCGACCGGCGCACCCGCCCCGGCGGCCGACGCCGACGGCGACCATTCGTACGAGATCGGTTCCCCGGTCCCGGCCGACGGGGTGGACATGTGGCGGCTGGCGGTGGAGGCGCGGACGCTGGACGCGAACTCCCGCTACGCCTACGTCCTGTGGTGCCGCGACTTCGCGCGCACCTCGGTCGTCGCCCGGCGCGACGACGGCCGCGCCGTCGGCTACGTGACCGGCTACCTGCGCCCCGAGAACGGCGCCCTGCTCATCTGGCAGGTGTGCGTCGATCCGGTGGCACGCGGTGCGGGCCTCGCCGGCCGGATGCTGGACGCCGTCTGGGACCAGGCGGGCGCCGAGCGGATGGAGACCACCATCACGCCGGACAACGCCTCCTCGATCCGTCTGTTCACGAAGTTCGCGGAGCGCCACGACACGACGATCGAGCGGGAGGACCTGTTCGGTCCAGACCTGCTCGGTGACGAGCACGAGCCGGAGAACCTCTATCTCATCGGCCCGATCGCAGCAGACAAGGGTGGGAACACATGACCGTTTTCGAGGATCTCGAGTCCCAGGTCCGGAGCTACTGCCGTAACTGGCCCGTCGTCTTCGACACGGCGAAGGGCAGCCGTCTGACCGACGTCGACGGCCACTCCTACCTCGACTTCTTCGGGGGTGCGGGCGCCCTGAACTACGGGCACAACCCCGAGGTGCTCAAGAAGCCGCTGATCGAGTACCTGACCCGTGACGGCATCACCCACGGGCTGGACATGTACACCTCGGCCAAGGGCGAGTTCCTCCAGACCTTCGAGGACGTCATCCTCAAGCCGCGCGACCTGCAGTACAAGGTGCAGTTCCCCGGCCCGACCGGCGCCAACGCCGTCGAGTCCGCGCTGAAGCTCGCGCGCAAGATCAGCGGCCGGGAGGCGCTGATCAACTTCACGAACGCCTTCCACGGGATGACGCTGGGCGCGCTGTCGGTGACCGGCAACTCGATGAAGCGCGGTGGCGCCGGTATCCCGCTGGTCCACTCGACGCCGATGCCGTTCGACAACTACTTCGACGGCAAGATGCCCGACTTCCTGTGGTTCGAGAAGGTTCTCGACGACACCGGGTCCAGCCTCAACGAGCCGGCCGCGGTCATCGTCGAGACCGTGCAGGGCGAGGGCGGGCTCAACCCGGCGCGCATCGAGTGGCTGCAGGGTCTGCGGGACCTGTGCACCCGCAAGGGCATCCTCATGATCGTCGACGACGTCCAGATGGGCTGCGGCCGTACCGGCCCGTTCTTCTCCTTCGAGATCGCGGGCATCCAGCCCGACATCGTCACGATCTCGAAGTCCATCTCCGGCTACGGCCTCCCGATGGCGCTCGTGCTGATCAAGCCCGAGTACGACCAGTGGGGCCCGGGCGAGCACAACGGCACCTTCCGCGGCAACAACCCCGCATTCGTCACCGCCACGCACACGCTGCGCAACTGGTGGACCGACGACACGCTGGAGAAGGAGACGCTGCGCAAGGGTGAGAAGGTCGAGGAGGCCTTCAACAAGATCATCGGTGACAACCAGGGCACCGAGATGTTCACCAAGGGCCGTGGGATGGCGCGGGGTATCCAGTTCGAGGGCGAGGGGCTCGCCGAGAAGGTGGCCTCGAAGGCCTTCGAGCACCGCCTGCTGCTGGAGACCGCCGGTCCGAACGACGAGGTCCTCAAGCTGCTGGCGCCCCTCACGACCACCGACGACGAGCTCGACGAGGGTCTTGGGATCATCGCCGAGTCCGTCCGCACCGTCATCGGGAGCTGATACCCACATGATCGTCCGCACCATCGACGAGATCACCGGAACCGAGCGGGACGTCGAGTCCGAGAACGGCCAGTGGCGCAGCAAGCGGATCGTGCTCGCCAACGACAAGGTCGGCTTCTCGGTCCACGAGACCACCCTGCAGGCCGGGACGATCAACGACTTCTGGTACGCGAACCACATCGAGGCCGTCTTCATCACCGAGGGCGAGGGCGAGCTCTACGACAAGGACAACGACGTCACGTACCAGCTCAAGCCGGGCTCGATCTACGTGCTGAGCGGCAACGAGAAGCACCAGCTCCGCCCGAAGACAACCATCAAGTGCGTGTGTGTCTTCAACCCGCCGGTCACCGGCCGGGAGGTGCACGACGAGAACGGCGTGTACCCGCTGATCACGGAGGACTGAACCTCCGTCCCGAGATCGACATCGCGAGGGGTGTTTCCGCTGCGTGACAGCGGGAACGCCCCTCGCGGTCGTTCACACGACGTCCATCCGAAGGGACACCGAACCCACAGCGACTCACAGGAGGGTCCATGACCGCACTGGTCGGCAACGACGAACCGCGTCTCGTGCGTGGAGCCGGGGACCGCTACCCCACGCGCGTCTCGAACACCCCCGCCTTCATCGACCGCGCCGAGCCCACCGTGTGGGGCGACCGGGCGAGCGCCGGCATGTTCGGCGCCCAGGAGCTCGAGGCGCACGAGCGCGACGGCTTCGTGCAGGTGCCGGGCCTGCTGACGGCCGACGAGATCGTGGAGTACCAGGCCGAGCTGGACCGGCTCGCCCACGACCCCGAGGTCCGCGCCGACGAGCGCTGCATCGTCGAGAAGTCCTCCGACGAGGTCCGCTCGATCTTCGAGGTCCATCGGATCTCCGAGGCGATCGGCCGGCTGGTGCGCGACGAGCGGGTGCTGTCGCGGGCCCGTCAGATCCTCGGCTCCGACGTGTACGTCCACCAGAGCCGCATCAACTACAAGCCCGGGCTCGGCGGCGGGGGCTTCTTCTGGCACTCCGACTTCGAGACCTGGCACGCCGAGGACGGCATGCCCGGCCCGCGCGCGGTGAGCTGCTCGATCTCGCTGACCGACAACCACGCGTTCAACGGCTGCCTGATGATCATGCCGGGGTCGCACCGGACCTTCGTGTCCTGCGTCGGTGAGACGCCGGAGGACTACCACCTGACGTCGCTGACGGAGCAGGAGATCGGCACCCCCGACCCGGAGTCCATCTCGAAGCTGGCCCAGCGGCACGGCATCGCGATGATGACCGGCGACGCGGGCTGCGCCACGTTCTTCGACTCCAACTGCATGCACGGGTCGGGGGACAACATCACCCCGTACCCGCGCTCGAACATCTTCCTGGTGTTCAACAGCGTCGAGAACGCCTGCGTGGCGCCGTTCTCCGCGCCGCGGCCGCGGCCGTCGCACATCGCCGCCCGGGACCACTCACCGGTCCGCTGAGCGGCTCGCGCTCAGGCGTCCTGAAGGGGTGAGAGTTCCGGACGCTTGGGCCGGTACCCGTCCCACGTGTGCCCTCCGCGCAGCCGCTTGCGCAGGTACGGCATCACGTGGTGGGTGACCCACCGCAGGTCCTCGGCCTGGCGCGCGGTCCAGGGGGTCGGTCCGCCCTCGGGCTCCGGCCACGGCCCGCGCCAGTCCGGGGCCTGCTCACCGAGGGTCTCCAGCACCCGCCAGGCGACCCGCTCGTGCGCGTGCGGGACCAGGTGCAGCCGGTCCGGCCCCCAGGCCCGCGGGTCGGCGAGGCAGTCCATCGCCCACAGGTCGACGACGCGGCAGCCGTGCCGTTCGGCGGCGGCCCGCATGTCCTCGTTGTAGCAGGCGATCCGGCCGCGCAGCCTGCGGATGAACGGGTGCATCCGGCGCAGGTCGAAGCCGGTGAAGATCAGCACCTCGGCGCCGGTCGCGACCAGCCGGCCGAGCGCGGCGTCGAAGCGGGCGGCGAGGTCGTCGACGTCGCAGGACCAGCCGATGATGTCGTTGCCGCCCGCGCAGAAGGTGATCAGGTCGGGGCGCATCCGTTCGGCGACGGGGAGCTGCTCGGCGACGATCTCGTCGAGGACCTTCCCGCGCACGGCGAGGTTGGCGTAGCCGAAGCCCGGGCGGCGGTGGGCGAGGGTCTCGGCGACGCGGTCGGCCCAGCCGCGGGCCCGGCCGTCGGGGGTGAGATCGTCGAGCCCCTCGGTGAAACTGTCGCCGATCGCGACATAGCTCCGGTGCTGTGCGTGCGTCTGCCGGTGCATCGGCACGGCCCCCTCTCGTCCCCGGTCCTCCGCGTGCCTTGTCTGTTGTTCACCGCAACGATGTCCGGTGTTACGCCGATGATCACCCTGTTCCGCGCTGTCCGCCAATCCGATCCCGTCGACCCGGCGCGCGGGATAGGGCACCCTTAGCGGGGTGACGTCCGATCGCGCTCCGCACACCGCATCCCGGGAGGACCCGAGGCTCGCCGAACTGCTCGGTGGCCGGGCCGGTGCCGTGGACGCCTCGATCCCGGTGGTCGCGTTCGTGCTCGCCTGGGTGGTGGCGGGGGCGGCGGGGTCGGCGTTCCCGATCAACTGGGGGGCCGGTGCGGCGATCGTCGCGGGGGCCGCGGTGGCAGGGTGGCGGCTGTACCGCGGCCGGCGGCCGCGGGCGGTGCTGTTCGGGCTGGCCGGGGTCGTCGTCGCGGCCGGGATCGCGCTGGTGACCGGGCGGGCGTCGGACTTCTTCCTGGTCCAGATCGTGTCCAACGTCGGCAGCGCGCTGGCCTGGGCGATCTCGGTCGTCGTGCGGTGGCCGCTGCTGGGGGTCGTCGTCGGCGGGCTGCTGGGACAGCGCACGAGGTGGCGGCGCGACCCGGACCTGCTCCGCGGGTACCAGCGGGCGTCCTGGGCGTGGGTGGCGCAGTACGTCCTGCGGCTGTCGGTGTTCCTCCCGTTGTGGGCGGCCGACCAGGTCGTGCTCCTGGGTGTCGCGCGGACCGTGCTGAGCCCGGTGCTGGTGGGGCTGAGCGTGCTCGTGTCGTGGCCGTTGCTGCGTACGGCGCTGCCGGCCGATCACCCGGGCATTCGTCACCCCCGGTGACAGGCGCTGACACCTCGTAGCGCTAGAATCGTGATCTTCCCGTGACCTTCGGCGGGTCGTGTGAAGGTCACCACTTCGGGTGATCGTCCGGCGCAATCGTGGCCGCCCGGACGTTCCCCCGGGGCGAGCCGCCGCACCGACGATCACTGCAAGGAGCCATGCCACACCAGCGCCCCCCGGAGCCCGGCTTCGGCGACGCCCCCCGTGGCGTCCCCGGCCCGGCCCGTCCCCCCGCCCAGCCGTCCGCTCCCCGACCAGGCACCGGTCGCCCGGTGGCCGCCCCCGACGCCCCGCGGCTGCCCCGTCAGCGCACCGCACATCCGCCCCGCACGCACGGCGGCCGGGTCCCGCAGCAGCCGTCGGGCACCGTCCGCGGCCGGACGACGCAGACCCCGCCCGGTGGCCGTCCGGTGAGCCCCGTCGTGCCCGGTCCGGGCGTGCCGGACGGGACCCCGCCCGGCGGGCGTCCGCGCACCCGGGTGCTGCCGCCCGCGTCGGACACGACCCGCGCGGCCGGTCCCGGCGGTCCGGTGGGCCCGGTCGGCGGTGGACCGAAGGGACCCGGCGGGTCCGGGGGCTCGGGCGGGTCCGGTGACAGCTCCGGCGACGCCTCGTCGGACACCACGAAGGCGAGCGGCCTCAAGGCCGACCTCAGCCCGACGAAGATCGCAGCCGGCGCCGGCGCGGCGATCGTCACGGCGGTGCTCGGCTCGTTCCTCGGCGCGGTCGGCACGGTGATCGGCGCGGCGCTCGGCTCGATCATCTCGACGCTGGCCACCACGCTGTTCACCCGCTCGCTCGAGGTCAGCAAGGACAAGGCACTCGAGCTGAAGGACAGGGCGACCCGGCGCGGCAAGGGCGTCGCCGAGGGCACCGCGGTCGCCGCGCAGAACGGTGCCGGCCACGGTCTCGCCGGGCCCACCGGCGAGGAGACGGTGCTGCTGGACCCGTGGCAGACACCCGGCGGCACCACCCGCGCCGCCGGAGCGGGCCACAGCCGGTTCCGCCGGGTCCGGGTCACCCGCAAGACGGTCATCGTGTCCGCGGTGCTCGGCGTCGTCACCTTCGCGGTGTCGATGTTCCTGATCTCGGGCATCGAGTTCGTGAAGGGCTCGTCGCTGTCCGGCTCGTCCGGGACCTCGGTGAGCAACGTCGTCCGCGGCGGTGCTCCCCCCACCCAGCAGGAGAACGACCGGGGCGAGGGCTCCGGGGGCGACTCGTCGACGTCGTCGTCGAGCTCGACCTCCACCGAGGAGTCGGGCACCAGCACGTCGGAGTCGTCGACCGGCACCCGTGACCGGGACTCCGGTCAGGACGGCTCGGACTCGTCGAACCCGCTGCAGGACGGGCTGAACCGGGTCCTGCCGACCCAGCAGCCGGGCTCCGGCCAGTCGGGTCAGGACTCGGGCGGGCAGAGCTCCGGCGGCCAGGGCTCGGGCAACCAGGGTTCCGGCACGCAGAACTGATCCGCGGCGCCGGATCCCGGCGCCGCGGGGCCGGTTCGAGCGCGGCCGGGCCCGGCGCAGGCGGGCTCAGTGCAGGCGGGCCCGCAGCGCCGCCGCGGCCGCGCGCGGGTCCTCGGCCTCGGTGATCGCCCGGACGACGACGATCCGGTCCGCACCGGCGTCGAGGACCTCGTCCAGGCGGTCGCCGTCGATGCCCCCGATCGCGAACCACGGCCGCGCCGGGGCCCGTCCGGCGACCGTGCGCACCAGGTCCAGGCCGGGTGCCGGACGTCCCGGCTTGGTCGGGGTCGGCCAGCACGGGCCGACGCAGAAGTAGTCCACGCCGTCCTCGTCGGCGGCGGTCAGGGTCTCGGCGGGGCTGTGCGAGGACCGGCCGATGAGCACGTCGTCGCCGACGACCCGGCGCGCCCACGCCACCGGCAGGTCGTCCTGGCCGAGGTGCAGCACGTCGGCGCCCGCGGCGAGCGCGACGTCGGCGCGGTCGTTCACCGCGAGCAGCGCGCCGTGCCGGCGGCAGGCGTCGGCGAGCACCTCCAGTGCGGCGAGCTCCGCGCTCGCCTCCAGCGGCCCGCCGGGCCCGCCCTTGTCCCGCAGCTGGACGATGTCGACCCCGCCGGCGAGCGCGGCGTCGGCGAACTCCGCCAGGTCACCGCGCGCGGTGCGGGCGTCGGTGCACAGGTAGAGACGGGCGTCGGTGAGGCCGTCGAGCCGGGCGCGACGGGTGTCGCCGGTGCCGGGACGGGTATCGGTGTCGGACACGGCTCGCAGGCTACGGCGTAGCCTGGGCCCCGGACGACGACGAACCACGGGAGCCCGGGCAGCGGGCTGAGAGGGGACCCGCGACGCGGTCCCGACCGTCGAACCTGATCCGGGTCATGCCGGCGCAGGGAGTGAGGTGGATCCGATGAGCGCGAGTGCCGGACGGCTGGTCGTCGCGGGTGCGGGGGCCGTCGGCCTGTCCGTCGCCCGCGCGGCGGCCCGCGACGGCTGGTCGGTGACGGTGTTCGACCCGGCCCCCGGCCGCGGCGCGTCCTGGGTGGCCGGCGGGATGCTCGCCCCGGTCACCGAGGCCTGGCCCGGCGAGGAGGACCTCCTCGCCCTCGGGCTGGACTCGGTCGCGCGCTGGCCGGAGTTCGCCGCGGCCCTGTCCGCCGACGCCGGCACCGACGCCGGGCTGCACCCGGAGGGCACCGTCGTCGCCGCGACCGGGTCCGGGGACCGCGCCGAGCTGACCGCACTCGCGGACTACCTGGAGTCCCTCGGCCGCGACGTGCACCGGCTGACCGGTCGCGAGCTGCGCCGGCTCGAACCCGCGCTGGGCCCGGAGGTCCGTGGCGGCCTCTCGGTGCCCGACGACCCGTCGGTGGACAACCGGCGGCTGCTCGCCGCCCTGGCGACCGCAGCCGGGCGGGCCGGGGTCGTCGTCTCCGACCGCGGGGTCGCGCGCGTCCTCGACGACGGCGCCCGTGTCACCGGCGTGCGGCTCGCGGACGGGACCGAGGTCGCGGCGGACGCGGTCGTCGTCGCGGCGGGGGCGCACTCGTCGTCGCTGCACCCGGTGCTCGACGGGCTGGTCCGCCCGGTGAAGGGCGAGATCCTGCGGCTGACCCGCCGCGCCGGTGCCCTGCCGCCGCCGTCGCGGACGGTGCGGGCGCTCGTCGACGGGCGCCCGGTCTACGCCGTGCCGCGGACGCTGCCCGGGTACGGCGACCTCGTGATCGGCGCGACGACGGCGGAGAACGGCTTCGACACCGACGTCACCGTCGGTGGGGTGCGCGACCTGCTGCGCGACGCGGAGCGGATCCTGCCCGGCATCGCCGAGTACGCCCTGACCGAGACCGCCGCCGGACTGCGGCCGGGCAGCCGGGACAACCTGCCGCTGATCGGGCGCACCGGGCCCGACGGGCTGGTCGCGGCCACCGGGCACGGCCGCAACGGGATGCTGCTGGTACCGGTGACCGCGGCGGCCGTCGCGGCGGTGCTGCGCGGCGACGACGTACCGGAACCGGTCCGCGCGGCGGATCCGCGACGGTTCGCCCCGGCCGCCGCCGGGGCACGCGAGGAGGGGAACCATTGATGCGGATCGTGCTGAACGGCGAGCACCGCGACGTCGACGACGGCGCCGACCTCGCCCGGATCCTGGCCGAGGCCGGGCTGCCGGAGCGGGGGATCGCCGTCGCCGTGGACGGGGAGGTCGTACCGCGCACCTCGTGGGCCGGGCACCGCCCCGCCGACGGCGCGCGGGTCGAGGTCCTGACCGCGGTACAGGGAGGATGAGCATGGCTGTGCAGACCGACAAGCTCGCGTTCGGCGACCACCTGTTCGACTCGCGGCTGGTGATGGGCACCGGTGGTGCCGCGAACCTGGAGATCCTGGAGCGGGCGCTGGTCGCGTCCGGCACCGAGCTGACGACGGTGGCGCTGCGCCGTGTCGACGTCGCGGGCGGGACCGGGCTGCTGGACCTGCTGCGCCGCCTCGGGATCGCCGTGCTGCCCAACACCGCGGGCTGCCGGACCGCCGCCGAGGCGGTGCTCACGGCGCGGATGGCGCGCGAGGCGATGGAGACCGACCTGGTGAAGCTGGAGGTCGTCGCCGACGAGACGACGCTGCTGCCCGACCCGGTCGAGCTCCTCGACGCCGCCGAGCAGCTCGTCGACGACGGCTTCACCGTGCTGCCCTACACCAACGACGACCCGATCCTCGCCCGTCGCCTGGAGCAGGTCGGATGCGCCGCGGTCATGCCGCTCGGCTCGCCGATCGGTACCGGGCTGGGCATCCGCAACCCGCACAACATCGAGATGATCGTGGCCGCAGCGGGCGTGCCGGTCGTGCTCGACGCCGGGATCGGCACCGCCTCGGAGGCGGCGCTGGCGATGGAGCTGGGCTGCGACGCGGTCCTGCTCGCCACCGCCGTGACCCGTGCCGCCGACCCGGAGCGGATGGCCCGCGCGATGCGTCGCGGGGTGGAGGCGGGCTGGGACGCCCGGCACGCCGGTCGGATCCCGCGCCGCTACCGGGCACAGGCGAGCTCGCCCGACCGCGAGGACTGAGGACCGATGTCCCGGTGCGTCCCGCGGAACGCACCGGACCGTATCGGGAGGGCTCAGGCGGGGGCGACGCCGTCGGCGTGCCGCCGGGCCAGGGCGCGGTAGAAGTCCGGGTTGGTCCGCACCCACCAGCGGGCCTGCTCGGTCAGCTCGCCGCGTTCCTTCGCCGCGGAGCCGAGCATCAGCCGGTCGGCAGCCAGCTCGGAGTTCGGCGCGACCGTCGACCCGGCGGCGACCATCGCGCCCTCGCCGATCCGGGCACCGTCCTGCACGGTGCTGCCGTTCCCGACGACCGCGCGCGCCCCGATCACGGCGCCGTGCACCACGCACAGGTGCCCGATCGTGGCGCCCTCGCCGATCTCGGTGACCGGGTCGTCGCCGCCGTGCAGCACCGACCCGTCCTGCACGTTGGCGCCGGCACGTACGACGATCGGCCCCAGGTCGGCGCGGAGCACGGCGTTGTACCAGATCGAGGCGCCCTCCTCGACGCGTACGTCCCCGACGAGGGTCGCGGTCGGAGCGACGAAGGCGTCCGGGTGCACGGTGGGGGAGAGGCCCTCCAGGGCGAACAGCGGCATGGCCGACAGCTTCGCACCCGCCGCGGTGCCCGTCGGCGACGAGACCGCGTCGTCGCCCGCTCGCCCCCGTGCCGCCCGGTCGTCGCTCAGTCGTGCGGGTGTGCGTGCAGACCCAGGTCGGACAGCTCCAGCGCGGCCAGCGCCGCGACGACGGCGGGGTCCCCGGACCGCCACGCCGCCGCCGGGTCCGGCGCGACCCGGACCAGCCGCGACACCGGCACCCGGGACAGCGCCCGCACGGCCAGCAGGTCCGGCGCGGCGGTCCGCGCCGCGACGGCGGCACCGGCCCGCCGGGCGTAGCGCAGCCGCAGCGGCAGCCAGCCGAGCAGCACCGGCAGCAGCATCACCAGCGGGACGACGACCAGCGCCCCCGTCGCGAGGGTGCCGACGGCGTCGCCGAACTCCCGCCCCGCCGCGACGAGCTCGGTGCCCGCCCCCGTGGCCGGATCCAGCGCGCGGGCCAGGTCGGACCCGATGAACGGGATCGAACCGACCGCCCCGGCGACCCCGGTGAAGGTGTCGGAGACCCGTCCGCCCGCGGCGACCAGCGAGTCTCCGGGCCCGCGCAGGGCGGCCAGCCCGTCGTGCACGGTGACCCCGGCGGCGACGGCGACGACCGTCCACAGCACCGCGACGACGTCGGCGACGACCTGGCGGGCGATCCGGTCGGGGCGTTCGGCGTACCAGCGCATCGGTCCTGTCTACCGGGACCGGAAACCGGTCGTCCCCGCGGCCCGCCCGTGCTCTGCTGGGCGGGTGGACCGCTCGCTCTCCCTCCACCGCGCCTCCTGGGACGACCGCGCCCCACTGCACGCGCAGAGCCCCGACCACGGCGTGGACGCGCTCGTCGCCGATCCCGCGCGGCTGTCCGGGGTGGTCCGCTTCGACGCCGACCGGCTCGGCCCGGTCGCCGGTCTGCGCGTCGTACACCTGCAGTGCCACATCGGCACCGACACGCTGTCGCTGCACCGGCTCGGCGCCCGGGTCACCGGCCTGGACTTCTCCCCGGCCTCGCTGGAGCAGGCCCGCGCCCTCGCGGCCCGTGCCGGAGCAGACATCGACTACGTCGAGTCCGACGTCCTGCGCGCCGACGAGGTCCTGCCGCACCACGGCTTCGACGTGGTCTACACCGGCATCGGCGCACTCTGCCGGCTGGCTGACCGGCCCGGCCACGGATGCGCCGACCCGGTCCGGGCGTCGAGGATCGGCTCGGGGTCGAGCCGGTCGCCGTACCAGTCCGGGGTGAGGGTGCTGCGATCGATCCGCAGCCGGGCCCGCGTGCTCCGTTCGACGAGGGACTCGGCGCTGCCGTCCAGCGGTCTGCCCGTGGCCTCGACGGGAGTGCCGTCGGGCCGGTGGAACAGCCAGTCCTCGCCGGGTGGGCGCAGGACCGGACCCCGACGCCGCACCAGCCGCCGCGGTCGTCGAACTCGGCGAGCAGGCGCAGGAGGCGGCACTCGGCGGCGGCGATGTCGCCGGCGAGACCGAGGAGCCCGGACTCGAGATCCGGCAGGCTCAGCTCACCGGCGGGCGTGTTCGTGGGGGTGGAGGTCGGCACGGCGCTCTCCTTCGTCGAACGTGTGTTCGACAGAAGGGTGCCGGGCGGGTCCGACAGTTCCGGTCCACGACGACGGTGGGGACCGGTGCGGACCGGGGCGATCGCGTTCCGCGGAACGCGGCCGCCCGGTTGCGCGGTCGCCGACGTCCGCAGGTCGGAGAGACGGACGGGGGGTCCGCCGGACCCCTCCGACCCGCCGCCCGGTGGGCATCCGGGCCCGGGGTCGCGTTCCGGAACGCGATCCGGAATCAGCGACGACGCTCCTCGGCTCGCGCGCACGCCCTCACGCCGTGCCGCCGTGCCGGGCGGAGAGGCGTGGCCGGGGACGTCGAGGTCAGAGGAGGCCGAGCTTGGTGGCCGCGTAGACCGCCTCGGCACGACGCGACACCATCAGCTTGCGCATCAGGTTGCCGACGTGGAACTTGACCGTCGTCTCGGAGATGAACAGCTCGGCGCCGATCGCGCGGTTGGACAGCCCCCGGGCCAGCAGGCGGAGCACGTCCAGCTCACGGTCGGTCAGCCGTTCCCGGTCGGGCATCCCGCCGGACAGCGACCGCACCATCGCCGACGCCGACCGGGCGTCGAACGCGCTCTCCCCGCGGGACACCGCGCGGATGGCACGGACGAGCTCGGTGGTGTCGACGTCCTTCACCACGTAGCCGCGGGCGCCGGCCTGCACCGACTCGACGACGAGGCGGTCCTCGGCGAAGGTCGTCAGGACCAGCACCCCGATGCCGGGGTGGTCGGCGCACAGCTTCCGGCAGACCTCGAGACCGTCGGTCTGCGGGCCGGACGCCAGCTTGAGGTCGAGCAGCACCACCTGCGGCCGGCCGGTCGCGACGGCGGCGAACGCCTCCGGTGCGCTGCCCGCCTCGCCCACGATGCGCAGGTCGTCCTCGCGCTCCAGTACCGCGCGCAGCCCCTGGCGCATGATCGAGTGGTCGTCGACCAGCACGATCCGGATCGGCCGCGCCGCGACGCCCGCGGGACCGGGACCGCTGCGGGTCGCGGCGGTCCCGCCGGACCCGTGCATCCCGCCGCCCGGCGCGTTCCCGCCGCCCTGCCCGGGGCCCGCCTGACCGGGGATGCCGTGACCACCGCCGTGACCGCCGCCGTGGCCGGGGCCGCGCGCGCCGACACCGGCTCCGCCGCGGGCATCCGGTCCGCCGCCGCTGCGGGCGTCCGTGACGGCGCGGCCCCGGGCGGGGCCGCCGGTGACGTGCCCGGGACCGCCCGGGGCGGTCCGTGTGCCGCTGCTCATCCGAGCTCCTTCCCCGGCGTCCCGATCGGGACGTCCACCTGCACCTGCAGCCCACCGATCCGCGAGCGGCGGAACCGCAGGGCCCCGCCCATCTCGCGGGCGCGGGCGTCCATGTTCACGAGGCCGCGGTGCTCCCCGGAGGGGCCGCGGACCGACGCCGCACGCAGCGTGCGGCGGATCTGCTCGGGGGAGGCGCCGCCGTCGTCGGAGATCGACAGGCGGACGCGGCCGTCGGCGTAGGCCAGTCGCACCACCGCCCGCGAGGCCGACGCGTGCATCGCCGTGTTGAACAACGCCTCGCCGGCGATCCGGAACAGCGACTGCTCGTGCTCGTGCGGCAGTGGCACCGGGGCCCCGCCGATCGTCACCTCGACCCGCAGCTCGTCGGGCATGTGCACGGTGGACAGCTGCCGCAGCATCGAGGGCAGGTCCTTGTCGGCGTGGTCGTCGTCGTTGAGCGCGTAGATCGCCGACCGCAGCTGCTCGACGGCCCGCCGGGTCAGGTCCTTGGCCGTGTCGAGGTGCTGGAGCAGGACCGGCTCGGTGATCTCCGACCGGCACAGCTCGATGTGCATCCCGGCCGACAGGGCGTACTGGGTGACGCTGTCGTGCAGCTCGCGGGCGATGCGGTGCCGCTCGTTGTCGAGGACCTCCCGCTGGCGGGCCGCCCCGAGTGCCTGCTGGGTGAGCATCAGCTCGTCGTTGCGGACGCGCAGGTCCTCGGCCTGGGCCGCGGTGCGCGCGTGCAGCCGCTCGGCGCGCTCGAGCAGCGCGCAGTTCTGCAGTGCCGACGCCGTCTGACCGGCCAGGATGCGCAGCACCGAGTGGTCGGTGTCGTCGATGTGCCGTTCCGGCGGCGTCCACGCGACGAACCCGCCGACGGTGCGTCCGTCGAGCCGGATCGGGACGTGCAGGTGCCGGGGGCGCGGGTCGTCCTCGTGGTGGTGGTGATGGCCGTCGCCGGCGTGCAGCCGTTCCACGTGCCGGCGCACGCGCTCGGGCACCGACCCCAGGTCGGCCCACTCGACTCCGTCCGGGCCGAGGACCACGTGCCGCGGCGCGGCGTCGGGCAGCTCGCCGTCGACGAGCCCGAGCACCACCCAGTCCGCCGACAGGTGGTCGGCGGCCGCGTCGGCGACGGCGCGGACCAGCGCCTCGGAGCCCTCCATCGTGCGGACCAGCGCGGCCGAGATCCGGTCCAGCGCGAGGATGACCCGGCGCAGTCGTTCGGCCCCCTCGCGGTACTCCGGGTAGAACGACGGCTTGCCCGTCCGCAGGCCGGTGAGCTGGTCGAGGTCGGGGCGGGCCCGGCCCCCGGCGGCCGGCGACGAGGGCGGTGCGGGAGTGCGGCGGCGCGGGAAGCGGGCTGCGGCGGTCACCGCGAGGGCCTCCGTGCGGGCGTCACAGCGCTTCCCGGAACAGGTTCTCGATCTGCTCCACGCTCGCCGTGCGCGGGTTGGTGGTCAGGCAGGCGTCGCCGAGGGTGAGCCGGGACAGCCGCGGGACGTCGGCCTCGCGCACCCCGATCGCGGCGAGCCCGGTCGGGACGCCGACCTCGTCGGCCAGCTTGCGGACCTCGGTCGCGACCATGTCCACGGCCTCGTCGCCGGGCATCCCCGGCCGGGCGGGCAGCCCCATGGCCTGGGCGATCGGGACGAAGCGCGCCGCGTCGGCGTCGGAGGCCGAACCGTTGAACCGGATCACGTGCGGCAGCAGCACCCCGTTGATCAGGCCGTGCGGCAGGTCGAGCATGCCGCCGACCTGGTGGCTCATGGCGTGGGTGGCGCCGAGGATCGCGTTCGTGAACGCCAGGCCCGCCTCGAGCGCGGCCTGCGCCATCGCGGTGCGGGGGCCGTCGTCGTGGCGGCGGATCATCGTGGTCGGCAGGTTGGCGTGGACGAGTGCGACCGCGTGCAGCGCATGGGTGTCGGTCAGCGGGCCGTGGGCCAGCGACACGAACGCCTCGATGCCGTGGGTGAGCGCGTCCAGGCCGGTCGCGGCATTGAGCCAGTCCGGCATGGTGACGAGCAGCCGCGGGTCGATCACCGAGACGTCCGGGACCAGGGCCCGGCCCATGATGGTGATCTTGGTGAGGCGGGCCGTGTCGGTGATGATGCAGAACTGGGAGACGTCGGCGCCGGTGCCCGAGGTCGACGGCACCATCACCAGCGGCGGGATCGGGTTGGCGATGCGGTCGATGCCCTCGTAGTCGAGGATCGTGCCGCCGTTGGCCGCGAGCAGGGCGACGCCCTTCGCGGCGTCGATCACCGACCCGCCGCCGACGCCGATCACCACGTCGCAGCCGGAGCTCTCGTAGCGCTCGAACCCGGCCTGGATCTCGTGGTCCTTCGGGTTCGGGGTGATCTCGTTCCACAGCTGCGGGCGCAGGCCCGCGGCGCGCAGGTGGCGCAGCAGCTCGGCGGGCCATCCGGCCTCGGTCACCCCCGGGTCGGTGACGACGAACGGCCGGCGCGCACCGAGCCGCAGTGCGGCGTGCGCGGTCTCCGGCAGCGAGTCCGGCCCGAAGACGATCTCCGGGGCGTGGAACTTGGACAGCCGCGGCCGCTCCCGTGGGCGGTGCGCCGCGCGGACGGTGTAACCCTCGTCGGCGCCGGACGTGCCGGTCTCCCCGTCGAGCACGAGAACGGTCTCCCGTCGCACGGTCCCGCGATGCCCGTGGTCAGGGGCGACGGGACCGGCCGAACCGGTGAGGACCACGTTGCCCTCCTCCTGCTGCTGCGCGTTGTCGACTCACCACTCGACGACGGCGAGCGGATCTGTCACGAGCGTGTGGCCCACGGTACAGGGACACCCTGTCCCTCGACCCCCTCGATCGGCGGACGGCACGCCGATCAGCAGGTCGGAGCCGGATCGTCGACCGGCTCCGGCCTGGCCGAAAGCGGAGGAGGTCAGGACGCGTGGATGGGCCCCTCGCGTTCGGCCAGCCGGACGCCCTCGCCGCCCCAGTGCTGGGCGATCATCTCCG
This sequence comes from Pseudonocardia sp. ICBG1034, assembly GCF_020131375.1. Lineage (NCBI taxonomy): Bacteria > Bacillati > Actinomycetota > Actinomycetes > Pseudonocardiales > Pseudonocardiaceae > Pseudonocardia > Pseudonocardia sp. ICBG1034. The sequence goes on from NZ_JAHLEK010000015.1 coordinate 565,789, forward strand.
CGGCGATTGACACCGCGGTCTCCTCCGGGGTGCGGGCGCCCAGGTCCAGCCCGATCGGCGACGACATCTTCGCGATCTCGGCCTCGGTCACGCCCCGCTCGCGCAGACGCTCGAGCCGGTCGTCGTGGGTGCGTCGCGAGCCCATCGCCCCGATGTAGCCGACCTCGGGCAGCCGCAGCGCGACCTCCAGCAGCGGCACGTCGAACTTCGGGTCGTGGGTGAGCACGCACAGCGCGGTGCGCTGGTCGATTCGGCCCGCGTCGGCCTCGGCCTGCAGGTACCGGTGCGGCCACTCGACCACGACCTCGTTGGCCCCGGGGAAGCGGCTCGCGGTCGCGAACACCGGACGGGCGTCGCAGACGGTCACCCGGAAGCCGAGGAAGGTGCCCATCCGGGCCACCGCGGCGGCGAAGTCGATCGCCCCGAACACGATCATGCGGGGCGGCGGCGCGAACGACTCGACGAAGATCTGCAGGCCCTCCCCGCGTCGCTCGCCGTGGACGCCGTAGGTCAGCGTCGCGTTGCGGCCGGAGTCGAGCAGACCGCGGACGTCGTCGCGCACGGCGTCGTCGATCCGGTCCAAACCGGTGCCGCCCTCGGTCCGGTCCGGCCAGACGATCAGGCGCCTGCCGAGCAGCTCCGAGGGGCCCGCGACGACCGTGGCCACCGCGACCGGGTCCTCGTCGCGGATCGCCTCGGCGATCCGGCCGAGCTGTAAGTAGGTCTCCGGGGTCACCTTCTCCACGAAGATGTCGAGGATGCCGCCGCAGGTCAGGCCGACGGCGAACGCGTCGTCGTCGGACACCCCGTAGCGCTGCAGCACCGGCCGTTCCTCGGACAGCACCTGCTGTCCGAGCTCGTAGACCGCGCCCTCGACGCAGCCGCCCGAGACCGAGCCGACGGCCTCGCCCGCCGGGCCGACGAGCATCGATGCCCCCGGCTGGCGCGGTGCGGACCGGAAGGTCCCGACCACCGTCGCGAGCGCGGCCGGCTCACCGTTCTTCCACCAGCCTTCGAGCTGGTCGATCACGTCACGCATTGCGCACCACCTCGAGCAGTTTCTCCAGCGTGTCCAGGCTGTGCCCGGCCAGCAGGTCGTCCAAGTGCGGAAGGGCCGCGACTATTCCCCCCTGGACCGGGGCGTAGCCGTCCTTGCCCGCGTGCGGGTTGACCCAGATCAGCCGGTGGGCCAGCCGGGACAGCTGCTCGGCCTGGGAACCGAGCAGCTCGGTGCCGCCGCGCTCCCAGCCGTCGGAGAAGACGACCACGACCGCCCGCCGGGCCGCACCGCGGCGTCCCCAGCGGTCGACGAAGGCCTGCAGCACCTCGCCCAGCCGGGTGCCGCCCGACCAGTCCGGGATCGCCCTGCCCGCGGCGCGCAGCGCGTGCTCGGGGTCGCGCAGCCGCAGCTCACGGGTGATGCGGGTGAGCCGGGTGCCCAGGGTGAACGCCTCGACCGAACGCGGCGAGCGACGGACGACGACGTGGGCGAAGCGCATCAGCGCGTCCGCGTAGGGCTCCATCGACCCCGAGACGTCGATCAGCAGCACGACCTTGCGCGGCCGGCGCGAGGTGTCGCGCCGGGCCAGCCGGAAGATCTCGCCCTGGTTGCGCAGCGCCGCGCGCAACGTGCGCTGCGGGTCGGCCTCGCCGTGCCGGTTGCGCCTGCGACGCCGCGACGCCCGGGTCGGTGGCTCCGGCTTCAGCAGGGTCATCAGCCGGCGCAGGTGCTCGCGCTCGGCGGGGGAGAGCTCCCCGAGGTCGCGGTTGCGCAGGATCTCCGCGCCGGTCGCGGCGGCCTTGATCTGCGGGCCGTCGGTGTCGTCGGAGTCGTCCTCCCCGCCCTCGCTTCCGGGCAGCAGCGCGGCCAGCTTCGGTGGTGCGGGCGGGCGGTCGTCACGGTTGCTCGACGGGCGGTTGCTGGTCGGCTCGAACCAGGACGGGAACGCCAGGTCGTACCGGACGATGTCGTCGGGGTCGGTGCACAGCGTCAGCCGGCCGGCCCAGTACGCCTGGTCCCGGTCGGTGACCTCCAGGGTGTCGAGCGCCTGCAGGTAGGCGGTCACCCGGTCCTGGGTGACCGGGACCCCTGCCGCGCGCAGGACCTCGGTGAACCCGACGAATCCGGTGAGCAGCTCGTCGGTGGTGCCGGTGGGCTCCGCCGCGGGCGGCCGTGGCGGGGCCGCCGGGGACGGGCTCGGGGGGACGGTCATCGCGGCCGGGTCAGGACGCCAGCAGGGTGTCGAGCTGCTTGTGGACCCGGTCGGCGTCCTCCCGGTACTTGAGGACGGCCCCGAGGGTGCGCGCCGCCGACTCCGGATCCAGGTGCCGGGCACCGATCAGCTGCAACGCCCGGGCCCAGTCCAGGGTCTCCGCGACGCCCGGGGGCTTGATCAGGTCGGCGTGGCGCAGCTTCTGCACGGCCCGCGCGACCGACGCGGCGAGGCGCTCGGGCACCTCGGGCAGCCTGCTGTGCAGGATCTCGATCTCGCGCTCGATGTTCGGGTGCTCCAGCCAGAGATAGAGGCAGCGCCGCTTGAGCGCGTCGTGGACCTCGCGCGTCCGGTTCGAGGTGAGGACGACGACCGGCGGCGTCGCGGCGCGCACCTCCCCGAGCTCGGGGATGGTCACCGCGTGCTCGGTGAGGACCTCCAGCAGGAAGGCCTCGAACTCGTCGTCGGCACGGTCGATCTCGTCGATGAGCAGCACCGACGGGCTGGTGCGCAGCGCCTGCAGGATCGGGCGGGCCAGCAGGAAGCGCTCGTCGTAGAGGCCGGCCTCGACGCTGTCCGGGTCGAACCCGTCGCGCCCGCTCGCGGCCTCCAGGGTGCGCAGGTGCAGCAGCTGGCGGGGGAAGTCCCAGTCGTAGAGGGCCTGACCGGCGTCGATGCCGTCGTGACACTGCAGGCGGATGAGCGGTGCGTCCAGTGTGGCGGCCAGTGCCTGGGCCAGTGCGGTCTTGCCGGTCCCCGGCTCGCCCTCGCAGAAGAGCGGACGGTTCATGCGCAGGGCGAGGAAGGCCGCCGTCGCGAGACCGTCGTCGGCGAGGTAGCCGGTCGCGCGCAGCGCGTCGGCGAGCTCGGCCGGGCTCCCGGGGCCGGGTGCGGGTTCGTTCACCGAACCAGCATGCAGGACGAGCGGTGAACGCGGCCACAGCAGGAGGGTCCCTCCTCACCGCGCGGGCGGGTCCGGGACCTCCCCGTGAGGACGAACGAGGCCCTCGGAAGGTTCGACTTGCTTCCGGATCAAAAATGTTCACGACCGCGTGATAGGTCCGTGATGTGACGTCGTTGACCAGTGCGTTTAGGGAGAATCTGATAATTACATCGTTGTTACAGTGATTCCGCTCACGGGCCCCTTCATTGACGAATTCTTTCCGTGCATTCACCTTTCTCGTCGGCCGGTCCACCGGAGCGGCCGCCTGAACGAGTCACACATCCGGACCCGCCGCGCCGAACCACCCCCGTCCCGCGGCTGTCCGGTCCGTCGAGGAAACGGAACGGGACGGGGACGAGAGAGACCACCTCCGCGGGCGTCATGGACGTCGCTCCCCGGTCCCGATCGACGCACCCGCGACGACACGGTGGGCACACCTGTGCCCTGGGGACCTCCTGCGCGGAGTGTGCGTGTCCTCGGGACGGCGCGGTGGGAGCGAAACGATGACCAAGGGACCCAAGGGCCGAAGTCTCCTGCGCATGGCTGCGGCGGGTGTCGTCGCGGTCGGCGCGACGGCTGCGATCGCCGGTACCGCCAACGCCGCCCCGGACGAGGTCTGGGACCAGCTCGCCCAGTGCGAGAGCGGCGGCAACTGGTCGATCAACACGGGTAACGGGTTCTCGGGTGGGCTGCAGTTCACGCCGTCCACCTGGAAGGCCTTCGGTGGCACCGGCTCGGCGCAGAACGCGAGCCGCGCCGAGCAGATCGCCGTCGCCGAGAGGGTGCTGGCCGCCCAGGGCTGGGGCGCCTGGCCGTCCTGCTCGAAGAAGCTGGGCATCACCGGCCACTCGGCCGACACCGGCAAGCGTGTGAAGGCGTCGGCCCCGGCCGCCTCCGCGCCGAAGAAGAAGGCGGCCGCCCCGGCCGCCGGCGGCTACACGGTGAAGTCGGGCGACACCCTCGGGAAGATCGCCGCCGCGCACGGCACCTCCGTCGCCGCGCTGGCCGCCGCGAACGGCATCGGCAACGTGAACGTGATCAGCGTCGGCCAGGTCCTGAACCTCGGCTGATCCCGCCGACCGTTCCCGGACCGCCATCCGGGACGGGCGGCACGGGGTGCGCGGTGTCCCCAGCACCCGCCCCGGCGGACGACGGCCCGGGTCCGCCTTCCCTCGCGGGGAGGCGGACCCGGGCCGTTCCGTCGTTCCGGGGCGCGCGGCCGGGCTCAGGTCGAGTTGACCCACTCGTCGGAGCCGTCGGCGAACCGCTGGTGCTTCCAGACCGGCAGCAGCCGCTTCACCTCGTCGACGAGCTCGGCGCAGGCGGTGAACGCCTCCCGGCGGTGCTCGGCGGCGACGGCGCAGGCGAGGGCGACCTCGCCGATGTCGAGCGGGCCGACCCGGTGGCTGACCGCGAGCGCCCGGACGCCGGGGGAGCGTGCGGCCACCTGCTCGGCGACCTCGGCGACGATCCGGGCGGCCGTCGGGTGCGCGCTGTACTCCAGCCCGTGCACCGACTTCCCGCCGTCGTGGTCGCGCACGACGCCGGCGAAGGTGACGACCGCGCCGGCCGCGGCGTGCTCGACCAGACGGGCGTGCTCGTCGACGTCGAGCGGCTCCTCGCCGACGGCCGCACGCAGGACCGTCGCGGTCCGCGTGGTCGCGGGATCGGTCATCGGTGGTCTCCTCCGTGCAGCTGGTCGACCGCGTGGTCGAGGACCCCGGCGAGCACGCCGAGGCCGTCCTTCACCCCGCCCGGGGAGCCGGGCAGGTTGACGATCAGGGTGCGGCCCGCGACCCCGGCCAGACCGCGGGAGAGCACCGCGGTGGGCACCTTCTCCTCCCCGGCGCGGCGGATCGCGTCGGCCAGGCCCGGGATCTCGTGGTCGAGCACGGCCCGGGTGACCTCGGGGGTGGCGTCGGTGGGGGAGATGCCGGTGCCCCCGGTGGTGACGACGACCGCCACCCCGTCGGCGACGGCCGCCCGCAGCGCCTGCCCGACCGGCTCGCCGTCCGGCACGACGACCGGGTCCGGGGTGTCGTAGCCGCGCTCGCGCAGCCAGGCGACGATCGGCGGCCCGCCGCGGTCGGTGTAGACGCCCGCCGCGGCGCGGTTGGAGGCGGTGACGACCCGGGCGGTGCGCGCGGCGGTCATGCCCCGCGCTCCCACAGCCCGGTCTTGCCGCCCTCCTTGCGCTCGACGCGCACGGCGTCGAGCACGGCGGCCGGGTCCACGGCCTTGATCATGTCGTGCAGGGTGAGCCCGGCGACGGCGACCGCGGTCAGCGCCTCCATCTCCACCCCGGTGCGGTCGGTGGTGCGGACCTCGGCGCGGATGGCGACCCGGCCGGCGTCGCCGTCGGTGGCCGGGGTCAGGTCCAGCGTCACCCCGCTGATCGCGATCGGGTGGCAGAGCGGGACGAGGTCCGGGGTGCGCTTGGCGCCCATGATCCCGGCGATGCGGGCGGTGGCGAGCGCGTCGCCCTTGGGGAGGCCGTCGGTCTCCAGCAGGTGCACGACCTCGGCCGTGGTGTGCACGGTCCCGGTCGCGACGGCGGCGCGACGGCCGGGCTGCTTGTCGGAGACGTCGACCATCCGGGCCGCCCCGGCGTCGTCGACGTGGCTGAGCGCGGGGCCGGGCCGGTTGTGCTCGGTGGTCACGACCCCGACAGTACGGGGGGCGTCGGAAGGGTGGTCCCTGCCACTCCGTGTGCACGGGCCGGGCCCCCCGGATGGCCCAGTGACTGTGATCTGTATCACGTTTGTGGAACCGATCGCACTGTTTGCACGAACGTTTCTCGTTCGTGATCGGGGCTCGTCACCTGCGCAAACGCAAGCCCCGAACATCATGTGTCCGGTACGTCCGACGCCACGCCGTGTCGCCGTCGACTTTCGCGTCGTCCTGACGTGACCTACCTTCGGTCCCGGCTCGGCCGACTCCCCCATGCGGCCGGGCTCCGGTGCCGCAACGCTCCCTGTCCGGCGGTCCACCGGCCCCCGAGGTATCGGTGTGGGACAGGGCCGATCGTCAGACGGATCGGTGGCCGCTCCCCCGGCCGCCGGACCGGGCACCCACTCCCCGGGTGCGGTTCGGGTCGCGTCACGCGGGAGACCTGCCATGCCTCGTTACCGTGGGAAACACCGTAAACCGAGCACCGCCGGCCGCACGATCGTCCGGACCGCCGTCGCCGGTGCCGTCCTCGGCGCCCCGATGCTGGCCGTCGTGGGTACCGCGAACGCCGCCACCGACTCCACCTGGGACTCGCTCGCGCACTGCGAGAGCACCGGGAACTGGGCCGCGAACACCGGCAACGGCTACTACGGCGGCCTGCAGTTCAGCCCGAGCACCTGGAAGGCCTACGGCGGCGGCGAGTACGCCACGTCGGCGCACCAGGCCACCCGGGCCCAGCAGATCGCCGTCGCCGAGAAGGTCCTGGCCGCACAGGGCTGGAACGCCTGGCCGTCGTGCTCGTCCAAGACCGGCGCGTCCGGGTCCGCCACGCCGCGGACCCTGGAGACCGACTCCGGCACCCGGGCCCCGGAGCGCGTGAAGGCCAGCGCCCCCGCGGCGTCGTCCGGCGGCACCTACACGGTGAAGTCCGGCGACACCCTGGGACAGATCGCGGCCGCGCACGGCATCGCGAACTGGAAGGACCTGCTGTCCAAGAACCCGGGCCTCGGCGCCGGGCACCTGATCACCCCCGGCCAGGTCATCAACACCTGATCCCGGCACGACGGCGCCCCGGTCCCTCGGCGAGGGACCGGGGCGCGCGTGTGTCGGGACCGTTGCGGTGGTTCAGGTACCGGCGAGGCGGCGCAGCTGCCCTGGGGTGTCGACGTCGTCCGGGACGGCGACGTCGCCGCACTCGACCAGCTCCACGTCGGAGCGGCCGGCCAGATAGTCACGGGCGCCGGAGTCCCCGGAGGACAGCGCGACGACCCCGGACCAGTGGTCCCGGCCGAGCAGGACCGGGTGCCCGGGGACGCCGTCGAACGCGGCGCGCCGCAGCGACGACGGCCCGGCGCCGTCGACGACCCGGCGGATCGCCTCCGGTCCGATGCCCGGCAGGTCGACCAGGTGCACCAGCGCCGCGCCGGTGCCGGGCAGGTGGGTCAGCGATCCGAGCCCGCGCCGCAGCGACGCGCCCATGCCCTCGTCCCAGTCCTCGGCGACCACGACACCGACGTCACTGCCGTCGGTGCCGAGGCCGGCGCCGCGCAGCACGTCGGCGACGTCGTCGGCGCGGGCGCCGAGCACGACGGTGACCGGGCCGCACCCACCCGCCTGCAGTGCCTTCACCGCCCGCACCGCGAGCGGCTCACCGTGCAGTCGGACCAGCGCCTTCGGGGTGCCCATGCGGCGCCCGGCGCCGCCCGCGAGCAACAGGCCGGCGACCACGGTCAGCGGTTGATCTCGGTGACCGGGTGCTCGTAGGGCACGCTGGCGACCGGGAACTCGATGTCGCCGAACGGCGACATGTTTCCCTGGACGCTGCCCAGGAGCTCGGTGACCGGGTGGTCGCCGTCGTCGGAGTGCGGCCACTCCGGGTGGATCCGGTCCTGCTTCGCGGGCTTGGCGGCCATCGCGTCCTCCAGCGTCGTCGTCCGGTCCCGGGCGGGACCGCGGCAGTCTCCTGTGCCCAGTATCGCGGACGCGGGCGCGGCTGTCCGCTCCGGTGCGCCCGCGATCGTCCGACTACCCTGGCGATGATGCAGACGTCCCTGGTCGAGTGGTTGCGCGGGCAGGACGACGGGTTCCTCGCCGCGCTGCTGCGCGCGCGTCCGGACCTCGCCGTCCCGCCCCCCGGCGACCTCACCGTGCTCGCGACCCGCGCCTCGATCCGGGCCTCGGTGCAGCGCGCCTGTGAGGACCTGGGCACCGTCGCGCTGACCGTCCTGGACGCGCTGGTGCTGGCGACGGCGTGGCGGACCCCGGCCGACGCGACGACGCCCGGCGCGGGACTGCGCGGCTGGCTCGGCGCCGACGTCGACGCGGCCACCGTCGCCGAGGGACTCGCCGCGCTGCGCGACCGCGCGCTGGCCTGGGGCCCGGACGAGGCGGTGTCGCTGGTCCCCGCGGCCGCCGACGTCGTCGGGCCGTGGCCCGCCGGGCTCGGTGCCCCCGCCACCGGTGCGGCGGCGGGCCCCGAGCTCGACACGCTGCTCGCCGGGGTGGGCGACGACGAGCGCAAGGTCCTCGACGTGCTCGCCCAGGGCCCGCCGGTCGGCCGCTCCCGCAACGCGACCGGGTCGACCGGGCCGGTCGGGTCCCTCGTCGACAAGGGACTGCTCGTGCGCCGCGACGCCGACACCGTCGAGCTGCCCCGCCAGGTCGCGCTCGCCCTGCGCGGCGACCGTCCGATGGGGTCGCTGGACCTGTCCCGGCCGGACGTCCCGCTGCGCGTGCGGGAGACCCCGCTGGTCGACGGCACCGGCGCGGGGGCCGCGCTGGAGTTCCTGCGTCGCACCGACCTGCTCCTGGAGTGGTTGGCGCGGGAGTCCGTGCCGGTGCTGCGCTCGGGCGGGTTCGGCGTCCGCGAGCTCAAGCGTGCGGCGAAGGCGGCCGACACCGACGAGCCGACCGCCGCGCTGGTCCTGGAGATCCTGCACGCCGCGGACCTGGTCGGGGCGACCGAGTCGGTGACACCGGAGTGGCTGCCGACCACCACGTGGGACGTGTGGGGGACCGGTCCCGAGGAGTCCCGCTGGGCGGTGCTGGCCCAGGCCTGGCTGGAGCTGCCGCGGCTGCCCGGGCTCGTGGGGCGCCGCGACGAGACCGGCAAGCCGATCACTGCGCTGTCCGACGGGCCGCGTCGTCCGCCGGCCGCGCGGGACCGCCGCAGAGTCCTGGATGCACTCGCCGACCTCGCGCCCGGGACCTCGGTGGGGTCGCCGGAGGACCTGGCGCGGCTGCTGGCCTGGCACGCCCCGCGCCGCGGCGGGCGGCTGCGCGACGAGACGGTCGGCTGGACCGTCGCCGAGGCCACCGCGATCGGCGTGGTCGCCCTCGACGCGCTCACCACGGCCGGGCGGGTGCTGCTCGACCCGGCCCTGCGCCCGGACCCGGCGCACCCCACCCGGCACCCCACCGAGCTGGCCGCGGCGCTGCACGCGGCGCTGCCCGCCCCGGTGGAGGAGATCCTGCTCCAGGCCGACCTGACCGCCGTCGCACCCGGGCGGCTGTCGGCGGACCTCGCGCACGAGCTCGCGATCCTGGCCGAGGTCGAGTCCGCGGGCGGAGCCACGGTCTACCGCTTCACCGAGCGCAGCCTGCGCCGGGCGCTGGACACCGGCCGCACCGCCGACGACGTCCGCGCGATCCTCGAGGCCCGTTCCCGCACCCCGGTCCCGCAGACCCTGACCTACCTCGTGGACGACGTCGCCCGCCGGCACGGCAGGCTGCGCGGCGGTGCGGTCAGCTGCTTCCTGCGCTCCGACGACGAGGTGCTCCTGTCCGAGGTGCTCGCGCACTCCGCGGCCGAGGAGCTGGGGCTGCGCCGGATCGCCCCGACCGTCGTGGTCAGCTCGCTGCCGCTGGCCGAGGTGCTCGACGGGCTGCGGGCGGCCGGCTTCAGCCCGGCCGCGGAGGACGCGGTCGGCGCCGTCGTCGACCTCGGGCCGAGGGGGCGGCGCACCGAGCCGCGGCTGCGGCGCGGCACCCGGGACGCCGGCCGGGTCGTCGACCGGTCCCCGACGAACCGGGCCGAGGAACTCGTCGAGCGGCTGCGGGCGGGGGACCGCCTGGCCGGGGTACGCGACAGCGTCGCCGGGCGGCGTGAACTCACCGGCGCGACCGGGAACCTGGCCTCGTTGCAGGAGGCGGTGCGCGAGGGCCGGACCGTGTGGATCGGCTACGTCGACGCGCACGGCGTCGCCGGGGACCGGGTGCTCGCGCCGGTCTCGGTGGGCGGCGGGTACGTCGAGGGCCGTGACGCGCTCGACGGCGAGCTGCGCCGCATCCAGCTGCACCGCATCACCTCGATCGCGCCGGTGGACGCCGGATCGGAGCAACCGGCCGGACGCGACTAGCCCCGGACGCGGTACCGCGGCGGCGCCGGCACACGATGTGCCTGCGCCGCCGCGGTGTCCGGGTCGGCCGGGTACGGGTCAGCGCGCGCCGGCGGCCATCCGCTGGTGCATCGCGTGCTGCACCAGCGCGATCAGGGTCTCCTTGGTCGACTGCCGGTGCCGGGCGTCGCACACGACCATCGGGACGGCCGGGTCGATCGACATCGCCTCGCGCACGTCGTCGAGGGTGTGCTGCAGCTGCCCGTCGAAGGCGTTGACCCCGACGACGTAGGGCAGGCCACGGTCCTCGAAGAAGTCGATCGCGGCGAAGGAGTCGGCCAGGCGCCGGGTGTCGACGAGGACGACGGCGCCGATCGCGCCGCGGACCAGGTCGTCCCACATGAACCAGAACCGCTGCTGGCCCGGCGTCCCGAACAGGTAGAGCACCAGGTCGGCGTCCAGGGAGACGCGACCGAAGTCCATCGCGACGGTCGTGGACCGCTTGTTGGGGGTGGCGGAGAGGTCGTCGTGCGACGCGCTCGCCTCGGTCATCACCGCCTCGGTGGTCAGCGGCATGATCTCCGAGACCGATCCGACGAAGGTGGTCTTCCCGACGCCGAACCCACCGGCCACCACGATCTTGGCCGACATCGTCGCGGCACGGGCCATCCCGGCCGCGGGCTGGGGCGGCTGTGGCCTAGAGCCGACGGAGTCCACTCAACACCCTTTCCATCAGCGCGAGGTCCGGCGCGTTGCCGGGGGTGCTCGCGGTCTGGTGAACGGTCACCGTGCCGTTCGAGGCCATGTCCCCGAGCAGCACCCGGGCCACGCCCAGGGGGAGCGACAGCAGCGCCGCGACCTCGGCCACCGAGCGGGTCTGCTCGAGCAGCAGGTCGGCGACGGAGCGGTGCTCCATCGGCAGCCGTTCCAGCTGGCTGCGGGCCCGGTTGCTGACCGAGACCAGGGTCTCGACGGCCAGCTCGTAGCCCGACTTGGTCCGTCCCCGCGTCCAGGCGTAAGGCCGGACGAAGGCGGCGCCACCCGCGGACGGGGGCACCGGCGGCGGCGCTGCCACTGGGTCGTGCGCGGGGCCGGGCCCCGTGTTCTGTGCCGGGTACGGCGACGGCGACGGCCGGTCCGGCCGGTCACCGGTCCGCTGGGCCTCCAGCTCGGCCGGGGTGGGCGGCAGCCCGTAGGCCGCCGACCCGCCGATGGGGCCGGTCACCTCGGCCGGGTCCGGCGCCGGGACCGGGCGCCCGGGGGCGGCGACCTCCGGCTCGACGTCGTCCTCCGGACGGTTGCGCCCCCATCGGCGCTTCTTCGGCTTGCGCTTGGAGTCCAGGCTGAACCCGTTCATGACGTCGGCGAACGTCGGCTCGGGGCCGTGTCCGCCCGGGTCCTGGGTCATCGGATCTCACCCGCTCTGGTCGATCCTGGGATGGGGTGCATGACGGTAACGCGTCCTGGGGGTCCGGAGTCGCGGCCTCAGGGCCCGAACGAACCCTGCAGCTCCGCGCGCAGCTCCGGGGTGAGCAGCTGGCCGACCCGGTCGACCAGCAGCGTCATCTCGTAGCCGACGAGGCCGATGTCGCAGCTCGGCGAGGCGAGCACGGCCAGGCAGGAGCCGTCGCTGATCGACATCAGCAGCACGATCCCGCGGTCCATCTCGACGACGGTCTGCACGACGCCACCGGCGTCGAAGCAGCGCGCGGCGCCCTGGGTCAGGCTGACCAGACCGGATGCGACGGCGGCGAGCTGGTCGGCCCGGTCGCGCGGCAGCCGGTCGGACGCGGTCAGCAGCAGCCCGTCGGTCGACACCACGATGGCGTGCGCGACACCCGGGACGCGCTCCGCGAAGTTGGTGACCAGCCAGCCGAAACGGCTCTGGCTCGGCTGTGCCTGCGGTGCCCTCACTGGTTCTCCTCGGGGTCGGACGAGTTCGGTCGGTCCGCGGCGGGCTCGGGGGTGCCGGTCGCGGTGGTGTCCTGCGGGGCACGGGTGCCCTGCCGGTCGTGCTGGTCCTGCGGGTCGTGCTGCTCGGAGTCGCCGTCGACCGTGTCCGTCGTGCCGGCCAGTGCGTTGCGACGGACACCGGAGGCGCTCTCCCGGCCCTGACGCACGCCCTGCTGGTAGCTGGCGAGACGGCCACGGACGCTCTCGGCGTCCCTCGGCTCCGCCGGAGCGGGGCTGAGCACGGTCGATCCTGCCGCACTGCCCGGGAGCAGTCGCGCCCGCGGGCGTCGCTTGGGCAGTCCGGCGGTCGTCAGGTCGTCACCGGCGGTCTCCGACTCGTCGCCGTCGGTGGCCTCGCGGGCCTGCCGCCAGACGTCGTCGGCGGGGGAGGCGAAGCCCGACGGGGGCGCCGGGGCGTCGGACGCGGCGGGGGCCGGGGCTCCGCCGTCCGGGCCGGCTCCGTCCTGCCAGCGGACCGGCACCGAGCGGTTCGAGCGGAACCAGGCCGAGGCGATGTTGTCGAAGATCGGGGTGGTCTGACCCATGTCGAACCCGGTCTGGGCCCGGGCCGACTCGACCGCCCCGGGGCGCCGGAGCTGACCCCGGTCGCCCTCGACGGGCACCTTCGGTGCGAACAGCTCGTCCTGCGAGGCACCGGCGGCGTTCGCGGTCAGGCCCGCCGGGCCCGCGGCCCGGCCGCCCTCCCGCTTCGGCAGCGGTGCGGGCGCCTGCCGGCCCGGCGCCTGCTGCACCGGACGCTCCTGCGGTGCCTCCGGGTGCTGCGCCTGCTGGACCTGCTGCGCCTGCTGGGGGGCGGGCTGCTGCGGTCCGCGGGCCGGTGCCGGGGACGGGACCTGGCGGCCGGGCCCACGGGTCGGCAGCGCCGGTCCGGCGCCGCGGGCCGGCATGACCGGGCGTCGCGAGGGGGAGGGACGGGACCCGTTGGCGCGGGCCGGGAGCGGCCCGCCCATCGGCGTACGGCCGGACGGGCGGATCGTCGGGAGTGCCGCGGTCTCGGGGTCGGTACCGGCGGAGCGGCCGTCCCCGGATCCGGTCTCCCGGGAACCGCCGTCCACGGACGCGCCGTCCCCGGATGCGGTGTCCGCGGGACGGTCGCCGTCGGCGCCGGTCCCGGGGCCGTCCGTGGACGCGGCCGCGCCGGTGGTGTCGTCCTCGTCGGGATCGGGCCCGGTGTGGCCGGCGCCGGTGGTGCCGGCCCCGGTGGTGCCGGCCCCGGTGGTGTCGGCGGTGTCGTCGACATCGGTGTCGTCGGACGGGGTCCTCACATCGGTGCCGGCCGCGTCCGCGGCCCCGGTCCCGTCGTGCGCGTGACCGGCGGTCGTGCGGGCGTCGGTGCGGTCCCCGGGGGCCGGAGGGAACGGCGCGATGCCGTTCGTCCGGGTCGCGAGCGGTGTCTCCTCCGGTGCGGTGCCCTCGGTGTCCCGGTCGGTGTCCCCGTCGGTGGCGCGGGAGTCCACGGAGCCGTCGGTGTCCGGGTCGGTCCCGTCCGGACCGGCGTCGGTGACGGCGTCGGTCTCCCCGGCGTCCTCGTCGTCGGCCGGGGTCCGCCCGTGGTCCTCGGGACCGTCACCGATCGCCCGGTCCAGGACGACGGTGTCGTCCATGTCGCGGTCGGCGCGGGCCCGGGCCGCGGCGGCCGCCGCAGCGGCACCCGCCAGCCCGAGCGCGGCGGCGGCCGACGGTGCCGCGGTGCCACCGGAGCGGTCCGCATCGCCGTCGGTGTCGGTGTGGTCGGTGCCGTCGCCGGGGACCGCGGCCTCGGTGTCCTCGGTGTCGGTGACGGACCCGGCGCCGGTGCCCGCGTCGCCGGACGGACCGTCACCGTCGCCGGACGGGGCCGGGCCGGTGCCCCGGAACGCCTCGGCGCCGCGCGGGGCGTCGCCGTCGGCGGGACCGGAGCCGGCCTCGTCGGCCGGGGTGAAGACGTCGGCCGGGGTCCGCCCGTCGCGTGCGCCGTCCTGCGACGGCGCGAAGGCCGACAGACCCTGCGGGGCGGACCCGTTCAGCGTCGGGGCCGACCCGTCGGCGGTCTGCCCGCCGGCGTCGCCGGGGGCCGCGTTCTTCGTCAGCGACGACCCCGGACGGCGTGTCGGCAGGCTCGAGCCCGAGCCGTTGCGCGCCGTCGTGGACGAGGGCGTGCCGGTCTCGAAGGTCGGGGTCATCGGGCCGTCGGAGCCCGCGACCATCGACGGCAGCGACCCACCGCGACCGTTCCCGTTCACCGCGACCGGGGAGTCCGGCCGGGGTCCGTCGGGTGCTCCGCCGCCGGTCAGCGCCGGGGCCGGCAGCTGCGGGGCCTGCTGCTCGCCACCCGGCGGCACGCCGCCCCAGCCTCCCGGGTCGCCGTCGCGGCGCTGCTCGGGCAGCTGCGCGGAGGGCACCAGCTGCGGCGGGACGGTCACCGAGGCGCTCAGCCCACCCGAGCCGCCGCCGACGGCGGCCGAGGCGAGCCGGACGCCGACGCGGTGCCGTGCGGCCAGCCGGCCGACCACGAACAGGCCCATCCGCCGCGAGGCCGACACGTCGACCTCGGCCGGGCCGGACAGCCGCTGGTTGGCGTCGACCAGCTCGGAGTCGGTCATGCCGACACCGCGGTCGGAGATCTCGACCAGCAGCGACTCGTCGGCGGTGCGGGTCGTCGACATGACGACCTGCGAGTCCGGCGGCGAGAAGTTCGTCGCGTTGTCCAGCAGCTCGGCGAGCAGGTGGACGAGGTCGTTCGCGGCGCGACCGGCGATCGTCGCGTTCGGCGGGGTCTGCACGACGACCCGCTGGTACTGCTCGACCTCCGACACCGCGGCCCGCAGGACGTCGACGACCTGCACCGGCGCCACGTTCCGCTTCGCCAGGTCGGTGCCCGCGAGGACCAGCAGGTTCTCGCTGTTGCGGCGCATACGGGTCGCGAGGTGGTCCAGCTGGAACAGGTTCGACAGCTGGTCCGGGTCCTGCTCGTTGCTCTCCAGCTGCTCGATCAGCTGCAGCTGGCGCTCGACGAGCGCCTGCGAACGGCGGGAGAGGTTGACGAACATCGAGTTGACGTTCTGCTGCAGCGCGGCCTGGTCGGCGGCGAGGCGGATCGCCTGGCCGTGCACGGCGTCGAAGGCCCGCGCCACCTGGCCGATCTCGTCGCGGCTGTCCAGCGGGACCGGCTCGACGAGTGCGTTCGGTGCCTGCCCGGACCGCATGCTCTGCACCGCCGCGGGCAGCTTCTGCTCCGCGACCTCGAGCGCCGAGCTGCGCAGCAGGCGCAGCGAACGGACCATCTGACGGCCCAGCAGCAGGATGATGCCCGCGGTCAGCAGGATCGTGAGCATCAGCAGCACGGAGTTGAGGCCCGCGGTGTTGCCCGCCTGCTCGGCGGCCGCGGCCCGGCCGTCGACGAAGGCCTGCTCGGCGGCGGCGGTGGACTGGTCCACCGCGGCGACGGACCGGTCGACGGCGGCGTTCCACGCGTTCGGGTCGACCGGCGGTGCGACCCCCGGTGGGACCGAGAGTGCCTGGTCACGCAGCGCGTTGCGCTCGCCGTTCGCCTGGCCCGCACCGAAGTTCCCGAAGGACTCGGCCTGCTCCGGCGTCAGCGACGACTGGAAGTCACCGGCCGCGGCCTGGAACGAGGCCTCGGCCCCGGTGGCCTGTGCGCGCTGCTGCTCCTCCAGCGTCCCCGCGGCGAGCGCGGCACCGATCACGGTGCGCTCGAGCTGCAGGGCCTCGCGGGCGCTCGACCCGGCGGCGATCGCCGTGGTCAGGCCGGCGGTGTCGGCGGTCTGCAGCCGCCCCACCAGCGCCCGGTCCAGCCCCAGCGTGCGCTGGACGACCGCGGTGTAGCGGCCGGTGAGGTCGGCGGCCGCGGTCGGCCCCTCGGCGACCTGCGACCGGATGACCGGCAGCTGGCCCAGCGTGGTGTCCGCCTGCCGGCGGGCCGTGGCCAGGTCGGGGGCCTGCTGCTCGGCGGTGTCGAGCCCCGCCGTGGTGGCCTGCATCGCCTGGTCGGTCGCGGCCTGCGCCCGGTCGACGGCGGCCCGGTCGCCGAGCCGGTTGCCCGCCACGAAGCGGACCGCGGCGTCGCGCTCGGTCTGCAGTGCGCCGGTCAGCGTCTCGATCTGGCGGTGCACGTCGACCAGGCCGCTGCCGCGGCCGAGCTCCTCGGCCACGTTGGCCTGGTCGACGACGCGGACGGCGCCGATGGACAGGGCGAGGACCGTGGGCACCAGACCGACGACCGCCAGCTTGGCGACCAGGCTCCAGTTCCGCGGGTCGAGTCGCTCCGACCACGTGCTCGGGCGTTCCGTGCTGGTCACGGTGGTCACGGCGAGATCTCCCTGTCGGTCTCCGGTCCGGGGACGGGCGGCGCGGCGGGCACGAGGTCGGGGAGCATCAGCTGGTCCGGTGCGCCTTTCGGGGTCACGACGGGAACCGCTCGACCACACCACGACCGACACGGGGCGGCGGTTGCCGCGTCCCGGGGGAGTCGGACGGATATGATCGTGCCGGGTCCCGTCTGTGCGTGACGGACGGCTGCCGAGTCTAGCCCCCGGAACCCTCGTCTCCCGAGTGGCGTAGGGCCGGTTGCCTCATGGTCACGTGACGTGACACACGCCGACCGCTCGTCTCCGCTCGGCGTCCGGCGGACCCGTACAGCTCCGTTCCCCGGCCTCGAGAGGATTCGTTCCGTGACCGACGGCCCCCTGATCGTCCAGTCCGACAAGACGCTGCTGCTCGAGGTGGACCACCCCGACTCCGCGGCGGCCCGTGCGGCCATCGCGCCCTTCGCCGAGCTGGAGCGGGCACCCGAGCACGTCCACACCTACCGGGTCACGCCGCTGGCTCTCTGGAACGCGCGCGCGGCCGGGCACGACGCCGAGCAGGTCGTCGACGCGCTGGTCCGCTGGGCCCGCTACCCGGTCCCGCAGCCGCTCCTGGTCGACGTCGTCGACACGATGGGCCGCTACGGCCGGCTGCAGCTGTCCAACCACCCCGCGCACGGCCTCGTCCTCACCGCGCTGGACCGGGCCGTGCTGGAGGAGATCCTCCGGCAGAAGAAGATCAGCCCGATGCTGGGCGCGCGGCTCGACGACGACACCGTCGTCGTGCACCCGTCCGAGCGCGGGCACCTCAAGCAGGCGCTGCTGAAGGTCGGCTGGCCCGCCGAGGACCTCGCGGGCTACGTCGACGGCGAGGCCCACCCCATCGAGCTGGAGCAGGACGGCTGGACGCTGCGGGACTACCAGCAGCAGGCAGTCGACGGGTTCTGGGAGGGCGGTTCCGGGGTGGTCGTGCTGCCCTGCGGCGCGGGCAAGACCCTGGTCGGTGCGGCCGCGATGGCCAAGGCGGGCGCGACGACCCTGATCCTGGTGACCAACACCGTCTCCGGGCGGCAGTGGAAGCGCGAGCTGATCGCGCGGACGTCGCTGACCGAGGAGGAGATCGGCGAGTACTCGGGCGAGAAGAAGGAGATCCGCCCGGTCACCATCGCCACGTACCAGGTCGTCACCCGCAAGACCAAGGGCGAGTACAAGCACCTGGAGCTGTTCGACTCCCGCGACTGGGGCCTGGTCGTCTACGACGAGGTGCACCTCCTCCCGGCGCCGGTCTTCCGGATGACGGCGGACCTGCAGTCCCGCCGCAGGCTCGGCCTCACCGCGACCCTGGTCCGCGAGGACGGCCGCGAGGGCGACGTGTTCTCCCTGATCGGCCCGAAGCGTTACGACGCCCCGTGGCGCGACATCGAGGCGCAGGGCTGGATCGCGCCCGCGGAGTGCATCGAGGTGCGGGTCACGCTGACCGACGCCGAGCGCATGTCCTACGCGACGGCGGACTCCGAGGAGCGCTACCGGACGGCGTCGACGGCGGACACCAAGCTCAACGTCGTGCAGGCGATCCTGGACCGGCACAAGGGCGAGCAGACGCTGGTCATCGGGGCCTACCTGGAGCAGCTCGACGCGCTGGGGGAGAAGCTCGGTGCCCCGGTGATCCAGGGCTCGACCCGGAACAAGGAGCGGGAGAAGCTGTTCGACGCGTTCCGCCGCGGCGAGATCGACACCCTCGTGGTCTCCAAGGTCGCGAACTTCTCCATCGACCTGCCCGAGGCGACGATCGCGGTGCAGGTCAGCGGCACGTTCGGGTCCCGGCAGGAGGAGGCCCAGCGGCTCGGGCGCCTGCTGCGCCCGAAGAACGACGGCCGCCAGGCGCACTTCTACTCGGTGGTGTCCCGCGACACCGTGGACACCGACTACGCCGCGCACCGGCAGCGCTTCCTCGCCGAGCAGGGCTACGCCTACCGGATCGTCGACGCCGACGACCTCCTCGGCCCGGCCCTGCCCGACGCAGGCTGAGCCCGCTGCCCCCGGATCGGGGGCCTCCGTACGGCGCCGATCACGGGCACACTGGTGCGGTCCGCGACGGCCGGGGAGGGCACATGTCGACCGCCCTGTGGATCCTCGTCGGGATCGGGGCGTGGCTGGTCCTGTCGGTCGTCGTCGCGCTGGTGCTCGGCCGGGTGGTGCGCATGCGGGACCGGCAGGTGCCCGACCCGCCGCACCGGCCGGGCCCGCCGTCCGCGGCCCCGCCGGAGCAGCGCGGCCCGGTCGAGCCGCCGCCCGGCCACCCCCCGCCCGGTTCCCGCCCGCCGGGCTGAGCGGCACCGCGACCCCGGGGCGCGCGGGGCCGTGCCCCTGAGACGGGGCGGTCCCGGTTCCGGGTCGGTCTCCGGGCTCGTCCCGAGTCCCGGCGCGCGCCGGGGCGACAGCCTGGAGCCATGGAGAACAACGCGAGCACGACCGGTACGGCACCCACCGGGACCGACGTCCACGACGCCTCGACCGGGGCCGGCGACGCCGCGGTGACCGACCGGGTGCCGGTCGCCGCGGCGGCCACCGGCTCCGACGTGACCGACCCCGGACCGCTCGGCGCCGGCACCCCCGGCATGCCGGAGGGCGCCGGTACCGCGGGTGCCGGCACCCCGGGACCCGAGGTCCCGCCCACCGGCACCGGTCCCTCCGACGCGGGCCCGGCCGCCGCTGCGGACCCCGGGGCAGCCCACCCCGGTCCGGGCACCGGGGCGCCCTACCCGACGGGGGCGCCGTACACCGCGGGCACGCCGTACGGCGGCGCCGGGACCCGGACGACGGCGCAGGGGATCGGCGACCGCGTCGCCGCGTTCCGGCTCCGGCGCAGCAGCACCGACCGGATGCTCGGCGGTGTCTGCGGCGGTCTCGCCGCCGACCTGGGTGCGGACGCCGCGCTGCTGCGCATCGCGGTCCTCGTCCTGACCCTGGTCACCGGTGGCGCGGCGGCACTGGTCTACCTCGCCGCCTGGCTGATCGCGCCGGCCGCCTGAGCCGGTGGGGTGGGCGGGGGCTCCGGCGTCGCGGCTCACGAGGGGGAGCCACGACACCGGAGCCCGTCGGTCCGCCCGGCCCGTCAGCCCACCCAGCCCGTCGACACCCGGCCCGACCAGTTCGCCAGCCGCTCGGTCGGCCCCGCCTCCGGGCGGTGCTCCACGACCGGGCCGAACGGCACCGGGCCGCCACGCCGCTCGGCGGGCAGGTACGCGTGGGCGGTGGCGAGCGCCGTCGTCGCCAGCTCCCGGTCGGCCTCCGGGTCCTGCCCGGTGGCGACGGCCAGGTCCCAGCCGTGCACCAGCGTCTCGTTCAGGTACACGGCCAGCGCGGCCCGCGCCGGGACCTCGCCGAACGGCAGCCGCGCGACCCGGTCGAGCAGCGCCTCGCCGTCCGGGCCGGACCAGACGGCCTGCAGCGCCGCCGCCTCCTCGACGTAGGCCGACACCGGGTCGTCGAGGACGTCGTCGCTGACCAGCGGGGCGGCCATCGGATCGGTCCCGGCGGCGAGCGCCGCCGGTCTGCGCAGTGTCGTGACCAGGTGCGCGAGCAGGGTGCGGACGTCGAAGTCGTCGCAGGGCGTGGGGTCGGCCATCCGGTCGGCGGGCACGGCCCGGGCGAGGCCGGCGACCCAGTCGAGGGCGGCCAGGTAGGCGGGGCGGGGATCGGTGGCGAGCGTCGGGTTCGTCATGGGCGCCAGCGTGCCCGCGATACCCGACACCTCCTGTCGTGATTCCGTGCCATTCTCCGGGACGTGCGCGCCGACCGGCTCCTGTCCCTCGTGCTCCTGCTGCGCCACCGCGGCCGGACCACCGCCGCCGTGCTCGCGCGTGAGCTGGAGGTCTCCGAGCGCACCGTGCTGCGCGACGTCGAGGCGCTGTCGGCCGCGGGCATCCCGGTCTACGCCGAACGCGGCAGGCACGGCGGCTTCGCACTGCTGCCGGGCTTCACCACCGACCTCACCGGCCTGACCCCGGGGGAGGCGGTCGCGCTGCTCGGCTCCGGCGCGACGTCGACGCCCGGCGCGCTCGGGCTGGGGCCGGAGTTCGCCTCGGCCATGCGCAAGATCGTCGCCGCGCTGCCGGACGCCGCCCGGGAACAGGCCACCGACGCCGCCGGACGGGTGCTGGTCCGGCGCGGTGGCTGGCTGCGCGACACCGACGACGGCGCGACCACCGACGTGCTCACCGCCGTCCAGCGCGCGGTGTTCGGCGGGGTCCGGCTCCGCATCCGCTACCGGACCGGGACCCGGCCGGGCGCGGAGCCCGGGCCCGCCGCCGAACGCGTCGTCGACCCGGTCGGGCTGGTCCAGGCGTCGGGGCGCTGGTACCTGCTGGCGCTGCGCGACGGGGAGGACCGCACCTACCGGGTGTCGCGTATCGAGGAGGCCGAGCCGCTGGCCGAGCCCGCGCACCGGCCCGAGGGCGTCGACCTGGAGGAGCTGTGGCTGCGCCGCCGTGAGGACTTCCGGGCGCGGCGGCCCGGGGTCCGGGTCCGCCTCGCGCTGCCCGCCGACCGCCGCGACGCGCTGTCGGTCGTCACCGTGGACGAGGAGCGGACGCGGGACGGGACGACCGAGGTCGTCGCCGCGTTCGGGGACCTCGTCCACGCCGGGCGGGCGCTGTGGCCGCTGCTGCCGGACGTGCGGGTGCTGGACCCGCCGGAGCTGGTGACCGCGCTGCGGGAGCGGGCCCGCGCGGCCGTCGTCGCCCTGGGGTGACCGCGGCCCCCCGGACGCGCCGCGGGGGCGGCACCGGCGAACCGGTACCGCCCCCGCGGGGTGGTGCTGTGTGCCTGGTGAGGCAGGACCGATCAGAAGTCCATGCCGCCCATGCCACCGGTCGGGTCGGCGGGGGCGCCGCCGCCCTTCTCCGGCTTGTCGGCGATGACCGCCTCGGTGGTGAGGAACAGGGCCGCGATCGAGGCCGCGTTCTGCAGCGCCGAGCGGGTCACCTTGGCGGGGTCGATGATCCCGGCCTTGATGAGGTCCTTGTACTCGCCGGTGGCGGCGTCGAGGCCCTCACCGGTGGGCAGGTTGCGGACCTTCTCCGCGACGACGCCGCCCTCGAGGCCGGCGTTGACCGCGATCTGCTTGAGCGGGGCCTCCAGCGCGACCTTGACGATGTTCGCGCCGGTGGCCTCGTCACCGTCCAGGCCGAGGCCCTCGAACAGGCCGGCACCGGCCTGGATGAGCGCCACGCCGCCGCCGGCGACGATGCCCTCCTCGACGGCCGCCTTCGCGTTGCGGACGGCGTCCTCGATGCGGTGCTTGCGCTCCTTGAGCTCGACCTCGGTCGCCGCGCCGGCCTTGATGACGGCGACGCCGCCGGCCAGCTTGGCGAGGCGCTCCTGGAGCTTCTCGCGGTCGTAGTCGGAGTCGGTGCGGTCGATCTCGGCGCGGATCTGGTTGACCCGGCCGGCGATCTGGTCGGCGTCACCGGCGCCGTCGACGATGGTGGTCTCGTCCTTGGTCACGACGACCTTGCGGGCGGTGCCCAGCAGGGACAGGTCGGCGGTGTCGAGCTTGAGGCCGACCTTCTCCGAGATGACCTCGCCACCGGTCAGGATGGCCATGTCGGCCAGCATCGCCTCGCGGCGGTCACCGAAGCCCGGGGCCTTGACGGCGACGGACTTGAAGGTGCCGCGGATCTTGTTGACGACCAGGGTGGCCAGGGCCTCGCCCTCGACGTCCTCGGCGATGATCGCCAGCGGCTTGCCCGACTGCATGACCTTCTCCAGCAGCGGGAGCAGGTCCTTGACGGTCGAGATCTTGGAGGAGACGAGGAGGACGTACGGGTCCTCGAGCTCGACCTCCATGCGCTCGGCGTCGGTCACGAAGTAGGGCGAGATGTAGCCCTTGTCGAAGCGCATGCCCTCGGTGAGCTCGAGCTCGAGCCCGAAGGTCTGCGACTCCTCGACCGTGATGACGCCTTCCTTGCCGACCTTGTCCATCGCCTCGGCGATGAGCTCGCCGATCTGCGGGTCGGCGGCGGAGATGGAGGCCGTGGCAGCGATCTGCTCCTTGGTCTCGATCTCCTTGGCGGACTTCAGCAGCGCCTGGGAGACGGCCTCGGTGGCCTTCTCGATTCCGCGCTTGAGCGACATCGGGTTCGCACCGGCGGCCACGTTGCGCAGGCCCTCGCGGACCAGCGCCTGCGCCAGCACGGTGGCGGTGGTGGTGCCGTCACCGGCGATGTCGTCGGTCTTCTTGGCGACCTCCTTCACCAGCTCGGCGCCGATCTTCTCCCAGGAGTCCTCGAGCTCGATCTCCTTGGCGATCGACACACCATCGTTGGTGATGGTCGGCGCGCCCCACTTCTTCTCGAGCACGACGTTGCGGCCCTTGGGGCCCAGCGTCACCTTGACGGCGTCGGCGAGGGTGTTCATTCCCCGCTCGAGGCCCCGACGGGCCTCCTCGTCGAACGCGATCTGCTTCGCCATGGGGGTGTTGCCCTCCGATAGAGGTGAGTCGAGTGATCGGATGCGGTGCCCGCGACGGACGCCCGGCAACCCTGCGCCGGACTCACCGACCCGACCTTGGCACTCCACGGACACGAGTGCCAGTGGATGCTGAGCCCGTTTCTAGCACTCGCCCGTGGTGAGTGCAAGCGGACCCCGCCGGGCTGCGGGCCGTCCGCGACGGCGGGCAGGATGGGGCCATGAGCACCTGGTCGCAGGCTGGTCCGCGCACCGTCTCCGAGCACGCCGCGGCGGTCGCGGCCCTGCTGTCGCCGACCGGGACCGAGCCGGTCGCGCTGGCCGCCGCGAGCGGCCGGGTGCTGGCCGAGGACCTGACGGCGGGCGTCGCGCTGCCGCCCTTCGACAACTCCGCGATGGACGGTTACGCGGTCCGTGCGGCCGACCTCGCCGGCGCCTCGGCTGCCTCGCCGGTGGAGCTCCCGGTCGCGGCCGACATCCCGGCCGGGCGCACCGACGTCCCCGCGCTGGCGCCGGGCACGGTGGCCAGGATCATGACGGGCGCCCCCGTGCCCGAGGGCGCGGACGCGATCGTGCCGGTCGAGCAGACCGACGCCGGTCCCGGTGGCGGGCTCGACCGCGTCCGGATCCACGAGGCCCCGCAGCCGGGCGCGTTCGTCCGCCGGGCCGGTGAGGACGCCGCGTCGGGCGCCGTCGTGCTGCGGGCCGGGACGGTGCTGGCCGCGCCCCAGATCGGGCTCGCCGCCGCCGTGGGCCGGGCGGAGCTGCCGGTCCGCCGTCGCCCGCACGTGCTCGTGCTGTCCACCGGCTCGGAGCTCGTCGCCCCGGGCGGCACGCTGGAGCCCGGGCAGATCTACGAGTCCAACGGCACGATGCTCGCCGTCGCGGTCCGGGAGGCCGGGGCGACGGCCGAGCAGCTGTCCTTCGTCCCCGACGACGTCGAGCGGTTCCGCGCGGTGCTCGCGGAGAAGGTCGGCGACGGCGTGGACCTCGTCCTCACCTCCGGCGGCGTGAGCGCCGGCGCCTACGAGGTCGTCAAGGACGCCATGACCGGCCACGGCGTGGAGTTCGGCAAGGTCGCGATGCAGCCCGGCGGTCCGCAGGGCTGCGGCCGGCTCGAGCTGGGCGGGACCGAGGTCGCCACCGTCACCCTGCCCGGGAACCCGGTGAGCTCCCAGGTCTCGTTCGAGGTGTTCGTCCGGCCCGCGCTCCGGGCGGCGGCCGGGCACCCCGCGCCGGCGCGGCCGGTGGTGACCGCCCGGCTGTCCGGGGCGCTGGCCTCGCCCGCGGGGCGCCGCCAGTTCCGGCGCGGCCTGCTCGACGCCGCCGCCGGGACGGTGTCCGAGGTGGGGTCCACCGGGTCGCACCTGATCGCGGCGCTCGCCCGGGCCGACTGCCTGATCGACCTGCCCGCCGACACCACCTCCGTCGCCGACGGCGAGCAGGTCGCGGTCTGGTTGCTCGACGCCCCGTGATCCGGCGTCCGGTGGCCGCGGCCCGGCGCGCCGGGCGGCGACACGCGGAGCCGGGCGGACCGGAACGGGCGTCCGGGTGCCGCGGGCAGGATCGCGCTCTGCGACCGGCCCACCACTCGCGCGGACGTGGGGCTGCGCCGAAAGTGTGAGCTGTGTCATCGGCCGTCGGGGCAACGATCTCACCGCGGGCGACGTCCTAGGGGGTGTCCGTTCGGCCGAAAGAGGTAGATCACGGCGGACATCCGTCGTGATCTGGACTGCCGGTCGTCGGAGAGGAATACTTTCTGGTGTGAAGGGGTAGACCCTTTACAGCACAAGACCCACCGCCCGTCGCTGGGGAGCGGACGAGCGGTTCCAAGGCCGGGGTCGTCGTCTCGGGGGACGACGGCCCCGGCCCTTTTACTGCCCCCGACCGGCCCGCGGGGTCGCGCACCGCGTGCGGACGGCGCCGGGCACGAACCGACGATCCTGCCACCGGTTCCGTCCCGGCGCGGGGACCCCCGGATCCTCGGCGTGTCCCGGTCGTCCCGCCGGACAGCCGTCCGCGGCGCCCGCGTAGCGTTGGTGATCCCCCACCGGAGCATCAGGAGCCGACGACCCACCATGGCCGAAGGAACCGGGACCTCCCCGACCCACATCGCCCGACTGGTCCGGGACGCGATCCCCCCGATGCACCCGGGCGGGCGTCCGATCGTCGCCGGTGTGGCGCTCGCCGCGGCGGGGGTGCGCGCCCTCACCGGCCGCGGCACCCTGCCGGGCCTGCTCGCCACCGCGGCCACCGCGCTGTTCTTCCGCGACCCCGTCCGGACCCCGCCGCTGCGCACCGACGCGGTGCTGGCCCCCGCCGACGGCGCGGTCGCCACCGTGACCGAGACGGTCCCGCCTGCCGAGCTCGACCTGCCGCGCGTCCCGCACACCCGGGTCTCGATCTTCCTGACCGTGCTGGACGTGCACGTCCAGTGGGTCCCGGTGCACGGCCGCGTCGCGCGGGTCCGGTACTCGCCCGGCACGTTCCTGTCCGCGGACCTGGACAAGGCGAGCGAGGACAACGAGCGCAACGCGATCACCGTGGTCCACGCCGACGGCGTCGGCGTCGGCGTCGTGCAGATCGCCGGCCTTCTGGCCCGCCGGATCGTCTGCGCCCTGCGCGACGGCGACGAGGTCGCCGCGGGCGAGCGGTTCGGCCTCATCCGGTTCGGCTCACGCGTGGACACCTACCTCCCGCCCGGGACGACCGCGCTGGTCCGACCCGGCCAGCGGACCGTGGGCGGGGAGACCGTGCTCGGCCTGGTGGCCGGGCCGGCGGAGCGCTGAGGTCGTGGGGATGTCCCGCCCCGCCGGCGGTTATCCCGCCGGCGTGCGGCTGCTGCCGAACGCGGTCACCGTCCTCAACCTCTGCGCGGGCCTGACCGCGGTCTACTTCGCGCTCCAGTCGCGCTTCGACTTCGCGATCATCGCCGTCCTGGTGGCCGCGCTCTGCGACGCCCTCGACGGGGGCCTGGCCCGGCTGCTCGACGCCTCCAGCCGGATCGGCGCCGAGCTCGACTCGCTGGCCGACCTGGTGTCCTTCGGTGTCGCCCCCGCCCTGGTCATCTACATCTGGGCTTTCGAGGGCACCCGGGCCGGCTGGATGGTGGCCCTGGTGTTCGCGGTGTGCATGGCGCTGCGCCTGGCACGCTTCAACACCCTGATCGACGACGACAGCGCCCCGCCGTTCGCCCGGGAGTTCTTCGTCGGCGTCCCGGCACCCGCGGCCGCGCTGACCGCGGGCATCCCGATCTACCTGTGGCTGCACTTAGGTCAGGGCTGGTGGTCGGAGCGGCCGCTGGTCGCGGTGTGGGCGCTGGTCACGGCCGGGCTCATGGTCAGCCGCATCCCGACGCTGTCGCTCAAGACGGTCCGGGTCTCCCCGCGCACCACCCGGTGGCTGCTCGTCGGGGTGGCGGCGGTCGTCGCGATCCTGATCACGATCCCGTTCCTCGGGATCGCCGTCGCCGGGCTCGTCTACCTGCTGCTCCTGCCCTGGACGGCCTACCGCTACCGCTGGCTGGCGCGCCATCCCGAGGCGTGGGACGTGCCGACCCGCCAGCGCCGCGCCGTCGCCCGCGCGGCCCGGTCCGCCCGTCGGCTGGGTCTGCGCCCGCCGCTGCGCCGCCGGGTCGCCGGCCGTGCCGGTGCGGTGGCCCGCGGTGTCCGGCGCCGGCTCGACCCGGAGGGCGAGGCCCGCCGGGACGGCATGCGCGAGACCGGTGCGATCCGCGACCCGCGCGGTCCGGGCGTCGCCGCCGCGCCCCGCGGTTCCGGCCGCCGCCTCGGCCTGCGCCGTCGCTGACCCGATCCCCCGGAGGACCGCCCGTGCTGGAGCTCGTCGCCCGACTGGCCCCCGCGGCCGCCGACGCCCGCCGCGGCGTCGTCCGGCTGCACCCCGAGGTGCTCGCCGCGCTCGGCCTGCGCTCCTGGGACGCGGTGACGCTCACCGGGGCCCGGGTCACCGCGGCGCTCGCCGTCGCCGGTGAGCCGGGCGACCCGCACGGTCAGGCCCGCTTCGACGACGTCACCCTGTCCAACGCCGGGCTGACCGACGGCGCGACCGTCGTCGTCGCGCCGGCGTCGGTCACCGCGGCCCGCGAGGTGCGCCTGGTCGGGTCCGCGCTGACCACCGCGACGGTCGCCCCGGCGACACTGCGGCTCGCCCTGACGGGCAAGGTCCTGGTCCGCGGCGACGCCGTGTCCCTGCTCCCGCAGGACATCGCCCCGGCGGCCGGGGCCGACGTCCGCTCGGTGCGCCGCGCGCTGGCCGCGGCCGTCGGCGGGACGTGGACCTCGGAGCTGCTGACCGTCGCGGTCGCCGACCCGGCGGGGCCGGTCGTGGTGACGCCGTCGACGGTCGTGGGCTGGCAGGGCGGCCGCGACACCGGCGACCCCGCCCCGGCCACAGCCGGCGCGCTCCGCATCCCCGGTTCCGGCGTCCCCGGGAACGGCGGCCCGGCCCCCGCGGGACCGGCGGCTCCCGGGCCCGGTGTCCCCGGCCCGGGCGGGGCCGGGCGCGGCTCCACCGCCCCCTCCGCCGTGCGGGCCACGGGAGCCGCGGCCGGGGCCGACGCGCCGGCCGGACCCGCCGAGCCCGTGCTGCCGCTGGAGGACCTCGCCGCGAACGAGGCCGTCGCCCGCCGCCTGCTGGACTGGTTCGAGCTGATGTTCCGCCGCCCGGAGCTGCTGACCCGGCTCGGCGGCGACGCCCGGCTCGGCGTGCTCGTCTCCGGGCCGGAGGGCGCGGGCAAGGCGACACTGGTCCGCAGCGCGGCCGCGGCGGCGGGCGCCCGGTGCGTCGAGCTCGTGGCCCCGGCGGTCGCCGCCGTCGAGCCGGCCGCCGCGGTCGAGCGGGTCCGGGCGGCGATCGCGCAGGCCCGCACCGGCGCACCCGCGGTGCTGCTCGTGCACGACGCGCACGCCCTGCTCCCCGCCGCCGCCCCGCCGCCGCTGGCCGCCCTGGTGCTCGACGAGCTGCGCGCGGCGACCGCGCCGGGCGGGCCCGCGCTCGTCGTCACCAGTGCCGAGCCGGAGTCCCTGGACCCGCGGCTGCGGGCGCCGGACCTGGTGGACCGCGAGCTGTCGGTCGGTCTGCCCGACGCCGCGACCCGGCGTGCGCTGCTGGAGCGGCTGCTGGCCGACGTACCCCGGGCCGACGACGTCGACCTGGGCGCGGTCGCCGCCCGCACACCGGGGTTCGTCGTCGCCGACCTCGCGGCTGTCCGCCGGGAGGCCGCGGTGGGCGCTGCGCTGCGCGGTACCGGCTCCGACCCCACCGAGCAGGTCCGTCAGTCCGACCTGCTCGACGCCGTCGGCTCGGTCCGCCCGATCTCGCTGTCCGGTGGCGGCACGCTGGGCAGCGGCGGCCTCACCCTCGACGACGTCGGTGACATGACCGAGGTCAAGGCGGCCCTCACCGAGGCCGTGCTGTGGCCGCTGCGCCACCCGGACTCCTTCGCCCGGCTCGGGGTCGACGCCCCGCGCGGGGTGCTGCTCTACGGCCCGCCGGGTGGTGGCAAGACCTTCCTGCTGCGTGCGCTCGCCGGCTCCGGTGACCTCAACGTGTTCGCGGTGAAGGGCGCCGAGCTGCTCGACAAGTACGTCGGCGAGTCCGAGCGCGCGGTCCGCGAGCTGTTCCGCCGGGCGGCCGAGGCCGCCCCCGCACTGATCTTCCTCGACGAGGTCGACGCGCTCGCCCCGCGTCGCGGCGGCTCCACCGACGCCGGGGTGGCCGACCGCGTCGTCGCCGCGCTGCTGACCGAGCTGGACGGCGCGACACCGCTGCGCGAGGTCGTCGTGGTCGGGGCGACGAACCGGCCCGAGCTGATCGACCCGGCGATGCTGCGGCCGGGCCGGCTGGAGCGGCTGGTGTTCGTGCCGCCGCCGGACGCCGACGCGCGGGCGGACATCCTGCGCGCGGCGGGCCGCGACGTGCCGCTGGCCGACGACGTGGACCTCGACGCACTCGCGTCCGAACTGGACGGTTACTCGGCCGCGGACTGCGCGGCGCTGCTGCGCGAGTCCGCGCTGACCGCGATGCGCGAGTCCCTCGACGCGGGCGAGGTGACCGCCGCGCACCTGGCGACGGCGCGCCGCACGGTCCGGGCGTCGCTGGACCCGGCGCAGGTCGCCGAGCTGGAGGCCTACGCCCGCCGCCGCAGCGACGGCTGAGTCCCGGCACACGGACGGGCCCGGAACGCCGACGGCCCCGGACGCGGAGGCGTCCGGGGCCGTCGTGCGTGTGGAGCGTCAGGCGGCGGAGAAGTCCCGCGTCACGATGACGATGACGCCGGGCGTCGCGTCCTGGATGCCGTCGAAGCGGGGCTCGGAACGGATGCCGAACTTCTTCGCGATCTCCTCGGCGGCGGCCTTCTCGCCGGTGCCCTGCCGGTAGTAGACGGTCGTGGTCGGGATGACGCCCTGGGAGTAGTTCTGCACCTGGGACACGGTCCAGCCGTTGGTACGGAACTCCCCGGCCGCCTTCTCGGCGAGACCGCGGATGGTCGAGTTGTTGTAGATCCGCACGACCGGGCGGGCCGCGACGGCGGAGCCCTCACCGGCGGCGGAGCCGGAGCCGCCCTGGCCCGCGGAGCCGGAGCCCGCGGCGGGCGGCGCGGCGACGGCCGGGCCCGCGCCGTCGTACCCCGGGGAGCCCGGCGTGCCGGGCGCTCCGGGGGTGAACGGCGAGGTCTCCCCGGGGGTGCCCGGGGCGGGGGTGCCACCGGTGCCGGGCGCGGCGCCGTCGCCGGTGCCGTCCCCCGGAGCGGGGGCCGGGGCCGGGGCGGGCTCGGCCGACGCCGACGGGGGCGCGGCCTGGTTGCCGCCGTCCTCACCGCCGCCGGTGAGGCCGATCAGGCCGACGACAGCGGCGACCACACCGACGCCGATCAGCGCGATACCGGCGATCTTCAGCGGTGACTGCCCGCCGGACGCGGGTGCGGTCATCGTGACCTCCTGGCTGTCAGGGCTCGAGGCCGAGGCGACGGGCGGCGCGGGTGCGCTGCCTGCTGGAACGCAGCCGGCGCAGACGCTTGACCAGCAGCGGGTCCACCGCCAGCGCCTCGGGCTTGTCGACCAGGGCGTTCAGCACCTGGTAGTAGCGGGTGGCCGACATGTCGAACAGCTCGCGGATCGCCTGTTCCTTGGCACCCGCGTACTTCCACCACTGGGCCTCGAACGCGAGGATCTCGCGTTCGCGACGGTCGAGCTCGCGGGGGGACGCGGCAGCGGTGCGCCGGTGCGCTCCGCGGCGTTCCGGCAGGGACCCGGCGGACTCCATCACGCTCCTCGAGCGGACGACGATCTCGTGCTGCGGCGGCCCCGCCCGGGCGCCGCGACGACGAACGACACGTCTGTCATTCGCGGTGCGGATTCAACCACAGGGGACCGACGGTCCCGGGCTGCGACGCGCCTGGAGGGCGGGTCGGACGACACCGAAACCGCCCGGCCGGGTCACGCCCGGCGGCGACCGTAGGCTGCTCCGGTGACGGTTCTGCGCATCCGCATGGTCGGCGACCCCGTGCTCCACACCCCCACCCGCCCCGTCGGCACGGTCGACGACACGGTTCGGACGCTGGTCGAGGACATGTTCGAGACGATGGCCGCGGCGAACGGCGTCGGGCTCGCGGCCAACCAGGTGGGAGTGGACCTGCGGCTGTTCGTCTTCGACTGCCCCGACGAGGAGACGCGCACGATGCGGCGCGGTGTCGTGGTCGACCCGGTGCTGGAGACCGACGGGATCCCGGAGGTCATGCCCGACCCGGACGACGACCAGGAGGGCTGCCTGTCGGTGCCCGGCGAGAACTTCGCGACCGGCCGGGCGGAGTGGGCCCGGGTCACCGGCACCGACCTCGACGGTGAGCCGGTCTCCTACGAGGGGCGCGGGTTCTTCGCCCGGTGCCTGCAGCACGAGACCGACCACCTCGACGGTCACCTGTACCTGGACCGGCTGATGGGCCGCCACCGGCGCGCGGCGAAGAAGATGCTCAAGCGCAACGGCTGGGGCTCGCCGTCGGACTCGTGGGACCCGTCGGCCGTCGAGGCCGAGGACGTCCCCCGGGGATGACCCCGGGTCCGACCCCGGGAGTCATACCCCGGTACTAGGGGTCGGCCCGGGAGACCGGCCCCGCGGCCGATGTGGCGGGGTGCCCCCGGCGGGCACCGTGGTCCCCATGCTGCTCTCGATCCTCGCCGTCGCCCCCGTCCTCGCGGTGCTGCTGGTCATGGCCGCGCAGCCGCTGTTCGAGCTGTGGGACGCCCGTTCCTCCGACCACGACCGCGCCCGCTCCGCCGGTGCCGTGCTCGACTCCGACGTCCCCGCGCTGCCGGTCGCGCCGGTCGCCTACCCGGAGGCGCTCGGCGACGTCGCCGCATCGCTGCGGATCCCCGCGCCGCGTGGCCCGCTCGCCCCGGTCGGCCGGAGCGCGGCCCGGGCCTGAGGGGTCCGGCCCTACTCGACGAGCCGGTTCTCCCAGGCCCACGCCGCGATCTCCACCCGGTTGCGGGCGTCCAGCTTGGACCCGATGTTGGCGATGTGGGTCTTCACCGTGGACAGCGAGACGAACAGGTCCCCGGCGATCTCGGAGTTCGTCCGGCCCCGGGCGACCGCCTTCACCACCTCCAGCTCGCGCGGGGACAGCGTGGCCCGGACCTCGGCACGGGCCGGCTCCGGCTCGGTCAGCCGCTCCAGCAGCCGCACGGTGACCGACGGCGACACGAGAGCGTCGCCCGCCGCGGCGGCCCGGACCGCCTCGACGAGCAGCCGCGGGCCCGCCGTCTTCAGCAGGAACCCGCAGGCCCCCGAGCGCAGCGCGCCGTAGACGTACTCGTCGAGATCGAAGGTCGTCACCACGACGATCCGCGGGGGGAACGGGTCCGCGCTCAGCGCGCGGGTCGCGGTGATCCCGTCCATCCCCGGCATCCGAACGTCCATGAGCACGACGTCCGGGCGCAGCTCGCGGGCCATGGCGACGGCGTCGGTGCCGGTCGCGGCCTCGCCGACGACCTCGATGCCGTCCTCGGCGGACAGGATCAGCCCGAAGCCGGTGCGCACCATCTCCTGGTCGTCGGCGAGCAGGACGCGGACGGCGGTCACCGGCCCGCCCCGGCGGGCACCTCGGCGACGACGATCCACCGGCCGGGCCCGTCCGGCCCGGCGTGCAGCGAGCCGTCGAGGGCCTCCACCCGCTCACGCATCCCGGCCAGCCCGAACCCGCCCGGGTCGCGCAGCGGGTTCTCGGTCCCGGTCCCGTCGTTGTGCACCACGGTCACCAGTCTCCCGGCCTGCAGGTGCACGCCGACCGACACCGTCGTCGCGCCGGGGGCGTGCCGGTGCACGTTGGTCAGGGCCTCGCGCACCACCCGGAACGCGGTCGCCGCGACCGCGGGCCCGAGCACGGCGGTCCGCACCTCGGGGGCGATCTCCAGCCGGGTGCGGGTGCGGTCGGGGTCGAACCGCGCGACGACGTCCTCGACGTCGGCGATGTCGTGGCCGGGGGCGCGGTCGGCTCCGCCGTCGGCACCGGCGCGCAGCACCCCGACCATGCGGCGCATCCCGTCGAGGGCCTCGGCGCCGGCCCGCTCGATGGACTCCAGCGCCCGGCCGGCTTCCTCCGGGCGGCTCCCCGCGACGACGACCCCGGCCTGCGCGGCCACCACGATCGCGGTCACGTGGTGGGCGACGGTGTCGTGCAGCTCGCGGGCCAGCTCCAGGCGCTCGTCGTTGCGGGCCTGGGCGAGCCGGGCCGAGCGGCGCTGCCACAGCTCGCGCGCCGCGGTCGCGACGACCATCGTCCCGGCCCAGCCGACCACGGTCAGGCTGGCGAACACCTCGCGGTCGATGTCCGGCACGCGCAGCAGCGGCATGCCCACGATGAGGCACAGCGACACCACCGCCGTCGCGAGCACGACCCGGACCGGTGCGGTCCGCACGACCGACACCGTGACCACGGCCAGCGCGAACAGCTCGGTCAGCGACACGAACGGGATCCCGCCGGTCACCACCCCCGCGACCGAGCCGGCTGCGGACAGTCCGTAGGCGACCACCGCCACGGGGAGCGCCGTGCTGCCCGTCCGGTACCGGAGGAGCACCACGCCTGCCACGAGCAGGCCGTACACCGCTCCGCTCGGCACCCAGAAGCCCACGTAGTTCATCGCCAGGACGGCGTCGCACCCCGCCCAGAACAGGTAGGCGAGCAGCTCGAGCCCGGCCAGGAACGGGCGGCCGCGGCGTGGTGCGGTGCTCATGGGACACACCGTAGGGCGGGCGGCGACCCTCCGACCTCGGTCGGAAGTACGACGACCCGGCCGGGCAACGCCCTACCACGGGCCGATGCCCCGGACCCCCGTCGAGCGGCAGCCTCGTCGTCATGATCGAGGGGTTGAGGAATCCGGCCGACGTGCCGTCGCAGGTCGCCGCGGCGACGGTGAACCTGGTGCGCACCTACGGGCGGGGGCGCGCCACGGTCCGCGCCCTCGACGGCGTCACCCTGTGGCTGCCCGCGGGGCGGTTCACCGCGGTGATGGGCCCGAGCGGATCGGGCAAGTCGACACTGCTGCACTGCCTGGCCGGGCTGGACCGGCCCACGTCCGGGCAGGTGCTGCTGGGCGGGACCGACCTCGGGAGCCTCGACGACACCGCGCTGACCCGCGTCCGGCGCGACCGGATGGGCTTCGTCTTCCAGGACGGCAACCTGCTGCCGAACCTCACCGCGGGCGAGAACATCGACCTGGCCGCCTCCCTGGCCGGGCGCAGGCCGAACCACGCCTGGCGGGCCGAGCTCGTCGAACGGCTCGGCATCGCCGACCGGCTCACCCACCTGCCCTCGGAGCTGTCCGGCGGGCAGCGTCAGCGCGTCGCGGTGGCCAGGGCGCTGCTCGGCCGCCCGGAGATCGTCGTCGCCGACGAGCCGACCGGCGCGCTCGACACGCGTTCCGGGCGCGAACTGCTGGGTCTGCTGCGGGCCTGCGTCGACGACTACGGCCAGACCGTCGTCATGGTCACCCACGACCCGATCGCCGCCTCCGCGTCGGACCAGGTCCTGCTGCTGCGCGACGGCCGTGCCGCCGGCCGGTTGGGCCGGCCCACCCCGGACCGGGTGCTGTCCGCGATGGGCGCGCTGACCGGCGCCGACGACCCCGCCCTGTCCGACGTGACGGCCACCGGGCCGGTGACCCGGTGAACCCCGCGACCCGCGCCGCGGTCGCCGGTGCCCGGCGCAGCCCGCGCCGGCTGCTGCTGACCGGACTGGCCGTGCTGGTGGCGACGGTGTTCGCCGCCGGTGCGGTGCTGCTGACCGCGAGCCTGCGCGCCGACCTCGTCGGGAGCACGTCCTCGGTGCCCGCGGGCGCGACGTTCGCCGTGGAGACCGACACCTCCGACGGGGCCGCCACCACGGAGCTGGAGGACCGGCTGCGCGCGGTGCCCGGGGTGACCGGGGTGTCGACCGCCCGGTCGGGGCCGGCCGCCGTCGTCGCGGGTGGTGCGAGCGGCAGCTGGCTGCTGAGCACCGATCCGATGACCGGGCCGCTGCAGGGGCTGGAGCCGGTGACGGCCGGTCGCCTGCCGTCCGGGCCGGGGGAGGCGCTGATCGGGGCGGTCACCGCGGAGCGCACCGGGCTCGCCCCCGGCGCCACCGTCGGCCTCGGCGACCGCACGCTGACCGTCACCGGCGTGGTGCCGGTCCGTTCCGGGTACGGCGACGTGCTCGTCGTGCGCGACGACGACCCGGCCGCCGCCGGTCTGTCCGGCCACCGGACCGCCGTCGCGGGTGACCCGGACCCGGCCGCGCTCGCCGCCGTCCCGGGCGTCACCGGTGTCCGGACCGCCGACGACCAGCGCACCGAGGACCTGGCGTCGGCCTCGGCGTCGGCGGACGCGCTGCTCGCCGGGCTGTCGGTGTTCGTCGGGCTGGCGCTGGTCGCCGCGGCCGTGGTGGTCGCCTCGACGTTCCGGATCGTCCTGGCCCGCCGTACCCGTGAGCTGGCGCTGCTGCGCTGCGTCGGCGCGGGCCGCGGGCAGGTGACGCGGTCGGTGCTGGTCGAGGCGGCGCTCACCGGGCTGGTCGCGGGGGTCGCCGGGGCGCTCGTGGCCGTCGCGGGCGGGTGGGCCGCTCTCGCGGCGGCGGGCGCGGCCGGGCTGGACGCCCCGGCGCTCGTGGTGCCGTGGGGGCGGCTCGCGGGGTGCGTACTGCTGGCGGTCCTCGTGACGGTGGCGGCCGCGCTGGCCCCGGCGCTCGCCGCCGGGCGGACCCCGCCGGTGGTGGCGCTCGGCGCGGCGGACGCGAGCGGGGCCCGTGCACCGCGGGCCCGGGTACGGCTGCCGCTCGCCGCGGTCGCGCTCGTCCCGGCCGTGGTCCTCGCCGTCGCCGGGGTGGGCATGGGGAGCCCGCTGGCGGGGACGGCGCTGGCCGCGCTGTCCGGGATGCTGGTGTTCGCGGCGCTCGTGGTGACCGGGCCGTTCGTGGTGTCCGGGGCGGCGGCGCTGGTGGCGCCGGTCGTCGCACGCTGGGCACCGGGCCGGATCGCGGTGGGCAACGCGCGGCGGATGTCGCGGCGCACCGCGGCGATGACGACGGTGCTGTCACTGGGCGTGGGCCTGACCGCGGCGCTGCTGGTGGCCGTGGCCGGCGCCTCGGCCGACGCGACGGCGTCGATCGAACGGAACTACCCGGCCGACATCGTCGTGTTCGCCGGCGACGACGCCGAGGCCGCGACGCTCGTGGCCCGCCTCGACGCCGAGCCCGCGCTGACCGCCAGGGTGTCCGACGGCACGGTGCTCGTCGACCCGGCGCCGGGGGCCGACCCGGTCGCGGTGCGTACGGCGGTGGTGCGGGCCGCGGGCGAGGCGCCCGTCACGTTCACCGCGGAGCTGCGGGAGCAGACCGAGTCCGCGGTCGGGGCGGTCCGCGGGATCGGGCTGGGGCTGGTCGGGATCACGCTGCTCGTCGCCGTCGTGGGGGTCGGGGTGACCCTCGCGCTGTCGGTCAGCGAGCGGACCCGGGAGATCGCACTGCTGCGCACGCTCGGTCTGTCGCGGGCCGCGGCCCGGCGGGCGGTGGCGTTCGAGGCGGCACTCGCCGGTGCGGTCGCGGCGGTGCTCGGCGTCGTGCTGGGCGGTGTCTACGGCCTGCTGGCGCTGCGGGCGACCGGCATCGGCTCGGTCACGGCGCTGCCGCTGGGCCAGCTCGGCGGGCTGGCCGCGGTGGTGGTCGCCGTCGCCGTGGTCGCCTCGGTGGGGCCGATGCGCCGCGCCGGACGGGTCGAGCCCGCGCACGGCGTCGCCGCGGCCTGAGGGACCGCCCGCGCGCCCGGTGCGGACCGGGAGCGCGGGCGCCGGGCTCAGCTCGCGGGCTCCAGCACGAACACCGGGATGACCCGGGAGGTCTTCTCCTGGTACTCGGCGTAGGGCGGGTAGGCGTCGACGGAGCGGTCCCACCACTCCTGGCGCTCGTCCCCGGTGACCTCGCGGGCGACGAAGGTGCCGGTCTGCGTGCCGTCCTGCACCTGGACCTGCGGGTTCGCGACGACGTTGTGGTACCAGGCCGGGTGCTCCGGGGTGCCGCCCTTGGACGCGATCATCGCGTAGGAGCCGCCGTGCTCGACGCGCATCACCGGCACGTAGCGCTGCTTGCCGGACTTCGCGCCGGTCGTCGTGACCAGGATGATCGGACGGTCCATGACCGTGACGCCCTCGGTGGTGCCGTTCTCGAGGATCTTCTCGGTCTGCTCGCGGACCCAGTCGGTCGGGGAGAGCTCAGCGTTCTGCGTCATAACGGTGGAGAACCCGATACCTCCTGTGATCATTCCTCGCAGCCGGGTGAGGGGCTGGTGCGCGTCGCCGGACGGTGCCTACGGTGCGGGTGCACGACCAACTGAACACGCGGGAGCTCCGTCGCGCGGGGCTGAGAGGGCGACTCGCCGGTCGCCGACCGCAGAACCGGCCGGGTAATGCCGGCCAGGGAGGACTGTCATGACAACGGCACCAGTGCGCCCGCAGCAGGTCACCACCGGCCCGATCCAGGGGTCGGCCAAGGCCTGGATCCCCGGACCCGACGGCATCACCGTCCCGGTCCGGCGGATCTCGCTCTCCAACGGCGAGCACCACGACGTCTACGACACCTCCGGCCCGTACACCGACTCCGACGCGACCGTCGACCTGCACGCCGGGCTGCCCCGGCTGCGGGAGCCGTGGGTCGGGTCGCGGGAGCCGGGGACCCAGATGTCCTGGGCGCGGGCCGGGATCGTCACCCCCGAGATGGCCTACATCGCCGTCCGCGAGCGGTGCGACGCGGAGCTCGTCCGCGCCGAGGTCGCCCGCGGCCGGGCCGTGATCCCGGCCAACCGCAACCACCCCGAGTGCGAGCCGATGATCATCGGCAAGCGGTTCCTCACCAAGGTCAACGCCAACATCGGCAACTCCGCGGTGACCTCCTCGATCGCCGAGGAGGTGGAGAAGATGGTGTGGGCGACGCGGTGGGGTGCCGACACCGTGATGGACCTGTCGACGGGCCGGGACATCCACGAGACCCGCGAATGGATCCTGCGCAACTCGCCGGTCCCCATCGGCACCGTCCCGATCTACCAGGCCCTCGAGAAGGTGAACGGTGACCCGGCCGCCCTGAGCTGGGAGGTCTACCGCGACACCGTGCTCGAGCAGTGCGAGCAGGGCGTGGACTACATGACCGTGCACGCCGGCGTGCTGCTGCGCCACGTGCCGCTCACCGCGAAGCGGGTCACCGGGATCGTCTCCCGCGGCGGGTCGATCATGGCCGCGTGGTGCCTGGCGCACCACGCCGAGTCGTTCCTCTACACCCACTTCGACGAGCTGTGCGAGATCCTGCGCCGCTACGACGTCACGTTCTCCCTCGGCGACGGCCTGCGCCCCGGCTCGATCGCCGACGCGAACGACGAGGCCCAGCTCGCCGAGCTCGCCACCCTCGGCGAGCTGACGAGGATCGCCCGCGGCCACGACGTGCAGGTCATGATCGAGGGCCCCGGCCACGTCCCGATGGACAAGATCGTCGAGAACGTGCGGCTGGAGGAGGAGTGGTGCGACGAGGCGCCGTTCTACACCCTCGGCCCGCTGGCCACCGACATCGCGCCCGGCTACGACCACATCACCTCCGCGATCGGCGCAGCCCGCATCGCCGAGGCCGGGACCGCGATGCTCTGCTACGTCACCCCGAAGGAGCACCTGGGCCTGCCGAACCGCGACGACGTCAAGGTCGGGGTGATCAGCTACAAGATCGCCGCGCACGCCGCGGACCTGGCCAAGGGCCACCCGCACGCCCAGGCCCGCGACGACGCGCTCTCGCAGGCCCGGTTCGAGTTCCGCTGGCGTGACCAGTTCGCGCTCTCGCTCGACCCGGACACCGCGACCGCCTACCACGACGAGACGTTGCCGGCCGAGCCCGCGAAGACGGCGCACTTCTGCTCGATGTGCGGGCCGAAGTTCTGCTCGATGAAGATCACCCAGGACGTCCGGGACTACGCCGAGGCGCACGGGCTGACCAGCGTGGAGGCGATCGAGGCCGGGATGGCGGAGAAGTCCGGGGAGTTCCGGGACGAGGGCGGCCGGGTCTACCTGCCGATCTCCGCCACGGACTGAGGCCCGGACCGGGACGTGCACCGCCGGGGCCGCGGGGATCCCCCCCCCGCGGCCCCGGCACCGTCTACCGTCGTCGGCGACCACGCACGACGCGGGAGCTCGCGGAGCAGGCGGGCTGAGAGGGCGGCCGGGTCCCACCGGACCGGCGTCGCCGACCGCGTACCGGCCGGGTAATGCCGGCCAGGGAGGACACGTCCATGGAACCCACCGTCGGCACCACACCCCCGCGGGTCATGACGATCGCCGGGACCGACTCCGGCGGCGGCGCGGGCATCGCCGCGGACCTGCGCACCTTCGCCGCCTGCGGGGTGCACGGCTGCCTCGCCGTCTGCGCGGTGACCGTGCAGAACTCGGTGGGCGTCACCGGCGTGCACACGATCCCGGTCGACACGATCGCCGAGCAGATCTCCACGGTCGCCTCCGACATCGGGCTGCAGGCCGCGAAGACCGGGATGCTCGCGAACGCCGAGATCATCGAGGCCGTCGCGCGGGCCTGCGACGGATGCGGCATCGGCGCCGGTCTGGCCACGCCGTTCGTCGTCGACCCGGTCGCGGCCTCGATGCACGGGGACCCGCTGCTGGCCGCCGAGGCGCTGGACGCCTACCGGCACACGCTGTTCCCGCGGGCCACGCTGGTCACCCCGAACCTCGACGAGATCCGGCTGCTCGTCGAGCACGACGTCCACGACCGCGCGGGCCAGTACGCCGCGGCGAAGGCGCTGCACGCGCTCGGCCCGCGCGCGGTCCTGGTGAAGGGCGGCCACCTCGCCGAGGACACCGACGGCTGCCTGGACCTGCTCTACGACGGCGAGACCGCCGTCGAGCTGCCCGGCCCGCGCTTCGACACCGGCCACACCCACGGCGGCGGGGACTCCCTGGCCGCCGCGATCGCGTCCGGGCTCGCCCGCGGGATGGAGCTGGAGGCGGCGGTCCGGTTCGGGAAGCGCTACATCGTCGAGGCGGTCCGCCACGCCTACCCACTGGGCGCCGGGCACGGCCCGGTCTCGGCGCTGTGGGCCGTACGGCCGTGGTGGGACGAACGCGACTGACCCTCGCCGGTCCTTGGATACGAGATGGATGCGATCTCAACAGATCCGAGGTCGGGGCCGACCGGCCCCCGGCGTGCCGCAGATGCGGTGATCCGCCCGCGCGTCGCTCCGCGAAGGGTGCCCTGACCTGGGGATCGGGCGCTGTGGTCTGCATCGCACAGGCCCGTCGAGATGTATACGCTCGCGTCCGATGAGCATCTTGGGCACCCGCGTCGTCCGCACCGAGGATCCGGTCTTCCTCACGCGCGGCGCGACCTACACCGACGACCTGACCGAGGAGCGGCTGACCGGGGCGTTGCACCTGACGCTCGTCCGCTCCCCGCTCGCCCACGCGACGATCACGTCGATCGACACCTCGGCGGCGCTCGCGTCGCCCGGCGTCGTCGCCGTCGTCACCGGGGCCGACCTCGACATCACACCGGCACTGCTGTTCCCGGGCGCGAACAAGGCCATGACCCGACCGTTCCTCGCGACCGACCGCGTGCGGTTCGTCGGCGAGCCGGTCGCCGCGGTCCTCACCGAGGAGTTCTACCAGGGTGAGGACGCGGCCGAGCTGGTCGACGTCGAGTACGAGCCCCTGGACGTGGTGATCGACCCGCTGGCCGCCGCCCGCGACGAGACGCTGCTGTTCCCGGAGGCCGGGACCAACACCGCGGCCGCCTACGGGCACGACGAGGAGCAGGACGCCTCGTTCTTCGACGGCTGCGAGGTCGTCGTCACCCGGGACCTGGTGAACCAGCGCCTGGCCGCGGCCCCGCTGGAGACCCGCGCCGCGAGCGCCTTCTGGGAGGGCGACCGCGTCACCGTCTACATGTCCAACCAGAACGCCCAGGGCGGCCGCGACGAGATCGCCGGCTGGCTGGGCCTGGACAAGGAGAAGGTGCGGGTCGTCCTGCCGGACGTCGGCGGCGGCTTCGGCGCGAAGATCGGGTCCGACCCCGAGTTCGCCCTCGTCGCGTGGCTCGCCCGGCAGCAGGGCCGTCCGGTCCGCTGGAACGAGTCCCGCTCCGAGAACATGACCGGAATGGTGCAGGGCCGCGCCCAGCGCCAGACCGTCACGATCGGCGGCACTCGCGCGGGCAAGGTCACCCACTACCGGCTCGACGTCGTGCAGGACCTCGGCGCCTACCCGCGCCTGGGCACCTTCCTGCCGATGTTCACGCGGATGATGGCGCCCGGCACCTACGACATCGAGCACGTCGACTCCCGCGCGAAGGCCGTCGTCACCAACACGACCTCGGTCGCCGCCTACCGCGGCGCCGGCCGCCCCGAGGCGACCGCCGCGATCGAGCGTGCGATGGACCTGTTCGCGGCCGAGATCGGCAAGGACCCGGCCGAGGTCCGCAAGCTCAACGTCGTCGCCCCGGACCGGTTCCCGTTCCAGACCAAGGGCGGGGTGGAGTACGACTCCGGCGAGTACGCCAAGGCGATCGACCTCGCCCTGGAGAACGCCGGCTACGACCGGCTGCGCGCCGAGCAGAAGGCCCGCCGCGAGTCCGGCGACGCCCGCCAGATCGGCATCGGCGTGTCCTCCTACGTCGAGATCACCGGCGGTGGCGCGTTCGCCGAGGACGCCTCGGTCGAGGTCCACCCCGACGGCTCGGTGACGGTGCTGACCGGCACCTCCCCGCACGGCCAGGGGCACGCGACGGCGTGGGCGATGCTCGCGTCCGACCAGCTCGGCGTCCCGATCGAGAAGATCACCGTCAAGCACGGCGACACCGACCTCGTCCCGCGCGGCGGCGGCACCATGGGGTCGCGGTCGCTGCAGACCGGCGGCGTCGCGGTGCACCAGGCCTCGGCCGAGCTGATCGACCTGGCCAAGCAGCGCGCGGCCGACCTGCTCGAGGCGAGCGTCGAGGACCTGGAGCTCGACCCGGCGAACGCCGCGATCACCGTCAAGGGCGTCCCCGGCGCGAAGTCGGTGACGCTGGCGGAGCTGGCCGCCGCCGAGCAGCTCAAGGTCGACACCACCTGGGACGGCAAGAAGCCGACCTTCCCGTTCGGTGCGCACGTCTGCGTCGTCGAGGTCGACACCGAGTCCGGCAAGGTGACGGTCGAGAAGATCATCGCCGTCGACGACGCGGGTCCCATCCTCAACCCGCTGCTCTGCGACGGGCAGCGGCACGGCGGGATCGCCCAGGGCATCGCGCAGGCGCTGCTCGAGGAGGTCATGTACGACGAGGAGGGCCAGCCGCTCACCGGGACCTTCGCCGACTACGGCATCCCGTCGGCGGCCGAGCTGCCCAGCTTCGACCTGGTCGAGATGACGACCCCGACGCCGGTCAACCCGATGGGCTACAAGGGCATCGGCGAGGCCGGGACGATCGGCTCCACCCCCGCCACCCAGAGCGCGGTCATCGACGCCCTGTCCCACCTCGGCGTCACGCACATCGACATGCCCCTGACCCCGATGCGGGTCTGGGAAGCCATCAACGCTGCCCAGGAGGCGTCCGAGTGAAGGTCGAGATCACCGTCAACGGTGAGCCCACCAGCGCCGACGTGGAGCCCCGCCAGCTGCTCGCGCACTACCTGCGGGAGACCGTCGGGCTGAAGGCCACCAACATCGGCTGCGACACCACGTCCTGCGGTGCGTGCACCGTGCTGCTCGACGGCGACGCGGTCAAGTCGTGCACCGTGCTGTCGGTGCAGGCCGACCAGCAGTCGGTCACCACCATGGAGGGGCTCGACGGCGCGTCCGAGGGCCGCCCCGAGCACCCGGTCACCGCGGCGTTCCGGTCCGAGCACGGGCTGCAGTGCGGCTTCTGCACCCCGGGCATGGTCATGTCCGCGGTGTCGTTGATCAGCCACGACGACGACCTGGACGAGCGGAAGGTCCGTGAGGGCCTGGAGGGCAACCTCTGCCGCTGCACCGGTTACCACAACATCGTGCGCGCCGTGCTCGTCGCCGCGGGCAAGGACCCGGACGCCGCGCAGAAGGCCGAGGCCGAGTCCGACGCGCTGCGCACCGCGCCCGCCTTCTCCCGTGGGGAGGCCGGCGCATGATCCCCCTCGCGTTCGACTACGCCCGCCCCGACACCCTCGACGACGCCATCGCGCTGCTCGCCGAGAAGGGCGAGGACGCCAGCGTCCTGGCCGGCGGCCACTCCCTGATCCCGGTCATGAAGGTGCGCCTCGGCGCGCCGGAGTTCCTGATCGACATCGGCCGGCTGCCGGAGCTGAGCTACATCCGCGTCGAGGGCGACGAGCTCGCCGTCGGTGCGGCGACCAAGCACCGCGACGTGGTCGACTCGGCCGAGGTCGCGAAGGAGGTCCCGCTGCTCGGGGCCGTCGCCCGCACCGTCGGCGACCCGCAGATCCGGGCCCGGGGCACGCTGGGCGGCACCGTCGCCCACGCCGACCCGGCCGCGGACCTGCCCGCCGCGCTGCTCGCGCTGGACGCCACCGTCGTCCTGCAGGGGCCGCGCGGGAAGCGGACCGTGCCGATCGGCGAGTTCTACACCGGCGTGTTCACCACGGTCCGCGAGCCCGACGAGCTGATCGTCGAGATCCGGATCCCGCGCTGCGGGGACAAGGGCTGGGCGTACGAGAAGTTCACCCGTCGCAGCAACGACTGGGCGATCGTCGCCGTCGCCGTGTCCGACGACCGCATCGGCCTGGTCAACATGGGCTCGACCGCGCTGCGGGCGTCCGCCACCGAGCGGGCGCTGGCGGAGGGGAAGAGCATCGCCGAGGCGGCCGCGCTGGCCGCCGAGGGTGCCGAGCCGCCCGCCGACACCCACGGGTCGGTCGCCTACCGCACCCACCTGGTGCAGGTGCTGACCCGCCGCGCCCTGGAGACCGCGCACGGCGCGCGCTGACCCGCGCACCCACGGCCCGCGTCCCTCCCCGGGGCGCGGGCCGTGGTCGTGTCAGGGCCCGGGACGGACCAGCCCCGCCTCCTGCGCGGCGATCGCGGCCTGGGTGCGGGAGCGCAGGCCCAGCTTCGCCAGGACGCGCGAGACGTGCGTCTTCGTCGTCCCCTCCGAGATCATCAGCTCCGCGGACAGCTCCGCGTTCGACAGCCCGCGGCCCAGCCCGGCGAGCACGTCGGTCTCGCGTGCGGTGAGCCTCTCCAGCCCCGGCACCGACGACGGCCGCGGCGCCCCCGCGTAGCGGCGGATCACCCGCCGGGTCACCTCCGGCGCCAGCACGCCCTCGCCGCGGGCGACGGCCCGGACCCCGTCGGTGAGCCGGGCCGCGTCGACCGACTTGAGCAGGAACCCGCCGGCACCCGCCGCGAGCGCGCCGTCGACGAGCTC
The DNA here is from genome assembly GCF_020131375.1 of Pseudonocardia sp. ICBG1034. Classification (NCBI taxonomy): domain Bacteria; kingdom Bacillati; phylum Actinomycetota; class Actinomycetes; order Pseudonocardiales; family Pseudonocardiaceae; genus Pseudonocardia; species Pseudonocardia sp. ICBG1034. The sequence goes on from NZ_JAHLEK010000015.1 coordinate 609,624, forward strand.
GTCGAGGTCGAACGTGGTCAGGACCAGGACCTGCGTGGACCCCGCCGCGGTGCCGGCGCCCGTTCCGGTGGGCCTGCTCCCGGTGATCCGCCGGGTGGCCTCGATGCCGTCGATGCCGGGCATCCGGATGTCCATCAGCACCACGTCGGGCCGGTGCTCGGCGGCGGCCCGCACCGCGGCGAGCCCGTCGGCGACCTCGGCGACGACGTCGATGTCCGGTGCCGAGCCGAGGATCAGCACCAGCCCGGTGCGGACGGCCTCCTGGTCGTCGGCGACGACCACCCGGATGGTCACCGCCCCACCTCCGCCGGGCCCAGGGGCAGGTCGGCCCGGACGAGCCAGCCGTCGTCGTCGGGGCCCGCGTCCAGGGTGCCTCCGACGGCCCGGGCGCGCTCGCGCAGGCCGTCGAGCCCGGTGCCGCCGTGCAGCCCGGGGCCCGCCGCAGGGCGCCGGCCGGGGCCGTTGCGCACCTCGACGAGCAGTCGGCTCGTCGAGTGCGGGGTGTCGGGGGTGTCGGTGAGGCGCACCGTCACGTCCGAGCCGGGCGCGTGCTTCGCCGCGTTGGTCAGCGACTCCTGCACGATCCGGTACCCGGCGAGGTCGACCGGGGCGGGCAGCGGGGCCGCACCGCGCCCGTCGCACAGGACGGGGGACAGACCGGCGGCGCGGGCCTCGCCGAGCAGGGTGTCGACCTCGGACAGCCGGGCGGGAGCCCCGGGCGGGTCGGCGGTGTCGCCGTCGCGCAGCAGCCCGATCATCGTGCGCATCTCCCCGAGCGCGGCGACGCCGGAGGACCGCACCGTCCCCAGCACCCGCCGGACCAGCGCGGGGTCGGCGCCGGGCTGCAGCGCCGCCTCGGACTGCAGCGCGATCGCCGACAGCCGTCCGGCCACGACGTCGTGCAGGTCGCGGGCCATCCGGGCACGTTCCGCGGCGACGGCGGCGTCCCGCTCCCGGGCCGCCGTCCGCTCCGCCGCGACGGCCCGTTCCCGCTCGACGGCCGCCAGGTCCCGGAACCGGCGCACCTCCAGCCCCCAGACCAGCGGGAGCCCGACCACCAGCGTCAGGTTGAGCACGGCGTAGGTGCCGGTGCGGGTGCCCGCCACGAGCAGCGCGGCGACACCGAGGACGGTGGCGACCCCACCGGCGGCGACGGCCACCGCACGCGCGGTGCGCCGTGGCGGGAACACCACGGCGCAGTAGAGCAGGTCGGTGAACACGAGCACCGTCCCGATCTCGGTGCGGCCGCCCAGTACGGGACCCGCGACCAGGGCCGCCGTGCCGACCAGCAGGCCGGCGGGCACCCCGATCCGGCGCACCGCCGACGCGGCGCAGCCCAGCCCCATGACCAGCAGCGACGTCGTCGTCGCCCCGGTGTCCGCGCCCCACCAGGCGATCCCCGCGTCGGGCAGTGCCCAGATCAGCAGCAGCCCGACCACGAACCACACCACGCCGGTACCGGCGTCCCGCAGCACCGAGGGTGCGCCGCCGTCGCGGTTCACCAGGTACGTGATCACACCCCATCCCAGCACGCCCGGCGCCCGCGCGGCGTCCGTCGAAGGTGGTACGCGCGGATCGGTCGCACGCCGGACGCGTCGCCGCGGCCGGGTCGGCACGATCACCGGCCATGGGGGAGTCCTTGTTCGCCGAGCCGCTGCTGTGGCTGATCGTCGGTGCCGAGATCGGGTTCTGGGTGTTCCTGCTGGCCGGGCTGGGCGCGCGCTACGTGCTGCGCCGCCGGAGCCTGGGGGCGGTGCTGCTGCTGGGGGTGCCGCTGATGGACCTCGTGCTGGTCACCGCCTCGACGGTGGACCTGGCGACCGGCGGCGCGCCGTCGCGGGTGCACGGGCTGGCCGCGCTCTACCTCGGGGTCACCGTCGCGTTCGGGCACTCTCTGGTGCGGTGGGCCGACGTCCGGGTCGCCCACCGCTTCGCGGGCGGCCCGGCACCGGTGCGACCGCCCCGGGGCGGGGTCGCCCGGACGCGGTACGAGTGGCGCGAGTACGGCAAGGTCGTCGCCGCCTGGGTCGTCACGGCGGCGGTGCTGGTCCTGCTGTCGGTGGCCGGCGGCCGCGCGTTCCCGGCGCCGGGCGCCTGGCCGGAGGACCCGATGTGGTCCTGGCTCGCGACGGCGTCGCTGGTCGCCGGGATCTGGTTCGTCGTGGGGCCGCTGTGGGCGACCGTCTTCCCCGGCAGCGGGGACCGGGAGCGCACCGGTGTCCGGTGACCGCCTCACCGCCCCGGACGTGCTCCGTGGCCTCGCGATCGCCGGGACCTTCGCGACGAACGTCTGGGTGTTCGCCGACCCGCGCGGGCCGGGCGCGGTGTTCGCCGGCTTCGCCGGGGGCTGGTGGCTCGACACCGTGCTCCGCGCCGTCGCGAACGGGAAGTTCCTCGCGCTGCTCACTCTGCTGTTCGGGATCGGGATGGAGCTGCAGTACCGCTCCGCGGTGCGTCGCGGCCTGCGGTGGCCGGGCCGCCACCTCGTCCGCGCCGCGATCCTGTTCACCGAGGGACTGCTGCACTACGTGCTGGTCTTCGAGTTCGACGTGCTGATGGGCTACGCGATCGCCTCGGTGCTCGTCGCGTGGCTGGTGGGGCGGTCGGCGCGGGTGCGGGTGGCGGCCGCCTGCGTCGCCGGGGCGGTCACGGTGCTGCTGGTGGGTGGTGCGACCGCCGCGACGGCCGAGAGCACCGGCGCCGACGTGCCGCTCCCGCCGTACCCGGCGACCTGGACCGGGCAGGTGGCCGCACGGCTGGCCGACCCGCTGCTGTACCGGGTCGAGCTCGTGCTGATCGTCCCGTCGGCGGTGGTGCTGTTCCTGACCGGGTCCGCGCTGCTGCGCGCCGGGCTGTTCGACGCCGGTGCGACCACCCTGCGCCGACGGCTGATCGGCACCGGCGTCGCCGGGGCGCTGCTCACGGTGTTCACCACGCTCGGCGGTGACCCGTGGTTCCTCGTCGAGCGCTACCTGGTCGCCCCGCTGGTCGCGCTGGGGCTGCTCGGCCTGGTCCCGGAGGTCCTGGCCCGGCTGCGCGGCCCGGCCGGTCCGGTGCGGCGCGGGCTCATCGCGCTCGGCCGGACCGCGATGAGCTGCTACGTCGGCCAGAACGTCGTATCCGCGGTGCTGTTCGGCGCCTGGGGGCTCGGCGTGGCCGGGGCGCTCGCCGGTGTCGCGGCGCCGCTGCGGACCGGGGCGGTGGTCGGGGTGTGGGTCCTCGTCGTCGCCGGGTCGGCCGCGACGGCGGGGTGGTGGCTGCGCCGCCACGACCGCGGGCCGCTGGAGGCGCTCACCCACGCCCTGCTCAGAGGTCGATCACCAGCCAGCCGCCGTGGTGCTCGGACACCGTGAACGGATGGCCGGTGCGCTCCCCGATCCGGGTCAGGACGCGCTCGTCGAAGACCCGGACGTGACCCCAGGCGGGGTTCGGCTCGTCCTCGAACGGGACGGCGACGACCACCCGTCGCCGGGCCAGGCGCAGCATCTCGCCGACGACCTCGTCGCCGTCGGACTCGGACAGGTGCTCGACGAGGTGCACGGCGAACACGGTGTCCGCGCAGCCGTCGGGCAGGGCGACGGCACGCGCGTCGGCGACGTGGGTGTCGACGTCGGCGCCGAGCTGCGGCGCCATCCGGGTCAGCAGGTCGACGGTGCCGCCGGTCAGGTCGGTGGCGGTGACGCGGTGGCCGTCGCGGGCCAGCTGCAGCGACAGGAAGCCGAAGCAGCAGCCGAGCTCCAGCACCTCCTCGCCCAGCACGAGGGAGCGGGCGCGGGCGTGCACCGGGGCCATCTCGGCGTTGGTGCCGCCGGGCTCGGGCTCACCGGCCAGCGCGTCGAGGGTGTTGCGGTAGAAGGCGAGCCACGCGTCGTCCGGGAGGTCGGGGTCCTTCGCGGCGCTCGCGACGCAGGCGACGAACGCCTCCTCGAAACGCTCGGCCGGCAGGATCCCGGGCTGCACCAGGGTGCGGTCCAGCCAGCCGGCGAGGTCGTTGGAGAGCCGGTCGGTTCCGATCATGGATCGCTCCTGTGCGTGCGGGGGCCCGCTCCACGCTAGGCGGTCGCGGGCACGCCGCACCACGTCCGACGGCCGGGTCCCTCCCCGTCCGGACGGTGGGGGTGCGCCCCGGTGCCGGTCGGGATGCTCAGGCGCCCTGGGCGGCGAGCAGCCGGGCCTTCAGCGCGGCGTCCTTGTTGACCGGGTCGTGGGCGCCGTCCGGGACGGTCCCCGCGGCGACGGCGATCGCGTTCATGGTGCCGACCATCCGGCACAGGTGGGCGATGCGGCGCTCGTCGGCGTCGACGGGCGGGGCGCCGTCGAGCAGGGCCAGGGTGCGGTCCACCCAGATCACCTCGGCGTGCATCCCGGCCTCCTCGAGCACACCGCGCAGCCGTAGCCCGATCTCGCGGCGGGACAGCCCGCTCCAGCTCTCGAGGGTGCGGGCGTCGAGCGGGAACAGCAGGTCCCGGTCGCGCAGGTGGATCAGTTCCAGGGCGTGCGCACGACCGTAGGCGCAGTACGTGCACCCGTTCACCAGGGAGATCGTGAGCCCGGCGAGGTGGGTGCGCACGGGGCCCAGCACGCGCAGGGTGACCAGGAAGCGCGGGAAGTTGGCCGCGAACCAGCGCAGCGCGGGCCCGCTGCCCATCGTGGCGACCATCGCCGGGATCACGCCCGGCGTGTAGCCCCACAGCGCGGTGCACACGCGACCGACGATCCGGAGGACCGCTCCGCCACTGTCCGACATCCGGCCCTCCTTCCCGAAGGGGACGCCCGATCGTACTCCGGGCGGCCCCTGCGGCGGCACGAAATCGGCCGATCGGCCCAGCCGGGGTCATCGGTGCGGCGGGCGGCGGCCCGGTGGGGCGGATAGCGTCCGGTCATGGCTTCCGCACCCGCCGTCGTGGCGCCCCGACCGCTGCCCGTCGACGACCCCGAGTGCCTCGTCGACGCCGAGATCGAGGTCGGTACGCCCGGCCCGCACGACCTGCTCGTCGACGTCCGCGCCGTCTCGGTGAACCCGGTGGACGGCAAGGTCCGCTCGTCGTTCGACGCGGCCGACGGGCCGAAGGTCCTCGGCTTCGACGCCGCGGGCGTCGTCGTCGGGGTGGGCGAGCGGGTGCAGGGGTACGTCCCCGGCGACGAGGTCTACTACGCCGGCGCCATCGACCGGCCCGGCAGCAACGCCCACCGCCAGCTCGTCGACTCCCGCATCGTCGGGCGCAAGCCGTCGACCCTGGACTTCGCCGCCGCGGCCGCGCTGCCGCTGACCTCGATCACCGCGTGGGAGTGCCTGCACGACCACCTGCGCGTCACCGCCGACACCACCGGGACACTGCTCGTCGTGTCCGCCGCGGGCGGGGTCGGGTCGATGGTCCTGCAGCTCGGCCGGCGCACCGGGCTGACGCTGGTCGGCACCGCCTCCCGCACGGAGTCCGCGGACTGGGCGCGGCAGATGGGTGCGCACGCGGTCGCCGACCACCACGACCTCGTCGGCACGGTGCGCGAGGTCGCCCCGGACGGCGTGCAGTACGTGTTCTCGCCGGTGTCGGCGGGCAACGTCGAGGCCTACGCGGAGCTGATGACCCCGCGCGGGATCGTCGTCGCCATCGACGAGCCGGAGGGCCTGGACACCCTCCCTCTGAAGACGAAGTCGCAGGCCTGGCACTGGGAACTGATGTTCACCCGGCCGCTGTCGGAACCGGGCTCGACGGTGCAGCGGGAGATCCTGGACGAGGTGTCCCGGCTCGTGGACGCCGGGGAGCTGCGGACCACCGAGACGCGGCGCCTGCAGGGGCTGACCGCGGCGTCGCTGCGGGAGGCGCACCGGCTCATCGAGTCCGGCGGCACCGTCGGCAAGATCGTGGTCGAACGCTGAGGGGTGGGAGGGGTCAGATACCGGGCGTTGCCAGCGCGACCGCCAGCTCACCGGCCCGGACGATCGCGTCCGTGCTGCGCTCGGCCTTGGAGCCGGCCAGGCCGCCGTCGTAGACGAGCTGGATCCGCGCGGCGGTCTCGTCGGGATCGGTGTGGCCGAGCTGGGTCAGCGCGGCGCGGAAGGCCGCCCGCTGACGGAACCGGTGCTCCTCGACGACGGCGGTGACGGGGGAGTCCCGGCCCGGGAACTCGGTGGCCGCGTTGAGGTAGCGGCAGCCGCGGTACCCGCGGCGCCGCGCGCCGGCCGCGGCCAGGTCGAACGCGGCCCGGATGCGACCCAGCGGGTCCTCGGCCAGCCCGCGTACGGCGCGGCCGTAGCGGTCGCGGTCCTGGGCGTCGGCCCGCACCAGATAGGCCGTGACGAGTGCGTCCTTGGAGCCGTAGTGGGTGTACAGGCTGGCCCGCGCGACTCCGGCCTCGGCGATGACCCGGTCGATGCCGACGGCCCGGATGCCCTCCCGGTCGAACAGACGCGCGGCCGCGTCGAGCAGGCGCTCCGCGGGACCGGCGGCGGTGGTGATCGGCACGGAGACCATCGTAACGCGGATCTATACAGATAGACCGATCTGTCTGCTACGGTCGCTGTCGTGAGGACGTTCCGGCTGGTGAAGCGCCGCCACGTCGACCTGCTCCGGGTCGTCGCCGCGGCCTGTCCGGCGTCCTCCCCGCGGGTCTGACCCCGCCCTCGTACAGCGCCGTCGCGCCGGTCGCGGCCCCGCTCACATCCTTCAGCGCCACCCGTCCCCGTCGTGCCCCCGCGCACGCGGCCCAGGGGTGGCGCCCCCTACCGGAGGTGCCGACGTGCCCCTGTTCCTCTTCGAATTCCTGCCCGCCACCGCCGACCGGGATGCGGTCACCGCGCTGCTCGGTGATGTCGACCGGATCGCCGCCGGATCCGGCGCCACACTGGTGGAGTCCCAGGTCACCGGGGCCCTGGACCACGTGTTCACGGTCGTCGAGGCCCCGTCCGCGGACGCCCTCGACACCTGCTTCGACGGGCTGGCCGGGATCACCTCGGCCACCGGCCCCGATGAGGTGCGCCTGGTCGGGGCCGATCTGGAGACGCTGAAGGCGGCCCGCCCGTCGGCCGGGTTCCTCGTCGAGTGGGACCTCCCCGACGGCTTGGACATGGACACCTACCTGGCCCGGAAGAAGGCGAAGGCACCGCGCTACGCCGACGTCCCCGAGGTCGCGTTCCTGCGGACCTACGTCCGCGAGGACATGGCCAAGTGCCTGTGCTTCTACGACGCGCAGGGGGGCGAGGAGGACGTGGTCCGTGGCCGCAAGGCCGTCGACACCCCCATCGACCGTCTGCACACCCTGGCCGGGGACGGCCGGTGACCGCGACGACCACCGCAGCCGACGTCGCCGGCTTCTTCGCCGACGCCGCCGGCCCGGTGGACCGCGGCGAGGACGACGTCCGCACCGGACTGCGGCACCTCGGTGCGCTGGACCTGGTCGCCCCGCCCGGCTCCGGCGCCGCGCACGCCGTGACGCTCGTGGAGCGGATCGCCGGGGAGTGCCTGAGCTCGGCGTTCGCGACCTGGGCGCAACGCATGACGTTCGAGTACCTGACCCGGGCCGGGCATCCTGACGAGGCACTGACCGACCGGGTACGTCGGGTCGGCGTCGTCGGCGCCACCGCGATGGCCCCCGCCCTGCGCGACCTCGCCGGCCTCGAACCGGTGCCGGTCGTCGCCGTCCCGGCTCCGGACGGCGGGCTGGTGCTGGACGGGCCGATCCGCTGGGCGTCCAACCTGTTCGACGGTGCCGTCGTCGTGCTGCCGGTCCGGCTCGGCGACGACGAGGGGGACCGGGCCGTCGTACGCATCACCACCGACGATCCGGGTGTGCACCGAGCTCCGTCGCCCGGCCTGCTCGCCCTCAACGGCACGGGGTCGACCTCGGTGCACCTGGACGGCGTCCGGGTGCCGCCGCAGGCCGTGCTGTCGCGCGACCTGCGCGGATTCGTCGGCCGGATCCGGCCCACGTTCCTCCTGGTCCAGAGCGCGTTCTGCAGCGGACTCGCCCGGCGCTCCGCGGCGGAGTCACTCGCCGGGGCGACCGGCGTCGCCGCTCCGCTGGGCCCGGACGCCCGCGCCGTCGCCGCCCGCGCCGCCGACGTCCACGACCGGCTGCACACCCTCGCCGCCGACCCCGCCGCGGCCCGCCCGGCCGACCTGCTCCGGCTCCGCCTGGACGCGGCCGGGGTGGCGACCGACGCCACCCGCGTCGAGTCCGCCGTCCGCGGCGGCGCCGGGTACGTCGCGGGAAGCGACGTCGCCCGACGCCTGCGCGAGGGCGCGTTCCTGCCCGTCCAGGCGCCCACGGAAGGACATCTGCGGTGGGAACTGTCGCGATCGAGCTGACCGGTGGTGCCCGCCGCTACGGCACACATACCGTCCTGGACGGGGTCGACCTGCGCGTCGCGCGGGGCGACCGGCACGTCGTCCTCGGCCCGACCGGCAGCGGCAAGTCCACGCTGCTGCGCGTGCTCGCGGGCCTCGAACCGCTCGACGGGGGTGTGGTGACGCGTGACGGCGTCGCGGCCACGGTGTTCCAGGAACCGCTGCTGCTGCCGTGGCTGACCGTGCGCGAGAACGTCCGCCTCGCCGGGCGTTACCGCGCCAACGCCGGCCGCTTCGACGCCGCGCACGCCGAGGCGCTGCTGGAGCGGTTCGGGATGTCCGGGCACGCCGACGCCCGGCCCGCGACCTTGTCCGGCGGGCAGGCCCAGCGGGTCGCGATCGCCCGCGGGATGGCGGTGCGTCCCGACGTGCTGCTGCTCGACGAGCCGTTCGGCGCGCTGGACCCGGCGACCCGCGCCGGGCTGCAGAGCTGGCTGCGCGACCTCGCCGAGACGGAGCGGATCACCCTGGTGCTCGTCACCCACGACGTGGACGAGGCCCTCTACCTGGGCACCCACGTCACAGCGCTGGACGGTGCGGGTGGGGTGGGCGGGCGCTGGACGCCCGACCGCACCGATGCCCCCGGCGGGCACCCGCTGCGCGACGAGGTCCTGGCCGGGTACCGGTCGCAGGTGGCGGGGGCCCGGTGAGCCGCCTCGACCGCCGCACGCTCCTGCGGGCGGCCGCAGGAGCCGGTGCGCTGGCCGCGGTCGGCGGTGGGATCGCCGGAGCCGCGGACCTCGCGACGGCCGGGCGCAGCACCGCGCGCTCAGGCCGGGGTCTGCGCGTCGGCTACCTGCCGATCACCGACGCGTCGCCACTGCTGGTCGCGCACGCGCAGGGCCGCTTCGAGGCGGCCGGCGTCGCGGTGCAGCGCCCGGTGCTGTTCCGCGGCTGGGAGTCGCTCGCGCAGGCGTTCCTGGCCGACGAGGTCGACGTCGTCCACCTGCTCATGCCGTTCGCGGTGCAGCTGCGTCACGCCCTCGGTGCGCGGATCCGGATGATCGCGTGGAGCCATACCAACGGCTCCGCGCTGACCGTCGCCCCGGGCGTCCGGGACCTCGCCGGGCTCGCGGGCCGGCAGGTCGCGATCCCGTTCTGGTGGTCGATCCACAACGTGATGCTGCAGCGGATGCTGCGCGGGGCGGGGTTGCGCCCTGTCGTGCGTGAGCAGCCGTCGCGACGGGACGGGACGGTCGGGCTGGTGGTGCTCAGCCCGGCCGACATGCTCCCCGCCCTCGACACCGGCCGGGTCGGCGGCTACATCGTCGCCGACCCGTTCAACGCGGCCGCGGAGATCAGGAAGGTGGGCCGGATCGCCCGTTTCGTCGGCGACGCGTGGCGCCAGCACGCCTGCTGCGTGGTCGTCGTCCGGCAGGAGCTCGTCGACACCGACCCGGCCGCGGTGCAGGCCGTCACCGACGCCGTCACCGGTGCCCAGCAGTGGATCTCCGCGAGCCGCGCCGACGCCGCCGCGGTGCTGTCGACGGGTCGCTACCTGCCGCAGCCGCTGCCCGCGATCACCCGCGCCCTGAATCAGCCGCCCCGCGACCCGCAGCGGCCCGGCTGGTACGGGGAGCGGATCGGGTTCGCGCCGTTCCCGTTCCCCGGCTACACCCGCACCCTGGTCGAGGCGATGCGCGACACCGTCGTCGACGGCGACACGTCGTTCCTCGACGGCCTCGACCCGGCCGCGGTGCATGCCGATCTCACGGACGACCGCTTCGTCCGCCGCAGCATCGCCCTGCACGGCGGCCCGGCCGCGTTCGGCCTGCCCGACTCGCTCACCCGCACCGAGGACGTGACCGTATGAGCACCCTCGCCCCTTCTCCGCGCTCGACCCGCTCAGCCCCGGCCGCCCGCACCGCATCCCTGCTCGCCCCCGTCATCGGGACGCTCCTCGCGGCCGCGCTGTGGTGGCTGGTCACGACGGTCCTCGCCGGCCCGGAGAGCATGGTGCGCGCGTTCGCGCCGCAGCACGCGGTCCCGGCGATCGGTGCGCTCGCCGCCGACGGTGTCCTGCTCGACGACGTCGTCACCAGCCTGTGGCGGCTGCTGCTCGGGTTGCTCGTCGCGGGCGTGCTCGGTGTCGCGACGGGGCTGGCCGTCGGCGCGTCGTCGCTGCTGGAGCAGAGCACCCGTCCGGTGTTCCAGTTCCTGCGGATGGTGTCCCCGCTGGCGTGGGCCCCGGTCGCGATCGGGGTGTTCGGCATCGGCCACCGGCCCGTCGTGTTCCTGGTCGCGGCGGCCGCGGTCTGGCCGATCGTGCTGAACGTCGTCGCCGGGGTGCGGGCCGTCGACCCGAAGCTGACCCTGGTCGCCCGCTCGCTCGGCGCGACCCGGACCGAGGTGCTGACCTCGGTGGTGTTGCCGACCGTCCGCCCGCACCTGCTCACCGGGATCCGGCTGGCGCTGGGGATCGGCTGGGTGGTGCTGGTACCCGCGGAGATGCTCGGGGTGACCTCGGGGCTGGGCTACGAGATCCTCAACTCCCGCGACCAGCTCGCCTACGACAAGGTCATGGCCGTGATCCTGGTGATCGGCGCGCTGGGACATGCCCTCGACGCACTCGCCCGTCGGGTCCTGGGCGCCCCCGCGGCCGCCTGACCCCGCCCCCGTCGCGCGGACGGCCCGTTCGTGCGACGGGGGCGGGAGGCGGTCAGCGGCCGATCAGCTCGCCCGCCATCTCGTTGGTCGTCGCCTCGAAACCGGACAGGTCCCGCACGACACGGACCCGGTCGCAGTACTCGGCGTAGGCGGGCAGGTCGCAGCGACCCAGCCCCCACGAGTACCGCGGCTCCGGGGTCAGCCAGATCGTCTCCCGGGCCCGCCGGGTGATCTCGACGAACGCCTCCATGTTGGGGTCGTTGCCGTTCCCGCGGCCGTCGCCGAGCACCAGCACCGTCGTCCGGCGGGTGACCGCCGAGCCGTGGTCCTCCAGGAACTGGCCGAAGGCCAGGCCGTAGTTGGAGTTGGCGTCGACGTCGAGCTGGTCGCCCCCGAAGATCAGCCCGAGGGCGTGCTCGACGGGGTGGTCGGCGAACAGGTCGGTCACCTCGACCAGGTCGGCCACGAACGCGAACGAGCGCACCTGGCCGAACAGGTCCTGCAGACCGTGCACCAGGTGCAGGGTGAACCGCGCGGTGGCCCGGACCGACAGCGACACGTCGGCCAGCACCACCAGACGCGGCTTGTCCTCCTGGCGCTGCACGGTGACCGGGGAGAAGGGGACACCGTCGTAGCGCATGTTCTTGCGCATGGTGCGGGCCGAGTCGATCCGGCCCCGCGGCGAGACCCGTCTGCGGTGGGTCAGCGCGCCGTGCAGCGACTTCGCGAGCCGCCGCAACGAGTCCTCCAGCTGCATGCGCTCGGTCTCGCTGGCCCGGTCGACCTCGGCGACCCGTTCCGCGTCGTCGTGGCCCTCGACGATGCGCTGTTCGATCGCGAGCAGCTTCTCCAGGTGCGCCTTGAGCAGCTCCGGGAGGTTGTCGAGCACCCCGGCCAGGCGCCGGCGCAGCGCGGCGGCGTCGTCCTCGGTGCCCTGCTCCTCGTCGGAGAGCCGGTCCTCCTCGGAGTTCAGCCAGCCCAGCAGCGCGTCCTGCTGGGCGACCGAGAGGTCGGCGTCGACCTTGGTGCCCTGCTGCTGGGAGATGTCACCGGGTTGACCGCCGCCGGAGAACCGGTCGGTCTCGATCTGGACGCGCTGGCCGTCGGTGATGTCGTTGGCCTGCTCCTTGGACAGCACGATCTCGTCCGTCATCGAGGCCATGTCGATCTTGTTGGCCTCCTGGTGCAGGTTGTACTGCTCGGCCAGGTCCTCCGGGTCGAAGAACTCCTTGATGTCGACCGGGGCGCCGTGGTCGTGACCCTCCTGAGGGGTCTCCGACGGCTCCTCGGACAGCGTGAAGTTCTCCAGCGGGGTGTCGTCGGACAGATCGCCGTGGCCGTGGCCGTGCCCGTGGCCGGTGTCCGCCTCGCCCACCCTGACCAGGGCGAAGAACAGGTCGAAGACCTCGTCGAAGGTCGCCTCGTCACGCCGGTCCTTGATCAGCGCGATGCGCAGCGCCTCCTTGAGCACCGCCTTGTCGGACAGCACCCCGGGCTGGGCGGCGCAGGCCATCGCGTCGAGCGCCTCGGACACCGAGATGCGCACCGACCGGATCCGCAGCAGCCGGACGAAACGGTGGATGCTCGCTTCCACTCCGGGCCCCGATCAGACCGGGCGCTTGCGGGAGCCGCCGAAGGAACGGGTGCCCTGGCCGGGCGAGACCTTCCGGATCGCCGACGGCGGCGGCGCGACCCCGCCGGGCAGGCCGCCGTAGATGCCGCCGTGCCGTCCCGCCTGGTCCTTCGCGGCCCGCTTGGCGCGGCCGTCGACGTCGCCGTCGTCGTGGTCGTCGTCCACGCGGGCGGCCGGAGCACTCGGGGTCCGGGCCGAGGGCTCGCCGTGGTCGTGGTCCCCGTCGTGGCCGTGCCCGTGTCCGTGCCCGTGTCCGTGGCCGTGCTCGGGGACCACGGCGTTCGGGTCGACCAGCCGCGGCAGCGCGTCCAGGGCCTTCTTGACGTCCTTGTCGTACTTGACGACGACCGAGACGGTGTCGGACAGGATCTGTGAGCTGAGCTCGTCGACGCCGAGGACGGCCAGCGTGCGCGCCCAGTCGATGGTCTCCGAGATCGACGGCGACTTGCGCAGCTCCAGCTCGCGCAGCCCGCGCACGACGTTGACGAGCTCCTCGGCCAGCTGGTCCGACAGCCCGGTCTTCTTCGACTTGACGATCTCCAGCTCGCGGGAGGCCGACGGGTAGTCGAGGAACAGGTGCAGGCAGCGGCGCTTGAGCGCGGCGGCGAGGTCGCGGGTGTTGTTCGAGGTCAGCAGCACGTACGGGCGCTGCTCGGCGACGAAGGTGCCGATCTCGGGCACGGAGATCTGGAACTCGCCCAGGGTCTCCAGCAGGACGGCCTCCAGGGCCTCGTCGGCGCGGTCGACCTCGTCGATCAGCAGCACGACGGGCTGTTCGGAGCGGATGGCCTCCAGCAGCGGGCGCGGCGCGAGGAAGCGCTCGGAGAAGAACACGCTCTCCTGGGACCCGATGCGGTCGACCGCGGAGGCGAGGTCGGGGGCGTCCTCGACGAGCTGCCCGATCTTCTCGCGGAGGATCTGGGTGTACATGAGCTGCTTGCCGTAGTCCCACTCGTACAGGGCCTTGGTCTCGTCCTGGCCCTCGTAGCACTGCAGGCGCAGCAGCCGGCGCCCGGTGGCGACGGCGAGCATCTTCGCCAGCTCGGTCTTGCCGACCCCGGCGGGCCCCTCCAGCAGCAGCGGCTTGTCCAGCCGGGTCAGCAGGAACACCGTCGTGGCCAGGCGGGTGTCGGCGATGTAGCCCTGCTCCCGCAGGGTCTCGATCACCTGGTCGACGGACTCGAACGGACCGGTCGAGGCGACGGCGTCCGCCGCCTCGGTCACAGTGGGGACGACAGCCTCGGACACGCGGATATCTCCTTCGCGGGCCGCACCGGCTCTGGTGCGGAGAAGAGCGGGGCGCAGCCAGCGGGCCCACCCACCCGAGTATCACCTCGGATGGCTGGGCCCGCTGGTGCGACGGTGGACGTACTGACCTGCGGATCAGGTCAGCAGGTCGTCCAGGTCACCGTTGATGGAGTGGTCGACGACCGGGCGGACGGTCTCGAACGTGCACTCCTTCGGGTTGCCCGGGGTGCAGGCGTCGCCGAGGACGTGGTTGGTGATCCGGTCGACGTCGGCCGCGTCACCGACGATGGTCGGCGCGTTCTCGTAGAACTTGGTCGGGCCGATGCCCAGCCGGTTCTTCGAGTAGGTGTCCTGCTTGACGTCGGCGAACTTCTCCGGGATGCCCACGTCGCGCAGCAGCCGGATGGAGGCGGCGAGCGCGGCGTCGGCGGCCTGCGGCTTGGTCATGCCGCGGGTGTCGACCCCCATCGCCTCGGCGATGTCGGCGAAGCGCTCGTACACGACGGGCATGTTGAACGCCCACACGCGGGGCAGCGCGATGGCGTTGTTCAGGCCGTGGTGGGTGTCGTAGAACGCCGACACCGCGTGGCTGATCGAGTGGATGATGCCGAGACCACCGGAGTTGAACGCCTGGGCGGCGATGTACTGCGCGTACATCATGCCCTCGCGGCCGGAGAGCTCCTGGCCGTTCCAGACGGCCTTGCGCAGGTTCTGCGAGGTCAGCTTGATCGCGTGCAGCGCGTTGCCCAGCGACGGCTGGAAGTCCAGCCGCGAGACGTAGGGCTCCGAGGCGTGCGCGAGCACGTCGAACCCGCACTGCGCGGTGTAGTCGATCGGGCAGTCGTAGTAGAGCACCGGGTCGTCGATCGCCAGGGTGGTGACCGAGGCGTCGTCGAACGCGACGTACTTGTGCGGGTTGTCGGGGTCGGTCGTGGTGTCGGTGATGACGTAGGCCCACGAGGTCTCCGAGCCGGTGCCGGCCGTGGTGGAGACCGCGATGTGCGGCGGGTTGGCCGGGTTCTCGGACTTGTTGAAGCCCTCGAACTCGTTGACGTTGCGGCCGTCGTGCGCGACCGAGATGCGCGCGCCCTTGCAGGCGTCGTGCGAGGAGCCGCCGCCGATGGAGACGAACGAGTCGCAGTTGTTCTGCTGGTAGAGGCCCACAGCGTCCATGACGTTGTAGTCCTTGGGGTTCGACTCGACCTTGTCGTACAGCACGACCTCGAGGCCGTGGTACTTCATCGACTCGACGATCTTGTGGACGATGTCGGTGCCCCGCAGGCCCGACGTCATGACCAGGGTCTTCTTGAAGCCCAGCTTCAGGGCCTCCGGGCCGATGAGCTCGTGCGACCCCGGACCCATGAGCGCACGGGGGAACGGGTGGAACTCCTTGATGGGGAACGGCTTGAGCAGCTCGTCTACCTGCATGTCAGCCCTTTCTGAGGCAGGTGGATGGGTCGAGACCGCACGCTATGACCCCTGTGGCCGCGGGCACAGGGGTGATCGCCATTACCCCTCGGGAGACCGGGCAGGTTCCCCCTCCGAACGGAGGGGCGCAGGGTGAGGTCGCCCTCGACCCGGCCGCCGGGGAGGGTGTGACAGTAATGCCAATGTATGGCAACAGGGATCGCTCGGCAACAGTCTGTCCGGCCGGTCCGGGGTACTGTCGGCTCGCCGACGGTTCGTGCCGGCCCGACGACGGGGCGTCACGAGGCAAGAGGGAACCCGGTGGGAATCCGGGACTGCCCCGCAGCGGTGAACGGGAACGACCGCCGTCAACAGCACTGGGAGTGATCCCGGGAAGCGACGGCCAGTAGGTGTGCGCAGTGCGCCCGTGAGTCCGAAGACCTGCCGCCGGTGCGTGCGCCGTCCGGCGTGCGCGGATCCGTGGCCTCGCGGGAGGGCCGGGCGGACGACCGGGCACCGTCGTGCCCGGCGGTCGCAGGCGCCCCGTGCCGGCGACGGGTCCTCCACCGCACTCGCGAGGAGAGAGGGCCGTGAGCATTCCTTCCAGCAGCACCATCGGCAGCACCGTCCTGGGGTACCCCCGGATCGGACCGGACCGGGAGCTCAAGCGGGCGACCGAGGCGTACTGGGCCGGGCGGACCGACGCGTCCGCACTGCACGACGTCGCCGCCGGGCTGCGCCGCGACACCTGGACCGGGCTGCGTGACGCCGGGCTCGGCTCGGTGCCGGGCAACACGTTCTCGTTCTACGACCACGTCGGAGACACCGCGCTGGCGGTCGGGGCGGTGCCGGAGCGCTTCGCCGGCGTCACCGACCCGCTGGAGCGGCTGTTCGCGATGGCCCGCGGCCGCACCGGCGCCCCGGCCTGCGAGATGACCAAGTGGTTCGACACGAACTACCACTACCTGGTCCCCGAGGTCGGCCCGGACACCCGGCTCGCGCCGGGCAGCCGCAAGGCCCTCGACGAGTTCCGCGAGGCCCTGCGCAGCGGCGTCACCACCCGTCCGGTGCTGGTCGGGCCGGTGACCTTCCTGCTGCTGTCCAAGCCGACCGACGGCGCCCCGGCGGGCTTCCGCCCGCTGGACCTGCTCGGACCGCTGGTCGAGGTCTACCGCGACCTGCTCGCCGAGCTCGCCGAGGCGGGTGCGGAGTGGGTGCAGCTCGACGAGCCCGCCTTCGCCGCCGACCGGACGCCGGAGGAGGTCGCGGCGCTGCGCCGGGCCTACGACCGGCTCGCCTCGGCGACCCGGCGGCCCAAGATCCTCGTCGCGTCGTACTTCGGTGAGCTGGGACCCGCCCTGCCCGCGCTCGCCGCCACGGCCGTCGAGGGGCTGGCGCTCGACCTCGTCGCGGGGGCCGCCGACCTCGCCGCCCTCGACTCCGGAGGCCCGGCGGTCCCGGGGCTGGACCGGAAGGTGGTGCTGGCCGGCGTCGTCGACGGGCGCAACGTGTGGCGCACCGACCTGGACCGGGCGCTGGCGACGGCGCAGCGGCTGGTCGGCGTCGCGGGGCGGGTCGAGGTCTCGACCTCGTGCTCGCTGCTGCACGTCCCCTACGACCTGACCGCCGAGACGGCCCTGCCCGGCGACGTCGTCGACATGCTGGCGTTCGCCCGGCAGAAGGTCACCGAGGTCGTGCTGCTCGGGCGCGCCCTGCACGAGGGGCCCGACGCGGTCGCGGCGGAGCTCGACGCCGCACGGGCCACCCGGGAGCGGGTCGCCGCCACCGCGCGCCGCGACGAGCGGGTGCGGTCCCGGCTCGACGCGCTCGGCCCCGACCACTACCGGCGCAGTCACGGCGACGTCCGGGCGACGGTCCAGCGCGCGGCGCTCGGCCTGCCCGTCGTTCCCACGACGACGATCGGTTCTTTCCCGCAGACCGCGCAGATCCGGCGCGACCGGGCCGCGCACCGCTCCGGTGTGATCGACACCGGCACCTACGCCGAGCGGATGCGCCAGGAGATCGTCCGCGTGGTGCGGCTGCAGGAGGACATCGGGCTCGACGTCCTGGTGCACGGTGAGCCCGAGCGCAACGACATGGTCCAGTACTTCGCCGAGCACCTCGACGGCTTCGCCACCACCGAGCACGGCTGGGTGCAGTCCTACGGCTCGCGGTGCGTACGCCCGCCGATCCTGCACTCGGACGTGTCCCGGCCCCGGCCGATCACGGTGGAGTGGGCGCGGTTCGCCCAGTCGCTGTCCGACGCGCCGGTCAAGGGGATGCTGACCGGCCCGGTGACGATCCTGGCCTGGTCGTTCGTGCGTGACGACCAGCCGCTGGGTGACACCGCCCGGCAGGTGGGGCTGGCCCTGCGCGACGAGGTAGGAGACCTGGAGGCCGCCGGGATCCGGATCATCCAGGTCGACGAGCCCGCGCTG
This sequence comes from Pseudonocardia sp. ICBG1034, assembly GCF_020131375.1. Classification (NCBI taxonomy): domain Bacteria; kingdom Bacillati; phylum Actinomycetota; class Actinomycetes; order Pseudonocardiales; family Pseudonocardiaceae; genus Pseudonocardia; species Pseudonocardia sp. ICBG1034. Next base: position 627,302 of record NZ_JAHLEK010000015.1, read on the forward strand.
CGCGAGCTGCTGCCCCTGCACGAGCGGGACCGGCCCGGGTACCTGGACTGGGCGGTGGACGCGTTCCGGCTGGCCGGCGGGGCCGTCGCCGACGCCACCCAGATCCACACCCACCTCTGCTACTCCGAGTTCGGCGAGGTGGTGGGGGCGATCGACGGGCTCGACGCCGACGTCACCACCGTCGAGGCGGCCCGGTCGCGGATGGAGGTGCTGGCCGACCTCGGACCGGGGGTCCCGCGCGGGCTCGGCCCGGGCGTCTACGACGTCCACTCGCCCGAGGTGCCCGGCACCGACGAGCTGGTCGACCAGCTCGGTGCGGCGCTGCGCCACATCGGACCGGACCGGCTGTGGGCCAACCCGGACTGTGGGCTGAAGACCCGCGGTGAGGCGGAGACGGTGGCGGCCCTGACCAACCTGGTCGCCGCGGCCCGCCGGGTCCGGGACTCGGCGACGACCGGCTGACCCCGTGTCGCGACGCCCCGCGGCTCCCCGGCCGCGGGGCGTTGCTCACGCCGCCATTGATTGAACAGATGGTCAGATGTAGTCATATGGGGTGATCGCACGAAAGATGGCCGCGCTGCTCGCGGCCGCCGCCCTGGTGCTGACCGGCTGTGGCGCCGGCACCGGCGCCGGCGGCACCGGGACCCCCGACCCGGCCGGTGAGCTGACCGTGGCCCTGCAGTTCCCGCCGCGCGCCGACTACGCCTTCGACGCCGACGACGGCGCCCGGCTGCAGTCCCTCGGCGTCGCCGAGACCCTGACCACGGTCGACGCCGACGCCCGCCCGGCGCCGATGCTCGCGACGGCCTGGGAGCAGCAGGGCAACGCCTGGCGGGTCACCCTGCGCCAGGACGTGCGGTTCCACGACGGCACCCCGCTCACCCCGGACGCCGTCGTCACGGCGCTGCGCTACGTCGCGGGCGTCGAGGCCCCGCCGCGGGCGATCCGGGGCATCGGCTTCGCCGTCACCCCCGACGGCGCCGACGCCGTGCGGATCACCACCACCGAGTTCGACCCGGTGATGCCGCTGCGCCTGTCCAGCGGCAACCTCGGCATCCTCGCGCCCGCCGCCTACGCCGGCGGCGGGGCGCCGGCCTACCTGCGCACCGCGACCGGCCCGTTCGTGCTGGACTCGGTCAGCGGCGCCGACTCCGCGCAGCTGGTCCGCAACGACGACTACTGGGGCGAGCCGGCGGGTGCCGCCCGGGTCACCGTCCGCTACGTCGAGGACCCGCAGGCCCGCGCGCTGGCGATCCAGGCCGGCGACGTCCAGTTCGCCGAGGGGCTGCCGCAGGCCCAGCTGGCGCAGGTCCGCGCCGCCGGCGCCGAGGTCGTCGAGTACCCCAACGCGCGCACCGTGCCGCTGCAGCTCAACCAGTCCGCGACGCCGTTCTCGGACCTGCGGGTCCGCCGGGCCGTCACCGCGGCGCTCGACCGCCCGGTGCTGGCCCAGCAGGTCCTCGCCGGTGGGGCCGCACCCGCGGCCGACCTGTTCGGCGCGGCCGTGCCCTGGGGCGAGACCGCGCCGCCGCCCGGGGCCGACGTCGCCCGCGCCCGGCAGCTGCTCGCCGAGGCCGGCTACACCGAGCAGAACCCGCTGACGGTGCGGCTGTGGACCTTCCCGAACCGGCCCGAGCTGCCCGCGCTGGCGAACGCGATCCAGGCGATGCTCGGTGCCGCCGGGGTGAAGGTCGACATCACCGTCGGGAACTACGAGGCCCAGGAGCCGAAGGTCCTCGCCGGTGACTACGACATGTTCCTCAACTCGCGCAGCTACCTGTCCGACTTCCCGGACGCGGCGAGCACGCTGACCTCGGACTACACCTGCGACGGCAGCTACGCCATCGACCAGTACTGCAACCCCGCCTACGACGCGCTGGTCGACCGGCTCAACTCCACCGAGGACCCGGCGGCCCGCCAGCAGCTGTTCGGAGAGGCCGCCGCGATGCTGACCCGCGACGCCGTCGGCGTCATGGTCGTGCACCCGCGCAACACCGCCGTGCTGCGCGGCGCCACGGGCTTCGTCCCCGACCCGCTGCAGATCCGCCCGGTGCTGCCGCAGCTCTCCCCGACCACGGGGTGATCGGGCTCCTGCTGCGCCGGCTCGCCGTCGTCGGGCCGGTGCTGCTGGCCGCGTCGGTGCTGGTGTTCGCGCTGCCGCGGCTGGTCGGCGTCGACCCGGCGCGGGCGGTCCTGCGGGCCCGCAGCGCCGAGGCGGTGCCGGACCCGGCGACCGAGGCGCGGCTGCGGTCCTCGCTGGGACTGGACGCGCCGGTCACCGAGCAGTACCTGCGCTGGCTGGGCGGGGTCCTGCGCGGCGACCTCGGCCACGGCTACGTCGCCCGGACCCCGGTCGCCGGGCAGATCGCCGACGCCGCGGCGGTCTCCGGGCTGCTCGCGGTGCTCGCGCTCGCCCTCGCGGCGGTCGTCGGCATCCCCGCCGGGGCCTACGCGGCACGCCGGCCCGGCGGACTGCTCGACCGGTTCCTCGGGCTGGGCACGGTCGCCGGGGTCGCGGTGCCGGAGTTCGTGCTCGCCCCCTGGCTGGTGCTGGTGTTCGCGGTGTGGGCCGGGGCGCTGCCCGCGCTCGGCTGGGGCGACCCCGCCCACCTGGTCCTGCCGGTGCTGACCCTCGCCGCCTACCCGGGGGCGCTCGCCGCCCAGCTCGTCCGGGCCGAGACCGCCGGGGTGCTGACCCGCCCGCACGTGCTCGTCGCCCGGGCCAAGGGCCTCGGTGCGCACCGGGTCCTGTGGCGGCACGGCGCCCGGCTCGCGACGACGTCGGTGACCGCACTGGCCGGGATGTTCGTCGCCGGGCTGCTGGGCGGCTCGGTCGTGGTCGAGGTCGTGTTCGGCATCCCCGGGCTGGGTCGGCTCCTGCACCGGGCCGTCGTCGCGCAGGACCTGCCGGTGGTGCAGGCGGGCACGCTGCTCGTCGTCGCGGTCGCGGTGGTCGCGGGGGGGCTGGTGGAGGTGCTGGCGACGGCGCTGGACCCGGTACTGCGCTCGGCGGGGTCACGGTGAGGCCCCGGGTGCGGACGGGGTGGTGGGTCGCGGCCGGGGTGGCCGCCCTGGCCCTGGCCGCGCCGGCATTCCTGCCCCACCCCGACGCCGTCGACTTCGCCGGGATGCTCGCCGGGCCGTCCGCGGCGCACCCGCTGGGCACCGACCAGCTGGGCCGCGACCTGCTCGCCCGCACCGTCCACGGCGGACGCCTGACGGTCGGGCTGGCGCTGTCCGCGGTGCTGGTCACCGGGGTGGTCGGGGTGGCCGTCGGGTCGCTCGCCGCCGTCGCGGGCCCGTTCGGACGGGCGGTCATGCGGGTCGTCGACGTGCTGGCGGCGATCCCGGTGGTGCTGTTCGGGCTGCTCGCCGCGGTCGCGCTGGGTCCCGGTGTCGGGTCGCTGCTGGTGGCGGTCACGGTGATCGCCTGGACCCCGTTCGCCCGGCAGGCCTACCTGCTCGCGCTCGCCGAGCGGCAGCGGGAGTACGTGACGGCGGCGGTCGCCCTCGGCGCGGGGCCCGGGCGGGTCCTGACCCGCCACATCGCGCGAAACCTCGTCCCGCCGCTGGCCGCGCACGCCTGCGTCCGGTTCGCGAGCACGCTGCTCACCGTCTCCGGGCTGTCCTTCCTCGGGCTCGGCGTCCAGCCGCCGACCGCGGAGTGGGGCGCGATGGTGGCCGAGGGCCGCGAGTACCTGTTCGGCGCGCCGCAGGTGGTGCTCGTGCCCTCGCTGGCGGTCGTGCTGACGGCCGGGACGGCCCTGTGGTGGGGACGCCGGTGGGAACGGGTGGGTGCCCGGTGAGCTCAGGCCGCGTGGACCTGCCCGCCCGCGGGGTCGAGGGGCCTGCCCAGCTCGGGGAACCAGCGGAACGCCTCCGGCCTGCCCTCCCAGTCGCAGCCGGCGCACTCCGGGCCGTCGTGCGGGTGCTCGTCCACGATGCCTCCCGATCGTTGTTGCCATCATTGTGCAACAGGGCGTGTCGGGGTGTGAACCCTCCGGTCGGAGGGGCAGGGTGAGGGACGTGGGCGACGGGGACGACGTGGACGACGTGGCCGGGCTGCTGAGCGCGTACCTGGCCGACCCGTACGCGGGCTGGAGCATGGGTGCGCCCGGCGCGATCGCGGAGTTCGTGCGGACCCCCGACGAGCCGGTCGGGTCGTCCGGGCGGGGCACGGTCGTCACCGCGCGCGGCGGGATCCGGATCGAGCCGCACCCGTCGACCCGGCCGCTGGCCTACCGGACGCCCGTCGGCCCGCACGAGCACTGGAACCACGCGGTCGCGCTCTGCCTGCCCGCGACCGCGGCCCGCGGGGCCGCGCGGACCGCCGTCACCGTGCTCGGGCCCGACCACTCCGCGCTGCGGCGGGCCGACCGCGACGCCGTGCTCGTCGACCTCGGGCTGGGCACGACCACGGTGGACGCCTGCGTGCGCACGGCCGACCCCGACCTGCTCGGGCTGCTGCACCGTGCCGCGGGCGGCCCGCTCGACGGCGCGCTGACCGCCGCGCTGGTCGCGGCGGGCCCGCACCGCGTGTTCACCACCGCGCTCGGCCGGGTCGAGGTGTACGCCGCGATCCCGCCGCCGGAGGGGCGCTCCCCGGACGGGCCGCACACCCACCTGCTCCCGCACGTGCTGCGCGAGGGCCGCACGCACGCGGCGACCGTGCCCGTTCCCGCCGGTCACCTGCCCTGCGCGCACCTCTACCCGGCACACCCGCTGACCGACCTCACCGGGCGTCCGATCCCGTTCGACCCGACCCGGGCGGCCGCCTTCGACGGCCTGCTGGAGCGGTTCGGCGACCCGGACCAGTGGGCGGTGACCGCCGGGGTGGTCCGGGCGGTTGCGGCGGGGGAGGCGCCCGGGCCGCGTCCGGCGACGGCGCCCGGCCGGGCCGCGCAGGCGGTCGCGCTGCGGGTACTCGCCGTCGCCGGTGGGGCGGACCCGGCCGTGCTCGACGCCTGGCGCGGCCGGACCGGCGTGGACGGGCTCCTCGACCCGAGCGGCGACCGCAACGCCGGCTGACGGCCCTCAGGCCTCCGCGGCCGGTTCGGGCGCACCGGTGGCGGACCACCGCTGCTCGACCCGTCCCCGGGAGGTCAGGTCCGCGGGCCGGGCCGGTCACCCGGCCCGGCCCACCCCCTCAGTCCCAGTCCAGCGACCCACCCGTCCGGTACTCGGTCACCCGCGTCTCGAAGAAGTTCTTCTCCTTGCGCAGGTCCATGGCCTCGCTCATCCACGGGAACGGGTTCTCCGGCTCCCCGAACAGCGGGGCGAGCCCGATCTGCTCGGCCCGCCGGTCGGTGATGAACCGCAGGTAGCGCTCACAGGACTCGGCGGTCAGGCCGAGCATCCCGCGGGGCATGGTGTCGCGGGCGTAGGCGACCTCCAGCTCGCACGCCTCGTGCAGCATCGCCCGGATCTCGGCGGCGAAGTCGGCCGTCCAGAGGTGCGGGTTCTCGATCTTGATCTGGTTGATGCAGTCGATGCCGAAGTTCAGGTGGATCGACTCGTCCCGCAGGATGTACTGGTACTGCTCGGCGATGCCCACCATCTTGTTGCGCCGGCCGAGCGAGAGGATCTGCGCGAACCCGGTGTAGAACCACATGCCCTCGAACACCACGTAGAACGCGACGAGGTCACGCAGGAACGCGCGGTCGTTCTCCGGGGTGCCGGTCCGGAAGTCCGGGTCGGACAGGGCCCGGGTCCAGCGCAGCGCCCAGGCGTCCTTCTCGGTGATCGAGGGGACCTCGCGGTACGCGTTGAACAGCGCGCCCTCGTCGAGCCCGAGCGACTCGCACACGTACTGGAACGTGTGGGTGTGCACGGCCTCCTCGAACGACTGCCGCAGCAGGTACTGGCGGCACTCGGGGTTGGTGAGGTGGCGGTACACCGCGAGCACGATGTTGTTCGCGACCAGCGACTCCGCGGTGGCGAAGAACCCGAGGTTGCGGGTGAGCATGAGGCGCTCGTCGTCGGTGAGCCCGCCGGGGGAGCGCCACAGCGCGATGTCGGCCTGCATGGCGACCTCGGTCGGCATCCAGTGGTTGGCGCAGCCGGCCAGGTACTTCTCCCAGGCCCAGGTGTACTTCAGCGGCAGGAGTTGGTTGACGTCGGCGCGCGCGTTGATCATGCGCTTGTCGTCGGCGTCGATCGGGGCGGCGCCGCGGGCGATCTCGCCCAGGCCGCTGGCGTTCTCGGTGCTTCCGGTGGGCTGCAGAGTGGTCACTGGCAGGCCTCGCAGTCGGGGTCGTCGACCGAGCAGGCACGGCCCGGATCGAGGTCGGGGGCGGTGGCGGGCACGGCGGTGGCCGGGACCGCGGGCACCCCGGCCGTGGGCGACGCGGCGGGGGCGGCGGCCGGGGTGCTCGGCACGCCGGTCAGCCGGCCGTCGGTGCCGGCGAGGGTGGACTTCTCCACCGACGTCGCCGCGCGGGTGCGCAGGTAGTAGGTGGTCTTGAGCCCGGAGCGCCAGGCGAGGCGGTAGAGCTCGTCGAGCGCCCGGCCGCTGGGGGCGGCGAGGTAGAGGTTCAGCGACTGCGCCTGGTCCAGCCACTTCTGCCGGCGCGAGGCGGCGGCCACGAGCCAGCGCGGCTCGATCTCGAACGCGGTCGCGTAGAGCTCCTTCAGGTCGGCGGGGACCCGGTCGATCTCGGCCAGCGACCCGTCGAAGTACTTGAGGTCGGCGACCATCACCTCGTCCCACAGCCCGCGGTCCTTGAGGTCGCGGACCAGGTGCGGGTTGATCACCGTGAAGTCGCCGGACATGTTGGACTTCACGTACAGGTTGAGGTGGATCGGCTCGATCGACTGCCCGACCCCGCAGATGTTCGAGATCGTCGCAGTGGGTGCGATCGCGAGGACGTTGGAGTTGCGCATCCCCTGTGCGACGACCTTCTCCCGCAGCGACGCCCAGTCCAGCGTGGACGACCGGTCGACGTCGAGCTCGCCGTCGCCGCGGGCCGCGGCCAGCAGCTCGAGCGAGTCCAGCGGCAGGATCCCGCGGCTCCACAGCGACCCGTCGAAGCTGGCGTAGCGGCCGCGCTCGACCGCCAGGTCCGACGAGGCGGTGATCGCGTGGAACGACAGCGCCTCCGCGCTGCGGTCGGCGAACTGCACCGCCGCGTCGCTGCCGGGCGCGATGCGCTGGGTGAACAGCGCGTCGGAGAAGCCCATGAGGCCCAGGCCGACCGGGCGGTGACGCAGGTTGGACCGGCGGGCCTCGGGAATCGTGTAGAAGTTGATGTCCACGACGTTGTCGAGCATCCGCACCGCGGTGGTCACCGTGCGGCGCAGCCTGTCGGCGTCGAGCCCGTCCGCGGTGACGTGCGCGGCGAGGTTCACCGAGCCCAGGTTGCAGACCGCGACCTCGCCCTCGTCGCCGGCGCGGGTGTTGAGGGTGATCTCGGTGCACAGGTTCGACGAGTGCACCACCCCGGCGTGCTGCTGCGGGCTGCGCAGGTTGCACGGGTCCTTGAACGTGATCCACGGGTGCCCGGTCTCGAACAGCATGGTCAGCATCCGGCGCCACAGCTCGACCGCGCGCACCGTGCGGTGCACCCGGATCTCCCCGCGCGCCGCGGCCGCCTCGTACTCGCGGTACCGCTGCGCGAACGCGGTGCCGTAGAGGTCGTGCAGGTCGGGCACCTCGTCCGGGGAGAACAGCGTCCACTGCGCGTCGGCCTGCACCCGGCGCAGGAACTCGTCGGGCACCCAGTTCGCGGTGTTCATGTCGTGGGTGCGGCGGCGGTCGTCGCCGGTGTTCTTGCGCAGGTCGAGGAACTCCTCGATGTCGACGTGCCAGGTCTCCAGGTAGGCGCACGCCGCGCCCTTGCGCTTGCCGCCCTGGTTCACCGCGACGGCGGTGTCCCCCGCGATCTTGAGGAACGGCACCACGCCCTGGGAGACGCCGTTCGTGCCCCGGATGTGCGCGCCGAGCCCCCGGACCGGGGTCCAGTCGTTGCCCAGCCCGCCGGAGTACTTCGCCAGCAGCGCGTTGTTGCGGTAGCCGCCGAAGATCGACTCCAGGTCGTCGTCGACGGTGGTGAGGAAGCACGACGACAGCTGGGGGCGGGTGGTGCCCGAGTTGAACAGCGTCGGGGTCGAGGCCATGAAGTCGAAGCTCGACAGGAGCTCGTAGAACTCGACCGCCCGCGCCTCGCGGTCGACCTCGCGGACCGCCAGCCCCATCGCGACCCGCAGGAAGAACGCCTGCGGCAGCTCGAAGCGCACGCCGCGCTCGTGCAGGAAGTAGCGGTCGTAGAGGGTCTGCAGGCCGAGGAAGCCGATCTGCAGGTCGCGCTCGGGGCGGATCGCGGCGGTGACCCGGTCCAGGTCGAAGGTCGCGAGCTCGGGGTCGACCAGACCGATCGCGATGGCGTGGCGCAGGTAGTCCTTCGTGTAGGCCGCGTACCGCTCGGCCATCGTCGCGTGGTCCGGGGTCTCCCGGGTGTCCGACAGGTGCGACACGGCCTCGGCGCGCAGCCGGTCCAGCAGCAGTCGCGAGGCCACCAGGGAGTACGCGGGCTCGCGCTCGACCAGGGTGCGGGCGGCCAGGACCAGTGCCTGGGCCAGCTCGTCGGCGGTGATGCCGTCGTAGATCGTGCGGTCCAGCTCGGCGAGCACCCTGTCCGGGGTCACGTCCTCGATGCCGGCGCAGGCCTCGTCGAGCACCGCGGCGACGCGGACCCGGTCCAGCGGGGCCCGGCTGCCGTCGGGATGGGTGACGTGCACGACCGGGGCGTCCGCGGCGGCGGTGTCCCCGCCGTCGTGCGCCCGGGCCCTGGCCTGCTGCTCGCGGTAGAGCACGTAGGAGCGGGCGACCTTGTGGTGGCCTCCGCGCATCAGGGCGAGCTCGACCTGGTCCTGGATCTGCTCGACGTGCACGGCGCGCGCCGGGTGCCGGGTCAGCGCCGCGACGACCTGGTCGGTCAGTCCGGCGACGAGGTGGTGCAGCCGCGACGACGCCGCGCCCGAGTCCCCCTCGACCGCCAGGAACGCCTTGGTCGTCGCCACCGAGATCTTCGTGGCGTCGAATCCGGTCTCGGACCCGTCGCGCCGGATGACGCGCAGGGCCGGTGGTGCTGCTGCCGGTGCAGCGGTGGAAGCCGTCACGGGCTCTCTCCTCGCGAGTCGCCGTCCCTCCGGGGGCGGGCGCGGTACGAGGAGGCGGTGGGTCGGCGTGTCGTCGGCGGCCCACCGCACCCTGGCGCCGTCCCACGAGGCCCCGGAGCAGCGCGCACCGGTCGGCACGCGCACCGGTGGCAGGTCTTCGGACTCACGGGCGCACTGCGCACACCTACTGGCCGTCGCTTCCCGGGATCACTCCCAGTGCTGTTGACGGCGGTCGTTCCCGTTCACCGCTGCGGGGCAGTCCCGGATTCCCACCGGGTTCCCTCTTGCCTCACCGGCCCGTGCGGACCGGTGAACCACCAGCGCCCCGGACACTACATCTGGGGTCTGGACACGATCGACCCCCCTATCGGTTCCGGTTTCGACGACCATCGAGTCACGCACGGTGAACGTCGCCGGTCACGGGCCCGGCGGTCCCTTCCGTTCGACGGGTCCGCGCGGATACCGTCGGCCGCACTGTTGCCACCGTTGTGCAGGAGAGTGCGATGACCACCGGAACGGACCTCGACGCCGAGCACTGGCTGCGCCGGTGGGACGCCCAGCAGGAGCGCTACATCCCCGACCGGGAAGAACTGTTCGCGCTGGCGCTCGACGTCGTCGACCGGCTCGCCGGCACCCCCGCCCGGCTGCTCGACCTCGCCTGTGGGCCCGGGTCGTTCGCGGCCCGCGCGGCGGCGCGCTGGACCGGGGCCGAGGTGGTCGGCGTCGACGTCGACCCGGTCATGCTGGAGCTGGCCCGGCGGACCACCGGCGAGCGCGTCCACTGGGTCGACGCCGACCTCTCGCGTCCCGGGTGGACCGACGCCGTCGGCGGCGGGCCGTTCGACGCGGCCGTCTCGGCCACCGCCCTGCACTGGCTGCCCGAGCACGCGCTGCCCGGGCTCGCGCAGCGCCTCGCGTCCGTGCTGCGCCCCGGCGGGGTGTTCGTGGACGTCGACACCCTGCTCGCCGACCCCGCCCGGCCACGCCTGGCCGAGCTGACCCGCACCCTGCGGGTCGAGCGCACCGACCGGGGACTGGCGACCGGCGAGGACTTCCGGGCCTGGTGGGACGCGCTCGCCGACGAGCCCGCCCTGGCCGACGGGTTCGCCGAGCGGGAGCGCCGCTTCGCCGGCCGGGTCACCGGCGGGTCGTCGCTACCGGCCTGGGAGCAGGCGCTGTCCGGCGCCGGGTTCACCGAGGTCGGGACGCTCACCCAGACCTTCGACCGGCGGACCCTGGTCGCGATCCGCTGATCACCCGAGCCGGGCGCGCGCGAAGTTCGCCCAGGCGAACGTGTTCGGCCGGGCCGCCTCCAGCCCGGTGAGCCCGGCCGCCACGCCGACGTTCCAGTCCCGCACACCCCACACCAGGGCGCCCGACTCGGTGCGCAGCAGACCGAGGATCCGGGCGAACGCGTCGGTGCGCGCGGCGTCGTCGGTGGTGGCGACGGCGGCGTAGTAGAGGCGGTCGATCTCCGGGCTGCGGTAGCCGGTGAAGTCGTAGGTCGGGGTGCTGGTCAGCATCCGGCGTCCGATGTAGTCCGGGATCGGCAGCGAGCCGGTGCTGTTCTGGGAGAACACGCCCTGCTGCCGGATGGCCCGGAAGTAGCCCGACGACGGCAGCGGCCGCGCGGTGACCCGCAACCCGACCTCGCCGAGCTGGCGCGCGACGAGTGCGGTGGCGGCGTCGAAGGTCGGGTCGGCGCCGCTGGTCTGCAGCTCGATCGCCGCCCCCTGCGCCCCGGCCTCGGTGACGAGCGCGCGGGCCCGCGCGACGTCCCGTGCCACCGGGCCCACCCCCGCCGGGTGGTAGCGCAGTCCCTGGCCGAACATGTCGTCGCCGACCCGGCCGCGCCCGAGCAGCACGACCCGCACGAGCTCCTCGCGGTCGATGCCCAGCCGCACCGCCTCGCGCAGCCGCGGGTCGGAGAACGGTGCCCGGTTCACCCGCATCACCAGGAACTGGCTCGCCGAGGCCGGCGCGGACAGCGCCGAGGCGCGCTGCTCGCCCCCCAGCCGGGCGGCGCCGGTGGGGGTGAGGTCGTGGGCGTAGTGCACCTGGCCGGACAGCAGGGCGCCGATCCGGGCGGCCTCGTCGTCGACGGGCAGGAACTCCAGCTCACGTACGCCGGGCGCGCCGTCCCAGTGATCCTCCGACGCGGTGTAGACGGTGGACCCGCCCGGGGTGAACGACGCGAGCCGGAACGGCCCGGTCCCGTTCGGACGGTCGAACGACGTCGTCCCGGCCTTGACGATCTCGGTACCGGGCGCGCCCCAGGCCAGCGGGAACAGCGTGTTCGGCCGGGTCAGCACCAGCTCGACCTCGCTCGGCGACACCGCCCGCGAGGCGGCCGCGTCGAGGTCGCGGAACAGGGTCGCGGCGATCGCGGTGGTCGCCGGGTCGGTGATGCGGGCCAGGGTGGCGAGCACGTCGTCGGCGGTGAGCGGGGAGCCGTCGTGGAAGCGGGCCGCGCGCAGCCGGATCCGCCACCGCCGCCCGGTCGCGTCGCTCTCCCAGGACTCGGCCAGCCGCGGCTCGGGGGTCATGTCCTGCGACCACCCGGTGAGGGTGTCGAAGCACGCCTTGGCCCGGGCCTGGTCGACGTAGAGCGGCAGGACGTGCGGGTCCAGCGACTCGCGCGAGCCGCCGGTCGCGAAGGCGACCCGCAGCCGCTCCTCGCCTGTCCCGCCGCCGGAGCAGCCGGTGAGGGCGAGCGCGGCGACGCCGAGCGCGCCGGTCAGCACCCGGCGCCGGGACAGCTCGGGCGGGGTCATCCGGCGGCCCGCCCGGTGTCCGAGGCGCGCAGGCCGGGGGTGAACACGTGCCCGTCGAGGACGGCCGGGCGGGGCGCCGTACCCGGTCCGCCCGCGCGGATCCAGTCGGCGACGGCGTCGGTCGTCGCAGCGTCCAGGACCGCACGCAGCCACACGGGCCGCGCACCGGCCCGTCGCGCGGCCGGGGTGGGTCCGACCACGACGACGTCGGAGTCGGCGCACGGGCCGAGGCACTCGCTGGTCCGCAGCCGCGCGTGGCCCTCGATGCCCCGGGTGAGCCGGTCGAGCAGCCCGTCGTGGTGGGGCCGGTCCAGGCCCGGGTGCTTGCGACCGGAGCCGCAGCAGCATCCCCGGCAGACGGTGACGGCGGACAGCGCAGACATGGTCCGACCCTACGTGACATATGACGGATTGTTCAGACGTCGAGGGTGACAATCCGGTGAGTGCGGCCACCGCCACGCGGGAACCCTCCGGTCCCACACCCCGGACACCAGGAGATCCCCATGAGCCACCACGTCCTCGAGGCCGCCGGCGTCAGCACCCCGGCCACCGTCGTCGAGAAGCTGCACGACGCCGCCCGCGCGAGCACCGCCTGCGCCTCGGCCATGGTCGCCTCCGGCGGCATGGAGACCGAGGTGCTCCTCGCCCTCGACGCCGCCGACCTCTGTACCGCGGCCGCGAGCGTGCTCGGCCGCCGGACCGGGGACAAGGCGGTCGGCGAGGCCGCCGCGTCGGCGGCCGCGCTCGCCTGCGAGGCCAGCTCGGCCGCCTGCGGCGCGCACGCCGACCACCACGAGCACTGCCGGCTGCACGCCGAGGTCACCCGGGAGACCGCGCAGCTGCTGCGCGAGCACGCGGGCGCCTGAACGCTCCGGCTCAGCCGGCCGGGACCGGCTGCGGTGCCGCGGCCACCCGGCCGTCGACGAGGGTCACGACCCGGTCCGCCGACGCGACGGCGACCGGGTCGTGGCTGATCAGCAGCACCGCGGTGCCGTCCTCCCGGCAGACGCGCCGCAGCTCGGCGAGCAGCAGCGCGCGGTGCCCGCCGTCCAGCGCCGAGGTGGCCTCGTCGGCCACCAGTACCGCGGGCCCGGCGAGCAGGGCCCTCGCCACCGAGGCGCGCTGGAGCTGACCGCCGGACAGCCCGCCCGGGCGGCGCGCGGCCGTCGCGGCGGGGACCCCGAGCCGCTCCAGCAGCGCGACGGCGGCGGCGCGGGCGTCGGCCGGGGACCGCCCGCGCAGCAGCACGGCCGGCCGGGCGACCTGGTCGAGGACCGGGCGGTGGTCGAGGAACGCGGACCGGCAGTCCTGGTGGACGTACTGCACGGCGCGCCGGTCGCCCGCCGGGTCCCGGCCGCCGACGCGGACGGTCCCCGAGCAGGGGGTCAGCCCGGCCAGGGCCCGGCCGAGCGTCGTCTTGCCCGCCCCCGAGGGCCCGGTCAGCGCGACGAACCCGCCCCGCCCGACGGCGAGGTCCACCCCGGACAGCAGCTGCGCCCCGCCCGCGGCCCGGACCCCCAGATCCGTCACCTCGAGCATCGCCCCGACCGCCGCCGGTGGTGGCCGGGACGCGGTCGGGGCGGGTGCACCGAGCAGCGCGGCGGCCGGGCCGGTGCGCACGACCCGGCCCGCGGCGAGCTCCAGCAGCGTCACCGGGACGGCGGCGGCGAGCCTGCGGACGGCGTCGAGGTCGTGGGTGAGCAGCACGAGCGCCGTGGAGCCGGCGGCCAGCACGGCGAGCCGGTCGAGCACCGCGTCGGTGGTGACCGGGTCCAGTCCGGTGGTCGGCTCGTCGAGGACGACGACGGCCGGCCCGGGCACCAGCGTCTGGGCCAGCGCGACCCGCTGCTGCTGTCCGCCGGAGAGCCGGTGCGGGTGGCGGCGGAGCAGGTGCGGCTCGGCTCCGAGGCCGGCCCGCTCGCAGGCCTCGGTGACCGCCCGGGCCCGGGCGGTCCGGTGCCGTCGACCGCGACCGTGCACGGTCGCGGCGAGCTCGTCGAGGACCGGCCCGACCCGACGCACCGGGTCCAGGACCCGGCCCGGGTGCTGCGGGAGGTGCCCGACCCGCCCGGCGCGGCGCGTCCGCAGCTCCCGCGGGGCGACGCCGAGCAGCTCGGCGGGCCCGATCCGCACCGACCCGTCGAGCGCCACCCCGGTGGCGGCCTCGCCGAGTAACGCCAGCCCGAGCGTCGACTTCCCCGCCCCGGACGGCCCGATGACGGCGAGCACCGCACCGGGCGCGAGATCGAGGTCGACGCCGTCGAGGAGCACCGTCCCGTCGACGGTGCGTGCGGTCAGCCCGCGGACCGACAGCGCGCTCACACGACCGCCCCCGTCCGGTCCGCGAGCCGGTCCACCAGCACGTTCGTCCCCGCGGCGAGCGCGACGAGCAGACCCGCCGGCACCAGCAGCGCGTACGGGGCGAGGAACAGCGACGCCGCGTTCTGCTCGATCACCACCGCCCAGTCGACGGTGTCCGGTGGCAGCCCGACCCCGAGGAAGCTCGCGCTGGTCAGCACGGTCAGCACGAGCACGCCGCGCGTCCCGGCGTCGACGAGCACCGGCCCGGCGACGAACCGCCCGGTCTCGACGACGTGGATCCGCCACCACCGCTCGCCGTTCTGCGTCATCGTCTCCAGCGCCACCCGCCGCGCGGGGGCCCCGGCGGCCCCCCGGACCACCCGGACGACCGCGGGCAGCTGCAGCAGCGCGGTGGCGACCAGCAGCCAGCCGACACCGCGCCGTCCGGTGCCGGCGAGCACCAGCAGCACCAGCAACGACGGCAGGACCAGCAGTACGTCCAGCGTCCGCTGGGTGAGCAGCACCGCCCACCGGCGCCCGGCCGCGGCGAGCACCAGTCCCAGCGGGACCCCGGCCGCGTAGGCCAGCACCAGTGTGCCGACGACGAGCGTGACGACGGTGGTGCCACCGGTGAGCGCCAACGTCAGCACGTCGCGGCCCAGCGCGTCGGTGCCCAGCGGGTGCCCCGGCCCGGGCGGGAGCAGCGCGCCGGACCCGCCCGGGACCGGGAGCAGCGGCGCGAGGACGGGCCCGGCGACGGCGCACAGCAGCGGCACCCCGGCGAGCAGCGCGGCGACCGCGGTCGTCACCGGCACCCGGCTCACGGCTCGTCCTCCCGTACCGGGCTCAGCCGTGCGGTCGCCGCGTCGGCCACCAGGTTGACCGTGATGGTGACGAGGGCGGCGAGCAGCGCGTAGCCCTGGATCAGCGGGATGTCGCGGTTCTGCACCGCGTCGACCACCCCGGCCCCCACCCCGGGCAGCGCGAACAGCGCCTCGACGACGACGACCCCGCCGAGCGTGCCCTCGACGATCCGGGCGAGCTGCTGCACCGACGGCGCGAGCCCGCCGGGGAGCACGTGGCGCAGCAGCACGTCGCGCTCGGGCAGGCCCAGCCGGCGCAGGTGGGTGACGTGCGGTGCCCGATCGGTCTGCAGCACGCCCTGGCGGATCTGGCGTGACAGCCACCCCAGCTGCGCCGCGACCAGCACGACGACCGGCAGCACCAGCACCGCCGGGCCGAGCAGGGACCCGCCACCGGCGGTCGCGGGGAGCCAGCCGAGCTGCAGCGAGAAGAGCCCGACCAGCAGCAGCCCGGTCGCGAACTGCGGAGCGGCCTGCAGCGCCGACACCGTCGCCGTGGAGACCCGGTCCACGACGCTGCCCGGCCTGCGTCCCGCCGCGGTGCCGACGGCGACCCCGAGCGGGACCATGACGGCGAGCCCCAGCGCGGCGAGCAGCACGGTGCTCCCGAGGCGGTCCGCCACCTCGTCGACGACGGGCCGCCCGGTCACCAGCGAGTTCTTCAGGTCGCCCGTGACGAGTCCGCCGAGCCAGTCGCCGAGCCGCTCCGCGGCCGGGAGGCCGGTACCCAGCTCGGTGCGCAGCCGTTCCACCTGCTCGTCGGTCGCGTCGGGCCCCAGGACGACCTCGGCCGCGTCGCCGGGCAGCAGCGTCGTCAGCGCGAAGATCGCCACGACGGCGGCGAGCAGCTGGGCGGCCGCGACCGCCACCCGTCCGGCGGGGGAACGTCCGCCCCGTGCGTCGACGACGGGCGGGGCCGCGCCGGTGCTCATCCGGCGGCGGCCTTGTCGAAGCGGCCCCACAGGTGGCTGTTGGGCTTGGCGGCCTCGATCCCGGTGACCCCCGCGGCGACACCGACGTTCCAGTCCGACAGCGCCCACACCAGTGCCCCCGACTCGTCGCGCAGCAGGGTCTGGATGCGGGTGAGGTCCGCCCCGCGGGCGCTCTCGTCGGGGTTCGCGACGGCCTGGGCGTAGAGCCGGTCGACCTCGGCGCTCCGGTAGCCGGTGTAGTTCGAGTTGTCGGCGGACGACAGCCGGCGACGCCCGATGAAGTCGGGGATCGGCAGCGCCCCGGTGCGGGTGAACGACGCGACCCCGGAGGTGCGGACGGTGGTGAAGTAGGTCGGGGCGTCGAGCACCCGCGGGGTCGGGGCCAGGCCGATCTCGCGCAGCTGCTCGGCGACGAGTGTGGCCGCGGGCTGGAAGTTCGGGTCGCTGCCCGAGGTCTGCAGCTCGAACGCCAGCCCCTCGGCGCCGGCCTCGCGCAGCAGTGCCCGGGCGCGCCCGACGTCGCGCGGGGCCGCCGTCGCACCGGCCGGGTAGTACTCCAGGTCCGGCCCGCCGAACAGATCGGCACCGGCCTGCCCGGTGTCGAGCAGGACCACCCGGACCAGCGCCTCGCGGTCGATGCCGAGCCGCACGGCCTCCCGCACCCGTGGGTCGGCGAACGGTGGCCGGTCGACACGCAGGTTGAGGAACTGGGTGGTCGACTGCGGTGCGGCGAGCAGGGTGGCCCGGCCGCCCTGGGCCTCCACCTGGCGGGCACTCGCCGGACGCAGGTCGTGGGCGTAGGCGACCTGGCCGGACAGCAGCGCCCCGAGACGGGCCTGCTCCTCGTCGACGGGGGTGAGCTCCAGTCCCGGGGCGGGCGGGGCGCCGTCCCAGTAGGCGTCGTTGCGGGTGTAGACGGTGGGGCCGCCGGGGGTGAAGGACACGAACCGGAACGGCCCGGTCCCGACCGGTGTGGCGAACCCGGTGGTGCCCGCCGCGACGATCTCGCTGCCGGGCGCGCCCAGCCAGAGCGGGAAGGTGAAGTCCGGCGCGGTGAGGACGACCTCGACCTCGCGCGGTCCGGCGGCCCGGCTCGCGGTGAGGTCGACCCGGGCGAACAGCGACGCTGCCGAGGCGGTCGTGGCGGGGTCGGCGATGCGCCGGAAGGTGAACAGGACGTCGTCGGCGGTCAGCGGGCGGCCGTCGTGCCAGCGGGTGTCACGCAGCCGGATCCGCCAGCGCGTGCCGGTGGCGTCCGGCTCGACGGACTCGGCCAGCCGGGGCTCGGCGGTCATGTCCTGCGACCACCCGGTGAGCGTGTCGAAGGTGGCCCTGGCCCGGACCTGGTCGACGAACTGCGGGACGACGTGCGGGTCGAGCGACTCGCGGGAGCCGCCGCCGGGGAAGGCGGCGCGCAGCCGCTCGGAACCCCCGCCGGTGCCGCCGCCGCAGGCGGCGAGGGCGGGGACCGCGGCGAGCGCGGCGGCGCCGCCCAGGAAGGTGCGTCGGGTCAGCTCCACGGGTGCTCCTCAGGCGGTGGTGGCGGTGCTGGTCGTGACGGCGCGCGGTTCGAGCCTGCCGGTGCGCTGCATCCAGGCGATGACGGCGGCGCCGACGAGCCCGATCGCGAGCAGGACGGCGAACGGGATCCAGCGGCCGGCGCCGTCGGGATGGCGGTCGAGCAGGTTCCCGACGGCGGTGTTGCTCACCGCCACGACGGCGGCGGAGACGAGGTAGTACCAGCCGTAGTAGGTGCCGGCGAGCTGCTCGCTGCCGACCCGGGGCAGCAGCGCGAGCGAGAACGGGTTGGTCATCGCCATGCCGACGGTGAACACGACCGTGCCCGCGAGGACCGGTGTGACCGCGAGCAGCCCGGCCGCGGTCCACTCCCCGGCGGGCGCGGTCGGCACGAACGGCGCCGCGACACCCAGCGGGACGAACCCGGCGCCCATCAGCACGAGCCCGGCGGCCATCGTGCGCCCGTCGGTCCAGCGGGCGCGGCACCACGCGGTGATGCGGACCTGGCCGAGGATGCCGACGAGGGTCGACACGACGAACACCGCGCTGACCGCACCGGCGACGCCGGACACGCGCTGCGCCTCGACCGGCAGCACCAGGTACAGCTGGTTGAACAGGGCGAAGTAGCCGGCCCCGCCGAGCGCGAACAGCAGGAACCGGCCGTTGCCGACGACCTCGCCCCAGCTGCCGAGCAGCCCACGGTCCTGCGGCGGCGCCGGACGGGCGGGCAGGACGAACAGCTGCGCGACGGTCAGGACCGTGAACACGGCGCACGCCACGGCCGCGACGAGGCGGAAGTCCACCGCGAGCAGCGCGGCGCCGAGCAGCGGCCCGAGCAGGGCCCCCGCATGGCCGAACACGTTGAACACGGAGAAGACCTCGGCGCGGCGATCGCCGGCCTCGGCCATCAGGTAGGCGCGCACCGCGGGGTTGAACAGCGCCCCGGCCAGCCCGGTCAGCACGCCGGCGGCGATCAGGCCGGGCAGGGAGTCGGCGACGACGAACAGCCCGAACGCCACGATCCGCAGCGCGCACCCGACGATGATCACCGGACGGCAGCCGATCCGGTCCGCCGCCGAGCCGCCGACCAGGAACATCCCCTGCTGCGACAGGTTGCGCAGGGCGAGGACGAGTCCGATCGTCGCCGCCGCGTAGCCCAGGCTCCCCATGTGGGTGGCCAGGAACGGCAGCACGAGGTAGAAGCCCAGGTTGATGCCGAACTGGTTCACCACGAGCATCCGGCTCGGCGCGGTCAGCTCGCCGAAGGAGCGCAGCACGACGTCCCCCCGTCGGTTGATCACCTGAACGGGATCACATACGTCCCCCGGACACAAGTGCCACTGATGCGCACCTGCCGATCGGATGCAGCGCGGTCAGCCGAGGCGGGCGCGGTGGAACCGGGCCCAGGTCCCGGTGTCCGGGCGGGCCGGTCCGACGCCGGACAGGTCCGCGGTGACGCCGACGTGCTCGTCCCCGACCGACCAGGCGGTGGCGTCGGTGCGCAGCAGGAGCTGGGCGCGGCGCAGGGCGTCGGAACGGCGGGCCTCGTCCGGCGCCCGGGCGGCGACGGCGAGCAGCGCCCGCACGTCGGGGCGGCCCCCCGCGGCGTCCCCGCTCCCGGTGGCCCCGCCGGTCCCGGTACCGGTCGCGGTGTCGTCGCCGGTGTCGCCCGCGGTGTCGTCCCCGGGCACCCGGGGTGCCGCGGCCACGGCCTGCAGGTAGAGCGGGATCGGCTGCGCCGCGGCACGGCGGAACCGGATGCCCGGGGTCGGCTCGACGTCCGGCGGCTCCGGCTCACGCGGCTCGCACCGCAGCCCGACCGCCGCCAGCTGCTCCACGACGAGGTCGGCGGTCGGCCGCGACATCGGGTCGAACGGGTCGAAGAACAGTGGCACCCGCGCCCCGTCCGCCCCCGCCGCGACGACCAGCTCCCGGGCCCGCGCGACGTCGCGCACCACCGGCGCGAGCCCGTCCGGGTGGTGGGCCAGCCCGGCCCCGAACAGGTCGTCGCCCGGTTGCGCGAGGTCCAGCAGGATCTGGCGCACCAGCTCCACCCGGTCGATCCCGAGCCGCACCGCCTCGCGCAGCCGCGGGTCGGCGAGCGGGCCGGGCCCGGTGTCGAGGAAGCGGGTCACCGAGCCCGGTGCGGCCAGCACGGTCGTCCCGGTCCGCCCGAGCAGCCGTCGTGCGCTGTGCGGGAACAGGTCGTGTGCCCAGTGCACGTAGCCGTCCACCAGGGACTGGTAGCGGTTCTCCTCGTCGTCGTCGACCAGGAACTCCACCGCGGGCGCGGGCGGGCGGCCCGCCCAGTGGCCGTCGTGCCGGTAGAGGGCGTCCGGCGAGCCGGGCAGGAAGCGGAACGCGCCGGTCCCGACGGGCACGTCCCCCCGCCCGCCGCGCACGATGCCGGTTCCCGGTGCGGCCAGGGCCAGGGCGAACAAGAAGTCGGGCCGGCCCAGCACGAGCTCCACCTCGGTCGCCGACACCGCGCGGCTGGCGGTCAGGTCCAGGTGCGCGAGCAGCGGCGCGGCCGTCGCCCCGGTCGCGGGGTCGAGCACCCGGCGCAGCGACGCGAGCACGTCGGCCGGGGCCAGCGGCCGCCCGTCGTGGGCGACGGCGTCGCGCAGCCGGATCCGCCAGCGCGTCCCCGTCCGGTCGGGTGCCGCGGATGCCGCCAGGTGCGGGCGCGGGGTCATGTCCTGGTCCCACACCAGCAGCGTGTCGGCGACGGCGGCGGCCCGCGCCCGGTCCACCGGCCGCCACACCCGGTGCGGGTCGGGTGCCCCGAGCGGGCCGGTCCCGGCGAACGAGGTGACCAGCCGCGGCGACGCGGCGTCGGCCGGCGCGCCGCACGCCGCGAGAGCCGGGATCCCCGCGAGCGCCGCGGACGCACCGGCGGCCCGCAGGAACGAACGACGGCTCAGCTGCACGGCACCAGGGTGCCGGGTCGGGTGACGGTTAGGGTCGCCGGGATGGACCTCCTCGCGATCTCCGGCAGCCCGTCCGACCCGTCGAAGACCGCGCTGCTGCTGGAACGGGCGGTGGCCAGGGCGGCCGCGCACGACGGTGTGTCGGCGGAGCTGCTCGCGCTGCGCGACCACGACGTCGCCCTCTCCGACGGCCGCGACCCCGCCGACTACACCGGCGACACCCGCGCGGTGATCGACCGGGTCGTCGCGGCGGACGCGCTCGTCGTCGGCACCCCGATGTACCGCGGCAGCTACACCGGCCGGCTGAAGAACCTGTTCGACGTGCTCCCCAACGACGCACTGGCGGGCAAGCCCGTCGGGCTCGTCGCGACCGGGGGCACCGACCACCACTTCCTCGCGGTCGAGCACGAGCTCAAGCCGCTCGTCGGGTTCTTCCGGGCCTGGGCGGTCCCCGGCGCGGTGTACGCGAACAACACCCACTTCGACGGCGGCGCACTCGTCGACGACGGCGTCCGCGACCGGCTCGACGCGCTGACCGACGCCGTCGTCACGTTCGCACGGCGGATGCCCCGCGACGCCGCGGGCGCGGCCGCCCCGGACATCCCGCGCCGGGCGCTGCGCGAGGGCTGAGCACCGCTCAGGACAGGGCGTGCCCCAGCTCGCCCGCTCCGGCGAGCAGCTCGTCGGCGTCGCGGGCGACCAGCACGTGGTCGAGGACCTCCTCGTACTCGCCCATGGCGCAGGACGCCTGGTCCCAGTAGCGGCGCTGCTCCGGGGTGATCCACCCGACCCGGTACGCGCGCCGGGCGAGGCGGCGCAGCTCGTCGGTCCCGGGCGGGAGGCCGTTGGACCGGCCGTCCCCGACGAACAGGACGGCGGTCCGGGAGTCGACGGCGTCGGCGAAGTCCTCGTTCAGGGTCCGGAGCACCCGCCCGTAGTCGCTGGTGGCGTCCAGGTCGATGCCGGGCGCCGCGAGCACGGCGGCCAGTGCGTGGTCGTCGTGCGCGGCCATCAGCAGGTCGGTGACCTCGACCGGGGTGTCGACGTAGGCGAGCACCCGGCAGCGGAACGCCTGCCGGTGCAGGGTGCGGGCGAGCCGGAGCACGAACGCGGTGATCGACCGCACCGACAGCGACACGTCCGCGACGACCAGCAGCCGCACCCGGTCGGGGACCTTCGCGCGGTGGTGCAGGTGGAACGGGACGCCGTCGCTGCGCATGCTGCGCCGGACCGTGTGCCGCACGTCGAGCGGACCGTGCGCGTGCTCGCGGGGCACCCGGCGCGGCGCGCCGCGCATCCGGTGCAGCAGCTCGTGGCAGGCCCGCGCCATGTCCGCGGAGTCCAGCGTGTTCCCGCCGGCCCCGGTCTCCGGACGCTCGGCCCCGGTGGTCGCGACCCGCTCGGCCAGCTGGGCGACGAAGTCGGTGATCGCGTCGACCAGCCGGTCGAGCTGGATCTCCGAGAGGTCCTCGCCGTCGGGACCGTCGGCGTAGACGGCGTGCGGGTCGTACTCCGCGAGCCAGGCCAGGATCGCCTCCGGGTCGTCGAAGGCGATCTCGCCCGACGCCTGCGTGGTGGCCCCCGAGGTGAGCTCCCGGCCGACCGAGGCCCCGGCGCGTTCGAGGTCGACGGTGTAGGTCGTGCCGCGCCGGCCCCGGTCCTCGCCGGAGGAGACCGACAGGTCCTTGTCCGAGCCGCCCAGCGAGGCGTCGTCGTCGTCGCGGTGGGGGTCGAACCCCTTCTCCTGCTCCGGCGCGTCGAGCAGGTCGCCCACCTCGGCGGCGCCCGGGTCGTAGCCGGCGTAGCGGCCCAGCGGGTCGTCGTCCTCGGTGAGGTCCAGGTCCCCGGGCAGGCCGTCGCCGCCGGGCTCGCGGAGGGCGGGCCCCGAGCCGCCGGCCGCGCCGGGACCGTCCCCGGCGACGAGGCCGAAGAACGCGTCGAAGGCACGCTCGAACCCGGGCCGCTCGTGGGCGTACTTCACCGTCACGGCGCGCAGCCCTGCGCGCAGCCGCCCGGTGTCCGCCGCGCCGAGCAGCGCCAGCACCCGGCGGACCTCGATCGCCTCCGCGGGGGACACCGCCACCCGCTGCGACCGCAGCACCCGGGTGAACGCGGCGGCCAGCACCGACAGCAGCCGCGTGCCGGGGTCGCCGGACGCGGACGCGGTCATCGCCGCATCCGCCGGGCCCGGTCGGCCTCGGCGCGCGTCGCACCGGAGCTCGCCCGGCCCTTCCCGAAGGCGCCGGAGGTGGTGTCGGCGGGCCGGGAGGACCGGCGGACCCGGCCCTCGTCGGTCGCGACGTCCACCTCGGCCTCCGGCTCGCCCCCGTCGAGACGGCGCACGGCGAGCTCGCGGTCCGAGCCGTACTTGAGCAGTGCGGACAGCAGCGCCGAGCGCACCTTCTCGACCTCGCCGGTCGTGGCGAGCCCGAGCACGGCCGCGGCGCGGGCGGCGTCGATGACCTCCGAGATCGACGGGGACTTGCGCAGCGGGAACCCCCGCAGCCTGCGGGCCAGCTCCACGACGTCGGCGACGACGTCGGCGGCCACCTCGGGTGCCCGCCGGGACACGATCTCGGTCTCGCGCTCGGGGGTCGGGAAGTCGACCTGGTAGTGCAGGCATCGGCGCTTGAGGGCGGGGGAGAGCTCCCGGGTGTCGTTGGAGGTCAGCACCACCCACGGGGTGGAGCGCGCGGTGAAGGTGCCGATCTCGGGCACGGTGACCTGCCGCTCGGCCAGCACCTCGAGCAGCAGGGCCTCCATCGACTCCTCGGTGCGGTCGACCTCGTCGACGAGCAGTACCACCGGGTCGTCGGACAGGACCGCCTCGAGCAGCGGGCGGGCGGAGAGGAAGTACTCGGTGTAGAGCCCGGTGTCCTGCTCCTGGAGCCGGGCGGTGGCCTCGGCCATCGTCGTGGTCCCCGACAGCAGCTCCCCGATCCGGTCGCGGAGCATCTGGACGTGCATCAGCTGCTTGCCGTAGTCCCACTCGTAGAGGGCGCGGCCGTCGTCGAGGCCCTCGTAGCACTGGAGCCGGATCAGCCGGCGCCCGCTCGCCGCGGCCAGGGACTTCGCCAGCTCGGTCTTGCCGACGCCGGCGGGGCCCTCCAGCAGCAGCGGGCGTTCGAGTGCCGTGGCGAGGTGCACCACCACGGCGAACCCGGGGTCGATGACGTAGTCCTGACTGGACAGCGCCTCGGTGAGCGCCTCCGCGCTCTCGAAGGCCGGCGGGCCGGACGCCGCGCCGCCGGATGGTGCCTTGCCGAACTCCGTGCTGTCGGACACCGTTCTCCTCGACTGCTGAGCCGCACGCAGCCGTGCGGCGGACGGACGGCCGCCGCCGCGCCCGGGGGCTGATCCGGGCGCGACGGCGGTGGGGCGGTACGTCCTAGTAGGACTTGCCGAACGCGTGGTCCACCATCGGGACCAGCGCCTCGACCGTGCACTCGCGGGGGTTGCCCGGGGTGCAGTAGTCGCCCATCATGTGCTCCGCGATCCGGCGGACGGTGTCGCCGTCGGTGGGGATCGTGTCGCCGACACCGGAGTACTTGCCGGTGTTCATCCGGTTCTTGTCGTAGCTGTCGGACCGCAGCGCGCCGAAGTTGTCGGGGATCCCGACGTCCTTGGACAGCCGGATGGCCTCCTCGACCGCGGCGTCCGCGGCCTGCACGGTCGTCATGTTTCGGGTGTCCACACCGAGCGCGGTGGCGATCTTCGCGTAGCGCTCGTAGCGCGACGGCAGGTTGTACTCCCACACGCGCGGCAGGGCGATGGCGTTGTTCAGGCCGTGGTGGGTGTCGAAGAACGCCGAGACCGCGTGCGACGCGGAGTGCACCAGGCCGAGGCCGCCGGAGTTGAACGCCTGGGCCGCGATGTACTGCGCGTGCATCATCTTCGACCGCGCCTCGAGGTTGCGCGGCTCGTACACCGCCTCGCGCAGGTAGCGCCCGACGAGCTCGATCGAGTAGATCGCGTTGCCCAGCGAGGGCTCGAAGTCCAGCCGCGAGACGTACGGCTCGGACCCGTGGGCGAGGACGTCGAACCCGCAGAAGGCGGTGAAGTGCTGCGGGCAGCTGTAGTAGAGCAGCGGGTCGTCCAGCGCCAGGGTGGCGACGACGGCGTCGTCGAACCCGACCCACTTCTTGGGGTTGTCCATGTCGCTGGTGTTGGTGATGACGTACGCCCACGAGGTCTCGGACCCGGTACCGGCGGTGGTGGAGACCGCGATGTGCTTCGGGTTCTCCATGTTCGTGGACTTCGAGAAGCCCTCGAACTCGTTGATGTTGCGGCCGTCGTGGGCGATGACGACGCGGGCGCCCTTGGCGGCGTCGTGCGAGGAGCCGCCGCCGATCGAGATGATGCCGTCGCAGCGCTCGCTCGTGTAGAGCGCGGCGGCGTCCATGCAGTTGTAGTCCTTGGGGTTGGACTCGACCTGGTCGTAGACGACCACGTCGACGCCCTGGTACTCGACCTTGCCCTTGAGCTCCTCCACGATCCCGGAGCCGCGCAGGCCCGAGGTGACGAACAGGGCGCGGGTCATCCCCATGTTCTTCGCCTCGACGCCGAGGATGTCGTGGGCGCCGACGCCCAGCAGGGCTCGCGGGAACGGGTGGAACTCCTTGATCGGGAAGTCCCAGATCTGGTTGAGCTCGATGGCCATGACTCTCCTCGACGGCTTCGTCGGCTGGCGGACGAGCACAACCCTGGTTGTTGCGAGCTACTGGCAACAGCTACAGATGGGTACCTGACCACCCGGTCGTTCGCCGGGGCAGGTCCACCCTCCGTCCGGAGGGGTCACCGGCGTGGGGCGGAGGCCTCGAGGTGGGTGCCGACCGTGGTGAACCCGCTGCGCCGGTACCAGTCCCGCGGCCAGTCGGCGGCGTCCGCGCCCAGCGCGAGCAGGTCGCAGCCGTGCTCGGCGG
Source organism: Pseudonocardia sp. ICBG1034 (assembly GCF_020131375.1). Lineage (NCBI taxonomy): Bacteria > Bacillati > Actinomycetota > Actinomycetes > Pseudonocardiales > Pseudonocardiaceae > Pseudonocardia > Pseudonocardia sp. ICBG1034. Next base: position 652,659 of record NZ_JAHLEK010000015.1, read on the forward strand.
CGAGCTCGCGGGAGCGGGCCAGCAGTGCCCGGCCGTGCCCGCGGCCGCGGTGGGCCGGGTCGGTCTCCAGGGCGTCGAGCCAGGCCGTGGCCCCGTCGCGGCGCAGCGTCGCGGCCGCCACCACCCGGTCGTCGGCGACGACGGCGAGGCGGTGCAGGGCCAGCACCCGGTCGTCGCCGGTGTCGCGGTCGACCAGCTGGTCGAGGTCGCCGGGTCCGGCGCCGGGGAGGTCCCGGGCCCAGGAGGCGCGCCGGAACCCGCGGAGCTCGTCGTGGTCCAGCTCGGTGATCGTCGACGCGCCGGCACCCGTGGCCGCGCCGGTCGCGGTGGGGGCGGTCATGGCCTCGTTCGCCGAGACCGACCACCCGGCGGCGCGGAGGCCGTCGGCGAGCTCGTCCGCGCCCGGGCCCCACAGCAGCGCCCCCGGGTGCAGGCCGTGCGCGGCGAGCGCCCGGTCGGCCTCGGCGAGCACGGTGGCCGGGTCGGTGCGGTCCGGTCGGCCGAGCAGCAGCTGGTTGTGCATCCGCGACACCGGCCAGGCGTCGGTCCGGACGGCGACGCCGCCGGTCACCGGCTCCTCGGCGGTCGCGCCGCGCCGCAGCATCGACGGCTCGAACCCCATCGCCCGCGCCGCCGCGCCGGGCTCGGGAACCTCCGGTGCGGCGAAGCCGTCCGGGCCGGGGCGGTAGGGCAGCACCATCAGCACCGCCGACGCCGGCACCGCCCCGTAGGCGTGCGGGAACCGCATCGACGCCGGGTCGGTCGGCACCCCCGGCTCCCACCGGACGTCGACCCCGGCGACGTCGATCCGGGCCGGGTCGAGGACGAGCAGGACCAGGTCGGTCCGGCCCGCGAACAGGCGTTGCGCGGGCAGGGCGACCTGGTCGGGCGTCGACAGGTGCACGAACCCGACCTCGTCGAGGGAGGGGGGTGCCACGGCTCCGGTGCCGAGCCACCTCCGCCACTCACGAGGGGTGCACAGGTGCAGCAGGACCGTCCCGACCGTCATGGGAGACAGCCTGCACGCCCGTCCGATCGGACGGGCGTGGACGTCGAGTATTGATTTCCGGCACCGGGTGCCAATAGCGTCCGATCCGCTGCCACCGCCGGCCGGCGGGGCGGTTCACCACCTCTCTCGCCGAGAGTCGGATCCAGCGGAGGTTGCGCATGAGCGAGCACCAGAACGAGGACGCCCTGACCGAGGAGACCCTCGTCGAGGAGGTCTCCATCGACGGCATGTGCGGTGTCTACTAAGCCCCTCGACACCACGGTTCCGGACGGCGCCGCGGGGGCCTTCGACCCCGCGGCGCCGTACCGGCTCAGCGAGAGCGTCTCGCTGCGTCCGGAGCCCTTCGGCGCCCTGGTGTACGACTTCGTGACCCGCAAGCTCTCCTTCCTCAAGACGCCCCAGCTGGTCTCGGTCGTGCGCGACCTGGAGAACCAGCCGGACGCCCGCTCGGCGGTCCGTGCCGCCGGCGTCGAGGAGCCCCAGCACGACGCCTACCTGCGTGCTCTCGCCGGACTGCTGAAGTCCCGCACGATCGTCGCCCGTTAGTCCCGCCCGCCCCGCCGACCACCACAGTGAGGTGCCCGTGAAGCTGGTCGACCACTTCCAGTACGGCCTGAACTCGCCCATCTGCCTGACCTGGGAGCTCACCTACGCGTGCAACCTCGCGTGCGTGCACTGCCTGTCCAGCTCCGGGCGGCGTGACCCGCGCGAGCTGAGCACCGCCGAGGCCAAGGCCGTCATCGACGAGCTGCAGCGCATGCAGGTCTTCTACATCAACATCGGTGGTGGCGAGCCGACCGTGCGCCCGGACTTCTGGGAGCTGCTGGACTACGCCATCGCCCACGACGTCGGCGTCAAGTTCTCCACCAACGGCGTCAAGCTCGACAAGCAGCGGGCCGCGCAGCTCGCCGCGACCGACTACGTCGACATCCAGATCTCGATGGACGGCGCGACGGCCGAGGTCAACGACTACGTCCGTGGCCCGGGCTCGTTCGACACCGCGATCACCGCGCTGGAGAACCTCGCCGAGGCCGGGTTCAAGCACCCCAAGATCTCGGTCGTGATGACCCGGGAGAACGTCGACCAGCTCGACGAGTTCAAGGCCATCGCCGACAAGTACGGCGCCCAGCTGCGCATCACCCGGCTGCGCCCGTCCGGCCGCGGCGCCGACGTCTGGGACGAGCTGCACCCGACCCAGGCCCAGCAGAAGCAGCTCTACGACTGGCTGGTCGCGCACGGCGACCAGGTCCTGACCGGTGACTCGTTCTTCCACCTGTCCGCCTACGGCGAGGCCCTGCCCGGGCTGAACCTGTGCGGCGCGGGCCGCGTGGTCTGCCTGATCGACCCGGTGGGCGACGTCTACGCCTGCCCGTTCGCCATCCACGAGAACTTCCTGGCCGGCAACGTCCGCGACGAGGGCGGCTTCAAGGAGGTGTGGGAGCACTCCGAGCTGTTCACCGAGCTGCGCCAGCCGCAGACCGGCGGGGCGTGCGCGTCGTGCCCGCACTACGACACCTGCCAGGGCGGGTGCATGGCCGCGAAGTTCTTCACCGGCCTGCCGCTCGACGGCCCGGACCCGGAGTGCGTGCAGGGCTACGGCGAGGCGATGCTGGCCGCGCGCGACGGCGGGACGGTCATCCCGAAGTCCGACGTCGACCACTCGCGCTCCGCGCCGCGCAACACCCGTGCGCCGAAGCAGCCGACGATGCTCTCGCTCACCCCGCCGCCGCGCCGGCCGGACCGGGCCTGCGACGAGAACCCGCTCGCCGGGTTCGCGCCGGACGCCGTGCCCGTGGCACAGCCGGTCGCCGGGAGCTGACCACGGACCTGTTGCTGACGGGGCCCGTCGACCTGCGTGGTCGGCGGGCCCCGTCGCGTGTGCTGTTCGGGCCGCACGAGACCAACCTCGGCGACGCCGCACGCGGGATCACGGCCGACCACGTCGCCTACTACGCGGCGCGGGCCGCCGGGGGCGCGGGGATCGTCGTGGTCGAGCCGGCGTCGGTGCACCCCTCGGACCACCCCTACGCCTACGCCCCCGCCGCGTCGCACGCCGCCCCCGGGTGGGCGGCGGTCGTCGCGGCGTGCCGGCCGCACGGGACGCTCGTGCTGGCCGGGCTCGCGCACGCCGGTGGGCAGGGCAGCTCCGCGCACTCCGGGCACCCGCTGTGGGCGCCGTCGCCGGTTCCGGACGTCGTGTCCCGCGAGGTCCCGGTCGCGATGGGGGCCGCGGAGATCGGCGCCGTGGTCCGCGGCTTCGCCGACGCCGCCCGCGCGGCTGTGGACAGCGGTGTGGACGGTGTGGAGATCTCCGCCGGGCAGCACTCGGTGCTGCGCCAGTTCTGCTCCGGCCTGACCAACCACCGCGACGACGCGTACGGACGCGACCGCACCCTGCTGCTGCGCGAGGTCCTCGACGCCGTGCGGGCGGCGATCGGGCCGGACCCCCTGCTGGCGCTGCGCCTGTGCGTCGACGAGCTCGCCCCCTGGGCCGGCATCACCCCCGGTGACGGCCTCGCCCTCGCCCGGGCCGTCGCCGACCGGGTGGACCTGCTCGTCCCCGTCGTCGGGAGCGCGCTGTCGGTCGCCGCGACCCGGCCGGACCTGCACACGCCCGAGGCGTTCCTGCGGGCCCGGTGCGGCGGGCTGCGGCGTGCCCTCGGCGGTGCGACGACGGTCGTCCTGGCCGGCAGCGTCGTCACCCCGGCCCTCGCCGAGGAGGCCCTGAGCAGCGGCGACGCGGATATCGTCGAGATGACGAGAGCGCAGATCGCGGACCCGCGGCTCGTCGCGCTGACCCGGGCCGGGACGCCGGAGCGCATCCGGCCGTGCCTGCTGACGAACGCCCTCGCCGCGGCCCGGGACCCGCGCAACCCCGTGGTCGGGGACGAGCTGGAACCGCGGTCGGGACACGAACGGACCGATCCGGACCCGGATCCGGATCCGTCGCGTTCCGCGGAACGCGGTCCGGACACTGGGGCGGGCCCCGGACACCTCGATGCGGAACGAGCGCTGCGTTCCGCGGAACGCGCCGCAGGGGCGCGACGGCCGGTGCTCGTCGTCGGCGGCGGACCCGCGGGGCTGGAGGCGGCCCGGACGCTGGCGCTGCGCGGGCACCCGGTGACGCTGCACGAGCGCACCGACCGGCTCGGCGGCCTACTGCCCGCGGCCGCGGTGCTGCCCGGCCGGGACCGGCTCGCGCTGCCGGTGCCCTGGTGGGCCGCGGAGCTCGACCGGCTCGGCGTCGACGTGCGGCTGGGGTCGCGGGTGGACCCCGCGGTGCTCGGCGCCGCCCGGGCACGGGGGGAGGCGGTGGTGCTCGCGACCGGGTCCCGGCCGTCGCCGCCGGTGGTCGACGCGGACGTCCCGGTGCTCACCGCGGCGGAACTCTGCGCGGGGGTGGCGCGGTCAGCCCGTGTTGTCGTCCCGGCCGCTGCCGGGCGCGGTGTCGGTGCGGCTGAGGGCGTCGGCGATCCCGGCGCGGACCGCGCGACGCACCACGTGGTGGAGGACGTAGAAGAACGCGAACGCCATGACCAGCCAGAACAGGACGACGACAACCTCCATGGCGGGCACCGTAACGCAGTCGTCGCGGTGCTCGCCGCCGCGCGCGTTCCGCGGAACGCGCCGGTGCTCGTCGTCGACCCGCTCGGGGACTGGACCGGACCGGGGGTCGCGGAGCTGCTCGCCGCTGCCGGGCATCCCGTGGTCCTGGCCACGCCGGACGCCGTCGCCGGGCACCAGCTCGGCCGCTGCGGCGACATGGCCCCGGCGAACGCGCGGCTGGAACGGGCCGGTGTCCGCCGGGCGTTGTTCACCCGGCCGGGGGTCGTCCGCGGCGGCGTCGCCGAGCTGGTGGACGTCCACACCGGAGCGGTGACGACCGTGCCGTGCGCGGCCGTCGTCGACTGTGGACCGCGGCTGCCGCAGGACGCGCTGCCGGCGCTGCCCGGCTGCGCGGTCGCGGGGGACCGGGTGGCGCCGCGCACGCTCGCCGAAGCGGTGCGGGAGGGGCGGCGGGCCGCCTTCGCCGTGACGGGCGTCGGCGCCTCGGCGGGCATCACGGCCGGGTCCGCGACCGGAGCTGCGCTCGGAGTCCGAACCGCGGCCGGGACCGTGGCCCCGGCCGGAGTCGGGCCGTGCGCCGTGACCGGAGCCGGTGCGGCTCTGCCGCTGCCCCCGGCCATCGCGCCCGCGGTGCTCCCGGAGTCCGAGCTCCTGAGGTCCGTGCTCCCGGGGTCCGCGCCCGCCGGGCCCCGCGGACGCGTGACACCTCGTCCGGGGCCCACCGCGGTCGCGACGCCGGAGACAGCGGACCCCGCCCCCCCGCGGCCCCGGCTCGGCGACCCCCTGCGCCTCGGCCGCGCCACGTTGCGCAACCGGATCGTCTTCACCGCCCACCTCACCGGCTTCGCCGAGGGCGGCATGCCGACCGACCGGCACACCGCCTACTACGCGGCCCGTGCCGCGGGCGGCGCCGCACTGGTGATCACCGAGGAGCACGCGGTCCACCCCGGCGACCGGCCCTACGAGCGGCTGATCCGTGGCCACGACCCGGCCGTGCTGCCCGGCTACCGCGCCCTCACCGACGCGGTGCACGCCCACGGCGCCCTCGTCCTCGCCCAGCTCAACCACAACGGCGCGCAGGGGTCGGGGATGTACTCGCGCACGGCCGTCGTCGGGCCCTCACCGGTGCCCGACCCGATGTTCCGCGAGGTCCCCGCCGAGCTCGACGCGGCCGGGATCGGCGCGGTCGTCGACGCCTTCGCCGACGTCGCCGCGCGCTGCGTCGAGGGCGGGTTCGACGGCGTCGAGCTGCAGTGCTCGCACGCCTCGCTGCTGCGGCTGTTCCTGTCCCCGGCCACCAACTGTCGCACCGACGCCTGGGGGAGCGACCGGGCGAAGCTGGTGCTCGACGTCGTCGCCGCCGTCCGCGCGGCCATCGGCCCGGACCCGGTGCTGGGCCTGCGGATCGGCGTCGACGAGCGCATCGAGGGCGGCATCACCCCCGCTGACGGCGCCGACCTCGCCCGCCGTCTCGCTGCGACCGGGCAGGTGGACCACCTCAACACCTCGATCGGCGTCGCCACCTCGACGCTGCACCTGATCGAGCCGTCCATGCACACCCCGCCGGGCTACGCCGGGCACCTCGCCGCGACCCTGCGCCGCGCCGTCCGTGCCGCCGGGGCGGACCTCCCGGTGATCGGGGTCGGCCGGTTCACCACCCCCGCCCAGGCCGCCGCGGCGCTGGACCGCGAGGAGTGCGACCTGGTCGGCGTCGCCCGCGGGCAGATCGCCGACCCCGGCTTCGCGAACAAGGCCCTCACCGGACGCCCGGTACGCCGGTGCGTCGGGTGCAACCAGGACTGCATCGGCCGGGTCGGGCTGAACCTGCCGCTGGGCTGCGCGGTCGACCCGGCCGCCGGGCGCGAACGGCTCGTCCCGCCCGCCCGGGCCGCCGATCCCGGCGCGGGCCGGGTGCTCGTCGTCGGGGCCGGGCCGGCCGGGCTCGCTGCGGCCGCCGCGCTCGCCGGGCGCGGGCACCGGGTGCTGCTCGCCGAACGGGCCGGCACCCCCGGTGGACGGCTCGCCCTCGCGGCGACCGCGCCCGGGCGGGCCGAGCTCGGCCACGTCGTCGCCGACCTGCTTCGCGAGGCGCACGCGGCCGGGGTCGAGATCCGGTACGGCACGACCGTCGACCGCGGGTTCGTCGAGGAGCTGGAGCCCGCGGCGGTCGTCGTCGCCACCGGGTCGGTGCCCGCCGCCCCGTCGTGGGACCCGGAGCGGCTGACCGTCCCCGTCGACGACGTGCTGGCCGGGGTGCGCCTGCCCGCGGGCCCGGTGCTCGTCGTCGACGAGCTCGGGTTCCACCAGGCCACCTCGGTCGCCGAGCTGCTCGCCGCCCGCGGGCACGCCGTCGAGGTCGTCACCCCGGCGCTGGTCGTCGGGCAGGACCTCGGGCTCACCCTGGACCGCGAGGGGTTCCGCCGCCGCGCGCACGCAGCCGGGATCCGCTGCAGCACCGACCGGGCCGTCCTCGGGGTGCTGCGCAGGGGTGAGCAGAGCGCAGGGGGACCGGGCTGCACCGTGGAGCTGCTGCACCACTCGACCGGTCGGGCGGAGCGTCGCGAGGTCGGCGCCGTCGTCGCCGCGACGGCCACCGTCCCCGCCACCCGCCTCTGGAACGCACTGGCCGACGGCCGGTGGCCGGTGCACCGCATCGGCGACGCCCTGGCTCCGCGGCGGTTCGATGCCGCGATCCGCGAGGGGACGCTGCTCGACCTGCGGCCGGCCCCGCTTCCGGCCGTCGTGCCGTGACCACCGCCCCGGCGCGGTGGCCGACCGGCCTCGTCGCTGCCGGGGGCGCCGTCGTCCCCGCGGTGACCGCGCCGCACCGGACCGGGACCCGACCGGGCAGGCTGGGACCGTGCTCCTCGCGGATCTGACCTGGCCCGACCTCGACCCGGCCGCGGCGTACACGCTGCTCGTGCCGGTCGGCTCCACCGAGCAGCACGGCCCGCACCTGCCGCTGGGCACCGACACCGCCGTGGCGTCGGCGGTCGCGTCGGCGCTGCACGACGCCGACCCGGGGCTCGTCCTCGCCCCCGCCCTGCCCTACGGCGCCGCCGGTGAGCACGAGGGCTTCCCCGGCACCGTGTCGATCGGGGAGGACGCGCTGCGCACCGTCCTCGTCGAGTACGGCCGCTCGGCGTGCCGGTGGGCGTCGCGGCTGGTGCTGCTCAACGGGCACGGCGGCAACGTCGCCGCGCTCCGCTCGGCCGTGACCCTGCTGCGCCACGAGGGCCGCGACGCCGGCTGGCTGTCCTGCGTCGCCGACGTCCCCGGGGTGCCGCTGGACGCCCACGCCGGGCGCTACGAGACCTCGCTGCTCGCCCACCTGCATCCCGGCCTGGTCCGCACCGACCGCGCCGAGGCGGGCGACACCCGGCCGCTGCGCGAGGTCATCGGGGAGCTGCGGGCCGGGGGGATCGCCGCGGTCAGCCCGAACGGCGTGCTCGGTGACCCGGCCGGCGCGTCGGCCGGGGAGGGGCTGCGGCTGCTCGCGGCGATCACGGCGACGGCGTCCGCGGCGGTCACCGCATGGGACCCCGACCCCGGAACCGGACGCCTCCGCCCGCCGCCGGCGTAGCACGGGGTCACGCCGCGGGGTGCACCAGCAGGGGCACGAGCTGCTCGGCCGTGGTGAACGAGCCGTGCTGGCCGGGCAGCGTGGACAGGAACGGCTCCGCCTCGCTCCGGACCACCGCCGCCGTCCCGTGCAGCGCGGCGACGACGTCGCCGACCCGGTCGAGCACCCGGTCGGTGACCGGCCCGAACCAGCCCCGGGCCACCGCCTCCTCCCGGCTGACGACGGCGGCGTCGTCGCCGAGCACCGCCTGCCAGGCGGCCAGCGCCTCGGCCGCGGCCCCGGGCTCGGTGTAGACGTGCCGGGCGCGCGGGTCCCCGCCGAGCAGCGCCACGCCGTCGGACAGCGCCGGGGTGGTGTCGGCGTCGACGGTCCGGTCGACGGTGACCATGCCGTGGTCGCCGGTGACCGCCAGCAGGGTCCCCGCGGGCAGTGCCTCCAGCAGCATCGCGAGCAGCGCGTCGACCTGGCGCAGCTGCCAGCGCCACGCCGGGCTCCCGGGGCCGTACAGGTGACCGACCTTGTCCAGGTCGGCGTGGTAGCCGTAGACCAGCCGCGGGCCGGGGCCCTCCACCCCGGCGAGGATCTCCACGGCCAGGTCGCCCAGCGCGGCGACCCCGCGGTACTCGCCGCCGCGCAGCCCCGACCGGGTCAGCCCGGACGTCCGGAACTCCAGCGGTGACACCGACCGGACCGCGACACCCGCCGCCGCGGCCCGCTCCAGCACGGTCGGCTCCGGCTGCACCCGCTCCGGGACGAGCCGCTCCCGCAGGTCCCGGCGGCCCGAGGACCAGCCCAGCGCGTCGAGCAGCTCGCCGTCGACGCGGAACCGCAGCCCGAGCGTGCCGTGCGCGCCCGGCGGCAGCCCGGTGCCGAGCGAGGTCAGGCTGATCGGGGTGGTCGAGGGGAACCCGACGGTGAGCGGTCCGGCGTCGGCGAGCCCGGCCAGCACCGGCGCGTCGGCGGCGTGGGCGTGCAGCAGCTCGTGGCCCAGCCCGTCGACGAGCAGCAGCACCGCCGCCCCTGCCCGCGGGAGCCCGAACGCGGCCGGCCGGTCGTCGAGCGGGGCGCCGATCGCGTGCAGCAGCGCGGGGAGGACGTCGGCCAGCGTCGCCGAGCCGTAGCGGGGGAGGACCTCGGGCATGCCCCGGAGTCTGCCCGGCGGGACCCGTGCGGACCACGCCGATCGGGCAGGTGCGGGTGTCGACCCGCGACGGCCGGGGATGGAAGGCTCCCGCAGGTGACCGCCGCCCGGACCGACCCCGACCGTCCCTCCGCCACGACCCCCTCGGGCCCGGCGGACCGGCGGCTCCCGGACGGCTTCCGGGTGGTGCTCGACCGTCGCACCCGGCGGCTCGACGGCGGCGCGGCGCTGCTCGGCGGCGCCCCGCCCCGGCTGGTGCACCTGTCCGCGCGGGCCCGCGCGCTGCTGCCCGCCCCCGGGCGGCCGCTGGTCGTCACCGGTCCCACCGAGCGGTCCCTGGCCCGCACCCTGCTCGACGCCGGGCTCGCCCACCCCGTCCCCGACGCCCCGGCCGGGATCACCCCGGCCGAGGTCACCGTCGTCGTCCCGGTGAAGGACCGGCCGCTGGACCGGCTCCTCGCCGCGCTGGCCGGGACCGGGGTGGCCGGCCCGGTCGTCGTCGACGACGGGTCCGCCGACCCGGCACCACTGCGCCGCGCCGTCGAGCGGGCCGGGGGGACGGTCCTGCGGCACGCCACCCCGCGCGGCCCGGCGGCCGCCCGCAACGCCGGCCTCGCCGCCGCGACCACACCGTTCGTGGTGTTCCTCGACTCCGACGTCGTCCCCGAACCCGGTTGGCTGCCCCCGCTGCTCGCCCACCTCGCCGACCCGGCGGTCGGTCTCGTCGCGCCGCGGATCGTGGCGTCGGACCCGGAGCGGGGCGGCGGGCTGCGCGGGGCGGTCGGGCGCTACGAGGCGGTGCGGTCGTCGCTGGACCTGGGGCCCGACCCGGCGCTGATCGTGCCGCGGTCCCGTGTCGCCTACGTGCCGAGCGCGGCGATGCTCGTCCGGGTGTCGGCGGTCGGGCCGGTCGCGTTCGACCCGCGGATGCACGTCGCCGAGGACGTCGACCTCGTCCTGCGCCTGCACGCGGCCGGCTGGGCGATGCGCTTCGAACCCGTCGCGCGGGTCGCGCACGACCACCGCACCCACCCGGGGGAGTGGCTGCGGCGCAAGGCGTTCTACGGCACCGGGGCGGCGCCGCTGGCGCGTAGGCACCCCGGCGCGGTGCCGCCGGTGATCCTCTCCCCCTGGACGGCGGCGGTCTGCCTGCTCCTGCTCGCCCAGCGGCGGGGGGCGACGGCGCTCGCCGCCGTCGTCACCGGGGTCGCGACCGAGCGGCTGTCCCGGAAGCTGCCCCGGCTCGACCACCCGCGGCGCGGGGCGGCCCTGCTCACCGCGCTCGGCCTGTCCGGGGCGCTGTGGCAGACGGCGTCGGCGCTGACCCGGCACTTCTGGCCGGTCGCCGCGCTCGCCTGCCTGGTGTCGCGCCGGGCCCGCCGCGCGGTCGTCGCGGCGGCGCTGGCGGAGGGGCTGACCGACTGGTGGCGCCACCGCGACCGCGACCCGCGGGTCCGGACCGGGCCGCTGCTGCACCTGCTCGCGCACCGGCTCGACGACCTCGCCTACGGGGCCGGTCTGTGGTGGGGGGCCGTCGAGCAGCGGACCTCCGCCCCGCTGCGGCCGACCGGTCCTGGCGCGCGACGCTGACACAGGTTAGGCTTCCCTGACCTCCGGTGTCGTACCACTCCGTCAGGACTGGTCTGAACGGGTGATTCGTGTTGCGTCGCGGATCCGATTCTGAGGGCACCTCTCGCCCACCTTCTCCGCGCCTGCGGTTGCGCACGACAGGCTGTCGCCGTGACGTCGGCAACACACCACCCGACCTCCGGTCGCCCCGCTCCCGGCTCCTTGCACCCCAGGAAGATCGGGAGTGTGATGTGGGCGCTGCCACACGAGACGTGCGGCAACTTTTCCGGGCGCGCCGGCGTGGTCGCGAGACAGGCGACGGCGATCGGCGTTCCTCGGACGAAGTCCCCGGTCAGACCCCGCGCTTCGGAGCGTGCGTGGTCGCGTACGAGGAGTGAGAGTTCATGACAGAGGTCCGGGTCACCGTCGACGGCGTGAACTACGCCGACGACGTCGAGCCCCGCATGTTGCTCGCGCAGTACCTGAGGGAGACGCTGGGCAAGACGGGGACGCTGATCGGCTGCGACACCAGCAACTGTGGTGCCTGCACGGTTCATCTCAACGGGCAGAGCGTGAAGTCCTGCTCGGTGCTCGCGGTCCAGGCGGACGGCGCCGAGGTCACCACCATCGAGGGTCTCGCCCGCGACGGTCAGCTGCACCCGGTGCAGGAGGCCTTCCGCGAGTGCCACGGTCTGCAGTGCGGGTACTGCACGCCGGGAATGATCATGGCTGCGGTGGACCTGCTGGGGGACAACCCCGACCCGTCCGAGCAGGAGGTCCGTGAGGGCATCGAGGGCAACCTCTGCCGCTGCACGGGCTACCAGAACATCGTGCGCGCCGTGCAGACCGCGGCGAAGAACATGAAGCCGGGAGCCGCCGCTCAGCCCTCCGGCCAGGCCGCCCCGGTTGCGGGAGGTAACTGACGTGACGACGACCGCCGAACCCACCACGACCGGCGAGATCGGCAAGGCCCGGGTCCGCAAGGAGGACCAGCGCCTCATCACCGGCCGGTCCCGCTACACCGACTCCATCACCCCTCCGGGAACCGTCCACATCGCCGTCGTCCGGTCGACGATCGCGCGGGCGACCATCACCTCGATCGACAAGTCCGAGGCCGAGAAGGCCCCGGGTGTGTTCGGCGTCTACACCGCGGCCGACCTCGGTGCGGAGGAGGTCGGCATGCCCTGCGCGTGGCCGATCACCCCGGACCAGAAGGCCCCGCAGCGCCCGGTGCTCGCCGTCGGCCGCGTCAACTTCTCCGGTGAGGGCGTCGCCGTCGTCGTCGCCCGGTCGGCTGCCGCCGCGCGCGACGCCGCCGAGCTCGTCGAGGTCGACTACGAGCCGCTCGACCCGGTCCTCGACATGGAGGCCGCCGCGCAGGACGGTGCCGAGCTGGTCCACCCGGACCTCGGCACCAACGTCTCCGCGACCTGGGTGTTCGACTCCGCCGCCGCCGGCACCGGTGCCGACGTGGCCGAGGCCATCAAGGCCGCTGAGGCCGACAGCGACTCCGTCGTCGTCCGCCGCCGCTTCCGCCAGCAGCGCCTGATCCCCGCGTTCATGGAGCCCCGCTCCTGCGTGGTGGACCCGACCGGCGAGCAGCTGACCATCTGGGCCGCGACCCAGGTGCCGCACATCCTGCGCACCATGACCACGGTGACCCTCGGGGTGCCGGAGTCCAAGCTGCGCGTCATCGCCCCCGACGTGGGCGGCGGCTTCGGCGGCAAGATCGGCGTGCTGCCCGAGGAGATGCTCTGCGTGCTGCTCGCGCAGAAGCTGGGCAAGCCGGTCAAGTGGACCGAGACCCGCAGCGAGTGCATGCTCACCGCGCACCACGCCCGGGACCAGATCCAGGACCTCGTGATGACCGCCAAGAAGGACGGCACCATCACCGGGTTCGACGTCCACCTCTACGCCGACATGGGCGCCTACCTCGGCCTCGTCGGGCCGGGTGTGCCGATCCTCGGCGCGTTCATGTTCAACGCGATCTACAAGATCCCCGCGCTGAAGTTCACCTGCTCCAACGTCTTCACCAACAAGACGCTGACCGACGCCTACCGCGGCGCCGGCCGCCCCGAGGCGACCTTCGCCGTCGAGCGCATGCTCGACGAGCTGGCCGTCGAGCTCGGCCGCGACCCGATGGAGCTGCGCGAGCAGAACTGGATCAAGCACGAGGAGTTCCCCTTCACGACCGTCGTGGGCCTGACCTACGACACCGGCAACTACGAGCAGGCCACGCAGCGCGCGATGGAGCTGTTCGACTACGCCGGTCTGCGCCGTGAGCAGGAGGAGCGCCGCCGCTCCGGTGATCCGGTCCAGCTGGGCATCGGCATCTCGACCTTCACCGAGATGTGCGGCCTCGCCCCGTCCCGTGTGCTCGGCTCGCTGGACTACGGCGCCGGCGGCTGGGAGGCCGCCAGCATCCGGATGCTGGCCACCGGCAAGGTCGAGGTCACCACCGGTGCCTCCGCCCACGGCCAGGGCCACGAGACGGCGTTCTCGCAGATCGTCGCGGACAAGCTGGGCGTCGCGTTCGAGGACGTCGAGATCCTGCACGGCGACACCCAGGTGGCGCCGAAGGGCCTCGACACCTACGGCTCGCGCTCGCTGGTCGTCGGCGGTGTGGCCATCGTCAACGCCGCGGACAAGGTGATCGAGAAGGCGACGAAGATCGCCGCGCACCTGCTCGAGGCCTCCGAGGACGACATCGAGTTCGCGAACGGCCAGTTCACCGTCCGCGGCACCGACAAGGGCAAGGCCATCCAGGAGATCGCGTTCGCCGCGTTCATGGCGCACGACTACCCGGAGGGCATGGAGCCGTCGCTGGACTCCGACGCCGTCTTCGACCCGGAGAACTTCTCCTACCCGCACGGCACCCACCTGGCCGCGATCGAGGTCGACACCGACACCGGCCGGGTGAACCTGCGCAAGTACGTCTGCGTCGACGACATCGGGAACGTCATCAACCCGCTGATCGTCGAGGGCCAGGTGCACGGCGGTCTCGCCCAGGGCATCGCGCAGGCCCTGTTCGAGGAGGCGAACTACGACGACCAGGGCACCCTGGTCAACGCCACCTTCGTCGACTACACGATCCCGTCCGCGGCGGACCTGCCGAGCTTCACCACCGAGACGGTCTCCACCCCGGCGACGAGCAACCCGCTCGGGGTCAAGGGCGTCGGCGAGGCGGGCACCATCGCCTCGACCCCGGCGATCCTCAACGGCGTGCTGGACGCGGTGCGGCACCTCGGCGTCGACGAGATCGAGATGCCGACCACCTCGCAGCGCGTGTGGCGTGCGCTCCAGGTCGCGAAGGGCAGGAGCCCGCAGGAGACCCCGAGCGACACCCACTCGCCCGGCGCCGGCCTCGGCTCCATCGACCCGAACAACCCCAAGGGAGAGGTCCAGTGATCCCGGCCAAGTTCGACTACGTCCGGCCCTCCTCGGTCGAGGAGGCCGTGACGGCCCTGCAGTCGGCCGGGGAGGACGCCAAGATCCTCGCGGGCGGCCAGAGCCTGCTGCCGGTGCTGCGTCTGCGGATGGCCGCGCCGAGCACGATCATCGACCTCGGGGGCATCCCCGAGCTCAAGCGGATCGGCGAGGACGACCAGTACGTCATGGTCGGCGCGATGGCCACCCACCACGAGGTCATGCGCAACGACCTGGTGAACTCCCACGTGGAGCTGATCGCCCGGGCGACCGAGACCGTCGCGGACCCGCAGGTCCGCCACCGCGGCACCCTGGGCGGCGCGCTCGCGCACGCCGACCCGGCCGGTGACCTGGGCGCGGCCGCCCTGGCGATGGACGCCGAGTTCGTCATCCTGGGTGCCGGTGGCACCCGTCTGGTGACCGCGGCGGACTTCTTCCAGGACTACTTCACGACCGCGATCGGCGAGGGCGAGATCCTCACCATGGTCCGGTTCCCGAAGCGGACCGGCTGGAAGAGCCACTACGAGAAGTTCAACCGGGTCGCCCAGGCGTGGTCGATGGTGGCCGTCGCCGTGGCGCTGAAGGTGGACGGCGGGACCATCACCGAGGCCCGCGTCGGCCTGACCAATATGGGCAACGTGCCGATCCGGGCGACCGGCGTCGAGGCGGCCCTGGTGGGCAAGGCGGCGGGTCCGGACGTCGCGAAGGCGGCCGCCGAGCACGCGCTCGAGGGCACGTCCGCTCCGAGTGACGCGGACGCCGCCGCCGACTACCGTGAGCACCTGGCGAAGGTTCTCACCGGTCGTGCGGTGCTGGCCGCGGCCGGCTGACGTACCCGAGGAACACACCGACGCCGGCGCCGGCCCCGGAACCCCCGGGACCGGCGCCGGCGTTCGTTCGAGGAGGCTGGGCAGAGAAGATGCAACTGGAGAACAAGTTCACGATCGCGGCGCCGATCGAGGACGCGTGGAAGGCCCTCAACGACCCGGAGCTCATCGCTCCGTGCTTCCCCGGGGCGACCCTGACCGAGTACGAGGGCGACTCGTTCCAGGGCACCGTCAAGGTCAAGCTCGGCCCGATCTCGCTCACCTACAAGGGCAAGGGCACCTACATCGAGCGTGACGACGCGAACCACAAGGTGGTCATCGACGCGTCCGGCCGCGACGCCCGCGGCAACGGCACCGCCAAGGCCATCGTGACCGGCACGATGGTCGCCGACGGTGCGGACAAGACCTCGGTCACGATGGTCACCGACATGACCGTCACCGGCCGTCCGGCGCAGTTCGGCCGGGGCGTCATCTCCGACGTCGCCGACAAGATCATCGGACAGTTCTCGAGCTGCGTCGCGGACAAGCTGACCGGCCCCGGTGCGGCGACCTCCAACGGCGCGGGCCCGAAGCACGCGGCCGACCAGACCAGCCCGATCCCGGCCGTCCCGCCGGGCCCGGGTGAGGAGGCCGCGCCCGCCCCGGTGAAGCGGACCTACCAGCCGCAGAGCAGCCCGGTCGAGGCCATCGACCTGCTCGACTCGGCGGGTGCCCCGGTGCTCAAGCGCCTCGCGCCGGTGCTGGGCGGCGTGGGCGCGCTCGTGCTGCTGGTCGTGCTGATCCGGCGTCTGCGCGGCGCGAAGGGCTGAGTCCCCCGCACGTCCCTCCGGGCCGGTACCGCGTTCCGCGGTGCCGGCCCGTGGCGTTGCGGGGCAGGATGGAGCGGTGCGAGCGGGCGAGCGGAACGGACTGACCGACGTCGAGGGCCTGCGGGTCGGGCACGCGGCGGTGAGCGGGCCGGGTGCCCGCAGCGGGACGACGGTCGTGCTGGCCCCGCCGGGCGGCGCGGTCGCCGGCGTGGACGTGCGCGGCGCCGCGCCCGGCACCCGGGAGACCGACCTGCTCGACCCGGTCGCGACGGTCCAGCGCGTGCACGCCGTCACCCTGTCCGGGGGCAGTGCCTTCGGACTCGACGCCGCGTCCGGCGTGATGGCCCGGCTGGAGCGCGACGGCGAGGGCTTCCCGGTGCCCGGCGCCGTCGTGCCGATCGTGCCGGCCGCCGTGGTGTTCGACCTCGGC
Source organism: Pseudonocardia sp. ICBG1034 (assembly GCF_020131375.1). NCBI lineage: Bacteria > Bacillati > Actinomycetota > Actinomycetes > Pseudonocardiales > Pseudonocardiaceae > Pseudonocardia > Pseudonocardia sp. ICBG1034. The sequence goes on from NZ_JAHLEK010000015.1 coordinate 669,020, forward strand.
CGCGGCGGTGACCCCCGGGTCCGCCCGACCGCGGCGACCGGCACGGCCGCCTACGACGACGCACACGCCGGTCCGGTCGTCCAGGGCTCGGTCGGGGCGGGGACCGGCGCGGTGTCCGGCGGGCTGCGCGGCGGGATCGGGTCGGCGTCCGCGGTGCTCACCGAGGGCTCTGCCGCCGGGACGACGATCGCGGCCCTGGTCGTACTCAACTCCGCCGGTGCGGCCGCGGACCCGGCCACCGGTGAGGTGTACGGCGCCCGGCACGGTCTGCCGGGCGAGTTCGCCGCCGGGGTGGCCCCGGCCCTCGCCCCGCCGGAGCGGCTCTCCGAGCTGTACGCGGGGCACGTGAACCCGCTGGGGACGGCGACGACGCTGGTGGTCGTCGGCACCGACGCGGCCCTGGACAAGGTCGGCTGCACCCGGCTGGCGACGATGGCGCACGACGGCCTGGCCCGGTCGATCTCGCCGGTGCACACGATCCGCGACGGCGACTGCGCGTTCGCGCTGGCCACGGGCACCCGGGCCGCACCGGACGTCGCCGGGGTGTTCGCGCTGCAGGCGGCCGCGGCGGAGGTGACGGCGCGGGCGGTGGCGCACGCGCTGCTCGCGGCGGAACCGGCGCCGGACCGGCCGTCGTACACGTCGCTCCTGGTGGGCCCGTGAGCGCGCCGAACCCGTGGCTGGGGCGCCCGCGTGCCCCGCGCCCGCCGTCGGCACCGGACCCGGACGCGGTGCGTCTGGTGGGGCTGCCCCGGCGGCGGGCCGCGGCCCGGGCGGTGAACGACGTGGTACGGGGCGTGGACGTGCGCGCGTTCGACGACGGGTGGACCGTGTCGTTCCTCAGCGGCTACTACACGCTGTGCCACACCCTCGACCAGCTGCTCGACGCCGTGGCCCCGCCCGGGGAGCGGGAGCTGCTGCGGGCGACGGTGCTGGCCGCGGCCGACGGGACCGCGGGCCGGGGCTGACCGCCCGATCGGCGGGGCCCCGTGACCCGGGCCCCGCCGACCCCCGGTCCCGGCGCCGGCTCAGTCGTCGTCGCGGTCGTGCCGGTCGTCGTGCCGGTCGTCGTCGCCGTCGTGCCGGTCGACGTCGTGGTCGAGGACCTGGCCGGTGGCGGCGTCGATGTCGAGGTCGTGCTCGGTGGTGCCGTTCACGACCTCGACCTCCCAGTGGTCCCGGCCGTGGCTGCGGTCGTCGTCGCGGTCGTCGTCGTGCCGGTCGTCGTCGCTGTCGGCCCGGTCGAACTCGACCTCGGTGACCCGCCCGCCGCCCGCGGCGGCGAGGGCGGCGCGCTCGGCGGCGGCGCGATCGACCGCCGGCGGGGTGGGGGGCGCGGTCGCGGCCGCGGGTGCCGTGGGCGCGGCGGTGCGGGGCAGCTCCGGGGGCAGCAGGTCGGCGGTGCGCGCGATCGCGGCGCCGGTCGGGACGACGGTGAGCTCGTCCGGGGCGCCGCCCGCGCCGAGTGCGAGGGCGGTGCCCCCGCCGACGAGCAGGAGACCGGTGGCGGCGACGGCGGCGACGGTGAGCGGGGTACGCACGGTGATCTTCCTCCGAGAGGTTCCGGCTGGTCCGGGTCGGTGCGACCCGGATGCTGGTGGGAACTGTGCCGCCGCCCGCCCCAAGGTCGCGCTGCGTGAGCCCTAAGGCGGCGTTAGGGCCCGGAGCGGCCGAACTACAGTCGTCGGGGTGTCGACCATCAGCCCGGACGAGGGAGTGGCGCGCCGGTTGAAGGCCCTGGCCTGCACGGCGCCGCTGCACGACCTCGACGCCCGCAAGGGGCGGCTCGACTGGGACGCGACCGGCTACCAGATGGCCGAGATCGGCCTGCAGGCGATCGACCAGGTCACCCTGGCCATGGACTTCGACCACGGTGCCGACCATGCGGAGGTCGTCCGGCGGCTGCTGCCGTTCGTGGGCGCGCAGGTGCCGGGGGCGCCGCGGTCGGAGTACGTCCGCGTCGCGCAGTGGGTGATCGACAACCTGATCAACGTGGGGTCGATCGACCGCGGGTTCGCCGTGGAGTACGGCACGACCGACGACGACGGGCGCTACGTGCGTCGCCGGTTCGACTTCAAGCTGCTCGTCGAGGTGGCCGCCCCGGACGGCGGGATCTACCTGCGCGCCTCGGACGAGGCGATCAACGTGCTGGTCGGGGCGTTGGACACCGACGTCGAGTCGGCCCAGGAGGCCGCCGAGACGAAGCTGGAGACGCTGATCGTCCGCGGTCGTCTCGGCGACGCCCGGCTGGCGGCCGAGCAGGCCCGCTACCGGACCGTGCAGTACGCGGAGTCGTTGCGGCGCAAGCTCGAGGCGACCCGGCGCGACGTCCGCTCGGTGGACTGGCTCGACGCGGTCCCGCAGCTGCTCGACGAGGCGCTCACCCACATCGAGTCCCGCTACCGCGCCGAGACGATGATCAAGGCGAACATCGCCGACGCCCGTGACGAGGCCACCGAGCCCGGGCGCCGCAGGCAGGCCGCGGAGCTGGTGACCGTCGTCGACGACTGCATCCAGCGACACACCCAGCTGCAGGCACGGTTGCAGGAGGCGGGCGCGTCGTTCCGCGCCGAGCAGGACCGCCAGCAGTTCTCCGGGAGGCCGAAGCGGGCCGCCGTCGACGTGTTCGGGCAGCTGCTGCGGCCGTCGCTGGCGCTGACCGTCGAGGCGGCGCACGACCCGGTGACCGGCTACTTCGGTGCCGGGGCCGGCGTGCGGAACCCGTCGGTGCCGAGCCTGGGCGGGCTGGTCGAGACGTTGCTGACACCGCCGAGCGACCGTGACCCCTTCGGCGCCGAGGTGCCCGAGCCGGAGCTGGCGCCGCAGCCGCGCGAGCGGTTCGGGGTGGAGACGTGGGCGGCCGCCGACGCGGTGCTGCCCGCCGACGTCGAGCACCCGGTGCGGCTGTCCGCGGCGCTCGCGGCGGCCCGCGCGGCCGGGGCGGAGCTGCCGCAGCTGGTCGCGCTGCGGGCGATGCACGCCGTCGGGACGGCGGTGGCCACGGCACGGACCCAGGGCGACCCGTCGGTGCTGGTCGCCGTCGACGACGGGACGGTCCTCGACGACCCCGAGTTCGGCGGCGCCGACCTGCTGCTGGCGCGGGCCGGGGTGCAGGGCGGACAGACGAACCGACGGACGGCGCAGACATGAGTGACACCGAGACCGCGGCCCGCCTGGTCGGCTACGGCATGCGCCCCAAGGCGCTGCCCGGCCGCGACCCCGACTACGCCGACCTGGTCCGGCGCTACCGCGAGGACGACGAGTTCCGCACGACCGTGCAGCGCGTCGCGTCCGGTCTGGGCCTGGTGGTGCTGGCCGTCGACACCGGCCCGGGCATCGTGCTCGCCGCGACCGAGGGCTCGGTGTTCGAGATCCGGATGGACGAGTACGCCCGCCGCACCGCCCTGGCCAACCGGGGCGCCGACAAGGTCCTGCACGGGATCGCGCACCTCGCCGTCGCCGCGCTGGCCTTCCCGCGCCCCGACGACCTCGGCGACGACTCCTACGTCGGCCGGGTCTCGGTGGAGCTCGTCGACGGCGCCGTCCGCGAGGCCTGCCGGGTGCTGGCCGAGCGTGCCGCGGGGCCCGCCGACCCCGAGTCCGACGCCCCGCAGCTCGAGGAGGTCTGGCGGGTCTGGCAGCGTCGCCCGGAGGCCACCGCGACCAAGGACGGCCGCGTCGGGGAGTCCACCACCCGCGGGATCGTCGGCAAGGCGCTGCGGTTCCTCGCCGACCAGGGCTTCCTCGTCCCGGTCGGCGCGGAGGGCGCCTACCGGACGACGCCGCGCTACCAGGTTCAGGTGCGCGAGCTTGCGGCCCAGCGGGCCTTCGACGAACTGCTGGCCCTGAACGTCCTGCCCGCCGCGACCGCCGCCGGGACCCTGGTGACCGAGCACGACGGCGTGTTCGACGCGCCCGGGTCCGGTGCTCAGGGCGCGGCCGGGACGGGAAGCGCGCCCGACCTCGACGATCCGCCGGGGTCGGGGGAGAGGGCCGGGCCGTCGTCGGCACTCGATCCGGCACCCGCGGCGAGGCAGCCTGTGGGGGAGACCTCCTCGGACATCGTTCATCCAGTGAACGGGGCGAACGGTGCCGGGACCGACGGCTCGGTCGGCTCGGTCGAGGGCCCCGTGTCCGTGGAACTCGCTTACCCGGTAAGCGAGTTCGTGCAGAGCGGTGTCGGGGGTGACGGCGTGGCCGGTGACCCGATGGGCGTTGTCGATCCCGTCGGCGGGGCTGTGTCGGGGGAACCCGCTGACCCGGTAAGCGAGTTCGCACAGGACGGTGCCGGGGGTGGCGACACGGCCGGGGACCGACACCCTGCCGATACGGGTACGGAGCGTGCGGATCCGGCCGGCCCGTCGGACACCTCGCCGACCGACCACCCCACGGAGGACCGCGATGTATGAGCTGACCCGCGTCCGCCTGTTCTCCGTCGGTCCGACCGCCGCCCGCTACCAGGACGTCGCACTCGACCTGCGGGGCGTCGGGGCCCCGGTGAAGGTCGCCGTGCAGGAGGACCTGTTCGCCCCGGACGCGCTCGACCGCACGACGCCGCGTCGGCCGTCGCCGGCCTCGGTGCTGTTCCTCGAGAACGGCGGCGGCAAGTCCGTCCTGCTCAAGCTGATCTTCTCGGTCCTGCTGCCCGGGCGGCGCCAGGTGGTCGGGACCACCAGCACCACGGTGCTGGAGAACTTCGTGCTGGCCGAGGACGTGGCGCACGTCGTCTGCGAGTGGATGCACGTCGGCACCGGACGGCTGCTGGTCACCGGGAAGGTGTCGGAGTGGCGCGGGCACGTCGCCTCCAGCGACCCGGAGAAGCTGGCCGACGCCTGGTTCTCCTTCCGGCCGGTCCCCGGGATGGGCCTCGACGACCTGCCGTTCACCCACGACGGGCGCCGGGTCACCCTGGCCGCCTTCCGGGAGCGCCTGCAGACCGCGCACCGCGAGCACCCCGACGCCGAGCTCGCCTGGGAGACCGGGCACCGGGACTGGACCCGCCACCTCGTCGAGGTCGGCCTGGACCCGGAGCTGTTCCGCTACCAGCGCGCGATGAACGCCGGCGAGGGCGAGGCCGCCGAGGCGTTCTCGTTCTCCTCCGACGAGGCGTTCGTCGACTTCCTGCTGCGCGCGGTGCTCGACCCGGCGGAGCCGCAGAACGTCGCCGAGCTCGTCGCCGGCTACGCCGACCGGCTCGCCCAGCGCGAGGAGCTGGAGACCGAGCGGGAGTTCGTCGACGGCACGCTGTCCCGGCTCGAGCCGATGGTCGACGCCGAGGCCACCGCGACCGCCGCCCGTGACACCGAGACGGCCGCGCGCACCGAGCTGGTGGCGACCGCGTCGCGGATCGCGGCCCGCCGGATCGCCGAGGAGGCCCGCTCGGTGGCCGCCGCCGAGGAGGCCACCGGCGCGGTCGAGGCCGAGCAGTCCGCGGCCCGGGCGGCGGAGCGGCTGCAGGACACCGTCGGTGAGCTGCGCAGACTCACCGCGGGGCTCGCCGTCGAGGCCGCCGAGCGGGCCGCGGCCGAGGCGACCCGCGAGCGCGACGCCGCGTCGGCCGTCTCGATGGCCCGCGACGCCGTCGAACCGGTCCTGGCGCACCGCGTCGCCGCCGCCGAGGCCGCGCGGCTGCGCGCCCGCGTCGAGGAGGAGGAGCAGAAGGCCCGGCCCGCGCTCGCCGCCCGGCAGGATGCCGCCCGCGCGCTCGCGGTCGCGCTGGCCCGGGTCGCCGCGGAGGCCGACGCCGCCGCCGACGCGGCGGAGGAACACCGTGCCGACGCCGAGGAGCGCGCGGCGGCCGCCCGTCGCGAGCAGGTCACCCGCACCGCCGACGCCGCCCGCGCCGAGAGCGCCGCCGCCACCGCCCGCGAGGCCCTCGACGACCTCGACACCCGGGTCGCCGCCGCCGTCTCCGCCGGGCACCTGAAGGCGGGCTCGACCGCCGCCGACGTCGAGGACTCCGCGGCCGCGGCCCGGACCGAGGCGGAGCGGTGCGCCACCGCGCTCGCCGACGCCGACAGCGCGGCCGCCACGATCCGCGAGGAGCGCCGGGCCGCCGAGGCCCGCCGCACCGCCGCCCAGGACGCGGCGGCCGCCGCCCGCGCCGACGCCGCGGCCGCCGAGGCCGCGCGCTCCGCCGCGGAGGCCGACGCCGTCGCGCTCGCCGGGGAGGCCCGGCCCGCGGAGCTGCTCGGACTCGACGAGATCCGCCCGGACACCGACGCGGGCCTCGTCGTCGACACCCTGACCACCGCGATCCGCGGCGCCGAGCGGGAGCGGACGACCCTGCACGGCGACCAGCGCCGCGACGAACGCGCCCTCGCCGCGCTCGGCGACGGCGGCCTGCTGCCCGACCCGACGGAGATCGAGGACGTCCTCGCGGTGCTGGAGGCCGCCGGGATCACCGCCTGGTCCGGCCGTCGCTACCTGGCGAAGCTGCCCGCCCCCGACCGGGAGGCCGTGCTGGCGCGGCTGCCGCACCTGGCGGGCGGGGTGCTGCTCAACGACGCGCGCGACGCCGAGCGGGCCCGCGCCGAGCTGGACGCGGCGCGGCTGCTGCCGGCCTGCCTGGTCGCGGTCGGCACCACCGCCGCGCTGCGCGCCGACGCCGACGCGGCGCCCGGGATCGACTTCGTCGTGCCGCCCAACCCGGCCCTGCACGACGAGGAGGCCGCCGAGCAGGTCCGGGTCCGGCTCGTCGCCGAGACCACCGAGCGCGCCGCCCGGCTCGCCGAGCTGGAGACCGTCCTCGACGACGACCGCAGGCTGCGGGACCGGTTCGCCGCGCTGCGCGACCGACGTCCCACCCTCGCCGACCTGACCGCCGCCGCCGAGGCCGCGGAGACCACGCGGGCCGCCGCCGTCGCCGAGCACGAGGCGACCCGCGCCGAGGTCGAGGACCTCGACGAGCGCGCCGACCGGCTCACCGTCGACCGGCCCGGCCTGGAGCGCACCGCCGGGGACACCCGTCGCCGGGCGGACGCGCTCGCCGCGCTGCGCACCGAGCTCGCCCGCCGGGCGACGCACGAGGAGCGGATGCGCACCGGGGAGGCCGACGCCGCGCGGGCCCGCGAGGACGCCGACGCCGCCGGGACCACCGCCGACCGCGCCGGTCGCGAGGCCGCCGCCGCCCAGCAGACGCGCGACCGGCAGCGCGGCATCGGCACGACCCTGCGCGACGAGGCCGCGGCGCTCCCGGTCTCCGCCGACGAGGTCGGCGGCCGGGACGGGGAGCCGGAGGGGACCCCCGGGACGTCGCTGGCCGAGCTGCGCGAGGAGTTCCAGCGGGCCCGCGACGCCTACGCCTCGGCCTCCGTCGACACCGACCTGCACGGTGCGCTGGAGCGGGCCGAGGCCGACGCGCGGGAGCGGCGGGTCGCCGTCGACGGGCTGCCGCGCACCGTCGTCGAGGCCGCGACGGCGTTCCTGCACACCCCCGACGGCGCCGACGCCGCCAGCCGTCGCGCCGCCGCCGAGCAGGCCCGGACCGCCTACGACGAGGCCGAGAGCCGCCGCGCCGACGCCGCGACCGAGCTGGCCGTCGCCCGCCGCGAGCTGGAGCGGTTCACCGGCGGCGAGCGGCCGATCGACCCCTACGACCCGCCCCGCGACGCCGACCACGGCCGCGAGCTGGTCGCCCGCGCCACGGCCGACCTGGACGCGGCGGGCAAGGACCTGGAACGCCGTCGTCGGGCCCGGACCGACGCCGAGGACGCCCACCGCACCGCCACCGACCTCGCCCGCGGGTTCGGGCTGGTCGTGTCCTCGCTGGACGAGACGCCCGAGCCGTCCGGGGTGCCGTTCGACGGTGACGTCGAGGCCGCCCAGGCCGCGCTCAAGCGCCACCAGAACGCCGTCCGCGACGCGGCGGGGGAGCGGACGCGGGCCGAGAAGAAGGTCCGCGAGGGGGTCGACGCCGTCGCCCGCTTCGCGCAGGACCCGCGGTTCGCGACCCTGACCTCGCCGGTGCACCGCCACATCGGCGGCGTCGACCGGTCGGAGATGCCCGGCCTCGCCGCCGAGTGGATCGCCGCGCTGCGCCCGCGGCTGCGCTCCCTCGACGACGACCTCGGCAACATCGAGCGGCACCGCTCCGGGATCGTCACCCGGCTGTCCGGGATGGTCGGCGAGGCGCTGCGCATGGTGCGTCTCGCGCAGCGGCTGTCCCAGCTGCCCGAGGGCCTCGGCGACTGGTCGGGCCAGCAGTTCCTGCGGATCCGGTTCGAGGAGCTGCCCGACGCGGCGCTGCGCCACGAGCTCGGCGCCGTCGTCGACCGCACCGCCACCGGCATGGCGGGCGGGAAGGCGAAGGACCGGCGCGACGGCATGTCCATGCTGCTGCGCGGGGTCCGGGCGGCGATGCCGAAGGGCGTCCGGGTCGAGATGCTCAAGCCCGACGCCGTGCTGCGCACCGAGCGGCTGCGCGTCTCCGCGATCAAGGACGTGTTCTCCGGCGGGCAGCAGCTGACCGCGGCGATCGTCCTGTACTGCACGATGGCGGCGCTGCGGGCGCACCAGCGCGGGCAGGGCAGGCGGGCGCACGCGGGCGTGCTGTTCCTCGACAACCCGATCGGGCGGGCGTCGGCGGGATACCTGCTGGAGCTGCAGTTCGGCGTCGCGCAGGCCCTGGGGGTGCAGCTGGTCTACACGACCGGGCTGTTCGACGCGGGCGCGCTGTCGTCGTTCCCGCTGCTCGTGCGGCTGCGCAACGACGCCGACCTGCGGGCCGGACGCAAGTACCTGTCCGTCGACGAGCGGGTCACCCGGTCGGTGCCCGACGCCGACGCCCCCGGCGGCCGGATCACCGCCGCCCGCGTCTACCGGCGCCCCGAGGCCGCGGTGGCCGCCGGCACCGGCGACGACGGCGCGGGGTCGGCCGGATGACCCCGCCCGGGCCGGTCGCGGAGCGGCTCGCGGAGCTGCTGGCGGCCTCCGGGCGCACCCGGATTCCGCGCTCGGCGGTGCGCGCGGCGTTCCTGCAGGCGGACCCCACGATGGTCGGCAGCGTCGACGCCCGGCGGAACCTTGCCGGGGTCCTGGCCGAGCTGGCCGCCGCGGGCGTGCTGGAGCCGACCGGCCGGACCGACGACGGGGTGCCGCCGCTCCCGAACTCGGTACGGCTGGTCCGGCCGCGCACCGACGCCGCCCCGGCCGCGGACCGGGGCCCGTGGCATCCCGCGCTGGCGGGGGCCGCGGATCTGCGGCGGCCGTCGCGGGTGCTGTTGCAGGTCAACGACTGGCTGTTCGCCCACGCGTCCCGCGCGGTGGAGGTCCCGCTGCGCGAGCGCGCGCTGGAGATCACCGGCGATGAGAAGGCCTTCGACGGCCCGCTGCCCGGCGGGCTGACCCCGGAGGTCCTGCGGGCCCGCCGGGTCGTCCCGCCGTTGCACCGCGAGCGCCTGCCCGGCGGCGGGCCGGTGCTGCTCGTCGTCGAGAACGCCGACACCCTGGACTCGCTGCGCCGCGCCCTGGCGCCCGACCCCGGCCCGGTCGGTGGTCTCGCCTGGGGCGCGGGGAACGCGTTCACCGCGTCGGTGCTCGCCCTGCGCGACGACCCGCCCGCGGCGGTCCGCTACTTCGGCGACGTCGACGCCGCCGGGCTGCGGATCCCGCGGGCCGCCTCCGACCTCGCCGCGGCGCACGGCCTGCCGCCGGTGCGGCCCGCGACCGGGCTGTACCGGGCGCTGCTGCGGCACGGGCGTCCGGCCTCGGCGCGGACGGTGGACCACAGCGACGTCGAGTGGCTCGACGCCGGACTGCGCGGCCCCGTCCGCGACCTCTTCGCGGCCGGGGCGCGCCTGGCGCAGGAGGCCGTCGGGGTCACGGTCCTGGCCGGCGACCCGGACTGGCGCGCCGGGCTCGCCCCGGCCTGAGGGCTCACCCGGCCCGGATCAGCTGTCGTCACTGTCGTCGTCGGTGCGGTCGTCGTCGGTGCGGTCGTCGTCGGTGCGGTCGTTCCGGTCGATGTCGTGGTCGAGGACCTCACCGGTCGCGGCGTCGACGTCGACGTCGTGCCCGGCGTCGGCGGTGCGGACCTCGACCTCCCAGTGGTCGCGGCCGTCGGAGCGGGAGTCGTCGTCGCGGTCGTCGTCGCGGTCGTCGTCGGCGCGGTCGAACTCGACCTCCACGACCTGCCCGCCCCCGGCCCGCTCGACGGCGATCCGCTCGGCCGCGGCACGGTCCACCGCGGCACCAGCACCAGCGCCTGCGCCCGGTGCGGGGGCGGTGTCGGCGGTGCTCTGCGCGGCGGGGGTCACGGCGACCTCGGCCGGCGAGGCGCACGCGGCGCCGCCGCCGACGAGCAGCAGGCCGGTGGCGGCGAGGGCGGCGACGGAGATCTTCGAGGGCATCGGGATGTCCTTCCGGGAGGGGTCGTGCTGACACCGGTGACGATGCCGCGCTGTCGATCAACGGCGCGCTGCACGACCCCTAACGGCACCCCAAGATCGGTGCCCGCTCAGCCCGCGGGCGGCCCCAGCTCCAGCTCCACCCGCAGCCCGCCGCCGGCCGGGGAGAGCACCGTCAGCGCCCCGCCGCCCTGGTCGGCGGTGCGCCGGGCGATGTCGAGGCCCAGCCCCGTCGAGCCGCCGCCGCTGACCCCGCGGGAGGTCGGGTCGGTCCCGGGCGGCAGCCCCGGACCGTCGTCGTGCACGACGATCCGGGCGCCCCCGCCGGTCCGGGCCGACAGCTCGACGTCGAAGGCCGTGCCGTCGGGGGTGTGCGCGAAGACGTTGCCCAGCAGCGCGTCCACACACGCCTCCAGGTCGCCGGGTGCGCAGGCCACGGGCAGCGGGCCGTCGGCCAGGTGCAGGGTCACCGAGCGGTCGGTGTCCTCGGCCAGCACCCGCCAGAACTCCACCCGCTCCCGGACGACGGCCGCCGCGTCCGCGCTGCGGGTCGTGCCGCCGCGTCGCCGGGCCTGCTCGATCGCGCCCGTGACCGCGCGCCGGACACCGTCGACCCCGGCCGACAGCCGTGCGGACTCGTCCGGGTCGCGCAGGGCCTCGGCGTCGAGCTGCAGGGCGGTCAGCGGGGTGCGGACCCGGTGTGCCAGGTCCGCGACGTTCTCCCGCTCCTCGCGCAGCAGCTCCGAGATCCGCCCGGCCAGCCCGTTCAGCGCGCTCGCGACGACACCGAGCTCGGCCGGGGCGCCGGGGTCGGCGCGCGCGGACAGGTCCCCGGCCGCGAGCCGCTCCGACACCCCGGACAGGTCGGTGGTGGCGTCGACGAGGGTGCGGGCCAGCCGGTCCGCGAGCAGCAGCCCTCCGGCGAGCAGCACCAGCGACAACCCGCCCAGCAGCAGCCAGGAGCGGGTCACCCCGCGGGTGAGCTCGGCGTCGGGGACGAACACGCGGATCGCGGCGTTGCCGCCCGCGGCGCCGGTCACCGCGAACACCAGCTCGCGCCCGCCGGCCGCCTCGGTCGACGCGCTCGTGCCGAGCAGTCCCAGGCGGACGACCGGGCTGCGTGGTGCGGGCGCGCCGAGCACGGTGCCGTCGGGCAGGAACACCGAGACGTCGGAGGCGTCGCGGCCGTCGGCGTTCTGGACGGCGGGGACCAGCACCGACCGGTCCCCGCCCGCGACGGCCGGGGTCAGCACCTGGGCCTGGACGGTCGCCGCGGACACCGCCGAGCTCTCCGCGACCGAGCGGATCAGCGTCGCGAGCGGGACCGCGAACGCGACCAGCACCAGCAGCACGGTCGCCCCGACGAGGACGAGGATGCGCCGTCGCATCAGGCGGTGCCCTCCCCGGCCCCCGACGGCGCCGGCGGCGCGGACAGCCGGACCCCGACGCCGCGCACCGAGTGCAGGTAGCGCGGGGCCTGCGCGGTCTCGCCGAGCTTGCGGCGCAGCCACGACAGGTGCACGTCGACGGTCTTGTCGGCGCCGCCGTAGGGCTGCTGCCAGACCTCGGTCACCAGCTCCCGCTTGCTGACGACCTGGTCGGCGCGGGCGGCGAGGTGGTGCAGCAGGTCGAACTCGCGCGGGGTCAGCTCCAGCTCGGTGCCGTCGAGCACCGCGCGCCGCGAACGGGGGTCCACCGACAGCCCGCCGACGACGACGGAGGGGTCGCCCGCCCCGTCGCCGAGCCGGCGCAGCACCGCCCGGATCCGGGCGTCGAGCTGGGCGGCGGCGAACGGTTTGACCAGGTAGTCGTCGGCGCCCGCGTCGAGCACGGAGACGATCTCGGTCTCGTCGTCGCGGGCGGTCGCGACGATCACCGGCACCGTGCTGGCGCCCCGCAGCATCCGCAGCATGGTGGTGCCGTCCATGTCGGGCAGGCCGAGGTCGAGCACCACGAGGTCGGGCCGCTTCCCGACGGCGTGCTCCAGCCCGGCCATCGCGGTCGGTGCGGAGTCGACGGCGTGCCCCCGCTCGGTCAGCCCGCGGATGAGCGCTCCGCGGATGCCGGGGTCGTCCTCGACGATCAGGATCTGGGCCACGGAGGGAGAACCTATCCGCCGCGACCCGCCCGCGGCGGACACAGCCGTCGCTTGTGTCCCGTTTAGGGATCCGTTAACCGGGGTCCGGGGCATGCTGTGCGCGTGGAACGACCGACGCGCCCCGTCCTGCAGATCGCGCTCTGGACCGCCGCGGCCGCGGGTGCCCTGCTCCTGGGCCTGACGGCCGTCGGGAGCATCGGCAGCGACCTCGCGGGCACACAGACGCAGCCGCTCAGTGCCGAGCAGGTGGACGCCCGCCTGGCCCAGCAGGCCGCCACGGCCGCGCCACCGGCACCCGCGCCCGTCCCGACGACGGCACCCGCCTCCGCCCCGCCCGCGGTGGTGCAGGCCGGGACGGCGGGCAACGTCCTGGTCCGGTGCGACGGCACGACCCCGCGGATCGTGTCGGTCAACCCCGCGCAGGGCTGGGAGCGCGAGGACGACAAGGACATCGGCCCGGCCGAGGTCGTCTTCGACGGCGACGACGTCCCGGACGTCCGGGTCACGCTGAGCTGCACCGGTGGGGTGCCGACCGGCCGGGTCGCGACCGTCCCCGAGGACTGACCGACCGTCCCCGTGGACCGAGCGACCGCCCCCGAGGACCGAGCCGCCCGGACGGACCGGGCTCCCCGCCGGAGGCGCCGGGTCTCAGCCGCCGGCGAACGGCGGGAGCACGTCGAGCGTGGCCGCCCCGCCGACCGCGGTGGAGCGGTCGCGCACCGCCACCTCGTCGAGCAGGAAGCTGCAGCGCAGCAGCACCTGCCCCAGCTCCGGGCCGTGCGCGGTGCCGAGAGCGGCGACGGCGTCGGCCACCGTCGCGTCGCCGGGGAGCTCGACGGTCTCCTCACCGGTTCCGGCGGCCGCCTTGGCGGCGGCGAAGTAGCGGACGGTCAGCGTGCGGGTCACCAGGGGCGTGCTGAGCGAGGGGGTCATGCTCATCCTCCGATCGCGCTCATGGGGCGCGCGGGCTGCAGGAATCCGGGGTCGTCGATGCCGTGGCCCGCCTTCTTGCCCCACATCGCGTCGCGCCAGACGTCGGCGATCTCGGCGTCGGTCGCGCCGCCGCGGAGCATGGCGCGCAGGTCGGTCTCGCCGGTGGCGAACAGGCAGGTGCGGACCTGGCCGTCGGCGGTGAGGCGGGTCCGGTCGCAGGCCCCGCAGAACGGACGGGTCACCGAGGCGATCACCCCGACGGTGGCGGGGCCCCCGTTCACCACGAACCGCTCGGCCGGCGCACCGCCGCGGTCCTCGTCGGACGGGGTGAGCACGAAGCGCTCCTCGAGCCGCGCGAGGATCTCGTCGGCGGTGATCATCTCGGTGCGGCGCCAGCCGTGCTGGGCGTCGAGCGGCATCTGCTCGATGAAACGCAGCTGGTAGCCGTGGGTCAGCGCGAACTCCAGCAGGTCCGCGGCCTCGTCGTCGTTCACGCCGCGCAGCAGCACCGCGTTGATCTTCACCGGGGACAGGCCCGCGGCGTGCGCGGCGGCCATCCCGTCGATGACGTCCGACAGCCGGTCGCGCCGGGTGATCTGCGCGAACCGCTCCGGACGCAGGGTGTCCATCGAGACGTTGAGCCGGTTCACCCCGGAGGCCGCGAGGGCCTCGGCGCGGCGGGCGAGCCCGATGCCGTTGGTGGTCAGCGAGATGTCCGGACGGGGCTCCAGCGCCGACGCCGCGGAGAAGATCTCCTCCAGGCCCTTGCGCAGCAGCGGCTCCCCGCCGGTGAAGCGCAGCTCCTCGATCCCGAGGTCGCGCACCGCCAGCGCGATCAGCCGGTTGAGCTCCGCGTCGGTCAGCTGCTCCTCGCGTGGCATCCAGTCCAGGCCCTCGGCGGGCATGCAGTAGGTGCAGCGCAGGTTGCAGCGGTCGGTGAGCGAGATCCGCAGGTCGGTCGCGACCCGTCCGAACCCGTCGACGAGACGGGGGTCGGCCGGTCGGGCCGGGTCGCGGGACGTGCCGCCCCGCAGCGACGGCAGGCCGAGCTCGGTGGTCATGGGCCCGAGGCTAACCCCCGCCGTGCGGGCCCGCCCAGGGCGGGTTTTCGCAGCTCAGAACCGTGATCCGCACCCGCGGACGTGGTCGGGCCCACGCCGTCGCAGGTGCGGAACTAGTCATCGTGTACCTAGTCGAAAGGACAGGGACACGATTACTTCCGGTGGGCCTTCAGCTCCTGCCGGGCCACCGAGCGGATGTGCACCTCGTCCGGCCCGTCGGCGAAGCGCAGGGCGCGCGCCCAGGCGTAGAAATAGGCCAGCGGGGTGTCGTCGCTCATCGCGGCCCCGCCGTGCACCTGCATCGCCCGGTCGATCACGGTGCACGCCATCCGCGGCACGACGACCTTGATCGCGGCGATCTCGGTGGCCGCGCCCTTCGCGCCGTGGTTGTCGATCAGCCACGCCGTCTTGAGCGTCAGCAGCCGGGCCTGCTCGATCTCCATCCGGCACAGCGCGATCTGCTCGCGCACCACGCCCTGCTCGGCCAGCGGCTTGCCGAACGCGACCCGCGCCTGGGCGCGCTCGGTCATCAGGTGCAGCGCGCGCTCGGCCATGCCGATCAGCCGCATGCAGTGGTGGATGCGGCCGGGGCCGAGCCGGGCCTGGGCGATGGCGAACCCGCCGCCCTCCTCGCCGAGCAGGTTCGACGCCGGCACCCGCACGCCCTCGAGGCGCAGCTCGGAGTGCCCGTGCTGGTCCTGGAAGCCGAACGTCGGCAGGTGCCGCTCGATCGTCAGTCCGGGGGTGTCGCGCGGGACGAGGATCATCGACTGCCGGCGGTGCGTCGACACGGTGTCGTCGCTGTCGTCGGCGGTCTTGCCCATGACGATGAAGATCCGGCAGCGCTCGTCCGCGGCACCGGAGATCCACCACTTGCGGCCGTCGATGACGTAGTCGTCGCCGTCGCGCCGGATCCGGGTCTCGATGTTCGTGGCGTCCGACGACGCGACGTCCGGCTCGGTCATCGCGAACGCCGAGCGGATCTCGCCGTCGAGCAGCGGCTCCAGCCACTGCTGCTTCTGCTCGTCGGTGCCGAACAGGTGGAGCGTCTCCATGTTCCCGGTGTCCGGGGCCTGGCAGTTGATCGCCTCCGGCGCGATGACCGGGGACCAGCCGGAGACCTCCGCGACCGGCGCGTACTCCAGGTTCGACAGCCCCGAGAGGTCCGGCAGGAACAGGTTCCACAGGCCGCGCCCGCGGGCCTTCGCCTTCAGCTCCTCGACCACCGGGGGCAGGGCCCACTCCTCCGGGGTGCCGCGCCGCTCGGCCCGGAACGCGTCGTAGGAGGCCTCGGCCGGGAGGACCTCCTCGTCGAGGAAGGCGCGCATGCGCGCGGTGTAGTCGGCCGCCACGGCGCTGGGTGCGAAGTCCACGGCACCGATCAGACCATAGGTCCGCAGGCCCCGGCAGCGCGCGATCCCGACATCGTGCGGGGTATCCACCGTGGCACCCCCGCAGGCGCGACCATAGTATCCGGGTCGTGCCGCACTTCAGGATCTCCGAGGCCGCCCGACTGCTCGGCGTCAGCGACGACACCGTCCGCCGCTGGGTGGACGCGGGGACGCTGCCGGTGCAGGCGGACGCCTCGAACCGCAAGGTCATCGACGGAGCCGCGCTCGCCGCGTTCGCCCGCGATCACGCGTCCGCCCCGCCGGACCCCTCGGTGGTGCAGCGCTCGGCCCGCAACCGCATGGTCGGCCTGGTCACCTCGGTGCTGGCCGACACGGTGATGGCCCAGGTCGAGATGCAGTGCGGCCCGCACCGCGTGGTGTCGCTGATGAGCAGCGAGGCCGTGCGCGACCTCGGTCTCGAGCCCGGGGCGCTCGCGGTGGCGGTGATCAAGTCGACGAACGTGGTGGTGGAGACGCCGGGCGGGCACCTGTGACCCCCGGGGCCGGCACCGCCCCCGCGCCGGCCCCGACCCGGCGCCGCGAGGGCGCCGCCGACCGCCACGGCACGGGCGTCGGACTGCCGGTCTGGATGTGGGTCCCGGCCGGCATCGGCTTCCTGGTCATCGCGCTGCCCGTGCTCGGGCTGCTGTGGGAGGCCGACTGGGCGGAGACCCCCCGCCTGCTCACCAGCGATGCCGCGCTGTCGGCGCTGCGCCTGTCGCTGCTCACCGCGGCGATCTCCACGACGCTGTGCCTGCTGCTCGGCGGGCCGCTCGCGGTGGTCCTGGCCCGCGGCCGGATCAACCGGCTGCCCCGCCTGATGCGCGCGGTCCGCTCGGTCGTCCTGCTCCCGCTGGTGCTGCCGCCGGTCGTCGGCGGGCTCTCGCTGCTGTTCCTGCTCGGTGCGAACGGCCTGGTCGGGCAGGGCCTGGACACCGCGTTCGGGATCTTCATCCCGTTCTCGACGGCCGCGGTGGTCCTGGCGCAGACCTTCGTCGCCATGCCGTTCCTCATCGTGTCGCTGGAGGGCGCCCTGCGGACCGCGGGAGAGCGCTACGAGGCGACCGCGGCCACCCTCGGCGCGTCGCCGGGGCTGGCCTTCCGCCGGGTCACCGTGCCGCTGGTGCTGCCCGGACTGGCGTCCGGGCTGGTGCTGGCCTTCGCCCGCTGCATGGGCGAGTTCGGGGCGACGATCGCGTTCGCCGGCAGCCTGGAGGGCACCACCCGGACCCTGCCGCTGCTGGTCTACCTGCAGGGCGAGACCGACGTCGCGGGAGCGGTCGCGCTGTCGCTGCTGCTGGTCGTCGTGTCGCTGGTCGTGATCGTCGTCGGGCGTCCGCGCGGGCTGGACGGCCGCGGATGAGCAGCGGCGGCGACACGGTCGAGCCCGGTGTGGACATGAGGGCGCGGCTGGACCGGGACGGGTTCGCCCTGGACATGGAGCTGTCGGTCGCCGCGGGCGAGGTGCTCGCGGTGCTCGGCCCGAACGGGGCGGGCAAGTCCACGATGCTCGGCATCCTGTCCGGGCTGCTGCGCCCGGACTCCGGGCACCTGCGCGTCGACGGCCGGACCCTGCTCGACACCGCCGACGGGACCTTCGTCCCGCCGCACCGGCGCGGTGTCGGGCTGCTCGCCCAGGAGCCGCTGCTGTTCCCGCACCTGTCGGCGCTGGCGAACGTCGCGTTCGGGCCGCGTGCGCAGGGCACGCCCCGCGCCGCGGCCGACTCCCGGGCCCGCGAGCTGCTCGACGCCGTCGGTGTCGGCGGGCTCGCCGCCCGCCGCCCCGCGCAGCTGTCCGGCGGGCAGCAGCAGCGGGTCGCGCTGGCCCGCGCGCTGGCGCCCGGGCCGGGGCTGCTGCTGCTCGACGAGCCGCTCGCCGCCCTCGACGTCGACGCCACCCCCGCGATGCGCACCCTGCTGCGCCGGGTCATCGCCGACGGCAAGCAGACCGCCCTGCTGGTCACCCACGACGCGCTCGACGCGCTCGTGCTCGCCGACCGCGTCGTCGTGCTGGACCGGGGCCGGATCGTCGAGTCCGGCCCCGCCCGGGACGTCCTGGCCCGGCCGCGGAGCGCGTTCTCCGCCCGCATCGCCGGCCTGGACCTGGTGCCGGGCGTGGCCGAGGGCTCCGGGGTGCGTACCGCGGACGGGACCGAGATCCGGGGCCGGGTCGTCGAGGTGGCCGAGGGGGAGCCCGCCGTCGCGGTGTTCCCGCCGTCCGCGGTCGCGGTGCACGCGATCAGGCCCGAGGGCAGCCCGCGCAACGTCGTCCCGGTCCGGATCGCCGCGCTGGAGCCGCGCGGGGACACCGTGCGGCTGCGGGCCGCACCCGTCGCCGGAGGGCCGGACTGGGTGTCCGGACTGGCCGCCGACGTCACCCCGGCCGCCGTCGCCGAACTGGGTGTCGAACCCGGTCACGAGGTGTGGTTCGCGGTGAAGGCGACCGAGGTCGCCGTGCACGGCCGGCACGCCTGAGGGCCGCGGCCGATCCGCTGATCGTGCAGCTCGGAGCCCTGCCGGGCCCCGGTCGGCAGGCCTCCCCGGCACCGCCGGTACCGAAACGCTCCGTCACCCGGGTGGTCCCAGGTGTCACCCGGGCCACCATCGTGTCTCTCGCACCAGGCGTCACAGGCGCATAGCGTCGCTGTCCGTGAGCCCCATGCGTCCCCGCGCCGCCCGTCTGGTCACTGCCGGTGTCCTGGCGATCGCGCTCGGTGTTCCTCTCGCACCGACGGCGTCCGCCGCCGGGACGGCGCCGTCGGCACCCGCCGGGTACCTGGTGCAGACGGCGACCGACGGGCAGACGCGGGCCGCCGCGGAGTCCGTCGGCGTCGAGCCGAAGGTCACCTTCGACAGCGTGGTGCACGGCTTCGCCGCGGACCTCACCCCCGCCCAGGCGACCGAGCTGCGCGACCGGCCCGGCGTCGTCGGGGTGGAGGAGGACCGCACGATCTCTCCGCTCGACCCGCAGGCCGTCCACCAGGACGCGCCGGTCGGCCCGCCCGCGGGTGCCGAGCAGGCGCCGGGCAACTGGGGGCTCGACCGCATCGACCAGCCGAACCTGCCGCTGGACGGGCAGTACCGGCACACCGCGACCGGAGCCGGCGTGGACGTGTTCGTCCTCGACACCGGCGTCGACGCGAGCCACCCGCAGTTCGGCGGCCGGGCGAGGCTCGAGCTCAACACGATCGACCGGACCGACACCGACTGCGACGGGCACGGCACCGTCGTCGCCGGGATCGCCGCGTCGACGGACTACGGCGTGGCCCCGGGCGCGACCGTGCGCGCGGTGAAGGTGCTCGACTGCAACGGCACCGGGACGCTGTCGTCGCTGATCTCCGGTCTGGACTGGGTGTCGAAGAACAAGCGCGGCCCCGCGGTCGCGGTGATGTCGTGGAGCTACGGCGGCTCGCCGATGCTCCAGCAGGCCGTGCAGCGCATGATCGACTCCGGGGTGTTCGCGGCCTCCTCGGCCGGCAACACCGGCGGCGACGACTGCACCGCGCTGCCCCGTGCGATCGGTGACGTGCTGGTCGTCGCGAACTCGACGATCGACGACAAGCGCTCGTCGAACTCCTCGACCGGCCGTTGCGTCTCGCTCTACGCACCGGGCACCCGGATCGTCGCGCCGGTCCCCGGGGGCGGCACCGCCTCCTACAGCGGGACCTCGATGGCCGCGCCCTTCGCGGCCGGGGTGGCGGCGCTGTACAAGCAGGCCCGCGGCGACGCGCCGGCCACCACCGTCAAGAAGTGGATCGTCGACAACGCGGTGCCGGGGAAGATCGACGGCGGCGGCACCGGCGGTACCCCGAACCGGCTGCTGCAGACCGGCGGGCTCTAGGCCCGGGTCTCGTCGGCCCACTCCCACAGCTCGTACACGGGCTGGTCGAGCAGGTCGTTCAGCTCGGCGGGCGACACCGACGGCGTCGCGAGCCACAGCAGCTGGTCGGTCCACAGCCAGGCGATCCGAGGCGCGCCGCGGTCGCGCAGGGCACGGGCGGCGGCGACGAGCGGGCCGGGGTCGAGGGCCTTCGGGTGGCCGGCGGTCACGGCCGCGACGGCCGTGCCGTCCACCTCGACCGACGCTCCGGCGACGGCGACCCGGTGGTCCGGACCGGCGAGCCGGTCGAGCGCGGCGGCGTGCTCGGCGGGGTCCTGCTCGGCCCAGGTCGGGAGGAGGGCCAGCAAGGCGTCCCAGCCGTCCGGCCCGGCCTCGCCCAGCGCGCCCAGCACGGCCCCGGTCGTGACCGGCTCGCCGTGGTCGGCGACCCCGCCGGCCAGCGCATCGGGCTCGACGACGCCGGACGGCAGCACCCCCGCACGCTCGAGTACCGCGACCGTGTGCGCCAGCCGTTCCCGGCCCTCGGCCGACAGGTCCGGGGCGACCCGTGCCGCGACGGGCGGCGCCGGGGTCGTCGGCGACCCGGGCAGCGGCGTCGGCAGCACCACGGGCACCGGGACCGGGGGTGCTGCCGCGTCCGCGCGGTC
The DNA here is from genome assembly GCF_020131375.1 of Pseudonocardia sp. ICBG1034. NCBI lineage: Bacteria > Bacillati > Actinomycetota > Actinomycetes > Pseudonocardiales > Pseudonocardiaceae > Pseudonocardia > Pseudonocardia sp. ICBG1034. Next base: position 689,337 of record NZ_JAHLEK010000015.1, read on the forward strand.
CGCCGCCCGCCACGAGCGCCACGCCATCAGCCCGAACACCGCGACCGCGGCCGCGGCCAGCAGGAACGGGAACGCACGGTCGAGCGATCCCCGGCCCGGCGCCCCCACCATCTCGATCTGCACCCCGGTCACGACGAACCAGCCGCCGACCACCACCGCGCCCGTCGCCGCGACGGCCGCGGAGACCCGGTCCACCGTTCCCGGACGTGCCATGCCCGCAGAGTAGGCGCGACCCCCGGCGCGCCGGATAGCGTCCGGGCATGCCCGGCTCCCCGCCCGCCGACCTGGCGTCGCTGACCCGTCGCTACCTGGCCCCCGCCACCCCGGACTGCCCCACCTTCGTCGAGGACACCGAGTGGGAGCCGATCGTCGACGGCGTCGACTACTTCGCCCGACTGCGGGCGCTGTTCGACCGGGCCGGACCGGGGGACACGGTGCTGGTCACCGGTCTGAACCTGGAACCGGACATGGACCTGAACGGTCTCGACCCGGACGAGGACGGCTACGAGGCCCTCGCCGACCGCTTCGCCCGTCTGGTCGACGCCGGCGTGGACGTGCGGGTGCTGCTCACCGCGGCGCTGTTCTCCGGATCGGTGCCCGGCGTGGCGATCGGCCCGTTCCGGGCGAACGCGTTCGCCGCGCTGGAGCTGCGCCGCCGCCCGCAGCTCGCCGGGCGGGTGCTGCTGGACTGGTCCGGCTCCGGGATCGGCTGTCACCACCAGAAGGTGGTGCTCGCCCACGTCCGCGGGGAGCTGACCGCGTTCGTCGGCGGGCTGGACCTGTCGGCCAACCGGTTCGACGCCGAGCCGCACGACCGGCTCTCGATCGGTGAGGAACGCTGGGGCTGGCACGACGGCGCCGCCGCGCTGCACGGGCCCGGCGCGGCCCGGGTGTGGGAGGTGTACCGGGGCCGGTGGACCGAGGCGGCGACGCTGCCGCCGCGCCGGTTCATGGTCACCCCCACCGACTGGGAGCCGATGAACCCCGAGCCGTTCCGGCGCGACCTGCCGCCGTCGCCGCCCGCCCCGCCGCGCTCCGCGCCCGGCACCGCGGTGCAGGTGCTGCGCTCGCTGCGGCCGTGGAAGATCGACCACTTCGGGATGCTCTACCGGCGGCACTGGACGGTGCTGCCCCGCAACGGCGCCCAGGAGGTCTTCCACACCCTGTCCACCGCGATCCGCGGTGCGCGCCGCTACGTCTACCTGGAGGACCAGTACTTCTTCGAGGTCCCGGGCGGGCGCCGGGCGTTCCGGCTCTACGGGCTGCTGCGCGACGCCGCCGCCCGCGGGGTGAAGGTCGTGCTCGTGTGCTCCGGGCGCAAGGATCCGGTCGACGCCGGGGTGAACAAGTTCCGCCGCCGCGTCACCGGCGACGTCCAGCGTGGGGTGATCGACCAGCTCGATCCGGGCGACCGCGGCAACGTGATCATGCACCGGATCGAGGACCTCACCGTCCACACCAAGCTGGCGCTGGTCGACGACGTCTTCGCCTCCGTCGGGTCGGCCAACTTCTTCTCCCGCTCGATGCGCGGCACCGACACCGAGCTCTCGACGGCGTTCGTCACCACCGGCGACCAGGTGCGCGACCTGCGGGTACGGCTGTGGGCCGAGCACCTGCGCACCGAGCTGACCGACGAGCTCGCGCCCCGGCTGGCCGACCTGGACCTCGCGCTGGGCATGTGGCGCCCGGAGTGGCTGCCGCCGGACGCGCCGGCCGGCACCTGGCGGGTGCCCGGCTACCCCGCCGGGTTCGCCCCGGCCGAACGGGTGCTGGTGCCGGTCGGTCCGTGGCCGGAGCCGTCGCCGCGGCCGCTGCGCCGCGCGGCCCACGGGGCGCGGCGCGGGGCGGCGAAGGTCGCCGAGTCGGGGAGGCGGCGCCTGTCCTCGTCCTGACCGACGGGTGTTGGCAACCGCGTCGTCCGGGGCGAGGATGTGACGACCCGCACCGAACCGCCCGAGGAGTACGACGTCGTGACCTCAGCCGCCGCAACCCCCGCCGTCCCGTCCTACGCGTCCGGGACCTCGGACACGCCGTTGCTCGGCGACACCATCGGTGACGACCTCGACCGCACCGTCGCCCGCGTCCCCGACAACGACGCGCTCGTCGAGGTGCAGACCGGGCGCCGCTGGACCTACCGCGAGCTGCGGACCGCCGTCGACGACCTGGCCACCGGGCTGCTCGCCGCCGGTCTCACCGTGGGGGACCGGGTCGGGATCTGGTCGCCGAACACCGCGGAGTGGACGCTGACCCAGTTCGCGACGGCCAAGATCGGCGTCGTCCTGGTCAACATCAACCCGTCCTACCGGACCCACGAGCTGGAGTTCGTGCTCAAGCAGGCCGGGATCTCGACGCTGGTGTCGGCGTCGTCGTTCAAGACCTCCGACTACGAGAAGATGATCGCCGAGGTCCGGGCGGACTGTCCCGACCTGCAGCGCGTCGTGATCACCGGCTCCCCCGAGTGGGACGCGCTGGCCGCGGGCGACGCCTCCCGCCGCGACGAGCTGGCGCAGGTGCAGGCGTCGCTGACGGCCGACGACCCGATCAACATCCAGTACACGTCCGGGACGACCGGGTTCCCGAAGGGCGCGACGCTGTCGCACCACAACATCCTGAACAACGGCTACTACGTCGGCCGGACCTGTGGGTACACCGAGGCCGACCGGGTCTGCATCCCGGTGCCCTTCTACCACTGCTTCGGCATGGTCATGGGCAACCTCGCCTGCTCCAGCAGCGGCGCGACGATGGTCATCCCGGCGCCGGGCTTCGACCCGAAGGCGACCCTGCACGCCGTGCAGCAGGAGCGCTGCACCTCGCTCTACGGGGTGCCGACGATGTTCATCGCCGAGCTCAACGACCCCGGCTTCGGCGACTACGACCTGTCCAGCCTGCGTACCGGGATCATGGCCGGCTCGCCGTGCCCGGTCGAGGTGATGAAGCAGGTCGTCGACCGGATGGGCATGACCGAGGTGACCATCGCCTACGGCATGACCGAGACCAGCCCGGTGTCCACCCAGACCCGCGCCGACGACTCCCTCGAGCGCCGGGTGTCCACGGTCGGGCGGGTGCACCCGCACCTGGAGGTCAAGGTCGTCGACCCGGAGACCGGCCGGACGCTGCCGCGCGGCGAGCCGGGCGAGCTGTGCACCCGTGGCTACTCGGTGATGCTGGGCTACTGGGAGCAGCCGGAGAAGACCGCCGAGGTCATCGACCGCGCACGCTGGATGCACACCGGCGACCTCGCCGTGATGGACGACGAGGGCTACCTCAACATCACCGGCCGGATCAAGGACATGGTCATCCGCGGCGGCGAGAACGTGTACCCGCGCGAGATCGAGGAGTTCCTCTACACCCACCCCGACGTCGTCGACGCCCAGGTGATCGGTGTCCCCGACGAGCGCTACGGCGAGGAGCTCTGCGCCTGGGTGGTGCTGCGCGAGGGCGCCGCGCCCATGACCGCCGACACGCTGCGCGAGTTCGCCACCGGGAAGCTGGCGCACTACAAGATCCCGCGCTACGTGCTCGTCGTCGACGAGTTCCCGATGACGGTCACCGGCAAGGTCCGCAAGGTCGAGATGCGGGAGAAGTCGGTCGGGCTGCTGGAGCTGGAGGACGCGGCGAACGTCCGAAACGCCTGACCCGGACGGGTCCCCAGGCGTACCATCGGTGACGGCGCGTCCGGCGAGCCCGGGCGCGTTTGTCGTGCACGCAGCAACACAGCAAGCAGGAATCGAGGACGACGGTGCCCACCGGCAGGGTGAAGTGGTACGACGCGGAGAAGGGCTTCGGCTTCCTCTCCCAGGACGGCGGTGAGGACGTCTACGTGCGCAAGGCGGCGCTGCCGTCCGGCGTGGAGGCGCTCAAGTCCGGCCAGCGGGTCGAGTTCGGGATGGCCGAGGGCCGCCGCGGGCCGCAGGCGCTCTCCGTGCGCATCGTCGAGAAGCAGGCGTCCGCGGTGGAGAACGCGCGCCGCCCCGCCGAGGAGCTGCACGGTCTGATCGAGGACATGATGGGTCTGCTGGAGAACAAGATCCAGCCGGCGTTGCGGCACGGGCGCTACCCGGACCGCAAGACCTGCAAGCTGGCCGCCGAGGTCGTGCGGGCCGTCGCCCGCGACCTGGACGGCTGACCGGGGCGCTGCCGGGCGCGGCGGAATGGCGGCGGGTGCGGGCGGCGTTGGGGCGACTGTGCGCCTGTCGATGTTGGACCGCTCGCGGACGCGGGCCGGGGAGCCCGACGCCGCCGCGGTCCGCGGCACGGTGGCGCGGGCCGTCCGCGCCGAGCAGCTCGGCTACCACCGGTTCTGGGTGGCCGAGCACCACGCCGTGCCCGGGATCGCGTCGGGCAGCCCGCCGGTCCTGATGGCCGCGGTGGGCGCGGCGACCTCGCGGATCCGGGTCGGCTCGGGCGGGATCATGCTGCCCAACCACCAGCCGCTCGTCGTCGCGGAGCAGGTGGCGTTGCTGGAGGCGCTGCATCCCGGGCGGATCGACCTGGGCATCGGCCGCTCGCCCGGGTTCACCGAGCCGGTCCGCCGCGCCCTGCGCGCCGGCGGGGCCGACGACGCGGAGTTCCGCGCCGCCCTCGACGAGCTCCGCTCCTTCCTCGACGGCAGCGGCCCGGTGACGGCCCGGCCGCGGCTGGAGCACGCCGTACCGCTGTTCCTGCTCGCCACCGGCGCGGGGCTGCCGCTGGCCGGGGACCTGGGGCTGCCTGCCGTCGTCGGCGGACCGGTGCTCGACGATCCGGCGGCGCTGGCGGACTACCGCGAGCGGGCCGGGGACGCGGCGCACCTGGTGGTGTCCGCCGACGTGCTCGTCGGGGACCCGCAGCTGGCGCTGTCCGAGGCGTGGGCGCACGCCGCGGCCCGCACCACCGGGGAGTTCCCGCCGCTGGAGCCGCCGGACCCGCACCGCGCGACGACCCGGCGCCAGCGCGAGACCGTGGACCGGGCGCTGGCGAACGCGATCGTCGGCGACCCCGACACCGTCGCCGAGCGGCTCGACGACCTCGTGGCCCGCACCGGCGCCGACGAGCTGCTGGTGTTCTCCTCGACCCACGACCGCGACGCGCAGGCCGACTCCGACGCCGCGCTGGCCCGGCTGCTCGGCGCGGTCCGCTGAGCCCCGGGTCGCGCCCGCTCAGCCCTGCTCGCCGACCAGCACCCAGGTCGCCCGGACCGGGAACTGGATGTCGGTGCTCTCCGGGTCGATCGACGGCGGCGCCCCGAACACCTGCACCTGTGCGGTGACGAGCCGGTCGCCCGGCTCGGGCAGGGACAGCGTGAAGTCGGTGCGGGTGTCCGGCGCGGCGATCGCGCTGCGCTGCTGGACCGGGGTCGGGTCGGTGCCGCGGGTGAACGCGTAGGCGACCTGCCAGGGCGCGGAGGAGACCTCCTCGGGCACCGTGATGCGGACCTCCGTCCCGGGCGGGACCTGTGCGGTCACCCGGGCGTTCGGGGCGTCCTGGCAGTTCTGCAGGCTGGTGTCGCAGAACTGGGTGGGCGCGGCGGTCAGCGAGGTGCCACCGACGTCGAACGTCACCGTCGGGGCCTCGCCGCCGCACCCGGCGAGGACGAGGGCGGCCGCGGCCAGGGTCCCGGCCAGCACGCCGGCGGACCGGCGGGGGCGCGGTCGGGGGCGGGTGATCACGCCGACCAGCGTACGGATCCGGGCCCGGCGCGCGGGCGGGCCCTCAGCGGGCGACGGCCGGGCGCGGCCCCAGACCGGGCACCAGCGAGGTGCCGCGGCGCACCAGCGCGGCCTGCAGCGCGAACACCGCCACCACCCCGGTCACGATCACGAACCCGGTCCGGAACGTGTCGTGCGGGGCGAGCACCCCGATCGCCCCGCCCAGCACCCAGGCCAGCTGCAGGACCGTCTCCGACCGCCCGAACGCCGACGCCCGCGCGTCCTCGGGCAGGTCGCGCTGCACCACCGCGTCGAGGCAGACCTTCGCCAGCGCGCTCGCCGTCGACGCGACCAGGGCCGCGACCACCGCCGTCGGGACCCCCGGCAGCAGTGCCACCGCCGCCGCGGCCAGCACCGCCGCCGCGGCCGCCGCGAGCACCACCGGCTCGACCCGGGAGAAGCGGCTGCGCGCCCCCACCGCGTTGCCGGCGAACAGCCCGACGCCGGCGGCCGCGCCGACCATCCCGATCACCACCAGCTGGCCCGTGGGATCGCCGTCGGGGGACTGCTCGGCCCCCGCCTTCACCACGAACGCGACGAACAGCGTGAGGAACCCGGTCAGCACCCGCACCGTGCTCGTGCCCCACAGCGCGACGAGCACCGCCCGCGTCGCGGGGGCGCGGGACCGGCGCTTGCCCGGCCGGGTGGCGGGCACCGCCGCGGTCACCTCGCCCGCGGTGGACTCGACCCGGCGGGGGATCCGCAGGCAGAGCACGGCACCGGCGACGCCGAGCACCGCCGTCCACCACAGCGGCCCGGCCCCGCCGACGGCCAGCGCCGCCCCGCCCGCGACGGCCCCGGCGATCCCGCCCGCGGCCATCCCGAACGTGGTGAGCCGGGAGTTCGTCGTCGCCAGGGTGATCGTCGACGGCAGCACCCGCGGGGTCACGGCCGCCTTGAGCACCAGGAACGACTTGGACAGCACCATGATCCCCAGCGCGGCCGGGTAGAGCAGCCAGTCGTCGAGGTGGAACACGAGCACCACGGCGAGCACCGCGCGGCCGGCACAGGACACCGCCATCGCGATCCGCCTGCCCCGCTGCAACCGGTCCAGTGCGGGACCGATCACCGGCGCCACCAGCGCGAACGGCGCGACGGTGATCGCCAGGTAGAGCGCCACGTTCGCGGTGGACTCCGCCGTCGCCGCCGCGAAGAACAGCGTGTTCGCCAGCGCGACGGCGACCGCCGCGTCGAGCGCGTAGGTCAGCATCGTGGCGTAGGTGAGCGCCGTCAGCCCGGACCGGTCGGCACCGTCGGCGGTCGCGGCGCGCCGGAACAGCGCGACCGCGCGCCCGCCCAGCTCGCGGGTGCGGTGCACGGCGACCCGGGTGACCGTCAACCTGCGGGGGACCGTGGCCGGGCCGGGGCGGGGCAGCTCGTCGGTGGCGGCACCGGCGGAGCGCGCACGGCGCAGCGCCGGGTCCGAGGCGATCGGGGTGGTGGTCGGGGAGGAGCGCGGGTCCGGGCCACGTCTCGACCCGGCCGCCCGGCGGCGGCTGCGGAACGGGTTCGGTGCCACGCGGTCATTGTGCAGGCGGGCACCGACGGTTCCGGCGATCCCGCCGGGTGGTGTCACCCGCCCGGCGCAGCGCGGGTCAGGCCGGGGGCACCGGGAGCCGCACCCGGAACGTCGTCGGCCACAGCTTCCCGGTGAGCAGGTACTCGTCGCCGTCGACGTGGGCGATGCCGTTGAGCACGTCGGCCCCGGCCCGCTGCCCGGCCGGCAGCAGCCCGGTCGCGTCGACGACGGCGTCGACCACCCCGGTCGACGGGTCGATCCGCACCAGGTCGTCGGTCTGCCAGACGTTGGCCCACACCCGGTCGCCGACGCACTCCAGCTCGTTGAGCCGGGTCACCGGGGCGCCGTCCAGGGTGACGGCCACCGAGCCGGTCCCCGCCAGGTCGGCCGGGTCGTGGAAGAACAGCCGGTCGGTGCCGTCCGAGCGCACCACGCGGTCGCCCAGCAGGCACAGCCCCCAGCCCTCGCCGTCGACGGGCACCTCGCGCAGCGGCCGCAGCGCCGCCCGGTCCCACTCGACCGCCACCCCGTCCTGCCAGGTCAGCTGCCAGATCCGGTCCCCGACGACGGTGATGCCCTCCCCGAAGTACGCCGGCGGCAGCGGGCTCGCCGCCCGCACCGCGCCCGTCGCCGGGTCCAGCGCGCGCAGCTGCGAGCGCCCCACCCGGCCGGTCCCCTCGTAGAGGGTCCCGTCGCGCAGCTCCAGGCCCTGGGTGAACGCCTGCGGGTCGTGCGGGATCTCGGCGAGGACCTGCGGACGGACCACCGGAACGGGGCCCGGGTCGGGCAGCCCCGGCGCCGGGGCCGCGGCCCCGCAGGCCGCCAGGGCGAGCAGGAGGGGGAGCAGCCCCGTCACGGAGGGGCGGCGGAGCAGCGCTCGGGCGGGCACCCGCCCAGGATGCCCGGGCACGGGTGGCACACTGGTGAGGTGAGCACTGGTGAGGTGGGTGTCGAGGTCGGCGACTCCGGTGACGAGCGGGCGGAGACGCCGCAGTCCCGGGTGACACCCGCGCCGTCGCACCTGTTCGACGCGGTGGACGAGGCGCGGGCCGCGGCCGTCGAGGAGGCGGCCGACGAGCTGGGTGACGAGGCGGCCGTGGCCGCCGTCGGCGCGCACCTGGGCACGACCGTCGAGGACGACGGCTCGGTCACCCATTCCTTCGCCGCGCACCTGCCCGGCTACCGCGGCTGGCGGTGGGCGGTCACCGTCGCCGCCGCGGCCGGTGACGGGCCGGTGACGGTCTCGGAGTCGGTGCTGCTGCCCGGCTCGACCGCGCTCGTCGCGCCGGACTGGGTGCCGTGGGACCAGCGTGTGCGCCCCGGTGACCTCAAGCCCGGCGACCTGCTGCCCACCCCGGCCGACGACCCCCGGCTGGTACCGGGCTACGTCGACTCCGGGGACCCGGCCGTCGACGCGCTGGCCCGCGAGGTCGGCCTCGGCCGCGAGCGGGTGCTGTCGTTCGAGGGCCGCATCGCCGCCGCCGAGCGCTGGCAGGACGGGGAGCGCGGCCCGGCCGCCGACCTCGCCCGGTCCGCCCCCGCGTCCTGCGGGACCTGCGGGTTCCTGGTGCCGCTCGCCGGGTCGCTGCAGGGCGTGTTCGGGGTCTGCGCGAACGGCTCCTCCCCGGCCGACGCCCAGGTCGTCGCCGTCGGCTTCGGCTGCGGCGCGCACTCCTCGGTCGCCGAGCCGTCCGGCTCCCCGGTCCACGTCTCGGCCCTGGTCTACGACGACGGCGTCGACCTCGAGCCGGTCGGGTCCTGAGCCCTCCCGGCGTCGCGGACGGCACCGACCCGTTCGGCACGGCGGCGCTGCGGGACGGGGTCCTGGCGGCCTGGTCGTCGTCGCCGACCCGGTTCCGTGAGGACGTCAACGCCGAGGACGACCTGCGCCGCGGCGGGTACGCCGACACCTGGGTCGCCGAGCTGCTCCAGAACGCCGCCGACGCCGCGCTCGCCGCGGACCTGCCCGGCCGGGTCCGGGCCGTCGTGGTGGACGGTGAGCTGCGCGTCGCCAACACCGGTGCCCCGCTCGACGCCGCCGGGGTCGCCGCGCTCGCCGCGCTGCGGGCCTCGGCCAAGCGGGACGCGGCCGGCGCGACCGGCCGGTTCGGCGTCGGGTTCGCCGCGGTGCTCGCCGTCTGTACCGACCCCCGGCTGGTGACGGCGGCCGGGGCCGTTGCGTTCTCGGCCGCGCGGACCGCGGTCGAGGTGGCCCGGCTGGGCGGTGCCGCGGCCGCCGAGCTGGCCCGCGACGCCCGGGTGCCGGTGCTGCGGCTGGCCTGGCCCGCGCCGGAGGAGGAACCGCCGCCGCCCGGGTTCGCCACCGAGGTCCGGCTGCGCCCGGCGCCCGGCACCGACCCGCACGACCTGCTCGACGAGCTCGCGCGCACCGCCGGGGACCTGCTGCTGGCCCTGCCGGGGCTGGAGTCGGTCACGGCGGGCCCGGTGACCGTCGCCCGCACCGACCTCGGCGACGGCCGGGTGCGCGTCGGCGACGCCGGGTACCTGCTGGTCACCGGGGACGCGGGCGTCCGCTGGGCGCTGCCGCGCCGCGGCGACCGGCCCGCCCCGTACGGACCCGACGACGGCGAGGTCCTGCACGCCCCCACCCGCAGCGCCGAGCAGCTGTCGCTGCCCGCCCGGCTGGTCGCACCGTTCCCGCTCGACCCGGACCGCCGCCGGATCCGTGCCGACGACCCGGCGGTCGACGTGCTGGTCGACGCCGCGGCGGCCGCCTACGCCGACCTCGTCCGGCGAGTCGGCCCCGCGGACCGCACCGCCCTGGTGCCGGAGCCGGGGTTCCCGCGCTCACCGCTCGACGGCCGGCTGCGCGAGGCGGTCACCGCCGCGCTGACCCGCACCCCGTGGCTCCCCGCCGCCACGGGCGACGCGGACGTGCTCGCACCGGAGCGGGCCGAGTGGCTCGACGTGCCCGCCGACGGGCTGCCCGAGCTGCTCGCCGCGACCGGTCCGGCGTTCGCCCGCCTCGTCGCGTCCGGGGTCGTCCCGCCCGCCGGGCTCGGCGTGGACCGGGTCGGCCCGGCCGCGCTGGCGGAGCGGCTCACCGGCCTCGAGGCGGATCCGGGCCGGTGGCGGGAGCTGTACGCGGCGCTCGCCCCGGCCGCCGACACCGTCCCGGGGCTGGCCGCCGAGCTGGGCGCGCTGCCCGTCCCGCTCGTCGACGGCCGCCTGGTGCCCGGGCCCGCCTCGGTGCTGCTCCCCGTCGGGGGCGACCCGGCCGGGGCGGCGGCGCTCCCCGAGCTGCGGATCGCCCACCCCGACGCCGTCCACCCGCTGCTGCGCCGTCTCGGGGCCGCCGACGCCGACCGCGACACCCTGCTCGACGCGCCCGCGCTGCACGCCGCCGTGGAGCGGTCCGTCGACGACGCCGAGGCGGGCCTGGACACCACCCCGGCGGCCCGCGCCGTCCTCGCCCTGCTCGACACCCCCGGCGCGACGCCGGACCCGCGGTTCGGGGCCCTCGCCCTCACCGACGAGGACGGCCGCCCCGCCCGCGCCGACGAGCTCGTCCTGCCCGACGCCGCCGTCCGGGACCTGCTCGACCCGGACGCCCCGGTCGGCGTGCTGGGGCCGGAGTGGGCCGACGTGCCCCGCGACGCCCTGGTCGCCGCCGGCGTGCTGGACCGGTTCACGGTCGTCGCGTTCGACCCCGACGTGCTGCACGACGCCGAGCACTACCCCGGCGACGGCGACCCCCCGCCCGCCGTACGCGATCTCGACCTCGTCGCCGACGACCGCTGGCCCGCGGCGCTGGCCCTGCTCGCCGGCGACCGCGACACCCGGGCCGCGCTGCTCACCGGCTACACCGCCTGGTGGCTGTCGCGCCACGTCCGCCTCGGCGGCCGGCTGGCCGGCACGTGGCGGCTGCGCTCGGCGACCGGGCTGGCCGGGCTCTACGAGGAGGTCGGGGCCCTGCCCGGCGTCGACGACGCGGTGCTCGCCGCCGTCGGCGTCCGGGACCGGGTCGTCGTCGACGGGCCGGACGAGGTCACCGCGCTGCTCGACCGGCTGGCCGACCCGGCGCGCACGGTGACCGGGGAGGTGGCCGCGGCCGCCTACTCCGCGCTCGCCGCGGCCGTCGCGGACGGCCGGGTGGACCTCGACGACGTCGACCCGCCGGACCGGGTCCGCACGGTGACCGGGTCGGTCGCGCCGACCGACCACGCCGTCGTCCTCGACGCGCCGTGGGTGCTGCCCGCGCTGGACGCGCTGCCCGCCGTCCCCGGCGGGCCCGACCCCGCCGCCCTCGCGGAGCTGCTCGATGTGCCACTGGCCTCGGAGCGGGTCGCCGGGACCGCCCGCGGCACCGGCACCCCCGGCCCGTGGACGGCCGACCCCGAGGTCGTCCTGGCACTGGCCGCGCTGGGGGAGACCGCGCCCCCGGGGCGGCTGCACCGGCACGACGAGCTGGTCGTCGACCTCGACGACGGCGCGACGGTGACCGTCCCGGCCTGGCCCGGCCGCGGCGACGACTGGCACGCCGCGGACCCGCTGCGGGCGCTGGTGGCTGCGCTGGCGCTCCGGCGCCGTGTCAGGATGCTCGGGTGAGTGAGCGACTGCCCCGACGGGTCGCGGTGCTGTCGGTGCACACCTCCCCGACCGAGCAGCCCGGCACCGGCGACGCCGGTGGGATGAACGTCTACGTCGCGCAGACGGCGATCCGGATGGCCCGCCGCGGCGTCGAGGCGGAGATCTTCACCCGCGCCACGTCGTCGGAGCAGCCACCGACGGTCGAGCTGGAGCCCGGCGCGACGGTCCGGTTCGTCGCCGCGGGCCCCTTCGAGGGTCTCGGCAAGGACGACCTGCCGAGCCAGCTGTGCGCCTTCACCGCCGGGGTGCTGCGGGCCGAGGCCCGCCACGACCCGGGCTGGTACGACGTCGTGCACTCCCACTACTGGCTGTCCGGCCAGGTCGGCTGGCTGGCCCGGGACCGCTGGGGGGTGCCGCTGGTGCACTCCGCACACACCCTGGCCAAGGTCAAGAACGCCGCGCTCGCCGCCGGGGACACCCCCGAGCCGCGGGTGCGGGTGATCGGCGAGGACCAGGTCGTCGCCGAGGCCGACCGGCTGGTGGCGAACACCGAGATCGAGTCCAAGCAGCTGCTGGACCTCTACGACGCCGACCCGCGCCGCACCGTCACCATCCCGCCCGGGGTGGACACCGACCGCTTCCGGCCCGGGGACCGCGCCGCGGCCCGCGCCGAGCTGGGCCTGCCCGCCGGGGCGGTGGTGCTGGCGTTCGTCGGACGCATCCAGCGGCTCAAGGCCCCCGACGTGCTGCTGCGCGCCGCGGCCGAGCTGGCCGCCCGCGCACCGGGGCTGCGGGAGCGCCTCGTCGTGCTCGTCGCGGGCGGGCCGTCCGGGTCGGGGCTGGCCGAGCCGACGTCGCTGCACGAGCTGGCGGCCGAGCTGGGGATCACCGACCTCGTCCGGTTCCTGCCGCCCCGGGCCGGCGACGAGCTGGTGACGGTCTACCGGGCGGCCGACGTCGTCGCCGTCCCGAGCCACAACGAGTCCTTCGGGCTGGTCGCGCTGGAGGCCCAGGCGTGCGGGACGCCGGTGGTGGCGACCCGGGTGGGCGGGCTGCCGGTCGCCGTCGCCGAGGGCCGGTCCGGGCTGCTCGTCACCGGGCACGACATCTCCGACTGGGCCGACGCGCTGGGCGAGCTCGCGCTCGACCCGGGCCGTCGCGAGCAGATGGGGCGGACCGCGGCGACGCACGCGCACCGCTTCTCCTGGGACCGCACGACCGACGCCCTGCTGGGCGCCTACGACGAGGCCCGCACCGAGTTCGCGGCGCGGCGACGGAGGGACGTATGAGCGACCTGGAGCAGCGGATCGGGGCCGCGCTGGCCGACTCCGGCGCCGAGCACGTCCACCGCGGGCCCGGGCAGTGGCTGGTCACCCTCCCCGGTGAGGCCCGGCTCCAGACCCAGACCTGGCTGATCCTGCGCGAGCAGACCCTCGCGGTGCAGGCGTTCGTGTGCCGCAGGCCCGACGAGAACCACGAGGGCGTCTACCGGTTCATGCTGCTGCGCAACGCCAGGCTCTACGGCGTGCACTACTGCCTGGACCGTGTCGGGGACATCCACCTCGTCGGGCGGCTGGCGCGCCACGCCGTCACCGCGGACGAGCTCGACCGTGTCCTCGGCTCGGTGCTGGAGGCCGCCGACGGCGATTTCAACACCTTCCTGGAGCTGGGCTTCGCGTCCTCCATCCGCCGCGAGTACGCCTGGCGCAGCGAGAACGGCGAGTCGACCGCGAACCTGGCGGCGTTCGAGCACCTGTTCCAGTGACCCACGGGTAACTTTTCGCGGCGCCACGACGACGGCACGTGTGCGGTGCGCTTAGCATGGCGCCGAACCCGGCCGGATCTCCGCGCCGCCCGTCCCGCAGGTCATCGCGAAGGAGCGAACCTTGTCGTTGCGCAGCCCGTACCCGGACGTCGAGATCCCCGACGTCTCGCTCACCGAGTTCCTGTTCGCCGACGGGTTCGGCGACCGGGCGGACGCGCCGGCGATCGTCGACGGCACCACCGGTGACCAGCTGACCTACACCGAGTTCCACGGCCTGGTCGAGAAGATCGCCGGCGGGCTCGCCGCCCGCGGCATCGGCACCGGCGACGTCGTCGCGCTGTTCGCGCCGAACCTGCCGCAGTGGGCGGCGCTGTTCCACGGCATCCTGCGCGCCAACGGCATCGTGACCAGCGCGAACTCGATGTACACCGGCGGCGAGCTGGCCCACCAGCTCAAGGACTCCGGCGCGAAGATGGTCATCACCGTCTCGCCGTTCCTCGACCGCGCCGTGGCCGGGGCGAAGGAGGCCGGGCTGTCGGAGGACGTCGTGCTCACCATCGACGCCACCGAGGGCCACGACTCGCTGCGCGACCTCGTCTCCTCGGGCGCGCCTGCCCCGGAGCTCACCACCTCCGCGGACGACACCGCGGTGCTGCCCTACTCCTCCGGCACCACCGGCCTGGCCAAGGGCGTGGTGCTGACCCACCGCAACCTGGTGGCGAACCTGCTCCAGATCCAGGTCATGGGTGACGTGACCAGCGAGACCAAGATCATGGCGTTCCTGCCGTTCTTCCACATCTACGGCATGACCGTGATGATGAACCAGGGTCTGCACGCGCGCGCCACCGTCGTCACCATGCCGAAGTTCGACCTCGAGCAGTTCCTGACCATCACCCAGGACCTGCAGGTCGACCGGCTCTACATCGCCCCGCCGGTCGCCGTCGCGCTGGCCAAGCACCCGATCATCGACAAGTTCGACCTGTCCTGCGTGAAGACGATCTTCTCCGGTGCCGCCCCGCTGGACGGCGAGCTCGGCCGCGCCGTCGCCAAGCGGCTGGACTGCACCGTGCTGCAGGGCTACGGCATGACCGAGCTGTCCCCGGTCAGCCACTGCATGCCCGACGACCGCGGCGACCTCGACCTGAACTCGTCGGGCTTCGCGCTGCCGAACATCGAGTGCAAGCTGGTCGACCCGGAGTCCGGCGAGGAGGTCGGCGTCGGCGAGCGCGGCGAGCTGTGGGTCAAGGGCCCGAACGTGATGGTCGGGTACCTCAACAACTCCGAGGCGACCGACGCCACCAAGGACGCCGACGGCTTCCTGCACACCGGTGACATCGCCGTCGTCGACGACGAGGGCGTCTACTCGATCGTCGACCGGGTCAAGGAGCTCATCAAGTACAAGGGCTACCAGGTGCCGCCCGCCGAGCTGGAGGCGCTGCTGCTGACCCACGACAAGATCGCCGACACCGCGGTCATCGGGGTCAAGGACGCCGACGGCGAGGAGGTCCCCAAGGCGTTCGTGGTGAAGCAGGCCTCGGGTGAGGACCTGACCGAGGACGACGTCATGGGCTTCGTCGCCGAGAAGGTCGCGCCGCACAAGAAGGTGCGCGTGGTCGAGTTCATCGACCAGATCCCGAAGTCGGCCTCGGGCAAGATCCTGCGCAAGGACCTGCGGGCCCGGGAGAACGAGAGGGCCTGACCCTTCTGAACGGCCGGGACGGCGCCGTGACCTGCAGCGATGCAGGGGCGGCGCCGTCTCGTCGTCTGTGGGGGTGCGGGGTCGTGCCGGGCGATCCGGGGGTGTCCACGGAACAGGTACGAACGATCATGAAGTCCGAAGTCCGATGGGGACGGACGGGACACCTCGCGAAGGTCCGCGACGGCAGGGGCCCGTCGGGAAGTACCCGAGCGCTCCTCCGACGTCCGGCGGCAGCGCTCACGTACTTCTCACCGAGACAACGGAGCGGTGACCGGGCGGCGGGCGCGGACGGCGCGGGCGAGCACCCCGTGTCGCGGGCCGAAGAGGTACGCCGATGCGAACGCGACCCCGAGCCCCAGGACCACCGAGCCGCCGGTGGACACATCGGCCCAGTAGCTCACGTACACCCCGGCGACCCCCGCGCCGACCGCGACGAGCACCGCGACCACCAGCATCGTCTCCATCCGGTCGGTGAGCAGGTACGCCGTCGCGCCCGGCACGATCAGCACCGCGACCACCAGGACGATCCCCACCGCCTGCAGCGCCACGACGACGGCCAGCGCCAGCAGCCCGAGCAGCAGGGCCTCCACCCGCCGCGGGTCGATCCCGATGGCGTGCGCGTGCACCCGGTCGAACGCGACGAGCGTCAGGTCGCGGTGTCGCAGCAGCACGACGACGACGGTGACCGCCCCGAGCACGGCGATCTGGGCGAGGTCGCCGGGGGACAGGCCGAGCAGGTTGCCGAACAGGATGTGCATGAGGTCGGTGTCGCTGGGCGTGCGTGACAGCAGGACCAGCCCGAACGCGAACAGCACCGTGAACACCACGCCGATGGCCGCGTCCTCCTTCACCCGCGACGTGCGTCGCACCAGCCCGATCAGCCCGACCGCGCCCGCGCCGAAGACGAACGCGCCGACCCCGAACGGGATGCCGACGATGTAGGCGAGCACCACCCCGGGCAGCACCGCGTGCGACACGGCGTCGCCCATCAGCGACCAGCCGACCAGGGTCAGCCAGCAGGACAGCAGCGCGCCGACGGTCCCGGCGATCACCGCGGCGAGCAGCGCGCGCTGCATGAACCCGAACTGCAGCGGCTCCAGCAGGAACGCGGTCACGACGCCCCGCTCTCCGCCGTGCCGAACCCGAACACCCGGCCGAGGACCTGCGGGGTGAGGACCTCGGCGGGCGGCCCGTCGGCGAGCAGCCGGGTCGCCAGCAGCACCGCGCGGTCGCAGAGCCGGTCGACGCCGCCGATGTCGTGGGTCGAGATGAGCACCGTGCGGCCGTCGTCGCGCAGGGCGTGCAGCACCCGGATCATGGCCTCGCTCGTGGCGTGGTCGACCCCGGCGAAGGGCTCGTCGAGCAGCAGCAGCGGCGCGTCCTGGGCGATCGCGCGGGCGAGGAACACCCGCTTGCGCTGTCCCCCGGACAGCCGGCCGATCTGGCGGCCGGCGAGGTCGGTCATCCCGACCCGGTCCAGCGCGGCGTCGACGGCGTCGCGGTCGCGGCGGCGCGCCCGGCGCAGGAGCCCCATGCCGGCGTAGCGCCCGGTCAGGACGACCTCGCGGGCCAGGATCGGGAAGTCCGGGTCGATCGCCTCGGCCTGCGGCATGTAGGCGACGGTCGCGGACCGGCGGGCGACGGCCGGGTCGCGGCCGTGCAGCCGCACCGTCCCCGTGGCCGGGCGGACCAGCCCGATCACGCTGCGGAACAGCGACGACTTGCCCGATCCGTTGGTGCCGAGCAGCCCGCAGACGGTGCCGTCGCCCAGCACCAGGTCGACGCCGTCGAGGGCGGTGACCTCGCCGTAGCGCACGGACAGCCCCCGCACCTCCAGCACGGCGCTCACGACCGGTCCCCGGTCAGGCCCTCGACGATCACCCGCGCGTCGTGGCGGAGCAGGTCCAGGTAGGTCGGGACCGGGCCGCCCTCCTCCGACAGCGAGTCCACGAACAACGGCCCGGTGAACCGGGCGCCGGTCTCGGCGGCGACCTGGCGCTGCGCGGAGTCGTTCACGGTGCTCTCGCAGAACACCGCGGGCACCGCGTTGTCGCGGACGAAGCCGACGGTCGCGGCGATCTGCTGCGGGGTGCCCTCGGCGTCGCTGTTCACCGGCCACAGCCACGCCTCGCGCAGCCCGGCGTCGCGGGCCAGGTAGGAGAACGCGCCCTCGCAGGTCACCAGTGCCCGCTGGGCCTCGGGCAGGCTGCCGAGGCGTGCGCGCAGGTCGTCCCCGACGGCGCGGACGCGGTCGGCGTAGGCCGCGGCGTTCGCGGCGTAGACCTCGCGCCCGGCCGGGTCGAGGTCGGTCAGCGCGTCCCGGATGTTCTCGACGTAGCGCACCCCGGCCTGCGGTGACATCCACGCGTGCGGGTTGGGCCGGTCCCGGTACCGGCCCTCGGTGATCGGGAGGACGGCGACGCCGTCGCTCAGCGTCGCCGACCGGGCCCCGGTCCGGTCGAGGAACCGCTCGAACCAGCGCTCGAGGCCGAGGCCGTTGTCCAGCACGAGGTCGGCGCCCTCGCCGCGCACGAGGTCGCCGGGTACCGGCTCGTAGTCGTGGATCTCGGCTCCGGGGCGGGTCACCGACTCGACCCGGACGCGGTCGCCGCCGACCTGGCGGGTCATGTCGGCGAGGACGGTGAACGTCGTCAGGACCAGGGGGCGCGGGTCGTCGTCCGGGTCGGTGCCGGGGTCGGCGACGGCACACCCACCGGTCAGCAGCGCCACGGCCAGCAGCACGACGCCAAGTGTTCGCCATGGCATCGACCGAGAGTTAGGCATGACGAACATGATGCGGTACGAATCGGACATCCGGCAACAGTCCGGTCGGACCCGGGTGGTCGTGCCGGCCCCGGCCGGGTCAGCGGCCCGCGGTCTGCTCGGGGGTCTCGCCGAAGGCGCGCGTGTAGGCCACGCGGAACCCGCCCGGGCGCAGGAAGCCCCACCGGCCCGCGATGCGGCCGACCGACGTCGCGTCGCCGGAGGCGCGGAGGTCGGCGCGCACGCCGTCGAGCCGGGCCCGCCACAGCACGGCGCCCGGGTCGGTCCCGGCCCGGCGCAGCCCGGCGACCGCGGCGCGGGCCGGGCCCCCGGTCAGCCGGGCCAGCTCCGCGGGGTCGACGGGGCGGTGGGCGTGGGCGCGCAGGTGCTCGGTGACGCGGCGGACCAGCCGGGCGGGCAGGGCCGGGGTGCGGGTCCGACCGCGCCGGGTGACCTCGTCGAGCACGGTGTTCGGGAACGTCTCCAGGAACCGCGACGCCAGCAGCCCGAACGCCTCGTCGACGGCGACGGACCCGTCCAGCAGCATCGGGTTGCCGAGCACCCGGTCGCGCACGTGCACCACGGTCGCGGCCCAGCGCTGCGCGTGCGCGTCGCTGCGCGGGGTGATCGCGGACAGCCGCACCCGGTCGACCGCGACACCGTGCACCTGTCCGGCCCAGCGGGTCAGGGCCGCCGTGTCGAGGGCGACGACGTCGAGGTCGATGTCCTCGGCGAGGTCCCGGAAGCGGCCCTCGGGCGGGAGCACGCCGACGTCGCCGGACTGCAGCAGCACGGTGCCGTACGCCTCGGTGTCCAGGCGCATGCGTCCGCCCTGCACGAGGTCGATCATGAAGTCGTTCTCGACCGGGTCGACCGTGGCGTCCATCTCGGCGGTGACCCACAGGTCGCTCAGCGAGAACCCCGGGGCGGCGACGGTCTCGTTCCCCACCTCGAAGTCGCGGCCGTCGCCCATCGGCCGTATGACCGCGCCCGCGTAGAACTCCGCGGCGAACCGTTCGACGTCGGCCGCCGACCTCATGCGGAGGCTCAGCCGTCGCACTCCGTTGCCGGGCGGTTGTCCGTTCACTCGCCCTCCACCGGTGCGCCGGGTGATCGGATGCGGAAAGCTACCCCGTGACCGGGCGTCGGCGCGACCCGCGCCACCGCGGAACGGTCGGGGCCCGGCCGTAGCCTCCACCCATGGCGACCCCCTGGACGATCACCGTCGACTGTGCCGACGCACGCCTGCTCGCGGAGTTCTGGAGTGCCGCGCTCGGCTACGCCCCCGCCCCTCCGCCGACCGGGTTCGAGACCTGGGAGGCGTGGATGGTCCACCACGAGGTGCCCGCCGACGAGTGGGGCGACGTCGCCGCGATCAGCGACCCGGACGGCGCGGGCCCGCGGATCTCGTTCCTGCGGGTCGACGAGCCGCGCACGGTGAAGAACCGGTTGCACCTGGACCTGCAGGTCTCCGGCGGCCGGCACCTGCCCGCCGAGCTGCGCGGCGAGCGCCTGGCGGCGGAGGCACGACGGCTGTGCGCGCTCGGCGCCCGGGTCGTCGAGGAGCACCTGTCCCCGGGTTCTCCACATGTGGACCACCTGTGGATGGCCGACCCGGAGGGCAACGACTTCTGCATCGTGTGAGCCCACCGCGGGTATCCGCCGATCATGGGAACGAAGGACGGCACGGTCGCGATCGTCACCGGAGCGGGCTCGGGCATCGGCGCCGCCACCGCGCGGCGGTTCGCGGCGGACGGGGCCACGGTCGTGCTGACCGGGCGGACGAAGGAGAAGCTCGACGACGTGGTGGCCGTCGCCGACCCGGCGGTCGCCGACCGGATGCACGTGCTGGTCGCCGACTCGTCCGACGAGGAGGCGATCACCCACCTCGTCGACGAGGTCGCGTCCGGCTTCGGGCGGCTGGACACGCTGGTCAACAACGCGGCGGTGGCCCGGCCGGGCACCGCGGAGCAGACCTCGACCGAGCAGTGGCGGTTCGTGCACGCCGTCGACGTCGACGGGGTCTTCTTCGCCTCCCGCGCCGCGGTGCCGCACCTGCGCGCGACCCGGGGCTCGATCGTGAACGTGACCTCGGTGTCCGGGCTGGGCGGGGACTGGGCGAACGTCGCCTACAACTCGGCGAAGGGCGCCGTCGTCAACCTCACCCGGGCGATGGCGCTCGACCACGGCGGCGAGGGGATCCGGGTCAACGCGGTCAGCCCGTCGCTGACCCACACGGAGATGACCGAGGGCATGACCGGCGACGAGGACCTGATGGCCCGCTTCGCCGACCGCATCCCGATGGGCCGCGGCGGCGACCCCGCCGAGGTCGCCGACGTGATCGCCTTCCTCGCCGGGCCCGACGCGCGGTTCGTCACCGGGGTCAACCTGCCCGTCGACGGCGGGCTGTCCGCGTCGAACGGGCAGCCGCGGATGTCCTGACCGGGTCAGGGGGTGTCGGCGAGGTCCGCGACGTCGTCGGCGCAGCCCCAGGACAGGGTGATGCCGGAACCGCCGTGCCCGTAGTCGTGGATCACCCGCGGCCGGGTCGCGGTGGCGGGCTCGGCCTCCAGCCGCACCTCCGGGCGGGCCGGGCGCAGGCCCGCGAGGTGCTCCAGGACCTCGGCGTCGCGCAGGGCGGGGACGATGTCGCGGCAGCGTCGCAGGATCGCCTCGCCGGCGGCGGGGTCCGGTGTCGCGTCCCAGACGCCGTCGTCGAGGGTGCCGCCGAGGACGCAGTCGTGCGCGCGGGGGTGCACGTACGCGCGTCCGCCGGGGTGCGCCTCGTCGCGGACCGACATCGTCAGGCCGGGGTTGGTGACACGCACGATCCGTCCCCGCACCGGGGTCACCGTGGTGTCACCGACCAGGGTGCGCGCGCCCATCCCGGAGCAGTGCACGACGAGGTCGGCGTCCCGCCCGGCCTCGTCGAGCGAGGTGACGCGGCGGCGTTCCAGGACGATCCCGAGGCGCCCGGCCTCGGCGGCCAGCCAGGGCAGGTGCACCGGCATCTCGACCAGCGGCACCGCGAAACGCAGGCCGTGGGCGTAGCCGGGCGGCAGCTCGCCGGGCCGGGCCGGGCGGACCTCGCCGACGGCGTCGGCCCACCACTGCGGCTCCGGCTCGGTTCGGTAGAGGGTCAGCGACTCCCGCATCACGACGCCGGGGACGCCGTCGGCGGCCTGCCGGGCCAGCTCGGTGAAGGTGCGCCGGCCCCAGTCGAGGACCTTGTCCCGTGGCCCGGCGCGGGTCGGGAACCACACGGCCGCGGCCAGGTGCGACGTCGACGCCTCCACCGGTGCGTCGGCCAGCACCCGCACCGACCAGCCCCGCTCCCGCAGCCGGACCGCGCAGCTCAGGCCCGCGATCCCGGCGCCGACCACCACCGCCCGCCGGTTGCCTCCCATGCCGGCGATCCTCGCAGCCACCGGTCCCGGATCGTCATCCGGACGTCGACGCCCGGCCACCCGCGGGGCGCACACTCGGCCCGTGACCGCACCGCTGCTGACCGGCCCGGCGCTGGCCCGCCGGGCCGCGCTCGTCCTCGCCGTCCCGCTGCAGGCCGCGCTGGGCGCCCGGCTGCTCGACGACGCCGACCCGGCCGCCGGGGTCGCGCTCACCGTCGACGAGCTCGCCGACGGCGGCGCGGGCGGTGCGCACGCCGGTGCGCTGGCCGTCGGGCTGGAGGTGGCCGCGCTGCTCGCGGTCCTGCCGCACCTCACCGAGGCCGAGCACGCGGTGTCGGTGTCCACCGCGGTCACGCTGCCCGCGCAGGCCCCGCGGGGCCGGGAGGTCGCGTTCCGCGGAACGCTCGACCGGCGCACCGGCCGCTCCGCGTTCACCGCGGTGACGGCCGTCTGCGACGGCGTCGTGGTCGCCCGGGCCCAGGTCGTGAAGGCCGTCGTCGGCCTTCAGCCGGGGTAGGCGGCGTCGAAGAACGCCAGCTCCAGGTCCACCGCGCGCACGAACAGCGCCGCGACCCGCTCCCGGTGGGTGGGGTCGAGCCGGTCGGCGGCGCGGTCGAGCTCGTCGCGCAGGAACGCGACCCACTCCTCGAACTCGACGCCGCGGTGCAGCTCGATCCACTCACGGGAGATCCGGTCGTCGGGGGTGGTGGCGCCCGGCCGGGTCGCCCAGTCCAGGTACAGCCACTCGGCGACGACCAGCACGGCCAGCGTCTCGGCGTAACCGGCGTCGCGGGCGGAGTCCATCAGGTCGACGAACCCGACGGTCGGGGCGGTCCGCTCCGGCTCTGTGTTCCCGTCCAGCTCACCGAGCGAGCGCTCGAAGTAGTCGTTCTCCGGGCCCGCGACCAGCCCCAGCTGACGGGCCAGCCGGACCCGCGGACCGGGCCGGTCGGCCGTCGCGACGGCGGCGCCGAGCAGCGCGAGGAACGAGTCGACGAACTGCAGGTCCTGCTCCAGGTAGTGCCGCAGCACGTCGCGGTCCAGGGTGCCGGACCACAGCTCGTCGACGAACCGGTGTCCGACCGCCGCGTCCCAGGTCGCGGCCGTCGACTCGCGCAGCTGCACGCTGAATCCCATGCCGCCCAGGCTAGGCGCACCCCCCGGACGGGACCCGGGGTGTGACAACGGGCGACACCCGGGTGACCATTGCGCAACGCACCGGCCACCGCCGGCTGTGGCACCGAGGAGGGGAGGCGCCATGACGGAGACCGTGAACCGGCCGGAGGCCGGTGGCGAGCTGAAGGCGGGGCTGCGCGACCGGCACGTCACGATGATCAGCATCGCCGGGGTGATCGGCGCCGGGCTGTTCATCGGCTCCGGCAGCGCGATCGCCACCGCGGGCCCCGCGGTGCTGCTGGCCTACCTCTTCGCCGGGACGCTGGTCGTGCTGGTGATGCGGATGCTCGGCGAGATGGCGGCCGCGCAGCCGGACTCCGGCTCGTTCTCCACCTACGCCGACCGGGCGATCGGGCCGTGGGCCGGGTTCACCGTCGGCTGGCTGTACTGGTGGTTCTGGGTCCTCGTGATCCCGGTGGAGGCGACGGCGGCCGCGGTCATCCTCAACTCGTGGCTGCCGGGGGTGCCGCAGTGGGGCTGGGCGCTGGCCGTCACCGTGCTGCTGACGGTGACCAACCTGTTCTCCGTCGCCAACTACGGCGAGTTCGAGTTCTGGTTCGCCCTCCTCAAGGTGGTCGCGATCATCGCGTTCATCGTCGTCGGGGTGCTCGCGGTGCTGGGCCTGCTGCCCGGCTTCGTCGGCGACGACTCGTCGGTGTCGGGGCTGTCCCGGCTGGTGTCCGAGGGCGGGTTCCTGCCGAACGGGCCGGGCGCGGTGGTCGCCGCGGTGCTGGTGACGATGTTCAGCTTCATGGGCACCGAGATCGTCACGATCGCGGCCGCGGAGTCCGGCGACCCGGCCCGCGGGATCGGCCGGGCCACCCGCTCGGTGATCTGGCGGATCGCGGTGTTCTACCTGGCCTCGATCCTGCTCGTCGTCGCGATCGTGCCGTGGAACGACCCGCGGCTGCCCGAGGTCGGCTCCTACCAGGCGGCCCTGGAGGCGCTGGGCGTCCCGTCGGCCAAGCTGATCGTCGACGTCGTGGTGCTCGTCGCCGTCGCCAGCTGCCTGAACTCGGCGCTGTACACGGCGTCGCGGATGCTGTTCTCCCTCGGTCGCCGCGGGCAGGCCCCGGACCTGGTCAACCGGACCACCGGGCAGGGCGTGCCGCGGTTCGCGGTGCTCGGGTCGACGCTGGTCGGGTTCGTCGCGGTGATCGCGAACTACGCCTTCCCGGAGGAGGTCTTCGCCGCGCTGCTCGCGACCTCCGGCGCGATCGCACTGCTGGTCTACCTGGTCATCGCGGTGTCCCAGCTGCGGATGCGCCGGGTGCTGGAGCGCGACGGCGTCGCGATGCCGGTGCGGATGTGGGGCTACCCGGTGCTCACCTGGGCGGTGATCGTCGTGATCCCGGTGGTGCTCGTCTACATGGCCACCCGCGAGGGGTCGCGCTTCGAGCTGGGCATGACCGCGCTCATCGCGGCCGGCGTCGTGGGTGTCGGCGTGCTGCTCACCCGGCGTCGCGCGCGGGCCGCCGTGCGGTGACCCCGCGGCGCTCGCCTACGGTGATCACGCGCGAGGGGGTGGGGCGATGACGGCGCGAGCACTGGTCCGCAACGGGGCCATGCCGCTGTGGCAGCAGCTGTTGGCGGACCTGCGCCGCCGGCTGTCCGACGGCGAGTTCGACGAGGCGCTGCCCGGCGAGTTCGCGCTGGCCGCCGACTACGGGGTCAGCAGGCACACCGTGCGCGAGGCGCTGCGCCGGCTGCGGGAGGACGGCGCCGTCGTCGCCGGGCGGGGGCGGGTCGCCCGCCCGACCGTGCGCTCGGAGATCGAGCAGCCGCTCGACGAGCCGTACTCGCTCTACGTGGCGGTCGAGTCCGCCGGGCGCACCCAGCGCAGCGTGGTGCGGACCTTCGAGGTCCGCGCCGACGGCGTGGTCGCGGCCCGGATGGGGCTGGAGGAGTCCACGCCGCTGGTGCACCTGGAGCGGCTGCGTCTCGCCGACGCCGAGCCGCTCGCCGTCGACCGGGTGTGGCTGCCCGAGGAGCTGGCGGCGCCGCTGCTCGACGTCGACTTCACCCACACCGGCATCTACCCCGAGTACCGGCGCCGCTGCGGGATCCGCGTCGACGGCGGGATGGAGAACATCCGGGCCGTGCTGCCCGGGCGCGGCGAGCGGGAGCTGCTCGGCATCGACGAGGGCGTCGCCGCCCTGTCGATCGAGCGGCTCGGCCTGTCCGCCGGGCGCCCCGTGGAGTGGCGACACACCCTGGTCCGCGGCGACCGGTTCTCGGTCACCGCCCAGTTCTCGTCCCGCTCGGGTTACCGGGTGGACCTCAACGAGCCCGGCTGAGACGGGCTCAGGCCGGGACCGAGACGCCGATCCCGCCGCGGGTGTCCGCGCCGTAGCGGGCGATCTCGGCCGCGATGTCGAGCGGCTCGATGCGCATGTCGTGGTCGTCGCCGTCGATCAGGGCAGCCGGGACCAGCCAGCACACCTCGAACTCCAGACCGTCGGGGTCCTTCGCGTAGAGCGCCTTGGTCGTGCCGTGGTCGGAGGCGCCGACCAGCGCCCCGGCCGCCTGCAGCCGCTCGCCGATCCGGGCGAGCTCGCCGAGCGTGTCGACCTCCCACGCCAGGTGGTAGAGCCCCACGGTCCCGCGGCCCGCCTGCGAGGCCCCGGCCTGCGCGCCGATCCCGAACAGGGCGAGGTCGTGGTCGTTGGTCGAGCCCTCGGCCTGCAGGAACGCGCCGCGCCCGCCCGGGAGCTCGACGACCGGGCGGAAGCCGAGGGTGTCGCGGTAGAAGCCGACGCTGCGCGGGACGTCGCGGACGTAGAGGACGGCGTGGTTGAGACGCTGGACGGGCACGGCTGCTCCTTTGGTTGAACTCTCAACCGACTACGGTACGCGGTGTCCCGTGAGAGTTCAACGAGTCACCAGCCAGGTCAGGACCACGGCCGAGCGGGTGTGGTCGACGTCGGCCGCGAGCCGCAGCCGCTCCAGAGCGTCTTCCAGGGACCGCACGTCGCGCGAGCGCAGCAGGACCAGTGCGTCGGCCTCCCCGGTGACCGTCCCCGCCGTGACGACCTCCGGCACCGCCGACAGCATCCGCTGCAGCTCGGCCGGGGCCACCGTGCCGCGGCAGAACAGCTCGACGTAGGCCTCCACGCCCGGCCCCTGCTCGACGTCGGGGTCCACCTGCACGGTGAAGCCCCGCACCACGCCGCGGGCGGTCAGCCGGTCCACCCGGCGTCGCACCGCCGACGCCGACAGGCCCACCCGCTCGCCCAGCTCGGCCCAGCCGGCCCGCCCGTCGACCCGGAGGAGGTCCAGCAGCCTGCGGTCGATCGCGTCGATCCCGTCCACGATGCCGGATGCTAGACCGGAGCGCGCGGAACCAGCGCCGAACCGGGACAGCACGCGCAGATCGTGCGTCCGAAGCCGGGAAACGCACGGGGTGGGCGCGCCATGCTGTGTCCATGACCTCTGTGCTGATGTGCCGCCCCGAGCACTTCACGGTGAGCTACCGGATCAACCCCTGGATGCGTCCGGAGCAGGCGACCGACACCCGGCTCGCGCTGGCGCAGTGGGAGACCCTGCACGCGGTCTACCGCGACCTCGGGTTCGACGTCCGGCTCGTCGACCCGCTGCCCGGGTACCCGGACATGGTCTACGCCGCCAACGGCGGCACCGTGATCGACGGGACCGCGCTCACCGCCCGGTTCCGGCACACCGAGCGCGCCGCCGAGGGGCCCGCGTACGGCGCGTGGTTCCGGGCCGCCGGGTTCGCCGTGCACGAGGCCCGCCACGTCAACGAGGGCGAGGGCGACCTGCTGCTCGTCGGCGACACCGTCTACGCCGGCACCGGGTTCCGCACCGACCCGCGCGCGCACGCCGAGGCCGCGGAGGTGTTCGGCCGCGAGGTCGTGTCCCTGCAGCTGGTCGACCCGCGCTACTACCACCTCGACACCGCGTTCGCGGTGCTCGACCCGGCCGGCGGGCCGGGCGCGGTCGCCTACCTGCCCGGCGCGTTCGACGACGCCTCCCAGGAGGTGCTGCGGTTCCGCTTCCCCGACGCGGTGGTCGTCTCCGACGACGACGCGGCGGTGCTGGGCCTGAACTGCTTCTCCGACGGGCGCACCGTCGTCCACGCCCCCCAGGCCGAGAAGTTCGCCGCCGACCTGGCCGAGCGCGGGTTCGGCACCGTCGGCGTCGACACCTCGGAGCTGCGCCGGGGCGGCGGCGGGATCAAGTGCGCCACGCTGGAGCTGCGGTCGTGACCGCCGTGGTCCCGGGCACCGACCCGCAGATCGCCCTCGCCGAGGAGTTCGGCGTACGGAACTACGCGCCGTTGCCGGTCGTGCTGTCCCACGGCGACGGCGCCTGGGTCACCGACGTCGACGGCGTCCGCTACCTCGACGCGCTGGCGGGCTACTCCGCACTCAACTTCGGGCACCGCCACCCCGCGCTCACCGCGGCCGCGCACGCCCAGCTCGACACGCTCACCCTGACCGCGCGGGCGTTCCACAACGACCGGCTGCCGGCGTTCCAGCGCGACCTCGCCGCGCTGACCGGCACCGAGGCCGTCCTGCCGATGAACACCGGCGCGGAGGCCGTCGAGTCCGCGGTGAAGGTCGCCCGCGCCTGGGGGTACCGGGTGAAGGGCGTGCGGCCGGGGGCGGCGCGGATCGTCGTCGCCGGGGGGAACTTCCACGGCCGCACGACGACGGTGGTCTCCTTCTCCGACGACCCGGTCGCCCGCGACGACTTCGGCCCGTTCACCCCCGGCTTCGACCGCGTCCCCTACGGCGACGCCGACACGCTGGCCGCCGCGCTCACCGACGACACCGTCGCGGTGCTGCTCGAACCGGTCCAGGGCGAGGCCGGGGTGCTCGTGCCGCCACCCGGTTACCTGCGCGCGGTCCGCGAGCTCACCGAGCGGCGGGGCGTGCTGCTGGTCTGCGACGAGATCCAGTCCGGGCTCGGCCGGGCCGGGGCCACGCTGTGCACCGACCTGTCGGGGGTGCGCGCCGACCTCTACACCCTCGGCAAGGCGCTCGGCGGTGGGATCGTGCCGGTCAGCGCCGTCGTCGGGCGGCGCGACGTGCTCGGGGTGCTGCGCCCCGGTGAGCACGGCTCCACCTTCGGCGGCAACCCGCTCGCCGCCGCCGTCGGGTCCGCGGTGTGCGCGCTGCTGGCGACGGGGGAGTTCCAGGCCCGGGCCCGCGAGCTCGGTGCGCACCTGGGTACGCGGCTGCGCGAACTGACCGGGGTCACCGCCGTGCGCGGGGTGGGGCTGTGGTTCGGCGTCGACGTCGACCCGCGGATCGGTACCGGCCGCGACGTGTGCGTCGCTCTCGCCCGGCGGGGGGTGCTGGCCAAGGAGACCCACGGCGTGACCGTGCGGCTGTCCCCGCCGCTGGTGGTCACCCACGACGAGGTGGACGTGCTGGTGGACACGTTCGGCTCGGTGCTCGCCGACCTTTCCCGCGGGTAGGTGGCAGGCTGTCCGCCATGCCGACCCTCGTACTGCTGCGTCACGGTCAGAGCGACTGGAACGCGAAGAACCTGTTCACCGGCTGGGTGGACGTGCCGCTCTCCTCCCAGGGCGAGGCGGAGGCCCGCCGGGGCGGCGAGCTGCTGGCCGAGGCGGGCGTCGCGCCCGACGTGGTGCACACCTCGCTGCTGCGCCGGGCCATCTCCACCGCGAACATCGCCCTCGACGCCGCCGACCGGCACTGGATCCCGGTCAAGCGCGACTGGCGCCTCAACGAGCGCCACTACGGCGCGCTGCAGGGCAAGGACAAGAAGCAGACCCTGGAGCAGTACGGCGAGGAGCAGTTCATGCTCTGGCGCCGCTCCTACGACACCCCGCCGCCCGCGATCGAGAAGGGCTCGGAGTTCTCCCAGGACGCCGACCCGCGCTACGCCGGCGTCGACGCCCCGCTGACCGAGTGCCTGGCCGACGTCGTCGACCGGTTCCTGCCCTACTGGACCGAGGCCGTGGTGCCGGACCTGCGCGAGGGGAAGGTCGTGCTGCTCGCCGCGCACGGCAACTCGCTGCGCGCGCTGGTGAAGTACCTCGACGGCATCTCCGACGCCGACATCGCCGGCCTGAACATCCCCACCGGCATCCCGCTGGTCTACGACCTCGACGACGACCTGACGCCGACGAACCCGGGCGGGCGCTACCTCGACCCGGCCGCGGCGCAGGAGGCCATCGCCGGGGTGGCGAACCAGGGTCGCTGACCCCACCGCCCCCGCCCGCTGCACCCCGGGGATGTCCCCAGGGTCACTTTCGTGGCTTAGAGCGCTACGAGAGTGACCCTGGGAGCACCCCGGGCCGGGTGGACGGGGTTCGCTGAACCAACGGTGAACGGGGACCGAACAGTGTCGCGCGAAGGGGTCGCGGGCGTCACCATCCGGTGTCCTGCGCTGGTCAGGGGGTACCCCCGGCTGCCTACCATGCACCCGTGACCACGCTCGCGTGGCTGATCACGGCCCTCGCCCTGCTCCTCGGTCTCACCGCCGGGGCCGCACTGGCGCGACGGCCGTCGCACGGCCGACCCAGCCCCGGCACCGGCCGCCCCCCGGCGGACCCCGTGGCCGCCGACGGACCCACCCTCGGCGAGCTGCTGCACCGCACGTTCCGCCAGTCGAGCTCCGGGCTCGCCGTGGTCGGGGCCGGCGGTGAGGTGCTCCTGCACAACCCGCGGGCCGCCGCGCTCGGCGCCGTCACCGGTGACCGGCTCGACCCGCGCGCGCTCGCCGCCTGCCGGCGGGTGCAGGGCAGGGACCGGCTGCTCGTCTCCGGTGACTACACCGTCGACCTCTCGCCGCTGGACCGCACGCCCCGCGGCCCGGTCGCGGTGCAGGCCAGGGTCCGCTCCCTCGGCGACGGCTTCGCGCTGGTCGAGGCCGTCGACACCTCCGAGGTGGCCCGGCTCGAGGCGACCCGGCGCGACTTCGTCGCCAACGTCTCGCACGAGCTCAAGACCCCGGTCGGAGCGGTCGCGCTGCTGGCCGAGGCCCTGCTCGACAGCCTCGACGGCCTGGAGCCCGCCGACGGCGGCGAGCCCGACCCCGACGCCGTCTGCGAGGTCCGCCGGTTCGGCGACAAACTGCTGCGCGAGGCGACCCGGATGGGGAACCTGGTGTCGGAGCTGATCGCGCTGTCCCGGCTGACCGGCGCCGAACGGCTGCCCGCGCTGGCCGCCGTCGACGTCGACGAGATCGTCTCCGAGGCGCTGGCCCGCAGCCGCACCTCGGCCGAGTCGCACGCCGTCGAGATCACCGCCGACGAGACCTCGGGGCTGGTCGTCGACGGTGATCGCACGCTGCTCGTCACCGCGCTGACGAACCTGCTGGAGAACGCGATCGCCTACTCCGCGGCGGACTCGTCGGTGTCGGTGAGCCGGCGCTCGGTCGACGGCTCGATCGAGATCGCGGTGACCGACCGCGGCATCGGCATCGCCCCCGAGCACCAGCAGCGGGTCTTCGAGCGCTTCTTCCGGGTCGACCCGGCCCGCTCGCGGGCCACCGGCGGCACCGGTCTCGGCCTGGCGATCGTCAAGCACGTCTGCGCCAACCACGGTGGCGAGGTGCGGCTGTGGAGCCGTCCCGGCACCGGATCGACCTTCACCATGCGCCTGCCCGCCCGGATGGGCATCGGCGGCGCCCCCCACGGTGAGGCTGCCGCCGGCAGCTCCCCCCAGACCGCCGGAACCGGAGGATGAGATGACCAGGGTGCTGATCGTCGAGGACGAGGAGTCCTTCGCCGACCCGCTCGCGTTCATGCTGCGCAAGGAGGGGTTCACCACCGCCGTCGCGGCCAACGGCAACGACGCGCTGAGCGAGTTCGACCGCAACGGCGCCGACATCGTGCTGCTGGACCTGATGCTGCCCGGCATGAGCGGTACCGACGTCTGCAAGGCGCTGCGTTCCCGCTCCGCCGTGCCGGTGATCATGGTGACCGCCCGCGACAGCGAGATCGACAAGGTCGTCGGGCTGGAACTCGGCGCCGACGACTACGTCACCAAGCCCTACTCGGCGCGCGAGCTCATCGCCCGCGTCCGCGCGGTGCTGCGCCGCGGGGGCGAGACCGGCGGCGAGACCGAGGGCGGCACCGGTGTGCTGGAGGCCGGGCCGGTGCGGATGGACGTCGAGCGGCACGTCGTGTCGGTCAACGGCGACGAGGTCGCGCTCCCGCTCAAGGAGTTCGACCTGCTGGAGTACCTGCTGCGCAACGTCGGGCGGGTGCTCACCCGCGCCCAGCTGATCGACCGGGTGTGGGGCGCGGACTACGTCGGCGACACCAAGACCCTCGACGTGCACGTCAAGCGGCTGCGGTCCAAGGTCGAGGGCGACCCCTCGACGCCCAAGCACCTGGTCACGGTGCGCGGGCTCGGCTACAAGTTCGACGTGTGAGCCAGGGGTTGCCCGACCGTCGATAACGGCTCGGTAACCTGATCGGGTGCGCCTGGCCGTTCTCGACGTGGGGTCCAACACCGTTCACCTGCTGGTGGTGGACGCCCACCGGGGTGCTCACCCGCGGCCCATGTCCTCGGAGAAGGACCAGCTGCGCCTGGCCGAGCACCTCGACCGCAAGGGTGCGCTGGGCCGCGACGGCGTGAAGGTGCTGCTGGAGAGCGTGCACCGCGCCCGGGACACCGCCCGGGCCGCCGGCTGCGACGACCTCCTGGCGTTCGCCACGTCCGCGCTGCGCGACGCGACGAACTCCGCCGAGGTCCTCGCCCGGGTGCAGCGCGAGACCGGGGTGGCGCTGGAGGTCCTGCCCGGCGAGGACGAGGCCCGCTGGACCTTCCTCGCCGTCCGCCGCTGGTGCGGCTGGTCGGCCGGGCGGCTGCTCGTGCTCGACATCGGCGGCGGCTCGCTGGAGCTGGCCGTCGGACGTGACGAGACCCCCGACGTCGCCGCGTCGGTGCCGCTGGGTGCGGGCCGGCTGACCCGCGAGGCGTTCACCTCCGACCCGCCGTCGCGGGCGGAGGTCGCCGCGCTGACCGAGCGCGTCCGCGACGAGATCGCCCCCGTCGCCGGACGGCTGCGTGCCGCGGGGCGCCCGGACCGGGCCGTCGGCACCTCCAAGACCTTCCGGACGCTGGCCCGGCTCGCCGGTGCCGCGCCGTCCAGCGCCGGGCCGGGCGCCCGCCGCACGCTGACCGCGCAGGGCCTGCGCCAGCTGTCGGCGTTCATCACCCGGATGTCGGGTCCCGACCTCGCCGAACTCGACGGTGTGAGCGCCAGCCGGGCGCACCAGCTCGTCGCCGGGGCGGTCGTCGCGCAGGCCGCGATGGACGCCCTCGGCGTGACCGAACTCGAGATCTGTCCGTGGGCGTTGCGCGAGGGAGTGATCCTCCGGCGCTTCGACATGCTCGATGGGACGAACGGGGACGACCGCTCGGCGCAGACATCCCCGGGCGGGCTTGGACCCTTGACAACACACAGGGCACGGTGGTCGTGATGAGTGTGGACAGCGGAGAGCCTCGCCAGCGGACGGTCGCGGAGCTCCTGGCCGCCAACGGCGGCCAGCAGCCCGGACGACGCCGCCGTCGTCGCGCCGCGGAGGACGACGAGGGGCCCGGCGCCCCGTCGCCCGCGGCACCCGCGCGGACCGACGTGGCGGCCCCGCCGCGACGCCCCGCGGCCGCCGACCGTGTCCGCCCGCCCGAGGGCGCGGGCGGGTTCGCCCCGCGCGGCGGCGACGGCCCGCCCCCCGTCGAGCACCCCTCGTTCCCGCCCGCGCGCCGCCCCGACCCCTCCGAGGGGCCGGCCGGGCGCGCACCGGAGCCGTTCGTGCCGAACGGCAACGCCCCGAACGGTGGTGCTCCCTACAGCGGCGCCCCGAACGGCGGCGGCCCGAACGGTGCTGCGCCCCACGGGGCCACGGCCTTCGGCGGCGCCCCGAACGGTGCCCCGCCCCGCAGGCCGCAGGGCCCGCCCCCCGGTCAGTGGTCCGCGGGTCCCGGCCCGGCCCCGCAGGCCCGTCCGCTCCCGCCCGAGCCGCAGGGCCCGCCGAACGGCCGCCCCCACGGTCACGACGACGGCCCCGCCGCCCAGGCCTGGGGCCCCCGCGACGCCCCGCGCCCGGCCGGTCCGTACGGCCCCCCGCCCGGCGCGGCCGACGACGTCCCCGACGAGATCCCCACCAGCCGGCTCGGCGCCCGCCGCCCGGCCCCCACGGCCGACGACGACGGCGGCCCGCCCACCCAGTTCGGCGCCCCACCGCTGGACGTCGAGCACGACGGCCCCCGTCCGCATCCGGCCGACGCGGGCCCGCCGACCGGCGCCTACGACCCGTACACCGACGACTACGACGACCGGCAGGGTTACGACGACCGGGGCTACGAGGACCGGGGCTTCGACGACCGGGGCTACGACGCCGACCCCCGCTACGACGACCGCCACGGCCCCGCCGGGTACGACGACGGCCCCGGCTCCGCCGACGGCGGCCGCACCGGCGTGCTCGCCCCCGAGCGCCCGCAGGACGACGACTACGACGACTACGAGGACCACGGCGAGCTCGCCGCCGGCGCCGTCGAGGAGGACGAGCCCCCGCGTCGCCGCTTCGGACGCCGCGGCGCCGTCACCGACAGCGGTGCGCAGCCGCCCGCGGGCCTCGACGGCGACACCCCGTCCGGTGCGGCCGGGACCGGCCAGGCCTGGGCGGTCGTCATCGCCCAGTGGATCGGCGGCGCCGTCGCCGGTGCGGCGATCTGGGTGCTGTTCCGCTACCTGTGGACCTCGCTGCCGATCGTGGCGCTGTCGCTCGCGGTCGTGCTGACCGTCGGGCTCGTGCTCGGCGTGCGGGCCCTGCTGCGCAACGACGACCTGAGGACCACGCTGTTCGCGGTGCTCGTCGGACTGCTGCTGACCGTGTCCCCGGCGATCCTGGTGTTGTTGGACCGGTAACGATGAGCGACGGTGTGACGACTCCACGATTCGTGACATCGTCGCGCCTGCCCACCGCCGACCTGCCCGGGTCGGCGCCCGTCGCGCTGTCCACGGCCTCGGTCTACCCGGAGGGTGTCGCCGCCGGGTTCGAGATCGCCGGTGAGCTGGGCTACGACGGCGTCGAGCTCATGATCTGGACCGACCCGGTCAGCCAGGACCCGCGTGCGGTCGAGCGCCTCGCGCACCGCCACGGGGTGCCGATCCTCGCCGTGCACGCCCCCTGCCTGGCCGTCACCCAGCGCGTCTGGGGGGCCGATCCGGTGCACCGGTTGCGCCGTACCGTCGAGGTCGCGGCCCGGCTCGGCGCGCGCACCGTGGTGGTGCACCCGCCGTTCCGCTGGCAGCGCCGCTACGCCGGGGTCTTCGCCGACGAGGTCGCCCGCGCCCGCGAGTTCCACGACGTCACTCTCCCGGTCGAGAACATGTTCCCGGTGACCCGGGGCGCGATCAGCACCGTGCCCTACGCGCTCGGCCACGACCCGACCGAGGTCGGGTTCGGCGCCTACACCCTGGACCTGTCGCACACCGCCGCGGCCGGCGTCGACGCCCTCGACCTCGCCGGGCGGATGGGGGACCGGCTCACCCACCTGCACCTCACCGACGGCTCCGGTGCCCCGCGCGACGAGCACCTGGTCCCCGGCCGCGGGGCGCAGCCGTGCGCCGAGGTGTGCCAGCGCCTGGCCGACTCCCGGTTCGCCGCGGACGGCGGCACCGTCGTCCTGGAGGTGTCGACCCGGCGCTGCAGGACCCGGCAGGAACGCACGGCGCTGCTCGCCGAGTCGCTGCTGTTCGCCCGGCTGCACCTCACACCGACGATGTCCGCCGTCGCTCCTACCCGTGGGTAACATGCCCGCATGAGCAGTACGACGGTCCGGCCCTTCGCCGACTCGCACGTGATCGAGCACCTCGGGGACGGCCGGTTCCGCGCCCGGCTCGACGAGACCTGGGCGATCGGGGACAAGGCGTTCGGCGGCCTGCTGATGGTGCTCATGGCCAAGTCCGGGCTGGCCCGCCTCGCGGCCGACGACGCCCCCGCGCCCGACCCGCTGGCCGTCGCCGTGGACTTCCTGCGCGCGCCCGACCTGGGCCCGGTCGAGATCACGACCGACCCGCTCAAGGTCGGGCGGACGGTGTCCACGGTCGCCGTGCGGCTGCACCAGGAGGGCAGGCTCATGCTGCACTCCACCGTCACCGCCGGCGTGCTGCCGAGCGAGGCCCCACGCCTGGACGACGGCTCCGCGCTCGCCGTCGAACCGGACCCGGACGCGCTCGACCCGGCGTCGGCCGAGGGCGGCGCGCGCGGCCTGGCCGCCGCCTGCGAGCTGCGCTACCCGCGCGGCGCGCTGCCGTTCCTGCGCGGCGAGACCGGGCCGCCGGAGATGGCCGGCTGGGTCCGTCCGCGCGGCGAGGAGCCGGACGTGTTGTTCGCGCTGATGGCCGGCGACATCCTGCCCCCGACCGTGTTCAACCTCGGCGGGACGTTCGGCTGGGCGCCGACGGTGCAGCTCACCGCGCTGCTGCGGGCCCGACCCGCCCCGGGCTGGCTGCGGGTCGGGTCCCGCTCGCGTGCGGTGTCGAGCCCGCCCGCCGGCGCCGGGGTGTCGAGCGCGCAGTTCGACGAGGACGTCACCGTCGTCGACGCGCGCGGCCGCACCGTCTGCCAGGCCCGCCAGCTCGCCCTGGCCCCGCTGGCCCGCTGAGGGGTTCCTACGCTGCCCCCATGACGAGGATCGCGGTACTGGGCGGGGGACGGATCGGCGAGGCGCTGCTCGGCGGGCTGCTGGCGGCCGGACGGGACGCCGGTGACCTGGTGGTCGCCGAGCGGTACCCGGCGCGGGCGCAGGAGCTGACCGCGTCGCTGGGGGTCACCGCGGCCCCGGTCGACGAGGCGGTGCGCGGGGCCGGGACGGTCGTCGTCGCCGTCAAGCCGCAGGACGTCGTCACGCTGCTCGGCGAGGTCGCCGGGGCGCTGGAGCCGGGCGCGCTCGTCGTGTCGCTGTGCGCGGGCCTGCCGACCTCGCTGTTCGAGGGTGCGCTGCCCGACGGCACGCCGGTCGTGCGGGTCATGCCGAACACCCCGATGCTGCTCGGCGCGGCGATGTGCGCGATCTCCCCGGGTGCGCACGCGACCCCCGCGCACCTCGACGAGACCGAGGCGCTGCTGTCCACCGTCGGCGCGGTGCTGCGCCTGGACGAGGCGAAGCAGGACGCCGCGACCGCGCTGTCCGGCTCCGGGCCCGCGTACTTCTTCCTCGTCGCCGAGGCGATGATCGAGGCGGGCGTCGGGCTGGGGCTGACCCGCCCCGACGCGACCGAGCTGACCGTGCAGACCGCGCTCGGTGCCGCCCGGATGCTGCGCGAGACCGGCGAGCACCCCGCGGTGCTGCGGGAGAACGTCACCTCGCCGGCCGGGACGACGGCGGCCGCCCTGCGCGAGCTGGAGCGGCACGGGCTGCGTGCGGCCCTGGCCGACGCGGTCGCCGCGGCGCACGACCGCTCGGTGGCGCTCGGTCGCGGCTGACCCGGGCCGCCGGTACCTCGTTCAGCTCATCGTATGACGCAAAGTCACACGGACGCGCCGTGCTGTAGCACGATCGGGCCCCCCTCTGGCGGACCGATCGTCACATCCGCCCCGGTAGACTGCACCTGCATCCCCCACCACCGGGCGAACCGGGGAACCCGTCTCGGGGGAGGAAGGCGGTGCCCCATGGCGGCGGAACGTCCCGAGCCCCTACGGCCGTCCCAGGTCCAGTTCCTGACGGTGGCCGAGGTCGCGTCGATGATGCGCGTCTCGAAGATGACCGTGTACCGGCTCGTCCACTCCGGCGAGCTGCCCGCCGCGCGGGTCGGTCGTTCGTTCCGCGTGCCGCAGCGCGCGGTCGAGGACTACCTGCGCAACGCCTACTTCGACGCGGGCTGATCCCCGGTGGGGTGAAGGCCGGTACGCCCGGGTAGACTGGTGAACCGGCTGCCGACCCCCACCGGTCGCATCGCGTCGTCGCCCCGCTCCGGCGGGCGTCGCCCGGCCCGCGCCTCGTGTCCACGTGCACGGATCGTGCGGGCGGCCCACTCCGAGGTCACCCGGTGGAGCGGTCGCTGACGATCTGCGTCGACACAGGAGGAGCACCCACATGGGCTCGGTCATCAAGAAGCGCCGCAAGCGGATGTCGAAGAAGAAGCACCGCAAGCTGCTGCGCAAGACCCGGGTGCAGCGCCGCAAGCTCGGCAAGTGACTCGCGCACCGGCCGCGCCCCCGCCTCCCCGCGGGTGCGCGGCCGGTGTCGTTGTGACGGTCCGTCCTCCGGACGGACGCGTCGCGCACCTCACGTGTCCGCGTACCTGCCCGGTGTGACGGGGCGGGACTACGATCGGCACGATCTCGCGTCAGCACCCGGTGAACGGAGCTCCCATGGACCGGCCGACCCCGAACGTCGTGCTGGTCACCGGGGTCAGCGGTTTCCTCGGCGGGCACCTCGCGGCCCGGCTGGCGGCCGACCCGGCCATCGACCGGGTGCTGGGCGTGGACACCGTTCCTCCGCCCCGGGACCTGCTGAAGCGGATGGGCCGCGCCGAGTTCGTGCGCGCCGACATCCGCAACCCGCTCATCGCGAAGGTCATCTCCTCGGCGAACGTCGACACCGTCGTGCACGCGTCGCTCTCGGCCAGCCCCGCCTCGGCGGGCGGCCGCGCGACGATGAAGGAGATGAACGTCATCGGCACGATGCAGCTGCTCGCCGCGTGCCAGAAGGCGACCAGCGTGCGCCGGGTCGTGCTCAAGTCGACGACCGCGGTCTACGGCTCCAGCTCCCGCGACCCCGCCGTGTTCGACGAGGCCATCGGGGCCAAGGACCTGCCCTCGGGCGGGTACGCCAAGGACGCCGCGGAGATCGAGGGCTACCTGCGCGGGTTCAGCCGTCGCCGCCCGGACGTCACCACCACGGTCCTGCGGTTCGCCAACTTCATCGGCCCGCGGATGGACACCGTGCTGTCGCGCTACTTCGCGCTTCCGGTCGTCCCCACCGTGCTGGGCTACGACGCCCGGATCCAGCTGCTGCACGAGGAGGACGGCCTCGCCGTGCTCGAGCGTGCCGCCACCCACGAGCTGCCGGGCGTGTTCAACGTCGCCGCGCACGGGGTGCTGATGCTGTCCCAGGCCATCCGGCGCGCGGGCAAGATCGCCGTCCCGGTGCCGAGCGGCGCGGTCGGCCCGGTCAGCCGGGTGCTGCGCGGCGCGCGTGTCGTCGACTTCTCCCCGGAGCAGATGCGCTTCCTCAACTTCGGCCGGGTCGTGGACCTCACCCGGCTGATCGACGACTTCGGCTTCGAGCCGCGGTGGACGACCACCCAGGCGTTCGACGACTTCGTGCGCGGCAAGGCGCTGGCGCCGGTGCTCGGCCCGGAGCGGATCGCCTCGCTCGAACGGGGCGTGCTCGGTCTGGCCCGGTCGCTGCGGTGACGGGTCGGGACGGCGGCGTGCGGGCACGCGAGCAGCGACGGCCGGACGGCCGCGGTGGTACGACGAAGGGCGACGGCATGGCCGAGGCGCGGGTGATCCCGATCCGGGGCAACCGGGGGCCTGCCCGGCCCGCGCGGGCGGAGGAGCCGTCGCGGCCCGCGCCGGTCGCCTCCGCACCCGAGCCCGAGGACGACGAGGGCCCGGCCTGGGAGGCCGCGCTGGAGCAGGTCCTGGAGTTCCTGCGCCGCCGGCTCGCGGGCGACTACCCGATCGACGAGTTCGGGTTCGACCGCGAGCTCACCGACGCGATGGTGCTGCCCGCATTGCGCCCGCTCTACAAGCGCTGGTTCCGCGTCGAGACCATCGGCACCCACCACATCCCCGAGACCGGTGGCGCGCTGATCGTCGCCAACCACTCCGGGACGCTGCCGCTCGACGCGGTGATGACGACCGTCGCGGTGCACGACGACCACCCGTCGCACCGGCACC
This sequence comes from Pseudonocardia sp. ICBG1034, assembly GCF_020131375.1. Taxonomy (NCBI): domain Bacteria; kingdom Bacillati; phylum Actinomycetota; class Actinomycetes; order Pseudonocardiales; family Pseudonocardiaceae; genus Pseudonocardia; species Pseudonocardia sp. ICBG1034. The sequence goes on from NZ_JAHLEK010000015.1 coordinate 727,766, forward strand.
TGCGGCTGCTCGGCGCCGACCTCATGTTCACCATGCCGGTCTCCGGCTCGCTGGCCCGCAAGGCCGGCGCGACGCTGGCCTGCAACCCCGACGCCGAGCGGCTCATGACCTCCGGCGAGCTCGTCGGGGTGTTCCCCGAGGGGTTCAAGGGCATCGGCAAGCCGTTCCGGGACCGCTACAAGCTGCAGCGGTTCGGCCGCGGCGGGTTCGTCTCCGCCGCGCTGCGCACCGGGGTCCCGATCATCCCGTGCTCGATCGTCGGCGCCGAGGAGATCTACCCCAAGATCGGCGACCTCGCGCCGCTGGCCCGGCTGTTCGGGGCGCCGTACTTCCCGGTCACGCCGACCTTCCCGCTGCTCGGCCCGGCGGGGCTGATCCCGCTGCCGTCGAAGTGGTACATCGAGTTCGGCGAGCCGATCCGCACCGACGACCACACCCCGGCCGACGCCGACGACCCGATGCTCGTGTTCAACCTGACCGACCAGGTCCGGGAGACCATCCAGCACACGCTGTACCGGCTGCTGTCCCAGCGGCGCAACGTGTTCCTGGGATGATCCGGCGGCCGGACCCGCTGCGGTGGCTCTGGTACGCCGCCGGCGGAGGGCTGCCCGCGCGGTACCGCGGGGCCACGCCGCCCTGAGCCGCCGGGCGGGTCAGCGCTTGCGGTAGGCCATGCCGGCGGCCACCGCCCCGGCGACGGCGCCCGCGCCGAGCACCGAGGGCACCCCGATCCGGGCGGCCTTGCGCCCGGTCCGGAAGTCGCGGATCTGCCAGTTGCGGGCCTTCGCGACGTCGCGCAGCTCGGAGTCCGGGTTCACCGCGACCGCGGTGCCGACCGCCGAGAGCATCGGGACGTCGTTCACCGAGTCCGAGTACGCGGTGCAGCGACGCAGGTCCAACCCCTCCGACGCGGCCAGTGCGCGGACAGCGTGCGCCTTGGCCGGGCCGTGCAGGATCTCGCCGACCAGCCGTCCTGTGTAGAGCCCGTCGACGGACTCCGCGACGGTGCCCAGCGCCCCGGTCAGCCCGAGCCGCCGCGCGATGATGCGGGCCAGCTCGATCGGCGTCGCGGTGACCAGCCAGACCCGCTGGCCGGCGTCGAGGTGCATCTGGGCCAGCGCCCGGGTCCCCGCCCAGATCCGGTCCGACATCAGCTCGTCGTAGATCTCCTCGCCGAGCGCGACGACCTCGTCGACCGGACGGCCCGCGACGAACGACAGCGCGGTGTCGCGGTGTCCCGCGATGCCGCCCTTGTCCTCCCGGCCGCCGACCCGGAACTTGATCTGCTGCCAGGCGAAGCCGGCCATGTCGGAGGTGGTGAAGAACTTGCGCGCGGCCAGGCCGCGGGCGAAGTGGAAGATCGACGCGCCGACCATCATCGTGTTGTCGCAGTCGAAGAACGCGGCGGCGGTGAGGTCGGGCGGCGCGCCGTCCCCGCCCTCCGGGCCGTCGGGGTGGTCGTCGGCCTCGGCGGCGACGGCCGCGGCGGCGGAGGCCTGACCGGCCCGCTGCGCGGAGTCGAGGGCGGTCGCCCGCTCCAGCACCCCCGGCTCCTCGGAGAGCCCGGTGTGGGTGGGCGGGTGAGACTCGCGGGTCCCGCTCTGGTCGAGAGGGGGGACGGACCCGGGATCACTCACCACGGCGGCCTTCCTGGTGCGACGGCGTCTCGCGTCCCGAGGGGATCGGGGCGCGGCCCCAGCCTACTGCCGGAACGCGGGAGCGGGCCCGGCCTCCGGTACGTGACACATGTCGACGCACCGGGGACCGGGCCCGTACCCGTGGTGTCCGGAGCGGATCAGCCGAGGGTGACCGGGCCGAGGCCCGGCAGCAGCGGCGGGATCGTGATCGGCGGCAGCAGGCGGTCCTGCTCCGACGACGACTCCGACGAGCTGCCGGACCCGCTGTCGGAGGTGGTCGACCCACCACCGTTCAGCAGCGGCAGCCCGCCGCCCTGCTGCGAGGACCCCGAGGTGGTCGGGGCCTGCGAGGTCGAGGTCGCCGGACCGGAGGTGGGCGACGGCGACGGCGTGCCGGTCGCGGTCTCCGACGGCGTCACCGGCGCGGACTGCTCGACGGCCTGCGCCGAGGACGGCCCGCCCGCGGTGCGGCACTCGCCGGGCACCGGGCCGAGGTCGTCGACGGTGCCGCCGCTGTCCGCGGCGCAGCCGGTCCCGGCCCGCAGCGCCTCGGCCCGGGACAGCACCCGGTCCAGCAGGCGGATCGCCTCCGAGGTCTCCCCGCGGCTCTCGGCGGGCAGGTCGGACTGCAGACGGGTGATGCGCCCGGACTGGGCGGCCGCCCAGGTCCGCAGCTCGGCCAGGCGGGAGGTGTCCGCGCCGTCGGTCCCGGCGCCGGTCAGCATCAGCCTGCTGCCGGTGCTGGTGGCCCGGTCGAAGTCGCCCATCGCGGACGCGACCGCGTCCGGCGACGGCGGTGTGGACCGAGCGACCAGGCTCTCCAGCTCGTCGACCCGGGAGCGGGCCAGGTCGAGCTGGCGGGCGGCCTCGGCCTGCTGGCCGACGGTGAACACCCCGCCGACGCTCTCGCTGGCGCGCTTCATGCCGTACATCGCGTCGCCGGGCAGGGCGTCGCGGCTGGCGGTCGAGGTCACGCCGGCGATCACCGCGAGCGCGGCGAACCCGCCGACGACGACGCCGAAGCGCTTGCGCACGCTCGGACGGCGGCGGTCCAGCATCCGGGCGCCGGACTGCGCCGGGCGGGCGGAGTCGTCGCGGCCGGGGCCGGCCTCGGCGTCGCGGGCCGGTCCGGCCGGGGCACCCACCTGCTCCGGGTGGTCCGGGTGGTCCGACGGCAGCACGTGGCGGCCGCGGCGCGGACGGCTGCTGCGACCGGTCGGGTCGTCCGCGGCCGGGGCGTGCTCGCCGGCGGCGCGGCGGTTGGACACCGCGTCCCAGTCGAGGTCGTCGGCGATCGGAGGGCCGATCGGCGCGGTGAGGTCGGCCTGGTCGACGCGGTCGAACCGGTCGCCGAACGGGGACCCGCCGGACTGCTGTCCGACGCCCTCCTGGGCCAGCACCTCGAACAGCCGCGCCCGCATCCGGGCCGAGGCGTGCGGATCGGGCGAGAGATCACGCCGCGAACGGTCCAGCGCGGCGGCCAGCGCGATCTCGTGCGCCAGCTCCTCCGATGCAGGGGCACCCGCCGGCGCACGGTCGAAACCGTCGTCGCCGGGGTACCCGTCGTCCCATGCCCTGGGCATGCCGTCCGTCCTCACTGCAGTCTCGCGCTGCTCGTCGGCGCGTGTGGCGCCGTCAGTGCGCGCCGGTCTGTACAACGACCGACCGCGGACGAGGTTACGGCCTTCCAACCGTTCACCGCATCGAGTAGTGCGTTCGGCGCAGTGATCGACACACCCTCTCGCGTTCCGGCTGATCCGGCGGCAGGCCCGCTCACCGCAGACCGTCCGGGAGGAGCTGCGCGAGACGACGCACCGCGCGGTGCTGCAGCGCCTTGACCGCACCCTCGTTGCGGTCCATCAGCTCGGCGGTCTCGGCGACCGACAGGCCCTTGAGGAACCGGTACTGGATGCATTCGCGCTGGTCGGAGTTGAGCTTGGCGATCGAGGCCAGCAGCTCGTCGTTGGTCGCCATGTCGAGCACCTGCTGCTCGGGGCCACCGGTGCTGGGCGACAGCTCGACGATCTCCGAGGTCGTCTGCTCCAGCCGGAACCGGCTGGACTTGACGTAGTCGAAGATCAGGTTCCGGGCGATCGTGACGAACCAGGCCCCGATGTCGCGGCCCTGATAGCTGACCGAGGAGATCCGGCGCAGTGCCCGGACGAAGGTCTCCTGCGTCACGTCCTCGGCGAAGGACCGGTCACCCATCCGGAACAGCACGTACCGGTAGACCACGTCGTGGTAGCGCTCGTAGAGCTCGCCGAACGCGGCCGCGTCGCCGGCCTGGCAGGCCTCGACCAGGGCCCAGGAGCTGTTCGCGTCCTCGACGGCGCGGGCGGCCTCGTCGGCCGGGTCGGCCTCCGGGCGCTGCAGCTCCTGCGAGATCTGCGGTGCCTGTCGTGGCATCGGCATGTCCTGCTCGGTACGGCCGGGCGGACCCGACCGGGTGGTCCGGCCGTCCGGGCGGTGTAGGGCGGGGCCTGCGGGGTACGTGGGGGGAGCGTCGACCAGGGGAGCGGACGCGATCGGCCCCGTCGGCTGGGACGGTGCAGAGGTCGCTGAAGTCACGGACACCTCCCCGTCCGGCTGGGGGCGGACGGTGTCGGGTCTGTCCTGGCCGGGTTCGGGGGCCCGGGTCGGACGGACGGTCTCGGGGATGGTCTCGGAGCGCTGCTGTCGGAGCAGGCGGTGCGGTCGCATCGGCCGGGTCATGGATCCCGGGGGGTCGGACGGGGTACGGCTCGGCGGGCGACCCGGCCGGCGGGGACCGCCGGCGCGTCCCGCGCGGCGCGGCGCGGTGTGCGCCGTGGCGCGCTGGCGTCGAGCTGCATGCCACTCCCTCGGGTGAGTCGCGCGACGAACCGGCGGTTCACGCGTTGAACTTCATGTAGCGGCGGAGCATAGACGTCTGTCGAGTGGCGCAACGCACTCGCCGCCTCTCGTCGCGTGCCGTTCCGGCGAGCGGCCCGATACGCGCGGTGGACGAACCGTGCGCGAAGCGTGTCCGAATCGACACGTGGCGTGCACAGCGGTGAGCGGTCCCTCGGGACACGACGGTCGTGGCCGGGTTTGGAACACTGGCGGCGACGCGTGCCGACGAGCCGACCCCGCCCCGGCGGGTCCGAGGATGGAGACCGCCGTGCCGAGTTCCGACCCCGTGCCGGGCCACCGTCCCGACCGTCCCACCCACCTCGCCGACCTGGTGGCGCGCAACGCCTCCGAGCGTCCGGGCCACGACGCCGTCCGTGACCTGTCCGGCCCGGCGCCGCTCACGCTGACCTGGTCGGCGTTCGACGCCGCGGTCTCCGCCGAGGCCGCCCGGCTGCGTGCGGCGGGCGTCCGCCACGGCGACCGGGTCGCGATCGGCCTGCCCGACGGCGCCGACTACTGCGTGGCGCTGTTCGGCGCGCTGCGGGCCGACGCGGTCGTCGTACCGTTCGGCGCGGGCTCGGTGACCCGCGAGCTCGAGGTGGTGCTCGACCAGGCCCGGCCGGTCGCGGTCGTCGCCCGGCCCGACGACGCCGTCGCGGCCGGCTGCGCCGAGGGCGTCGGCGCGACGCTGCTGGGCCCGCCGGACCTGGCCGCCCCGGTCCCGGACGCCCCGGTCGACCGGGCTCCCGCCGACCCCGAGCGCATCGCGCTGGTCGTGTTCACCTCCGGCACCACCGGGCGCCCGCGCGGGGTGCAGCTGTCGCACCGCGCGCTGCTGGCCAACCGCGAGCAGGCGGGTGCGCTCCGCCCGGCACCGGTCAACGGGGTCGACCGGGTCCTGCTGGCGCTGCCCCTGTTCCACGTCTACGGCCTCGCCGCCGGGCTGCTGCAGGTCTGCTGGACCGGAGCGACCGTCGTGCTGCCCGGCCGGTTCTCCCCGGACCGGCTGGTCGAGACGGTCGTCGAGGAGCGGGTCAGCGTCGTCGCCGGGGTGCCGTCGATGTTCCGGATGCTGCTCGACCTCGGGCCCGAGCGGCTGCGCGCCGCGATGGCCGGGGTGCGGCTGTGCACCTCCGGCGGGGCGCCGCTGCCCGCGGGCTGGCTCGCGGACTTCCGCGCGGCGAGCGGGCTGGACCTGCACGAGGGCTACGGCCTCACGGAGGGCGGGCCCGTCGTCACCAGCAACGACCTGGGCCGACCGGCCAAGCCCGGCTCGGTCGGGCAGGTGCTGCCCGGCGTCGAGCTGCGCCTGGTCGATGCCGACGGGCAGCCGATGGAGCGCAGACCCGCGCCGGAGCCCGAGCCGCGCGGGGAGGACCCGCTGGACGACCTGGACTACGACGACGGCTCCGACCCGTCCGACGACACCGGGTTGATCGCGGTGCGCGGGCCGAACCTGTTCTCCGGCTACTGGCCCGACGGCTCCGGCGGCCCGGGTGAGGACGGCTGGTTCGTCACCGCCGACGTCGGCTACCTGGACACCGACGGCGACCTGCACCTCGTCGACCGTTCCTCGGACCTGGTCATCGTCAACGGCTTCAACGTCTACCCGCGCGAGGTGGAGCAGGTCGTCGCCGAGCTGGACGCGGTGGCCGAGGTCGCCGTCGTCGGGGTGCCCGACGACCGGACCGGCGCCGCGGTCAAGGCGGTGATCGTGCCGGTCGCGGGCGCCGAGCTCACCGAGGAGACGGTCGCCGCGCACTGCGCGGCCCGGCTCGCCCGGTTCAAGCGGCCCGCGGTCGTCGCCTTCGCCGACGAGCTGCCCCGCACCCCGACGGGCAAGATCGCCCGAAGGACACTGGCGAGGATGTGAGATGCGGGTACGACTGCTGACCCGGGTGGGCTGCCACCTGTGCGACGACGCCGCCGAGATGCTGGCCCGGGTGTGCGCCGAGACCGGCACCGGCTGGGACACCGTCGACGTCGACTCCGACGACGAGCTGCGCGCCGAGTACGGCGACCAGGTGCCGGTGGTGCTGCTCGACGGTCGTGAGCACGACTCGTTCCGGGTGGACGAGGAGCGCCTGCGCGCGGACCTGGCCCGGCCGTGAGCCCGGCCCCCGACGGTCCGGTCGCGACCTCGGACGGTCCGGCCGGCGGGGCCCCGGGTGCCGACAGCCCGCCGGTCCGCACCGCACCGGCGGCCCGCACCGCCCTGGCCGGGCTCGCCGCGGCCGCCCTGGGCGTCGGCGCGGGGCAGGCGCTCGCGCTGCTGGTCGCCCCGGCCGCCGGGCCGGTGAACGCCGTCGCCGAGCAGGTCGTGGCGCTCACCCCGCCCGCGCTGGCCGGCGCGGCGACCGTCGGGGCCGGGATCGGCAGCCGCCACACCGTCGTCGCCGGGGTGCTGGTGGTCCTGGCCCTGGCCGCGGCCGGGCTCGGCGCGCTGTCGCGCCGCTCGCCGTGGCCGGGGGCGTGGGGGCTCGCGGCGCTCGGGCTGCTGGGTGTCGTCGCCGCGGCGACGGCGTCGGGCGCCGGTCAGCTCGACATGGTGCCGGCGGGTGCCGCGGCCGTCGTCGCGGTGACGGTCTTCCGGAGGCTGCACGCGCTGGCGGCCCGGATCCCCGCCCCGACCGCGGCCGGGACGCTGCCCGACGGGCGGCCCGTCCGGTCGTCGCTGACCCGGCGGCGGTTCCTGCGCACCACCGCGCTGGCGGGGGCGGGCGGGGTCGTGCTGGGCGCCGGGGCCGCGGTCGCCGCGCCCCTGCTGCCCTCGGGCCGGATCGGGCCCGAACGCGACGCGCTCACCGCCCGGATCCGGACGCTCGCCGCGCAGGGCCGCATCGCGCCCGCCCCGGCGCTGCCCGCCGGGGCGCAGGTGCCGGGCGCGGCCGCGTTCACCACCGCCGTCGACGACTTCTACCGGATCGACACCGCGCTGCGGGTCCCGTCGGTCGACCCGGCGTCGTGGAGCCTGCGGGTGCACGGACGGGTCGGGCGCGAGCTCACCCTCACCCTCGACGACCTGCTGGCCCGCCCGCTCGTCGAGCGCTGGGTGACGATGGCGTGCGTCTCCAACGACGTCGGCGGCGACCTCGTGTCCACCACCCGGTTCACCGGGGTGGAGCTCGCGCCGCTGCTCGCGGCCGCCGCGCCCGACCCGGCGGCGGACCAGGCGCTGTCCACCTCCACCGACGGCTGGACGGCGGGCAGCCCGTCGTCGCTGCTGCTCGACCCCACCCGCGGCGCGCTGCTCGCGGTCGCGATGGCCGGACCGGACGGCCCGGTCGCGCTGCCGCCCGAGCACGGCTTCCCGGTGCGGATCGTCGTCCCCGGGCTCTACGGCTACGTCTCGGCCACCAAGTGGGTCACCGACATCGAGTTCACCACGTTCGCCGCCCGCGCCGACTACTGGCGCGACCGCGGGTGGGCGCCGCCCGGGCCGATGGAGACCGCCGCGCGGATCGAGTCGCCCGCCTCGTACGCGAGCGTGCCCGCCGGCCGGGTCGTGGTCACCGGCTCCGCCTGGGCGGTGCCCCGGGGGATCCGCCGGGTCGAGGTCGGGGTGCAGGACGGGGGCGCGGCCGGGTCCTGGGTCACCGCGGAGCTCGCGCCGGTGCCGTCCGGCGGGGCCACCTGGCGGCAGTGGCGCGCCGAGCTGGACCTGCCGCCGGGCGGGTACACCCTGGTGTGCCGCGCCACCGACGGCGACGGCGTCGTCCAGACCGCCGAGCGCCGCTCCCCGCTGCCGGGCGCGGCGACCGGCCGGCCGACCCGCACCGTCACGGTGACCTGAGCGACCGTGACCTGAGCGACGGTGACCTGGGCCTCGTCGCGCCGTCCCGGGCGGAGAGGTGTGTCACGGGTGGTCGCACGGTATGCGTGACGGTGGTGTCGTGGAGACCGACGTGGCGCTCGTCGCACGATGAGCGGTTCCTGCCCGTCGATCACCGGTAGCTCCAGGTCAGGGGCCCGGGCCGAGCACGGAGAGGACCAAGATCGCAACTTTGTGCGTGCCTTCACAAGCGGCTACCGTGGGTCCCCGTCGCCGGACCCGGTGGCACGGTGCCTCCGCGGCGCCGAGAACGCCGGGCCTCGTCCGTCCGCAGCCCGACCGGCCCGTCCGGCCGGTTCGCGGGCGTGCCGCGAGCGCGCCGGCGACCGGCACCTGCACACCCCCGACCGGAGCACGCCCAGTCTCGATGACCGACCGCCCGCGGATCAAGCCCCCGCGGGCGGGAGCGGGCACCGGGACCCGGCCGCCCGCGACCGACACCCGAGGAGGACGGCCCGTGACCCTGCCGCCCGAGTCCGGTGCCGCCGCGCCCGACGGCACCGGCGAGCGTCCCGCGCGCCCGGTGCCGGAGGCCACCGTGTCCCGGCTCGCTGTGTACCTGCGGGTGCTCGGCGAGCTGCGCGAGGCCGGGGTCGAGACGGTGTCGTCCGAGGAGCTCGCCGGTGCCTCCGGGGTCAACTCGGCCAAGCTCCGCAAGGACCTGTCCTACCTGGGTTCCTACGGCGTGCGCGGCGTCGGCTACGACGTCACCTCGCTGCAGGGACGGCTGCAGGGCGAGCTGGGCATGGACCACCGGCAGTCGGTCGCGCTGGTCGGCGTCGGCAACCTGGGTCACGCCCTGGCCGGCTACACCGGCTTCGCCGGCCGCGGCTTCCCGGTCAGCACCCTGTTCGACGTCGACGACGACCTCGTCGGCAGCGAGATCAACGGCATCCGGGTGCGGCACGTGCGCGAGATCCCCGAGGTGTGCGCCGGTGGCGGCGTCACCATCGGGATGATCGCGACGCCGGGCCCGGCGGCCCAGAAGGTCTGCGACCTGCTCGTGGCGGCCGGTGTGCAGTCCATCCTCAACTTCGCTCCGGTGCTGCTGACGGTCCCGGACGACGTCGAGGTCCGCAAGGTGGACCTGTCGGTCGAGCTGCAGGTCCTCGCGTTCCACGTGGCGCGACGGCACACCGGTGCCGCCGCGGTGACGGACAAGACGAACGAATCGGTGGTGTCGTAGAGCCATGAGCGTCCTCGTGGTCGGCCTGTCGCACCGCAGCGCGCCGGTCGAGGTGCTGGAGCGCCTCGCGGTCGCTCCGGGTGAGGTGCCCAAGCTTCTCGAGGAGATGCTCGACCGCACGCACGTCGAGGAGGCGGTCGTCCTCTCCACGTGCAACCGGATCGAGATCTGCGCGGTCGTGGACGCGTTCCACGGCGGCCTCGGCGACGTCACCGACGTCCTCGGCACCCACGCCGGGTTCCCCATCGGCGAGCTGTCCGAGCACCTGTTCGTGCACTACGCGGGCTCCGCGGTCCAGCACCTGTTCGCGCTGGCGGCGGGCCTGGACTCGATGGTGGTCGGCGAGTCGCAGATCCTCGGCCAGCTGCGCGGCGCCTACGCGGCCGCCGACGCCGCGGGCGCCGTCGGCAAGGTCCTGCACGAGCTGGTGCAGCAGGCACTGCGCGTCGGCAAGCGGGTGCACGCCGGGACCGGCATCGACGAGGCGGGCGCCTCGGTGGTGTCGGAAGCCCTGCGCGACGCCGACCGCGAGCTCGGCGGCGACGGCCTGGCCGGGCGCCGCGCCGTCATCGTCGGGGCGGGGGCGATGGGCGCACTGGCCGCGGCCCACCTGCGCCGGGCCGGGGCGGGCGAGATCGTCGTGCTGAACCGCTCCGCCGAGCGCGGCGAGCGGCTCGTCGAGAAGATCCTGGAGCACGCCGACCCGGGCACCACCGCCCGCTACGCGGCGATGGACGACCTGGCCACCGAGCTGCGCGACGCGGACCTGATGCTGGCCTGCACCGGGGCGATCGGCCACGTCGTGGAGGTCGGGCCGGTCGCCGAGGCGCTGGCCGGGCGGACCGCGCCCCTGGTCGTGTGCGACCTGGGCCTGCCGCGTGACGTCGACCCGGCGGTCGCCGAGCTGACCGGTGTCCGCATGGTCGACCTGATCACCCTGCAGCGCCGGCTGCTCGACGTCGCCGACGGCGGTTCCGTCGCCGCGGCGCAGACGATGGTCGACGCCGAGGCCCAGCAGTACCTGGCCGGGCAGCGTTCGGCCGAGGTCACCCCGACGGTCACCGCGCTGCGCCGGCGCGCCTCGGAGGTCGTCGACGCCGAGCTGCTTCGCCTCGACTCGCGGCTGCCCGACCTCGACACCCGGGTCCGCGAGGAGCTCTCGCGGACCGTGCGCCGGGTCGTCGACAAGCTGCTGCACACCCCCACGGTCCAGGTGAAGCGCCTGGCCGAGGGGCCGGACGGGGACAGCTACGCCGCGGCGCTGCGCACCCTGTTCGAGCTCGACCCGCAGGCCGCCGCCGCGGTCGCCGCCCCGGTCCGGGGCGCCGACGCGAGCGTCGACGGCGGCGATGTGACCGCAGCCCTGAACGCCCCGCTCGGCCCCACGCCGTCGATCGGGTCCCGTCCCCCGGAGCAGATCCCGTGAGCGTCCTGAAGATCGGCACCCGGCCGTCGAAGCTGGCGGTCGCCCAGTCCACCACCGTCGCCGACCGGCTGATCGCCGCCGGGCACCCGTGCGAGCTGGTCACCATCTCGACCAGCGGTGACCGCTCGGCCGCGCCGATCCCGCAGCTCGGGGTGGGGGTGTTCGTCTCGCAGCTGCGCGACGCGCTCTACGCCGGCGAGATCGACGTCGCGGTGCACTCGTACAAGGACCTGCCGAGCGCACAGCCCGACGGGCTCACGATCGCGGCGGTCCCGGAGCGCGAAGACGTCCGCGACGCGCTGGTCACCGGCGGTCGCGTGCTCGGCGAGCTGGGTCGTGGTGCCCGGGTCGGGACGGGCTCCCCGCGCCGGACCGTGCAGCTGCACGCGCTCGGCCAGGGCCTGGAGGTGCTGCCGATCCGCGGCAACGTGGACACCCGGATCGGGAAGGTGCGGTCGGGCGAGCTGGACGCGGTGGTCGTGGCCGCCGCCGGGCTGCGCAGGCTGGGCCGCGTCGACGAGGCGGACGAGCTGATCGACCCCCTGCAGATGCTGCCCGCGCCCGCCCAGGGTGCGCTGGCGATCGAGTGCCGCTCCGCCGACACCGACCTCGTCGCGGCGCTGCACGCGGTGCTCGACGACGCGGGCGTCCACCTCGCCGTCACCGCCGAGCGCGCGGTGCTGGCCGGGCTGGACGCCCGGTGCGACACCCCCGTCGGGGCGCTCGCCGAGGTCGTCTCCGACCTCGACGACGACGGCCGGGCGGTCGACCGCCTGTCGCTGCGCGGCGCGCTGGGGATCGGGGACATCGCGGGGGGCGACGTGGTGCGCGCCTCCGCCACCGGAGACATGGACGACGCAGAGAAGATCGGGGCCGCGGTCGCCCTCGAGCTTCTCGACCTGGGAGCCGAGGACCTGCCCCCCGCAGGTCCCGGTGGTCCCGCCAACCGCTGATTCGGGAGTTTCTTCAATGACAGGACCTGCCAACCCCTCAGGGCGGATCGCCTTCGTGGGCAGCGGACCGGGGGACCCGGCGCTGCTCACCGTGCGCGCCCGGGACGTGCTCGCCGGCTCGCCGCTGGTCATCACCGACCCGGACGTGCCGGAGGGCATCCTCGCCCTGGCCGCCGACGGCGCCGAGGTGCGCCCGGCCGTCGGCCAGCCCGCCGACATCGCGAGCGACCTGCTCACCGAGGCGGGCCAGGGCCGCTCGGTGGCCCGGCTGGTCTCCGGTGACCCGCTGACCAACGACGCCGTCGTCGCCGAGGCGATGGCCGTGTCCGCCTCGGGCACGCCGTTCGACGTCGTCCCCGGCGTCCCGTCCTCGACCGCGGTCCCGGCCTACGCCGGTGTCGCGCTCGGGTCGGCGCACGTCGAGGCCGACGTCCGCGCGGGCGTCGACTGGGCCGCGCTGGCCGCGAGCCCGGGCCCGGTCGTGCTGCACGCGACGAGCGCGCTGCTCGGCGACGTCGCCGCCGGGCTGACCGCCCAGGGCGTCCCGGACGAGACGCCGGTCGCGATCACCGCGGGTGGCACCACCTCCACCCAGCGGACCATCTCGTCGTCGGTCGGGCGGATCGCCGCCGACGGCGGTGACCTCGAGGGCGCGCTCGTCCTGACCGTCGGCGAGGCCGCCGGTCGTCGCGGCGAGCTGTCCTGGTGGGAGTCGCGCGCGCTCTACGGCTGGCGGGTCCTGGTGCCGCGCACCAAGGACCAGGCCGGCGTGATGAGCGAGCGGCTGCGGATGCACGGCGCCATCCCGGAGGAGGTGCCGACGATCGCCGTCGAGCCGCCCCGGTCGCCCGCGCAGATGGAGCGCTCGGTCAAGGGTCTCGTCGACGGCCGCTACCAGTGGGTCGTGTTCACCTCGACCAACGCGGTCAAGGCCGTCTGGGAGAAGTTCGGTGAGTTCGGCCTCGACGCCCGCGCCTTCTCCGGTGTGAAGATCGCCTGCGTCGGCCGCTCGACCGCGGAGAAGGTCCGCGAGTTCGGTATCGAGCCCGAGCTCGTCCCGGACATCGACGAGGCCCAGTCCTCGACGTCCGAGGGCCTGCTGGACATCTTCCCGCCGCACGACGACGTGCTCGACCCGGTCGACCGGGTGCTGCTCCCGCGCGCCGACATCGCCACGGAGACGCTGTCGGCCGGGCTGCAGGAGCGCGGCTGGGAGGTCGACGACGTGACGGCGTACCGGACCGTCCGGGCCGCCCCGCCGCCCGCGCCGATCCGTGAGGCGATCAAGACCGGCGGCTTCGACGCGGTGTGCTTCACCTCGTCGTCGACGGTGCGGAACCTGGTCGGCATCGCCGGTAAGCCGCACGCCCGAACCCTGGTCGCCTGCATCGGTCCGGCCACCGCGGAGACCGCGCGCGAGTTCGGCCTGCGGGTCGACGTGCAGCCGGAGGAGGCCCGCGTCCCGACCCTGGTCGACGCGCTGGCCAGCCACACCGCGAAGCTGCGCGCCGAGGGCAACCTGCCGCCGCCGAAGAAGGTGAAGGCGCGCCGCCGCTGAGCGGAGCGAAGGGCGCACCGGCACCGCCGCCGAGCGGAGCCGCCGAGCTGCTCCCGTCGGGCCCCGTCCCGCCTTCCGAGGTGGTGCGGGGCCGACGTGTGTCCGGGGCGGTCGTAGCCTGGTCCGCATGGGTTTCCCGGCGCAGCGTCCCCGACGGTTGCGGACCACCCCCGCGATGCGGCGGCTGGTCTCCGAGACCGAGGTCCGTCCGCGGCAGCTGGTGCTGCCGATGTTCGTCCGTGAGGGCGCGACGGAGCCGGTCCCGATCGGGTCGATGCCGGGGGTCGTCCAGCACACCCGCGACTCGCTGCGCAAGGCGGTCGCGGAGGCGGCGGCCGCGGGCGTCGGCGGCGTGATGCTGTTCGGGGTCCCCGAGCACCACGACGCGACCGGCTCCGGCGCCGTCGACCCGGACGGGATCCTCAACGTCGGCCTGCGCGACGTGCGCTCGGAGGTCGGTGACGAGCTGGTCGTCATGTCCGACCTGTGCCTCGACGAGTTCACCGACCACGGGCACTGCGGCGTGCTGGACGCCGACGGCGGCGTCGACAACGACGCGACGCTGGAGATCTACGCCCGGATGGGCGTGGAGCAGGCCCGCGCGGGCGCCCACCTGGTCGGCCCCAGCGGGATGATGGACGGCCAGGTCGGCGTCATCCGCACCGCGCTCGACGAGGCCGGGTTCACCGACACCGGCATCCTCGCCTACACCGTCAAGTACGCCTCGGCGTTCTACGGCCCGTTCCGCGAGGCGGTGAACTCGCAGCTCAGGGGCGACCGCAAGACCTACCAGCAGGACGGCGGCAACGCCCGCGAGGCGCTGCGCGAGCTGGCGCTCGACCTCGACGAGGGCGCCGACATGGTGATGGTCAAGCCCGCCCTGGCCTACCTGGACGTCCTGGCCCGGGTGGCCGACGTCGCCGACGTGCCCGTCGCGGCGTACCAGATCTCCGGTGAGTACGCGATGGTCGAGGCCGCCGTCGCCCGGGGCTGGCTCGAGCGAGAGCGGACCATCATGGAGACGCTGACCTCGATCCGCCGCGCCGGTGCGGACGTGATCCTGACCTACTGGGCCACCGAGGCCGCGACCTGGCTCGACCGGGGCTGACCCCGCTCACCCGGGCGCGTCGCCGGCCGGACTCACCCGGCGCTGCTCGGCTGCCCGGCGCTGCTCGGCCGGTCGGCCCTCCACCCCGACGGTACGCAGCGCGGACGCTGGGCGGGTCGGCGGCACACCCATCGGAGACGGCGTCCACGGAGACCGTTCGCACGGTGACGGGTTTCCGCGGGGAAGAGGGGCGCCGGGTGCCGACCCCCGGGTCACCTGTCTGCGAATTCGCTTACCGGGTAAGCGAATTCGCCGCACTCCCTGTGCCTCGACGAGACCCGGGCCCGACGCCGCGTCCCGGTTCCGGAAGAACGGCAACGCAGGGCCCGGCGGGAGCCGGCCGGGTGCCGGATCCCGCCGGGCGGTGCCGGGCGGTCGCTCCGTGAGGGGTGAATCGCGGCGCCGGGTACCGCCGAACGTGGCAAACCGGACACCGGCCCGGCTACGGTGGAGGTCGTGAGCAGCAACCCGGGACAGCACGACGCCCCGCAGTACTACCGGCCCGGGCCGTCGACGGGGCGCTACCCGCAGTACCCGCAGAACCCGTACCCCCACGGCTGGCACGGCGGCGCCACACCGCCGCCCGCCCCGCAGCAGGCACCCGCCGCGCCTGCGCCGCAGCCGGGCACCACCGCACAGCCGGGCACCACCGCACAGCCGGGCACCACCGCACAGCCGGGCACCACCGCACAGCCGGGCGCCGTGCCGCAGCCGGGGTCCGTGCAGCAGGCCGGGCAGGGCCCGCAGTGGAACGCCTCGTCGGGCTGGGGGCCGCCCCCGGCGGGGCTCGGCAGCGGGCCGCAGGGACGTCCGGCCCGGCCGCGTCAGGTGGTCACCGCGCTGGTCGCACTGGTCGCGGCGGCGCTGCCGTTCGTCGTCATGGGGATCGGCGCGATGTTCGCGACGATCAACGACGCGGTCCTCAACGACACCGGACTCCCGCGTGCCGACATCGACGCCGCGCTGGCCCAGACCGGTCTGACGATGGACCAGCTCACCCAGTTCGTGCGGGTGATGGGCGGGGTCTTCCTCGTCCTGGCGCTGGTGTGGATCGCGCTCGCCGTCGTCGCGTTCCTCGGGGCCGGTGGCGCCCGGATCGCGCTGGCCGTGCTGGCCGGCGTCTACGGGATCCCGCTCCTGCTGCTCATGGCGCCGACGATCCCGCTGTTCGCGGTGCTCGTCGTGGCGCTGTCCGTCGCCGGGGTCGCGCTGCTGTTCGGGCGCCCGGCGAAGGAGTGGTACGCCACCCGCAAGCTCGGGGCCGCGAGCCGGTCCTGACACCGGCTGCGAGACTGGGGACGTGAGCACCGGAAGCGCAGGGACCGCCGTGAGCAACCCGGAACCCAAGGAGTCCGCCCGCCTGTTCGAGCGGGCGACCGAGCTGATCCCGGGCGGGGTGAACTCCCCGGTGCGGGCGTTCAACTCGGTCGGCGGCACCCCGCGGTTCATGGTCTCGGGTGAGGGCTGCCGCCTCACCGACGCCGACGGCGCCACCTACGTCGACCTCGTCTCCTCCTGGGGGCCGATGATCCTGGGGCACGCGCACCCGGCCGTCGTCGAGGCGGTGCGGTCCGCGGCGTCGCAGGGTCTGTCGTTCGGCACCCCCACCCCGGGCGAGATCGACCTCGCCGCCGAGATCGTCGACCGGACCCCGGTCGAGCAGGTCCGCCTGGTCAACTCGGGCACCGAGGCGACGATGAGCGCCATCCGGCTCGCCCGCGGGATCACCGGCCGCACGGTGATCGTGAAGTTCTCCGGCTGCTACCACGGCCACGTCGACGCGCTGCTCGCCGACGCCGGCTCCGGGATCGCCACCCTCGGCCTGCCGACGAGCCCGGGCGTCACCGGCGCCCAGGCCGCCGACACCGTGGTGCTGCCCTACAACGACCTCGACGCCGTCCACCAGGTCTTCGAGCAGCGCGGCGCCGACATCGCCTGCGTGATCACCGAGGCCGCCGCGGGCAACATGGGCGTGGTCCCGCCGGTCGAGGGCTTCAACGCCGGGCTGCGCGACCTGTGCCACGCGCACGGCGCGCTGCTGGTGATCGACGAGGTGATGACCGGGTTCCGCGCGTCGCGGCAGGGCTGGTTCGGCTGCGACGGCGTCGCGGGCGACCTCTACACCTTCGGCAAGGTCATGTCCGGCGGGCTGCCCGCGGCCGCGTTCGGCGGGTCGGCGCAGCACATGTCGTACCTGGCCCCGGCCGGGCCGGTCTACCAGGCGGGCACGCTGGCCGGGAACCCCGTCGCCGTCGCCGCCGGGCTCACCACGCTGCGCCACGCCGACGACGCCGCCTACGCCACCCTGCAGTCCCACGCCGACCGGGTCGGCGCGCTGGTCACCGCGGCGCTGGAGCGGGAGGGCGTCGCACACACCCTGCAGTACGCGGGCACGATGTTCTCGCCGTTCTTCACCGACACCCCGGTCACCGGCTACGCCGGGGCCAAGGCCGCCGAGACCTGGCGCTACCCGGCGTTCTTCCACGCGATGCTCGACCACGGTGTCTACCTGCCCCCGAGCGCCTTCGAGGGCTGGTTCGTCTCCACCGCGCTGGACGACGAGGCGTTCGAGCGGATCGAGACCGGCCTGGCCGCCGCCGCGCGGGCCGCGGCCGCCGCCACCCGTCCGGACGGGGCCTGAGCATGGGTGACCGGACCAGCCCGCCCGCGTCGGGACCGGTGACCGTGGTGCACGTGCTGCGCCACGGCGAGGTGCACAACCCCGAGGGCGTCCTCTACGGCCGCATCCCCGGCTACCACCTGTCCGACCACGGCCGGGCCCAGGCCAAGACCGTCGCCGCGTACCTCGACGGCAACGACGTCGCCGCCGTCGTCGCGTCGCCGCTGCAGCGCGCCCAGGAGACCGCCCGCCCGATCGCGGACGCCCACGGCGTCGACATCTACACCGAGGAGGGCCTGATCGAGTCCGGCAACCTCTTCGAGGGCAAGCGGTTCGGAGTCGGCGACGGCGCGCTCAAGCGCCCGCAGGTGTGGCGGCTGCTGCGCGACCCGTTCACCCCGTCCTGGGGCGAGCCGTACCTCGCGATCGCGCACCGGATGCTCGGCGCCGTGCACGCCGCGCGGGCGCTCGCACCCGGCCGCGAGGTCGTGTGCGTGTCCCACCAGCTGCCGATCTGGACGCTGCGCCGCTACCTCACGGGGCAGCGGCTCTGGCACGACCCGCGCCGCCGCCAGTGCGCGCTCGCCTCGCTGACCAGCATCGAGTTCACCGGAACCCGGATGACCGGGCTGCGCTACGCCGAGCCGGCCGGCCCGAGCGGCGCGATGGTGACCGGGGCATGAGACGCCTGCTGCCCGCCCTGCTCGGGCTGCTGCTGCTCGTCGCCGGGTGCGGCGTCGGCCGCGACGCCGCGGGCGGGGGACCCGGCCAGGACTTCCAGTTCGTCGCCCCGGGCGGCCAGGTGCGCATCACCTACGACCCGCCGGAGAGCCGTCAGCCGATCACCGACCTGCGCGGCGAGAGCCTGCTGCGCGAGGGCACCCAGGTCGGCATCGGCGACTTCCCCGACACCGTGCGGGTCATCAACATCTGGGGCTCCTGGTGCGGCCCGTGCCGGACCGAGGCCCCCGAGCTGCAGGCCGTGGCCGAGGCGGCCCGGGGCAAGGCCGTCGTCCTCGGGATCGACGTCCGCGACGACCGGCAGGCCGCCCTGGACTTCGTGACCGACCGCGGCATCACCTACGACTCGATCTACGACGCGCCCGGCCGCACCCTGGCCCGGCTCGACGGCTACCCGCGCAACGTCGTGCCCTCGACGATCGTGCTCGACCGCGACGCCCGGGTGGCCGCGGTGTTCCTGGTCCCGGTCGGCAGCTCGGACCTGCTGCCGCTCATCACCCGGCTCGCCGCCGAGCCGAGGTCCGGTTCGTCCCGCTGACCCCGGGTGACCGCGCGGTCGCGCCCCGCCGGGTGAACTACACGCTGTAGAACCCGCCGCGCGGCACCCCGAGCAGGGCTTCTACCCTGGGATGCGATGGACGCGACGACGACGCTGGCGATCTCGGGGCCGCTGCTGCTCGCAGTGCTGGTCTCGGTCGCCGCGGGGCTGGTGAGCTTCGCGTCGCCGTGCGTCGTCCCGCTGGTCCCCGGCTACCTCGCCTACCTCGCCGGGCTCGTCGGCGCGCAGTCCCCGCCGGTCACCCCGGCCGAGGCCACCGAGCGCGCCGCCGCCCGCCGGGGCGGGACCGCGACCGCCCCCGAGGACGGCGTGCAGGACGGCGTCGCGGGTGCCGCCGCCGTGACCGCCGCGCCGGTCCGGGACGACGGCCGCTGGCGGGTCGCCGGGGCCGCGCTGCTGTTCGTCGGCGGGTTCACCGTCGTGTTCGGCGCGGTCATGGTCGGCGTCGTGTGGCTGTCCGACGTCCTCATCGACAACGAGGCGCTGCTCCAGCGCATCGGCGGCGTCGTGATGATCGTGATGGGGCTGGCGTTCGCCGGTGCCATCCCCGCGCTGCAGCGGGAGTACCGCTCGCACTGGACGCCGCGGGCCGGTCTCGCCGGCGCCCCGCTGCTGGGTGCGGTCTTCGGCCTGGGCTGGGTGCCCTGCATCGGTCCGACGCTGGCCGGGGTCGTCGCCGTCGCCGCCGGTACCGGGGGCGGCTCGGTGCGCGGGATCGTGCTGATCCTGGCCTACTGCGCCGGGCTCGGGATCCCGTTCGTGCTGATCGCGCTGGGCGCGACCCGGGCCGTGCGCGCGCTGGGCTGGCTGCGCCGCCACACCCGGGCGGTGCAGATCGCCGGGGGAGTGCTGCTGGTCGGGGTCGGAGCGCTGCTGGTCTCCGGTCTGTGGTCCCAGTGGCTGGTCAAGCTGCAGGTGTCGATCGCCGGATTCACCCCGCCGATCTGATGAGCTCCCCGCCCGACGCCCCGCCGCAGCCGTCCGTGTCGACACCGGACGGCGTGCCCCCGTCGTCGCCGCGGCCCGGGCCGTTCGCCCGCGCGCTGGCGTTCCTGCGCAACACCTGGCGCGGGCTGACCAGCATGCGCACCGCGCTGGTCCTGCTGTTCCTCCTCGCGCTGGCCGCGATGCCCGGGGCGCTGCTGCCGCAGCGGTCGCTGAACGCGTTCCTCGTCGAGGACTTCTACCGCGACAACCCCGCCGTCGCGCCGGTGATCGAGGCGGTCGGCGGGTTCGAGGTGTTCGCGAGCCCGTGGTTCGCCGCCATCTACCTGCTGCTGATGATCTCGCTGGTCGGCTGCGTGTTCCCGCGCACCGGCGAGTACCTGCGCTCGATCCGCCAGCCCCCGGTCATGACCCCGCGCAACCTGGCACGGCTGCCGCACCACGCCGAGGGCGACACGACCGCGGGCGTCGACGACGAGCTGGCCAGGGCGCGGCGGCTGCTGCGCGGCTGGCGCACCGTGGAGCGCAGCGAGGACGACGGCTCCCGCACGATCTCGGCGGAGAAGGGGTTCCTGCGCGAGACCGGCAACCTCGTCTTCCACCTCAGCCTGATCGGCATCCTGCTCGGCCTGGCCGGCGGCAAGATGTACGGCTACGAGGGCGACGTCATCGTCCGCGCCGACGGCAGCGAGTTCTGCAACAGCTCCATCCTCGGCTACGACAGCTTCCGCGCCGGGCTGCGCGTCGACGGCACCGACCTCAACGACTTCTGCGTGAAGGTCGACCGGTTCGACGGCACCTGGCTGCCGAACGGCCAGCCGTCGACCTTCGGCGCCTCGGTCGGGTTCCAGACCGGGCAGGACGTCCGCGACGGCGTCAGCACCTGGCGCCCCGACGAGATCGCGGTCAACCACCCGCTGCGCACCGACGGCGACCGCGTCTACCTGACCGGCTACGGCTACGCACCGGAGTTCACGGTGACCTGGCCGGACGGGCAGAGCCGCACCGGTGAGGTGCAGTGGCGCCCGGTCGACCAGTCCGGCACTCAGCTGTCGGAGGGGGCGACGAAGTTCGAGCGCCCCGGCATCACCGACCCGGAGCAGCGGCGCACCACGCAGCTCGCCGTCACCGGGACGTTCGCACCGACCGGCGCGGTCGACCCCGAGGGCAAGCTGGTGTCGGTGCACCCGGACCTGCGCTCGCCGACCGCCGACGTCGACGTGCTCCTCGGTGACCTCGGCATCGACGACGGCCGCGGCCAGTCGATCTTCAGCGTCGACCAGGGCAAGATCGACGACGGCGAGCTGCGCTCCGTCGCGACGGCGCGGCTCGGGATCGGCGACACCACCCGGCTGCCGGACGGCACGGTCGTCCGGTTCGACGGCGTCACCCCGTGGGTGAACCTGCAGGTGGGCCACGACCCCGGCCAGTCCTGGGTGCTGGCCGCGGCGGTGCTGATGGTCGGCGGCCTCGCGCTGTCGCTGTCGGTCACGCGTCGCCGGTTCTGGGTGCGGGTGTCCCCGCGCGACGGCGGGGGCGGTCACATCGCCCTCGGTGGTCTGGCCCGGACCGACCGGGCAGGCTACGGCGAGGAGTTCGACCGGCTCGCGACCGAGCTGCTCGACCCGACGGACAAGAAGGACGGTTAACCCCAGATGCTCGTCGACCCGACCACCGCGATGTGGAGCGACCGCCTGTTCCAGGCGACGCTCGTCGTGCTGCTGCTGGCCCTGGTGTTCGCGTCGCTGGAGTACGCGGCCCGGCGCGTCGCGCGGGCCGCGGTCCGGCACGAGGAGCCCGCCCCGGTGGGGGCCGGGTCCACGGCGGTCACGGCGCCCGAGGAGCCCCCGTCCGACGACGGCCGCCGCTCCCGTGCCGACCGCTACGGCCGGATCGGCATCTCGCTGATGGTGCTGGCGGCCCTGACCCACCTCGGGTCGATCGTGCTGCGCGGCTTCGCCGCCTACCGGTGGCCGCTGGGCAACATGTACGAGTTCACCTCGGCGCTGTGCCTGATGGCCGTCGGGGCGTGGCTGGTGCTCGTGCGCCGGCACCCGGGTCTGCGCCCGGCCGGGGTGTTCGTGCTGACGCCGGTCGTGCTGCTCATGTTCGTCACCGGCACCGTGCTCTACCTCGACGCGGCGCCGGTCGTCCCGGCCCTGCAGTCGTACTGGATCATCATCCACGTCACGACGATCACGCTGGCGTCGGGCCTGCTGCTCGTGCCCGGTGTGGCGAGCCTGCTGTTCCTGGTCAAGCGGAACGGGAAGCCGGCGTCGTGGGCCGCGAAGCTGCCGTCGGCGGAGTCGCTCGACCGGCTGGCGTACCGCGTGACGGTGCTCGCGTTCCCGCTCTACACCTTCGGCATCATCACCGGCGCGGTGTGGGCCGAGGCGGCCTGGGGCCGGTTCTGGGGCTGGGACCCGAAGGAGACCGTGGCCTTCGTCGCGTGGGTGCTCTACGCCGCCTACCTGCACGCCCGGGCCACCGCGGGGTGGAAGAACTCCGGCGCCGCGGCCTGGATCAACACGGCCGGCTTCGCCACGATCGTGTTCAACCTGTTCTTCATCAACATGGTGGTGGCCGGACTGCACTCGTACGCGGGGGTGTGAGGCGCCTCGACCACCGGGTTCCGCGCGGCTACCGTCGTTTCCCGTGAGTGAGAACGGTTCCGGCGAGCAGCCCGACGGTTCGGTGGGCCGCTACGTGCGGGAGCGCTGGGCCACGACGGAGTCCCCCGGCCGGTCCTTCGGACGGCGCAGGCGGGCCGGCGGTGACGACGCTGCGGAGCCGGTCCCCGACGCCGGTGCCACGCCGCCGCGGACCCCGTCGGCCGCCGAACGCGCCGCGTCGGCGCCCGCCCCGGGCCGCGCGGCCATCGGGACGCAGACCCCGCCGGCGGGCTCGGCGTGGGGCAGCGAGCTGCCCGAGATCGACGACGACCTGGTCGACGAGATCGACCCGTCCACCCCGCCGCACGGGATGGACCTGTCCGCCCTGCGCGAGACCCCGCGCCCGGCCTCCTCCGGCGCCGCGACCGTCGCCGACCCCGACGACGAGCCCGCCCCGGCCTCCGCGGGCGACCCCCGGCACCGCCGCGACGACGCCGCCCCGGACCCGGCCGTGCAGGACCACGGCCCCGACGACACCGGTCTCTACCGCGCCGCGGGTGCCGACCCCGAGCCGTGGTGGGCCGTGCCCGCCTCCGCGGTGCCCGACGACGACCCCGACGCGGACCTCATCTGGCGCGCCGACCGGTCCGCGGGCCGCGCGGCGGACGACACCGGCGACCGCGACACGACTCCCGGGTACCCCGCGGACCGCGACACGCCCGCCGGGTACCCCCCGGACGGCGATGCGGCCCCCGGGCACTCCGCGGACGGTGACACCACGGCCCCCGGGCACCCGCCGGACGGCGGCGCCGCGGGCCCGGACCTCCCGGACCGCGCCACGGCCTCCCGGGACGACTCCCCGGGCCGCACCGCGGCCGCCGGGTACGACGACGCGCCCGTGTCCGCCGATCCGCCGCACTCCGACCCCGCCGCTCCGGCGCCCACGGATCCTGCGGGT
This sequence comes from Pseudonocardia sp. ICBG1034, assembly GCF_020131375.1. Lineage (NCBI taxonomy): Bacteria > Bacillati > Actinomycetota > Actinomycetes > Pseudonocardiales > Pseudonocardiaceae > Pseudonocardia > Pseudonocardia sp. ICBG1034. The sequence goes on from NZ_JAHLEK010000015.1 coordinate 750,772, forward strand.
CCGGCGCCCGCGGGGCACGGCGGCCGCGCGGTGCGGGACGGGTACCCGCCCTCCGCCGGTCCGGCCCCGGAACCGGCGCCGGGCGAGGGCTCCGGGAACACGGGGCCGGCACGGCCCGCCGAGACCGCACGGCGCCCGGTGACCGCGCGGGAGGACGGGGCCGCCGTCGCCGGGCCCGCCACAGCCGGCAGCGACCCCGGCCGGGGGGCCCGGACCGGCACCCCCCGGACGGAGCGCTCCCGCGACGACCGGCGCCCCCGCCAGGGGGACCGTCCCTGGCGCGCCGCCTGGGACGACGAGTCCGCGGAGACCGGGCCCCAGCGCACCCTCACCCCGCCGCGCGGCCGCCCGCAGACGGGGGTGAAGCGGCCCCGCTGGACGGCCCCCGAGGCGATCGAGGCCCGGGCCGCGCAGCACCGCCGCGGCGACGAGCCGCACGGCGGGCTGGACCTCGCACCCTCACGCACGGGGCACGGCAGCGCGGGCCGTCCGCCGACGAGCGGGTGGCGTCGCTGGGTCTACGTGCTCACCGGCGGCCTGGTGAACCCGGGGGAGAGCCCCGCGGAGCTGCACCGGCGCGACCTGGTGGCCCGCGCGAACCGGCCGCTGATCAGCTCGCACAAGATCGCGATGCTGAGCCTCAAGGGCGGGGTCGGGAAGACGACGGTCACCGCGACCCTCGGGGCGACGTTCGCGTCGCACCGCGGCGACCGGGTCGTGGCCGTCGACGCCAACCCCGACCGCGGCACGCTGAGCCAGAAGATCCCGCTGGAGACCACCGCGACCGTCCGCCACCTGCTGCGCGACGCCGACCGGGTCCGCCGCTACAGCGACGTCCGCGCCTACACCTCGCAGGGCGTGTCCCGGCTCGAGGTGCTCGCCAGCGAGCAGGACCCTGCGGTGTCGGAGGCGTTCAGCGAGGACGACTACCGGCGCGCGGTCGACCTGCTGGAGCACTTCTACAACCTGGTCCTGACCGACTGCGGTACCGGCCTGATGCACTCCGCGATGTACGGCGTGCTGGGGATGGCCGACCAGATCGTCGTCGTGTCGTCGGGCTCGATCGACGGCGCCCGCAGCGCCTCGGCGACCCTGGACTGGCTCGACGCCCACGGCTACGGGGCGCTGGTCCGCAACGCCGTCGTCGTCATCAACACCGTCTACCGGCGTGCCGGTGGCGGGGTGGACCTCGACCGCGTCGCCGAGCACTTCTCGGGACGGTGCCGGGCCGTGGTCAAGGTGCCGTTCGACCCGCACCTGGAGGAGGGCGCGGAGATCGACCTGGAGCGCCTGGAGGAGACGACCCGGACGGCGTTGCTGGAGCTGGCGGCGGCCGTCGCCGACGGCTTCCCGGTCTGATCCCGGGCCGCGACGGCACCCGTCGCCGACCCGGACGTGACCGGAGACACCGAAGGGCGGTCCGCCCGGTGGGTGGACCGCCCTTCGGTAAAGGCGTGTTGGGGGAGGTGCCGGCCGGCGCGACCCGCTCAGGGGCGCTCGGGCGGGTCCTCCTGGTTGCGCACCTTCTCGTCGAGCTCGCGCAGGAAGTCGGGGTCGTCGTCGGGGCCGGTCGCGCGCGGCTTCTCGGCCCGCTGGCCCGACGACCAGGGGAACTCCGCGCGTGGGATGCGGTCGGAGACCACCTGTTCGGACCGCAGGGTCCGCACGAGCAGCACCGCGACCACGGCCGCGCCGACGAGAAGGATCAGGAAGAACAACATCAGGCCACCTCCGCTGTCCAGCGTAGCGAAGGTGGCCTGACGTACGGGTGAAGTCGAGACCCTCACCCCATGTGTGCGCTCCGGGTCAGCGGAGACCGGTGTTGGCCTCGCTGGTCAGGTCGGCGAGCAGGCCACGGACCTCGGACTCGCGGAACCGGCGGTGGCCGCCCGGCGTACGGATCGAGCCGATCCGGCCCGCCGAGGCCCAGCGGGTCACGGTCTTGGGGTCGACGCGGAACAGCGTGGCCACCTCACCCGGGGTGAGGAGACGCTCGGGTGCCTGAGTCGGAGCTGCCATGGGGATCCTCCCGAAGTGCACGTGGAGTATGTGTCACGGTGCTCGCCGGAGGCATCCGGCCGGGTACCGCTCTCGGTTTCCGGGCCATCGTGACACCTCAGACCCCGGGTACTCGAACGGTGTTGTGTGAGTAAAGGGTTCTTAAAGGGCAAAGCCGGTGAACGACTCGAACCGGACAGGCGGGGACGCCCGGGGAGGGGCTGCCGCCCGGGCGGCTGCCCGCGATCCGGACGTCCGGGGCGAGGCCGGGTGGAACCGGGCAGCCGCGGTCCGGCCGGTCCGGCCCGTACCCTGGAGACCATGACGTCTCCGACCCCGCCGCAGGCCGCGGCGCGGGAGCGCGCAGGTGAGCCCGGGCTGGCCACCACGGTGGCGCTCTACACGCTCGCGCGGCTCGGTCTGCTCGCCGTGATGACGGTCGTCCTCGCGCTGATCGGCGTGCCGTGGCTCGTCGCGCTGCTCGTGGCGCTCGTCGTCGCACTGCCGCTGTCGATGGTGCTGTTCCGCGGGCTGCGGGAGCGGCTGGACCGGGCGATCGCCGCGTCGACGGCCCGCCGGTCCTCCGAGCGGGCGTCGCTGCGGGCCCAGCTGCGCGGCGACGTCGGCCCGCCGCCGTCCCCGGACACGCCCGTCGCGCCCGCGTCCCCGGAGGCCCCCGTCGCGCCGTCCGCGTCGTCGACCGTCGCGTCCCCGCCTGCCGCGGCCGGTGCGGACGGGGCCGAGGTGCCGGCCGGGTCCGACCCGGCCCCGTCGGAGGGCGACGGCCCGACCCGCTGACGGTCCGGGCCCGGTCCGACGTCGGCCGGAGGTGCGCGGTGCCGGGAGCGCTCAGCCGAACGCGAGCCCGACCGCCGCCGCGAGGCCCCACGCCAGCAGCAGCAGGCCGGTGTCCTTGAGGACCGGGATGAGCGCGGGGCCCTGTGCCCCGCCGAGCACGATCCGCACCGGCCGCACCGCGGCGGGCAGCGCGAGCAGCGCCACCAGCAGCCCCGGCCGGTCGAACGCGGCGCCGACCGCGACGACGAACGGCACCAGCACCAGCGCGAGGTAGAGCATCCGGGTGCCGTGGTCCCCGAGCCGCACCGCGAGGGTCCGCTTGCCGACGACCCGGTCGCCCGGGATGTCCCGCAGGTTGTTCGCGACCAGCACCGCGCACGTCAGCAGCCCGACAGCGGCCGCGGCCCCGACGGCGGCGGCGTCGACGCGGCCGGCCTGGGTCAGCATGGTGCCCAGCACCGCGACCGGGCCGAAGAACACGAACACCGCGACCTCGCCGAGCCCGGCGTAGCCGTAGGGCCGCGAGCCGCCGGTGTAGTACCAGGCGCCGACGATGCACAGCGCCCCGACGAGCAGCAGCCACCACTGGCCGGAGACCGCCGTGAGCACCAGCCCGGCGACGGCGGCGACCCCGAAGCAGGCGAACGCCGCGGCCTTCACCGTGGCCGGTTCGGCGGCCCGGGAGCCGACCAGACGCTGGGGGCCGACACGGTCGTCGTCGGTGCCGCGGATGCCGTCGGAGTAGTCGTTGGCGAAGTTCACCCCGATCACCAGCGCGACCGCCACCAGGAGGGCGAGCAGCGCGGAACCGGGGGCGAGGGCGCCCACGCCGAGCGCGGCGCCGGTCCCGACGAGGACGGGGGAGATCGCGGTGGGGAGGGTGCGCGGCCGCGCACCCTCGACCCACTCTGCCGTGGTGGCCACCCCGGCAACCTATCCCGCCGCGCCGCCGTCCGACGGAGCCGTCCCACGGCACGGCCACACCCCTGCGCCGGTCGCCACACCCGCGGCAACGGGTGTGCGGACCGGCGCAGGGGTGTGGTTGCCGGGCAGGACGGTCAGGAGGTGCCGGAGGGCGCCCGCTGGGCCGAGCCGGGGGTCACGCGGGCGGCCTGGTTGTCGCCGGTGGGGACACCGGTCGCGGGTGTGGTCGCGGTGGTGGGCCCGGGTGAGGGGGTGCCCGCCGTGGCCCCGCCGGCGGCCGGTGCTCCGGCTCCCGGCCCCGTCGCTGCGGACGGCGCGGACGGCGCGGACGGCGCGGACGGCGCGGACGGCGCGGACGGCGCCGGGGAGGACGGGGTGGCACCGGACGGTGCGGTGGGGACGGCCGGGACCTGGGCCGGCGAGCCGCCGGCCGCGGCGGAGGCGTCGGGCACCGCGGGAGCCGCGGAGGTGTCGGGCGCCGGGGGAGCCGCGGGAGTGCCGGGGGCCGACGGAGCGGCGGAGGCGTCGGGCGCGGTGGGTGCAGCGGGTGAGGGTTCGGACGGTGCCGCCGCGTCGCAGGCCGGGACGTCGCCCGGCAGCCCGGTGAACGCCGTCGCCGGGAGGTACTGGCCGTCGCCGATCCGGACGAACGCGCCGGAGGTGCACTGCACCGGCACCTCGGTGGCGTCGACGGCGATCCCGACCGACTCCGCGCCCGCCTCGGGCCGGGCGAGGATCTGGATGTCCGGGGTGCCCTCGGTGCGGATCGCGGACAGCCGCTGCGACCCGGTCCACAGGTAGTCGACCCGGACCTGCGAGTTGTCCTTCAGGCCGAGGACGTCCCAGAAGATGCCGTCGCCCAGGTCGATGCCCGCCGGGTTGGCGACCCGGCGCCCGAACTGGTCCTTGCCGCCGTTGTGCCCGTTGCGCGCGGCCGCGGCCTGCGGCACGCCCTGGGGCAGGTCCTTCCACATCTCCCGCTGGCTCGACGGGTTCCAGTAGTCGTCCTTGGTGTTCCACGGGCCGATGTCCCAGACCGGGGCGATCGCGCAGCGTCCGTTGGGGGCGCAGACCTTGACCGAGTAGTCGGTCTTGCCGTTGGCCGAGAGCGCCCGGCGTGAGGGCAGCGCGACGAAGCGGTCCCGGTTGACGATCTTGTGGCCGTTCGCGGTGGTGCCGCCGACGAGCCCCTCGCGGGTGGCGAACACCGAGTAGCTGCGCGGAGCGGCCTCGGTGACCGGCTCGCTCTCGGCGCCGGAGCCGGGCGTCGCGGTGAGGGTGAGCTCCCGGACGGTCGGGTCGGCCGCGCCGGTGGCGGTGAGGACCAGGCGTCCCTGCACCTCGGTGACGGCCTCCGGCAGCTCGGTGCGGGAGTCCTGGGCGGGGATCCACTCGGTCCAGCCGCCGCCCGCCCGCTTCCCGCGGACGTCGACCGACGCCGTCGAGCCGGGCGGGGTGTCGGCGACGAGCCGGGAGTCGACCTCCCGGGTCGGGGTGTCCAGGGTGCGCGGCGCGAGGGTCAGCAGCCCGGTCGGGACCACCTCGGCCGGGTCCGCGGAGGACTCCGTGTCCCCCTCGTCGGCCGGGGCCCCGAAGGCCGTCGACCGGTCGAACCGGGCCCCGTCGGGCGAGACGACGACACCGTTGCCGGTGCCCTCGCTCAGCTCCGGCTGCCACGTCGTGCCCGGCTCGTCGGCCATCGCCGGGACCGTGGCGGCGGCACAGAGCGCGCCGGTCGCGGCGAGCAGACCGATGGCCCGCAGCCCGGCCCGCGTGATGCTGCGCATGGACAACCCCCGCTGATCGCTGTGACTCGTGTGACGACGGGGAGCCCTGTGATGGATGAGGGCTCTGTGTCGCCAGTGGTCGAAGCACACTCGATCTCAGGGGTGCGCGCAACGCACGCTGCGTGAACCAACTCCAAGGTGTGTACACGGATCGGGTGGTGGAGACCGTGACGCAACGCCGTGATCCGACTGCCCACCGTGACCGACAACTCCGCTGGGTGAGCGGTCAGGTGCGGCGTGCCCCCGCCAGGATCTCCGCGACGGCGGTGCGGTCGGGCTTGCCGATCCCGCGCTCGGGCACGGTGTCGGCCCGCAGCAGCAGCCGCGGCACGGCGGCCCGGCCGCACGCCGCGCGGACCGCGGCACACAGAGCGTGATCGTCCGGTGCGGCCCCGGAGGACACCACGAGCGCGGCCACGATCTGGCCCCACTCGTCGTCGGGGAGGCCGACGACGCACGCCGCGCGGACGCCGTCGACCGCCAGGAGCGCCCGCTCCACCGCGGCCGGTGCGACCTTCTCGCCCCCGGTGTTGACGACGTCGTCGACCCGGCCCAGGACGGTCAGCGTCCCGTCCGGTGCGAGCGCGCCGAGGTCCCCGGTCCGGAACCGGCGGACACCCCCGTCGGACACGAAGGCCTCCGCGGTCGCCTCCGGCGCCCCCAGGTACCCGCCGGCGACGACCGGCCCGCCGAGCACCACCCGTCCGTCGGCCGGGTCGAGGGTGACCTCGACGCCGTCGAGCGGGACACCGTCGTAGACGCAGCCGCCGCAGGTCTCGCTCATCCCGTAGGTGGTGACCACCCGGATCCCCTCGGCGAGCGCGCGCCCGCGCAGCCGCGGGTCCAGTGCGGCCCCGCCGACGAGCACGGCGTCGTACCCGGCCAGGGCGTACAGCGGGGCACCGCCGTGGTCCAGGATCCGCGCCAGCTGGGTCGGGACGAGGCTGGTGTAGCGACGGGTGCCGTGCGCCATCCGCCCGGTGGCGCGGGCCAGACCGTCGGGCCGGAAGCCGTCGCGGACGTCCTGGACCACGCAGGCCGTGTCCGCGAGCAGGGCGCGCAGCACCACCTGGCCCCCGGCGACGTGCTCGGCGGGCAGCGTGAGCAGCCACGACCCCGGGCCGCCGAGGCGGGCGTGCGTCGCCGCGGCCGACGCCCGCAGCGCGTCCGCGGTGAGCGCGACGTACTTGGGCTCCCCGGTCGACCCCGAGGTGGCGACGACGGCGGCGAGCCCGTCGGGCAGCTCCCCGGCCGCGGCGGCCCGTGCCACCGGCCCGGGCAGCGCACCCGGTCCGGCGGTGACCGGTCCGGCGGTGTCCGGTCCGGCGGTGTCCGGCCCGGCGTCGCCCGGCGCCGCGGCACCCGGGCCCGGGCCCGGCTCGGCCCGGACGGGCAGCACCGCGGGACCCGTGCCGTCCACGGCGGCCCGCAGCGCGGCCGCCAGCCGGGTCACCGACTCCGCGGAGCCGTCCACCGGAAGTGCACGCACAGTCATGCTGTCAACCCTGTCTGTCGTGACGCACGCAACCGGGAGCGGCGTCCGAACGGCGTCTTTCATCAGATTCGGGGAACGGTGTAGGGCAGGTGCAACGCGGGGGGCCTTCCACCCGACTCAGGGGATGAGAGCGGCGGCGCACCCGCCCGCCGGTCACGGGTTCGAAGGAGCTCACCATGCCGTACACCGCCACCGCCGACGCGTCCCCGACCGGCAGCCCGCGCTCGTTGCGCTGCCGCCGGCCCGCCGGCTCCGGGCACCGTGCGGTCGCCGGCGAGCTCGCGGCCCTGGCCTTCGACGTGCCGTCCGGCCGGGTGAGCCCGGCCCCGGCCCCGGCGCCGCAGCGCCCGGCGGTCGCCGTCCCGCAGCAGAGCGGCCCGCGGGCCGTCGTCGCGGCGCGGCCGGTCCCCGTGCCCCGGCCGCGCCCCGCCGCGGAGTGACGACCTAGTAGTGCCAGGGGAACGGCGACCAGTCCGGGTCCCGCTTCTCCAGGAACGAGTCCCGGCCCTCCACCGCCTCGTCGGTCATGTAGGCCAGCCGGGTCGCCTCACCGGCGAAGAGCTGCTGGCCGACCAGGCCGTCGTCGGCGAGGTTGAAGGCGTACTTCAGCATCCGCTGGGCCTGCGGTGACTTGCCGTTGATCTCCGTCGCCCACTGCAGGGCCTCGGCCTCCAGGTCCGCGTGGTCGACCACGGCGTTGACCGCGCCCATGTGGTGCATCTGCTCGGCCCTGTAGGTCCGGCCGAGGAAGAAGATCTCCCGGGCGAACTTCTGGCCCACCTGGCGGGCCAGGTAGGCCGAGCCGTAGCCGCCGTCGAACGAGCCGACGTCGGCGTCGGTCTGCTTGAAGCGGGCGTGCTCGCGGGAGGCGATCGTGAGGTCGGCGACGGCGTGCAGCGAGTGCCCGCCACCGGCGGCCCAGCCGTTCACCACGGCGATGACGACCTTCGGCATGAACCGGATCAGCCGCTGGCACTCCAGGATGTGCAGTCGCCCGGCCCGGCCCTGCTCGACGGTCTCCGCGGTGTCCCCGGAGGCGTACTGGTAGCCGGTGCGGCCACGGATGCGCTGGTCGCCGCCGGAGCAGAAGGCGCGCTTGCCGTCCTTCGGGGAGGGGCCGTTCCCGGTCAGCAGCACCGCGCCCACGTCGGCGCTGGTCCGGGCGTGCTCCAGGGCGCGGTAGAGCTCGTCGACGGTGCCCGGCCGGAACGCGTTGAGGACCTCGGGACGGTCGAACGCGATCCGCACGGCCCCGGTGGCGCGGGCGCGGTGGTAGGTGATGTCGCGGAAGTCGAACCCGTCGACCGGCGTCCAGGCGTCCGGGTCGAAGGTCTCGGAGACGGTCATGGCCGAACCCTAAGGAGTCACTCCGCGACGAGCGGCGCCAGCCGCCGGGCCACGGCCGGTGCGGGGCCCGGGCCGGGCCACCCGGTGTCGCCGCCGGCGTCCCACGCGGCCGGCCGGCCCCGGCCGCGCCCCAGGTGCGCGCCACGGTGTCGGCGAGCTCGTCACGGGGCATCCACGCAGCGTGCCGAGGCGATCCGGATCACCGCAACCGCGTTCCCGTCGACGGGAGGGGCCCGGGGACCGCGGGGTAGCGTCATCTCCCAGCCCCGGGCCGTCGCAGGTGCCGGAGTCTGCGCCGAGAGGAGCCCCGTGACCACCGACAGCGCCGCGCGTCCCACCACCGCGAGGAGCGAAGGCGGATCGCGTTCGACCACCGCGTACCGCGCCCTGGAGAACGATCTGCGTGCCGCCATCGGCGGTGAGGTCCGGTTCGACGCGGGCAGCCGCGCGATGTGGTCGGCGGACGCCTCGAACTACCGGGGCGTCCCGATCGGCGTGATCTGCCCGCGCGACGCCGCCGACGTCGAGGCCGCCGTCGCCGTGTGCCGCGCCCACGACGTGCCGGTGCTGCCGGTCGGGTCGCGCACCTCCATCGCGGGCCAGGCCGTCAACACCGCGGTCGCGATGGACTTCCGCACGCACATGGACGCGATCCTGTCCGTGGACCCCGACGCCCGGACCGCGACCGTGCAGCCCGGCGCCGTCTGCGACGCCGTGCGCGACGCCGGCAAGCCGCACAGCCTGACGTTCGGCCCGGACCCGTCGACGCACAACCGCTGCTCGATCGGCGGGATGATCGGCAACAACGCCTGCGGCTCGCACTCGGTGGCCTGGGGCAAGACCGTCGACAACGTCGCATCGCTGGAGGTCCTCACCTACCGCGGCGAGCGGCTCGTGCTGGGCGGCGACGGCACCGAGACCGGCGCGATCCCGGACGCGCTGCGTGCGCTGGGCGCGCGGGTCGCCGACGACGTCGAGAAGCACGTGCCCGAGCTGACCCGGCGGGTGTCGGGCTACAACCTCGACCAGCTCGTCCCGGGCAACGTGAACCTGGCGAAGGCGCTGGTCGGCACCGAGGGCACCTGCGCGACGATCCTGTCCGCGACCGTCGACCTCGTCGAGTCCCCGCCCGCACGGGCGCTGGCCGTGCTCGGCTTCCCCGACGCCTACCACGCCGCGGACAACGTGATGATCGTCCGCGAGCACTCGCCGCTGACGATCGAGGGCATGGACGCCGGGCTGATCGCCTCGCTGCGCGCCCTGCGCCCGAACGAGACGACGAGCCGGATGCTCCCCGAGGGCAAGGGCTGGCTCTACGTCGAGACCGGCGGGGCCACCCGCGCCGAGGCCGAGGCGGCCGCGCAGGCCGTCGCCGACGCCATGAAGGCCTACACGACCGGTGCGGTCGTCGTCGGCGAGCCGGCCCGGATGGCCGCGCTGTGGAAGATCCGCGAGGAGGGCGCGGGCCTGCTGACCCGCTCGCCCGAGGGCGGCGAGGCCTGGCCCGGCTGGGAGGACGCCGCCGTCCCGCCCGAGCGCTTCGGCGCCTACCTGCGCGAGTTCGACAAGGTCCTGGAGGACCACGGCCGCAAGGGCATCTACTACGGCCACTTCGGCGACGGCTGCCTGCACGTCCGGATCGACTTCGACCTGCTCACCAAGCCCGGCGTGCAGAACTTCCGGGACTTCATGACCGCGGCCGCGGACCTCGTCGTCGCGCACGGCGGGTCGCTGTCCGGTGAGCACGGCGACGGCCAGGCCCGCGCCGAGCTGCTCCCGCGGATGTACCCGCCGCAGATCATCTCCGCGTTCGAGGACTTCAAGGGGATCTGGGACCCGGACGACCGGATGAACCCGGGCCGCGTCGTGCGCCCGGCGACGATGGACGAGAACCTGCGCGTCCAGCTCGGCATGCCGACCATGCCCGACGAGCCGAAGCTGGCCTTCGGCCACGACCGCGGCTCCTTCCACCGGGCCACCCGCCGCTGCCTGGGCGTCGGCAAGTGCGCCGTCGACACCGGATCGGGCGTCATGTGCCCCAGCTGGAACGTGACCAAGGAGGAGAAGCACTCCACCCGCGGACGCGCCCGGCTGCTGTTCGAGATGGCGAACGGCGAGATCATCACCGACGGCTGGCAGTCCGACGAGGTCGCCGAGTCCCTCGACCTGTGCCTGTCCTGCAAGGGCTGCAAGTCCGACTGCCCGGTCGGGGTGGACATGGCCTCGTACAAGACCGAGTTCCTCGCGAACCGCTACCACCGGAAGCTGCGCCCGCGCGCGCACTACTCGATGGGCGCGCTCCCGCGCTGGCTGCGCGCGGTCGGGGTGCTGCCGGCCGCCGCCGTCGACGGGCTGAACCGGCTCGCGCAGGTGCCGCTGCTGGCGAAGGTCGCGAAGAAGGCGGGCGGTATCGACGCCCGTCGCGCCATCCCGCCGATCGCCCGGGAGACCTACACCGCCCGTGCCGCCCGCGGGCTGCCGATGTCGACGGTGCCGGACCTCGGCGTCGCACCCGGCAGCCGCGGCCCGCTGCTGCTGTGGACCGACACCTTCACCGACCACTTCGACCCGGAGATCGCCGCCGACGCCGTGGCGGTCCTCACCGGACTCGGGTACCGGGTCGAGCTGCCCCCGAAGAACGTGTGCTGCGGCCTGACCTGGACCTCCACCGGCCAGGTCACCGCGGCCCGCCGGGTGCTGGCGCGCAGCCTGCGCGCGATCGGCCCGGCGCTCGACGCCGGCATCCCGGTCGTCGGGCTGGAGCCGTCCTGCACCGCCGCGCTGCGCAGCGACGCCGCGGAGCTGCTGCCCGACGACCCGCGGGTGCCGCTGCTGGCGCGGCAGGTGTCGACCTTCGCCGAGCTGCTGGCCCGGCACGCCGACGAGCTGTCGGCCGTCGCGGGGACCGGGAACGGCGCCGCGCTGGTGCAGATCCACTGCCACCAGCACGCCGAACTGGGCTCCGAGCCCGACCGCGCGGTGCTCGCCGCGCTCGGCGTCGACGCCACCGTGCTCGACTCCGGCTGCTGCGGCCTGGCCGGCAACTTCGGGTTCGAGGACGGCCACTACGACGTGTCGATGGCGTGCGCCGAGCGGGCCCTGCTGCCCGCGCTGCGCGCCGCCGACGAGTCCGTGGACCTGCTCGCCGACGGGTACTCCTGCCGCACCCAGGTTCGCCAGGCCGGGGAACGGGAACCGGTGCACCTGGCCCAGATCGCCTACCGCGCCCTGCGAGGGTGATCGCCGGCGGCGAGGGTTCCGGTGCCGGATCCGGCACCGGACCCCTCGCCCGTGGTGATCATGCAGGGCGCCGACGAGGAGGACCCATGGCCGACGACCGACGGGCGCTGGTGCTGGGCGGCGGCGGGCTGACCGGCATCGCCTGGATGTACGGACTGCTGGCCGGGCTCCTCGCCGACGGCGTCGACCTGCGCGACGCCGACCTCGTCGTCGGGACCTCGGCGGGGTCGGTGGTGGGCACCAACCTGGCCGTCGGGCGTGACCCGGCCGCCCTCGCCGCGACCCAGCTCACCCCGCCGTCCGGGGAGATCGCCGCGACCCTCGGGCTGCGGCTCGCGGTCCGCTACGGCGTCGCCGCGCTCTCCGGACCGCGCGACGCGACCCGGGTCCGGGCCCGGATCGGCCGCCTCGCCCTCGACACCGACACGGTCGACGAGGCCGAGCGGATCGCGGTGATCCGCTCGCGGCTCGACGGCGCGGACTGGCCCGCCGACCGCGACCTTCGGGTCACCGCCGTCGACGCGCACACCGGCGGGTTCCGGGTCTTCGGCCGCGACGACGGCGTCGAGCTCGCCACCGCGGTCGCCGCCAGCTGCGCGGTGCCCGGTGTGTGGCCGCCGGTCACGGCCGCGGGCACCCGGTGGATCGACGGCGGGGTCCGCTCGATGGCCAACGCCGACCTCGCCGCCGGCTACGGCCGTGTCGTCGTCCTCGCGCCGCTGTCCGGCGGGCTCGGCGGTGCCGCGGCGCCGCGGGTGCAGGCCGAGGCGCTCGGCGCGCTGGCCCGGGTCGCGGTCGTCGAACCGGACCGGCGGTCGCGCCGGGCGTTCGGGCGCAACATGCTCGACCCGGCGCGGCGCCCCGCGTCGGCGCGGGCCGGCCGGGCGCAGGCGGCGGACGTCGCCGCCGAGATCGCACGGGTCTGGGGCTGAGCCCGCGGGGTATTCCCGCCGGAGACCGACCCCACGGGGTCGCATGAGCGCGCAACGGCCCGGGTAGCCGAGGGCCATGACTGTTCCCACGATCAAGCTGAACGACGGCCGCGAGATCCCCCAGCTCGGCTTCGGCGTCTTCCAGATCGAGCCCGGTGACACCGCGGAGAAGGTCAGGGCGGCCCTCGACGTCGGCTACCGCCACATCGACACCGCGCAGATGTACGGCAACGAGGAGGGCGTCGGCAAGGCCATCGCCGACTCCGGCATCCCGCGCGACGAACTGTGGATCACCACCAAGCTGAACAACGACGGGCACGGCCGGGAGTCGGCGGTGAGCAGGCTCGACGAGAGCCTCACCAAGCTCGGCCTCGACCACGTGGACCTGTACCTCATCCACTGGCCGCGTCCGAAGGAGAACCGCTACGTCGAGACCTGGCAGGGCCTCGAGGACGCGCAGAAGGCGGGCAAGGCGCTGTCGATCGGCGTCTCGAACTTCCAGCCCGGCCACCTCGACCGGCTCGCGGCGGAGACCTCGACGGTCCCCGCGATCAACCAGATCGAGTTCCACCCGCACCTGGTGCAGCGCGAGCTCCGCGAGTACCTCCAGCAGCACGACATCGCGCTGGAGGCGTGGAGCCCGATCGGCCAGGGCAAGGGCCTGCTCGACGCGCCCGAGCTGAAGGAGATCGCCGAGCGGGTCGGCAAGTCCGCCGCGCAGGTCGTGCTCCGCTGGCACATCCAGCTCGGGAACATCGTGTTCCCCAAGTCGAACAACCCGGAGCGGATCAAGGAGAACTCCGAGATCTTCGACTTCGCCCTGAGCGAGGACGACATCGCCGCCGTCGAGAAGCTCCACACCGGCGAGCGCATCGGCCCGGACCCCGACGACTTCGGCTGATCCGCACCCCGCGCGCCACGGCCCGGCGCCCCTCTCCGTGAGGGGCACCGGGCCGTCGTCGTCGGTGAGGGTGACGGGAGTCACCGTGCGGCATGTGCGGAGGGCACGGCGCCACGGATCACCCGACAGGGGACGCGGACGGGCCGGCGCGGTGGACGTGTGCGTGTGCGTCCGTACGGTGGGGACGATGTTGGCGATCACCGAGAACGCCGCCGAGGCGATCAAGACCCTGAGCACCGACGCGGAACTGCCCGACGACGGCGGCCTGCGCATCTCCGCGACCGACCCGGCGCAGGGCCTCGAACTGGCCCTCGCGCAGGAGGCCGACGCGCAGGACACCGTGCTGCGCGGGGAGGGCATCACCGTCTTCCTCGAGCCGGCCGCGGCGGAACTCCTGGACGACAAGGTCCTCGACGTCCAGCCCGTGGCGACCGAGCAGGGCGAGCAGGAGCTGCGCTTCGCGATCGTCGAGCAGCCCGAGGCCCCGGACACCGTCCAGGCCTGATCCACCCGACGCACTGCGTGGCCCCGCCGGACGCCCGGTGGGGCCACGCCCGTCTCACAGCTCGGTGACGGTCCCGTCGCGGACGTCCCAGCGGCGGGTGGCGCGCACCGTGTCGAGCATCCGCCGGTCGTGGGTCACCAGCAGGACGGTCCCGTCGAAGTCCTCGACCGCCTGCTCCAGCTGCTCGATGGCGGGCAGGTCGAGGTGGTTGGTCGGCTCGTCGAGCACCAGCAGGTTCACCCCGCGCGCCTGCAGCAGCGCCAGCGCGGCGCGGGTCCGCTCGCCCGGCGAGAGCGACGACGCCGTCCGCAGCACCTGGTCCGCGCCGAGGGAGAACTTCGCGAGCAGCGTCCGCACCTCGGACTCGGGCCAGTCGGGCACCTGCTCGCCGAACGCGCGCAGCAGCGTCGCGTCCCCGAGGAAGGCGCCGCGGGCCTGGTCGATCTCGCCGACCAGCACCCCCGACCCGAGCCCCGCCGAGCCCGAGTCCGGGGTGATCCGGCCGAGCAGCAGCCCGAGCAGCGTCGACTTGCCCGCCCCGTTCGCGCCGGTGACGACGACCCGGTCCGCCCAGCCCACCTGCACCGTGGCCGGGCCGAACGCGAAGTCCCCGCGCCGCACGGCGGCGGCGTCGGCCCGCGCGACGACCGACCCGGACCGGGGTGCGGAGGCGATCTCCATCCGCAGCTCCCACTCCTTGCGGGGCTCCTCCACGACCTCCAGCCGCTCGATCGCGCGCTCGGTCTGCCGGGCCTTCGCGGCCTGCTTCTCGCTGGACTCCTGGCGCTGCGCGCGGACGTTCTTGTCCGGGTCCTTGGTCTTGCGCCGGGCGTTGCGCACGCCCTGGGCCATCCAGTTGCGCTGCATGACCGCGCGCTGCTTGAGGCCACCCAGCTTGTCGGCGTACTCCTCGTAGTCCTCGCGGGCGTGCCGGCGGGCGACCTCGCGCTCGGCGAGGTAGGACTCGTAGCCGCCGTCGTAGACGTCGATCCGCTGCTGGACCAGGTCCAGCTCGACGATCCGGTTCACCGTGCGCGCCAGGAACTCCCGGTCGTGGCTGACCAGCACCGTCGGCGTGCCCTGCCGGGCGAGGCCGCCCACGAACCGTTCCAGCCGCTCCAGGCCGTCGAGGTCGAGGTCGTTGGTGGGCTCGTCGAGCAGCAGCAGGTCGTAGCGGGACAGCAGCAGCGCCGCGAGGTTCGCCCGCGCCGCCTGCCCGCCGGACAGCCCGGTCATCGGGGCGTCCGGGCCGACCGCGAGCCCGACCTCGCGCAGCACCTCGCCGGAGCGCTCGTCGAGGTCGGCGCCGCCGAGGGCCAGCCAGCGGTCCAGCGCGGCGGCGTAGCGGTCGTCGGCGCCGGGGGTGCCCGACGCCAGCCCCTCCGCCTCGGCGTCCATCGTCGCCTGTGCGTCGGCGACGCCGGTCCGGCGCGCCAGGAACCCGGCGACCGTCTCCCCGGGACGCCGGTCGGGCTCCTGCGGGAGGTGCCCGACGGTCGCGTCGGGCGGGGCGAGGGTCAGCGACCCGTCGTCCGGGGGCCGCGAGCCGGCCAGCACCGTCAGCAGGGTGGACTTGCCGGCGCCGTTGGCACCGACCAGCCCGATGACGTCGCCGGGCGCGACGACGAGGTCCAGCCCGGAGAACAGGGGTCGGTCGCCGTGGCCGGCGGCCAGGCCCGTCACGTGAAGGGTCGCGCTCATCTCGAGCGCAGACGCTACCCCTACAGGTTCGCCCCGAAGAGCCGGTGCAGGGCGTCCCAGTGCCGCTGCTCGGCGTCGTCGTCGTGGGTGGGGGCGTCCGGCACCGCGAAACCGTGCGCCGCCGGGTAGGTCTCCAGGGTCGCCGACACCCCGGCCGCGGACAGCGCGTCGCCGAGGCGCTGCTTCTGCTCGTCGGGGAAGGAGTCGTCGTCGGTGGCGCCGGCCACGTACACCTCGGCCCGGATGCGGTCGGCGAGCCGGTGCACGCTGGCCGGGTCGTCGGTGGCGAGGTCGCCCCCGTGGAACGACGCCGCGGCCGCGACCCGCTCCGGCTGCGTCGCGGCGGTGCGCAGGCTCATCACCCCGCCCATGCAGTAGCCGGTGGTGCCGACCGCCCTGCCGCCGACCTCGGGCCGCTCCAGCAGCGCGGTCACCCACGCCTCGGCGTCGACGGCGACGAACTCGGGCGTCAGCGACCTCACCATCCCCATCAGCCGGGCCCGCTCGGGCTGGTCGGAGAACACGGTGGCGAAGTCGAACGGGGCCCAGTCGCCGTGCCGGTGGTAGACGTCGGGCAGCAGCACCGCGTAGCCGAGCGACGCCAGGTGCGCGGCCATGTCGTGGATGGCCGTCCGGACACCGCCGGCGTCGGGGTAGAGGAGCACGCCCGGCCACGGGCCGTCCCCGTCGGGGGTGTGCAGGGTGGCGGCGGCGTCGCCGTCGGGGGTGCTGATCGTGAAGTCGGTGCGCGGCACGGGTCCGGCCTCCCGGGGGTGATCGACGGGTCGCACCCGTTCTACGCCCCCGGGAGGCGTTCCGCCGGACCGCGGCGCGGTTCGGGTGGTACATACCGGATCAGGTCCTGGTCAGCGCGTCGTCCTCGTCGAGGCGCCGGGTACGGGTCTCCGAGTAGCTCGCCACGGCGATGATCGTGACCACCGACGCGACCGCGATGTACACGGCGATCGAGTAGCCGGTACCCGTCGCGACCAGCAGCGACGCCGCGATCAGCGGGGCCAGGCCGCCCGCGAACACCGACGCCAGCTGGTAGCCGATCGAGATGCCCGAGTAGCGCACCCTGGTGCCGAACAGCTCGGACAGGAACGCCGCCTGCGGGCCGTACATCGCGCCGTGCAACACCAGCCCGACCGTCACCGCGACGGCGGTGAGGGCGAAGCTCTGCGTGTCCACCAGGAAGAAGAACACGAACGCCCAGACACCGACGCCGGCGGCGCCGAACAGGTAGACCGGCTTGCGGCCGACCCGGTCGGAGACCGCACCCCACATGGGGGTGGTCACCAGGTGCACCGCGGCACCGATCAGCACCGCGCCCAGCACGAACGACGACGGCAGCCCGAACTGCTCCTTCACGTACGTCGAGATGACGATCGTGAAGATGTAGTACGAGACGTTCTCCGCGAACCGGGCGCCCATCGCGGTGAGGACCTCGCGCGGGTAGAGCCGCAGGACGTCCAGGATCGGCATGGTGTCCTTCTCGCCGGCCGCGGCCCGCGCGGCGGCCCTGGCCTGCGCCTCCCGGAAGACCGGGGACTCCTCGACGGCGAGGCGGACGTAGAGGCCGATCAGGACCAGCACCGCGGACAGCAGGAACGGGATCCGCCAGCCCCAGGCCAGGAACGCCTCCTCGGACTGCACCAGCGCCATGATCGCGAGCAGGCCGTTGGCCAGCAGCTGACCGGCCGGGGCACCGGCCTGCGGCCAGCTCGCCCAGAACCCACGGTGCTCGGGCTTCCCGTGCTCGGAGACGATGAGGACCGCGCCGCCCCACTCACCGCCCAGCGCGAAGCCCTGGATCAGCCGCAGCACGACGAGCAGCAGCGGCGCGGCGATCCCGATCGTGGCGTAGGCCGGCAGCAGGCCGATCGCGAACGTCGAGGCGCCCATCATCATCAGCGACAGGACCAGCAGCTTCTTGCGGCCGATCTTGTCGCCGTAGTGGCCGAAGACCAGGCCGCCCACCGGGCGCGCGATGAACCCGACCGCGAACGTGCCGAGCGAGAGCAGGGTCCCGGTCGCGCCGTCGGACTCGGGGAAGAACACCGCCGGGAACACCAGGGCGGCGGCGACGCCGTAGAGGAAGTAGTCGTACCACTCGACGGTCGTGCCCAGCATGCTCCCCGCGACGACCTTCGCGATCGGCGTGTGCGGCTGGTCGGACGCCGGTGGCGTCGGTGATCCCGGCGCGGTGGCGCCGGCGTGCGTGTCGGACACGGTCCCTCCCCATCGACGGACATCTGCGGTGGCGTCACGGTAGGGCCGCGGTGCGCCGTTTTCACCGGTTCCGGCCACATCGGTACCCCGACCGTGACGTGGCCCGGCCACACCCGGTCGCGGCTGCGCGGCGGACTGGGCCACATGGCCGACCTGTTGCCCCTGCCGGAGGACTTCGACCGGGCGCTGGTGGTCGTCGCCCATCCCGACGACATGGAGTACGGCGGCTCCGTCGCCGTCGCGTCGCCGTCCGCGCACCGCGCCTGCCTCGACGGGCTGGGCGGCGGCCCGATGACCGATCCCGGCACGTTCCTGCGCGCGGCCGCCGAGCGGACGGCGGAGCAGCTGCCCGGGGCCACCGTGGCCACCCCGTTCGAGTACCTGCGGCCCTGAACCGGCCGGTACGACGATGATCCGTGCCTCAGCCGACCGGCCTCGGTGGGGATCGCGGGCGGTACGCCGGTACCGTCGTCGTGAGGGGTGATGGGGTGAACGGCTCGACCGCGCAGGCGCGCGTACTCGTCGACGAGCTGGCGCGGGCCGGTGTCACCGACGCGGTCCTGTGCCCCGGCTCCCGCAACGCGCCACCCGCGTTCGCGCTGGCCCGGGCCGACGAGCGGGGCACGGTCCGCCTGCACGTGCGCATCGACGAACGTGCCGCGGGCTTCCTCGCGCTCGGCCTGTCGCTGGCGTCGGGCCGCCCGGTCCCGGTCGTCGTCACGTCCGGGACGGCCGCGGCGAACCTGCACCCCGCGGTGCTGGAGGCGTCGCACTCGGGGGTCCCGCTGCTGGTCCTGACCGCGGACCGGCCGCCGGAGCTCGTCGGCACCGGCGCCAGCCAGACCGTCGACCAGGCCGGTCTGTACGGCGGCGCCGTGCGCTGGGCGGGCGCGCTGCCGGTGCCGGTGGGCACCACCGAGCCGGAGGCGCGGCGCTGGCGGGCGGTCGTCGCGCGGATGCTCGCCGCGGCCGTCGGTGCCGGCGCGGGCGCGCCCGGCCCGGTGCACCTGGACCTGCCCTACACCGACCCGCTCGTGCCCGACGACGACCCGCCCGGGCCGGACACCGGGCACCACGACGCCGGTCTGCCGGGCGCGGACCTCCCCGCCGGACGGCCCGGCGGTGCGCCGTGGACCGCCGTGTCCCGCCCGGTCCGCGCGCTGCCCCCGCTGGAGCTCGACCCGGGGGCGCGCACGCTCGTCGTCGCCGGGGCGGGCGGGCCCGCCGCGGACCCCGGCCTGCTCGGCGGGGCCCCTCTGGTCGCGGAGCCGTCGTCGTGCTGGTGGGCGCACGCGCTGCGCACCGGGCCGTGGCTGCTCGACCGGCCGGAGCTGCGCCCCACCCAGGTCGTCGTGCTCGGCAGGCCCACCCTGCACCGGGGCGTCGCCGCGCTGCTCGCCGACCCGTCGGTGGCGGTGTTCGCCGATCCCGGTCCGGACGGCGCCCCGTGGACCGACGTCGCCGGCACGGTCCGGGCCGTCGGTGCGCTGCCCGCGCTGTCCCCGCCCGAGGACTGGGTGCGGTCCTGGCGCGACGCGGACCGGGCCGCGGCCAAGTCCCTCGACACCGCGCTCGACGACGGCACCGCCGCCGGCGCACCCGGCCTGCGGCTGGCCCGCGACCTCGTCGCGGCCCAGCCCGACGGCGGCCAGCTCGTCCTCGGCTCGTCGAACCCGGTGCGCGACGTCGCGCTGGCCGCCGTGCCCCGCCCCGGGCTCACCGTGCGGTCGAACCGCGGGGTCGCGGGCATCGACGGGACGGTGTCGACCGCCCTCGGCGCCGCGCTCGCCCACCCGGGCCCGACGGCGCTGCTGCTCGGCGATCTCACGCTGCTGCACGACTCCACCGGACTGGTCGTGGGCCCGGGGGAGCCGTCCCCGGACCTGACCGTCACCGTCCTCGACGACGACGGCGGCGGCATCTTCCACCTGCTCGAACAGGGCGGCCCGTCGCACGCCCACGCCTTCGAGCGCGTCTTCGGCACGCCGACCGGCGTCGACCTCGTGGCCCTGGCCCGGGCGGCGGGCTGGCGGGCGGCTGACTGGGGCGGCGACGCGGGCGAGCTCGCGGCCCGCCCCGGCTCGGGACGGCGGCTGGTCCGGGTCGCGGCGCACCGCGCCGGGCTGCGCGACGCGCACGCCGAGCTCCGCCGGGTGGTCGCCGCGGCGCTGGACTGAGCCGGTCCCGCCCGCGTCCGCGCCGCAGCACGTGCTGCCACGCCCCGGCGGACACGGCGTCCGCCCGGCCCGGGCCGGGCTCAGCCCTCCAGGGACTCGCGGACCGCGCGCATCTTGGCGGCGGCCTCGCGCACCTCGCCGTCGGGCTCGGAGTCGGCGACGATCCCGCACCCGGCGAACAGCCGCGCCGTGCGTCCCTGCAGCTCGGCACAGCGCAGCGCGATGCCCATCTCGCCCGCGCCCTCGGCGTCGACCCAGCCGACCGGGCCCGCGTAGCGGCCGCGGTCGAGACCCTCGATGTCGGAGATCAGCGCCGTCGCGTCCGGGGTCGGGGTGCCGCCGACGGCGGCCGTCGGGTGCACCGCTCCGATCAGCGTCAGCAGCGACGCGGGCCGGGCCGGATCGAGGCGGGCGTGCACGTCGCTGGACAGGTGCGACACGTTCGGCAGGGTCAGCACCGACGGCGCATCCGGTACGTGCAGCTCGGCCACCAGGGGGCGCAGCGACGCGGCGAGGGAATCCACGGCGTAGGCGTGCTCGCGGCGGTCCTTCGACGAGCCGATCAGCGCGCCCGCGGTGTCGCCGTCCGACCCGGAGCCGGGCCACATCGTGCCCGCCAGCACCCGCGACTCCACGGTCCGCCCGCGCAGCCGCAACAGCAGCTCGGGGGTGGCGCCGACCAGGCCGTCGACGGCGTAGCTCCAGCACGTCGGGTAGCGCCGGGCGAGGCCGCGGAGCAGGAACCGGGGGTCCAGCGGGCGGTCGGCGACGGCGAGCAGGTCGTGCGCGAGCACCACCTTCTCCAGCTCCCCGTCGCGCATCCGCCCGACCGCCGCGGCGACGGCGGCCCGGTACCGGTGCGCGGACACCTGGCCGTCGGCGTAGCGCAGCCGTCCACTCGGGCGCACCGGCGACGGGACCGGCAGCCTGCCCGGGGTCTCCGGGGCGTCGGCGGGGGTGATCTCGGTGATCCAGGCGCGGTGCCCGCGCCGCCCGACGATCACCCGCGGTACGACGAGCACCGAGCCCGGGCAGCCGTCGGCGAAGGTGAACGACGCGAACGCGAGGGCGCCGGTGCCGGGGAGGCGGACGTCGTCGTAGCCGGCGCCGGCGTCGAGCCGGTCGACCACGCGGCGCCACCAACGGTCGGCCTCGGCGAAGCGCTCGGGCCCCGACGCGGTGAACCGCGCGACCTCGCCCCAGCCGACCACGCCCTCGCCCTGGCGCACCCAGGACAGCGCCCCGGCGTCGGCGGGCAGCACGTCCAGCAGCCGCCCGTCGAGCCGCAGCGGGCGTGTCCGGACGCGCAACGCGGTGCTGGCCGGTGCGACGGTCACCCTTCGAGAGTAGGCAACTTCCTCGGCCGGGGCGGGCGCCAGGGTGGGAGGCACCGGACACACCCGGGTGCCGGAGCGCTCCTAGAATCGGGTCCCGTGACCAGTCCGAGCGGCCGTCCCACCGGCGATGTGCTGACCGAGACCTCGGCCGTGGCGGCCCGTCTCATCGGCCGGACGCGGTACCACCTGCCCGAGATCGTCCTGGCCGTCGCACTGGCGTGGACGCTGGTCGCGCTGGTGGCCCTGGGTGGTGCGTTCCTGGAGGACGCGGCGATCGACGGCAACCGCGGCACCACCGCCGCGACCGTCCTCGACGGCTCGGACTACTGGCGCACCCTGGTCAGCTTCGTCGACGACGAGGGCCGGCTGCAGACCCCGGCCGCGGGCATCTCCTACCCGGTCGGGCTCACCCCGGGCGAGAACATCTACGTCGAGTACGACACCGCCGACCCGACGCACGTGCGCGTCGCGGGCCGCACCGCCGTCGACGGGATCCTCCCGGTCGCCGGGCTGATCGCGGGCGGCTGGGTGCTCCTCGGGCCGCTGTACGTGTGGCTGCGCCGCCGCCGGGCCCGCACCGGCACCGTCTGACGGCGCCCGGACCGCACCGGACCGGACCGCACCGGGCCGCCCCGCACCGGGCTCAGCCCCGCCAGAGCGCCCCGACCTCGGCGGCGACCTGCGGTGCGGCGACGAGCAGCCCGCCCTCGGGCAGCGGCGTCGACCGGCCGTCGCGGCCCAGCACCAGCGCGCCGGCCTCGGTGGCCAGGCAGAGCGCCCCGGCGACGTCCCACTCGTGGTAGCGGGTCAGCACCGCGGCGACGGCGTTGCCCAGCGCGACCTGGGTGATCGCCAGCGCGGCCGAGCCGAGCACCCGCACGCCGACGTGCGCGGCGCGGGCGCGCTCGACGAACCCGGGGTCGGGGTCCTCGGCGCAGATCAGCGACCCGGCGACCCGGGCGGTGCGCCGCGACGGCACCGGCACGCCGTTGGCCCGGAAGCCGCGCCCGCGGGCGGCGGCGTAGATCTGGCCGCGGCCCGGGTCGGCGACGACGCCCACGGCCGGGCCGTCACCGTCGACCAGGGCCAGGCTGTAGGCGCACCAGGGCAGGCCCGCCACGTAGTTCGCGGTGCCGTCGACCGGGTCGACGACCCAGCGCAGCGGTGCGGTGTCGGCACCGGCGTCGGCGCCGAACTCCTCGCCGACGACCGGCCAGCCGGGGAACTCCGCGGCCAGCACCCGGCGGGTGTGCCGCTCCAGGGTGCGGTCGGTGTCGGTGACCCAGTCGAACGGGTTGGCCTTGGCCGACGCGTCGAGCGATCCGGTGTGCTCGCGACCCAGCGTCGCGGTGATCACCTCGGCGGCGTCGTTGGCCAGCCGGCCCGCGGTCTCGAGCGCGCGGGAGAGCAGTGCCGGGTCCACCGGCCGGGGGGACGGCACCGGTGGTGGCGCCGGGTGTGGCGGGGTGTGGGGCACGGCCGTCATGCGACCCGAGTGTCCGGGCGGGTGATGTCCCGGCGACGACGTGCGGGTGTCCACCTTGTGCCGGACGTGCCAACTCGTGACCCGCCCACCCGATGTTCGCCCAGGGTTGGGTGGTTGATCACGCCAGGGACCCGGCCCGCTGTCCCGCCCCCGTCACCGTTCCGGCCGTGCGCGTCGCAATCGTCTCGGAATGCTTCCTGCCGGTGGTCAACGGCGTCACCAACTCGGTGCTGCGGGTGTGCGAGCACCTGCGGGCAGGGGGGCACGACGTCGTGGTGATCGCGCCGGGCACCGGGGAGCCGGACTCCCACGAGGGGATCCCGGTCGTGCGGATCCCGGCCGTCGAGCTGCCGGTGGTGAACTCGATGCCGGTCGGGGTGCCCAGCAGGCGGATCCTGACCGCGCTGCGCCGGTTCCGGCCGGACGTGGTGCACCTGGCGGCGCCGTTCGTCGTCGGGGCGCGGGGGCTGGCGGCGGCGCGGCGCCTCGGCGTGCCGACGGTCGCGATCTACCAGACCGACGTCGCCGGGTTCGCCTCCGCGTACGGGCTCGGGCTGACCGCGCGGGCCGCGTGGCGCTGGACCTGCCGGCTGCACGGCATGGCCGACCGGACCCTCGCGCCGTCGAGCTGGGCGACCGGGGCCCTGCGCGAGCGCGGCGTCCCGCGGGTGCACCAGTGGGCGCGCGGCGTCGACACCCGCCGGTTCACCCCGTCGCGGCGCAGCGACGCACTGCGCGGCCGGCTCGCCCCGAACGGCGAGCGGCTCGTCGGCTTCGTCGGCCGCCTCGCCCCGGAGAAGCAGGTCGAGCGGCTCGCCGTGCTGGGGGAGCTGCCCGGGACGCGGCTGGTCGTCGTCGGCGACGGCCCCAGCGCCGACGGTCTGCGCGAGCGGCTGCCCTCGGCGGCGTTCCTCGGGCACCGCGGCGGCGACGAGCTCGCGCAGATCTACGCCAGCCTCGACGTGTTCGTCCACACCGGCCAGGCCGAGACGTTCTGCCAGGCCGTGCAGGAGGCACTCGCCTCGGGCGTCCCGGTGGTCGCGCCCGACGCGGGCGGCCCGCGCGACCTCGTGCTGCCCGACCGCACCGGTTACCTCGTGGCACCCCGCCCCGACGGCGGGGAGCCCGGCGACCCGGCCACCGACGCCGCCGACCGCGAGCTGGTCGGGGCGGTCGCCGCGCTGTGCGAGCCGCAGCGCAACCGGGAGTTCGGCCTGGCCGCCCGCCAGTCGGTGCTGCGCCGCACCTGGACCGCGGTCGGCGACGAGCTGCTCGCCCACTACGGCGACGTGCTCCGCGCCGCGGCCCCGGAGCGCCTCGCGGCCTGACCGGCACGCCGCCGCCCGGCCGGGTCGACGCGGTCGGGGAGGTGCCTGCGTAGTCGTGCGGATCCGTGGCCGCGGCCCGGCGGCGACGGTGGTCCCATGAGCCGCACCGTCGTCGTCGCGCCCCGTGGTGAGCTCGCCACGGTCGACACCTCCGCCACCGTCCGCCTGATGTCCCGGCTGCTCGACCCCGCGCCCGCGGTCCGTGCCGCCGCCCGTGCCGAGGTCCTCGACGCACCGCACCGGCAGATGCCGCCGGTGCTGTTCGCGCTGTCGGAGAACCTCGTCGCCGACGGCGCGATGCCCGAGGCCGCCCGCTGGTTCTACGCGGGCCAGCTGCGGGCCCGCTACGACGCCTGCCGCTGCACCGACACCACCGCCGCCCAGGCGCTGGCCGTGCTGCGCGACCGCTTCGGCGAGCCGGTGAACCGCTGGGCCTTCGCCGACCCGGCCCGGGTCCGCCGGGCCGCGGTCCGCGCCGTCGCCTGGGACCGGGCGGCGCCGCACGACTACGACCACCGCTGGATCGCCCTGCACGGCATGGGCGCCTTCACCGGCGACGGCAACGGTGTCAGCACGCCGTCGGCCGAGTGGGAGGGCGTCGCCGTCCGGGTGCGCGCCGAGTACCTGAGCGGCCTGCGTGAGGTGCTGCGCGAGCAGTTCGGGCAGCAGTTCGGACGGCGGTTCGGACAGCGGTGAGCCGGCGGCTGCGTCGCCTAAGCTGTGCCCGTGTCCCGCGCCGAGCTCGACAAGAACCCGACCGACGTCGCCCGCATGTTCGACGGCGTCGCCCGGCGCTACGACCTGACCAACACCGCGCTGTCGGGCGGCCAGGACCGCTACTGGCGGATCCAGACCCGCCGGGCCCTCGGCCTGCGCCCGGGCGAGAAGGTCCTCGACCTCGCCGCGGGGACCGCGGTCTCGACCGTCGAGCTGGCGAAGGACGGCGCCTGGTGCGTCGCTGCGGACTTCTCCCTCGGCATGCTGCGTGCGGGCGCCCGCCGTGACGTCCCGAAGGCCGCCGCCGACGCGCTGCACCTGCCCTTCGCCGACGGCAGCTTCGACGCCGTCACCATCTCCTTCGGCCTGCGCAACGTGAACGACACCGTCGCCGGCCTGCGTGAGATGGCCCGCGTGACCCGCCCCGGCGGCCGCCTGGTCGTCTGCGAGTTCTCGACGCCGACCTGGGCCCCCTTCCGCGTGCTCTACCAGAACGCGGTGCTCGGCCACGCCCTCCCGGCGATCGCCCGCACGGTCTCCTCGAACCCCGAGGCCTACCTGTACCTGGCCGAGTCGATCCGGGACTGGCCCGACCAGCCCGCACTCGCCGGGAAGATCGCCGACGCCGGCTGGGAGCGCCCGGCCTGGCGGAACCTGACCTTCGGCGCCGTCGCGCTGCACCGGGCGTACAAGCCGGCCTGAGCCCCCGCCGCCCCGTCCCGCCACGGTCCTCGTGGACGGGCCCTGCCGAGGCGGCCTGCGACACAGGGGCCGACGCCGTGGCGGAGCCGGGCGCTGCACGCGGGCGGTCGCGACGGCGGCCGGGCGGTCGTCCGTGCACCGGCTCGCGCCCCTGCAGGAGCCCGCTCCGCCGCGCAACAGTGCACACGGTGACGGGTTTCCGCGGGTCAGCGCCCGGGGTCGGGCGAATCCGCTCACCGGGTAAGCGAGTTGGCAAGGGAATGCACGGCCCCGGGGATCGCGCTCGATCCGCTGCGCCGGGCCCGGCAGCACCACGCGACGACGTGCTCCCTTCTCGGAATTCGCTTACCGGGTAAGCGGATTCGGAGAAGGGAGGGTCCGGAGTCGCGTCTCTCATGGCACGCGGCGGTCCGCGGTGCAGCGGTGGGCGCTGTGGCGGCCGGTCACCCTGCGCCCGGTGGTCGGCGGTCGGTGGTCGGCTGCGTGGGAGGTCGACCGCGGGAGGGCCGACTGTGCGAGGGGACGCCGCGATGCGCAGCCCGGCACCGGCCGTCACCGCCCACTGACCCTGCGTCGAAGCGCGTTGCGCCGCAAGGAGTCCCGCGTCGTCGCCCGATCCGCCCACGCGATCACGGCGACGTCGTCCTACACTGCTCGCGCAGTTCGTGAACTTTTTCACAAGGGTGGTGGGAGACACGCGACCCGGAGCGCGCCGACCTGCACGGATGCGGATCACATGTGACCCGCGCCCCGTCACAGGTAAGGCTCGCCTGGGTTCTTGGTCACAGGGGACCGGACATAGGGTCGCCGCGACCGGCTCGTCGATCACCACCAACGACGGTGGCGCCGCGACAACGAAGGTGTAGGAATGCTCGATCCCTATCTCCCGCTCGTCCTGCTGTTCGTGTTGGCGGCGGGCTTCGCGGTGTTCTCGGTCGCCTCCGCGCCGTTGATCGGTCCGCGCCGGTTCAACCGGGCCAAGCTGGACTCCTACGAGTGCGGTATCGAGCCCTCCCCGCAGCCGGTCGTCGGCGGCGGTCGTGTGCCGGTCGCCTACTACCTCACGGCGATGCTGTTCATCCTGTTCGACATCGAGCTGGTGTTCATGTACCCGTACGCCGTCGTCGCCGATGCGGTCGGCGTCTTCGGGTTCGTGGCCATCACGCTCTACATCGCCACGATCGCCTTCGCGTACGCCTACGAATGGCGTCGCGGCGGGCTCGAGTGGAGCTGAGGCCGTCATGGGACTCGAGGAGAACCTGCCCAGCGGCGTCCTGCTGACCAACGTCGAGAAACTGGTCAACTGGACCCGGAAGTCGTCGCTCTGGCCTGCCACGTTCGGCCTGGCCTGCTGCGCCATCGAGATGATGACCACCGGCGCCCCGCGCTACGACCTCGCCCGGTTCGGCATGGAGGTCTTCCGGGCCTCGCCGCGCCAGGCGGACCTGATGATCGTCGCGGGCCGCGTGAGCAACAAGATGGCGCCGGTCCTGCGCCAGATCTACGACCAGATGCCCGAGCCGCGCTGGGTGCTCGCCATGGGCGTGTGCGCCAGCTCCGGCGGCATGTTCAACAACTACGCGATCGTCCAGGGCGTGGACCACGTCGTCCCGGTCGACATGTACCTGCCCGGCTGCCCGCCGCGGCCGGAGATGCTGATCGACGCGATCCTCAAGATCCACGCCAAGATCATGGACGAGCCGCTCGGCCCGAAGCGGGCCGCCGAGCTCGCCGAGTCCGGGTACCGCACGCCGATGGTGCCGTCGTCGGTCAAGTACGCGCCGAAGCACAAGCAGCTCGGTGCGCTGAAGACCACGCACACCCCCGACGTCCCGAACTACCTGGAGCCGGGCTCGCAGCCCAAACCGGCCCCGAACGCGCTCGCGCCGGGGGAGACCCTGGAGCTGCCGTCGCTGGCCGACGCGGCCCGCGGAGGTGACGCGACGTGACCGAGCCGACCGGCACCTCCAAGGACGGGGCCGAGCCCACCGGCGGCGCGCACTCGTCGTCGCAGGAGAGCGGCGCCGCGGCCGAGGAGCAGCGGATGGCGGGCGGCGAGGCCCCCGGCGACCTGGCCGCTCCCGGGGACGCGGCCACCCCCTCCGACGCGCTGGGCGGCGCCCGCCCCGCGCAGAGGATGACCGAGACCCGTACCCGCTCGGGCATGTTCGGCGTCCGCGGCTCCGGCGACACCTCCGGCTACGGCGGCCTGCGTCTGCAGGGCTGGGCCCCGGCCCCGGCCGAGCGGCCCTTCGGCGGCTGGTTCGACGAGTTCGCCGACGAGCTCGGCGCGGCCCTCGACGAGCGCCGCATCCCGCGCGCCGCGATCGAGCAGGTCACGATCGACCGCGACGAGATGACCCTCTACGTCGAGCCCGCCCGGCTGCACGAGGTCGCCCGCACCCTGCGCGACGACCCGGGCCTGCGCTTCGAGTTCTGCTCCGGCGTGTCCGGTGTGGACTACTCGGCGCCGGACGGCGCCCCGGTCGACCGGCCGCTGCACGTCGTCTACCACCTGCTGTCGATGACCTACCGGCGCCGGGTGCGCCTGGAGGTCGCGCTCGACATGGGAGACGCCGCGAACCCGCCCACCGTGCCGAGCGTCGTCGACGTCTACCCGACGGCCGACTGGCACGAGCGCGAGACCTGGGACATGTACGGCGTCGTCTTCGACGGCCACCCGGCGCTGACCCGGATCCTCATGCCGGACGACTGGGACGGCCACCCCCAGCGCAAGAGCTACCCGCTGGGCGGCATCCCCGTGGAGTACAAGGGCGCGGAGATCCCCCCGCCCGATGAGCGGAGGGCCTACTCGTGACGACTGACGCCGACCCCACCACCGCCGACGCCACCACCGACCCGTACGCCGCGCCCGGCCGGGAGACCACCGAGGGCACGGTCTACACCGTCACCGGCGGCGACTGGGACGACCTGCTCGAGGCCGAGCACGACGACCGCATCGTCATCAACATGGGCCCGCAGCACCCGTCGACGCACGGGGTGCTGCGCCTGGTCCTGGAGCTGGAGGGCGAGACCGTCACCCAGGGCCGCGCGGTCATCGGCTACCTGCACACCGGTATCGAGAAGAACTGCGAGTACCGGACCTGGACCCAGGGCGTGACCTTCGTGACCCGGGCGGACTACCTGGCCCCGCTGTTCAACGAGGGCGCCTACTGCATGGCCGTCGAGAAGCTGCTGGGCGTCGAGGTCCCGCAGCGGGCCGAGCACCTGCGGGTGCTGCTCTGGGAGCTGAACCGGATCGGCTCGCACCTGGTCGCGCTGGCCACCGGCGGCATGGAGCTGGGCGCACTGACCGGCATGACCTCCGGCTTCCGCGAGCGCGAGGAGGTGCTCCACCTGCTGGAGTTCCTCACCGGCCTGCGGATGAACCACGCGTTCATCCGCCCCGGCGGCCTCGCCCAGGACATGCCCGAGGGCTGGCAGGAGAAGGTCCGTGACTTCCTGAAGGTCATGAACTCCCGGCTGCCCGACTACGACCGGCTGCTCACCGGGCAGCCGATCTGGCGCCAGCGCCTGGAGGGCGTCGGCTACCTGCCCGTCGACGGCTGCCTGGCCCTCGGCGCGTCCGGTCCGATCCTGCGCTCGGCCGGTCTGGCCTGGGACCTGCGCAAGCACATGCCGTACTCGGTCTACGACCAGTACGACTTCGAGGTCCCGACGGCCACCGAGGCCGACTGCTTCGCCCGCTACCGGATGCGCGTCGCCGAGATCCACGAGTCGCTCAAGATCATGGAGCAGGCGGTGACGAAGCTCGACGAGCTCGGCCCGGGCCGCGTCATGGTCGACGACCCGAAGGTCGCCTGGCCGGCGCAGCTGTCGGTCGGCAGCGACGGCATGGGCAACACCCTCGAGCACGTCCGCAAGATCATGGGTCAGTCGATGGAGTCGCTGATCCACCACTTCAAGCTGGTCACCGAGGGCTTCGGAGTCCCGCCGGGGCAGGCCTACGCGGCCGTCGAGTCCCCGCGCGGCGAGCTCGCGGTGCACGCCGTGTCCGACGGCGGCACCCGCCCGGTCCGCATCCACGTCCGGGACCCCAGCTTCGTGAACCTGCAGACGATGCCCGCGATGAGCGAGGGCGGCCAGGTCGCCGACGTCATCGCGGCCGTCGCCTCGATCGATCCCGTGATGGGAGGTTGCGACCGATGACGGTCCCCCCGCAGGAGAAGAGCCCCGTCTCGCCGGTGTTCGACGAGCTGACCCGGCAGCGCACCACGGAGATCATCTCCCTCTACCCGGAGTCCCGGTCGGCCCTGCTGCCGCTGCTGCACCTGGTCCAGTCGGTCGAGGGGTACGTCAGCCCCGACGGCATCCGCTACTGCGCGGAGGCGCTGGAGCTGACCACCGCCGAGGTGTCGGCGGTGGCGACGTTCTACACGATGTACAAGCGCACCCCGTGCGGCGAGCACCTGGTCAGTGTGTGCACCAACACGCTGTGCGCGGCGCTGGGCGGCGACGACATCTACGCCCGCCTGCGCACGCAGCTGGGTACCGAGGACCGTCCGCTGGGCCACGAGGAGACGGCGGGGGAGCCCGGCAGCACCGGCTCGGTCACCCTCGAGCACGCCGAGTGCCTCGCGGCCTGCGACCTCGCCCCGGTGCTGCAGGTCAACTACGAGTACTTCGACAACCAGACCGTCGAGTCCGCGGTGGAGCTCGTCGACGCCCTGCGTCGCGGCGAGCGCCCGCAGCCGACCCGCGGGGCGCCGCTGACCGATCTGCGGACCGTCGAGCTGGAGCTGGCCGGGTTCACCGACGACGCCGGAGGCGTCGACACGACGGCCCGCGTCGAGGGCCCGTCCGGTGCGATCGAGTCGGTGCGCGGGGCCCGGATGGCCGAGGAGAACGGCTGGACCGCCCCGGCGCTGCCCGACGAGCCGCCGGCGATGCCCGCGCTACCGGAGAAGAAGTGATCGCATGAGCACCACAGAGCCTGTGCGCAAGCCGGACCCGATCACGCCCGTCCTGACCAGGCGCTGGCTGTCGCCGCGGTCCTGGTCGATCGACACCTACGAGCAGCTCGAGGGCTACACCTCCCTGCGTACCGCGTTCGCCGCCCACCCCGACCAGCTCATCCAGCTGGTGAAGGACTCCGGGCTGCGCGGCCGCGGTGGTGCCGGGTTCCCCACCGGCATGAAGTGGGGGTTCATCCCGCAGGACGACGGCAGCGGCACGGGGCCCGGTGCGAAGCCGAAGTACCTGGTCATCAACGCCGACGAGGGCGAGCCGGGTACCTGCAAGGACATCCCGACGATGATGGCCGACCCGCACGCGCTCATCGAGGGCTGCATCGTCACCAGCTACGCGATCCGCGCCAACTTCTGCGCGATCTACGTCCGCGGCGAGGCGCTGCACTGCATCCGCAGGCTGCGCGCCGCCGTCCGCGAGGCGAAGGCGAAGGGCTACCTCGGCCGCGACATCCTCGGCTCCGGGTTCGACCTGGAGATCGTGGTGCACGCCGGTGCGGGTGCCTACATCTGCGGGGAGGAGACGGCGCTGCTCGACTCGCTCGAGGGCCGTCGCGGTCAGCCCCGGCTCAAGCCGCCGTTCCCGGCGACCGCCGGGCTCTACGCCTGCCCGACCGTCGTCAACAACGTCGAGACCATCGCCAGCGTCCCCGCCATCGTCAACGGCGGGGCGGCCTGGTTCCGCTCGATGGGGCGCGAGAAGTCGCCCGGCCCGAAGATCTACTCGGTCTCCGGGCACGTCGAGCGTCCCGGCCAGTACGAGGCGCCGCTGGGCATCACGATGCGGGAGCTCCTGGAGCTCGCCGGCGGGATGAAGGACGGGATCCCGCTGAAGTTCTGGACCCCGGGCGGCTCGTCGACACCGCTGTTCACCGCCGAGCACCTCGACGTCCCCCTGGACTTCGAGGGCGCGGCCGAGGCCGGCTCCATGCTGGGGACGACCGCGGTGCAGGTCTTCAACGAGACCGTCTCGGTGCCGTGGGCGGTCATGAAGTGGACCGAGTTCTACAAGCACGAGAGCTGCGGCAAGTGCACCCCGTGCCGGGAGGGCACGTACTGGCTGGTCCAGGTGCTGCAGCGGATGGTGCGCGGCGAGGGCACCTCGACCGACATCGACACCCTGCTCGACGTCTGCGACAACATCCTCGGCCGCTCCTTCTGCGCCCTCGGCGACGGTGCGACGAGCCCCATCACCAGCGCCATCAAGTACTTCCGCCAGGAGTTCCTGGACCTCATCGCGGAGCAGCCCGATGTGGACCGCCCGGAGCAGCTGGCCGCACTGACCGGAGCGAGCGCATGACCCTCACACCGGAGCGGAACGCCACCGAGGAGACACCCGTCCCCGAGGGCCACGTCCGTCTCACCATCGACGGCCAGGTCGTCGACGCCCCCAAGGGCGAGCTGCTGATCCGCACCTGCGAGCGCCTCGGCATCGTGATCCCGCGGTTCTGCGACCACCCGCTCCTCGACCCGGCCGGCGCCTGCCGCCAGTGCCTGGTCGAGGTGGAGATGGGCGGCCGGCCGATGCCGAAGCCGCAGGCCAGCTGCACCATGACCGTCGCCGACGGGATGGTGGTGAAGACCCAGCACACCTCCGAGCGGGCCGACAAGGCGCAGCAGGGTGTGATGGAGCTGCTGCTCATCAACCACCCGCTGGACTGCCCGATCTGCGACAAGGGCGGCGAGTGCCCGCTGCAGAACCAGGCGATGGCGCACGGCCGGTCGGACTCCCGCTTCGTCGAGACCAAGCGGACCTTCCCGAAGCCGCTGCCGATCTCCAGCCAGGTGCTGCTCGACCGCGAGCGCTGCGTGCTCTGCCAGCGCTGCACCCGGTTCTCCGAGGAGATCGCGGGCGACCCGTTCATCGACCTGCTCGAGCGCGGGGCGAAGCAGCAGATCGGCATCGCCGAGGACCAGCCGTTCCAGTCCTACTTCTCCGGCAACACGATCCAGATCTGCCCGGTCGGGGCGCTCACCAGCGCCGCGTACCGGTT
This sequence comes from Pseudonocardia sp. ICBG1034, assembly GCF_020131375.1. NCBI lineage: Bacteria > Bacillati > Actinomycetota > Actinomycetes > Pseudonocardiales > Pseudonocardiaceae > Pseudonocardia > Pseudonocardia sp. ICBG1034. The sequence continues at coordinate 783,361 of NZ_JAHLEK010000015.1, forward strand.
CCGGTCGCGCCCGTTCGACCTGCGCTCGACCCCGGGCGTGTGCGAGCACTGCAGCTCCGGCTGCGCCTCGCGCACCGACTCCCGTCGCGGGACCGTGCTGCGCCGGCTGGCGGGCAACGACCCGGAGGTCAACGAGGAGTGGCTCTGCGACAAGGGCCGGTTCGCCTTCCGCTACACCGGTAGCCAGGGCCGCATCACCCGGCCGCTGGTCCGGCGCGCGGACGGCGCGCTGGAGGAGGCCTCCTGGACCGAGGCGCTCGCCGTCGCCGCGGAGGGGCTGCTCGCGGCCCGCGCGGCCGGCGGCATCGGCGTGCTGCCCGGGGGACGGCTGACCGTCGAGGACGCCTACGCCTACGCCAAGTTCGCCCGCGTCGTCGCCGGCACCAACGACATCGACTTCCGCGCCCGCCCGCACTCGGGCGAGGAGCTGGAGTTCCTCGCCGCGCACGTCGCCGGGGGGACTCCTCAGGACTCGGTGACCTTCACGGCGGTCGAGAACGCCCCCGCGGTGCTCACCGTCGGCACCGACCCCGAGGAGGAGTCGGGCATCGTCTTCCTGCGCCTGCGCAAGGCGTACCGGAAGCGCGGGCTGCGCCACTTCCAGGTCGGCCCGTTCACCAGCTACGGCGCCGAGAAGACCGGCGCCACCGTGCTGCACGCGGTGCCCGGCGCGGAGGCCGCGGTCGTCGCCGACCCGGGCGCCGACGTCGTCGCCGCGCTGGAGCAGCCGGGCGCGGTGATCCTCGTCGGGGACCGGGCCGCGGAGTCGCCGGGCCTGTACTCGGCGGTGTCCGCGCTCGCCGCCCGCACCGGTGCGGCGATCGGCTGGCTGCCGCGCCGGGCCGGGGACCGCGGTGCGGTCGAGGCGGGCGCGCTGCCCACCCTGCTGCCCGGCGGCCGGCTCGTCACCGACGCCGCCGCCCGCGCCGAGCTGGAGCAGGTCTGGGGCGCCCCCGTCCCGTCCGCCCCGGGCCGCGACGGCGACGCGATCCTCGCCGCCGCCGCGTCCGGTGAGCTGGCCGCGCTCGTCGTCGGCGGCGTCGACCCGCAGGACATGGCCGACCCGACGGCCGCGATCACCGCGCTGCGCGAGGTCGGGTTCCTGGTCAGCCTGGAGATCCACACCTCGGCGGTCACCGAGCTCGCCGACGTCGTCCTCCCGGTCGCCCCGGACGCCCAGCGCTCCGGCGCCTACGTCAACTGGGAGGGCCGCCGCCGCGAGTTCGGAGTCGCGCTCGACGCGACCGGCGTGCTCCCGGACTGCCGGGTCCTCGACACCCTCGGTGTAGAGATGGACGCCGACCTGTTCACCCAGACCCCGGCCGCCGCGGCCGGGGAGCTGGAGCGGCTCGGCTCGCGCCGCGCCGGCGGCGTCGCACCGGACCACACGGCGGGCCAGGCCCGGCGTCCCGGCTACGGCCAGGCGGTCCTCGCCACCTCGCGCCAGATGATCGACGACGGCAGCCTCCAGATCGACGAGCCCGCGCTCGCCGGCACGGCGCGGCGGCCCTACGTCAAGGTCAACGCGGCCACCGCGGAGCGGCTCGCGCTGGTCGAGGGCGCCGAGGCGACGGTCCGCACCGACCGCGGGGCGATCACCCTGCCGGTCGCACTGACCGACCTGCCCGACGGCGTCGTCTGGCTGCCGACCTGCTCGCCCGGCTCGCACGTCCGCCCCACGCTCGGGGTGGGCCACGGTGACCTCGTGACGGTCGGTCCGGCCGGGAACGGAAGCGCGTCGTGAACCTGTCCCAGGTCCCGCCCGCCCCGGTGGACCAGTTGACGCACACCCAGGCGCTGCTCGCCGACGACCCGATCTGGCTGATCCTGATCAAGGTCGTCGGGCTGTTCGCGCTCGGCGTCGTGCTGACCCTGTTCATGATCAACTGGGAGCGCAAGGTCGTCGGCCGGATGCAGCACCGTCCGGGCCCGAACCGGACCGGCCCCGGCGGCTGGCTGCAGAGCCTCGCCGACGGTCTGAAGCTGGCGTTCAAGGAAGACATCATGCCGGCGATGGCCGACAAGAAGGTCTACTTCATCGCCCCGGTCATCTCGACGATCCCGGCGTTCGTCGCCTTCTCCGTCATCCCGTTCGGCGGCGAGGTCACGATCTTCGGCGAGCAGACGGTGCTCCAGCTCGTCGACGTCCCGGTCGGCGTGCTCGTCGTGCTGGCCTGCTCCTCGATCGGCGTCTACGGCATCGTGCTCGGCGGCTGGGCCTCGGGCTCGCCGTACTCGCTGCTCGGGGCGCTGCGCTCGGCCGCCCAGGTCATCTCCTACGAGATCGCGCTGGGCCTGGCCGTCGTCGGCGTCGTCCTCTACTCCGGCTCGCTGTCCACCGCGACGATCGTCGGGGCGCAGGCGTCGGGCTGGTACTTCTGGCTCCTGCTGCCGAGCTTCGTGGTCTTCGTGATCGCGATGGTCGGCGAGACCAACCGGGCGCCGTTCGACCTCCCCGAGGCCGAGTCGGAGCTGGTCGGCGGGTTCCACACCGAGTACTCGTCGCTGAAGTTCGCGCTGTTCTTCCTCGCCGAGTACGTGAACATGGTGACCGTCTCGGCGATGGCGGTGACGCTGTTCCTCGGCGGCGGCATGTGGCCGTGGCCGCTGAGCTTCCTCAACGAGTACGGCTGGATGCAGTTCGTCGCCTTCATCATCAAGGTGCTGCTGTTCCTGTTCGTGTTCATCTGGCTGCGCGGGACGCTGCCGCGGTTCCGCTACGACCAGTTCATGAAGCTGGGCTGGAAGGTCCTGGTCCCGGTCATGCTGGTCTGGATCGTCGCGATCTTCGGCATCCGGGCGTTCGTCAACACCGGCTCGGACAACTACGTGCTGCTGCTGTCGCTGATCGGCTTCGCGCTCGCCGTCGTGCTCGCGGTGGCGTTCCTGCTGCCCGACCGGCAGACCGAGGCACCACCGGTCGAACCGGCGTCGGACTATCCGGTGCCGCCGCTGGACCTGGTGGTCCCCGACTCACCCCCGAAGCGTCGGAAGGCCGTCACGGCCGGAAAGGACGCGCGCTAGATGTTCGACTTCTTCAAGGGATTCGGCGTCACCTTCTCGACGATGTTCAAGAAGGTCGTCACCGAGGAGTACCCCGAGGACTTCCCGCCCGCCGCGCCGCGCTACCACGGGCGCCACCAGCTCAACCGGCACCCGGACGGGCTGGAGAAGTGCGTCGGCTGCGAGCTGTGCGCCTGGGCCTGCCCGGCCGATGCCATCTACGTCGAGGGCGGGGACAACACCGAGGAGGCGCGGTACTCGCCCGGTGAGCGCTACGGCGCGATCTACCAGATCAACTACCTGCGGTGCATCGGCTGCGGCCTGTGCATCGAGGCCTGCCCGACGCGCTCGCTCACGATGACGAACTTCTACGAGCTGGCCGACGACAACCGGCAGGACCTCATCTACACCAAGGAGCAGCTGATGGCCCCGCTGCTGCCGGGCATGGAGCAGCCGCCGCACCCGATGCGCCTGGGCTCCGACGAGCAGGACTACTACGTCTCCGGCCCGACGCTCGCGAAGGTGTCCGCCCAGGACCAGACCAAGGAGCAGGCCCGATGACCACGGCCGCGGTCCTGGCCCAGGCGGCCGGGGAGGTGAGCACCGGCGAGGCGGTCGCGTTCTGGATCCTCGGACCGGTGGCGCTGGCCGGTGCGCTCGGCCTGGTCTTCGCCCGGCACGCGGTGCACGCCGCGCTGCTGCTGGTCCTGACGATGTTCTCGATCGCGGTGCTGTACCTGGTGCAGTCCGCCCCGTTCCTCGGGTTCGTGCAGATCATCGTCTACACCGGCGCCGTGATGATGCTGTTCCTGTTCGTCCTCATGCTGGTCGGACGGGACTCCAAGGACTCGGTGATCGAGGTCCTGCGCGGGCAGCGGGCCGCGGCGCTGGTGTTCGGCGTGGCGCTGGCCGCGCTGCTGGTCGGCGGGCTGGCCCGCGGCCTGACCAGCGTCACCCCCGCGGGGCTGGCGCAGGGCGGGCTCGGGTGGAACGGCAACGTCCCCGGCCTCGGCCGGCTGATCTTCACCGACTACCTGCTGGCGTTCGAGCTGACCGCGGCCCTGCTGATGGTCGCCGCGCTCGGCGCGATGGTGCTGTCCGGCTCGCAGAGCAGCCAGCACACCAAGATCGGCCAGCGTGCGACGGTGCTGAAGCGGCTGCGCGGCGAGCACGCCCGCATCTCCCCGCTGCCCGGCCCCGGCGTCTACGCGACGGCGAACTCGGTCGCGGTCCCGGCGATCCTGCCCGACGGCTCGATCGCCCCGGAGTCGCTGTCGGAGATCATCGAGTCGGTCGCGGTCGACGTGCCGGACACGACGACCCCGGACGCGCACGCGCTGACCGGCCGCCCCGCACCCGACCGGACCGCCGCCTCCGGTGAGGCCGCCGACACCGGGGAGCACCGATGAGGCCCGAGTACTACCTGCTGCTCTCGGCGCTGCTGTTCACCATCGGCGCCGTCGGCGTCCTGGTGCGGCGCAACGCCGTGGTCGTGTTCATGTGCATCGAGCTCATGCTGAACGCGGTGAACCTGACCCTGGTCACGTTCTCGCGCATCAACGGCAACCTCGACGGCCAGGTGATGGCCCTGTTCGTGATGGTCGTCGCGGCCTGTGAGGTCGTCGTCGGGCTCGCGATCATCACGGCCATCTTCCGCACCCGCCAGTCGTCGTCGGTGGACGACGCGAACCTCTTGAAGTACTAGGAGCGCGCTGGTGACCGTCCTTCTCGCACAGGCCGCCCCGCAGGCGACCGGCGCCGCCTCGCTGGCCTGGTTGCTGATCGCGCTCCCCGCGGCCGGTGCACTCGTGCTCTTCCTCGCCGGACGGCGGGCCGACGCCTGGGGCCACTGGCTCGGCGTCGCGACCGTCGTCGGTGCGTTCGTCGTCGGTGTGACGATATTCCTGCAGACCCTCGGTCTTCCCGCCGACGAGCGGCTGCGCGAGCAGTCGCTGTGGTCCTGGATGTCCTCCGGCGCGCTGGAGGTCGACTTCGGGCTCCGGATCGACACGCTGTCGCTGACGTTCGTACTGCTGATCACCGGGGTCGGGGCGCTCATCCACCTCTACTCGGTCGGCTACATGAGCCACGACCCGAACCGGCGGCGGTTCTTCGCGCAGCTGAACCTGTTCGTCGCCGCGATGCTGGTGCTGGTCCTCGGCAACAACTTCGTGATGCTCTACCTCGGCTGGGAGGGCGTCGGTCTGGCGTCGTACCTGCTGATCGGCTTCTACCAGGACCGGCCCTCCGCGGCGACGGCGGCGAAGAAGGCGTTCCTGATGAACCGGGTCGGCGACGTCGGCCTGGCGATCGCGATCTTCCTGCTCTGGCTGGAGCTCGGGACCCTGCAGTACACCGAGGTCTTCGCCCGCATCGGCGAGGTCGGCGGCGGCACGGTCCTCGCGATCACGCTGCTGCTCCTGCTCGGCGCCTGCGGCAAGTCCGGCCAGTTCCCGCTGCAGTCCTGGCTCCCGGACGCGATGGAGGGCCCGACCCCGGTCTCGGCCCTGATCCACGCGGCCACGATGGTCACCGCGGGCGTCTACCTCATCGCCCGGGCCTCGCCGATCTACAACCTGTCCGAGACCGGACGCCTGGTCGTCGCGCTCATCGGTGTCGTCACGCTGATGCTCGGCGCGATCATCGGCTGCGCCTACGACGACATCAAGAAGGTCCTGGCCTACTCCACGGTCAGCCAGATCGGCTACATGATCCTCGCCGTCGGGCTCGGGCCGGCCGGCTACGCGCTGGGCATCCTGCACCTGCTGACGCACGGCTTCTTCAAGGCCGGGCTCTTCCTCGGCGCCGGTTCGGTCATGCACGCCATGAACGACGACGTCGACATGCGCCGCTTCGGCGGCCTGTGGCGGAAGATGCCGGTCACCTTCGTGACCTTCGGCCTCGGCTACCTCGCGCTGATCGGCTTCCCGTTCCTGTCCGGCTACTTCTCCAAGGACGCGATCATCGAGGCCGCGTTCGCCCAGGAGGGCTGGCAGGGCTGGGTGTTCGGCGGGCTCGCGACGCTCGCGGCCGGTCTGACCGCCTTCTACATGACCCGTCTGATGATCATGACGTTCTTCGGTGCGGAGCGGTGGCGCACGGTGCAGTCCACCGACGGCCGCGACTACCACCCGCACGAGTCCCCGGCGACGATGACCGTCCCGATGATCGTGCTGGCCGTCGGCTCCGTCTTCGGCGGCGGCGTGCTCTACGGGATGATCCCGGAGTGGCTCGCCCCGGTCGTGGGGGAGCGCCTCGAGCTCGAGGGCGGAGCCCTGCCGCACGCGGTGATCCCGTGGCTGGTCGTCGGCGTCTCGCTGCTCGGTGTGCTGGCGGGCTACCTGTTCGTCGGCCGCTCCCCGGTGCCGGTGGAGCGCCCGCAGCGGGTGTCGCCGGTCGTCGCCGCGGCCCGTGCCGACCTCGGCGCGAACGCCTTCAACGAGGCGTTCATCGAGCGGCCCGGCATCGTCCTCACCCGGGCGCTCGCCTGGTTCGACGACCGCGGGATCGACGGGGCCGTCAACGGCACCGCGTCGGCGTTCGGCGGCGGTTCCAGCCGCCTGCGCCGGCTCCAGACCGGCTTCGTCCGGTCCTACGCACTCTCGATGCTCGGCGGGGCGGTCATCGTCGTCGCCGCGATGCTGGCGGTGAGGTTCGTCTCATGACCCCCCTGGACACGGCTCCCATCGTCCCCGGCTCCGGGGGCAACCCGTTCCTGATCGTCCTGCTGCTGGTGCCGGTCGTCGGCGCGCTGGTCATGTACCCGCTGCGCGCCAACACCGGGCTCGCGAAGGCGGTCGCGATGGCGACGGCCCTGCTGGAGCTGGTACTCGTCGTCGTCGCGTGGGCGCTCTACTCCATCCCCGCGGCGCAGGCCGGCGCCCGGTTCCAGCTCGAGTTCTCGATGTCCTGGATCCCCGCGTTCGGTACGCACATCGCGTTCGGCGTCGACGGCATCGCGCTGGCGCTGATCGGGCTCACCGCCTTCCTGGTGCCCGGCCTGATGCTGTTCGCGTGGGCGGAGAAGCTGCCCGAGGGCCGCTCGGCCGCCGGGTACTTCGCGCTGCTGCTGGCGACCCAGGCGACGCTGGTCGGCGTCTTCGCCGCCACCGACGTCTTCCTGTTCTACGTGTTCTTCGAGGCCATGCTGGTCCCGATGTACTTCCTGATCGGCCGCTTCGGCGGGCCGCGCCGGCAGTACGCGGCGGTCAAGTTCTTCCTGTACTCGCTGCTCGGCGGCCTCATCATGCTGGCGTCGCTGATCGGGCTGTTCGTGGTCAGCGAGCAGCAGCTGGGCCAGGGCACGTTCACCTGGGCCGACCTGCAGGCGATGGCGTCGAGCGTGCCGGAGTCGACCCAGATCTGGCTGTTCCTCGGCTTCTTCGTCGCGTTCGCGATCAAGGCGCCGCTCGTGCCGTTCCACACCTGGCTGCCCGACGCCGGTGCCGAGGCCCCGATCGTCGGCGCGGTGCTGCTGGTCGGCGTGCTGGACAAGGTCGGTACCTACGGCTTCCTGCGCTACCTGCTGCCGCTGTTCCCGCAGGCGTCGCAGACCCTGGCGCCGCTGGTGCTGGTGCTCGCCGTCGCCGGGATCGTCTACGCCGCACTGCTCGCGGTCGCCCAGACCGACATGGGCCGGTTCGTCGCCTACACCTCGGTGGCGCACTTCGGCTTCATCGCGCTCGGGGTGTTCGCGTTCTCCTCGCAGGCCTTCGCCGGCGCGACGCTCTACATGGTCAACCACGGTCTCTCGACCGGCATGCTGTTCGTCATGGTCGGCGTGCTGATCAGCCGCGGCGGCTCGCGCCTGATCGCCGACTACGGCGGCGTCGCGAAGCTCGCCCCGGTGATGGCGGGGTGCCTGCTGCTGGCCGGGATGAGCTCGCTGGCGCTGCCCGGCACGAACTCGTTCGTCTCGGAGTTCCTGGTGCTGGTCGGCTCGTTCCCGAACCGGCCGGTGTTCACCGTGATCGCGACGATCGGCATCATCTTCGCCGCGCTCTACGTGCTGTGGTTCTACCAGCGCACGATGCAGGGCCCGGTGCGCGGCACCGCGGTCATGGCGGCGCTGGAGCGCGGCGGCGCGGGCGGCCCGGGGTCGATGATCGACCCGGCGGTCGCCGCCCAGCGCAAGGGCACCGGCTTCCCCGACCTCACGGGTCGCGAGATCGGCGTGCTCGTGCCGCTGATCGTCGCGATCGTGGTGCTCGGCTTCTACCCGGGCCCGGTGCTCGACCTGATCAACCCGTCGGTGACGGCGACGATGACCGAGCTCGGCCTGCCCGACCCGGTCGTCGCTGGAGGGATCGCTCGATGAGCTCGTTGGTTCTCCCCGCCCAGGTGGCTCCGATCGAGATGCCCGCGATCGACTGGGCGGCCACCGCGCCGCTGTGGATCGTGTTCGCGGGTGCCTGCGTGTCGGTGCTGCTGGAGGCGTTCCTCCCGCGGCACCAGCGCTGGCCCGTCCAGGTCGTGCTGACCGGGCTGACCCTGGTCGCGGCGCTCGTCGCGCTGGCCGGGTACGCGCTCGGGTCCCCGGCGGCGGTGCTGACCTTCGGCACCGCGCTGTCGGTGGACGCGCCGTCGCTGTTCCTGTGGGGCACCCTGATCGTCCTCTCGATCCCCAGCCTGCTGCTGATCGCGGACCGGTCGGTGGAGCCGGGCGGGGTGTTCGTCGCCTCGGCCGCCGAGCGGGCCGCGGCCCGAGCCGGCGGCGGCCCGGCCACCCCGGCCGGCGGCGAGCACGTCGACCGCTCCTACGGGGCGCCCGACGAGACACCGACGATGCAGACCGAGCCGTTCCCGTTCGTGCTGTTCGCGCTCGGCGGCATGATGGCGTTCGTCGCGGCGAACGACCTGCTGACGATGTTCATCGCGCTCGAGGTCCTCTCGCTGCCGCTGTACCTGATGTGCGGGCTGGCGCGGCGCCGTCGGCTGCTGTCGCAGGAGTCCGCGGTCAAGTACTTCCTGCTCGGCGCGTTCGGCTCGGCGTTCTTCCTCTACGGCATCGCGCTGCTCTACGGCTACGCGGGCTCGGTGCGGCTCTCGGCCATCTCCCAGGCCGCCGCGGGCACCCTGGCGTCGGACACGCTGCTGTTCGCGGGCCTGGCGCTGCTGCTGGTGGGGCTGCTGTTCAAGGGTTCGGTCGCCCCGTTCCACACCTGGACCCCGGACGTCTACCAGGGCGCCCCGACGCCGGTCACGGCGTTCATGGCGGCCTGCACGAAGGTCGCCGCGTTCGGCGCGATCGCCCGGGTGCTCTACGTCGGCTTCGGCAGCACCGTCTGGGAGTGGCGCGGCGTGCTGTGGGTGGTCGCGGTCGTCTCGATGGTCGTCGGCGCGGTGCTGGGGCTCACCCAGACCGACGTGAAGCGCATGATCGCCTACTCCTCGATCGCACACGCCGGGTTCATCCTGCTCGGCGCCATGGCGCTGACCCCGCAGGGCACGTCCGGGCTGATGTTCTACCTGCTGGCCTACGGCTTCACGACGGTCGCGGTCTTCGGGATCATCTCGCTGGTCCGCACCGGTGACGGCGAGGCCTCGGACCTGGCGGCCTGGGCGGGCCTGGCGAAGCGGTCGCCGCTCGTCGCCGGGATCATGACGTTCCTGCTGCTCGCGCTCGCCGGCATCCCGCTGACCAGCGGGTTCACCGCCAAGTTCGCAGTGTTCTCGGCGGCGTCGGCGGACGGCATGGTGCCGCTGGTGGTGATCGCGCTGGTCGCGTCCGCGGTGGCCGCGTTCTTCTACCTGCGCATCGTGGTGCTCATGTACTTCTCCGAGCCCGCCGAGGACGGTCCGGCCGTCGTCGTGCCCGGGGCGTTCACCACCGTGGCCATCACCCTGGGCACGCTGGCGACCCTCGTTCTCGGGATTCTTCCCACACCCGTCCTCGAATGGGCCGCCAGCGGCGCGTTCTCGGGCTGACGTTCGTAGGCTGTGGGGGTGGAGACACAGAGTGTGGCCGGGATCCGGATGGCCGATCCGGTCCTGGCCGAGGCCACCGCTGACGGGCTCAAGCGGGTCGAGGACCTGCTGCACCGCGAGGTGCACAGCGACTACGAGTTCGTCACCGAGACCTCGTTGCACCTGATCGACGCGGGGGGCAAGCGGTTCCGTCCGCTGTTCACGCTGCTCGCGGCGCAGGTGGGACCGCATCCCGAACGCGACGAGGTGATCACGGCGGCCGCCGTGGTGGAGCTGATCCACCTGGCGACGCTGTACCACGACGACGTGATGGACGAGGCGTCCATGCGGCGGGGTGCGGAGTCCGCGAACTCGCGCTGGGACAACTCGATCGCGATCCTGACCGGGGACTTCCTGTTCGCGCACGCGTCGCGGCTGGTCGCCGACCTGGGGCCGGACGCGGTGCGGATCATCGCCGAGACGTTCGCGCTGCTCGTGACCGGTCAGATGCGCGAGACCCGCGGCCCCAAGGCGTCCGACGACCCGGTGCAGCACTACCTGCGGGTGGTCGCGGAGAAGACCGGGTCGCTCATCGCGACCTCGGGCCGCTACGGCGGCATGTTCTCCGGCGCACCCGCCGAGCACGTCGAGGCGCTGCGGACCTTCGGCGAGGTCATCGGGGCGGCGTTCCAGATCTCCGACGACATCATCGACATCGCGTCGCCGTCGGACGACTCGGGCAAGACGCCCGGCACCGACCTGCGCGAGGGCGTGCACACCCTGCCGATGCTCTACGCCCTGCGCGACGGCGACGACTCCGCCGACGCGCGCAGGCTGCGTCAGCTGCTGGCCGCCCCGATCAGCGACGACGACGAGGTGGCCGAGGCGCTGGAGCTGCTCCGCTCCGGTGACGCGCTGGTCAAGGCCCGCGCGACCGTCGCCGGGTACGCGGACCGGGCCCGCGCCGAGTTGGCGGTGCTGCCGCCGTGCCCGGCGATCGAGGCGCTGCGGACGCTGACCGACTACACGGTGGAGCGGGTGGGCTGAGGGGCCGGTGGGCGTCGCCGTCGCAGCAGGTCGACGGTGAACACCACCAGCGCCAGCCAGACGAGGGCGAACCCGGCCCAGCGGGCCGGGGCCATCGTCTGCCCGACCACCAGCACGCCCCACAGGAACTGCAGCGTGGGGTTGATGTAGAGCAGCACCCCGAGGGTCGTGAGCGGCAGCCGGCGCGCCGCGGAGCCGTAGAGCAGCAGCGGCAGCGCCGTCGCCGGGCCCGCGGACAGCATCAGCAGCAGGTGCCACGGGCCGTGCCCGGTGAACGTGCCGCCGCCGGAGAGTTCCACGACGACCAGGAACACCGCGGCCGGCACGACGAGAACGAGGCCCTCCGCGGTCAGCCCGGCCGCGGCGGGCAGCGGCGCGGTCGCCTTGAACAGTCCGTAGATCCCGAACGAGCAGGCCAGTGCCATCGACAGCCACGGCACCGTGCCGTTCCCGACGGCGATGACGACGACGGCCGTCGCCGCCAGACCCAGCGCCACCCACTGCGCGGGCCGCAGCCGCTCCCGCAGGACGAGGACGCCGAACAGCACCCCGACCAGCGGGGTCATGTAGTAGCCGAGCGCGGACTCGACGACCAGCCCCACCGACACGCCCCAGATGAACAGGCCCCAGTTCACCGCGATGAACACCGCGGCGGCGGCCGTCGCGAGCCAACCCCGGACACCGAGCCCGCGCACGTCGCCCCAGCCGCGCAGCACGGTCAGCACCAGCGACATCAGCACCGCGGTCCACAGCACGCGGTGGGCGAGCACCTCCAGCGGCGCCGCGGGGTCCAGCAGCGGCCAGAACGCCGGGAACAGGCCCCACAGGACGTACGCGCCGACGCCCGCGGTGAGCCCGGCGGGGTTCCGCTCGCTCCGTTCGGGTGTGGTTCGTTCGGGGGAACGAGCGGTGGTCATGGTCGCTTCGGGTGGTCGGTCACGGGCACGATGATCCGGTACGGGTGTGCTCCCGCGCGAGACGACGGCGGGGCGGGCACGATCCGTGATACCAAGCACGGCGACAGCGGTCCGGGACGGTCCCGGGCGGACGGAGGTCCGGCATGGGCTGGATGTGGGTACTGCCGGCGGTGCTCGTGGTCCTGGTGGTGGCAGGGGTACTGGTGTCCCGTCGCCGCGGAGGGACCGCCGAGGGCGGTCCGGAGGCCACGGGGACACCCGACCCGGCGGAGGTGCCCGACGGGCCGGGCCCGGGGCGCGACCCCGGGACCGTGGGGCTGTTCGACACCGCGGGGGCGGTCGACCCGTCCGCCGCGGCGGCCGGGGCGCACACGCCGTCGCCGGACGTCGCACCGCCGCCCTCCTCGGCGGACGGTGCTGGGGAGTGGTCCGGCCCCGGGGCGACGGCGGGCGGGCCCACCGGGACCAGCGATGCGCCGGCCGGGGACGGGCTGTCCGGCGGGACGGAGGCCGGCCCGGCGCCCGGGACCCGGCCGGCGGACGTCGCGCCCGGAGCCACGGCGACGGCCCCGGACCCGTCCGGTCCGGAGGTGTCGGATCGCGGTGCCGCCGGAGACGGAGCCGACGGGGACGTCGTCACCGCGGGCGGGACCAGCCCGGGTGGCGACGACAGACCCACGTCCGACGGCGTCGCTGCCCTGTCCCCGGACGGTGCGGACCACGACGGCACAGCCCCGGACGGTGAGTCCCACGACGGCACAGCCCCGGACGGTGCGGTCCACGACGGTCCGACGGATGACGGCACGGCCGGCTCCGTCCCGGTCCCGGGCGAGCCGGGCAGCGCCGCCACGACCGCGAACGCCGCGACGACTGCGGACGCCGCGACGACCGCGGACGCCGCCACGGCCCCCGCGGTTCCCCTCCCGCGCCCCGAGAGCGACCCGGCGTCGCCGGAGGGATCGGTCGAGGACGACGAACCGGCCGGCCGCCACGCCCTGCGCGACGACGTCGAACCGGCCCCGCTGCCCGAGCCGGGACCCGCGCCGGCCGACGACGGCCCGCCCGCACCGCTGCCGATCCCGTCGCGGCCGCGACAGGGTGCCGGCGGCTCGGCGCTGGCGGCGCTCGACGCCATGATCATCGGCCCGTCCGCGGCGTCCGCGCCGCTGCCCCCGGGTGTGCGTCCCGGCCCGTACCCGGACTCGGTGCTCGCCCCCACCGACGGCGGCGACCCGCCCGAGACGCACCGGGTGAAGGTGCACAGCGGTTCGCGGCGGTTCCACCCGCCCGAGTCGCCGTACTATGTCCGCACCCGCGCGGACCTGTACTTCACCGCGGAGGGCGCCGCACGGGCGGCCGGGTTCATCGCCTGGCACGAACGCCCCGGGGCCCGCTGAGACCCACCGCCTCGGACACACGACGGCCCCGGTACTCCGAGGAGTACCGGGGTCGCGGTGTGTCGCCGGCCGGGACCTAGACGATGGTCCAGGTGTCGCGGCCGTTGAGCAGGGCCTGCAGGTCCGCGTCGGGCTTGGCGTCGCGCGCCGCCTGCACCTGGGCGCGGGCGGCGTCGTCGTAGGTGGTGCGGTCGGTGTTGCGGAAGATCCCGGTGACGGTGTGGGTGAGGTCCTGGTCCGAGAGCCGGGACAGGGCGAAGGCCAGCTCGTGGTCGGCGGCGTCGTGCACGACGATCCGGTCGGCGTCCACCGAGGCGGTCTCGACGACCTTGAGCTTGAACCCGTCCTGCACGACGGCGTGCGAGCCCTCGGCGCCGAAGACGATCGGCTCACCGTGGACGACGGGGATGAGCCGGTTGTCGGTGTCGCCCTTGCGGAGCACGTCGAAGCTGCCGTCGTTGAAGATGGGGCAGTCCTGGAAGATCTCGACCAGGGCGGAGCCGCGGTGCTCGGCGGCGGCCTGGAGCACGGCGGTGAGGCTCTTGCGGTCGGAGTCCAGGGCCCGTCCGACGAAGCTCGCCTCGGCCCCGAGGGCCAGCGAGATCGGGTTGAACGGGTGGTCCAGCGATCCCATCGGGGTGGACTTGGTGACCTTCCCGACCTCGGAGGTCGGGGAGTACTGGCCCTTGGTCAGCCCGTAGATCCGGTTGTTGAACAGCAGGATCTTGATGTTGACGTTCCGGCGCAGCGCGTGGATCAGGTGGTTGCCGCCGATGGAGAGCGCGTCGCCGTCGCCGGTCACGACCCAGACGCTGAGGTCCTCGCGGCTGGTCGCGAGACCGGTCGCGATGGTCGGGGCGCGGCCGTGGATGGAGTGCATCCCGTAGGTGTTGAGGTAGTACGGGAACCGCGAGCTGCAGCCGATGCCGGAGACGAAGACGGTGTTCTCGCGCTTGATGCCCAGGGTGGGGAGGAACTGGCGGACGGCGGCGAGGACGGCGTAGTCGCCGCAGCCGGGGCACCAGCGGACCTCCTGGTCGGAGGTGTAGTCCTTCGCGGTCTGCTTCGCGTCCGTGGTCGGGACGCCGTCGAGGCCGCCGATGGACGGCAGGCCCAGGTCGGTGGCGGTCATGCCTGCGCTCCAGTGGTCTCGTTGGCGATGTCGGACGCCGACTCCGGGTGCTTGCCGGTGAGGTAGTCCAGGAACACGTCCTGGAGCTCCTCGGCGCCGAACGGGAGCCCGGCGACCTTGGTGTAGCTCTTGACGTCGACCAGGTGCTCGGCGCGCAGCAGCATGGCGAGCTGACCGAGGTTCATCTCGGGGCAGAGCACCGTGCGGTAGCCGCCCAGGATCTCGCCGAGGTTGGCCGGCATCGGGTTGAGGTTGCGCAGGTGCACCGTGGCGACCGAGTGGCCCAGCTTGCGCACGCGCCGCGCCGCGGCGTTGATCGGGCCGTAGGTCGAGCCCCAACCGATGACGAGGAAGTCCGCGTCGCCGTCGGGGTCGTCGACCACGAGGTCGGGGACGTCGATGCCGTCGATCTTGGCCTGGCGCAGCCGGACCATGCGGTCGTGGTTGTCGGGGTCGTAGGAGATCGAGCCGCGCCCGTCGGCCTTCTCCAGCCCACCGACCCGGTGCTCCAGCCCGGCGGTGCCCGGGATCGCCCACGGCCGGGCCAGGGTCTCGGGGTCACGCAGGTACGGCCAGAACTCCCCGGACCCGTCGGGGGCGTTGGGTTCGGTCGCGAACCCCGGGTCCACCGTCGGCAACGACTCGACGTCGGGGATCTTCCACGGCTCGGAACCGTTGGCCAGGGCCCCGTCCGACAGCAGCATGACCGGGGTGCGGTACTTCACCGCGATCGCGGCGGCCTCGACCGCGGCGATGAAGCAGTCCCCCGGCGTGCAGGGGGCGATCACCGGCAGCGGCGCCTCCCCGTTGCGCCCGTGCAGGGCCTGGAGCAGGTCGGCCTGCTCGGTCTTGGTCGGCAACCCCGTCGAGGGCCCACCCCGCTGCACGTCGATGACCAGCAGTGGCAGTTCCAGGGCGACGGCCAGGCCGACGGTCTCGGCCTTGAGCGCGATCCCCGGCCCCGACGTGGTGGTCACGCCGAGTGCCCCGCCGAAGGCTGCGCCGAGGGCGGCGCCGACACCGGAGATCTCGTCCTCGGCCTGGAACGTGGTCACGCCGAAGGCCTTGTGCTTGGACAGCTCGTGGAGGATGTCCGAGGCCGGGGTGATCGGGTAGGTCCCCAGGAACACCGGCAGGCTCGTCGTCCGACCCGCGGCGATGAGCCCGTAGGCCAGGGCGACGTTCCCGGTGATCTGCCGGTAGGTCCCCGGCGCCAGGCGGGCCGGCGCGACCTCGTAGGTCACCGCGAACGCCTCGGTCGTCTCCCCGTAGGCGTGCCCCGCGCGGAACGCCAGGATGTTGGCCTCGGCGATGTCGGGCTTCTTCGCGAACTTCTCCCGCAGGAACCGCTCGGTCGACTCCGAGGGGCGGTGGTACATCCAGGACAGCAGACCCAGGGCGAACATGTTCTTCGCCCGCTCGGCGTCCTTCTTCGACAGCCCCGTCTCCTCCAGGGCGCCACGGGTGAGCGTCGCCATCGCGACCCCGTGCACCGCGTAGGGCTCGAGCGAGCCGTCCTCCAGCGGGTTCGCCGCGTAGCCGACCTTGGTCAGGTTCCGCTTCGTGAACTCGTCGGTGTTGACGATCAGCACCCCGCCCTGGGGCAGGTCGCCGATGTTGGCCTTCAGCGCCGCCGGGTTCATCGCGACCAGCACGTCCGGACGGTCACCGGGGGTCAGGATGTCGTAGTTCGCGAAGTGCAGCTGGAACGACGACACCCCCGGCAGGGTCCCGGCAGGCGCCCGGATCTCCGCGGGGAAGTTCGGCAGCGTCGACAGGTCGTTGCCGAAGTTCGCGGTCTCGGAGGTGAAACGGTCACCCGTCAGCTGCATGCCGTCACCGGAGTCGCCGGCGAACCGGATGACCACCCGGTCGCGCTGCACGACCTCGGAGTCGCGTGCCTCGACGGGAGTGTCGCTGGTCGTCATGGGCTGATGGTCCCCAGTTCGGCGTCGAATTGTCCCTCGATACATCGAGGTTAACTCCCGGTTCGGCCCCCTGTCCGGAGACCCGGGATCACGTCACATAACCCGGATTACGTTCGTGTCGCGTGTCACTTCTTGCTGATCTTCTTCTGCAGCGCCGCGACGCGCTCCGCGAACGCCTCGGAGTGCACCGTCTCGGCCTGCGCGCGGACCTCGACGTCGGTCGCGTCGGCGTGCGCGGTGAGCCGGGAGGTGATCCGCATCGTCGCCTTGGTGGTGACGATCAGGTCCCGCGGGGCGGCGGCCGCCCGGCCCGCGAGCTCGTGGGCGCCTGCCATCAGGTCCTCGTCGCTGTCGTAGGCGCGCCAGGCAAGGCCGACGCGCTCGGCCTCGCGGGCGTCGAGGACGTCGCCGAACAGGGTCATCGCCGCGGTGCCCTGGGCGCCGAGGGCGCGCTGGGCCATCCACGTGTAGCCGCCGCCGGGGTGCAGGCCCAGCTGCATGAAGCGGACGTCGAACCTCGCGGTCGGGCCGGCCAGCCGGACGTCGCAGGCCAGGGCCAGGTTGATCCCGGCGCCGACGGCGGCGCCGTTGACCGCGGCCAGGGTCGGCAGCGGGGACGAGGCGATGGCGAGGAATCCGGAGTAGACGCGCTTGAGCGTGGCCGGGTCGGCCTCCTGCAGCTCCGCGAGGTCACCGCCCGCGCAGAAGGCGGGTGCCTGCCCGGTGACGACGATCGCACCGACCGAGTCGTCGTCGTTCGCGGCCTCGACGGCGGCGACGAGCTTCTGCGAGAGGTCCAGGTTCAGCGCGTTGCGTCGTGCCGGGTTGGACACGGTGAGCACCGCGACACCGTCGGTGACCTCGGTGCGGACCTCTGTCGTGACATCGCCGTCGCTCATGGGCCCGACTCTTCCACGCCGGGTTAGCCTCCCGCACGTGACGGGTGCACAGGTGACCGGGCGGGCCGAGCTGCCCCGCCACCACGCCGGCTGCTTCGCCTGCGGCGACGGCCCCGGCGGGCTGCGGATGCGCTTCGCCGATCCCGGCCCCGACTCCGACGGGCGGGCCCGGGTGACGGGGGCGGTCGTCGTCGCCGATGCGCACGAGGGCGCGCCCGGGCTGGTGCACGGCGGGGTGCTGGCCGCGGCGATGGACGAGCTGTTCGGCGCGCTCCAGCACCACCTCGACGGCCACTACGTGACCGCGGAGCTGACCACCCGCTACCGGGGACGGTGCCGCTCGGCACGACGCTGCACCTCGACGCGGTGATCGAGTCGGTCGACGGGCGCAAGCTGTGGGTCCGCGGCACGGGCAGGCTCGACGCCCCGGACGGCACCGTCGCGGTGTCGGCGACGGCGCTCTTCCTCGGCGTCACGCTCGACCACTTCCGCCGCCACGCCCCCGAGGGCACCCGCTTCCGGGAGCGGCACGCGCGCTGAGCCGCGGCCGGGGCGGGTCACACCCGGGAACGCGGCGCCCGGTTCGTCCGTTGACCCGGGTGACCCCCGCAGGACCGCACGGAAAGGCGACCCCGGCGTGCACAGCCACATGAACGGTCTGAAGACGGCCGTCCTCCTCGGCGCGATGAGCGCCCTGATCCTCGCGATCGGCGGGGTCCTGGGCGGGCGCGGCGGACTGGTCATCGCGCTCGTCATCGCGTTCGCGGTGAACGGGTGGGCCTACTTCAACTCGGCGAAGACGGCGCTGCGGTCCATGCACGCCCAGCCGATCACCGAGGCCGAGTACCCGCAGCTGTTCCGGATCGTCCGCGAGCTGAGCCAGGGGGCCCGCCAGCCCATGCCGTCGCTGCACATCAGCCCGACCGATGCGCCGAACGCGTTCGCCACGGGCCGCAACCCGCGGCACGCCGCGGTCTGCGTGACCACCGGTCTGCTGCACCTGCTCGACGAGCGCGAGCTGCGCGCCGTCATCGGCCACGAGCTCAGCCACGTCTACAACCGCGACATCCTGATCTCCTCGATCGCCGGTGCGCTCGCCTCGGCGGTGTCGTTCCTCGCGAACTTCGCGATGTTCGCCTCGATCTTCGGCGGCGGCGACGAGGACCGCCCGAACCCGATCGCGATCATCCTGATCGCGATGCTGGGGCCGATCGCGGCCGGCGTCGTGCAGATGGCCGTCAGCCGGTCCCGGGAGTACCAGGCCGACGCGTCGGGCGCCGAGCTCACCGGGGACCCGCTGGGTCTGGCCTCGGCGCTGCACAAGCTCAAGTACGGCACCGCGGCCGCTCCGCTGCCCCCGGACCCGCGGCTCACCGCGCAGTCGCACCTGATGATCGCCAACCCGTTCCGGCCCGGCGAGAAGATGGCGAGGTGGTTCTCCACCCATCCGCCGATCGAGGACCGGATCACGCGGCTCCAGCAGATGGCCCGCCGCTGAGCGGACCGTCCCGGGGGTGGTTGCGTGTCCCCGGGTCGCTGTTCCGTAACGGTTCGGGGTACCGCGAGCGATGGAACGTCCAGAGCAGAGCTCCCCCTGCGGAAGAGGACCCATGAGCGAGACCCCGTCCCAGAAGCCCCGCCACGCGCTCACCGACACCGGTGGGACGCCGTCGGTGCCGCTCCGGGGTGGCCCGGTAGAGGTGCCGTCACCGGCGCGCCCGGGGGACGACGTGGTCACCGGGACCGGCCCGGGGGAGCAGGTCGCGCTGCCGGCGGCCCGGTCGTCCTCGGACGACGACGCACCGGTCGCGCCGACCGCCGCCGATGCGGACGTCCCGGCCCCCTCCGCCCCGGACGCCGACACGGACGCACCGGTCGCGCCCGGCCCGGACGCGGAGCCGGAGCCCCGTGCCCCTCGTGCGGCCGCGCCGGACACGGCGCCCGGCGGCGGGTCCTCCGACGACGCGCCCACCACCGCGCTGCCCGTCGTCCCGCGTCCCCGCGACGCGGCCGGTCCCGGCCGGGAGCGGCCGCTGGGCGTCCCGTCCCGGCAGGACCCGGGCGCCTACGTCCCCGGGCAGTACGCCGCGGCGGCCCCGCGACTCCCGTCCCGACCGACGGCGCCCCGGCACCCCGTGGCGGGCCGGCCCCCGGCGGTGCAGCGCCCGCCCGCGCGATTCCCGTCGGGGCCCGCAGCACAGGCCCCGGCCGTCCAGCGGCTCCCCGAGCCGTTCCGCGCGGCGCCGCTGCCCGAGGGCGGCGGGGCCCGGACCTCCGGTGGCTTCCGGCTGCCCGACTTCCCGGCCCGCACCCGACCGGTACTGCCCGCCGTCCTGGGCGCGGCGGCCGCGGTCGTCCTGGCCCTCGGTGTCGTCGCCGGGGTCACCGGCACGTCGGACGCGGCGCCGGCGCCTGCGCCCGCCCCGGTGTCCACTCCCTGACCGATCTGCTTGTATCCCCGCCGTGGGGATCTCCTGGGACGACTACCGCAGCCACGACGCCGTCGGGCTGGCCGCACTCGTCGCCGCGGGTGAGGTGAGCGCGGCCGACCTGCTGGAAGCCGCCGTCGCCCGCGCCGACGCCGTCGAGCCGGGCCTCAACGCCATCCGGCTGCGCCTCGACGACGCCGCCCGCTCCCGCGCACGCGGCCCGCTGACCGGGCCGTTCGCGGGCGTCCCGTTCCTGGTGAAGGACCTCGCCCAGCACATCGCCGGGGTCCCGACGGCGTCCGGCTCCCGTCCGCTCGCCGACCACCCGCGCCCCGAGACGTCGACGGTGGTCCGGCGCTGGACCGAGGCCGGTCTCGTCGTGTTCGGACGGACCGCCACGCCCGAGTTCGGTGCCCGCGCCGTCACCGAACCCGCGCTCGGCGGCCCGACCCGCAACCCGTGGGACCCCGGCCGCACCCCCGGCGGCAGCTCCGGCGGGTCCGCCGCGGCCGTCGCCGCCGGGATCGTCCCCGCGGCCGGCGCGAGCGACGGCGGCGGCTCCATCCGCATCCCGGCCGCCGCCTGCGGGCTGTTCGGGCTCAAGCCCGGCCGCGGCGTGACGCCCTCGGGACCGGACGTCGCCGAGGGCTTCCACGGCGCGGCGGTGCAGGGCGTGCTGTCGCGGACCGTGCGGGACTCCGCGGCCCTGCTCGACGTGACGGCCGGGCCGGAACCGGAGGGCCCCTACGTCGTGCGTCCGCCGGAGCGCCCGTACGTCGACGCCGTCCGGGACGACCCGGCGCCGCTGCGGATCGGGCTGGCCACCGCCTCGCCGCTGGGCACCGACGTGGACCCCGAAGCGGTCGCCGCGGCCACCGACGCCGCCGAGCTGCTGACCTCGCTCGGGCACGTCGTGGAGGAGTCCGCCCCCGCCCTCGACGGCCGGGCGCTGGCCACCGACTTCCTCACCACCTGGTTCTCCACGATCTCGGCGCAGGTGGCGTCGGCGCGGGCGCTGACCGGCTGCGGCGACGACGCCTTCGAGACCGAGACCCGGGTCATGGCCGCGATCGGCCGCGCCACCCCCGCGCCGGACTACCTCGCCGCGCTCGCCCGCCGCCAGGACCACACCCGCGCGCTGGCCGTGTTCCACGAGCGCTACGACCTGCTCCTCACCCCGACCCTGGCCCGGCCGCCGTGGCCGATCGGGGAGCTGGCGCTGCCCGCCCCGGCCCGGATCGGCGCGCAGGCGCTGCTGCGGGCCGGCGCGTCCGGCCTGTTCGGACGGCTCGGCCTGGTCGAGAGCCTGGTCGACGCCAACTTCGCCCCGGTGCCCTACACCCAGCTGGCGAACCTGACCGGGCGGCCCGCGTCGTCGGTGCCGCTGTACCGGACGGCGTCCGGGCTGCCGCTGGGCGTGCAGTTCGTCGGGCGGCCGGGGTCCGAGCCGCTGCTGCTCGCCCTGGCGGCGCAGCTGGAGCGGGCGCGGCCGTGGGCGCACCTGCGGCCCGCGGTCTAGGGGTCGACGAGCCGCGCGAGCTCCCGCACCCGTTCCCGCTGCACCCCGGCCGCGGCCGGGGCGTGGTGCAGCAGACCGTCGACGGCGTGCACCAGGGTGCGCGCGAGCCCGTCCGGGTCCGTCGCGCCGGGCCGCCGTGACAGGTGGGACGCGACCTCCCGGGCGCAGTCCGCCCGCAGCGCCTCGGCGGCCGCGACGCCGTGCGGGGTGCGGGTCGCGAACGCGGCGAACAGCGCCGGCGTTCGGCGCCGTGCGCGCGGTCGTCGCGTCGGGCCTGCTCTTCGCGGTGGGGCACGTCGTTCTCGCCACGACCGTGACCGATCTCGGATGGCCGCTCGTCGTGTCCACCGCCGCGGAGGGACCGGTGTGCGCGTGGGTGCGGCACGGGCACGGCGTGCTGGCCGCGACCCTCACGCACGGGACGGTGATCCTGGGTCTCACCTCGGTGCTGTGGACGGCCCCCGGTGACAGCGGGACACATCGGGCGTCGCGGATCACGCACCAGGACCGTTCCCGACCGCGTCACCGTCCGGGGTCGGTGTGCCCGAGAGGCCGCGGCGGGACGCATCGAGGGATGTGCGTCCGGCCGGGAGCCGGCCCGCCCGCCCGCGACGCGACCACCACGATCGGCGACAGCCTGTCGATCGTGGGCGTGTGGCGTGGCGGGCGGGAGGTGTCCGGCCGTGCCGGGGCCGGCCCGGCTACCGGTAGTTGGTGAACTGCAGCGCGATGCCGAAGTCCTTGGACTTGAGCAGCGCGATGACGGCCTGCAGGTCGTCCTTCTTCTTGCCCGAGACGCGCAGCTGGTCGCCCTGGATCTGGGCCTGGACGCCCTTGAGCTTCTCGTCGCGGATGGCCTTGCTGATCTCCTTGGCCTTGTCCTGCGCGATGCCCTGCAGGATCTTGCCGCCGGCCTTGTAGGCCTTGCCCGACAGCTGTGGCTCGTCCACCTCGAGGGCCTTCAGGCTGATCGAGCGCTTGATCAGCTTCTCCTTGAACACCTCGATCCCGGCGAGCAGCCGCTCCTCGGTGTCGGACTCGAAGGTCACGGCCTCCTCGCCGGCCCATGCGACCGTCGTGTTGGTGCCGCGGAAGTCGAAGCGCTGCGACAGCTCCTTCGCGGCCTGGTTCAGGGCGTTGTCCACCTCCTGGCGCTCCACCTTGCTCACGACGTCGAACGACGGGTCGGCCATCGGTCACTCCCTCGGGGTCGGTCGGGGCCCCCTCGTCGGGGGCCGTCGGTCGTGTCGTATCCTCGTTCACGCACTCAGCGAGAGCGACGTGCACCCCGGCTGGTTGCCCGAGCGGCCAAAGGGAGCGGACTGTAAATCCGTCGGCGTAGCCTTCCCAGGTTCGAATCCTGGACCAGCCACAGCAGGTGAAAGAGACCCCCGACCAGCGGAAACGCCGGAACCGGGGGTCTCTTTCGTTGTCCGGGTCCGTCCGGCTGTGACCGGGCTTCTACGGGTGTTCACGGACGCATCACGGACGCGATCATGAACGGCCGTCGCGGAGAGCCTGCTCGACCCGGCGGCGCAGGGCGTCGTCCTGACCGGCGATGCACTTGGCGTAGACCCGCAGCAGGACGTTGACGCTGTGCCCGGCCCACTGGGCGACCTGGGTGGCAGGGACGCCCCCGTTGAGCCACGTCGACACCGCGGCGTGCCGGAGGTCGTAGGGGCGGCGGGCGAGCGGCGAAGTGGCCTCCTCCGGCGAGAGCGCGGCCAGCCGGGCAGCGGCCCACAGACGCCCGTAGTGGCTCTCGGAGAGAGCACCGCCACGGGCCCCGCGGAACAGGCGACCGTCCGAAGTGGTGCTGCGCCCGTCCTCGCTACCGTGCCAAGTCGGGGCCAGATCCCGATCGCGCCTGCGGCACCGTCATCGCCCGTGCTTCCGCCTCACGACAGAGAACCTCGGCCACGTCGCAGAGCTTCATGTTGACGTCCTGCGAGGACCGCACCAGCAATCGGAAAGCGCTGTCATCGGTCAAGCGAAATCGCTCGATCAGGATTCCCTTGGCCCGCCCGATGACGTCGCGGCTCGTCAAAGCCTTCAGGAGGTGCTCGGCGCGCTGCGCGCCGTACACCGCTATCGCGGCTTGTGTGACGAACGCGGCCATGATGCTGCGCGAGCGGTCGTCGCTGAACGCCCCGACCTCGTCCGACCACACCGTCATCGCACCGATCGGATGTTCCTCAGGGGCCATGGCGTGGCACAGGACGCTGCGCATCCCCGCACTGGCGGCGGCTGGGGCGAAGACCGGCCACCGATCGCCGGCCTCGGTGAAGTCGTCGATGACGACCTCACTTAGGGAACCGGCCGCGATGGCATCGATGCACGGCCCGTGTCCGCAGTCCACCATGACCCGGGCCAACTCCGGGATGCGCTTGTCGGTGGCTGCGAGGCAGTGCAACCCCGACCGGTCCTGAGTGGTCAGCGCAGCCCATTTGGCGTGGGGTACCGCTCGCACCAGGTCATCGCAGATCCGGGTGTACTGCTGGTCTGTGTCCTGGTCAGCCCCCGGCTCGCTGAGGAGCCGCTCCGCTTGCGCCTGAAGGACCGAGTGCAGTTCTTGTGTCTCCACGAAGATCAGTGCCTCCTCGCTGCTCGCGAACCGTCGGACTCACTCTGGCCTGATGAACCGTGCCATAACGCAGCTTGGAGAGTCAGTCTCCCGGCGCTGGTCAAACACCTTTGAGGGCTTGTACGACAAGGCCCCGGGCTCCGCGCGGACCCGACACCGCTCGGAGATCAGGGGACGTGCGGCGGGGCCGGTGATCGCCTCACGGCGCGCCGAGACGGCAGCCAGACCGGGGAGATCACCAGCAGGCCGGGCATGTGGGGGAGAAGCCCCCGTCGGTGCCGCTCACGGACGATACGCGGACGCGGGCGGGTGGTCCGTACTTAAGCCGCAGGTCAGGGCCGGTTTGGCAGCTCTCTGTAAATCCGTCGGCGTAGCCTTCCCAGGTTCGAATCCTGGACCAGCCACAGCAGGTGAAAGAGACCCCCGACCAGCGGAAACGCCGGCACCGGGGGTCTCTTTCGTCGTCCGGGCCCGTCCGGCTGTGACCGGGGTGTCCCGTTGAGCCGCGTCGACACCGCGGCGTGCCGGAGGTCGTGGGGCCGGTGGCCCGACGTCTGTCGAGGGCTCCGCGTCCGGCGGTGCGGAGCCGACCACGCCGCCGCCGTCGGCTCGCGCCCTCCACCTCCGGCCCGGTCGCGGCCGCCGGAACCGGCCACCCGGCCCCGGCCGCCGAGCGAGCCCGGATCTCCGGCATCGGTGTCCACATGCGATCCGCTGCGTGCCCATCGAGCCACCGCGCGATCACGTCCCGCGGGCTACTCGTCCCAGACGATCCCGACCGAGTCCAGACGCGGGCGGTCGAAGCCCCACAGGAACTCGAGCGTCTCCCGCGGACGGTCGTTGTGGATCCGGTGCGGTACCCCCGTGGGGATCCACAGAGCCGAACCGGGCTCACCACGGATGACCTCGTCGCCGATGGTGAACTGCGCCGACCCCCGGATGACGTAGTACCACTCGTCAGCGTGCGGGTGATGGTGGAGCAGGTGCACCTCGCCGGGACTCAGCCAGGCCAGGCCGACCATCAGGCGCTCGGACCCGACGAGCTGCTCCGACACGAGTTCGATCAGCCGTCCCCGATCGCGCGGGTCACCGCCGGCGCTCATCCACGACTCGTTCCCGGCGTCGCTCTGGTCGACGACGGGTTGGTCCTGCGCCCTGACGTGGAACCTGCTCGACGTGCCGTCGCTCATCGACACTCCTCACGACATGATCCGGTCGCCGAATGCCGGCCGCATCCCCGCTCGATCGGGCCTTGCGGGCGGACGGCGCAGGTACTGGCCGGCGCGGTGACCCGGAGCGGCCACCCCGGGCAGTCTCCGAGACGAGGAGTCCTGACGTCCATCTCGGGATATCGGCCCCGATCGTGTTCGTGAGGTACACGATCCATCGCCAGGAGGATGTCCAGGCGCGGGATCCGGCCGCACCCCTCGCCCGAGGGGTGTCCGCGTCGTGGTGACGGCCAGGACGAATGGTCACGGAGTGCCCGTCCGACCCGGCGGCGTCCGTCCAGGGCCGGGCATCCGTCCCGCACCGTGGAGAGCACCCGCCCGGAGGACGTCTCCACCGGCGTCGCGATCACGTCGCCCGCAGCAGCCCGGTCCGGTCCTGTTCGGCGGCATGGAGGACGTCCCGCATCGCCGGTCCGGGCCGGGGCGCGACCGGCGAACTGCCACGCCACGCCTGTTCCCCGGTGTGTCCCGGGCGGGCCCCGGTGTCCGGTCCGTCGTCCGTCACCGGCGGTGTGCCGCCACCGCCCGGGCGCCCGCGTGGTCCCCGGCGGCCTCGAGCCCGCCCACCACGCCGTCGACGTCGGCGGCCGGCCGGTTCTGGCTCAGCTTGAGTTTCGCCTCGATGCTCTCGATCCGCAGCTCGACGCCCACGATCGCGCGCAGCTGCCCCCGCACGAACGCCTCCGGGGCATCGTCGACGCTCCAGGGCGCGGGCCGGCCGGCCTCGTACAGGTCGGTCAGGCGCCGCACGACGGCGTCGAGCCAGTCGACGTCGTCGTGGACGACCACGGTGCCGCGGACGTGGGCGGTCACGTAGTTCCAGGTGGGCACGACCCGGCCGTGCTCGGCCTTCGACGCGTACCAGGTCGGGCTGACGTAGGAGTCCGGCCCGCGGACGATGACGAGCCCCTGCCTGCCGTCGGCGCGGGTCCAGTGGTCGTTGTCCCGGGCGAGGTGACCGAGCAGCGCGCCGCGGTCGGGATCGTGGACGAACGGCAGCAGCGTCGCGTCGAGCCCCTCCGGGCCGGCTGTGACGAGGTCCGCGGCACCGGGGCGGGCGAGGAGCTGCCGGACGTCCTCGTCGGCGGGGGCGAAGTGGGCGGGGACGTACACGGCGGGTCCTCTCCTCCGGGCGCGGTCGGGCTCCCTCCAGGGTGCCCGGCGCGACGGCGATTCCGGACGGCCGTTCCCGGGCCGTTCTCGGGGGCCACTCGTCGTGGCCGGCCGCAGCGTCGACCAGGTGCGGGGCCCGCCGCGCGGCCGGTCGACCTCGGCGGTGACCCGGGAGCCGGGGCGGGTGCGGAGCCGCACGTCCGACGCGAGCGAGGGCCGGAAGTCCGTCGCGGTCCACCCGGCCCAGCCCGTGCGGGACGCCGGCCTCGCGCGGCAGCAGCTCCTGGCCCGCGCCCGGGCGTCGCGGGTGCTCGACCGCATCGATCGTGTGACGGGTGAACGGGTGGTCGAGGAGCGCCGCGGTGAGCGGTTCCGCGGCGGCGGGGACGTCGGAGGTCGTGGCGATCCGGGCGGTGCGTGTCGTCGGCGGCGGACGTCGACGGCGGCACGCCGCGCTCGAGCCGGTTCCGGCCCACTCTTCCGGGGCGGATCCGTCCGTCGGAGGGTGCGATCCGGTGTCGGGAGGCCCCCCGGGTCAATACGACAGGGTGACGCGGTGACACGGCCGTGCGGAGGGTGCATCACGGAGCGTGTTCCGGAAAAAAGGTACGCGTCCGTTCGGGTCCACTGTGGTGACGATCCGTCGCGGACAGCGTCCGGAAGCGACGTCCACGCGGATTCCCGGGTGCCGGAAGAGAGCAATAACCTCGCGGTCAGTAATGCCCATCGTCCGATAGTGGTAGAAAGTTCGTTGGATCGGGGATGGACCGGATAGCGTTCTGTGCATCGGCGGGGCTCCCGAACCCACGCCGAACACGCCGGTCCGACATCGGACCCCGTACACAACGGAGAAGTAACTGTGCTGAAGAAGGCTGGAATCCTGACCGCCGGCGTCACCGCTGGTCTGCTCGCCATCTCCCCGCTCGCCTTCGCGGGTGACGGCGGCTGGGACAAGGGCCACCACGGGCACGGCCACGGCGGCGACCGCATCAACGCCGACCAGATCAACAACCTGGAGAAGGACCGCAACAGCGTCCAGTCCGGCCTGGTCAACGTCGGCGACGTCAACGCCCTCAACAACGCCAACGTGCTCAGCTGCTCGCTGAACAGCGCCGACGTCGCCGCCAGCGTCCTCGGCATCCTGGGTGGCCAGGCCACCAACGGTGAGGACGCCCCGAGCTTCAGCGACTGCTCGCAGGGCGAGTCCCAGACCAACGTCCAGGACTGAGCGCACCTGCACCACCGGGCACGATGACGGGACCGTCTTCCCGTCATCCGTGACCCTGCACTTCCGGAGATCCCCCGCTCTTCCGACCGGAGCGGGGGATACCCGCATTTCCGGGGACGGCCGGAAAGGCGAATGGTGGACCCGGAAATTCAGGGGTGGTGCGGCAGGACCACGTGCGAGGGGTGCTCGGAATCGTGCAGGATCTCGTAGGAGATCCGTTCTCCGCCGACCGCGGTCGCCGTCCGCTCACCGGTTCCCGGGTTGCGGGCGAAGCGCGGGAACGCCGCGCCGGCGACCTGCACCCGGAGCCGGTGCCCGGCCCGCACGCGGTATCCGGTCGGGCTCAGCGTCATCCGGACGACCGTCGTGCCGTCCGGGGCGGTGGCCTCGCGGTCGGGCACCAGCCGGTGCATCGCGTCGGTGATGTTCATCGAGGTCCCGTCGGGGCCGACGTCGCACAGGCGTACGAACACGTCGCCGATCCCCGTCCCGGTCCGCACGTAGACCACGGCCGACACCGGACCGAGCAGGTCCAGGTCGGACTCCAGCGGCGGGCCGGTCCAGACGCGCACGTCGTCGCGGGCCTCGACGGCGCGGTTGTCCAGCTGCTTGGACGGCGGCTGGAGCATCGGGCCCCCGACCGTCGGTGTCGGGTCGGCGGGGTCGTAGACGAACCGTGACGGCGGGGGTGTCCCGGCCGGCCGGTCCGGGCCCAGCCCGCCGTCGGCGTCGAGGTACCACTCGGTCGGGCGGGCCTCCGGCGGCGGCCAGCACGGCAGGTCGGTCCAGCGGTCGGCGTGCTGCACGTACACCCGGACCGGCGCGCGCTCGTCGTGCTCGCCGCCGTGCAGGTGCACGCCCAGCCAGTGGACCATCTCGTGGGCGATGGTCGACAGTGAGCCGCGGTCGCCGTGGGTCCACGGGCCGATCGTGATCCGCGCCGTCGCCCCGCCCCGCTGCAGCGCGGTGAAGTCCACCAGCTGACGGTCCAGGAACAGGTCCCACCAGCCGGTCACCATGCAGACCGGCGGCATCGCGGCGGCGTCGAAACCGTCGTGCTCGGCGGGCGCCCAGAACTCGCGCGGCTGCTCGGCGTGCTCGACGAAGTCCCGCCAGAACACCACCGGCGCCCCGGTTAGGGCGACGTCCGCGGCCTGCAGCGGCTGGGAGGTCACCGCGCGGCGCTTGCGACGGCTGAACACCGGCGTCGCGAGGAAGCCGGTGACCGCGCCGATGCGCTCCTGGCGGCCGATCTGGTTCACCCAGGTCGCGAGGTTGAGCAGGCCGGGCGCGCCGCCCGGGTAGAAGGTGCTGGTGAACTCCGACGCGGTGATGTCGGCGTTCATCGAGCACAGACCCGGGTCGGCGTAGGGGGCGACCGCCCACTGGGTGTGCCCGACGTAGCTGGGGCCGACCATCGAGACGCGGCCGTCGCACCAGCTCTGCCCGCGCACCCAGGCGAGCGTGTCCAGACCGTCGGAGCTCTCGTGCAGGAACGGGCGGAACTGCCCGCCCGAGCCGAAGGTGCCCCGGGTGGACTGCACCAGCACCTGGAACCCGCGGCGCGCCAGCAGCGAACCGATGATCGACCCGAGGCCGTCGCGGCCGTAGGGGGTGCGCATCAGCACCGTCGGACGCGGCCGGAGCGGGCCGGGGGCCCGGTAGAGGTCGGCGAGCAGGACGACACCGTCGGAGAGCGGGACCCGCAGGTCGCGCTCGCGCACGTACGGCTCGTCGGCACCGAAGCCCAGCCTGCGGTCGACCAGTCGCTCCGTGAGCGCGGCCATGACACCTCCCCCTCGCCCGCCCCCTGCGGACAGGTCCGATCGTAGGAGAACCCGGTTGCCCCGACCGGGCGTGGCCGGTGACGGTGTCGCCGTGACCGTCCCTCCCGTACTCACCGACGGGGTCGTGACCCTGCGCGCGCACACCGATGCCGACGTCCCCGGGATGCTCGAGGTGTACCGCGACCCCGTCGTGCACCGCTGGACCTCGCTCGGCCCGGCCTCCGGGGAACCCCGGGCCCGGGCCTGGATCGACCTCACCCGACGGCAGTGGGTCACCGGCCGGCAGTACGTGTGGGCGGTGGAGGCGGACTGCGACGGCCGCCCCCGGTACGCGGGCTCGATCGACCTGCGTCGCGACCCGCTGCCGTCGGTCGGCTACCTGCTCGCGCCGTGGGCGCGCGGACGGGGGCTCGCGAGCCGTGCGCTGCGGCTGGCCGCCGACTGGGGCTTCGACGTCGCCGGGTTCGCCGCGCTGCACTGGGACTGCCGTGCCGGGCACGTCGCGTCCTGGCGCGTGGCACACGCCTGCGGGTTCCGCTTCGAGGGTGTCCGCACCCGGGCGCTGCGGGCCGGCGACGACCTCGTCGACGCCTGGACCGCCGTGCTGCTGCCCGGCACACCCGTCGCCGACCGGGCCCCGGCGACGACGTGGTGGCCGCACCCGGTGCTCGACGGCGACGGCGTCCGGCTCCGCCCGCCCACCGGGGCCGACCTCACCCGGCACGTCGAGGCGTGCAACGACCCCCTCGCCCGCTGGTGGAGCGCGACCGTCCCGGTGCCCTACACCGACGACGACGCCCGACGCTGGCTGCGCGACCACCCGCTGGAACGCTCCCTGGGCTCCGGTGTCGGCTGGGTGATCGCCGACCCGGACGACGACCGCTACCTCGGCACCGTCTCGGTGTTCGGCACCGACCGGGCCTACACCCCGACCGGCGGTGAGGTCGGCTACCGCGCCCACCCCGACGCCCGCGGCCGCGGCGCGGTGTCCGCCGCGGTCCGCCGGGTCGTGCGGCACGCGTTCACCCCGGTCGCCGACGGCGGGATGGGCCGGCACCGGCTGCAGCTCGGCGCCGCGGCGGACAACACCGCCAGCCGCCGCGTCGCCGAGCGCGCCGGGTTCCGGCTGTGGGGCCGCCCGCGGGCCGACGGTGTGCACGGCACGGAGAACGAGATCGTCGACGACGGGGTCTGGTACGACCTGCTCGCCACCGACCCGCTCCCGGCTCCCACCGGAACTGTCGGGGGTGCCCCGTAGCCTGCCCGCCGTGCGGATCATGCGGATGTCCTGTTGCGGTACCGAGTGGGTGGGACCGGACCGGGCGCACTGCTGCCGCCGGTTCGGGGGCTGCGGGGCCGTCTTCGACGACGCGCAGCTGTGGGACACCCACCGCCCCCGTGGGGTGTGCGTGACCGACCCGCGCGAGCTCGGCCTCGTCGCCACGCGCAACGGGATCTGGCAGCGGGCGCTCGACGCGGCGGGCTGACCCGACGCAGCGGGCGCTCGACACGGCGGGTGGCTCGACACGGCGGGCCGGTCGACACGGCGGCCGAGGAGGACCGGGGTCAGGGCGGCTCGCGGGTGATGCCGCGGAACACCGCCTCGTCCCGGCCGGGGTTGCGGACCCGGACCAGGTTCAGCCCGGTGAACCACAGCACCGACCCGGTACCGAAGGTCCGGCTCCCGCCCGCGGCGCAGCACAGCTCGATCTGCCCGGCGTCGACCACGACGACGGCGCCCCGCCACTCGTCCTCGACGTGCGGGCGGACCTCGCCGGGGGCGAGCACGACGGTGCGGGTCCGCACCCGCGACGGCGCGTCGTCGCGCATGGGCCACCCCCCCGGGTCCGGTACGGGGCACGGTGCCCACACCGGTTCCGACCGCCCGGCCGCGCCGAAGTCATCGGCGCACGGGTGGGAGGGGCTCAGGCCGCGGCGGCCGGGGCCGTCGCGGACAGCACCGTCTCGTAGCCGATCCGGGCCGCGGCGGCGACCCGCCCGGGATCGGTGGACAAGCCGTGGACGCCGGCGGGGGAGTGCGGACTCAGCGTCAGCAGGTGCGCCCCGGCCCGGTCCGGGTGCGCGGCGTCGGCGAGCAGGGGCAGGCACTCGCCGTGCCGGGCGGCGTCCTGCGCCATCCGGCCCAGGCCCGGTGCGAGCCGGTCCAGCGAGCGGGCCCACAGCGGGGTGCGGGCGTCCGGCGGGGTGCCGGTGAGGTCGTCGGCGGTGCGCGTGAGCAGGGCCAGGACGTGCGTGGCGCCGTCGCGCAGGGCTCGTGCGACCGGGAGCGGGTCGCCGACCGAGCCGTCGATGAAGTCCTCGGCGTCCTCGCCCGAGCCGACACGTACCGGGGGGCCCGCCAGCAGCGGGATCGCCGCCGTCGCCCGCATCGCGGCCCTCCACGTGGCCCCGTCGGGCAGCGCGGTCAGCACCCGCGGACGCAGGTCCACCGCACCGGTGACCACGACGTTCAGCGGGACCGGCGGGTCCACCAGCCGCGACCAGTCGGTGGGGAGGGAGTCGACGAGGATCCGGTCGAACAGGTGGTCCAGCGACACCATCGGGCGACGGGTGCCGAACCGGCGCGGGTCGATGAACTCGCGGCAGGCCATGTCCCGTTCGAACACCCGGGACACCTCGCCCCCGTGCCCCATGACCAGCGCCGTCCCGACGAACGCCCCGGCCGAGCTGCCCCACACCTCGTCGACGCCGGCGGCGAGCCCGAGATCGGACAGCGCGTGCACCATCCCGGCCGCGTAGGAGCCGCGCATCCCGCCTCCGCCGACGACCAGCGCGATCCGTGCCCCGTCGGCGTGCCGGCCGGGGCGGCGCCCGGTGTCGCGGCGGCGCTCGAGCAGGCGCAGGACCTCGGCGTCGCCGTGCGCGGCGGAGGTGAGGAGGGCGGGGGGCACGCCCCCATCATGGAGGTCCGCGGCCCCGCGGTGGCGTCGCCCCGGTGTCCGGGGACCGCTCACGAGCCACCGACCGCGGGCCCTCCACCGCCCGGCGCCTCCCGGGTCGGGTGCCTCGCCTGCCAACTAGTACGTTCGCGCGACCAGCGCCGACGCCCTCGCGGAGGCCCGCTGGAGGGGGGAAGGACACCGTGACGCAACGACGCCGTCCGCGGTTGCAGGCGCTCGAGGCGACGTCACTGCCCGCGGCACACGCCAGGGCCCGCGACGCCCGTCGCCGCCATCCGGTGGTCGGGGACCACGCCGCCGCCGTCGTCGCGGACGACCTCGACCTGGGCTCGGCGCCCGGGCGGGCCGACACGCTCTCCACGCTGCTGCGGGTGGCCGTCCTCGACGAGTGGGTGCGCGGGTTCGCACGACGGCACCCGGGCGGGACCGTCGTCGAGCTGGGACCGGGGCTGGGTGACCGCGCGGGACGGCTCGGCGACGACGGCCCGGCGCACTGGGTCGACGTCGAGCTGCCCGGGGTGGCCGAGCTGCGCCGCGAGTTGCTGGCGGGCCCGGCGCACCTGGTGGCCGGGTCCGCGCTCGACGAGGACTGGCTGGAGCTGGCCCGCGACCTGCCCGGCCCGCACCTGGTCGTCTCCGACCGGGTGCTGACGCTGCTGCCCGAGCAGGGCGTGCAGCGGATCGTGTTCACCGCCGCGCGGATGCTCCCGGGCGCCGAGCTCGTCACCGACCTGCTGTCCCGGGGCGCGGCCGGGCGGCTCGCCGCGGGCCCGCTGCGCGAGCTGGAGGTCGACTGGACCTGCGAGGACCCGCGCGAGCTGGAGCCGTGGGGCCTGCGCCTGGCCGCCACCTGCGACGCCGCGTCCCCACCCGCCGAGGTCGCGGCCCGGCTGCCGCGGGCGTCGCGGGCACTGGCGGCGGCGCTGCGGGCGACCGCGCTGCGCGGCGAGCGCCTGGCCCGCTACGAGATCGTGCCGGTCTGAACCGATCGGGTCCGCGTCGCTGCGGCCCGGCCGCGCCGTGGCCCGCCCGGGCTCCCCGTTCGGACCGGCCACGACGCGCGGGCGGGCACCGGCCCCCGCCGGCGTCCGCGTGCCCCGCAGGGCACTCCCGGTAGTACGAGCGGGCGTCCGCGGGGTGACGCGCGCGACCGCAGGATCGTCAGAACTGTGGACGCGGCCCGCGGGTAGGGTCGTGATCGTGACCTCCCCGACCTTCGGCACGCTCGAGGCGGACCCGGCGGAGGTCGGCCTCGACCCCGCCCGGCTGGCCCGGATCGACAGCCACTTCCGCCGCTACGTCGACGACGGCCGCCTCGCCGGCGCGACGATCGCCGTCGCCCGGCACGACCGGCTCGCGCACCTGACCCACCTCGGCGTCCGCGACCTCGACTCCGCCGCCCCGGTGACCGACGACACGCTCTGGCGCATCTACTCGATGACCAAGCCGATCACCTCGGTCGCGGTCCTGATGCTCGCCGAGCGGGGCGCACTGGAGCTCACCGACCCGGTGTCGCGCTACATCCCGGCGTTCGCCGAGCAGCGCGTCTACCGCGGCGGCTCGGCGCTCAACCCGGGGACCGACGCGGCCGTCGAGCCGATGCGGGTGCACCACCTGCTGACCCACACCGCGGGCCTGACCTACGGCTTCCACCACGCCCACCCCGTCGACGAGATGTACCGCTCCAAGGGCTTCGAGTTCGGCGCCCCGTCCGGGATGGACCTCGCGACCGCGAGCGAGCACTTCGCGTCGTTCCCGCTGCTGTTCCAGCCGGGCACGGAGTGGAACTACTCGGTGGCCACCGACGTGCTCGGCCGGGTCGTCGAGGTCGCGTCCGGGCGCCGGCTCGACGAGTTCCTCCGCGAGGAGATCACCGGCCCGCTCGGGATGACCGACACCGCGTTCTGGGTGCCGGAGGGGTCCGCGCAGGCCGGCAGGCTCGCGACGCTCTACAACGCCCGACCCGGCGGCGGTCTGGTCGAGAACAAGGCGCTCGCCCGGTCCGCGACCCGCGAGCCCACCTTCCTCTCCGGCGGCGGCGGACTGCTGTCCACCACCGGCGACTACCTGCGGTTCGCCCGGATGCTCGCCCGCGGCGGCGAACTCGACGGCGCCCGCATCCTCGGCCCGCGCACCCTGGCCCGGGCCACCCGCAACCACCTGCCCGGCGGCGCCGACCTCGACACCGTCGGGCGGCCCATCTTCTCCGAGTCGGCGTTCGCCGGTGTCGGCTTCGGGCTCGGCTTCTCCGTCGTCGTCGACGGGGCGGCGACGAAGGGCTTCGCCAACGAGGGCACCTTCGCCTGGGGCGGGCTGGCCTCCACCGCGTTCTGGGTGGACCCCGTCGACGACCTGGTGGTCGTCTTCATGACCCAGCTCGTCCCCTCCAGCACCTACCCGATCCGATCCCAGCTCCAGACGCTGGTCCAGCAGGCGGTGACCGACCGATGACCCCACCGAGCCCCGTGCTCACCTTCACCATCCGCACGCTCGTCGTCGCCGCCTCGTTGTGGGTGGCGACGGTGCTGGTCGGCGGCATCCGGCTGGAGGCCGCCGGCACCTCCACCTCGATCCTCACGCTGATCGGGGTGGCCCTGGTGTTCGGTTTGGTCAACGCCGTGGTCAAGCCGATCGTGGCGACGCTGGGCTGCCCGCTCTACATCCTCACGCTGGGCCTGTTCGCGCTCGTGGTGAACGCGCTCATGTTCCTGCTGACGGGCTGGCTGTCCTCGGTGCTGAACCTGCCGTTCACCGTCGACGGGTTCTGGGCGGCGTTCTGGGGCGCGATCGTCGTCGGGATCGTGTCGTTCTTCCTGCACCTGGTGATCCCGGACCGGCTCGACAACCGCTGAGGCGCCCCGGCCGGGCTCAGACCGGCCAGGTCTCCCGGCGGTACGCGCCGTCCCAGAACATCCACTCGTAGCGCGAGGTCGTCGTGAAGTGCTCGCGCATGCGGGCGAGTTCGGCCGTCGACGCGGCGGCGCCGACCCGGTCGGTCGCGTCCAGCACGGCCTCGACGACGGCGTGGTACTCCTCGCCCGCGTACATGTCGATCCAGCGCTGGTAGACCGGGTCGGGGGAGCCTGCGCCGACCAGGTGCTCGCCGACCCGGCCGTAGATCCAGTAGCAGGGCAGCACCGCGGCGACGCCCTCGGCGTAGGACCCGCCGTACGCGGCCGCCAGCAGGTAGCTGACGTAGGCGCGGGTGGCCGGGGCGACCGGCAGCTCGCGGGCCTGCTCCGAGGTGAGGCCGAGTGCGCCGAGCAGGTCGGCGTGCAGCTCCCGCTCGGCGGCGATCGCGCCGGCGGCGTGCTCGGCGAACATGAGGGTGTCGTCGTCGGTCGGGGCCTTCGCCGCGCACACGGCGAGCGCGGTGGCGTAGCCGCGCAGGTAGTGCGCGTCCTGGACGATGTAGTGCCGGAACGTCTCGTGCGGCAACGAGCCGTCGGTCAGCCCGGTGACGAACGGGTGGGCGAGGATCGCCCCGTACAGGGTGTCGACGTCGGACCAGAGCAGGTCCCGGGTGCGGTCGGCCATGCGGCCACGGTATCCACCGGGGCCCGGGCGGTCGTGTGATCGACCCCGCAACGCCGGCGTGACCGGTGGGGAACACCCCGGTGACACGGCGCCTGAGATCCTGCGCACGTCGCCTGGTACTGCGGCGTGGGGGTGTCACGATGGAACGCAGGCGAGCCACTCAGTGTGGAGGACGCGCCACGTCCAGTCCCCCTGACGTGGAGGTGAGGGTATGAGCGACCCGCAACCCATGGATCACCACGAGAAGATGCGGATCCGCGCGGCCGCGTTCCGTGCGACCCGGATCTACCCCGGCCCGGTCGGCGAGCTGATCTCGCGCGAGCTGCTCGGCTGGGAGGACTTCGGGTACCGCCTCGGCGGGAACCGCATGGTCCTGGACCTGGTCGACCACGTCATGAAGGCGGTGCCGCCGGACCGGGCGGCGCGCTCCGACGCGGCCTGACCCCGCTCAGCGCAGGGTCGTCACGGCCACCTCGGCGGCCGCACCGCTCGGCGGGGTGCCGTCGGCGAGCCCGGCCAGCGCGGCGGACAGGACCAGCATCGCCGCGATCGTGGTGATGCTTCCGACCCGGCCCAGGACGTCCAGGGTGCGTGCGACGGTCGACGGCCCGCCGGTGCGTCCGGCGCCGTCCCGGTCCGGGACGACGGGGCCCCGCGCCGGGGTGCCGCCGAGCGGCCGGGCCGGGGTGCCGGTGCGGCGGGGCTCCTGACCGGAGCCGCCGGCCGGACGCGGTGCGGGGACGGTGGGGCGCTGCGCCGCCGGGCCCGGACGCGACGCCGACGACCCCGGCGACGCCGGTCGCGGTGCGGGGATGCCCGGCGCCAGCGGCGAGGTCGACCGCGGACGCTCCCGGCGGGGCGCCGGCAGGTCGACGTGGTCCTCGCGACGGCGGTGCCGCCCCTCGACCCGGTCCGCACGACCGGTCCCACCGGCCCGCGGTGCGGGCACCGACGGGGAGACGGGGACGGCGCCCAGGGGGCGGCGCGGGCTGGGGATGTGGACGGCGGGCGCGGACATGACGATCACCACGATCTCGGGGGAGTCGATACGGGGTTCTTCGGGATCCGGTGCGCGCCGCCGGCTCCTGCTTCCACCCGTCTGTCGTGTCGTACGACCAGCCTGTTATCCGGTCATCCCCTACGCCAACCGTCGGAGTGACTACTCCACCCATCGGATGTACTCGTCCACCCGTGCAGCGCCCAATCCCTCACGAAGAGTGGTTGATCGTCACTCCTTCGCCACGGCCGGGGACAGGGCCGGCAGCTGCTCGCGGAGGTCCCGCTTGAGCACCTTCCCCGCAGCCGAGACCGGGATCGCCCCGACGAGGTGCACCTCCCGCAGCCGTTGGTAGGGCAGCAGGCGCTCGTTCAGCCCGTTGACGGCGGCGCGGACCGCGGCCCCGTCGGCGCCGGGCACGGTGGTCAGGAACGCGACCGGGTGCTCGCCGTCGACCCCCACCGGGCGCCCGACGACGGCCGCACCCGTCACGCCCGGCAGCGCCAGCAGCCGCTCCTCCAGGTCGCGCGGGTACACGTTGTAGCCCTTGTGGAGCAGCATGTCCTTGAGCCGGTCCACGATGCGCAGGTAGCCGTCGTCGTCGAGGACGCCGACGTCGCCGGTGTGCAGCCACCCGTCGCCGTCGAAGGCGGCCGCCGTCTCGGCCGGGCGCCGGTGGTAGCCGCCGGTGACCTGCGGCCCGCGGATCCACACCTCGCCCTCGACGCCGGCGTCGAGCTCCTCGCCGTCCGGTCCGGAGATGCGGATCTCGGTACCCGCGATCGGCAGCCCGACGGTGCCCGGGCGCCGGTCCGCGGACCGGGCGGCGGGGCCGAGGGTGGCGGCCATCGTGACCTCGGTCAGGCCGTAGCCCTCGGAGATGACCAGGTCCTCGCCGAACCAGTCGCGCAGCGCCCGGATGATCTCGACCGGCAGCGGTGCCGCGCCCGAGGTCAGCGACCGCACCGAGGACAGGTCCCCGGCGGCCTCGCGGTGGGCGAGCAGCGCCGCGTACACCGGTGGCGCGCCGGACAGCGAGGTGACGGCGAACCGGGTGGCGTCGGCCAGGTAGGCGCGCGGGTCGAAGCGGGCGTGCACGATCGTCGTCGTCCCGGTGAGCAGCGGGACGTTGAGCCCGCCGATCGTGCCCATGGCGTGGAACCAGGGGGCGATGCCGATCGCCCGCCCGGTGCCGATCGGGGTCGGGAACTCCGACGCCGGACCGGGATCGGCCAGGACGACGCCGGGCCCGTGCACGGTGGCGGTCACGTCCGGCCGGGCGCCGGTGCCCCAGCAGGCGGCCTGCAGCGCGTTGGTGAGCACGTGCCGGTGGGTGACCCGCACACCCTTGGACCGGCCGGTGGTGCCGCCGGTGTAGGCCAGGTGGGCGAGGTCGCGGTCCGGGTCCACCTCCAGGTCGGTGCCCGGCGGGGTGGCCGGCCTGCCGTCGAGGTGCGCGGAGAACCCGGTCACCTCCGGGGGCAGCTGCTCCGGGTCGCCCTGGGCGCCGGTGACGAGCACGCGCTTCAGCGACGTCGCCGGCCGCGCGGCGAGCACCGCGGGCAGCGCCGCCTCCCAGCTGACGACGACGGCCGCCCCCGCGTCCGCGAGCTGCGCGCCCAGGTCGTCCGGGGCGAGCAGCGGGTTCGCCGGGGTGACGGTCGCCCCGGCGAGCAGCGTCCCCCAGTAGGCGATCGCGTACTGCGGGCAGTTCGGCAGGTGCAGCGCGACGACGTCGCCGCGGCCGACCCCGTCGGCGTGCAGCGCATGCGCGAACGCCGAGGCGCGGGCCAGCAGTCCGCGGAAGGTGACCTCGTGCCCGGCCTGGTGCAGGACCGTCGCGTCGCCGAACCGGTCGGCCGCGCCGCGGAGCGTCGCGGACGCGGGCAGGGCGGGCACGACCAGGTCCGGGGCGGGCGAACGGGCGATCATGCGGTCACCCCCGCCCCGCTACCGGTCCGGGACGACGGGACGACCCCGTGGACGACCATGCGACCTCCATCGGTCTGCCGGTGACGTGCGGCACCACCGACCCTAGGCACGGCGGGTGGCACACGTCACGGCCCGCACGGGCCCGGTCCGGTCCGGAGGGGACAGA
This sequence comes from Pseudonocardia sp. ICBG1034, assembly GCF_020131375.1. Taxonomy (NCBI): domain Bacteria; kingdom Bacillati; phylum Actinomycetota; class Actinomycetes; order Pseudonocardiales; family Pseudonocardiaceae; genus Pseudonocardia; species Pseudonocardia sp. ICBG1034. The sequence continues at coordinate 822,032 of NZ_JAHLEK010000015.1, forward strand.
CCGGTGGGTCCCGGCCCTCAGTCGCGGGGGCTGAGCAGACCCCGGGAGTGCGCGAGGGCGACCGCCTCGGCGCGGCCGGAGGCGCCGAGCTTCGCCATCGCCCGGGACAGGTGCACGCTCACGGTCTTCTCGGAGATGAACAGCCGCTCGCCGACGGCCCGGTTGGTCAGCCCGTGCGCGACCAGCTCCAGCACCGCGTGCTCGCGGGGGGTGAGCGGGGAACCACCGGCGCCCGACGGCGGTGCGGGCCGGGGACCGCCGTCGCCGGCCCGCAGCCGCAGCGCGGCGACGGCCTCGGCGAGCGGGCGCGCCCCGAGCCGATCGGCCCCGGTCGCGGCGACGGCCAGGTCCTCGGCGGCGGCGCGGCGGTCGGCCTCGCCGTCGGTGCCGGGGCCACCGCGGTGCGCCCGTCCGAGCAGGGCCTCGGCCCGCCGCCACCGGGCCTCCGCGGCGCGGTAGCCGTCGCCGTACCCGGCGAAGGTCTCCACGACGGCGTCCCAGACCCGTGGTGCCGCCTCGCCGTGGGCCCGGGCGGCCTCGGCGCGGGCCCGGGCCAGCCACGCCCGGCCCTCCGGCCCGACGGCGGTCCCGCGGGGCAGGCCGCGCTCGGCGGTGAGCGCGGCCTCGTCGGCGAGGCCGGCCGCCGCCCCGGCGTGCGCCTCGGCCCCCGCCGGGTCGCCCGCGGTGCGGGCGGCCTCCGCGAGGTCGGCACGGGCCGCGGCGCCCAGTGCGCACAGCGCCAGCTCGCCGAGGTGGTGCGGGTACTCCGCCCGCAGCACCCCGAGCGCGGTGGCGACGCGGTCCACGGCCAGGGCCGGGTCGCCCCGCCAGCGCGCCGACTCGGCCCCGACGACGCCCTGCAGCAGCGCGGCCTGGTCGTGCACCGGTGGCTCGGTGGCCAGCAGGGAGAGCAGCTCCTCGACGCCGTCGAGGTCGCCGCGGGCCACGCCGACCAGCGCCCCCGCCACCGCCAGCTGCCCGGTGACGCGCAGCGGCAGCGTGGGGTCGACGTCCGCGGCGGTCCGGACGGCGGCGTCCCACTCCCCGCGCTGGACGTCCACGCGGACCTGCGCGATCCGGAACTCCAGGCCGTACCCGCCCCAGAGCAGGCCGTACGCGGCGGCCCGCCGGGCCCCCTCGGCGAGCTCGTCCGCGGCGGCGTCGAGCAGGCCGTCCTCGATGAACGACACCCCGCGGTTCCACACCGTCCGCAGCTCGACGACCCGGTTCCCGGACGCGGCGGCCAGCGAGGACGCCCCGGCGAGCCGGTCCCGGGCCGCCTGCGGGTCCCCCTCCATCCGGGCGCAGAAGGCCAGGGTGATCAGCGCGTCCGCGCAGACCGCGCTGAGGTCGCGGTAGGCGGCCGACCCCTCCGCCGGTGGCGCGGTGTCGTGGACGGCACGGGCCACCGCCAGCGACGCGCGGGCGTGCGACCAGGCGGGCTCGGCGTGGTCGGCGTTGAGGTGCGCCCGCGCGAGCACGGCGTGCGCCCAGGCCGGCTCCGTGCCGGGTGGGTCCCCGGCCAGCAGCTCGACGGCCTCGGTGGCCGCTGCCACCGCCGCGTCCACCCGGGCCCCGCTGTCGAGCAGCCGCATCGCGTAGTGCCGCCGCGCCCCGGCCCTGGCGTGCGGATCCTCGCCGAGGTCGGCGACCCGGACCGCCCGGGCCCCGAGGGCGATGCCCCGTTCCGGGTCGCCCGAGGCGCTCGCCGCCCAGGCCGCCTCCCGGGTCAGCGCGCTCTCGGTGACCCCGGTGAGCCGCTCGGGGTCATCGACGGCGGACCAGAGCTCCAGGGCCCGCTCGGCGTGGGCCAGCATCTCGGCCGGGCCGTGCCGCCGGTGGGCCTCCTCGGCGGCGCGCACCGACGCCGCGAGCGCCTGCGGCAGGTCGTGGGCGGCCAGAGCGTGCCGGGCGAGCGCGGCGGCCACACCGGGGTCGTCCGCCCGGCGGGCGAGCAGCGCGGCGAGCCGGGCGTGCAGCCGGACCCGTTCGCCCGGGAGCAGGTCGTCGTGCACGGCCTCGCGGAGCAGGGCGTGCCGGAAGGCGTAGGACTCCGCGCCGGGCGCCGGGTCCGGGACGAGCAGGTGGTGCGACACCGCCTCCCGCAGCCCCGCCTCCAGGTCGGCCGCGGACAGCTCGGCCGCGTCGCGCAGCAGGTCGTGGGGGATGCTCCGCTCGGCCAGCGAGGCCACCCGCAGCACCTCGCGCGCCGGTCCGCCGAGCCGGTCGAGCCGGGTGAGCAGTACGTCGGCCAGGCCGCCCGGCAGGCCGTCGGACCCCGCCGCGACCAGCTCCTCGGCGTAGAAGGCGTTGCCCTCGCTGCGGGCGGCGATCCGGCGCAGGGTGGCCTCGTCGACACCCCCGGTGGCCGCCCGGGCCCGGACCAGGGCCAGTACGGCGTCGGGCGTGAGCGGGCCCAGCTCGACCCGGCGGACGGCGGGCAGCCGGATGAGCTCGGCCAGCGACGCGCGCAGCGGGTGCCTGCGGTGCAGGTCGTCGGAACGGTAGGTGCCCAGCACCAGCAGCTGCTGCGAGCCCAGCCGGGCGAGCAGGAACGCGAGCAGCTCGCGGGTGGAGCGGTCCGCCCAGTGCAGGTCCTCCAGCACGACCAGCAGCGGCGCCGTCGCGGCCGCGTCGCGCACGGCGCCGGCCACCGCGTCGAACACCTGCAGGCGCCCGGAGTCCCCGTCGCCCGCCGCGGGACAGGGTGCCTCCGCCGCGCCGGGCAGCAGCCCGTGCAGCACCGGCCGCAGCGCGGTGCCCGCCCGGGCCAGCGCGTCGAGCACCTCGGAGAAGGGAAGGTAGGGGAGTGCGGCGCCGCCCGCGTCGAGACACCGCCCGACGACGACCTGCGCGCCCGCCCCCGCGGCGGCCCGGCCGAGTGCGGTGGCGAGCCGGGACTTGCCGATCCCCGCCTCACCGGCGAGCAGCACGGCGCGGGCCCGCCCGGCCCGGGCGGCGTCGAGGTCGCGGAGCAGGCCGGCGAGCTCGTCCGCGCGGCCCACCAGCTCGTCCGGGTCCGGGCCGGTCGCGCCGTCCCCGTGGGTCGCTCCCGCCGTCATGGAGCGCATCGTGGCACGGGCCACCGACACCCCCGGGGGCGCGACGGCGGCACCGGACCGTCCGCGCGGTTCAGGCACGCGGCCCGGCCGGGACCCGCCCGTCCGGTGCCGCCGGGTCCCGCCCGGTCCGTACCGGGCGGACCGCGCCGCCGGGGCCCGCCGGGCGGGGTGCCCGGTGCGGTGCCGGTCCGGCGACGGCGGTCCCGCGGGGGCCCGGCCGCCGGGTGGCGGTGAGCCGGGCCCGCAGCCGCAGCCACATCCGTCCCACCGGCGACGGGCCGGCAGCGCCGCGCGCCAGCCGCTCCGTGCGGTACCGGTCCGCCTCCTCCCGCAGCCGGGCCTGCCGCTGCTCGGCGAGGGCGACGAGATGGTCCATCGGGATGTGCGTCATCAGCATGACGACGACACTGCGGCTGAGGGGCCGGCCGCGGCATCGGGCGATCACGCCGTCCCGCGGGCCGCCCGGGGCCCGCGGGTAAGGGGTGCCCTCAGCCCCGTCCGGCGGGCGGGGGCAGCAGGCCCCGGCGGTAGGCCGGGACGAGGGCGCGCGGCACCAGGTGACGGCGTCCCTCCAGGGTGAGCGGCACCAGGTCGGGTGTGGTCGCCTTCCACTGCGACCGGCGGTGCCGGGTGTTCGATCGCGACGTCCGTCGCTTGGGAACGGCCATCAGAGGTCTCCTTCTCGGTCGGAACGGACGGTGGGGTCGTCCAGGGCGGCGGGCCCCACGGGCTCGGACTCGGCGCAGGGCTCGTCGTGGGCCCAGCCGAACGGGTCGGGCAGGGCGGCCCAGGCGTCCTCGCCCGCGGCGATCTCGGCGTCGGTGAGCAGCGCGGAGCGCAGGGCGGCGTCGATCTCGTCGGGGTCGGCGTCGTGGCAGATCGCGACGATGTCCTGGGCGCGGTCACCCCAGCGCGGGTGCCAGGCCAGGGCGGCCAGCGCCCGGCGCTGGTCGCCGGCCTCGGTCCACGCCTGCTCGTCGGCGCCGGCCAGCCAGTCGCCGGCGTGGCCGATCCGCATGCCGCCGCCCGCGCTCTCCACCCACAGCACCGCGTCGGGACGGGTGGCGAGCCAGACCCGGCCGCGGGCCCGCACGACGCCGTCGAGCAGGCTGTCGATCGCGTCGTGCAGCCGGTCCGGGTGGAACGGGCGTCGGGCGGAGAACAGCAGGGTGCGGACGCCGCTGTCGGCCTCCAGCGGGGGTGTCCCGCGCAGCAGCGGGTCGTGCACCCCGCCCGGGACACCGCGGCGGGACGCGGGGTCGAGCCCGTCGCAGAAGACCCGGTGGTCGGCCCGCCCGGCGAGCAGCCGGGGTGCGGTCGGGCACAGCCGGTCCAGGACGGCGGCGGTCCGGTCCGCGCCCCCGGGACCGACCGCGCGGGTCAGCACCAGGACGTCGGCGAACTCGGCCTGCCCGACGGCGAGCTGGGCGACGGTCCGCTCGTCGTCGGGCAGCGTGGACAGCCCGCGCTCGGGCAGGGTCGCGTCCCCGGTGGCGTCGTCCAGCCAGTGGTCCGGGTCGAGCACGGCCACCACCCCGCGCAGGTCGACGAGGTCGGTCGCGGTGCAGGCCTCGCCGCCACCCGGCGGCTCGAACACCACCGCCCCCAGCGCCCAGCACACCGGCTCCGGCTCCAGGCGCGGGTCCAGGTGCAGCACCACCCGGTCCACCGTCCCGGCCAGCGCGGCCAGGGTCGGCAGCACGTCCTCGCGGATGGTGCAGCTCACACAGCCGTGGGCGAGCTCCAGCACGGTGCGCTCGTCGCGGCCCGCGTCCCGCAGCCGCCGGTGCACCACACCGCGGCCGAGGTCACGCAGGTCGTGGTGGAGCACGACGACACCCGGGTCCAGCTCGCGCATCCGCGTGATCGTCCGCTCCACCCCGTCGGGCTCGGTCCCGCACAGGACCACCAGCTCGGTCATGTCTTCCTCCCGGAGTCGGACGTGGTCACGGTCCGGTGTAGCGTAAACGAAAACGATTCCCATGTTGAGAGGAGGGGCGCGATGGCCAAGTCGACCGACGTCCGGCCGATCGTGAAGCTGCGCTCGACGGCGGGGACGGGCACGACCTACGTGACCCGCAAGAACCGCCGCAACGACCCGGACCGCCTGGTCCTGCGCAAGTACGACCCGAAGGTGCGCAGGCACGTCGAGTTCAAGGAGGAGCGCTGATGCCCGCACGTCCCAAGCCGGTGCGCGCGCCGCGACGCAAGGCCAACCCGCTGAAGCAGCGGGGGATCGAGTACGTGGACTGGAAGGACGCGGCGCTGCTGCGCACGTTCATCTCCGACCGCGGCAAGATCCGCGCCCGCCGGGTGACCGGACTCACCGGCCAGCAGCAGCGGCAGGTGGCCACCGCGATCCGCAACGCGCGGGAGATGGCCCTGCTGCCCTACCCGCACGCGGGACGGTGAGCGATGGCCAAGCGCTGTGACCTGACCGGCCGCGAGCCGGGCTTCGGCAAGTCGGTCTCGCACTCCCACCGGCGCACCAGCCGGCGCTGGGACCCCAACGTGCAGACCCGCCGCTACTGGCTGGCCGAGGAGAACCGCTGGGTGCGGCTCACGCTCTCGGTGAAGGGGATCAGGACGGTGGACCGGATCGGCGTCTCCGCCGCGGTGGCGAAGATCCGGGCGAACGGGGTGAAGGTCTGATGGCCACGACCGGACAGATCGCGAAGAACGAGCGGCGCAAGGAGATCGTCGCCCGCTACGCCGAGCGGCGGGCCGAGCTCAAGGCGCTCATCGCCCGCCCGTCGACGCCGGAGCCGGAGCGGGCCGCCGCGGTCGCCGAGCTGCGCCGCCAGCCACGCGACGCCAGCGCGACCCGGGTCCGCAACCGCGACTCGGTCGACGGACGCCCCCGCGGGCACCTCCGCAAGTTCGGGGTGTCCCGGGTCCGGCTGCGCGAGCTCGCACACGACGGCGCACTGCCGGGTGTCCGCAAGTCGAGCTGGTGACGAACAGCGGTTGACCTGCAGGAACCGGGTTCCGGGACCCCCCGTTCGGGGGCCCGGGACCCCGGTGTAAAGTTCTTCCCGTCGGTGAGAGCGAGGCCCTCGGGCCCGCGTGACACCGGTGCTGCCGCCCCCTTAGCTCAGTCGGCAGAGCGTCTCCATGGTAAGGAGAAGGTCTACGGTTCGATTCCGTAAGGGGGCTCTACAAGGGGCCTCGCCGCATGCGGCGGGGCTTCTTGCATGACGGTGTAGCTCAGTTGGTAGAGCAAGCGGCTCATAATCGCTGTGTCGCCGGTTCAAGTCCGGCCATCGTCACCACGTTGGCGCATCATTCACGAGACATGCTGGGAGGCACCCGCGATGGCCAAGGCCACGGACGTGCGGCCGAAGATCACTCTGGCCTGCGAGGAGTGCAAGCACCGCAACTACATCACCAAGAAGAACCGGCGGAACGACCCCGACCGGCTCGAGATCAAGAAGTTCTGCCCGAACTGCGGCACCCACCGGGCGCACCGCGAGACCCGCTGAGTGCGTAGCGACTCCCGGAGCTGACAGTGGTCGACCAGTCCTGGGTCGGGCACAGCTCGGACCCGGTCGGGCCGTACCAGGTCGGTCGCGAGAAGATCCGCGAGTTCGCCGTCGCCATCGGTGACGGCGATCCGCTCTTCCGCGACGTGGACGCGGCACGTGCCGCGGGCCACGCGGACCTGGTGGCCCCGCCGACGTTCCCGACCTGCTTCACGATGCCGGTCATCGAAGGCTTCCTCCGGGAGCCCGCCTTCGGGTGGGACTACACCCGCATGGTCCACGGGGACCAGCGGATCACGTTCCGCAGGCCGGTCGTCGCCGGCGACGAGCTCACCACGGTGCTGCACGTCGACGAGCTGCGCACCCGGGCCGGCAACCACATGCTGACGCTGCGCTGCGAGGTCACCGACGCGGCGGGCGAGCCGGTGGCGACCACGCACTCGATGCTGGTCAGCCCCGCCGGTGAGGACGCGGGCGGCGAGGGGGACGCGTGAGTGCACCGCTGACCCCGCAGACCGCCGCCGCCTGCGCCAAGGGCGACGCGCTGCCGTCGCTGACCGTGCAGGTCACCCGCGCCGACCTGGTGCGCTACGCCGGTGCCTCCGGCGACCTCAACCCGATCCACTGGAGCGACCGCGTCGCGGCGGTCGCCGGGCTGCCCGGTGTGATCGCGCACGGGATGCTCTCGATGGCCCTCGCCGGCCGCGTGCTGACCGCGTGGACCGGGGACCCGGCCGCGATCCGCAGCTACGGCACCCGCTTCACGCGGCCCGTCGTCGTCCCGGACGACGACGCCGGCGCCACCGTCGAGCTCTCCGGCACCGTCGCCGAGGTGCGCGAGGAGGGCGGGGAGCGGATCGCCGTCGTCGATCTCAAGGCGGCCTTCGAGGGGAAGACGGTGCTCGGCCGCGCCCGCGCCGAGGTCGTCCTCCCGGGGTGAGGCGACCCGGGGTACGGGCCCGCGGAAGCGGGTGCGTACACTCGTTCCAGCCGGACGCACCGGACGATCCGTTGCGTCCGCCCCGCCGCCACGTGGCGGATCGGGGCAAAGGGGTGTAGCTCAATTGGCAGAGCAGCGGTCTCCAAAACCGCAGGTTGCAGGTTCAAGTCCTGTCACCCCTGCCACGACGCCGCAGGCCGCCGGAGATCACGGCGGTGCGGCCGACGGCACGGACGGCGAAGCGACGAGGGTTCTCCCGAAGCGGAGGACGTGACCGAGGGCGGGCGGACGCCCGCCACGTGCGGAGGGCGACACGCGTGAGCGACGAGCACGAGTCGGAGCGGCCCGGGCGGGAGCGCCCGAGCAACGCCGCCGACCGTCGTGGGCGGCGGGCCTCCGGCTCCGCGAGCACCCCCGGCAAGGGCCGTGCCACCCCGACCCGCGCCACCGCGGCGACGAAGGAGAAGAAGCCGTCGCTCTTCGCCCGGCTCGCCCGGTTCCTGCGGGAGGTCGTCGCCGAGCTCCGCAAGGTCATCTGGCCCGACCGCGGTCAGATGGTGAAGTACACCATCGCGGTCCTGATCTTCGTGTCGATCATGGTGGCGCTGGTGTTCGTGCTGGACTCGGCGTTCGCCGAGGGCGTCGCCCTGCTGTTCGGCAACTGACGCGAGTACGAACGCCGACCGGCTCCGACCGACACCGAACAATGGAAGCGAGTAGGACGTGACCTCCGACAGCAAGGCGTACGACGAGGCGGCCGACGAGGCCGCGATCGACGCCGTCGCCGAGAACGCGGCCGACGAGACGCTGCCCGAGCAGTCCGTCCAGGACGCCGACGTCGAGGCGGCGCACGGTGAGGACGCCGTCTCCGGCGACTACACCGAGGCCGACGACGACAGCACCCCCGGCGCCGAGGCGGAGACGCTGGACGGCGAGGGCGAGACGGTCCCGACCGCCGAGGACGCGGACGACGCCGACTCCGACGCCGACTCCGGGGACGCCGACACCGACGGTGCCGACGCCGTCGCGGAGGAGCCGGCCGAGGACGTGGACCCGGAGGAGGAGCTGCGCGCCGCACTGCGTCGCGCGCCCGGCGACTGGTACGTCGTCCACTCCTACGCGGGCTACGAGAACAAGGTGAAGTCGAACCTCGAGACCCGGGCGCAGACCCTGGACGTCGAGGACTACATCTTCCAGGTCGAGGTGCCCACCGAGGAGGTCACCGAGATCAAGAACGGGCAGCGCAAGAAGGTCCAGCGCAAGGTGCTGCCCGGCTACATCCTGGTGCGGATGGAGCTCAACGACCAGTCCTGGGGCGCGGTGCGGAACACGCCGGGCGTCACCGGTTTCGTCGGCGCGACGTCCAAGCCGTCGCCGCTGACGATCAACGAGGTCGTGAAGTTCCTGCTGCCGAAGGTCGAGGCCCCCAAGAAGGAGGCCGAGGCCGGCAGGACCGCGTCCGGCGGCGGCTCCGGCTCGTCCGGCGGCGCCCCCACCATCGAGGTCGACTTCGAGGTCGGCGAGTCGGTCACCGTCATGGACGGCCCGTTCGCCACGCTCCCCGCGAGCATCTCCGAGGTCAACGTCGACGCCCAGAAGCTCAAGGTGCTGGTCTCGATCTTCGGCCGGGAGACCCCGGTCGAGCTCGGGTTCAACCAGGTCTCCAAGATCTGATCGCACCCGTGAGGAACGTCCGCGGCATGGCAGGGCCGCGCGGCGTGCACATCGATCACTGAGGAACGGACATGCCCCCCAAGAAGCGGAAGCTCTCCGCGATCATCAAGCTCCAGATCCAGGCAGGCGCAGCGACGCCGGCCCCGCCGGTCGGCCCCGCACTGGGCCAGCACGGCGTCAACATCATGGAGTTCTGCAAGGCCTACAACGCGGCGACCGAGGCCCAGCGCGGCAACATCGTGCCGGTCGAGATCTCGGTCTTCGAGGACCGGTCGTTCTCCTTCGAGCTGAAGACCCCGCCCGCGGCGCGGCTCCTGCTCAAGGCGGCCGGTGTCGAGAAGGGCTCCGGCGAGCCGCACAAGACCAAGGTCGCCAGCGTGACCATGGCCCAGGTCCGGGAGATCGCCCAGGTCAAGATGAACGACCTGAACGCGAACGACCTCGACCAGGCCGCCAAGATCATCGCCGGCACCGCCCGGTCGATGGGCATCACGGTCGACGGCTGAGCGAGCCCCCCACACCACCCGTACGCGTGGGAGAGCCGGGCGCGGCTCCGACCACGACCTGACCTCTCTAAGGAGACGAGGACAGATGGCACAGCGCAGCAAGGCCTACCGAGAGGCCGCCGCGAAGATCGACGCGGACCGCCTCTACTCGCCGCTCTCGGCGGCGAAGCTGGCCCAGGAGACGTCCAGCAAGAACACCGACGCGACCGTCGAGGTCGCGATGCGGCTGGGCGTCGACCCCCGCAAGGCGGACCAGATGGTCCGCGGCACCGTGAACCTGCCGCACGGTACCGGCAAGACCGCCCGGGTGATCGTGTTCGCCACCGGTGACAAGGCCGCCGAGGCCGAGGCCGCCGGCGCCGACGCCGTGGGCGCCGAGGACCTCATCGAGCGGATCCAGGGCGGGTGGCTCGACTTCGACGCCGCCATCGCGACCCCGGACCAGATGGCCAAGGTCGGCCGCATCGCCCGCATCCTCGGCCCGCGTGGCCTGATGCCGAACCCGAAGACGGGCACCGTGACGCCGGACGTCACGAAGGCCATCAACGAGATCAAGGGCGGCAAGGTCAACTTCCGGGTCGACAAGCAGGCCAACCTGCACCTCGTCATCGGCAAGGCCTCGTTCGACACCGAGAAGCTGGTGGAGAACTACGGCGCCGCCTACGACGAGATCCTGCGGCTCAAGCCGTCGGCCGCCAAGGGCCGCTACGTCAAGAAGATCACCGTCTCCACCACCACCGGGCCGGGCATCCCGGTGGACCCGAACCGCACCCGCAACCTGCTGGTCGCGGACGAGGAGACCGACTGATCGACTGATCAGCGCCTGACCCGACGACGCCCCCGGTTCCCTGCGGAACCGGGGGCGTCGTCGTGTGCGGGGTCAGGCCCAGTCGCGCAGGACGTCCTCGACGCTCTCCGGGCCGGTGCCGCGACCGGCGGTCTCGGTGAGCGTGCGGGAGAAGCGCGGTGCCGGGGCGGCCTGGGGCACGCCGTCGGAGGTGACGATGGTGCCGCGCGCGGTCAGGTGCGCGTTCTCGCGGGCCTCGGCGAACGACAGCACCGGGGTGGTGCAGGCGTCGGTGCCCTCGAAGACCGCGGCCCACTCGTCGCGGGGCTTGGAGGCGAACACCTCGGTGAACCGGGCCCGCATGGCCGGCCAGCCGCCGCGGTCGTACTGCGGGCCGAGCTCGTCCTCGGTGAGCCCCAGGCCGGCGACGAGCTGGGCGTAGAACTGCGGCTCCAGCGCCCCGACGGCCATGTGCCCGCCATCGGCGCAGGTGTAGGTGTCGTAGAACGGGGCGTGCCCGTCGAGCAGGTTCGAGTCGCGCTCGTCGACCCAGGCGTCCTGGGCCAGGAAGCCCCAGAACATCTGGTTCAGCACGCTGACGCCGTCGACCATGGCGGCGTCGACGACCTGGCCCTGCCCGGAGGCCTTCGCCTCCCAGATCGCGGCCAGCACGCCGACGACGAGCAGCATCGACCCGCCGCCGAAGTCCCCGACCAGGTTCAGCGGCGGGACCGGGCGCTCCCCGGCGCGGCCGATCGCGTGCAGCGCACCGGTCAGCGAGATGTAGTTCAGGTCGTGCCCGGCGCGCGGCGCCATCGGGCCGTCCTGGCCCCAGCCGGTCATCCGCCCGTAGACCAGGCGCGGGTTGCGGGCGTGGCAGTCCTCGGGGCCGACGCCGAGGCGCTCGGTGACGCCCGGCCGGTAGCCCTCCAGGAGGACGTCGGCGGACTCGGCCAGCCGCAGCACGGTCTCCCGGCCCGCCGGGTCCTTCAGGTCCGCGGTGACCGAGCGCCGGCCGCGCGCCGTCGGGTCGGGCACCGCGTCGGACCCGAGCTTCAGCCCGCCCGAGGGCCGGTCGATGCGCACGACGTCCGCCCCGAGATCGCCCAGGATCATCGCCGCGTGCGGCCCCGGCCCGATCCCGGCCAGCTCGATCACCTTCAGTCCGGCCAGCGGACCCTTGCCCCGTGTCACCGTGGACCTCCCCGTCGCGCGAATGGTTCCCGGCGACGGTAGCGACCCGGCGCCGGTGCTCAGCCGGTCGACTCGCGAGCCGGCTCCTCGTAGTCCCAGATGTCCTTGCCGATCTCACGGACGGGATGGTCGGTCGTGTCCCGTTCCTGGATCGTGTAGGCGTAGCGGCCGTGCTGCCAGCCGTCGCGCGTCGCGACCTCCAGCAGGCAGGCCTCGGCCCAGCCGTGCCACTCGTCGAAGTCGCGGGGCAGCGGGTCGGGTGCGTCGCACTCGATCTCGGTCATCCGGTGCAGCACGCCCCGCAGGGGCTGCCAGGCGTGCACGTCCAGCCAGATGTTGTCCATCGCCGGCGCCTCCGTCGGGTGGGGTCGACCCCCAGTCTCGCCGGGCGCCGTCGTGGCGGGCCCGACGGCCGGGGGTCTTCACCCGATCGTGGTCAGGCCTTCAGCAGGTCCTCGCGGCCCTCGGCCTCGAGCTTCGCCTTGTACGGGCCGAAGAGCTGCTTGGCGATCGGCAGCAGCTTGAGGACCTTCGAGACCGGGCCCTTGGCGCGGACGTCGCCCTTGGCCATCGCGACCGGGAGGATGACCTTGCCCAGCCAGAACCGGTTGCCGGTGTCGGCGGACATGAACAGCTCGATGTTCGGGTCGGGGCCCTGACCGGCGCCGGTGTGGATCTCGGAGTTCGGCATGTCCACGGTCAGGACGGCGTCCGGGTTCGTGTACGTGATCCGCAGGACGACCCCGGACGGCTGCAGCTTCGCCACCAGGTCCGGGTCGGCCATCCCGATCCGGAACACCCCGCCCAGGTACTCGTAGACCTCGGCCTCGTCGGCGAACACGGCCATCAGCGCCTCCTTGCGAGATGTGGCCGGGCAGGATGCCGCCCGGCACGTCGCGGCGAGTCTGTCCCGCGCCGTCCGGGGCGCGCAGCCGATCACCGGGCCAGGCTTGGCCCGTCCGGGCCGTGCGGCGTGCCGGCGCGGACCTCAGCGACCGGCCGGGTGCTCGTCGAGCAGGCCGCAGCGCCCCGCCAGCGCGGCCGCCTCGATCCGGTTCGCCGCGCCCAGCTTGTGCAGCAGCGAGGCGATCATGCGCTTGGCGGTGCGCTCGCTGACCAGCATCGGGCGGGCGATGTCGGCGGTCTCCAGGCCCCGTGCCAGCAGCGTCCACAGCTCGATGTCGCGCTCACCGAGCCGGTCGAGCAGGCCGTCGGCGGTGCGGTCGGCCGCGACGAGCAGCGCGTCGAGCAGCTCCGCACGCAGTACCCGCACCCCGGCCGCGATCGACAGCAGCGGCGCGACCAGCACCTCCGGGTCGGCGGACTTGCCCAGGTAGCCGTCGGCGCCGGCGCGCATCGCGGCGGCGGCGAGGTCGAGGTCCTCGGTGCCCGACAGGGCCAGCACCCGGGTGGCGGGGTAGGCGGCCTTGACCCGGCGGATCGTCTCCACCCCGCCCAGCGGGGGGAGCGCGAGGTCGACGATCGCGATCCCGGCCCGGTGCCTCCCGACCAGCGCGACGGCGTCCTCCCCGGCGGTGGTCGAGCCCGCGACCCGGAAGGTGTCCCCGGCGCGGGACTCCAGCAGCAGGGCGAGGCCCTGTGCGAACAGGGCGTGATCGTCGACGATGACGACCACGTGCGGCGCTGTCGGCACGGGCGGCGGCATGGTCGGTGAGCCTAGTGTGGCCGCCGACCCCGCCCGCTCCCGAGAGGCCCCGACCGTGACCGCGCCCGCCGGTGAACTGCCCGAACGCACCCGGGAGGAGCGCCAGGCCGTCGTCCTGAGGATCTGCGTCGTGCTCGGCGCGGTCGGCCTGCTGGTGGCCCGGCCGGACCTCGCCGGGGGCCGGCCGGTCGTGGCCGCCGTCCTGATCGGCCTGAGCGCGGTCTACGCTGCCGCGCTCGGCGTCGTCTCCGTGCTCCGCGGGCGGCTGCCCGTCCCGCCGGCCGTGCTGACCGGGATCGACGGTCTGCTCGCCTTGCTCGCCTGCGGACTCACCGGCGGGGTGGCGAGCCCGATGGTGGCCGCGCTGCCGCTGGTCGTCATCGCGATCGCGCTGCGCGGCGGGCACCGGCTCGGGCAGCTCGTCGCGCTCGGTCTCGGCGTCGGCTACACCGCGGCGGCGCTGCTCGGCTCCGCCCCGGGGGTCACGCTCGGCGCCGCGGTCGTCGCGGGACTGTGGTGGACCGGTTTCCTGTTCGCGACGGCGGTGCTCACCGGGGTGCTCGTGCGCCTGCTGGAACGCCAGCTCGCCGACATCGCCACCACCCGGGCCCGGGCCGAGAGCGAGCACGAGCGTTACCTGTCCGAGCGCGCGCTGCGGGACCGGATCGTGTCCCAGAGCCGGGCCCGGCTCGACGGGGCCCGCGTCGTGCTGCACGAGTTCCGGACCCCGGTCGCCTCGCTGACCGCGCTGTCGGCCGACCTCGCCGCGGGCAGGCTGGGCGGGGACGCCGCCCGGCGGGCGTCGCGGCTGCTCGCCGACCACGCCGCCCACCTCCAGGACATGCTCGACGGGCTGGCCGACCTGGCCGTCGCCGACGGCAGCCCGCTCGGGCGCGACCGGCCCCGCCGCGTCGCGCTCGCCGAGCTGGCCGACGCCGTGCTCGACGCCGCCGGGATCGCCGCGCACCGGCGGCACCCGGTCGTCGAACCGGCCGGGGCCGCGGTCCACTGCGACCCGCAGCGGCTGCGCCGGATGCTCACCAACCTGGCCGAGAACGCCGCCCGGCACTCCGGCGACGAGGTCGTGGAACTGCACCTGGCCCACGACGGCGCCGTGCTCACCGCCGAGGTCCGCGACCGCGGGCCCGGGCTGCCCGCGGGTCAGGAGGGCGTCGTGACGGCCAAGGGCGTCGCGCTGGGAGAGCGCCGCGGCACCGCCGGGCTGGGCCTGTGGATCGCCGAGGCGCTCGCGTCCGCGATGGACGGTGAGCTGAGCCTGCTCCCGCGTGAGGGCGGCGGACTGGTCGCCCGGCTCACCCTGCCGCTCGCCGGCGCCTGAGGACCTGCCCTGGCACCCGGGGGCCAGCGCTGGCGCGGGCGACGGCTGTGCCGGAGGTCTCCGCACGGCCAGGATCGACCGCCATGCGTACGACGGCAGCGGTGCTGTGGGAACCCGGTGGCAAGTGGGAGATCGAGGAGGTCGAGCTCGACTCCCCGAACGCCGGGGAGGTGATGGTCGAGCTGACCGCATCGGGGCTGTGCCACTCCGACGAGCACCTCGTCACCGGTGACCTGCCCGCGGTCCTGCCGATGGTCGGCGGCCACGAGGGCGCGGGCCGGGTCATCGAGGTCGGCCCGGGTGTCACCGAGCTCGAGGTCGGCGACCCGGTCGTCATGACCTTCCTGCCCTCCTGCGGGCGCTGCCCGTACTGCTCCAAGGGCCAGCCGAACCTCTGCAACGACGGCGCCGGCGCCACCCTCGGCCCGCAGCTCGACGGCACCTACCGGTTCCACGCCCGTGGCGAGGACCTGGGCCAGATGTGCCTGCTCGGCACGTTCGCCCGGCACACCGTGGTCCCGGTGAAGTCCGCCGTGAAGATCGACGAGGGCTTCCCGCTGGACCTGGCCGCGCTGGTCGGCTGCGGCGTCACCACCGGCTTCGGCTCGTCGGTGCGCACCGCGGACCTGCGGGCCGGGGACACCGCCGTGGTCATCGGCATCGGCGGCATCGGCGCGAACGCGGTGCAGGGCGCCCGGGCGGCGGGCTGCCGGTACGTCGTCGCCGTCGACCCGGTCGAGCACAAGCGGGAGCGCTCCCGGGAGCTGGGCGCCACGCACGTCGCCGCGAGCATCGACGAGGCCTGGGAGATCGTCAGCGAGGTGACCCGCGGGCAGATGGCCGAGGCGGCGGTCCTGTGCACGGGCGTCGCGATGGGCGAGGACCTGCAGCCCGCGCTGCAGCTGGTCGGCAAGCGCGGCCGGGTCGTCGTCACCGCGCTGGCCCGGGCCGAGGAGGAGACGGCGTCGCTGTCGCTGCTCGACCTCACGCTCTACGAGAAGCAGATCCGCGGCGCGCTGTTCGGCAGCTCCGCGGCCCAGTTCGACATCCCGCGGCTGCTGGAGATGCACAACCTCGGCCACCTCAAGCTCCGTGAGCTGATCACCAAGGAGTACACCCTCGACCAGGTCAACGAGGGCTACGAGGACATGCGCTCCGGACGCAACATCCGCGGACTGATCCGCTACTGACCGCCCCCGGCGCGCACCGACGGCCCCGGGCCTGCACGAGCGGGACCGGGGCCGTCGGCGTGGGGGAGCGGGTCAGCCGTCGACGAGCTCGCGCACGGTGCGCAGCTGCTCCGGGCTGCCGTCGACGACCATCGTCGTGACCAGCGAGTCGCGGAACACCGGCAGCTCCTCGGCGATCTTCGCCTTCGGGCCGATCAGGGCCACCTGCTCGACCATCGAGGTCGGGACGGCCTTCGCGGCCGCGTCCTTGTCCCCGCCCAGGTAGAGCTCCTGGATGCGGGCGCACTCGTCGTCGTAGCCCATGCGGGCGAAGACCTCGTAGTGGAAGTTCGCGCCCTTGGCGCCCATCCCGCCGATGTAGAGCGCGAGGAACGGGCGGATCCGGTCCGCGGCGGCCTCGACGACGTCGTCGACGACGACCTGCACCATGCAGACGACCTCGAAGCCGTCCGGGCGCCCGCCGCGGGCGGCGAACCCGGCGTCGAGGGACTCACGGTAGTGCGCGTCGTGCCGGGGCGCGTAGAACAGCGGCTGCCAGCCGTCGGCGATCTCGGCGGCCAGAGCGACGTTCTTCGGGCCCTCCGCGGCGAGCAGGATCGGCAGGTCGGTGCGGTACGGGTGCAGGGTCGAGCGCAGCGGCTTGCCCAGCCCGGTGCCGCCCGGGTGCGGGATCGGGTAGTGCGGGCCGTCGGAGAGCACCTTCTCCCGCGCGATCGTGTCCCGCAGGATCCGGACGTACTCCCGGGTGCGGGCCAGCGGCCTCGGGTACGGCTGCCCGTACCACCCCTCGACGACCTGCGGCCCGGACGTGCCGATGCCCAGCACCATCCGGCCGCCGGACAGGTGGTCCAGGGTCATGGCGGCCATCGCCGTCGCGGTCGGGGTGCGCGCGGACATCTGCACGACCGAGGTGCCCAGGCGCATCCGCGAGGTCCGCGAGCCGAGCCAGGACAGCGGGGTGAACGCGTCCGAGCCGTAGGCCTCGGCCGTCCACATCGAGTCGAAGCCGAGGTCCTCGGCGGCGTCGACCTTCTCCACGGCCCCCGGCGGCGGTCCGGCACCCCAGTAGCCCAGTGCCAGACCGAGCTTCACGAGCCCGTCCCGAAGGTCACCGGTAGCCGCTTGATGCCGTTGATGAAGTTGCCGGTCAGCCACTCCGGCTCGCCGACCGACAGGTCCGGGACGCGGGCGAGCAGCTGGTGGAACAGCGCCCGCAGCTGGGTCTTGGCCAGGTGATGGCCCAGGCAGAAGTGCGGGCCGCCGCCGCCGAAGCCGACGTGCGGGTTCTCGGCGCGGGTGATGTCGAAGACGTGCGGGTCGGCGAACACGGCGGCGTCGCGGTTGCCGGAGTGGTAGAACATCACGACCCGCTCGCCCTCGGCGATCCTCTGCCCGCGGATCTCGGTGTCGCGGGTCGCGGTCCGCCGGAAGGTCAGCACGGGGCTGGCCCAGCGGACGAACTCCTCGACGGCCGGCGTGATCCGGTCGTCGAACTCCTCGGTCAGCAGCTGCTTCTGCCCGGGGTTGCGGTCCAGCGCGAGGATCGCGTGGCTGGAGGTCTGCCGGGTGGTGTCGTTGCCCGCGACGCACAGCAGGACGAAGAACGCCGCGATCTCCTCGTCGGTCAGCGCGTCACCGTCGACCTCGGCCTGCACCAGGGCGGTCATGAGGTCGTCCGCGGGGGACTCGCGGCGCAGCGCGGACAGCTCGAACGACGCCGTGTGCAGCGTCATCAGCCCGTTGAGCAGCACCGCCATCGGGTCGCCCTCGCCGATGTAGTCCGGGTCGTTCCAGCCGACCATGGCGTTGGCGGCGTCGGCGACCTCCTGCCGCTTCTCCGGCGGGATGCCGATCATCTGCGAGATCGTCCACATCGGCAGCCGCGCCGCGACCGCGGTCACGAAGTCCGCCGAGCCGTCGCCGGCGAGCAGGTCGTCGACGATGAGCCGGGCCTGCTCGGCGATCTGCTCCTCGATCTGCCGGACCCGGCGCGGGGTGAACACCGAGCTGATGACCTTGCGCTGGCGGTGGTGGCGCGGTGCGTCCATCGCGAGGATGGAGTGCGCGGCCTCCAGCATGTCCTCGGGCACGTCCTCCAGCATCACGCCGCCGTACTGCTGGCCGGACGCGAAGGTCTCGGCGTCGCGGCTGACGGCCTGGATGTCGGCGTGGGTGACCAGCGCCCAGAACCCGGGGGCGTCCGGGTCGGGCAGCAGATCGGTCTCGGCCGGCGGGTGCCAGGACAGCGGACGCTCGCGGCGCAGCTCGGCGAACCGCTCCTCGCGGGCGTCCGGGGTCTGTGCCCAGAACGCCTGGGTGGAGATGTCGAGCGGGTCGTACGGGCGCTTCTCCGTCGTGGTCACGGGGTTGCCTCCTCGCGGTTGCGTCGTCGGAACCGGATCAGATCTGGGGTGGGGGGACCATGCCCGTCAGCACGGCACCGCTGATGCCGCCGTCGGCGACGAGCGCGTGCCCGTTGATCCAGGCGGACTCCGGACCGGCCAGGAACAGCACCGGACCGGCGATGTCGGCGGGGGTGGCGTGCCTGCCGAGGAACGCGGCGAGCGCGTCGAGGTTCTCCTTGCCCATCGACTCCTCGAAGTCGCCGAGGATGGGCGTCTCGACCGGTCCGGGGCAGACGGCGTTCATCCGCACCCCGTTCTCGCCGAACACGGGGGCCATGAGCATCGTGTAGACGATCAGGGCCTCCTTCGAGAAGTTGTAGGTGTTGCCCGCCTGCGGGTGCTCGGCGAACCAGGTGAGTCCCTCGTCGACGGTGTCGGTGGCGAGCAGCTCGCGCAGCGCCGCCAGCCGGTCGGCCCAGCCGTAGCCGGCGATGGAGGCGACGTTCACGATCGCCCCTCCGGGGCGGATCCGTTCGACGACCGACTCGGTCAGGTGACGGAGCCCGAGCAGGTTCACCCGCAGCACGAGCTCCGCGGGTGCGGTGCCGGGCACCCCGGCCACGTTGCAGAGGGCGTCGAACTCCCCGTCCAGGGCGGCGACGGCGGCGTCGATCGACGTGACGTCGGACAGGTCGCAGTACACGTGCCGCGCGACGCCGACGGGGGCGTCCTCCAGGTCCAGCGAGACGACCTCGTCGCCGGCGTCGACGAACCGGCGCGCGACCTCGGCGCCGATCCCGGACGCGGCACCGGTCACCAGTACCCGGCGGCTCACGTGGTGACCAGGAGGTCCTGGCGGCCGTCGGCCTCGAGGCGCTCGACGTAGGTCGGGAACAGTCGCTTGGACAGCGGGGCGAGCTGCAGGAGCTTGGTGACGGTGCCGTCGACCTTCACCTTGCCCTTGGCCATGGCGAAGGTCAGGTTGACCGTGCCCTGCCAGTAGGCGTTCGCGGTCTCGGTGGACATGGTCATCGTGGCCTGCGGCTCGGGGGCGCCCGCGTCGGAGCCCTTCCAGACCTTCGCCCCGGGCAGGTCGATGATCAGCGCGGAGTCGGGGTCGGTGCACTGCTGGCGCAGGACCAGCCCGGTGCCGCGGAGCTTGGGCTCCAGTTCGGGGTCGGCCAGTGCGGCCTCGAAGATGCCACCGATGTAGCGGTACAGCTCGTCCTCGTCGGCGAATCCGGGCACGGTTCCTCCACGTCGTCGTGAGTGTGTGACCTTGTACCCGGAACGTAACGTAGATTACGTTACTGAGGAAGTACCCGACCCCGACGACGTGGAGAGCCACCGATGAGCGTGACCGAGACCGGTGGACCCACCGGGGCCGTAGGAGCGGACGCCGGCGGACCGTCCGTCGCCGAGCAGGTGGCCCGGCTGCGCGCCACGTTCCGTGGTGGCCGGACCCGTGACCGGAGCTGGCGGCTGAGCCAGCTGGGCGGTCTGGAGCGGATGCTGGCCGAGGCCGAGGCCGAGTTCGTCGCGGCCCTGGCCGCGGACCTCGGCCGGCCCCGCGTCGACGCCTGGATGGCCGACCTGGCCCCGACCGTCGCGGAGTCCCGCCACGCCCGGAGGCACCTGCGCCGCTGGATGCGCCCGCACCGGGTCGGTCTGCCGCTGTCGGTGCAGCCGGGGTCGGCGCGTTGGGTGCACGAGCCGCTCGGGGTCGTGCTGGTCATCGGGCCGTGGAACTACCCGGCGTACCTCACGCTCGCGCCGCTGGTGGCCGCGTTCGCGGCCGGGAACTGCGCCGTGGTGAAGCCGTCGGAGTACGCGCCCGCGACCGCCGAGGTGCTCGCCCGGCTGCTGCCGCGCTACACCGACCCGGACGCCGTCGCCGTCGTCACCGGGGGGCCGGGGGAGACCCAGGAGCTGCTCGCGCAGGGCCTGGACCACGCGTTCTTCACCGGCAGCCCGGAGGTCGGGGCGAAGGTGATGGCCGCCGCGGCGCCGCACCTGACCCCGGTCACGCTCGAGCTGGGCGGGAAGAGCCCGGTGATCGTCGCCGCGGACGCCGACGTCGAGGTCGCCGCGCGCCGGATCGCCTGGATCAAGCTCATGAACTCCGGCCAGACCTGTGTCGCCCCGGACTACCTGCTCGTCGACTCCGCCGTCCGCGACGAGCTGGTCGAGCGGCTCGTCGCCGAGACCGCGCGGATGCGCGGCGGCGCGGGCGGGGGCGTGCGGATCGTCGACGCCCGGCAGGCGGCGCGACTCGCGGGCCTGCTCGCCGACGACCACGGGGGCACCGTGGTGGCCGGCGGGACGATCGACCCGGAGACCCGCACCGGGGAGCCGACGGTCGTGCTCGACCCGCGGCCGGGGTCACGGCTGATGACAGAGGAGATCTTCGGCCCGATCCTGCCGGTGCTGACCGTCGACGGTGTCGACGCCGCGATCGCGCACGTCAACGCCGGTCCGAAGCCCCTGGCCGCCTACGTGTTCACCGGCTCGTCGCGCACCGCGGAGCGGGTCACCCGCGAGGTCCCCGCCGGGGCGACCGTCGTCAACCACCTGATGTTCCACGTGCTGGTGCCCCGGCTGCCCTTCGGGGGAGTGGGGCGCAGCGGTTCCGGCGCCTACCACGGGCGGTTCGGGTTCGAGACCTTTTCTCACCGGCGGGCGGTGCTGCGCAAGCCGGCCCGGCCCGATCCCGGCATCGTCTACCCGCCCTACGACGGGCGGACCGAACGCCTGCTGCGCAGGATCTTCTGATCGGACACGCGTCCGGCGTGGCACCCTGGTGGGTCGGCACGGGTCGTGGAGAGGGGGCGGGCGGGTGGCCAGGAGAGCGGGGCGGCAGATCGCTGCCGAGCAGTACTACGACGCCGCGATGTCGATCCTCGCGCGCGAGGGCGCGGCCGGGCTCAAGATCGGTCCGTTGTGCCGGTCGCTCGGCGTGACCAGCGGGTCGTTCTACCACCACTTCGGCGGCTGGGCGGGCTTCGTCCGTGGCCTGCTGCGCTACTGGGAGGCCGAGCAGACCGACCGGATCGTCGAGCTGGCCCGGGCGACCGCGGACCCGGTCGAGCGGATCGACGTGGTCAAGCAGCTCACGGTGGCCCTGCGGCACGACGCCGAGGCCGCGATCCGGGCGTGGGCGCAGATCGACCCCGAGGTCGGCCGCGCCCAGGCGCGGGTGGACGTGCAGCGCCGGATCGCGCTGGAGCAGGTGGTGGCCGACGTCGTGCCCGACCCGGACGACGCCCGCAGGCTCGCCGTCTTCGGCATCTCGCTGATGGCCGGCTACCAGCAGACCTGCGACCCCCGCGACCGGGATCTCCTGCGTGCCCTGTTCGACGACTACCAGCGCCTCATCCTGTCGCACGCCCCGCACGTGACGCCGCCGATCGGGTGATCCACCGTGCGGGTGGGGGCGTGGTTGCCGACTCGGTCGTACCGCGGCAATCGGGCCGTTCGGACCAGCCCTGCTGCCCGGCCGGGAGCACTGTTACCCACGGTCCGCAACATCGCACGGTAATCTGTAACCCACGGTAATCATAATGTAGATTACGGAATGGTCACCGATCGGGGACCCCGCTGACCCGCCAGTAACTTCCGACGCGCAGACTCGTTGTGCCGTTCAGCACCGACGACTGGCCCCCGCTCCCCAGCGTTCCCGGGCCCCGGTGCGGTTCGTCGGTCTATTGCGCGAGGAGGCGACACGTGACCGGTGTCGAGGTGAAGGTCGAGGGGCTGACGAAGTCCTTCGGTCGGGCCAACATCTGGTCGGACGTGACCCTGACGCTGCCCGCGGGCGAGGTGTCGGTGCTGCTCGGACCGTCGGGTACCGGTAAGTCGGTGTTCCTGAAGTCCCTGATCGGGCTGCTGAAGCCGGAGCGGGGGTCGATCGTGATCGAGGGCGTGGATCTGTGCAAGTGCTCGGAGTCCGAGCTGTACGAGATCCGGAAGCTGTTCGGGGTGCTGTTCCAGGACGGTGCGTTGTTCGGGTCGATGAACCTGTTCGACAACATCGCGTTCCCGTTGCGGGAGCACACGCGCAAGTCGGAGTCGGCGATCCGCGACATCGTGATGGAGAAGATCGACATGGTCGGTCTGGTCGGTGCCGAGGGCAAGCTGCCGGGTGAGATCTCGGGGGGTATGCGTAAGCGGGCGGGGCTGGCGCGGGCGTTGGTGCTGGATCCGAAGATCATTCTGTTCGACGAGCCGGACTCGGGTCTGGATCCGGTGCGTACGGCGTATCTGAACCAGTTGATCATCGATCTGAACGCGATGACGGACTCGACGTTCCTGATCGTGACCCACGACATCAACTCGGCGCAGACGGTGCCGGACAACATCGGGCTGCTCTACCGCAAGCACCTGGCGATGTTCGGTCCGCGGGAGGTGTTGCTGACCTCCGACGAGCCGGTGGTGGCGCAGTTCCTGAACGGGCGTCGTGAGGGGCCGATCGGGATGTCGGAGGAGAAGGACGCCGCGCAGGCCGCCCGTGAGATGGAGGAGGCCGGTGAACTGGAGGGCCGTCCGCCGATGAAGCCGCAGCTGGTGGCGTCGACGGGGATGCCGGACCGGCAGGCGGTGCACCGTCGTCGGGAGCGGGTGGAGGCGATGATGCACGAGCTGCCGTCCTCGGCGCAGGAGGCGATCCGGGAGCAGCACGCCGACAGCGACGCGCAGGCCGGCGGCGGTCCGTCGCAGGACGGCACCACCCGCCAGATGGACCGCAGCGGCGCGACGGTGAGCGACGACCGTCCCACCGACATCCACCCGCGCATCACCGACGACACCCCCGACCCGGGCGGTCGTCACCAGCTCTCCGGCGGTGACCGGTGAGCATCCCCAGCCCCGTCACGCGGGCGCTCACCCCGGTCGGCAGGTTCTTCGGCCTGTTCGCCGAGATCGGCCGCCAGGGACTGCGCCGGCCGTTCCAGTGGCGCGAGCTCGTCGAGCAGACCTGGTTCGTCACCAAGGTCTCGGCGCTGCCGACCGCCCTGTTCACCATCCCCTTCGGCGCGACGATCGCGCTGCTGCTCGGTGAGCTGACCCGCCAGTTCGGCGCCCAGTCCCAGACCGGCGCCGGCGCGGTCCTCGCGATCGTGCAGCAGGCCGCCCCCATCGTCACCGCACTGCTGATCTCCGGCGCCGGTGGCTCCGCGGTCTGCGCGGACCTCGGAGCCCGGACCATCCGTGAGGAGATCGCGGCGATGGAGGTGCTCGGCATCTCGCCGATCCAGCGCCTGGTCGTGCCGCGGGTGCTCGCCATGGGCATCACCGCGCTGGTCCTGAACGGGCTCGCGACCTGCGTCGGCGTCGCGGGCGGCTACTTCTTCAACGTGATCATCCAGGGCGGGTCGCCCGGTGCGTACATCAACAGCTTCTCGGCGATCGCGCAGGTCAGCGACATCGTCGTGTCGGAGCTGAAGGCGTTCCTGTTCGGCATCGTCGCCGGTGTCGTCGCCGCTTTCCGCGGCCTCAACCCGCCGCCCGGCGCGAAGGGTGTCGGTGACGCGGTGAACCAGGCCGTCGTCATCTCCTTCGTGCTCGTCTTCCTGATCAACCTCGTGCTCACCGCCCTGTACCTCGAGCTCGTCCCGCCGAAGGGCTTCTGATCCATGGCCACCCCACTCGGAACGCGGGCCCGACGGGCCGCCCAGGCGCCGCTGAACCAGCTCGAGGAGCTCGGCGACCAGCTGTCGCTCTACGTCCGGTCGATCCTCTGGATCCCGAAGACGCTGACCCGGTACAAGAAGGAGGTCGCCCGGCTGCTCGCCGAGGTCTCCTTCGGCTCCGGCGCGCTGATCGTCATCCTCGGGACCGTCGGCGTGATGGCGTCGTTGTCGCTGTTCGTCGGCTCGCTGGTCGGCCTGCAGGGCTTCCGCGCCCTGGACGCCCTGGGCGTCGAGGCGCTGACCGGCTTCATCACCGCCTACTTCAACACCCGCTCGATCGCCCCGCTGGTCGCCGCCTCGGCGCTGACCGCGACGCTCGGCGCGGGCTTCACCGCCCAGCTGGGCGCCATGCGGATCTCCGAGGAGATCGACGCGCTGGAGGTCATGGCGGTGCCCTCGGTGCCCTACCTGGTGACCACCCGGGTGGTCGCCGGCATCGTCGCGATCATCCCGATCTACACGCTCGGCCTGCTCGCCAGCTACGCCGCCTCGCGGATCAACGTCACGCTGATCAACGGTCTGCCCGGTGGTACCTACGACCACTACTTCGACCTGTTCCTGCCGGTCAGTGACGTACTGCTGTCCTACCTCAAGGTGATCGTGTTCGCGACGGTGATCATCCTGATCCACTGCCACTACGGCTACTCCGCCAAGGGCGGACCGGCCGGCGTCGGCGTCGCGGTCGGTCGCGCGGTGCGGCTGTCGATCGTGAGCACCGCCATCCTGGACTTCTTCCTGACTCTGGTCATGTTCGGCACCTCGACCTCGGTGCGGGTGGCCGGATGAGGTCCCCGAAGCGTGTGCTGCAGGGCCTGGCCTTCGTCACGGTCATCGTCGTCCTGCTCGGGCTGGCCGTCGCCCAGTACGTCGGCGCCTTCTCCTCCGGTGTCCCGGTGACCCTGAACGTCGCCCGGGTCGGCACCCAGATGCAGGAGCGTTCCGACGTCAAGGTCAACGGCTTGATCGTCGGGCAGGTCGACCAGGTCGTCTCGAACGGCACGAACACCAGCATCGAGATGTCGATGGATCCGCAGTTCCTCGACCAGATCCCGGAGAACGTCACCGCTCAGCTGCTGCCCAAGACGCTGTTCGGCGAGAAGTTCGTGTCGCTGGTCCCGCCGGCCGCGCCGTCGACGGCCCGGCTGGCCGCGGGCGACGTCATCCCCGAGGACCGCAGCCAGGCCGCGCTGGAGGTCGAGCGGGTGCTCGACGAGCTGCTGCCGCTGCTGCAGACCGTCCGCCCGCAGGACCTGGCGACCACGCTCGGCTCGCTCTCCCAGGCACTGCAGGGCCGGGGCGACCAGCTCGGCGAGACCCTGACCCAGCTGAACACGCTGGTCGAGGGCCTGAACCCGGCCGTGCCGGACCTGCAGGAGGACATCCGCCAGCTGGCGACCTTCTCCGACAACCTGAACCAGGCCGCGCCCGACCTGCTCGACGCGCTCGACAACCTCACGGTCACCAGCCGTACCATCGTCGAGAAGCGCGAGGGTCTGCGGAACCTCTACCGCTCCATCACCGGTGCCTCGGACGACCTGCGGGCCTTCCTCGACGCGAACGGCGAGAACATCATCGGGCTCTCCGCCGCGAGCCGGCCGACGCTGGAGACCCTGGCCCGGTACTCGCCGGAGTTCCCCTGTCTGACCCGCCAGCTCGTCGAGCTGATCCCGAAGATCAACGACGCGCTCCGGCCGGGCACCGACCGGGTCGGCTTCAACTTCACCCTCGAGATCGTGGCCAGCAAGGGCAAGTACCTGCCGAACCAGGACGAGCCCGAGTACGGCGACGACCGCGGTCCGCGCTGCTACCCGATCCCGGTCCCGACCGGCACCCAGTACCCGCCGGACGGCCCGTTCCGGGACGGCTCCGTCCCGGGCCCGGCCCCGGCCGGGCAGCCGATGGGCAACCCCGAGGACTTCGGGGTCGACACCTTCGGCACCTACGACGGCACCGACAGCTTCGGTCTCATCCAGGACCAGAGCGCGCAGAACGGCGCGGGCGTGCTCCCCCCGCTGACCACCACGCTCGGCCAGGCAGGCATCCAGCCGTCGTCCTACGACGGGACGCACCAGAGCGGCTCGATCGACATGGGCGTCGCGAACTCCGCCGGCGAGCAGGACGTCGTCGCGCAGCTGCTGGCAGCCCACCAGGGCGGCTCCCCGCAGGCCGTGCCGGCCTGGAGCAGCACGATGGTCGGCCCGCTCCTGCGCGGCACGGAGGTGACGCTGACGTGAGCAGGCTCCCGATCTCGGCGCTGGTCAAGTTCCTGGTCTTCGCGCTGGTCACAGTGCTGGGCACCACGCTGCTCGGCCTGACCATCGCGAACGCCCGGGGCGGCCAGGTCACCGAGTACACCGCCCGGTTCAGCGACGCGACCGGCCTGCTGGCCGGCGACGACGTCCGCATCGCCGGCGTCGTCGTCGGATCGATCAAGGACGTCCGCATCGTCGACCAGCGGGTCGCCGAGGTGGCGTTCGACGTCGACTCGTCCACCCCGCTGCCGTCGACGGTCAGCGCGACCCTGAAGTACAAGAACCTCATCGGCCAGCGGTACATGGCGCTGGACCAGGGCGCGGGCCCGACCGGTGAGGACCTCCCCGCCGGCGGCCAGATCCCGATCGACCGGACCCGCCCCGCGGTCAACCTGACCGTGCTGTTCAACGGCTTCCAGCCGCTGTTCCAGGGCCTGGACCCGGACCAGATCAACAAGCTGTCGATGGAGATCGTCCAGGTCCTGCAGGGCGAGGGCGGCACGGTGCAGAGCCTGCTGGCTTCGACGTCGTCGCTGACCAACTCGATCGCCGACCGCGACCAGGTCATCGGCCAGGTCATCGACAACCTGAACCTGACCCTCGACACCGTCAACCGCAACGACGAGGGCCTCAACGAGCTGATCAGCTCGCTGCAGGCGCTGGTGTCCGGGCTGGCCCAGGATCGCGAGCCCATCGGCAACGCGATCCAGTCCATCGGCGAGCTGACCCAGGTCACGGGGTCGTTCCTGGAGGACGCCCGACCGCCGCTGCGCGACGACATCCGCAACCTCGGCGACCTCGCGACCCAGCTCGACCAGGGCCGCCCCGCGATCGAGCGGTTCCTGCAGTACACGCCGTTCAAGCTGAACCGGATCGCCCGCGTCGGCTCGCACGGCAGCTGGTTCAACTTCTACCTCTGCGGCCTCGACGGCCAGATCGGCATCTCGCCGATCCTGCAGCCGACCTCGCTGGAGGACCTGGGCATCGGCCCGATCCGCAACCCCGAGCGGCGCTGCGGCCCGGACCCGTCCGGGATCGGGGCCGGCAACACCGTCCCGACCGACGGCTCGCAGCCCGGCGACCCCGCGGACAACCGCGCCGAGGACAACCCGTTGATGCGTGAGCCGACCACCGAGTCGGTCGGCGGCCTGCTGGACCAGGCGGCCGGCCGTGGCCCGGTCGACTCCAGCAGCGACCCGACCGCAGCGCTGCAGCCGGGAGGCAACTGATGGCACAGGCAGGGCAGAAGCGCCCCGTCCTGACGGCGGTGATCGGACTCGTGCTGATCGCGGCGCTGACACTGGCCGCGTTCAACTACGAGGCGATCTTCTCCGGGGCCACCCGCTACACCGCGGAGTTCCCCGAGGCGGCGGGCCTGCAGGCCAACGACCGCGTCACCGTGGCCGGGGTCGAGGCGGGCCGGGTGCAGGACGTCTCCCTCGACGGCGACCACGTGAAGGTCGAGTTCACCGTCGAGGACGCCTGGGTCGGCAACCGGACCACGGCCTCGATCGAGATCGCCACGCTGCTCGGCTCCAAGTTCCTCGCCCTCGACCCGCGCGGCGACGCCGAGCAGGACCCCGACCAGCCGATCGGCCGGGACCGGACCAAGTCCCCGTTCGACGTCGTCGACGCCTTCAACGGCCTCTCCGGCACGATCGACCAGCTCGACACCACGCAGCTCGCGTCGAGCCTGACCACGCTCTCGGACACCTTCCGCGACACCCCGCCGGAGATCCGCGGGGCCCTCGATGGGCTGTCCCGCCTGTCGAACACGATCTCCAGCCGGGACGCCGAGCTGAAGAAGCTGCTCGCCAACACCCGGCAGCTGTCGACCACGCTGGCCGACCGCCGCGGCGACGTCGTGAAGCTGGTGAACGACGGCAACCTGCTGCTCGGCGAGCTGCAGCGCCGCAAGGACGCGATCGCGAACCTGCTTGACGGCGTGCAGCGCCTGTCGATCCAGCTGCGCGGCCTCGTCGCCGACAACCAGGCGCAGCTGCGCCCGGCCCTGGAGACCCTCGACCGCGTGCTGGCGGTGCTCGAGGAGAACCGCGACAACCTCGGCGAGATCCTCGACAAGGAGGCGGTGTTCGTCCGCGTGTTCGGCAACGCCCTCGGCAACGGCCGCTGGTTCGACAACTACGTCTGCGGGCTGGTCCCGCCGGCCATCCCGTTGGGCGGTGACTGCTGATGGGATCCTGGGCCAACGACCGGCGCCAGATCCAGTTCGGTGCTCTGATCGCCGTCGTCGCCGTCCTGGTGGCGAGCGCGATCTGGCTGATCACCTCCGGCGGCGGCCGTCCGGTCACCGCCTACTTCACCAGCTCCGCCGCGCTGTTCCAGGACAACGACGTGCGGGTGCTCGGCGTCCCGGTCGGCAAGATCGACCGGATCACGCCCGAGGGCGACCGGGTGCGGGTCGACATGACCATCACCGACGACGAGGTGCGCCTGCCCGCCGACGTCAAGGCCGCCGTCGTCTCGCCGAGCCTGGTCACCGGCCGCTACGTGCAGCTGACCCCGGTGTGGACCGGCGGCCCGGAGTGGAACGGCGAGCCGATCCCGCTGGAGCGCACCGCGTTCCCGCTCGGCGTCGACGACCTCACCCGGACCGCGACCGAGCTCTCCCGGGCGCTCGGCCCGCAGGGGGCGAACAAGGACGGCGCGCTCAACGACGTCCTGGACGTCACCGCGAGGAACCTCGACGGCAACGGCCGCGCGCTCAACGACACCATCCGCAACCTGGGTGGGCTCTCGGCGACGCTGAACGGTTCCAGCGGTGACCTGTTCGGCACCATCACCGAGCTGCAGAAGTTCGTCGGGACGCTGCGGGAGAACGACCCCGGCATCCGCGAGCTCAACGGGAAGCTGGCCGACGTGACCGGCTTCCTCGCGAGCCAGCGCGGCGAGCTCGGCGGAGCGCTGAACCAGCTGTCCTACGCGCTCGGGGAGGTCGCCGACTTCGTGCAGGACAACCGGTCGACGCTGCGGTCGAACGTGGACAAGCTCGCGAGCGTCTCGCAGGAGGTCGTCGACCACCAGCGGGCGCTGTCCGAGATCGCCGACGTGGCCCCGGCCGCGCTGGGCAACCTCGCCAACATCTACAACGGCTCCTCGGAGACCCTCGACACCCGGGCCAACATCAACGAGCTGGCCTACCCGCTGCCGGTGGCGATCTGCGAGATCCTCCGCCGCGGCGCGGGCCAGATCCCGGGTGGCCTGGACCAGCCCACCGCCGCCCTGTGCGACGGCCTGGCCCCGATCCTCGACGGCGCCGTGCCGCTGCCGACCCCGCAGCAGGTGCTCGAGCAGCTCCAGGCCGGCGGCTCCGGGGTCAACCCGGCGGTGCCCCAGCTGATGCCGGGCTCGCCGTTGTCGCTGACCGACCCGGGCTCGCAGCTGCGCGCCCCGGCCGACCCGCAGGCTCCCGCCCCCGGTGGGCAGCCCGCACCGGGTGCCACCGGCGCCCCGGCCACCCCGGCGCCGTCGACGACGACGGCCCCGCAGGCCACTCCCACCCCGGTCCCCGAGACCGAGGGGCGCGGGGACGGCGGACTGTTCGGCCTGTTCGGAGGTGGATCGTGATCGGCTCCAGCGGCCGTGTCGGCCGGGTGTCGGCGCTGCTGACCGCCGTGGCCCTGTTCGCGGGCGGCTGCGGCGCGGTGGACGGCGGCCTGCGGGGCATCCCGCTGCCCGGTGGCGCGAACCTGGGCGACGACCCGTACTCGGTGCAGATCGAGTTCGCCGACGTCGTCGACCTCGTCCCGCAGTCGATCGTGCGCGTCGGTGACGTGCCGGTCGGCGCGGTCGAGACCGTCGCCGTCGAGCCGGGGTCGTGGAACGCGCTGGTCACCGTCGCGGTGAACCGCGACGTCACGCTCCCGGCCAACGCCACCGCGCGGGTCCGCACGACCTCGCTGCTCGGTGAGAAGTTCGTCGAGCTGTCCCGGCCGACCGTTCCCGCCGAGGGCGACCTCGCCCGGAGCGGGAAGATCGGGCTGCAGGCCAGCGGGCGCGCGGCCGAGGTCGAGGAGGTCCTCGGCGCCCTGTCGCTGCTGCTCAACGGCGGCGGCGTGGCCCAGATCCGGACCATCTCCACCGAGCTGAACAACGCGCTGTCCGGGCGCGAGCCGCAGGTGCGGGCGCTGCTGGACAACCTCGACCGGCTCGTCGGCTCGCTCGACAGCTCCAAGGACGACATCAACCGGGCGCTCGACGGGCTCAACCGCCTGTCGGCCACCCTCGCCGAGCGTCGTCCGCAGATCGAGAACGCCCTGCAGAACATCAGCCCCGGACTGCGCGAGCTCGAGTCCCAGCGCAACCAGCTGGTCGGCATGCTGCAGGCACTCGACCGGCTGTCCGGTGTCGCGACGAACGTCGTCAACCGGTCCCGCGACGACCTGCTGGTCGACCTGGAGGCGCTGCGCCCGGTGCTGCGGAACCTGGCCGACTCCGGCCAGAACCTGCCGGACTCGCTGCAGCTGCTGCTGTCGATCCCGTTCACCGACACGGCCACCGACGCCGTCGCCGGCGACTACGCCAACCTCTACGTGAAGCTGGACCTGGACCTCGGTTCGATCCTGCGCAACATCCTCAACTCCAACCAGCTCGGGCTGCCGCTCGACCCGACGCAGCTGGCCCAGCTGCCGCCCACCGCGCAGCTCCTGACGCCGCTGCTCGGCGCGACACCGCGGCAGCCGGCCCCGGCGGTCCCGGGTGCACCCGCGCTGCCGCTGCTCGGGACCGAGCAGCCCACCACCGCGCCGGCGCCGCCCGCCTCGGGCACCGCGCCGGCCACCCCGGCACCGTCGGCGACGCCGGCACCGAGCCCGACGCCGGAGCAGGGCTCCGGTGGCGGCGGCCTGCTCGGCGGACTCTTCGGAGGCGGATCGTGATCACCAAGACCGTCCGCTGGCAGCTGACCGCGCTGGTGCTCGTCACCGTCGTGGCGGTCGGCTACGCGGGCTTCCGCTACGCCGGTCTCGACCGCATCTTCGGGGCGACGACGTACCCGGTCACGGTGGAGCTCGCCGACTCCGGCGGGATCTTCAGCGGCGCCGACGTCACCTACCGCGGCGTGAGCGTCGGCCGGGTCGGGCAGCTGTCGCTGACCGCCCGCGGCGTCGACGTCCAGCTCGACATCGAGAACTCCGCGCCGGCCATCCCGGCCGACGCACGGGCCGTCGTCGGGAACCTCTCGCCGATCGGTGAGCAGTACGTCGACCTCCAGCCGGTGGCCGACGGCGGCGAGGCGCTCGCCTCCGGCTCGGTCATCCCGCAGGACCGCACCCGGACCCCGGTCCAGATCAACACCTTCCTCACCGAGCTGGACCAGCTCGTGTCGACGGTGCCGAAGGACTCGCTGCAGACGGTCGTCCGCGAGCTCGGCCAGGGCTTCGAGGGCACCGCGCAGCCGCTGCAGCAGCTGCTCGACACCACCGGGGAGTTCACCCGGGCCGCCACCGACGCGCTGCCGCAGACGACCGCGCTGATCCGCGACGCCCGCCCGGTGCTCACCACGCAGAACGAGGTGGCCCCGCAGTTCCAGGAGTTCAGCCGCGGCCTGCGCGAGGTCACCGAGCAGCTGAAGCAGTCCGATCCGGACCTGCGCCGGATCATCGACGACGGCCCGCGCCTGGGCGACCAGGTCAGCGGCCTGATCCGGGAGAGCGGTCCCGGGCTCGGCGAGTCGATCGCGAACCTGCGGACGGTGACCGAGCTGCTGGCCCCGCGCCAGGCGGGCCTGCGCCAGCTGCTCGTGACCTACCCCGGCCTGGTGGCCGTCGCGCCGAAGGTCGTGCCCGGCGACGGGACGGCACACCTCGGCCTGGTCGTCAACATCGCCGACCCGCCGGTCTGCACCCGTGGCTACGAGGGCACGCCCAACCGCGGTGGCCTCGACGTCTCCGAGCGACCGGTGAACGAGGACGCCCGGTGCACCGAGCCCCCCGGAAGCCCGACCAACGTGCGCGGAATGCAGAATGTCCAGAGGCCCCAGCCGCTCGAGGTGCCGGACTACTCCGGCAACTCGGGGTTCGGCGGCCACGGTGACGGTCACTACGGCGGCGACACCGCCGACGGGCCGGCCCCGCGGCCGAACGCCGGGTCGCTCGGCGACGACCGTGCCGAGCGGGTCGCGACGCCGGGCCTGGTGACGAGCTTCGCCCAGATCCTGGGCGGTTGAGCACGACGGTCGCGCCCCGTCCGGGGCGTGACCGGCACGACGGCCGGTCCACACCCGGGCCCGGCCGGCACGACGACCGCGGGGGACCGCCGTCCGCCGGACGGCGCGGACCCCCACGGCCGGCCCACGGCCGCCCGGTGCGGTCGCCGAGCGGCTGTGCCCCCGCAGCCGGGAGGAGGAACGCTCCCCGATGAACACCGACGTTGCCGGCTCCGACGCCGACACGAAGGCCGACCCGACGGCCGACACCCCCGACGGTGCCGCGCCCGTGGAGCCTGCCACCGGTCCGGACGGCGGCCAGGCCCCGCCCGGACCTCTCGCCAGGGCCCTGCCCGTGGCCGCCGTCGTCGCGGCGGTGCTCGCGCTCGTGCTGGGCGGCCTGTGGCTGTTCGCGCTGAACAGCGACGCCACCCAGGTCGCCCAGGCCCGCGACGAGGCGCTCCGTGACGCCCGCCAGGCCGTGATCAACCTGAACACCCTGGACCACAAGGACGCCCAGAAGGGCCTGGACCTGTGGATCCAGTCCTCGGCCGGGTCGGTCCGCGACGAGTTCGTGTCCAACCGCGACGCCTACGCCAAGCTGGTCACCGACCAGAAGCGCACCACCGCCGCGACCGTCACCGACGCCGCGGTGACCGAGGTCGACCCGCGCGCCGGGACCGCCCGGGTGCTCGCCGGCGTCGACGTGACCGTCACACCCGAGGGCGGTCAGCCCGCCGTGACCCGTCAGCGCATCGAGCTCGGCATGGTCCGCACCGACGACGGCTGGAAGGTCGACGCACTGGAGCCGCTGGTCACCCCGGGTACGGGCTGACCCTCCGGCCCGACCCCCGGCCCCCCGGCGGTGCCCCGCACCGCCCCGCTCCCAGGTCGACCACCCCAGGAGGTCACCGCATGTCCACCCCCCGCCGCCGCCCTGCGGGCGGCATCCGCAGGCCCCAGGTCGCGGGCCGCCCGCGCACCCGCGCCGACGAGCCCGACGAGGAGGAGACCGGCACCGGTGGTGTCGCCCTCGACGAGCGCTCCGGTGACGCGGTCCCGTCCGCCGCACCGGTCCGCTCCGGCGACGCCGGGCGCACCGACGCCCCCGGCACCGACGCCCCCGGTACCGACGCCGCCGACGCCCCGGCCGACGCCGACGGCACCCCGCGTCGCCGGTCGCTGCTGTCCGCCCCGACGACCCGGCGCGCGACCGGCCTGCTGCTCGCCGTCACGGTGCTGCTCGTCGCGGCCGCCGCGTTCTTCGGTGCCGAGTGGTACCGCACGACCTTCACCGGGTCGGCGTCCAACACCGCGCTCACCGACGTCGGCACCACCGCGCAGGTCAGCGAGCAGGTCGGTGAGGCGATCACGAAGGTCTACTCCTTCGACTACGCCCGCCTCCAGCAGGCCGAGGACGACGCCCGCGGCGTCATCACCCCGGGCTTCCAACCGGAGTTCGACAAGATCTTCGGCAGCGTGAAGGACCTCGCCCCGCAGCAGAAGGCCGTGGTCACCGCGACGATCCCGAAGCTCGCCGTGGCGAGCATCGACGGCGACCGCGCGACGGTCTACGCCTTCGTCAACCAGGTCATCCGCCGTCAGGCCGACGGCGGCGCCCCGCAGGAGGGCTCCGCGGCGGCGCGGCTGCGGGTCGACGCCCAGTTCGTCGACGGCCGCTGGAAGATCTCCGCGATGACGCCGGCCTGAGCAGGCCCACCCCGCCGTACCCCCGGGTGAACCGGGGGTACGGCGAGGGGCTACAGTTGCTCCCGATCCACCGAAGACCGCAGGTCCGCGTCCTTCCCGAAGGGCGTACGAAGGTTCCGGGAACGTCCGGACGGCCCGCGCAGGAGGACGAGGCGACACCGGGCGCGCGAGTGCCCCACGAACTTCCGACGCCCCGTGCTGCTGCGCACGGGGCGTTCGTCGTCTCCGGGGTCGGAGTGGGAACTGCGTCGGTGGCACCCCCAAGCACGTCCCACGTGCACGAGACCGACCCCCGAGAGGAGGGCAGCGATGGCAGCACCTGAGAAGGTCGCAGCGGTCGAGGAGATCACCAACCGCTTCCGCGAGTCGGACGCCTCGGTCGTGACCGAGTACCGCGGGCTCAGCGTCGCCAAGCTGACCCAGCTGCGCCGGGACCTGGGTTCGGACGCGAACTTCCGCGTCGCGAAGAACACCCTGGTCAAGCGCGCGGCGGCGGAGGCCGGGGTCCAGGGCCTGGACGACCTGCTCGCCGGCCCGACGGCCATCACCTTCATCAAGGGTGAGCCCGTCGAGGCCGCGAAGGCGATCAAGCAGTTCGCGAAGGACAACCCCGGTCTGACGATCAAGGGCGGGTACATGGACGGGCGCGCCCTGTCCACCGCCGAGGTCGAGCAGCTGGCGGACCTCGAGACCCGCGAGGTCCTGCTGGCCAAGCTGGCCGGCGCGATGAAGGCCAACCTGTCCAAGGCCGCCGGGCTGTTCAACGCCCCGGCCTCGCAGGTCGCCCGCCTCGCGCAGGCGCTGGCCGACAAGAAGGCCGAGTCCGGCGAGTCCGCCGCCCCGGCCGAGGCCGACGGCGACTCCGCCGAGAGCTGATCACCACCCCCATCTGTCTTTCGTAGAGAAAGGACCGCCACCATGGCGAAGCTGTCCACCGACGAGCTGCTCGACGCCTTCAAGGAGCTCACCCTGCTCGAGCTCTCGGACTTCGTGAAGAAGTTCGAGGAGACCTTCGAGGTCACCGCGGCCGCCCCGGTCGCCGTCGCCGCCGCGGGCGCCCCCGCCGCCGGTGCCGCCCCCGCCGAGGAGGAGAAGGACGAGTTCGACGTCGTCCTCGAGGCCGCCGGTGACAAGAAGATCCAGGTCATCAAGGTCGTCCGTGAGGTCGTCTCGGGCCTGGGCCTGAAGGAGGCGAAGGACCTCGTCGAGTCCGCGCCGAAGCCGCTGCTCGAGGGTGTCGCCAAGGAGGCCGCCGAGGCCGCCAAGACGAAGCTCGAGGAGGCCGGCGCCAAGGTCTCGCTCAAGTGACCTGAGCACCGCTCGCACGACGGGGCGCCGACCCACCGGGTCGGCGCCCCGTCGTCGTCTCCACCGGTCAGGTCTGCTCGCGGGCCCGCAGCTCGCGGCGCAGCACCTTGCCCGTGACGGTCTTGGGCACCTCGTCGAGCAGCTCCACCTGCCGCGGGTACTTGTAGGCCGCCATCCGCTCCCTGGTGAACGCGATCAGCTCCTCCGGGGTGGCCGAGGCACCGGCCCGCAGTGACACGAACGCCTTGACCGTCTCGCCCCGGTACTCGTCGGCGACGCCGACCACCGCGGCCTCCCGCACCGCGGGGTGCTCGTAGAGCACGTCCTCCACCTCACGCGGCCACACCTTGTAGCCACCCGCGTTGATCTGGTCCTTCTTGCGGTCGACGATGTAGAACCAGCCGTCGGCGTCCATGTAGCCGACGTCCCCCGTTCTGAGTTCGGGCTGCGCGAGTTCTCCGGTGGGGAACGCGTGGGCCGTCTCCTCGGGCTTGCCCCAGTAGCCCGCGACGACCTGCGGCCCGGACGTGCAGATCTCCCCGATCTCGCCGGGCGGGAGCTCCGCGCCGTCGTCGTCGAGGATGCGCACGACGGTGCCGTAGATCGGGACGCCCACCGACAGTGCCCCGGACGCGGAGTCCACCGGCCCCTGGGTGCCGATCGGCGTCGCGTGCGACGGCGAGGTGGTCTCGGTCAACCCGTAGATGTTGTGGATCCACAGCCCGAACGCCTCGTGGAACGCGGTGACCGTCGACGGCGGGATCGGCGCCCCGCCCGAGCAGATCGTGCGCAGCGACGCGAGCGCCTCCCGGTCGGCGTTCGGGGCGTTCATCAGCGCGATGAACACGGTGATCGCCCCGACGGTCAGGGTCGGCCGGTGTTCCCGGATGACGTCGACGCCCAGCGACGGCTCGAACCGGTGGAACAGCACCAGCGGCGCGGCCAGGTACTGGGCGAGGGTCACGTGCGCGATCAGCCCGGTGATGTGGAACAGCGGGGCGATGCCGAGGACGACCTCGTCGTCGCCGAGGCCGCACCAGGTGGCGTAGGCCTGGCTGGTGAAGACGACGTTGCCGTGGGTGTTCATCGCGCCCTTGGGCGGCCCGGTGGTCCCCGAGGTGTAGGTGAGGAACGCCGTGTCGCCGGCGGCGAACGACACCGGCGGGGGAGTGCTGCCCCGGTGCGTCCCCAGGAACGCGCCGAGGTCGGTGACGTCGTCGCCGGACAGGTCCGGCCGCGCGGTCCCGGGGAGGGCACGCGGGTCGTCACGGGTCTGGAACTCGCGCTCGGAGGTGGTGAGCACGGTGCGCACACCCGGCTGCCCGGCCAGCACGGTCCGCGCGACGCCGTCGTAGAGCGACTCCAGGCACACCAGCACCGACGACCCGGAATCGCGCAGCAACAGCTCCAGCTCCCGCTCCCGGTTCATCGGGTTGACCGACACCGCGACGCCGCCGGCCTTCCAGGTGCCGACCAGGCCGAGGACGAACTGCGGCACGTTCTGCAGGTACATCGCGACCCGCTCGCCCGCGGTGAACCCGCCGGCGAGCAGCCCGGCGGCGAAGGCGTCGGTGAGCTCGTCGAGCTCGCGGTAGGTCAGCGCGCCGTCGAAGTAGCGGATCGCGTCGCCGTCGGGGTTCCGCGCCACCGCGGCGCGGAACATCGACAGCGCGTCCGGGAAGTCCGGGGTGATGTCGTGCGGCTGGCCCTCGGCGTAGCGGGCCAGCCAGGGGCGGTCGGCGTAGGACATCAGCGGATCACGATCGGGTTCACCGGTGCCCCCGTGCCGTTGACGACCTTGAGCGGGGCCGCGGCGTAGAGGAAGCTCCACCGTCCGTCGGCGGCGCAGGCGTCGGCGAGGTCGTCGAGCCACGCGATCTCGGTGAGGGCGACGCCGAGGTTGCGCATCAGCGCGCAGTGCAGCGGGAGCGCGACGCCGGTGTGCGGCTCGCTGGTCACCTCGTTGGCGATCGTGTCGGTGACGAGGTTCGGGATCTCCTTGCGCTGGAACCACTCCACGAGCTCGCGTGAGTAGGTGAGCCCGGGCTCGGTGAAGTCGGTGTAGAAGGTGGCCGGGTCGTTGAGCTCGTACCAGTACTTCATCCATCCGGTGCGGATGACGAGCACGTCGTGCGGCTCGATCGTGACGCCCTGTGCCTGCGCGGCGGCCTCGAGGTCGGTGTGGTCGAAGGTCTCGCCCTTGTCCAGCCACTCCTTGCCGCGGTGCCGGGCCATGTCGACGAGCACGCCCCGCCCGACGACGCCCTTCTCGGCGATCGGCAGCACCGAGGCCCGGTCCATCGCGTCGACGGTGGAGCGCGCGTCGTAGCCGTTCCAGAGCTTGCCGTCGTACCAGACGTGGCCGAGCGCGTCGTACTGCGTGGAGCCCTGCAGGAAGATGAGGGCGGTGTCGTCGGCGTAGTGCAGACCGCCGGGGAACTGCGGTGCGTCGGCCGAGTCCCAGGTGCCCTCGTCCATGACGTTCTGGCGCTTGATGCCCTCGCGGCCCGGCCACAGCGGGTCGCCCGGCGCCTCGGTGCGTCCCATGTGGATCTGCAGGGTGAACACCTCGCCGGAACGGACGTGCTGCACGCCCCGCAGGACCTCGCCCGCGTCCAGGTAGTTCAGGCAGCCCAGCTCGTCGTCGGGACCCCACTTGCCCCAGTTGCTGGGGGCGTCGTCACCGAGGAGCTCGCGCATGGGAGGAGTGCTGTCGGACATCGTCGTCCTTTCGTCGCCGCCGGCCGTCACCGACCTGTGACCGATCGTTGGCGCCCCGACGACACCGTGTCAACCGTCACGCGGAGCGACCTGGACGGGCGTCGGTGGACCGGTCGTCCCGGCAGGATGACCGCTCGTCGACGAAGTGGGACTTGACTCGGTGCGGCGTGCAGGTCACTCTTGGGCAACGGTGGTTGCCTGGATGCTGGAATCGGCGACCTGTCTCGACAGCTGCGCTCGCAGCGTCTATAGTCATTCTTTGCGCTGTCTGCGTCCAGGCTCACGCGCTCATGACCGGGGAAGACTTCCGGACCGATCCGTCGGCCGCCGGAGAGGGTTCGGCGGATGTGGGTGCGGGGGTTCGTTCGTCCGTCAGCGCCCGACAACAGACGGCGTGCGACGTGGCCGGCTACCGGCTTCTCGATCCGGGGGGACCCCGATCGGATCGAGGGAGACGGTAGCGCCCGCCACCGGCGCACGCCAGACGAGAAGCGCAGTTCTCGGAAGGACGCATCTTGGCTGTCTCCCGCGCCGCCGCGACCACCTCGACCCTCTCCGCTTCGGCGAACCCGAACTACCCCGGCGCACCCACCCGGGTCACCTTCGCGAAGATCGCCCAGCCGTTGGAGGTCCCCGACCTTCTCGACCTGCAGATCCAGTCCTACGAGTGGCTGGTCGGCAGCGAGGCCTGGTTCCAGCGCCGGATCGAGGCCGGTGACGATCTCCCGGTGAGCGGTCTGGAGGAGATCCTCACCGAGATCTCGCCGATCGAGGACTTCTCGGGCTCGATGTCGCTGTCCTTCTCCGACCCCCGCTTCGACGAGGTCAAGGCCTCCGTCGAGGAGTGCCGGGACAAGGACATGACCTACGGTGCCCCGCTGTTCGTGACGGCGGAGTTCACGAACAACACCACCGGTGAGATCAAGTCCCAGACGGTCTTCATGGGTGAGTTCCCCGTGATGACCGACAAGGGCACCTTCATCATCAACGGCACCGAGCGCGTCGTCGTGTCGCAGCTCGTCCGTTCGCCGGGTGTCTACTTCGACCACGCGATCGACAAGACGACCGAGAAGGACGTCTACTCGGTCAAGATCATCCCGAGCCGGGGTGCGTGGCTGGAGTTCGACGTCGACAAGCGCGACACCGTCGGTGTCCGCATCGACCGCAAGCGCCGTCAGCCGGTCACCGTGCTGCTGAAGGCCCTGGGGTGGACCGCCGAGCAGATCGGTGAGCGTTTCGGGTTCTCCGAGACGATCATGACGACGCTCGAGAAGGACAACACCGCGGGCCAGGACGAGGCGCTGCTCGACATCTACCGCAAGCTGCGCCCCGGCGAGCCGCCGACGCGCGAGTCGGCCCAGGCGCTCCTGGAGAACCTGTTCTTCAAGGACAAGCGCTACGACATGGCCAAGGTCGGTCGCTACAAGGCCAACAAGAAGCTCGGCCTCGACATCGACAACTCGGTCGGCACGCTGACCGAGGAGGACGTCGCCACCACCATCGAGTACCTCGTCCGGCTGCACGCCGGCGAGACCACGATGGCCGTGGGCTCCGGTGACTCCGCGCGGGAGATCCCGGTCGAGACCGACGACATCGACCACTTCGGCAACCGGCGCCTGCGCACCGTCGGCGAGCTGATCCAGAACCAGGTCCGGGTCGGTCTGTCCCGCACCGAGCGGGTCGTCCGCGAGCGGATGACCACCCAGGACGTCGAGGCCATCACGCCGCAGACCCTGATCAACACCCGGCCGATCACGGCCGCGATCCGGGAGTTCTTCGGCACCTCGCAGCTGTCGCAGTTCATGGACCAGCACAACCCGCTGGCCGGACTGACCCACAAGCGCCGCCTGTCGGCGCTCGGCCCGGGCGGTCTGTCCCGTGAGCGTGCCGGCATGGAGGTCCGCGACGTCCACCCGTCGCACTACGGCCGCATGTGCCCGATCGAGACCCCCGAGGGTCCGAACATCGGTCTGATCGGCTCGCTGGCGTCCTTCGCGCGGGTCAACCCGTTCGGCTTCATCGAGACGCCGTACCGCAAGGTCGTCGACGGTGTGGTCACCTCCCAGATCGACTACCTGACCGCCGACGAGGAGGACCGCTTCGTCGTCGCGCAGGCCAACGCGCGCCTCAACGAGGACGGCTCGTTCGCCGAGGACCGGATCCTGGTCCGCCGCAAGGGCGGCGAGGTCGACCTGATCTCGCCCTCGGGCGTGGAGTACATCGACGTCTCGCCGCGCCAGATGGTGTCGGTCGCGACCGCGATGATCCCGTTCCTCGAGCACGACGACGCGAACCGCGCGCTGATGGGCGCGAACATGCAGCGCCAGTCCGTGCCGCTGCTGCGCTCGGAGTCGCCGCTGGTCGGTACCGGTATGGAGCTGCGTGCCGCCGTCGACGCCGGTGACGTCGTCACCGCCGAGTCCGCCGGTGTCGTCGAGGAGCTGTGTGCCGACTACATCACCGTCATGGACGACGAGGGGCAGCGTCAGACCTACCGTCTGAACAAGTTCCGCCGCTCGAACCAGGGCACCTGCAACAACCAGAAGCCCATCGTCGACGAGGGGCAGCGGGTCGAGGTGGGCCAGGTGCTCGCCGACGGTCCCTGCACCGAGAACGGCGAGATGGCGCTGGGCAAGAACCTGCTCGTGGCGATCATGCCGTGGGAGGGCCACAACTACGAGGACGCGATCATCCTGTCGCAGCGCCTCGTGCAGGACGACGTGCTCACCTCGATCCACATCGAGGAGCACGAGATCGACGCGCGCGACACGAAGCTGGGCGCCGAGGAGATCACCCGGGACATCCCGAACGTCTCCGAGGACGTGCTGGCCGACCTCGACGAGCGCGGCATCATC
Organism: Pseudonocardia sp. ICBG1034; assembly: GCF_020131375.1. NCBI lineage: Bacteria > Bacillati > Actinomycetota > Actinomycetes > Pseudonocardiales > Pseudonocardiaceae > Pseudonocardia > Pseudonocardia sp. ICBG1034. Next base: position 862,916 of record NZ_JAHLEK010000015.1, read on the forward strand.
CGGATCGGCGCCGAGGTCCAGCCCGGCGACATCCTGGTCGGCAAGGTCACGCCCAAGGGCGAGACCGAGCTGACCCCGGAGGAGCGCCTGCTCCGCGCGATCTTCGGTGAGAAGGCGCGCGAGGTCCGCGACACCTCGCTGAAGGTCCCGCACGGCGAGAACGGCAAGGTCATCGGCATCCGGGTCTTCTCCCGCGACGACGACGACGAGCTGGCCCCGGGCGTCAACGAGCTGGTCCGCGTCTACGTGGCCCAGAAGCGCAAGATCTCCGACGGCGACAAGCTCGCCGGCCGGCACGGCAACAAGGGCGTCATCGGCAAGATCCTCCCGCAGGAGGACATGCCGTTCCTCCCGGACGGCACGCCGGTCGACATCATTCTGAACACCCACGGTGTGCCGCGTCGTATGAACATCGGCCAGATCCTGGAGACCCACCTCGGGTGGATCGCCAAGTCCGGCTGGGAGATCGAGGGCACGCCCGAGTGGGCGGCGCAGATGCCCGAGGAGCTCTACTCGGTGCCCGCCGACACGAACACCGCGACGCCGGTGTTCGACGGTGCGCGCGAGCACGAGATCACGGGGCTGCTGGGCTCGACCCGTCCCAACCGGGACGGCGAGCGGATGGTCGGTCCGGACGGCAAGGCGCAGCTGCTCGACGGCCGCTCCGGTGAGCCGTACCCGTTCCCGGTCGCGGTCGGCTACATGTACATCCTGAAGCTGGCCCACCTGGTGGACGACAAGATCCACGCCCGGTCGACCGGCCCCTACTCGATGATCACCCAGCAGCCGCTGGGCGGTAAGGCGCAGTTCGGTGGCCAGCGCTTCGGTGAGATGGAGTGCTGGGCGATGCAGGCGTACGGCGCCGCCTACACCCTGCAGGAGCTGCTGACGATCAAGTCCGACGACGTCGTGGGCCGCGTGAAGGTCTACGAGGCGATCGTCAAGGGCGAGAACATCCCGGAGCCGGGGATCCCCGAGTCGTTCAAGGTGCTCCTCAAGGAGCTGCAGTCGCTCTGCCTGAACGTCGAGGTGCTCTCCAGCGACGGTGCGGCGATCGAGATGCGGGACGCCGACGACGAGGACCTCGAGCGTGCCGCGGCGAACCTGGGCATCAACCTGTCCAGCCGCCCGGGCTCGGAGTCGATGACCGTCGACGACGTCGTCAACTGACCCCCGTCCGACCAGCCGCCCTTTAAACGAAGAAACAGAGGACATACGTGCTCGACGTCAACTTCTTCGACGAACTGCGCATCGGCCTGGCCACCGCCGAGGGCATCCGCCAGTGGTCGCACGGTGAGGTCAAGAAGCCCGAGACCATCAACTACCGCACCCTGAAGCCGGAGAAGGACGGGCTCTTCTGCGAGAAGATCTTCGGTCCGACCCGGGACTGGGAGTGCTACTGCGGCAAGTACAAGCGTGTCCGGTTCAAGGGCATCATCTGCGAGCGCTGCGGCGTGGAGGTCACGCGCGCCAAGGTGCGTCGTGAGCGGATGGGCCACATCGAGCTGGCCGCCCCGGTCACGCACATCTGGTACTTCAAGGGCGTCCCGAGCCGGCTGGGCTACCTGCTCGACCTGGCCCCCAAGGACCTCGAGAAGATCATCTACTTCGCGGCGTACGTGATCACCTCGGTGAACACCGAGCTGCGGCACAACGACATGTCCACGCTCGAGAACGAGATGAGCGTGGAGCGCCGCCGGGTCGAGCAGACCCGCGACGCCGACCTCGAGGCCCGCGCCCAGAAGCTCGAGGCCGACATCGCCGAGCTCGAGGCCGAGGGCGCCAAGGGCGACGTCCGCCGCAAGGTCAAGGACGGCGGCGAGCGCGAGATGCGTCAGCTGCGCGACCGTGCCCAGCGCGAGCTGGACCGGCTCGACGAGATCTGGACGACGTTCACCAAGCTCGACGTCCAGCAGCTCATCGCGGACGAGTCCATCTACCGCGAGCTCTACGACCGCTACGGCGACTACTTCACCGGTGCCATGGGTGCCGAGGCGATCCAGAAGCTCCTGGAGAACTTCGACATCCCGGCCGAGGCCGAGAAGCTGCGCGAGATCATCCGGTCCGGCAAGGGCCAGAAGAAGCTGCGCGCGCTCAAGCGCCTGAAGGTCGTCGCGGCGTTCCAGACCACCGGCAACTCGCCGATGGGCATGGTGCTCGACTGCGTCCCGGTCATCCCGCCGGACCTGCGCCCGATGGTGCAGCTCGACGGTGGCCGCTTCGCGACCTCGGACCTGAACGACCTGTACCGCCGGGTCATCAACCGGAACAACCGCCTCAAGCGACTGATCGACCTCGGCGCGCCCGAGATCATCGTCAACAACGAGAAGCGGATGCTCCAGGAGTCCGTCGACGCGCTGTTCGACAACGGCCGTCGTGGCCGGCCGGTGACCGGTCCGGGCAACCGCCCGCTCAAGTCGCTGTCCGACCTGCTGAAGGGCAAGCAGGGCCGGTTCCGCCAGAACCTGCTCGGCAAGCGCGTCGACTACTCGGGCCGTTCGGTCATCGTCGTCGGCCCGCAGCTGAAGCTGCACCAGTGCGGTCTGCCCAAGCAGATGGCGCTGGAGCTGTTCAAGCCGTTCGTGATGAAGCGCCTGGTGGACCTCAACCACGCGCAGAACATCAAGTCCGCCAAGCGGATGGTCGAGCGCGGCCGCTCGCAGGTGTGGGACGTGCTCGAGGAGGTCATCTCCGAGCACCCCGTGCTGCTGAACCGTGCGCCCACGCTGCACCGTCTCGGCATCCAGGCCTTCGAGCCGCAGCTGGTGGAGGGCAAGGCCATCCAGCTGCACCCGCTGGTCTGCGAGGCGTTCAACGCGGACTTCGACGGTGACCAGATGGCGGTGCACCTGCCGCTGTCGGCCGAGGCTCAGTCCGAGGCCCGCGTGCTGATGCTGTCGTCGAACAACATCCTGTCCCCGGCGTCGGGTCGCCCGCTGGCGATGCCGCGTCTGGACATGGTCACGGGTCTGTACCACCTGACCCGTCTCCGCGAGGATGCCCACGGCGCCGGGAACCACTACGGCTCCGCGGCCGAGGCGATCATGGCCTACGACCGCAAGGTCCTCCACCTGCAGGCGCCGATCAAGATCCGGCTCCCGCAGGTCACCCCGACCCCGGGCACGGACGCCGAGACCGTGACCGAGGACGGCGTCTGGACCGCGGAGACCACGCTCGGGCGGGTGCTGTTCAACGAGCTCCTGCCGGCGGACTACCCGTTCGTCAACGAGCCGCTGCCGAAGAAGCGCCAGGCCACGATCGTCAACGAGCTGGCCGAGCGCTACTCGATGACCGAGGTCGCGCAGGTCCTGGACCGGCTGAAGGACGCGGGCTTCTACTGGGCCACGCGCTCCGGCGTCACGATCTCGATCGCGGACGTGCTGGTCCCGCCGGCCAAGGCGGGCATCCTCGAGGAGTACGAGGCGAAGGCCGACCAGATCAACAAGCGCTACCAGCGTGGTGCCCTGTCGCACCAGGAGCGCAACGACGAGATGGTCAAGATCTGGAGCCGGGCGACCGAGGAGGTCGCCAAGGCGATGGAGCAGAACTTCCCCGAGGACAACCCGATCCCGACGATCGTGCAGTCCGGGGCCGCGGGCAACATGACCCAGATCCGCCAGCTGGCGGGTATGAAGGGTCTGGTCGCGAACCCCAAGGGCGAGTTCATCCCGCGTCCGATCAAGGCCTCGTACCGCGAGGGCCTGTCGGTGCTGGAGTACTTCATCTCCACGCACGGCACCCGTAAGGGTCTGGCGGACACCGCGCTGCGGACCGCGGACTCCGGGTACCTGACCCGTCGTCTGGTCGACGTGTCGCAGGACGTCATCGTCCGCGAGGTCGACTGCGGCACCGAGCGCGCCATCCCGATGGCGGTCACCGAGGAGACGAGCGACGGTCGGTTCATCCCGCACCGTTACCTGCGCACCTCGGTGTACGCCCGGACCTCCGGCGAGGAGATCACCGCGGCGGACGGCACCGTGCTGGTCCGCAAGGGCGACGACCTCGGCGACGCCGTGCTCGATGCGCTCGTCGCGGCCGGCGTCAAGACGGTCCGGGTCCGCTCCGCGCTGACCTGCGCCTCGGCCACCGGCATCTGCGGCATGTGCTACGGCCGCTCGATGGCCACCGGCAAGCTGGTGGACGTCGGCGAGGCCGTCGGCATCGTCGCCGCACAGTCCATCGGTGAGCCCGGCACCCAGCTGACGATGCGTACGTTCAAGCAGGGTGGCGTCGCGGGTGACGACATCACGACCGGTCTGCCGCGTGTCACCGAGCTGTTCGAGGCCCGGGTCCCGCGCGGTAAGGCGCCGATCGCCGACGTCGACGGCCGCATCCGCATCGAGGACGGCGACCGGTTCTGGAAGATCACGCTGATCCCGGACGACGGCGGCGAGGAGATCGTCTACGAGAAGCTGTCCAAGCGGCAGTGGCTCGGGATGACCACCGTCGACGGCACCGAGCGTCCGCTCGCGGACGGCGACCACGTGACGGTCGGCCAGCTGCTCCTCGAGGGCATGGCGGACCCGCACGAGGTGCTGCGTGTCATGGGCCCGCGTGAGGTGCAGCTGCACCTCGTGCGTGAGGTGCAGAAGGTGTACCGCACGCAGAGCGTGGACATCCACGACAAGCACATCGAGGTCATCGTCCGGCAGATGCTGCGCCGGGTCACGATCATCGACTCGGGTGCGACCGAGTTCCTGCCCGGTGCACTGGCCGAGCGGGGCGAGTTCGAGTCCGAGAACCGCCGGGTCGTCGCCGAGGGTCTGGAGCCGGCCTCCGGCCGTCCGGTCCTGATGGGGATCACCAAGGCCTCGCTGGCGACGGAGTCGTGGCTGTCCGCGGCCTCGTTCCAGGAGACCACCCGCATCCTCACCGATGCCGCGATCAACGGGAAGCGCGACAAGCTCGTCGGGCTCAAGGAGAACGTGATCATCGGTAAGCTGATCCCGGCCGGTACCGGCATCAACCGGTACCGCAACATCCAGGTCCAGCCGACCGAGGAGGCCCGCGCGGCCGCCTACGCGCTGCCGAGCTACGACGACGGCTACTACAGCCCGGACGTCTTCGGCACGGGCACCGGTGCCGCGGTGCCGCTGGACGACTACGACTTCGGTCGCGACTACCGCTGAGGTAGCCGTCCGGTCGGACCCACGACGGTGGGTCCGGACCGTGACCGGACAGGTCCCGGACGGGGCCGGACACCGCGCTCCCGTGGCGGTGCCCGGCCCCGTCCGTGCGTTCCGGGGCTGTCCCGTGGGCAGCGGGCCTCAGCGCAGGCAGTCCGCCCGCAGGGCCAGGCCCAGGGTGCGCAGCGAGGCGTCGGCCTCCGCCAGCAGCCCGGCCAGCGTCGGGAAGGCGTGCCACATGCCGGGCGCACGCTCGTAGGTGACCGGTGTCCCGGCCGCGCGGGCGCGCTCGACGAGGGTGTCGGCGTCGTCGACGAGGATCTCGTCGGCACCGGCGACGACGTGCAGCGGCGGCAGCCCGGCCAGGTCCGCCTCGAGGGGCAGGAGCTCGGGGGCGCCGGTGTGCGGGCCCGCGTAGTCGGCGACGGCGTCGGGCAGCCATGACGGGTCCAGCATGGCGTCGGAGGCGACGTTGCGGGTGAGCGCGTCCGCGGTGCAGGACAGGTCCAGCCAGGGCGAGATCAGCCCGATCGAGCCCGGGAGGTCCTCGCCGGCCGCGCGCAGGCGCAGCAGCAGCGACATGGTCAGCCCGCCGCCCGCGGAGTCGCCGGCCACCGCGATGTGCCGGGCCGGGATCCCCGCGGCCCGCAGGGCGGTCCAGGCGGCGTACGCGTCGTCGAGGGCGGCCGGGAACGGGTGCTCCGGGGCGAGCCGGTAGTGCGGCGCGAGGACCGCGCCGCCGGTGGCGTGCGCGAGCCCGGCGAGCAGCGGCCGGTGCGACGCCGAGGAGCCCACGAGGTATCCGCCGCCGTGCAGGTAGAGCACCCGGTGCGGGGACAGCGGCCCGGGCGGTGCGACGACCGCGGTGGGCACGCCGCCGAGCGTCCCGAGGTCCCGGCGGGTGCCGCGGGGGAGCGGGAGCGACGCGCCGACGAGGTCGAGTCCACGCCGTCGCAGGGCGACGGGTAGTGTCGGGGCGAGCAAGGGCGCGATGAGTGCGCGCGTGGCGAGGCGGTTGACGGCCGTCGGCAGGTGCATACCGGACCGTAACCGTCCCTCCGTCGCCACCGTCCACAGGGTGATCCACACCGTGATCGACACGGCGGGATCCCGCTGGGGCACAGTCATCGCCCACCACCGATCCGACCGCGACGAGCGGCCGTCGATCTGCGACGAGCGGGTGAGTCCGCTTGCCAGTGACGGCGTCGTGCGGCATCGTCGGGTCATCACAGGTCTCCTCCGGGGCGTCGTCCCGGGGGATCCGAGGACCATCGAAGCCCCCGATGGTCCCGAAGGCAGGTCCGAGGCGAACGCCCGGAACGGACCCGCTTTGACCGTGTCGAAGAGGGCCGGGTATTCTCATGTCTTGTGCTCGGCTCCGGTCGGGCAGGTCCGCGTGTCCCGTGGTGTGCACCGATCCGTTGGTTCCGACCCTCAGATCTGTGGTTGCGCCCCGGAGCAGGGCACGCCGGACGTCCCGACAGCCTCCGCGGGGCCCTTCCGGCCCCGAGCGTGCCCGGGACGACACGCCCGACCTCGGGGTCCGGCGCGACGGTGGCGGAGTCCGGCGAGAGCCGGCAGCCACGCCGGCGCCCGGAGCCCGGGACACCGAACCACGATCACCAGTGTCACGGCGAGCGAGACAGTCGAGCCACGTCGACGGGAAGAAGTAGACGGTTCATGCCCACGATCCAGCAGCTGGTCCGCAAGGGCCGCGAGGACAAGGTCTCCAAGACCAAGACCGCCGCGCTGAAGGGAAGCCCCCAGCGCCGCGGGGTCTGCACCCGCGTGTACACCACCACGCCCAAGAAGCCGAACTCGGCGCTGCGCAAGGTCGCCCGTGTGCGCCTGTCCAGCGGCATCGAGGTCACCGCGTACATCCCCGGTGAGGGCCACAACCTGCAGGAGCACAGCATCGTGCTCGTGCGCGGTGGTCGTGTGAAGGACCTCCCCGGCGTGCGCTACAAGGTCATCCGTGGGTCGCTGGACACCCAGGGCGTGAAGAACCGCAAGCAGTCCCGCAGCCGCTACGGCGCGAAGAAGGAGAAGAGCTGATGCCCCGCAAGGGCCCCGCCCCGAAGCGTCCGCTGGTCTCGGACCCGGTCTACGGCTCGCCGCTGGTCACCCAGCTGGTGAACAAGGTCCTCAAGGACGGGAAGCGGTCGCTCGCCGAGCGCATCGTCTACGCCGCCCTCGAGGGCACCCGTGACAAGACCGGCACCGACCCGGTCGTCACGCTGAAGCGCGCTCTCGACAACGTGAAGCCGGCCCTCGAGGTCCGCAGCCGCCGCGTCGGTGGCGCGACCTACCAGGTCCCCGTCGAGGTCCGTGCCGTCCGGCAGACCACCCTGGGGCTGCGTTGGCTGGTCACCTACTCCGGCCAGCGCCGTGAGAAGACCATGGTCGAGCGCCTCATGAACGAGCTGCTCGACGCCAGCAACGGCCTCGGCGCCAGCGTCAAGCGGCGCGAGGACATGCACAAGATGGCGGAGTCGAACCGCGCCTTCGCCCACTACCGCTGGTGACCGGCCGACCGTCGGGCGCCAACTCGCGATCCAGGGAGAGCTGAGCAGTGGCAGCACAGGACGTGCTGACGGACCTCACCAAGGTCCGCAACATCGGCATCATGGCCCACATCGACGCCGGTAAGACGACCACGACCGAGCGGATCCTGTACTACACGGGGATCAACTACAAGCTCGGCGAGGTGCACGACGGCGCCGCCACCATGGACTGGATGGAGGAGGAGCAGAAGCGCGGCATCACGATCACGTCGGCCGCGACGACCTGCTTCTGGAAGAACCACCAGATCAACATCATCGACACCCCCGGGCACGTCGACTTCACCGTCGAGGTGGAGCGGTCCCTGCGGGTTCTCGACGGCGCGGTCGCGGTCTTCGACGGCAAGGAGGGGGTCGAGCCGCAGTCCGAGCAGGTCTGGCGGCAGGCCACCAAGTACGACGTCCCCCGCATCTGCTTCGTCAACAAGATGGACAAGCTGGGCGCGGACTTCTACTTCACCGTTCAGACGATCAAGGACCGCCTGAACGCGACCCCGCTGCCGCTGCAGATCCCGATCGGCTCCGAGAACGACTTCATCGGTGTCGTCGACCTGGTCGAGATGCGCGCGCTCACGTGGCGCGGCGAGGTGGCCAAGGGCGAGGACTACACCGTCGAGGAGATCCCGGCGGACCTCCAGGCCAAGGCCGAGGAGTACCGCACGGCGCTCGTCGAGGCCGTCGCCGAGACCGACGACGAGCTCATGGAGCTCTACCTCGGTGGCGAGGACCTGACGACCGAGCAGATCAAGACCGGTGTCCGCGCGCTGGTGACCAACCGCGCCGCCTACCCGGTCCTCTGCGGCTCGGCCTTCAAGAACAAGGGTGTCCAGCCGATGCTGGACGCGGTGATCGACTACCTGCCGTCGCCGTACGACGTGCCGCCGGTCGAGGGTTTCCTCACCGACGGCGAGACGCCGGCGAGCCGCAAGCCGTCGAAGGACGAGCCGTTCTCGGCCCTCGCCTTCAAGATCGCCGCGCACCCGTTCTTCGGCAAGCTGACCTACATCCGGGTGTACTCGGGTCAGGTCGCCGCCGGCGCCCAGGTCATCAACTCGACCAAGGACCGGAAGGAGCGCATCGGGAAGCTCTTCCAGATGCACTCCAACAAGGAGAACCCGGTCGACGAGGCCGTGGCCGGCCACATCTACGCGGTCATCGGCCTGAAGGACACGACCACCGGCGACACGCTCTGCGACCCGCAGAACCCGATCGTCCTCGAGTCGATGACCTTCCCGGACCCGGTCATCCAGGTCGCCGTCGAGCCCAAGTCGAAGGCGGACCAGGAGAAGCTCTCGCTGGCGATCCAGAAGCTGGCGGAGGAGGACCCGACGTTCCAGGTCTCCCTGGACGACGAGACCGGCCAGACCATCATCGCCGGCATGGGCGAGCTGCACCTCGAGGTGCTGGTCAACCGGATGAAGTCCGACTACAAGGTCGAGGCCAACATCGGTAAGCCGCAGGTGGCCTACCGGGAGACCATCAAGAAGGCCGTCGAGAAGTTCGAGTACACGCACAAGAAGCAGACCGGTGGCTCGGGCCAGTTCGCCCGCGTCATCATCAAGCTCGAGCCGCTCACCAGCGGTGACGGTGCGCTGTACGAGTTCGAGAACAAGGTCACCGGTGGCCGTGTCCCGCGGGAGTACATCCCGTCGGTCGACGCCGGTGCCCAGGACGCCATGCAGTACGGCATCCAGGCCGGCTACCCCGTCGTCGGTGTGAAGCTCACGCTGCTGGACGGTCAGTACCACGAGGTCGACTCCTCGGAGATGGCCTTCAAGGTCGCCGGTTCGATGGCGTTCAAGGAGGCGGCCCGCAAGGCGAGCCCCGCCATCCTCGAGCCGATGATGGCCGTCGAGGTGATGACGCCCGAGGACTACATGGGTGACGTCATCGGCGACCTGAACTCCCGCCGCGGCCAGATCCAGGCCATGGAGGAGCGGGCCGGTGCCCGTGTCGTGAAGGCGACCGTGCCGCTGTCCGAGATGTTCGGCTACGTCGGCGACCTGCGGTCGCGGACCCAGGGCCGGGCGAACTACACGATGGTCTTCGACTCCTACGCCGAGGTTCCGGCGAACGTGGCGAAGGAGATCATCGCGAAGGCCACGGGCGAGTAAGAGCTCCCCGGGGCGGGCCCCAGTGCCCGACCTGCTCGGAGGGTGCGGTCCGCGGATCGGTAAGGTCCGCGGCCCGCACCACCCGACACCCACAGACCTGCCGTCAGCACGGCGGAGTACAGACACGAGTCCAGGAGGACCCAGCAGTGGCGAAGGCGAAGTTCGAGCGGACCAAGCCGCACGTCAACATCGGCACCATCGGTCACATCGACCACGGCAAGACCACGCTGACGGCGGCCATCACCAAGGTTCTGCACGACAAGTTCCCGAACCTCAACGAGGCTTCGGCGTTCGACATGATCGACAAGGCGCCGGAGGAGCGCCAGCGCGGTATCACGATCTCGATCGCGCACGTCGAGTACCAGACCGAGAAGCGGCACTACGCGCACGTCGACTGCCCCGGGCACGCCGACTACGTGAAGAACATGATCACCGGTGCCGCCCAGATGGACGGCGCGATCCTGGTGGTCGCCGCGACCGACGGCCCGATGCCCCAGACCCGTGAGCACGTGCTGCTCGCGCGTCAGGTCGGCGTGCCGTACATCGTCGTCGCCCTGAACAAGGCGGACATGGTCGACGACGAGGAGATCATGGAGCTCGTCGAGATGGAGGTCCGCGAGCTGCTGTCGGCTCAGGACTACCCGGGCGACGACCTCCCGATCGTGCGCGTCTCGGCGCTGAAGGCGCTCGAGGGCGACGACAAGTGGGCCGAGGCCATCGTCGAGCTCATGGACGCGGTCGACGAGGCCATCCCGGAGCCCGAGCGCGACATCGAGAAGCCGTTCCTCATGCCCGTCGAGGACGTCTTCACGATCACCGGTCGCGGCACGGTCGTCACCGGTCGTATCGAGCGCGGCATCGTCAAGGTCAACGAGACCGTCGACATCGTCGGCATCCGGCCGAACAAGACCTCGACCACCGTCACCGGTGTCGAGATGTTCCGCAAGATCCTCGACGAGGGTCGCGCCGGCGAGAACGTCGGTCTGCTCCTGCGCGGTATCAAGCGTGAGGACGTGGAGCGCGGCCAGGTCGTCGTGAAGCCGGGTTCGATCACCCCGCACACCGAGTTCGAGGGCCAGGTGTACATCCTGGGCAAGGACGAGGGCGGCCGTCACACCCCGTTCTTCAACAACTACCGTCCGCAGTTCTACTTCCGGACGACCGACGTGACCGGCGTCGTGACCCTCCCGCAGGGCACCGAGATGGTCATGCCGGGTGACAACACCACCATGAGCGTCCAGCTGATCCAGCCGATCGCCATGGAGGAGGGCCTGCAGTTCGCCATCCGTGAGGGTGGCCGCACCGTGGGCGCCGGCCAGGTCACCAAGATCAACGCGTGACGTGACGGGGCCGTCCCCCTGGGGCGGCCCCGTTACCCACCCCCCGGTCGAGGGTGCCGCACAGCGGTGTGTCATCCTTGACGGGTTGCACGATGAGCATGGCGCGTGGAAGCGCCGCCTCTGTTCCCGGTCTCCGGTAGTCCAGGGGTCGCGGACCACGCGCCATGTTCGTTGTCAGCCCCGGTTCCGCGGTCCGCCGCGTGAACCAGGGAGATTCCGAGCGACATGCCCGCCCCAGATGGGGGTGGGACGCGGTGACCCGGGCACAACCATGCGGGTAGGGCGCGACACGCCCGACCTCGTGGACCGGAGAGCCCCGGCAGGACGAGTGCTCCAGGGGACTGGACGCGCGACTCCGGGCCGACAGAGACCTGAACAGAGCACGGGCCGCAGCCGGCCCGCCGGACATCCGGTGGCAGCACGGCGCGAGTTCTTACGGGGCCGAACCGCGACACCCCCGCGGCAGGAAGAAGAGGACGACCGACGACCATGGCGGGACAGAAGATCCGCATCAGGCTCAAGGCCTATGACCACGAGGCAATCGACGCGTCTGCTCGCAAGATCGTGGAGACCGTGACGCGTACCGGTGCCCGGGTCGTCGGCCCCGTGCCGCTGCCTACCGAGAAGAACGTGTACTGCGTCATCCGCTCGCCGCACAAGTACAAGGACTCGCGCGAGCACTTCGAGATGCGCACGCACAAGCGACTCATCGACATCCTCGACCCGACGCCCAAGACGGTCGACGCGCTCATGCGCATCGACCTGCCGGCGAGCGTCGACGTCAACATTCAGTGACGGCGGGGTGGAGACGATGACTGCTGCATTCAAGAAGACGACTGCCACCAAGCAGACGAAGAAGGTCACCGGCCTCCTGGGCACCAAGCTCGGGATGACCCAGTTGTTCGACGAGAACAACCGCATCGTGCCGGTCACCGTGGTCCAGCTCGGGCCGAACGTCGTGACGCAGGTGCGCTCGCAGGAGACCGACGGCTACACCGCCGTCCAGCTGGCCTACGGGGCCATCGACCCGCGCAAGGTGAACAAGCCGGAGTCCGGCCACTTCGCCAAGGCCGGCGTCACCCCCCGTCGCCACGTCCTGGAGCTCCGCACCTCCGACGCCGCCGAGTACACCACCGGCCAGGAGGTCACCGTCGAGGCGTTCGCCGAGGTGGCCGAGGTCGACGTGGTGGGCGTGACCAAGGGCAAGGGCTTCGCCGGTGTCATGAAGCGCCACGGGTTCAAGGGCCTGGGCGCCTCGCACGGCACGCAGCGCAAGCACCGTTCGCCGGGCTCCATCGGAGGCTGCGCCACCCCGGGCCGCGTGTTCAAGGGTGTGCGGATGGCCGGCCGGATGGGTTCCGACCGCCAGACCACGCAGAACCTGAAGGTCCACCGGGTGGACGCCGAGCGCGGGCTGCTGCTCGTCAAGGGCGCCGTCCCCGGTCCGCGCGGTGGCCTCGTCGTGGTGAAGACCCCCGCGAAGGGTGATGGCAAGTGAGCACCGTGCAGATCAAGACCCCCGAGGGTTCCGCCTCCGGCAGCGTCGAGCTCCCGGACCACGTCTTCGACGTGACGGCGAACATCGCCCTCATGCACCAGGTGGTGACCGCGCAGCTCAACGCCGCGCGTCAGGGCACGCACGACGTGAAGGGTCGCGGCGAGGTCCGCGGCGGTGGCAAGAAGCCGTACCGGCAGAAGGGCACCGGTCGCGCCCGTCAGGGCTCGATCCGCGCGCCGCAGTTCGCCGGTGGTGGCATCGTCCACGGCCCGACGCCCCGCGACTACTCGCAGCGGACCCCGAAGAAGATGAAGGCCGCCGCCCTGCGTGGCGCCCTCTCCGACCGGGCCCGCGCCGGCGCCGTGCACGTCGTGTCCGCCTTCTCCGAGGGCGACGCGCCGTCGACCAAGGCAGCCCGCAAGGCGATCGAGGCCGTCGTGCCCGACGCCCGCCGGGTGCTCGCGGTCGTCGAGCGTTCCGCGGAGAACGCCCTGCTGAGCCTGCGCAACCTGCCGCAGGTCCACCTGATCGCGCCCGACCAGCTGAACACCCACGACGTGCTCGTCAACGACGTCGTGCTGTTCACGCAGGCGGCGCTGGACGAGTTCCTGGCCGGCCCGATCGCGAAGCCGAAGGCTGCCGGCCGCCGCGCTGAGGAGGCCGACAAGTGATCACGGACCCGCGGGACGTGCTGCTCGCGCCGGTCGTCTCGGAGAAGAGCTACGGGCTGCTCGACGAGCGCCAGTACACCTTCGTCGTGGCACCGGACGCGAACAAGACCCAGATCAAGATCGCCGTGGAGAAGGTGTTCGGGGTCAAGGTGACCAGCGTGAACACGCTGAACCGCCCGGGCAAGCGCAAGCGCTCCCGCACCGGCTACGGCAAGCGCAAGGACACCAAGCGCGCGATCGTCACGCTCTCCGAGGAGAGCAAGTCGATCGACGTCTTCGGTGGCCCGGCGAGCTGAGGGAGCGAGCTGACCCATGGCCATTCGTAAGTACAAGCCGACCACCCCGGGCCGTCGTGGCTCGAGCGTGTCGGACTTCGCCGAGATCACCCGGGACACCCCCGAGAAGTCGCTGCTGCGCCCGCTGCACAACAAGGGCGGCCGCAACGCGCACGGGCGGATCACCACCCGTCACCAGGGTGGCGGACACAAGCGCGCCTACCGTCTGATCGACTTCCGTCGTAACGACAAGGACGGCGTGCCGGCGAAGGTCGCGCACATCGAGTACGACCCGAACCGCACCTCGCGGATCGCACTGCTGCACTACGCCGACGGCGAGAAGCGCTACATCATCGCGCCGGCGAAGCTCAAGCAGGGCGACAAGATCGAGAACGGTCCCCGGGCCGACATCAAGGTGGGTAACAACCTGCCGCTGCGCAACATCCCGACGGGCACCGTGGTGCACGCGATCGAGCTCCGCCCCGGTGGCGGCGCCAAGATCGCGCGCTCGGCCGGTGTCGGCGTCCAGCTGGTCGCCAAGGACGGGCCCTACGCGCAGCTGCGGATGCCCTCCGGCGAGATCCGCTACGTCGACGTGCGCTGCCGCGCCACCGTCGGCGAGGTGGGCAACTCGGAGCACGCCAACATCAACTGGGGTAAGGCCGGCCGTATGCGGTGGAAGGGCAAGCGCCCGACCGTCCGTGGTGTCGTCATGAACCCGGTGGACCACCCGCACGGTGGTGGTGAGGGCAAGACCTCCGGTGGCCGCCACCCGGTGAACCCGGCGGGCAAGCCCGAGGGCCGCACCCGCAAGAGCAAGCCGTCCGACAAGTTGATCGTCCGCCGGCGTCGTACCGGCAAGAAGCGCTGAGCAGGGAGGTAAGACATGCCGCGCAGCCTGAAGAAGGGCCCCTTCGTGGACGACCACCTGCTCAAGAAGGTGGACGTCCTCAACGAGTCCGGCAAGAAGACCGTCATCCGCACGTGGTCCCGTCGGTCCACGATCATCCCGGACATGATCGGTCACACCATCGCCGTGCACGACGGCCGCAAGCACGTCCCGGTGTTCGTGTCCGACTCGATGGTCGGTCACAAGCTGGGCGAGTTCGCCCCGACCCGGACCTTCCGGGGCCACATCAAGGACGACCGCAAGGCGCGTCGGCGCTAGCAGCCGGCCCGAGTAGCGACTAGGAGAGGTGGAGAAAATGGCAGAGACCACTGCCGAGACCACCGGCGCTGCGCTCGAGCCGACTCGTGCGCGCGCCGTGGCGCGGTTCGTCCGCAGCTCGCCGACGAAGACCCGTCGTGTCGTGGACCTGGTCCGCGGCCTGCCGGTCGACGAGGCGCTGGCGATCCTGCGGTTCTCGCCGCAGGCCGCGGCGGAGCCCGTCGCGAAGGTCGTGGCGAGCGCCGCGGCCAACGCCGAGAACAACCTGGACCTGGACCCGGAGACCCTCGTGGTCGCCGTGGCGATGGTCGACGAGGGCCCGACGCTGAAGCGGATCCGGCCGCGCGCCCAGGGGCGTGCGTACCGCATCCGCAAGCGGACGAGCCACATCACCATCGAGGTCGAGTCGGTTCCGCAGAAGGCCGGCCGTCGTGGTGCGAAGGGGAGGGCCCGCTGATGGGGCAGAAGATCAACCCGCACGGCTTCCGCCTGGGCATCACCACGGACTGGAAGTCGCGCTGGTACGCCGACAAGCAGTACTCCGAGTACGTCAAGGAGGACGTCGAGATCCGCCGCATGCTCTCCAAGGGCATGGAGCGGGCCGGCATCTCCAAGGTCGAGATCGAGCGCACCCGGGACCGCGTGCGGGTGGACATCCACACCGCGCGTCCGGGCATCGTGATCGGCCGTCGTGGCGCGGAGGCCGACCGGATCCGGGGCAACCTCGAGAAGCTGACCAAGAAGCAGGTCCAGCTGAACATCCTCGAGGTCAAGAACTCCGAGTCCGACGCGCAGCTCGTCGCCCAGGGCGTCGCCGAGCAGCTGTCGAACCGGGTCGCCTTCCGGCGTGCGATGCGCAAGGCCATCCAGTCGGCCATGCGCAGCCCGCAGGTCAAGGGCATCCGGGTCCAGTGCTCGGGCCGCCTCGGCGGTGCCGAGATGTCGCGGTCGGAGTTCTACCGCGAGGGTCGGGTCCCGCTGCACACGCTGCGTGCCGACATCGACTACGGCCTGTTCGAGGCCCGGACCTCCTTCGGCCGCATCGGCGTGAAGGTCTGGATCTACAAGGGCGACGTCGTCGGTGGCCGCCGCGAGGGCGTCCCGGCCGCCGCCGAGGCCCCGGGCCGCGGCCCGCGCCGCGAGCGCCCGGCCCGGCGCCGTTCCGGTGCCTCGGGCACCACTGCGACCAGCACCGAGGCCGGGCGTGCCGCGCAGAGCGCGGGCCAGGCCGGCGGCGCCGCGACGGCGACCGCCGAGGCCCCGGCCTCCGGTGAGAACCAGAGCAACGGTGGGGAGAGCTGACCGATGCTGATCCCACGCAAGGTCAAGCACCGCAAGCAGCACCGTCCCAAGCGCAAGGGCATGGCCAGCGGTGGTACCGCGGTCACCTTCGGCGACTGGGGCATCCAGGCGCTGGAGCCGGCCTACGTGTCCAACCGGCAGATCGAGTCGGCGCGTATCGCGATCAACCGGCACATCCGTCGTGGCGGGAAGATCTGGATCAACGTCTTCCCGGACATCCCGATGACCAAGAAGCCGGCCGAGGTCCGCATGGGTTCCGGTAAGGGTTCGCCCGAGAAGTGGGTCACGAACGTCAAGCCGGGCCGGGTGCTGTTCGAGATGAGCTTCCCGAACCGCGAGGTGGCGCACGAGGCCCTGACCCGTGCGATCCACAAGCTGCCCATGAAGTGCCGGATCGTGTCCCGTGAGGGTGGTGACATCTGATGGCGAGCAGTGGCAACACCAAGGCCGCCGAGCTGCGCGAGCTCTCCGACGAGGAGCTGGTCGTGCGTGTCCGGGAGGCCAAGGAGGAGCTGTTCAACCTCCGCTTCCAGATGGCCACCGGGCAGCTGGACAACAACCGGCGGCTGCGGGCCGTCCGTCACGACATCGCGCGGTGCTACACCGTGATGCGCGAGCGTGAGCTCGGCCTTTCCGCCGCACCGACCGAGAGCGAGGGCGCGGCGTGAGCGACGAGCAGAAGAACGACGAGCGCGGGGAGCGCAAGGTCCGCGAGGGCCTGGTCGTGTCCGACAAGATGGAGAAGACGATCGTCGTCTCCCTCGAGGACCGGGTGAAGCACCCCCTGTACGGCAAGGTCATCCGCCGGACCAGCAAGGTCAAGGCGCACGACGAGGGGAACACCGCCGGTATCGGCGACCGTGTCCGCCTCATGGAGACCCGTCCGCTGTCGGCGACCAAGCGCTGGCGGCTGGTGGAGATCCTCGAGAAGGCCAAGTAGGAGTCGAAGTGATCCAGCAGGAGTCGCGGCTGCGCGTCGCCGACAACACCGGTGCCAAGGAGATCCTGTGCATCCGGGTGCTGGGCGGCTCCGCGCGGCGCTACGCCGGGATCGGCGACGTCATCGTCGCCACGGTCAAGGAGGCCATCCCCGGCGCCGGCGTGAAGCGTGGTGACGTCGTCAAGGCGGTCATCGTGCGCACCAAGAAGGAGAAGCGCCGTCCCGACGGCAGCTACATCCGTTTCGACGAGAACGCCGCCGTGCTGATCAAGGCGGACAACGGACCTCGGGGGACCCGTATCTTCGGCCCGGTCGGGCGCGAGCTGCGCGACCGCAAGTTCATGAGGATCATCTCCCTGGCCCCGGAGGTGCTCTGACATGAAGGCGAAGATGAAGGTCAAGAAGGGCGACACCGTTCTGGTGATCGCCGGCAAGGACAAGGGTGCACGGGGCAAGGTCATCGCGGCCTACCCGGAGCGCCAGCGCGTGCTGGTCGAGGGCGTGAACCGGATCAAGAAGCACACCCGGATCAGCCAGAACCAGCGCGGGGCCGAGAGCGGCGGGATCGTCACCCAGGAGGCCGCCATCCACGTCTCGAACGTGATGGTGTGCGACTCCGACGGCAAGCCGACCCGTATCGGCAAGAAGGCCGTCGAGGGCGAGGACGGCACCACCCGCCGCGTCCGGATCTCCAGGCGCAACGGGAAGGAGATCTGAGATGACCACGGCTGAGAAGACCGTGCCGAGGCTCAAGCAGCGGTACCGCGACGAGATGCTCGACAAGCTCCGCGAGGAGTTCGGCTACACCAACGTCATGCAGATCCCCGGCCTGACCAAGGTCGTGGTGAACATGGGTGTCGGTGACGCCGCCCGCGACTCGAAGCTGATCGACGGTGCGCTGCGGGACCTGGCCACCATCACCGGCCAGAAGCCGCAGCTGCGTCGCGCCACCAAGTCCATCGCGCAGTTCAAGCTGCGCGAGGGCATGCCGATCGGTGCGAAGGTGACCCTCCGCAACGACCGGATGTGGGAGTTCCTCGACCGTCTCCTGACCATCGCGCTGCCCCGTATCCGCGACTTCCGTGGCCTCGAGGGCAACCAGTTCGACGGGCGTGGCAACTACACGTTCGGCCTGAACGAGCAGTCGATGTTCCACGAGATCGACCCGGACTCCATCGACCGGCCGCGGGGCATGGACATCACGGTCGTGACCACCGCGACCACGAACGCCGAGGGCCGGGCGCTGCTGCGCCACCTGGGCTTCCCGTTCAAGGAGAGCTGAGCGAATGGCGAAGAAGGCGCTCATCAACAAGGCGAACGCGAAGCCGAAGTTCGCCGTGCGGGGTTACACCCGCTGCAACAAGTGCGGCCGGCCGCGTGCCGTGTTCCGCAAGTTCGGCCTCTGCCGCGTGTGCCTGCGAGACATGGCGCACGCCGGCGAGCTGCCGGGTGTGAGCAAGTCCAGCTGGTGATCCGACCGCCCCGCGTCCGCGGGGCAGCGGATCCGATCGCCGCAGGCCCGCACCGGTGCGGTGCCCCGCACAGGGGCACCGCGCCGGTACGAGGAACCACGGCGGGAAAGAGACAGACACCATGACGATGACCGATCCGATCGCAGACATGTTGACCCGTCTGCGGAACGCGAACTCGGCCTACCACGACCGCGTCGTGATGCCCCACTCGAAGCTGAAGGTCGCCATTGCGGAGATCCTTCAGAAGGAGGGCTACATCGCGGCACACCACACCGAGGACGCCGAGGTCGGCAAGTCCCTGGTCGTCGAGCTGAAGTACGGCCGCAACCGTGAGCGCAGCGTCGCCGGTCTGCGCCGGGTGTCCAAGCCCGGTCTGCGTGTGTACGCGAAGTCGACGAACCTGCCGCGGGTCCTGGGTGGCCTCGGCATCGCGATCATCTCGACCTCTCAGGGTCTGATGACCGACCAGCAGGCCTACCGGAGCGGCGTGGGCGGGGAAGTCCTCGCCTACGTCTGGTGAGAGAGGGGTAACGAACGATGTCACGCATCGGAAAGCTGCCCATCACCGTCCCGTCCGGCGTGGAGA
The DNA here is from genome assembly GCF_020131375.1 of Pseudonocardia sp. ICBG1034. Taxonomy (NCBI): domain Bacteria; kingdom Bacillati; phylum Actinomycetota; class Actinomycetes; order Pseudonocardiales; family Pseudonocardiaceae; genus Pseudonocardia; species Pseudonocardia sp. ICBG1034. Next base: position 881,969 of record NZ_JAHLEK010000015.1, read on the forward strand.
TCACCATCGACGGCCGCACGGTCACCGCGAAGGGCCCCAAGGGCACCCTGTCGCACACCGCCGTCGAGCCGATCACGATCGAGCGCGATGACGACGGCACGGTGCTGGTGAAGCGGCCGAACGAGGAGCGCGAGACCCGGGCCTACCACGGCCTGACCCGCTCCCTCGTCAACAACATCGTGGTCGGCGTCAGCGCCGGCTACGAGAAGAAGCTGGAGATCCACGGCGTGGGTTACCGCGTGCAGCTGAAGGGGCAGAACCTCGAGTTCGCCCTGGGCTACTCGCACCCGGTCGTCATCGAGCCGGCGGAGGGCATCACCTTCGCGGTCGAGTCGCCGACCCGGTTCTCGGTCTCCGGCATCGACAAGCAGCTGGTCGGCGAGACCGCTGCCAACATCCGGAAGCTGCGCCGCCCCGACCCGTACAAGGGCAAGGGTGTGCGGTACGCCGGCGAGCAGGTCCGCCGCAAGGTCGGAAAGACGGGTAAGTGATGGCCGAGACGAACGAGACGGTGTCGGGTTCCGCCCGCCGCCGGATGGCGTCCCAGGTGGCGCGCAAGCGCCGCGACTCGCGCATCCGCCGGCACGCCCGGCTCCGGAAGAAGATCTCCGGGACGCCGGTGCGTCCGCGGCTGGCGGTCAACCGCTCCTCGCGGCACATCACCGTCCAGCTGATCGACGACCTGGCGGGCCACACGCTGGCCTTCGCGTCCTCGCTGGACGCCGAGGTGCGTGGCGTCGAGGGCGACAAGAAGGCCAAGGCGGCCAAGGTCGGCGAGCTCATCGCCGCCCGGGCCAAGGAGGCGGGCATCTCCACGGTCGTGTTCGACCGCGGCGGGCTGGCCTACCACGGCCGCATCGCGGCCCTGGCCGACGCCGCCCGCGAGGGAGGCCTGGAGTTCTGATGAACCAGACCGAGAAGATCGAAGGGACTGTCTGATGCCGGGACGTACGCGGCGTGACGGCGGAGCCCCGGGCGGCAGCGGTGGGAACGACAACCGCAACAACCGGGACCGCCGGGACGGTGGCCGTGGCGGGGCGGCCCAGGACAAGACCCCGTACATCGAGCGGCTGGTCACGATCAACCGCGTGGCCAAGGTCGTCAAGGGCGGCCGCCGGTTCAGCTTCACCGCGCTGATGATCGTCGGCGACGGTGACGGCCTGGTGGGCGTCGGCTACGGCAAGGCCAAGGAGGTGCCGGCCGCGATCGCCAAGGGCGTGGAGGAGGCGAAGAAGAACTTCTTCCGCGTCCCCCGCATCGGCGGCACGATCGTGCACCGCGTGCAGGGTGAGGCCGCCGCCGGCGTCGTCATGCTGCGCCCGGCCTCCCCGGGTACCGGTGTCATCGCCGGTGGCCCGGTCCGCGCGGTGCTGGAGTGCGCGGGGATCTCGGACATCCTGTCCAAGTCCCTCGGCTCCGACAACGCCATCAACATCGTGCACGCCACGGTGGCGGCGCTGAAGTCGGTGCAGCGTCCGGAGGAGGTCGCGGCCCGCCGCGGCCTGCCGCTGGAGGACGTCGCCCCGGCGAGCATGATGCGCCAGCGCGCCGAGGCCGACGCGGCGAAGGTGTGAGCGACATGGCCACGTGGAAGATCACCCAGGTGAAGAGCCGGATCGGCTGCAAGCAGAACCAGCGCGACACGCTGCGCTCGCTCGGCCTGCGCAAGATCCGGCAGTCGGTGGTGCGTGAGGCGGACCCGCAGACCCGCGGTTACGTCCACACCGTGCGCCACCTCGTGACCGTGGAGGAGGTGCAGTCGTGAGCGAGAACGAGAACTCCGTCATCAAGCTCCACGACCTGCGGCCGGCCCCGGGCTCGAAGAAGGCGCGGACCCGTGTGGGTCGCGGTGAGGGCTCCAAGGGCAAGACCGCCGGTCGCGGTACCAAGGGCACCAAGGCCCGCAAGACGGTGTCCCCGCGCTTCGAGGGCGGGCAGATGCCGCTGCACATGCGGCTCCCGAAGCTCAAGGGCTTCAAGAACCGCTTCAAGGTCGAGTACCAGGTCGTGAACGTCGGCGAGCTGGCCACCCTGTTCCCGAAGGGTGGCGAGATCGGTCCGGCCGAGCTGGTCGAGGCGGGCGCGGTTCGCAAGAACCAGCTCGTGAAGGTCCTCGGCGAGGGCGAGCTCTCGGGCGTCGCCCTGACCGTGAAGGCCCACAAGTTCTCCGCGTCCGCGCGCGAGAAGATCTCGGCGGCCGGCGGCTCGGTCTCCGAGCTGTAGGCCCCACCGCACGTCCCCCGGCGCCGTCCGTGGCGCCCGGTCCACCCCAGGTGGACCGGGCCCGTGGGCGGCGCCGAGGCGTTTCCCGGCCGCTGTTACAGTCACTTCCGGACCGAGTGTCCACCGATTACCTGGCGCGCCTCGAGGCGCGCAGCCCCCGCCGGTACACACCGGCCCGGGTGTCCCGCGAGGCGCGGAACGCGCGTCGACCAACCCGGCCGACCCCTCAGGGGCCGGCGCAGGCGGTGTCGGGCCGCCGACGTCGTAGGAGGATCACCGAGTGCTCAGCGCAGTCCGGGCGGCCCTGACCACGCCGGATCTCCGCAAGAAGATCCTCTTCACGCTGGCGATCGTGGCGGTGTACCGGCTCGGGGCGAACATCCCCTCGCCGGGGGTGTCGTACCCCAACATCCAGGAATGTGTCCGTCAGGTCGAGGGCGGCGACAACGCCAGCGTCTACTCCCTGATCAACCTGTTCTCCGGCGGGGCACTGCTCCAGCTGTCGATCTTCGCGCTGGGCATCATGCCCTACATCACCGCGAGCATCATCGTGCAGCTGCTGCAGGTCGTCATCCCGCGGTTCGAGCAGCTGAAGAAGGAAGGCCAGTCCGGCCAGGCCAAGCTCACGCAGTACACGCGGTACCTGACGATCGGCATCGCGGTGCTGCAGGCCACCGGCTTCGTGGCGCTGGCCGAGCGCGGTCAGCTGTTCCAGGGCTGCGCGCTGCCGATCATCCCGGACTCGTCGGTCTTCACGCTGATCGTCATCGTGATCGTCATGGTCGCCGGGACCACGCTGGTGATGTGGCTGGGCGAGCAGGTCACCGAGCGCGGCATCGGCAACGGCATGTCACTGCTGATCTTCGCCTCCATCGCGCACCGCATCCCCGCCGAGGGCCGGCTGATCCTGGAGAACTCCGGCGGCCTGGTCTTCGCCGGCGTCTGCGTCTTCGGTCTCGCGATCATCGCCAGCGTCGTGTTCGTGGAGAACGGCCAGCGCCGGATCCCGGTGCAGTACGCCAAGCGCATGGTCGGCCGCCGGATGTACGGCGGCACCTCGACCTACCTTCCGCTCAAGGTCAACCAGGCCGGTGTCGTGCCGGTGATCTTCGGTAGCTCGCTGCTCTACCTGCCCGACCTGGTCGCCCGGCTCGCCGGGAACGACGGCGGCTGGTTCCAGCAGTTCGTGCAGACCTATCTCGTCGATCAGTCCAATCCCGTGCACATCGTGTTGTACGTAGCACTGATCATCTTCTTCACGTACTTCTACGTCGGCATCACGTTCAACCCCGACGAGCGCGCCGAGGACATGAAGAAGTACGGCGGATTCATCCCGGGCATCCGCCCGGGCCGGCCCACCGCGGAGTACCTGAACTTCGTGCTCAGCCGCATCACGCTGCCGGGATCGCTCTACCTGGGCCTCATCGCGGTGCTCCCGAACTTCTTCCTCGGGATCACCGGCAGCGGCCAGAACCAGAACTTCCCGTTCGGCGGCACGGCCGTGCTGATCATGGTCACCGTGGGCCTCGACACCCTGAAGCAGATCGAGAGCCAGCTCATGCAGCGGAACTACGAGGGTTTCCTGCGTTAGGCTCGCCGGAACGTGGCCGGGCGGGAACCCCGGTGCGGGGCCCCGGCCCCGATCGTGGTGCCTCGGGCATCGTGTGCCGGCGAGGACGCCGGCGCCATGGACGACAAGACTTCAGGAGGTCGGGTCTCGTGCGACTCGTTCTGGTGGGACCGCCCGGTGCCGGCAAGGGGACCCAGGCTGAGCAGATGGCCAAGCGGCTCGACGTCCCGCACATCTCGACCGGGGACCTGTTCCGGGCGAACCTGCGTGACGAGACCGAACTCGGTCGCGAGGCGAAGCGCTACATGGACGCCGGGGACCTCGTCCCCGACGAGGTGACCGTCGCGATGGTGCGCGACCGGCTCGGCGACGCCGACACGGCGAGCGGTTTCATCCTCGACGGCTTCCCGCGCAACGTGGCCCAGGCGGGCTCCCTGTCCGAGATCCTGGCCGACAAGGGCCTGGAGCTCGACGCCGTCGTCCAGTTCGACGTCGACGACGAGGTCGTCGTGCAGCGGCTGCTCGGCCGCGGCCGCAGCGACGACAACGAGGACACCATCCGCAACCGGCAGCGGGTCTACCGCGAGGAGACCGCTCCGCTGCTGGACCACTACCGTGACCGGCTGGTCACGATCGACGCCGTCGGCGAGATCGACGAGATCACCGACCGGGTCTTCTCGGCGCTGCACAACCGCAACGGCTGAGACCCGGTCGGCGCCGGCACCACCGGCGCCACGGCGGGGAACCGAGGGACGGACACATGAACGGTCGCGGCGGTATCCGCGGGGCCATCGCCCGCTACCGGGGTCGGGACATCGAGCTCAAGACCCACGGTCAGCTCGAGGCGATGCGGGTGGCGGGCGCGCTGGTCGCGGCCACGCTGGCCGCGGTCACCGAGCACGCGAAGCCCGGTGTCAGCACGGCGGAGCTCGACGCGCTCGCCGAGCAGACGATCCGCGACGGCGACGGTGTCCCCTCGTTCCTCGGCTACCACGGTTTCCCGGCGAGCATCTGCGCCTCGGTGAACGAGCAGATCGTGCACGGCATCCCGTCGCCGAAGCAGGTGCTCGCCGAGGGAGACCTGATCTCGGTGGACTGCGGCGCGATCGTCGACGGCTGGCACGGCGACTCCGCGGTGACCATCGCCGTCGGGGACGTGTCTCCGGAGGACCTCGCCCTGTCCGCGGCCTGCCGTGGCGCGATGGAGGCGGGGATCCTCGCCGTCCGCGACGGGGCCCGGCTGACCGACGTCTCGTACGCCATCCAGGAGGCGTGCCGGTCCGCGGCGCTGGCCGACCGCGCCGACTACGGGATCGTCGCCGAGTACGGCGGCCACGGCATCGGCACGTCGATGCACATGGACCCGTTCCTGCCCAACCACGGCGAGCCGGGCAAGGGGCCGCGGCTGCGCCCGGGGATGGCCCTGGCCGTCGAGCCGATGCTCGTCGCGGGGGACCCGGACACCCTGGAGCTCGAGGACGGCTGGACGGTCGTCACCGCGGCGGGCGGCCGGGCCGTGCACTGGGAGCACACCGTCGCCGTCACCGAGGACGGGCCGTGGCTGCTGACCGCGCCCGCCGGCGCACCGGACCGCCCCGGAGCCTGAGCCCCGCGCCACCGGTACCCGACGCGCTCCGCGCGGGTACTGGTCCGTGACCGGGTCGGTCCGTTACCGTCGGTCTACCGGGCGTCTACCACGCCCGTCACCCCCGCCTGCACCGGCCTCGCACGGCCTCCGTACACTGGACCATCGGCGCGTCCTGTGACGTCCGCTCCGTGTGCTCCGTGTATCCCACAGTGTTCCCGGTCCGGCTCCGTCCGCGCGCGCCGAACCGGTCGTCGGCACCGCTGTCGACCGGGGCAACCGACACCTGTCACGGATAGCGGAGGACATGGCCAAGAAGGACGGGGCGATCGAGGTCGAGGGCCGGGTCGTCGAACCCCTGCCGAACGCGATGTTCCGGGTGGAGCTGGAGAACGGCCACCGGGTACTCGCGCACATCAGCGGGAAGATGCGCCAGCACTACATCCGGATCCTTCCGGAGGACCGGGTGGTCGTCGAGCTGTCGCCCTACGACCTCAGCCGCGGCCGCATCGTCTACCGCTACAAGTGACGACCAGCTCCACCACGGTCGGTCGCGAGACCCACAAGAACGACACACAGAGGCAGACGACGTGAAGGTCAAGCCGAGCGTCAAGAAGATCTGCGACAAGTGCCAGGTGATCCGCCGTCACGGCCGGATCATCGTGATCTGCTCGAACCTGCGCCACAAGCAGCGCCAGGGCTGAGCAGAGCGGTACCGGTCGCGATCCTCTGATCGCGCAGCAGAAGCCCCCGATGCACCTGCCGGGCCACACGGGCCCGGTAGTACCCCCGGAACCAGGCCGGGGCCCGTTCAGCTCAGCGGCGGAACGGGACGGGCATCGGGAAGACCTGGGACGACAACAAGGAGACCACGCCGCATGGCACGTGTTGCCGGCGTCGACCTCCCCCGCGAAAAGCGGTTGGAGATCGCGCTCACCTACATCTTCGGGGTCGGACGTACCCGGTCCAAGGAGATCCTCGAGGCCACCGCGCTGAGCCCCGACCTCCGGTCGAAGGACCTGACCGACGAGGACGTCAGCAAGCTCCGCGAGTACATCGAGGCGAACCTGCAGGTCGAGGGTGACCTGCGCCGTGAGATCCAGGCGGACATCCGCCGGAAGATCGAGATCGGTTCGTACCAGGGCATCCGTCACCGTCGCGGCCTTCCGGTCCGCGGCCAGCGCACGAAGACCAACGCGCGCGGCCGCAAGGGTCCGAAGAAGACCGTCGCCGGTAAGAAGAAGGCAGGTAAGAAGTAATGCCGCCCCGCGCACGTCAGGGTGCCGGACCCAAGAAGGTCCGCCGTCGCGAGAAGAAGAACGTCGCGCACGGTCACGCCCACATCAAGTCCACGTTCAACAACACGATCGTGTCGATCACCGACCCGACCGGTGCCGTCATCGCCTGGGCCTCGTCCGGGCACGTCGGCCTGAAGGGCTCCCGGAAGTCGACGCCGTTCGCCGCGCAGCTCGCCGCCGAGAACGCCGCCCGCAAGGCGATGGACCACGGCATGAAGAAGTGCGACGTCTTCGTCAAGGGCCCCGGCTCCGGACGTGAGACGGCGATCCGTTCGCTGCAGGCGGCCGGCCTCGAGGTCGGCACGATCTCCGACGTGACCCCGCAGCCGCACAACGGCTGCCGTCCGCCCAAGCGGCGCCGGGTCTAGGGGAAGGGAGAACCACCATGGCTCGCTACACCGGCCCCATGACCCGCAAGTCCCGCCGACTGAAGACCGACCTCGTCGGCGGCGACCAGGCGTTCGAGCGTCGTCCCTACCCGCCCGGCCAGCACGGCCGGATCCGGATCAAGGAGACCGAGTACCTCCTGCAGCTGCAGGAGAAGCAGAAGGCCCGCTTCGGCTACGGCCTGCAGGAGAAGCAGCTCCGCGCCTACTACGAGGAGGCGCACCGTCGCGAGGGCAAGACCGGCGACGAGCTGCTGCAGATCCTCGAGTCGCGCCTCGACAACGTCGTGTACCGCGCGGGCCTCGCCCGCACCCGGCGCATGGCCCGTCAGCTGGTGAACCACGGCCACTTCCTGGTCAACGGGAAGAAGGTCGACATCCCCAGCTACCGGGTGTCGCGCTACGACATCATCGACGTCAAGGACAAGTCGCGGAACACCGACCCGTTCGTCATCGCCAAGGAGACCCAGGGCGACCGCCCGGTCCCGGCGTGGCTGCAGGTCGTCCCGTCGACCCTGCGGATCCTGGTCCACCAGCTGCCCGAGCGCGCTCAGATCGACACCCAGGTCACCGAGCAGCTCATCGTCGAGTTCTACTCGAAGTAGCTCGACACGCCGTCGCCCCGCAGGGAGGGGCGGCGGTTCCCACTGCGACATCAAATAGCGGTTGTCGCAGGTGCGAAGGAGGCACACACCCATGCTGATCTCTCAGCGACCCTCACTGGCCGAGGACGTCGTCACCGAGACCCGGTCGCGGTTCGTCATCGAGCCGCTGGAGCCGGGCTTCGGCTACACCCTCGGTAACTCCCTGCGCCGGACGCTGCTGTCGTCGATCCCCGGTGCCGCCGTCACGTCCATCCGGATCGACGGCGTCCTGCACGAGTTCACCACCGTGCCGGGGGTCAAGGAGGACGTCACCGACATCATCCTCAACCTCAAGGAGCTCGTCGTGAGCTCCGAGGAGGACGAGCCGGTGACGATGTACCTGCGCAAGCAGGGCCCGGGTGCGGTCACCGCGGGGGACATCGTCCCGCCCGCCGGTGTCACCGTGCACAACCCGGACCTGCACATCGCCTCGCTCAACGACAAGGGCCGGCTCGAGGTCGAGCTCGTCGTCGAGCGCGGTCGCGGGTACGTCCCGGCGATGCAGAACAAGGCCACCGGTGCCGAGATCGGCCGTATCCCGGTCGACTCGATCTACTCGCCGGTGCTGAAGGTGACCTACAAGGTCGAGGCCACGCGAGTCGAGCAGCGCACCGACTTCGACAAGCTCATCCTCGACGTCGAGTCGAAGCCGTCCATCACCCCGCGGGACGCGCTGGCCTCGGCCGGCAAGACCCTGGTCGAGCTGTTCGGCCTGGCCCGCGAGCTGAACGTGGACGCCGAGGGCATCGAGATCGGCCCCTCCCCGCAGGAGGCGGACACCATCGCGGCGTTCGCGATGCCGATCGAGGAGCTGGACCTCACCGTCCGGTCCTACAACTGCCTCAAGCGCGAGGGCATCCACACGGTCGGCGAGCTCGTCGGCCGCAGCGAGGCGGACCTGCTCGACATCCGCAACTTCGGCGCCAAGTCGATCGACGAGGTCAAGATGAAGCTCGTCGGTCTCGGCCTGGCCCTCAAGGACAGCCCGCCCGGGTTCGACCCGTCGGCGGCGGCGAGCGACTACGGCGTCGACGGTGGGAGCGGGTTCGACCCGGACACCTTCGGTGACGACGGTCAGGACTACGCAGAAACGGAGCAGTTGTAGCCATGCCCCAGCCCACCAAGGGTGCCCGCCTCGGCGGGTCGCCCGCGCACCAGCGGCTGATCCTGGCCAACCTGGCGACCTCGCTGTTCGAACACGGCCGGATCACCACCACCGAGGCCAAGGCCCGGCGGCTGCGTCCGTACGCGGAGCGGCTGATCACCAAGGCCAAGGCCGGCGACCTGCACAACCGGCGCGAGATCATGAAGGTGATCCGCGACAAGTCGGTCGTGCACCGCCTCGTCACCGAGATCGGCCCGTTCTTCGCGGACCGCAACGGTGGCTACACCCGGATCACCAAGACGATGCCGCGCAAGGGCGACAACGCCCCGATGGCGGTCATCGAGCTGGTCCAGCAGAAGACGGTGACCGACGAGGCCAACCGTGCTCGTCGTTCGGCCGCGTCGCAGGCCGCGGCCTCCGCCCCGGCCGCCGCGTCCTCGGACGAGGAGACCACGGTCGAGTCGACCGAGGCCACCGAGGCCGAGGTCACCGCCGCCGACGAGGCGCAGGAGGCCGCCGAGAAGGCGGTCGACGCCGCGGTCGAGGCCGAGGAGGTGGCCCCGGGTTCCGAGGCCGCCGACAAGGCCGTCGACGCCGCTGCCGCCGCGGAGGAGGCCGCCGAGGAGGCTGCCGACGCCGCCGAGGACTCGAAGAAGGAGTCCGGCTCCTGAGCCGAGCGCACCACACCGACGAGCCCGCCGTCACCGACGGCGGGCTCGTCGGCGTTTCCGGTGCCCCCGACCCGGGGGCCGGGACCGTCCGGCTGCGGCTCGACGTCGCCTACGACGGCACGGACTTCTCGGGATGGGCCCAGCAGCCGACCCGGCGCACCGTTCAGGGCGTGCTCACCGAGGCCCTGTCGACCGTGCTGCGCACCCCGCTGCGGCTCACCGTCGCCGGGCGCACCGACGCCGGGGTGCACGCGTCCGGCCAGGTCTGCCACGTCGACCTCCCGGAGACGCTCGCACCGCAGATCGACGGCCTGCTGAGGCGGTTGAACCGGCTGCTCCCACCCGACGTGCGGGTGCACGGCCTCGGGCGGGTACCCGACGCCTTCGACGCCCGCTTCTCCGCGCTGCGCAGGCACTACCGCTACCGGGTCACCACGGCCCCGTTCGGGGCCGAGCCGCTGCGGGCGCGGGAGACCGTCGCCTGGCCGTACCCGCTGGACCCGGAGCCGATGAACGCCGCCTCGGCACTGCTGCTGGGCGAGCACGACTTCGCCGCGTTCTGCAAGCGCCGCGAGGGCGCGACGACCGTACGCGCGCTGCAGCGCTTCGACTGGTCGCCCGCGCCGGGCGAGCCGGACGTGCTGGTCGCGGCGGTCTCCGCGGACGCGTTCTGCCACTCGATGGTCCGCAGCCTGGTCGGCGCGGTGTTCGAGGTCGGCCGTGGGCGCAGGCCCGCCGACTGGCCCGCGGGGTTGCTGCGCCGCGAGCTGCGCGCCTCCGAGGTGACCGTCGCGCCGCCGCACGGCCTGTCGCTGACGGGCGTCGACTACCCCGCCGACGGCGAGCTCGCCGCCCGCGCCGAGCGGACCCGGCGGATCCGGGTACCGGGCGGGGGCTGAGCAGACCCGCCGGGACCGGCCCGGACACGGCCGGGTGGGGCCGGACCGGCCCCGGTGTGACCGGTCCGGACGGCGCGGACGGGGACCTCGCGGACGGGGACCTCGCGCCCGGCGCGAGCGGCCTCAGGAGACCGGCCGCACCCAGGCCGGGTGCGGCGGCCCGGGGACGCGGTGTGTCCGGCGGGCGTCGAGCGCCAGGGCCACGCCCAGCCAGACCAGCGACACCGACCAGCCGGCCAGGGCCAGCGAGCCGAGGACGTACAGCGACCCGGTCGGCCCGGCGGGCAGCCCGGCCGACTCCAGCAGCACCGTCAGCGGGGCGCGCACCGAGTCCGCGGTGTCGCCGAAGTCGGGCATCAGCAGCCCGCCGGCGAGCAGGAACCCGGCGCAGGCGACGAACGGGGCGGTCACCGCCGGGCCGAGCACCCGGCGTCGCAGCACGGTCAGCGACAGGACCGTCGGGACCGTCAGGAGGGCCGGGCCGACCAGGGTCATGATCAGGATGATCAGGAACCACCCCGGCGCGGTGAACCGCAGGGCCGCGAAGGCCAGGAGGGCGCCGGCCTGCAGGGCCACGTTCAGGTTCGTCCGCATGCCGACGATCGTGGCGGACCGGGCCCGGCCGCGGAATCCGCAGGACTACGGGCCGGACGGAGCAACCCGTGTCAACAGTCGGTTACCGAGGTTCCGTCCCGCCCGGTCCGCGGGTCACAGTGGCGCGGTGACCACCGAGAACACCGTCGGCGCGCCCGCGGACCGCGGGTACGGTGACCGCATCGTCGCCGTCGAGCCCGGCTCCACCGAGCCCGTGCCGGACTCCGAGCGGCACGGCAGACCCCGCCAGCTGTTCTGGACGTGGACCTCGCCGAACCTGGAGTTCGCGACGATCTTCGTCGGCGTGCTGTCGGTGACGGCGTTCGGGCAGTCGGTGCCCGCGGCGGTCGCGGCGATCGTCGTCGGGAACCTGCTCGCCGCGCTCGCCCACGGGATCCTGTCCGCCCGCGGACCGGCCGCCGGGGTACCGCAGATGGTGCTGGGGCGGCTCGCGTTCGGCCACCGCGGCAACGCACTGCCCGCCGCGTTGATGACGATCACCTCGGGCTTCGGCTGGTTCGCGGTGAACAGCGTCAGCGCCGCCTTCGCCCTGTCGGCGATCACCGGCGGCGGGACGGTCGCGTGGCTGGTGGCGGTGGTCGTCGTCCAGGTCGCCGTCGCGTTCTTCGGGCACAACCTGGTGCAGGCGTTCGAGCGGCTCGCCTTCCCGCTGCTCGCGGTCGTGCTCGGGGCCGGGGCGGTGCTGGTGCTCGCCGCGTCGGACCCGGGGGCGGCCGCGTCGCCGGACGGGGTGGGCGGGGTCGGGGGGTTCCTGCTGACCGTCGGCGCCGTCGTCGGGTACTCGGCGGGCTGGAGTCCCTACGCCGCGGACTACTCCCGCTACCTGCCCCGCTCGGTGTCGGCGCGGGCCACCGGCCTCGCCGCGGGCGGCGGCCTGTTCCTGTCCACCACGGTGCTCATGACGGTCGGTGCGGCGTCGGTCGGTGCGGCGACGGCGGCCGGGCTCGATTCGGACAACCCGGTCGCGAACTACACCGGCCTGCTGCCCGGGTGGCTGGCCGTGCTGACCCTGGTCGCCATCGCGGTGGGGGCGGTCGCGGCGAACGTCCTCAACGTGTACTCCGGGGCGATGGCGTTCCTCGCGCTCGGTGTCGACGTGCCGCTGGCGCGGGCACGGGCCGTCGTCGCGGTGGCGTTCGGGGCGGTCGGGTTCGTGATCGCGCTGGTCGCCCTCGGCGACGCCGCGGCCGGGTACGAGGCGTTCCTGCTCGTCGTCGTGTACTGGGTCGGGCCGTGGCTCGGGGTGGTGCTCACCGACCAGTGGCTGCGCCCGACCGACCCCGGTCTGCTCTACGACCGCACCCACCGCAACCACGCGGGCCCGGTCGCCCTCGTCGCCGGCATCGTCGTGTCGGTGCTGCTGTTCGCCAACCAGGAGCTGTTCACCGGGCTGGTGCCACGGCTGCTGCCCGGGATCGGTGACGTGACCTTCCTGGTCGGGCTGCTGCTCTCGGCCGGGCTCTACGCGCTGTTGGTGCGCCGCACCGCCGTCGGAACGCCCGGGGGTACCCGGTGAACGCGCTCATCCCGACCGTGGACCTGGCCGCGCCGGACCCGGCGGCGGTGGACACCGCGTTGCAGCGGGCCGGGTTCCTGCAGGTCGTCGGGCACGGAGTGCCGGACGACGCGGCGTGGGCGGTGCGGGCCGCCGCACGGGACTTCTTCGCGCTGCCCGAGGCGGTCAAGCGCGGCTACGCGGTCGGCGTCGGCGGGCGGGGGTGGCTGCCGCCCGGCGTCGAGGCCAACGACCGTGTGGAGGGCGGTGACTCCCCGCCGGACCTCAAGGAGTCCTTCGCGGTGGGACCGTTCGTGCCGACCGGTGACGCGGAGACCGACGCGGTGTGGTTCCCGCCGAACGTCTGGCCGGCGCAGGTCCCGGCGCTGCGGGAGGCGGTGACCGCCTACTGCACGGCGATGACCCGTGTCGCGGGCGCGCTGCTGGAGCTGTGCGCGGGGGCGCTCGGGCAGGAGCCGTCGACGCTGCGCGACCTCGCGACGCACCCGACGTGGACGTTCAACATCAACCGCTACCCGCCGATGACCGAGACCGGGACCCCGCTGCCCGGGCAGTTCCGGATCGGCCCGCACACCGACTTCGGCACCGTCACCCTGCTCGACCGCGAGCCGGGGGCGGGCGGGCTGCAGGTCGACGTCGAGGGGCACGGCTGGACCGACGCGCCGTACACACCGGGTGCGCTGACGGTGAACGTCGGCGACCTGCTCGCGCACTGGACCGGGCACCGCTGGCGGGCCGGGCGGCACCGGGTGCTGCCGCCGCAGGCCCACGCCCCGGCCGAGGACCTGGTGTCGCTGGTGTTCTTCTTCGAGCTGGACCACGACGCCGTCGTCACGCCGCTGGCCCCGCCGCTCGGCCGGACGGCGCTGGAGCCGGTGGTGTCCGCGCCGTTCCTGCGCGAACGCCTGGACGCGATCTCGGTATAGGTTCGCGCGCATGGATCCGAGCTGGCTGGACGTCGCGGTGGAGCAGGCCCGGGCCGGGCTGGCCTCGGGCGGCATCCCGATCGGCGCCGCACTCGTCGGACCGGACGGGGAGGTCCTCGGGCGCGGCCACAACCGTCGGGTGCAGGACGGCGACCCGACGGTGCACGGCGAGACCGCGGCGTTCCGCGACGCGGGCCGCCGCCGCGACTACCGGTCCACGACGATGGTCACCACGCTCTCGCCCTGCTGGTACTGCTCGGGGCTGATCCGTCAGTTCGGGATCGGCGCGGTGCTCGTGGGGGAGGCCCGGACCTTCCACGGCGGGCACGACTGGCTGGCCGAGCACGGGGTGCGCGTGCAGGTGCTCGACGACGCGCGCTGCGTGGACATGATGACCGCTTTCGTCGCCGAGCGCCCCGACCTGTGGAACGAGGACATCGGCGTCGCGGAGTAGCGCTCAGCCCGCCGTGAGCGGGACGTCCGGGTCGAGCTCGATCGCGACCTCGCGCAGCGCCACGTCGAGCACCGACCAGACCCACCGGGCCAGGTGCTCGGCGAGCTCGTCGAGCGGGAGCGGGTCCGCCGAGGAGAGCCAGCGCTCGGTCGCGCCGTCGACCAGCCCGACCGCGCCGGCGGCCAGCGGCGCCGCGACGGTTGCGGGCAGCCCGGGGTAGCCACCGGTCAGCAGGCCGGTCATCCGGTCGGCGATGCGGTGCCGGATGTCGGTGACGGCCGTCGTGACCCCGGCGGCGCGCAGCACGTACCGGTAGAGCTCGGTGTGCGCGGCGAGCCACCGCACGTGCGCGGCGATGGCGGCGACGAGCATCTCCCGCGGCGTCCCGCGCGGGCTCCACACCGGCGCGAGCGCCTCGGAGTAGAGCCCCAGCGCGGCCTCGGCGATCGCGCCCTGCAGGTCCTCCAGGCCGTCGAAGTGCCGGTACAGCGCGGGCCGGGGCACCCCGGCGCGACCGGCGATCTGCTCGGTCGTGGCCTCCGGTCCGTGCTCGGCGATCGCGGCCATCGCGGCCTCGACGACCTCGGCCCGCCGGGCCGCCCGCTGTCCGGCCCAGCGGCGGGCGCGGCCGTCGCCGGGGGTCGCCGATCCGTTCACCCGGCCATCATCCCGCGCCCGGTTGACACCGCGCCCGGTGCCACCGATGATTCGGCGATAAGGGGTACGCACTGTACGGGATACTTTCTGTCACGGATGCGGCCCGACCGTCGACGACGACCGGAGGACCGACCGTGACCGAGACGGCGACCGACAACGGGTCCGGCCCGCGCCCCCGCAGGCTGACCGGCGGAGACGTCGGCATCCCGCCGCGGCACCTGGACTTCCGGCTGCCCGAGCAGATGGTCCGCTGGGCCTACGCCGACAACGCGACCGCGACGCTGTTCCTCGCGATGCTCTCGGCGATCTTCCCGCCGGGGGAGGACTTCTTCGTCCGCTCGGTGATCCACTTCCGGGACCGGGTGACCGACCCGGAGCTGCGCGCCCGGGTCGCCGGGTTCACCGCGCAGGAGGTCATCCACAGCCGCGAGCACGACCGGCTCAACGAGGCGTTCCGCTCCCGCGGCTTCCCGGTGCACGTACCGGAGTCCGCGGTCGCGCTCGCGCTGAAGGTCCTCGACCGCACCTCGCCGCGGCAGCAGCTCGCCTGCACCGCGCTGATGGAGCACTTCACCGCGGTGATGGCCGAGGACATCCTCGGCAGCGACGAGTTCGCCGAGCGGGTGCACGCCGACATCCGCGAGCTGTGGCACTGGCACGCGCTCGAGGAGCTCGAGCACAAGTCCGTGACCTGGGACGTCTACGAGCTCATCGGCACCGACGGCCCCGAGCGCGGCCGCGCCGCACCGCTGGTGGTCGCCACCGTGCTGCCCGCGGTCGTGTTCGGGTGGGCGTACCTGCTCGTGCAGCAGGGCGTCTGGCGGCGGCCGCGGGACCTGCGCGAGGGCTACCGGCTCCTGTTCGGGCGCGGCCAGTTCCTGCGCCGCGTGCTGGGCCGGATGCCCGTCTTCGGGCACCCGCGCTTCCACCCCGACCGGCACGACACCCGGGCGCTGGAGCAGCGCTGGCGCGACACCCTCTTCGGCGACGACGGCGCCCTGGCCGAGCAGCTGCGCCGTCCGGTCCGCGAGGCCTGACTCAGCTCCACGGCCGCAGCACCCGCCCGGCCCACGCCGCGAGCAGCGCCTCGTCGTGGCTGACGGCGAGGACGCCGAGCCCGCGGCCGTCGACCTCGGCGGCGACGACCGAGACCAGGGCCGCGGTGCTCGACGCGTCGAGCATCGCGGTCATCTCGTCGCACAGCAGGTAGTCCGGCCGGGGCGCGAGCGCACGGGCCAGACAGGCGCGCTGGAGCTGGCCGTCGGACACCTCGTGCGGCCGGCGTCCGCGCAGCTCGGCGGTCAGACCGACCTGCGCGCACACCTCGTCGACGCGTGCGTTGACCCCGGGCGCCCGGGCGGCGCGCAGCGGCTCGGCCACGATCTCCTCGCAGGTCAGCCGCGGGTCGGTCGAGGCCCGCGGGGACTGGAACACCACTCCGATCCGGCGGCGCAGCGGCGCGGGCGCGTCGAAGCGGAACCGGCGGACCGGCTCGTCGTCGACGGTCACCCGGCCCGACCACGGTGCGTGCAGCAGCGCCAGCACCCGGGTCAGCGTCGACTTCCCGCACCCCGACGGCCCGGCCAGCCCGAGCACCGACCCCCGTTCCACGGCCAGGTCCACGCCGTCGACGACGGCGTGCCCGGCCCGCCACCCGGCCCGCACCCCCTCCGCGCGCAGGCTCACCGCGACCCCGCCCCGGACCGGGCCGCCGCGGGGAGCGCGGGGGCGGTCGGCGGATGGCAGGACACGCTCCGCCCATCCCGGCGGACCGGGACGGGGTCGCCGGAGCAGTCGCCGGCGACCGGGCAGCGTGGGGCGAACGCGCAGCCGTCGGGCAGCGCGGACAGCTCGGGCGGGTGCCCGGGCACCGGGGTGAACCCGGCGTCGGGCAGCGCACCGAGCAGGCCGGCGGTGTAGGGGTGCCAGGGGGTCGCGAACACGTCGTCGGCGGGGCCGGTCTCGACCAGCCGCGAGGCGTACATGACGGCGACGTCGTCGGCGACGGCGCGGGCGGCGCGCAGGTCGTGGGTGATCAGCAGGACGGCGCGGCCCTCCGCGGCCAGCCCGGCCAGCAGCGTCGTGACGTGGTCGACCAGCGGCCGGTCGAGCCCGGCGGTCGGCTCGTCGGCGAGCAGCACCGGTGGGTCCCCGGCGAGCGCGGCGGCGAGCCCGGCGCGCTGGGCCTGCCCGCCGGACAGCTCGTGCGGGTGCAGCGCGGCGACGTGGCGGGGCAGCGCGGCGCGGTCGAGCAGGTCGGCGACGGTGGCCGTCGCGCCGAGCCGGGCCAGGGTCTCGCGCAGCTGGGCGCCGACGGTGCGGGTGGGGGTGAAGTGGGTGGCGGCGGACTGGGGGACCAGCCCGACCAGCCGTCCGCGGACCCGGTCGCGCAGCACGGACTCGGGTGCGGTGAGGAGCTCCACCGGATCGGATCGCTCCGGCGGGGTCAGGAGTGCCGCCCCGCGGATCGACGCGGTGCCCGGCAGCAGCCCGGTCAGGGCCTCGGTGAGCACCGACTTGCCACAGCCGGACTCCCCGACGAGCGCGGTGAGCCGCCCGGCACGCAGGTCCAGGTCGGCGTCGGTGACCGCGCGGACCGTGCGGGCGCGACGCCCGCGCCCGACCCGGAAGGCGACGTCGAGGCCGCGCACCGCGAGCACCGTGCCGGGTGCGGCGCCACCGGGCCCGGTCACAGCGCCTGCTCCGACCGCCGGCGCGGGAGTGTGCGGTCCCGCCACCAGGCCGCGATGCCGGCGACGCACAGCGTCGTCGCGGCCAGCAGCACGCTCGGGAACACCACGATCCACCAGGAGCCGAGCAGCACGGCCTGTCTCCCCTCGCCGAGGATGGTGCCCAGGCTCGCCAGGTGTGGTGGCAGGCCGAGGCCGAGGAAGCTCAGTGCGGTCTCGTGCCACACCGCGTGCGGCAGGATCAGCACCGCCGAGAGCACCGCCTGCGGGGCGACCGCGGGCAGCAGGTGCCGGCGCAGGACCCGGCGCCGGGACGCGCCGCCGGAGATCGCGGCGTCGACGAACGGGCGGGTGCGCAGGGTCAGGATCTCCGCGCGCACGACGCGGGCCACCGTCGTCCAGTGGGTCAGCCCGATCGAGGCGATCACCGCGAGCACGCTGCCCCGGTAGAGCGCGACGATCACGATGCCGAGCAGCAGGTGCGGGACGGCGTTGACGGCGTCGACCAGGCGCATCGCGATCCGGTCCCACCAGCCGCCGAGCAGCCCGGACAGCGCCCCGAACAGGGTGCCGATCACCGTCGAGAGTACGGCGCAGGCCGCGGCGACCTGCAGCGACACCCCCAGCCCGGCGAAGCTGCGCAGCAGCACGTCACGGCCCACGGAGTCGGTGCCGAACGGGTGCGCGGGCGAGGGCGGCAGCCGGACCGCGGTGTAGTCCACGGCGCCCTCGTCGAGCCCGCCGAGCCACGGCACGAGTACTGCGGCCGCGACGAGCAGGACCAGCCCGCCGGCGCCGGCGACCAGCCGGGCCCGCCCGGACCGGCGACGGCCGCGGGGCGAGCCGGGGCGCGGCCGGCCGGCCGGGAGCCACGGGCGGGGGGCGACGGCGGTCTCAGACATCGGCGTCCACCCGCGGGTCCAGCAGCAGCACGGTCAGGTCGGCGACGAGCGACCCGGCCAGCACCGCCACCGCCGAGAGGAGGGTCAGCGCGGCGAGCAGCGGGAAGTCCACGGCCAGCGCCGCGGTGACCACGGCCGCCGCGATCCCCGGCCAGGAGAACACCGTCTCCACCAGCACGGCGCCGGTGACGAGCTCCGGCAGCCGGTTGCCCAGCACCGTCACGAACGGCAGCAGCGCGGTCGGCAGGGCGTGGCGCAGCACGACGAGACGCTCGGGCAGGCCGCGGGCCCGGGCGCCGGCGACGTGGTCGTCGTCGAGGGAGGCCAGCAGCGAGGCCCGCACGTGCAGCACCAGCCACGGCGTCTGGGAGACCCCCAGCACCAGCGCCGGCAGCACCAGGTGCCTGCTCACCTGGCCGAACGTGGGTGCGGCGCCGGCATCGGTGAGCCCGGCGACCGGCAGCACGGGCCAGGCCACGGCGAACACCGCGATCGCACCCAGGGCCAGCACGAACGGCGGCAGCCCCTCCAGGGTGTGCCCGACCGCGGTGACGGCCCGGTCGAACCAGCCGCCCTGCCGCCACGCCGCGACGGTCCCGGCGGCCAGGGCCAGCACCAGCGACACGAGCAGGGCCAGGGTGACCAGCAGCAACGTCCACGGGAGCCGCTCGGCGACCACCTGGGCCACCGGCTGCCGCATCGACAGGCTCTGCCCGAGGTCGCCGGTCAGCAGCCTGCCCAGCCACCGGAGGAGCTGTTCGCCCACGCTCGCGTCCAGCCCGAGCGAACGTTCGGCGGCGGCGATGTCGGCGTCGCTCGCGGAGAAGATCCCGACCCCGAAGTACTGATAAACCGGCCGGAACGGCGACGCCGCCGCCAGCAGGAACACCCCGACCGCGACCAGCAGCACCGTCGGGACGCCGAGCAGCAGCCGCAGCCCGGCCAGCCGGGCCACCGCGCGGCCGCGGTGCCGGCCCGGGAGCACGGCCGTCACGAGCGGGGCGTCCAGTCCTGCAGGTTCCACCACGGGCCCCAGGTGGTGCCGTGGGTGTGCGGCTCGACGACGGGGGTGTAGCCGTCCCAGGCGTCGCGGGTGACGTAGCTGTGGCCGAGGAAGGCCAGGAAGACCATGCCGGGGTCGGCGACGTAGGCCCGCTGGAACTCCTTCACCGCCGCGGTGCGGGCGGCCTCGTCGGGCGCCCGCAGCGCGGTGTCCAGCGCCGCGTCGACGGCGGCGTTGCGGTAGGAGCCGGGGTTGTTGAACCCGTCGGCGGCGTTCGACGAGTGCAGCAGCTGCCACGCCTTGAACCCCGGGTCGAACGGGTCGCCGCCGCCGAGCACGAGCGCGTCGGCGCCCATCCGCGGCTCGATCGCCTCCCAGCCGAGTCCCTCCAGCCGGACGTCGATCCCGGCCGCGCGCACGTCGGAGGCGAACGCCTGGGCCAGGTCGCGGCGCACGGTGTCGGTGGCCGGGTACATCAGCGTGAAGCGCGCGGCCTGCCCGCCGCGGACGCGCACCCCGTCGGGCCCGGGGACCCAGCCGGCCCGCTCCAGGATCCGGCCGGCCTCCGCGGGGTCGAAGGTGAACGTCGCCGAGGGCTCGACCTGCTCGGGCAGCACGCCCGGGATCGGGTGGTGGGCCGGTTCGCCCTGCCCCGCGAGGAACGCGTCGATCATGCCCTGGCGGTTCACCGAGCGGTTGAGCGCCGCGCGGATCGCCGGGTCCGCGGTGACCGGGTTCGCGAACGGTAGCGCGACGGTGCGGTAGTCGGCGCTGGCGTGCTCGCGCAGCGCCAGCCCGCTCTGCTGCGCGACCGCGCGGGCCAGCGCCGGCGGCAGCACGGTCCCGTCGAACTCACCGGCGGCGGTGCGCTGGGCACGGGTGTTGTCGTCGGTGGCGAACACGACGGTCACCCGGGTCACCGAGGGTGCACCGCCCCAGTAGCCGGGGTTCGACTCCATGACCATCGCGTCGCCGCGCCGCCACTCGGCGAGCCGGTACGGGCCGGTGCCGACGGCCCGGGTGTTCACCGGCAGGTCGGAGACGGGGCCGCCGCCCTCGAGGACCTCCGACGGCAGGATCCCGGAGGTGAGCCGGGCCGGGAACGCGCCGTAGGGGTAGGACAGCCGGAACCGCACGGCGTCGTCGCCGACGGCCTCGACCCCGGCGAGCATCGGCACGCTCGACCGGATCGTCGCGGCGCGGGCCGGGTCGAGGATCGCCGCGTAGGTGGCGACGACGTCCTCGGGCCCGAGGGCCGACCCGTCGTGGAAGGTGACGCCGGGGCGCAGCGGCACCGTCCAGGACAGGCGGTCCGGTGACGACGTCGCCGGGCCGGAGGCGAGCGCGGGCTGCAGGGTGCGCTGCGCGTCGCGGGCGTAGAGACCGTCGTAGAACTTGCTCGCGCCCTCCGCCCCGTAGCCGAGCAGCGGGTTGAGGTCGTCGGGCTCGTAGCCGTCGGCGAGGGTCATGGTGGTGCCGTCCCCGGCCGGGCCCGCCTCGCCCGGGGCGGCGGTGGGCGCGGAGCAGCCGGCCACGAGGGCGGCGGCCACCAACGGGACGACGATGTTCCGGAGGGTGATCACGCAACGGCACATTATGGGCAACAGAGTGAGGGTGGCAACGAACTGGACCGATCGGTCAGGTGGCGTACTTCTACGCAGTGACCGCGGACCGGCTCCGCCGGGGTCGTGGCCGTCCTACCGTCCGGGCGGTGCGCACCGATCCCGCCCCCGCGCGCGTGCAGCGCGCCCCGGCGACCCGTGACCAGGTCGACGCCCACCGGTTCGGTGTGCGCCGGATGGAGGCCGCGCTGGTGCGGGGGGACCCGGTGCCGCTGCACGAGCAGATCCGCTCGCAGCGGCGCGCCGTGTTCGCCGGAGTGCTGGTCGGGCTGCTCGCGCTCGGGGTGGCGGCGCTGCTGGCCCGGGTCGACCCGGCCACCGACTGGCGCTCCCGGGCGCTGGTGCAGGGGCAGCGCAGCGGCGTGCTCTACGCCGTGGTCCGCGACCCCGACCGGTCCGCGCTGCTCGTGCCGGTGCCCGACCCGGTCGCGGGACGGCTGGTCCTCGCCGCGCACGGTCGCGACGACGGTGCCACCGCCGTGCCCGTCCCGGTGCCCGACGACGCACTGGCCGCCGCGCCGCGCACCGCGCCGGCGGCCGTCCCCGGCACCGTCGGCGTCCCGCTCGACGGGGTCCCGGTCCCACCCGCGTGGGCGGTCTGCGACACCCGCGGCGAGGGCTCCGGCGCCGGGACCACGACGGTGCTCGCGGGGTCGCTCGGACCCGTCCCGGCCGGACCGGAACCGGTGGCCCTGCTGACCGCCGAGGGCGGCGCGACCTACCTGGTCCACGACGGCGCCCGGCATCGGATCGACCCGTCCGACCGGAACGCCCTCGACGGGCTCGGCCTGCTCGGCGCGCCCGTCCGCCGGGTCGGCGACGGTCTGCTCTCCGCGATCCCGGAGGGCGCGCCGCTGCGGGTACCCGCCCCCGGACCGACTCCCGTCGCGGGGCTGGGGCGGAACGGGGACGTCGTGCGCAGCCAGTCGCTCGGGGCAGGGTCGACCTACTTCCTGGTGGTCGACGACGGGCTCGCCCGGATCCCGGTCACCCTCGCCGACGCCGTCCGCTCCCGGACCGGGCAGGCCGAACCGGCGACGCTGCCGCCCGGCCTGGTCGACGACGTCGGGCAGACGCGGGTGCCCGGCGCCGAGGCCTGGCCCGCCGCCCGGGCCGAGGTCACCGAGGTGCCCCCGGTGCTGTGCGGGACCTGGCGCGAGGGACGGCGCGCACTCGTCGCGGGCACCGGGGAGCCGGTCGCGCCCGGCGCGGTGCGGGTGCGCCTCGCCGGTGCCGACGACGCCGGACCGGGTCTCGACACCGTGGTGCTGCCGGGGGGCGGCCCGGGGCCGCTGCGGACCGGGCCGGCCGACACCGGCGGCGGTGACGGCGGGACGCGGCTGCTGCTCGCCGCGTCCGGTGCGGTGCACGGCGTCGCGGACGCCGGGACCGGGCGGGCGCTGGGGATCGGGGAGGCGGGGGACGCACCGGCGGAGATGGTGCGCCTGCTGCCGCGGGCGGGGGTGCTGAGCGTCGCGGCGGCGCGGGAGGTGACGGACCTGCCGGGCTGAGCCGCGGTTCAGGGCCGGCGCCGCAGCCCCGCCAGCGCCGCGACGAGCGCCCCGCCGACCGCCGCTACCGCGCCGACCCCGGCCACCACGGGCAGGTCCGGTGGCGGGGCCGACGCGAGCGGCAGCGGAGCCCGGCCCGCCCCGGGTGGGCCGGCGCGGCCGCCGGGACCGGCGGGGTCGTCCGGGGTCAGGAGCAGCGGTTCCGCGGTCAGCGCGGCCCCCGGGTCGAGCACCCCGTGGCCGGTGCGGCCGTCGCCCGCGGTGGGGCGGGCCGTGGCGCGCAGCCGGTCTCCGACCTGGCGCGGGGTGAGCATCGGGAACCGCTCGCGCAGCAGCGCCGCGGTCCCCGCGACCAGCGGCGCCGAGTACGACGTGCCGCGGACCACCGCACCGTCCGGTCCGGACGGACGGGGCAGGTCCGCCCCCGGTGCGGCGAGGTCCACCCAGGGGCCCGGCACGGAGAAGTCGCCGGGGACGTCGTCTCCGTCGACCGCGCCGACGGCGAGGACCGTGTCGTAGGACGCGGGTAGCGGCCGCAGGTCCGGGTCACCGGTGCAGGTGCCGCTCCCGTCGATGTTCCCGGCCGCGGCGACGACCAGCACCCCGGCCCGCTCGGCGCCCTCGACGGCCTCGCGCAGCGCGGCCCCCGCGGAGTCGACCTGCGCGGACGGCACGCACACCACCTCGGACACGTTGACGACGCTCGCGCCGAGTGCGACGGCCCGGTCGATCGCCGCGGCCAGGGTGCGGATCTCCCCGGCGGGTCGCTCGGTGCCGTCGGTGCCGCGGACGGCGAAGCGCCCCGAGGACTGGCGCAGCGACAGGATCCGCGCGCCCGGCGCCATGCCCGCGCCGAGCCCGGTGACGGGGTCGGCGGCTCCGGCGAGGAGCAGCGCGACATCGGAGCCGTGGCCGTCGCAGTCGGTGAGGCCGTCGCCGCCGGTGAGGTAGTCCCCGCCGCCGCTGAGCCGTCCGGCCAGCCGGGGCAGCGGCGCCACCCCGGTGTCGACGACGGCGACGAGCTGCCCCGCACCGGTCGCGAGATCCGGGGGTGGCTGCGGGACCGCACCGCGGGCGGCGCCCGGGCCGTCGTCGCCGGGCGGGGTGCAGGCGCGCGTCTGCCGCAACCCGTCGGCCGGCCCCGGCGGTCCGGGCTCGGCCGCCGCGGCGACCGGCCGCCTCCACACCCCGTCGCCCGCCCCCACACCCGGTGCGGGGGGTGTGGCGACCCCACAGGGGGTGTGGACGGCGCACGACGCGGCGGGGGTGACGGAGGGGGCGGCAGCGGGCGGGGTGGGCAGGGGGAGAGCGAGCAGGGATGCCGCCAGCAGCGGCACGGCCCGCCGGGCCGGGCCGGTCACAGGGTGCGGACCAGGGCGAACAGCCCCATCGCGGCCAGTGCGGCGGGCACGGCGGCGGCGGTGAGGACGAGCTCGCACACGTCGAGCGCCCGGCGGGCCGGCGGCGACGGGTTCGTCCGCGCGGCCGCGGCACCCGCGCCGACGGCGAGCAGCAGCCCGGCCGCGACGGCGAGCCGCGGCGCGGGGTCCAGCGTGAGCGCGGCCGGGACGGCGGCGGTGGCGACCGCGACCACCGCGGCCCCGGTCAGGACGCGGGCCGCCGCGGGCTCGACGAGCGCACGGGCCCGCAGGAGCAGCACCGCCGCCGTCACCACCAGCAGCAGGCCACCGGTCCAGCCCCCGGTCGCGGCGACGGCGGCGGCCCCGGCGGCCGCGACCGCGGTGCCGGCCAGCGTCCCGGTGTGCAGGCCGCGGGCCAGCCCGGCCCGGGCGGTCAGCTCCGCACCGGGCAGCACCCGCTCGGCGCCCGCGACGGACTCGGCGTCGGTCGGGACGGCCGGGGCCGGGATCCCGGCCAGGCGCAGCGCCAGCCGGGGCAGCAGGGGCCCGGCGGCCAGGGCGGGCGCCGCGAGCCCGGCCGCGACGGCCGTCACCGGGGCCTCCAGCAGCAGCCGGGCCAGCGCCGCGGCGGCGGTCCCGGAGGCGGCCAGGGCGACCGCGAGCAGGACCGGGGACACCGCCCGCGCGATCGCCTGACCCGCGGCGGCGGCCAGACCGGTCCCGGCGGCGGCGAGCAGCAGCGCCCCCGCTCCGGCAGGTGCGGGCAGCGCGGTGAGCCCGGCCGTCGCCGCGGCGGGGACGGCGCAGAGTGCGGCGGCGGTCGTGAGCCAGTCGTCGTCGCGGGCGCGGTGGGCGACCAGCAGCGCCCCGACGGCGCCGGCGGCGGCGAGCGCGCACGCCCACGGCCGCCACGAACCGTCCACGGTGGACAGCACGGCGCCCGCGGCGGCCGTCGCCAGCACGGCCGCGGCCGTCCCGGACCAGCGCGCCGTCCCGGCGGCGTCGGCCGCACCGCGCACCGCACCGGCGACGGTCTCGGCGGCGTCGTCGAGCACCGGCGGCGCGGGCGCCGGGCGCGGCGGGCCCAGGTGCAGCAGCTCGCCCTCGTGGACACCGAGCTCGTCGAGGGTGGCGTCGGCGGGCAGCGGGCCGCCCGCCGGGCCGGTGAACCGCCAGGCCTGCGGGGAGTCGGTGGCTGCGCGGCCCAGCAGTTCGCGCACCATCGGGACCAGCTCGGCGACGGCGACGTCGGCCGGCAGCGCCACGTCGAGGCGCCCGCGCGGGGTGTGCACCCCGACCCGGGTCCAGCGGCCGGGCACCGGCCCGTGCGCGGTGGCGGGCACCGCGTCGCCGGGGCCGGTCGCGGCCGGTGCGGGCAGGACGGAGGTCACGGGCGGCTCCTGAGGCAGATCTCCCCGAACGGCCCCGGCGGGCCCGGGGCGGCTGCGAGTATCCGACGGCCCCGGCGCCGCCGTGGGCGTTCGGGAGAACCGTGAACAGGAGGCGCGTGGCGATGGCGGGGACCGTCGGGATGCGACGTCCGCGGCGCTCGGTGCCCGAGCTGCCCGGCGGCGAGCTGGTGCTCGAGCCGCCGCCCGAGCCGGAACGCCCGGTCCCCGGCGGCCTCGCGGCGCGGCTGCTCCCGCTGGCGATGGTCGGCGGGGCGCTGCTGTTCGTCGTGCTGGGCCGCGGGGACACGAGCACCTGGCTGTTCGGCGGGATGTTCGCGCTGTCCGCGCTGGGCATGCTCGCCGGCGGCGGCCGCGGCGCCGGCGCGCGCACCGCGACGATGGACGAGGACCGCCGCGACTACCTGCGCTACCTCGACGTCCTGGGCGGGCGGGCCCGCGCGATCGCCGCCGAGCAGCGGCACGCGCTGGAGGCCGTGCACCCCGACCCGGCCGCCTGGCCGGACGTGCTCGCCGCGGACCGGCTGTGGGAGCGCCGCCCCGGCGACGACGACTTCGGCCGCCTGCGCGCTGGGCGCGGCACCCAGCGCCTCGCCACCCGGCTCACCGCCCCGCACACCGGTCCGATGGAGACACTCGAACCGCTGTCCGCGCTGGCGCTGCGCCGCTTCCTCCGTCGTTGGTCCACTGTGGATGATCTGCCGGTCGCCGTCGACACCCGCGCGTCGGCGACGATCTGGCTCGAACCGGACCCGGACGCCACCCCGGTACTCGACCTCGCCCGGGCACTGGTCGCCCAGTACGTCACCTGGCACGGTCCCGACGACGCGCGGCTCGCCGTCGTCGCGCCGGGGGGTGCGGCCGCGCGCTGGGAGTGGGCGAAGTGGCTGCCGCACGTCGCCCACCCGCGGCTCTCCGACGCCGTCGGGCCGGTCCGGATGATCACCGACGACCCGGACCGGGTGCGGCGCTGGTGGGTCGACGAGCCGTCCGCGGCCCAGCAGCACCTGCTCGTCGTGCTCGACGGGGCCGCCGACACCCCCGGCGCGTGGGCCGGGTTGCCCGGCGTCACCGTGCTGCGGCTGGGGCCCGCGGGCGGGCGCAGGCCCGCGGCGTCGGTGCTGCGCCTCGCCGCCGGGACCGGGCCCGACGGCGTGCGCACGCTGCGCCGGGGCGGGCCCGGCGGCCGGGAGGTCGGCGTCCCGGACGGGCTCGTCGTCGCCGAGGCGCTGGCACTCGCGCGCCGGCTCGCGCGCTACCGCCCGGACGGCGACGCCGACGTCGTCGCGTCCGGTGTGGACAGTGGGGCGACCGGGTTGCCGTCGCTGCTCGGACTGTCCACGACGGATCCGGCCGGGGTCGCCGCGCTGCGCGGCCGGCGGGGGCCGGGGGAGCGGCTGCGGGTCCCGCTGGGCACCGACGACGGCGGCCGGCCGGTGCTGCTCGACCTCAAGGAGTCCGCGCAGGGCGGTGCGGGTCCGCACGGGCTGTGCATCGGCGCGACCGGCTCCGGCAAGAGCGAGCTGCTGCGCACCCTCGTCCTCGGGCTGGTCGCGACGCACACCGCCGAGGAGCTCAACCTGGTGCTCGTCGACTTCAAGGGCGGCGCGACGTTCCTCGGGCTCGCCGGGCTGCCGCACACCTCCGCGGTGATCACCAACCTGGCCGAGGAGCTGACCCTGGTCGACCGGATGGCCGACGCGCTCGCCGGGGAGATCACCCGCCGCCAGGAGGTGCTGCGCGCCGCGGGGAACCTGTCGTCGCTGGCCGAGCACGACGCGCTGCGCCGGGACGGGGCACCGCTGGCGGCGCTGCCGTCGCTGCTGGTCGTCGTCGACGAGTTCTCCGAGCTGCTCGCCCAGCGGCCGGAGATGATCGACCTGATGGTGACCGTCGGGCGGCTCGGCCGCTCGCTCGGCATCCACCTGCTGCTGGCCTCGCAGCGACTGGAGGAGGGACGGCTGCGCGGTCTCGAGTCGCACCTGTCCTACCGGGTCGCGCTGCGCACCTTCTCCGCAGCGGAGTCCCGCGCGGTGCTGGGCGTGCCCGACGCGCACCTGCTCCCGCCGACGCCCGGCGCCGCGTACCTGTCCGCGGGCACCGACGAGCTGGTGCGCTTCCGGGCCGCCTACGTCTCCGGCCCGGACACCCCGCGGGCCGAGCGCCGCCGCGCACCCGGGGCGCCGCGGCTCGCGCTGCCGTTCCGCGCGGGCCCGGTCGCGCTGCCCGCCTCGGCGCAGCTCCCGGCGCCGGACCACGGGCCCGCGCCCACCGGCACCGTTCTCGACCGCATCGCCGGAGCGGTGTCCGGGCCCGGTCCGCGCGCGCACCGGGTGTGGCTGCCGCCGCTGGCGGAGCCGCCGCCGCTGCCGGTGGTGCTCGGCGACCCGCTGGTCCGGGCCGGGCGCGGGCTGTGTGCACCGGGACCGGTCGGACGGCTCGCCGCGCCGGTCGGGCTCGTCGACCGGCCCTACGCCCAGCGGCGCGACCCGCTGGTGCTGGACCTGTCCGGCGCGGCCGGGCACCTCGCCGTCGTCGGGGGGCCGCGGTCGGGGAAGTCGACCGCGCTGCGCACCGTCGTCACCGCGCTCGCGCTCACCCACACCCCGGCCGAGCTGGGCGTGCACGTGCTCGACCTCGGCGGCGGCACGCTCGCCCCGCTGGCCGGGCTGCCGCACGTCGGAACCGTCGCCGACCGCCGCGCCGGCGACCTGGTGCGACGGGTGGTGGCCGAGACCGTCGCCGCCGTCGACGAGCGCGAGCAGCTGTTCGCAGCGCACGGCGTCGCCGGGATCGAGGAGTTCCGGGCCCGGCGCGCCGCGGGCGGGTTCGCCGGGGTGACCGCCACCGACCTGCTGCTCGTCGTCGACGGCTACGCGGCGCTGCGCGCCGGGTTCGAGGACCTGGACGAGAAGCTGACCGCCCTCGCCGCCCGCGGGCTCGCCTACGGCGTGCACCTCGCGCTGTCCGCCGCCCGCTGGGCCGAGATCCGCCCCGCGCTCAAGGACCAGCTCGGCAGCCGGGTCGAGCTGCGGCTGGGCGACCCGTCGGACTCCGAGGTGGACCGCCGTCGTGCCGCCGCGGTGCCCGCACTGCCCGGGCACGGCCTGTCCGCCGACGGCGAGGCCACCGTCGTCGCCGCGCCCTGCCTGGTCCCCGGCACCGACCCGGCCCGGGAGATCGACGACGCCTGGGACGGCCCGTCGGTCGGCCCGGTGCGGCTGCTGCCCACCCGGATCGAGGTCACCGAGCTCCCGAGCGGCCCGGGCCGCGGGCCCGCGCTCGGCGTCGACGAGGACCGGCTCGCCACCGTCGAGCTCGACCCGGACGAGCCTCACCTGCTCTGCTTCGCCGACTCCGGCGGCGGCAAGACGACCCTGCTGCGGACCCTCGCCCACGGCATCGCCGCGCGATGGACGCCCGAGCAGGCGCGGATCGTCGTCGTCGACCACCGGCGGACGCTGCTCGGCGGGGTCCCGCAGAGCCACCTGCTCGCCCACACCTCGACCGCGCAGGCCACCACCGACGCCTGCGCCGAGATCGCGGGCTCGCTCGGACGGCGGCTGCCCGGCCCGGACGTCACCCCGGCCCAGCTGCGGGAACGGTCCTGGTGGAGCGGGCCGGACGTGTGGCTGCTCGTCGACGACTACGACCTCGTCGTCCCCGCGGCGGGGTCGGCCGGCACGCACCCGCTGCTCGCGCTCGCCGACTACCTGCCGCAGGCCCGCGACGTCGGGCTGCACGTCGTCCTCGCGCGACGCACCGGCGGGGCCGGGCGGGCGCTGTTCGACCCGGTCCTCGGGCGGCTGCGCGAGCTGGGCGCCCCCGGCCTGGTCGGCTCCGGCAGCCCCGACGAGGGCGCGCTGCTGGAGAAGGTCCGCCCCGGGCCGATGCCACCCGGCCGCGGCGTGCTCGTCGACCGGCGGGCCGGGGCGCGACGGGTGCAGCTGGCGTGGACCGAGCCGGGGTGAGCGGCGTCGCGGTCGCCGTGCACGACCGCCGCGACGCGGTGCTCCTCGCCGCCGCGGACGCCACCGGGCTGCGCCTGGTCGCCGCGGCCCCGCCCGGCACACCCCCGGCGACGGCCGTCGCGGACTTCTTCGGCGACGAGCCGCCACGGGTCGTCGTCCGGGTCGGGACGACGGCGGGCGGGGCCTTCCCCGGAGGCCCGCGGGTGCTGGTGGTCCCGGCCGCGGTCGCGGTGCTCGCGGCGGAACCGGAGCTGCCGGACGGGCCGGTCCTGGTCGTCGACGACGACGTGGTGCTGGTCCGCGACGGGGTGCCGGAGCGGGTGGGGGAGCGGGGCTCCGACCTCGCCTCGCTCGTGCTCGCGACCGGTGCGGAGCTGGTCGTGGTCGCCGGGACGGTCGGCCCGCTCCCCGGGGAGCACACTGCGGCCGACCCCCGGACCGCGGACTCCCGGACCGCGGGTACTCGGGCCGCGGGCAGCCGGGCCGCGGGCACCCGGGCTACGGACACTCGGGCCGCGGGGCGGCCCGGCGGCCCGGCCGGGTACCGGCTCCCGTGCCCGGTGCGCGTCGCCGGGTGCCGGCCCGACGGCGGCGAGCCCTGGGGTCCGGAGGCGGCGGCGGTGGTCGGGGCCGCGGTGCTGGGCGCCTCCGTGCTCGCCGGCCCCGGCCCCGGCACGGTCGTCCCGCCGCCCGGCGCGGGCGAGGCGCCGGAGGAACCGGACTGGCCCGGTGCGCCCGACCCCGCCACCCCGCCTGCCGAGGGCCCGGACCGCGCCGGGGCGGCGATCGTCGTCGCGGGGGTGCTGGGAGCGGTCCTCCTCGGCGCCGGGCTGCTGCTCGGTGGTCCGCGCCCGGTGAGCCCGGCCGGGGCCACGGTCGCCCAGTACGGCTACGCCGCCGCGCTGCCCACCGGCTGGGAGCACACCGGCGGCGACCCGCAGCGCCGACGCGTGCTGCTCACCCCCGCCGGCGGCCCGGACGGGGCCGACCTCCTCGTGCTGGAGCGCAGCCCGCTCGGCTACGACGCCGGACGCGAGCCCGACCGCGCCCGCCGCGAGCTCGCCGCGCTGGTCGGCGCCCCCGGGCCGGTGCCCGCGACGGTCGGCGGCCGCGCGGTCCTGCGCTGGACCGAGACACCGGGCGACGGGACCGTCGTCGACTGGCACGTCGTGTTCTCCGGCACCGACGAGCTCGTCGCCGGGTGCCGGCGGCCGGTGGGCGCCCCGGTCGCCGCGGCCTGCGCCGAGGTCGTCGCGACGCTGCACCGGGTGCCCTGAGGCCCCGGCGTTCCCGGTCGCGAACGGTCCGCCCGGAACGGCCACGGCCACCGGCGCGCCCTGCCACTGTGCGCGGGCCGGGGGCACCGCGCCCCCGGGCCCGGGAGCCGTCGACACGGCCGCGCCGGGGTCCGATCAGGGGACGAGGTGGGACGTATGGCCGACGGGTTCGGCACGACGACCGAGGAGATGGTCCGCGCGGCGGGCCAGGTGCGGGCGGTGAGCGACGCCGTCAACGGCGAGCTCGGCCGCCTGCGCAGCCGGCTGGGACCGCTGCAGGGCCAGTGGTCCGGCACCGCGGCGACGGCGTTCGCCCAGCTGATGGCCAAGTGGGACACCGAGGCGCGGCGGCTGAACGAGGCGCTGGGTGCGATCGGTGAGCAGCTCGGCGGCACGGCGACGACGTACCAGCAGCAGGAGGACCAGAACCGCACCGCCATCACGTCGGTGCTCGGGTGAGGGGGAGCCACACCATGGGATCCGAGATCAAGGTCACCTTCGGCGCGCTCGAGACGGCGTCGGCCGACACCGTCGCGACGACCGCACGCATCAACTCCCAGCTCGAGGACCTCCGGCGGCAACTGGCGCCGATGGTCGCGACCTGGACCGGCGACGCGGCGGCCACCTACCGGGCGTCGCAGCAGAAGTGGGACACCTCGGCGGCCGAGCTGACCACCACCCTGGGCACCATCGGGAAGCTCGTCGGCCAGGCCGGTCAGAACTACCGGGCCACCGAGCAGGCGAACCGGGCCCGGTTCGCCTGACACCCGGTCCGGGGGCCCGGACGACCCCCTTGCGTCCGCCCCCGGAACCGGCGGGTACGCTTGGCTCTCGTTGTGCAGCGGTGGAGACCCGCGGGCGCCGTCCTCCGGCGACAGCGGCGGGATCGAGCGTCCCTCCGGCGTCCACCAGCAGCACGCTGAGGAACCAGAGACTAGAGAGTGGGCCGGAACCCGTGCGGACGGCCCACCAGCCGAGAACGACGACGAGGTAGATCCGTGCCCACGTACAGCCCCAAGCCCGGCGACATCCAGCACGCCTGGCACGTGATCGACGCCGAGGACGTGCGCCTCGGTCGGCTCGCCACCCACGCTGCCACGCTGCTGCGCGGGAAGCACAAGCCGACCTACGCCCCGCACGTCGACAACGGCGACTTCGTGGTCATCGTGAACGCGGAGAAGATCTCGGTGTCCGGCAACAAGCGTGCCGACAAGTTCATCTACCGCCACTCCGGCTTCCCGGGTGGCCTCCGCCAGCGCTCCGTCGGCGAGATGATCGACAGCCAGCCCGACCGCCTCGTCGAGAAGGCGATCAAGGGCATGCTGCCGAAGAACCGTCTCGGCCGCGCCATGGCCAAGAAGCTGAAGGTCTACGCCGGCCCGGCGCACCCGCACGAGGCCCAGAAGCCGCAGCCGTTCGAGATCAAGCAGGTCAGCCAGTGACCACCCCGAGCAACGAAGAGGGACAGCCCGTGACCAGCCCCGAGAACGGACCCGACGAGGTCGTCGACGCGGTCGAGACCGAGGGTGCGGCCGCCGAGGCGACCGAGACCGAGGCCACCGAGACCGAGGTCGCCGACGTCGACTACACCATCGGTGACGCCGCCGACTTCGACGCCGACGAGTTCGCCGCCGAGGCACCCGTGCTGGGCGACCGCCCGGTCCAGACCGTCGGCCGCCGCAAGGAGGCCGTCGTCCGCGTCCGGCTGCTGCCGGGCACCGGTGGGTTCACCCTCAACGGCAAGCCGCTCGAGGTGTACTTCCCGAACAAGCTGCACCAGCAGATCGTGAAGGAGCCGCTGGTCCTCCTCGAGAAGACCGAGCGCTTCGACATCTTCGCCAACCTCAAGGGTGGCGGCACCGCGGGTCAGGCCGGCGCGCTGCGCCTGGCCATCGCCCGTGCGCTGGTCGAGCTGGACTCCGAGGACCGCCCGCCGCTGAAGAAGGCCGGCTGGCTGACCCGTGACGCCCGCGCCGTCGAGCGCAAGAAGTACGGCCTCAAGAAGGCCCGCAAGGCGCCCCAGTACTCCAAGCGCTGATCGCACACCGGATGCCTCGTCTCTTCGGAACCGACGGCGTCCGGGGCCTGGCCAACGGCGAACTCCTCACACCGGAGTTCGCCGTTGGCGTCTGTGCCTCGGCCGCCCGCACGCTCTCGAACGGCTCCGGCCGCCGGCCCCTCGCGGTCGTCGGACGCGATCCCCGCGCGAGCGGCGAGATGCTCGAGGCCGCGGTCGTCGCCGGGCTCACCTCGGCCGGTGCGGACGCGATCCGGGTCGGTGTGCTGCCGACCCCGGGCGTCGCGCACCTGGTCGCCGAGACCGGCGCCGACCTCGGCGTGATGATCTCCGCGTCGCACAACCCGATGCCCGACAACGGCATCAAGCTCTTCGCCGCGGGCGGCCACAAGCTGCCCGACGACGTCGAGGACGCGATCGAGCAGCAGCTGGCCGCCGGGCTCGGCGCCCGCCCCACCGGGGAGGACATCGGCCGCGTCTGGGACGCCCCGGACGCCACCGACGTCTACGTCGCGCACCTGCTCTCCGCCGCGCCCGGCTCGCTGTCCGGGCTGCGCGTGGTCGTGGACTGCGCGCACGGCGCCGCGGCGCTGGCCGCGCCGGAGGCCTACCGCCAGGCGGGCGCGGACGTGATCGCGCTGCACGCCGAGCCGGACGGGCTCAACATCAACGACGGCGTCGGGTCCACCCACCTGGAGCCGCTGCGGTCCGCGGTGCTCGAGCACGGTGCCGACCTCGGCATCGCCCACGACGGCGACGCCGACCGCTGCCTGGCCGTGGACGGGACGGGCGCCGTCGTCGACGGTGACCGGATCATGGCCGTGCTGGCGCTCGCCATGCGCGACGCCGGCGAGCTCGCCCACGACACGCTCGTCGCCACGGTGATGAGCAACCTGGGTCTGCACATCGCCATGCGCGAGGCCGGGATCACGCTGGACACGACCAGGGTCGGCGACCGCTACGTGCTGGAGCGGCTGCGCGAGGGCGGTTTCACCCTCGGCGGCGAGCAGTCCGGGCACGTGGTGCTGCCGGGCCATGCCACCACCGGCGACGGTCTGCTCACCGCCCTGCGGCTCATGTCGCGGGTCGCGCAGACCGGCACGTCGCTGGCCGAGCTCGCCTCGGTGGTCACCGTGCTGCCGCAGGTGCTGCGCAACGTGGCCGTCGCGGACAAGGACGCGGTCGCCGGGTCGGCGGACGTGGCCGAGGCCGTCGCCAAGGCCGAGGCCGAGCTGGGGGACACCGGCCGGGTGCTGCTGCGCCCGTCGGGCACCGAGCAGCTCGTCCGCGTGATGGTCGAGGCGCCCAGTGAGGGCGAGGCCGACGCCGTCGCGGGCCGGCTGGCCGAGGTCGTCGCCGCCGCGCGCTGAGCAGGACACCGCCCGACACCGGGGCCGTCACCCACACCGGGTGGCGGCCCCCACGTCGTGGCGGGTTCGCGATCGCGACCGGGATCCCGGCGACCCGGCCCGGCCGGCCGGACCGGCCGGGATGCTGGCGCGATGAGACCGGAGCTGCTGCGTGACCCCGCCGCGCTGGACCGTGCCGCCCGCGGGCTGGACGACCTCGCCGACGGGCTCCCCGGCACCGTCGACGGGCCCGCGGGGGACCGGGCGGTCCGGCTGCGCCGCGTCGCCGACGAGCTGAACTCG
This sequence comes from Pseudonocardia sp. ICBG1034, assembly GCF_020131375.1. Lineage (NCBI taxonomy): Bacteria > Bacillati > Actinomycetota > Actinomycetes > Pseudonocardiales > Pseudonocardiaceae > Pseudonocardia > Pseudonocardia sp. ICBG1034. Next base: position 915,933 of record NZ_JAHLEK010000015.1, read on the forward strand.
CTCGCCGCCGCGGCCCGGCGTGCCGCGGCCACCGCCCGCACCGCCGACGACGACACCGTCGCCGTCCTGCGCGCCGCCGACCGGCACGTTCCCGCCCCGCCCGGGGCGGGAACGTGCTGATCGACGGGCCGCCCGGGACAGCGGAGCAGGCCGCGGCGCTGCGGGAGCTGGTGGGCAGGCTCGACGACGTCGCGGGGGTGCTCGCGGGGATCCGCACCGCCGTCGCCGACGCCTGGGACGACCCCGCGGGCCGGGAGTGGCTCGGCCGGCTCGACCTCGTCGGGCGGGAGGTGCGCCGGCTCGCCGACGAGACCGCCCACGACGCCGCGCAGCCCCACGACACGCGGCGCCACGATCCGGATTCCCACGACCTGCGGCCCCACGGCGGCGCGCAGCCCGACGGCACCGCGGACCCGGACGTCCCGGGGATGCGGCTGCCCGGGCTCACCGGCATCCGCGTGCCCGACCGTCGCGGCCCGGTGGCGCCGTCGCTCACCCCGTCGTCGGTTCCGGACGGTCCCGCCGGGCGCTGACGGGACCGCCCACCGGATCGCGCGGGCCCGGGGTCACAGGTCCGAGGCCACCAGGTCCGCCTCGATCCCCGCGGCGGCCCGCAGCAGCCGCGGCAGGTGCCGCCCGGTCAGCTCCTCCCGCGACGCCACGCCGACGTGCGTCGACACGTTCACCGCCGCGATCACCCGCCCGGCCCGGTTGCGCACCGGCGCCGCGACGCCGCGCAGGCCGTCCTCCAGCTCGCCCTCGACCAGCGCCCAGCCCTGCTCCCGGGCCCGCACGACGGCCTCGCGCAGCGCGGCCACGTCGCGCACCGTCTGGTCGGTCCGCCGCTGCACGGTCACCGAGGCCAGATGGGCGTCGAGCTCGTCGTCGGGCAGGCCCGCGAGCAGGACCCGGCCCATCGACGTCGCCCACGCCGCGTAGCGGGTGCCGACAGTGATCCGCAGGCCGCTCAGCCGCGAGCTCTGCGCCAGCGCGAGGTACACCACGTCCGGCCCGTCGAGCTCGGTCAGCGACGCCGTCTCCCGCAGCTCGTAGGACATGGACTGCAGGTGCGGCAGCGCGACGTCGACGAGTGAGAGCCCCGACAGGTAGGCGTAGCCGAGCTCCAGCACCCGCGGCGTCAGCTCGAAGCGGTCCCGGCCCGATCGGCGCGCGTAGCCGAGGTCGACGAGGGTGAGCAGCAGCCGTCGGGCGGTGGCCCGGTCCAGGTCGGTGCGGGCGGCGACCTCGCTGAGCGTCATCGACGGCGTGTCCGGCCCGAACGCGCGGACCACCCGGAACGCCCGCTCCACGGCCCGCACGAAGTGGCGCTCCTGCCCTGCCTCGGCCGGCTCTGCCGTCATCGGACCCCTCTCCGGTCGACACCGGGCCCGACACTACCGGCGCGCGTCCCGGCGACCCGGTCTTGCGATCACGCGTCGCCGGCCCGTACGGTTCGTGCGCACAGCACACAGATGTGCGCACAGCGCACAGCTCGTCGTCGCAAGGACGCGCACAGGAGAAGGTCATGACACAGCCGTCATCAGCCCCGGCCGGAGCGCGGCGAGCCGCCGCCGGCTCGTTCGTGGGCGCCGTCGTCGAGTGGTACGACTTCCTGCTCTACGGGGTCGTCGCCGCACTCGTCTTCGGCCCCCTGTTCTTCCCGAGCGAGAGCCCCACCGCCGGCGCGCTGGCCGCGTTCGCCACCTTCGGCATCGGCTTCCTGTTCCGCCCGCTCGGCGGGATCGTCTTCGGCCACCTCGGCGACCGGATCGGCCGCAAGCGCACCCTGGTCTGGACCATTGCGATCATGGGCCTGACGACGGCGGCGATCGGCCTGCTGCCGACGTTCGACCAGGTCGGCTACCTGGCCCCGGTCCTGCTGGTCGCGCTGCGCTGCGTGCAGGGCCTCGCCGTCGGCGGGGAGTGGGCGAGCGCCGCGCTGCTCGCCGTCGAGCACGCCCCGAAGCGGTGGCGGGCGCTGTACTCCAGCGGCGTGCAGGTCGGCTACTCGGTCGCGCTGCTGATGGTGAACGGCGTCGTCGCGATCCTGGTCGCGACGATGGACGAGGGCCCGTTCGAGGCCTGGGGCTGGCGGATCCCGTTCTTCTTCGGCCTGCTGCTGACCCTGGTCGGGCTGTGGATCCGGTCCGGCGTCGACGAGTCCGAGACGTTCAGGAAGGCCGCCGCCGCGCAGGCCGCCGAGCCGGCGGAGAAGCAGAAGCTGCCGGTGCTCGAGGCCCTGCGCCGCCACCCCGGCGCGTTCGCGAAGATCGTCGCGCTGCGCCTGGCCGAGCTGCTGACCATGTACATCGTCGTCACGTTCGCGCTGGCCTACGCCACCGGCCAGTACGGCTTCACCCGCGGGTTCATGCTCGGCGTCGGCCTGCTCGTCGGTGGGCTCGGGATCATCACCATCCCGCTGTTCGGCTGGCTGTCCGACCGCTACGGCCGCCGGCCCGTCTACCTGGTCGGTGCCGTCGTCGCGGTCCTCGCGTCGGTGCCGTTCTTCGTCGCGATGGAGCAGGGCTCGGCCGTGCTGCTGGTGCTGTGCGCGGTGCTGCTGGTCAACATCGGCCACGACGCGATCGTCAGCGTGCAGCAGCCGCTGTTCACCGAGATGTTCGGCGCGCGGCACCGCAACAGCGGCGCGGGCCTGGGCTACCAGCTCGCCAGCGTCGTCGGCGGCGGGTTCACCCCGTTCATCGCCACCGCGCTCGTCGCGCTCGGCGGCGGCAGCTGGTACCTCGTCGCCGCCTACCTGTGCGGCGGCTGCCTGATCTCGCTGCTCGTCGCGGCGTTCATGAGCTACGCCCCGCACAGCGAGGACGAGGACGCGCCGGCCACCCCGGCGGCCTCGCACGCCTGACCGCACCCGACGACCCGGGAGACCCCATGACGACCGCACCGGCCGTGCCCGCCACCACCGTGGCCGTACGGCTCACCGCCCCCGGGCGCCTCGACCCCACCCGGGTCGCGACGCCCGCTCCCGGACCCGGCGAGGTCCTCGTCCGGGTCACCGCCGTCGGCCTGTGCGGCACCGACCTGGCCGTGCGCAGCGGCGCCCGGCCGGTCCCGGCGCTGCCGTGGACGGTCGGGCACGAGGGCGGCGGCCGGGTCGTCGCCGTCGGGGACGGTGTGGACCCGGGCCGGGTCGGCGAGGTCGTCGCGGTGGAGCCGAACATCGCGTGCGGGCGATGCCGGTTCTGCGCCGCGGGCCGCACCTCGGCCTGCCCGGACCGGCGCAGCCTCGGGGTGAACGCGCCCGGGCTGCTCGCCGGGCTCGTCGCCGTCCCCGCCGGGTACGCGCACCCGCTCCCCGCCGGGCTCGACCCGGACCTCGCCGAGCGGGTCGTCGCCTGCGTGGAGCCGTGGGTGGTCACCCGGGCCGCGCTGCGCCGGGCCGCCCCGGAGCCCGGGTCCCGCTGCCTGGTCGTCGGAGCGGGCAGCCAGGGCACCCTGCTGTGCGCGACCCTGCTGGCGGCCGGGCACGTCCCGGTCGTCGCCGAGCCGCACGACGGCCGTCGCCGCCGCGCCCTGGACCTGGGCGCCGAGGAGCTCGTCCCCGGCGAGGTGTTCGCGACGGTGTTCGAGACCTCCGGCGCGCCCGCCGCCTGGTCGACGGCCACCGCGGCCGTCGACCGGGCCGGGACGCTGCTGCTCATCGGCCAGCACGACGGCCCGTCGACGGTCAACACCCACGACCTCGTCCAGCGGCAGGTCACCGTCACCGGGTCGCTGATCTACGACCACCCGCACGACTTCGCCGCCGCGCTCGCGGACCTGCCCGCGGTCGCGGACACCCTCGCCGGGCTGATGGAGCCCGAGCCGTTCGGGCCCGGGCGGGCCGGCGCGGCGTTCGACGCCGTCGCCGGGGCCGACCGGAAGGTGTGGCTGGCGCCCTGAGCGCCCCGTCCGCGCGCTGATCCGCGGCCCCCCGGCGCTGATCCGCGCCGCGCGCGGTGATCCGTTCCGCGCGCGGGTCCGGACGCGCGCGAACGACGGATCACCGCGCGCCGGGTGGATCGTCACGTGGTCCGGGGGGGGGGCGAGCGGGCGGCGGAGGACCGGGGTCAGCCGCCGATGCCGAGCAGGCCCGAGGAGCGCTCCCCGGGCTCCTCCTGGGGCTCGGGGGTGAGGTCCACCACCGGCGCCCCGGGGACGTTCCCCGAGGTCAGCGAGGACACCCGCTTCTCGTTCTGCAGCTCCTGCATGAGGAACGCCGTCACCAGCGCCCGGGTGATCTTCCGGGTCCGGTGCTGCGGGCGGTTCTGCAGCAGGAAGCTCGTCCAGTGCCTGCCCTCGCAGAACCCGAGGTGCCCGGCCTTCTCGATCTCGCGGAGCGTCACGTCGGTGCCGGCCTCGTGCTGGGCGGCGGCGATCCGCTGCGCGTGTCCCTCCATGGGGGCCAGCGAGTCGACGGCGGCGGCGAGGTGCAGCGTCGGGACGGTCACCGCGGCGGCCGCCTCGATCGCGGACGGCTTCACCTCCGACGCGGCGAGGGTCACCAGCGCGCCGAGGCGCTCACGCCGGGCCGCGGCGAGGACGGCGGCGCCGCCCCCGGTGCCGTGCCCGACCAGCGCGGTCTTGCGGGCGTCGACGCTGACGTGGCCGTCGCCGAGCCGGACGCCGACGCACACGTCGAGGACGGTGTTCAGGTCCGTGGCGAACCGGGCGACGCTCGGGACCGGGCCGCGCTGGGTGTTCGGCGCGGCGGCGACGAAACCCCAGGTCGCGAGGTGGCGCAGCAGCTCGTGGTAGCGGTGCGCGGGCTGCAGCCACGCGTGCCCGATCACCACGGCGGGCAGCTGGTAGCCCTCCGCGGGGGTGTAGACGATGCCCGGCAGACCGATCAGGCCCAGGTCGCCGTGCTTCACCGGGTTCGGCCCCGGACGCGACAGCACACCGAGGGCGTCCTTGGCCCCCTTCATCGACGGGGGTCGGGTCACGCTGGTCCGGGCCACGGTCGGCACCGTACCGGTGCAGGTCACCGCGTGCCCGACTCGCACGGACGTCCGGCGTGGCGCCGGACCGACCCCGTCGCCGGAAGATCGGCAACCGGGCGTCGATACGCTCATCCGTATGTGTGGCATCGTCGGTTACGTCGGTCATCGGTCCGCACTCGACGTCGTCCTCGGCGGCCTGCGACGACTGGAGTACCGCGGTTACGACTCCGCCGGCGTCGCGCTGCCGGACGGCGGTGAGCTGCTGGTCGAGCGCAAGGCCGGAGCCCTGGCCAACCTGGAGGCACGCCTCGAGGAGATCGGTCGCGACCGGTTCACCGGGACGTCGGGCATCGGGCACACGCGGTGGGCCACGCACGGCCCGCCCACCGACCGCAACGCCCACCCGCACCGCAGCAGCGACGGCAAGGTCGCGGTCGTCCACAACGGCATCATCGAGAACTTCCTGGAGCTGCGCGCCGAGCTGGAGGCCCGTGGCATCTGGGCGGAGTCCGACACCGACACCGAGACCGCCGCGCACCTGGTGGCGCTGGCCCACGCCGACGGCCCGACGAAGGGCGATCTGCCCGCGTCGGTCCGCGCCGTCGCCCGCCGGCTGGAGGGCGCGTTCACCCTGGTCGTGACGCACGCCGACGAGCCGGAGCGGATCGTCGCCGCCCGCCGCAACTCGCCGCTGGTGCTCGGCATCGGCGAGGGGGAGACGTTCCTGGCCTCCGACGTCGCGGCGTTCATCGAGTTCACCCGCGACGCCGTCGAGCTCGGCCAGGACCAGGTCGTGACGATCACCCGCGACGGCTACGACGTCACCGACTTCCACGGGGAGCCGGTCGGGGTCAACCCGTTCGAGGTGACCTGGGACCTCGCCGCCGCCGAGAAGGGCGGCCACGACTACTTCATGCTCAAGGAGATCGAGGAGCAGCCGACCGCGATCGCCGACACCCTGCGCGGGCACCTCGTCGAGGGCCGGATCGTCCTCGACGAGCAGCGTCTGACCGACCAGGACCTGCGCGACGTCGACAAGGTCTTCGTCGTCGCCTGCGGCACCGCCTACCACTCCGGGCTGCTCGCGAAGTACGCGATCGAGCACTGGACCCGGATCCCGGTCGAGATCGAGCTGGCCAGCGAGTTCCGCTACCGCGACCCGGTGCTGGACCGCTCGACGCTGGTCGTCGCGATCTCCCAGTCCGGCGAGACCGCCGACACCCTGGAGGCGCTGCGCCACGCGAAGGAGCAGAAGGCGCGCGTGCTGGCCATCTGCAACACCAACGGGGCGCAGATCCCGCGCGAGTCCGACGCGGTGATCTACACCCACGCGGGTCCGGAGATCGGCGTCGCCGCGACCAAGACGTTCACCGCCCAGGTCGCGGCGAACTACCTCGTCGGCCTGGCCCTGGCCCAGGCCCGCGGGACCAAGTACCCCGACGAGGTCGTCCGCGAGTACGAGGCGCTGGAGGCGATCCCGGCGGCCGTCGCCGAGGTGCTGGAGTCGCTCGGCGAGGCCCGTGCGCTCGGGCAGGAGCTGGCGCCGTCGAAGGCGGTGCTGTTCCTCGGCCGCCACGTCGGCTACCCGGTGGCGCTGGAGGGCGCGCTCAAGCTCAAGGAGCTCGCCTACATGCACGCCGAGGCCTTCGCGGCGGGCGAGCTCAAGCACGGCCCGATCGCGCTGATCGAGGACGGGCTGCCGGTCGTGGTGGTGATGCCGTCGCCGAAGGGGCGCGCGGTCCTGCACTCCAAGCTGCTGTCCAACATCCAGGAGATCAAGGCGCGCGGGGCGCGGACCGTGGTCCTCGCCGAGACCGGCGACGAGACCGTGCGCCCGTTCGCCGACCACCTCTTCGAGCTGCCCGCGGTGCCGACGCTGCTGCAGCCGCTGGTCGCGACGATCCCGCTGCAGGTCATCGCGGCCGAGATCGCCCGGGCCCGCGGCTACGACGTCGACAAGCCCCGCAACCTGGCGAAGTCGGTCACCGTCGAGTGATCACCGGTCGTGGAGCGGAGCGTCCGCGACGCGGGCGTCCCGCTCCACAACCGTCGATCATGGTCGCCCGGCGCTAGCCTCGCGGCCATGCACGGGCTCCACACCGCGGACCAGGTACGGGCGGCCGAGGCGGCCATGATGCGCACCGTCGGCGACGGGGTGCTGATGCGCCGGGCCGCGGCGGGGCTCGCGCACCACGTGCGGGAGTTCCTCGGCGCGACCTACGGCCGCCGGGTGGTGCTGCTCGTCGGGGCGGGCGACAACGGCGGCGACGCCCTGTGGGCCGGTGCCGAGCTGCGCCGCCGGGGCGCGCACGTCACCGCGGTGCTGCTGGCGCCGGACCGCGCGCACCCGGCGGGCCTCGCCGCGCTGCGCGCCGCCCGCGGGCGGGTGCTGGCCCTGCGCCCGCCCGGCCCGGCCGCAGGCTCCGGCCCCGCGGCAGGCGGCGGCACCGGCAGCGACCCCGGGACCGGCACCGGCGAGACGGCCGGCACCGGCACCCCGGCCGCCGGCGCGCTCGACTCGGCGCGGGCGCTGGTGGCGGGGGCGGACGTCGTCGTCGACGGGATCGTCGGCATCTCCGGGCGCGGTGCGCTGCGCGACCCGGCCCCGGAGCTGGTCGCCGCCGCCGACGGGGCGGGTGTGCCGATCGTGGCCTGCGACCTGCCCTCGGGTGTCGACTGCGACACCGGGGCGACCGACGGGTCGCACGTCCGCGCCGCGCTGACGGTCACCTTCGGCTGCCGCAAGCCGGTGCACGCCCTCGCCGCCCCGCTCTGCGGCCCGGTGCGGCTGGTGGACTTCGGGCTCGGGCCGTTCCTCGAGGGGATCGAGCCGCACGCACGGGTGCTGTCCGACGGCGACGTCGGCGCCCGCTGGCCGGTCCCGGGACCCGACGACGACAAGTACAGCCAGGGCGTCGTCGGGATCGCCGCGGGGTCGGCCACCTACCCCGGCGCCGCCGTCCTCGCCGCGGGGGCCGCGGCCCTGGCCACCTCCGGGATGGTCCGCTTCGCCGGGTCCGCCGCCGACGAGGTCCGCAGGCACTGGCCGGAGATCGTCGCCACCGGCGACATCACCGACGCGGGCCGCACCCAGGCCTGGGCGGTCGGGCCGGGGCTGGGCACCGGCGGACAGGGCCGGGCGGTGCTGGAGGAGGCGCTGGACCGCGACGTGCCGCTCTGCCTCGACGCCGACGCGATCACCCTGCTCGCCCAGCACGCCCACCTGCGGATGCGCATCCACGGCGAGCCCGTCGTGCTCACCCCGCACGCGGGGGAGTTCGCCCGGATCGCGGGCGAGGTCGGGCCCGACCGGATCGGCGCCGCCCGCCGCGCCGCCGCCGACCTCGGGGTGACGGTGCTGCTGAAGGGGAACGCGACCGTCGTCGCCGCACCGGACGGACGGGTGCTGGTCGACCCGGCCGCGGACTCCTGGGCCGCCACCGCGGGCTCCGGCGACGTGCTCACCGGCATGATCGGCGCGCTGCTGGCCGCCGGGCTGGACCCGTGGTGGGCGGCGGGCTGCGCGACGCTGGTGCACGCCCGCGCCGCGACGGCGGCCGCCCGCGAGCACGGGCTGCCGCCGGTCCCGGCGCCGGCGTCGGCGATGCAGGCGGCGATCCCGGTCGCGCTGCGGTCGGTCCGGTCGGCGGCGTCGGGGCGCTGAAGCGGCACACCGGCGGACCTGCGCCGGGAGCGGGTTGTTAGCGTTCCGCGCGTGCCGAAGATCCTGACCAGCCTCCCCGTCGGCGAGCGCGTCGGCATCGCCTTCTCCGGTGGCCTCGACACCTCCGTCGCCGTCGCCTGGATGCGCGAGAACGGCGCGGTCCCCTACGCCTACACCGCCGACCTCGGACAGCCCGACGAGCCCGACCTCGTCGCCGTCCGCGAGCGCGCGCTGGAGTACGGCGCCGAGGCCGCCCGCGTCGTCGACTGCCGTCGTGCACTGGTCGACGAGGGCATCGCCGCGATCGCCTGCGGTGCCTTCCACATCCGCGCCGGCGGGATGCCCTACTTCAACACCACCCCGATCGGCCGCGCCGTCACCGGCACCCTGCTGGTCCGCGCCATGGCCGACGACGGCGTCTCCATCTGGGGCGACGGCTCGACCTTCAAGGGCAACGACATCGAGCGGTTCTACCGCTACGGCCTGCTCGCCAACCCCGCCCTGCGGATCTACAAGCCGTGGCTGGACGAGGCGTTCGTCGACCAGCTCGGCGGCCGCGCGGAGATGAGCGCCTGGCTGGGCGAGCGGGAGCTGCCCTACCGGGACTCCGCGGAGAAGGCGTACTCGACCGACGCCAACATCTGGGGCGCCACCCACGAGGCCAAGAGGCTCGAGCACCTCGACACCTCGATCGAGATCGTCGAGCCGATCATGGGCGTGCGGTTCTGGGACCCGGCCGTCGCGGTCGAGACCGAGGACGTCACCGTCGAGTGGGAGTCCGGTCGCCCCGTCGCGATCAACGGCACCCGCTACGACGACCCGGTCGCCCTGGTCACCGAGGCCAACCGGATCGGTGGCCGGCACGGCCTGGGCATGACCGACCAGATCGAGAACCGGATCATCGAGGCCAAGAGCCGCGGCATCTACGAGGCCCCGGCGATGGCACTGCTGTTCGTCACCTACGAGCGGCTCGTGTCGGCGATCCACAACCACGACTCGCTGTCGGCCTACGAGGAGCAGGGCCGCCGGCTCGGCAGGCTCCTCTACGAGGGGCGCTGGCTGGAGCCGCAGTCGCTGATGCTGCGCGAGTCCCTGACCCGCTGGGTCGGCAACGCCGTCACCGGGTCGGTCACGCTGCGGCTGCGCCGCGGCAACGACTGGTCGGTGCTCGACACCCGCGGCCCCGCCCTGGCCTACGCCGAGGACCGGCTCTCGATGGAGCGCGTCGAGGACGCCCCGTTCACCCCGGGCGACCGCATCGGCCAGCTCACCCTGCGCAACCTGGACCTGGCCGACTCCCGCGCCAAGCTGGAGCAGTACTCGGCCACCGGGATGCTCGGCGGCGAGTTCGGCACCTTCGTCGGCGAGATCGAGGCCGGGCGTGCGGCGGAGATCACCGCGACGCCGTCGGACCCCGACGCCGAGCAGGCCGAGGAGTCCCTCGACCGCGCCGCGATGGAGGCCGGGACCGACTGAGCCGGGCTCGGGACCGGGCCGCGACGGACCGGGATGCGATGATCGGGGCCGTGCTACCCACGACCGACCACGCACCCGGTCCGCGGCCCCGGCCCGGACCGGGCGCACCGGCGGCCGAGGCGGTGGTCGACCTCGACGCCGTCCGGCACAACACCCGGTACCTGTCGGGTCTCGCGTCCGGCGCCGAGACCATGGTCGTGGTCAAGGCAGACGGCTACGGCCACGGCGCCGCCGCCGTCGCGCGGGCGGTGCTGTCGGCCGGGGCGACCCGGCTCGGCGTCGCCACCCTGGAGGAGGCGCTCGCGCTACGGGCCGACGGCGTCGACGCGCCGCTGCTGTCCTGGCTGCACCTGCCCGACGCCGACTTCGCCGCCGCCGTCGCCGCGGGGGTGGAGCTGTCGGTGTCCGGCCGCGTTCACCTCGCCGCGGTGCTGGCCGGTGCCCGCGCCGCGGGCCGCCCGGTCCGGCTGCACCTCAAGGCCGACACCGGGCTGTCGCGCAACGGCTGCCCGCCCGGCGAGTGGCCCGCCCTGCTCGACGACGTCGCCGACGGCGTCGCCGACGGCACCTGCGAGGTCGCGGCGGTGTGGTCGCACCTGGCCGCCGCCGACGAGCCGGGCCAGCCCGCCGTCGACAGCCAGGCCGCGCGGCTGCACGCCGCCGCCGCGCTCGCCCGGGACCGCGGGTTCGCCCCGCAGCTGCACCTGTGCAACTCGGCGGGCCTGATGACCCGCCCCGACCTGCACCTCGACGTCGTCCGGCCGGGGATCGCCGTCTACGGGCTCGACCCGATCGCCCGCCCCGCCGACAGCCCGCTGCGCCCGGCGATGACGCTCCGCGGGCGGGTCGCGCTCACCAAGACCGTCGAGGCGGGCGAGGGCGTGTCCTACGGCCACGAGTGGGTCGCCCGCGAACCGCGCACCCTGGCGCTGGTGCCGCTGGGCTATGCCGACGGCGTCCCGCGCCGGCTCAACGACGGCGGCCGGATGCGCGTGCGGATCGGCGGCTCCGTCCGGCCGGTCGCCGGGCGGGTCTGCATGGACCAGTTCGTCGTCGACTGCGGGCGGCCGGGGGTGCTGCCGGTCGCGATCGGCGACCCGGTCGAGCTGTTCGGCACCGGCGCCGACGGCGGACCGACGGCCCGCGAGTGGGCCGACGAGCTGGGCACCATCCACTACGAGATCGTCACGGGCGTCCGGGGGCGGGTGCGCCGCACGGTGACCGACGGGCGCGGGGGAGTCGCATGAGCCGCAGGGGATGGACCGTCGCCGGGATCGCGGGCGGTGTGGTCGGCGCGGCGGGCGCCGCGGCCGGGGTCGGCGTCGCCGCGCAGCGACGCAAGATCGCCGCCACCCGTCGCAGCCTGGCCACCGAGATGTCCGCGCACGCCGGGACGCCGCCGCCGGGCACCGTCGGTGAGGAGATGTCGGTGATGGCCGACGACGGCGTCCGCATCGCCTGCGAGGTGGTCGCGCCGGCCGACGGCTCGGAGCCCGCGCTGACGGTGGTGCTGGTGCACGGCTTCGCCCTGGACCGGCGCACCTGGTCCGAGCAGCGGCCGCACCTGGCCGGGCTGACCGGCCCGTCGGTGCGGATGGTGCTCTACGACCAGCGCAGCCACGGCCGCTCCGAGCGGGCACCCGCGGACTCCTGCACGATCGACCAGCTCGGCCGCGACCTCGACGCCGTCATCCGCGCGCTGGCTCCCGAGGGGCCGCTGGTGCTGGTGTCGCACTCGATGGGCGGCATGACCGTGATGGCGCTGGCCGAGCAGCACCCGGAGCTGTTCCACGAGCGCGTCGCCGGGGTGGCGCTGGTGTCGACCTCGGCGGGGGAGATGGCGTCCTCGGGGCTGCCGGGCACGTTCCTGTCCCGGCGCAACCCGGTCATCCGGGCCCTCGGCGGGCTCGCCGCGTGGCAGCCCGGCCTGGTCGAGACGGGCCGGCGCGCGCTGGGCGACATCATCTGGGTGTTCACCAAGCGCTTCGCCTACGGCGACCGCCAGGTCGACCCGCGGATGGTCGACCTCGTCGACACGATGATCGACTCGAACGCCGTCGGCGCGCTCACCGACTTCGTCGACACCCTCGGCACCCACGACCGGCTCGCGGCGCTGCCCGGCCTGTCCGGCTGCGAGGTGCTCGTCCTGGCCGGTGACGGCGACCGGATCATCCCGTGGCGGCACAGCGAGGTCATCGCCGAGGCGATCCCGACCGCCCGGCTGGTGCGCCTGCCCGGGGTCGGGCACATGCCGATGCTGGAGCAGCCCGAGGTCGTCGACGCCGAGCTCGACGCGCTGATCGCCCGCACCACCGAGCGCACCGCGGGCGGCGGGCTGCGGGCCAAGCGCCCGCCGCAGCTCACCGACACGACCGACGACGAGCAGGCCGAGGCGGGCGGCGCGCTGCAGGGCCTGCTGCGCAGCGCGGGCCGGGTCCGCCGGGGCAGCCGCACCCCGGCCCGGGCCGGCCGGTCCCGGAAGAAGGACCGGCCGTGATCCCCGCCCCCGGCGCGGACGCCGTCGTCACCGAGCTGCCGACCGTCGCCGACACCGAGGCCTTCGGTGAGACGGTCGGGCGCGAGCTGGTCGCCGGTGACGTCGTGCTCCTGGCGGGCCCGCTCGGCGCGGGCAAGACCGCCCTGGTCCGCGGCCTGGCCCGCGGGCTCGGGGTGACCGGCACGGTGGCCTCGCCGACCTTCGTGATCGCCCGCGAGCACCCCTCCGCGGGCGACGGCCCGGCCCTGGTGCACGTCGACGCCTACCGGCTGGGCGGCCCCGACGGGAACGTGGACGTCGCGGCCGAGCTGGACGACCTCGACCTCGACACCGAGCTGGACCGGGCGGTCGTCGCCGTCGAGTGGGGGGTCGGGGTCGCGGAGCGGCTCGCCGGGTCCGCGGTGACGATCACGCTGGAGCGCCGCGACGACGACACCCGGGTCGCGAGGCTGCGCCGCACCGCGCGTCCGTAGGCTCGCGGGCGTGCTGGTACTGGCCCTCGACACCGCGACGACCGTCGTCACCGCCGGTCTCGTCGACCTCGGCCCCGACGGCGGGCCGCGGACCCTCGCCGCCCGCGCGCACGACGGCCGCCGCCACGGCGAGCTGCTGATGCCCGCGGTCCGTGCGCTGTGCGCCGAGGCGGGCCACGCGCTCGCCGAGGTCGGGGCGGTGGTCGTCGGTGCCGGTCCGGGCCCGTTCACCGGGCTGCGGGTCGGGATCGCCTCGGCCACAGCACTCGGCCACGCCCTCGACGTGCCGGTGCACGGCGTCGTCACCCACGACGCCCTCGCCTGGGGGCTGCACACCGGCGGGAACCTGCTGGTCGTCACCGACGCCCGGCGCACGGAGGCCTACTGGGCCGCCTACGACGCGTCCGACCCCGCCGACGCCCGCTCGGTCCGCAGGCTGACCGGCCCGGCCGTCGAGGCCCCGGAGGCGCTGGCCGCGCGCCTGGACGAGCTGGCGATCGGCACCGTGGTCGGCGATCCGGCGTTCGCCCGGCGGCTCGGCCGCGAGATCGACGGCCCCGGCGCACCGACCGTCGACGGGCTGGTCGGCGTCGCCGCGGCGGACCTGCTCGCCGGCCGGGCCCCCGCCCCGGTCGAGCCGCTCTACCTGCGCCGCCCCGACGCCGCCCCGCCGACCGGCCGCAAGCGCGTCACCGCGTGAACGCCACCGTCTCGCTGGGCCCGCTGTACCGGGCCGACGCGGTGCGCTGCGCGGAGCTGGAGGAGATCCTGTTCCCCGGGGACGACCCGTGGAGCGCGCAGGCCTTCCGCGACGCCGTGTCCTCCGGCCAGCTCTACCTCGCCGCCCGCGCCGGTGACGAGCTGGTCGGCTACGCCGGGCTCGCCGTCGTCGCCGGGCCGCCGATGGCCGAGGCGGAGGTGCACACGATCGGCGTCGACCCGGCCTGGCAGGGCCACGGCATCGGCCGCGCGCTGCTGCGGGGGCTGCTCGCCGTCGCCGACGAGCTGGCGGCCACGGTGTTCCTGGAGGTGCGCACCGACAACGTCCCGGCCCGCACGCTGTACGAGAGCCACGGGTTCACCGTGGTCGGGCTGCGCAGGCGCTACTACCGGCCGTCGATGGCCGACGCCCACACGATGCGCCGCGACCGCGTGCGGAAGGCCGCTCAGGACGTCGCGGACAGGTAGGACAGCAGGCGCAGCTCGTCGTCGGTCAGCTCCAGGGTGAGCATCGGCAGCAGCTGTTCCAGCTGTTCGACGGTGCGTGCGCTCGCGATCGGCGCGGTCACCGCGGGCTGCGCGGCCAGCCAGGTCAGGGCGACCGCCGGGACCGGGACGCCGTAGCCGGCGGAGATCTCGTCGAGCCCGGCCAGCACGGCGCGGCCGCGGGAGTCCAGGTACGCCGCCGCGCCCTCGGCGCGCGGGCCCTCCGGGGCAGGGGAGTCGGGCCGGTACTTGCCGGTCAGGAAGCCCTTGGCCAGCCCGTAGTACGGGTGGACGGCCAGCTTCTCCGACTCCGCGAGCGGGGCCAGACCCGCCTCGAAGGCGTCGCGCTCCATGAGGTTGTAGTGCGGCTGGATGGTGCTGAACGCGGTCAGCCCGTCGCGCGCGGAGATCTCCAGCGCCGACCGCAGCCGCTCCGGGGAGAAGTTCGACGCGCCGACCTCGCGGACCAGTCCCTCGCGGACCAGGGCGTCGAACGCGTCGAGGGTCTCCTCCTGCGCGGTCGCCTCGTCGTCGCGGTGGGCGTAGTAGAGGTCGATCCGGTCGGTGCCCAGGCGGCGCAACGAGTCCCGCGCCGCGGCCGCGACGTTCTCCGCCGACAGGCCCTCGCGGCCGGGCAGCGCGCCGACCTTCGTCGCGAGGTGCAGCGCGTCGCGGTTGCCGCGGGCGGCCATCCACTCGCCGAGGATCGTCTCGGACTCGCCGCCGGAGTTCCCCGGTGCGCGCCACATGTAGGAGTCCGCGGTGTCGATCATCCGTCCGCCGGCGGCGACGAACGCGTCGAGGACGGCGAACGAGGTCTCCCTGTCCGCCGTCCAGCCGAAGACGTTCGCGCCGAGAACCAGGTCAGCCACGCGTCCGAACCTACTCCGCTACAGCGGTCGCAGGCCCGGCCGCCGGTCCTCGGTCACGAACCGTCCGCGGGTCTGCACCGGGGCGCCCGGCCGGCTCACGAACGGCACCACCTTGAACCCGGCCTCCATGCGGTCCGCGGTGAACCGGGTGCTGACGTAGCCGCGGCGGTTGTTGTGGAACCGGATGTGCGGGTTCTCGGCGAGGACGGCGTCGGAGCCGTTCTGCTTCTCCGAGCCGTCGCCGCCCGAGGTGATCGAGCTGGACACCAGCTCGGTCCCGACCACCGGCGAGGCGGGGTCGTCGAAGCGGCGCTTCACGTCGGCGCCCCAGTGCGCGTGCACATCGCCGGTGAGCACGACGAGGTTGCGCGCGCGGCCGCGCTGCGTGGCCGCGGTCCAGGAGTCGACGACGCGGTCCCGGGAGCCGGGGTAGCCGTCCCACGCGTCGGGGTTGAAGCCGCGCCCGGCGCCCGGGGTGAAGTCGACCTGGGAGAAGAACACCTGCTGGCCCAGCACGTCCCAGCGGGCGCGGGAGCGGGCGAAACCGTCGGCGATCCAGCGTTCCTGCGCCGACCCGGGCAGCGAGCGGGCCGGGTCGGTGCGTTCCGCGCAGTCGCTGCGGAAGGTGTCCCCGCAGGGCTGGTCGCCGCGGTACTGGCGGGTGTCGAGCATGTGGAAGGTGACCAGACCGCCCCAGCCGACGCGGCGGTAGAGCCGCATGGACGCACCGCGGGGGCGCTGGGCGGCGCGCAGCGGCATGTTCTCCCAGTAGGCGCGGAACGCGGCGGTCCTGCGGGCGGTGAAGTCCCCGGGCGGGTCGAGCGGGAGCTCCCGCACGTCGCCGGCCCAGTTGTTCTCGACCTCGTGGTCGTCGAACACGACGAGCCAGGGCGCGGCCGCGTGCGCGGCCTGCAGGTCGGGGTCGGCGTGGTACTGGGCCAGTCGCTGCCGGTAGCCGGCCAGCGTCGTCGTCTCCGGGCCGGCGTGGTCGCGCACGTTCCCGCCGGGCGCGACGTAGTCCTCCGCCGGGTACTCGTAGATGTAGTCGCCCAGGTGCAGCAGCACGTCCGGGCGCTCCTCGGCCATCCGCCGGTACGCGGTGAACCACCCGTGCTCGAACTGGGAGCAGGAGGTGAAGGCCATGTGCACCGGCGCCATCGACGCCGGCGGGGGCGCGGTCCGGGTGCGGCCGGCGTCGGAGACGGTGCGGCCCACGCGGAAGCGGTAGTGGTAGTCCCGGCCGGGGCGCAGGCCCGGCACCTCGACGTGCACGCTGTGGCCCGCGTCCGGCCCGGTGCGGACCCGGCCGCGACGCACGACCCGCGTGAAGCGCTCGTCGTCGGCGACCTCCCACTCGACGTCGGTGGCGCGGTTCCCGAGCCCGCCCAGGCCGTCCTCGGCGACGGGGTCGGTGGCGAGCCGGGTCCACAGCACGACCGAGGTCGGATCGGGTTCCCCGGAGGCGACGCCGAGCCCGAACGGGTCGCCCGGCGGCCGGGCCGGGGCGGGTCCGGGCGCCGCGGCGGCGGCGCCGGGCAGCAGGGGTGCGGCGGCGGTGACGGCGGCGGCGGTGAGTCCGGCGCGCAGCAGCGAACGGCGGGAGGTGACCACGATGTGCAGTGCAACGCTCCCGATCGAGTGACACCGGGCCGCCGGCCGACGAGCACGTGAACAACGGGCGACGACCGGGAACTCCCGACACGCCCGAACGGCGCGGTTGAGCCCCCGCTCGGCTTCTGGCACTCTCATGGATAGAGTGCCAACGCGCGCGGCGGACGACCTCCGCCCCGGCACCCGCGACGGCGGGGCGGGAGTCGCCACGTGCGCGCTGCTGACACCGCTAGAGAACCCGTGACACCGGATTCACCCCAGGAAGGGGAGGTCATCGTCGTGGCGAACATCAAGCCGCTCGAGGACAAGCTCGTCGTCCAGGCCAGCGAGGCGGAGACCACCACCGCCTCCGGCATCGTCATCCCGGACACCGCCAAGGAGAAGCCCCAGGAGGGCAAGGTCCTGGCCGTCGGCCCGGGCCGGGTGGACGACAACGGCAACCGCGTCCCGCTCGACGTGGCCGTCGGCGACGTCGTCATCTACTCGAAGTACGGCGGCACCGAGGTCAAGTACAACGGCGAGGAGTACCTGATCCTCTCCGCGCGCGACGTGCTGGCCGTCGTCAACTGACGCGAGGCACCGCCTGACGTACCGCCCCGGGTGGTCCACCCTCACGGGTGGCCCGCACCGGGGCGGTCGCGTCTCTCCCCCGAGAACCCGAGTATCCCGAGAGGCAGCGAGAACAAGACATGGCGAAGCAGATCAGCTTCGACGAGGAGACCCGTCGCGCGCTCGAGCGTGGCGTGAACCAGCTCGCCGACGCGGTGAAGGTGACGCTCGGCCCGCGCGGCCGGCACGTCGTCATCGACAAGAAGTTCGGCGGCCCGACCGTCACCAACGACGGCGTCACCATCGCCCGTGAGGTCGACCTCGAGGACCCGTACGAGAACCTCGGCGCGCAGCTGGCGAAGACCGTCGCCACCAAGACCAACGACGTCGCGGGTGACGGCACCACCACCGCCACCGTGCTGGCGCAGGCGCTGGTCAAGGAGGGCCTGCGCAACGTGGCCGCCGGTGCGGCGCCGTTCGCGCTGGGCCAGGGCATCGCCGCGGCCTCGGCCAAGGTCTCCGAGGTGCTGCTGGCGAAGGCCACCCCGGTCGACGCCAAGAGCCACATCGCGCAGGTCGGCGCCATCGCCTCGCGCGAGCAGGAGATCGGCGACCTGATCGCCCAGGCGATCAACACCGTCGGCAAGGACGGCGTGATCACCGTCGAGGAGGGCTCCACCCTCTCGACCGAGCTGGAGATCACCGAGGGTCTGCAGTTCGACAAGGGCTACCTGTCGCCGTACTTCGTCACCGACTCCGAGTCCATGGAGGCGGCGCTCGACGACCCGTACATCCTGCTGCACCGCGACAAGATCGGGTCCATCCAGGACCTGCTGCCGCTGCTGGAGAAGGTGCTCGGCGAGGGCAAGCCGCTCCTGATCATCGCCGAGGACGTCGAGGGCGAGGCGCTGTCCACCCTGGTCGTCAACTCGATCCGCAAGACCGTCAAGGTCGCCGCGGTCAAGTCGCCGTTCTTCGGTGACCGCCGCAAGGCGTTCATGGACGATCTCGCGGTCGCCACCGGCGGTCAGGTCATCAACCCCGAGGTCGGCCTGAAGCTGAACGAGGCCGGGCTCGAGCTGCTGGGCCGCGCGCGTCGCGTCGTCGTCACCAAGGACGCCACCACGATCGTCGAGGGCGCCGGCTCCAAGGCCGACGTCGAGGGTCGTGTCGCGCAGCTCAAGCGCGAGATCGAGGAGTCCGACTCCGACTGGGACAAGGAGAAGCTCCAGGAGCGCCTGGCCAAGCTCTCCGGCGGCGTCGCGGTCATCAAGGCAGGTGCCGCCACCGAGACCGCGCTCAAGGAGCGCAAGCACCGCATCGAGGACGCCGTCGCGGCGACCCGTGCGGCGGTCGAGGAGGGCATCGTCCCCGGCGGCGGTTCCGCGCTGGTGCACGCCGCGGCCGAGCTCGAGGGCGGGCTGGGTCTGACCGGTGACGCCGCGACCGGTGTCGCGATCGTCCGCAGGGCACTGTCGGCGCCGCTGTTCTGGATCGCCGAGAACGGTGGCGACGAGGGCGCGATCGTCGTGTCCCGCGTCGCCGAGGGCGGCTGGGGGACCGGGTACAACTCGGCCACCCGCTCCTACGGCGACCTGCTGGCCGACGGCGTCATCGACCCGGTCAAGGTGACCCGGTCGGCGGTGGAGAACGCCGCGTCCATCGCGCGCATGGTGCTGACCACCGAGAGCGCCGTGGTGGACAAGCCGGAGAAGGCCGACCCGGCCCCGGCCGGTGGCCACGGGCACGGTCACGGTCACTGATCCGGTCCGAGCACGACGACGGCGGGCGACCCTCGGGTCGCCCGCCGTTGTGCGTTGCGGGGCAGGAAGTGTGTGCCGTCCGGCGGGAGATGGGAGCCCCCGCGGGTCGGGGCCCTCTCAGGCGGTGTGAACGGGAATTTCCACCGGCTGGACGGTCGCCTCGGCGGCGACCTTGAGCGTGCGGCGCGGACCGCGGATGATCGCGTCCCGCTCGGACTCGGACAGGCCGCCCCAGATGCCGTAGGGCTCGTGCACCTTCAGTGCGTGCTCGCGGCACTGCTGCACCACGGGGCACTCCGAACAGACCTGCTTCGCTCGGGTCTCACGACGGGCCCGGGCGGGACCTCGCTCACCCTCGGGATGGAAGAAGAACGCGCTGTCCATCCCCCGGCAGGCTCCCTCCATCTGCCAGTCGTAGATGTCGGCGACCGGGCCGGGAAGCCTCCGGATGTCCGCCATGTTCGTCACCTGCCTTCGCTATCGAACCTGACGACGCTCAGATTCCCTGGCCATGGCGGCCGCAAACCTGATTCGAGGTGAACGATGGTGCACGTCCGACAGGGTGGTGCACGGCGGGCGCCGTCGGCGGAGGTCCGGGCCCTGCTCGCCGGGGCGGCGACGGACCGGGAGGTGGCCGCGGCGGCGCGCCCGGACGGGCCGGCGGAGCTGCGGTGGGCGGCCGCCGTCGCCCGGGGCGGCTCCGGGCACTACGCGGCCGCGGCCGCGCTCCTCGACGGGGTGCGCCGCGACCCGGCGACCGGGGTCGTGCCGCGGGCGCACGCGACCGTCACCCGGGCCTCGCACCTGCGCCAGCTCGGCGGGCACCGCGCCGCGGCCGCACTCGACGGCGCCGCGCTCCGGCTGGTGCTGCCGGGCGCGGTGACCCCGGGCGACCCCGGGCCGTGGGGCCTCGGCCGCGCCGCGGCCGTCGCCGACGCGCTGACCGGGCTCGCCGCCGACGCGCTCGGCCGCCTCGACGCCGCGACCGCCGCCGTGCTGCTGCGCCGGGCCGGGCCGTGGTGCGGCCCGCACGGCCACCGCACCCGGGTCCGCCACGGCTGGGTGACCGCGGAGACCGCACTGGTCGCGGGCGACCCGGCCGCGGCGCTCGCCGCCGCCGACGAGGCGCTGGCCGGGGCGCGGGCGCTCGGGTCCGCGCGGCACGTGCTCAAGAGCCGCCTGGTCCGGGCGGTCGCCGCCGGGGTGGCGGGGCACGACCCGGCGGACGTCGTCGCCGAGCTGGACGCGGTGGCCGCGGACGCGCTCGTGCACGGACTGCTACCGCTGCACCGCCCCGCGCTGCTCGCCCGGGCCGACCTCACCGGGCCGGGACCGGGGCCGGACGGAGCACCGGACCCCGCAGGAGGTGGTCCGGATGCCGTACCCGCTCGGCCGTACCGCGGGCGCCGCGGGGCCGATCGGGCGACGCCGGAGGCCGGTTCCGGACCGGTCGCCGGAGCGCGACACGCCGGAGCGTCACCATTCGATACGCGCAGTCGCCGAGCGGATGCGGAGGGTCGCCGACATGCGGTGTTGCACACGGTGAGCGTCCTCTATACGCGAAGTGACCGTAGCGGGCGAGAGCTGCTGCGGGAGTAGTGCCCGGAGCCGGGCCCGGACGATGTACCGTACGGACTACTCCATTCGGCGACGCTTCACCCACATGACGCTGATGCACGTGGGTCAGAGCGCCGAACGGAGGGCACAAAATCGCCCCGACCGTGTCAAGGTGAGAGTGTCACCCGCCGATTCGGAGGGTGAAGAATCACCCGGCTGCAGGAAGCTGCAGGAAGGAATCGTCGTGACGACGGTACTCATCTGCGACGATCGTCGCAGCGTCCGCGAGGGACTGACTCGCGTCATGTCCGCGGTCCCGGGGGTCCAGCGCATCGACTGCGTCGCCCACGGGGACGAGCTCCTCGCCCGCTACGCCCGCCAGTCCGTCGACGTCGTCCTGGTCGGGACGCAGCGTGCTGTGCCCACCGGGGTGGAGGCCACCCGGCGACTGGTGGCCGCCCACCCGCAGGCCAACGTCATCGTCTTCGGAGCCCCGGACGACGCCGGCAGCATCGCCGCCGCCATCGCCGGTGGGGCACGCGGTTACCTGCGCTGGGACGCCTCGCGTCCCGAGCTGGTCGCCGCGCTGGCGCACACCCTGGCCAGCACCTCGGTGCCGACCCCGCGCGTGCCCACCGACCCGGGGGTCCAGCTCACCGAGCGCGAGCTCCAGGTGCTGCGCGGGATGAGCCAGGGCAAGAGCAACGGCCAGATCGGCCGCGAGCTTTACCTCTCCGAGGACACCGTGAAGACCCACGCCCGCCGGCTGTTCCGCAAGCTCGGCGTCCGTGACCGCGCACAGGCCGTGGCCCACGGCTTCCGGCGCGGCCTGGTGTCCTGACCGGGTCCCCACCCGGAACGGCACGAGAACGCACCACCGAGCGACCGACCCCGAACCGGCCGCTCCACCCACCCATCCGCGGGTGGGCATCGTGAGCCGGACCGACCCCCGCGGTCCGGCTCCACGCCCGGACATCCCCGTGTCCGGCCCGCGCACCCGGGCCGCTGCAGACCCCGCGGCCCGCACCCGGGACACCACGCCCGGGACCCCCACCCCGACCGGCTCCGGCCGGTCCCGCGCCCCGGTGACGGGACGCCGGTCGTGCTCCCCGCGGCCGGACCCCGCCGGGGCGGACGACGGATCCGCCGGACGCCGTAACCGTCCGCCCCCGATCGGCCCTCGTCCGACGAGCGGTCGGAGGGACGCCGGGAATCGTCATCCGGCGTCCCTCTCGTCCCTGGTGTCACATCCGTCGCCGCAGCCCCGCGGTCCCGGCGGCGACCCGTCCGGACTCCGCGCCGAACCGGGCGCGACCCGCGCCGGGCGGTCCACCGCCGGTGATCGGGCACGGACGATCTTCACTGCGTCCGGTGACCGCAAATCTGCGGTGGGTGACGAACCGCTCGCCGACCGTGGCCGCCCCGTGGACGTGTTCCGGTGCGGCCCCGCGCAACCCGGAACAGTGCACGATCGTCTGATCTGGCATGGAGCGACTCCCGTCGGCGAGCCCCGCTCGGATACGGTGGATCCGAGCCGATCCCACCTGCGCGGACGCGGGTTGCCTCCACGATCGGATGACACTGCTGGAAGCTCGTAACGCCTGGGCGGTTCCCCACGATGAGTGAATCAAGAGACGTTCCCGACGAGTGGATCGAAGCGGCCATGGCCGGCGATCGGTCCGCGGTCGAGCGCGTTCTCGCCATGATTCGGCCCCTCGTCGTGCGTTACTGCCGCGCCCGTCTGGGGACCGACCGAGGGTCCGTCTCGGCGGACGATGTCGCCCAGGAGGTCTGCGTGGCCGTGCTCACGGCGTTGCCGGGGTATCGGGTGCAGGGTCGCCCGTTCCTCGCCTTCGTCTACGGCATCGCGTCCCACAAGGTCATCGACGCGCACCGGGCTGCGTCCCGGAACCGCTCGGAACCGATGGCCGACGTGCCGGACCGCATGGAGTCGTCCGACGGTCCGGAGTCCCGGGCCCTGCAGGTGGAACTGTCGGAGGAGATGTCCAAGCTCCTGGAGATCCTTCCGGACAAGCATCGGGAGATCATCGTGTTGCGCGTGGTCGTGGGCCTGTCCGCGGAGGAGACCGCGGCGGCCGTCGGCTCCACCCCGGGCGCCGTCCGCGTCGCCCAGCACCGGGCGCTGGCCCGGCTGAGGAAGATGATGAGTGAGGAGGTGGTCCGGGATGCGTGACCAGGGTCCGCACGGTCCGGGCTTCCCCCCGCCGTCCGGTGAGGGCTGGGAGCGCCCGCCCGCGCCGGTGACGCGTGGCCGCTTCGGCGAGCCCCGCCCTCCCCGTACCAACGGCCACACCAACGGCCACTCGCAGCCGCTCGGTCACCGGGGTCACCCGGTGCCGTTCGACGGGCGCACCGTCCCGCAGCCGGTCGTGCCGCGGCACGCCGCCCGCGCCGACGAGTGGGACGACCTCGACGGCGTCGAGGACGACGGCCCGATCGACCTCGTCGAGCTCCAGGCCGACGACGAGCTGATCAACGCCCTGTCCTCCGGGCTCGGCGTGTCCGGCCCCGGCCGGCGCGGCTACGACGTCGACGACCACCTGGCCGCGATGCTCTCGTCCTGGAAGGACGAGGTCGAGCGCGACCCGATCCCGCAGCTCCTCGACACCGACGAGGCCGTGCAGATCCTGCAGCCGGCGAAGCCGTCGCGGAAGGTCTCCTTCCTGCGTCCGCTTGTCGCCGCCGCGGCGGTCGCGGCGTGTGCGCTGGCCGTCGTCTCGATCAGCGCGCACGAGGCCGAGCCGGGCGACGCCCTGTGGGGTGTCTCCCGGGTGCTCTACAGCGAGCGCGCCGAACAGGTGCAGGCCGCGACCACGCTGCGCGAGGGCATCGAGCGGGTCAACGCCAAGCTCGCCGCCGGGGACACCGTCGGTGCGCAGCAGGAACTCGCCGCGCTCGGACCGCTGGTGGACCGCACCGCGCCCGACCTGCGCAACGACTTCGAGCAGCAGAACCGCTTCCTGAGCCAGAAGGTCGCCGAGACCCCGCCGGGCACGCCGACCGACCCGCGGTCGCCGCTGCGCGACGGGACCCCGGCCCCGCCGCCCCCGGTCTCCGAGGGCGACGAGGACGCCCCGGCGCCGGACCCGCGTCCGACGCAGGGCGAGACCACCCCGGGCGGCCCGACCTCCCCGGAGGGCACCACCGACCCGTCCGTGCTGACCGGGCCGGGTGAGACCTCGCCCACGACGTCGCCGTCGCCGTCGGAGACCTCGCCGACGACGGAGGGCCAGGCGGACCCGACGACCCCGACGACGGCGCCCACGACCCGGCCCACCGCGGCCGGGGAGGGGCAGGCCGACCCGTCGGACGACACCACGGCCACGCCGTCGTCGACGACGACCGGTGCGGTGAGCAGCACGCCGAACTGACGCGGTCCGGCACGCAGCACGGCGACGGGCCCCGGAGGATCTCCTCCGGGGCCCGTCGTGTGTCTCGGGGGTGCCGCGCTCAGTCGGCGAGGGTCGCGTCGGCGTACCCGCGGCAGTACTCCCACGTGACGTAGTGCGCCGGGTCCGGGTCGTAGGCCGGCTCGTGCGGCCGCATCCGGCCCTCGTCGAGCAGCTGCTGCAGGCTCGCGCGCAGCAGGTTCCACTCGTGGAAGTGCTGTTCGCCGCAGTCCGCGCAGTCGACGACGATCCCGCGGACGCCACGGCCCGCCAGCAGCGCCTGGTACACGGCGAGGTCCGCCAGGTCGGCCAGGATCTCGCCGCGGTCGGTCTCGTTCAACGGGGGGACATCGGAGTCACCGGAACCCGGCCACGCGCCGTCACCACGGTCGTCATAGGCCTGCATGGAGAGCGCAGGGTCATCCGGGTCTCCGGCGAACGGGTCCGGTGGCAGCGCCTCTGGTGACACGGCGTACACGGTACCGGTGCAGGAGGGTCGGGCCCCGGCCCACCCCGGGGTGGTGGACGTACGATGGCGGCCTGCGGCGGGAGCCCGCCGTCAGCGTCGACCGCACCGCCTCGACAACACTGCTTCGACCGCAAGAGGAGCCCCGGAGAGATGACGAGCGAGATGGGCGGCCTGCCGGACAAGTTCGCGATGCTCGGCCTGACCTTCGACGACGTGCTGCTGCTGCCCGCCGAGTCGGACGTGATCCCCAGCTCGGCCGACACGTCGAGCCAGGTGACCCGCCGGGTGCGGGTCCAGGTGCCGCTGGTGTCGTCCCCGATGGACACCGTCACCGAGTCCCGGATGGCCATCGCGATGGCCCGCGCCGGCGGTCTCGGCGTGCTGCACCGCAACCTCTCCCCGGACGCCCAGGCGGCCCAGGCCGAGGTCGTGAAGCGGTCCGAGGCCGGCATGGTGACCGACCCGGTGACCTGCAGCCCCGACGCGACGCTGGCCGACGTCGACGCCCTGTGCGCCAAGTTCCGGATCTCCGGTGTGCCGGTGACCGACGAGACCGGCCGGCTGGTGGGGATCATCACCAACCGCGACATGCGCTACGAGGTCGACACCGACCGGCCCGTGTCGGAGGTCATGACCCGCGCGCCCCTGGTGACGGCCAAGGTCGGCGTCACCGCGGAGGCCGCGCTGGGCCTGCTGCGCCGGCACAAGCTGGAGAAGCTGCCCATCGTCGACGGCGACGACATGCTGCGCGGCCTCATCACGATCAAGGACTTCAACAAGACCGAGCAGTACCCGCTGGCGACCAAGGACCCGGACGGGCGGCTCGTCGTCGCCGCCGCGGTCGGGGTCGGCGACGACGCCTACGCCCGCTCGATGCAGCTCGTCGAGGCCGGTGTGGACGTCCTGATGGTCGACACCGCGCACGGCCACTCCCGCCGGGTGCTGGAGACCGTCGCGAAGCTGCGCGCCGAGGTCGGCGACCACGTCGACGTCGTCGGCGGCAACGTCGCCACCTACGAGGGCGCCAAGGCGCTCGTCGAGGCGGGCGCGGACGCGGTCAAGGTCGGCGTCGGGCCGGGCTCGATCTGCACCACCCGCGTCGTCGCCGGGGTCGGCGCCCCGCAGATCACCGCGATCTACGAGGCCACCCGGGCGTGCGCCCCGGCCGGCGTCCCGGTCATCGGCGACGGCGGCATCCAGTACTCCGGTGACGTCGCCAAGGCCATCGCGGCCGGCGCGTCGACGGTCATGCTGGGCTCGCTGCTGGCCGGCACCGCGGAGTCGCCGGGTGAGGTGGTCCTCGTCGGGGGCAAGCAGTTCAAGACCTACCGCGGGATGGGCTCGCTCGGCGCCATGCAGGGCCGTGCCGGTGCCGCGGGCCGGTCCTACTCCAAGGACCGCTACGCCCAGGACGACGTGCTCAGCGAGGACAAGCTCGTCCCCGAGGGCATCGAGGGCCGGATCCCGTTCCGCGGGCCGCTGTCCTCGGTGGTGCACCAGCTCGGCGGCGGGCTGCGCTCGGGCATGGGCTACGTCGGCGCGCAGACCATTCCGGACCTGCAGCAGGCGCGCCTGGTGCGGATCACCGCGGCCGGTCTCAAGGAGAGCCACCCGCACGACATCACGATGACCGTCGAGGCCCCGAACTACGCCGCCCGGTAGTCACGGGGGCCCCAGCACCATCCTGAGCAGCGCCGCTTAGGGTGGTGCCCGTGCGTGACCTCGTGGAGATCGGGATGGGCCGGGAGGCCCGTCGTGCCTACGACCTCGACCAGATCGAGATCGTCCCGTCGCGGCGGACCCGCAGCTCGAAGGCCGTCTCGACGGCCTGGCAGCTCGACGCCTACCGCTTCGACATCCCGCTGATGACCCACCCCACCGACGCGGTGGTGTCGCCGGACTCGGCGGTGCGGATCAGCGAGCTCGGCGGGCTGGGGGTGCTGAACGCCGAGGGCCTGTGGGCCCGGCACGCCGACCCGAAGGGCGCGCTGGAGCGTGTCGTCGCGGCGGCGACCGGCGATGAGCCGGACTCCGCGGTGGCGCTGCTGCAGGAGCTGCACCAGGCCCCCATCCAGCAGGACCTGATCACCGAGGCGCTGCGCCCGCTGCGCGACGGCTCGCACACGGTGGCGGCGCGGGTCAGCCCGCAGCGCGCCCGTGAGCTCACCCCGGCGCTGCTCGCCGCGGGCGTCGAGATCCTCATCGTGCAGGGCACGATCATCTCCGCCGAGCACGTCTCGGACGACGAGCCGCTCAACCTCAAGGACTTCATCGCCGAGCTGGACGTCCCGGTCGTCGCCGGCGGGGTGGGGGACTACCGCACCGCGCTGCACCTGATGCGCACCGGCGCCGCCGGCGTCATCGTCGGGTACGGGCAGTCCACCTCCACCACCACCGACGAGGTGCTGGGGGTCGGGGTCCCGATGGCGACCGCGATCGTCGACGCCGCGGCGGCCCGCCGTGACTACCTCGACGAGACCGGCGGCCGGTACGTGCACGTGATCGCCGACGGCGGCATCGGCACCTCCGGTGACATCGCCCGCGCCGTGGCCTGCGGCGCGGACGCGGTCATGCTCGGCGAGCAGCTGGCCGAGGCCGCGGAGGCCCCCGCGGGCGGGCTGTACTGGACCTCGTCGGCGGCGCACCCGTCGCTGCCGCGCTCGGAGGTCACCGGCCTCGCGCGGTCCGGGCGGACCCTGGAGCAGGTGCTGTTCGGGCCGACCGACAGCCCGTACGGCACGACGAACCTGTTCGGCGCGCTGCGGCGGGCGATGGCGAAGACCGGCTACTCCGACCTCAAGGAGTTCCAGCGGGTCGGGCTGAACCTGCGTACCTGAGTCACCCCTCGGCGGTCACGGCCGCCACGAACTCCGCGGCCCGCTCCCGCAGCCCGGCCCGTCGCTCGTCGACGGTCGTGCCGGGGGCGGGCTTGAGCGCCGCCGTCGCCGTCTCGACGCGGACGTGCTCGGCGCAGGCCAGGTCGGCGCAGATGTAGGTGCCGACGGTGTCGCCCTGGCGCCCCTTCGCACCGCGGCGCGGGGCGGCGAACAGCGCGACGCCGCCGACGGTGTGGGTGGTCCGGCACAGCGCGCACATCGCCGCCGCGCGGGTGGCGCCGGTGGCGGCGCGCAGCACGACGCCGGCCGGGCCGTCGTCGGTGGGGACCAGCAGCACCCCGCGGTCGGGGGCCTTCGGGTCACGCCAGCCGCGGACGTCGTCGAGCCGGTCGGGGTCCAGGTCGCGGACCCACGCGGGCAGGACCATCCGCGTCGCCTCCCCCTTGGAGCAGTTGGTGAGGGCGCGGCGGATCCGGGTCTCGGTCGGGCTGGTCACGGCGGGCCACGCTAGGCGCCCGTCGCCGCGGGGGTCGAGCGGGTTTCGCGCGGTAGGTTCGACGGCGACGCCGTCGTCAGCCAGGAGGAGCCCGCCGATGAGCCGCCCCACCGCCGGAGCCGCCATGGGCGGTGGACGAGCCTTCGTCGACGCGACCGGGACCCCGGTGCCGCTGCGCGGACCGGTCGTGCGGGTGGTGGCGACCGACCCCCGGGTGGGGGAGCTGCTGCTGGAGCTGGGCGCCCAGCTGGTCGGCTGCGCGGGGACGCTCGACGGCGTCGACGCGGTCGGCGACGACCGCAGCCCGGACCCGCAGGCGGTGCGGGCGCTGCGCCCGGACGCGATCGTCACCGGGACCGCCGACGGCCGGTACGACCTGGCCGACCCGGCCCTGCTCGGACGGCTGCGCGACATCGCACCGACGGTCGCCGTCGACCTGGGGCGCCGCGCCGCGAGCGCCGCGGACCTGCGGGCGCTGCTCGGGTCGGTGCAGCCGCCGCCGCTGCGCTCGCGCGGGCGGCACGAGGACTGAGGCTCAGCCCGCCAGGACGGCGCGGACGCGGTCGGCGACGGTCGTCAGGTCGTCGCGCACCAGGTTCGCCTGCGCGGTGAAGACCGACAGCTGCGACGGGTCCAGCGCGAGCGCCCCGGAGGTCCCCGCGGTCGCGGCGGCGGTGCCGTGGTCGAGCAGCGCGGTCCAGGACGTCTGCGCGACGGCGTCGGGCACGGCGTCGTAGGCCCGTGCGGCGTCGATGGCGGCCTGCAGCCGCCCGCAGGCGACGGCGAGCGCCACCGCGTCCTGACGGCCCGCGGCGTCGGCGACGCGGGTGAAGCCGTCGCCGATCGCGGTGAGGTGGGTGAGCCCGCCGTTGTCGCGCCAGGCGGTCATCGCGACGACCGGGTCCCCGGCCCACAGCCCGGTCCCGGCGGCGGACCCGACCAGCGACGCCGCGACGGCCTGCGGCAGCGGCGGGCCCTGCGGCACCGTCGGGCCGGAGGCGGTCACGGTCCGCGGGGTGGGCAGCGGCGAGGTCGCCGACGGGGTCATGATCAGGCCCGCGGCGGCGATCGCCGCGGTGCCGGTCGCGGCGGCGCACAGGAACACCGGCAGGATGCGGGCCCGGAACGCGCGGGCCCGGGGGACGACCGGGGCCCCGGGAACCGGCTGTGCGGACTCCCGGACCGGCTCCGCGACCGCGGGCTCGTCGACGGGGGTTGCGACGGGTGCCTGTGCGGGGGTGACCGGGGCCGGGGTCCCGCCGAGCAGCCCGGTGGTGCCGAGCGCCCCGAGGCCCAGCGCGTCCACCCCGAGCGCGCCGGTGCCGAGCGTGCCGGCGGCCGGGCGGGTCTCCTGCTCCGGCGCGGGGCGCTGGGCGGGGACGAGCGGCGCGGCGGTCGTGGTGGTGGCGCCGTCGACGGCCGGGTCGGCGGGGGTGTCGCCGGTGCCGGTGGTGCGGCCGGTCGGGGTGGTGGCCATCGGGGTGCCTCCAGGTCGTACGGTGCCGTCCTCCCCCCATCGGAGCAACCGGGCCTCGCCGTTACGCCGTACCGCCCGCGGCCGGCGGGGATCATCAGGATCGAGGAGACGGTACGGACGACGGGTGACCTGGATCGCCCGTTTACCCTGGTCGTGTGCAGACCCCGACCGTCCTCGTCGTGGACTACGGCGCCCAGTACGCGCAGCTCATCGCCCGTCGCGTGCGCGAGGCGGACGTCTACTCCGAGATCGTGCCCGCGTCCCTGCCCGTCACCGAGATCGTGGCCCGCGAGCCCGCCGCGGTGATCCTCTCCGGCGGCCCGGCGAGCGTGTACGCCGACGGGGCCCCCGCGGTCGACCCGGCGCTGTTCGAGGCCGGCATCCCGGTGTTCGGCATGTGCTACGGCTTCCAGGCGATGGCCCGGGCGCTGGGCGGCGAGGTCGCCCACGACGGCACCCGCGAGTACGGCCGCACCGAGGTCGCGCTGACCGGTACCCCCGGCACGCTGCACGAGGGCCTGCCCCGCACGCACCCGGTGTGGATGAGCCACGGCGACTCGGTGACCGCCGCCCCGGCGGGATTCACCGTCACCGCGTCGACCGACCGGGTCGCGGTCGCCGCGTTCGAGGACACCGACCGGCGTCTGGCCGGCGTGCAGTACCACCCCGAGGTCGGGCACTCGCCGCACGGCCAGGAGGTGCTGCGCCGGTTCCTGCACGACATCGCGGGCATCCGCCCGTCCTGGACCACGGCCTCGATCATCGACGAGACCGTCGAGGCGATCCGTGCCCAGGTCGGTGACGGCCGCGCGATCTGCGGGCTGTCCGGCGGGGTCGACTCCGCCGTAGCCGCCGCGCTCGTCCAGCGCGCCATCGGTGACCGGCTGACCTGCGTGTTCGTCGACCACGGGCTGATGCGGTCCGGGGAGCGCGAGCAGGTCGAGAAGGACTTCGTCGCCGCCACCGGCGCGACCCTGCACGTCGCCGAGGCCGCCGACCGGTTCCTCGACGCGCTCGCCGGGGTCACCGAGCCCGAGCAGAAGCGCAAGATCATCGGCCGGGAGTTCATCCGGGTCTTCGAGACGGCCACGGCGGAGGTGGTCGCCGACCACCACGTCGGGTTCCTGGTCCAGGGGACGCTCTACCCCGACGTCGTCGAGTCCGGTGGCGGCGACGGCACCGCGGTGATCAAGAGCCACCACAACGTCGGCGGTCTGCCCGACGACATCGAGTTCGACCTGGTCGAGCCGCTGCGCGCGCTGTTCAAGGACGAGGTCCGGATGGTCGGTGCCGAGCTGGGGCTGCCCGAGGTCATCGTCGCCCGCCAGCCGTTCCCCGGCCCCGGCCTGGGCATCCGGATCATCGGCGAGGTCACCCGGGACCGGCTGGAGACGCTGCGGGCCGCGGACGCGATCGCCCGCGAGGAGCTGACCGCGGCCGGGCTGGACCGGGAGATCTGGCAGTGCCCGGTGGTGCTGCTGGCCGACGTCCGCAGTGTCGGTGTGCAGGGCGACGGCCGCACCTACGGCCACCCGATCGTCCTGCGCCCGGTGTCCAGCGAGGACGCGATGACCGCGGACTGGACCCGGCTGCCCTACGACGTCGTCGAGCGGATCTCCACCCGGATCACCAACGAGGTGTCCGAGGTCAACCGGGTCGTCATCGACGTGACGAGCAAGCCCCCGGGCACCATCGAGTGGGAGTGACCGGGGCCTGACGTAACAGGGGCGGGGCCGATGTCTCGGCCCCGCCCCGGCCAGCCCGGGCCTCGCGGTGTCCGACCCCCGTCGGACACCGCTGCCACGCGGGCGGCGGCGGGTCCGGCGGCGCTCCCCAGCCCGCCGGCTCCCGTGATGACCCTTTAGTCGTCCGATGTGGCCCGGGAGTTACGCACGCTCGCCATCAGGAATGCGATCCCGGCCACAACGGCGGTCCCGGCGAGCACCCAGCGCAGGTCGACGACCTGCCACGGGGCGATCCCGAGGACCCCGCACACCGCGACCAGCAGCGACAGGACCCCGGCGACGAGGGCGAACGGGTCGGCGCGACGGGCGAGCGAGCTATCCACGGGTGACCTCCACGGTTCCCAGCTCGGCCCGCAGGTCGAGCTCCAGCACCCGGCCACCGGGTCCGTCCGGGCCGGGGTCGTTCACGGTCAGGTCCACGTCCTGCCCGCTGCGGGTCTGCCCGTCGACGGTCAGGTCGCCGGTGCCCACCGAGCTGCGGACGAGCAGGTCGGCGTCGCGCGGGACGCGGATCTCCACCGCGCCCGCGCCGACCTCGGCCCGGGTGCGGACCGGTCCGGTCGCGCCGGGCGTCGCGGTGAGGTCGAGGCGGGTCAGGTCGAGCTGGACCGAACCGGTGCCGCGCCGGTACTCCGGGGCGAGCTGCGCGACGGTCGCGGGGGCCTCGACGGTCTCCCCGACGCCGCCGCGCACGGCCCAGCCGTCGGGTCCGACGGCGTCGTTGAGCGGGATGGTGGCCGCCGTGACCAGTGCGAGCAGCACCGCGAACGGCACCAGCCAGCGTCCGGCGCGCCGCAGCGCACCGACGACCAGCCCGATCCCGACGACGGCGAGCGCGGCCCCCGGGACGGCCGAGGCCGGCACCGCACCCGGTGCGGCCAGGGCGAGCACCCCCACCATCCCGGCGACGACGAGCGACACGGCCAGCGTGATCGGTGTGAGCGTCGAGCGGGGCGCCGGGGGCGGACCCGGCTCCGGGCCCGGTTCGGGCAGGTCCCAGGCGAACGGTGCGGCGCCGAGCGGGTCCCAGGCCGGTGGCGTCACCTGCGCCACGGTGGGGGCGTGCGGGTCCGCGACCCACGGCACCACGGGTGTCGGCGACGCGGCGGCCTCCCGGGCCCCGGGCCGGTTCCCCCGGGTCACGTGCAGCGCGACGAGCAGCGCGACCGTGACGACGGCGGGGATGACGCGGTCGGCGGACAGCACCAGCGGGACGGCCAGCAGCGCGGCCAGGACCAGCAGCGTCACCGACAGCGCCGAGGACGGTCCGCTGCGTGTCGGGACCGGGCTGCCGGGCGGGCCGGCGTCCGGCAGGACCGCGCAGCCCGCCAGATAGAGCGGGATGCCGGGGCCCACGATCGCGGCGACGACGAACCCGACCCGGACCAGCGTCGGGTCGATCTCGTAGCGGCGCGCGATCGCGGCGGAGACGCCGGCGAGCTTGCGGTCGTCGCGCGGACGCAGGGGCCGGGAGTCCCACATGTCGCGCATGGTGTTCCGGGCCGTCGACGACGCCGACGGTGGTCGGCCGCTCCCGGGCAGCTGCGTCTGGTTCATGGCGTCGAGCCTGCCGTCCGGGCGGGCCCCGGCGTCTCGGGGACAACCCCGAGAGGACCCCGGTCCCGATCCGGAGGGGATCCGGCGCGGGTCGTGTGACGATGGGGTCGTGAACAGCTCGGACCCCTCGACCGGTACCGCACCGGGGTCGGCGGACGCGCCGACGCGGCCCACCGCCGCTCCGTGGGCGGCCCCGTCGCCCGGTGTCGCGTCGCCCGGTGCCGCCCGGCCCGGTGCCGCCGCACCCGGGGCGACCGAGTCCGGAGCCGACGGGCCCGGGGCCGACGGGGGACCGGGGCCGACGGTGCCCGTGCCCGCCGGCCCGGTGCCCCCGCCGCCCGGAGACGCCGTCTCCCCGCGGCCGGGCGGCCCGGTACCGCCGCGCCCCGGTGCACGCGTCCCGCTGACCCGGCGCCGCTCCGGCCGGATGGTCGGCGGCGTCGCGGGCGGGGTGGCCGACCACCTCGGCGTCGACGTCCGCTGGATCCGGGCGGCCTTCGTCGCGCTGACCTTGCTCGGCTGGGCGGGGGTCCTGGCCTACGGCCTGCTGTGGGTGTTCCTGCGGCAGGAGGCCGCCGTCGTCGAGCGGACCGTCACCCGGTCCGAACGCCTGCAGGCCGCCGGGCTGCTGACGCTGGGGCTGGGGTTGTCGCTGGTCGCGGCGACCTCGGGTTCGGCCGTGCTCGGCTGGATCGCCGGCCCGCTGGGGCTGGCGACGGTCGGTGCGGCCGTCGTGTGGCGGGAGGCCGACGAGGCGCAACGACGGCGGTGGGCGCGCGACGCCCGCAGCCGCGTCACGGGCGGTCGTGCGGCACTGGCCCGCACCGTGCTCGGCGCCGCGCTCGTCCTGACCGGGCTGGCGGTGTTCCTGCTCGGCAACCTGGACCTGAGCCAGGTGCGGTTCGGGATCCTCGCGGCGCTGGCGACGCTGCTGGGCGTCGCGGTCCTCACCGTCCCCTGGTGGGTACGGCTGGTGCGCGACCTCGGCGAGGAGCGCCGGGCCCGCGCGGTCGCCGCCGAGCGCGCCGAGATCGCCGCGCACCTGCACGACTCGGTGCTGCAGACCCTCGCGCTGATCCAGCGCCAGTCCGGCGACCCGCGCGAGGTGCAGCGGCTGGCCCGCGGCCAGGAGCGGGAGCTGCGTGCCTGGCTCTACGGGCCGGGCGGGCGCGCCCGGGGCGGCGGCGGCAGCCCGGACGCGGTGGGGACGCTGCTCTCGGCGGCGATCACGCGCGTCGCGGGCGAGGTGGAGGACACCTACGCGGTGGCCGTCGGCCCGGTGCTGGTCGGTGACGCCGAGCTCGACGACGACCTGCGCGCCCTGGTCCTGGCGGCACGCGAGGCGATGGTGAACGCGGCGAAGCACTCGGGGACGTCCGAGGTCGACGTCTACGTGGAGGTGGAGCCCGCCTCGGACGAGGGTCCGGGCGCGGCCGAGGTGTTCGTGCGGGACCGCGGCACCGGTTTCGACCCGGATGCGGTGTCCGACGACCGGCACGGCCTCGCGGACTCGGTGCACGCCCGGATGCGCCGCCACGGCGGCACGGTCCGGATCCGCACCGGGGCCGGGGAGGGTACGGAGGTGCGGCTGTCGATGCCGCTGACGGAGAAGGAGACGGCATGACCACCGCCGACGCGCCGGGGACACCGGCCGGTCCGGACGACACCGGTATCCGGGTCTACCTGGTCGACGACCACGCGTTGTTCCGGTCCGGCGTGCGCGCCGAGCTGGACCGTGGCGACGGGCGCAGCCCCGTCCTGGAGGTCGTCGGTGAGGCGGGCTCCGTCGACGAGGCGGTGGCCGGCGTCGGGCACCTCGCGCCGGACGTGGTGCTGCTCGACGTGCACATGCCCGGCGGCGGGGGCGCGGAGATCCTGCGCCGGGCGCGCGCGGCGGGCACCGAGTCGGTGTTCCTGGCCCTGTCGGTGTCCGACGCCGCGGAGGACGTCATCTCGGTGATCCGGTCCGGCGCCCGCGGCTACGTCACGAAGACGATCTCGGGCCGGGACCTCGCCGACGCCGTGCGACGCGTACGGGCCGGTGACGCGGTCTTCTCACCACGCCTGGCCGGGTTCGTGCTGGACGCGTTCTCCGACCGGCCGGGTGCGGCACCGCCGGTGGACCCGGAGATCGACCAGCTGACCAAGCGGGAGCGGGACGTGCTGCGGCTGCTGGCCCGCGGCTACGCCTACAAGGAGATCGCGAAGGAGCTGTTCATCTCGGTGAAGACGGTGGAGACCCACGTGTCGAGCGTGCTGCGCAAGACGCAGACGTCGAACCGGCACGAGCTGTCCCGCTGGGCTTCCGACAGGAGGCTCGTGTAAGCGGCGTCGTCGTGGGTGGGGCGTCAGCCGCCCAGCAGCCCGCCCGCGCCCTTCGTGACGCCGCCGAGCACCCCGCCGACCGGCTCGGTCACGCCGGACAGGGCGCCCCCGACCGGCTCGGTCACCGTGCCGGCCACCTGCCCCACGGGCTTCGTGACGGCCTGCAGCGGCTGGGTGGCGTCCGAGGACGAGGAACCGGTGTCCGCGGTGGCCTTCTTCGCGGAGGTGTCGAGGAGCCCGGTGACCGGCTCGGCCGCCTTCAGGACCGGGCCGGTGAGCGGCTCCGTGCTCCTGAGGACGGGCTCGGTGACCGGCGACAGCGCGCCGAGCACCGGCGTCGTCACCGGCTCGAGGGTGTCGGTGAGGGGCCGGGTGACGGGCTTGACCGCGTTCGTCACCGGGCGGACGGCCTCGGTCACGGGGGACACGGCACCGCCGAGGGTCTTCCCGACCGGTGCCGCGGCCTGCGCGACCGGGGCGACGACGCCACCGACGGCGTCCCCGACCGGGCGGACGTTCTCGGTGACGTCCTGGATCGGGCCGGTGCTGGTCCCGCCGCGCGACGGCGAGGTGCCGGTCACGGGCTCGAGGATGTTGCCCGCGGACGGCCGGTCCGGGTTGTTGATCGGGGCGACGATCGGGGCGAGCGGCGAGCCCGTCCCACCGGAGCCGCGCGGAGCCGGGACCGCCGGCGACGACGGGGACCCGGTGCCCGGGTTCCCGGTCGAGGGCGAGGTGGGCGTGCGGGGCGCGGGGACCGCGACGGCGGGCCCGCCGGCGGTGCCCGGGGTGCGGCCCGCCGCGACGGCCTGCGCCGGCTGCTGCGGACCGAAGGCGACGGCCATCCAGTCGGTGGCGCCGGGGGCGGTCGCGGGCGCGTCCGGCAGCGGCGAGCTCAGCGCCACGTTCGCCGGGAGGTACTGGGCGGGCAGCGTGTCCGGGGTGTCGCCCGCGGTGGGCAGGCCGAAGCCGGGGAACAGGCCGTCGGCGGCGGCGCGCGCGTCGGAGTTCTCGGTGCCGACGCCGTTGTAGAGCGCCGCGCCGAGCACGGAGCCCGCGGCGAGCAGCGCGCCGGCGACCACACCGGCACGACGGCGACCCGACACCTGACGGCCGGTCCAGCCGTCGGCGCCGGCCGCGGCGCGGGGCTGCGGGAGGTCGATGTCCCCCCAGCCGCCCGGGGCACCCGCGGCGGCGATGTCACCGGCCGACGCGGCGTCGGCGGCCGCGCCGTCGGCCACCGGGGGACGCCCCTCACGGCGCAGCAGGTCACCGACGGACAGGACGGGCCCGGTGAGCGGACCCGCGCCGTCGGAGGACGCGTGGGATGCACGCGAGTGACGCGCCAGCAGTTCGGCGACGCTCACCACGTCGCGGGGCCCGGTGGCGCCGGGGGCGCCGGGGAGCGGGGCTCCGGCAGGTGTGTCGGTCACGGCCGCACGTCCTCCTTCGGGTCATTTCGACCTGGGAAGATGTACCGGAAAGAGTCCTTGATCCCCAAGTGATCACACTCCGCTCGTCGCAGGTCACCCGATCGGGTGGTTCCCGTTCATCGGCCGTATCCGACCGCTCGACCTGCTCGTTGCCTCGCAAGGCAACCACTGCGCAAGCCTGCCCCGGCCTGAACCCCAGGTGGGGCCCGTGTGGGCGTGTCGCCCTGTGTACTGCGCGTGAATCGCCGAGCGGTCGCCGCTCCGGCCCCCGTCGCCGGGCGCGACAGGGTGTCACACGGTCGTCAACGGCCGCCGAGACGTCCGCGGCCCAGCCGCAGCAGCATCATCGCCAGCTCGCGGCCCTCGGGGCCGAGGTCGGCGAACCGGTCCAGCACCGCCATCTCGCGGCTGTAGACGATGCGCGGTCCGCCCGCGGCCATGCGGGCGGCACCGATGCGCTTCGAGACCTCGGTGCGGCGGAGGATCGCGTCGAGGATCTCGGCGTCGAGCCGGTCGATCTCCCGGCGCAGCTGCTCGATCTCGGGGTCGGCTCCGGTGCGCACCTCGGTGCTCGTGCCGGAGCTCGGCTGCGGGGCGGCGGGGTCGGTCACGGTCATGGTCTCCTCGTCTCGGTCACGGGCCGTCGGGACCGAGGACATGCGAACGCCCCGGGTCCGTCGGACTCCGGGGCGTGCGGGTGGCGTCTGGGCTCAGACGGTCGGCGCAGCGGGAACCGGGGTCCGGTACCCGTAGCGAAATCGCCTGTCGTGAGCCACGCGGCGAGTGTAGACCACCCGGCGCACCGGGCCGCCGTGGTTTCCGGGACCGGCGACGCCGGAGCGGGGTCGTCGGACCCCCGGCGTACCGTGTTCGACACGATGAGTGCGCTGTTCGAACTCCCCGGGACGGGCCCCGCCGCCGCTGCCGAGCCGACGACGGCCCAGGGCCGCCGCCTGCTGGACGGCCTGAACGACCGCCAGCGGGAGGCCGTGACGCATGCGGGTTCACCGCTGCTGATCGTCGCCGGAGCGGGGTCGGGGAAGACCCGCGTGCTCACCCACCGGATCGGCTGGCTGCTCGCCGAGCGCGGGGTGCACCCCGGCGAGGTCATGGCGATCACCTTCACCAACAAGGCCGCGGCCGAGATGAAGGAGCGCGTCGACGCCCTCGTCGGGCGACGCTCCGGGCCGATGTGGGTGTCCACCTTCCACTCCATGTGCGTGCGGATCCTCCGGCGCGAGGCCAAGCACCTCGGCGTGCGCAGCGCCTTCTCCGTCTACGACGCCGACGACACCCGCCGCCTCGTCGGCATCGTCGGGCGCGACCTGGAGCTGGACCCGAAGAAGTTCGCCCCGCGCGCACTGGCCGCCCAGATCTCCAACCTGAAGAACGAGCTCGTCTCGCCGGACGAGGCCGCCGAGCGCGCCGCCACCGACCACGAGCGGCGCATCGCCGAGGTCTACGGCGTCTACCAGTCGCGGCTGCGCCAGGCGAACGCCTTCGACTTCGACGACCTGATCATGGAGACGGTCTCGCTGCTGGACCGGCTGCCGGCCGTCGCCGAGTACTACCGGCGCCGCTTCCGGCACGTCATGGTCGACGAGTACCAGGACACCAACCACGCCCAGTACGAGCTGGTCCGCCAGCTCGTCGCGCCGGCCACGGCGAACGGGCGTCCCGGCGAGCTGTGCGTCGTCGGCGACTCCGACCAGTCGATCTACGCCTTCCGCGGCGCGAACATCCGCAACATCATCGAGTTCGAGCAGGACTTCCCGGACGCGCGGACCATCCTGCTGGAGCAGAACTACCGCTCGACCCAGACGATCCTGTCCGCGGCGAACGCGGTGATCGCCCGCAACCCGGAGCGGCGGGACAAGCGGCTGTGGTCCGACTCGGGCGACGGCGAGCGCGTCGTCGGCTACGTCGCGGACAACGAGCACGACGAGGCGTCGTTCGTCGCCCGTGAGATCGACCGGCTCGTCGACACCGGCGAGTACCGCAACTCCGACATCGCGGTGTTCTACCGGACCAACAACCAGTCCCGCGTCTTCGAGGACGTGTTCCTGCGGGTCGGGCTGCCCTACAAGGTCGTCGGCGGGGTGCGGTTCTACGAGCGCCGCGAGATCCGCGACGCGCTGGCCTACCTGCGGGTGCTGTCCAACCCGGAGGACACGGTCAGCCTGCGCCGGATCCTCAACGTGCCCAAGCGCGGCATCGGGGACCGGGCCGAGGCCGTCGTCGCCGAGTACGCCGAGCGCGAGCGCACCTCGTTCGCCCGCGCGCTGCGCGCCGCCGCCGAGGAGCCGCAGCGGCTCCCCGCCCTGGCGACCCGCTCGCAGAAGAACATCGCCGGGTTCGTGCGGATGCTCGACGAGCTGCGCGAGCTCGTCGAGCGCGGCGACGACACCGCCGAGGTCCTCGAGGCCGTCTACGCGCGCACCGGCTACCTGGAGGAGCTGCAGGCGTCGGAGGACCCGCAGGACGGCACCCGGATGGACAACCTCGCCGAGCTCGTCACGGTGGCGCGGGAGTTCGCGGGGGACGCCGCCGTCGCGGACCTGGCGCCGGACGGCGGGGCCGCGATCGGGTCCGGTGCCAGGTCCGCCGACGGGGCATCCGACGGCGCGGCCCCCGAGGGCGAGGCCGACACCTACGACGACACCCCCGACGGTGTCCCGGAGCCCGGCTCGCTGGCCGCGTTCCTAGAGCGCGTCGCGCTCGTCGCGGACGCGGACTCCATCCCCGACGACGATTCCGGCGTGGTCACGATGATGACCCTGCACACGGCGAAGGGCCTCGAGTTCCCGGTGGTCTTCCTGACGGGCTGGGAGGACGGGATCTTCCCCCACCTGCGCACCCTCGGGGACCCGAAGGAGCTCGCCGAGGAGCGCCGCCTGGCCTACGTCGGGATCACCCGCGCGGAGAAGCGGCTCTACCTGTCCCGGGCGATCGTCCGGTCCGCGTTCGGGCAGCCCAGCACCAACCCGGCGTCGCGCTTCCTCGACGAGGTGCCCCCGTCACTGCTCGACTGGCGGCGCACCGAGGAGCAGCTCGCCGCACAGCGGCCGTCGGCGCCGGTGGGGCGGTTCGGGTTCGGGAAGCGGCCGCAGGCGACCGATCGCGGGAGCTGGAAGGTCCCGGAGAGGTCGCTGAACAACCAGTCGCTGCACCTCGACGTCGGGGACCGGGTCAACCACGACAAGTACGGCCTGGGCACCGTCGTCGCGGCGGACGGCATCGGCCCGCGCGCGACGGTGACGATCGACTTCGGCTCGGGCGGGACGGTCCGGCTGATGCTGATCGGCGGCGTCCCGATGCAGAAGCTGTAGACCTCAGTCGTCGTCGCGGTCCTGCGTCGCCGCCTCGGCCGGGGTCAGCACCTTCACCGACCCGAACGCCCCGACGACGTGCACGTCCACCGTCCGGTCGCCCGGCGCGGCGCACGCCGTCGGGCAGTCGGTCGAGCCGAACACGGTGAACCCGGAGACGTCCGCCCGGGTCCCCTCGGGCACCACGACCTCGACCGAGCCGAACAGCAGCACCCCGCCCACCCGCGGGGTATCGGCCTGGACCCCGATGGTGCGGGACCCGAACACCGTCACGCCGTCGGTCAGCGGCAGCACCTGCGACCCGCCCCAGACGGCGGCGACGACCAGCGCGGCCGTGGCGAGGATCCCGCCGGCGCGCCGCCCGGCGGCCGCCGCGAACTCGCCGGTCCGTGCCCGAGCCGGGAGGGCCGTGGTCGGCGCCTGCTCGACGGCCGCGGTGGGCGCCCCGGCGGTGTCGGCCGGGAGGTCGCGGGTCAACGGCTCCAGGTCGGCGCGGGTGCGGGCCGCCCACGCCTTCGCCGAGCGTTCCTCGTACTCGGGCAGGGACAGCCGTCCCTCGCCGTGCGCGCGCTGCAGCCGGGCGTCGACCGCCCGTCGCTCGCCGTCCCCCACCCGGTACGCCGACTCGTCCGCCACCCGGCCATTCTGGACCGTCCGGGCGGGCCGGGGAGCGGCGACCGCCGGTCAGGCGTCGCGGGAGCCCGTCGCGGCGGTGACGTCGAGGCCGCGCGCGGCCAGCCACGGCAGCGGGTCGATCTTGGTGCCGTCCGGCTCCCACACCTCGAGATGCAGGTGCGGGCCGGTGGACTGGCCGCGGTTGCCGACCTCGGCGATCTCGTCGCCGGCCCTGACCTGCTGGCCCTCCTGCACGAACGACCGGTTGATGTGGCCGTAGACGGTGCTGGTCCCGTCGGGGTGCTTGAGCACCACCCACATCCCGAAGCCGCTGGCCGGGCCGGACTTCTCCACGACGCCGTCGGTCAGGGCGAAGATCGGGGTGCCGATCGGGGCGGCGAGGTCGATGCCCTTGTGCTGCACGCCCCAGCGGGCGCCGAAGCCGGAGGTGAATCGGCCGGCCGTCGGCATGACCAGGGCCTCGCCGTTGTACATGACGGCCTTCGGGGCGCCGTGCGACATCGCGGTCGTCACGGCCCGCTCCAGCTTGGCGGCCTCGCGGCCCATCCGGGCGGCCTTCGTCAGGTTGGCGACGTCGACCTTCGAGGTGGAGTCCAGGTCGGGCAGCGACGCGGCCTGCGCGGAGAGCTGCTCGCCGCCGATCGCGGAGGTGTCCATCGGGGCGGTCGTGTCGGCCGGGCGGGTGTCGCTGGACACCGGCAGCATCGCCGAGGCGGCGAGCCGGGCGTAGGCCTCCTCGACCGCGGCCTCACCGCCCCAGCCGGGCAC
Source organism: Pseudonocardia sp. ICBG1034 (assembly GCF_020131375.1). NCBI lineage: Bacteria > Bacillati > Actinomycetota > Actinomycetes > Pseudonocardiales > Pseudonocardiaceae > Pseudonocardia > Pseudonocardia sp. ICBG1034. The sequence continues at coordinate 957,026 of NZ_JAHLEK010000015.1, forward strand.
CCCGAGGGCACCGGCGACCGTCTGACCGGCCGCGACCAGGGCGCCACCGGCCGCCGCGGCGACGGTCACACGGGTACGCGAGACCACCGGCGGGGGAGCCGGGAGCGCCGGGAGCCGGTGACCGGCCGGCGGCACAGGGGGGAGCGTGCCGGGCCGGGCCTCCGGTCGCGTGGCGCCGCTGGGGAAGCGGTGGCGCGACAAGACTGCCCTTCTGGTGTTCAGGGCGCCGCGGGCCGTTCGGCGGTGATCGTCGGAGTGGGGGCTCCGTCGGGGGATGGCGTCGTTCGGGGCGACACCGATCACCGTGACCGGTCCGTGACGTGGACGACGCGACGGTAACCCGGGCCCCGCCGGGCGGCAACGGCGGCCCGCCGCGCGGTTGCGGACGGTCGCGGATCATCGACGACCGGTCGGGCGGTCGGCGACGCGACGGCGAACGGAGGATCCCGTTCCCCCACCCGGACCGGACGCTCAGGCGCCTTCGGCGGCGTGCCGGCCGACCAGCCGCAGCGACCCGCGCAGCCGCCGGTCGCGCACCCGGTCGTGCTCGCGCCGCTCCGCCTCCCCGCGGGCCAGCGTGCTCGCCACGAAGTGCACCGTGCGCCGGTCCACCGGCAGCGCGAGATGGCCCACGTCGTCGAGCTCCAGCTCGGTGACGTCGAGGTCCGGGTGACGCAGCCGGGAGTTCCGCTGCGGGACGATGATCTCGTCCATCCGCGACCAGACCACCAGGAACCGGGTCCGGCAGCCGGGGGCCGGTTCGTCCAGCTCGCGCAGGATCGCCGAGCCGGGGCGGAGCTGGCGGCACAGCGGCAGCGGCGCGATCCGGGCCAGGTTGCTGCCCGAGTGCGGGCTGCCGAGCGTCGCCAGGGTGTCGACGACGGCGTCGCCCCCCATCCGCTGCACGTAGTAGCGGGCAATCACCCCGCCGAGGGAGTGCCCGACGATGTGCACCCGGTCCGACCCGGTGGCCTCGCGCAGCCGTTCGACGTGGCCGCGCAGCTCGTGCGCCGCGGTGCGGACGTCGTCGGTGAACAGGCTGTAGTTGATGGCGTGCACCACCCCGAAGCCGCGCCGGCGCAGCTCGTGGGCGAACACGGTGAACACCGAGCGGTTGTCCATGATGCCGTGGACCAGCAGGATCGGCGTCCCGGCGGCGGTGGGGTCGGCGACGACCAGGCTGCGCTTGACCGGCGGCAGGCTGTCGGTGCGCCAGTGGCCGTGCGGGCGGACGGTCTCCTCGGCCAGTCCGATCGGGTACAGCGCGAGGTGCGCGGCCAGCCAGGCGCCCTCCAGTGCCAGTCCGCGCAGTCCCGCCCGCGAGGTGAAGGTCCGCGCGGCGTATCCCGCCGCCTGCCCGAGATCGGACGTCGCGGCCGTCACTGTCGACAGCGCCCCGTCGGCGATCGCGCGCAGGCGAGCGCCTCCGGGTAGCGACGTCGCCATGTCCGAAAGGTAAGGCAGGTCACAGGATTCCGCTGTGTCGCGGGACGGTCGGTGGCCCCGATCACTCGGTCGGCCGATCTGAATCGAGCACTGCGCCGACGGGGTGACAGCGGTCACCGGCCCAGGTCAGGACCGGTGCGCGCGGCGTGGCTAGGCTCCCCGTCGCAGCATCACCGACGTCCGCGACCGCTGCCGCCCGCCACCTGTGCGGGGCGCGCCCGGAGAACGAGCCGGGGTCGCGCCGGTCGCGGCGAGAGCGAAGTGGAGCGGGAGAGCCGAGTGGACCTCTACGAGTACCAGGCGAAGGACCTCTTCGCCGCGCACGGAGTCCCGGTGCTGCCGGGCCGGACCGTGGACAACGCCGCCGACGCGGCGGCCGCGGCGGCCGAGCTGGGCACCGCCGTCGTGGTCAAGGCACAGGTCAAGACCGGTGGTCGGGGCAAGGCCGGCGGCGTGAAGCTGGCCGAGAACGCCGACGAGGCCAAGGAGAAGGCCGAGGCCATCCTGGGCCTCGACATCAAGGGTCACACCGTGCACCAGGTCCTGGTCACCGAGGCCAGCGACATCGCCGAGGAGTACTACTTCTCCTTCCTGCTGGACCGGTCCAACCGCACCTTCCTGGCCATGTGCTCGGCCGAGGGCGGCATGGAGATCGAGCAGCTGGCCGTCGAGCGCCCGGACGCGCTGGCCCGGATCGCCATCGACCCGATCGCCGGTGTCGACAAGGCCAAGGCCGACGAGATCGTCGCCGCGGGCAAGATCCCGGCCGCCGTCGCCGACGAGGCCGCGAACGTGATCGTGAAGCTCTGGGAGACCTTCGTCTCCGAGGACGCGACGCTGGTCGAGGTCAACCCGCTGGTCCGCGACCCGCAGGACAAGGTGATCGCCCTCGACGGCAAGGTCACCCTCGACGCCAACGCCGACTTCCGGCACCCGGCGCACGCCGAGCTGGTCGACGAGCGCACCGAGAACCCGCTCGAGGCCAAGGCCAAGGCCAAGGGCCTGAACTACGTCAAGCTCGACGGCGGCCAGGTCGGCATCATCGGCAACGGCGCGGGCCTCGTCATGAGCACCCTCGACGTCGTCGCCTACGCCGGCGAGGCGCACGGCGGGGTCAAGCCCGCCAACTTCCTCGACATCGGCGGCGGCGCCTCGGCGCAGGTCATGGCCGACGGCCTGGACGTCATCCTGGGTGACGACGAGGTCAAGAGCGTCTTCGTCAACGTCTTCGGCGGCATCACCGCGTGCGACGCGGTCGCCAACGGCATCGTCGAGGCCCTCAAGATCCTGGGCGACGACGCGACCAAGCCGCTGGTCGTCCGCCTGGACGGCAACAACGTCGAGGAGGGTCGTCAGATCCTCGCCGACGCGAACCACCCGCTCGTCACCGTGGTGGGCACGATGGACGACGCGGCCGCCAAGGCCGCCGAGCTCGCGAACGCTGGAGCCTGAGACATGTCGATCTTCCTCAACGAGAACAGCAAGGTCATCGTCCAGGGCATCACGGGCGGCGAGGGCACCAAGCACGCCACCAAGATGCTCGCCGCCGGGACGAACATCGTGGGTGGTGTGAACGCCCGCAAGGCCGGGACCACGCACACCATCGGCGACAAGGACGTCACCGTCTACGGCACGGTCGAGGAGGCGATCAAGGAGACCGGCGCCGACGTGTCGGTCATCTTCGTCCCGCCGAAGTTCGCCAAGGACGCCGTGATCGAGGCCATCGACGCCGAGATCCCGCTGGCCGTGGTCATCACCGAGGGCATCCCGGTGCACGACTCGGCGTACTTCTGGGCGCACGCGGTCGCCACCGGCAACAAGACCCGGATCATCGGCCCGAACTGCCCCGGCATCATCTCGCCCGGCAAGTCCAACGCGGGCATCATCCCGGCGAACATCGCCGGCGCGGGCAGGATCGGCCTGGTGTCGAAGTCCGGCACGCTGACCTACCAGATGATGTACGAGCTGCGTGAGTTCGGTTTCTCCACCGCCATCGGCATCGGCGGCGACCCGGTCATCGGCACCACCCACATCGACGCCCTCGAGGCGTTCGAGGCGGACCCGGAGACCGAGGCCATCGTGATGATCGGTGAGATCGGTGGCGACGCCGAGGAGCGCGCCGCGGACTTCATCAAGGCCAACGTCACCAAGCCGGTCGTCGGCTACGTCGCGGGCTTCACCGCCCCCGAGGGCAAGACGATGGGCCACGCCGGCGCGATCGTGTCCGGCTCGGCCGGCACCGCGCAGGCCAAGAAGGAGGCCCTCGAGGCCGCCGGTGTCAAGGTCGGCAAGACGCCGTCCGAGACCGCCGCGCTGATGAAGGAGATCCTCTCCGCCTGATCGGAGTTCGGGTCGCACGTCCGACGCGCGGGCACCCGGGAACTTCTCCCGGGTGCCCGCGCGTCGTGCTGTGTGCACCCCGAGCGCCTCACCCGGCCGTGTCGGGGGCATCGGCTAGCGTGCGGTGCAGCGAGTCCGTCCGTCACACGGGAGTGGTCGTCATGTCGAGCAACGAGCCCGGGGCCGTCCCGGCTCCGGAGCAGGCCGCGCCCGCTCCGACGGTGCGGGTCGCCGTCCTGGCGGGGGCCGTGCTGGCCCTGCTGGCGCTGGTCCTGACCTTCTTCGACGTCGCGACCGGGCTGTTCCCGGTCGCGATGGTCGTCGCCGGTGGCGTCGCGGGAGCCCTCACCCTGCTGCCCGGCACCGGGCGCACCCTGGTCGCGGGCGTGGTCCTGTCGACGACGGGGGCGCTGACGATGCTGCTGCTCCTGGCCGGCAGCGGCACCGGGGCGGTCGGCGGCACGCTCGGGTGGGTCGTGTTCGTGGTCGCGCTGCTCGCCGCCGCCGCGCTGCTCTACGCCCAGCTCCTCCTGTCCGGCGTCGTCTCCGCCCCCGCGCCGCGGGCGCAGCGCCCGTCGCACGTCGGGCAGCCCGGCTGGGGCCCCGGCCCCGGCCAGGTCCCGCCGGGCCAGCAGCCGCCCTGGATGCCGCAGCAGCCCTACGGCGCGGGCCAGCCGGGTGCCGCGGCCCCGTACGGTGCGGCCTCCGGTGCGACGCCCTACGGCGCGGACCCCTACGCCTCGGGCCAGTACGGCGCGAGCCCCTACGCCGCCCAGCCCGGCGCGGCCCCGTACGCCCCCGGCCAGCCCGGTGCGGGCCAGTACGGCGCGGGACAGCACGTCGCGGGGCCGCCCGGTGCGGGACAGCACGGTGTCGCCCAGCCGGGCGCCGGCCAGTACGGCGCCGGTCAGTACGGAGCGGGCCAGTACGGCGCCGCCCACGGTGCGGCGCAGTCCGGTGCGGATCACGCCGGTGCCGCCGCGTACGGCGCCCCCGGTGCGGTGCCCGCCGTGCCGCAGCCCGCCGCCGGGCAGTACCCGGGGCAGTCCGGGGCCCACGGCGCGCCCGAGGTGCCCGGGGCGCAGGACCGGACCGGCGACGACGCGGGCCGTCACGCGGTCGGCGGCCGCACCCCGCAGGCGGACGCGGCACCGCACACGCCGTCCGGCGCGGGCGGCGCCTTCTCCGGGGTGTCCTACGGTGACCGCGCCGCCGCGGTGACCGGCGCGCCGGGGGGCGAGCAGGCCCCGCCCCCGACCACCCCCCACACGGCGGGCCCGAGCGGTACCGGGGACGACGCGGGCGTCACCCGCCCCTCCGCGATCCCCGGCTCCGGCTCCGCCCCGGCGCCCGGCGAGCAGACCGAGCGCCCCGCGGCCCCGGCGTCCGTTGACGACGAGGCCACCCGCACCTTCCGGCCCGGCGGTGACGGCTCCGCCTGAGCGGAGGGAACCGTGGGTCCCGGCACGTCGCGGCGTGCCTGCCCCTCCCGGGCCGCGTTCGCTGCGACGCTGACCGGGTGAGCACCACCCCGCCCCGTCCCGCCCGCGGCCGCCCGGGCTCCCGGGCCCGGTCCACCGGGCCCGCACCGGAGCGCTCCCGCGGTGGGCGCGCGACCGCCGTCGCGGACCGGGAGCGGGGGCGCCGCCGCCCCGCCCGGACCCCGACGCGCGGTACCGGGACCGGCACCGGGCTGGACCGGCTGCGGATCCTGCTCGTGGCCACGATGGGCGCCGTCCTCGCCGGGTACACGATGCTCGTCCCGGTGGCGGCGCTGCTGACCGGCACCGGCGGCGTCGCGGTCACCGCGGACGGGGCACTCGCCACAGCCGTCCCGCTGTGGCTGGCCGCGCACCTCATCCCGGTCGCGGTGGACGGGCGCCCGTTCGGGGTGCTGCCGCTGCTGCCGACGCTGGTGGTCGTCGCGCTGGTCGCCTTCTGCTCGCGCTGGGCGGTGCTCCGCCTGGGCGGGCGGGTCCGGCACGACGCGGGCGCCGTCGTCGCGTCCCAGGCCGGGGCCGCCGCCGCGCTCGCCGTGCTCGCCGGCGCACTGCTGCCGCGGGACATGGCCGTCACCGCCCCCTGGGCGTCGATGATCGGGGCCGGGCTGGTGGCCGGGGCGGCCGCCGGGATCGGCGTCGTCCACGCCTGCGGGGCGCCGGCGGCCTGGAAGCGGGTGCTGGCGGGTTGGCCCGGCGCGGCGCTCGCCGGGGCCCGGGTCGCGGCCGCCGCGCTGCTGCTGGTCGCCGCCCTCGTCCTGACCGTGGCGCTGGTCGCGAGCGCCTCGGACGTCGCCGACACCGCCGAGCGCATCGCCCCCGGCGCCTGGGCGGGCGTCGGGGTGCTGGTGCTGAGCATCGGGTACCTGCCGAACGCCCTGGTCGGGGCGCTGTCCTGGGCGCTGGGCGCGGGGGTGTCGGTCGGTATCGCCCGCTCCGGTCCGTTCGGCGTCGAGCCGGGTCCGCTGCCGCCGTTCCCGCCCGCGGTGGTCCTGCCCGTCGCCACCGTCCCGACGGCCGCGGTGCTGGTCGTGCTGCTGCCCGTCGTCGCGGGGGTGCTCGGCGGGATCGCCTGCCGGCGGGCGCTGGCCGACGACGCGCCGGTCGTGGACCGGGTGGTGGCACCGGCGCTGGCGGCCGTGGTCGTCGCGGTCGGGGCGGCCGTCCCGGCGGCGCTCGCCGGGGGTGCGCTCGCGGGCGGGCCCTACGACCCGGTGTCGTTCCACCCGTGGGCGGTCCTCGGCTGCGCGCTGCTGCTGGTCGGGATCCCGGCCGTGCTGACCTGTGCCGGGACCGAGCTCGCCCGGCACGTCCCGATGGGCGGCACCGACGGGTCGCGGACCGCGGTCGACCGGGCCCGGGCCGCCCGGGACCGCCGTCGCGCGTCGACGGTGGGCGATCTGGTCGAACGCCGTCGCACCGCCGGGGCGCCCGCCCGTCGTGCCGATGCCGCGTGGGACGACGACGGGGGCCACGACGACCTCCGCCCCTACTCCGATGCCGACACCGACGAGGAGGAGCTCGGCGGAGCCGGTCGCACGGCCACCCGTCGCCTCGACGGTTCCGCCGGCCGTGACCCCGCCGGCGACGACGAGGACCCCGACCACGGCGACGACGCGGGGGACCACGGCCCCGACGGTCGCCGCGCAGCCGGGCGCCGCGCGGACCGGGACACCGACGACGGGGACCCGTCCGACCGGCGCACCGACGGCCGGACCGACCGCATCACCCGCCCCCGCGACCGCTCACGGGACGACTGACCCGCCCGGCCGGGCCGGGTGACCCGGGCCACCGCACCGGGCGCCGTCGTCGTCGGAGGGCGCGTCTACCCTGGCCAGGGGCCGTGGAGCGGCCCGGACCGGCGAGGAAGGGACACGGTGGGCGCGCAGGAGCGGCACGGGGCGCTGCGGGTCGTCGTCCTCGTCTCCGGGAGCGGCACCCTGCTGCAGGCACTGCTCGACACCGCGGGCGCCGGGTTCGCCGTCGTCGCCGTGGGGGCCGACCGCGCGGGTGCTACCGGGCTCGACCGGGCCCGCACCGCGGGTGTCCCCACCTTCGTCGAGCGGGTCGCCGACCACCCCGACCGCGACGCCTGGAACACCGCGCTCGCCGCGGCCGTCCTCTCGCACCGGCCGGGCCTCGTCGTCGGGGCGGGGTTCATGAAGCTCGTCTCCCCGGCCTTCCTGGACGCGCTCGGATGCCCGATGCTGAACACGCACCCGGCGCTGCTGCCGGCGTTCCCCGGCGCGCACGCCGTCCGGGACGCGCTGGCCGCCCGGGTGCCCGTCACCGGCGCGACCGTGCACGAGGTCGACGCCGGGCTCGACACCGGACCGGTGCTCGCGCAGGCGGAGGTCCCCGTGCTCCCGGGCGACGACGAGACCTCCCTGCACGAGCGCATCAAGACCGAGGAACGACGGCTGCTGGTCGCGACCGTGCGACGGTTCGCCGCCGCCGCCCAACCCCATGAGGTGAACAGTGAGTGAGCGCAGGCCGGTACGCCGGGCCCTGATCAGCGTCTACGACAAGGCCGGTCTCCTCGACCTGGCCACCGGGCTGCACGCCGCCGGGGTGGAGATCGTCTCGACCGGCTCCACCGCACAGCGGATCGCCGACGCCGGCGTCCCGGTCACCCCCGTCGAGGAGGTCACCGGGTTCCCCGAGTGCTTCGACGGCCGGGTCAAGACCCTGCACCCGCGGGTGCACGCCGGGCTGCTCGCCGACACCCGCAAGCCCGAGCACCTCGCGCAGCTCGAGCAGCTGAACATCGCGCCGTTCGACCTGCTGGTGTCCAACCTCTACCCGTTCCGCGAGACCGTCGCGTCCGGCGCGAGCCGCGACGAGGCCGTCGAGCAGATCGACATCGGCGGCCCGGCGATGGTGCGGGCCTCGGCGAAGAACCACGAGAGCGTCGCGGTCGTCGTCGACCCGTCGCGCTACGCCTGGGTGCTCGAGCAGGTCGGTGCGGGCGGGTTCGTCGTGGAGGACCGCCGCAGGCTGGCCGCCGACGCCTACCGGCACACCGCCGCCTACGACGTGTCGGTCGCGACCTGGATGGGCGAGCAGTTCCCCGCGGGCGACGACGCCTCCGCCGAGTGGGTGGGCGCCACCTGGACCCGCGAGCGCCCGCTGCGCTACGGCGAGAACCCGCACCAGTCCGCCGCGCTCTACACCGACGGCACCGGCTCCGGCCTCGCCGGCGCCGAGCAGCTGCACGGCAAGGAGATGTCCTACAACAACTACGTCGACGCCGACGCCGCCTGGCGTGCCGCGCACGACCACGGCGACCGCCCCACGGTCGCGGTGATCAAGCACGCCAACCCGTGCGGGATCGCGGTCGGCGCCGACGTCGCCGAGGCCCACCGCAAGGCGCACGCCACCGACCCGGTGTCGGCGTTCGGCGGGGTCATCGCGGTCAACGGCGAGGTCTCGGTCGCGATGGCCGAGCAGGTCGCCGAGATCTTCACCGAGGTCGTCGTGGCCCCCGGCTACGCCGACGGCGCCCTCGAGGTGCTCCAGCGCAAGAAGAACGTCCGTGTCCTCCGCATCCCCGACGGCGCCGCCCGCACCGGCACCGAGCTCCGCCCGATCTCCGGCGGGCTGCTGGTGCAGCAGCGCGACCTCGTCGACGCCGACGGCGACGACCCGGCCGCCTGGAAGCTCGTCACCGGCGACGCCGTCGCCCCCGAGGTGCTCGACGACCTCGCGTTCGCCTGGCGTGCCTGCCGCGCGGTGAAGTCCAACGCGATCCTGCTCGCCCACGACGGCGCCGCGGTCGGCGTCGGCATGGGCCAGGTCAACCGGGTCGACGCGGCGAAGCTCGCCGTGACCCGGGCCGGGGACCGGGCCCGCGGCTCGGTCGCCGCCTCCGACGCGTTCTTCCCCTTCCCCGACGGGCTGGAGGTGCTGCTCGACGCCGGGGTCGCCGCCGTCGTGCAGCCCGGCGGCTCGGTCCGCGACGACGAGGTCGTCGCGGCCTGCGCGAAGGCGGGCGTGCCGATGTACCTGACCGGGACGCGGCACTTCGCCCACTGACCCACCGCCCACCCCGACGGCCCGGGACCGCCTCGCGCGGCCCGGGCCGTCGGCGTTCGGAGCAGTTCGGAGGGTGTCCCGGCCGAGAATGTCGGGGGTGCGTGCGACGGTCCTCCCGTCGTCGTCGCCACCCCCACCCGGGGGATGCGAAGAGACGGCACAGGCCCTATGCTTCGAACGTCAGTTCGAGCACGCGTCGCCTTCCCCGCGGCGCGCCGGGCGAGGTCGCGACCGTTCGGTCGTGGCGCGGTGTGTGGCGGGGAGGTACTGCGGTGCGCGTCGGTGCGGGCGAGGGGCCGGTCGTCGTCGGAGGAGCGGCGGCGGTCGGCCGGGTGGTCGGCGGTGCCGGTGGGGGAGCCGGCGTCGACGCCGGGGACGACACCGGTCCGGAGGGGTCCGGGCCGGTGGTCGGGGCCGGGTCACGTGTCCCCGGGGGCGGGCGGGAGCCGCTGCCCGGGGCACGGGGCCCGGCCGGGGGGCCGGGGGCCGCGGCCGGCTCGGCCGCCGAGCGGCTCGCCCGGGCCCGGCACGTCCTGCGCCGCACGGAGACCCGGGCGGGCCTGGAGCGGTCCCGGCCGGGGCCCGTGGGGCCCTGCCCGGAGCCGGAGCCCCCGGCCCGCAGCGCCGGGACGGTCGAGGCGCGTCCGGTGACCGAGGCCGACCTGCTGCCGGTGCCGGGGCCGCTGGCCGGTCTGCTGCCCGGCGGGGGCCTGCGGCGGGGGTCCACCGTGGCGGTGGGTGTGGGGTCCGGCGCGGGGTCGCTGCTGTTCGCGCTGCTGGCCGCCGCGTCCGCGGAGGGCGCGTGGGCGGGCGTGGTCGGCCGTCCCGGCCTCGGCGCGACGGCCGCGGCCGAGGCGGGCGTGCGGCTGGACCGGCTGGCGCTGGTCCCCGACCCCGGCGCGGACCTGGTCGGGGTGACCGCGGCACTGCTGGACGGGCTGGACCTCGTGGTGGTGGCCGGGCCGGAGCGGGCCGGGCTGCGGGCCGGGGACCGGCAGCGGCTCGCCGCACGGGCCCGGCAGCGGGGTGCGGTGCTGCTCGCGCTCGGCGGGTGGCCGGGCGCGGACCTGCGGCTGCACTGCACCCGTCCGCGCTGGGAGGGCGTCGGCCGCGGGACGGGGCGGCTGCGGTCCCGGCGGGTCGAGGTCCGGGCGGAGGGGCGCGGGATCGGCCCGGCCGGGTGGGGGGTGGAGGTGCTCCTCCCGGGCCCCGGCGGGACGGTCGTCCCCGCCCCGGCGACACCCCCGGTCCCCGCGGTGCCGTCGGTGCCCGCGATCACCTCGGTGCCGTCGGTGCCCGCGGTCTCCGCGGCCGGGGTGGGCGAGGTCGCGGTCGCGCGGCCCGTGGCCCGGGCGGCGGGATGAGCACGCCCGGTACGGCGGAGGCGGGCGGCGCGACGGGCACGGGCGGCGGTGGACGGGCGGAGCCCGACCCGCGGGTGCTGGCGGTCTGGTCCCCGGACTGGCCGGTCACCGCGGCCGCCCGCGCCGCGCACGTCCCGGCGGACCGGCCGGCCGCGGTCCTGCACGCCAACCGGGTCCTGGCCTGCTCGGCGACGGCCCGCCGGCACGGGGTCCGCCGGGGGCTGCGGCGCCGGGAGGCGCAGGCCCGGTGCCCGGAGCTCGTGGTGCTCGCCCCCGACCCGGGGCGCGACGCCCGGCTGTTCGAGCCGGTCGCCGCCGCGGTGGAGGCGCTCGCCCCCGGCGTCGAGGTGGTGCGGCCGGGGCTGCTGGTGCTGCCCGCGCGCGGTCCGGTCGGCTGGTTCGGTGGGGAGCGCGCCGCGGTGGAGCGGCTGATCGACCAGGTCGCCCTGCACGCGGGGACCGAGTGCCAGATCGGCGTCGCGGACGGGATGTTCGCCGCCGCGCTCGCCGCCCGCCGGGGGCGCGGGGTGCCGCCGGGACGGTCGGCGGAGTTCCTCGCACCGCTGGAGGTCGCCGAGCTGGACCGGGACCCCGACGTCGACCGGGCCGCGCTGGTGGACCTGCTGCGCCGGCTGGGGCTGCGGTCGCTGGGGGCGTTCGCGTCGCTGTCGGAGTCCGACGTGGCCTCGCGCTTCGGCGCCGACGCGGTGGCCGCGCACCGGCTCGCCCGTGGGCTCGACCCCCGCCCGCCCGCGCGCCGGCTCCCGCCGGAGGAGCTGTCCGCGGCGGTCGAGCTGGACCCGCCGGTGGACCGGGTCGACGCGGCCGCCTTCGCCGCGCGGGCACTCGCGACCCGGCTGCACACCGCGCTCGCCGGGCACGGCCTGGCCTGCACCCGGCTGGGGGTGCACGCACGCACGGAGAGCGGGGAGGAGCTGCTGCGGGTCTGGCGGTGCGCCGAGCCGCTGACGCCGTCCGGGACGGTGGACCGGGTGCGCTGGCAGCTCGACTCGTGGCTCGGGCGCGGCGGCTCCGGGACGCTGGTCGCGCTGCGGCTCACCCCGGAGGACACCGTGGTCGCCGGGGCGCTGCAGCGCGGGCTGTGGGGCGACGTCGGCGAGGGCGACGAGCGGGCCGGGCGGGCCCTGGTCCGGGTGCAGGCGCTGCTCGGGCCGGAGGCGGTGCTCACCGCGGTCCCGGCGGGCGGCCGGGACCCGGGCGAGCGGGTGCGGCTGGTGCCGTGGGGTGACGAGCGGGTCGTCGAGGACACGGCGATCCCCGCCCGGCCGGGGCCCGTGGCTCCCGCGCGGGACGGCGCCACCGGTGCCCCCGGGCATGCGGAGCAGGTGACCCCGGAGCCTCCCGGTCGTCGTCCACCCGCCGACCCCCCGGCGACCTGGCCCGGCCGGCTCCCGGCACCGTCCCCGGCGACGGTGCCCCCGGACCCGGTCCCGGTCCGGTTGCTCGCCGCGGACGGCGCCGAGGTGTGCCCGGCCGCGCCGGACCTGCTCGACGGCGTCCCGCGCCGGGTCGCGGGCGGCGGCCCGGACCGGGAGGTCACCGGCTGGGCCGGACCCTGGCCGGTGCACACCCGCTGGTGGGCCCCCGACGGCCCCGGGCCCGCGGTCCGGCTGCAGGTCGTGCTCGCCGACGGCACGGCCCTGCTGCTCGTGCACCGCGGCGGCCGCTGGGAGGTGACGGGTGTCTACGACTGAGCCACCGGCCGCCGCGGGCGGGTCAGCGCTGCGGGACCCCGGTGAGGTCGACGGCGAACCGGCCGATCGCCGAGGCCATCGCCGTCACGTTCCGGTCCAGTGCGGTCCGGTCGATGTTGGTCAGCCGGTCGCAGGCCGTGTGGTAGCAGGGGTCGTAGGACTGTCCCGCCGTGCCGCCCCACTTCTGCGCCTGCTCCGGGGTCTTCTGCTCCTCGGCGCCGGTGAACAGGCCACCGGCCGGGATGCCGGCCTCGATGAACGGGCCGTAGTCCGAGCGCCCGTCGAACGCGGTGCCCTCGGGGCCGTTCACGCCGGCCCCGACCAGCGCCTCGGTCAGGACGCGCTCCGCGGTGTCGGAGCCGGGCGGGCCCGCCTCGCCGCCGAGGCCGTCGGAGTTGTCGCCGTCGTAGACGAGGTAACCGGGGTTCGGCGAGCCGACCATGTCGAAGTTGAGGTACAGCGCGATCCGCGCGCGGTCGGCCTCGGACAGGCCCTCGACGTACTTCGTCGAGCCGACCAGGCCGATCTCCTCGGCGCCCCACCACGCGAAGCGCACCTTCTGGCCGACCGGCGGGGAGCCGCCGAGCTTCTGCGCGATCTCGAGCAGGGCGGCGCTGCCGCTGCCGTTGTCGTTGATGCCGGCGCCCTCGGGCACGCTGTCGAGGTGGGCCCCGGCGACCACGACCCGGCCCGGGTCGCCGGTGGTGGTCTCGGCGATCACGTTCCGCGAGGTCTGCTGCCGGATCGTGGTGTCGAGCACCAGCGACGCCTGCTGGCCGTCGCGCAGGGCGGCTCCGGCGGTCTTCGTCACGACCGCCGTCGGGACGACCCCCGGGGTGTCGCCGAGGGTGGCGGGCAGGGCCGCGTCCTCGGTGTTGACCACGATCACCGCCGCCGCGCCCGCCGCCCCCGCGAGCCGGGACTTCTGGCCGAACTCGCAGGTCCCGCGCTCGACGACGGCGATGGCCCCGGCCGGCATCCCGGTGTAGTCGGCGGCGTCGCAGCCCGGTGTCGGGTCCTGCGGGGTGCGCGGGCGCAGCGACAGCGGAGCGGTCAGCCCGCCGGGCGGGGTGGCGGGGGAGAAGCCGAGCACCTCGGTCGTCACCGGTGCGCCGGCCACGGTCAGCCGTGCGTCGCCCGCGGAGAAGGTGCGCACCTCGAACGACGGGGTCGACACCTCGAACCCGCTCGCACGCAGCGTCCCGACGACGTGGTCGACGGCCGCGTCGTACCCGGGGGTGCCCACCGCGCGGTTGCCGTCGTTCGCGTCGGCGAGCTTCTCGAACTGCTGCAGGTGGGCGTAGGCGCCGTCGCCGCCCACCGCGGCCGCGAGCCGCTGCGGCAGGCCGGGGTCGCCCTGCGCGGCCCCCTGACTCCCGCCGCCGGTGGTGCCGATCGTCGCGGCGCCCGGCGCCGCGGGGACGTCCGCGCAGGCCGCGAGCGCGACGACGGCCACCCCGGCCGCCGCGACCCTGACCAGCCGGTTCCCGAGACGTGGCCGGTGCCGGCCACCCGTCGTGCTCGCCCGTCCCATGGAGCCACCTCTGCCGTCCGGCCCGGTACCGGGCCTCGTCCGCGCCGGGTGTCCGGCGCTCCTCGTGCGTGCGCGGTACCGGTCGGGCGCCGCGGCGTCGGACCAGCATCCGCCATCGGGCGTGGCCGTGCGGTGAACCGACGATCACGACACGGCGTCACGAACACGACGCTACGACCCGGCGCGACCCGGGGCCGCGGTGATCCTCGGTCGATCCACACCGGGGTCTCAGTCGTTCCACAGGTTCGGCTGGTGAACTCGGAGATGTCGGCGGGGAGGTCCACGAACCACCTGCCGGCACCGGATGGGTACGTCCGGGTGGCCCGCGGGCCGGCGCTGGGGAGCGGCCGGTGTGCCGCGCCGGAGCCCGGACCCGCCGTGCGGGGCCGACCGGCGCTGGGGAGCAGCCGGCCGGCCCGCACGGCGACGCCCGTCCGCGGAACCCGGCACTCGACGTTCGAACTTGTGTTCGAGTACGCTGCACGGGTGGGCTGGCAGAATCCGGACGTCCCCTGGGCGGAGCTGGAGAGTGCGCTGTCGGGTCGTTCCGTGCGCGACGGCGCGAGCCTGCGCGGCGGCCCGGAGGCCGACGGCGGGGACGCACCGGCCTGGTCCGTCCATCGCGGCCCCTACGAGCCGCCCGAGGGCCTGCACCCGGCGGGGCCCGGCGTCGTGCCGTACGCGGAGCTGCACTGCCACTCGCACTTCAGCTTCCTCGACGGCGCGAGCGCCCCGGAGGAGCTGGTCGAGCGCGCTGCCGAGCTGGGGCTGGAGGCCGTCGCGCTCACCGACCACGACGGCATGTACGGGGTCGTGCGGTTCGCCGAGGCGGCCCACGCGCTCGGGGTGCGCACGGTGTTCGGCGCCGAGCTGAGCACCGGGCTGACCGCCCCGCAGAACGGCGTCGCCGACCCCGAGGGCGAGCACCTGCTGCTGCTGGCCCGCGGCCCCGACGGGTACCGCGCGCTGTGCCGCACCATCTCCACCGCGCAGATGCGGGGCGGGGAGAAGGGGCGGCCGGTCTACGACCCGGACGAGGTCGTCGCCGACACGGCGGGGAAGGTCGTCGTGCTCACCGGCTGCCGCAAGGGCGCGGTGCGCCGCGCCCTGGACCGCTCGGGCCCGGCGGCCGCCGCGGCGGAGCTGGACCGGCTGGTCGCGCGCTTCGGCGCGGAGAACGTGCGGGTCGAGCTGACCGTGTACGGCGAGCCCGGCGACACCGAGCGCAACGACGCACTGGCCGCGCTGGCCGAGCGGGCCGGCGTCGCGACGGTGGCGACGACCGGAGCGCACTACGCCACCCCCGACCGGGCCCCGCTGGCCGCGACCGTCGCCGCGGTCCGGGCCCGGCGCAGCCTCGACGAGATCGACCCCTGGCTGCCCGCGGCGGGCACCGCGCACCTGCGGTCCGGGCGGGAGATGGCCCTGCGGTTCGACGAGCGCCACCCCGGTGCGGTGGAGCGCGCGGCGGAGCTGGGCCGGGAGCTGGCGTTCGAGCTGCACCTGGTGGCGCCGGACCTGCCGCCGTTCGACGTCCCGCCCGGGCACACCGAGACGACCTGGCTGCGGGTGCTGACCGAACGCGGCCGGATGGAGCGTTATGGCAGCTGTGACGAGAACCCGTTCGCGGCGCACACCGTGCAGCGCGAGCTGGAGATCATCGAGGCGAAGAACTTCCCCGGCTACTTCCTGATCGTCCAGGACATCGTCGACTTCTGCCGCCGGTCGAACATCTTCTGTCAGGGCCGGGGATCGGCTGCGAACTCGGCGGTCTGCTACGCGCTGGGCATCACCAACGTCGACGCCGTCCGGCACGGGCTGCTGTTCGAACGGTTCCTGTCCCCGGACCGCGACGGCTACCCCGACATCGACCTCGACATCGAGTCCGGCCGCCGCGAGGAGGCGATCCAGTACGTCTACCGCCGCTACGGCAGGCTGTTCGCCGCGCAGGTCGCGAACGTCATCACCTACCGGCCGCGGTCGGCGATCCGCGACACCGCCCGCGCGCTCGGGTTCTCACCCGGCCAGCAGGACGCCTGGAGCAGGCGCGTCGAACGCTGGCACGCCCTGGAGGCGAGCGAGCTCCCGCAGGAGATGCCGCCGCTGCTGCTGGACCTCGCGGGGCAGCTGATGGGTGCGCCCCGGCATCTGGGCATCCACTCCGGCGGCATGGTCATCTGCGATCGGCCGGTGTCCGAGGTCGTGCCGGTCGAGTGGGCGCGGATGGCCGACCGGACCGTCGTGCAGTGGGACAAGGAGGACTGCGCCGCGGCCGGACTGGTGAAGTTCGACCTGCTCGGGCTGGGCATGCTCACCGCGCTGCACCTGATGGTGGACCTGGTCACGGCCGCCACCGGTGAGCGGATCGAGCTGCACGCGATCGGCGAGTCCGACCCGGAGGTCTACGCGATGCTGTCGCGCGCGGACTCGGTCGGGGTGTTCCAGGTGGAGTCCCGCGCCCAGATGGCCACCCTGCCGCGGCTGCGCCCGCGCGAGTTCTACGACCTCGTCGTCGAGGTCGCGCTGATCCGGCCCGGCCCGATCCAGGGCGGCTCGGTGCACCCCTACATCCGGCGGCGCAACGAGCTCGAGACCTGGGACCACGACCATCCGCTGCTCAAGCCCGCGTTGCACAAGACGCTGGGCATCCCGCTGTTCCAGGAACAGATGATGCAGATCGCCGTCGACGTCGCGGGGTTCACCGCGGCCGAGGCCGACGAGCTGCGCCGGGCGATGGGCTCCAAGCGGTCCACCGAGCGGATGGAACGGCTGCGCGGGCGGTTCTACGACGGGATGGCCGCGAACGGGATCACCGGCGAGCTCGCCGAACGGATCTTCGCCAAGATGCTGGCCTTCGCGAACTTCGGGTTCCCGGAGAGCCACTCGATCAGCTTCGCCGCGCTCGTCTACTACTCGGCGTGGTTCAAGCTCTACCACCCGGCGGCGTTCTGTGCGGGCCTGCTCAACGCCCAGCCGATGGGCTTCTACTCCCCGCAGTCGCTGGTGGCCGACGCCCGCAGGCACGGTGTGCGGGTGCACCGGCCGGACGTCAACGCCGGGCGGGCCGACGCCGTCCTCGAACCCGACGACGACAGCACCGGCGGCCGGGCGGTCCGGCTCGGCCTGGCGGGTGTCCGCACCGTCGGCGCGGACCTCGCCGCGGCCGTCGACGCCGAGCGCGACGCGGGCGGGCCGTTCGCGGACCTGCCCGACCTGGCACGCCGGGTCCGGCTGACCGGCCCGCAGGCCGAGGCGCTGGCGACGGCCGGGGCGTTCGGCTGCTTCGGGGTGGAGCGGCGGGAGGCGCTGTGGGCGGCGGGCGTCGTCGCGGGGGTGCGCCCCGAGCACCTGCCGGGCACCGCCGTCGGGTTCGACGCGCCTGCCCTGCCGGGGATGACCGAGGCGGAGCTGACCGTCTCCGACGTCTGGGCCACCGGCGTCTCCCCGGACGGTCACCCGGTGCAGCACCTGCGCGCGGACCTCGACGCGCTCGGCGCGGTCCGGATCGACCGGCTCGACGAGGTGGGCCGCCGCGCCGGCCCGGACACCCCGGCCCGGGTGCTGGTCGGGGGACTGGTCACCCACCGCCAGCGCCCGGCGACCGCGCGCGGGGTGACGTTCGTGAACCTCGAGGACGAGTCCGGGATGCTGAACGTGACCTGCTCCGAGGGCTTGTGGGCGCGCTACCGGTCGGTGGCGCTGGGGAGCGCGGGGCTGCTGGTCCGGGGCCGGCTCGAACGCAGCCCGGAGGGCGTGCTGAACCTGCTGGCCGACCGGCTGCAGCGGATGCCGCTGGCGGTGAAGGTGGCGTCCCGGGACTTCCGCTGACCGTCCCGCCTGCGCCCGGCGCCGGGTCCTCGCGACCTCCGCGTCCCGCGGTCCCCGACCACGCGGACCACCGGGGACACGCGGACCACCGGGACCGGGCACACCACAGGCCCCGCCGGAGGAACCGGCGGGGCCTGTGCGTGGTCGCGACGGGGTCAGGACTTGACGAGCGGCCCGCCCATCGACATCGCGCGTCCGCCCAGCGTCTGGCCGAACGCGTCGAACAGGATGTAGGCGAACACGACGCAGAACGCGAACGTCGTGATCCCGGCGATCGGGAACAGGCCCGCGTTGCCCGCGGTCACACCGATGTAGGCCAGCACGAAGGTGATGTCGACGAGCACGAAACCGATCGTGAACATCAGCGGCAGGCGCAGCGTCGCCAGCGTCAGCAGGACGAACACCAGGGTGAACGAGAGCAGATAGGTCGACTGGATCGACCCGATCTGCTCGGTGGACAGGGCCTGCCCGGTACCGGCGTCGATGATCCAGCCGTTGTTCAGCGCCATGAGCAGCACGCCGAAGCTGGTCCAGAACGCGGAGAAGACCCCGAAGATCGCGGCGGTGACGCTGTCCCCGACGCGCAGCGCGACCATGGCCGACAGCAGCAGGAACAGGCCCGCCGAGAAGGTCACGATCGGGATCATGCCGCCGGGCAGTGCGGTGGTGTCCAGGTAACCCACGAACCACAGGCCCAGCGTGATGCCGGACGGCAGGAAGCAGATGAGGCCCATCAGGGCCGGATTGGCAGCCGGGGCGGCTGCTGCCGGGGCGGGCGGGGCGGCAGCGGCGTGCGCCCCCGCGGTGTCGCTCTCCACGCTCATGGAAAACTCCTCGTCGAGTTCGTGACCGGTCGAGCACCGGCGGTGTGATTCTGCTCTCGCGGAGATCGTTTTTCGCCCCTCCGTACGACCAGACCCCGACCTGTACCCCGGTCGCACGGAACCGGACCGTCGTCCCAGCTCGCAGGGGCGGCGCCCCCTACCTGCGCGGCACGTACGCGTCCTTCGGTCAGGTTCGACCGGCCCGGGCGTCACCTGAGAGGATGCCCGGGTGAGCGCGCGCGTGATGGACGGCAAGGCGACGTTGGCGGAGCTGCTCGACGACCTGCGGGGCCGTGTCGAGAAGCTGACCGCCGCCGGGGTGACTCCCGGGCTGGGCACGGTGCTGGTCGGTGACGACCCCGGATCGCACGCCTACGTGCGCGGCAAGCACCGCGACTGCGCCAAGGTCGGTATGACCTCGCTGCAGCGCGAACTCCCCGCCGACGCGAGCCAGGCCCAGGTCGAGGACACGATCGACGAGCTGAACGCCGACCCGACCTGCACGGGCTTCATCGTGCAGCTCCCGCTGCCGGACGGTCTCGACGCCGGCGCCGCGCTGGAGCGGGTCGACCCGGGCAAGGACGCCGACGGTCTGCACCCGACCAACCTGGGTCGCCTGGTCCTCGGCGAGCCGGGACCGCTGCCGTGCACCCCGCGCGGCATCGTCGAGCTGTGCCGCCGGTTCGGTGTCGAGCTGAACGGGGCGCGGGTCGTCGTCGTGGGTCGTGGCGTGACGGTCGGCCGCCCGCTGGGGCTGCTGCTGACCCGCCGCTCGGAGAACGCCACCGTCACCCTGTGCCACACCGGCACCCGGGACCTGACGGCGCACCTGCGGGAGGCGGACGTCGTCGTCGCCGCGGCGGGCCGGGCCGGGCTCATCACCGCCGACCAGATCAAGCCGGGCGCCGCGGTGCTCGACGTCGGCGTCACCCGTACCGACCTGGGCCTGGTCGGCGACGTGGCGCCCGAGGTCGCCGAGGTCGCCGGGCTGCTGGCGCCGATGCCGGGCGGCGTGGGGCCGATGACCCGCGGGATGCTGCTGACGAACGTCGTCGAGGCAGCCGAACGCAGCCTGTCGGAGTGAGAATCGATACCGAACGCAGCCTGTCGTCGTGACGGGCGGCGGGGGGCGGTGATGGTGGCGACCCGGTCCGGTCACGGCCTGCGGGCCCGGCTGCGGGCGCACTGGCCGCTGCTCGTCGTCCTCGGTGTGTCGCTGGTCGGGCTGCAGCGGGTGGTCACCGAGCACTGGCGCGAGGGGTCCGCGGCGCTGGCGGTGGCGATGCTGGTCGCCGCGGGCCTGCGCGTCGCGCTGCCGCCGGACCGGGTCGGGCTGCTCGCGATCCGTGGCCGCTACGCCGACGCGCTGGTGTACGGCGGGTTCGGCGTCGTCGTCCTGCTGCTGGCTCTGACGATCACCCAGGGGTCGCTGACCATCAACTGAGCGGGACCGCCGGCGGCGCCCCCCGTGCACCGCCGGCGGCTGCGCCGGGCGGGTCAGGACCGCCCGGTCAGCTCGGGGCGCCGCGCCAGCAGCAGCCCCAGCACGCCGTAGCCGAGCAGGGCGTGCACCGTCCCGACGACGCCCCCGGCCACCGGCCCGGCGAGCGCGACGGTCGGTACGGTCACCAGCGCCCAGCTCTCGGCGACCATCGGCCACCAGCGCAGCGCGCCCCGGTAGCGCCCGACGACGGCGACCGTCACCCCGATCACGGCCATGCCGAGCATGGACAGCGGCCAGCACACGTCCAGCAGCAGGTACCAGGTCGCGCCCGTCGCGGACGGCGGCGCGACCAGGGAGACGGCCGACGACACCGTCGCCGGCACCAGCAGTGCGGCCACCGTCCACAGCAGACCGCGCCCGAAGCGGCCGTCGCCGGTGGCCCGGGTGCGGTGCAGCACCACGAGCAGGCCCCAGAGCCCGCCCTGGAACAGCAGCCCGCCGACGTGGCTCCACAGCGAGGCCGGGTCCTGCACGGCGGTGCTCGCAGCGAGGCCTGCGGCGAAGGCGACCGCACCGGCGCAGAGGCCGACCCCGGCCCGGCGCACCGTCGCGGCGGCCGGGCCCGCCGGTGGGCAGGCCGGGGCGGGCACGGCCGGACCGGACGCGGCGGGGTCCCGGGTCAGCGCGGTCGGCGGAGTCGTGGTGGAGATCGGCTCGGTGGCCATGGCGGGCTCCTCGGTCGGTGTCGCCGGTCGGTCCGGCGACGGGGTGAACCGTCCGGCACCGGCGTCCCGGGCGGGCAGGGGCGCCGCACCCGTCCGCGGTCCCGCCCCGATGTCCCGCGGATGCGGGACCGTCGTCCCGGGACGCGGGACACCCGGTGTTGCGACGATGCCCGTTCCGGCGAGTACCCGGGCAGGACGTCACGAGGGGGCCGCGGATGACGATCGGGACCGGCGCACGGGCCGCGGACGCCCGGCCGGACGGTGGCGACGACCCGCAGGACGCCGGCGTCCCGCCTGCGGCAGGCGACCCGGCCCGGGGCGGGAGGTCCGCCCGGGCGCCGGTCCTGCTCGCCGGTGTCCCGGCCGCCGCCGCGCTGGTGGTCGCCGCCGTCGTCGAGCTGCGGGTCCCGACCGAGTCGCTCCCGCCGGAGGAGGGCGCCGAGCTGGTCTGGGCGAGCGGCGCGATCGCGCTCGTGCTGCTGGTGGCCGGGCTGCTGCTGGTGGCGCGGGTCCCGCGGCATCCGGTGGCCTGGGTGCTCGCCGGGTCGGGCCTGGTCTGGGCGGTGGACACCGCGGCCGCCGCCTGGACCCGCTACGGCCTGTACGTCGTCGCCGATCCGGGCCTGCCGCTGCTGTCCCCGGCGTGGTGGTTCTTCACCCGGTTCGGGGCGGTGCTGTTGTTGGGGCCGCCGCTGCTGTTGCTGCTCTTCCCGGACGGCCGGCTGCCGGACGGTCGGGTGTGGCGGCCGCTGTCGATCGCGAGCCTGGCCTCGACGGCGTTGCTCCCGCTGACCCTGGTCCTGGTCCCGGCGGCCGAGGTCGAGCGGTACCACGTCGCGGCGGCGCCGCCGTCGCAGGCGCTGGTGGAGCCGGACCTGCTCAGCGTGCCGATGCCGTTCTGGCCGCAGGTGCTGGCGGTCGCCTACCCGATGATCCCGCTGAGCCTGCTGGTCCCCGCGGCGGCGGTCGTCGCCCGGTACCGGGCCGCGCGGGGGGAACGGCGCCTGCAGCTGCGCTGGCTGGTGTGGGCCGGGCTGGTGAGCGCGCTGCTCGTGGTCCCGACGTGGGTGCTGCCCGCCCCGTGGCCGACGGTGCTGCTGGGTCTCGCGATCGCGGCGACGTCGGGGGCGGTCGTCGTCGCGGTCACCCGGCACCGGCTCTACGACGTCGACCGGCTGCTCTCCGGCACCGTGGTGTCGGTCCTGCTGCTGGCCGCGACGGTCGCGGTCGACGTCCTGCTGCTGGCACTGGCCGGGAACCTGCTGGGCGGGCAGGACGCCGCGTTCCTGGCCGTCGCCGTCGTCGCGGTGCTGTACACGCCGTTGCGGACCCGGCTGTGGTCCGCGGCGCGGCGGCTCGCGCGCGGCGGCCGGGACGACCCCTACGGCGCGCTGTCGACCCTCGCGGCCCGGCTGGAGGACGCCCGCGGTGACCGGCTGCTCGCCGCGCTGGCCGGATCGGTCGCGGAGGCGTTCCGGCTGCCCTACGTCCGAGTCGTCACGACCCGGCCGGACGGTGGCACCGCCGTCGTCGAGCACGGCCGCCCGAGCGGGCCGGTCACCGAGCTACCGGTGACCTGGCGCGGCGCGCGGATCGGCCGGGTCGACCTGTGCTCGGCCGGTGCCGCGCTGTCCGACCGCGACCAGCGGCTGCTCGGGGACCTGGTCCGGCAGGCCGCGTCGGCGGCCCGGGCCGACGAGCTCTCGACCCGCCTGCAGGTGCACCGGACGGCACTGGTGACCGCCCGCGAGGAGGAGCGCCGCCGGCTGCGTCGCGACCTGCACGACGGTCTCGGTCCGGCGCTCGGGGCGGTCACCCTGCGGATCGAGACCGCCCGCAACCTGGCTGCGTCGGACCCGGTGGCCGCGGACCGGATGCTGGAGGCGGCGACCGTTGATGTCGCCGCGGTGCTGGCGGACATGCGCCGCCTGGTGCACGACTTGCGACCACCCGCGCTCGACGAGCTCGGCCCGGCGGGTGCGCTGCGCGAGCTGGCGCGCCGCACGGCGCCGCCCGGTCTGGCCGTGACCGTGGTCGAGGAGGGCGAGGGGCCGGCCCTGCCCGCCGCGGTGGAGGTGGCCGCGTACCGGATCGCGGCCGAGGCCCTGACGAACGTGGTGCGGCACGCCGCCGCCCGCACCGCCCGCATCCGGCTGGTCCGCGGGTCCGGCTTCCTGGTGGTGGAGGTCGTCGACGACGGTCGCGGGATCGCGCCCGACGTCGTCGCCGGGGTGGGGACGCTGTCGGTGCGCGAACGGGCCGCGGAGCTCGGCGGGACGTGCGCGGTGCTGGCCCCCGACGGTGGCGGCACCGTCGTGCGGGCCCGGCTGCCGCTGGGGGAGGGATGACCGTGGACACGACCGACGAGGGCCCGGTCCGGGTGCTGCTGGCCGACGACCACCCGGTGTACCGGGAGGGGCTGGCCGCGCTGCTGGCCTCGGTGCCGGGGATCGAGGTCGTCGGCACCGCCGCGGACGGAGCCCGGGCCGTCGCGATGGCCGCGGACACGGCGCCCGACGTCGTCGTGATGGACGTGCGGATGCCGGATCTGGACGGTATCGCCGCGACCCGCGAGATCACCACGGCCGCGCCCTCGACCGGGGTGGTGGTGCTGACGATGAGCGAGGAGGACGAGACCGTGTTCGCGGCGATGCGGGCCGGTGCGCGGGGCTACCTGCTGAAAGGGGCCAACCAGGCCGAGATCGTCCGTGCGGTCACCGGCGTCGCCCGGGGAGACGTGGTGTTCGGTCCGGCGATGGCCCGCCGGATCGTGGACTTCCTCGCGGCCCCGCCGGAGCCCGGGACGGCCCCGCCGACGGTGTTCCCGGAGCTGACCGCGCGGGAGCGGGAGGTCCTCGACCTGCTGGCGGCCGGCCGGTCGAACGACCGGATCGCGGCCGCGCTGTTCCTGTCGCCGAAGACGGTGCGCAACAACGTGTCGAACATCTTCGCGAAGCTGCAGGTGGCGGACCGGGCGGAGGCGATCGTGCGGGCGCGCGACGCCGGTCTGGGCCGGTCCTGACCGGGTCAGCTGCGGCTGCCGCCGGTCGTCTCCGGGCCCGCCGGGCGCCGGGTCGGGGGCCTGCGGGGGCCTGCGGGACGCTTGCTCCCGGGACGCCCGGGGCCGGTGCTGGTCGCGCGCACGACCCGGCCCGGCCGGGCGGGGAGATCCCCGGTCGGTGTGCTGCGGGACGGCCTGATAATGATCATCGCTAACGAGATTCTACCGGTGGGTACACCCGCTCCGGGACGGGGGTTGCTCCGGACGGGTTGCGTGACGTCGCCCACGGTGGCCCCGCTGATCACCCGTTGATCGCAACGAAGATCCATCCGCCACCCGGTCGGCGGCGCACGGTCCGGCGGGGCCCCACGGACGGAGGTGGTCCCCGCCACCGTCCGCGAGCATGATCGCGCCATGACCGACCGCAGCGGCCACATCGTCGACACCCTCGTGACCGCCTTCGACGACCTGATGGCCGCCGACCCCGCGGCGTTCCGGACCAAGTTCCGGAAGATGGCCGCCGACCCGTTCGCGTTCTACCGGGGCAGCGCCTGCCTGTTCTACGACGACGTCGCCCGCCGCGAGGACCCCTGGGTCGACGAGCGGACCGCCCGGGTCTGGATCCAGGGCGACCTGCACGCGGAGAACTTCGGCACCTACATGGACGGCGACGGCGTGCTCGTCTTCGACGTCAACGACTTCGACGAGGCCTACCTCGGCCACTGGACCTGGGACGTCACCCGGTTCGCGGCCAGCCTGTGCCTGCTCGGCTGGCGCAAGGCGCTGTCGGACCGGTCGCTGTCCGAGCTCGTCGAGCGCTACTGCCGCAGCTACCTGGCCCAGGTGCGGCACTTCGCCGACCGCGACGACGACGCGTTCTCGCTGCGCCTGGACACCACCGAGGGCCCGGTGCACCAGGTCCTGCAGACCGCGCGCACCCGGACCCGGGTCGGGCTGCTCGACGCGGTCACCGAGACCGAGGGCTTCGACCGCATCCTGCGCGCCGGCCCCGGCGTCCGCACCCTCGACGGCGACGAGAAGGCCGCGGTCACCGCGGCGTTCGAGGCCTACGTGGCCACGATCCCGGAGTCCCGGCGCCACCGCGGCGTCGCCTACACCGTCAAGGACGTCGCCGGGCGGTCCGGCGTGGGCATCGGCAGCGCCGGGCTGCCCACCTACACGGTGCTGGTCGAGGGGCTGAACCAGGCGCTGGACAACGACATCGTCGTCTCGATGAAGCAGGGCAACGTGGCCGCGCCCTCGCGGGTGGTCACCGACGAGCGGGTGGCGGCGGCGTTCCGCCACCACGGGCACCGGACGGCGGTCTCGCAGCGCGCGCTGCAGGCGCACGCCGACCCGATGCTGGGCTGGACCGAGCTCGGCGGCGTCGGGTTCGTCGTCGCCGAGGTCTCGCCCTACGAGGCGGATCTGGACTGGTCGGAGCTCACCGAGCCCGACGAGATCGCGCCGGTCGTCGCGGACCTGGGCCGGGCCACCGCGAAGATCCACTGTGTGGCCGACGCCGACGCCGACCACGCGCTCGTCGACTTCCGGGTCGAGGAGGCGGTCGCGGCGCGCACCGCCGGTGCGGAGGACGCGTTCGTGGAGTGGGTCGTGGAGTTCGCCCACGACTACGCGCGGACCGTGCGCGCCGACCACGCGCTGTTCGTGGAGGCGTTCCGCTCCGGGCTCGTCCCCGGCGTCAGCTCGGCCTGACACGACGACGGCCCGCCCTCCCGGCAACGGGGGGGACGGGCCGTCGCGGTGGGGCTACTTGCCGGCGAAGGCGTCGATCGCCGCGTTGAACGTGGCGCTCGGCCGCATGACCGCGTCGGTCTTCGCACGGTCGACGTAGTAGTAGCCGCCCAGGTCGACCGGGTCGCCCTGGACCGCGTTCAGCTCACCGACGACCGTGTCCTCGGCGGCGGCGAGCTTCTCGGCGAGCGGGGCGAAGATCGCGGCCAGCTCGGTGTCCTCGGTCTGCGCGGCGAGGGCCTGCGCCCAGTACAGCGCGATGTAGAAGTGGCTGCCGCGGTTGTCGAGCTCCCCGACCTTGCGCGACGGCGACTTCCCGTTCTCCAGCAGCTTGCCGGTGGCCTCGTCGAGGGTCTGGCCGAGCAGCTTGGCCCGCAGCGGCTCCTCGGTCTTCGACGCCAGCATCTCCAGCGAGACGGCCAGCGCGAGGAACTCGCCGAGGGAGTCCCACCGCAGGTGGTTCTCCTTCTGCAGCTGCTGCACGTGCTTCGGCGCGGACCCGCCGGCGCCGGTCTCGAACAGGCCGCCGCCGTTCATCAGCGGGACGATCGACAGCATCTTCGCCGACGTGCCCAGCTCCATGATCGGGAACAGGTCCGTGAGGTAGTCGCGCAGCACGTTGCCGGTCACCGAGATGGTGTCCTCGCCCTTGCGGGCCCGCTCCAGGGTGTAGCGGGTGGCCTCGGCGACCGGGAGGATCTCGATGGTCAGGCCGTCGGTGTCGTGCTCGCCCAGGTACGTCTCGACCTTCGCGATCAGCTGCGCGTCGTGGGCGCGCGCCGAGTCCAGCCAGAAGACGGCGGGGGAGCCGGTGGCCCGGGCCCGCTCGACGGCCAGACCGACCCAGTTGCGGATCGGGGCGTCCTTGGTCTGGCAGCCGCGCCAGATGTCGCCCTCGCCGACCTCGTGCGAGAGCTTCTCCTCGCCCGACGCCGCGTCGACGACGCGCACGGTGCCCGCGGAGGCGATCTCGAAGGTCTTGTCGTGGCTGCCGTACTCCTCGGCCTTCTGGGCCATCAGCCCGACGTTCGGGACGGTGCCCATCGTCGTCGGGTCGAAGGCGCCGTTGGCCTGGCAGTGCTTGACGGTCTCGTCGTAGAGCGGGGCGTAGGACGAGTCCGGGATGACGAACTTCGTGTCCTGCAGCGCGTCGTCGGCGTTCCACATCCGGCCCGACGAGCGGATCGCGGCCGGCATCGAGGCGTCGATGATGACGTCGCTCGGCACGTGCAGGTTGGTGATGCCGCGCGCCGAGTCGACCTGGGCCAGCGCCGGGCCGGTCTCGTAGGCGGCGGTGATGGCCTTCTCGACGGCGTCGCGCTTGTCGGCGGGCAGCTTCTGCAGCGCGGTCAGGATCGAGGCGAGGCCGTCGTCGGGGTCGGCGCCCACGGAGGCGAGGTCGTCGGCGAAGGAGGCGAACACGTCGGCGAAGTAGGCGCGGACGGCGTGGCCGAAGATGATCGGGTCGGAGACCTTCATCATCGTGGCCTTGAGGTGCACCGAGAACAGCACGCCCTTGGCCTTGGCGTCGGCGACCTGCTCGGCGAGGAAGGCCTGCAGCGGCTCGCGACGCATGACGGCGCCGTCGAACACCTCGCCGTCCAGCAGCGCGACCTTCTCCTTCAGCACCGTGACGGTGCCGTCGGCGGCGACGTGCTCGATGCGGACCGCGCCGTCACCGGCGGCGGTGAACGAGGTCTCGGAGTGGCGGAAGTCGCCGTCGTCCATGGTGGCGACGTGGCTGGTGGAGTCGGAGCTCCAGGCGCCCATCGAGTGCGGGTGCTTGCGGGCGAAGTTCTTCACCGACAGCGGGGCACGGCGGTCGGAGTTGCCCTCGCGCAGCACCGGGTTGACCGCGGAGCCCTTGACCGAGTCGTAGGCGGCGCGGGCGGCCTTCTCCTGCTCGGTCTGCGGGTTCTCCGGGTAGTCCGGCACGTCGTAGCCGGCGCCCTGGAGCTCGGTGATCGCCGCCTTGAGCTGCGGGATCGACGCCGAGATGTTCGGCAGCTTGATGATGTTGGCGTCCGGGGTCTTCGCCAGCTCGCCCAGCTCGGACAGCGAGTCCGGGACGCGCTGGGCGTCGGTGAGCCGGTCCGGGAACTTCGCCAGGATGCGGGCGGCCAGGGAGATGTCGCGGGTCTCCACGTCGACCCCGGCCTGGCCGGCGAAGGCCTCGATGACCGGCAGGAAGGAGTGGGTCGCCAGTGCCGGCGCCTCGTCGGTGTACGTGTAGATGAGCTTCATCGCGTCCTCAGGCCTGCCTCGGCTCGTCGTGTGTGCTGCCGTGTCCAGCGAGCGGGCCGCGACGGCGCCGGCGGACGGGCCCGGGACGACCGGGCGGGTCCCCGGCGCGGCGACCCGCTGACTGGGCCACACGCTATCTGTTCACCGGCCCCGCCCGCCCGCAGGAGTAACCGGCCCGACACCCCCGTGGTGGTCGAGCCCACGGCCGCGGACCGGCTACCGTGGTCGCGGCAGCGCTCGGCGGGAGGGGAACCACGGTGGCGAAGGTCTTCGGGCTCACCCGGAAGTCGCTCCTGAGGGGCTGGCCGCTGGTCGGGCTCATCGGAGTCGGCCTCACGGTCGTCGCCCTCGCCTACGGCGGTGTCACCGGGAACCTGGAGACCACCGGGTGCCGTGTCGTCGTGCAGGGCGAGCAGGTGACGGTGCGCTCGGCGCCCGGCGACTCGGCGGCGCCGGTCCGCACGCTCCCGGTCGGGACCGAGGTCGCGGCCGAGACGATCGTCGACGGCGGCTTCCGCAAGCTCACCGAGCAGAACCAGTGGGTCCCGGTGGACTCCGTCGCCGCGACCTCGGGCAGCCGGTGCTGAACCCGTCGCGCAGCGTGATCAGGGGTGCGGCACAGTAGACGGTGTGAACGCGCTCGCCACGGTCAACGTCAACGGGGTCCGTGCCGCCGCCACCAAGGGGCTGCTGGAGTGGCTGGCCGCGACCGACGCGCGGGCGGTCTGCCTGCAGGAGGTCCGGGCCCGGCCCGACGAGCTGCCGGCCGCCTTCCTGGCCGCGCTCGACGAGGGCGGCTGGCACCTGCGCCTGGCCCCGTCGCTGACGGCGAAGGGCCGCAACGGCGTCGCGGTGCTGAGCCGGGACGAGCCCGAGGCGGTACGGATCGGCTTCCCGAGCGGAGCCCGCGGAGCGAGCAACGGCACCGACCCCACCACCGACCTCGACGGCCGCTACCTCGAGGTGGACCTGCCCGGCGGGCTCACCGTCGCCTCGCTGTACCTGCCCAAGGGCGAGGCGGGCACCGAGCGGCAGGACCACAAGGACGCGTTCTGCGCGGCCTTCGGTGACCATCTGCGCACCGCGTTCGACCGGTGCGCCGCGACCGGGCGGCAGATGGTCGTCGGCGGGGACTGGAACATCGCGCCCACCGAGCTGGACCTGCGCAACTGGCGCGGGAACCGGCGCAACTCCGGGTTCCTGCCGCACGAGCGGGAGTGGTTCGCGAAGCTGCTCGAGCACGGCTGGCGCGACGTGGTGCGCGAGCGCCACCCGGGCGTCGACGGGCCGTACTCGTGGTGGAGCTACCGCGGGCGGGCCTTCGACAACGACACCGGGTGGCGGATCGATCACATCGTCACCACGCCCGGGCTCGCGGACGCCGCGCACGAGGCCGTCGTGGACCGGGCGCCCGCGCACGACCGGCGCTTCTCCGACCACGCCCCCGTCGTCGTCCGGCTGGGGGCCGTGTGATCGCCGGCCGGATGGTCGGCGGCCGCTACCTGCTGCTCGACGAGCTGGGCCGGCGCGGTTTCGGGCCCACCCACCGAGCCGAGGACCGCATCACCGGCCGCACCGTCGCCGTCACCGAGATCGCGCTGCCCGCGGTCGCAGGGGTCCGGGAGCGGCTGCTCACCGAGGTCCGGGCGGCCGGACGGCTGCGCCACCCGTCGGTCGTCGGGGTGCTGGACCTGGTCACCGACCGGTCCTCGGCCGGGGACATGCGCGAGTACCTGGTCACCGAGCACCCGGAGGCGCGACCGCTGGGTGCGGTCGTCGGGACGGCGCCGCCCTCTCCCCGGCAGGTCGCGCTCGTGGGCCGGGACGTGCTGGCCGCACTGCGTGCGGTGCACGCCGACGGCGGCACCCACGGCGGCCTCGACGCCGACGCGGTGCTGGTCGCCGCCGACGGCCGCGCCCTGCTCACCGACGTCGGCCTCGCCCGCGCGGTCGGTCCGCGCCCCGGCGGGAACGGTGCGCCCGCCGCCCCCGAGGGCGCCGACACCCCGGCCGCGGACCTGTGGTGCCTGGGTGTCGTCCTGCGCGAGGCGGCGGGCCCGCGCCCGTCGGCGGGCAGCGCGCTCGCGACGGTCCTGGACGGCCTCACCGCCGACGACCCGGCCGAGCGCCCGACCCACGACCGGGCCGCCGAGCTGTTCGAACGCGGCGCGCGGCCCCGGTCCCCGGGCGGGGACCTCGGCCGCAACCGCTGGATCCTGCTGGGCGTGGCCGGGGTGCTGGCCGTGGTCGTCGTCGTGCTGCTGGTCCTCGCCGTCCTCTGAACACACCCGGCGGCGGGAACCCGGCGGCGCCCGCGGACGCGGCGGGGGCAGGATGGGCCGGGTGAGCCGGAGCGTCGAACACCCCGCCGACCACCCCCGCGTCGCCGCCGTGAAGGAGGCGTTGCGCCGGGCCGGTGCCGATCCCGCGTCGATCGCGGGCCTGGTGCTGCTGCCCGACGCGGTGACCACCGCGGCCGCGGCGGCCGCCGCGCTGGAGGTGGAGGTCGGCCAGATCGCGAACTCGCTGGTCTTCGACGCCGACGGCGCCCCGCTGCTCGTGCTCACCTCCGGCGCGCACCGGGTCGACACCGACAGGGTCGCCGCCCTGGTCGGCGCGCAGCGGGTCGGCCGGGCGTCCAAGGAGTTCGTGCGCGAGGCGACCGGGCAGGTCATCGGCGGGGTCGCCCCGGTCGGGCACCCGGCGCCGGTACGCACCCTGGTCGACGTCGCACTGGGGGACTTCGACCGGGTCTGGGCGGCCGGCGGGGTGGCCCGCTCGGTGTTCCCGACGACCTTCGACGAGCTCGTCGCGGTCACCGGCGGGACGCCCGCCGAGGTCGCCTGAGCCGTATTCCCGCATCGGCCGTGATCCATCGCCGGGAAACGGACGGTCGCTGCGATGATCCGCGAAACCTAGTGTGGGTGGCATGGCCGATACTCCTGCCGCACCCGTCCCGGCCGAGGCCGAACCGCCGGTCGGACTCCCGACCCCCGCACCCGCCGAACCGGTGCCCTCGGACTCGGCGTTCCGCCGGGCCCTGCGCCGGGTCCGGGACGGGTCCACCCTCGACGTCACCGAGGCCGCCGTCCTGCTCGCCGCCCGCGGTGAGCACCTCGACGAGCTGCTCGGGCACGCCGGCCGGGTCCGCGACGCCGGACTGGTCGAGGAGGGCCGCCCGGGCGTGGTCACCTACTCCCGCAACGTCTTCATCCCGCTGACCCGGCTCTGCCGCGACCGCTGCCACTACTGCACGTTCGCGACCGTCCCGCACAGGCTCGACGACATG
Source organism: Pseudonocardia sp. ICBG1034 (assembly GCF_020131375.1). NCBI lineage: Bacteria > Bacillati > Actinomycetota > Actinomycetes > Pseudonocardiales > Pseudonocardiaceae > Pseudonocardia > Pseudonocardia sp. ICBG1034. The sequence goes on from NZ_JAHLEK010000015.1 coordinate 988,069, forward strand.
TACCTGGAGCGCGACGAGGTCGTCGAGATCGCCCGCCAGGGCGCCGCGCAGGGCTGCAAGGAGGCCCTGTTCACCCTCGGCGACCGCCCCGAGGACCGCTGGCCGCAGGCCCGCGAGTGGCTCGAGGCGCGCGGCTACGACTCCACCCTCGACTACGTCCGGGCCTGCGCGATCGCCGTCCTGGAGGAGACCGGGCTGCTGCCGCACCTCAACCCGGGCGTCATGAGCTGGGAGGAGCTGACCCGGCTCAAGCCGGTCGCGGCCAGCATGGGGATGATGCTGGAGACGACGTCGCAGCGGCTGTTCGAGAGGGGCGGCCCGCACTTCGGCAGCCCCGACAAGGAGCCCGCGGTCCGGCTGCGCGCCCTCACCGACGCCGGCCGCGTCGGCGTCCCGTTCACCACCGGCATCCTGATCGGCATCGGCGAGAACCGCACCGAGCGGGCCGAGTCGCTGTTCGCGATCCGCTCCGCCGCCCGCGCGCACGGGCACGTGCAGGAGGTGATCGTCCAGAACTTCCGCGCCAAGCCCGACACCGCGATGGCGAACGACCCGGACGCCGACCTGGAGGACCTGGCCGCCACCATCGCCGTCGCCCGGCTGGTGCTGGGCCCGAAGGTCCGGCTGCAGGCGCCGCCGAACCTCGTCGGCGACGAGCAGGCGCTGATGCTGCGTGCCGGGATCGACGACTGGGGTGGTGTCTCCCCGGTGACGGTGGACCACGTGTCCCCGGAGATGCCGTGGCCCGCCGTCGACGAGCTGGCCGCGATCACCGAGGCCGAGGGCTTCTCGTTGCAGGAGCGGCTCACCGCCTACCCGAAGTACGTGCGGGCCGGGTCGCCGTGGATCGACGCGCGGCTGCACGGCCACGTCGCCGCGCTGGCCGGGCCGGACGGGCTCGCCCGGCCCGACGCCGTCGTGGAGGGGCGGGCATGGCAGGAACCCGACGGCGGGTTCGCCTCGACCGGGCGCACCGACCTGAACGCCACGATCGACACGACCGGGCGCACCGAGGACCGGCGCAGCGACTTCGGCGACGTCTACGGCGACTGGGACGAGGTGGCCGCCGAGCTGGAGCACCAGCGCGCCGGCCACGGGGCGGCCCCCGAGCGGCTCGACTCCGACGTCCGGGCCGGGCTGGACCTGGCCGCGTCCGACCCGGCAGCGCTGCTCGACCCGGCGCACGCCGACGCCGCGATGGCCGTGCTGACCGCCGACGGGCCCGCGCTGCGCACGCTGCTCGACCTCGCCGACGACGTGCGCAGGCAGGTCACCGGGGACGACGTCACCTACGTGGTCAACCGGAACATCAACTTCTCGAACGTCTGCTACGTCGGCTGCCGGTTCTGCGCGTTCGCCCAGCGCGAGCGCGACGCCGACGCCTTCCGGCTCTCGCTCGACGAGGTCGCCCAGCGCGCCGCGGAGGCCGCCCGTGACGGCGCCACCGAGGTCTGCGTGCAGGGCGGCATCGACCCGCAGCTGCCGGTGTCGTTCTACGCCGACCTGGTCCGCGCGGTCACCGCGGCCGTGCCGGGGATGCACGTGCACGCGTTCTCCCCGATGGAGATCGTCTCCGCGGCGGCCAAGGCCGGGGTGTCGATCCGGGAGTGGCTGACCGAGCTGAAGGCCGCCGGGCTCGGCTCGATCCCGGGCACCGCCGCCGAGATCCTCGACGACGAGGTCCGGTGGGTGCTGACCAAGGGCAAGCTGCCGGCGTCGCAGTGGATCGAGGTCGTCTCGACCGCGCACGAGCTGGGGATCCCCAGCAGCTCGACGATGATGTACGGCCACGTCGACGAGCCCCGGCACTGGCTCGGGCACCTGCGCACACTGGCGTCGATCCAGGACCGCACCGGCGGGTTCACCGAGTTCGTGCCGCTGCCGTTCGTGCACCACAACGCCCCGATCTACCTGGCCGGGATCGCCCGGCCGGGTCCGACGGAGCGCGACAACCGGGCGGTGCACGCGTTCGCCCGGCTCGCACTGCACGGGCGGATCGACCACGTCCAGTGCTCCTGGGTGAAGCTCGGCGACGACCTCGCCGCGGACATCCTGGCCGGGGGCGCCGACGACATGGGCGGCACCCTGATGGAGGAGACGATCTCCCGGATGGCCGGCTCGGAGAACGGCTCCGAGCGCTCCGTCGCCGAGCTCACCGCGATCGCGGCGGCCGCCGGTCGCCCGGTCCGGCAGCGGACGACGACCTACCGCGGCGAGCCCCGCGTGCTCACCCCGGCGTCGGGTACCGGGCCGCGGATGCTGCCGCTGACCCCGGCCTGATCCCGGCCGGTCCCGCGCCGCCCCCGGGCCGCGCGGGACCGGCTCGGCCGCCGATCGGCCTACGGTGGCGGTATGGGTGTACTCGGAGAGATGTTCCCGCGGAAGCGGATGCACGAGGACTCGGACGCCGCGCAGGGCGGGCAGCAGTGGCGGCTCGGCCCGATCGACCTCGACAAGGGCGTGGTGACGGTCGAGCCGGCCTCGCGACCCGAGGACCCGGAGCAGGAGAAGGACCGGGAGAACGGATGACGTGCTGACCGGGACGACGCCCCGCGGCTGCCGCAGCCCCCTCACCGCGCTGTCGCAGGACGTCCGCCCCGGCCGGTGGACCGACCCCCCGACCCGGTCCACCCCGCCGCCGGCCGTGCCCGGAGGCGCGGCTTCGATCGGCAGAGTGAGGCCAACGGTACGATCTTGAGCAGTCCGGGGTCAAGGGAGGCGAGCGGGTGCGGCCGCAGGAGCTGGGCGCCGTGGGGCGCGGTCTCGGCCTGCTCGCCGACACCTGGACGCTGTTGATCCTGCAGCGCGCCTTTCTCGGCGTCAGCCGGTACGCGGGGTGGCGGGAGACCCTCAACATCTCCGACGCGACGTTGTCGGCGCGGCTGCGCGGTCTCGTCGACGCGGGTCTGCTCGAGCCCCGCAGCTACGCCGACGGTGGCCGCGAGCGCCGCGGCTACGTCCTCACCGAGCGCGGCGGCGACATCTGGAAGCTGCTGATCTGCACCTGGGACTGGGAGAAGACCTGGGTCCCGCGGGAGGTCCCGCTCCCCGAGATCGTGCACCGCGACTGCGGCCGCCCCACCCGGGTGCGGGTGTGCTGCGCGGCCTGCGGCGGCGCGGTCGGGCCGCGGGACACCGACGTCGAGCGCGAGCCGTGGGCGCCGGGGCTGGACCTGCTGGCCCGCAGGCACCCGCGGCGCACCCGCGGCACGCTGCCCGTCGACCCGCTCTCGTTCCTGCCCGGTGCGATGGAGATCATCGGCGACCGGTGGGGTGCCGCCGTCCTCGGCGCCGCGCTCACCGGGATCCGGGCGTTCACCTGCTTCGCCCACGAGCTGGCGATCTCCCCGGAGGTGCTGTCGGACCGGCTGCGCCGCTTCGTCGCGCTCGGGGTGCTCAGCCGCAGCGGCGACGGCGAGTACCGCCTCACCGACAAGGGGCGGGCCAGCTTCCCGATCCACGCCTGCCTGGTCGAGTGGTCGCACCGCTGGTGCGGCGGGGACGGCGCCCCGATCGACCTCACGATCCGCCACCGGGCCTGCGGGCAGCCGCTCTGCGTGCGGCTGGACTGCGAGCAGTGCGGGCGGGCGTTCGCCCGGGACTCGGTGTCCCCGGTGCGCCCGAGATGACGGACGGTAGGGAACGATGGCGGGCATGAACGACGCCCACCGTCCCCGCGTGCTGTCCGGGATCCAGCCCACGGCCGACTCGTTCCACCTCGGCAACTACCTGGGTGCGCTGCGGCAGTGGGTGGCCCTGCAGGACGACCACGAGGCGTTCTACTGCGTCGTGGACCTGCACGCGATCACGGTGGAGCACGACCCGGCCGAGCTGGCCCGGCGTACCCGGGTCGCGGCCGCGCAGCTGCTCGGGCTGGGGCTCGACCCGGACCGCTGCACGCTGTTCGTGCAGTCGCACGTCCCGGAGCACGCGCGGCTGTCCTGGATCCTGGAGTGCATCACCGGTTTCGGCGAGGCCGGCCGGATGACCCAGTTCAAGGACAAGTCCGCCAAGCAGGGCACCGACCGGGCGACGGTCGGCCTGTTCACGTACCCGATCCTGCAGGCCGCGGACATCCTGCTCTACCAGGCCGACCGCGTCCCGGTCGGCGAGGACCAGCGCCAGCACCTGGAGCTGACCCGCAATCTCGCGCAGCGGTTCAACCACCGCTTCGGCAAGACGTTCCGGGTGCCCGAGCCGCACATCCCGCAGGCCACGGCGAAGATCTACGACCTGCAGGATCCGACGGCGAAGATGAGCAAGTCGGCGTCGTCGCCCAGCGGGATCGTGGAGCTCCTCGACCCGCCGCGGACCTCGGCCAAGAAGATCCGGTCCGCGGTGACCGACAACGAGCGCGAGATCCGCTTCGACCCGGAGAACAAGCCGGGCATCGCGAACCTGCTCACCATCAACGCGGCGATGACCGACCGGAAGGTCGCCGAGGTCGAGGCCGAGTACGTCGGCCGCGGCTACGGCGACCTGAAGAAGGACCTGGGCGAGATCGTCGCCGCGTTCGCGGAGCCGTTCGCGGAGAAGGTGAACGGCTACCTGGCCGATCCGGCCGAGCTCGACCGGGTGCTCGCGCGCGGTGCCACCCGTGCGCGTGAGGTCTCCGGCGCGACACTGGCCGCGGTTCACGAGAGGATCGGGTTCCTCCCGCCCGCCTGAGCGACGCTCCCGGGGCGGGGAGAACCACCGAACCGGGGGAATGATGGCCGAGAACCGCGCTGCCACGATCGCGCACCGGCTGGAGACCGACGAGGAGGAGACCGAGACCTTCCTCGACCGCCAGCGGGAGAAGCATCCGTGGCTCGACCACCTGGTCCGGGCGGGGGAGCGCTACACCGAGAACCACGGCGACCACTACGCCGCGGCGATCACCTACTTCTCGATCCTGGCGCTGGTACCGCTGCTGATGGTCGGGTTCGCGGCGGCCGGGTTCGTGCTGCGCGGCAACCCTGAGCTCCTCGACTCCCTGCGCCAGGCGATCCAGTCGGCCGCGCCGGGCCAGATCGGCGAGCTGCTCGGCGGGATCGTGCAGACCGCGATCGACCGGGCCGGGGCGATCGGTCTGATCGGTCTGGTCGGCGCGCTGTACTCGGGCATCGGCTGGATGAGCAACCTGCGCGAGGCGCTGACCGAGCAGTGGGGCCAGCGGGACGATGCCCCGCCGATGATCAAGAGGCTGGCGTTCGACCTGCTCGCCCTGGTCGGGCTCGGGCTGGCCCTGGTGCTGTCGTTCGCGATCTCCTCGATCGGTGGCGCGGCGGGGAGGTTCCTGCTCGACCTGGTCGGCCTCGGCGAGGCGACGTGGGCACGCGTGCTGCTGAGCATCGCCTCGTTCCTGCTCGTGCTCGCCGGTAACTGGTTGGTGTTCCTCTGGGTGATCGCCCGCCTGCCGCGCGAACCCGTGTCCCTGCGCAGCGCGGCCAGGGCCGCGCTGATCGGCGCGATCGGGTTCGCGATCCTGCAGCGGGTGATGGTGATCTATCTCGGCTCGGTCACGAACTCCGCGGCCGGTGCGGCTTTCGGCTCGATCCTCGGTCTGCTGGTCTTCATCTTCTTCACCTCGCGGTTCCTGCTGTTCGTGACGGCCTGGGCCGCCAGCGCCGAGGAGAACGACCTGGGCTACCGCGACCTGCCCGCCCCGGCGATCATCCGGCCGCAGTACGTCGTCCGGGACGGGCCCGGCGCGCTCGCGTCGGCGGGCCTGCTCACCGCGGGTCTGATCGGCGGGGCACTCGGCCTGCGGGCCCTGGGGCGCCGGCGGCGCTGACCCGGATCGCCGTCCCGCCCCGATCTCGAAGCCCCGATCTCGAAGGACGTGATCCCGACGAATTCGCTTACCCGGTAAGCGAGTTCGCAGGAGGGTGGGGCCCGGCCCTCGGGCGCCGGAGTGAGCCCGTGCCGTCTCGGCCGATTCTCCCGGTGCGGGCCCCGACGAACTCCTTCGCCCGGTGAACGGTCCCGCGGACCCGAGCTCCGGGGACGCCGTCCGACGAATCCGCTTACCCGGTAAGCGGATTCGCAGAAGGGTGCACCCCGGCCCTCGGGCACCGGGCGGGCGTCCGCCGCAGGTCAACGGCGCCGGCGCAGCCGCGCGGCCACCAGCGCCCCGACACCGGCGAGCGCGGCGACCCCGCCGACCAGCACCGCGGCGGGGATCGGCGCAGCACCCGCGGGATCGGGGGCGCCGGTCGACGTCGCCCCGTCGGCGCTCCGCGTCGCCCCGTCCGCGCCCCCGGATCCCGTTGCGCCGTCCGCGCCGCCTGCCCCGCCCGCGGGGGCCGCGGCGCCCGGGGGCGTGTCCGAGCCGTCGGCGGAGCCCGTGGTGCCCGGCTCGACCAGCGTCCCGATCCCGGTGGCCGGGGCGCCGAAGCCCCAGTCCAGCAGGGCGCGGGCCTGGTCGACCATCAGCACCGGCCGGGGCTCGCCGCGCACGACGGCGACGACCAGCCGTCGCCCGTCGCGCTCCATCGCGCCGACGAAGGTGTGCCGGGCGGCGTCGGTGAACCCGTTCTTGCCGCCGAGGAAGCCGGGGGCACCGAGGAGCCGGTCATCGTTGCCGAGCAGGAAGCCGGGCTTGTCGGCGAACCCGGGGAACGGGATGCTCCGGGTGGTCAGCGCGGCCGCGATCCGCGGGCGCTCCAGTGCGGCGCGCAGCAGCAGGCCCAGGTCGTAGGCCGAGGCGGACATCCCCGGGCCGTCGAGGCCGGAGGGCGTCGCGGGACGGGTGTCCAGGGCACCGAGGCGGCGGGCCTCGTCGCGCATGGCGGCCAGCGTCGCGGGGACCCCGCCGAGTTCGCGGGCCAGGGCGTTCGCGGCGTCGTTGCCCGAGGACAGCAGCAGCCCGTGCAGCAGCTGGTCGACCGTGTAGCGCCCGCCGGGACCGATCCCGGCCCGGCTGCCGTCGACATCTCCGTCCTCGGCGGTGCCCACGACCACCCGGTCCATCGGCAGCCGCTCGTCGACGACCAGCGCGAGCAACAGCTTGATCGTCGACGCCGGACGCTGCCGCGCGTGCGGGGCCCGGGCGGCGAGCACCGCACCCGAGTCGAGGTCGGCGACGACGTACGACGCGACCCCGACCGGCGGGGGCGGCACCGGCCCGGCGTGGGTGTCACCGCAGCCGCCGAGCCCGCCGACCGGTGGCGACGGCACCGGCAGCGGGGGGACGGGCACCGTCTCCTCCCGCGCGGGCGGGCCGGGCGGGACCTCCTGCCCCGGGCACCCCGCGGCGACCGCGACCGGAGCGGCGGAGGCGACCGGTGCGGTGCCCGCCGCCCCGGCCAGCGCGAGCGCCACGACGACGGGAACGAGCAGCCGGGCGGCGGGTCGGCGCGGGGAGCCCGGGCCGGCGGGGGTCGTCACCGTTGCAGCATGACCCACGGCCCGGCGGAACGGGCCGCCCGCTGCGGGCCCGGCACCACGGACCGCGCTCCGCGGCACGGTCAGCGCTCGACGATCTCCTTGACCCGGTCCAGGCTGCGCTCCAGCCCGTCGCGCATCAGGGTCTCGCGGTCCCGGCCCAGGATCCCGCTGCGCTGCAGCAGCCGTACCGGCAGCGCCGCCTCGCCGGTCTTCTCCCGCCAGGCGACGACGGTCGTCGCCCCGTCGCCGGCCGGCTCCAGGATCCAGCCCCAGGCCGTGCGCGACTCGGTCACGACGAAGGTGAACCGGCGGGCCGGCTCGCACTCGGTGACGCGGCAGTGCGTGGACCAGCGGATCCGTCCGTGCCGGTTGCCCCCGGTGAACCTCGCGCCCACGGCGGGCCCGGTCGCGTCGCCGCGCCACCGTCCCCCGGTGGCCTCCGGGCTCCACTCACCGGCCCGGGTGATGTCCGAGACCAGCTCCCACACCCGCTCCGGTGGGGCCTGCACCGTACGTTCCGCGCGATCCATCGATCCTCCTCCGAGACTGCGTCACCTCCCGGGTACAAGATCGTCCGGGTGCGCGGACGGTACCGTCCGTCAACCGCTCGACGATTCCGCGTCACGGCCGTGTTTCGAGTTCTGCCGAAACCGTTGTCCAGCGGTTACCGTCCCGTCCGGACATGCGCCGCCGAGCGGTGGCGCCGGAGGGGGAGGTCACCTCGTGCGGATCAACCAGCGCATCGGAGGCAGGAGCCGGTACGCGACCGCGATCGCGCTCGTGGCCGCGGCGGCACTCACGCTCGCGGGCTGTGCCCGCGACACCGGCGGGGGCGGCGGCGCCCAGGCCGGGGAGTGCGAGCGCGTCGCGCCGCCGTCGGTGCCGGCCGCGTCGGCCCAGCCGGCGCCGGAGGCCCCGAAGGCGGACGCGAGCCGGCTCAAGGTCGGGCTGGCCTACGACATCGGCGGGCGTGGCGACGCCTCGTTCAACGACGCGGCGGCCGCCGGCCTCGACCGCGCCGTCGCCGAGCTGGGGCTCCAGAAGGCCAACACGCGTGAGGCGACCGCCCAGGCGGGGGAGAGCGAGGACGCGGGCACCAACCGCCTCCGCCAGCTCGCACAGGGCGGGTTCAACCCGATCGTCGCGGTCGGCTTCAACTACGCCACCGGCGTGAAGACCGTCGCGACCGAGTTCCCGAACATCCAGTTCGCCATCGTCGACGACGACACGGTCGACCTGCCCAACGTCAAGCCGCTGGTCTTCGCCGAGGAGCAGGGCTCGTTCCTGGTCGGCGCCGCGGCCGCGCTGAAGACCTCGGCCTGCAAGGTCGGGTTCATCGGCGGCGTCGACAACCCGCTGATCCAGAAGTTCGACGCCGGCTACGAGCAGGGCGCCAAGGCCGTCGCGCCGCAGATCGACGTCGAGTCGGCCTACATCTCCCCGGCCGGCGACTTCACCGGCTTCAACGACGCCACCCGCGCCACCGAGATCGCGTCCGGCCAGTACGACGGCGGCGCCGACATCGCCTTCGCCGCCGCGGGCCAGTCGAACCAGGGTGTCTTCGCGGCCGCGCAGACCGCGCAGAAGAAGGCCATCGGCGTCGACTCCGACCAGTACAACTCGCCGCAGCTGACGCAGGTCCGCGACACGATCATGACGTCGATGATCAAGCGGGTCGACGTGGCGGTCTACGACTACATCAACGCGGTCGCGGGCAACACCGTCGCGCAGCTCCCGGCGCGGTTCGACCTCGCCAACAACGGTGTCGGCTACTCCACCTCCGGTGGTCAGGTCGACGACATCGTCCCGCAGCTCGAGGCGTACAAGGCCGCGATCATCGCCGGACAGATCCAGGTCAAGTCCACCAAGTGACCGACCAGCCCGACGCGGTCGCACTCCGCGGGATCACGAAGCGCTTCCCCGGCGTCGTCGCGAACGACGGCGTGGACCTCACCGTCACCCACGGTGAGGTCCACGCCCTCTGCGGCGAGAACGGCGCCGGCAAGTCGACCCTGATGAAGATCCTCTACGGGATGCAGACGCCCGACGAGGGCACGATCGTCGTCGACGGGGCGGAGACGCACTTCCGCAGCCCCGCCGACGCCATCGCCGCGGGGATCGGGATGGTCCACCAGCACTTCATGCTGGCCGACAACCTGACCGTCGCCGAGAACGTGCTGCTCGGCGCCGAGCGCCTGCACGGCATCGGGAAGGCGGCCCGGGCGCGGATCACCGAGCTGTCCGCGACCGTCGGGCTCGCCGCCCGGCAGGACGCGCTCGTCGAGCACCTCGGCGTCGCCGACCGGCAGCGCATCGAGATCCTCAAGGTGCTCTACCGCGGCGCCCGCACGGTGATCCTCGACGAGCCGACCGCGGTGCTGGTCCCGCAGGAGGTCGACGAGCTGTTCGCGACCGTGCGCACGATGCAGGGCGACGGCTACACGTTCCTGTTCATCTCGCACAAGCTCGACGAGGTCCGCGCCGTCGCCGACCGGATCACCGTGATCCGCCGCGGCCGCACGGTCGGCACCGCGGACCCGCGGACCGTCACCAACCGCGAGCTGGCGGAGATGATGGTCGGCTCGGAGCTGCCCTCGCCGGAGACCCGCGAGTCGACCGTGACCGACCGCGAGGTGCTGCGCGTCGAGGGCCTCGGGCTGGCGAGCCCGGACGGCGGCCGCGACCTGCTCGACGGGGTCGACCTCGTCGTGCACGCCGGTGAGGTGCTGGGCATCGCAGGCGTCGAGGGCAACGGCCAGACCGAGCTCGTCGAGACGGTCATGGGGATGCGCAGGCACGCCCGTGGCCGGGTGCTGCTGAACGGCACCGACATCTCGGCGACGTCGACGATGGCCCGCCGCGAGGCCGGCATCGGCTACGTCCCCGAGGACCGGTCCCGCCACGCCCTGCTCGGCGAGCAGCCGCTGTGGGCGAACCGGATCCTCGGGTTCCAGTCCCGGCCGCCGATCGCCCGGCGCGGGCTGCTGGACACCGCCGCCGCGCGCACCGACACCGAGCGGATCGTGCGCGACTTCGACGTCCGCACCCCCGGGATCGACGTCATGGCGGCCGCGCTGTCCGGTGGCAACCAGCAGAAGCTCGTCGTCGGACGGGAGCTGTCCGGCGACCCGGTGCTGCTCATCGCGGCCCACCCGACCCGCGGCGTCGACGTCGGCGCACAGGCAGGCATCTGGGCCGAGCTGCGCCGCGCCCGCGCGGCCGGGCTCGCGGTGCTGCTGGTCTCGGCCGACCTCGACGAGCTGATCGGCCTGTCCGACACTCTCGCCGTCATCTCCGGCGGGCGGCTGGTCGGCACCGCCGATCCCGCGACCGTGACCCCCGAGGAGCTGGGTACCAAGATGACCGGAGCCGCCACGTGAGCCGGCTGCGGGGCGCCGTCGTCGCGCCCGTCCTGGCGATCGCGGTCGCCGCCCTGCTCTGCGGGGTCGCCCTGGTGATCAGCGGGGCGTCGCCGTGGACGGCGGTCACCACCATCCTCGCGCAGGTCGGCTCGGGCACGGTCGTCGTGGACACCGTGAACTCCGCCGCCGTCTACTACCTCGCCGCCCTGGCCGTCGCGATCGGCTTCCAGATGCGGTTGTTCAACATCGGCGTCGAGGGCCAGTTCCGGGTCGCCGCCTGCGTCGCCGCGATCGTCGGCGGGACGGTGGCGCTCCCGCCGGTCCTGCACACCGTGCTGATCATGGTGGTGGCGCTGCTGACCGGCGCCGCCTGGGTCGCGATCCCGGCGCTGCTCAAGGCCTACCGCGGCGTCTCCGAGGTCATCTCGACGATCATGCTGAACGCGATCGCCACCGGGCTGATCGCCTACCTGATCCGCGCCGAGACCTTCGGCGAGCTGCGCGGCAACAACATCACCACCCCGCCGATCCCCGAGTCGGGCTGGTTCCCCGGGATCCCGATCGGCAACGGCGCGATCTTCGGGATGGTGTTCGTCGCGGCCGCGCTGGGCATCGGCTACTGGTTCCTCCTCGGACGGACCCGGTTCGGCTTCGAGCTGCGCGCCTCCGGCGAGTCGGCGACGGCCGCCGCGACCGGCGGGGTGAACGCCCGCCGCACGATCGTCGTCGCGCTGCTGCTCTCCGGCGCGGTCGCCGGGCTGGTCGGGTTGCCCGAGCTGCTCGGGCGCGACCACGCCTACACGCTGTCCTCGCCGCAGGGCTACGGCTTCACCGGCATCGCGATCGCGCTGCTGGGCCGCAACCACCCCGTCGGCATCGCGCTGGGCGCGCTGCTGTGGGCGTTCCTGGACAAGTCCGCGGTGGCGCTCGACGTCGTCGGCATCCCGCGGGAGATCGTGCTGATCATGCAGGGCCTGATCGTGCTGTCGGTGGTCGTCGCCTACGAGGTCGTCCGCCGGGTCGAGCGCCGGGCCGAGCAGCGGCGGGTCGCCGCGGCGGCCCCCGCACCGCAACCCGCGGAGGTGTCGTCGTGACCGCGGTGCTGGATCGTGCGCGGTCCCTGCCCGGCTGGGCCCGGTCGGCGCTGATCGCGGCCGCGCTGGTCGCGATCCTGTCGGTCACGGTGACGCTGACCGGCCAGACCCAGCTGACCTCCGGCGGCACCGCGTCCGCCGCGGTGCGGCTGGGGCTGCCGATCCTGCTCGCCGGCCTGGGCGGCCTCTGGGCCGAACGCGCCGGGATCATCAACATCGGCCTCGAGGGCATGATGGTGCTCGGCACCTGGGGCGCGGCCTGGGCCGGCTACCAGTGGGGGCCGTGGGCGGCGATGCTCGGCGGGCTGGTGTTCGGCGCGCTCGGCGGGCTGCTGCACGCCGTCGCGACGGTGACGTTCAACGTCAACCACATCGTCTCCGGCGTCGCGATCACCCTGCTCGGGACGGGACTGACGAAGTACCTGGCGACCCTGGTCTTCACCCCGGTCTCGCAGAACCCGCGCCAGTCCCCGCGGCTGGAGGGCTTCACCGAGTTCTCGATCCCCGGGGTCTCCGAGGGCCTCGCGGCACTGGAGGCCCAGCAACGGGTGTTCGTCTCCGACCTCGCCGGGTTGCTGTCCGGGCTGGTCACCGGCCTGACGCCGATCCTGGTCATCGGGGTCGCGCTGGTCCCGGTGAGCTACCTCGTGCTGTGGCGGACGGCGTTCGGGCTGCGGCTGCGCAGCGCGGGCGAGTCGCCGGTCGCGGCGGAGTCGCTCGGCGTGAACGTGGTGCTGCACAAGTACGTCGCGGTCACGATCTCCGGCGCGCTCGCCGGTCTCGGCGGAGCGGCGCTGGTGCTCAACCCCGGCCAGCTCGGCTACCTGGAGAACCAGGTCGGTGGCCGCGGGTACATCGGCCTCGCCGCGATGATCTTCGGCAACTGGCGGCCCGCCGGGCTGCTCGTCGGCTCGGCGCTGTTCGGTTACGTCGACGGCCTGCAGCTGCGTGCCGGCGGTGAGGCGGTGCACGCGCTGCTCTACGGCGCGACGCTGGTCGCGGTCGTCGTCGCGGTGCTGTGGGCGATCCGCCGGATGTGGACCGCCGCCGCCGTCGCGCTCGTCGCGGGGCTGCTGGTCTACGCGGTCTACTGGTCGGTCGACACCGTGCCCAGCGAGTTCGCCTCCTACGCCCCGCAGCTGGTCACGCTGATCGTGCTCGCGGCGGCCTCGCAACGACTACGACCACCGGCCCGGCTCGGCGAGCCGTACCGGCGCGGGGAGGGCCGCTAGATGGCAGGCGGGGGACCGTCCGGAGCGGGTGCGGACATGGTGCGGCCCGACGCACCGGTCCCGGACTGGGACGCCCTGCGGGCCGCCGCGGTGCAGGCCGCGGCCTGGGCGTACGCGCCGTACTCCCGGCTGCACGTCGGCGCGGCCGCACTCGTCGACGACGGGCGGGTGGTCACCGGCTGCAACGTCGAGAACGCCTCCTACGGCCTCGGCGTCTGCGCCGAGGTGACCCTCGCCGGGCAGCTGCGTCTCTCCGGCGGCGGACGGCTGCTCGCGGTCGCCTGCCGCTCCGGCGACGGCGACCTGCTCATGCCGTGCGGACGCTGCCGCCAGGTGCTCCACGAGTTCGGCGGCGCCGCCCTGCTCTGCGACACCCCGCGCGGGGTGCTGCCGTTCACCGAGGTGCTGCCCGACGCGTTCGGCCCGGAGGACCTCCCGTGAGCTTCTCCGCGGTCGAGGTCATCGCGGCCAAACGCGACTGCCGCACGCTGTCGAAGGCCCAGATCGACTGGGTGGTCGACGCCTACACCCGCGGCGAGGTCGCCGACGAGCAGATGGCCGCGCTGGCCATGGCGATCCTGCTCAACGGCATGGAGCCCGGCGAGATCGCGCACTGGACCCAGGCGATGATCGACTCCGGCGAGGTCCTCGACTTCGGCGACGTCGGACGCCCGCTGGTCGACAAGCACTCCACCGGCGGCGTCGGGGACAAGATCACGCTGCCGCTGGCGCCGCTCGTCGCGGCCTGCGGGGCGGCGGTGCCGCAGCTGTCCGGCCGCGGGCTCGGCCACACCGGCGGCACCCTGGACAAGCTGGAGGCCATCCCCGGCTGGCGCGCCTCGCTGACCACCGACGAGATCACCGCGCAGCTGCGGGAGGTCGGCGCGGTCGTCTGCGCGACGACGCCCACGCTCGCCCCCGCCGACAAGCGGCTCTACGCACTGCGCGACGTCACCGGCACCGTCGAGTCCGTCCCGCTGATCGCCAGCTCGATCATGAGCAAGAAGCTCGCCGAGGGCACCGGCGGGCTGGTCCTCGACGTGAAGGTGGGGTCCGGCGCGTTCATGAAGACCCTGCCGCGCGCCGGGGAGCTCGCCGACGCGATGACCGCGATCGGGGCCGCCCACGGCCTCCCGACCACCGCGCTGCTCACCGACATGTCCCGCCCGCTGGGCCGCTGCGTCGGCAACGCCCTGGAGGTCGCCGAGTCGGTCGAGGTGCTGCGTGGCGGGGGACCGGCCGACCTGGTGTCGCTCACCGTCGCGCTGGCCACGGAGATGCTCGCCCTCGCCGGTCTGCCCGACGCCGACCCGGCCGCCGTGCTCGCCTCCGGTGCCGCGTACGACGTGTGGGAACGGATGATCGCCGCGCAGGGCGGGGACCCGTCCGCGCCGCTGCCGGTGGCCACGCACGTCGAGACGGTCGTCGCCGAGCGGTCCGGGATCTTCGCCGGGGCCGACGCGCTCGCCGTCGGCACCGCGGCCTGGAAGCTCGGCGCCGGGCGCGCCCGCAAGGAGGACCCGGTGCAGGCCGGGGCCGGGGTCCGGCTGCTGGTGGACCCGGGCGACGAGGTCCGTCCCGGCACCCCGCTCGCCGAGCTGCACACCGACGACGACGCCCGGCTCCCCGCGGCCCGCCGGCTGCTCGCCGGCGCGGCGCTGATGATCACCACGGACCCGCCGCCCGAGCGGGACCTCGTCCTCGACGTGCGCCGGGGCGGCTGACCCGGCCCGTTCGGGGTCGCACGCGACCCCGAACGGCGGCAGGTGCCTGACGGGACGTGACAGATCTTCCTGCGTCCGCGCGTCGCATTCGTGACAGAACGTAACTCTAGGGGCATCCGTCCGTTACGTACAGTGTGAACCGTTCGCCGGCGACGATGCCGTCCCCCAGCCACGCCCCCGTGTCACCGGACCGCGCGGGGGTGACGGCGGGCCCCGACGTCTGGACCGCGGCCGAGGCGAGCGAGGACTTCCGCGAGCTCCGCGCGCGCCTGCTGCGCTTCGTGCTGCCGGCGACCGCGGGCTTCCTGGGCTGGCTGTTCCTGTTCGTGGGGCTCAGCGCCTGGGCGCCCGGTCTGCTCGGCACCCGGGTGCTCGGCGACCTCACGCTGGTGCTGGTGCTGGCCATCGGGCAGTTCGTCACGACGTTCGCGATCACCGCGCTGTACGTCCGGTACGCCGGCCGCCGGCTCGACCCGCTCGCCGACGAGATCCGTGAGCGTCTCGAGCGGGGCCACCGGTGACCGCCGTCGTCGCGGCCGCGTCCCCGGCCCCCGGGGACCCGCTGCTCAACATCCTGGTCTTCTCGTCGTTCATCCTCCTGGCCTTCGTCCTGGTGCTGCGGGTGCGGCGGCGCTCGTCGGCGGCCCGGGACTACTACACCGCGGGCAGCGGCTTCACCGGTCCGGAGAACGGCCTGGCCCTGTCCGGGGACTTCCTGTCGGCCGCGACGTTCCTCGGCATCGTCGGCGCGGTCGCCGTCGCCGGTCCCGACGGGTTCCTCTACGCCGTCGTCGCCTTCGTCGCCTGGCTGGTGGCGCTGTTCTTCGTCGCCGAGATGCTGCGCAACACCGGTCGCTACACGATGGCCGACGTCCTCAGCTACCGGTTGCGGCAGCGCCCGGTGCGCGCGGCCGCCGCGACCTCGGCGGTGGTGATCTCCACGCTGTACCTGCTCGGCCAGCTCGCGGGCGCGGGCGGCCTGCTCGCGCTGCTGCTGAACATCACCGACCGCGCCGGGCAGTCCGCGATGATCGCCGGAGTCGGGGCCGTGGTCATCGGGTACGTGCTGATCGGCGGGATGAGCGGCGCGACCTGGATCCAGATCGTGAAGGCGGTCCTGCTGCTGGCGACCGGGATGATCATGGCCGCGTTCGTGCTCGGCACGACCGGTCTGAGCCTGCCCGCGCTGCTGACCGCGGCCGTCGCGAACCACCCGCGCGGCGAGGCGGTGCTGTCCCCGGGGCTGCTGTACGGCGGTGGCCTGACAGCCAACCTCGACCTGCTGTCACTGGCCGTCGGTGGCGTCCTCGGTGTGGCCGGGCTCCCGCACATCCTCATGCGCTTCTACACCGTCCCCGACGCCCGGCAGGCCCGGAAGTCGGTCGTGTGGGCGATCTGGCTGATCGGCGCGTTCTTCCTGCTGGTGCTGGCGCTCGGCTACGGCGCCACGGCGCTGGTCGGGCCGGAGGCGATCCTCGCCGCCCCCGGCGGGGTGAACTCGGCGGCGCCGCTGCTGGCACTGCAGATCGGCGGGCCGGTGATGCTGGCGATGGTCTCGGCGGTCGCCTTCGCGACGATCCTCGCGGTCGTGGCCGGTCTGATGATCACCGCCGCGGCCGCGTTCGCCCACGACGTGTACGCCCAGCTGCTGCGCCGCGGCCAGGCCACCGCGGCCGAGGAGGTCCGCGTCGCCCGGTTGACCACCGTCGTCATCGGGCTCGTCGGCATCGCCGGGGGCATCCTGGCCAACGGCCAGAACATCGCGTTCCTGGCGGCCCTGACCTTCGCGATGGCCGCCTCGGCGAACCTGCCGACGCTGCTGTACTCGCTGTTCTGGAAGGGGTTCACCACGACCGGCGCCCTGTGGAGCATGTACGGCGGCCTCACCGTCACGCTGACACTCATCGTGTTCTCGCCCGCGGTGTCCGGGTCGCCGACGGCGATGCTGCCCGACCTCGACTTCGCGTGGTTCCCGCTGGCGAACCCGGGCCTGGTGTCGGTCCCGGCGGGCTTCCTGCTCGGCTACCTCGGCTCGGTGCTGGGCCGCGAACGCCCCGACGCCGCCGGGCACGCGCAGATGTCGGTCCGGGCGCTGACCGGGGCTGGACTGCAGCGTGCGGTTCCCGAGGACCCGCCGGCGCCGCTCCCGACCGGCCACGGTGCCCGCCCGGCACCTGCCGGTCACGGCGTGACCCCGGTCTCCCCCGGTCACGGAGTCCACCCGGCTCCCGCCGGTCACGGTGCCCACCGGCGCCCCGACGGTCCTGCGGGCCACCGGGACCCGCAGTTGCGCCCGGGGCGGGAGCGGCCCGGGCCCGGCACGCCGTCCCGCTGAGCCGCGTCCCCGGTCCCCGGTCGGCGCCCGCCGGCCGGAGCCGGGCCGTGGCCAGCGGGGGCCGCCGGGACGGGCGGATCCGTGACACGCCCGCCGCTGCGCCGTGACGCCGGGCCGGTGCGCCCACCGGTGGGTGACGGCGCGGTGCCGGGCGGGCGTCGGCACGACGATTCCGATCCGGCACGATGGACCACGATGCGTGAGGACCGACGAGCGGCGGAGCGGGCGCCCCACCCCGCGGTGGTGCGGCACCAGCCGCTGCCCCGACCGGTGATGGGCACCGACCCCCGGCGGACCCCGCGGACGCCCCCGGAGGGGGCCGCCGAGGTGACCCGTCCGCTCGGGTCCGGCCGGATCCCCGACCCGGGGGAGCCGACCACCCCGCTGGGACCGGTGGCCGACCCGTCACCCGGCCGTCCCACACCCCCGGCGTGCCCGGACGGCGCCGCCGCGGGCCCGGGGACGCCGTCGCACGGCACCGCTCCGGCGGGCGAGGCGCCCGGGGACGGCGGAGCACCGGCCCCGGGGACGTCCGGGGACGACCCCGCCGGGACCACACCGTCCGGCGGCACGGAGCGCACCGGCTCGCTCGTCCGCTCCTCCGGCATGATCGCGATCGCCAGCCTGGTCAGCAGGCTCACCGGCTTCGTCCGGAACCTCGCGCTGGTCGCGGTGCTCGGCTTCGCGGTCGTCAACGACTCCTACACGATCTCGAACACGCTGCCGAACATCGTCTACGAGCTGCTGCTCGGCGGGGTCCTGACCAGCGTGATGATCCCGGTGCTGGTCCGCGCCCAGGCCGAGGACGCCGACGGCGGCGAACGCTTCACCCGGCGTCTGCTCACCGTCGTCGGGGCCGCGTTGCTGGTCGCGACCCTGATCGCGATGGCCGCCGCCCCGCTGCTGACCAGGCTCTACCTCGGCTCGGGCGACACCGGGCAGGCCAACCCGGCCCTGGCCACGGCGTTCGCCTGGCTGCTGCTGCCGCAGATCTTCTTCTACGGCATCGGCGCGCTGCTCGGCGCGGTCCTGAACTCGAAACAGGTGTTCGGGCCGTTCGCCTGGGCGCCGGTGCTCAACAACGTCGTGCTGCTCGGCGTGCTCGTCGTCTACGTGCTCGTGCCGGGGGAGATCTCGGTCGACCCGGTCCGGATGGGCGACCCGAAACTGCTGGTGCTGGGGGTCGGGACGACGCTCGGCATCGTCGTCCAGGCACTGGTGCTGATCCCGTTCATGCGCCGGATCGGGTTCCGCTACCGCCCGGTGTGGGGCTGGGACCCGCGGCTGTCGCTGGCCGGCGGGATGGCGCTGTGGATCGTCGCCTACGTGTTGGTCGGGCAGGCCGGCTACATCGTCACCACCCGGGTCGCCGCGTCGGCGTCCGAGGGGTCGGTCGCGACCTACATGAACGCGTGGCTGCTGCTGCAGGTCCCGTACGGGGTGCTCGGGGTGTCGCTGCTGACCGCGCTGATGCCGCGGATGAGCCGGGCCGCGGCGAAGGGCGACGTCGACCAGGTCGTCACCGACCTCTCGCTCGGCGCGCGCCTGTCCACCGTAGGGCTCGTGCCGATCGCGGCCGTGATGACGGCGTTCGGCCCGTCCCTGGGTACTGCGCTGTTCTCCGTCGGCGCCGGCAGCGGTACCGGTGCCGAGCGGCTCGGCCAGGCCGTGGCCTGGTCGGCGTTCGGGCTGCTGCCCTACGCGGTGACGATGCTGCAGATGCGCGTGTTCTACGCGATGACCGACTCCCGCACACCGACGCTCATCCAGGTCGGCATGGTCGGGGTCAAGATCCCGCTGCTGCTCGCCTGCCCGCTGCTGCTCCCGCCGGAGCAGGTCGTGCTCGGTCTGGCCGCGGCCAACGGGCTCTCGTTCGTCGGGGGCGCGGTGCTCGGGCAGTGGTTGCTGCGCCGCCGCCTCGGGCGGGCCCGCTCCGGCGAGGTCCTGGTGTGCCTGGCCAAGGTCGCGTCCGCCTCCGCGGTCGCCGCCGCCGTCGCCTGGGGTCTCACCCGGCTGCTGGGCCCGGTGCTGGCGGACTGGCCGGACGTGGCCCGCGCCTGGACCCTGCTGGTCGGGGGCGCGCTGATCGCGCTGCCGCTGGCCGTCGCCGGGATGCGGGTGCTGAAGGTGTCCGAGCTCGACGCCGTCTTCCGCCGCCTCGCCCGCCGCTGACCACGGGCCGAGCAGCGTGAAGCTGATCGAGCTGGGGCTCCGGTAGAAGCTGAGGGCAGGATCCACGACGACCTCCGTCCACCGGCAGCGGTGCGGAGATGGTGGGGCCGTCGCGGCCGGGTGTCACCGGCCGATCGGCCCACCCGGTGTGCCGGGCCCGGACGCACGCACGCCGCGCCCCGGGGTGCGGGACGCGGCGTGCGCGGTGTCGTGGCGGGCCGGCGGCTCAGTCGTCCGGGTCGTCGCCGACCAGGTCGGCGGCGGAGGCACCGTTCTGGCTCTTCACCGCGACCTTGGCCCGGCCGCGGCGCTGGGCCGGGCGGGGCGGGGGCGGCGGGGCCTGCTGGGCGTACTGCCCACCCCGGCCCATGATCAGCTCCGCGAACGTCGCCATGGCCTCGTCGAGCTGGCTGGCGTTGCGGCGCTCGGACTCGGCGTTGGCCTTGGTGACCAGGTCGGTGACCGAGCCGGTGTCCGGACGGTCGCGCAGCACGGTGTCGAGGCCGGCGAGCCGGTCGTCGACGCCCGCGGAGAGCGTCGAGACGTCGCCGGACAGCTTCTCCAGGCGGCTGTCGACCTCCCCGGTCAGCTTGTCGAGGCGGCCGTCGACGTCGCCGGTCAGCTTGTCGAGCTTCCCGTCGACGCTCTCGCCGAGCGCGTCGAACCGGCCGTCCACGGCCTCCGACAGCGACGACAGCCGCTCGGTGACCGAGCCGTCGAGCTCGCCCAGGCGGTCCTTCAGGGACCCGCCGAGCTTGCCGACCCGCTCCTTGACCGACCCGTCCAGGTCGGTCAGCTTGCCGTCGAGACCGGACTCGACCGAGTCGAGCCGGGTGCCGACCTCCTCCAGACGGGCGGAGAGGGCCTCCAGCCGCTCGGTGAGGGCGTCGAACGCCGGGGCCGGGTCGACGGCGGGGCGCTGGGCCAGATCCTCCAGGCGGCGGTGCAGGCCCACCGAGGTGTCGCCCAGCAGGTTGCGCAGGCCCTCGCCGGTCTCCTCGAAGGAGTGCACGGCCGCGTCGAGCTGTTCGCGCACCTGACGCTCGACGCCGTCGACACGCTCCTTGATCGGGGAGGCGACGGCGTTCGGCATCGCGTCGAGCCGCATCTCGTGCCGGTCGAGGCGGTTGTCGAGGTCGTCGAGGCGCTTGTGCAGGCCGCCCAGGCGGTCGTCCAGGCCGTCCATCCGGCCCGAGACGCCCTCGAGGCGCCCGCCCATGCCGTCGAGCCGCCCGTCGAGCTGGGCGATCGGCTTGGCCAGCTTGTCCGGCAGGGACTCGATGGCCCGGGTGATCGCGCCGAGCACGATCTCGGTGTTGTCCAGCTTGGACACGGTCTCGTCGAGGCGCTCGGCCAGGACGTTCAGCTCGGTCCGGTCGGGGAGTTCGGTGAGCTTCTTGCGCACGGTGCCGATGGCGTCCAGGGCCGCCAGCCGGGCGTGGATCTCGTCGAGGGAGTCGAAGATCTGCTGCTGTTCGCTGTCACGGATCTCGGCCGCTCGCATGAGCATGCCGCGCATCCGGTCGAACGAGAGGTTCGAAGTGTCGCTCATGGCACCTGCTGCGCTTCCTCTGAGCCAAGTGGGGAGTGCCCAGAGGGTAGCGACCGCCGTACGAGGGTCGACGGACGGTGTTGCGTTGGGCCGTCCGGGGCATGTCTCCGCACCCGGATCGGGTCGATCATGGCAGGTCCGGGCGCCGGTCGTCGCGCGCCACGCCGCTCGGTACCGTGCCCGAGTGGCAGATCCCACCGCTCCCGTCCCGGTCACCCGCGAGGCCGTCCGCCGTGCCCCCAAGGTGCTCCTGCACGACCACCTCGACGGCGGCCTGCGGGTCGGGACCGTCGTCGACCTGGCCCGCGAGTACGGCTACGACAAGCTCCCCACCACCGACCCCGGCGAGCTCGCGGCCTGGTTCCTCGGTGCCGCCCACTCCGGCTCGCTGGTCCGCTACCTCGAGACCTTCGGGCACACCGTCGCCGTGCTGCAGACCCGCGAGGCGCTGACCCGGGTCGCGGCCGAGGCCGCCGAGGACCTGGCCGCCGACGGTGTCGTCTACGCCGAGGTGCGTTTCGCCCCCGAGCTGCACGTCGAGGGCGGTCTGGACCTCGACGCCGTCATCGCGGCCGTCCTCGACGGGTTCCGGATCGGCACCGCCCGCGCCGCGGCGGCCGGGAACACCATCCGGGTCGGCACCCTGCTCACCGCGATGCGGCACGCCGCCCGGTCCCGGGAGATCGCCGAGCTGGCCGTGCGCCACCGCGACTCCGGCGTGGTCGGGTTCGACATCGCCGGCGCCGAGAAGGGGTTCCCGCCCACCCGCCACCTCGACGCGTTCGAGTACGTCCGTCAGCAGAACGCCCACGTCACCATCCACGCCGGTGAGGCGTTCGGGCTGCCGTCGATCTGGGAGGCCGTGCAGTGGTGCGGCGCCGACCGGCTCGGACACGGCGTCCGGATCGTCGACGACATCACCGTCACCGACGACGGCCCGCACCTGGGCCGCCTCGCCGCCTGGGTCCGCGACAGCCGCATCCCGCTGGAGATGTGCCCGACCTCGAACGTGCACACCGGCGCCGCGTCGTCGCTGGCCGAGCATCCCATCGGGCTGCTCACCGACCTGCGGTTCCGCGTCACGGTCAACACCGACAACCGGCTGATGTCCGGCTGCACGATGACCAGCGAGATGTACGACCTGGCCGAGACCTTCGGCTACGGCTGGGACACCCTGCGCTGGTTCACCGTCAACGCGATGAAGTCCGCGTTCATCGGGTTCGACGAGCGTCTGGCCCTGATCGAGGACGTCATCAAGCCCGGCTACGAGGTCTTGTCGCGCTAGTCGTGCCGGCCCGGCCGACGCTGCTCGTCCCGATGGACATGATCGTGGTGGCCCGGCGGTCCCTGCATCGAGTGCGGATCTGCAGCCCTCGGGTGCGAGCTGCGACGGACCACCGACGGCCGTGGACCCGTGAGCGGGCACGCCGCCACCGGGTCCCACGGGCTGCACGGCGGCGTCGCAGCTCAGGTGGTGGTCGGGCGCCGCCGGGCGGCCGTCCTCCGGTGTCCGGGCCTGCCCGAGGGTGCGGCGTCGCGCGTCACCGCTGTCCTACGCTCGTCGCATGAGTGCTCCTGCCTTCTACGCCGAACTGCGCGCGTTGCGGCTCGAGAGGGTGCTGGACGCCTCGGTCGAGCTGATCACCGAGGAGGGCTGGGACCGGCTCAGCATCACCAAGGTCGCCCAGCGCTCCGGAGTGCCGCGGCAGAGCCTGCACAAGGAGGTCGGTACCAAGGCCGAACTCGGCCGCGCCGTGGTGGACCGTGAGGTGGAACGGTTCCTGGCGCGGGTGCAGGAGGGACTGGCAGCCCATCCCGACTCGCTGGAGGACGCGATCGCCGCGGCGGCGCGCCACGCGCTCGACCACGGTCGGGAGAACGCGGTCCTCGCCGCGGTCCTGCGTCCCGGCCACGACCACGGTCTTCTGGAGCTGGTCGCCGTGCATCCGGACGCCGTGCTCGGCAACGCCGTGCAGGCCCTCGGCTCCCAGCTCGGTGCGGCCGCCCCCGAGGCCATGGTCGACACCGTGGTCCGGCTCGTCCTCAGCCATCTGCTGCAACCGACCGTGGAGGTCGACCAGGCCGTGGACCGGATCAGGCACGTGGTGCGCGGGTTCGCCTGAATCCCGGCCTTTCCGGGCGGCAGCCGTCTCAGAGGTCCAGGACCAGGCGCTGGGTCAGCGCACGTGACACGCACGTCATCATGACCTCGCCCCGCTCCCGCTCGGCCCGCGAGAGCACCGCGTCGCGGTGATCGGGGGTGCCCTCGACGACGTCGGCCTCGCAGGTGCCGCAGATGCCCTCCATGCAGGAGCCCATCACGGCCACACCGGCCTGCTCCAGCGCGTCGAAGACCGACGTGCCTCGAGCGACGTCCACGGTGACCCCCGAGGCGGCGCATTCGACCTCGAACGTGTCCAGCCCTCCCGTGGTCGGGTCGACCACCGCGGCCACGAACCGTTCCAGATGCAGGCTGTCCCGGGGCCAGGTGCCGCACATGTCCTCCACCGCGTCGAGGAGTGCGCCCGGACCGCAGCAGTAGACGAGGGTGTCGGCCCGCGGGGTGCCCAGGACCGAGTCGAGGTCGAGCAACCCGCGCTCGTCCTGGGGCCACACGGTCACCCGATCGTCGTCCTCGAGCTCGTCGAGGAAGGCCATCGACGCCCGGGACCGGCCGCCGTACAGCAGGTGCCAGTCGGCGCCGTCGGAGCGGGCGGACTCGACCATGGCACGGATGGGGGTGATGCCGATGCCGCCGGCGATGAACTGGTAGCGAGGCGACGGTTCGAGGGCGAAGTGGTTGCGGGGACCCCGGACACGCAGCGTGTGCCCCACATCCAGCGTGTCGTGCACGTACGCCGACCCTCCGCGACTCTGCGGTTCGCGCAGCACCGCCACCCTCCAGGGGGAGCCCGGCGCAGGGTCGCCGCACAAGGAGTACTGCCGTGTCAGCCCGCGGTCCAGGACCACGTCGATGTGGGCACCGGGTGCCCAGGCCGGCAGTGCGGCGCCGGTGGGGTCGGTGAGGGTCAGCTCGACAACCCCTTCGGCCACCTCGCGGCGGGTCGTGACCTGCAGATCCAGGAGGCCGGCGCCGCCCGATGTGGCCCGCCCGACCCGGGACGACGACGTGGGCGTCGAGGTGGGGGTGGGCTCGGAGA
This sequence comes from Pseudonocardia sp. ICBG1034, assembly GCF_020131375.1. NCBI lineage: Bacteria > Bacillati > Actinomycetota > Actinomycetes > Pseudonocardiales > Pseudonocardiaceae > Pseudonocardia > Pseudonocardia sp. ICBG1034. The sequence goes on from NZ_JAHLEK010000015.1 coordinate 1,012,072, forward strand.
CGGACGGGCCGGACGACACCGCAGCCGGGGCGGTCGTCCGCTCGGCGGCCAGGGCGGAGCGGTAGGGACCGTCGCCGCGCCGCTCTCCGCCCGTGGGCGTCAGCCGCACCATCATCGAGCTGTAGCCGCGTACGAAGTTCGACTGCACCCGGGTCGGCTCGGCGAGGACCTCGATGTCGTCGAAGCGTGCGAGCAACTCCTCCCAGAGGATGCGCAACTGCAACTCGGCGAGCCGGCTGCCCATGCAGCGGTGCGGACCGATACCGAACGCAAGGTGGTGCCGTGCGTTCCGCCTGTCGATGATGAACGAGTCCGGGTCCTCGAACGTCCGCTCGTCCCGGTTCGCCGAGGCGTACCACATCACGACCTTGTCGCCCTTGCGGATGAACTGGCCGTTGAGGACGGTGTCGCGCGTGGCGACCCGGCGCATGTAGGCCAGCGGTGTCTGCCACCGCAGGATCTCGTGGACCAGCTTCGGCACGAGCGTCGGCTCGGCACGCAGCCGGTCGAACTGCTCGGGGAACTGGTTGAGGGCCAGCACGCCACCGGTCATCGAGTTCCGGGTGGTGTCGTTGCCGCCCACGACGAGCAGTACCAGGTTGCCCAGGAACTCCATCGGACGGTGGATCAGGTCCTTGGTGTCCTCGGAGAGCTGCATGAGCGTGATGAGGTCGTAACCCGGCTTGTCGCCGTCGGCGAGACGAGCCGCCTTCTCGTGCCACAACTCGCTGAAGGCGCGTGCCATCTCGGCGGCGCCGCGGTAGATCTCGTCGGTGTCGTTGGCGCCGCCGGTCGCCGACGCGCTCGTCGCCACCAGGTCGGTCCACTGCACCAGCTTGCGGCGCTGGTCGTACGGGAAGTCGAGCAGGGTGGCCAGCATCCGCGCGGTCAGCTCCACGCTGACCCGGTCGACCCAGTCGAACGGCTCTCCCACCGGCAACCCGTCGAGGACCTCCCGCACACGCGAACGGATCAGGCCCTCCATCTCCTCGAGGTTCTGGGGCGCCACGACACCCTGCACGGCTGCGCGCTGCTGGTCGTGGCGCGGCGGGTCCATCGCGATGAACATCTCGATGTCGAGACCCTCCGGCGGCGAACCGAGGACGATCTGCGGTTCCGCGGAGAAGGTCTCGAAGTCCTTGTCGACCCGCACGATGTCGTCGTACCGGGTGACCGACCAGAACGGCCCGAACGCGCTGTCGGCCCGGAAGTGCACGGGCGCCTCGTCGCGCAGCCGACGGAAGTAGGGCAGCCACTGCTGCTGACGCCACAGGAACGGGTTGCTCACGTCGATCTCGGTCAGATCGAGGTCGGACACCTCCGCGATGTCGGACTCGGTGAAACGTGGTTGCCCGTCACCGACCACCAGCCTCCTGGCCCGCTGCATCAGATGCAGCGCCTGGATCTGGCGGCGCATCGGGATCGCCGCCTGGGCTCGGGTGCGGACCTGATCGGGAACGCGCATGCCGTCGACCACCTTGTCGAGATGACTGCTGACGACATAAGCGAATCACAGGTCTCTGGCGCTGACAATACCTGGCCGTATGTCAGACCCTGGGGCGCCCCGGGACGCCCGGGGTCTCCGAGGTCGTCGCGACCCGGGACCGTCCGTGCCGGTAGTCACGGGGTGCTCCCGCGCCCAGCCGCGGGCTCCGAAGCCGTGGGAGCCGGCGACATCGGCGGGCGCCTCGTCGCGCAGGGCGGGCTCTGCCGACCCCTGGGCAGGCCCCTCGCGGACCGACCGGGCTAGTGCTCCCGCAGCCGGGCCTCGAGCCCGGCGACGAGCTCGCCCCAGGACTGCGCCTCCTGGGTGAACGGCGGGCTGGGCGCCATCCGCGTCGGGTCCGGCCGCACGACGAACGACACGAGCCAGCCGAGGCTGTTGGACTCGGCGAGGACCTCGGCGGGCTCGGGGTCCCCGGCCCACTCGCCGACGTCGGTCAGCAGCTCCGAGGCCAGGTCGAGCTGGACCGGGTCCAGGTCGAGCACGCCCTCGGCGAGGTCGGGTCCGATCCCGGTCAGCACGTAGGTGTTCATGTCCTCGACGCCGCCGTCCAGCTCGCCGACGGCGGCCGCGTCGAGCACCTCGGCGAAGGTGACGGCCGCGGTCAGGTCGGTCCCGGCGACGGCGGGGTGCTCCCGGTCGGCCAGCGCCCGGAACAGCGCACGCTCGGAGCCGAACACGTCGATCCGGCCGTCGGAACCGAGGAAGACCGGCTTGTCGTCGAGGTAGCAGCGCAGGCTGACCACGGAGCGGTCGCCGACCTCGATGCGGATCGGGTCGATGCCGACCTCGGCCCAGAAGCCGGTCGGCTCCGCCTCGGCGGTGTCGGCCTCCTCGGTGCCCGCGGCGAGCGCGGCGGCCTCGAGGGCCTCGTCGTCGTCGAGGGGCTGCTCGGCGACACGGTCGCGGAGCTCCTGCTCCTCGGCGCGCGCCTTGTCCAGCGCCCCGGCGTCGACGTCCGGGGTGGCGACGAGGTCGTCGACGGTGTCGACGATCCCGTCCCAGTGCGTCGCGATCGCCTCGGACAGCGCGGTCCAGCGCTTGGCGCCGTCACGTCCGGCGAAGGCCTGCTCGCCCTCGCGCAGCAGCGCGAACGTGGGCTCGCCGTCGAGCGCGGCGATCACGTCGGAGAGGTCGCAGACGTCGGCCAGCGACCGGACGATCGAGACGGTCTCGTGCAGCTCCTGCACGGTCAGCGCGTCCGGGTCGGCGGCGGCGAGCTCCGGCAGGCCGACCAGGTCGTACCGGTGGACGGCGTCGGGGGTCAGCTCGCCGACCGCGAGCCCGGGGACCGCCGACCACGCGGGGTGGTCGGTCAGGTCGTGCTCGGGTGCGGTCCGCACGAACGCGGCGAGACCGGCCACCTCGTCGAAGACGAACACGTGCTCGTCGTCGCCGAGGAAGGCTTCCCACTCCTCGCCGTCCTCGCGCCACGGGGGAGCCCACAGGGTGACCACGTCGCCCCGGGTGAGAGCGAGCCGGATCGGGACGATGTCGCTTGCCACGGGGCGAGCCTATCGTCGCGTCCTTCCGCCGGCCGGTCCCACCACCTCGGGTGTCGCCGGCCCGGCGGATCACGGTCGTGCGGGGTCAGGCCTGGGAGTGCAGTCGGACCACTCCGATGGACACGTCCTCGAGACCGCCCCGGTCGAAGTCGCGTCGCAGCTGGTCGGCCTTGATGGTCGCCGTCATCCCGTCGAACGGGCCGTGCGCGTCCACCTCCCCGGTCTGCGGGTCCACCGCCAGAACAACGTATCCGTCGCACTGCGTGAGCTTTTCCGCAGCAGCGATCAACGTCTGCTCCTCGGAAGTCGTGTTCTCCGGCATCGGATCACCTCCTTGTCGTCTAGTACAGCGTCGGCGGTGCCCTCGATGTGACACCGTTTCGGCCATACCACCCGTTCGGGTCAGGTGAATCGCGAGATCGGCGACCGCGCGTGCTGATCGTGGCACTCCACGCGGTCGATCACGCGATCCGGGGAACCGGACGTGTCCGACCGGCCACCGTTGGTGATCACGGTTCCGCTCGGGGATCGGCTGTCACGCAAGGTCTGCGCGGGTGTCCGCGGCCTCACCCGGGAGGGCGAGGAGGTGCGTCCGGCCGGTCCCGGTGTCACTCGTCGGTGAGCGCGTGCTTCTCACGCTTCGTGAACCGTGACACGCATCCGTGTCAACGTCCGGGGATGACGTCCCGGTGTCCGGCCGGTCACGGGACGGCATCGTCGCAGGACACGGAGCGCGTCCGGCCGTCGGGTCCCACGGCCCGGCGGGGCGACGGCACCGGATCGGTGGGCCGGGCGCCTCCTCACGGGGGATCTCCTCGCGGCCCGGCCGCCGTAGGCTGTGCGCCCGTGGACACGATCGTCGTCGACCACCCGCTCGCGCGGGCCCGGCTCAGCACCATGCGGGACGCCCGCACCGACAACGCCACCTTCCGGGCGGCGCTGCGCGAGCTCACCCTGATGCTGGTCTACGAGGCCACCCGCTCGGCGCCGCTGGCCGAGGACCGGATCCACACCCCGGTCTCGCGCACGGTCGGCCACCGGCTCGCCGTCCCGCCGGTGCTCGTCCCCGTGCTGCGGGCCGGGCTGGGGATGGCCGAGGCCGCGCTGAACCTGATCCCGGACTCGCAGATGGGCTTCGTCGGCATGGCCCGCGACGAGACGACCCACCAGCCGGTGCCCTACATGGAGTCGCTGCCCGACAGCCTCGTCGGGCGGCCGGTGTTCGTGCTCGACCCGATGCTGGCCACCGGCGGCTCGATGGTGCACACCGTGGAGCTGCTGACCCGCCGCGGCGCCGACGACGTGACGGTCCTCTGCGCGCTGTCCGCGCCGGAGGGCGTGGAGCGGCTGCGCGCGTCCGGGCTGCCGGTCCGGATGGTGACCGCCAGCATCGACGAGCGGCTCAACGACTCCGCGTTCATCGTCCCCGGCCTCGGCGACGCCGGGGACCGCCAGTTCGGCGCGGTCTGAGTCGGCTGTGAGGCCCTCCCGCCGCATCCTCACCGGGGTCGTGGCGACGGTGGCCGCGGTCGCGCTGTCGGCGCTGCCCGCGGCGGACCGGCCGGAGGACGCCGAGGTGCCCGCCGCCGTCGACGAGCCCGGGGTGGTGCGGGTGATGCCGCTGGGCGCGTCGTCGACGGTCGGGGTGGGGAGCCCGGCGACGGCCGGCTACCGCCTCCCGCTGTGGCAGCGCCTGGCCGCCGACGGCGTCCGCATCGACTACGTCGGCTCCCGCAGCTCCGGGCCGGACGCGCTGCCCGACACCGACCACGAGGGCCGCTCCGGCTGGACGGCGGCCCGGATGGTGCCGATGACGGGCGGCTGGGTGCTGGCCGCGCAGCCGGACGTCGTGCTGCTGCACGCCGGGACCAACGACCTGCTGCAGGGCGCGAGCGCGCGGGCGACGGCGGCGAGCCTGGACCGGCTGCTGGACCGCGTGTTCGCGGCCGCACCGCACACCCACGTGATCATGGCCGGGGTGTGGGCGCCGCTGCCGAAACAGCGGGCCGAGCGGGCGCGGCTGGCCGAGTACCTGCCCCGGGTCGCCGCCGCGCACCGGGCGGCCGGGCACTCGGTGGAGTTCGTCGACACCGCCACCCTGTTCCCCGCCGGGCGGACCGCGGACGGCCTGCACGCCGGACCGGGCGCCTACCGCACGATCGCGTCGGTGTGGGCCGACCGGATCGAGGCGCACCTCGGGATCGGGTCCGCCACCGGGCGCCGGTAGCTCAGCCCTCCGGCATGACGGTCGCGGCCACGACCGCGCCCAGCTCGCGGCACGCGGCCCGGGCGGCGGCGTCCGGGGGACCCGCGACCTCGACCGGCGCGGCCGCCGCGGTCCAGCCCATCGCCCCGGCCACCGTCGTCACCGAGCGGGTCGCGCCGGAGGTGTCCGAGCCGCCGTGCACCCACAGCCCGTAGGGCAGGCCGCGGGTGTCGTCGGCGCAGACGTAGAAGACCTGGTCGAGGAAGTGCTTGAGCGCGCCGGACATGTAGCCGATGTTCGCCGGCGTCCCGAGGACGACGGCGTCCGCGGCGAGCAGGTCGCTCGCCGTCGCGGCCAGGGCGGCGCGGGCGACGACCTCCACCCCGGTGATGTCCGGGTCGGACGCGCCCGCGCGGACCTCCGCGAGCAGCTCCGCGGTGGCGGGGGACGGCGTGTGGTGGACCAGGAGCAGGCGCGCGCTCATCCGGCGAGCATCCCGTCGACCTCCGTGCACAGCGCGTCGAGACGCTCCGCGGCGACGGCCCGCGACGCCGGCACCGCGGCCACGTCGCCGGTGGGGTCCTCCACGACCTCCAGGTAGGCCTTGAGCTTCGGCTCGGTCCCCGACGGGCGGATCACCACGCGGGTCCCGGGGCGCCGCAGCCGCAGCACGTCGGGGGCCGGGCGGTCGGCCTCCCAGCCGGCCGGGGGTGCGTCGCGCAGCCGGGCGACGGCGGCGTCGCGCTCGACGGGGGCCATCCGGATCGAGACACCCCGGGTGGCGTGCACGCCGAACTCCGCGGCCAGCTCGTCGAGCCGCCGCGGCACCGACGACCCGGCCGCGGCGAGCCCGCGCACCAGGTCCGCGGCGACGACGGCGGCGGAGACGCCGTCCTTGTCCCGGACGCCGCCGGGGTCGACGCAGAGCCCGATCGCCTCCTCGTAGCCGAAGACGAGCCCGTCGCCGGCCCGCACGATCCACTTGAACCCGGTGAGGGTCTCGGCGGAGCGGGCCCCGCGGGCGGCCGCGACCCGGGCGAGCATCGACGACGACACGACGGTCGTCGCGACCAGCGGGTCCGCCGCGGTCCCGGTCCGCAGGACGTGGTCGCCGAGCAGCACGCCGGTCTCGTCGCCGGACAGCATCCGCCAGCCGTCACCGAAGGCGACGCCGAGCGCGCACCGGTCGGCGTCCGGGTCCAGCGCGACGGCGAGGTCCGCGCCGCTCCGGGCGGCCAGCGCGAGCAGCGCGTCGGTCGCGCCGGGCTCCTCCGGGTTCGGGAAGGCGACCGTCGGGAAGTCGGGGTCGGGCACGGCCTGGCTCGCGACGACGGCCACGTCGAGCACCCCGGCCCGGGCGAGCGCGGCGACCGCGGTCGCGCCGCCGACGCCGTGCATCGGGGTGAGCGCGATCCGCGGCGCGGGCGCCCCGGTGTTCCGCGACAGCGTCGCGACCCGGTCCAGGTAGGCGCCGGTGACCTCCGCCGGGTCCGGCAGCGGCCCGAGCGGCACCGACACCGCGGGCGGGGCGGCGGTGATCGCGTCCTCGATGGCGGCGTCGTCGGGGCCCACGAGCTGCGCGCCGTCGGCGAGGTAGACCTTGTAGCCGTTGTCCGCGGGCGGGTTGTGCGAGGCGGTGACGGCGATCCCGGCGACCGCGCCGAGGTGGCGCACGGCGAAGGCCACCAGCGGGGTGGGAACGGGGCCGTCGAGCAGGGTCACGGTGAACCCGGCGCCGGTCAGCACCCGGGCGGTGGCCTCGGCGAACGCCGCCGACCCGTGCCGGGCGTCCCGGCCGACGACGACCCGCCCGGTGCCCGTGGTCCGGGCCAGGTGGGCGGCCAGCCCGGCGGTCGCCCGGGTCACGACGGCGACGTTCATCCCCGACGGCCCGGCCCGCACCGGCCCCCGCAGCCCGGCGGTGCCGAAGCGCAGCGGCCCGGACAGCCGGTCGGCCAGCTCGTCGCCGGCCGCCGCGGCGCCGTCGCCGCCGGCCATCGCGGTGGCCAGCACGCGCTGCAGCTCGGCCCGGGTGGCCGGGTCGGGGTCGTCGGCGATCCAGCGCAGCGCCGCATCGCGCAGCGGCCCCGGGAGCACCATCAGATGCGGCCGACGAGGTCGCGCAGCAGCGAGCCCATCCGGGTCGCCGCCGCGGCGCCGGCGTCGAGGACCTCCTGGTGGTTCAGCGGCTGCCCGGACAGGCCCGCGGCCAGGTTGGTGACCAGCGAGATGCCGGCGACCTCCAGCCCGGCGGCGCGGGCGGCGATCGTCTCGGCGACGGTGGACATCCCGACCAGGTCCGCACCCAGCGTGCGCAGCATCCGGATCTCGGCCGGGGTCTCGAAGTGCGGACCGGGCAGCCCGGCGTAGACGCCGTCGACCAGCGACGGGTCCAGCTCGCGGGCGGCGGCGCGCAGCCGCGGGGAGTAGGCGTCGGTGAGGTCGACGAAGTGCGCGCCGTGCAGCGGCGAGCGCGCCAGCAGGTTGAGGTGGTCGGAGATCAGCACCGGCTGCCCGACCGACAGGCCCTCGGTGACGCCGCCCGCCGCGTTGGTCAGCACGACCGTGCGGACACCGGCCGCCGCGGCGGTGCGGACGCCGTGCACGACCGGGTCCATCCCGTGGCCCTCGTAGAGGTGGGTGCGCCCGAGCAGGACCAGCACCCGGGTGTCGCCGATGCGCAGCGAGCGGGCGGTGCCGCCGTGGCCGACCGCGGACGGCGCGACGAACCCGGGCAGCTCGGCCATCGGGACCTCGGTGTCCGGGGTGCCGAGGACGTCGGCGGCCGGACGCCAGCCGGAGCCCAGGACCACCGCCACGTCGTGGGCGTCGGTGCCGGTGCGGCGGGCGAGCTCGGCGGCGGCGGCGTGGGCACGAGCGGTGGGGTCGGCGGTGTCGGCCATGCGCGCCAGCCTAGGGGGCGCCGGCGCCGTGGCCGGTTCAGCCCGGGGTGGCGCGGAAGCCCGAGGCGACGGCGTCGAACAGGCCCGCGACGGCGTCCTCGGCGCGGCCGGCGGGGGAGGTCAGCTGCAGTACCCAGACCCCGCCGAGCTGGTCGCGGCCGGGAATGATGCGCATCAGCGTGCTGCGCTGCGCGCTGCCGCTGCCGGTGGTGAGCGCGACCTGGCTGGAGCCGTCGGGCAGCTGCTCGACCGGTCCGGCCTCGACCGGGTCGACGCCCAGCGCCTCGGGGGTGAGGGCCTCGGTGACGGCCCCGACCGAGGTCGCCGCCCGGACCGACAGCTCCTGACGGCCGTCCGGGCTGACGAAGCGGACGACGACCGAGCCGTCGGGGGCGGGCGAGCGGAACTGGGTCCAGCCGTCGGGCACCGGCACGGTGAAGCCGAGCGGGTCCGGGTAGGTGGTGCGCAGCGACCGGTCGGTGGCGACGGTGACCGTCGACAGCGGTTCCTGCCCGGCCAGCGCGCGGACCCCGGCGAACCCGGCGAGCGCGCCGAGCAGCACGATCAGGGCGCCGCCGAGCACCAGCGGGACGGCGCCGAGCACGGTGGTCGGGCCGGCCGCCGCGGTACGGGCGGGCGCCGCCCCCCGCGACGACGGGCGGGCCTGCCGGGGGCGCGGCGGCTCGGCGGGCGGCGGTGCGGGCACGGGGTCGGTGACCGGGACGCGGCCGTAGGTGCCGGTGCCGGTGGGGCCGACCGGGCCGGGCGGGGGCGGTGCGGCGACCCGCGGCGGTGCCGGTGCCGGGGCCGCGCCGGTCGGTGCGGGCACCCGCGCCATCACGGTCGGCACGTCCGGGGAGCCGGGGAAGATCGGGTCGTCCGGGTCGGCGAGCAGCGGGCGCAGCCGGGCCCGGACCTCGTCGAGCGGCATCCGGCCCGACGGCTCCTTGACCATCAGCCCGGCGATGACCTCGGCGAGCGGGCCGGTGACCGTCGGCGCGGGGACGGGACCGTCGACGACCTCGGTGATGGTGCGGACCGGGTCACCGTCGACGTCGTAGGGCGGGCGGCCCTCGACGGCGGCCCAGAGCGTCGCGCCGAGGCCCCACAGGTCCGCGGCCGGCGTGACCGGCTGGCCCGCGGCGACCTCGGGCGCGATGTAGGCGGGCGAGCCGAGCACGAGACCCGCGGAGGTCATCGGCGCGTCGGACTCGTTGCGGGCGATGCCGAAGTCGGTGAGCTTGATCCGGCCGTCGTCGGAGATCAGGACGTTGCCGGGCTTCACGTCGCGGTGGGTGATCCCGGCCCGGTGCGCGGCCCGCAGCGCCGCCGCGGTGCCGTGCCCGACGACGCCGGCCTGCGCGGCGTCGAGCCTGCCCAGCTCGGTGATCGCCGCGGCCAGGTTCTTCGACGGCACCAGCTCCATGACCACCAGCGGCTCGTCGCCGCCGGAGTCGAGCACGTCGAAGACGGTCACGACGTTGGGGTGCGACAGCCCGGCGAGTGCCCGGGCCTCCCGCATGATGCGTTCCCGCAGCTCCAGCTTCTCCCCGGCCGGGATGCCGTCGGGGATCTTCAGCTCCTTGAGCGCGACGCGGCGGTGCAGGACCTCGTCGAAACCCGACCAGACGGTGCCCATCGCGCCGCTCCCGAGCGGACCGTCGACGCGGTACCGCCCGGCGAACTGTCGGCGCTGGACCTCGCCCTCGGGAACGGACACGGCGCCGATTGTTCCATCGTGCCCGCGCGGCCCGTCCCCGCACACCGTTCCCGGCCGGGATCGTCACCGCCGGTGCACAGTGGTGACAATGTGTGACGACACTGGTCGTTCCGGGACGCCGGACGGCCGCCGCGGCGGGCCGGGCGTGCGGACGGTCACGGTCCGGTGGCGTTCCGGCCGCGGGCCGGTGTCGTCGTCCCGGGAGTTCTCCGTGACGGGCGTCCGAACCGCCGGTGAACGGCGAGGACGGCCGTTCGCCGACGGGAGGAACGGTCGCACGCGGCCGTTCACCTGGAGCGGTGAACCCGCTGGCAGCAGCTCGCCGACCCCTTGCCGCCCCGTGGCGTGAACGGACGATTTCGACTGGAACACCGCCGGACGGGTGAGCACCATCATGGGTGGTGGGAGACGACCGAACGCCGTCCGCGTCGACCGCGGACACGCGGGCCGTTCCCGCCGAGGGCCAGTACGAGGAGGACAAGGTGACTGCGCTGCAGACCCGCACCGAGCTCCCGGAGATCACCGATCCCGCGGTCGACGATCTCGGCTCCGGCACGGGTCCGGCCTGGCTGGAGTCGTGGATGCGGGCGCACAAGGGCGAGATCGTCGGCTGGCGCCGCGCGATCCACGCCCAGCCCGAGCTGGCCCGTCGCGAGCACCTCACGACCGCGCGGGTCGCGGAGACCCTGCTGCGGGCCGGTCTGGAGCCGCGCACGCTGCGCGGCGGCACCGGTGTCGTCTGCGAGGTGGGGCACGGCGAGCCGCTGGTCGCCCTGCGCGCGGACATGGACGCGCTGCCCCTGCAGGAGCAGACCGGTCTGCCGTTCGCCTCCGAGGTGCCCGGCGTCATGCACGCCTGCGGGCACGACGCGCACACCGCGATGCTGCTCGGCGCGGCACTGGCGCTGCAGTCCGCGCCGTCGCTGCCCGGCCGGGTCCGGCTGGTGTTCCAGCCGGCCGAGGAGGTGCAGCCGGGCGGCGCGCTCGACGCCGTCGAGCAGGGCGTGATGGAGGGGGTGCAGCGGATCTTCGCTCTGCACTGCGACCCGCGCCTGGAGGTCGGACGGCTCGGAACCCGGGTCGGGCCGATCACCTCGGCCTGCGACCTCATCGAGGTCCGGCTGACCTCCCCGGGCGGGCACACCTCGCGCCCGCACCTGACCGCCGACCTCGTGCAGGCGCTCGGGCTGCTGGCCACGCAGGTGCCGCTGCTGCTGACCCGCCACGTCGACCCGCGCTCGGGCACCGTCCTGACCTGGGGTGCGGTGCACGCCGGGGACGCGGCGAACGCGATCCCGCAGTCCGGCCTGCTGCGCGGCACCCTGCGCACCGCCGACCACACCACCTGGACCGAGCTCGAGGAGAAGCTGCGGGCGCTCGTCGCGTCCGTGCTGGCCCCGACCGGTGTCGGCTACGTGCTCGACCACGTCCGCGGTGTCCCGCCGGTCGTCAACGACGCGGTGTCCACCGGGATGCTGCGCGACGCCGCGGTGACCGTCGGTGGCGAGGTCGCCGACGCGTCCACGGAGCAGTCCTCCGGCGGCGAGGACTTCGCCTGGTACCTGGAGCACTCCGCGGGCGCCATGGCGCGGCTCGGGGTGTGGTCGGGCACCGGCAAGCAGCGGGACATCCACCAGCCGACCTTCGACCTCGACGAGCGGGCCCTGCCGTTCGGGTCGCGGGTGCTGGTGCAGGCCGCGCTGTCCGCGCTGGCGCAGGCGGCCTCCTGAACCACCGTCTCCCGCGGTGAACGACGACGGCCCGGTCCCCTCGCGGGGGCCGGGCCGTCGTCGTCAGCCGGTGCGGCCGGTCAGGACCGGTTGCCGGGGGAGGACTTGCGGCTGGGCCTGCTGCGCAGCTCGTTGACGTAGTCGTCCGGGGCGCCCGCGGTCTCCGCGGCGTCGGCGATCACGCCCAGGTAGCGGGCCGACGGGTCCCCGCCCTCGTAGGCGTTCAGCACGTAGATGAACGCGAGGACGCTGCCGTCGAGGGTGGCGACCCGCAGCCGCAGCTTCTTGTGCATGCCCAGCTCGCCGCCCTCCCAGCGGTCGAGCTGGCGTTCGTCGTGCTCGGGGACGTCGTAGAGCACGACGAACACCTGCGAGCCCGGCTCCTCCACCACGGTGGAGAGCGCGCCCTCCCAGGTGTAGTCCTCGCCGCCGAACGTCAGCCGCCAGCCCTGGAGCCACCCGGTCCCGGCCATCGGCGAGTGCGGGGCGCGCTCCTTCATCTGCTCGGGGTCCATGTTCGACCCGTACGCGGCATACAGCGGCACGCGTGCAGGGTAATGGGGAGCCCGGCGGGGCCTCGACCCGCCCGGTCGTAACGATGGGACACGCGTACTGTGAGCCCCGTCGACGCCGGCGGGCGGGACCGCCTGCCGGTCCACCACCACCGACTTCTCCAGGGGGATCTCCCGTGACCCGCATCGTCATCATGGGCGGCGGACCGGCCGGTTACGAGGCCGCACTCGTCGCGGCACAGCACGGCAGCGAGGTGACCGTCGTCGAGCGGGACGGGATGGGCGGCGCCTGCGTCGTCTACGACTGCGTCCCCTCGAAGACCTTCATCTCCTCCGCGGCCGTCCGGGTCGACCTGCACCGTGCCGAGGACCTCGGCGTGCTGGTGGACCGCGGCAACTCCGCGGTCGACCTGCCCGCGGTCAACGAGCGGGTCAAGTCCCTCGCCCTCGCCCAGTCCGCCGACGTGCGGGCCCGGCTGGAGAACGAGGGCGTCCGGATCATCGCCGGCACCGCGCAGTTCGCCGGGCCCGCCGCGGCCCGCGCCGCGCACGAGGTGACCGTCACCCATGCCGACGGGACGGTCGAGGAGCTCGTCGCCGACGTCGTCCTCATCGCGACCGGGGCCACCCCGCGGGTGCTGGACTCCGCCCGCCCCGACGGCGACCGGATCCTGGACTGGCGCCAGCTCTACGACCTCGACGAGCTGCCCGAGCACCTGATCGTGATCGGGTCGGGCGTGACCGGCGCGGAGTTCTGCTCCGCCTACGTCGAGCTCGGCTGCCGGGTCAGCCTGGTCTCCAGCCGTGACCGGGTCCTCCCGCACGAGGACGCCGACGCCGCCGCCGTGCTCGAGGAGGTCTTCGCCGAGCGCGGCGTCGAGATCCTCGCCCACGCCCGCGCGGACTCGGTCGAGAACACCGGTGACGGCGTCCGTGTCACGCTGTCCGACGGCCGGGTCGTCGAGGGCTCGCACGCCCTGATGACCGTCGGGTCGATCCCGAACACCGCCGACCTCGGCCTGGAGAAGATCGGCATCGAGACCGACCGCGGCGGGTTCGTCCCCGTCGACAAGGTCTCGCGCACCTCCGAGCCGGGCGTCTACGCGGCCGGCGACTGCACCGGCGTGCTCATGCTCGCCTCGGTCGCGGCCATGCAGGGCCGGATCGCGATGTGGCACGCGCTGGGCGAGGGCGTGTCCCCCATCCGGCTGCGGACCGTCGCGGCGAACGTGTTCACCCGCCCCGAGATCGCGACCGTCGGGATCAGCCAGAACGCGATCGACTCCGGTGAGGTCCCGGCCCGCACCGTGATGCTGCCGCTGTCGACGAACCCGCGCGCCAAGATGCGCGGGCTGCGCCGCGGCTTCGTGAAGCTGTTCTGCCGCCCGGCGTCCGGCGTGGTCATCGGTGGTGTCGTGGTCGCCCCGGTCGCGAGCGAGCTGATCCTGCCGATCGCGATGGCGGTCCAGAACGGGCTCGGTGTGGACGACCTGGCCCACACCTTCTCGGTGTACCCGTCGCTGTCCGGGTCGATCACCGAGGCGGGCCGTCAGCTCATGCAGCACTCCGACCTGGACTGAACAGCTCCGCGAACCGGTCGCGCAGCTCGCCGTCGCCCGCGGGGGCGAGGGTGGACCACTCGGGTCCGCCGTGCGCGCCGGTCCCGCGGGTCAGCCGGTAGCGCCCTCGCGGCGTGTCGACGACGGCGACGTGCCCCGGCAGCCGCGACGGGCTGCCCCAGCGGTCGTGCCGGACGGCACAGATCTGCGCCCGGTGCGCGGGCCCGGCGAGCAGCGGCTCGAGCCGGGCCCGGTGCTCGACGTCCCCGTCCGTGCCGGGGTCGGTGTGCACGTCCGCCTCGAGGAGGCGGGCCAGCTCGCTGGTGGGCAGGGCCACGGCGGGCCCGGGCCCCGGCGCGCGCCGGGGCAGGGCCGACACCGCGGCGTGCGCCGGTGAGCCCGCCGCGGTGACGGTGACGGCTCCGCCGGTGTGGACGGCGAGGACGCCGTCGCCGTCGCGTTCGGCGGCGACCGCGCGCAGCGGCCCGTCGTCGAAACGGCCGCGCACCTCCAGGTGACGGTCGGGACGGGCGAGCAGGGCCAGCAGCCGTACCAGCGCGGGGTCGGGTCCGGCCGGACCGGCGAGGCCGCGGGCGCGCAGCCCGCCGACGCCGGCCGCCACGACCCGGCGTCGTTCCTCGCGGGTGCGCCCGGGGGAGGGCAGCCGCAGCGCCACCGGGGTGGGGCCGAGCCCCAGGTGCTCCCAGACGACGTCGAACTCGGCGCCGATGAGCACGAACGGCACCGACGGGGTCCAGGGCGCGGGCTCAGCCACGGCCCCTCCAGCGGGCGTCGGGGCGCAGGACGCCGGGGTCCGGTCGGGCATCGGGCTGCTCCGGGGGGTCGTCGGGGGCGGCGTGCTCGTCGGCGACGAGGCGCCAGGCCGGGGTGCGGGGGTCGGCGGGCGCGCCGACGGTCGCCGCGGCCGGGAGCGGGGCGGCCGGGACCGCGCCCACCGGTACCCCGGCGGGGGTGACGGCCGGCTCGCCCGGTGCCGGCGTCGGCGGCGGGGCGTGGCGGGCGTGTGTGGCGGCGCCGTGGGGCGCCGGGCCGTCGGGGTGGGGAACGGCGAGGTCGCCGGTGGTGACGCCGTGGTGGACCGGGCTCCGGGGACCGTCGGGGCCTTCGGGGGCGGCACCGCCGCCCGCTCCGTCCGGGGACGGTCGGTCGCTCGTGGTCGCACCGGGAGCGGGGCCTGCGTGTGGCGCGGGACCGCCGTCGGGCGCGGTGTTCCCGGTGGCGCCGTCCGGGGCGGGGTCACCGGGCGTCGGCGGCGCCCCACCGTCGGCGGCCGGGGCGCCGTTGGGGGCGCGGGTGCCGCTGGTCGTCGCGTCGCCGGACGGCGGGCGGTGCTCGGCCCCGCTCGGCGGTCCGTCACCCGGCGCCTCCTGGGCGACACGGCCGGACGGTGTCCCGTGGCCGACCGCGTCGCCGGGCCGCGGGCCCTCAGCGGGGGTGGCGTCGCCGCCGGGGCGCGGGTGCCCGGGCGGCGTGCCGTCCCCGGCGGGCCCGCGTCCGTCCCGGGCCTGCCGCTCCCGGCGGATCGTCGCGCCGACCAGGATCCCGGCCCCGCCGAGCGCTCCGCCCGCGAGCACCGCGGCGGTCACCGCGGTGCTGCCGCCGCCGGGGTCCGCGCCGCCGACGCCGTCCGGGACGCCCGCGCCCGCGGGGGACGCCGGACCGGCCGGAAGCTCACCGGTGCCGGGTCCGGTGTCCGTGCCGGGTGCGCCGGTCGTGCCGGTGCGGGGGGCATCGGTCGAGGGGGCCGGCCCGGAGGAGGGCCCGCCGACGTCGATCGGCCGCGCCCCGGGCACCCCGGCCCGTCCGTTCCCGGTCAGCACCGCCGCGGTGATCCCGCCGAAGCCGATCCCCGCGAACACCGTCGTCCCCGTCGCAGCGCCGCCCGCCGGGTCCGGGGCCGGGTCCGCGTCGCCGCCGGGCGGGGGCCCGCCGGGCGACGGGGCCGGGACGGCGGGGGAGGCGGGGGCGGCGCCCTCGTGGGTGACGACCGGGGACACACCCCACCCGGTCCACGGGGCGCCGGTGACACGGGTGTCGTCGTCGTAACGGACCATCAGCTCCGCGGCCCGGCCGGCCGAGTTGCCCGCGGCGAGGTCGGCGGCCGCCCAGTCGTCGAGCAGGGCCGGGCCGGTGGGTGCGGTCTCGGGCGGCGTCGGCGCCGCGGCGGCAGGCATCCGGGCCCGGAGGTCCGCGGCGAGCCCGGCCTGGGCGGCCAGCGCGTCGGCGGTGCGGCCCGCGTCGACGGCGGCGGAGACGACCCAGCCGTCCAGCGACCCGCACGCCACGGTGACGCCGTCCGCGGTGCCGCCGGACCATCCTCCGGGCAGGTCACGGACCTGCCCGGCCAGCTCGCGGTGGACGTCGGTGAGCGCGGCGGCGGCGTCGCGCCACGCCCGCTCCGCCCCGGCCGACGCCGCGGGGCCCGGACCGGCCGCCACCATCGCGACGATCTCGGCGTGGCTCAGTCCCGCCCAGCGCGGCGCGGTCACCGGGCACCCCGGCTCAGCGCGTCCGTCGTCGACTCCTCGGTGCGGGTGTAGGCACGCCCGGTGGCACCGGCGGCGTCGCGGGCCCGCAGCAGCTCCGCGTGCAGCGTGTGCAGCCGCCCGATCGCGGCGTCGGGGCCGTCCGCGGCGTGCACGGCGTAGCGGGCCGCGGCCTCGGCGCTGGCCGGATCCCCCAGCCACGGCTCGACCCGGCGGGCGTCGGCGTCGAGGGTGCGGAGCGCGACGGCCAGCCGGGACGCGGCCCGGTCGAGCGCCTCCGCCGCCCCGGCCGGGGCGGCCGGGTCGACACGCAGGTCCGGGTGGATGTCGGGCACGTCGGCCTCCGGTGCGGACGGGCGGATCACGGACGGGCGCACGCTAGGCCCGCACCGGCCGTCGCCGCGGCGGTTCGCCGCGGAACGGTCGCGATCGCGAAGCCCGCACACGACGACACCCCCGTCCGCACCGGTGGTCACCGGCGCGGACGGGGGTGTGTGTCGCGGTCAGGCCGCCGTCACCTCGGCCGGCTCCGGGACCTCGACCGGGGCGCACCCGCGCAGCGGGCACGGCGGTGGGGCCCAGGACCTGGGCGTCCCGCCGAGGGCGGGAACGGTCCCCGCGAACGGCCACCGGCCTGCGAAACGTTGCAGGTACCAGTAGACGAACAGGTGGTCCGGTTCCTCCGGGTCGGAGACGAACAGCGCACGCCCGCCCAGGTCGGTGACCCAGGCTGCGTAGTCGTTCGCCACCTGCCCCGGTGGGCGCGAGGCCCGCCGGGTCAGGAGCCAGTCCTCCGCCCGGGTGCGCCAGGTCGCCAGCGCGGTCGGGTGCAGGGTGGCCCCCGGGAGCTCCCGGAGGTTGGCGGTGAAGGTGCCGATCAGGACCCCGTCCGCGCCGTACGCGGAGGAGGCCAGGGTGAGCAGGGAGTGCGGGCCCGGGATCGGGCCGTCGGTGTGGAGGTGCGTCGTGACGTGGAACGTCGTCGGCGCGATGTCGAGCTCTGGGGGCATGACGGATCCTGTGACGTCTCGGTCGAACTGGGACGGCTCACGGCGCGGCAGGGCCTGCGTGGTGAGCGGATCCGCGGCGCGGTACTCCGCGTGGCGGTAGTTCCGGGCCCCGTGGATCGGGCACACGGGTCGGCTGTGGAGTTGTGAGGTTGCGTGCCGCGGGCGCCGGACGGCGTGCGCGACACGCCGGGAACGCTAGAACGGCGCGACGTGCCGGTCAACGGGCGGTGACCCGGTCGGCACGGCGCGTTCCGCGGCACGCGGCTGTCGCCGTGCGGGCGACGGGGCCGGGCGGAGCGCCTCAGCCCTCGCCCGACAACCGCCCCAGCACGACGACGTCGACCCGCTCGCCGTCGACGGTCCACGCCTCCCGCAGCCGCCCCTCCGGCACGAACCCCAGCGCCGCGGCGACGGCGGCGGAGGCCCGGTTCGGCTCGGCGTGCATCCAGGTGACGCGGTGCAACCCGAGCCCGCCGAAGGCGAAGCGCACGACCGCCCCGGCCGCGGTGCGGGCCAGACCGCGTCCGCGGGCGCCGGGCAGCGTCCAGCAGCGCAGCTCGGCGGTGCCGTGGGCGATGTCCAGGTGCTCCAGGGTGATCTCGCCGAGCATCTCCCCGGTCGTCGGCTCGGCGACGGCCCAGGCACAGCGGGTGCCGCGGGCCCAGCCGTCGATCCGATCCGCGACGTGCGCGGTCACCTGCTCGTCGAAGTCCGGGGCGGCCGGGTCCGGACGGTTGCGCCAGCGCCGGATCTCCGGGTCCCGGCAGGACGCGGCGACGGCCGGGCGGTCGTCCACCCGGCCGTCGTGCCGTGGTCCGCGCAGGTACCACGTCCCGGCGTTGATCTCGACCGGGTCGAGCACCGGGCCGGGAGCGGGGACGGGCACCTGGTCCAGGGGACTCAGTCCTTGATCTCGCAGATGACGGTGCCCTGGGTGACCGAGGCGCCCTGCTCCGCGTCCAGGCCGGTCACGGTGCCGGCCTTGGTCGCGGTGACCGGGTTCTCCATCTTCATCGCCTCGAGGACGACGATCAGGTCACCCACCTCGACGGTGTCGCCCTCGGAGACCGCGATCTTGATGATCGTGCCCTGCATCGGCGCGGTGACGGCGTCGCCGGAGGCCTTCGCCCCGCCGCCGCCCTTGCCGCCGCGCTTGCGCGGGGCCGCCTTGGCCGCGCCGCCGCCGTTGCCGCCGCCGCCGAGGGCGAGGTCACCGGGCAGCGAGACCTCCAGGCGTCGCCCGCCGACCTCGACGACGACGGTCTGCCGCTCGCCGGACTCGTCGTCGGCACCCGCGCCGCCCTCGAACGGCGGGACGGTGTTGTCCCACTCGGTCTCGATCCAGCGGGTGTGCACGGTGAAGTCCTCGAGGGTCTCGGCGGCGTAGGCCGGGTCGGAGACGACGAGACGGTGGAACTCGAGCACGGTCGCCATGCCCTCGACCGTGAACTCGCCGAGTGCGCGACGGGCCCGCTGCAGCGCCTGCTGCCGGTCGCTGCCCCACACGATCAGCTTGGCCAGCAGCGAGTCGAACTGACCCCCGATGACCGAGCCGTCCTCGACGCCCGCGTCCATCCGGACGCCCGGCCCGGCCGGGTACCAGATCCGCTCGACGGTGCCCGGCGCCGGCAGGAAGTTGCGCCCGGCGTCCTCGCCGTTGATGCGGAACTCGATGGCGTGCCCGCGCGGCTGCGGGTCGTCGTCGAAGTCCAGCTCCTGGCCCTCGGCGATCCGGAACATCTGGCGGACCAGGTCGATCCCGGTGGTCTCCTCCGAGACCGGGTGCTCGACCTGCAGACGGGTGTTGACCTCGAGGAAGGTGATCATGCCGTCCTGGCCGATCAGGAACTCGACGGTCCCGGCGCCGTAGTAGCCGGCCTCCTTGCAGATCGCCTTCGAGGCGTCGTACAGGGTCTTGCGCTGCTCGTCGCTCAGGAACGGCGCGGGTGCCTCCTCGACGAGCTTCTGGAAGCGGCGCTGCAGCGAGCAGTCCCGCGTCCCGACGACGACGACGTTCCCGTGCTGGTCGGCCAGCACCTGGGTCTCGACGTGGCGCGGCTTGTCCAGGTAGCGCTCGACGAAGCACTCGCCGCGGCCGAACGCCGCGGTGGCCTCACGGACCGCGGACTCGTACAGCTCGGCGATCTCGGAGCGCTCGCGGGCGACCTTCATGCCGCGCCCGCCACCGCCGAAGGCGGCCTTGATCGCGACCGGCAGGCCGTGCTCGTCGGCGAAGGCGATGACCTCGTCCGCGTCCTTGACCGGGTCCTTCGTGCCGGGCACCAGCGGGGCGCCGGCCTTCAGGGCGATGTGACGCGCGGTCACCTTGTCGCCGAGATCGCGGATCGACTGCGGCGACGGGCCGATCCAGGTCAGCTCGGCGTCGATCACGGCCTGGGCGAAGTCGGCGTTCTCCGACAGGAAGCCGTAGCCGGGGTGGATCGCGTCGGCACCGGCCTGCTTCGCGGCACCGATGACCTTCTCGATGTCGAGGTAGGACTCGGCGGCGGTCGAGCCACCCAGCGCGAAGGCCTCGTCGGCGAGCCGCACGAACATCGCGTCCCGGTCCGGGTCCGCGTAGACGGCGACGCTCTGAAGTCCCGCGTCCTTCGCTGCTCGGATCACGCGGACGGCGATCTCTCCCCGGTTGGCGACGAGCACTTTGCGCAGTGCGGGCACGGTCGAACTCCTCCGGTCACGGCGCCGGCCCGATGCTCCGGCGCAGGGTTAGGCGGAGTGTAAGAGCAGAGCCGCCGGAAGTTACCGGTGGGGAATGTGGCGATGGCAACGTCGTCACCCGTCCGAGGGCCCCGACCTCGACCCCGATCGCTCCGGTCGTGACCGGTACCACCATCGGGACAGGCGGTTCCGGGGGCGCGGGGCGGTGCGGCCGTCGTAGTGCAGCACCGCCTCGCGTGCGGCCAGCTCGCGCCGCGCGCCGGCACCGAGCCGCCCGGCGGCCGCGAGCTCGCGGGCCAGGTCCCAGCCCTCCCGCTCCGGGCCGTAGGGGGCGACGCCGTCGAAGCGGGCGTCGAACCGGGCCTGCCAGTCCGCCCCGGCGTCGACGGCGAGCAGCGGCCACGCCGCGGCGACGAGCCCGGCCCGCTTGCGCAGCAGCGCCGCCCGGGCCGCGGCCAGGCGCGCCGCGTCGAACCCGGCCGGGTCCGCCCCACCGGCGACGAGCGCCGCCACCAGCTCGGCCTGCCGCCGCGCGAGCCCGGCGCTCACGTCGGGCCCGGCCCGTCCGCGGGGGGCGCCGCCACCGGCCCGGCCCCGCGCCCGGCGCCCGCACCCGCCCGGCACGGTGCCGCGTGCCCGGCCGCGGCCGCGACGGCGTCCAGCTCCGCGCGCAGCACCGCGGCGGGCGGGTAGCGGCCGTCGCGTTCCAGCATCACCGGTGGCGGCACCGGCAGCTGCGCGACGGTGTGGGTCAGCAGCGCCAGCACCGCGTCCGGGACGGGGTCGGTGTGGGTGTCGTGCAGCAGCCCCGCCGCGTCGGCGGCGTGCCCGGCGACGTGGCAGTAGGCCACCGCCCCGGGCGGCAGCCCGGCGAGCAGCGCGTCGACGTCCGCCCGCGGGTCACGGCCCCGGTTGCGGGCGTTGACGAACACGTTCGCGACGTCCAGGAGCAGCGGCGCCCCGGTCCGGTCGTGCAGCCGGTGCAGGAAGCCCGCCTCGTCGAACTCGTCGCCGGGCCAGTCGAACAGGGCCGCGATCGGCTCCAGCGCCAGCGGGACGTCCAGCTCCGCGCGGGTCGCCGTCACGTTGGCGACGAGCACGTCGAGCGCCTCGCGGGTGCGGGGCAGCGGCAGCAGGTGTCCCGCCTCGATCCCGCCGGCCCGGGTGAACGCGATGTGCTCGCTGACCAGCGCCGCACCCGTCGCCGCGGCGCAGGCCGCGAGGTGGGCGACCCTGCCCGGGTCGACGCCCTCGGGTGAGCCGGGCGACAGCCGCACCCCGTGCACGACGACGGGCCTGCGCAGCAGCGACGCCGGCACCGCGTCCGGGCGCAGCGACTCGGCGATGACCTCGTGGAACGCGAGACCGTCGACGTCGTCGAGGACGGCGGCGACAGCGCTGCGCCAGCCGACCCCGGTCCCGCCCGGGACACCCGTCATGTCGCCACCTCCGCCCGTACGAGCCGTCCCCGCAGCTTCACACCCCCCACGGTGCAGCTGCGGGGACGGCAGATCCGGTTCCCCGCGCGGGCTCAGCCGCCGCAGCCGCCTCCGCCGCCACAGCCCCCGCCGCCTCCGCCGCAGCTGCTCCCGCCGCTGTCACCGCCGGACCAGCCGACGACGCCACCGCCGTCGGAGGAGCCGCCCCCGGTCGCGGCGGGCGCCCCACCGAGCGTGGCGAGCTTCTGCGCGGCGAGCTCCTCGGCGAAGGCGGGCTCGGCGGCCAGCATCGCGCCGACCCCGAACGCACCGACCGACAGCGCGGCCGCGGCGGGCCCGACGGCCGTCCAGTCCGGGCGCATCGACGGCGACAGCGCGTCGTTCCGGGACCGGACGACGGTGAGCGCGGCGTCCCCGGCCCGGGTCCGGTCGGGCACCCGCGTCGCGAGCACCGTGGCGAACACCGCGGTGGCGGCGACGAGCGCGAACAGGAACCCGACCGGGCGCCCACCGCCCAGACCGGCGGCGATCCGTACCGCACCGGCGAGGGCGAGCACCCCGACCGGCCAGGCGGTCGCCCGGTAGCGGACCCGGTCGGCCGGGGACAGCAGCAGCCCCGCGGTCTCCAGCCGTTGCGCGGCCCGGGCCAGCTCGGTGCGGACCGGCTCGTGGGTGCCCAGCATCCGGCCCGGGGTCAGGCGCTGCGCGGAGCGGTGGATCGCCCGCTGCAGCGCCGTCGCGCCGTGCCCGGGGACCCGGCCCGCCCGCACCTGTCCCGTGGTGCGGCCGGAGGTGACCAGGCTGCCGTCGACGTGCATGGCCGACAGGGCCGCGTACACGGCCAGCTCGGGGCCGCCGTTGAGGTACGCGACGTCCTCGGGCCTGCTGTCGAGGGTGCGGGCGCCGCGCGGATCCCCCTGCGCGATCGTCCGCCGCCGGCGCAGCACGATCCCGGAGACCAGGACCAGCGCGACGACGTAGAGGACCAGGAAGGTCTGACCCGGGATGCCCCAGGTGTCCCCGGTGAGGTTCGTGCCCATCTCCACCACCCCCTGCGGTGAGCGACACTTCGTCGTTCGAAGCAGTGTGCGCCCGCTCACCCCGACCGGGTGACCGATTTGAGGTGGACTTGAGGAAGGGCCGCGGACGACGACAGCCGGGGTCACCGACGGTGACCCCGGCTGTCGCGGGAGTGAGTGTGGGGGCTCAGGCGGTCGCGGCCCGCACCTGGTTCTTGATGCGCGCCAGCATCGCCGCGATGCCGCGCAGCCGCAGCGGGCTGACGGCCTCGGCGAGGCCGAGGTCGGTGTAGAAGTCGTCCGGCACGGCCAGCACCGCCGCGGCGGGCTGCCCGTCCAGCCCGGTCACCATGATCGAGGCGAACCCGCGGGTGGTCGGCGCCTCCTTCGGTGCGGAGAAGAACAGGTGCACCGGCCGCTCACCGCCGTCCTCCACCTCGACGGCGAGGAACAGCGGCGACTGGCACTCGTGGACCTGCTCCATGGTGTCCGCGCTGTCGGCGTAGCGCTCGGGCAGGTCCGGCAGCTCCTGGGACAGCTCCAGCAGCAGCTGGAGACGGTCCTTCGGGCCGACCGCGGCGAAGTCGTCGACCAGCTCGGCGAGATCGGGGGGCAGGGTGCCCGGGTCGGTGGAGCTCACGCGGACCCGCGCTCCTCGCCCTGCACGATCGGCACGCGCACGGCGTTGCCCCACTCGGTCCAGCTGCCGTCGTAGTTGCGGACCCGGTCGAAGCCCAGCAGGTACGTCAATACGAACCAGGTGTGGCTGGAACGCTCGCCGATCCGGCAGTAGGCGACGACGTCGTCCGAGGCCGACAGCCCCTGCTCCTGCTCGTAGATCGCGGACAGCTCGGCACGGCTCCGGAAGGACCCGTCCTCGGCGGCGGCGCGGGCCCACGGGACGCTCGCGGCGCCCGGGATGTGCCCGCCGCGGACCGCGCCCTCCTGCGGGTAGTCGGGCATGTGCAGCTTCTCGCCGGTGTACTCCTGCGGGGACCGCACGTCGACCAGCGGCCTGCCCAGGTGGGCGAGGACGTCGTCCTTGAAGGCGCGGATGCCGGAGTCGTCGCGCTCGACGACCGGGTAGTCGGCCCGGGCCGGGGTGGGCGCGTCGGTGACCATCTCGCGGCCCTCGGCGACCCACTTGGACCGGCCGCCGTCGAGCAGCCGCACGTCGGCGTGGCCGAACAGGGAGAACACCCACAGCGCGTAGGCGGCCCACCAGTTGTTCCGGTCCCCGTAGACGACGATCGTGGTGTCCCGGCCGATGCCACGCTCGGACATGATCTCGGCGAAGCGGGTGCCGTCGACGTAGTCCCGGGTGACCGGGTCGTTGAGCTCGGTGTGCCAGTCGACCTTCACCGCGCCGGGGATGTGCCCGGTGTCGTAGAGCAGGACGTCCTCGTCCGACTCCACGACCACCAGACCGGGGTCCTTCAGGTGCTCCGCCAGCCAGGCGGTGGTGACCAGGCGCTCGGGGTGCGCGTACTCGGCGAGCTTCGGGTCGGGGTCGTGTCCGACAGTCATGGCCGCAGGGTAACCGCGCGCCCCGACACCCACACGGCGGTCAGGACCGTGGCGTCCACAGATCGACCACCGACACCCCGACCGCGCCCAGCAGACGGCGCAGCAGCGGCAGGCTGATCCCGATCACGTTGGACGGATCGCCGTCGATGCCCTCGACGAACCAGCCGCCCAGCCCGTCCAGGGTGAACGCGCCCGCGACCTCCAGCGGCTCCCCGGTGGCGAGGTAGGCGTCCAGCTCGGCGTCGGTCGGCTCGGCGAAGCGCACCCCGGTCCCGGCGTGCCCCTCGGCCTCCTGCGCGACCGCTCCGCCGGCCAGGCGCAGCACGGCGTGCCCGGTCAGCAGCTCGCCGGTGCGCCCGGCCATGGCCTTCCAGCGGCGCCGCGCGGTCTCCGCGTCGTGCGGCTTGCCGACCAGCTCACCGTCGACGAGCAGCATGGAGTCGCAGCCCACGACGACGCCGTCCCCGGTCAGCCGGCCGGCGACGGCGGCGGCCTTGGCCGCGGCCAGCAGCGTCACCTTGCGCGCGGGGTCGGCGTCGGGGTGCGCGGCGAGCAGGGCGTCCTCGTCGACGTCGGAGACCTCCACGGCGGGGTCGGCCCCGGCGGCGCGCAGGACCGACAGGCGGGCGGGGGAGGCGGAGGCGAGAACCAGGCGCACGACGCCGGACGCTACCGGCCCGCCACCGCGGAGCCGTGGTCCGCCGCCGGGGCGGTGGTCCGGTCCGGCCCGGCGACGCGGTGCAGACGCAGCGCCAGGTGCAGGTGGAAGCGGCCCTCGGGGGTGCGCCAGTCCGGTCCGAGCAGGTCGTCGACGCGTTCGAGGCGCTGGCGCACGGTGTTCGGGTGCACCGACAGCGCGTCGGCGGCCGGGGCGAGCAGCTCGCCCGCGGCGAACCAGTGCCACAGCGTCTCGGCCAGCCGGGTGCGCCGGCGCCGGTCGTAGTCGAGGACCGGGCCGAGGTGGCGCCCGACGATCTCCCGCGACGTGGTGCCGGTCCGGTCCCGGATCACCGCGCCGACCGCGCCGAGCGAGGCGAAGTCCGCGTGCCCGGTGGTGCGGCCCAGGGCACGGGCCGCCGCGGCGACGTCGGCGGCCTCGGTGTGCGCGCGGCGCAGGTCCGACGGCCCGCCCGAGGGGCTGTGCGCGGCGCCGACGAGCGACGGCGTCCCGGCCGCGGCGAGCCCCTCGGCGACGAGCGGTGCCGCCCCGGTCCCCGCGGGGCCGGGGCCGGTCGTCCCGGCGGCGATCACGCACACGTGCCCGTCGTGCACCGACACCAGCCAGCGGCCCGCCCCGTCGAGCCCCCGGACCGCCCGCGCCGCGGTCACCGCACCGGCCGGGTCGACGTCGACGACCAGCACCGTCGCCGGGGCGTCGGGGGAGAGGCCGTACTGCGCGAGCCGGGTCCCCAGCGTCGGCCGTGGCGGGACCCGGCTGTCGACGAGCTCCTCGACCAGCGTCGTCTGGGCGGTCTCGTCGGCCTGCGCCAGCGCCCGCTCGACCAGCAGCGCGACCGTCATGAACGCCGAGGCGTGCGCCAGCCGGGCGACGGCGTCGTCGTCGGCGCCCTCCATGACCAGGGTCGCCAGGTGCTCCCCCGCCGTGGTGATCGCGAGCAGCGCGTAGGTCCCGCCGCCGGGCAGGTGCGCGATCGCGACCCCACCGGCCTGCTGGGAGGTGCGGACCGCCGACCGCAGCCGCCACCCGGCCAGCTCCTCGGGGGTGAGCAGCCGTCGTCCCGTGCGCAGCGCCCCGGACGGGTCGTGCAGCGAGAGCGGGTGCCCGACGGACTCGGCGAGCACGGCGAACACCCCGGCCGCCTCGGCGGTGGAGCCGGCCATCGCCCCCATGAGGCGTTCGTCGAGGTGCAGGAGGTGTTCCAGGCGCAGCCGGGCGCCGGGGTCGGAACCGTCGTCGCGGGTGGTGCGCAGGCGCCGGATCTCCTCGCCGCGCCGGGTCTGCTCCAGCGCGACGGCGGCCTGCACGGCCATGTGCTCCAGCGCCGTCCGGGCGGCCGGGCCGAGGGTGCGGGGTCCGCGGTGGGCCACGAGCAGCGCTCCCACGACCCGCCCGCCCAGGCGCATCGGTGCGCCGGCGATGGCCCGCACCCCCTCGCCGCGCACGATCGTGTCGATCCCCGACAGGTGGTTGAGCGCGCGGTCGGCCAGGTAGTCCGCAGTGGCGACCGTGCCCGCGCCGGCCGCCGCCCGCCCCAGCACACCGGTGCCGAACGGCATCCGGATCGCGCGGTACTCCGGCGTGCGGACGCCGTCGGTCAGCTCGATGTAGGTCGTACCGGAGTGCAGGTCGTTGAGGCTGAAGTAGGCCATGTCCGCGCCGAGCAGCGCCCGGGTGCGGCGCAGTACGGCGCCGAGCATGACGTCGCGGTCGCCGACGTTCGCGAGGTCCAGCGCTGTCTGCCCGACGGCCTGGAGGATCGCGTCCTGGCTGGGCTCGGGGAACGGCGGAGCCGGCTTCATGCGCCCGACCCTATGTCTGTCCGCGCCATGTCCTGCGATCAAGACAGGCGCATACGACCATGGACGCCCGCCCCGGGCTTCCCGAGACTGGCCCGGCGACCAACTGCCAGAACCCTCCAGCGACGAAGGGAATCCTCATGGCCACGGCGAACAAGCTCAGCGTCATCCCCTGCGGGGCGATGCACGCCAATCTCCCGTTCCTGCTCCTCAAGCCCGGTGTCAGCATCAAGCCACGGTCCGAGAAGGACGCCCCGATCGACTGGGTGGAGGTGCCCACGCACTGCGTCCTCGTCGAGACCGACGAGGGCAAGCTGCTGTGGGACACCAGCTGTCCGTCGGACTGGGAGACGCGCTGGGCGCCGACCGGTCTGCAGGAGTTCTTCCCCTACGACCAGGTCGCCGACGACGAGTACCTGGACAAGCAGCTGCACAAGATGGGCGTCGGGCTCGACGAGATCGACTACGTCGTCCTGTCGCACCTGCACTTCGACCACGCGGGCAACGCCCAGATGTTCAAGAACACCAACGCGAAGATGATCTGCTCGGACAAGGAGAAGGAGTTCGCGCTCGGCTTCGAGGGCCCGTTCAACGGCGCCCACCTCAAGGCCGACTACGAGGGCATCGACTGGGAGATCGTCTCCGGCGACGTCGAGCTGCTCCCCGGCGTCAGCATGATCCAGACCCCGGGGCACACCCCCGGCTGCATGTCGATGCGCGTCGACCTCCCCGACACCGGCACGATGATCTTCACCTCGGACGCGGTCTACATGGGAGAGAGCTACGGCCCGCCCGCCGCGCCCGCCGCGATCGTCAACAACCTCGAGGACTGGTTCTCCTCGGTAGAGAAGCTGCGCGGCATCCAGGAGCAGACGAACGCGCAGATGGTGTTCGGCCACGACGCCGAGCAGATCCACCAGCTGCGCAAGGCACCGGAGGGGTCGTACACCTGATGACGTTCGAGGTTCCGGAGTACACCGAGGAGACGATCTTCACCTGGGGGGCGCCGCCGCTGAAGTTCGGCGCGGGCGCGATCGACGAGGTCGGCTTCGAGCTGTCGGCCTACGACGTGTCCCGGGTCCTGATCGTGACCGACCCGGGGGTGAACGCGCTCGGCGCGCCGCAGCGCCTGGCCGACAACCTGTCCCGCTACGGCATCGAGTCCGAGATCTTCGACGGCGTGCACGTCGAGCCGACCGACGACTCGATGAACAAGGCGACCGAGTACGCCCGCGCGCAGGGTCCGTGGGACGGCTTCGTCGCCGTCGGGGGCGGGTCGGCGATCGACACCGCCAAGGCCATCAACCTGCTCACCAGCCACCCCGGCGAGCTGATGGACTACATCAACAAGCCGATCGGCGGCGCGAAGGTGCCGCCCGGGCAGCTCAAGCCGCTGATCGCCGTCCCGACGACGGCGGGCACCGGCTCGGAGTCCACCGCGATGTGCGTGCTGGACATCCTGTCCATGAAGGTCAAGACCGGGATCAGCCACTGGCGGCTGCGCCCGACCCTGGCCGTCATCGACCCGCTGCTGACGATGACGCTGCCGCCGCAGGTCACCGCGGCGGCCGGGATGGACATCACCTGCCACGCGCTGGAGAGCTACACGGCGCGGTACTACACCACCTTCGACCGCAAGAAGCCCGAGGAGCGGGTCACCTACTGCGGCTCCAACCCGGTCTCGGACCTGTGGTGCGAGAAGGCGATGTCACTGCTCGCGAAGTCGTTCCGGGCCGCCGTCGAGCGCGGCGCCGAGGACGTCGAGGCCCGCTCGGACATGATGATGGCCGCGACCTTCGCGGGCATGGGGTTCGGCAACTCCGGCGTGCACATCCCGCACGCCAACGCCTACCCGATCGCGGGCATGGTCAAGGACTACCGGCCGCAGGGCTACCCGCAGGACGAGGCGATGGTGCCGCACGGGGAGTCGGTGTCGCTGACCGCGCCCGAGGCGTTCCGGTTCTCCTTCGACTCCGCGCCGGAGCGGCACCTGCGGGCGGCGGAGCTGATGGACCCGCGGGCGGACAAGGTGAACGACCCGCGCGAGCAGCTGCCCGGGGTCCTGACCCGCCTGATGCGCGACATCGGCATCCCGAACGGCATCGGCGGCGTCGGCTACACCGAGGCCGACGTGCCGGACCTGGTCCCCGGGACGATGAAGCAGCAGCGGCTGCTCGCGACCTGCCCGCGGACCCCGACCGAGGACGACATCGCCGACATCCTCACGAAGTCCGTCGAGAACTGGTGACCGTCGCGGCCGGTGGTCCTCCGGGGCCGCCGGCCGCCCCGATCGAAGGCGGCACGATGCCGATCTACGTCTTCCGCTGCGGGTGCGGAGCCCGCTTCGAGCACCTCGCGTCCATGTCGGACGCGGCCACCCCGCCCTGCCCGCTCTGCGGGGACGGCGCGACGACCAAGGTCCCCGCCGGGTTCGCGCTCGGCGGCCAGGCCAGCCCCGGCCTGTCCAAGGACGAGATGCCCCAGACCTGGCGCGGGGTCTACAACGGCAACTCCGAGTACATCGACTCGATGCGCCGGACCTGGGACCAGCGACGCAGGCTGGAGGAGAAGTACCCGGAGATCGCCGGGGACCAGCGGCCGATCCTGGCGCACGAGGGCAAGTACCACGACGCCCCGCTGCGGGCCGGTGACATCCAGCTGGGCGGCACCGCCCCCATGCCCGGCGCGGGCGTGGCGGCCAAGCAGGGCCACGGGCACGGCCACGGCCACGGCCACGGGCACGGTCACGGCCACACTCCCGCACCGACGCCCCCCGCCACCACCACCGACTGACCCGTCGGATCCACACCCCCTGGCCGGTCCCCACACCCGTTGCACCAGGTGTGGGGGCACGCCAGGGGGTGTGGACACCGGGCCGCGCCGGTCCCCGCCGCGCGCCCGCGGGAACGGTGTCAGCGGCCGGCCAGGCCGTGGCGGTAGGCGTAGCCGACGGCCTGCGCGCGGTCGCGCAGCCCGGTCTTGGCGAACAGGTGGTTGACGTGGGTCTTCACTGTCGCCTCACCGACCACGAGCCGTCGCGCGATCTCGGTGTTGGACAGCCCCTCGGCGATCAGCCCGAGCACCTCGACCTCGCGCGGGGTCAGCCCGTCCGGCGGGTCGACCGGTGCCGCCGGGACGGTCGACGCGCGGGCGGCGACCAGCCGGGACAGCACGCCGGCGTCCACGGTGGACACACCGTCGGCGGCCGAGCGCAGGGCCCGGCCGATGGCCTCGGCGTCGGCGTCCTTGGACAGCCAGCCCGAGGCGCCCGCGGCGATCGCGTCGACCACGGCGTCGTCGTCGACGTAGGTGGTGAGCACGACGACGGCGGTGCCGGGGTGTCCGTCGCGGACCCGGCGGGTCGCCGAGACGCCGTCGCCCGCGGGCATCCGCAGGTCGGTGAGCAGCACGTCCGGCGCCAGCTCGGCGACCCGGGCGACCGCCTCGTCGCCGCCGCACGCGGTGCCGACGACCTCGATGCCGTCGAGCAGGCCCAGGACGGTGGCGAGGCCGTCGCGCACGATCCGCTGGTCGTCGGCCAGCACCACCCGCAGGTCGCTCACGTCGTGATCCTCTCGCGGTCCGGGGAGCGGGCGGGCAGCCGGAGCCGGACCCGCCAGCCGTCGGGGGTGGGGCCGGTCTGCAGCTCGGCGCCGACGAGAGCCGCCCGCTCGGCCATCCCGGCCAGGCCGGAGCCCTCGCCGTCGCCGGGCGGTGGCGGGGCCCCGGCGACGTCGACGACCTCCAGCTCGGCGCCGTCGCCGTCGCGGCGCAGGTGCACCGTCACGGGGGCGCCGGGGGCGTGCTTGCGGGCGTTGGACAGCGCCTCCTGCGCGGTGCGCAGCACGGTCTCGCCCTCCCGCGCGCCGAGGCGCAGCCCGTCGGCGACCTCGACGGTCGCGTCCGGGTGCGCCCGGCCGAGCTCGCGCAGCTCCTCGGCGACGTCGACCGGCGCCGGTCCCTCGCGCAGCGCCCGCACGGCGCGGCGGGCCTCGGTGATCCCGTCGGAGGCGAGCCGCTGGGCCCGCTCGATCTGGGCGATGGTGTCCGGCGCGGCCCCGTCGCGCAGTGCCATCAGCCGGGCGCCCTGGAGCTGGACGGCCAGTGCGGACAGCGAGTGGGCCAGCACGTCGTGCACGTCGCGGGCGACCCGGGCGCGGTCGGCGATGGCCTCGGCGCGGGCGTGCTCCTCGCGGGCCCTGGCGTCGGCGACGAGTGTCCGCTCGTGCTCCTCGATCCGGCGGGCGGAGTCGCGGCGGCCGATCCCGAACAGCACCATCGCGGTCAGCGCGGCGACCACCAGCAGCGCGTCCCACAGCGAGGTGTAGGGCCCGACGACGATCGTGGTGGCCGCGATGACCGGCACGTCGACGAACAGCGCGGTCCGGTACGGCAGCCGCAGCGCGGCCACGAACACCGCCATCATCGGGAAGGCCGCCGAGGTGGTCCAGCCGTCGGACCCGGCCAGCAGGGCGATCCCGCCCCCGGCGAGCGCGACGCTGGTCAGGACCGTCGCGACCGGCGGCATGCTCCGGTGGAGGGCGAAGACCACCCACCCGGCGACGGCCGGGACGAGCCCGGCGTAGAGCCAGGTCGGGGAGACCTGCTGGGCCGGCGACCAGAACAGCAGGAACAGCACGATCGGCAGCCACAGCAGCGACACCAGCCGCCGGGGCACCCCGAGCAGCGGCGACCGGTCGTGCTCGACGCGGCGGGCCGTGCGGGCGGCGGGCGTGCTCACCGTTTCACTCTGACACAGCGGCCGGGCCGGGCGGGACGCTCAGGCCGCCGCGCGGGCACGGCGCGCCTCGTCCGGCCGGACCGGCAGCCCGGCCGCGGCCACCCGGCGTCGCAGGACCAGGCTCTGGACCAGCAGGCTGCCGCCGAAGACCAGCGCCGACGACGTCGACAGCAGCGGTCCGGCACCGACGGCCCCGCCGAGCACCCCGGCGCCGACCCGCACACCGATGGTCAGCACCCAGGCGACCAGCAGCGCGGCCGAGCCGCTGCGGTACGCCCACCCGTCGCGGGTGCCGAGGCGGAAGGCGTAGCCGCGCACTACCCCGAGCGCGGCCGCCAGCACCAGCTCGGCGGCGAGCAGTGCCACCCCGGCCGCGGTGACCTCCGGGCGGGCCTGGGCGAGGGTGAGCACCCCGATGCCGATCACGACGAACGGGAGCGTCACGTCCCGTCGCCCGCCGACGAACTGCCCGCGGAACTGCTTGTAGAGGACCAGGCCGACGATCGCGACCGTGATGACGAGTGAGGTGGCGTCCATGGGGAGGACGATCTCGCCGCGGACCCGGTCGGCGCGTCGGCGCCGGGGTCGATCCCGGGTGGACCCGCACCCTCCACCCCCGGGTGGACCGCCATCCCCGGGCCGGACGCGACGGCGCCCGGCCCCCGGCGACGTGGTGTGCCGGGGACCGGGCGCCGGTCGGTGGTACCTACGAGGTCAGCGGGGGAGGCCGGAGGCGCGCCAGGCGCCCGGGCCCGCGTGCAGCGGGGCGCGGAGCTGGGCCGCGGGGTGCGACCACAGGTCCGGCGTCCACGGCGGGGCGGGCGGCCCGCCGGCGCTCGCCGCCGCGGCGACGACGGCGGTCAGCGCGGCGAGCTCGTGGTCGTCCGGGGTGCCCCGCACGACGCGGAACAGCGCGCGGCGCTCCTCCGGGGTCTGTTCGGTGGACTCCTCGGCGGCCATCAGAGCGGGATGTTCCCGTGCTTGCGGGTCGGGCCCTGCTCCCGCTTGGTGGACAGCATCCGCAGCGCCCGGCCGACGTAGCCGCGGGTGTGCGACGGCGGCACGACCGCGTCGATGTAGCCCCGGTCGGCGGCGATGTAGGGGTTGCAGAGGGTGTCCTCGTAGTCCTGCTGCAGCTCCGCCCGCCTGGCGGCGAGCTCGTCGCCCTCCAGGCCCTTGAGCTCCTTGCGGTAGAGGATCGACACCGCGCCCTGCGCGCCGGTGACCGCGATCTGCGCGGTCGGCCAGGCGATGTTGACGTCGGCGCCGAGGTGCTTGGAGCCCATGACGTCGTAGGCGCCGCCGTAGGCCTTGCGGGTGATGACGGTGACCTTCGGGACGGTCGCCTCGGCGTAGGCGTAGATCAGCTTCGCGCCGCGGCGGATGATGCCGTTCCACTCCTGCTCGGTGCCGGGCAGGAAGCCCGGGACGTCGACGAAGGTCAGCACCGGGATGTTGAAGGCGTCGCAGGTCCGCACGAAGCGGGCGGCCTTCTCCGAGGCGTCGATGTCCAGGCAGCCGGCGAACTGGGTCGGCTGGTTCGCGACGATGCCGACGCTGCGGCCCTCGACGCGGGCGTAGCCGATCACGATGTTCGGCGCCCAGAGCTCCTGGACCTCGAGGAAGTCCTCGTCGTCGACGACCCGGTTGATGACCTCGCGGATGTCGTACGGGGTGTTCGCCGAGTCCGGGATGAGGGTGTCGAGCTCGCGGTCGGAGTCGATGATCCCGTCCTCGATCGAGCCCTCGACGGGCTCGGTGGCCGGGAACGACGGCGGCTCGGACAGGTTGTTCGACGGCAGGAAGCTCAGCAGCTGCTTGACGTAGTCGAGTGCGTCGGCCTCGTCGCCGGCCAGGTAGTGGGCCACACCGGACTTGGTGTTGTGGGCCCGGCCGCCGCCGAGCTCCTCCATGTCGACGTCCTCGCCGGTGACGGTCTTGATGACGTCCGGGCCGGTGATGAACATGTGGCTGGTCTCGTCGACCATGACCGTGAAGTCGGTGATCGCGGGGGAGTAGACGGCGCCGCCCGCGCACGGGCCCATGATCAGCGAGATCTGCGGGATCACGCCCGAGCTCTGCACGTTGCGGGTGAAGATCTCGCCGTAGAGGCCGAGGGCGACGACCCCCTCCTGGATGCGGGCGCCGCCGCCGTCGTTGATGCCGACGACCGGGCAGCCGATCTTCGCGGCCACGTCCATGACCTTGACGATCTTCTCGCCGTAGACCTCGCCGAGCGCGCCGCCGAAGACGGTCGCGTCCTGGGAGAACACGGCGACCGGGCGGCCGTCGATCGTGCCGGTGCCGGTCACGACGCCGTCGCCGAAGGGGCGCTTGGCGTCCATCCCGAAGTTCGTCGAGCGGTGCCGGGTCAGCGCGTCCAGCTCGACGAACGAGCCCGGGTCGAGCAGCTGGTCGATCCGCTCACGGGCGGTCTGCCGCCCCTTCGCGTGCTGCTTCTCGACCGCGGACGCCGAACCGGCGTGGACCGCGTCCTCGAAACGCTGGTAGAGATCGGCGAGCTTGCCCGCCGTGGTGTGGATGTCCGGCTCTGCCCCACCACTGTCCGGGGTCGCCATCGGCTCCGTTGCGGCGCTCATGAGGTCGGAGCTTAACCCGCAAGTAGGTTCGGCCCGGGCGTGACGTCCGACGCAGCCGACCGGGTGGCCGTCCCGCCGACACCGTTACCGATCCGTTCACCCTTCGCGGTCCCCGGCGCGTCGCGGGGCCGTTACGGTGCGCGGTGATGACGACCGGGACGAATCACGGCGACGGGACCCCGCTGGACCCGTATGCCCTGCGGACGGCCGTGCTCCGTCCCGCGGGGGGCTGGACGGCGCTCGACGTCGTCGCCTCCACCGGATCCACGAACGCCGACCTGCTGGCCGAGGCCGGGCGCGGTGCGCCGGACCGCTCGGTGCTGATCGCCGAGGACCAGGTGCGCGGCCGGGGCCGCCTCGACCGGACCTGGATCTCGCGGCCCGGGGCGGCGCTGACGATGTCGGTGCTGTGGCGCCCCGAGGGCGTGCCCGCCGACCGGCTGGGCTGGCTGCCGATGCT
This sequence comes from Pseudonocardia sp. ICBG1034, assembly GCF_020131375.1. Classification (NCBI taxonomy): domain Bacteria; kingdom Bacillati; phylum Actinomycetota; class Actinomycetes; order Pseudonocardiales; family Pseudonocardiaceae; genus Pseudonocardia; species Pseudonocardia sp. ICBG1034. The sequence continues at coordinate 1,046,171 of NZ_JAHLEK010000015.1, forward strand.
CGCGGGCGTCGCGCTGGCCGACGCGATCACCGAGCTCGCCCCGGACGTACCGGTGGCCCTGAAGTGGCCCAACGACCTGCTGGTCGGGCCGGCGCGGGGCAAGGCCGCGGGGATCCTCGCCGAGATGACCGCGGTCTCCGGCGGCGGGCCGGGGATCGTCCTGGGCATCGGGCTCAACATCTCCACCCCGGCCACCGACCTGCCGTGGGGTGCGACCTCGCTGGCCGCGCACGGGTTCACCGCGTCCCGTGCCGAGACCGCGACCGTACTGCTGGGGCACCTGTACCGGCGCGAGGCGCAGTGGCGCGACGCCCGCGGCGACGCCGACGCCTGCGGCCTGCGCCGCGACTACCGCTCGGCCTGCGCCAGCCTCGGCTCGCGGGTGCGGGTGGAGCGCCCGGCCGGGGACCACCTCGTCGGGACGGCCGAGGACGTCGACCCGCAGGGCCGGCTGCTGGTCCACCCGGACGACGGGGCCCGCGTCGCGGTGGCGGCCGGGGACATCGTCCATCTGCGCGCGGCCGACCAGTCCTGAGTCACCCACTGCGCTGACCTGCGACGCAGCCCCCGCGCGTCGCGTGGGCGGTGGGCGTCCGGCGCCCTACCGTGGGGGTATGGCGTTCCCCGACAGCGCTCTGGACCGGGCTCTGGACCGGGTTCTCGACGAGGGCGAGCACGTCGTGCTGGTCGGGCACCCGCACTGGCGGCTGGCTCTGCGCCCGGCCGCGGTCCTCGTCGGGGTCAGCGCCGTCGCCGGGTTCGGGGCCGCCGTGGTCCGGTTGCAGCCGTGGGCGCCGTGGGCCTGGCTCGTGCTCGGGGTGCTCGCCGCGCTCGTCGCGGTGCGGTTCACGCTGCTGCCGATCGCCCGCTGGCGCGCCACCCTGCTGGTCGTCACCGACCGGCGGTTCCTCGTCCGGGAGGGCCTGCTCGTCCGCGACGGCCTCGACGTGCCGATCGACCGCATCGACTCGGTCCGTGTCCGGACCGGCGCCGGGGGACGGGTGTTCGGCTGCGGCACCCTGCTGCTCGACGTCGCCGGGGAGCGGCTGCGGTTCACCGACGTGTCGGGCGTGGAACGGGTGCAGGCCCGGCTGCACCGGGAGATCGGCCTGCTCGCCGAGCGGCGCCGCAGCAACGAGAAGGAGAGCGAGCACACGGCCCGCCGTGGTCACGCCGACGCGGCCGTGCGGGGCAGGATGGAGGCTCCCGCACCGCAGCGAGAGAGGGCGTCCCTGTGAGCAACGGTCTTCCCACGACGGTGCGCGACCCCGCGCTCCCGGAGCGCGTCGAGATCTACGAGGTCGGCCCCCGCGACGGGCTGCAGAACGAGAGGACCGTCGTCCCGGTCGCGGTGAAGGCCGAGTTCCTCGACCGGCTCGCCGACGCGGGCCTGCGCACGCTGGAGGCGACCAGCTTCGTGCACCCGACGTGGGTGCCCCAGCTCGCCGACGCCGCCGACCTGCTCGCCGTGCTCGACCGCCGCGCCGGGCTCGACTACCCCGTCCTGACCCCGAACGAGCGCGGGCTGCAGCGGGCGATCGACGCCGGCTGCGACCACGTCGCGGTGTTCGCCTCGGCCACCGAGACGTTCGCGAAGCGGAACCTGAACCGCACGCTCGACGAGCAGTTCGCGATGTTCGAGCCGACCGTGACCCGCGCGGTGTCCGAGGGTCTGCGGGTGCGGGCCTACGTGTCGATGGTGTTCGGCGACCCGTGGGAGGGCGGCGTCGACCCGGATCAGGCCGCCGCGGTCGGGGCGCGGCTGATGGAGATGGGCTGCGACCAGCTCTCCCTCGGCGACACGATCGGCGTCGCCACCCCGGCGCACGTCGGCGCGGTGCTCGACGCGTGCGTCGCCCGCGGGGTCGGCGTCGAGCGGCTCGCGGTGCACTTCCACGACACCTACGGCCAGGCGCTGTCCAACACCCTGGCCGCGCTGCGGTACGGCGTGACCACCGTCGACGCCAGCGCGGGCGGCCTGGGCGGCTGCCCCTACGCCGGGTCCGCGACCGGCAACCTCGCCACCGAGGACCTGGTGTGGATGCTCGACGGGCTCGGCATCGACCACGGCGCCGACCTGCGGAAGCTGGTCGACACGAGCGTGTGGATGGCCGGGCACCTGGGACGGCCGTCGCCGTCGCGGGTGGTCACGGCGCTGTCGGCCTGACCTCGAACATTCCGGTGAACCGGGACCGGTACACGACCGCGCCGTCGCCGGTGCGGGTCAGCGTCCCGCGCAGCGTGATCAGGCCCATCGACGGGCGGCTGCGCGAGACGCGGGCCTCGAGGACCTCCATCTCCGCGTGCAGCTCGTCGCCCGCGAACACCGGTGCCGGCCACGCGATCTCGTCGCCGCCGGGTGAGCCGAGCGACGCCGCGCGGGACAGCACGGTGTCGACGTAGGCGCGCATCCACAGGCTCGCGGTGAACCAGCCGGACGCGGCCAGGCCGCCGAACACCCGCTCGCCATCGGCCTCGTGCAGGTGGAACGGCTGCGGGTCGAAGCGGGCCGAGAACGCGACCATCTCGTCGCGGTCGACCGCGGTCGTACCGAGGTCGACGACGGTCCCCGGGGGCAGGTCGTCGAAGTACAGCTCAGCCACGCAGCACCTCCAGCACGGCGTCGTGCAGCAGACCGTTGCTGGTCAGGCCGTGTCCGCCGGACCAGGTCGGGTTCCCGGCGAGGTCGGTCAGCCGCCCGCCCGCCTCGGCGACGACGGCGGCCGGCGCCGCCAGGTCCCACGGGTTCGCGGCGGGTTCCACCGCGACGTCGACGACCCCCTCGGCGACGAGCACGTGCTGCCAGAAGTCGCCGAACGCGCGGGACTCCCAGCAGGCCTCGGTCAGCGCGATCCAGCCCTCCCGCGACGCCGGGGACGGGTCGGTGCGGAAGGTCTCGGTGTTGGTGGTCGAGACGTAGGCGTCGGCGACGTCGGCCACCCCCGACACCGCGATCCGCTTCGGCGTCCCCGACGGCAGGTCACGCGCCCAGGCCCCGGCCCCCGCCGAGCCCCACCAGCGCCGGTGCAGCGCCGGCGCGCTCACCACACCCACCGTCGGCACACCGTCGACGACGAGCGCGATCAGCGTCGCCCACGCGGGCACCCCGCGGGAGAAGTTCTTGGTCCCGTCGATCGGGTCGATCACCCAGCCGCGGCCGTGCGCGGTGTCGGTGGACCCGCCGCGCTCCTCCCCGAGGATCGCGTCGGCGGGGCGCTCGTGGCCCAGCGCGGCGCGGATCGCGTCCTCGGCGGCGGTGTCGGCGTCGGTCACCGGGGTGCGGTCCGGCTTGCGCTCCACCCGCAGGTCGGCGGCCCGGAAACGGGGCAGCGTGATCGCGTCGGCGAGGTCCGCCAGGCGCAGGGCGAGATCCAGATCACCGGGTTCGGCGGGCACGCATCGGTCGGGGTTCACGTTGGGCGAGCATGCCAGCTCGCACCGCCACCGTGCCCGGGGCCCGGAGCCCTATGCTCGGTGAGATGACCACCGTGGTTCTGGCCGAGGACGACGCGGCCATCGCCGAGCCGCTGTCGCGGGCCCTGCAGCGCGAGGGGTACGACGTCGACGTCGTCGCCGACGGCGTCGGCGCCGTCGACCGGGTCACCCGTGCGCAGGTCGACCTGCTCGTGCTCGACCTGGGGCTGCCCGGCATGGACGGCCTGGAGGTCTGCCGGCGGGTCCGTGCGACCCTGCCGGACCTGCCCGTCCTCATGCTCACCGCCCGCACCGACGAGGTCGACTTCGTCGTGGGGCTCGACGCCGGCGCCGACGACTACGTGTCCAAGCCGTTCCGGCTGGCCGAGCTGCTGGCCCGGGTGCGGGCGCTGCTGCGCCGCCGCACCCAGGACGTCGTCGAGGTGGACGGCCTGCGGATGGAGCTGTCCGGCCGCCGCGTCCTGCTCGACGGCGACGAGATCTCCCTGGCCAACAAGGAGTTCGAGCTGCTGCGGGTGCTGATGATCCACGCCGGCCAGGTCGTGACGCGCGAGGAGATCCTGCACGCGGTCTGGGGTGACGCGGACATGAAGTCGTCGAAGACGCTGGACATGCACATGTCGTGGCTGCGCCGCAAGATCGGCGGCGAGAAGCGGATCGCCACCGTCCGCGGCGTCGGCTTCCGGTACAACTCGGACTGAGGTCGCCGTGCGCCGCCGGATCCTGATCTCCACCCTGCTGACGGTGGCGCTGACCGCGCTGTTCCTGGGCGGCCCGCTCGCGCTCGCGACCTGGCAGCTCGTCGAGGACTTCACCCGTGCCGAGCTGACCCAGCGCCTCGAGCAGGTCACCGAGACCGTCGAGGAGTACGGCACCGGGCCGCAGTCGCAACGGCTGGTGGAGGCGGCGATCCCGCCGAACTCCCGGCTGGTGGTCGTGCCGCCGGACTCCGACCCGATCGTCTACGGCGTGGACCGGGTCGACGACCCGGTGACCGAGTCGCTGCCGTTCGGGCCGGGCGGGATCATGGAGCTGTCCCAGCCGACCTCGGTGATGCGGTCCCAGCAGACCCAGGTTGTGGCCGTCGTCGTGCTGCTGGTGGGGTTCTCCGTCACCGTCGGCACGGGGGTCGCGGTGTACACCGCGCGCCGGCTGTCGGACCCGCTGCGCGACCTCGCGGCCCGCGCCGCCCGCCTCGGTGCGGGCGACTTCCGCCGGTCCCCGGCCCGCTACGACATCGCCGAGCTCGACCGCGTCTCGGAGGTCCTGGACTCCTCGGCGACGGCGCTGTCCCAGCTGCTGCACCGCGAGCGGTCGCTGGTCGGGGACGTGTCCCACCAGCTGCGCAGCCGGATCACCGCGCTGCAGCTGCGTCTGGACGAGCTCGCCTGCCACCCCGACCCGGACGCCCGCCGCGAGGCCAACGCGGCGCTGGAGCAGACCGAGCGGCTCACCGCCGTCCTCGACGACCTGCTGGAGTCCGCGCGCGCCGCGCGGGCGGTCGGGGCGGAACCGGTCGACCTGGCCGAGGCCGTCGCCGACGCCGAGCGGGAGTGGCGCGGCCCGCTCACCGCGGCCGGCCGGTCGCTCAAGGTGCGGGTGCCCGAGGGGCTGCTCGCCCGGGTGACCGCGGCACGGCTGCGCGAGGCGATCGGGGTGCTCGTCGACAACGCGCTGCAGCACGGCGACGGACCGGTCACGATCTCCGCGCGGACCGGGGAGAACGCGCTGCTGGTGGAGGTGTCCGACACCGGGCCCGGCGTGCCGGAGGACCTGGTGCCGCACGTGTTCGACCGGGGCATCTCGGCGCAGTCCTCGACCGGGCTGGGGCTGGCGCTGGCCCGGACGCTGGTCGAGGCCGACGGCGGCAGGCTGGAGCTGTCCCGGGCCCGGCCGCCGGTGTTCCGGCTGTACCTGCCCGCGGCCCGCACCGACGACGTCGCCGCGGCGGCCCCGGTGCCCGACCGCACCGGCCCGCGGTAGCCGGTGGCCCGGTCGCTCAGTCCTCGGGGGCCGGGGGGACCGGCGGGGGCTGGCGTCGCACGAACTGGTCCGGCCACACGAACCGGCGGAACGCCCACCAGCGGAAGGCCATCCCGACCAGGGTGCCGACGATCTGGCCGGCCACGAAGTCCGCGGACTCCTGGGCGACCAGCGAGACGAACGGCACCTGCAGCTCGAAGACGTAGCGCGAGACCCACAGCGGCGCCGAGTACACCCCGACCCCGACCCCGCTGATCACGAAGAACAGGAGGGCCTCGTGGTGCCGCTCGCGCCCGCCGCGGGTCCGGAAGGACCACTCGCGGTTCAGCACGTAGGACACCATCGTCGCCACCAGCACCGCGACCACCTTGGCGGTCACCGGCTTGTCGGCCAGCACCGTGGCCTTCAGCACCAGGAACACCACCGTGTCGATGACCCAGGTGCTGCCACCGACCATCAGGAACTTGATCAGCTCGCGGTGTTTGATCGCCTTGTCGCGGTACGGCTGGGGGATCCTGGCGAGCGTCGCCTCCACCACCGTCACGGGATCGATCGTGCCAGATTAGGCTCCCGGTCTCGTGGAGAGGGTTGACGCGCAGAAGGCCGCCTTGCCCGTTGTCGGCATGGTCGGCGGTGGCCAGCTGGCCCGGATGACCGCCCAGGCCGCCGTCGCGCTGGGGCAGACCCTGCGGGTGCTGGCCGCGTCGCCGGACGATCCGGCGGCCCGGGCGACGCCGGACGTCGTCATCGGCGACCCCGACGACGCCGCCGCGCTGCGGGAGCTCGCGACGGGCTGCTCGGCCGTCACGTTCGACCACGAGGGTGTCCCGCAGGAGGTGCTGGTCCCGCTCGCCGAGGCCGGGCTGCCGCTGCGGCCGCCGCCCTCGGCGCTCGTGCACGCGCAGGACAAGCTGGTGATGCGACGGCGGCTGTCGGAGATGGGGCTGCCGGTGCCCGCGTTCGCCGAGGTGGCGGCGCCCGGCGACGTCGCCGCGTTCGGGGCAGGGCACGGCTGGCCGGTCGTGCTCAAGGCCACCCGCGGCGGCTACGACGGCCGCGGCGTCTGGTTCCTGCGCGCCGGCGGCGACGACACCGACCGGCTGGTCGCCGACCTGCTCGACGCCGGCACCCCGCTGCTCGTCGAGTCCGCGGTCCTGATGACCCGCGAGCTGGCCGCGAGTGTCGCCCGCTCGCCCTTCGGCCAGGCCGCCGCATGGCCGGTCGTCGAGACCCTGCAGGTCGACGGCCAGTGCGCCCGGGTCACCTCGCCCGCCCCCGGGCTCGACCCGGACCACGCCGCCCGGATCCAGGAACTGGCGCTGCGGATCGCGGCCGAGCTCGGCGTCGTCGGGCTGATGACGGTCGAGCTGTTCGAGACCGCGCCCGGCGATGTCGTCGTGAACGAGCTGGCGATGCGCCCGCACAACTCCGGGCACTGGACGATCGAGGGCTCGGTCACCTCGCAGTTCGAGCAGCACCTGCGCGCGGTGCTGGACTACCCGCTCGGCTCCACCGCCCCGGTCGCCCCGGTCGCGGTGATGGCGAACGTGCTGGGTGCGGCGCAGGAGCCCGCGATGGGCATGGACGAGCGGCTGCACCACTGCTTCGCGCGCTTCCCCGAGGCGAAGGTGCACCTCTACGCCAAGGACGGCCGCCCGGCCCGCAAGATCGGCCACGTGACGGTGCTCGGCCGCGACGAGGCCGACGTGCGCACCCGCGCGGAGCTCGCCGCGGGCTGGCTGGCCACCGCGACCTGGGCGGACGGCTGGTCCGCCCACACCGGCGATCCCCGCTCCCCGCACTCCCCGGAAGGACCTCGATGACGCAGACCGGCTCCCCGCGCGTGGGCGTGATCATGGGCAGCGACTCCGACTGGCCGGTGATGGGCGCCGCGGGCGCCGCGCTCGACGAGTTCGGCGTGCCGTGGGAGGTGGGCGTCTACTCCGCCCACCGCACCCCGCAGCGGATGCTCGACTACGCCGCCTCGGCCGCCGACCGCGGCCTGCAGGCGATCGTCGCCGGGGCTGGTGGCGCCGCGCACCTGCCCGGGATGGTCGCCGCCGCGACGCCGCTGCCGGTCATCGGCGTGCCCGTGCCGCTGAAGTACCTCGACGGCCTGGACTCGCTGCTGTCGATCGTGCAGATGCCCGCCGGCGTGCCGGTGGCGACCGTCGCGGTCGGCAACGCCCGCAACGCCGGACTGCTCGCGGTGCGCATCCTCGGCGCCGGCGACGAGCGGCTCCGGCAGGCCATGGTGGAGTACCAGGCCGACCTCGAGCGCAGCGTCCTGGACAAGGACGCGGCGCTGCGCGTGGCCGCCCGCGAGGGCTGAGGACCGGGCCGCGATTTTCCGGTGGCGCGCCGCTCGATCCCGTGCGTACGGTGTCGGTACACGGGAGAGGAGGTGGTCCAGCAGATGAGCTACAGCAGGACACGTGAGGTGGCCGTCAGCTAGCACCACGTTCTGCTCCGGCGGGGAGAACCCGTCGGAGAGGCGGTCGTGGAAGCCGGTGTGGTGCCGGCGAGTTCCCGACGGTCACCCGTGATCCCCGGGTCCGAACTCTGTCCGGTTCGGTGACGCACCCCGGTGCGGCCCGGGGATCACGCATGTCCGGGGCCGGACGCCCCGGGGCCGGGCTCAGCCCGTGCGCCGGGTCGACTCCCGTTCCAGGGTCCGCGCCGCGCGCTCCAGACGCCGGGTCACGTCCTCCAGATCGGGTGCCGGGGCCGGCTCGCCCGCGTCCTCCAGCGGCAGCATCGGCGCGACCCGGCGGAAGTGGTCGACGGCGCCGGGCAGGTCGGCGTCACGCGCGCCCTCGACCAGCCACCGGCGCAGCGCCTGGTTGTGCGCGGCGACCAGCGCCGCCGCCGTCACCGCGGCCCGCAGCTCGCCGTCCGGGCGGTCGCCCAGCCGGGCGGTGAGCTCGCGGGTGAACAGCCGTCGGTAGTGGTGCACCGACGCGGCCTCGCGGTCGCGCAGCGCGGGCACCGAGCCGACGAGCGCGAAGCGCAGCCGGGCGACCTCCGGGTCCTCGGTGTAGAGCTCGAACACCGTCTCCGCGGCACGCAGTGCCAGTGACGGCAGCGGCTCGTCGGGGTGCGCGCCGGCGAACACCTCGCCGATCCGGGCCAGCCCGCGCTCGTGGTCGGGGGACAGCGCGTCCTCCTTGCCCCGGAAGTAGCGGAAGAAGGTGCGGCGCCCGACGCCCGCGGCGGCGGCGATGTCGTCGACGGTCGTGTCGTCGTAGCCGCGTTCGGTGAACAGCCGCGCGGCCGCCGCCACCAGCTCCCGCCGCACCTCGGCCCGCCCCTCGGGGGAACGCCCGCGCCGCGTGCTGGTCGTCATGGCACGGAGGGTAGCAAGGTCCCGTGACATGTGGCACGGAGTGCCGTTAGCATGGTCGGCATGAACAGCGAGTTCGACAGCTACCGGCTCAGCGACGAGCACACGGCCCTCCGCGAGGCGGTCCGGGACCTGGCGGAGAAGGAGATCGCCCCGCACGCCGCCGACGTCGACGAGCAGGGCCGGTACCCCGTCGAGGCGCGCGACGCGCTGGTCAAGGCCGGCTTCCAGGCCGTGATCATCCCCGAGGAGTACGGCGGCCAGGGTGCCGACGAGCTCGCCGGCTGCATCGTGATCGAGGAGGTCGCGCGGGTCTGTGCGTCGTCGTCGCTGATCCCCGGGGTGAACGGCCTCGGGCTCACCCCGATCCTGCTGTCCGCCTCGGACGAGCTGAAGAAGCAGGTCCTGCCGTCGGTCGCCGCGGGCGAGGCGATGGTCAGCTACGCCCTGTCCGAGCGCGAGGCGGGCTCCGACGCCGCGTCGATGAAGACCCGCGCCCGCCGCGACGGGGACGAGTGGGTCCTCAACGGCACCAAGTGCTGGATCACCAACGCCGGCGAGTCGACCTGGTACACGGTCATGGCCGTCACCGACCCGGAGAAGAAGGCCAACGGGATCTCGGCGTTCGTGGTCCACTCCGACGACCCGGGCTTCGTCGTCGGCACCAAGGAGCGCAAGCTCGGGATCCACGGCTCGCCGACCCGCGAGATCCACTTCGAGGACTGCCGCATCCCGGCCGACCGGATCATCGGCGCCGAGGGCACCGGCTTCAAGACCGCGCTGCGCACGCTGGACCACACGCGCCCGACCATCGGTGCGCAGGCCGTCGGCATCGCGCAGGGCGCGCTCGACGTCGCGACGCAGTACATGAAGGAGCGCAAGCAGTTCGGCAGGCACCTGGCCGAGTTCCAGGGTCTGCAGTTCATGCTCGCCGACATGGCGATGAAGGTCGAGGCCGCCCGCCAGCTCTGCTACGTGGCCGCCTCGCGCGCCGAGCGCAACGAGCCCGACCTGGGCTTCATCTCCTCGGCGGCCAAGTGCTTCGCCTCCGACACCGCGATGCAGGTGACCACCGACGCCGTCCAGCTGCTCGGCGGCGCGGGCTACACCCGCGACTTCCCGGCCGAGCGCATGATGCGCGACGCGAAGATCACCCAGATCTACGAGGGCACCAACCAGATCCAGCGCATGGTGATGGCGCGTTCGCTGCTCAGGTGACACCCTGACGGCCCACGGACGGGGCCGTCGTGGACGGCGACGATCCGGCCACTGAACGCGCTGCGCGAGCGGGCCTGGACCCGGCGGCGCCGGCGGGCACCGACCCTGTACGCCACCCGGGGTGCTCGCCCGGTGGGACGCGGCGGCCTGACGATCAGTACATGGGCGCGGTACGGGCCGCGCGCACCGCGCCCAGGTGCTGACGATCACGGACCCGGCGGGGTGCGGATGACGAGCACGGCCGCGGCCGGTGCCCCGGCGAGGGCGGTGTAGGTGTGCTGGCCGTCCGCGGGCCAGCGGGTGGCCTCGCCGGTGCCGAGGTCGGCCTCGCGCCCGCTGCGCCCGGCCCGGACGGCACCGCGGGTGACGAGCAGGTGCTCCACCACCCCCGGACCGTGTCCGGGGGACACGTGCACCGCCTCCGGGACGAGGGCCAGGGCGTACACCTCGACGGTGCCGTGGTCGTCGGTGACCGCCTCCAGCAGGCGCGCGGTGATGCCGGGGCCGGCGACCTCGGCCCCGGGGTGCTCGGCGAGCAGCCGCGACAGCGGTACGCCCAGGGCGTCCGCGAGCGCGTAGAGGGTGGACAGGGTGGGGTTGCGGCTGCCGTTCTCGATCTCAGACAGCGAGCCCTTCCCGATCCCCGCCCGCTCCGCGAGCGCTCCGAGGGACAGACCGCGTGCGGTCCGGGCCGTCCGCAGCCGTGCGCCGACGGCCGTGCGCAGTGCCCCGTCGTCCACCGGGCGACTGTAGCCCGGCCCGTCCGGACAGGTGGACGCCCGCGGCGGGGGAGCGCGGGCTACCCCGCCGGCGCGTCCGGGCCGGGCCGCGGCACGGGCGTCCCCGGGTCGCGCACCGCGGTGGCCGCGGAGAAGCGGGCCGGGAGCGCCGTGACCTGGTCCCGCAGATCCTCCACGTCCCACAGGTCACGGCCGTCCGGTTCCCGGAAGGCCGGTGTCACCAGGCCGGCCCTGGCCCAGCGGTGCAGCGCCCGCGGGCTCAGGGCCAGTCTGGTCGCGGCCTCGCCGGTGGTCACCAGTCGCACCGGGCGCCGCCGCCGGTCAGGCCGCGGCGGGTGCCGCGGTGCGGGCGGTCAGTCGGCCGACGACCAGGCTGCAGCCGTAGCCCAGCACGACCGAGCCGACCACGAACGACAGCAGCATCACCGTGAAGGGGCCGGTGGGCAGCGAGAAATCGGTGCCCGACGCCCCGCTGAGCAGGCCGAACGCCGCGGTCGTGGCGAACCCGACGACCGCGCCGGGGACGAACCCGAGCACCGGTACGAGCGCACCGAGGATGAACACCGCGGTCATCCCGCCGATGATCAGGCCCAGCAGGGCGGGGTTCGTGGTGAGGCCGGCCAGGACCAGCATGACGGTGCCGGTGACGATGCCCCAGACGTTCGTGGCCAGAGCGGTGACCAGCGCGGGCCGGTCACCGCCCGCCGCGAAGAACGTCGCGGCGCCCAGGAACGTCGCCGGTACGAACAGGCCGAGCCCGGAGAGCGGACCGAGGTAGAGGTACGCGATCACCGCCCCGGCGACGCCGATCACCAGGGCCAGAGCGACGGGCAGCTTCATGAGACGGGCCTTCCGGTAGAGCCGCGCCCGGCGGGTGCGGCGGCCCACGCAGGATGGGCCGCGGCAGGTGGCCGTACCAAGATCGGCGGACCGGACGTCACCGCCTGTTTTCCGGACGACACGGTTCGGTCATCTTTGGTCGGGTCGGCGGCACCCCGTGTATCGGCTGCAGAACATCCTGCTTACCGCCCGCGGCGGGTTCTGTTTACAGAACGACGCGGTTAGGGTGGCGCCGTGGATCGTTCCTGGGCGCAACCGGTGTCGGTCGGTGTCGTCTCCGCGGTGATCGGGGTGACCAGCTCGTTCGCCGTCGTCCTCGCCGGGCTGACGGCGGCCGGTGCCGACCCGGCGCAGGCCGCGTCCGGGCTGGTGGTGCTCACCGCGCTGATGGGGGTGGCGACGATCTGGCTGTCCCGCCGGTTCCGCCGCCCGCTGACGGTCGCCTGGTCCACCCCCGGCGCGGCGTTGCTGGCCTCCACCGGGGCCGTCGCGGGTGGGTGGCCCGCCGTGGTCGGCGCGTTCGTCGTCGGCGGTCTGCTGATCGTCGCGACCGGGCTCGTGCGCCCGCTCGGGCGGCTCGTCGGCGCGATCCCGGCGCCGATCGCGCAGGCGATGCTGGCCGGTGTGCTCCTGCCGCTGTGCCTGGCGCCGGTCCGTGCGCTGGTCGAGCGGCCGCTGCTGGTGGCGCCGATCGTGGTCCTGTGGGTCGTCCTGTCGCGGTTCGCACCGCGCTGGGCGTCCCCGGCCGCGTTCGGGCTGGCGCTGGTGATCGTCGTCGTCCTCGCCGACGGCTGGTCGTGGCTGCGCCCGCCGGAGATCGCCCTCACCGCCCCGGCCTTCTCGGTCGCGGCCCTGGTGGGGGTCGCGCTGCCGCTCTGGGTGGTCACGATGGCCTCGCAGAACGTGCCCGGCGTCGCGGTGCTCGCCGCGGCGGGCTACCCCGTCCCCTGGCGGTACGCGATGGTGCTCACCGGCGCCGGGACGGTCCTCGGGGCCCCGGCCGGTGCGCACGCGATCAACCTGGCCGCGATCACCGCGGCGCTGCCCGCCTCGCCCGAGTCCCACCCGGACCCGGCGCGACGCTGGGTCGCCTGCCAGGCCAACGGCGTCGCCTGCCTGCTGCTGGCCCCGCTCGCGACGACGATGGCCGCCCTGGTCGCGGCCGCGCCGCCCGGGGTCGTGGAGTCCGTCGCGGGGCTCGCGCTGCTCGGGACGTTCGGTGCCGCGCTCGCCGGGGCCCTCGCCGTCGCCGACCCGACGCCGGACCCGGCCGTCGCGCGGGTGCCCGCTGCCGCCGCGTTCCTGGTCTCGGCGGCCGGGGTCACGATCGCCGGGATCGGCGGGGCGTTCTGGGGGCTGCTCGCCGGGGTGGCGCTGCACCTGGTGCTGCGGCGGCGCCCGGCCGCCGCGTGACGCCGCGCCGCGGCCGCCACATCACCGCAGGACCCGGCGGCGTCAGCGGCGGAAGCCCTCCACCCGCACCTCGTCGGTCGGGGCGAACCGCCCCGCGGCCGCGTCGATGAGCGCGATCGTCCGCGCCGACTGCGCGCAGCCGAACCCGTACTTCGCCCGCACCCGCGCGTCGGCGATCTCCATGCAGGTGCGGCTGCGCGTGACGAACTCGGCCACCGGGTAGGTCGTGCCGGTGTCCAGGTGCTCGGTCACCACCAGCGACGGCGAGTAGTAGCTGACCTCGGTGCCGTCCGGCCAGCGGACGTCGAACATCATCTCGGGCACGGTCGTGCACGGTAGGCGGCCCGGATTGCCGCCGTGTTGCGCGCGGCGTCTACAGGATGAAGCCGAACAGCGGGCTGTCCGGCGGGATGGGCTCGATGTGCGGGGGAGCCTCCTGCATCCGCTTGAGCAGCGCGGGCAGGTCGTCCGGCGAACCCAGCTCGATGCCGACCAGGGCCGGGCCGGTCTCCCGGTTGGAGCGCTTGGTGTACTCGAACAGGGTGATGTCGTCGTCCGGGCCGAGGACGTCGTCGAGGAACCGGCGCAGCGCGCCCGGCTCCTGCGGGAACTCGACGAGGAAGTAGTGCTTGCGGCCCTCGAAGACCAGGGCGCGCTCGACGATGTCGGCGTAGCGGGAGACGTCGTTGTTGCCGCCCGAGAGCAGGCAGACCGTCGTCGCGTCGCGGGGGATGTCGAGCCGGTCCAGCGCCGCGGGGGACAGCGCGCCCGCGGGCTCGGCGATGATCCCGTCGGACTGGTAGAGCGCGAGCATCTCGACGCAGATCCGGCCCTCGGGCACCGCGAGCAGCTCCACGCCCGCGTCGCGCACCACGTCGAAGGTGGCCGCGCCGACCTTGCGCACGGCGGCGCCGTCGACGAACGGGTCCAGCGACCCCAGGTCGACCGGCTCGCCCGCGGCAACCGCCGCCGCCATGCTCGCCGCCCCGGCGGGCTCGACGCCCACGATCCGGGTCGACGGCGCGTGCTCGCGCAGGTAGGTGATGGCCCCGGCGAGCAGTCCGCCGCCACCGACCGGCACGACCAGCACGTCCGGCGGGTCGGCCAGCTGGGAGAGGATCTCGCGGGCGATCGTGCCCTGGCCCGCGACGGTGCGCGGGTCGTCGAAGGCGGGTACCTGGGTGGCACCGGTGGACGCGGCGTCGGCACGGGCGGCCGCGGCGGCCTCGTCGTAGGTGTTGCCGACCACCCGCACCTCGACGGCGTCACGGCCCAGCCGCGCGACCCGGTCCCGCTTCTGGCGCGGGGTCGTGCCGGGCAGGTACACCCGCCCGGTCACGCCGAGGCGCTGGCAGGCGAACGCGACGCCCTGGGCGTGGTTGCCGGCGCTGGCGCAGACGACGCCGGCGAGACGGTCGGCCTCGGGCAGCTGCGCGATGAGGTTGTAGGCGCCGCGGATCTTGTACGAACGGACCGGCTGCAGGTCCTCGCGCTTGACCCAGACCTCGCCGCCGAGCGCGTCGGACAGGCGGGGGTTGAGCTGCAGCGGGGTCGGGCCGATGACGGCGCGGAGCCGGGCCGCCGCGTCGTCGACGTCCCGGGCGCTCACAGAGGGGGTCACGGTCGACCAGGGTGTCATGACCCCCGGCCGGGGCCGCCGCTCACCCCAGGCGCAGGGTGACCCGCTCGGACTCCGCGCGGCGGTCGAGGGCCGCCGGGTCCCCGGCCGCGTTCACGGTCTGGACCAGCGACGCCCCCGCCGCGAGGACGGCGAGCAGCCCGTCGCGCAGGCCGTCCGCGCTGTCCCAGCCGGTGCTCGACAGCACCCGGGCGCCCGCGGTGATGCCGAGTGCGTCCGCACGCTCCCGGGCCGCCGCGAGGACCTGCTCGCCGCTCGCGCCGTCCCAGGCCGGGGCCGCGCCGTCCACCGGGTCCCACGGGACGAACTCGTCGCCGTGCACCCGCACCTCGGTCGCGAAATCGACGGTGCCGCCGGGGAGGTCGCCCAGGCCGCGGCCGAAGAAGTCCAGCGAGAACGCGACGACCGTGCCCGCCCCGGCCGCGAGCGCCACGTCGAGCCGCGCCGCGTCGGCGAGCACGACGTCCGCGCCCGCCGGGTCGCCGACGAGCTCCGCGCCGCAGGACCACACGGCCAGCAGAGCGGCGACGGTCTGCCAGTGCGCGGGCAGCAGCGCCGCGACCCGGGTGCCCGGCTCGACGTCGACCTCGTCGCGCAGCAGGTTCGCCGCCTTCGCGGTCCAGTTCGCGGTGGTCGTGCCGGACAGCTCGGTCCGCTCGCCGGTCGCGTCGTCGTAGTGGGTGACCAGCGGTCGCGGGGCGGCGGCGCCGAGCGCCGGGCCGAGCAGTGCGTCGGTGAGGAACAGGCCGGAGCCGAAGACGGTGTCCATCACGCCGGAACGCTACGTCAGTCGATGCAGGGGACCCCGCCCGCGGTGATCGGCGGGGTCGAGGGAGCCGGGGCGGCGGCGGGCGCGGCCGCCGCGGCGGCCGACCGGCCGCCGTTCGCGCGGTCGGTGCCGAGCAGCACCTGGACCCGGCCCTGGGCGACGGCGTCGGACTGCTCGACGCCGATGCCGCCCAGCGCCTCGGCGACCCGGCGGGCGGCGGCGTCGCCGTCGGCCTGGCTGTAGCGGACCACCGAGGTGGTGCGGTCCGGGGCGTTGCCGACCTCGCCGGGGGTGAACCCGTTGCGGCCCAGGGTGTCGGCGACCTGTGCGGCCAGCCCGGTCACCCCGGACCCGTTCGCCACGTCGGCCACGACCGGCGCCGCCGCCTCCGTGGAGGTCGCGGCCGCCTCCTCGGGCTCGGGGTCGGTGTGGTGGGCGACGAAGTCGCGGACCTCGGCGGGGTCGACGAGCAGCACGTCCTTGCCCCGGGTGGTCTCCGGGCCGCCGGTGGGGATGGTCAGGAAGTCCATCCTCCCGGCCGCGATCGACGACGCCTCGCGGGCGAAGCCGAGCAGGTCCCAGCCGCTGTCGATGACGACCGACTGCTGGATCACCTCGATGAGCGCGCCGAGCTTGGTCGGGTCGGTGAGCGTGCCCGAGGACAGGACCTTGTTGGCGACCGCGGCGAGGAACACCTGCTGACGGTTGATACGCGACAGGTCCCCGCCGGCGAGCCCGTGCCGCTGCCGGACGAACGCGAGCGCGTCGGCACCGGAGATCGTCTGCGGGCCCGCGGGGAAGTCGGCGCCGGAGAACTCGTCCCTGGCCGGGGCCTTGAGACAGACGTCGACGCCGCCGACGGCGTTGGTGAGGTTGTAGAAGCCGAGCAGGTTGACCTCGGCGAAGTGGTCGATGGCCAGCCCGGTGAGGTCCTGCACGGTGTCGATCAGGGCCTGCCGACCGGCCTGCGACGAGTCCTGGTCGATCTGCCGGGGGTCGCGCACACCCTCGGCGACCAATCGGGACGCGGCCTGCGCCTTCGTCTGCGGGTAGGCGGCGTTGATCTTGTTGCGGCCGATCCCGGGGATCGACACCTCGGAGTCGCGCGGGATGGAGAACGCGGTCGCGCTGCCGCCGTCGGCGGGCAGGTGCACGACGATGATCGTGTCGGAGTTGAGGACGCCGGACTCGGCGCCGCTGCGCAGCTGGGCCAGGACGTCGGCCGGCAGCGGGTTGCCCTGCGCGTCGGTACGGCTGTCCACGCCGACCAGCAGGATGTTCTGCTCGCCGCCCGCGGAGCCGCCGAACAGCAGGTTCGTCGTGGTGATGCCGCCGGTGACGTCGCGGTAGAGGGTCCACACGGCGCCGGTGAGCAGCACCGTCAGCGCCGACAGCACGGCGACGGCGAGCTGCAGCCGGGCCAGCAGCCCGCGGCCCCGGGGCGGTCGTCCGCCGGTGCGCCCGCCCCGCACCGGGTACGGGGGGTGCTCGTCGGGGCCGGTCGCGGTCCCGGCCCGGGTCCAGCCCGCGGAGCCCGCGGGGCGGCCGCGGGCGGCGCCGGTGTCCGGGCGGACCCGGGGCGAGCGCCACCGGTCGTCGGGGGCGGCGGGGCGGCCGGAGCGTCGCGCGGCGGCGCGCTCGGCGGCCGACGGGCGGGAGCGGTCCCGGTAGCCCTCGCCCATGCTCGCTCCCCTCGGGGTCCGTCTCGTCCGCGCCGCCGCGTCTCACCCGGACGGGGGAGTCCGGTGAACCGGAGCGCGGCCCGTGCGTCTCTGGGACCGGACACCCCGGTCGGGGACCAGGGTGCAGCATTCGGGCCCGCGCCGTGGGTCGTACGGGCCTGCGTGTCGGGTTGCTCGCCCGGTCGTCGTAGGGGGTCGGGACTTGAGGGTGACGCACGGGTACGACGTGTCGTCGCTGCTCGGGGGCGGTCCGGATGTTGAAGTGAGAGTGTCGCAATCATGGTCGCGGTGACGGAGTGTGATCTTCGCGGGCGCGAACGGGCGGTGCCGGACGGAGCCGCCGGGCACGGGCGTGCCCGTGCTGACTAGGTTGCGGGACATGCGCGGGGTGGACGAAAAGGACGGGGAGGTCACGTGACCGACGACGCACGGTCCTACGGCGACGGGGTCGCCGTCGTCACGGTGACCTACTCGCCGGGCGCGCTGCTGGACACCTTCCTCGACTCGCTGCAGGGCGCGACGGCCCGCACGGACGTGCCGGTCGTCCTGGCCGACAACGGATCCGTCGACGGCGCCCCCGAGCGCGCGGCCCGCGAGCGCGACCACGTGACGTTCCTGCCGATCGGGGAGAACGTCGGCTACGGCGCCGCCGCCAACCGCGGCGTGGCCTCGCTGCCCGACGGATACGGCTGGGTCGTCGTCGCCAACCCCGACCTGGAGTGGGGCGCCGGGTCGCTGGACACCCTGCTCGACGCCGGCCGTCGCCACCCCCGGGCCGGGTCGCTCGGCCCGCTGATCCGCGAACCGTCCGGCGAGGTCTACCCCTCGGCGCGCGAGGTGCCGTCGCTGACGGCCGGGGCGGCGCACGCCGTGCTGGCCCCGGTCTGGCCGGGCAATCCCTGGACGGCGGCCTACCGGCGCAGCCGCGAGGACCTGACGGAACGCGCGGCCGGCTGGCTGTCCGGATCGTGCCTGCTCCTGCGGCGCACCGCGTTCGACTCCGTCGACGGTTTCGACCCGCGCTACTTCATGTACTTCGAGGACGTCGACCTGGGGATGCGGCTGGATCTCGCCGGATGGCGAAACGTGTACGTCCCCGATGCCGATGTCGTACACGTGGGCGGAGCGTCCACGGGCAAGCCGGAGGTGTCGGCACGGATGCTCGCCGAGCACCACCGCAGCGCCTACCGCTACCTGGCCGACCGCCACCGCGGTCCGGTGCACGCTCCGCTGCGTGCGGCCCTGCGCACCGGCCTGGCCGTGCGCTCGGGTCTGCTGCGGCGGACCGGCTGAGCGCGAACGAGAAGAAGGAACCTGAGGGGGAACCTGCATTGCAGGACGTCGAGGCGGTCGTGCTGGTCGGGGGCAAGGGCACCCGGCTGCGGCCACTGACCCTGTCGGCGCCCAAGCCGATGCTGCCGACGGCGGGGGTGCCGTTCCTGGCGCACCTGCTGTCGCGGATCCGCGAGGCGGGCATCCGGCGGGCGGTGCTGGGCACGAGCTACCTGGCCGAGACCTTCGAGGAGCACTTCGGCGACGGCTCGTCGCTGGGGCTGGACCTCACCTACGTCACCGAGACCGAGCCGCTGGGCACCGGCGGGGGCATCCGCAACGTGGCCGGCAAGCTCTCCGCCGAGCACGTCATGATCTTCAACGGCGACGTGCTGGCGGGCACCGACCTGACCGCCGTCGCCGACACCCACCGCAGCACCGGTGCCGACGTCACGCTGCACCTGGTGCGGGTGCAGAACCCGCGGGCCTTCGGCTGCGTCCCCACCGATCCGACCGGCCGGGTGCTGGAGTTCCTCGAGAAGACCGAGGACCCGCCGACCGACCAGATCAACGCCGGTTGCTACGTCTTCCGCCGCGAGGTCATCGACACCATCCCCGAGGGCAGGCCGGTGTCGGTGGAGCGCGAGACGTTCCCCGACCTGCTCGCCTCCGGGGCCCACGTGCAGGGCCACGTCGACGTCGCCTACTGGCGCGACATGGGCACCCCCGGCGACCTGGTGCACGGCTCGGCGGACCTGGTCCGCGGGGTCGCGCCCTCGGCGGCGCTGCCTGGGCCGACCGGCGAGTCGATGGTGCTGGAGGGGGCCGAGGTGGCCTCCGACGCGTTCGTGTTCGGCGGGACGACCGTCGGCCGCGGCGCCCGGATCGGCTCCGGCGCCCGGGTCGAGGGCTCCATGCTGTTCGACGGCGCGGTGGTGCAGGCGGGCGCGGTCGTCGAGAACTCGGTGATCGGGGCCGGTGCGGTCGTCGAGGAGGGCGCGAGCGTCCGCGACACCGTGGTCGGCGACCGGGCCGTGATCGGCGCGCACTGCGAGCTGCGGCACAACATGCGGGTGTGGCCGGGCGTCACGCTGCCGCCCCACGGGGTCCGGTTCTCGCCCGACGTGTGACCATCGGGGGCGTGGACACGGCCGCCGTGGTGGTGGACCGGGAATGGCGACCGCCGTTCCCGCTCGACCTGTACGGCGTCCTCGCCCCGCTGCGCCGCGGCCGCGGCGACCCCACCTGGCGCACCGCCGTCGACGGCGCCGTGATCTGGCGGGTCTCGACGACGCCGGCCGGCCCGGCCACCGTCGCGATCCGCCGCCGCGCCGACGGCGGCCCGCACGGCACCGTGCGCGCGACCGGCTGGGGGCCGGGCGCGGCCTGGGAGATCGACCGGCTGCCGTCGCTGCTGGGGGCCGACGACGACCCGTCGGCGTTCGTGGCGCACCACCCGCTCGTCGCCGACGCGCACCGGCGCCGTCCCGGGCTGCGGCTGGGCTCCACCGGCCGGGTCTGGGACGCGCTGCTGCCCGCCGTGCTGGAGCAGAAGGTCACCGGCACCGAGGCGCACCGCTCGTTCCGCGAGCTCGCGTGGCGCTTCGGGGAGCCGGCGCCGGGGCCGGCCGGGGTGGTGCCCGCCGGCATGCGGGTCCCCCCCACGCCCGAGCAGATCCGGGCGGTGCCCGAGTGGGAGTGGCATCGGGCCGGCGTCGACCACGCCCGGCGGACGGCGATCCTGCACGCCGCCGTCGTCGCCCACCGGCTGGAACGGGCCGCCGAGCTGGGCGGGGAGCAGGGCCGGGTGCTGCTGCGCCGGGTCCGCGGCATCGGGGTGTGGACGGCCGCGGAGATCGCCCAGCGCGCCTGGGGCGACCCGGACGCGGTCAGCTTCGGCGACTTCCACGTGCCCAACACCGTCGGCTGGGCGCTGCTCGGCCACGACCTCGACGACGCCGGGATGCTCGAGGTGCTCGCCCCCTACGCGCCGCAGCGCCAGCGCGCGGTCCGCTACATCGAGGCGTCCGGATTCCGGCGTCCCCGGTTCGGGCCCCGCTTCTCCCCGCGCGACTACCGCTCGCTCTGACCGACGTAGGGTCGCCGTGTGAAGGTCACCGTTCTGGTCGGCGGCGTCGGCGGAGCCCGCTTCCTGCAAGGCGTGAAGCACGCGCTCGGACTGCCCCCCGTGGGGTCGGGAGAGTCCGCGCACGAGGTCACCGCCGTGGTCAACGTCGGCGACGACATCTGGCTGCACGGGCTGCGGGTCTGTCCGGACCTCGACACCGTCATGTACACCCTCGGCGGCGGCATCGACGTCGAGAAGGGCTGGGGCCGCTCGGACGAGACGTGGTCGGTCAAGGCCGAGCTGGAGGCCTACGGCGCCGAGGCGACCTGGTTCGGGCTGGGCGACCGCGACGTCGCCACCCACCTCGTCCGCACCCGGATGCTGCGTGCCGGCTACCCGCTGTCCCAGGTCACCGAGGCGCTCTGCCACCGCTGGCAGCCCGGGGTGCGGCTGCTGCCCGCCTCCGACGACCGCGTCGAGACCCACGTCGTGATCGACAACCCGGACCCGGCCGCGGTGGAGGAGACCCCGCAGGTCGCGATCCACTTCCAGGAGTGGTGGATCCGGTACCGGGCCGCCCCGAAGGCGTACCGCTTCGCCTCGGTCGGCGCCGACCAGGCCGCGATCCTGCCCGACGCCCGGGCCGCGATCGCCGGGGCCGACGTCGTGCTCGTCGCCCCGTCCAACCCGGTGGTGTCGATCGGCACGATCGTCTCGGTCCCCGGGATGGCCCAGGCCCTCGCGGCGACGCCCGCGAAGGTCGTGGGGCTGTCCCCGATCGTCGGAGGGGCGCCGGTGCGGGGCATGGCCGACGCGTGCCTGACCGCGATCGGCGTCGAGACCAGCGCCGAGGGCGTGGGCCGGCACTACGGCGGCCGCGGCGAGGGCGGCCTGCTCGACGGCTACCTGGTGCACACCGGCGACGCCGCGACCGTGCCCGGCGCGACCGTGCGCGAGGTGCCGCTGCTGATGACCGACCACGACGCGACCGCCGCCATGGCCCGCGCCGCGTTCGAGCTGGCGGGCGTCGGTGTCTGAGGGTTTCCCCGACCACGCGGCGCAGCGGCTGGAGATCATCGGAGTCCCGGGGCTGCCGGAGTTCCGCCCCGGTGACGACCTCACCGCCGCGCTGGCCGAGCGGATGACCTGGCTGCGCGACGGCGACGTCGTGGTGGTCACCAGCAAGGTGTTCTCCAAGGTCGAGGGCAGGCTGGTGCCGGCCCCCGCCGACGAGGAGGAGCGCGACGCGCTGCGCCGCAGGCTGGTCGACCAGGAGACCGAGCGGGTGGTGGCCCGCAAGGGCCGGACGCTGATCGTGGCCGGGAAGCTCGGCATCGTGCAGGCCGCCGCGGGCATCGACGGCTCCAACGTCCGCCGCGACGAGCTCGCCCTGCTGCCCGCCGACCCGGACGCCAGCGCGGCCGGGCTGCGCGCCGGGCTGCGGGAGCGGCTCGGGGTCGAGGTCGGCGTCGTCGTCACCGACACCCTGGGGCGCAGCTGGCGGGTCGGCCAGACCGACATCGCGATCGGCTCGGCCGGACTGCCGGTGCTGCACGGCTACTCCGGCGCCGTCGACGGCCAGGGCAACGACCTGGTCGTCACCGAGATCGCCGTCGCCGACGAGATCGCCGCGGCCGCGGACCTGGTGAAGGGCAAGCTCGGCGGGCTGCCGGTCGCGGTGCTGCGCGGCGCGGCCCTGCCCGACGACGGCTCGACCGCCCGTGACCTGATCCGGCCGATCTCCGAGGACCTGTTCTGGCTGGGCACCGAGGAGGCGATCGCCCGCGGGCGCGGCGAGGCGGTCCTGCTGCGTCGCAGCACCCGGGACTTCGCCGACGAGCCGGTCGACGCCGACGCTGTGCGCCGCGCCGTGGGCGTCGCGCTGACCGCGCCCGCGCCGCACCACAGCTCCCCGTTCCGGTTCGTGTGGCTGCGTGACGCGGCGCGGCGCACCGCGGTGCTCGACGCGCTGCGCGAGCGCTGGCGCGCCGACCTGGTCGCCGACGGGCGCCCGGCCGACGAGGTGGAGCGTCGCCTCGCCCGCGGGGATCTGCTGCGCCGCGCCCCGGAGCTGGTCCTGGCGTTCCGGTCCACCGCGGGGATGCACGGCTACCCGGACACGGCCCGGGCCGCCGCCGAGCGGGACATGTTCACCGTCGCCGGCGGGGCGGCGGTGCAGTCCCTGCTGGTCGCACTGGCCGCGGAGGGGCTGGCGTCCTGCTGGGTCGGCTCGACGATCTTCGCCGCGGACGTCGCCCGCCGGGTCCTGGACCTGCCCGACGACTGGGCGGCGCTCGGTGCGGTCGCCGTCGGCGTGCCGGTCGAGCCGATCGCCCCGCGCGCGCCCCGGCCGGCCGGCGACGGCCTGCTGGAGCTGTGAGCCGTGGTGGCCACGGCGACGGCCGCCCGCGAGCTGGGCGCCTGGACACCGCGCGACCCCGGCCAGCGGGCCCTGCAGCACGCGCTGCTGGCCTTCCTCGACGCGCGCCCCGACGACGCCTGCGACCGCTCCTGCGTGCCCGGGCACCTCACCGCGTCGGCGCTGGTGCTCGACGCGGGCGGGGACCACACGCTGCTGACCCTGCACCCGCGGGTGGGCCGCTGGATCCAGCTGGGCGGGCACTGCGAGCCGGGCGACGACTCGCTGCGCGCCGCGGCGCTGCGCGAGGCCACCGAGGAGTCCGGGATCGACGGCCTGGAGATCGACGAGCACCCGCTGCACGTCGACGTCCACCCCGTCACCTGCTCGCTCGGGGTCCCGACCCGCCACCTGGACGTGCGCTACCTGGTGCGCGCCCCCGCGGGCGCGACGCCGCGGATCAGCGACGAGTCGCTGGACCTGCGGTGGTGGCCGGTGGACGCGCTGCCCGCCGACGACGACACCGTCGCGACGATGGTCGCCGCCGCCCGCTGAGCCGGGCTCAGAGGTCGCGCCAGAAGAACATCGCGGAGTAGCCGAGCCGGAACAGCTCCTGGTCCCCGCCGGCGGCGCCGAACAGCAGCTGGGTGGCGGCGAAGAACAGCGCACTCACCCCGGGCACGAACAGCAGCAGGGCGAGCAGCACGAACGGTGCCCAGGGCCGGACCCGCTCGCCGAGGCTCCGCGCCGACGCGGACAGGTACGGCTCCAGCGCCCCCCAGCCGTCGAGGCCGGGCACGGGCAGCATGTTCAGCACGAACGCGATGATCTGGAAGTACGCGAGCGCGGACAGCCCGGCCGCCACCGGCAGCGGCATCCCCGGGAACGCGGCCACCGTGATGATCAACACGACGCCGAGGGCCAGGTTCGCCGCGGGGCCCGCCAGCGAGACCGCGCTGCGCCGGGCCCGCGACCGCAGCGCCCACTGGTTGATCCACACCGCTCCGCCGGGCAGCGGCAGCCCGCCGATCAGCAGGATGATCAGCGGCAGCACCAGGGACAGGCCGGGGTCGGCGTAGCGCCGCACGTCGAGGGTCAGGTAGCCCTTCGCCGCGACCGAGGTGTCCCCGCCGCGATAGGCGGTGACGGCGTGCCCGTACTCGTGCAGGCACAGCGACACCACCCAGCCGCCGAGCACCAGGACGAAGATCCCGGAGGTCGCCAGGACCCCCGATCGGGTGGGGACGGCGGCGGCGGCGAGGACACCACCGAGAAGGGTGACGCCGAGGATCAGCAGGAACCAGGGGCTGATGCGGCGTGTCAGGGACGGCACGTACCCATACTCCATGTCGGAGGAAACGCCCGCGCGCGACCCTTCACTCAATCGGCAGAGCCGGCTTGCACAGAGCGAGTGTCAGCGCTGTACTTACAGCGGTGTCATTCGCCGGTGCGTTGCGGGGAGGTGGGCGAGTGGACGACGTCGAGGGGTTCATGCGGATGCTGCGGCCGGTGGGGGCCGAGCCGATGGGCACGGTCGAACGGCCCGATCACGAGATGGCCGACTACGACCAGGTCGCCCAGATCCTGGACCTGAAGGGCCTGCTGGACGACGGTTCCTCCGAGGAGGTGCCGGACTGGCAGGAGCGTGCGCTCTGCGCGCAGACCGACCCGGAGGCGTTCTTCCCCGAGAAGGGCGGCTCCACCCGTGAGGCCAAGCGCATCTGCTCCGGCTGCGAGGTCCGGGCCGAGTGCCTGGAGTACGCGCTGGCCCAGGACGAGCGTTTCGGCATCTGGGGCGGGCTGAGCGAGCGGGAGCGCCGTCGCCTCCGCCGCGCCGCCGTCTGAGACTCCGCGGGGGAACAGGAACACGAGGGCCGGTCGCCGTCACGGTGACCGGCCCGTCGTCGTCCCCGGGCCGTGTCGTGCCGCGGGGGCCTCAGCCACCGTCGACGGCGTCGGGCTCGATGTTGAGGTACTCCGCGACCTGCTCGACGAGCACCTCGTGCACGAGGTCGGCGAGGTCCTCGCCGTTGCGGGCCCTGGCCTCGAGCGGGCGGCGGTAGAGCACGATCCGCGCCCGGGTCGGCATCCCGGCGGAGTCGACCCCGGCCGGCACGAGGTGGGCCAGCGGGACGCCGACGTCGGCCAGCACCCCGGTGCCCCACACGATCTCGTCGGGCGAGGTGCGGTCGACCGACGGCACGTCGTCGACGGCGAGGTCGAGGTCGACCAGCTCCGGGCCCCAGCGCGCCTCGATCGGTTCGAGCGCCTCCAGCACCTTCGCGTCGAAGCGTTCGGCGCGGGTGCGGAAGGCCGGCGTCGACACCGGGTACATCAGGCCGCGCAGGCCGCGTCCTCGCCGGTCCCGCCGGCGCGGGCTGCGCGGCGACCGGCGGTCGTTCTGGGGACGAGCGGTGGGCACCAGGGCATTCTAGGACCCCCGCGCCCCACCGGGGGGTGACCCGCGACCGCGGCGGGCGGACCGTCCGCCGAGCGGGGTGCGCGTCGCAGTACGGCGGCGGGCCCGTGACGGGCTATCGTCGGCGATGTGTTGAGTGTGCGGAGATGTTCACGGACGGGCTGCACCGAGCTCGCCGTCGCCACGCTCACCTACGTCTACGCCGACTCGACCGCCGTCGTCGGCCCGCTGGCCACGCAGGCCGAGCCGCACTCCTACGACCTCTGCACCGGGCACGCGCACAACCTCACCGCCCCCCGCGGGTGGGAGGTCGTCCGGTTCGAGGGCGAGTTCGCCCAGCCCCAGCACAGCGGCGAGGACCTCACCGCGCTCGCCGACGCCGTCCGCGAGGCGGGCCGGGTGGACCGGCCGGTCGAGGTGGTCGCACGGCCCGGTGGCACGGGGCGGCGCGGCCACCTGCGGGTGCTCCCGAAGCCCGAGGACGGCTGAGCAGCCCCACGGGGTGAGGAGACCTGCGCGGACGGGTGACACGGCTGCGCTAGGGTCGTGCGTCGTGCCCGACCTCTCGGCGATCGTGAAGGCCTACGACATCCGCGGTGTCGTCGGCGACCAACTGGACGAGCCCACCGCGCGCGCACTGGGTGCGGCGACGGCGCGGCTCGTGGCGGGCGACGACCCGGCGCCGTCGGCGGTGGTCGTCGGGCGGGACATGCGGGACAGCTCGCCCGCGCTCGCGGCGGCGTTCGCCGACGGGGTGACCGGGCAGGGGCTCGACGTCGTCGACATCGGGCTCGCGAGCACCGACATGCTCTACTACGCCTCAGGCACGCTGGACCTGCCCGGCGCGATGTTCACCGCGAGCCACAACCCGGCCGCCTACAACGGCATCAAGCTGTGCCGCGCCGGTGCCGTCCCGGTCGGCCAGGACTCCGGCCTCGCGACGATCCGCGACGAGGCGGGCCGCTTCCTCGACTCCGGGGTCCCCGAGGTCCGGTCGACGGGTGCCGTGCGCACCGAGGACATGCTCACCGGCTACGCGCGCTACCTGCGCGGCCTGGTCGACCTGACCTCGCTGGACGCCTCCCCGGAGCTGACCGTCGTCGTCGACGCCGGGAACGGGATGGGCGGGCACACCGTCCCGACCGTGTTCGACGGCCTGAACGTGCGCGTCGTGCCGCTGTACTTCGAGCTCGACGGGAACTTCCCGAACCACGAGGCGAACCCGCTGGACCCGGCGAACCTGGTCGACCTGCAGAAGCGGGTCGTCGCCGAGGGCGCGGACCTCGGCCTGGCCTTCGACGGCGACGCCGACCGCTGCTTCGCCGTCGACGAGCGGGGCGAGGCGGTGAGCCCCAGCGCCATCACCGGGCTGGTCGCGGCCCGTGAGCTCGCCCGGGCGCACGCGGCGGGGGAGTCCGACGTCGCCGTCATCCACAACCTGATCACCTCGCGGGCGGTCCCCGAGCTGGTCGCCGAGCACGGCGGTCGTGCGGTCCGCACCCGGGTGGGCCACTCGTTCATCAAGCAGACGATGGCCGAGACCGGCGCGGTGTTCGGCGGCGAGCACTCCGCGCACTACTACTTCCGCGACTTCTGGAAGGCCGACTCCGGCATGCTCGCGGCGCTGCACCTGCTGGCCGCGCTCGGCGAGCACCGGGCGGCCGCCGCCGGCGCGACGGTGTCCGGGCTGATGGCGGGCTACGACCGCTACGCCGCCTCCGGGGAGATCAACTCGACGGTCGACGACCAGGCCGCGCGGGTCGCCGAGATCGAGGGCGTCTTCGGCCCGCGCGACGGCGTCGAGCTCGACCGGCTCGACGGCCTGACCGTCTCGCTGCCGGACGGATCGTGGTTCAACCTGCGGGCCTCGAACACCGAGCCGCTGCTGCGGCTCAACGTCGAGGCGGCCGACGACGCGGCCGTCCGTGCCCTGGTGGACGAGGTGCTGGCGGTCGTGCGCGCCTGATCGCGCGGCCCCGCACACCTGCGGTGATGGCGTCCGTACCCGGTCGGCTGCCGCGGAGTGTCGGTACCGGGTGGCAGCATCGAGAGCGCGACATGACGACGAGGAGAACCGTGGCCCTACAGCTCGACCCCCAGCTGCTGGAGATCCTGGCCTGCCCGTGCGACGCGCACGCGGTACTGACCCCGGGTGAGGACCGGCTGACCTGCACGACGTGCGGTCGCGCGTTCCCGGTGACCGACGGGATCCCGGTGCTGCTCCTCGACGAGGCGCTGCCCGGGACCGGGCCGGCGGGGGACGGACGGGACGACGGGTGAACGGGGTGCTCGACGACACGCTGCTGGCCGATCCCGAGGGGCTGGCGGCGCGGGACACCACGGGCGTCCTGCGGGCCGCCGCGACCGCGGGCGCCCAGGTCCGTTCCGCGCTGTACACCGCGGGCCAGGCCGGGCTGGACCGGCTGCGCGGGCACCGTCCGCGTGCGCTGGTGCTGCTGCACCGGCCCGGTGTCTCCGGGGTGGTGGCCGACCTCGTCACGGCCCTGCTCACCGACCGCTGTCCGGTGCCGGTCGTGGCCGCCGAGCGGATGCCGGGCTGGATCGGGCCGCTGGACGTCGTCGTCGCGCACTCCGCGGACCCCACCGACCCGGAGCTGGCCGAGTCGGTCGCCGTCGCGGTGCACCGCGGCGCCGAGGTCGTGCTGTCCGCGCCGGACTCCGGGCCGGTCGCCCAGGCCGGCGCCGGGCGCGCCCGGCTGGTCGAGCCGCGCATTCCGCTGCCGGAGGGGCTCGGGTTCGCCCAGGCGCTGACGGTGGCGCTGGTCGCCGTCGCCGAGCTGGACCTGCTGCCCGGGATGCGGAGCGAGGAGGTCCCGGCCCGGCTCGAGGCGCTGGCCGACGCGCTGGACGCCGAGGCCGAGCGCTGCCAGCCCGCGCACGAGCCGTTCGTGAACCCGGCGAAGGCGCTCGCGCTGCGGCTGGCCGAGCGGACGCCGCTGCTGTGGGGCGTGGACCCGGCCGCCGCCGCGGTGGCCCGGCACGGCGCGCTGGCGCTGGCCACCCACGCCGGTGTCGTCGCGCACGCCGACGGGCTCGCGCAGGCGGGCACCCTGGCCGGTCTGCGCGTCGCCGTCGACCTGTCCGAGCGGGGCGGGGGCGACATCTTCCACGACCCGTTCGACGACCCGGCCCCCGGTGGCGACGCGCCGCCGCCGCGGCTGGTGCTGCTCGGCACGGGGGAGGAGGACCCGCAGTCGGTGAGCCGCCGGGTGCTCGGCCGGGAGTGGCCGAACGCCGATCTGGCGCACCCGGTCGACGAGATCCCGCGCGGCACCCGCGACGCGGCGCTGCTGCGGGCCGGTGTGCTCGCCCTGCGCGCCGACATCGCCGCCGTGTACCTCGGCCTGGCGACCGGCGCCACCCTGATCACCTGACCCCGCGCACCTGACACCGGGAGACCCGTGGAACTGCTGGAGAACCCGATCCGCACCTACGCCTGGGGTTCGCGGACGGTCATCGCCGAGCTGCTCGGCGAGCCCGTCCCGTCACCGCACCCGCAGGCGGAGCTGTGGCTGGGCGCGCACCCGGCCGCCCCGTCGACGGTCGCCGGGGGCACCCGCCCGCTGCACGAGCTCATCGCCGCCGACCCGCTCGCCGCGCTGGGCCCGGGCCGCGACCGCTGGGAGGGACGGCTGCCGTTCCTGTTGAAGGTGCTGGCCGCCGAGGAGCCGCTGAGCCTGCAGGCCCACCCGAGCCTGGAGCAGGCCCGCGAGGGATGGGAGCGGGAGAACGCCGCGGGGATCGCGGTGGACGCGCCGGACCGCAACTACCGCGACGCCCACCACAAGCCGGAGCTGATCTGCGCGCTGACCGAGTTCGTCGCGCTGGTCGGGTTCCGCGAGCCGGCCCGCACGGTGGAGCTGCTGCGCGCCCTGGACGTCCCCGAGCTCGCCGCCTACACCGAGCTGCTCGCCGGCCAGCCGTGCCCGGACGGGCTGCGCGCGCTGTTCACCACCTGGATCACGCTGCCCCAGTCGGTGCTCGACGGGCTCGTGCCGGCCCTGCAGGACGGCGCGGTCCGGCTGCTGGAGCGCGGCACCGCCCAGGAGTGGACCGGCGAGGCGAAGACCGCGCTCGACCTGTCCGAGCGCTACCCCGACGACGCGGGCGTCCTCGCCGCGCTGCTGCTCAACCGGATCACCCTGGCCCCCGGTGAGGCGCTGTACCTGCCGGCCGGGAACCTGCACGCGTACCTGTCCGGGGCGGGCATCGAGGTGATGGCCAACTCCGACAACGTGCTGCGCGGCGGGCTGACGCCCAAGCACGTCGACGTGCCGGAGCTGCTGCGCGTCCTCGACTTCACCGCCCCGCCGCCGCCGGTCCGCGCCCCGGTCCCCGACCCCGGCGCCGACGGCTGGCACCGCTACGACGTGCCGGTCGAGGAGTTCCTGCTCCGCCGCGCGGTCACCGACGGCCGGGACAAGCTCGACGTCCCCGGCACCGGCGCCCGCATCCTGCTGTGTGTCGACGGTGACGCCGCGGTCGACGCCGGCGGTGTCACCGTCGAGCTGCCCCGCGGTCGCGCGGTGTTCCTCTCCGCGGCCGACAGCGGCGCCGTGCTGACCACCGGTGAGGACGGGGCCACCGTCTTCCTGTCCGGCGACGCGCTGTAGCCCACCGGCGCCGGCGGACCGGGTGCTGGCGCACGGCGTCGGGATCCCGCCGCTGCTGCGCGAGCAGGCGGGCCGGGCCCGCGAGCACCTCGACGCGGCGTTCGCCCCGCTCCGCCACGGCTACGACGGGGCTCAGTAGGTGTCGGGTGCGCGGTGGTGCTCGAAGATCAGCGATGTCCGGGTGCCCGCGACCTCCGCCCAGGCGTTGAGCGTCCCGACCAGGTCACGCAGTGCCACGGTGTCGGCGGTCGCGACCCGGATCATGTAGTCGTCGTCGCCGGCGAGGAAGTAGACGTCGCGCACCTCGGGGCGGCGGGACACGCGGGTCACGAACTCGGCGAGCCGGTCGCGGGCGTCGGACTGCAGGCGGACCGAGATCATGGCCTGCAGGGGGTGTCCGGTCGCCGCCGGGTCGACGTCGGCGTGGTAGCCGCGGATCACCCCGCGCTCGCGCAGGGTCCGGATGCGGCCGAGGCACGTCGACGGCGCGATCCCCGCGCCCGCGGCGAGTGAGTTGTTCGGTGTGCGGGCATCCCGCTCCAGCTGGCGCAGCAGGGCCCGGTCGACCCCGTCGAGCCGAACAGGGTTCGACGGTGACGGCCTGATCCGCCGCGGTTCCGAAGAATCATCGCTCATGAGAACCCTCCGAGAATCTTGTTCAGTTCTGTTGGAAGCCTATCGATGTTTCTTCACCATTGATGCAGTTGGCGGGCCGAGTGGAGGAGAGGGACATGCGCGTCGCGGTGCCGAAGGAGACCAAGGACAACGAGTTCCGGGTGGCGCTCACGCCCGCCGGGGTGCACGAGCTCGTCGGGCGGGGGCACGAGGTCGTCGTCGAGCACGACGCCGGCGCCGGGTCCGCGATCTCCGACGCCGACTTCAAGGAGGCCGGGGCGCAGATCGCGTCCGACGCCGCCGAGGTGTGGGGCTCGGCCGAGCTGCTGCTCAAGGTGAAGGAGCCGATCTCCTCGGAGTACGGCCACCTGCGCCCGGACCTGACGCTGTTCACCTACCTGCATCTGGCCGCGTCCCGTGCCTGCACCGACGCGCTGCTGTCGGCGGGGACGACCTCCATCGCCTACGAGACCGTCACCGACTCCCGCGGCCGGCTGCCGCTGCTCGCCCCGATGAGCGAGGTCGCGGGCCGGCTCGCCCCGCAGGCCGGCGGCTACCACCTCATGCGCTCGGCGGGCGGGCGCGGCATGCTCCTGGGCGGCGTCCCGGGCGCGCCGGGCGCCGACGTCGTCGTGCTCGGTGCCGGGGTCGCGGGGGCGAACGCCATCGCCATCGCCGCCGGCATGCGCGCGAAGCTGACCGTGCTCGACGTCGACGTGGACAAGCTCCGCGTGATCGACGAGCAGTACGCCGGTGCCGTGCGCACCCAGTACTCCACCGCGCTGTCCGTGCGCGAGGCGGTGACCGGTGCCGACCTGGTGATCGGTGCGGTCCTGCTGCCCGGGGCCAAGGCGCCCACCCTGGTGTCGAACGAGCTCGTCTCCCAGATGCGGCCCGGCGCCGTACTCGTCGACATCGCGATCGACCAGGGCGGATGCTTCGAGGACTCGCGGCCCACCACCCACGCCGACCCGACCTACCGGGTGCACGACACCGTCTTCTACTGCGTCGCGAACATGCCCGGTGCGGTGCCGCACACCTCGACCCGCGCCCTCACCAACGCGACGCTGCCCCACGTGCTGCGCCTGGCCGACCAGGGCTGGCGGGCCGCGACCGATGCCGACCCGCACCTCGCCGCGGGCCTGTCGACCCACGCCGGCACGCTGCTGTCGCACGAGGTCGCGCAGGCGCACGGGCTGCCGCACGGCACCCTCTGACCGACCCGGTTCGACGGCGCAACAGCATCGTGACCTCAAATCTGTGCACGGAGACGTGACGCAGGACGCAACGACGTCGTAGCTTCACCGCCCATGACGGTCACGAGCCGTGGTGGCGGCATGTTCCGCACCAAGACGGTCGAGCAATCCATCCGGGACACCGACGAACCGGACACCCGGCTGAAGAAGGACCTGGGGACGATCGACCTGATCGTCTTCGGGGTCGCGGTGGTCATCGGTGCCGGCATCTTCACCCTCGCCGCCAGCACGGCCGGCAACATCGCGGGTCCCGCGGTGTCGCTGTCGTTCGTGCTGGCCGCGGTGGCGTGTGGTCTGGCGGCCCTCTGCTACGCGGAGTTCGCCTCCACGGTGCCGGTCGCCGGCAGCGCCTACACCTTCTCCTACGCCACCCTGGGCGAGTTCATCGCCTGGATCATCGGCTGGGACCTGGTCCTGGAGTTCGCGGTCGGCTCGGCCTACGTGTCGAAGGGCTGGTCGGAGTACCTCGCCCAGACCCTCGGCCTGATCGGCATCGACATCTCGACCTCGTTCGAGCTGGGGAGCTTCTTCTCCTTCGACTGGGGTGCGCTGCTGCTCGTCGTCGTCCTGGCGTTCCTGCTCTACCGCGGTACGAAGCTGTCCAGCCGGGTCAGCCTGGTGATCACCACGATCAAGGTCGCGATCGTGCTGTTCGTGATCATCCTGGGCGCCTTCTTCATCAACGCGGCGAACTACACCCCGTTCGTCCCGGAGCCCGCGCCCGGCACCGTCGAGACCGGCACCGGCATCCAGCAGTCACTGCTGTCGTTCTTCGGGGGCGCCTCGTCGAGCGTGTTCGGCGTCTACGGCGTGTTCGCCGCCGCCGCGATCGTGTTCTTCGCCTTCATCGGCTTCGACGCCGTCGCGACGACCGCGGAGGAGACCAAGAACCCGTCGAAGGCGCTGCCGCGCGGCATCCTCGGCTCGCTCGCCATCGTGACCGTGCTCTACGTCGCGGTCGCCCTGGTGATCACCGGCATGGTGCCCTACACCGACCTGGCCACCCAGCCCGACGGCACCCGCGCCACCCTGGCCACGGCGTTCGCCTCGCTCGGCATCAACTGGGCGGCGACGATCATCGCCGTCGGCGCGCTGCTCGGCCTCACCACGGTCGTCATGGTGCTGATGCTCGGCCAGATCCGCGTCATCTTCGCGATGTCGCGCGACGGGCTGCTGCCGACCGCGCTGGCGAAGACCAACCGCTTCGGCACCCCGGGCCGCGCCACCTGGCTGATCGGCGTCGTCATCGCGCTGGTCGCGACGTTCTTCCCGGCCCAGGACCTCGAGCAGATGGTCAACATCGGCACGCTCTTCGCGTTCGTGCTGGTCGCGATCGGCGTGGTGGTCCTGCGCCGGACCCGGCCGGAGCTGCCCCGCGGCTTCCGCACCCCGCTGGTGCCGCTCGTGCCGATCCTGGCCGTGCTCGCCTGCGTCTGGCTGATGCTGAACCTGTCGGTCGAGACCTGGCTGCGGTTCATCATCTGGATGGTCATCGGCGTGATCGTGTACTTCGCGTACTCGCGGAAGAACTCGATCCTCGGCCGCCGCGAGCGCGGCGACCTGCCCGCCCAGGCGACGTCCTCCGACTGAGCTCACCCGCGACGGCGGCGTACCCGATCCCCGGGTGCGCCGCCGTCGCGCGTCGGACGGACAGAACGTCTCCCGGCCTCATGCGGTCGGCAGGGTGTAGTCCGCGAACCGCTCGCGCAGGGTCCTCTTGGAGAACTTGCCGACGCTGGTCTTCGGCACCTCGTCGACCAGCTCCAGGGCGTCGGGGAGCCACCACTTCGCGACCCGGTCGGCGAGGAACTCCCGCAGCTCGTCGAGGGTGAGGGACTGCCCGTCCTCGACGACGACGCAGGCCAGCGGCCGCTCCACCCACCGCGGGTGCGCGACGCCGATCACCGCGGCCTCGGCCACCTTCGGGTGCGCCATGATCTCGTTCTCCAGCTCGACGGTGCCGATCCACTCGCCGCCGGACTTGATCAGGTCCTTGGTGCGGTCGACCAGCCGGAACGAGCCGTACGGGTCGACGGTGGCGACGTCGCCGGTGCGCAGCCTGCCGTCGTCGGTGAACTGGGCGCCGCCGCCCTCACCGCGGTAGTACTCCTTCGCGATCCACGGCCCGGACGCCTGCACCTCCCCGGTGGCGTGGTCGTCCCAGGGCATCTCCTCGCCGGTCCCGGGGTCGGCGATCCGCATCTCCACCAGCGGCATCGGCCTGCCCTGGCGGACGCGGGCGGCGGCGAGCTCGTCGTCGGAGGCGCCGTCGAGGTGCGAGCCGAGCACGCCCATCGTGCCGATCGGCGAGGTCTCGGTCATGCCCCAGATCTGCAGCAGCGGCACCCCGAGCCGGACGCGGTACTCCTCGCACAGCGCCTTCGGCACCGCCGAGCCGCCGCAGAAGATCGTGCGCAGCGACGACAGGTCGTGGTCGCCGAGCAGCGGCAGGACGTTCATCCAGATCGTCGGGACCCCGCCGGTCACGGTGACCCGGTGCCGCTCGACGAGGTCGACGATCGCGCCGGGGGACAGGTCCGGGCCGGGGAAGACCAGGTCGGTGCCCGCGAGCAGACAGCCGTAGGGCAGGCCCCAGGCGTTCGCATGGAACATCGGCACCACCGGCATGACGACGTCGCGCTCGGCCAGCGCGGGACCGTCGGCGATCAGCGTGACGAGCGAGTGCAGCATCGTCGAGCGGTGGCTGTAGACCACGCCCTTCGGGTTCCCGGTGGTCCCGGACGTGTAGCACATCGCGGCGGCGGTGTTCTCGTCGTCGACGACGAACCGGCCCGCGTACGGCTCGGCCGCGGCCAGGAGCTCCTCGTAGGACCGGATCCGCGGGTCGTCGGGGACCGCGACGTCGGCGCCGTCGTCGAGCACCACCACGTGCGCGACGCCGGGCAGCCGGTCGACGTGCGGCCAGAACAGCGGCAGCAGGGACCGGTCGACGAAGACGACCTCGTCGCCGGCGTGCTCGGCGACGTAGACGAGCTGGTCGGGGTGCAGCCGGATGTTGAGCGTGTGCAGCACCCGGCCGGTGCACGGGGCGGCGAGGTACAGCTCCAGGTGCCGGGAGGTGTTCCAGCAGAACGTGCCGACCCGGCCGTCCGCGGAGACGCCCAGGGTGTCCAGGACGGTCGCGAGCCGCCGCACCCGTTCGGCCCACTGGGCCACCGTGACGACGTCCTCGGTGCCGTCCGGCCGAGCGGTCACCATCCGTTTGCGCGCGAACAGCTGCTCCGCGCGGTGGAACACGTGCGGCAGGGTCAGCGGGCGGTCCTGCATCAGTCCGAGCACGTCGATCAACCTACCTGCGGAGGTGACCGCGATCACCCACCTCTCGGGCAGGTGCGGGTCGCAACGGATCTGCTGCGGACACTCCCTGTGACCGCCCGACCTCGGTACGCTCGCCGTCCATGACCGACGCGTCGCCGGACGACCCGCACTCGCCCGCGGTCTGCCTCGACGTCGGCTCCTGCTGGACCAAGGCCGTGCTGGTGCTGCCCGACGGGACCCCGGCGGGGTTCGCCGAGCACCCCACCACGCCCGACGTGCTCACCGGGGTCGACGCGGCCGTCGCGGCCGCAGCGGCCGCCGCGGGCCGGGGCAGGCGTGCGGCGCCGCGGGTGCTGGCCTGCTCCTCGGCGGGCGGGGCGCTGCGCCTGGCCGTGGTCGGGGCCGAGACGTTGATCGCCACCGAGGCCGGGCACCGGGTCTGCCGCTCCGCGGGGGCCCGGGTGGTCGGGGTGCACCCCGGACCGCTGGAGACCGACGCGGTGCTGGAGCTGTCGAGCCGCCGCCCCGGGGCGGTGCTGCTGCTCGGCGGTGCAGATGGTGCCGACCCGGCGGTGCTGCTGCACAACGCGGGCAGGCTGGCCCGCACCCGAGGGCACTGGCCGGTGCTGCTCTCGGTCGACGACGACGACGCCCGCGCCGACGCGCTCGGCCTGCTGCTGGCCGGTGGGCGGGCGGTCACGACCTGCCCCAACGTCACGCCGCAGCCGGGCCGGATCGTCGCCGGGCCCGCGCGGGACGCCGTCGCCGCGCTCTACGCCCGGCACGTCCTCGGTGCGGGCACCGGCCGGTTCGGCGCGCTGGTCCACTCCGCCACGCACGCCGCGGTCGGCGCCGGGGCCGGGGTACTGGCCCGGCTGACCGGGACCGGTGTGCTCGTCGTCGACGTCGGGTCGGCGACCACCGACGTGCACCGCGGCGGTCCCGGGCCCGGCCCGGCGGCCGCGACGGTGGAGGGCGACCTCGGGGTGCGCGACGGCGCCGTCGGCGTCCTGACGGAGGCCCAGACCGAGGGCGTCGTCGACCCGGTGGAGGCCGACCTGCTCGGCCCGGCCGTCGCCGCGCTGCAGGAGTCGCGGGCCACCGTGCCCGCCGACCGGGGCGCGGCCGCCGAGGACCGCAGGCTGGCCGCGATCGCGGCGGTGGTCGCGCTGCGCAGGCACCTGCGCCACACCGGCGTCCTGGCCGACCCCGCGCACCCCGGGGCCGGCCCGGACACCCCCGGCGACGCGGGTGAGATCGGTCTCGTCGTGCTCACCGGGGGCGTGTTCCGCCAGCGCGACGCGGCCGGGCTGGCCGCGGCGGCCCGCACGGTGCGCCACGACGCCGTCCTGGCCCCGCTGCTGGCCCGGGCGGAGGTGCGGGTCGACAGCGAGTCCGTGCTGGCCCCGGCCGGGCTGCTGGCCGCGCACGGCCGCGAGGTCGCGGCGGGCGGGCTGCTCGCCGAGCACCTGACGGGCTGATCACCCCTGAGTTGACACCCCCGCGGTGGCTCGGAACCATGGAGGTCGCGACATCGCCGGGCGCCGAGAGGCGCTGCAGCGGCCGTCACCGGCCGCCACGCTCGGGCCCGGCCGGCACGGACGAGAAAGGGCGCCTGTCTCCGACGAGGAGGGAGGACGCCGTGACCCGTGTACGCCGCTCCTCCTCCCGGCCGGACCGCACCCGTCGTGCCGACGAGTACGACTCTTACGCCTGAGGAGGCGCACCCACCCCATGACCGATCACCCGAAGCTGCAGCACGCCGGCGGCCTGGACTTCGCGATCGCCGACATCTCCGAGGCGGAGTACGGCCGCAAGGACATCCGGCTCGCCGAGAACGAGATGCCGGGCCTGATCGACCTGCGCCGTGAGTACGGGGAGTCCAAGCCGCTGACCGGCGCGCGGATCGCCGGCTCGCTGCACATGACCACCCAGACCGCGGTCCTCATCGAGACCCTCGTCGCGCTCGGCGCCGACGTCCGCTGGGTGTCCTGCAACATCTTCTCCACCCAGGACTACGCGGCCGCCGCGACCGTCGTCGGCCCGCACGGCACCGCGGAGAACCCGCAGGGCGTCCCGGTCTTCGCCTGGAAGGGCGAGTCGCTGGAGGACTACTGGTGGTGCACCGAGCAGCTGTTCAAGTTCCGTGACGCCGACGGCAACGTCGTCGGCCCGAACATGATCCTCGACGACGGCGGCGACGCCACCCTGCTCGTGCACAAGGGCGTCGAGTTCGAGAAGACCGGCGTCGTGCCGAGCTTCGACGACGACGACCTCTCGGTCTCCGACGAGGAGCGGGTCGTGTTCGACACCCTGCGCCGCAGCCTCGCCGAGGACCCGCAGCGCTGGACGACGATCAACTCCGACATCCGCGGCGTCACCGAGGAGACCACCACCGGCGTCAACCGGCTGTACCAGCTGGCCGAGCGCGGCGAGCTGCTCTTCCCGGCGATCAACGTCAACGACTCGGTCACCAAGTCGAAGTTCGACAACAAGTACGGCATCCGCCACTCGCTGGTCGACGGCCTCAACCGGGCCACCGACGTGCTGCTCGGCGGCAAGGTGGCCGTCGTGGCCGCCTACGGCGACACCGGCAAGGGCTCGGTCGAGGCCCTCGCGGGCCAGGGCGCGCGCGTCATCGTCGCCGAGGTCGACCCGATCTGCGCGCTGCAGGCGCTGCTGGAGGGCCACCAGGTCGCGACCCTGGACTCGGTCATCGAGCAGGCCGACATCATCGTGACGGCGACCGGCAACAAGGACATCCTGACGGTCGACCTGCTCAAGCGGGCCAAGCACCAGGCGATCGTCGCCAACGTCGGTCACTTCGACAACGAGATCGACATGGCGGGCCTGGCCCGGGTCGAGGGCATCAAGAAGATCAACATCAAGCCCCAGGTCGACGAGTGGATCTTCCCGGACGGGCACTCGGTCATCGTGCTGTCCGAGGGGCGCCTGATGAACCTGGGCAACGCGACCGGCCACCCGTCGTTCGTGATGTCCAACAGCTTCTCGAACCAGGTGATCGCCCAGATCGAGCTGTTCACCAAGCACGAGGAGTACAACAAGGACGTCTACCGGCTGCCGAAGCACCTGGACGAGAAGGTCGCGCGGATCCACGTGCAGGCCCTCGGTGGCGAGCTGACCAAGCTCACCAAGGACCAGGCCGAGTACATCGGCGTGGACGTCGAGGGTCCGTACAAGCCGGAGCACTACCGCTACTGAGTTCTCCGTTCCGACGGCGCGGTGGTCCCTTCCCGGGGCGCCGCGCCGTCGGCGTACCAGGGGGTCACCGTCGGGATGACGATCGAGATCGGGTCGGGTGACGGCTGGGTGCACTGCGCCCGGGGTCACCGGCACTGGGGCCTGTTCGGCGCGGCCGGGCTGCTCGTGCGCCACCGCGACGACGCCGACCCGGCGGGCGTCGACCGGGTGCTGTTGCAGCACCGGGCGTCCTGGAGCCACCACGGCGGCACCTGGGGGATCCCCGGCGGCGCCCGGGACCGGGGGGAGTCCGCGGTGCGGGCGGCGCTGCGCGAGGCGGCCGAGGAGAGCACCCTCGCCGTCGCCGGGCTGGCGCCGGTGGAGGAGTTCGTCGACGACCACGGCGGCTGGAGCTACACCACGGTCGTCGTGCGGACGCCGGACGCGCCGCCGGTCCGGGTGCGCGGCGCGGAGAGCACCGAGCTGCGCTGGGTGCGCACCGACCGGCTCGATGAGCTGGACCTGCACCCGGGCTTCGCGACGACCTGGCCCACCGTCTCGGAGCTGGGTGCCTGACCTAGGCTCGACCGCCGTGGGGGAACTGGTGGTCGTCGAGGGACTGGACGGTGCGGGCAAGCACACGTTCACCACGGGGCTCGTCGCCGAGCTGCGCGCACACGGCGCCTCGGTCACCACGACGGCCTTCCCCCGCTACGACGACGACGTGCACGCCGAGCTGGCCCGCGACGCGCTCTACGGCCGGATGGGCGACCTCGCCTCCTCGGTGCACGCGATGGCGGTGCTGTTCGCGCTCGACCGCCGGGCCGCCGCGGCCGGGCTGCGTGCGGCGCTCGCCGCGCACGACGTCGTGCTCGTGGACCGCTACGTCGCCTCCAACGCCGCCTACAGCGCCGCCCGGCTCGGCCAGGACGCCGGCGGCGAGGTCGTCGGCTGGGTCCGGGCGCTGGAGATCGACCGGTTCGGCATCCCGGTGCCCGGCCACCAGCTGCTGCTGGCACCGCCCCGGGAGGTCGCCGCGGAGCGGGCGAGGTCGCGCGCGGCCACCGAGCCCGGCCGCGCCCGCGACGCCTACGAGAGCGACGACGGCCTGCAGGCCCGCACCGACGCCGTCTACCGGGAGCTGGCGGCGCGGTCCTGGCTGAGCGGCTGGACGGTGCTCGACGACCCCGCCGCGGCACCGTCGGCCCTCGTGCCCGCCCTGCTGCACCGGTGCTGATCACGGGGCTGGGATAGTGACGTCCATGAAGTCGCGCGTACTGGTGGTCGACGACGACCCGGCCCTGGCCGAGATGCTCACCATCGTGCTGCGGGGCGAGGGCTTCGAGACAGCGGTCGTGTCCGACGGGACGCGGGCACTGCCCGCCGTCCGGGACACCCAGCCGGACGTGGTGCTGCTCGACCTGATGCTGCCCGGCATGAACGGCATCGACGTGTGCCGGGCGATCCGGGCGGAGTCCGGCGTCCCGATCGTCATGCTGACGGCCAAGAGCGACACCGTCGACGTCGTGCTCGGGCTGGAGTCCGGCGCCGACGACTACGTCGTGAAGCCGTTCAAGCCCAAGGAGCTCGTCGCGCGGATCCGGGCCCGGGTCCGCCGCAACGACGCCGAGCCCGCCGAGCAGCTGTCCATCGGCGAGATCGACATCGACGTGCCCGCGCACCAGGTCACCCGGGAGGGCCGGCCGATCGCGCTGACCCCCCTCGAGTTCGACCTGCTCGTCGCGCTGGCCCGCAAGCCGCGCCAGGTGTTCACCCGCGAGGTCCTGCTCGAGCAGGTGTGGGGCTACCGGCACGCCGCGGACACCCGTCTGGTGAACGTGCACGTGCAGCGTCTCCGGTCGAAGGTCGAGCGCGACCCGGAGCGCCCCGAGGTGGTCCTGACCGTCCGC
Organism: Pseudonocardia sp. ICBG1034; assembly: GCF_020131375.1. Classification (NCBI taxonomy): domain Bacteria; kingdom Bacillati; phylum Actinomycetota; class Actinomycetes; order Pseudonocardiales; family Pseudonocardiaceae; genus Pseudonocardia; species Pseudonocardia sp. ICBG1034. The sequence goes on from NZ_JAHLEK010000015.1 coordinate 1,086,246, forward strand.
GGGGTGGGGTACAAGGCCGGTCCTCCGTGACCGGCGCGCCGCGGGTGGTGCACCGGCCGTGGTGACGCGGCGCCGCGGACTCCGCACCCGGCTCGCCCGGCTGCCCGGCGCCCGGCGGGTCGCCCGCGCGCTGGGCCCGCTGCGGGCGCAGGCGCACGAGCTGGGCGTGCTCATCGCCGCGGCCTGGCGGCGGTCGCTGCAGCTGCGGGTGGTCACCTCGACGCTGGCGCTGTCGTCGGCGGTCGTGCTGGTGCTCGGCCTGGTGCTGCAGAGCGAGATCGCCGAACGGCTGCTGCAGAGCAAGCTCGACGCCGCGATCTCCCAGTCGGACGCGAACCGGCAGGTCCTGGAGGGGCAGCTGGCGAGCGTCGACCCGGACCGCGAGGGCGTGCAGGAGACACTGGACACCGCCCTGGAACGGCTCACCGACACCACCGGCCCCGGCCGGGCCGGGACGGCCGGGGAGTTCAGCGCCGCGCTGACCACCGGGTCGGCGAACGGGCCCGAGGTGTCCGCCGGCGACGTCGGCCAGATCACCGCGCGCCAGCAGGACATCACCGCCCGCGGGTCGCTGGACAGCCTGAACCGCCAGTACACGACCGTCGACGGCGTCCCGAACCTCGTCATCGGGCAGAAGATCGCCACCGCGGGCCGGGAGCTGCAGTTCTACCTGCTGTTCCCGCTCAACGGTGAGCAGCTGACCCTCGGGCTGGTGCAGAGCACGCTGATCGTCGGCGGGCTGGTGCTGCTGGTGCTGCTGGCCGCGATCGCCAGTCTCGTCACCCGGCAGGTGGTCCGCCCGATCCGGCACGCCGCCGACGTGGCCGAACGCTTCGCCGGGGGACATCTCGACGAGCGGATGGCCGTGCGCGGCGAGGACGAGGTCGCCCGGCTCGCCGAGTCCTACAACGAGATGGCGGGCAGCCTCGCCGCGCAGATCGCCCAGCTCGAGGAGTTCGGGGCGCTCCAGCGGCGGTTCACCTCCGACGTCAGCCACGAGCTGCGTACGCCGCTGACCACCGTGCGGATGGCCGCCGACGTCCTCTACGCCTCCCGCGACGAGCTGCTCCCGGCGCTGCGCCGCAGCTCCGAGCTGCTGGTCACCGAGCTCGACCGCTTCGAGGAGCTGCTCGCCGACCTGCTGGAGATCTCCCGCCTCGACGCCGGCGTGGCCGAGCTGGGTGCCGAACGGGTCGACCTGTCCGCGGTGGTGCGGCGGGCGACCGACGCGGTGCGCGGCATCGCCGCCGACGCCGGTACCGACCTCGTCCTGGACCTGCCGGCGGGCGAGCTGATCGAGGCCGACCCACGCCGGGTGGAGCGCATCGTGCGCAACCTCGTCGCGAACGCGATCGACCACGGCGAGGGCCGCCCGGTGGAGGTGACGGTGGCCGGCGACGACGCCGCGGTCGCCGTCGTCGTGCGCGACCACGGCGTCGGGCTGCGGCCCGGCGAGGCCGACCTGGTGTTCAACCGGTTCTGGCGGGCCGAGGAGTCGCGGGCCCGGCGCAGCGGCGGAACCGGGCTCGGGCTGTCGATCAGCATCGAGGACGCCCGGCTGCACGGCGGCTGGCTGCAGGCCTGGGGCGAGCCGGGCAACGGCTCGGCGTTCCGGCTGACCCTGCCGCGCGAGGTGGGCGGGCACATCAGCGCCTCGCCGCTGCCGCTCGGCCCGCCCGCCGCCGCGGCCGGGGACCGGCGCAACGGCAGCTCGGTGCCGACCCCGCCGCAGGGGATCGGCCGCGACCTGCGCGAGGAGGACCTGTGGCGGCTGCGCCCCGAGGAGCACGCGCCGATGCAGCCCGCCGAGCGCGCCATCATCGACCCGGGCGGCGACCGGTGACCGCCCGCCGTGCGCTGGCGGCGCTGGTCGTGACGGTCGCCGCCGCCGTCGTCGCCGGGTGCGCGACGGTGCCCCAGCAGTCCGACGTGCAGGTGCTGCGCCAGGGCGAGCAGGCCGCCGAGCAGAACCTGAGCGGTCCGATCGAGGACGACGAGCCGCTCGGCCTGGTCCGCGGGTTCGTCTACCGTTCCGGCTCGCCCGACGACCGGCACGCGCAGGCCCGCCGCTACCTGTCGGCGTCGGCGTCGGACTGGGACGACGCGGCGTCGCTGACCGTCCTGGACGAGCGGTTCGACACCGTCGTGTCGCCGGACAACGGCACACCGGGCCCGGACCGGATGACGGTGCGGGTGCGGGGCACCCGGCTGGGCACGGTCGGGCCGGGCGGGGCGTTCGAGTCCTCCCCCCAGCGGGTCGAGGTCGACGTCGGCGTCGTCCGGGAGGGCGAGCGCTGGCGGATCGACCGGCCACCGCCCGGGGTGATGGTCCGGCTGTCGGACTTCCGCTCGCACTACCGCGAGCTGCAGGCCTGGTTCGTCGACCCGGTCCGCCGGATGCTGCTGCCCGACGGGCACTACATCCGCAGCGGGCGTCCCGGTGAGCTCGCGATGGACGCCGTCGACGTGCTGTTGCGCGGGCCGTCCACCGGCCTGGCCGGGGCCGCGGTGACGATGTTCCCGGCGACCGCGCGGATCCGCTCGGCCACGACCGACCCCGCGGCGGGCACCGCGTCGATCGAGCTGACCGGGGTGTCGGGGCTGTCCCCGCAGGACCGGGAGCTGCTCGCCGCGCAGGTCGCGCAGACCCTCGGCGGGGTGGGCGTGCCGCGGGTGGAGCTGCTGGCCGACGGCGGACCGCTGGTCCCCGCGACGCCGACGGTGTCGGCCGCGGACCAGGCCGACCTCGTCGCCGGCCCCGGCCGGGCCCCCGCGTTCCCCTACGTCGTCGACGGCGGCCGGGTCCGTCAGCTCAGCGCGACCGGCGTGGCGGCACCGGTCGCCGGGCAGGCCGGGAACGGCTCGTTCGACATCACCGAGGCCGCCGCCTCCGCGCGCAGCGGGCGGATCGCCGTCGTGTCCCGGGAGTCGACGGGCACCCAGCGGCTGCTCACCGGCCCGCTCGGCGGGGAGCTCACCGCCACCCCGGTGTCCGGCGCCGACGTCCGCTCGCTGAGCTGGAACGGGGCGGGTGACGAGATCTGGGCGGTCGTGAACGGCAGGCTGCGCCGGGTCCTCGTCCCGCCGTCCGGGCCGCCGGTCGAGGGCGCGGTGGACGCGGGCCGGCTGACGCCGCTCGGCCGGATCGGGGACATCGTGCTGGCGCGTGAGGGCGGCCGGATCGCCGTCGTCGCCGACGGTGCGCTCCTCGTCGGCCCGATCGTCCCGCTCGACGACGGCGAGGTCGCCGTCGGGCCGCTGCGGCGCCTGCGCCCCGGGGACCTCGACGACGTGGTGTCGATCGACTGGCACTCCGCGGACCGGATCGTGGTCGCGTCGGACTCGGACCGGCCCATGTCCGAGGTGAGCGCCGACGGCCTGCGGCTGGACCAGATCCCCGGCACGAACCTGACCGCGCCGCTGGGGGCGCTGGCCGCCGCCGAGGGGCGCCCGCTGTACGTGACCGACCGGACCGGCCTGTGGAGCTACTCCGGCGGCGAGTTCGACGCCTGGCAGCAGGCGGGCGGGACCGGAGCGGCCGCACAGCCGTTCTACCCCGGCTGAGCGCGTCCCAATGGCCGGGTCCCCGGCCTGTGGACAACTCCGGTGGTTGTGGACAACTCGGCCCGGGCGGGCTCCGGCGGGGCCGCGGCGACGGTGCCGGGGGCGAGTATCGGAGCCGTGACCCCGACCCGAGCCCCGTCCCCGGCCGCCGCCCTGCTGGACCTCCTCCTGCCCCGGACCTGCGGTGGCTGCGGTGCCGGGCCGCCCGGCAGCGGGGGCTGGTGCCCGGCCTGCGCGCAGGACACCGCGGGCCCGGTGCCGGTCCGCGTGCCCGGCGCCGGCCGGGTCGCGGCGGCCGGGCGCTACCGCGGGCCGCTGCGCCGGGCCGTGCTGGCCTACAAGGAGCGCGGCCGGCGGGACCTGGCGCCGGACCTGGCCGGGCTGCTGGTGGGCCCGGTGTCGGCGGTGCTCGCGCCGCGGGCCGACGGGACGCCGGACCCGGCCGCGGTGCGCCTGGTGCCGGCCCCGTCCCGGCCGTCGGCGGCCCGGGTGCGCGGTGGCGACCACGTGCTGCGGCTGTGCCGGGCGCTGGCGCCGCTGCTGACCGCTGCCGGGCTGCCCGCCCGCACCGACGCGGTCCTGGCCCTGCACCGCCGCGCCCGGGACTCCGTGGGGCTCGACGGTGCGGGCCGGGCGGCGAACCTGGCCTCGGCGCTGCATCCGGTCCGGGGCCGCGAGCCGGTGCCCGCGGCCCGGGGTGAGGCGGTGCTGCTGGTCGACGACGTCGTGACCTCCGGGGCGACCCTGCGGGCCTGCGGGGCGGTGCTCGCCGCATCCGGACTGCCCGCCGTGGGCGCCGTGGTGCTCGCCGACGCCTCGGCCCGCCGGCGCCGACCCAGCGACCGAATGTGATGGCGGTCACATATCTCGGCGGGTCCGCCGATCTCCCGGTCAGTCGTCCACAGTGGTCACCGGAAGCGCGATCCGGAGGTGAGCGCGCCGCTCCGCGGGTGACGGGTCACCCGGGTGCCGCAGGGTCGTCGCACACCGCGTCCGATGGCACCAGGGTGTCCACCCGACGGGTCGGCGAACGACCTGTCCCGGAGGCGGATTTCCCGATAACGTCCGCTGAACTCCGACCGCTACCACATCAGGAGGAACGACCGCGAGCCCACCCCCCGGGGCCGTCGTCGGGTCCCGGGTTCAGCACGACTGAAGCGAGGGATGTTCGAGTGGAGATCGTCGTCACCGGCCGGAACGTCGAGGTGCCGGAGCACTTCCGTGGCCTGGTCCAGGACAAGCTCAGCCGCCTGGAGCGCCACGACCACAAGATCGTCGGAATGGAGGTGGAGCTCTTCCACGAGCCGAACCGCCGTCAGCAGAAGTCCTGCCAGCGCGTCGAGATCACCGGGCGTGGCGGCTGCGGAGCCGTCGCCCGCGCCGAGGCCTCCGCCGCCGACTTCTACGCCGCGCTCGACATGGCCGTCGGCAAGCTCGCCGAACGGCTGCGTCGCTCCCACGACCGCCGCAAGCCCAGCCGCCGCGACCGCGTGGCCGCCTCCCGCGCCGCCGCCGACGCCTCGGCCGTCGCGCTGATGGAAGCGGCCCCTCCCGTCACCGACACCATCCCCGCACCGCGCAGCCACGACGAGTCGCTGACCGACGACGAGCTGGTCCGCCTCGAGCAGCAGTGGGAGGCCGAGTACCGGCCCGGACGCATCGTCCGCGAGAAGTCCCACCCGGCCACACCCATGAGTGTCGACGAGGCGCTGTCACGGATGGAGCTCGTCGGCCACGACTTCTACATGTTCGCCTGCAGTGAGACCGGCCGTGCCTCGGTCGTCTACCGCCGCCGCGGCTACGACTACGGCGTGATCCGGCTCGACGGCTGACCACCCGCGCCCGACGGTGCCCGTACCGCGGCGGGGAACGCCTCCCCGCCGCGGCGCGGGCCACCGTCGCCGGTGCCCGTACCATGGACGACGGGGTCGGCCCGCCGTGCGCGCCGGTGCCGTGCCGGTGCCGCCCGCGGCACCGGGTCGCGGCGCGGAGACCGTGGTGGGAGGCCCCGTGTCCTGACCGCGACGTGAATGAGGTCGGCAGTGCCCTTCCTGAGTCGACTCCTCCGGGCCGGCGAAACCAAGCTGGTGAAGCGGCTCGCGAAGATCGCCGCGCACATCGACGGACTGGAGCCCGATTTCGAGGGCCTCACCGACACGCAGCTGCGCGCCAAGACCGACGAGTTCCGCCGTCGCCACGCCGACGGCGAGTCACTCGACGACCTGCTGCCCGAGGCCTTCGCCACGGTGCGCGAGGCCGCCCGGCGCACGCTGGGCCAGCGCCCGTTCACCGTGCAGCTGATGGGTGCCGGGGCCCTGCACATGGGCAACGTGTCGGAGATGGGAACCGGTGAGGGCAAGACCCTGACCTCGACGCTGGCCGTCTACCTCAACGCGCTGCCCGGCGACGGCGTGCACGTGGTCACCACGAACGACTACCTCGCCAAGCGCGACTCCGAGACCATGGGCCGCATCCACCGCTGGCTCGGTCTCACCGTCGGCGTGATCCTGTCGGAGATGACCCCGGCGCAGCGCCGCGAGCAGTACGCCTGCGACGTCACCTACGGCACGAACAACGAGTTCGGCTTCGACTACCTGCGCGACAACATGGCGTGGAACACCGCCGACATGGTCCAGCGCGGGCACAACTTCGCCATCGTCGACGAGGCGGACTCGATCCTCATCGACGAGGCCCGCACGCCGCTGATCATCTCCGGCCCGGCCGAGCAGAGCGCCCGCTGGTACCAGGAGTTCGCGCGGCTCGCGCCGATGCTGTCCAAGGACATCCACTACGAGGTCGACGAGCGCAAGCGCACCGTCGGCATCACCGAGGAGGGTGTCGCGCTGATCGAGGACCAGCTCGGCATCGACAACCTCTACGAGTCCGCGAACACCCCGCTGGTCGGCTACCTGAACAACGCGGTCAAGGCCAAGGAGCTGTTCAAGAAGGACAAGGACTACATCGTCAACGACGGTGAGGTCCTGATCGTCGACGAGTTCACCGGCCGTGTGCTCGCCGGTCGCCGCTACAACGAGGGCATGCACCAGGCGATCGAGGCCAAGGAAGGCGTCGAGATCAAGCCGGAGAACCAGACCCTGGCGACGATCACGCTGCAGAACTTCTTCCGGCTCTACGACAAGCTCGCCGGCATGACCGGTACGGCCCAGACCGAGGCCGCCGAGCTCCACGAGATCTACAAGATGTCGGTCGTCTCGATCCCGCCGAACCGGCCGCGGGTGCGCGCCGACCAGGCCGACCTGATCTACAAGACCGAGCCCGCGAAGTTCGAGGCGGTCGCCGACGACATCGCCGAGAAGCACGAGAAGGGCCAGCCGGTCCTGATCGGTACGACGAGTGTCGAGAAGTCCGAGTACCTGTCGAAGCTGCTGCTGCGCCGCGGCGTGCCGCACGAGGTGCTCAACGCGAAGAACCACGCGCGCGAGGCGCAGATCATCGCCCAGGCCGGGCACGCGGGCGCCGTCACCGTCGCCACGAACATGGCCGGTCGCGGTACCGACATCATGCTCGGTGGCAACCCCGAGTTCCTCGCCGACCTGGAGCTGCGCAGCCAGGGCCTGGACCCGGTCGAGACCCGTGAGCAGTACGAGGCCGCGTGGGACGCGGTGCTCGACCGCATGCGCAAGCAGGTCAAGGCCGAGGCCGACGAGGTCCGCGCCGCGGGCGGGCTCTACGTGCTCGGCACCGAGCGCCACGAGTCCCGCCGCATCGACAACCAGCTGCGCGGCCGGTCCGGCCGGCAGGGCGACCCGGGCGAGTCCCGCTTCTACCTGTCCCTCGGCGACGAGCTGATGCGCCGCTTCAACGGCCAGGTCGTCGAGTCGATCATGAACCGGTTCAACCTGCCGGACGACGTGCCGATCGAGGCGGGGATGGTCACCCGCGCGATCCGCAGCGCGCAGACCCAGGTCGAGCAGCAGAACTTCGAGATCCGCAAGAACGTCCTCAAGTACGACGAGGTGCTCAACCAGCAGCGCAAGGTCATCTACGACGAGCGCCGCCGGGTCCTCGACGGCGAGGACGTGCAGCGCCAGACCCGCAACATGCTCGAGGACGTGATCCACGCCTACGTCGTCGGCGCCACCGCCGAGGGCTACTCCGAGGACTGGGACCTCGAGAAGCTGTGGACGGCGGTCAAGGGTCTGTACCCGATCCAGCTCGACTGGCGCACCGTCGCCGACGACATCGACGACCTGTCGGCCGAGGAGCTCGAGCGGATCATCCTGGCCGACGCCGAGACCGCCTACGCCCGGCGCGAGGCCGAGATCGACGCGCTCATCGGCCCGCAGGGCGGCATGCGCGAGCTCGAGCGCCAGGTCCTGATGCAGGTCATCGACCGCAAGTGGCGCGAACACCTCTACGAGATGGACTACCTCAAGGAGGGCATCGGGCTCCGGGCCATGGCCCAGCGCGACCCGGTGATCGAGTACCAGCGCGAGGGCTTCGACATGTTCTCCGCGATGCTCGAGGGCATCAAGGAGGAGACGATCGGGCACCTGTTCAACGTCGTCGTCCAGGTGCAGCAGCCGGCCGCCCCGGTCCAGGAGGCCGAGCCGGAGACGACCGAGATCCCGGTCGTGCGCCGGGTCCCGGCCGAGGACCCCGCCGAGTCCACCGTGGTCCTGCCGAACCTGTTCCGCACCAGCCCGCCGCAGAACCTGCAGTACAGCGGCCCGGGCGAGGACGGCGGCGTCGCGCGTCGCGGCGAGGGCGGGGCGGCCGCCCCGGGCACCGGTCGTACCGGTCGCCACCAGGTCCCGGCCCGTGGCCACGGGGCGTCCCCGAACGGCGACGACGGCGTCAACCGCGCCGAGCGGCGCCGCGCGGAGAAGGCCCGCCGGCGGCGCTGAGCTCCGGGCGCCGTCCGGCCGGGCTCGGTCGCGTCGCGCCTCACACGAGCCGGACGGCGGTGGCGAGCCACCGGCCGTCCGGCGCCCGGTCCAGCCGCAGCGCCAGGGCACGCACCCGCCCGGCGACGCTGACGGTCGCGCAGACCTCGGCGACGTCCGGCCGGGGCAGACCCACGTGCACCCGCGGCGCCCGGCGTGCGGTCGAGCCGCCCGGGCTCCCGCAGCCGGGGGCGCCGACCCGTCCTCCGGGACCCGGGCGGCCACGGGACGGGCGCGCCGGGTGCACGATCCGGGCCGCGGTCAGGTAGCGGCGCACCGCCGGGGTGGTGACGGCGGTGACCCCGTCCGGCGGGCGGCGCCCGGCGAGCACCTCGGTCAGCAGCCGGACGATCCCGTGGGCCGGGGCCCGGACCCGCTCGGCGTCGGCCGGGGAGGTGTCCTCGGGCACCGTCGGCGCCGGGACGGGTCGGACCGCCTCGCGCGGTGCGGGCGCCGGTCCGGAGGACATCCGGAACCCGCCCGGCAGGACGACGACGACCCCCGGTGCGAGCGGTTCCGGCACGTCGGCGGGGGTGCGGACCAGGAGTGCCCCGGGCCCGGGCGGTGGCGGAGCCTGCCCGGCGACGGCCCCGGCCTGCGCGGACGTGACCGGGGACCCGGACGCGTCGACGGCACCGGTGTCCGCGTCCGGTGCCGGGGCGACGGCGGGCGCCGCCGTCCCCACCTGCGAGGACGCGTGCCGCGCGTGGCCGGCCGTAACCGGGGCGGGGCGGGGCCGGTCACCGGGAGGCGGTGGCACGGGCGCGGCCTGTGTGCCGGGGGCGGTGTCGGTCCGCGGGCCGGAGGCACCCCCCGCCGGGGCGGTGCCGGTCGTCGTCGTGGTCACGGCGCCAGACTGCGACGGTCCCGGTGGCCGCGACGGGGCCCGGCCCGGATCCGCCACCGGATCGTCCGGTGCCGCACGATCCGGTGCCGCACGATCCGGCGCAGCACGAGCCGAGGGCGCACGTGCGGCCGGCGTGGTCCGGCGCCCCGACGGAGCCACGACGGAGCCACGGAGGCGAGCGGCGCCTGCGCCGCGGTCGTGAGCCGCCCTCCGGTGGGGGCCGGTGTTCACGAACGCGACCGGCCCCGCCCGACCGCCCCCGCCGGGCCCCGCCGCGTCCTACCCTCCCGCGATGCCCGCACCCCACCCACCGGGACGCATCGACCTCACCCCGCCCCGTCTCGTCGCCGCTCCCGACCCGGTGGACGGCCCCGCGGAGTCGCTGGCCGACCTCATCGTCCGGGCCGGGGCGGCGGTGCTCGCCGAACGCCGGCGGCGGACCGGGGGCCACGGCCTCGGTGTCACCGGGTTCGCCGTCCTCGACGTGCTGGAGCGGTGCGGCGGACTGGCCCAGCGCGAGCTCGCCGCCCGGGTCCGGGTCGCCCCGACCAGCCTGACCCCGGTCGTCGACGCGCTGGAGGCGGCGGGGCTGGTGGCCCGCCGCGGGGACCCGGCGGACCGGCGGGTCCGGCTCGTCACGCTCACCGACGCCGGGCGGGACCGGTGGCGCGACGCCCGCCCCGACGGGCGCGGACCGTGGCTGCGGGAGCCGGCGGACGGGCTCGACGACGCCGTCCGGGCCTACCTGCTCGCGGTGATCGCCGACCTGGAGCAGGATCGGCCCGACGTGACGTGATCGGCGGGGGAGTGCGATGGGACGGACCGCGGTCGAGGTGGTCGACCTGGTGAAGCGGTACCCGAAGGCGAAGGGCAACGCCGTCGACGGCCTGTCGTTCTCGGTGGCCGAGGGTGAGGTGTTCGGGCTGCTCGGGCCCAACGGCGCCGGGAAGACCACGACCGTCGGCGTGCTCACGACCCGCGTGGTGCCGACCTCGGGCACGGCCCGGGTCGCCGGGCTCGACGTCCGCGCCGACGCCGTCGCCGTCTGCGCGAAGCTGGCCGTCGTCCCGCAGCGCCAGAACCTGGACCGTTCCCTCGGTGTCCGCGACAACCTGGTCTTCCACGCCGCCTACCACGGCGTCGGGCGGGCGGAGCGCAACCGCCGCGCCGACGAGCTGCTGGAACGGATGGGGCTGACCGACAAGGCGAAGGCCGTCGCCGACGACCTGTCCGGCGGCCAGGCCCAGCGCGTCATGATCGCCCGCGGGCTCATGCACTCCCCGGAGGTGCTGTTCCTCGACGAACCCTCGACCGGCCTGGACCCGCAGGCCCGGCTGTTCGTCCACGACCAGATCAGCGGGCTGCGCGACGAGGGCGTGACCGTCGTGCTCACCACCCACGACATGGACGAGGCGCACAAGCTGTCGGACCGGATCGGGATCGTCGACCACGGGCGGCTGCTCGCGCTGGACACCCCGGACGCGCTGGTCCGGTCGCTGCCGGGCAGCGCGACCGTCGAGATCGTCGCCGACCACGGGGCCGGTGCGGCGGAGACGCTGCGCGTGGCGCTGGCCGGGTTGGGCGGTGTCGCGCGTGCCGAGACCCCGCCGGGCCGCGGCCCGGGGGAGAACGGCACCGTGTCGGCGTTCCGGCTGTCGGTCACCGCGGAGCCGGCGGCGCTGCTGGCGCCGGCCGTCGACCTGCTCGGGCGGCACGGCGCCACGGTGCGCGACGTCAGTCTGGGGCAGGCGACGCTGGAGGACGTCTTCATCGACCTGACGGGCAGGGACCTGCGATGACCGGGCGTGCCTTCCTGGCGGTGCTGCGCCGCGACCTGTTCGTCACCGGCCGGGAGCTGCCGTCGTTCCTCGCCCAGACGCTGGTGCAGCCGTTCTTCTTCCTGCTGGTCTTCGTCGTGGTCCTCGGCCGCGGCGGCTTCGTGTCGCCCGAGTACGGGCAGATCATGCTGCCCGGCCTGATCGCGCTGAACGCGATGTTCGGCGCCCTGCAGGCGGTGACGCTGCCGCTGGTGTTCGAACTGTCCTGGACCCGGGAGATCGACGACCGGCTGCTCGCGCCGATGCCTGTGTGGGCCGTCGCCGTCGAGAAGATCGCCTTCGCGGGGCTGCGCGGCCTGCTCGCCAGCCTGCTGATGGTGCCCATCGGTTTCGCGATGATCGACATCCGGTGGCCGGCCGAGGGGTTGGCCCCCGCGCTGCTGATGGTGGTGCTCGGGAGCCTGCTCGGTGCGGCGATGGGGCTCACCATCGGCACCGCGGTGCCGCCGCGGCGGATCAACATCCTGTTCGCCGTGATCTTCACGCCGCTGCTGTTCACCGGCTCGGTGCAGTACCCGTGGCTCACCCTGGCCGACCTGCGCTGGTTCCAGGTGCTGTCGGCGGTGAACCCGCTGACCTACGTCAGCGAGGGGATCCGCGCGTCGCTGGTGCCGCAGGTCCCGCACATCCCGCTGTGGGTGTGCGTGCTCGTCCCGGTGGCGGCGATCGTGCTGTTCACCCTGCTGGGGATCCGCGGCTTCCTGCGCCGGGCCCTCGACTGAGCCGCGGCGGTCGGGCGGCGACGCAGCAGCACCCCGCCGCGGAGCGCCCCGGGAGGCGGCGACACTCGGTACCGTCGGCCGGGTGGCGGACACCCGGACCCTGCGTGGCCTGATCGTCGACTACGGCGGGGTGCTCGACGACCCCGCCGACGGTGCCCTGCTGCTCGCCTATGTCCGTCGCGCCGCGGCGGCGGGGATCCGCACCGCACTGTTCTCCGGCGCGCACGCGGTGCCCGACGAGGTCGCCGCGGCGTTCGGCACGGTGCTCCTCGGTGCGGTCCGCGGGGCCCGCAAGCCGAGCCCGGACTCCTTCGCCGCCGCCGCGGCGGAGCTGGGCCTGCCCGCGGGGGAGTGCGTCGTCGTCGACGACATGGGGGCGTGCGTGCGCGGCGCCGCCGCGGCCGGGGCGGTCGGGGTGCGCCACACCGGCGCCGAGACCACCCTCGGCGAGCTGGAGGTCCTGCTCGGGGTGCCCGCCCGCGACTGAGCCCCGGGCGACCCGCGGCGCAGCCGGGGCGCCCCGGACATGCGGAGGCGCCGCCCGCAGCGTGCGGACGGCGCCTCGTGGGCTGCCCGGCGGTGGCCGGACCGGTCGTGCCCTGCTTACTGCTGCGGGGGCGGCGGCGGGGCCTGGCCCGGCGCGGGCGGCGGCGGGGCCTGGCCGTCCGGACCCGGCTGACCGGGGGGCGGCGGCGCGGCGGTGTCACCGGTGCCGGTCCGCTCGCGGGCGAACTTGGTCGCGGTGTCGATCTGACCGTCGTGACCGTACTTCTGCTTGGCCGCGTCGCCGACCTTGTTCAGGGCCTGGTCGACCTTGTCGTCGTGCTTGCCGAGCAGTTCCTTGGCCTTGTCCAGGAAACTCATGCGCCCCATGCTGGCCCCGTCAGCGCCGGGGCGCAGTGCCGGGCCGTCGCTCGTTCGGGTGGTGGTGGCCGCCGGTCGCCGAGCGGAGCCGGGCGTGCTCCGGGCGGAGGTCGTCCACCCGGGTGACGCCGAGCAGCTGCATCGTCCGCTCCACCTCGGCGCGCAGGATCTCCACCGCGCGGGACACCCCGGCCTCGCCACCGGCCATCAGCCCGTACAGGTAGGCGCGGCCCACCAGCGCCGCGCGGGCGCCGAGCGCGACGGCGGCGACGGCGTCGCCGCCGTGGGTGATCCCGGTGTCCACCAGGACCTCCGCGTCGTCGCCGAGCTCCTGCACCACCGGCTCGATCAGCTCGGCGGGCACCGGGGCCCGGTCCAGCTGCCGTCCGCCGTGGTTGGACAGCAGCACGCCGTCGGCGCCCGCGTCGGCGACGCGGCGGGCGTCGGTGACCGACTGGACGCCCTTGACCACCAGCTTCCCGGGCCAGGCCCCGCGCAGCCAGGTGACGTCGTCGAGGGTCAGCGCCGGGTCGAACACCCGGTTGATCACCTCGTAGGGGCTGCCGCCGCCCGCGGCGAGCGACTCGAACGTCAGCGGCTCGGTGGTGAGCAGGTCGAACCACCAGCGGGGGTGGCGGGCGCCGTCGACGAAGGTCCGCAGCGACAGCGCGGGCGGGATGGACAGGCCGTTGCGGGCGTCGCGGCGCCGGTTGCCGCCGACCGGGGTGTCCACGGTCAGCAGCAGCGTGTCGTAGCCGGCCTCCCGCGCCCGGGAGACGAGCTCGTGGGCGACCGAGCGGTCGCGCCACAGGTAGAGCTGGAACCAGTGCCGCCCGCCGCGGCCGGCCTCGGCGACGCCCTCGATCGTCGTCGACCCCATCGTCGAGAGCGCGTAGGGGATCCCGGCCCGCGCGGCGACGGCGGCGACCGCGCGCTCGCCCTCGGTGTGCATCATCCGCGTGAAGCCGGTCGGGGCCAGCGCGAACGGCAGCGACGAGCGACCGCCCAGGATGTCCCGGCCGGTGTCCACCCGCGAGACGTCGGTGAGCACGGTCGGCGAGAACTCCACCGAGGCCCACACCTCGCGGGCCCGGCGCAGGCTCACCTCGTCCTCGGCGGCCCCGTCGGTGTAGTCGAACACGGCCCGCGGCGCGCGCCGCCGCGCCAGCTCGCGCAGGTCACCGATGCTCGACGCGCGGGCGAGCCGGGCCGCCGTGCGGTCCAGGGTGAACGGGGCCGGCCGCAGCAGCGGCGCCAGCTCGGACGGGCGGGGAATGCGACGGCGCACCATCGCCCCGACACTAGGTGACCGGTCAGCGTCGGCGCAGCAGCTCGTAGGCGGCGACGGCTCCGGCGGAGGCGACGTTGAGCGACTCCACCCCGCCGTACATCGGCAGCGAGAGGATCCCGTCGAGCCGGGAACGGACGTCCTCGGTCAGGCCGTCGGTCTCGTTGCCCAGCACCAGCGCGACCCGGGGCGGGAGCGACGCCTCCAGCAGCGAGTCGCCGCCGGCGTCGAGCCCGAACACCCCGAACCCGGCGGCGTGCATGAGGTCGACGCCCTCGGTGGCGGTGGCGCAGCGCAGCACCGGCGCGGCGAACGCCACCCCGGCCGACGCCTTGATCACCAGCGGGTCGATGGCGGGCACCCCGCGGCGGGGCAGCAGCACGCCGTCCAGACCGGCGGCCGTCGCGCTGCGCAGGATCATCCCGACGTTCGACGGGTTGGTGACGGCGTCGAGCACCAGCACCGACGCCGGCCGCCGGGTGCCCAGGTCGGACAGGAAGTGCTCCAGCGGCGACATCCGCGGGGCGACGACGTCGGCCAGCACGCCCTGGTCGTGGCGGCCGTTGCCGGCCAGCACCTTCACCCGCTGCGCGGTCGCGCGCTGCACCGGCACACCGCGGCCGCGGGCGGCCGCGGTGATCTCGCGCTCCCCGCCACCGCGCACCGTGTCGGCCAGCACGACCTTGTCGACCTCCAGGTCGGGGTCGGCCAGCGCCTCCAGGACGGGCTTGCGGCCGTAGACCGTGATGAACCGGTCCTTCGGGGAGACCGCACCTGCATCGCTCACGGGGAGAAGCGTCGCACGTAGGATCGCGGCCATGCCGTCCCGGCTCTCCGCACTCGACGCGTCCTTCCTGTACCTGGAGGAGGCGACCACACCGATGCACGTCGGCGGGGTCGCCGTGTTCGACCGCCCCGACGACGGCTTCGACTACGACCGGCTGGTCGAGCTCATCGAGCAGCGCATCGCGCTGGTGCCGCGCTACCGGCAGAAGGTCCGCCACGTCCCGGGCAACCTCGCACGCCCGGTGTGGGTCGACGACCCCGAGTTCGACATCGCCTACCACGTGCGCCGCTCGGCACTGCCCCGTCCGGGCAGCGAGGAGCAGCTGACCGAGCTGGTCGGGCGCCTGATGTCGCGTCCGCTGGACCACACCCGCCCGCTGTGGGAGATGTACCTCATCGAGGGCCTCGCCCCCGCAGCGGACGGCCGCGGCGGCGACGGCGGCCGCGTCGCGATCCTCACCAAGACCCACCAGGCGATGGTCGACGGCATCTCCGCCATCGACATCGGCCAGGTCATCCTGGACGTGTCCGCCGAGCCGCGGGACACCCCGGACGAGCTGTGGATGCCGCGCCCGGAGCCGACCGACGGCCAGCTCGTGCTCGACGCGATCTCCGAGGCCGTCACCCGCCCCACCGAGATCGTGGACAACGTCCGGGTCGCCGCGGGCGACGCGCTGGCCACCGTCGGCAAGCTCGCCGGGGCCGCGGGCAAGGTCCTGAACATGGCCCGCACCGCGGGCCGCCGCGCGCCCGGGCTCCCGTTGAACGCCGAGATCTCCACCCAGCGCCGGTTCGCGATGGCCCGCACCGACCTGGAGGACTACCGCAAGGTCCGCGCCGCCTACGGCTGCGACGTCAACGACGTGGTGCTCGCCGTCATCGCCGGTGCCCTGCGCACCTGGCTGATGTCGCGCGGCGAGCCGGTCGCCGGGTCGTCGTCGGTGCGGGCGCTGGTGCCGCTGTCGGTGCGCGGGGAGGGCGACGTGCCCAGCTCGGCGACCGGCGGGTCGCTCGGGAACCGGGTGGCGTCGTTCCTGGTGGACCTGCCCGTCGGCGAGCCGAGCCCGCTGGTGCGGCTGCACCAGGTCACCCACCAGATGCGCGAGCACACCGACACCGGCGACGCCGTCGGCGCCGACACGCTGGTGCGGATCGGCGGGTTCGCCCCGCCGACGCTGCACGCCGTCGGCGCCCGCGCCGCGAACGGCATGGCCCGGCACTTCTTCAACCTGGTCGTGACCAACGTGCCCGGCCCGCAGTTCCCGCTCTACGCGGCCGGGGCGCGGATGCTGGAGATGTTCCCGGTGGTGCCGCTGGCGAAGGGTCAGGCCGTCTCCATCGGCCTGACCAGCTACGACGGTGGTGTGTACTACGGGCTGAACGGGGACAGGGACGCCATGGGCGACCTGGAGGTGCTCGCCGGGATGGTGGACGAGTCACTCGAGGAGCTCCTCGAGACACTGCGACAGACACCGATGACACCCGTCAGAGGAGACGACCGTTGAGGATCTACCTCCCCGCGACCTGGCCGATGCTGGCCCGCACGGTGAAGACCGGGAACTTCGAGCCGCTGGGCGGCACCGCGTTCGCACTCACCCCGAAGCTGCGCGAGTCCTACACCGCGGGCGACGACGAGGAGCTCGAGTACGCCGCGATGAACGAGGCGGCGAGGGCGTCGCTGCGGCTGCTCTCGGTCGAGTTCGGGCTGGGTGAGGACGACACCCCCGCCCGCCGGGTCGTGGTGTCCGCCGACACCGACGACGTCACGCTGCGCCCCGACCTCGACGACGGCGCGGTCCGGGTGACCGGCCCGGTGCCGATGTCGAAGATCGCCGCCGTGCACGTTGACCTGCCGGAGGCCGAGCACGCCGTCCGGGAGGCGGCCGGCGCGGTCGACAAGGCCGACCTGGGCGACATGGACGCCGAGTTCCTCGTCGGCGAGGCCGAGGACCACGAGCTGGCCTGGTACGACGGCAGCGAGCTGCCGTTCCTCGTCGAGCTGGGCTGAGCCCCGGCGGGCGGTCAGCCCGTCCCGGCCGGCGGCCCCGGTGCGGGATCGGCGAACACCGGGTCCCGCCCCTCCAGCCGCGCGGTCACCGCCTCGCGCTGGTTCGGGCTCGCGATCAGCGCACCGATCTCGGCCTGTTCGGCGGCGAGCTGCTCGGCGGGTGGGCGGGGCGCCGCGAGCAGCCGCTTCGCCGCACGCACGGCGTGCGGGTTGCGGGCGGCGATCTCGTGCGCGGTCGTCAGCGCGGCCGCCCGCGGGTCCTCGGCGGTACGGGTCGCGAGCCCCAGCGCGACGGCCTCGGTGCCGGACACCGTGCGCCCGGTGAAGGTCAGGTCGCGGGCGACGTCACGCCCGACCAGCTGCGGCAGCAGCAGCGTGCCGCCCATGTCGGGCACCAGGCCCCACACGATCTCCAGCACCGACAGCGTCGCGGTGGGCGCGACGATCCGCAGGTCCGCCCCCAGCGCGATCTGCAGCCCGCCGCCCAGCGCGTGCCCCTGCACGGCGGCGATCACCGGCACGTCCAGCTCGGCCCAGACGTGGGCTGCGCGCTGCCCGGTCGCGTGCGCCGGGGAGCCCTCGCGCGGCGGGGGCAGCTCGGCGGTGGCCGAGAGCCGTTCACCGGAGCGCATCGCGCGGAACATGTCGCGGTCCAGCCCGGCGCAGAAGTCCGGCCCGTCCGCCGAGAGGACCACCGCGCGGACGTCCGTGCGGTCGCGCAGCGCCTCCGCGGCGTGCACGATCGCGGTGAACTGGACGACGTCGAGGGCGTTGCGGCGCTCCGGGCGGGTGAGCCGCACCTCTGCGACGCCGTCGTCCACGGTGGTCCGGACACGCTCGCTCATGCACCGGACCGTAACCCGGATCGGAGGCCGGTATGGCGTTCGTCGCGCCGCAGCTGCACGAGGTGACCCGTGGGCTCGCGTTCCCGGAGGGCCCGGTGGCGCTGTCCGACGGGTCGGTGCTCGTCGTCGAGATCGCGGCCGGGCGGCTGACCCGGGTGCTGCCCGACGGCGGCCACGTCACCGTCGCCGAGACCGGGGGTGGCCCGAACGGCGCCGCGATCGGCCCGGACGGCGCCGTCTACGTCTGCGACAACGGCGGCTTCACCTGGCACACCCGCCCCGACGGCACCGTGTACCCGGGCAACCAGCCCGAGGACTACCGCGGCGGCGCGATCCTGCGCGTCGACCCCGACACCGGCGGCTCCGCGGTGCTCCACGACGGCCTGCGCGGCCCCAACGACATCGTCTTCGCCGCCGACGGCACCTTCTGGTTCACCGACCTCGGCAAGCGCCGCCCCCGCGAGGTCGACCTCGGCGGGCTGTACCACGCCCGTCCCGACGGCTCGGCGCTCACCGAGGTCGTGCACCCGCTCATGACCCCGAACGGCGTGGGCCTGTCCCCAGACGGGTCGCGGCTCTACGTCGCCGAGACCGCCACCGGCCGTGTCTGGTGCTGGGCGGTGACCGGACCCGGCACGCTCGCCGCGCCGCCGGAGCTGCCCGGCCCGCCCGGCCCCGGCGACGCCCGGCTGCTGCACGGCTTCGCCGGGTTCCGCAACCTCGACTCGCTCGCCGTCGACGGCGACGGGAACGTCTGCGTCGCCACCCTGGTCTCCGGCGAGGTCAGCGTGCTGTCCCCGGCCGGGGAGCTGCTCGGCACCGTGGCGCCGCCCGAGCACGACCCGCACGTCACGAACATCTGCTTCGCCGGCGCCGGGTCGCGCGAGGCCTGGGTCACCTCGTCGGGGTGGGGGCGGCTCTACCGCTGCACCTGGCCGGTCGACGGCCTGGACCTGGCGTTCCGCCGCTGAGGGCCCGGGTCAGCCGCGGACCGGCGGCTCGATGGTGATCGGGACGCCCCAGCCGTCGTAGCGGACGAGGACGTCGAGCGCCGCGCCGTCGGGGAGCTGCTGGCGGACCCGGCTGCGCAGTGGCCTGCGCTCGGCGTCGACCCAGATCTCCGCGCTCAGCCGGGTCAGCCCGGCCCGCTGCTGGGCCTGCAGCGCCGTGCGGCGCGCCGGGTCGGTCTCGGTCGCCGCGGCCCGGACCAGGTCGACGACCAGTGTGTAGTGCACGGTCGGGGTGCCGTCGACGGCGTCGTCGGCGGCCTCGGCGACGAGCACCGCGTCCGGGTAGCGCGCGACCGCCCCCAGCGGGTCCAGTCCGGCGGCGACGTTCGCGGCCAGCGTCGCGTGGGACATCTGCTCCGGGGGCAGCGCGACCCGGCCGGCCTCGCCCCAGCCGCGGTCGCCGGGGCGCAGCCAGGTCCGGCCGTCGATCCGGATGAGCTCCGTGCTCCGGGCGACCGCGCCGGACGGGCCGGAGCGCAGCAGCAGCCGCACCGCGGGGGCGTCCCCGTCCTGGTCGACCCGCAGGGCGCCGTCGCCGGTCACCGGGACGGTCGTGCCGTCGTGGGTCAGGGTGCCCGCCACCGACAGCGTCGAGCCGCCGTCGAGCCGGGTACGGGCCCGGACGTCGGTGATCAGCGGTGCCGGGTCGTAGTACTTCGGCAGGGCGGCGGGCGCGGCGGCGGGCGGTGCGGGGGTGTCACCGAGGGAACCGGGCCAGGCGCAGCCGGTCAGCCCGGGCACCAGCACCGCCCCGCACAGCAGCAGCGTCATCGCGCGCCGTCCCGGCACTACCCGCTCCCCGGCCGTCGTCGTGATGGTCAGAACCTGTCGCTCGCCAGCGCCACCAGCACGCGGCGCAACGCCTCGAGTCTGCCTCCTCCGAGTGCGCCGGAGGCGACCAGGTCGTCCAGTGCGCATTCCGGGTCGGCGGGCGGCCCGAGGTGCCCGCAGCCGCGCGGGCAGTCCTCGATCGCGGTGGCCAGGTCGCCGAACGCGGCGACGACGTCGTCCGCGCCGACGTGCGCCAGCCCGAACGAGCGCACCCCGGGGGTGTCGACCACCCAGCCGTCGGCGTGCGGGAACGCGAGCGCGGCGGTGGTCGTGTGCCGTCCCTTCCCGACACCCGACACGACCCCGGTGGCCTGCTCGGCGGCCGGGACGATCGCGTTGACCAGGGTGGACTTGCCGACCCCGGAGTGCCCGACCAGCGCGCACAGCCGTCCGGACAGCTCCTCGCGCAGCGCGTCCAGCCCGGACGGAGGCCCGGACTCCGAGCGCCCGGTCACCAGCACCGGCACGCCGAGCTCGCGGTACTGCGCCGCGAACGGCTCCGGGTCGGCGAGGTCGGACTTGGTCAGGCACAGCACCGGCTGCAGTCCACCGGCGAAGGCCGCGACCAGGCAGCGGTCGACGAACCCGCTGCGCGGCACCGGGTCGGCGACGGCGGTGACCACGATCAGCCGCTGTGCGTTCGCGACGACGATCCGCTCGTAGGGGTCGGTGTCGTCGGCGGTGCGGCGCAGCACGGTGTCACGCTCGGCGACCCGCACGATCCGGGCGAGGGTGTCCGGCTCTCCGGACAGGTCCCCGACGAGGTCCACCCGGTCCCCGACGACGACCGGCGTCCGGCCCAGCTCGCGGGCCCGCATGGCGACGACCTGGGGCAGGCCCGGGTCGGCGTCGACCGCGCAGGTCCACCGTCCCCGGTCGACGGCGGTGACCATCGCGCGGGTCGCGTCGGCGTGGGCGGGCCTGCGCTTGCTGCGCGGCCTGCTCCCGCGCCGTCCGGGGCGGACACGGACGTCGGACTCGTCGAGCCTGCTGATGTCGCGGGGCATGTCAGTTCCCGACCAGCGCCGCCCACCGCCCGGGGAAGTCCGGGATGGTCTTGTCGGTGCTCGCGACGTCGTCGATCTCGACGCCCGGCACCACCAGCCCGATGATCGCGCCCGCGGTCGCCATCCGGTGGTCGGCGTAGGCGCCCCACGGCCGGTCGGACCGCCCGGTGAGCGGCTTCGGCTCGATGACCAGGCCGTCCTCGGTCTCGGTGACGGCACCGCCGAGCGCGGTGATCTCGGTGGCGAGGGCGGCGAGCCGGTCGGTCTCGTGTCCCCGCAGGTGCCCGATCCCGCGCAGCCGCGAGGCGCCCGACGCCAGCGCGGCGACGGCGGCGACGGTGGGGGCGAGCTCGCCCGCGTCGTGCAGGTCGACGTCGACGCCGGTGAGCCGGTCCGGCCCGGTCACGGTGAGGCCGTCGGCCGTGTGCGTGACCGTGGCGCCGAACTGCTCCAGCACCGGCAGGACGTCGACGCCGGGCTGGGTGGTCTCGGCCGGCCAGCCGCGCACGGTGACCCGCCCGCCGGTCACGACGGCCGCGGCGAGGAACACCGAGGCGTTCGACAGGTCGGGCTCGACCGACCAGTCCCGCGCCGCGACCGGGCCGGGCTCGACCCGCCAGGTGTCGGGCTCGGCGTCGTCGACGGCCACCCCGGCGGCGCGCAGCATCTCCACGGTCATCGCGATGTGCGGCAGCGACGGCAGCGGCGCGCCCTCGTGGACCACGGTCACGCCGCGCTCGAACAGCGACCCGGACAGCAGCAGCCCGGACACGAACTGCGACGACGCCGACGCGTCGATCGTGACCTCGCCGCCCCGGACCGGGCCGCCGTCGAGCACGAACGGCAGCGCGTCGGCGGCGCCGTCGTAGGACACGGTGGCACCGAGTGCGCGCAGGGCGTCCAGCACGGTGCCCATCGGTCGCTCCCGGGCGCGCGGGTCGCCGTCGAAGCGGACCGCACCGGACGCCGTCGCCGCGGCCGGGGGGACGAACCGCATGACCGTGCCGGCGAGCCCGCAGTCGACCGCGGCGGGCGCCTCGGGGGTCCCGCCGCGCAGCCCGGGGTGCGCGCCGATCTCCACCGTGTCCCCGAGCGTGGTGACCGGGACGCCGAGCGCGGCGAGCGCCCCGGTCATCAGCGCGGTGTCGCGGGTGGGCGGGGCGCCGTCGACCCGGACGCCGCCGCCGGACAGGCCGGCGAGCAGCAGCGCACGGTTGGTCACCGACTTCGACCCGGGGACGGTGACGGTGCCGGTCACCGGCGACCCGGGCGTGGGGGCGGTCCAGTTGCTCACGCCTCCATCCTTCCCCACGTGGGAGGATGGGGCGCATGTGCGGCCGTTACGCCTCCACCAAGGCCCCCGCGGACCTGGCCGACGAGTTCCACGCCGTCGACGCGACCGAGGAGTCCTCGCAGCGTCCGGACTACAACGTGGCGCCGACCAAGGACATCACCGTGGTGGTCGAGCGCCACCCCCGCGACGAGAGCGGCGAGCCCGACCGGGACACCACCGAGCGGTCGCTGCGCACCGTCCGCTGGGGGCTGGTGCCGTTCTGGGCGAAGGACCCGTCGGCGGGTGCGCGGATGGTGAACGCCCGGTCGGAGACGATCACCGAGAAGCCCGCGTTCCGCCGCGCGGCCGCGTCGCGGCGCTGCCTGTTCCCGATGGACGGCTGGTACGAGTGGCAGCGCCACGACGCCGTCCCGAAGTCGCAGGGAGGGACCGGCAAGCCGACCAAGCAGCCGTACTTCACCCACTACGCCGACGGCGCCACGATGGCGATGGCGGGCATCTGGGAGTTCTGGCGCCCGAAGGGCGACGAGCTGACCGAGAAGTACCCCGACGGGCTCGTCACCGCCTGCGTGCTCACCACCGAGGCGGTCGGCCCGCTGGCCCAGGTGCACGACCGGATGCCGCTGCTGCTGCGCCCCGACGACTGGTCGGACTGGCTCGACCCGGACCGCGGCACCGGCGACGAGGGGGTGACCCGGCTGCTGGTGCCGCCGTCGCCGGAGCTGGTCTCCACCCTGGACATCCGGCCGGTCTCGCCGCAGGTCAACAACGTCCGCAACAACGCGCCCGAGCTGCTCGACCGGCTCCCCGACGACCAGGTGACCGAGCCGATCCAGCTCGACCTGCTCTCGTGACCGCGGCGCGCGAGGTCGACACCCCGCGCGGCCCGGCCCGGGTCACCCTGCACCGGGCGGGGTCCCCGCGCGGGCTGCTGCTGCTCGGGCACGGCGCGGGCGGTGGCGTCGACGCCCCCGACCTGGTCACCGCGACCGCGGCGGCCACCGCCGCCGGGTTCGACGTCGGCCTGGTCGAGCAGCCCTACCGGGTCTCGGGCCGGCGGGCCCCCGCCCCGGCCGGGCACCTCGACGAGGCGTGGCTCGCCGTCGTCGCGGCGGTGCGGCCCGGCCACGACGGCCCGCTGGTCGTCGGCGGCCGCAGCTCGGGCGCGCGCGTCGCCTGCCGCACGGCGACGACGGCCGGTGCCGCCGCGGTGCTGTGCCTGGCCTTCCCGTTGCACCCACCGGGCCGCCCGGAGCGGACGCGGGCCCCGGAGCTCGAGGCGGCCGGGGTGCCGGTGCTCGTGGTGCAGGGCCGCAGCGACCGCTTCGGCGTCCCCGGGGACGGTCCGGACCGCCGGGTCGTCCTGCTCGACGGCGACCACGGCCTGAGAAGGCAGCACGACCTGCTCGGGTCCGCCGTGGGGGAGTGGCTGGCGACACTCACCCGGTGAGTTCGTGAGGGTTGCCTACCCTCGATCTCGGCCTAGGTTCGGTTCGTGATGATCAGACCGTTCGCCCGGTTCGTGGCGGTGCTGCTGGTACTCGGGACGGCCGTCGGCTGCGGTGCGGGCACCGGCACCGGCACCGGGCCCGAGGAGCCGGGTGGCTACACCGTGACCCACGCGATGGGTGAGACCCGCCTGCCCGCACGCCCCGCCCGGGTCGTCGTCCTCGACTCCCCGCACCTCGACGCGCTGGTCGCGCTCGGGACCGTCCCGGTCGGCGCGAGCGTCTCCGCGGCCGGCGCCGGCTACCCGCCCTACCTCGCGGACCGGCTCACCGGCACCGAGCCCACCGGGCTGATCGCCGAACCGGACCTGGAGGCGGTCGTCCGGCTGCGCCCCGACCTGATCATCGGGTCGGCGGTCCGCCACCGCCCGCTCTACGAGCAGCTGTCCCGGATCGCTCCGACGGTGTTCTCCGTCGGCAGTGGCACCGACTGGGAGGAGCAGGCCCGGGTGACGGCCGACGCCGTCGACGCCCGGCCCCGGATGGAGGAGCTGCTGTCGGGCTGGCGCGAGCGCGCGGCCACGGTCGGACGCGAGGTCGGCGCTCCCGGCCGGACGGCCTCGATCGTGCGGTTCCGCCCGGAGTCGTTCCGGCTCTACGGCCCCCGCAGCTTCTCCGGTTCGGTGCTCACCGCGATGGGCTACGACCTCGGCGACCGTCCGTGGAACGAGTACTCGATGATCGAGAGTGCCCCCGAGCTGGCCGGGAGCATCGACGGCGACGTGGTGTTCTTCACCGATCGGGCGCAGGACCCGTCGTCGGGCTCCCGTGCCGCGGTCGCACGGCTGTGGGTCCCGCTGCCCGCGGTGCGCGCGGGAGCGGTGCACGAGGTCGACGACGAGACGTGGATGGTCGGGATCGGCGTGCTGGGCGCCGAGCGCGTCATCGACGAGGTCCGGGAGCGGGCCGCCGCGGGCTGAGCCCCGGGCCGCCGCCGGGCGCGGTGAGCCGGGCGGCGATCTCCGCGGCCGGGACCGGGCAGCCCAGGTGCCAGCCCTGCCCGACGTCGCAGCCCAGCTGGTGCAGCCGCCGGGCCTGACTCTCGGTCTCCACCGACTCCGCGACGACGGAGAGTCCGAGGGTGTGCGCCAGCTCGATCATCGCCGAGAGGATGACCGGGCTGTCGACGTCGCGCGGGGGGCCGCCGTCGTCGTCCGGGCAGGCGCCGCCCCGGCCGGTGACGAACGAGCCGGCCAGCTTGAGCACGTCGACCGGCAGCCGGTGCAGGTAGACCAGGTTGGAGTAGCCGGTGCCGAAGTCGTCGATGGCGATCCGCACCCCGAGCCGCGAGAGCTCCTCGAGCGCCTGCACCGGCCGCCCGGCGGCGGACATGAGGTCGCTCTCGGTCAACTCCAGCTGCAGCGACGACGCAGGCCACCCGGTCCGCTCCAGCACGTCGGCGATGCGGGCGACGGCATCGGGCCTGCGCAGCTGCTGGCCCGCCACGTTCACACTGAGCACGAGCCCCTCGTCGGCGCCCGCACCCACCCAGGAGCGGGCGTCGGTGCAGGCCCGCTCCAGCAGGTGCAGCCCGAGCGGCACGATGAGCCCGGTCTGCTCGGCCAGCGGGATGAACACGTCCGGGCCGAGCCGCTCGCCGTCGGCGGTGCGCCAGCGGGCCAGCGCCTCCACCCCGACGACCGAGCCGTCGTGCAGCGACACCAGCGGCTGGTACTCCAGGTGGAACTCACCGCGCTCCAGAGCGCCCGGCATCCGCCCGGCCAGCTCGAACAGATGCACGTCGTTGGCGTGACGGGCCGGGTCGAACACCGCGATCCGGTCCCGGCCGTCGCGCTTGGCCCAGTACATCGTGGTGTCCGCGGCCTGCATCAGCTCGGCCGCCCCCTCGGCACCGACGGCGCCGGAGTCCACCGCGAACGGCCGGTCGACGATCCCGATGCTGGCCGAGACCACGATCTCCCGGCCGCGCACGTTCACCGGCCGTCGGACGACCGCCAGGGCCTGCTCGGCGACCGCGGTCAGCTGCTCGACGCCGGCGCAGCGCTCCACCAGCACGACGAACTCGTCGCCGCCCATCCGGGCGACGGTGTGCCCGGCCGGGCGGAGCTCGGCGTCGAGGCGGTGTGCGACGGTGCGCAGGAGCTGGTCGCCCGCGTCGTGGCCGAGGGTGTCGTTGACGGCCTTGAAGCCGTCGAGGTCGAGGTAGCAGACCCCCACCGGGGCGGGGGAGCCGTACGGGCCGGCGAGCGCGGACTCGAGCCGGGTGAAGAACAGCGAGCGGTTCGGCAGCCCGGTGAGCGGGTCGTGCTCGGCCTGGTGGCGCAGCCGTGACTGCAGGCGGCGCCGCTCGGTGACGTCGGAGACCATCGCGACGAGGTAGCGGGGCTCGCCGTCGGGGGAGCGGACCAGCGAGACGGTCAGCTCGGTCCACACCTGGTCACCGTCGGCCCGGAAGTAGGACTTCTCCATCCGGGCGTGCCCGATCCGCCCGGCGAGCATGGCCTCGATCTGCGGCCACATCTCCGGGGTGTCCTCGGGGTGGATGAACTCGAACACCGAGCGGCCCACGAGATCGCCCGGCCGGTAGCCGAGCATGGCGGTCAGCGTGCGGTTGGCCTCCAGGATGCGGCCCTCGGTGTCGGCGACGCTGATGCCGAGCACGGAGCTCTCGAAGACGACCCCGTAGCGCGCCTCGGACTGCCATCGGGCGTCCTCGGCGGCGGCGCGCGCCGCGAACGCGGCGGAGCTGATCCGTTCCTGCTCCAACCGGGTGCGGTCGCGCAGCGTCCGGGCGTACCCCGTCGACAGCGCCCCGACCGCCGCGGTCCAGCGGCGGAACCGTTCCGGGTCCGGGGTGGGCCCGGCGAAGTGCCGGGCCAGGACGTCGATCGAGCAGCGCAGCGCGGCCGGGTCGGTGAGGTGCGCGGCGACCAGCTCGGCGCCGACCTCCTCGGCGATCGCCTCCTCCGCCCGTCCCTCGACGACGGCGGTGAACCACCAGGCTGCGCCGGACAGCACCGCGTACAGGTCGGCGCGGGCGGCGGAGACGAAGTTGCGGGCCTCGATGGCGCGCACCCAGGCGTCGGCCAGCGCCGACGGCCCCGGCCCCTGCCCACCGGGCAGGACGGGGACGGGCTTCGCCACGACGGCTCTCCCTCCGACGGTCAGATCCCGGGCTGCCCGGCGTGACGGGCGACGGCGGCGAGCCCGGGGTAGCGCTGCGCCTCGGGGCCCACCGGGGACTCCGGACGCCAGAGCGGGATCCGCACGACGCCGGGCTCGACCAGCTCCAGATCACCCAACAGCGCCGCGACCTCCTCGGTGTCGCGCATCCGCATCCGGTTCGGGGACCTGTCCCTGTTGTAGAGGTTCTGGGCCCGGCTCGCACCGGAGAGGCCCCCCTCGTCACTCGCGTGGCTGACGACCACGTGGCTGCCGGGGGCTGCCGCGCCGGCGTAGGCGGCGATGATCCCGGCCGGGTCCGCCTCGTCCGGGACGAAGTGCAGCACCGAGACGAGCAGCACCGCCACCGGCCGGGACAGGTCGAGGTGGGCCCGGGTCACCGGGTCGTCGAGGACCCGGAGCGGGTCGGTCAGGTCGGCGGCGAGGACGGCCGTCGACGGGTCGCCGTCGAGCAGCGCACGGCTGTGCGCGACGGCGATCGGGTCGTGGTCGACGTAGAGGACCCGGGCGTCGTCGCAGGCGGTCGCCGCGACCTCGTGCACGTTCCCGACGGTCGGGATGCCGGACCCGAGGTCGAGGAACTGGCGGATCCCGTGGGCGCACAGGTGGTGCACGGCCCGGCGCAGGAACGCCCGGTTGGCCTGCGCGACGGCCGCCATCTCGGGCAGCGCGTCGAGCACCTTCTCGGCGAAGACGCGGTCGGCCTCGAAGTTGTGCGACCCGCCCAGGTAGTAGTCGTAGACCCGGGCGACGCTCGGGCTGGTCATGTCCACCTCGTCGGGCGCCCATGCCGGTCGGTCCACGCGTGCTCCCCGTAGCTCGTCTCGGTCGGTGGGGACGGCGTCCTGCTGCCGTCGGTGATCGACCCTACTGGCGCGGTGCCCGGATCGGACCCCGTCCGGATGACCCTCTGCGGTCAGCCGGTTGCGATCGGTGCGACGACGGCGCCGGTGAGCGCCACCAGGTCCGCCGGGGCGAGCTCGATCTCCAGGCCGCGCCTGCCGCCGGAGCAGAACACCGTCGGGTGCTCCTGCGCCGAGGCGTCCAGGACGGTCGGCAGCCGCTTGCGCTGGCCCAGCGGGGAGATGCCGCCCGCGACGTAGCCGGTGGCCCGCTCGGCGTCGGCGACGTCGGCCATGACGGCCTTCTTCCCGCCCGCGGCGGCGGCCAGCGCCTTGAGGTCCAGCTGGGCCGACACCGGCACGATCCCGACCGTCATGGCCCCGTCGACGAGCGCGACGAGGGTCTTGAACACCCGGCGCGGGTCCTGCCCCATGACCGCGGCGGCCTCCTCGCCGTAGCCGGCGCCGTCGTTGTGGGTGTAGGTGTGCAGCTCGTGCGCCACCCCCCGCCTGCTCAGCAGTGCCGTCGCCGGGGTGCCCCTGCCCGCCATCGTCGGTGTCCTCCCGTCCCGCCCCGGGGCCGACCCGGGGGTGACGGCGAACCTACGGGAATGCCGTCCGGCGCCGCACCGTTGTTCCGGGTGTGACGACATCAGTGATGGAGAGGCCCGGGGCCGCGCCGCCGGACGGCCGTGAGCGGCCGGGGCGCGTACCCTCCGACGCGTCCGCCGTGCCGGTGACCCGCACCGGTGCGCGACTCGTGTCACTGGAGAGGGAACCTTTGTCAGTACAGCCGGATCAGCCGGACCAGCCGGAGACGGGCGCGGCAGGGACCGATCCCGCGGAGCTCGCCGCCCTGGTGGGTGTGGCCGACGCCGACGGCAACCGTGCGCCCGAGGACGAGAGCGTCTCCGACCGCACGGCCCGCTTCGAGCGCGACGCGATGCCGCTGCTCGACCAGCTCTACGGCGCCGCGCTGCGCATGACGCGGAACCCGGCCGACGCCGAGGACCTGGTGCAGGAGACCTTCCTCAAGGCGTACTCGGCGTTCGGGTCCTTCCGCCGCGGCACCAACCTCAAGGCGTGGCTGTACCGGATCCTGACCAACACCTACATCAACGGGTACCGCAAGCGGCAGCGTCAGCCCCTGCAGTCGCCGACCGACGAGATCACCGACTACCAGCTGGCCCAGGCCGGTGAGCACAGCTCGACCGGTCTGCGCTCGGCCGAGGTGGAGGCCCTCGACGCGCTGCCCGACAGCGACGTCAAGGAGGCCCTGCAGGGCCTGCCGGAGGACTTCCGCATGGCGGTCTACCTCGCCGACGTCGAGGGGTTCGCCTACAAGGAGATCGCCGAGATCATGGGCACCCCGATCGGCACCGTCATGTCGCGGCTGCACCGCGGCCGGCGTCAGCTGCGCGACATGCTGACCGACGTGGCCCGCGAGCGCGGATTCGTCCGCGACGGGGCCGCCGGCGCGACCGGGGACCGGGAGGTGACGGCATCGTGAGCGCCGCCGAGGGCTCGGGCGCACCGCTCGAGCGCAACCCCATGATCCAGGATCCGCCCGCGAACACCGGGTGCACCGAGGTGCTGGCCGAGGTGTGGCTGTTCCTCGACCACGAGTGCGACCAGGAGCGACGACGCCTGCTCCAGCAGCACCTCGACGAGTGCGCGCCCTGCCTGGCCGAGTACGGCATCGACGAGAAGCTGAAGGCGCTGCTGGCGCGCAAGTGCGGCGGCGAGGCGGCCCCGGCCGGGCTCAAGGACCGGCTGCGGTCGCAGATCCGCTCCGCGGTGCTCGAGCAGGCCCAGGTGACCGTGGAGAGCGGGCCGGACGGCACGAGCGTCTCGGTGTCGCACCAGCGCACCGAGTACCGCCGCTCCGGCGGCTGACCGGCGCCGCCGCTGCGGCGACACACGCGAGAGGGCGGGCACCCCACCGGGGTGCCCGCCCTCTCGCGTCGGTGTCGCCGAACTCAGCAGTTCGGCTTCTTGCCGTGGTTGGCGCCCTTCTTGGCGCGGTCACGGCGCTTGCGTGCACGCTTGGACATCTCGACCCTCCTTCCCGTCCGGGTCACGGTTCCGCGGCGTTGCCGCGGGAGCTTCGTACGCGCGATTCTCGCATGTGGTGGGATGGGCGATCGTGACCACGCTGAGCGAGCTGCTCGCCGAGCACACGACGATGGACGGCGAGACCGCCGATCACCTCCAGCGCGTGGTCGGCGAGTGGCAGTTGTTGGCCGACATGTCCTTCGCCGACTTCCTGCTGTGGGTGCCGCTGGACGACCTCCACGCGGGGACCGGCGGTGCCTCCCGGGCGGCGACCGCGCAGTTCCTGTGTGTCGCCCAGGCCCGGCCGACCACCGCACCGACCGCCCACCCGGACGACGTCGTCGGTCGCCGGGCGGTGCCGGTGGAGGTCGGCCAGCTGCGCCGGGCGGTGCTGGAGGGCCGGATCTGCCGCGACGACGACCCGCGCTGGCACCTGGAGGTGCCGGTGCGCCGGGAGACCATCCCGGTGCGCTTCAAGGGCCGCACGGTGGCGGTGCTGTCCCGGGACACCAACCTGTCCACCCCACGCGTCCCGAGTCCGCTGGAGATCGCCTACCTCGGCAGCGCCTCGGACCTGTGCCAGATGATCGTCGACGGGACGTTCCCGCCGCAGTCCGGTCCGCCCGGCTCGGCCGAGGGCAGCCCGCGCGCCGGGGACGGCCTGGTCCGCCTCGACGTGCACGGCAACGTGGCCTACGCCAGCCCGAACGCGTTGTCGGCGTACCACCGCATGGGCCACGCCAGCGACGTCGCCGGCGCCGACCTCGCGACCGTCACCAAGGCGCTCGTGCTGGATCCGTTCGACGCGAAGGACGTCGCCGGCCGGATCAACGAGGCCCTCGACGGCGCCCCGTCCACGCGGATGGAGGTCAAGGGCCGCCGGGCGACGATGCTCGTGCGCGCGCTGCCGCTGCGGCCCCGCGGCGACGCGGCGGGCGCGCTGGTGCTGGTCCGCGACGTGACCGACCTGCGTCGCCGGGACGCGGCGCTGATGAGCAAGGACGCCACCATCCGGGAGATCCACCACCGGGTGAAGAACAACCTGCAGACGGTCGCGGCGCTGCTGCGGATGCAGGCTCGGCGCAGCGAGAACCCGGAGGCGGGCCGGGCGCTGGAGGAGTCGGTCCGCCGGGTCACCTCGATCGCGCTGGTGCACGAGGCGCTGGCCTACTCCGTCGCCGAGGTCGTCGAGCTCGACGAGCTGCTGCCGAAGGTGCTGCCCGCCATCCGCGACGGCGCGACGACCGAGTCCCGTGCCCGGGTGCGCGTCGACTCCGGGTTCGGGGCGCTGCCCGCGGCGAAGGCCACCCCGCTGGTGCTGGTCCTGGCCGAGCTGACCCACAACGCGCTGGCGCACGCCTACGACCCCGGCACGGCGGGGGAGGTGGTCGTCAGCCCGGTGCGCTCGGCGAGCCGGCTGGAGGTGTCGGTGGCCGACGACGGCCACGGCATGCCGGTCGACTTCGACTTCGAGAGGTCCAAGGGGCTGGGTCTGCAGATCGTGCGGACCCTGCTGACCTCCGAGCTGGAGGCGACGATCGAGGTGCGGGCCCGGGAGGGCGGCGGCACGGTGGCGGTGGTCCGGGTACCACTCGGCGGCTCCTGAACGCCGCGGTGGGAGGGGCGGCGGGGCAACGGGTCCGCCGCCCGCCGTCCCCGGGCGGTCGCTGCGGTGCGGCGGGCGACCGATCCCGGTCACTCCCGGTGACCCGGGGCGTGGACGGGGGCCCGGAGGGCACCGGATACGCTCGTCCCGTGACCGTTGATCCCGGTGCCGTGGTCGCGCCGGCACCGTGGTCGACCCTCACGCCGGGGTGGCAGATCACCCCGAACGCACCTCGGGCCCGTGGCCGGTGGCGTCCGGCTACGGGCCCGAGGTCGGGGAGCTACTTCTTCTGCTGTGCGGAGCCGCTGTCCGGGACAGCCGTTCCTGCCGCATTCCGGGCGAGTGCCCGGGCGGGGCTGCCTACGCGGTGCGAGCGCGCGGACGGGTGCTGCGCCGCTTCAGGGCGCGCCGCTCGTCCTCGCTCATGCCGCCCCAGACACCCGCGTCCTGGCCGGACTCGAGAGCCCACTGCAGGCACGACTCGGTGACCGGGCAGCGCCGGCACACGCTCTTGGCCTCCGCGATCTGCATCAGGGCAGGGCCGCTGGTGCCGACCGGGAAGAACAGCTCCGGGTCCTCGTCGCGGCAGATCGCGTCGTGACGCCAGTCCATGATCACTTTCTCCTCTGGTGCGCGATCGGGGTCGCGCCGATCGTCTGTGCGCTTGATGTTACGTGCGTGTTTCGCAGCTTGTGAATACTTTCACGAGCCACCGCGGTCCTCAATGGGAAACTGCTCGCGGGATGCGTGAGCGCCCTCATAGGGAACGCACGCAGACAGACCAGTGCCCGGGACTTCGAGCCGCCCTGGGCCGGTTCCACGATCCAGTGTCCCTGTCCCACCCGGAATCGGCCACCCGAGAACGATGTCGACCCGGACACCCTCTGAGTGAGGGGGCCGGCCCGGTGGGACGGAACCTCCACGAGCGGCGTTGCTCGTGGCC
The DNA here is from genome assembly GCF_020131375.1 of Pseudonocardia sp. ICBG1034. Classification (NCBI taxonomy): domain Bacteria; kingdom Bacillati; phylum Actinomycetota; class Actinomycetes; order Pseudonocardiales; family Pseudonocardiaceae; genus Pseudonocardia; species Pseudonocardia sp. ICBG1034. The sequence continues at coordinate 1,118,155 of NZ_JAHLEK010000015.1, forward strand.
TCGCTTGCGTAGGGACCACCTTGGATCACCGGTTTGGCCTGGTGTAAGCCCCAACGGGACCGACGGTCCGCTCACATCGGTGAATGGCGCGGTTACTCACTCCGGCGTGTGAGAGCGCCCGCACGATGCGCGACGAACCGTCCGTCTCACACGACGACGCGTAACGCTCCGGGCACGCTGAGGAATTCCACATCGGTGCGCATTCCGAGGTGGTCGCCGTCGAGCTGGAGAGCGAGAGGCTGTTCCGACGTGATCCGCACCCGGCCGACGGCGTCGTGCCGGACGATGTGCCGCCCGTGCGGGTCGCCGTCGGCGGCCAGGATCTGGCGCAGGGTCGAGGCGATCGTGCGCGGGCTCAGCCCGGTGAGCGCGAACAGCCCCAGCCCGCTGCCGAACGACGAGCGGGGGTTGGTCCGCACCGCGCGGCCGGACAGGAAGGTCCACGGGTCGGTGTTGGAGACGAACGCCAGCCGCACCCCGGTCAGCGGCGCCGCGTCGGGGAGCTCCACCGTCATCGACGGCGGACGGCGCAGCTGCGCGAGGTACTGGGCGATCGCGGTCAGCGCGTAGCGGCCGGGGCTGGCCTCGTGTCCCTGCGCGCGGGCGCGCTCGACCGCGGCCACCACCTCGGCGTCCCAGCCCATGCCGGCGTTGAAGGTGAACCAGCGGTCGTCCGCCCAGCCCAGGCCGACCAGCCGTCGCCGCCGGTGGGCCAGCGCGGTGAGCACGTGCCCGGTCGCCTCGACCGGGTCGCGCGGCATGTCCAGGGCGCGGGCGAACACGTTCGCCGAGCCGCCGGGGACCACCGCGAGCATCGCGGTCGCGTCCGGGTCCGGCCGGGGGGCGCCGCTGCCCGAGCCGGTCTGCGCGGCGAGCAGCCCGTTGACGACCTCGTTGACCGTCCCGTCGCCCCCGAGCGCGACGACGAGCTCGACGCCGTCCGCCACGGCCGCCGCGGTCGCCTCCGCCGCGTGGCCCCGGTAGCGGGTCTGCAGGACGTCGAGCTTCAGCTCGCTGGCCAGGGCCTTGGTCAGCACGTCCCGGCCGGCGGCGGTGGTGGACGTGGCCTGAGGGTTGACCACGAGCAGCGCGCGCACGGGGCGACTGTATCGACCGCGCACCGGCCGGTCCGTCGGCCGCCCGGCGGTGGCGGCCGCGGCGGGCGGCCTATCCTCGGTGGGTGGCCGATGACCGCGACGACCGCCCCGTGACGCGGGAGCGACCGCCGGAGAACGTGCGGGTGGCGGGGGTGCTCGTCGCGGCCGAGGGGCTCGTCGGCGCCGTCCTCGCGGTCGTGCTGGGCGTACGCGCCCTGGAGGCCGGTGGCGCCCGCCTCTACTACGGTCTCGCCGAGGCCGGGATCTTCGTGCTCCTGGCGGCCGCCGTGGCCGGTGTCGGCTACGGGCTGGTCCGCGGGGTGCACGGCTGCCGCACCCCGGCGATCGTCGTGCAGCTGCTGCTGTTCCCGGCCATCTACTACGCGCTGGGCCCCAGCCGTCAGCTGGTGTGGGGCATCGTCTGCGGACTGTTCGTGCTGTTCACGTTCCTGATGCTGATCAGCGAGCAGTCCCGGCGCTGGTCGATGGGCGACGAGTACCCCGAGGACTAGCGGGCCGCCGCCCCGCCGTTCCGCCCGGCCAGCGCGACGAGCGGGTCGCCGGTGAGCCGGTAGGTGGTCCACCCCTCGTTCGGCACCGCGCCGACGGAGCGGTAGAAGCCGATGGCCGGGGTGTTCCAGTCCAGCACGTTCCACTCCAGGCGCTTCCAGCCGCGCCGGGTGACCTCGGCGGCCAGCTCGGCGAGCAGGGCCGCGCCGTGCCCGCCGCCGCGGGCGCCGGGGGTGACGTAGAGGTCCTCCAGGTGGATCCCGGCGACGCCCTCCCAGGTGGAGAAGGTCCGGAACCAGATGGCCGTGCCGACGACCGCGCCGTCGTCGCCGGTGGCCACGAAGGCCCCGGCCGAGGGGTCCGGGCCGAACAGCGCGGCGTGCAGCTGGTCCTCGGTCAGCCCGCACTCGTGCGCGGCCTTCTCGTAGTCGGCCAGCTCGTGCACGAGCCGGACCATGACCGGCACGTCGTCGGGGGTGGCCGTACGGACGCTCACTGGTCCTCCGCGGGGGTGGGGCGCTGGTTGACGTGGTCGAGGCGGGGGACCCCGCGCTCGAACCCCAGCACGCTGACCCCGGCCGGGTCCATGCGGAAGTGCACACCGCCACTCGCGGGCAGCCCGATCCAGCGCGCCGTCAGCACCCGGGAGAAGTGGCCGTGTCCCACGAGCACGACGTCGCCGCCGCCGAGCAGGGCGCGCGCGTCGGCGAGCACGGCGTCGGCGCGGGCGGCGACGTCGCCGGGGGTCTCGCCGCCGGGCCACGGCCCGTCCCAGATCGTCCAGCCCGGCAGGGACTCGCGGATCTGCGGCGTGGTCCAGCCCTCGTTGTCGCCGTAGTCCCATTCGACGAGCCGGTCGTCGACCGCGTCCACGCGCAGCCCGGCCAGCTCGGCGGTGTCCCTCGCGCGCGTGCGCGGGGAACAGAGCACCCGGGCGGGCGGGGCGTCGTGGCGGACCAGGGCCAGTGCGTCGCGCACCCGGCGGGCGGCGGCCCGGCCCTCGTCGGTCAGCGGGACGTCGGTGCGGCCGGTGTGCTTCCCGGTGCGCGACCACTCGGTCTCGCCGTGGCGCAGCAGGAGGATCCGTCCGTCCGGATCGGCGTCGGTGCTCACGGGCGGCGACGCTAGTCGCGGACACTGCGGGACGCTCGCGGTGATCAGGTCACCCGGTCGGGTCGGATCCGGACCCGACCGGGCAGTCCGCCGGGCGCGCCGTACCCGCAGGGTGGCCGGATCGGATGGGATCCGTGGCGGACCACGAGCCGAGGAGCGTCATGTCGTCGCAGTTCTCCCGCCGCCCCGCGCGGCGGCGCATCGCCGGGATCGCCGCCGCGGCCGGCCTGGCGGTCACCGCCGCGCTCACCGCGCCCGCCGCCGCGGGCGTCGCGACGGCCGCCCCGTCCGCCCCGGCGGTGCAGGCCGGGGCGATCGGCCCGGGCGTGCAGATCGCCACCCCGGTCACCGGCGGCGCCGAGCTGTGCACGGCCAACTTCCTCTACACCCCGGCCGCCGGGCAGGACGGGCACCGCGACGAGCCCGGCGTCCGCGGTGCCGAGCACCAGGCCGCCCCGGCCGGGGTGCTCTACCTGGGCGCGGCCGCGCACTGCATGGCGGGCGAGGACGCGATGTCCTCGGTCGACGGCTGCCGTGAGCCGGTCATGCCGGAGGGCATCGAGGTCGGCATCCGCGGCCGCGACGGGAAGAACTACACCGGACGGGTCGCCTACAACTCCTGGGCGGTCATGCAGGACCGCGGCGAGACCGACTCGCAGCTGTGCCTCTACAACGACCTCTCGCTGATCCAGCTGAGCCCGGCGGCCGTCGCCGTCGCCGACCCGACGGTCCCCGGCTTCGGCGGCCCGACCGGGCTCGACACGGACGGCACCGAGCAGGGGGAGAAGGTCTACAGCTTCCAGCCCAACCAGCTCGTGGCGACGCCGTACAAGCAGGGCCTGAGCCTCGGGCAGCCGGAGGGGCCGCGCACGCACGTCGTCTCCACCACGCCGCCGGGGGTGCCGGGCGACTCGGGCTCGGGCTACCTCGACGCGCGCGGCCGGGCGTTCGGGCTGCTGTCGAGCCTGATGCTGCCGACCAACACCAACGGGGTCACCGACATCGCCCGGGCACTGGCCTACGCCCAGCGCTACGGCGAGGTCGGCGCCCTGGAGGTCGTCCCCGGCCGGGCCCCGTTCACGCCGGGTGTGCTGCCGCTGACCGAGCTGCCCAGCGGCCCGTCGCTGCCCGCGCTCCCGCTCCCCGACCTCACCCCGGCGCCGCTGCGCTGACCCGCTGACACGGCTCCCGGGACCGGCGTGCGGCGATCCGTACGCCCGTCGGTGTGCGGGTGGCCACTCCGGACGCGCCGGGTGACCGGTTCCCGGCGTCCACCCGGTTAGACTCGTCTCCAGATCCGACAGCTCGTCCCGGCTCGGCGCCCCTATCCCGGCGCTGTGCGCGGGATGGCCGTCCGGCACCGCGAGCAGGTCGACGTCAACCCGCGACGCCCGGTGCAACGGCAGGCGCGTCCGTGCGCCGCTCTCGTACCGCACCACCCGTGGAGTCTTCCCATGACGCTCGCCCAGGACCCGACCACCCGTTCCGCCCCCGACCGGCACGAGGTGTTCGGCGCGCACGAGGGCGGCAAGCTCGCGACCGGCCTGACCGCGCCGCTGGCCGACGAGCGCGACCTGTCGATCGCCTACACCCCCGGTGTCGCCGACGTCTGCCGGGCCATCGCCGACGACGCCTCGCTCGCCGCCCGTTACACCTGGGCGCACCGGCTGGTCGCCGTCGTCAGCGACGGCACCGCGGTGCTCGGTCTCGGCGACATCGGGCCGCGCGCGTCGCTGCCGGTGATGGAGGGCAAGTCGGCGCTGTTCAAGTCCTTCGCCGGGCTCGACTCGATCCCGCTCGTGCTCGACACCACGGATGTCGACGAGATCGTGGAGACCCTGGTCCGGCTGCGCCCGACCTTCGGCGCGGTCAACCTCGAGGACGTCGCCGCGCCGCGCTGCTTCGAGCTGGAGCGCCGCCTGGTCGAGGCGCTCGACTGCCCGGTCATGCACGACGACCAGCACGGCACCGCCGTCGTGCTGCTCGCCGCCCTCGACGGCGCCTGCCGGGTGCAGGGTCGCTCGCTGTCGGACCTGCGCATCGTGATCTCCGGGGCCGGCGCGGCGGGCATCGCCTGCGCCCGCATCCTGTTGACCGCGGGTGCCTCGGACGTCGTGCTGCTCGACTCGCGCGGGGTCGTCGACGCCGGTCGCGGCGGGGAGAAGGCCGCGCTGGCCGCCGTCACCAACCCGCGGGCGGTCACCGGCGGGATCGCCGAGGCACTGGCCGGTGCGGACGTGTTCGTCGGGCTCTCCAGCGCCACGCTGCCCGAGGAGCTGCTGGCCACGATGGCCCCGGACTGCATGGTCTTCGCGCTGTCCAACCCCGACCCCGAGGTGCACCCGGACGTCGCGGCCCGGCACGCCGCGATCGTCGCGACCGGCCGCAGCGACTTCCCGAACCAGATCAACAACGTGCTGGCCTTCCCGGGGATCTTCCGCGGCGCACTGGACGCGCACGCCCGCCGCATCACCGACGACATGAAGGTCGCGGCGGCCCGCGCCATCGCCGACGTCGTCGCCGACGAGCTGTCCCCGCAGAAGATCGTGCCCGGCCCGTTCGACCCGCGGGTGGCACCGGCCGTCGCCGCGGCGGTGGCCCGCGCCGCGGGCGACGCCGGCGTGACCGCAGGCTGACGGACGGCCATAACCCCGGTTACGAAACGTGTGCGACCGGGGTCTGCGCCGAACGGCACGGCGCGCTGTGAGCGGTCGAACACACACGGTCGGATCGGTTGCCACCGCTCGCCGAGCACGTCACACCCTTCACCCTCCGGCGACTACCTGTCACCACCTGTGAGTGACGGTCAGAGCAATGGCGTTGGGCCGAACGGTCCCGTCACTCGCTGTATCGGGTGGCTCGATCGGTCTACCCGCCCGGATCGCCCGGCACGGTGGCTCGTTGTTCCCCACGGAGCTGCCGAACGGAACGGAGGCGGGCGTGTCGGAGCAGGAATCGCGGGCGGGACACCGTCCGGGTGCATCGGTCGGGGACCCGGCCGGTGGACGCGCGGAGCAGGCACCGGGTGCCCGCCGTGACAGGGACCGGGACCCCGGTCTCGCCGGTGACCTCGCCCGGGCCTTCGCCGGTCCCGGTGGCACCCCGGCGGGCCGCGCCCGGCCCGCTCCCGAGAACGAGCCGCTCCTCGGCCGGGCGGAGGCCCTGAACCTCGCCGCCGCGCCGGACGCCGAGATCTCCGGCGCGGGCTTCGGGGAGCCGCCGTTCGGCAGCGCCCGCCGCCTCCCCGGTGCGCCACGCCCGGCCGGCCCGGCCCCGTCGGTCGCCGAGGCGGCCCCCGGCCCGGGGACCCCCGGGTCCGGGGCCGCGGGTGCCGACGGTGCCGACCACTCCGCGGTGCAGCTCCCGCCCTCGCCCGCGATGGTCTGCGACGCCGGGGGCGTCGTCGTCCACACCAACGCCGCGCTCCGCCGCCTCGCCGGCTCCGCCGACCCGACCGGCATGCGGCTCCCGCAGCTGCTCGTCGGCCCGGACTCCGACGCCCGTCTGGTCCGTGCCGACCGCCGTCTGGCCCGGGTCAAGGTCGTCCGCTGGAACCAGCCGGGTGACCGCACCGTCGTGCTGCTCACCCCGTTCCCCGACGCCGCGCCCGCGCCGTCGGACGAGGCCCCCGCGCTCGACCTCGAGCGCGCCACCCGCTCCGGCACCTGGACCTTCGACCTGCAGGCCGGGACGCTGACCCGCAGCGAGGGGCTCGTCGAGCTCTACCGCGCGCTCGGCGTGCGCCCCGACGGCCCCGACGGCCCCATCGAGGGCGAGCAGGTCGAGCGGGTCTGCCGGATGCTGCGCCGCGGCCCGGACGCCGCGCCGGAGCCCACCACCGCGCACAGCTCCGAGATCCGCCCCGAGGGCGGCGCGGTGCTGTCGTGCCGCACCCGGATCGACCGCACCCCCGGTGGTGCCCCGCTGCGCCTGATCGGGACCGTGCAGGACGTGTCCGACCGGCGCCGGGCCGAGTCCCGCGCGCAGCGCTCCGGGCAGCGGTTCGCCGACCTCGTCGCCGCCATCACCACCGGCGTCGCGATGCTCGACGGCCGCGGCCGGATCGTCGACGCCAACCCGGCGCTCTGCCAGCTGCTCGACGCCGACCTGGAGACCCTGCGCGGCGTCCCGGCACGCAGCCTGTCCGCCGAGCCCCAGTCCGACGGTCGCGGCGGCCTGCCGGACTGGCTGCGCGACCCGTCGCACCCCGAGCCGACCTACCGGATCGAGTCGCTGCCGCTGCTGCGCGCCGACGGGACCCGGGTCGACTGCGAGGTCGTGGTCAACGCCGCGCCCTCCGACGACGGCCGCCCCTTCTGGCTGCTCGTCGTCACCGACGTGGGGGAGCGCCGCCGCGCCGCCGACGTGCTCCGCGAGGCCGACACCGTCGACCCGCTGACCCGGCTGCCCAACCGGGCCGGGCTGCTGGAGCTCGCCGACCGGCTGCTGGCCGGGCCGGACGCCGGCCGGGTCGCCGTGGTCTGCGGCGACGTCGACGACTTCGCCCGCGTCAACACCGGCCTCGGCCACGACGCCGGCGACACCCTGCTCGTCGAGCTGGCCGGGCGGCTGCAGCGTGAGCTGCCGTACCACTGCACGGCCGGGCGGCTGTCGGCCGACGAGTTCGCGGTGGTCTGCGCCGACGTCGACGAGGTCGGCGGACCGCAGGCGCTCGCCGCCGTCGTCGCCGGGCTGCTGCGCGGCGACGTCACCGTGGCCGGCAGCCCGATCACGCTGACCGCCTCGGTCGGCGTCGCCGGTCGGGACGCCGCCGTGGCAGGCCCGCAGGCCGACGCCCGCGGCCCCCGCGGCGACGATCTGCTGCGCTCGGCCGAGGTCGCGGTGCGCGAGGCCAAGCAGCGCGGACGCGGCACGGTCGCCGTCGCCGAGCGGGGTGCCGTCGCCCCGGCGCGCCGCCAGCTGGAGCTCGAGGCCGAGCTGCGCGCCGCGATCGAGGGCGACGCGCTGCGCCTGGAGTACCAGCCGGTCGTCGCGCCGGACGGCACCGTGCTGTCCGCCGAGGCGCTGCTGCGCTGGTCGCACCCGGTGCACGGCGAGGTCTCGCCCGGCGAGTTCCTGCCGGTCGCCCAGCGCGGCGGCCTGCAGCGCGAACTGGACCTGTGGGTGCTGCGCACCGCGGCCACCGAGGCCGCGACCTGGCCCCGTGCCGGGCAGGCCGTCGCCGTCGCGGTGAACCTGGCCGGGCTGCTGCCGGCCGACCCGTCGTTCCTGGCCGACGTCACCGCCGTCGTCGAGGGCGCCGGGCTGCCGTGGAACCAGCTGGTGCTCGAGCTCGTCGAGACCAGCCTGGTCGCGCTGCCGCGCCCCGCGCTGGACGCGATGAGCGAGCTCGTGCAGCGCGGCGTCCGCTTCGCCGTCGACGACTTCGGCACCGGCTACTCGTCGCTGGCCCGGCTCAAGGAGCTCCCGGCGCAGACGGTCAAGGTCGACCGCGCGTTCGTCACCGGCGTCGGCACCGACCCGGCCGACTTCGCGCTGGCCCGCGCCGTCGTCGAGGTCGCGCGCGCGATGGGCCGCAAGACCGTCGCCGAGGGCGTCGAGACCGCCGAGCAGTTCCACGTCCTGCGGGGCCTCGGGGTCGACGCGTTCCAGGGCTGGCTGTTCGCCCGCTCGCTGCGCCCCGACGACCTGCACCGGGTGCTGCGCGGCGGCGGTCTGCCCACCCCGGCGACGAGCGCGACCCCGGCCGACGGGGCCCCGGGCGTCTGGTGAGCCGGTCGCGCCCGCCCGCCGCGGGCGCGACCGCCGTCGTCACCGCACGAACGCGCTCTGCCCCGTGATCGCCTTCCCGACGATCAGGGTGTTCATCTCCCGGGTGCCCTCGAAGGAGAACATCGCCTCGGCGTCGGCGAAGTACTTCGCGATCCGGTTCTCCAGCACCACCCCGTTGCCGCCCACGAGCTGACGCCCGAGCGCGACGGTCTCGCGCATCCGGGTCGCGCAGAACTCCTTCACCAGCGACGAGTGCGCGTCCGAGCCCCGGCCCTCGTCGAGCAGCTGGGCGTTGCGGACCGCCATCCCCAGCGAGGCGCTCACGTTGCCGAGCATCCGCACCAGCAGGTCCTGCATCAGCTGGAACCCGCCGATCGGGCGGCCGAACTGCTCCCGCTGGGCGGCGTAGGACAGAGCCAGCTCGTAGGCGGCCATCTGCACCCCGACCGCACCCCAGGCGGCGTTGGCCCGGGTGCGCTGCAGGACCAGGCCGGCGTCGCGGAAGGTGCCCGAGCCGCCGGAGAGCCGGTGCGACTCCGGCACCCGGACCCGGTCGAGCAGGATGTCGGCGTTCTGCACGATCCGCAGCGACTGCTTGCCCTCGATCTTCGTGATCGTCATGCCCTCCGACGGCGACGGCACGACGAACCCGCGGACCGCGCCGCCGGCGTCCGGGTCGGTGTCGCGGGCCCACACGATGATCAGGTCGGCGAAGGTGGCGTTGCCGATCCAGCGCTTCTCGCCGTCGAGGACCCACTCGTCGCCGTCGCGGGTGGCGGTGGTCTCCATGCCACCGGCCACGTCGGACCCGCCGTGCGGCTCGGTCAGCCCGAACGCACCGATCGAGTCCATCCGGGACATCGCGGGCAGCCAGCGCTCGCGCTGCTCGGGCGTGCCGCCGGCGTGGATCGAGCCCATCGCGAGGCCTGTGTGGACGCCGTAGAAGCTGTTGACCGACGGGTCCACCCGGGAGATCTCCGCGTGCAGGAACCCCAGGAACAGCCGCGACGCCGGCGGGTCGGCGTAGCCGGCCCCCGCGAGGTCGAGGCCCGCGAAGCCCTTCACGAGCTGCATCGGGAACTCGGCGCGGTCCCAGGCGTCGAGCACGACGGGGGCGACCTCGGCACGCAGGAACTCCCGCACCCGGCGCAGGTCGGCGCGCTCGGCGTCGGTGAGCAGGTCGGCGTAGTGGAACCAGTCCGCGACGTGCGGGTGGTCCGGGTCGAGGTCCAGTTCGGGCTTCGGCAGGCGCGTGGGCTCCTTCGGCATGACCCCACTGTTGCGCCGCGGCGCACCGGCCGCACGGCAGGGCGCCTACCGCAGGGCACGCAGCAGCGCCGCACCGGCCGCCGGGTCCCCGACCGGGCTGAGCACCACGTGGTCGGCGCCCGCGGCCCGGTGCTCGGCGACCCGGGCGGCGATGTCCTCGACGCCGCCGCGGGCGGAGACGGCGTCGAGCAGCCGGTCGGCGCGGGCGTCGACCTCGGCGTCGGTGAACCCCAGCCCGCGGACGGCGGCGCGGTAGCCCGGCACGCCGAGCAGGAACCCGGCCAGCTCGCGCAGGGCTGTCCGGTCGGTCCCGAGCACGGTCGGCAGCATCACCGCGAGCAGCCGGTCCGGGCCCAGCGCCGCCCGCGCCCGCGCGGTGTGCTCCGGGGTGACCAGCAGGGTCACCGCCCCGGCGCAGCGGGTGCCGGCGACGTCGAGCTTGCGCGGTCCGAGCGCGGCCAGCAGCCGCTCCGAGGAGGGCAGCCCGAGTGCGTCGAGCTCGTCGAGGTGGCGGTGCAGCGCGTCCAGCGCCCGCGGCTGCTGGGGCGCGCCCAGCCCGGTGAGGTAGCGCCCGGGATGACGGCGGGCCGCGTCGGCGTGCACTGCGGCGACGGCCGACGCCGGATACCGCCCGGTCGGCACGATGCCCGGGACGACGACGGCGTCCCGGGTGCCGTCGAGCAGCGCGGTCAGCCGGTCGAGCCGGTCGATCGCGCCACCGGCGAGCCACAGGGTGCGGGCACCGGCGTCCTCCAGGGCCGCGGCGTCGGCGGGAGCGGGTCCGGTGGCGACGCCGAGCGGGCCAGGAGCAGTGGTCAGGGTCATGTGCGCAGCGTCGGTGCTGAACCGGACTGCAGGTCAAGCGCGACGGGGTGCCGGTGACCTGCGGTCGACCGCTCGCCCGTCGCGCACGACCGGGTTAGTGTGCTGCGACCAAGCGGGGAGCAGGGGTCCCGCGCGACGGCAGGGGGAACCGCCGATGATCGAGTTCCGGGGCGTCACGAAGCGCTTCCCGGACGGGACGGTCGCGGTCGACGAGCTCGACCTCGTCGCGGAGCAGGGGCGGATCACGGTCTTCGTGGGCCCGTCCGGCTGCGGCAAGACGACCTCCCTCCGCATGATCAACAGGATGATCGAGCCGACCGGCGGTGAGCTGCGCGTCGACGGGCGCGACGTGCTGTCCGCCGATCCGGCCGAGCTGCGCCGGGGCATCGGCTACGTCATCCAGCAGGCCGGGCTGTTCCCGCACCGCACGATCGTCGACAACATCGCGACCGTGCCGATGCTCGTCGGGAGCAGCAAGAAGGCCGCGCGGGACCGGGCGATGGAGCTGATGGAGATCGTCGGCCTCGACAGCTCGATGGCCCGGCGCTACCCGGCGCAGCTGTCGGGCGGCCAGCAGCAGCGCGTCGGCGTGGCCCGCGCGCTCGCCGCCGACCCGCCCGTGCTGCTGATGGACGAGCCGTTCTCCGCGGTGGACCCGATCGTCCGGGAGAGCCTGCAGGAGGAGCTGCTGCGCCTGCAGTCCGAGCTCGGCAAGACCATCGTGTTCGTCACCCACGACATCGACGAGGCCATCAAGCTCGGCGACAAGGTCGCGGTGTTCCGGGTCGGTGGAAAGCTCGCCCAGTACGACGAGCCGGGCGTGCTGCTGTCCCGCCCGGTCGACGGTTTCGTCGACAACTTCGTCGGCCGCGACCGCGGCTACCGGGGCCTGGGCTTCCTGTCCTCGGACACCATCCCGCTCGGCTCGCTGCCGGTGCTCTCGGTCGGCGACCCCCTCCCCGACGACGGCTGGTCGGTCGTCGTCGACGGCTCCGCGCGGCCGCTGGGCTGGGTCGAGGCCGGTGAGGGCCGGGTGACCGAGGAGGCCATCGTCCCGGGCGGGTCGCTCTACGCCGTGGAGTCGGGCTCGCTGCGCGGCGCGCTGGACGCGGCACTGTCCTCACCGTCCGGTCAGGGCGTCGCCGTCGACGCCGACGGCCGGGTCGCCGGCTCGGTCACCGCCGACTCGGTGCTCGAGGCGCTGCCCGCGGCCCGCGACTCGCACAACGCCGCCTGAGGCCGCCGTGACCTGGGTGTTCGACAACCTCGACTCCGTGCTCGACGCGCTCGCCGAGCACGTCGTGTACGCCCTGATCCCGGTGCTGCTCGGGCTGGTGTTCGCGATCCCGCTGGGCTGGGTCGCCAACCGCAACGCGACGCTGCGCACGATCATGACCAACGCCGCCGGGCTGCTCTACACGGTCCCGTCGCTGGCGCTGTTCGTGTTCATGCCGCCGCTGCTCGGCACCCAGATCCTCGATCCGGTCAACGTGGTCGTCGCGCTGACGGTCTACACCGTCGCGTTGCTCGTGCGGACCGTGTCCGACGCGCTGTCCGCGGTGCCGGGCCACGTCGTCGACGCGGCGAACGCGATGGGCTACACCCCGGTCCGGCGCTTCGTCGGCGTCGAGCTGCCGCTCGCCGTGCCGGTGATCGTGGCCGGCCTGCGGGTCGCCGCGGTGTCCACGATCAGCCTGGTCACGGTGGGTGCGGTGATCGGCTTCGGCGGGCTCGGCCTGCTGTTCACCGAGGGCTTCAACCGCAGCAACGACGCCCAGATCGTCTCCGGCATCGTGCTGGTGCTGCTGCTCGCGCTCGTCGTCGACTCGGCCCTGCTGCTCGGCGGCAGGCTGCTCACCCCCTGGCAGCGGGCCCGTACCGGGAAGGCGGGGGCATGACCTACTTCGGCTGGCTGTTCGACGGGGCGAACTGGGAGGGGCCGACCGGCATCCTCGCCCGGCTCGCCGAACACCTCGGCTACACCGCGCTGACCCTGCTGGTCGCGGTGCTGATCGCGGTGCCCCTGGGCGCCTGGATCGGGCACACCGGCCGCGGCGGCTTCCTCGTCGTCGGCCTGGCGAACGGGCTGCGCGCCCTGCCCACCCTGGGCCTGCTGGTGCTGATCACCACGCTGGTCGGGCTGTCGCTGGTCGGCCCGATCATCACCCTCATCGTGCTGGCGGTGCCCGCGGTGCTCGCCGGCACCTACGCCGGCATCCGCAACGTCGACCCGGCCGTCGTCGACGCCGCCACCGGGATGGGCATGCGCGGGCCCGAGGTGCTGTGGAAGGTCGAGCTCCCCAACGCGCTGCCGCTGATCATCGGCGGGCTGCGCAGCGCGACCCTGCAGGTCATCGCGACCGCGACCATCGCCGCCTACGTCTCGCTCGGCGGGCTCGGCCGGTTCATCATCGACGGCCTCGGCCAGCGCGACTTCGGCATGATGATCGGTGGCTCGATCCTGGTCGCGCTGCTCGCGATCGTCGCCGACCTGCTCCTGGGCGGGTTGCAGAAGCTGATCGTCTCGCCCGGCCTGCAGGCCACCGGCCGGACCGCGCCGCGCCGGCTGCGCGCGGTGCCCACCCGTCCCGAACCCGTCCGCGAAGCGGCCTGACCCACCCCGCACGTCCCCGAGAGGACACCCACCATGAGACGCACCCGTCTGCTGACCGCCGTCGCCGCGACGGTGACCGCCGCGTTCGCGCTGACCGCCTGCGGTGGGGGCTCCGACCCCCTCGCCGGGGGCGGCCAGTCCGGCTCGGGCGACCAGAACACCGTCGTCGTCGGCGCCGCGAACTTCACCGAGAGCCAGATCCTGTCCTCGGTGTTCGCCCAGGCGCTGCAGGCCAAGGGCGTCACGGTCGAGACCCGACCGCCGATCGGGTCCCGCGAGGCCTACGTGCCGGCGCTCAAGGACGGCTCGATCGACCTCATCCCGGACTACAGCGGCACGTTGCTGCAGTACCTGGACAAGAACGCCGCGCAGACCGAGCCGGACGAGGTCTACACCGCACTGCAGTCCACGCTGAACACCGCGGCCCCGACGCTGACCGTGCTGAACCGGGCCGAGGCCGAGGACAAGGACGCCGTCGTCGTCACGAGGGAGACCGCGCAGCGGCTGAACGCGACCTCGATCGCCGACATCGCGTCGCGCTGCGGTGAGCTCGTGTTCGGCGGCCCGCCGGAGTTCCAGACCCGTCCCGACGGCATCCCCGGCATCCAGAAGACCTACAACTGCTCGTTCAAGTCCTACCGCTCGCTCGACGCCGGCGGCCCGCTGACCGTCGCGGCGCTCAAGAACGGCGACGTGCAGGCCGCGGACCTGTTCACCACCGACGCGGCGATCCCGGAGAACGACTTCGTGGTCCTCACCGACCCGCAGAACAACTTCGCCGCGCAGAACGTCGTACCGCTGATCAACAAGGAGAAGGCGACCCCGCAGGTCACCGAGATCCTGAACGCGGTCTCGGCGAAGCTGACCACGCAGGAGCTGCTCGGCCTCAACGAGGCCGCCGCCGCGCCGGACAAGCCGTCGGTCGACACCGTGGCGAAGAACTGGCTGACCGCACAGGGCCTGCTCTGATGGCCGGCGAGGTCCTGTCACTGCACCGCTACCCCGTGAAGTCGATGCTGGGGGAGGACCTCGCCGCCCTCGATCTCGACACGCACGGCGTCGTCGGCGACCGGGCGCTCGCCCTGACCGACCCGGACACCGGCCGGGTCGCGACGGCCAAGCAGCCCCGGCACTGGCGACGCCTGTTGACGTGCACCTCCGCGGGCGTCGGCGACGACGTGCGGGTCACGCTGCCCGACGGCCGCACCGTCGACGCCGGGCAGGCCGCCGGGCCGCTCGCCGAGCTGCTCGGCCGGCCCGTGGTCGTCGCTCGGCAACGGGCCGACGGCGCCGTCGTCGAGCGGCCGGACCCCGAGGACGTGCTGGCCCACGGCCTGGACGCGGACGTCGACGCGCCGACCCTGGAGATCGCCCAGGGCGCTCCCGGTGGCCGGTTCGTCGACCACTCGCCGGTGCACCTGATCACCACCGCGACGCTGGACGCGCTCGGTGTCGAGGCGCTGCGCTACCGGCCCAACGTCGTCGTCGCGACGCCGCCGGGTACCGAGCCGTTCGTGGAGAACGGCTGGCTCGGGCGCCGGCTCACCCTGGGCGAGGTCGTGCTGGTCCCGACCCTGCCGACCCCGCGCTGCTCCGTGCCGACGCTGGAGCACGGCGACCTGCCCCGCGCCCCGCACGCCCTGCGCGGGCCGGCCGACCGCAACCGCGTCGAGGTCGACGGCTTCGGGGTGCTGCCCTGCGCGGGCCTGTACGCCCGCGTCGAGCGCACCGGCACCGTGCGCGTCGGCGACCCGCTCGACGTGACCTGACCCCCGGGCGCACGAACGGGCCCCTCGTACGAACCTGTCGTACGAGGGGCCCGTTCGTGCGAGGAGGCAGGGAGCTGCGGGCGCCGCGGAGGGTCAGGTCAGGCGCGAGTACACGTCGGTGACCAGCAGGACCGCGAACAGCACCGAGGAGATCCCCAGGACCGCGTTGGACAGCCAGCGCGAGCGCGCCTCGCGGGCCACCATCGAGGTGTTCAGCAGCAGGAGCAGCGTCACCGCCAGGAACGGCATGAAGAACGAGCCCAGCACCCCGTAGACCAGGGTCAGCGCGAACGGCCGCCCGATCAGCAGCAGCGCCATCGGCGGGAACGTCAGCCACAGCAGGTACCCGCGGAAGGGCAGCGAACGCTCGGCGCGTGCCGCCTCGTAGGCGCCCGGCCGCCCGGGTCCGTCGCCGCGCTCGTCCCCGGCAGCGGCCGTGCCCCCGACGGCCGTACTCCCGGCGCCCCCGGCGGCGGTGCGCTCCTCCCCGGCGACGACGGCGTTCTCGACGTCCGGGCCGATCGCGGCCTTCGCGCCGTGCGGCAGCCGGATCGCCCGCACCCAGTCGGTGAACAGCAGCGACACGCCGTTCCACACACCCAGCAGCGAGGTGAAGGTGACCGACAGGAAGCCGACCAGGAACAGGATCCGCACCGGCTCGCCGTAGAGGGCGCCGAGCCGGTCGGCGAGGGTGAGCAGCCCGCTGTCGGACTCGGTGAGATTCTCACCGAGCAGGATCGTGGACCCGACGACGAGCATCGAGACCACGAAGATGCCGGTCATGATGTAGCCGGTCGCGTTGTCCAGCCGCATCATCGACAGCCACTTCGGGCCCTTCCAGCCCTTCGCGAACAGCCAGTAGCCGTACGCGGCCATGGTGATCGTCCCGCCGACGCCGCCGATCAGGCCGAGGACGTAGACCGTGGACCCCTCGGGCAGCCGGGGGACCAGGCCGTTCGCCAGCGCGGGCAGGTCCGGGCCGACCAGGATCGCGACGAACACGACCGTCGCGAACTTGATCAGCACGAGCACCGTCATGAACTTCTCGAACGCGTGGTAACGCTGCACCCAGACCAGCACCAGCCCGACGACGCCGGCGATCGCCGCCCATCCGCCGACCGGCAGCCCGCCGAACAGCGCGTTCAGCGGCAGGCCGACCGCCGACATCGCGGTGGCGCCGTAGACGAAGCCCCACACCACGATGTAGACGCCGAAGAAGCCCGTCGCCCAGTAGCCCAGCCGCCGCCAGCCGTCGAGCATGGTCGCGCCGGAACCGAGGTGCCAACGACCGACGGCCTCGCCGAGCGCGAGCTTGACCAGGGTCCCGACGACGGCGGCCCACAGCAGCACCGTCCCGAACGACGCCCCCGCCACCATCGTCGCGACGAGGTCGCCCGCGCCGACGCCGGTCGCCGCGGCGAGCAGGCCCGGCCCGATCGAGCGGATCTTCCGCGCGCCGGTGGGGGGTTCGAGGAAGTCCGTCTGCGGACCGGGGGAGGCCATCGTCACAGTCTCCGATCACGGCGTCGTGGGGGGGTCGCGCTGGTTCGCCGAGCACGCTAGGCGAGCGGGGCGGTGCATTCCAGCGCGGAAGGGTCACGAACGGACGTATCGGACCCCCCGATCGCGGCGACGGGCTACGACGCACGGCGCACCCGCCGTTGCAGGCGGTGCACGCCCGGCGCACCATGAACGGGTACCGGGACCGGCCGATAGATTGGCCGCGGCGTCGGCCGGGTCACGGTCGCCGCACGCGCACGCACGGAGGGTGGGCATGGCGAACATCGACGAGATCCGGGCCGGGATCGGGCGGGCCAACCAGCAGGCCACCGAGAGCCTCGGCGCGCTGCGGCACGCCCGCCAGGCCATCGAGGAGGCCGGCGCCGCGTTCTCGCAGAACATCTACGGCACCGCCCAGAACGACGCCGACGACGCCCGCGCCCGCTTCGCCGCGGCGTCGGAGAAGATCGACGAGGTCGAGCAGGCCCTGCACATCGCCATGCAGTCCGCCGACGACGTCGCCTCGCGGCTCTGACCGCGCCCGCCCGCCCCTGATGGCACGTCGTCCGAACCGTCGCGAGCGGATCCGGTCCGCCTTCGACGGGTTCCACCGGGCGGCGTCGCGGGCCCTGGGTGCCGCGGAGGGCCGCCGCGACCGGGCCGCGGCCCGGCACGCCGAGGTCATGGCGGAGCTGTGGCTGCGTGAGACCGGGCACGACGCCGCGCGCCGCGACCCGGGGCTGGCCCGGGTGCTCGGCAACCCGCGGCTCGCGGGCGTCCTCGCCCGGGTCGCCGAGGACCGGGCGCACGTGTTCGACCGCTGGCAGGGCGACTCGCCGCAGACGCTGTCGGAGATCGTCGCCGACGCCACCCCCGGCGCCGCCGGGGACGCCCCGGCGGACTGGAGGCCGGTCGCGGGCGCCGTCGAGCCGACCGGCCCGGTCCCGGAGATGTGGGTGCTGGGCACCGGCTCGGTGGAGGGCGGTGCCCCGTTCCGGGTCGCGGTCCCGCTGCTCGACGGCGCCCACCTGCAGGTGGTGTCGACGCCGCGCTCCCGCGACCGGGCCGAGGCGATGGTCGAGCAGCTGGTCCTGCGCACCGTGCGGTACTTCCGGCCCGGCGCGGTGAACGTGCACGTCTGGGACGTCGGCCAGCTCGCAGGCGCCCTGCCGGGTCTGTACCCGCTGACCCGCACCGGGCTGCTGACCGTGCACGACCCGACTCGGCTGGGGCGGCTGCTGGACCAGCTCGCGGACCGGATCCGCCGGGTGCAGACCCGGGTGCTCGCCGACGGCGCCACCTCGCTGCGCGAGCTCGCCGACCGCACGGGGGAGCGGCCCGAGGCGTGGCTGGTGGCGGTGCTCGTCGGCAACGGCCGCGAGCTGCCCGAGGCCGAGCTGCGCCAGCTGCAGCGGGTGGCGCGCGGTGGTGTCGCGGCCGGGGTGCAGCTCGTGCTGCTCGACGTCCCGGCGGCCCTGCCGCGTCCGGTGGAGACCGTCGACTTCGGGGACCCGCCGGGCGTCGACCCGGCCGACGACCGGCTGCCGGTCCCGGTGCGGACCTCGGTGACCGGGCCGCACGTGCTCGTCGAGCCGGACCCGCCGGTACCGGCCGACGACGTCACCGCGGTGTGCGAGGCGATCGCCGCCGGGCACGAGCAGTGGCGCGGACGGCTGGGCGCGTTCAAGGACATGCTGCCCCGGCGGCGCGGCGAGGGCCGCTCGCACGACGGGCTCAAGGTCGTCGTCGGGCACGAGGACGGCATCCCCGCCGAGCTGAGCCTCGACGACCACTCCCCGCACGCGCTCGTCGGTGGGCCCAGCGGGTCGGGCAAGACGAACCTGCTGCTGGCCTGGATCGCCGGTCTCGCCGCGCACTACGGCCCGGACGAGGTCGAGCTGTACCTGCTCGACTTCAAGGAGGGGGTGTCGTTCACCCCGTTCGCCCCGGACCCGGAGGGCCACCGCACCGACCGGCTCCCGCAGGCCCGGCTGATCGGCGTCAACATCAACACCGACCGGGAGTTCGGGCTGGCACTGCTGCGCCACCTGTCCGAGGTCATGCGCAGCCGCGCCGAGGCCGCCCGCCGGCACGGCGCGACCAAGCTGGCCGAGCTCCGGGTGGAACGTCCCGACCTGCGGCTGCCGCGGATCGTCGCCGTCATCGACGAGTTCCAGTTCCTGTTCACCGGTCGCGACGCCGTCAGCGCCGAGGCGACCGCGCTGCTGGAGGACGTCGCCCGGCGCGGCCGCTCGCAGGGGGTGCACCTGGTCCTGGCCAGCCAGGACGTCTCCGGCATCGACGCGCTGTGGGGCCGCTCGGCGATCTTCGAGCAGTTCGTGCTTCGGATCGCGCTGCCCCGCGCGCGGCGGATCCTCGCCCAGGACAACGAGGCCGCGCTGGCGCTCCCGCGCTGGCACGCGATCGTGAACCACGACTCGGGCGTCGCGCACGGCAACCACGTGGTCCGGCTGCCCGAGGCGGGCGGCCCGGTGGTCCGCGACGTCCAGGTCACCGCGTTCACCGACTTCCCCGACACCCCGGAGCCGGTCGTCTTCGACGGCGCCCGCGCCCCCTCCCACGACGCACTGGCCGCCCGGCTGCCCGCCGACGGCGTGCCCCGCGCGCTGGTCGGGCAGTTCGTCGACGTGCACGGCAGCCCCGCGGCCGCCGAGCTGTCCGACGGCCCAGGCCGCAACCTCGGGGTGATCGGTCCCGACGCCCGTGTCGCGGTCCCGCTGCTGTGCTCGGCCGTCCGCTCGGTGGCGGCGTCGCTGCCCGACCCGGCCGGCGCGCAGGTCCTGCTCGTGCCGCTGGCCCCGGACGCGGCGGCGGCCGCGGGCGCGCTCGCCCCGGACCTGCCCGGCACGGTGGAGAAGGTGTCCGCCGACGGGTTCGCCGCCCGCGTCGCCGAGCTGGCGGCGACGGTCCGCGCCCGGGCCGCGTCGGGCGGCGGTGGGGGACATGCGTCGTTGCTGGTCGTGGTGTTCGGCGCCGACGCGGCGGAGTCGATGCTGGACCGCACCGGCACCGAGGACCTGCGGGCGCTGCTGCGCCACGGGCCCGGGGTCGGGGTGCACGTGCTGGGCTGGTGGCAGGGCGCGCAGCGGCTGAAGACGCTGCTGGCCCCGCCGGGTGCGGCGATCGACGACCTGGGCGCCTGGGTGGCGACCGGCGTGCAGGGCACCGACCTGGTGCCGCTGCTGGGTGGACAGCCGCTGGACTGGACGCCGACGCCCGGGCGCGCGCTGTTCCTCGACCGCTCCCGGCACGGCCGCCCGCAGCTGGTCATTCTGACCGACGCGGGCGGGGGCGGCCCGGACACCGTCGCCGGAGGTGGGGTGTGAGTGCCGTGGAGCGCTACCGCGCGGTCGTGGCGGAGCTGGCCGGCGCCGTCGTCGACCTGCGGGAACGCGACGCCCGGCGGGCCGAGGAGCTGCGCCGTGAGCTGCGCGGAACCGAGCGGGAGCTGCGCGACGCCGCGGACCGGCTCACGCTGGCCCGCGGCATGTTCGAGCTCCGCTGGGAGGCGGCGTTGCAGCTGATGTGGTCGGCCGAGGAGCCGGGGCGGCCCCGGCCGCGACCCGACCCGCGGGCCGACCCCGATGAGCACGCCGCGCTGGAGGAGGCCGCCGACGAGGCCCTGCGCGAGCTGCGCTCCTCGGGCGACCGGCGGCTGTTCCGCCTGCGCCGCGACGACGACTGACCCCGCTCCGCACGCCGCACCCGCCGGGCCGGATACGCCGAGATGCAGCCCGGGGCCGGCCCCGCGGGTGGCGGGCAGCCCCGAGCTGCATCTCGACGGTCGTGCCGGGGGTCCGGGGCCGGTGGTCGCCGTCCGCCCCTCCCCGGCGTACCGCGTGTGCGGCACCGGATCGTGGGCGGGCGGTCAGCCCAGCGGGACGACGCCCAGCAGCAGCGCGACCCCGAGCATCACCAGCGAGCAGAGCGCGGCCCGCCAGATCACCCTGCGGTGGTGGTCGGCCAGGTTGACCTTCGCGAGCGAGACGAGCAGCAGCAGCGCCGGGACCAGCGGGCTGGTCATGTGCACCGGTTGGCCGATGATCGAGGCGCGGGCCATCTCCACCGGGGCGATGCCGTAGTGGCCCGCGGCCTCGGTGAGGATCGGCAGGATGCCGAAGTAGAACGCGTCGTTGGTGAGGAAGAACGTCAGCGGCATGCTCAGCACACCGGTGATCACCGCGAACCAGGAGCCGACCGACGGCGGTACGGCCGAGACGATCCCGTTCGCCATCGCCGTCACCATGCCGGTGCCCGACAGGACCCCGACCAGGACCGCGGCGGCGAACACCATGGACACGACGCCGACGATCGAGGTGGCGTGCGAGGTCACCGCCCGGAGCTGGTCCTCGGGCCTCGGGAAGTTCACGACCAGGGCGATCGCGGCGGCCGCGACGAACACCAGCGACAGCGGCAGGACGTCCATGCCCAGCAGCACCAGCAGCGCGACGGTGAGCCCGAGGTTGAACCAGATCAGCTTCGGCCGCAGCGTCGGACGGTTCGGGTCCAGCGTGCCCTCCAGCGCGTCCCCGGCATCGGCTCCGTCGGCGGGGCCCCCGCCCGAACCGGTGGCCGGGCCGTCGGTGCGGGTGCCCCCGCCGACCAGGGCGGGCTCGCGCACCGCCACCATCTCGTCGGCGACGACCGACAGCGTGCGGCCCGAGGCCAGCAGCCGCTTGCGCTCGGAACGGCCCAGCTGCCAGGCCAACAGCAGCACGGTGGCGATGCCGGCCACCATGCCCGGAACCATCGGGTTGAACAGCTCCGAGGGCGACACGTTCAGCACCGTCGCGGCGCGGATCGTGGGGCCGCCCCAGGGCAGGATGTTGAGCACGCCGTTCGCGAGGTTGGCGACGACGGTCAGCACCACCGGGCTCAGCCCGAGCCGCAGGTAGATCGGCAGCAGCGCGGACACCGTGATGATGAAGGTGGTCGAGCCGTCGCCGTCGAGGGAGACGACACCGGCGAGCACCGCGGTCAGCACGACCAGGCGCACCGGGTCGTTGTCCACCGTGCGCAGCACGAAGCGGATGAGCGGGTCGAACAGCCCGACGTCGATCATCGTGCCGAAGAAGATGATCGCGAAGAACAGCAGCACGGCCGTCGGCGCGAAGTCGGAGAACGCCGACGAGATCGAGTCGACGACTCCGTCCTCACCCGGTTCGGACAGGCCGGTGCCGGTCGCCACGAGGGCGAAGGTCAGGGGGACGAGTACCAGCGCCAGCGTCGGTGCGAGCCGCTTCGCCAGGATCAGGTACATGAAGACCGCGATCATCGCGGACCCGAGAACGATGAGCATCGGTGCTCCTCCTCGACGGATGTGTCGAGGAGCAACGCTAGGTCCGGGGCCCGGCTCCGGTCCCGCTTGCGGACACAGCCCACGTAGTGGTCGCTGCGTGCCCTGTGGTCGTTGTGGTCACGGGGCTACTCGTCGTCGGCGTCGTCGCGCGCGAGGAAGCTCGACAGCCGCTCGACGGCGGTCTCGAACTGCGGGTTCGCGTCGACGAAGGCGCGGAGCCGGTCGGCCAGCCACTCGACGCTGACCTGCTCGTCGCCGCGCCGGTCGACGAGCTCCTCGATGCCGCGGTCGGTGAAGTACATGCCGGCGAGGATACGGCGGCCGCCGCTTGACCCGGACGCGACGGCATCGTTTCCGATGGGTCTCCCACCGCCCCGTGAGGAGATCCCATGTCCACCGCGCCGCCCGCCGCGACCGTCGCCCCGACCCCGGTGAGCGACCGTGCGCTCGCCCCCGACCTCGCCCGGGGCGCGATGCTGCTGCTGATCGCACTGGCCCACGCGCCCTGGTTCGCCTACACCTCCGAGCTGGGGGCCACGCTGCTCCACGCCGCGGACGGCGGGCCCGCCGACCGGATCGCCCAGGTCGTGACCATCACCGCCGTCGACGGCCGCGCCTGGACGCTGTTCGGGTTCCTGTTCGCCTACGGCATCGGGCAGCTCTACGCCCGCCGGATCGCCGGCGGCGGCACCGACGCGCAGGCGCGGCGGCTGCTGCGCACCCGGCACTGGTGGCTGCTCGCCCTCGGCCTGCTGCACGCGGCCCTGCTGTGGCAGGGCGACATCCTCGGCACCTACGGCGTCCTGGGCCTGGTGCTGGTGCCGCTGCTCCTGCACCGCAGCGACCGCACCCTGCGGATCGGGGCCGGGGTCCTGGTCGGTCTCGCCGTGGTCGTCCCCGCGGTGACGGGCGTGCTGGCGCAGTTCACGGGTGGCGCGACGCCGACGGCCGCCGCGCAGCAGCTCGCCCTCGCCACCCCGGGCTGGTTCGCGACGCTGCCGCTGCGGCTCGCGCTGTGGGTGTCGGCGATCCCCGGGGCGTTCGTGACACTGGTGATGCCCGCCGCGGTGCTGCTCGGGCTGCTCGCCGCGCGGCACCGGGTGCTGGAGGAACCGGGCGCGCACCTGCCCCTGCTGCGCCGCACGGCGGTCGTCGGCATCGCCGTCGGCTGGTCGGCCGGACTGGCCCAGGCCCTCGTGCACGTCGGCGTCGTCGCGCTGCCGGACCCGGGTGCGTTCGCCGGTCTGCACATCGCCACCGGGATCTTCGCCGCGCTCGGCTACGCGGCGGTCTTCGGCCTCGTCGCGCACCAGCTGGGAACCCGTCCGACGGCGCCGCTGCCGGTCCGGGCCCTGGTCGCGCTCGGCCGTCGCTCGCTGAGCGGCTACCTGGCGCAGTCGCTGCTGTTCGTGCCGCTGCTCACCGCGTGGGGCCTCGGGCTGGGCGCGCACCTGTCGGGCTGGTCGGCGTCGCTGGTCGCGGTCGGGGTGTGGCTGCTGACCGTCGTCGTCGCGTACCGGCTCGACCGGGCCGGCGTGCGGGGGCCCGCCGAGACGCTGCTGCGCCGCCTGACCTACGGGCCGTCGCCGCGGAGCGCTCGGTAGCGTCGACGGACCGCCGCGCCCGCGGCCCCGCCGTCCCCCCCGATCCGGAGTTCTCATGGCACTCACCCCTCCCGTGGCCCGCACCCTGCACGACGTCGGCCTGGCCGCCTGGTTCGGCGGCTCGCTGATGGGCGTCACCGGCCTCAACGGCGCACTGGACGCGGTCGGCGACCCGGCCGAGCGCGAACGGCTCGCCGGCGCGGGCTGGGGCGGGTGGGGCCGGATCGGCACCGCCGCGACGGCGGCGCACCTGCTGGGCGGGGCGGGCCTGCTGGCGCGCGACGCGGTCCGCCGGCGCGAGCCGGGCGTCGCGGCCGCGGCGGCGACCCGGACCGCGCTGACCGGTGCCGCGCTCGCCGCGAGCGCCTGGGCCGGGGCGCTGGGCCGCCGCGCCGCGACGCCGGAGGGCCCGGATGCCGCGCTGCGCCGCCGGATCCGGGTGGCGGAGTGGGCCGTGCCGGTCGTGACCGGCGCCGCGGTCGTCGCCGGGGCGCTGCGCCGCTCCTGACCCGTGGGACACGGACGGCCCGGCCGGGGAGATCCCCGACCGGGCCGTCGTCGTGCGTGGTGTTACCGGGCGAATGCCTTGTCGATCAGCTCGGCCTGCTCGACCTCGTGCACCTTCGACGAGCCGGCGGCCGGGGCCGCCATCCGGCGCCGGGACACCCGGGTGAAGCTGCCCTGCAGCTGGGGCAGCTTCTGCGGCAGCTCCAGGCCGTAGTACGGCCACGAGCCCTGGTTGGCCGGCTCCTCCTGGACCCAGCGGACGTCACCGGCGGCCTCGGGGTAGCGCTCGAGGACGGCGGCGATCTCCTCGGCCGGCATCGGGTAGAGCCGCTCGACGCGGACCAGCGCGGCCTCGTCCACCGTGGTGTCGCCGTTCTTGCGGCGCTTGTCGCGGGCCGCGGCCAGCTCCCAGTAGATCTTGCCGGAGCAGAACAGCACCCGCTTCACACCGGAGACGGTGTCGCCCTTGCCGGCGTGCTCCGGGTCGTCGATGACCGGGCGGAACCGGCCCTCGGTGAAGTCGGACAGCGGGCTGACGACCTGCTTGGCGCGCAGCATCCACTTCGGCGTGAACACCACCAGCGGCCGGCGCACCCCGTCGAGGGTGTGCTGGCGCAGCAGGTGGAAGTAGTTCGCCGGGTCCGACGGCAGCGCGACGGTCATCGAGCCCTCGGCGCACAGCTGCAGGAAGCGCTCGATGCGCCCGGAGCTGTGGTCGGGGCCCTGGCCCTCCAGGCCGTGCGGCAGCAGCAGCGCGACGTCGGAGAGCTGGCCCCACTTGGCCTCACCGGAGGAGATGAACTCGTCGATGATCGACTGGGCGCCATTGACGAAGTCGCCGAACTGGCCCTCCCACATGACGAGCGCGTCGGAGTTGGCGACCGAGTAGCCGTACTCGAAGCCGACCGCGGCGAACTCCGAGAGCGCCGAGTCGTAGGGCAGGAACCGGCCCTGCCCCTCGGCCAGGTTGCGCAGCGGGAAGTACTCCGCACCGGTGTGCCGGTCGATCAGGACCGAGTGCCGCTGCACGAAGGTGCCGCGACGCGAGTCCTGACCGGACAGCCGGACCAGCCGGCCGTCCATCGCCAGCGAGCCGATGGCGAGCAGCTCGGCGAAGGCCCAGTCGACGTCGCCCTCGCGGGACATCTTCTCGCGCTTGCGCAGCACGGGCTCGACCCGCTTGTGCACGGCGAACCCCTCGGGGAGGTTGGCGTGCACGTCGCCGATCCGGTGGACGACCTCGAGCGGGACCGAGGTGTCGAGGTCGGACGGGACGAGCTGCTCGGACTCGATCGACGGCGAGATCACCGGCGGGGTCTTCTCGAGCTCGCGCACCTCGTTGAAGACGTGCTCGAGCTGGTTGGAGAAGTCCTTGAGCGCCTGCTCGGCCTCCTCCATGGTGATGTCACCACGGCCGATCAGCGACTCGGTGTAGATCTTCCGGACGCTGCGCTTGGCGTCGATGATGTCGTACATCGACGGCTGGGTCATCGAGGGGTCGTCGCCCTCGTTGTGGCCCCGGCGCCGGTAGCAGATCATGTCGATCACGACGTCGTTGTTCCAGCGCTGGCGGTACTCCACGGCCAGCTTGGCGACCCAGACGCAGGCCTCCGGGTCGTCGCCGTTCACGTGGAAGACCGGCGCGCCGATCATCTTCGCGACGTCGGTGCAGTACTGCGAGGAGCGCGAGTGCTCCGGCGCGGTGGTGAAGCCGACCTGGTTGTTGACGACGACGTGCACGGTGCCGCCGGTGCGGTACCCGCGCAGCAGCGCGAGGTTCAGCGTCTCGGCGACGACACCCTGGCCGGCGAACGCCGCGTCGCCGTGCATGAGCACCGGCAGCACGGTGAAGCCGCCGTCGCCCTTGTCGAGCAGGTCCTGCTTGGCGCGGACGATGCCCTCCAGCACCGGGTCCACGGCCTCCAGGTGCGACGGGTTCGCGGTCAGCGAGACCGCGGTCTCGCCGTCGCCGAACATGCGGAAGTACTTGCCCTCGGCACCGAGGTGGTACTTCACGTCGCCGGAGCCGTGTGCCTGGCCCGGGTCGAGGTTGCCCTCGAACTCGCGGAAGATCTGGCTGATCGGCTTGCCGACGATGTTGGCCAGCACGTTGAGCCGGCCACGGTGCGGCATGCCGATGACGACCTCGTCGAGCTCGCGCTCGGCGGCCTTGTCCAGCACGGCGTCGAGCAGCGGGATGACGGTCTCGCCGCCCTCCAGCGAGAACCGCTTCTGCCCGACGTACTTGGTCTGCAGGAAGGTCTCGAAGGCCTCGGCCGCGTTCAGCCGGGACAGGATGTACTTCTGCTCCGAGGAGTCCGGCTTGACGTGGGCGACCTCGATGCGCTCCTCGAGCCACTTGCGCTGCTCGGGGTCGGCGATGTGCATGTACTCCGTGCCGATGGTGCGGCAGTAGGAGTTGCGCAGCAGGCCGAGCACGTCGCGCAGCTTCATGTGGCTCTGCCCGCCGAACCCGCCGACCGCGAAGTCGCGGTCGAGGTCCCACAGGGTCAGGCCGTGGCTGAGCACGTCGAGGTCGGGGTGCCGGCGCTGGCGGTAGTTCAGCGGGTCCGTGTCGGCCATCAGGTGGCCACGGGTCCGGTAGGACTCGATCAGCTCCAGCACGCGGGCGGTCTTGTCGACCTCGCCCTCGGGGAAGTCCTGCACCCAGCGGACCGGCTCGTACGGCACCCGCAGCGAGGCGAAGATGTCGTCGTAGAAGCCGTCCTCGCCGAGGAGCAGCTGGTGGATCCGGCGCAGGAAGTCGCCCGACTCGGCGCCCTGGATGATCCGGTGGTCGTAGGTCGAGGTCAGCGTGATGATCTTGGAGATGCCGAGCTCGACGAGGCGCTCCTCGGAGGCGCCCTGGAACGCGGCCGGGTACTCCATCGCGCCGACGCCGACGATCGCGCCCTGGCCCACGGTCAGTCGCGGCACCGAGTGGTTGGTGCCGAGCGTGCCCGGGTTGGTGAGGCTGATCGTGGTGCCGGAGAAGTCCTCGGCGGTCAGCTTGCCCTCGCGGGCCTTGCGGACCATGCCCTCGTAGGACTGCCAGAACTGCGCGAACGACAGGTTCTCGCAGCCCTTGATCGACACGACGATCAGCGTGCGGCTCCCGTCCTTGCCCGCCATGTCCATGGCCAGGCCGAGGTTCACGTGCTCCGGCGTCGCGACCGAGGCCTTGCCGTCGGTCTCGACGAAGTGCCGGTTCAGGTTCGGGAAGTCGGCCAGGGCCCGGACCAGCGCGTAGCCGATCAGGTGGGTGAACGACAGCTTCCCGCCGCGGGTCCGCTTGAGGTGGTTGTTGATGACGATGCGGTTGTCGGCCAGCAGCTTGGCCGGGACCGCACGGACGCTGGTCGCGGTCGGCAGCGTGAGGGACGACGTCATGTTCTTGGCGATGGCGTTCGCGGCACCGCGCAGCGGGGTGGTGGTCGCGCCACCCCCGTCCTGCGCCGGCTTCGCGGCCTTGGAGCCGCTGCCCGCGGCGGGCTTGGCCGGTGTCCCGTTCGACGACGCCGGGGCCGGTGCGCTCGCGGTGCGCAGGCGCTCCTCGGCGGGCGGCGGCTCGGCCTTCGGGGTGACCGGCGGCGGGACGTCGCGGGAGGTGGCGGTGCCCTTGCCGCCGGCCTTCCCGCCGTTCGTCACGGCCTTCTGGGCCGGGGCGTCGCCGGAGCCGGCCGCGCCGGTCCCCGTGCCGCTCCCGCTGCCCTGGTCGTCCTCGGTGGCCGCGCCTCGGGTGACCCCACCCGAGGCGGCCGCCGGGGCGGACCCGTTGCCGGCGGAGGTGTCGGCCGGCTCCTCGGTCCCGACGGACGACGAGGAGGCCTTCTCACCGTCCTTGCCGTAGTCGGCGAAGAACTCGTGCCAGGCCGGGTCCACGGCCGACGGGTCCTCCTGGAAGCGCTGGTACATCTCCTCGACGAGCCACTCGTTCGGACCGAAGTCGCTCGCCTGATGGGAGGTACTGCTCGATGACACTCTGCGTCAACCGCCTTGATAGCTGCTCGATTTGTCGCGACCGGCTACCAGGTTAGTCCCCTCGGCGCGAGACCGGGCAGTGTGCCGGGTCCCACTTCGTGATCGTTTCGTGATCGACCGCACGCGGACGGCGAGCGGCACGATTCAGAAGCCGGGCGGGGACCCGAGGACGCCGACCACCGCGGTCTGCGTCGCCGACTCGGCGACGACCGTCCCGACCGGCGGGCCGACGCGTGCCGGGCGGCGGACGGTGTCGCGCTCGCCGGCGTACTGCCCGTCGACGGGGGAGATCAGCAGCTCGGTGCGGACCGGCCCGTCGTCGTGGACGAGGGTGGGGTGCCGCTCGCCGTCGAGGTTGTCGGTCTCGCCGAGGGAGACGGCCGGCATCCGGCGCAGCGCGGCGTAGAGCACCGCGCGCAGCTCGGCGGGAACGCGGCAGGTCCGCAGCGCGTCGACCGCGCTGGGGAACGGGCCGGTGTAGCCGCGGCCCGGCGGGCTGTCGGCGATCAGCCGGTCCAGCATCGCGGCCGGGTCGCGGGGCAGGCCCGCGAGGAACGCCTCGGTGGGGTTGGCCCACGAGCCGACCTTCGCGGCGGGCCGGTGGCCGTGGAGCGCGGCGTAGAAGTCGCCGTGCGGGGCGCGGAAGCGGCCGGTGGGCCACTGGTCGGCGATGTCGAAGCCCTCCTCGATCGCGGCAGCGCCGTCGCCGGACAGCCAGTGCACGCGGCCGGTCAGCTCGCGGTCGAGCAGCCAGTCCTGGGCCGGGTCGAGCGGAGTCCACTGCTGGAGCAGGTGCTCGCTGTAGTGGACGCAGAGCTCGTCGCGGGCGAAGCAGGTCCCCATCCACCAGGCGTGCGTCGCCGTGTGCCGGTACTGACCGGGGGAGATCGGCTCGTCGGAGGTCCGGATGGCGAGCTCCAGCAAGTCGGGCTCCTCGTCATGTCGCGAGTCCTGTCGCGGGTGCCCCGGCAGGGGTTGCCCGGGGCGCCGTGAACCGTGGATGACGTCACACATTCTCTACGCCCTGCCTACGAGCCGTGACGCGACCCCCCGGTACTGGGCCGAACGGCGCAATGCCGCAGGTCCCCTCGTCGGGGGATGGCGTGGTGCTCACGCGACCGCGCCGCGGCCGGACAGCCGGAACCCGCGGTAGCCGTCGGCGGCGACGTCGGCGCAGGTCGCGGCGTAGCGGGCGAACCCGCCGGCGTAGGGCATGAACACGCTCGGCTTGCCCGGCACGTTCGCGCCCAGGTACCAGGACGACGCGGCCCGCGGCAGCAGCGTCGCGTCGGCGGCGGCCCGGTTGTGCTCGCCCCAGTCGCGCTCGGCGACCGGGTCGGCCTCGATCCGGTCCCGGCCGGTCGCGCGCAGGTGTGCCAGGCAGCCGGCGATCCAGTCGACGTGCTGCTCGATCGAGGTCGGCATGTTCGTGAGCACCGACGGGCTGAACGGCCCGGTGACGGTGAACAGGTTCGGGAAGCCGGACACGGCCAGCCCCAGGTAGGTCCGGGGGCCCTCGCGCCAGGCGTCGCTCAGCGCGGTGCCGTCCGGGCCGACCGGGTCCAGCCGCAGCAGTGGACCGGTCAGCGCGTCGAAGCCGGTGGCGAACACCAGGTCGTCCACCTCGTGCAGCGCGCCCGAACGCAGCCGCAGGCCACCCGGCTCGACGCCCTCGACCGGGTCGGCCCGGACGTCGACGAGCGTCACGTCGTCGCGGTTGTAGGTCTCGAAGTAGTGGGTGTCGATCGGCGGCCGCTTGGTGGCGAAGCCGTGGTCGTGCGGGAGCAGCGCCTCGGCGGTGGCCGGGTCCTCGACGACCTCCCGGATCCGGTCGCGGATGAACTCCGAGGCGGTGGCGTTGGCGGCCTCGTCGGCGAGCAGGTCCCGGTAGGCCGCGCGGAACCGCAGCCCGCCGCGCTCCCAGGCGGCCCGGTACACCCGCTCGCGCTCGTCGTCGGGGTCGTCGAGGGCGGAGCGGTCGTCGATCGTGAACGGGTGCCCGTTGGTGGACCCGGCCTGGATCTCGCGGATGTGGTCGTAGTCGGCCTTGTAGGCGCGCGACTCGTCCTCGGTCAGCGGGCCGTTGCGGGCCGGGATCGAGTAGTTCGGGGTGCGCTGGAAGACGGTCAGGTGCGCGGCCTGCTCGGCCAGCACCGGGATCGCCTGGATCCCGGTCGAGCCGGTGCCGACGACGCCGACCCGCCGCCCGGCGACGTCGACGCCGCCGTGCGGCCAGCTGCCGGTGTGGAACCAGCGCCCGGCGAAGTCGTCCAGGCCCGGCAGGTCCGGCACGTTCGCCGCGGACAGGCAGCCGACCGCGGTGACGAGGAACCGGCAGCGCAGGTCGGGGCCGTCCTCGACGGACACGGTCCAGCCCCGGCCGTCGGCGTCGGCGCGGGCCCCGGTGACGGTGGTCGAGAGCCGGATGTCACGGCGGAGGTCGAACCGGTCGGCGACGTGGTCGAGGTAGGCCCTGATCTCCGGCTGGCGCGGGTAGCGCTCGGTCCAGGTCCACTCCTGCTCCAGCGCGGGGTCGAAGGAGTAGCAGTAGTAGTAGCTCTCCGAGTCGCACCGCGCGCCCGGGTAGCGGTTCCAGTACCAGGTCCCGCCGACGCCGTCGGCGCGTTCCAGCACGACGGCGGACATCCCGAGCCCGCGCAGACGGTGCAGCATGTAGAGCCCGGCGAACCCGGCTCCGACCACGACCGCGTCGAACTCCCCGAGGGCGACGTCCTGACCAACAGCGCTGTCGACCATGTCACCCAGATGAGCACGCCCGCGCGGGCCCGGCAAGCCCGGACCTAGGACATCCAGGTCTTGAGCTTCTCGAACGTGTGGTTCACGTCGTCGGTCATCGGGTTCACGTGCAGGTGGGTGATCCCGTTCTCCCGCAGCGCCGCGATCCGCTCGCGGACGTGGCCCTCGGAGCCGATCAGGGTGACCTTGTCGATGAAGTCGTCCGGGAGCGCGGCCATGGCCTCCTCCTTCTTCCCGTCCAGGTAGAGGTCCTGCACGGTCTTCGCCGCGTCGGCGTAGCCCTGCTTGGCGAAGACGGTGTTGTAGAAGTTCTTGCCGCGCGCGCCCATGCCGCCGATGTAGAGCGCGTAGAGGCCGCGGGCGGCCTGGCGGGCCGGCTCGAAGAACTCCTCCTCGAGCGCGACGATCCCGCCGCCGGTGATCTGCAGGGGGCCCAGCTCGGGGGCGCGCTTGGCGTAGCCGGCCTCCAGGGCGGGCCCGAAGACCTCCTGGATCTTCTCCGGCAGCACGACGTGCGGCAGCCAGCCGTTCGCGAGCTCGGCGGTCATCTGCAGGTTCTTCTCGCCCAGCGCGGCCACCCAGATCGGGATGTCGGCGCGCCGGGGGTGGTTGATGATCTTCAGCGGCTTGCCGAGGCCGGTGCCGCCGGGCAGCGGGATCGGGTAGAGCCCGTCGTTGGTGAGCTTCTCCTCCCGCTTCCAGACCTTACGGCAGATCTCGATGATCTCCCGGGTGCGCCCGATCGGCTTGTCGTAGGCGACGCCGTGGAAGCCCTCGATGACCTGCGGGCCGGACGCGCCGAGGCCGAGGCTGAACCGGCCGTCGGACAGGGCGTCGAGGCCGGCCGCGGTCATCGCGGTCAGGGTCGGGGTGCGCGAGTAGATCGGCAGGATCGCCGAGCCGATCTCGAGTCGCTCGGTGCGTGCGGCGAGGTAGCCGAGCAGGGAGACGGCGTCGAAGGAGTAGGCCTCGGCGGCCCAGACGACGTCGAGGCCGGCGCGTTCCATGTCGGTGACGGCGTCCGCGTTGCGGATCGGGTCGTCGCCGTAGGGGAGGACGGTGGAGAGCTTCACTCCCCGTTCAGTACTCACAAGTTACTCGTCGGTCAAGTCCGGACCGGGGAGCGGAACCCGAATCGCAACAGGGGGGTTAGCCGCACTGTCCGGTGGGTAGTGCCGCCGGGACAGTGGAGCCATGACGCTCGAGGCCGCACCCCCCCGCAGCACGTCCGCGAAGCGGACGCCCGCGCCGATCGTCGACGGGCAGCGCCCGCCCGGCGCGATGTTCCTGGTCGGACTGTTCGTCGTCCTCCCGACGCTCGCGCTGTTCGCCGCCGTCCCGCTCGCGTGGGGCTGGGGCCTCGGATGGGTCGACGTCGCGCTGTTCGTGGTGTTCTACCTGGTCAGCGGCCTGGGCGTGACGGTCGGTTTCCACCGCTACTTCACCCACGGCTCGTTCAAGGCGAACCGGCCGCTGCGGATCGCGCTGGCGATCGCCGGCAGCATCTCGCTGCAGGGCAGCGTGCTCGACTGGGTCGGCGACCACCGCCGGCACCACGCGTTCTCCGACAAGGAGGGCGACCCGCACTCGCCGTGGCTCTACGGCACCGGCGCGAAGGCGCTGGTCAAGGGCTTCTGGCACTCGCACATGGGCTGGATCTTCAACCGCGACCTCACGAACATGAAGCGGTTCGCCCCGGACCTTCTCACCGACCGCGACATGATGCGCGTGGAGAAGGCGTTCCCGCTGATCGTCGTGTTCAGCCTGGCGGGCCCGGCGCTCGTCGGCGGTCTGGTCACCATGTCCTGGTGGGGCGCGTTCACCGCGTTCTTCTGGGCCGGCCTGGTCCGCGTCGCGGTGCTGCACCACGTCACCTGGTCGATCAACTCGATCTGCCACATCTGGGGCGAGCGCCCCTTCGCCTCCCGTGACAAGTCCGCCAACGTCTGGTGGCTGGCGGTCCTGTCCTTCGGCGAGTCCTGGCACAACCTGCACCACGCCGACCCGACCTGCGCCCGGCACGGTGTGAAGAAGGGCCAGATCGACATCTCGGCCGTCGTCATCCGGGGCTTCGAGAAGCTCGGCTGGGCGACCGCGGTCCGCTGGCCCACCACGCGCCGCCTCGAGAAGCTCTCGAAGAAGCCGGCCGCCACCGCGGCCTGACCCCTCCGCGTCATACGTCCGACGCCCCCGGTGCCCCGTGCACCGGGGGCGTCGTCGTGTCCGGGGTGCTAGCGGCGACGCCGGGCCGGTCGCCGCTTCCCCGCCGTCGACGGGGGGCGCGGTGCCGGCGCCGCCGGGGGCTCGCTGCGGCGGGTCCGGGCGCTGTGCGCCGAGCGGCCGCGCACGATCCCGATGAACTCCTCCATCAGGTCGCTGTTCTCCGCGTCCGGCCAGGTCAGCGCGACGCCGGAACCCGGGGCGTCGACCAGTGGCCGGTAGGTGAGGTCCCGGCGGTGGTGCAGCCGGGCCAGCGACTGCGGGACGACCAGCACCCCGACCCCCGCGGCGACGATCTCGACCGCCTCGGCCGTCGTCGGCGGGGCGTACTCCGCGGCCCGGCCGGGCGGCCCGTCGGGCCAGTCGAGCGTGTCGTCGCCGGTGCGCAGGACGATCTCGTCGGCCAGGTCGGCGACGGTCACCTCGTCGGCCGCGGTCACCACGTGCTCCTTCGGGACGACCACCACGGTGGTCTCGGTGTAGAGCGGGATCGCGTGCAGCCCGGTCCGGTCGATCGGCAGCCGGGCGACGGCGGCGTCCACCGTGCCCGCGCGGACCAGGTCCGCGGCCTCGGCGGCGGTCACGGTGTGCAGCTCCAGGGGGACCCCGGGGCGGCGCTCGGCCCACATCCGGGTCCACTTGCCGGGGGTGACGCCCGGGACGTAGCCGAGGTGGAAGGACGTGGCGGTCACCGGTCGAGGCTAGCCGCATAGCCTGGTGACATGACGCGCCAGAGGTCCGCACAGACGATGAAGCCCGCGACCGCGGCGAAGAAGCTCGGCGTGCTCCTCGACGCCACCCCGGCCGACTTCCGCGAGGGGGTCGTCTCGCGCGACGAGCTCGACGCCCTGCAGGCCGACCCGCCGGAGTGGCTGCGCGAGCTGCGTACCACCGGGCCGCACCCGCGCCCGGTCGTCGCGGACCGGCTCGGGGTGTCGATCTCGGGGCTGGCCCGCGCCGGGATCACCGAGCCGCTGACCACCGAGCAGATCGCCGCGATCAAGTCCGAGGAGCCCGAGTGGCTCGCGCGCGAGCGCGCCACCCGCGCCGAGAGCCAG
The DNA here is from genome assembly GCF_020131375.1 of Pseudonocardia sp. ICBG1034. Classification (NCBI taxonomy): domain Bacteria; kingdom Bacillati; phylum Actinomycetota; class Actinomycetes; order Pseudonocardiales; family Pseudonocardiaceae; genus Pseudonocardia; species Pseudonocardia sp. ICBG1034. The sequence continues at coordinate 1,152,032 of NZ_JAHLEK010000015.1, forward strand.
CGCGAGGCCGCGCGGTTGAAGGCGCAGCAGCAGAAGAAGTAGGACGAGGACCGGAACCGTCCTCGTCCGCCGCCAGGCTCGCGGTATGACGAGCTACCTCCTGGTCCCCGGCTTCTGGATCGACGCGACGGCGTGGAGCGCGGTCGCGGACGACCTGCGCGCCCGCGGGCACGACGTGGCCGCGCTCGACCTCGGCCACGAGCCCGGTGCGACCGCGGAGACCCGCGTCGACGAGGTGCTCACCGCACTCGGGGACGCGGGCGACCCGGTCGTCCTGGTCGCCCACAGCGGTGCGGGCCCCGTCTGCGCCGCGGTGGCCGAGCGCGCCCGGGGCCGGCTCGCGCACCTCGTGTTCGTCGACACCGGACCGCTGCCCGACGGCGTCGCACAGATCGACTTCACCCCGCCCGACGCGCAGGCCGCGACCCGGGCGACCCTCGCCGGGCACGGCGCGCTGCCGATGCCGGCCCGTGCCGAGCTCGACGCCGCCGGCAGCAGCACCGCCGGCGTCCCGGACGCCGTGTTCGACGACGTCCGTGCCCGCTCGGTGGCCGAGCCGGCCGGGGTGGTGCTCACCGGCGCGCGTCGCGGGACGCCCGACCCCTCGCTGCCCAAGACCGTCGTGGCCTGCAGCTTCGCTCCCGACGACGTCCGGGAGCTGATCGACGCGGGCGTACCCGGGTTCGCGGAGATGGGTGGTCCGGAGTGGACGATCGTCGCGCTCCCGACGGGGCACTGGCCGATGCTGTCCGAGCCCTCGGGGCTCGCGGGGGTGCTCGACGGGCTGGGGTGACCGGCCGCGCGCGTGCCGCCGGCACCCTGCCAGGCGGTACCGGGCCCCGGGTCGATCGCGACGGAGGTGCCCGGCCCGGTGTGCGGCGAGGGCCCGGACACGACGACGCCCGGACCGGTGACCCGGCCCGGGCGTCGTGACGCGCTGCTACGCGACGATCAGACGTCGTAGCGGTCGGCCATCATGACCTTGTCCCACGCGGCGACGAAGTCGCGGACGAACTTCTCCTTCGCGTCGTCGGAGGCGTAGACCTCGGCGACGGCGCGCAGCTCGGAGTTCGACCCGAAGACCAGGTCGGCACGGGTGCCGGTCCACTTCACGTTCCCGGAGGCGTCGACGGCCTCGAAGGAGTCGTCGTCACCGGCGACCGAACGCCACTGGAGGTCGGAGCCCAGCAGGTTGGTGAAGAAGTCGTTGGTCAGCGTGCCGACCTTGTCGGTGAACACGCCGGCCGTCGACCCGCCGGTGTTGGCGCCCAGCACACGCAGGCCGCCGACCAGCACGGTCATCTCCGGGGCGGAGACGCCGAGCAGGTTCGCGCGGTCGACGAGCAGGAACTCGCCGGGCAGGGTGTGGCCCTTGCCGCGGTAGTTGCGGAAGCCGTCGGCGGTGGGCTCCAGGTAGGAGAACGACTCGACGTCGGTCTTCTCCTGGGTGGCGTCGGTGCGGCCCGGGACGAACGGCACGGTGATGTCGTGCCCGCCGTCCTTGGCGGCCTTCTCCAGCGCCGCGGCACCGGCCAGGACGACCAGGTCGGCGAAGGAGATCTTCTTGCCGCCGGTCAGCGAGGCGTTGACGTCGGACTGGAGCGACTCCAGCGCCGAGACGACCTGGCGCAGCGTGTCGGGGTCGTTGACCTCCCACTGCAGCTGCGGCTCCAGGCGGATGCGGCCGCCGTTGGCGCCACCGCGCTTGTCCGACTGGCGGAACGACGAGGCCGCGGCCCAGGCGGTCTTGACCAGGTCGGTGACCGACAGGCCGGACTCGAGGACCTTCGCCTTGATCGATGCGACGTCGTCGGCGTCCACCAGCGGGTGGTCGACGGCCGGGACGGGGTCCTGCCAAAGGAGCTCCTCCTGCGGCACCCAGGCGCCGATGTAGCGCTCCTTCGGGCCCATGTCGCGGTGGGTCAGCTTGTACCAGGCGCGACGGTAGGTGTCCTCGAACTCGGACGGGTTGTCCAGCCAACGGCGGGTGATCTCGCCGTAGGACGGGTCGACGCGCAGCGCGACGTCGGTGACCAGCATCGTCGGCTTGCGGTTCGGGTAGCCGGGCTCCGGGTCGGGGATGATCTCCGGGGCGTCCTTGGCGACGAACTGCTTGGCACCCGCCGGGGACTCGGTCAGCTCCCACTCGTAGGCGTAGAGGTGCTTGAGGTAGTCGTGGCTCCACCGGTTCGGGGTGCGGGTCCAGATGACCTCGAGCCCGGAGGTGATGGCGTCACGGCCCTTGCCGGACCGGAAGTTCTGCTTCCAGCCCAGGCCCTGCTCGGTGATGTCGGCGGCCTCCGGCTCGGGGCCGACGTTGCCGTTCTCGTCCGGGTTGGCGGCGCCGTGGGTCTTGCCGAGGGTGTGCCCGCCGACGATCAGCGCGGCGGTCTCCTCGTCGTTCATCGCCATCCGGCCGAAGGTCTCGCGGATGTCGCGGGCCGCGGCGATCGGGTCACCGCTGGCGTCGGGGCCCTCCGGGTTGACGTAGATCAGACCCATGTGCGACGCGCCGAGCGGCTTCTCCAGCTCGCGGTGGGCGAAGTCCTTGCTGCCGCCGTAGCGCGCCTCGTTGCCCAGCCAGACGTTCTCCGAGCCCCAGTAGACGTCCTCCTCGGGCTCCCACACGTCGGCGCGACCGCCGGCGAAGCCGAACATCGGGAAGCCGGAGATCTCGTGCGCGCGGTTGCCCGCGAAGACCATCAGGTCGGCCCAGGAGACCTTCCGGCCCCACTTCTGCTTGACCGGCCACAGCAGCCGGCGGGCCTTGTCGAGGTTGCCGTTGTCGGGCCAGCTGTTCAGCGGGGCGAAGCGCTGCATCCCGGCACCGGCGCCGCCGCGGCCGTCGTAGGTCCGGTAGGTGCCGGCCGAGTGCCAGGCCATCCGGATGAAGAACCCGGCGTAGCTGCCGTGGTCGGCGGGCCACCAGTCCTGCGAGGTGGTGATGACGGCGTCGACGTCGCGGGCGAGCTCGTCCAGGTCGACGGTCGCGAACTCCTTCGCGTAGTCGAAGTCCGGCTCCATCGGGTCCGAGGCGGGGGCGTGCTTGCGCAGGATCTTCAGGTTGAGCTGGTTCGGCCACCAGCTCTGGTTGCCGCCACCCTCGGTGGGGTGCGCGATGCGGCCGGCGGCGACGGGGCAACCGCCGTCCTGCTCGCGGTTCATCTCGCTCTCGACGGTGGGGTGCTCGTCAGACACGGGACATCCTCTCGGGATCAGTGGATGAGCAGTCGGGGCACCGGCCCCAGTAGACGACCTCGGCCTCGTCGATCACGAAGCCGTTGTCGTCGGAGGCGGTGAGACAGGGTGCGGAGCCGACGGCACAGTCGACGTCGGCGATGGCGCCACAGGACCGGCACACCACGTGGTGGTGGTTGTCGCCGACCCGCGCCTCGTACCGCGCGACGGAACCGGTGGGCTGGATCCTGCGGACCAGCCCGGAGGAGTGCAGCGCACGCAGGACGTCGTAGACGGCCTGGTGCGACACCTCCCCGAGGTCCTCCCGCACGACACGGATGATCGACTCCGTGTCCGCGTGCTGGTGGGAGTGCACCGCCTGCAGCACGGCCAGGCGAGGACGCGTCACGCGCAGCGACGCTGCGCGCAGCATGCCCTCGTAGTCCGATGCGTTCGACACGGCGGCGAGACTGCCCGCTTTTCTTGAGTCGGTCAAGTTTCGGCGTGTCTCAGTATGAGACCGGCGCCACGTCAGACGGTGCTGCGCTCCCGGCCCGCCCAGAACGGTGCCCGGAGATCCTTCTTGAGGATCTTGCCGGTCGGGTTGCGGGGGAGCTCCGGCAGGACGTCGACGGTCTTCGGACACTTGAACGACGCCAGGTGGGCGCGCGCGTGAACGAGCAGCTCCTCGGGGTCGACGGTCGCCCCCGGTGCGGCCACCACGCAGGCCTTCGGGACCTCGCCCCACCGGTCGTCGGGCACTCCGATGACGGCGACGTCGCCGACGGTCGGGTGCTCGGCGAGCACCCGCTCGATCTCGGCCGGGTACACGTTCTCGCCGCCCGAGACGATCATGTCCTTGATCCGGTCGGTGACGTAGACGTAGCCGTCGGCGTCGATGTGGCCGCCGTCACCGGACCGCAGCCACCCGTCCGGGGTGATCGCCGCCGCCGTCGCCTCCGGCTTGTCCCAGTAGCCGCTCATCAGCTGGTCGGTCCGCACCCAGATCTCCCCGGGCTCGTCCGTGCCGAGCCGCTCGCCCGTCGCCGGGTCGCGCACCTCGATCGTGCAGCCGGTGATCGGCCTGCCCGCCGACACCAGCCGGTGCTCGACGGCCGGGTCCCCGTGGTCCTCCGGGCCCAGCGAGCTGACCACGCCGCAGGCCTCGGTCATCCCGTAGACCTGGTGCAGCTTCGGGCCGAACAGCGCCAGCGACGCCCGCATCACCGGCAGCGGCATCGGCGAGGCGCCGTAGGAGATGGCCCGCAGCGACGTGTAGTCGCGGTCGGCCGCGCCCGGCACCTGGGTCATCGCACCCATCAGCGCGGGCACCCAGAACGTGTGCGTGATGCCCTCCGCGGCGACCATGTCCAGCAGCGCCGCCGGGTCGGGCATCCGGGCCATCACGATCCGCGCGCCCTGGGCCAGCGCGAGGAAGGCGTAGCTGGTCCCGCCGACGTGGAACAGCGGCATCGCGACCTGCACGACGTCGGTCGGCGTCAGCTCGAAGTCCGCGGCGACGTGCGCGGCGTGCGCCAGCATCGCGCCGTGGGTGAGCATCGCGCCCTTCGGGAACCCGGTGGTGCCCGAGGTGTAGAGCTGTACGAAGCAGTCGCCGGGGCCGGCGTCGTAGGGGTCGGTGTCCGGCTCGTGCGCGGCGAGGAACGCCTCGTACTCGTCGGCCTCCCCGCCCACGTGGAGCACCCGCTCCACCGCGGTGAGCTTCTCCCGCAGCTGCCCGACCGCCCCGGCGAACTCCGGGCCGACCAGCAGCAGCCGCGCCCGGGCGTCGCCGATCACGTAGACGATCTCCGGCGGGGCGAGGCGGAAGTTCACGACCGCGTTCGCCGCCCCGATCCACGCGCACGCCAGCGACAGCTCCAGGCACGACGGGTGGTTGAGGTCCAGCACCGCGACCCGGTCGCCCGGGCCGATGCCCTCCGCGCGCAGGGCCGCCGCGAGCCTGCGCACCCGGACGTCGAGCTCGGACCAGGTGCGGCGGACGTCGCCGAAGCGCAGGGCCTCGTCGTCCGGGCGCCCGGTGGCGTGGGTGCGCAGCAGGGAGGACACGGTGCTGGTCGGGTCGATCACGGGGCGGCTCCTCGGGGCTCGTCGCTGAGCGTGTGACGCACGCCATTCAAGTCCGTTTCGTCGGTCTCGCGCCAGTGCCGACCGGATCGGTCCGATCCCGGGTCCTCAGGTGCGGGCGGGAAGGGGCGGGCGCAGGTCGAGAGGGCGATGTCGTCGCTGTGGCCAGCGACGAGGTCGCCACCGCGACGGAGGAGATCGCGGCCGGGGTGCCGTCGGCGACGTGGCCGGTCGACGACCGTTCGCCGGAACGCAGGCGTTCCGTCGGTCGCTAGGGTGACGGGGTGACCGTCCGACGAGCCACCACCGGCGGAGCGGTGCTGCGGCCTCGTGTCACCGAGGCGATCGTGTCCGCGACCTTCGCCGAGCTGGCCGCGTGCGGGTACGCCCGCCTGTCGATGGAGGCCGTCGCCCGGCGTGCGGGTGTGGGCAAGGCCGCGCTGTACCGCCGCTGGTCGTCGAAGCAGGAGATGCTGGCCGACCTAGTCCGTCAGGCCGTCGCCGACACGTTGCCACCCGCTCCGTCGACCGGCGCGTTCCGCAGCGACCTGCGGGAGCTGCTCGGGGAGCTGCGTGACCAGGTGGCCGCCCCGGTGGTGGCGGACGTGGTCCCGACGCTGCTGGCCGAGCTCCGCCACACCCCGGCCCTCGCCGAGGTGATGCGGGCGGACGTGGCCGGCCCCCGGCGGGAGGTCGGCGTGGAGATGCTGCGGGCGGCGGTCGAGCGGGGGGACCTCCCGCCGTCGGTGGACGTCGATCTCGCGGTCGACCTCCTGATCGCTCCGCTGCTGTTCCGGGTGCTGGTCACCGGGGCGGCGTGCGACGACGCGTACCTGGACACGCTCACCGCTGCGGTCGAGGCGGCGGTGCGCGCCACCGCGTAGCGGTCGTGGCCCCGGCCGCCGCCGTCGGGCCGGTCCCGCGCCGGGGCCGCCTCCCGGCGGGATCCCGGTCTGGGTGAGGATGGCCGGCAGGCGATGCCCCGGTGCGAACCGGGGCGCGACGCGAGAACGGCGGGAGGCCGGAGTGCAGGAGACCGCGTCCACGGACCCGGCGACGGCGGCCGGGAGCGGGCGGATCGTCGTCGAGGGTCTGGGCAAGAGGTTCGGCCCGGTCGAGGCCGTGCACGACCTGTCGTTCACCGTCGAGCCCGGCTCGGTGACCGGGTTCCTCGGACCCAACGGGTCGGGCAAGACGACGACGCTGCGGATGATCCTCGGCCTGGTCGTGCCCGGCACCGGGCGCGCGCTCGTCGACGACGTCCCGTTCTCCGCGCTGACCTCGCCCGGCCGCGTCGTCGGCGCGGTCCTGGAGGTCCAGGGCGTGCACCCGCGGCGCACGGCGCGTGCGCACCTGCGCGCCGCGGCCGCCGCGATCGGCGTCCCCGACTCGCGGGTCGACGAGGTCCTCACGCTGGTCGGCCTGGCCGCCGCCGCGGACCGCTCGGCGGGCGGGTTCTCGCTCGGCATGAACCAGCGCCTGGCCCTGGCCGTCGCGCTGCTCGGCGACCCGCGCATCCTCGTGCTCGACGAGCCGGGCAACGGCCTCGACCCCGACGGCATCGCCTGGCTGCGCTCGTTCCTGCAGGCCTTCGCCGCGTCCGGGCGCAGCGTGCTCGTCTCCTCCCACCAGCTGGCCGAGATGGAGCTGACCGCGCAGCGCCTGGTCGTCATCGACCGTGGTGCCTGCCGTTTCGACGGCACCGTCGCCGAGCTGCGCGCCGGCCACGGCTCGCGGGTGCTCGTGCGCGCCGCGGACCCGGCCCGGCTGGCCGAGGCGCTCGCCACGGACGGGATCACCGAGATCGACCGCGTCGACGACGGCGTGCTGGCCGTCGGCGGGGCCGACGCGGTCCGCGTCGGGGACCTGGCGCTCGCCGCGGGCGTCGCCGTGTACGGCATGAGCGAGGAGCGCGCCGGGCTGGAACAGATGTTCCTGCGCCTGCTCGCGGGGGAGGAGCAGCGCTGATGGCGACCGTGAGCCTCGACCGCTTCCGCGCGGTCCTGACCGCCGAGGTCCGCAAGACCCTGTCCACCCGGGTGTGGTGGCTGCTGTTCCTGCCGGTGCTGCTGCTCGCGCTGGCCCAGAGCCTGCTCGGCAGCATCCTGCAGCTGCTCGTGCCGCAGGCCACCGACACCTCGGCGATCCTGATGCTCGCCGGGCTGGCGTCGGCGCTGACCATGACCGCGATCGTCGGCGGCGCCTTCGGGACGCTGCTGGGCACCGGCGACTTCCGGCACCGCACCGTCACGCTGGCCTACCTGACCGGGTCCCGTGGCCAGGTGCTCGCGGCCAAGGCGCTGATCGCCGCCGTCGTCGCCGGGCTGTACGCGCTGTTCCTCGTCGTGGTCGGTCCGCTGCTCGGCGGTGCGGCGCTCGGCGGCCAGCAGCTGCCCGACCTCGGACAGCTCGCCGGGCTGGGCGCGATCGGCATCCTGGTGTGCGCGCTGTGGGGGGTGCTCGGCGTCGCCGTCGGGACCCTGGTGACCAACCAGGCCGGGGCGATCGCGCTCACCGTCGGCTACCTGCTCATCGGCGAGAACCTGATCGCCGGGGCGCTGCGCGCGGGCGACGGGTCCTCGCTCGGCGACCCGTCGGTGTTCGCCCGGCTGACGCCGTTCCTGCCCGGCAACGCCGGTGACCTCGCGATCTGGGAGCCGGTCGTGAGCTCGGCCGGGCTGGGGGCGCAGTCGCAGTTCGTCCTGGAGTTCCTGGCCGGGGTCAGCGCCCCGCCGCCCGGCTGGGTCGGGCTGCTGGTCCTGGCGGTCTGGACGGCCGCGGGGATCGCACTGGCCGCCGTCGTCGGGGCGCGTCGGGACATCACCTGAGACGAGCCGGCGGCCCCCGGGTCCGGCGCCGCCGGGCGTACGGGACCCCGCTCGCGCGGTGAGCACCGCCGTAGGCCCTGCCGACCGGCGCACGAGCGTCGTCCGCCCGGCCCCCGGCCGCGCCCGTGTACTGATCGACGGGGCGGGTCCGGGGCGACGAGGTGGCGGCGCAGGGGCCGCGGTGGCCGGGTCCGGTGGGCGGTGCGGGAGAGGCCGTCGTCGACGGCGGGTGTCCGCCGGCCCCGCGCCGGGCGGCGTCGCCGGGCCGGTTGTCGGGGGGCGGGCATAGCCTGGCGACGTGCCCTCTCCCCACCCCTCCGCACGCCCCGGCTGGATCCGCAGACTGGCCACGGCCTGCATGCGGCACCGCCGTGTCACCGTCGGTGCGCTCGTCGCGTCGATGCTCGGCGTCGGGCTGGAGGCGATCGGTCCGCTGCTGATCCGCGAGGGCGTGAACGGCGCGATCGGCGGGGACACCGGCGTGCTCACGCCGGTCGTCGGCGGGCTCCTGGTGCTGGGCGTGCTGAAGTTCGTCGGCGCGTTCGTGCGCCGCTACCTCGGCGGCAAGATGGCACTGAACGTGCAGCACGACCTGCGGCGCGCGGTGTTCGGCGCGGTGCAGCGCATGGACGGCGTCCGCCAGGACCGGCTGCGCACCGGCCAGGTCGCCTCGCGGGCCATCTCCGACCTGCAGCTGGTGCAGGGCTTCCTGTCGATGGTGCCGCTGTCGGCGGGCACCGTGGTGCTCGTGGTCGTCGCGATCGTCGCGATGCTGTACCTCTCGCCGCTGCTCACCGTGGTCGCGCTGGTCATGCTGCCGCTGGCGTTCCTGGCGACCAACAGCATCCGGCGCAGGCTCTTCCCTGCCACCTGGTCCGCGCAGCAACGGGCCGCCGAGATCGCCCAGCAGGTCGAGGAGACCGTCACCGGCGTGCGCGTGGTGAAGGGATTCGGGCAGGAGGCCCGCGAGACCGCCACGCTGGAGGGACGGGCCCGCCGGCTCTACGGCGAGCGGCTGCGGGCCGCCGGGCTGACCGCGCGGCTCAACCCGATGCTGCTCGCGCTGCCCGGGCTGGGGCAGGTCGCGGTGATCGGCGTCGGTGGCGCGATGGCGGCCCGCGGCACGATCGACCTCGGCACGTTCCTGGCGTTCACCACCTACGTCGGGATGCTCGTCGGGCCCGCCCGGCTGATCGGCGCGCTCGTGGTCACCGCGCAGCTGACCCGGGCCGGGGCGGAGCGTGTCTTCGAGATCGTCGACGCCGCACCGGAGATCGTCGACCCGGAGCGTCCGGCCGCGCTGCCCGAGGGCCCGCTGACCGTCGAGCTGGACGACGTCCGGTTCGGCTACGAGCCCGCGGGTTCCGGCCCGGACGGCGACGCCGCCCCCGATCCGGTCCTGGACGGGCTCTCCCTGCGCGTCGAACCCGGCGAGACCCTCGCCCTGGTCGGTCCGCCCGGCTCGGGCAAGTCGACGGTCGCCCTGCTGCTGCCCCGCTTCTACGACCCGCAGGCCGGGCGCCTCGCGATCGGCGGGGTGGACCTGCGCGACCTGCGGCTGCACGACCTGCGCGCCGAGCTCGGGGTGGTGTTCGAGGAGGCGTTCCTGTTCTCCGACAGCATCCGCAACAACATCGCCTACGGCCGGCCCGACGCCGGCGAGGACGAGATCCGCGCCGCCGCCGAGGCCGCACAGGTGGCGTCGTTCGTCGAGGACCTGCCCGACGGCTACGACACCGAGGTGGGCGAGCGCGGCCTCACCCTGTCCGGCGGTCAGCGGCAGCGGATCGCGCTGGCCCGGGCGATGCTGACCCGGCCGCGGGTGCTCGTGCTCGACGACGCGACCTCCGCGGTCGACACCGCGACCGAGGCCGCGATCCACGAGACCCTGCACGAGCTCACCGCCGAGCGGACCACGCTGCTGGTCGCGCACCGGCGGTCCACCCTGGCGCTGGCCGACCGGATCGCGGTGCTGGACAGGGGCCGGGTCGTCGACACCGGCACCGAGGACGAGCTGCGCGGCCGGTGCGCGCTGTTCCGTGAGCTGCTCGCCACCGGCCCCGCCGACGAGCTCGGCGGCGGTACCCGCGAGCCCGCCGCCCACGAGGCGGCACCCGGCACCGATACCGGCAACGGCGTCCTCGCCGAAGCAGCGGCGGGCCCGGCCGTCACCCCGGAGCTGTGGCCGCGGGTCAGCATCGAGGAGGACCCGGACCGGGCCCTGACCCGCGACGGCGGCGGCGGCGCGGCCGGCTGGGCCGGTGGGATCAGCGCGACCCCCGAGCTGCTCGAGTCCGTCGCGAAGCTGCCCCCGGCGACGGAGTCCCCCCGGCTGCGCGGCGACGACGACCCGACCGCCCCCGATCCCGCGTTCCGGCTCTCCTCGCTGCTGCGCCCCGTGCGGTGGCTGCTGGTGCTCGGCGTCGCGTTGATGACCGCGGACGCGCTGGCGACCCTGGCCCTGCCCAGCATCGCCCGGATCGCCGTCGACGACGGCATCGCCGACGGCGCCACCCGGGTCCTGCTGCTGGCGGCGCTGGCCGGGCTGCTGATCGTCGTGCTGGACGCGGTCGTCGTCGGGTTCCAGACATTGGTCACCGCCCGGGCCGGGGAGAGCCTGCTCTACCTGCTGCGGCTGCGCAGCTACGCGCACCTGCAGCGGCTCGGCCTCGACTTCTACGAGCGCGAGCTGTCCGGCCGGATCATGACCCGGATGACCACCGACGTGGACGCGCTGTCCACGTTCCTGCAGACCGGGTTGGCGCAGGCCGTCGTCAGCCTCCTGACGATCGGCGGGGTCGCGACCGCGCTGGTGCTCACCGACCCGCAGCTCGCGCTGTACGCGCTGGGCTGGCTGCTGCCGCTGCTCGCGGTCGGCACCGTGGTGTTCCGCCGGTTCTCCTCCCGCGCCTACGCCGAGGCCCGCGAGCGGGTCAGCGTGGTCAACGCCGACCTGCAGGAGAACGTGTCCGGGGTGCGCATCGCGCAGGCCTACGTCCGCGAGGAGCTGAGCTACGACCGCTTCGGCGAGCGTTCCGACGCCTACCGCCGGTCGCGGTTGCGCGCGCAGCGCTACATCGCCACCTACTTCCCGTTCGTGGCGTTCCTGTCCGACATCGCCACGGCGGTCGTGTTGTTCGTCGGCGGGACCCGCATCGTCGGCGGGGACATCACCCCGGGCGTGCTCACCGCGTTCCTGCTGTACCTGACCCTGTTCTTCGGCCCGGTGCAGCAGCTGTCGCAGGTGTTCGACGGCTACCAGCAGGCCCGTGTCGGCCTGAACCGGATCTCGGAGTTGCTGCGCACGCCCACCTCCGTCCCGGACGAGCCCGAGCGGCCGGCGCCCGTGCCGCCGCGGCTGCGCGGCGAGGTCGAGCTGGACCACGTGACGTTCCGCTACCCGGGGGTGGACGCCCCCGCCCTCGACGACGTGTCGCTGCGCGTCGGGGCGGGCGAGACCGTCGCGCTGGTGGGCGCGACCGGTGCCGGCAAGTCGACGCTGATCAAGCTGATCGCCCGGTTCTACGACACCGGCGACGGCCAGGTCCGCGTCGACGGCGTCGACGTGCGCCGCTTCCCGCTGGCCGGGTACCGCGCGCGGCTCGGGGTGGTCCCGCAGGAGGCGCACCTGTTCACCGGTGACGTCGCCTCGAACATCGCCTACGGCCGCCCGGACGCCCCGCCGGAGCGGATCGAGGCCGCGGCCCGCGCGGTCGGGGCGCTGGGCCTGGTGCGGTCGCTGCCGCAGGGGTTCCGCACCCCGGTGGGGGAGCGGGGGCAGGGCCTGTCGGCGGGGCAGCGGCAGCTCGTCGCGCTGGCGCGGGCCGAGCTGGTCGACCCGGACGTCCTGATCTTCGACGAGGCGACCGCGGCACTGGACCCGGCCACCGAGGCCACCGTGCTGGCGGCGGGGGAACGGGTGGCGTCGCGGCGGACCGCGTTCGTCGTCGCCCACCGGCTGCAGACCGCGCGGCGGGCGGACCGGATCGTGGTGCTGTCCGGCGGTCGGATCGCCGAGGAGGGCACGCACGACGAGCTGGTCCGCGCGGGCGGTCGCTACGCGGCCCTGTGGCGTGCGGGAGAGCTGGAGCCCGAGCCGGACAGCCCGCTGGCCGCACAGACCTGAGCGCGGCGGGTCAGTCCCGCAGGTGCTCGGCCCGTGCGGCGACGGCGGCGCGGCGCGGGTCGTCCCGGTCCAGCAGGTCCAGCAGCAGCTCGTGCGCCTCCAGGTCGTCGGTCCCCAGCGGGTGCACGACGAAGCGGTGCAGGAGCGCGACGTCGTCCGAGGCGAGCACGGCGTGCCGCAGCCCGACCACGAGCTCGTCGCGCAGCTCGCGCACGGCGGGCGCGTCGGACCGGGGCAGCAGCTCGCCGTGACAGGAGTCGAGCGCGTCGGACACCCGGCCGTCGCGCAGCGCCGCGCGGATCCGCAGGAAGTCGGCCTGGGGCCCGGCCGCCAGCCGGTAGGGGCGGGTGAGCAGCAGCTCCGCGCCCAGCGACGACCGTAGCCGGTGGATCTCGCCGCGGACGGTGGTCGGGTTGCCGTCCTCGCCGTAGAGCATCAGGGTCAGCTGCTCGCCGGAGAGCCCGTCGGGGTGCAGCGCCAGCGCGGTGAGGATCTCCGCCGGGCGCAGGGTGGCGGCGAACTCTTCGCCGTCGAGGGTGACGCGCGGACCGCTCCCGCCGGTGAAGCGCAGCTCCAGCGGGCGGGGCGCACCGGTCGGCGCCGTCGGGACGACGCGCCCGCGCCGCCGCGACGGCGGCACCAGCAGGTAGCCCTCGGCCAGCCTCTCGACGGCCATCTCCCGGCCGTCGCCGAGCTGCACCCGGTCGACGCCGTCGTCGAGCCGGATCCGCTCGGGGAACAGGCCGTAGGGCTCGCTGGCGATGACCCGGCCGCTCGCGGACAGCAGGGCGCCCTCGGAGCCGCGCAGCGCCGCGAGGTGCGGCATGTTCTTGACCCGCAGCCGCTCGTCGGCGATCGCCAGCCGCACCCGCAGCTGGTTCTCCGCGAGGTGCGCGGTCGCCGTCACCAGCTGCACCAGCGCGGGGTGCACGGTGTGCAGCGGCCCGGAGATGTCGATCGCGCCGATGGTGTCGCCGGTGTCGGGGTCGTGCACGGGGGCCGCGACGCAGGTCCAGTCGTGGTAGGCCCGGACGAGGTGCTCGGCGGAATGGATCCGGACCGGCTCGTCGACGGCCAGCGCCGTCCCCATCGCGTTGGTGCCGATCGTCTCCTCGGCCCAGCGGGTGCCCTCGACGAGTCCGACGTCGTCGGCGGAGTGCAGCAGGCCGTGCGCGCCGTCGCGCCACAGGACGGTGCCGTCGGCGTCGGTCACGAGCATCACGTGCATCGCCTCGTCGGCGATGCTCACGAGGGTGGAACGGAGCAGCGGCATCACCGCGTGCAGCGGGTGGCCGGTCCGGACCTCCTTCAGCTCGTCGGCGAGATAGATGAGCGGGGGGAGCCGGCCCTCCGGGTCGACGTGCGCGGCCAGGCTGCGCTGCCACGAGTCCGAGACGACCGGGCGGGGGGTGCCCGCCGAACCGCCGGCGCCGAGACCGTCGTCGTAGATGCGCCGCAGGCGATGTGCGTCGGCGACCATCTCCTCGGGGGACGTCCCGCCCTCGGCTCCGCTCACGTCGCCTCCCGACACGGCTGGGGGCACGTCGTGCCCTGCTCCCACGTGATGTCCCGCGCCGGCGCGGGACCGTCCCGGAATCGGTGGTCCGTCCCGGGGTCGTGAGCATACCCGCTGCTCGGGGGCTCGACCCCTCGTGACCGGGGCGGGATGCGACGTCGCTCGATCGCGCGCAACGTGGGGGCAACGTGGCGCTCCTTACGGTTTGCCGCATCGGGACGCCGGGTGGCGTTCCTGCGATGACGCAACAGATCCACCGGAGGACAGCGATGACGCTCGAAGCCGTTCGTGAGGCCACCGATCTGCGTGCCGGCCGCGGGGCCGACGGCGCGGATGTGATCCGCCGCGCGGCCCGGGTACTCGTCGTCGACTCCGAGCCGGTCGTCCGGCACGGGCTGCGCGCCCTGCTGACCGCCGAGCCCGACCTGGCCCCGGCCGGCGAGGCCGCCTCCCCGCGCGACGCCCTGATGGCCGCCGAGCGCGCCCGCCCCGATGCGATCATCGTCGACATCGAGTTCGCCCGCGACGAGCGGCCCGGCCTCGACCTGGTGCGTGCGCTGCTGGAGCGCTGCCGCGGGGTGAAGATCCTCGTGCTGACCGGCTGCCGTGACCGCGACTCGATGATGCGCACCGTCCGCCTGGGTGTCCACGGCTACCTGCGCAAGGGTGCCGACACCGCCGAGATCGTGCGGGCGCTGCGCACGGTCCTGCGCGGCGAGGGCGTCTTCGACCCGGGCACCGCGAGCGCCGGCCCGCTGCAGGTGCTGCGCGACACCGACCCGGCGCCGTCGCCCACGCCGGACCTCTGCAAGACCTCGCTGCTGACCGACCGCGAGAACCAGGTCCTGCGGCTGCTCGCCGTCGGCCTGTCCAACCGCGAGATCGGGACCCGGCTGCGGATCTCCGAGGCCACCGTGAAGTTCCACGTGCGGAACCTGCGCGACAAGCTCGAGGTCCGTCGTCGCACCGAGATCGTCTACACCGCCGCCCGCCAGGGCATCGTCTGATCCCGCCGGGCCGGGGCGAGGCACCAGCCCGCCCCGGTCCGTGCCCTCGTCCAGCGCACGCTCGACCGGCGCGGTCACCCGACGGGTGGCCGCGCCGGTCGCGTTGCGTGGTCGACACCACCCCTTCCGGGGATGCGTTCACCCGGCGGCCACCTTCTCCTCACCCCACGGGAGAACGGGGGTGCTGGGATGCGGAGGAAACGGACGGTTCCGAACGGACCGGACCGGACCGCGTCATCCCACCACGACCCCAGGAGGACGACCGTGGCCCACAGCTGCCCCGGCGACGCCCCCCAGGCCGGCCCCCGCCGTGCCCTCCCGCTCCTCGACCGCGTGCGGCACGGACGTCAGGGCCTCACCTGCCGCTACCGGTGCGGCGACGCCTGCTCCCGGCCCGAGCCCAACCCGTCGTCGAACGCCTACTTCGGTGACGTCATGCAGGCCGTGCTCGACCGGCGCGGGATGCTCCGCGCCGGTGCGGTGCTCGGCCTGGGCGCCGGGGCCGGTGTGGCCCTGGCCGGCACCGCCTCGGCGGCCGAGCCCACCCCGGCCGCGCCGGCCCACCCGCTCGGTGCCGACGTGGCCGCGCCGGCGCAGGCCCGGCCCCCGCGCGGGCTGCAGTACGAGACGGTCGCGCCGAACCTCGACGACGCGATCCGCGTGCCGGTCGACTACGCGAGCAACGTCGTGATCCGCTGGGGCGACCCGATGTTCCCGGACGCGCCGGAGTTCGACTTCGAGAACCAGACCGCCGCCGCGCAGGCCCGCCAGTTCGGCTACAACAACGACTTCTGCGGGATCCTGCCGATCGACGGCCCCGGCCGCCGCTACGTCATGTTCTCCAACCACGAGTACACGCTCGAGCCGCTGATGTTCCGCGGGTACGACGAGGACGCCCCCACCCCCGAGCAGATCCGGATCGGCATGGCCGCGCACGGCGGCGGCGTCGTCGAGGTGACCCGCGACCTGCGCACCGGCGAGCTGCGCTACGACCGCGCCGGGAGGCTCAACCGGCGCATCACCGCCGACACCGAGATGGTGCTCGACGGCCCGGCCGCCGGGGCCGAGGTGCTGCGCACGAAGGCCGACCCGACCGGGCGCAGCGTGCAGGGCATGATCGGCAACTGCGCCGGTGGCACCACTCCGTGGGGCACCTTCCTGTCCGGCGAGGAGAACTTCGACGGCTACTTCGCCTCCGGCCCGGTCACCGACGACCGGGCGAAGCGCTACGGCATCTCCGAGGGGCCCTCGGAGCGCCGGTGGGAGACCGTCGACCCGCGCTGGGACCTCGCGCAGGAGCCGAACGAGGCCAACCGGTTCGGCTACATCGTCGAGGTCGACCCGCACGATCCGCGCTCGAAGCCGGTCAAGCACACCGCGCTCGGCCGCTTCAAGCACGAGGGCGCCACTGTCGCGCTCACCCGTGACGGGCGCCCCGTCGTCTACATGGGCGACGACGAGCGCTTCGACTACGTCTACAAGTTCGTGTCGGACAAGCGGATGCGCCGTGGTCACAGCCGGGCCGCACGCGAGCACAACGCCACCCTCCTGTCGTCGGGCACGCTCTACGTCGCGACGTTCACCGGGGACAGCCCGGCCGCGGAGATCACCGGCACCGGGGCGCTGCCGCGCGACGGCCGCTTCGACGGCTCCGGGCAGTGGAAGCCGCTGGCCTCGACCACGACGTCCTACGTGGACGGCATGAGCGTCGCCGACGTCTTCGTGTTCACCCGGCTCGCCGCGGACAGGGTCGGCGCGACGAAGATGGACCGCCCGGAGGACGTGGAGCCCAACCCGCGCACCGGGAAGGTCTACATCGCCTGCACCAACAACTCCGACCGCGGCAAGGCGGGCGCCAAGGCCGGTCCGGACGAGGCGAACCCGCGCAACGCCAACCAGCACGGCCACGTCATCGAGCTCACCGAGACGCGCGACGACCCGGCGGCGACGACGTTCGCCTGGAACATCCTGCTGGTCTGCGGGAACCCCGACGACCCGTCGACCTACTTCGGCGGGTTCGACAAGTCCCAGGTCAGCCCGATCACCTCGCCGGACAACGTGGCGTTCGACCCCTACGGCAACCTGTGGGTCTCGACCGACTCCAGCCAGGCGCTGGAGATCAACGACGGCCTCTACGGCGTCGTGCTGGAGGGGCCGCAGCGCGGCTCGACCCGGCTGTTCGCCAGCGTCCCGGTCGGCTCGGAGTGCTGCGGGCCGGTCGTCACCGAGAACTTCGTGCTGGTCTCCGTGCAGCACCCGGGCGACGTCGACGACGCCTCGCCGGAGAAGCCCGCGTCGCACTGGCCCGACGGCGGCGCCGCGCAGCCGCGTCCGGCCGTCGCCGCGATCCGGCACCTGAAGGACGGACGCCCGGCGAAGATCGGCGTCTGAGACCACCGCCGCCCGGTCCGTGCACCGCCGCGGACCGGGCGGCGGGTCAGGCGCAGCGGCCGAGGTCCGGCTCGCCGGACCCGGCGCGCTTGTCGAACGAGATGTGCACGTGGTCGTAGTGGTTCGCGGTGTCGCCGCCGCGGTCCTCCATCGTCGACCACCCGGAGCCGTCGTTCATGCGCTGCTCCCAGATCACGTACTTCACGCCGAGCTCGTCGGCGTTGGCCAGGGCGCAGTCGGCGATGCGGTCGCCCTTCTGCCCGCGCACCATGATGTCCAGGGCGTGTCCGGTCGGGTGGTCGGAGGCGTTCGCCCGGTTCGCGACGCCGATCAGGTCGGTCTCGCCGTAGGCGCAGCCGAGGAACTCCGCGGCGTCGGAGACCCAGGCCTTGACCCGGCCCAGGTCGTCGAGGTCGAGCCCGCACGACGGATCGCCCAGCCCGCGGGCGGCGAGCTCGGCGGCGGTCCTGGCCTGCTCGGCGGCCTCCTGCGCGAGGTCCTGGGCCTTGCGGGCCGCGGCGAGGCTCGCGTCCGCGGCGGGGTCGAGCAGGCCCGCGTCGCGGACGATCTCGGCGCCGAGCACGGGTGTGTCCCGCAGTCCGTCGGCGGCGGCCGAGGCCTCGGCGAACGGAGCGCCGGCGCCGTCGTCGTCCCGGCCGTCGGACACGTCCTGTGCGGCCAGGCGCAGATCGGCCTCGGCCGGCCCGAAGCCGAGCCCGGTCACGGGCGTGACGACGGCGAGCGTGCCGCTCGCGACGGCGGCCGCGGTGGCGACGTGACGCAGACCGGGCCGAAGCCCGGCCTGCGCCCGATGTCGGTGTCGGGGCACGACGGTCTCTCCTCCGGCACGCGGACCGGCCGGGCTGCGGGGGAGCGTCGGGATCGGGGGATCCCGGCCCGTCGGGGGTACCGGACCGCGTGTTCAGTGACCGGACGGTAGCGAATGTCCCGTGATGTCCGATCTTCGCGGACCGTTCGTGGCGGCGACCGCACCCGGCCGTGCGACGAGTGGCGCGGATCGGGCACCCCGGACGTCTTTACCCGACCGGACGTTCGGTGCAAAGTAGCGCTGTCCGGGACACCGCCGTCCCGGGTCAGGGGAGGACGCATGACCGAGCAGCAGGCCGGGCCCGGCGCGGGCCCGACGAGTGCCGCCGACACGACCGGCTCCGCGCCCGGGCAGGTGCGCCGGGTCGCCGCGACGAGCGCGATCGGCACGACGATCGAGTGGTACGACTTCTTCATCTACGCCACGGCCGCGGCCCTGGTGTTCAACAGCCAGTTCTTCACCACGATGTCCGCGGCCTCGGGCACCCTGGCCGCGTTCGCGACCCTCGGGGTCGGCCTGGTGGCGCGTCCGCTCGGCGGCATCGTGTGGGGGCACTTCGGCGACCGCCTCGGCCGCAAGAAGATGCTGGTCTTCTCGCTGCTGCTGATGGGCGTGGCCACCGTCGGCGTCGGCCTGCTGCCCACCTACGGCCAGATCGGCGTCGCGGCGCCGGTGCTGCTCGTCGTGCTGCGCCTGCTGCAGGGCCTCTCGGCCGGCGGTGAGTGGGGCGGCGCCGCGCTGATGGCGGTCGAGCACGCCCCGCCCGGCAGGCGCGGGCGCTACGGCTCGTTCCCGCAGATCGGGGTGCCCGCCGGGCTGATCCTGGCCCAGCTGGTGTTCCTCGTCGTGTCCAACCTGACCACCCCCGAGCAGTTCGCCGCGTGGGGCTGGCGGATCCCGTTCCTGCTGTCGATCCTGCTGGTCGTCGTCGGGCTCGTGATCCGGCTGCGGGTGGAGGAGAGCCCGGTCTTCGCGATGCTGCGCCAGAACCGCGGCCGCAGCCGCGCCCCGATCCTGGAGGTGTTCCGGCACCGTCCGCGCGAGCTGGTGCTGGCCTCAGTCAGCTTCGTGGCGAACAACGCGATCGGCTACATCTTCCTGGCCTACCTGCTCTCCTACGGCACCCAGGTGCTCGAGGTCCCGCGGAACACCATGATCGTCGTCGTGATCATCGGCTCGCTGAGCTGGCTGGTCAGCATCGTCGCCGGCGCGGTCTGGTCCGACCGGGTGGGCCGCAAGCGCGCCTACCTGGTGGGCTCGGTGCTACTCGTGGTGTGGCCGGTGCCGTTCTTCCTGCTGCTCGACACCACCGGGTTCGCCGCGATGGTCGTCGCGGTCGTCGTGCTCACGGTGGGACTGGGCCTGTCCTACGGCCCGCAGTCCGCGTTGTTCGCGGAGATGTTCGAGGCCCGTTTCCGCTACAGCGGCGCCTCGTTCTCCTACGCCGTCGGCGCCGTGCTGGGCGGCGGGTTCGCACCGCTGATCGCCGCCGCGCTGCAGCAGGGCTACGGGACGTCGATGGCGGTCGCGGCCTACATGGTCGTCGTCGCCGTGATCTCGCTGGTCGCGGTGCTGCTCATCCGGGAGACGCACCGCCCGGACGCGCCGGCCCGGCTGTCCTGACGACGACGGCGCCCCGGACGTGGTGTCCGGGGCGCCGGACCGGCCTAGATCGAGCGGTGCCGGCCGTTGCCGAGCGGGGCCGAGAGGTCCCGGGCCCGGCGACGCCCGGCCACGGTGCCCTCGGCGGGCCGCTCGTCGACGGTGCCGGGGCCGCCGGAGGACATCGAGCGGGCCTGCTCGGCCAGCTCGCGGGTCACGCAGGGCCAGGTGGCGCTGACCCCCGTCGCGTCCCGGCACTCACGGCAGAAGCCCTGCGCGTCGGGGGTGTGTTCCGCCAGGGTCCGCTCCAGCAGATCCGGCATCTCGGACAGGATGTTCGCGAGTGCCACGACTCACCTCCAGGTCGAATGCGGGCGACAGTAGTGGTCGGGTTCACCCGACCCCGGCGGGGCGGGGGCCCGTCGTCCGGGGTGCGTCGGTCCACTCAGGACCGGGCGTTCCCGCTGTTCGCGAGGGGTGTGCGGAGTCGCGCCGGGGCCCACCGGCGGTTCAGCCGCCCGGTGTGACGCCGCCCGGTCGGCACAGCGCGGCCCCGTCCGCTCGGTGAACCGTGCCGCCGATCGGCGACCGGTCCCGGCGACACGACGACACGCACCACCGCTGCGCCGGACGTGTGATCGGCTCACCCGTCGTCGCCGCCGGACGGCCCAGTGGACCAGCCCCCGTCCGGACCCCGGGGTGCTGCGGCGTCCGCGTCGCGCCCCGCGGCCGGGCCGCCCTCAGCCGGCCGGGACCTCGCGTTCGATCTCGTCCAGCCAGATCGTCGCCGACAGGTCCGAGGGCGCCCGCCAGTCCCCGCGGGGTGACAGCGCGCCGCCCGCGGACACCTTCGGTCCGTTCGGCAGCGCGGAGCGCTTGAACTGCGCGAACTGGAAGAACCGTCGCGCGAAGACCTGCAGCCAGCGCCGGATCTCGGCGGGGGAGTAGGCGGGCCGCTCGTCGTCGGGGAACCCGGGCGGCCACTGGCCCGCGGCGGCGTCGGACCAGGCGTGCCCGGCCAGGAACGCGATCTTCGACGGCCGGAAGCCGTGCCGCAGCGTGTACCAGAGCGTGAAGTCCTGCAGCGCGTACGGACCGACGGTGGCCTGGCTGGACTGCACCTCGGTCGTCCCGTCCGAGGGCACCAGCTCCGGGGTGATCTCGGTGTCGAGCACCGAGCGCAGCACCGCCGACACCTCGGGCGGGAACTGCTCGGAGGAGACCACCCAGCGGATGAGGTGCTGCATCAGCGTCTTCGGGACGCCGCCGTTGACGTTGTAGTGCGACATCTGGTCGCCGACGCCGTAGGTGGACCAGCCGAGCGCGATCTCCGACAGGTCCCCGGTGCCGAGCACGATCCCGCCGCGCTGGTTCGCCAGCCGGAACAGGTAGTCGGTGCGCAGCCCGGCCTGGACGTTCTCGAAGGTGACGTCGTAGACGGGCTCCCCCCGGCCGAAGGGGTGGTCGATCTCCGACAGCATCGTCCGCGCGGTGCCGGTGATGTCGATCGTGGCGAAGGTGACGCCGAGGGCCTCGGACAGTGCGACGGCGTTGTTGCGGGTGTGGTCGGAGGTGGCGAAGCCGGGCATGGTGAAGGCGAGGATGTCGGTGCGCGGGCGGCCGAGCCGGTCCATCGCCCGCGCCGCGACGATCAGGGCGTGGGTGGAGTCGAGCCCGCCGGACACACCGATCACGACCTTCGGCTGGCCGATCGCCCGCAGCCGCTGCTCCAGCCCGGAGACCTGGATCGAGTAGGCCTCGAAGCAGTCCTGCTCCAGCCGCGCCGGGTCGGCGGGCACGAACGGGAAACGCTCCACGGTGCGGCGCAGACCGATGTCGTGGCCGGGCGGGTCGAGCCGGAACGCCACCGTGCGGAAGGCGTCGGTGCGGGCGGCGTGGGTGCGGCGGTTGTCGTCGAAGGTGCCCTGGCGGCGCCGCTCGCCGGCGATCAGGTCCAGGTCGACGTCGGCGACCGCGTGCCGCGCGCCCTGCGGGAAGCGCCCGGACTCCGCGAGCAGCACGCCGTTCTCGTAGATCATGGTCTGGCCGTCCCACGAGACGTCCGTGGTCGACTCGCCCTCACCCGCGGCGGCGTAGACGTAGGCGGCCAGGCAGCGCGCCGACGCCGAGCGCGACAGCAGGTGCCGGGTGTCGGCCCGGCCGACCGTGATCGGTGAGCCGGACAGGTTCGCCAGCACCGTCGCCCCGGCCAGCGCCGCCTCCGCCGACGGCGGGATCGGCACCCAGTAGTCCTCACAGACCTCGGCGTGGAGCACGAGGCCGGGCAGGTCCTCGGCGGCGAAGAGCAGGTCCGTGCCGAAGGGGACGTCGGTGGCGCCGAGCCGGATCGAGGCGCCGCGGACGTCGTCCCCGGGGGCGGTCTGGCGACGCTCGTAGAACTCGCGGTAGGTCGGCAGGTAGGACTTCGGGGCGACGCCCAGGATCCGGCCCCGGTGGATCACGACCGCGCAGTTGTAGAGGCGGTGGCGGTACCGCAGCGGTGCCCCGACCACCAGCACCGGCAGCAGGTCCGCTGTCGCCTCGACGAGGGAGAGCAGCCCGGTCTCGACGGTCTCCAGCAGCGTGTCCTGCATCAGGACGTCCTCGATGGAGTAGCCCGAGAGCGTCAGCTCGGGGAACACCACCAGCCCGACGCCGTCGTCGGCGCAGGTCCGGGCGGTCTCCAGCACCGCGGCGACGTTGGCGGCCGGGTCGGCCATCGTGGTGTGCAGGGTCGCCGCGGCGGTGCGCAGGAAGTGGTGGCGGTAGACGGAGCGGAAGTCCACGCCGTCATTCTGACCGGTGGGTGGTCAGCTCCGCCGACCCGCCAGCATCCGCGCCGCCGCGCAGGCGACCCCGGTGGCGAGGAGCAGCCCGAGCAGCACCGCCCAGCCCGCCCCGACCGACCCGCCGGCCAGCACGACCCCGAGCGAGCCCAGCCATGCCAGCGGCACCAGCAGCCACAGCGCCAGGCCGTGCAGCACCCTCGGTATCTCCCCGACGCCGGCCGCGATCACGATCCACACCACCCCGGCGAGCAGCCCGCCGACGAGCAGCAGGGTGCCGACTCCCTCCCAGACCACGTGTGTCTCCTTCCTAGGGGTCGGGCACCGGCAGCACACGCTGCGGCACGCCGGGCCCGTCGTCGATCGTGACACCCGCCGGCGTCGCGGGCGGGACCAGCGGCCCCAGCAGGTGCGCACCCAGCCAGTCCACCAGGTCCGGCAGCTGCGCGCGGACGGCGTTCTGGTTGTGTCCGCCACCCGGGTAGAGCCGGGTGTCGACGGTCACCGGCGGCGCGGCGGCCGCGCGGATCCGGTCCGCGGCGGCCCGCTCCTCGGGCTCGTCGGAGCCCGCGGTGACCAGCATCGCCAGGGGCGCGGGCCGCTCGCCCAGCAGCGCGACGACGTCGTTGGCGGCGGCCAGGTCGGGCCGCCCGGCGAACAGCTCCCCGGTGACGACGTCGTCGGGGGTGCGGTCGTAGCCGCTCTGGCTGACCGCGAGCGCGTAGGTGCGCGGGTGGCGCAGCGCCAGGTTCATCGCGCAGTAGCCGCCCGAGGACCAGCCGGCCAGCGCCCAGGCGCCGCGGTCGGGCCGCACCCTCAGGTGCCGGGTCGTCCAGTCGACGAGGTCGGTGGTCAGGTAGGTGTCGTCGGCCGCGCCGTGCTGGGCGTCGACGCACTCCTGGTCGTGGCCGAACCGGGGCTCGCCGTTGATGTCGGGGACCACCATCACGACCGGCGGGATGCGGTGCGCGGCGATCGCGGCGTCGAGGACGTCGGGCACCTTGAACAGCGCGGCCACCTCGCGGGGCTCGCCGGGGAACCCGGGCAGCCACTCGACGACCGGGAACCGCGCCCGCGGGTGCTCGGTGTAGCCGGGCGGGAGGTAGACGTCGGCGTCGCGGTCGATGCCGGACACGGCCCCGTGCAGGGTCATGTGCAGCGTGGAGCCCAGCCCCTGCGCGGAGCGGGCGGCGACCAGCGGCATCGCCGCGTCGAGGCCCGCGCCGTCCGGGCCGATGTCGGCGACCGAGCCCTCGCCGGGGTCGGGGGAGGACCCGATCAACGACCCGACGGTGGGGAAGAAGCCGCCGAGCAGGTTGGCCCCGGCCCCGGCGGCCGCGAGCACGGCCACGGCCGAGACGGCCACGAGCAGCGTCCGGGCCACCCGGCGCAGCCGGTGCCACGCCCCACCGGTGAGGACGAGCAGCAGCACCGCCGCCACCGCCGGCACGACCACCGCGGCGACGACGTCGAGGCGCAGCTCGGAGGCGTGGATCACGGCGCCGCCCCCGCGCGGACCCGGCTCACCGGCGCAGCAGCCGCAGCAGCGCCGGCGGTCGGCCGCCGAAGCCCTCGGCCTCGAGCACGACGAACAGCACCCGCGGCAGGTCGCGGACGGCGGGGAACAGCACGTAGCGCGGGTACCAGCTCGGGCGGAACTTCGCGTTGAACCGGTAGAGCGAGTCGATCTGCCACCAGCGCGACGCGATCCGCAGCACCCGGGCCCAGCCGCGGGCGACCGGTCCGGCGCCGATCCGCTCGCCGCGCTCCAGGGCGGAGCGGAACATCGCGAAGTTCAGCGACACCCGCTTCACGCCGTGGTCCTTCGCGGCCGCCATCAGTTCGGCGATCATCAGCTCGTTGACCCCGTTGTCGGCGTCGGCGTCGCGGACCATGAGGTCCAGCGAGAGCCCGTCGCGGCCCCAGGGGACCAGCTGCAGCATCCCGGACGGCTCGCCGTCGCGGAGCGCGGTGACGATCACCGCGTCCGGATCGGAGGGGTCCGCGACCCGCGAGGACGCCATCGAGAAGCCGCGCTCGTCCTCGGCGCCGCGCCAGCGGTGCGCGCGCTCGGCGACCCGCATCCGTGCGGTCTCGTCGAGGTCCCGCAGCCGCGTCACCTCGACGGTGTGCCCGCTGCGCTGCATCCGGTTGACGGTCTGGCGGACCCCGCGCATGGGGCGTCCGTCCAGGCTGAACGACGCCGTCTCCAGCACCGCCTCGTCGCCGAGCTCGAGGGCGTCGAGACCGGCCTTGGACCAGGCGGTCGCGCCCCGCTCGGAGCAGCCCAGCACCGCGGGCGACCAGCCGTAGCGGGTGCAGATGCCGAGGAAGGCCTCGATCGCGCCGGGCCAGGCGCCGACGTCGCCGACGGGGTCGCCCGAGGCCAGTGCGACCCCGGCGAGCACCCGGTAGGACACCGCGGACTTGCCGCCGTGGGCGAACACCGCGGCCTTGTCCCGGCGCAGGGCGAAGTAGCCCAGCGAGTCGCCGTCGCGCTGGTCGAGCAGGGCGCGCAGGCGCTGCTCGTCGTCGGGGTCGAGCGACGGGCGCGGCTCCGGCGAGCGCAGGAGGTGGTACCCGGCGACGACGAGCGCGACCACCCCGAAGGTCAGCCCGATCGCCGAGGTCAGGTCGTCGAGCCACACGGCGCGCTGCTGGAACTCGACCGGTCCGGTCACCCCGATCAGCGACAGCGCCGCGTGCGCGGCCTGCGCGGCGATCGACGGGTCACCGACGAGCCGGCGCGGGTTGAGCGCGAGCAGCACCCAGACGATGAGGAAGCCGGACAGCCCGAACTGCAGCAGCGACCGGACCGACCGGCCGAGCCCTCCCGGGTCCTGCCGGGCGACGAAGTAGCGGCGCGTCGCGATCAGCGCCGCCAGCAGCGCGACGACCAGCACCGCGGGCCCGATGCCGCGCCGCTGGTCCAGTACGTGGAGCAGGTTGACCACGACGAGGAACGTCGTCGTCGCGGTCGCCACCCACCAGGCGCGCTGCTTGCGCCGGCGCAGCCCGGTGGCCAGCAGCAGCAGGCCGACCCCGGCGAGCGCGGTCACGACCAGCGACGCCAGCCCCAGACCCGCGGGCAGGCCCAGGGTGCTGCGCAGCTCGCTGCCGATGACCCGGCGGGGCGCGGGCAGCACCGCCGCGGCGACGGTCAGCGCACCGACGATCCGGGCCGCCCACACCACGGCGCGGACGACGGCGGCCTCGGACAACCGTCGTCTGCGGGCCTCCGGGTCCGGCGCCGGCGCCGCTCCGCGGGTGCGGACGTCCCCGTGCTCGTCCCCGGTGGTCCCGGGCGGGCCGGAGCCCTCAGAGCCCGTCACGCGTTCCTCCTGTCGATCCCGTCGCCGGTGGCGGACCACCGGCGACGCCCGAGCGGACCACCGGAGCCGGCAGCCGGGCACCGAGCGCGTCCAGCTCCGCGGCGACGACGGCGGCCGCCGGTGTCCCGGGCGCCGCGGTCACCGACCCCGACGCTAGCGCCGGGCCCGGCGGCCGCGAGTCCGGCACCGGGTCATCCTGCGTCGCCGCGGTGCGCACGACGACCAGGTCCAACGGATCGGGCGAACCGGACGCGGGGGCCGGGCAGCCGTCGCCGCCGGGTGGCCCGGCGGCCGTCGCGACGTCGGCGCGCTCGGCGAGCGCCCGGCCCAGCGGGCACCCGGGGCCCTCGGGCGGACCGGCGAGGGCCCACGCGGCCCGGTCGGTCCGCAGCACCGGCGAGCCGGCCGCGACCGCGGCGGCGCGCAGCCGGGACACCGGGACCCGGTCGGTCCACAGCACCACGACGGCCGGCATCCGGCCCGCGGTGACCGCGGCGTCGACGGCGGCGTCGACCGCGGCCGATCCGTCCGCGGGCCCGGTCCACACCAGGACGGGGTGGGCGAGGTGGTCGTCGTAGCCGGGCGGCAGGTGCGCGGGCACGTCGACGCCGTCGACGGGCAGCACGGTGTCCCGGCCGGGGCCGGTGACCGGCGGGGCGGGTGGCGCGGGCAGCCCGCCGCGGTCCGGTCCGGCGGCGAGTGAGGCGGGCGTCGGGTAGAAGCCGAACCAGGCGTTCGTCCCCACCGCGAGGGCGAGCACGACGAGCGCGACCACGGCCGGCAGCGCGGCCGCCCGCACCGCGGGCCGCCGGCGGGACCAGCCGCGCACGAGCAGTACGAGGGTGAGCGCGGCCGTGCCCGCGACGGCGGTGACGGTGACGGCCGACCCGAGCGGGAGCAGTGCGGTCCCGGCGAGCACGTCACCACGATTCCACGCCCGTCCCGGGGACCCGGCGGCGGGATGATCCGTCCCCGTCGTCGGGATCGTCCTAGATCAAGTCCAGAACAGACTGTCCCAAACATGCCGTCCGGGGTCGCCCGCGACGGGAACGCGCTACACCCAGCGTTGTCGCACAAGCGATCCCGTGGGGCCGGGTGGATGACGACGGTCACACGGACGACGGGGAACGGGGCGTCCGCCGCATGCCGGGGCGGTTCCGGGTCGACTCCACCGGTGTTCGACAGCATTCGCACCGAGCCACGGAGGACAACAGCATGATCACGAAGGACATGACCCGGGAGCTCATCGGTCGTCAGGTCGTCGACAACCACGGCGAGAAGGTCGGCAAGATCGGCCAGATCTACCTGGACGAGCGCAGCGGTGACCCGACCTGGGCCACGGTCAACACCGGGCTGTTCGGTACCAAGGAGAGCTTCGTGCCGCTGCAGAACGCCGACGTGCACGACCGCGACGTCGCGCTGGGCGTGGAGAAGAAGGCGGTCAAGGACTGCCCGCACGTGGGCCGCTCCGACGAGCGCCTGACCGGGTCGGAGGAGGACGAGCTCTACCGCCACTACGGCATCGGGCACGGCAACGGCAACGGCCGCACCGACGCCCGCCACGCCACCGGTGAGCGCGCCGACCGCGACCGCACCGACCGCACCGACCGCACCGGCGACGACGCGATGGTCCGCCACGAGGAGAACCTGCGCGTCGGCACCGAGACCGAGGAGACCGGCCGCGTCGCGCTGCGCAAGTACGTCGTGACCGAGGACCAGACCGTCACCGTCCCGGTGTCGCACGAGGAGGTCCGCCTCGAGCGCGAGCCGATCGACGGCACCGAGGCGAAGGCCCGCCCGGGCGCCATGGGCGAGGCCGAGCACGAGGTGACCCTGCACCGCGAGCGCCCGGTCGTCGACAAGGCCACCGAGGCCGTCGAGAAGGTGCGCCTGGGCACCCGCACCGTCACCGAGGACGAGAAGGTCTCCGACACCGTGCGCAAGGAGCGCATCGAGGTCGACGACCCGCAGCACGCCCTGCCCCGCGACGAGCGCCGCAGCTGAGCGACGCACCGCGCCACCGGCGCGTCACCGGAGCCCGCATCTCGGGCCCGGTGACGCGCCGGGCCCATGTCGGGGGTCGGTCGGGTCGCGCCGAGCAGGGCGAACGCCGTCCGTAGCGCGCCGGCGGCCTCGGCGACGGCCTGGCGGGGCCGCGCCCCGATCCCGAGCGAAATCGCGAAGCCGTGCACGAGGTCGGGGTGGCGGCGCAGCGTCGCCGGGACGCCCGCCTCCCGCATGCGGGTGACCGGATGCTCGCCCTCGTCGCGCAGCGGGTCGAACCCGGCGGTGGCGGCGTAGGCGGGCGGCATCCCGGCCAGGTCGCCCTCGGCGATCCGCAGTCCCGGGTCGTCGCGCATCGCCTCGGGCACGTATGAGCCCGCCATCGCCTCGATCGCCTCGCCGGTGAGCAGGAACCCGTCGCCGGACAACTCGCGTGAGCGGGTGTGCCCGTCGAGCGCGGTGACCGGGAAGAACGCCAGGCAGAACACCGGACGCCCGGCCGGGGCGGCGCCGTCGCGGCTGGTCTCGCGGGCCACCGTCAGCGCCAGGCCGGCCCCGGCGGAGTCCCCGCCGACCGCGATCCGGCCCGGGGCCGCCCCGAACTCCTCCGGCGGCGGGACGGGCTGCGGCCGGCGCGGGGTGAGCAGTCGCAGCAGGAGCTGGATGTCGAGGTCGAGCTGCTGGCCGTCGCGCCGGACGGGCGGGCCGGCGATAGCCCGCTTCACCGGCTTCGGCAGGGCCAGCACACCGCGCAGGGCTCCTCGTGCGACACGTACCCGGTGATCCGCGGTGGCCTCCCGCGCCCACCCGATCGTCACCGTCGATTGCGGCACCGGGTGCCGTTGCGTGCCGCTCGTCGCGGCACGGATCACCGGCGGAGTGGCGCCGGAGCGCGGGACGAGCCGCCGCACGCCGCGCCGCAGCGTCGGGTCGCAGCGCCGAGCCCGTCGACAGCGACGGAACGGTGCCCGTCGCGACCATGTCGCAACGTCCGGTCGCGGTGCCGCCCGTTCCCCGGCGGACGGGTGCTCGTTCAGTCCAGTGGAGATCATCTGCGGAGGGGGACGGGCATGAGGACGAGGCTGCGCGCGACGGTCGTGGCGGGGGTGGTGGCGGTCGTCGCGGCGGTGGTCGCGGTGCCGCAGGCACTGGCCTCGCCGGACGGGCCGGGGGGCGAGGCTGCGCCGGGTGACGTCGTGTCCGCGGAGCGGGTCCTCACCCCGACGGTGCCCGCCGCGACGGCGACCCGGATCCTCTACCGCAGCCTCGACACCGACGACCGCCCGGTCACGGTGAGCGGGATCGTCCTCACCCCGCTCGTCCCGGCGCCCGGGCCGACCCGGGTCGTCGGCTTCGCCGCGGGGACCCAGGGGCTCGCCGACCGCTGCGCGCCGTCGCGGCAGCTGCAGGCCGGCACCGAGTACGAGGCCCCGGCGATCGGTGCGCTGCTGACCAGCGGCTACACCGTGGCCGTCACCGACTACGAGGGCCTGGGCACGCCCGGCGAGCACACCTACGTCAACCGCGCGGCGCAGGCGCACGCCCTGCTCGACGTGGCGCGCGCCGCCCAGCGGGCCGGCGTCGGCGTGCCGGAGGACGCCCCGACCGCGCTCTACGGCTACTCCCAGGGCGGTGGCGCGTCGGCGGCCGCGGTCGAGCTGGCCCCGGAGTACGCCCCCGAGCTGAACCTCGTCGGCGCCTACGCGGGCGCGCCTCCCGCCGACCTGCGCGCCACCGGCCGGGCCCTCGACGGCGGCCCGTCCGTCGCGCTGCTCGGCTACGCCGTCTCCGGGTTCGACGCCGCCTACCCCGACCTGGGGGTGCAGGACCTGCTCAACGACCGCGGCCGGCAGGTGGTCGCCGAGCTGCGCGAGCAGTGCACCCAGGACTCCGCGCTGCGCTACCCGGGCCTGCGCTCGGAGACGCTGTCCGCCGACGGACGCCCGATCTCGGCGTTCCTCGACGAGGAGCCCTTCGCGAGCCGGGTCGACGAGCAGCTGATCGGGCGTCGCACGCCCGGGGCGCCGGTGCTGATCGTGCACAGCGTCGCCGACGACATCGTGCCGTTCGGCCAGGGCGAGGAGCTCGCCGAGCGCTGGTGCGCCCGCGGCGCCGACGTCGAGTTCCGGCCGTCGCCCGTCCCCGGTCACCTCGGCGGGTACCCCGACGGCCAGGCCCGCGCGCTGGCGTTCCTGCAGGCCCGTTTCGCCGATCTGCCGACGACGCCCACCTGCGGCTGACGACCATGGCGGGAGTCCCTCCCGCCATGGTCAACGTATAACGCACCGGGGGACTTGCGGCAAGACCCGGGGACCGCGCCAGACTCTGCGCCCGGCGCCGTGACCTGCGGCGTCGTGGTGACACGGGGGTGGGAGTGCGCGAGGTGCTGCTGCAGTTGGGCGAGGTCGGCCGGGACCGGGTCGGCGTCGTCGGGGGGAAGGCCGCGCACCTGGGGGAGCTGACCCGGACGGCGGGGGTCGCGGTCCCGGGCGGCTGGTGCGTGACCACCGGCGCCTACCGGGCCGTCGTGGGGGGTGCGCCCGGGTTCGACGCGTTGCTGGACCGCCTGGCCGGTCTGCCCGCCGACGACGCCGACGGGCTCGCCGCGGTCGCCGCCGAGCTCCGCGGGCTGGTGGCGTCCCGGCCGGTCCCCGACGACGTCGCGGCGGCGGTCGCCGCGGCGGTCGGCCGGGCCCCGGCCGGGACGGCGTGGGCGGTGCGCTCCAGCGCGACCGCCGAGGACCTGCCGACGGCGTCGTTCGCCGGGCAGCAGGACTCGTACCTGAACGTGGTGGGCGCCGACGCCGTGCTCGACCGGGTGCGGGACTGCTGGGCGTCGCTGTTCACCGACCGCGCCGTGGCCTACCGCCGGCGGCGCGGCCTGGACCACCGCGCCGTCGCGATGGCGGTGGTGATCCAGGAGATGGTCGTCCCGGATGTGTCCGGGGTGCTGTTCACCGCCGACCCGGTGACCTCCGATCGGACCGTGACCTTCGTCGAGGCGGTGCCCGGGCTGGGGGAGGCGCTCGTGTCCGGCCTGGTCGCCGCGGACGCGTGGACGGTCCGTGCCGACACCGTCGTCGACACGCGGATCGCACCGCGGACGGTCGCGGTGCAGCCGGCGCCGGGCGGCGGCACCCGCACCGAGCGGCTCGACCCGGACGGCCCGCCCCTGCTCACCGAGGACTGGGTACTGGAGCTGGTCCGGCTCGGCCGGACGGTCGAGGCCGGGCTGGGGAGCCCGCAGGACATCGAGTGGTGCCTGTCCGGCGGCCGGTTCCAGGTCGTCCAGAGCCGCCCGATCACCACGCTGTTCCCGGTCCCCGACACCGGCGATGACCACCTCCACGTCTACCTGTCGGTCGGCTACCAGCAGATGATGACCGACGCGATGCGTCCGCTCGGGCTGTCGTTCTGGCAGATGACGACGCCGCGCCCGATGGCCGAGGCGGGCGGGCGGCTGTTCGTCGACGTCACCGCCGCGCTGGGCACCCCCTCCGGACGGGCCGGCCTGCTCGCGGTGATGGGCCGGTCGGACCCGCTGATGACCGACGCGCTGCGCACCGTGCTCGACCGCGGCGCGGTCCCGCTCGGTGAGGATCCGGCGACGCCCGCCCCGGTGCACGGCGCGCCGACCACCGAGCCGCTGGACCCGGACCCGGCACTGGTCGCCGAGCTGGTCGCCGAGGGACGGGCGTCGGTGGCCGACGCGGCGCGACGGATCCACGGCCGCGTCGGACCGGAGCTGTTCGTCGCGATCCGCGAGGACATCCCCGAGCTGCGGGCGCGGCTGAGCAACCCGCGCAGCACCCGGGTGTTCATGACGGCGATGGACGCGGCGTACTGGATCGACGAGCACGTCGGCGAGTGGCTGGGGGAGCGGCCGTCGGACGTGCTGACCCGGTCGGTGCCCGACAACGTGACCTCGCAGATGGGTCTCGCGCTGCTCGACGTCGCCGACGCGGTCCGCCCGCACCCGGCGGCGGTGGCGCTGCTGCGCGAGGCCGGGGACGACGTGCTCGACGCGCTGGGGTCGGTGGAGGGCGGCGCGGTGGCCCGCGACGCGATCGTCGGCTGGCTCGACGCCTACGGGGCCCGCTGCGTCGGCGAGATCGACATCAGCCGGCCGCGGTGGCACGAGCGCCCGGCCGCGCTCGTGCCGCTGATCCTCGGTCACGTCGACGGCGAGGAGCCCGGCGCCGGGCGCCGTCGGTTCGAGGAGGGGCGCCGCGCCGCCGAGGCGACCCGCGACGACCTGCTGGCCCGGCTGCGGGCCGGGGCCGACGGCGAGGCACGGGCCGCGCGGACGGCGCTGATGATCGACCGGCTGCGGACCTTCATCGGCTACCGCGAGTTCCCCAAGTTCGGCATGGTCTCGCGCTACGCGGTCTACCGGGCCGCGCTGCTCGCCGAGGCCGACCGGCTCGTCGCCGCACGCGTGCTCGACGACCGCACCGACGCCTACTACCTGCGGTTCGACGAGCTGGAGCAGGTCTCGCGCACCGGGCACGCCGACCTCGCGCTGGTGCGCGCCCGGCGGGCGGAGTTCGCCGCGTACGAGGCGCTGACCCCGCCGCGGGTGCTGACCTCCGACGGCGAGTGCCTGCAGGGCTCCTACCACCGCGACGACGTGCCGCCCGGAGCGCTCGCCGGGCTCGCGGTGTCGGCCGGGACGGTCGAGGGCCGCGCCCGCGTCGTCGCCGACCTGTCCGGGGCCGCGCTCGAACCCGGGGACGTGCTGGTCACCGCCTACACCGACCCCAGCTGGACGCCGGCGTTCGTCACGGTCGCGGGGCTGGTCACCGAGGTCGGCGGGCGGATGACCCACGGCGCCGTCGTCGCCCGCGAGTACGGCCTGCCCGCCGTGGTCGGGGTGGAGGGCGCGACCCGGCTGATCCGGGACGGTCAGCGGGTCCGGGTGGACGGCGGGAGCGGGCTGGTCGAGATCCTCGGCTGACACATGTCGAGAACCGGGGACCGGCTCCGTCCCCGGGGCGGACGCGGCCACCGGGGCCGCGCGATCGGGAGGATGTCATGAGCGTGCTGCGGATGGACAACGTCGGCGTCGTCGTCACCGACCTCGACGAGGCGGTCGCGTTCTTCGGCGCGCTCGGCCTGGAGGAGGAGGGCCGGGCGACGGTGGCGGGCCCGGACGTGGACCGGCTGGTCGGGCTCGACGGCGTGCGGTGCGACATGGCCGTCGTGCGGACGCCGGACGGGCACGGCCGGCTGGAGCTCATGCGGTTCGTGTCACCGTCGTCGCCGTCCGGGGACCCGGGCGCCGCGGTGAACGTGCTCGGCATCCGGCGGATCATGTTCGCGGTCACCGACGTGGCGGAGACCCTCGCCCGGCTGCGCGGACACGGCGCCGTGCCGGTCGGCGACGTGGTGCCGTTCGGCGGCGCGCACGTGCTCGCCTACGTGCGGGGACCGGACGGCATCCTCGTCGCGCTGGCCGAGGAGACCGGCTGACGGAGACCGGCCCACCCGGTTCTTGACAGTGGCGGCCCTCGCCGTCACCCTCTTTCACCGTGAACCTGTCAGACAGCCAGACAGCCGGACAGCGTGGTCCCCGTCGCGTCAGCGCCATGGAGGCCGTGCTGTCCCACCTGCGAGCCACCATCGAGCGGGGTGAGTACGAGGTCGGTGACAAGCTGCCCGCCGAAGCGGCGCTCAGCGCGGAGTTCGAGGTCAGCCGGTCGGTGGTCCGCGAGGCACTCCGGGGCCTGCAGGCGCTCGGGCTGACCGAGTCGCGCACCGGGCGCGGCACCTTCGTCGTCGCGACCGGTCCGACGGACGACCCGACCTTCGGCGACTACAGCGCCCGCGACCTGTTCGAGGTCCGCAGGCACGTCGAGATCCCGGTCGCGGGCTACGCCGCCGTGCGGCACGACGACGCCGACCTCGACGAGCTGTGGCACCTGGTCGGACGGATGGACGCCGAGACCGACGACGCCACCTGGGTCGCCCTGGACTCGCTGTTCCACATCACGATCGCGCGGGCGTCGCGGAACCCCGCGTTCGCCAAGGTCATCGAGGAGATCCGGGAGGCGCTGGCCGCGCAGTCGTCGTTCCTGAACAAGCTGGGCGACCGGCGCGAGCAGTCCAACGCCGAGCACCGGCGGATCGTCGCGGCGATCGCCGAACGCTCCTCCGAGCGCGCCGTCGCCGAGATGACCGCCCACCTGGGCCACGTGGAGCAGACCCTGGCCGGGATCGTGCGCGAGGGCGGGGTGACCCGGTGACCGGGACGCGACCCGCCCCCGTCGCCGACCCCGGCGACTCCGGCTACCGCAAGGACCTGCGGGCCCGGCACATCCACATGATCGCCATCGGTGGGGCGATCGGGACCGGGCTGTTCCTCGGTGCCGGCGGCCGTCTGGCCCAGGCGGGACCGGCGCTCGCGCTGGTCTACGCGGTCTGCGGCGTCGTCGCGTTCCTCGTGGTCCGGGCGCTCGGTGAGCTGATCCTCCACCGGCCCTCGTCGGGTGCGTTCGTGTCCTACGCCCGGGAGTTCATGGGGGAGAAGGGCGCCTACGTCGCAGGCTGGATGTACTTCCTCAACTGGTCGACGACCGGGATCGCCGACATCACCGCGATCGCGCTCTACGCGCACTTCTGGTCGTTCTTCACCCCGGCCCCGCAGTGGGTCCTCGCCCTGGTCGCGCTGGCCGTCGTGCTGGTGGTCAACCTGGTGTCGGTGCGGCTGTTCGGCGAGCTGGAGTTCTGGTTCGCCATCGTCAAGGTCGGCGCCCTGGTGGCGTTCATGCTGCTGGGCATCTGGCTGCTGGCGACGCAGACCCCGGTCGACGGGGTCACCCCCGGACCGTCCCTGATCACCGGGAACGGCGGGATCCTCCCGGCCGGGCTGCTGCCCGCGGTGCTCATCGTGCAGGGCGTCGTGTTCGCCTACGCCGCGATCGAGATGGTCGGCGTCACCGCCGGCGAGACCGAGCACCCGGAGAAGGTCATGCCGCGGGCGATCAACTCGATCGTCTGGCGGATCGCGCTGTTCTACGTCGGCTCGGTGGTGCTGCTGACGATGCTGCTGCCGTGGACGGAGTACTCCGCCGGGGAGAGCCCGTTCGTCACGGTGCTCGCCCGGCTCGGGCTGCCCGGCGCGGACAGCATCATGAACCTGATCGTGCTCACCGCGGCGCTGTCCAGCCTCAACGCCGGCCTCTACACGACGGGCCGGATCCTGCGCTCGATGGCGGCGTCGGGGTCGGCACCCCGCTTCACCGGGGTGATGAGCCGGCGCGGGGTGCCCTACGGCGGGATCCTCCTGACCTCGTCGATCTGCGTGCTCGGCGTCGGGCTCAACGCGGTGGTCCCGGCGCAGGCGTTCGAGATCGTCCTGAACTTCGCCGCGATCGGCATCCTCGGCACCTGGGGAACGATCATGATCAGCAACCTGCTGTTCGTGCGCCGCTGCCGGCGCGAGGGCGTCGAGCGGCCCGGGTTCCGGCTGCCGGGCGCGCCGTACACGCACGTCGCGACGCTGGTGTTCCTCGCCGCCGTCGTCGTGCTCATGGCCTTCGACGAGGTCGGCCGGATCACCCTCATGGGGCTGCCGGTGATCGTCGGCGCCCTGGTCGCGGGCTGGTACGCCGTCCGCAACCGCATCGACATGTCCGCGTTCGACCGGACCGGTTTCGGCGCGGACGACACCACGGACCACAGCACGGACGACAGCACCGACCACAGAGAGGACGACACGGTATGACCCAGCTGGCCGCCCCGCCGAGGATCGGGGTACCGGCCCACGAACCGCTGGTGCACCTCCTGCGCGACGGCATGGTGGAGGGGGTGCACCACGGCTCGGTCGTGGTGCTCGCCCCGGACGGCTCGACGCTGTTCGCCGCGGGGGACCCGGACGTCGCGTTCTACCCCCGCTCGACGGCGAAGCCGCTGCAGGCCGCGGCGATGGCCCGGCTCGGGCTGCGGCCCGGTCCGTCCGGGTTCGCGATCGCCGCCGCGAGCCACTCCGGCGAGCAGGCCCACCTCGGCGCCGTCCGGGCGCTGCTCGGCCCGATCGGCGTCGGCGCGCTGGGCAACCCCGCCGACCTGCCCTACGACCCCGAGGAGCGGGACGCCTGGCTCGCCGCGGGCCGGTCCGCGTCGCAGCTGGCGCAGAACTGCTCCGGCAAGCACGCCGCGATGCTGCGGACCTGCCTGCTGCGCGACTGGCCGACCGAGGGCTACCTGGACCCGCGGCATCCGCTGCAGACCGCGATCCGGGGGACCGTCGAGGACCTCACCGGCGCCCCGGTCGCCCGGACCGCCGTCGACGGCTGCGGGGCACCGCTGTTCGCGGTCTCGCTGCGGGGGCTGGCCGGCGCGCTGGCCCGGCTCGTCACGGCCGACCCGGAGTCCCCGGACGGCCTGGTCGCGGCCGGGATGCGCCGGCACCCCGAGCTCGTCGGCGGATCGCGGCGCCCGGTCACCGCGCTGATGCGGGCGGTGCCCGGCCTGCTCGCCAAGGACGGCTTCGAGGCCGTCACCGTCGCCGCGCTGCCGGACGGCACCGCCGTCGCCGTGAAGATCGCCGACGGCGGGCTGCGCGCCCTGCGCCCCGTCGTCACCGCCGCACTCGCCCGGTGCGGCGTCCACCTCCCGCCGGGCCGGGCCGACCTGCGGGTCACCGGCCCCCTGGCCACCGCCGAAGGAGAGACCGCATGAGCGCCGTCCGTCACGAGCACGACCTGCTCGGCGACCGCGACGTCCCCGCCGAGGCCTACTGGGGCGTGCACACCGCCCGGGCCCGGGAGAACTTCCCGATCACCGGCACCACCATCGCCGCCTACCCGCACCTCATCGAGGCGCTCGCGGCGGTGAAGGAGGCCGCGGCCCTGGCCAACCGGGAGCTGGGGCTGCTGGAGCCGGAGGTGGCCGACGCGATCGTGGCCGCCTGCGCCGAGATCCGGGGCGGGGCCCTGCACGACCAGTTCGTCGTCGACGTCATCCAGGGGGGTGCGGGCACCTCGACGAACATGAACGCCAACGAGGTCGTCGCCAACCGGGCGCTGGAGCTGCTGGGCCACGAGCGCGGCCGCTACGACGTCGTGCACCCCAACGAGCACGTCAACATGTCCCAGTCGACCAACGACGCCTACCCGACCGCGGTCAACGTCGCGACGATCCTGGCGGTGCGCGAGCTGTCGGAGTCGATGCACGTGCTGGAGCGCGCCTTCGCGGCGAAGGCCGTCGAGTTCCACGACGTGCTCAAGATGGGTCGCACCCAGCTGCAGGACGCCGTGCCGATGACCCTCGGCCAGGAGTTCGGCACGTACGCGGTGATGCTGGGCGAGGACCGCGAGCGGCTCACCGAGGCCGCGGCGCTGCTGCACGAGATCAACCTCGGTGCGACGGCGATCGGGACCGGTCTCAACGCGCCGCCCGGCTACGCCGAGGCGGCGTGTGCGCACCTGGGCGAGATCACCGGGGTGCCGGTCCGGACCGCGGCCGACCTGGTGGAGGCCACCCAGGACTGCGGCGCGTTCGTGCACCTCTCGGGTGTGCTCAAGCGGATCGCGGTGAAGCTGTCGAAGTCCTGCAACGACCTGCGGCTGCTGTCCTCGGGCCCGCGCGCCGGTCTGAACGAGATCGACCTGCCGCCGGTCCAGGCCGGCTCCTCGATCATGCCCGGGAAGATCAACCCGGTGATCCCGGAGGTGGTCAACCAGGTCGCGTTCGAGGTGATCGGCAACGACGTCGCCGTCACCATGGCGGCCGAGGCCGGACAGCTGCAGCTCAACGCGTTCGAGCCGATCATCCTGCACTC
The DNA here is from genome assembly GCF_020131375.1 of Pseudonocardia sp. ICBG1034. NCBI lineage: Bacteria > Bacillati > Actinomycetota > Actinomycetes > Pseudonocardiales > Pseudonocardiaceae > Pseudonocardia > Pseudonocardia sp. ICBG1034. The sequence goes on from NZ_JAHLEK010000015.1 coordinate 1,189,502, forward strand.
GCTGTCGGAGTCGATCACGCACCTGGGCGCCGCGTGCCGGACGCTCGCGACCCGCTGCGTCGCGGGCATCACGGCCAACACCGACGTGCTGCGCGGCTACGTGGAGAACTCGATCGGGCTGGTCACCGCCCTGAACCCGACGATCGGCTACGCCGCCGCCACCGAGATCGCGAAGGAGGCGCTCGCGTCGGGCCGCGGGGTCGTGGAGCTCGTCGTCGAACGGGGCCTGATCCCGGCCGACGAGCTGGCCCGGCTGCTGCGCTCGGAGGTGCTGGCCCGCCCCGGCACGCGCTGAGACCCTCCGGCCCCGTCGCCCCCGGCCGGGCGGCGGGACCGGCTCAGGGCTGCGGCGGGACCTCGTAGGGGAGTCCGCGGGTCAGGCTGTGTACCCCACCCGCGGTGAGCAGGCCGCCGAGCGCGATCGCGAAGAGCTCGTCGGCGAGGCGCGCGTCGGCCTCACCGCTCTGCGGGGTGAACCAGTGCTGCATCCAGTCGAGCATGCCGACGACGGCGCGGGCGGCCACGGCGGGCGAGCCCGCCAGCGAGAACTCGCCCTTCGCGACCCCCTCGGCCAGCAGCGACTCGACCGCGGCGATGTAGCGGCGGTCCATGTCGTCGAACCGGGCGAAGACCGGCGACCGGAACCGGCCGACGTGCTGCAGGTACACGAACGCGGCCGGGTAGTAGTCGGAGAAGATCCGGATCTGGGTCCGGATCAACTCGCGCAGCCGCATCGCCACGCTGCTGCCGGTGTCGGCCCGCAGCCGGTCGAGCTCGGCGAGCAGCGCCTGCGCAGGCTGGTCGACGACGGCGAGCAGCAGCTCCTCCTTGCTGCCGACGTAGTTGTAGACACTGCCCTTCAGGATCCCGACCCGGGCCCCGATGCTCTCCAGCGTCGCGTTGTCGTACCCGTGCTCCCGGAACTCCTCCCCGGCCGCACGCACGAGGTCCGGCCAGCGACTCGGTCGCGGCATCAGCTCACCCCTTCCCGCTCAGTGCATCGTCCAGCCGCCGTCGACGCACAGCGTCGTGCCGGTCAGGTACGAGCCGGCCGGCGACGCGAGCAGCAGCAGCGGCCCGGCCAGCTCGTCGTGCTCGCCGACGCGGCCCAGCGGGATCCGGTCGACGACGGCGTCGCGCCCGCGCGGGTGCTCCAGCAGCGGGCCGGTCATCTCCGAGGCGAACCAGCCGGGGGCCAGCGTGTTGACCCGGACGCCGTGCCGGGCCCACTGTGCCGCCAGGTCCCGGGTGAGCCCGGCCAGCCCCGCCTTCGACGCCGAGTAGGCCGCCTGCGGCACGGTCCCGGCGGTCAGCCCGAGCACCGAGGAGACGTTGACGATCGCGCCGCCGCGGCCCGCGTCGATCATCCGCCGGCCCGCGGCCGCGGCCATCGCGTAGGCCCCCAGCAGGTTGACCTCCAGCAGCGCGGCCGCCCGCCCGTGGTCGTCGGTCTCCGCGCGGGCGGCGTAGCCGGTACCGGCGTTGTTGACCAGGACGTCGACCCGGCCCAGCCCGGTGACGGCGGCGTCGACGAGCGCCTCGCAGTGGTCCGGGTCGGCGACGTCGGTGACGACGGCGACGGCGCGACGCCCGGTGGCGGCGACCGAGCGCCGCACCTGTTCCAGCCGGTCGGCCCGGCGCGCGCCCAGCACGACGTCGGCGCCCGCACCGGCCAGCACGTGCGCGAAGCAGGCACCCAACCCGGACGACGCCCCGGTCACGACCGCGACCCGGCCGTCCAGCCGGAACGCACCGGGCAGCTGTGCCGGTGCCGGTGCCGGCACGTCGTCCATCCGCTCATCCTCCCCGGTCACCGGGCTCCAGGCGGATCCGGGTGCAGCCGCACCGGCAGGCGTTCCATCCCGCGCGACAGCAGCACCGGCGCCCACCGCAGCCGGTCCTCGTCGACGGTCTGCGCGGGCACCCGCGCCAGCACCCGGGGGACGGCGACGGCCGCCTCCATCCGCGCCAGCGGTGCGCCCAGGCAGTAGTGCAGCCCGACCCCGAACCCGAGCTGGCGTCCCGCGCGGCGGCCGATGTCGAAGCTGTCCGGGTCCTCGAACACCGCCGGGTCGCGGTTCGCGGCCGACGGGCTGAGGAACACCCGGTCCCCGCGGCGCAGGGTCCGTCCGCGCAGCTCCACGTCCGCGGCCATCACCCGCGCGACGGTCTTGGCGGGGCCGTCGTACCGGAGCACCTCCTCGATCGCGGCGGACCACCGCTGCGGCTCGGCGTCGAGCAGGGCGCGCTGTCCGGGATGGCGCAGCAGCGCGAGCACCGCGCTGCCGATCAGGTTGGTGGTCGTCTCGTGCCCGGCGAACAGCAGCAGCACTCCGGTGGCGACGACCTCGTCGTGGCTCAGCGAGTCGTGCTCGTCGCGCGCGCTGATCAGCGCCGAGAGCAGGTCGTCGGCGGGCTCGCGCTCGTGCGCCGCGACCAGGTCGGCGAGGTAGCCGGTCAGCTCGGCCATCCCGCTCGCGCCGTCGGCGTGCCGCCCGTCGTCGCCCAGCCCGCCGAACACCAGACCGGTGATGCGGTCCGACCAGACCTTGAAGTCGTCCTGGTCGCGCCGGGGGACCCCGAGCATCTCGGCGATGACCGAGGCGGTCAGCGGGTAGGCGACGTCCCGGACGACGTCGAGGGTGCCCGCCCCCGATGAGATCGCCGCGTCGAGGAGCTCGTCGGCGAGCTCCTCGACCCGCGGCCGGATCCGGGCCACCGCGCGCGGGGTGAACCCGCGGCCGAGCAGCTTGCGGAGCCGGGTGTGGTCCGGCGGGTCCTTGAAGACCATCCACTCCTCGAGGACCCCGAAGGCGTAGCGGAGCCCGGGGTCGGCCCCGGGCCGGTCGAGCTTGGCCCGCCGGTACGGGGCGATCCGGTCGGAGGAGAAGCGCATGTCGCGCAGTGCGGCGTCGACGTCGTCGTACCGGGTGAGGAACCAGGACCGGTACCGCGGGCTCCAGTGCACCGGGTCGTGCTCGCGCAGCGCGGCGAGCAGCGGGTAGGGGTCGGCCACGGCCTCCGGGGAGAGCAGGTCGGCGCGGTCGGCGTCGAACGGCGCGGCGTGGAACGGAGCGGTGCTCACGGTGCCTCCAGGACGGCGACGACGCAGGCGTTGCCGTCGAGGACCGAGACGCCGCCGCCCATCGTCTCGACCAGCCCGATCCGGGCCCCCTCGACCTGCCGGTCCGCCGCCTCGCCGCGCAGCTGCCACACGATCTCCGCGACCTGGGCGAGCCCGGTCGCGCCGAGCGGGTGGCCGCGGGAGAGCAGACCGCCGGACGGGTTCACCGGGTGCCGGCCGCCGAGCGCGGTCAGGCCGGTCTCGGCGGCCCGTCCGCCCGCACCGGCGGGCACCAGCCCGAGCGCCTCGACGGTGACGATCTCGCCGATCGTGAAGGCGTCGTGCACCTCCACGACGTCGACGTCGGACACCGAGTCCAGGCCGGCGGCGGCGAGCGCGTCGGCGGCCGTGTCGCGGGTCAGGTCGTAGCCCCACACGTGCGGCGAGCGCTCGTTCCACGGGGCGCCGCTGCGCAGCGCGACCCCGCGTACGGCCACCTCCCGGCCGGTGCCGCGGGCCGGGCCGAGCACCGCCGCGGCGGCGCCGTCGGAGGTCGGGCAGCACTGCAGCAGGGTCAGCGGGTCGCTGATCATGCGGGACCCGAGTACCTGCTCGACGGTGTAGGACCCGGCGTACTGGGCGCGGGGGTTGTGCAGGGCGTGCGCGTGGTTCTTCACCGACACCGCCGCCAGCTGGGCGTGCGTGACGGTGCCGAGCGCCAGGTAGCGGGCGGCGCTCATCGCGTAGAGGGCGGGCAGCGCGAGGCCCGAGGCCTGCTCCGGGTCGGACGGCTCGGGGGTGATCGCGCCGTCGAACGCCGCGCTCATCCGCTCGACGCCGAGCGCGAGCACCCGCCCGTACCGGCCGGAGCGGACGGCCTCGCAGGCCTCGGCGAACGCCGTCGTCCCGCTCGCGCAGGCGTTCTCGACCGTCACCACCGGGATCCCGGTGATCCCGAGCGCGCGCAGCGACCGCTGGGCCACCCCGGGCGCGCCGAACACCGTGCCGACCCAGACCGCGTCGAGCGCCGGGTCCCCGGCGTCGGCGAGCGCCTCGGACACCGCGTCGTGTACGAGGGCGACGGCGTCCCGGTCGGGCCTGCGCCCGAAGTGGGAGGTGCCGACGCCGTGCACCGCGACCCCGGTCACGACGCCACCCCCGCGCCGGTGCCGGGCACCGTGCCGACCACCGTGCCGACCGCCGGGTCGCCCGCCGCGGTCGGCGCGACGAGCACGACCCGGGAGCCGACCGGCGGCGCGTCCGGTCCGAGCGGAGCGTGGGCGAGGACGCGTGGCCCGTCGTCGAGGTCGACGTAGGCCAGCGCGACGGGCGGCTCCCGCCCGGCGACCGGGATCCGGACGACGGTGCTGCTCCAGACGGTGCCGCCGGGGCCGAACACCGCCCGCTCCACCGGTCCGCCGCAGGCCGGGCACCGCGGCCACACGTGGGCGGAGACGGCCGGGCACCGGAGACAGCGCAGCCCGGCGAGCCGCCACGTCCCGTCGGCGTCGAGCTCGGAGCGGGGGCGTGGGTCGACGGCGTCGGTGTGCGGCACGGGCGGCTCTCCTGGGTCGGTGTCCCGCCATGAAAACAAACCAAGGGTCAGTTATCAACGATGGGTAGCGGAGCTGTGCACCGATCCGAGTGGACTTCTTGACAGCTCGGGTGAACCAGGTCACTGTTTGCCGGACTGAAAACAACCCGGCGTTTGGCAACGAGGCCACGCCGGCCGAGTGCGGCCAGGAGGTCCGACCGATGCGGTTCGGCTTGTTCACGATGCCCGAGCACCCCCCGCACGAGAACTGGACGCTGTCCTACGACCGGGACATCGACGACATCGTGCTGGCGGAGAAGCTGGGCTTCCACGAGTACTGGATCGGTGAGCACCACACCGGTGGCTTCGAGAACGTGCCGGTCCCCGAGTACATGATCGCCAAGGCGTCCGCGGTCACCAGCCGCATCCGGCTCGGCACCGGCGTGGTCAACCTGCCCTACCAGGACCCGTTCCAGGTGGCGGAGCGCCTCGCGTTCCTCGACCACCTCACCCACGGCCGTCTCGAGTACGGCTTCGGTGGCGGCGGGCTGCCGACCGACCAGGCCCTGTTCGGTCTGGAGCGCTCCGAGGCCAAGCCCCGGACGAACGAGGCACTGGAGATCATCTGGGAGCTGCTGACCTCGGAGGAGCCGGTCAGCTACGAGGGCCAGTACTGGAAGTACGAGAACCGTCAGCTGCAGGTCGGGCCCTACCAGGAGGTCCCGCCGTTCGCGATCGCCGGCCTCACCGGCACCCACAACTACGCGCGCTGCGGGGAGAAGGGGTGGAAGGCGCTCTCGGTGTACTTCGCCCCCACCGACAACCGCGGCTACGCCGACGCCCCCGACCTCGCCGCGCACGCCGCCGCACTCGTCGGCGCCGCCGAGCAGGCGGGACTCGACCCCGCCGAGGCGCGTCGGAACTGGCGGGTCAGCCGCGAGGTCTACGTCTCCGACTCCCGCAACCAGGCGATGAACGAGATCCGGGAGGGCGTGCGGCGCTCCTACGAGTACCTGCTCGGCCTCGGTCTCGGCGCCCTCATGAAGAAGGGCCACGGGATGGACGACGCCGACCTCACCTTCGAGTGGATGGTCGAGGAGATCCCCTGGATCGTCGGCAGCCCGGAGGACTGCATCCGGTCGATCCGGGAGCTGGAGGAGCAGACCGGCGGTTTCGGCACCTTCCTCATCAACACCCGGGACTGGGTGACCACCGACCGCTGGAACCGCTCGCTGGAGCTGTTCGCCCGCTACGTCACCCCGCAGTTCACCCCGCGGGAGAACATGGCCCGCCGCGAGCGGCTGGCGAACGTGGCCCTCGGCCGGTCCTGACCCCGACCCCTTCGAGATCGGAGCGAGCATGGACAGGTTCGACGGGAAGGTCGCCGTCGTCACCGGCGGTGTGCAGGGGATCGGCCGCGGCATCGCGCTGCGGCTGGCCGCCGAGGGCGCCGCGGTGGTGGTCGGTGACCTGCAGGACGACGACACGACGGTCCGCGAGATCGTCGACGGCGGCGGGCGGGCGGCGCACGTCGTGATGGACGTGCGCCGGCCGGGCGACTGGAAGCGTCTGGTCGACGAGGCCGTCGGCGGGTTCGGCGGGGTGCACGCGCTGGGCAACGTCGCGGGCGTCACCAACACCCTGGGTCCGGACAACGTCGTCGACCTCGACGAGGCCGGGTGGGACCACGTCGTCGACACCGATCTCAAGGGCGTCTGGCTGGGGATGCAGGCCGTCATCCCGCGGATGCTCGACGGCGGGGGCGGGGCGATCCTCAACATCGGGTCGATGGCGGCGCTCAAGGGCCTGGAGAACCTGGCCGCCTACAGTGCGGCGAAGGGCGGCGTCGTCAGCCTCACCCAGCAGGTCGCGATGGAGTACAGCCCGCGCGGGATCCGGGTGAACTGCATCTGCCCGGGCACGATCGACACCCCGATCCTCGCAGGCATCACCGAGAGCATGCGGGAGAACTTCGTCGCGGCCCACCTGATCCCGCGCCTGGGCACACCCGCCGACATCGCCGCCGCGGCCGCGTTCCTGCTGTCCGAGGACGCGTCCTTCCTCATCGGCGAGGTCCTGCCCGTCGACGGCGGGTGGAACGCCAAGGGCAGCGCCGGCTGACCGCCGCCCGGACCATCCGCCGCAGAGAGGACACGCATGAACAGCGCCGCCGTGCCGCACGCCGTCGTCGACGGCACCGACCGTGACGACCGGGGGTTCGCCCGCTTCTGGGACGCCGAACGGGAGACCCGCGACCCCCGAGACCGCGACGCGGTGGTGCTGGACCGGATCCGCCACCAGCTGCACTACGTCTACGACCGGCTGCCGTTCTACCGCAGGCACTACGACGCGCACGGCTTCCACCCCGACGACGTGCGCTCGCTCGCGGACTTCACCGCGAAGGTCCCGGTGGTCACCAAGCGGATGCTGGTGGCGGACCAGGCCGAACACCCGCCGTTCGGCAGCTACACCCGGGACTTCTCCGGGCCCGACGGGTCGACCGGCATCGCCCGGATCCACGGTTCGTCGGGCACCTCGGGGACGCCGACGCTCTACGCGGTGTCCCAGGGGGACTGGGACCGGGCCGCCGACGTGCACGCGATGGCTCAGTGGTGCGCGGGCGTCCGGCCCGACGACATCGCCCAGGTCGGGTTCCCGTTCGGGCTGTTCTTCGGCGGCTGGGGTGTGCTGCAGGGGCTCGAACGGATCGGCGCGACCGTGTTCCCGCTCGGCGTCACCGACTCCGAACGGCACGTCGAGCTGATCGAGCGGCTCGGGTCGACGGTGTTCACGGCGACGCCGTCGTACTGCGTGCACCTGCTGTCGGTGGCCGAACGGATGGGCGTCGACCTCGCCGCGGGCACCGTGCACACCCTGCTGGTCGGCGGCGAGCCCGGGGGCTCCCTGCCCGGGACCCGGCGCCTCATCGAGCAGGGCTGGGGTGCGACCGTCGTCGACGCGGGGTCCACCTCCGAGATGTACCCGTTCCAGACCAGCGTGGGTTGCACCGCCGGGACCGGCACCCACCTGATCACCGACGAGGTGCACGTGGAGGTCGTCGCCCCCGACGATCTGCACACCGCGGTGCCGGTCGGCGGGCGCGGCGCGGTCGTCTACACCCACCTCTGGCGCGAGTCCCAGCCGATGATCCGGTTCGCGCCGGGCGACGAGACCTACCTCGCCGACGACCCGTGCCCGTGCGGGCGGACCTACCCGCGGATGCCCGAGGGCGTGCTGGGCCGGCTCGACGACATGCTCGTCGTCCGCGGGGCGAACGTGTTCCCGTCGGCGGTCGAGACGGCGCTGCGCTCGATCGACGGGCTGGGACCGGAGTTCCGGATCCGGGTCTCCCGCCCCGCCGCGCTGGACGAGATCACGGTCCAGGCCGAGGTCTCGGCGCCCACCGCCGCCGTCCTCGCCGGGCTGTCCGCCGCGGACGCCGACGCGGCCCGCCGGGAGATCGCCGGGCGAACCGAGCAGGCGCTGCGCCGGGCCGTCGCCATAACGGTGCCGGTGGAGCTGCTCGACCCCGGGACGCTGCCCGAGACGACGTTCAAGGCCCGGCGGGTCGTCGACGAGCGCCCGCGGGTCTGACGCCGGCCGCCGCCGTCACGGCCGGCTCCGCCGGGACCGGGAACGGCCCGGACCCCGGCTCACACCGTGCGACGACCGGGCCGCCCGGCGATCTCGTGGGTGCGCTGCTCCCGCAGCGCGCGCAGGTGGACGACGGCCCAGGTGCGGTACGGACGCCAGGCCTCGGCGACGGTGGCCGGGTCGTGCCCGGGGCCGTAGCGCTCGGTGACCTCGTCCTCGAAGCGGCGTTCGTGGCGGGGGAGCGCATCGGGGACGTTGGCGCCGCGCAGCACGACGAGCTCGGCGGCGAACGGTCCCACCCCCTTGATCTCCTGCACCGTGCGCAGCGCGTCGTCGGGGTCGGCGGCGCGCAGGCCCGCGCCGTCGAGCCGGCCCTCGAGGGCGGCCTCGGCGACCGCGCGCAGGTACTCGGGCTTGCGGCCGGGGAGGTCGAGCTCGGCGTCGCGCAGCACCGCCGGGGCCGGGAACGCCCCGGTGTCGCCGAGCCGGGCGACGAGGTCGGCGCGCAGCCCCGCGGCCTGCACGATGCGTACCCGCTGGGCGAGCACCGACCAGGCCGCAGCCTCGTAGGGGGAGTGGAAGCCGCACGGCCGCAGGCCCGGCAGCTGCCGCTGGGCGTCGGCGATGACGGGGTCACGCCGGGCGACGTCCGGCCAGCCGCGGGCGTCGACGTCGAGGGAGAGGAACCGGCACACCTGGGCCGCGGCGGCCTCGAGGTCCCCGTCGCCCCGTAGCACCAGCCGGGCCCGGTCGTCGTGCCGGGTCACCACCACCTCGGCGCGGCGCCAGTCGCCGTCGGTGCAGAAGACCGACCGCAGCTGGTCGGGCGCGTCGGGCCGGGCCGTGAGTGCCGACGGCGCGAAGCCCTCCCAGAACGCACGGCTCGTCGACAGCGACCACGGTCCGAGGGCCTCGACCCGGGTCTCGTACTGCTTCATGCCGACGTTCCTCCGCCCCGGAGCCGACCGTGCCCCCGGGTCATCGTGCCCCGAGCTGCCCGCCGAGCCGACCCCGGCCGAGGTGGGCGTGCTCGCCCTGGAGGCTGAACAGCGCGAGCGTCTCGGCGGGCCGGTCGTCGGCACTGCCGATCCAGTGCGGTGTGCCGGTGTCGAACTCGACCACCTCGCCGGGGTCGAGGAGATGCTCGGTGTCGTCGAGGACCAGCCGCACCCGGCCGTCGAGGACGTAGAACCACTCGTAGCCCTCGTGGGTCTGCAGGGCGGTCGTCGGCGACGCGGCGGCCGGCGGGTAGACCACCTTGAAGGCCTGGACCCCGCCGCCGCGACGGGTCAGCGGGACGAACACCAGCCCGCGGTGGCGCACCGGGCGCAGGTGGATGCGGGGGTCACCGGTCGGCGGTGCCTGCACGAGGTCGTCGAGCGGGACCCCGTGCGCCCGGGCCAGCGGCAGCAGCTGCTCCAGTGTCGGCCGGAGCTTCCCGGTCTCCAGCCGGGACAGGGTGCTCGCGGTCAGGGCGGTCTCCGCCGCGAGCTGGTCGAGGGTGGCGCCGCGGCGACGGCGCAGGTCCCGCAGCCGCGGGCCCACTCCGGCGAGCACGTCGTGTCCGGTGTCGTCCATCCCGCCAGATTGCCGATCGGCAAGATTTCTTGCAAGCAGGGACGGTGGGTGCCGATGCTGCGGAGGTGAACCTTCTCCGACCGACCCGAGGAGAACCCGGGGTTCGTGGTCGCCGAGCTGCTCACCTTCCTGCCGTGACGACCCACCCCTCTTCCCCACCCGCAGACCGACACCTCCCGGAGGAACCACCGATGGACCCCATGCCGACCGCGTCCGACCCCGAGACCTTCTGGGACGAGCTGTACCGCCGCCGCGGTGGGGGAGAGGCCCGCGCCAACCCCCTGCTCGCGGAGGTCGCCGGCCCGCTGGCACCGGGCACGGCCCTGGACCTCGGATGCGGTGCCGGGGGCGACACGATCTGGCTGGCCCGGCGCGGCTGGCACGTCACGGCGGTGGACATCTCCGCCGCCGCCGTGGACGGGCTCGCGCGTCGCGGCCGCGCCGAGCGGCTCGCGCCGCGGATCCGCGCCGAGCGCCACGACCTCGCGACGACGTTCCCGGACGGGACGTTCGACCTGGTCTCCGCCCAGTACCTGCAGACCCCGTTCACGCTGGACCGCGACGCGGTGCTGCGGACCGCCGCGCGCGCACTGCGCCCGGGCGGGCTGCTCCTCGTCGTCGACCACGGGTCCGTCGCCCCGTGGTCGTGGAACCAGGACCCGGACGCCCGCCACCCCACCGCCGCCGAGATCGCCGCCGGGCTCGGCCTCGACCCCGACGGGTGGGCCGTCGAGCGCGCCGACGAGCCCCGGCGCCTCGCGACCGGCCCCGACGGCCGTACCGCCACGGTCGTCGACACCGTCCTGGTCCTGCGCCGCGCCGGCGCCGGCGCCACCCACCGGAACTGACCGTGCCCCGCCGCGACACCGCCCTCCCGCCCGACGCCGCGGACGAGAAGAGCGTGCTGACCGGGTTCCTGGGCCACCTCCGCGGCGCGGTCGCGGCCAAGGCCACGGGCGTCCCGGACCCCGCCGCCCGCGAGCCCGGCGTCCCCTCGGGGACCAGCCTGCTCGGCCTGGTCTCGCACCTGACACACGTCGAACGCCACTGCTTCCTCGGCGAGGCCGTCCGCGACTGGCCCGCGACCTTCCGGCCGCGGGAGGAGGACACCGCCGAGGACGTCGTGGCCGCCTACCGGGAGGCCACCACCCGGGCCGACGCCGTCATCGCCACCTGGGCCGACCTGGACCGGGCGGCGCCGGTGCCCGCGGGACGGAGGTCGGCCCCGTCGAGACGGTGGCTGCTGGTGCACATGATCGAGGAGACCGGGCGCCACGCCGGGCACGCCGACATCCTCCGCGAACGCATTGACGGCCGTACCGGGCGCTGACGCCCGGACACGACGAACGCGGCCCCTCACCCTGTTTCAGCAGGTGAGAGGCCGCGTTCCCTGTCAAGCGTTGACGTGCCCCCGGCAGGATTCGAACCTGCGCTCCCGCCTCCGGAGGGCGGTGCTCTATCCCCTGAGCTACGGGGGCCGTGCGATGGGAGAAAGATAGCGCATCGCACCCGGCCCGCCCGCGCGGGGGTGCCGATCATGCCCGTCGCCGGGCCCCGTTCACGCCCACCGCGTCACGAAGGCCAGGGCCGCGGCGTCGACCTCCTCCGGGTTCGAGGCGCTCAGGAAGTGCTGCCCGCCCTGCACGATCTCGAGCTCGGCATGCCGGGCACCGGTGAAGCGCCGGATGCCGTCCTCGGCGTTGGCGACGGAGTAGACCGTGTCGTCGGTCCCGTGCAGCCACAGCACCGGGCAGCGGACCTCGTCGAGCCTGCCGTGCAGGCCGTCGCGGTCCCGCAGGTTGACCGTGCAGACGCGGAGGCGGTGGCGGCCGTCGTCGCCGGTGTAGGTCTCGCGGTAGGTCCGCCGCCAGAACGCGCGGAAGTCGTCGCCGATCCCCTCGCCGAGCCCCGCGCCCAGGACGGCGTCGACTAACTCGTCCGGCACCACCCAGTCGTCGTCGACCGGGGCGGCCAGCGCGTCGACAGACGGCGTGCAGAACTCGATGCCGTCCCAGCAGCCCCGCTCGCGGCTGGCCGGGCTCTCGAAGTCCATCGAGGTGCCGAGCGGGAGGATGCCCTGGATCCGGTCCGGGGCGAGCAGCGCCATCCGGGCGGCGACCCAGCCGCCCTGCGAGGTGCCGAGCACGAAGGCCCGGTCGACGCCGAGCGCGTCCATGGCCTGCAGGTTCGCCAGGGCGCTGTCCCAGTAGGTGAAGTGCGGGTAAGCCGACCTCGTCGCGCCGTGCCCGTAGGGCTCCAGGGCGAGCAGGTTCGCCGCGCCCGACAGAGCGGTGTCCTCGAACTGGGGGCGGTAGAGGTCGACGGTCGTGGTGAAGGAGTTGACCATGACGACCGTCGGCAGCGACGGGTCGTGCGGCCTGCCGGACCGGTACCCGATCCGGGATCCGCCCAGGTGGGGGACGTCGACGGTCGCGGTGCTGCTCACGGGGCCTCCTCGGCCGCGGATGGCCACGGGGTGGCGCCGGCGTCCGCGGCAGCTCCCATCAGAGCGCGCCGCGGTGCCGGTCGTCCAGCCCCGGCACCCGGGGGTGGTCAGCCCAGGGGCAGGGGGGCCGCGCCGCGCTCGGCGAGCAGCCCGCGCATCAGGTCCGCCTCGGAGTTCTGCGAGAAGAGCATCTGCCCGGCGAGGTTGCGGACCTCGCCGGTGTCGGCGTGGTCGCGGGCGTACTCCAGCATCGACACGCCGCCCTCGTGGTGGCGCAGCATGAGCTGGAGGAACTCGACGTCCAGGGCGGCGCCGGGCGGGGTGGCCCGCAGCCGGGCGAGGTCGGCGGTGCTCGCCATGCCCGGCATCGTCGCGACGCCGCCGGACATCCCCGCCATGCCGGACATGCCGGCGTGCGCGGAGTCGTCCATCCAGGCCATGTGGCCGCCGCTGGGCAGGCTCGGCGCGTCCCACAGACCGAGCCAGCCCTGCATCCGGCCGACCTGCTGGTTCTGGGTGGTCTCGATGTCGAACGCCAGTTGCCGCACCCGCGGGTCGGTGGCGCGGTCGCGCTCCCAGGACGCCATCTCGACGGCCTGACGGTGGTGCACGGTCATGTCCTGGGCGAACCCGACGTCGACCGAGCCCGGCTCGGGCACGAACGGGCCGAACGCGCCGCGTACCGCGAACCCGGCGACGAGCACCGCGACCAGCGCGATCACGCCGAGCGTGATCGTGATCGGGTTCCGCCAGAGCGGGGTCTCGTCGGCCGGGGTCGTCATCGGGGCCTCACTGCCCGGGGGCCGGTGCGGGCGCCGGGGCCTGCTGCCCGGGTGCGGGCTGCCCGGGGACGGTGGGGTCGGGCGCCGGGGCGCCGCCGGGGGTCGCGCCCTGGTTCTCGGGCAGGATCGTCTGCCCGTCGACGGCGGACTGCTCCGGGATCGGCTGGAAGGCCGGCGGGTTGTCCTGGTCGAAGCCCTGCGCGCCGAGGGCGTCGCAGGAGGCGCCGACCTCCGGGTGGGTGAAGCGGTTGAGCCGCAGCGCGCGGATGAACTGGTCGATCCGCTCGTCGTCGGCGCTCTGGACCTTCAGCTGGTTGCCCCAGGACTGCAGCGAGATCGGGGCGTCGAGGCCCGGGTAGGGCGACATCACCGTGTACGGCTGTCCCTCGACCCGCTGGGACAGTGCGGCCTTGCCCGCCTCGTCGAGGGTGTCGGGGTTGTAGGCGATCCACACGGCGCCGTGCTCCAGGGAGTGCACGAGGTTCTCCGAGCGGACCGGGTTCGGGTAGACCACGCCGTTGCACGCGGCCCAGAAGCCGTCGTGCGCGCCGCCGAAGGGCGGGCTGTGGGTGTAGGCGACCCGCTGGAAGCCGAGCACGTGCTGCAGGCCCGGGTAGTCCTGGCTGACGATGCCGGGGATCGCGAGCGCCGGGTTGCGGTTGTCGTCGGTGGGCTCCCAGGCCCGGTTCTGGTTGCGCTGCACCAGCGGGTAGACGATGAACGCCCCCGCGAGCAGCACCAGCACGGTGATCGCGGCGACCATGCCCCAGGGGAACTGGCGCCGGCCGACCGAGCTCGGCATCGACGGTCGCTTCTTGCCGGACTTGCCGCTGGCCATGGGGGAGTCCTGTTCGTGGTCGGCGGGCGGGTTCGCCCGAGTCTAGGAAGACGCCGTCAGCGGCTCGCCCACCACCCGTAGGAGCGGTAGTCGGGGTAGGGCGCGAGCAGCGGTGCGACCGGACGGGTGGTCACCGTGACGCGGTCACCGGTCACGAGCTCCCCGGGCACCGTGAACGACGCCTGCGCCCACGGCTGCGCGTCCGGCAGCGTCCACTCCCCGGCGGGGCGGCCGTCGACGTCGACGGCGACCACCCGGGTCCGCTCGCCGGGCAGCGCGGGCCCGGCGCCGATCCGCCCGGTCAGGGTGAGCGGCCGTCCGGGGACGGTGCCGCCGAGGGTGAAGGTCTCGCCCCCGACGACGTGCCGGCCGCTGTCGGCGACGAGCCGCCCCGGCGCGACGACGGCCCGGTCCAGCACCGAGTCCGGCTGCACGCCGAGCACCGGCGGGTCGGTCGTCCAGCCGTGCGCGGCCTCGTCGGCGGTGTCCCCGACGTTCAGGTGGTCCACGATCCGGCCGGGCACGGGTGCGTCCGGTGCCTGCGCGGAGTCCGCGGCGGACCAGTCCGCGCGCCAGATGCTCACCCGGTCGCAGCTGCGGTCGATCTGGCAGGTCTGCGGTGCGGACGCCGAGATCGGCCGGGCCGGCCCGGCGAGCCCGAAGGTGATGACCGGCTCGGTGCCGAGCAGCCCGGCGCGGCCGAGGTCGGCGACGGGCACCCCGCCCCACCGGTCGAACACCGCGAACCACTGCGGCCGCTCGTCCGGCGGCAGCGCGCGCAGCGCCTCGTAGAGCGTCCCCGGCCCGTTCAGCGACGGCGCGGCCATCCCGTTCGTGGTCAGGCCGACCAGGTCGACGGTGCGGTGACCGCCGAACCAGGCCGCGGCGCCGACGTCGTTGACGGCCACGGCGTCGCCCGGCGGGACGTTCCCGGCGATCCACTGCGCGACGCTCACCGGCCCCTCGCGCATCGCCGAGGCCTGCTGGCCCAGCCGCAGCGCCCAGGCGGGCGTCGCGGCGACGGTGAACAGCAGCACCACCGCGAGCAGCCCGCCGCGCGCCGTCCGGTGCGGCACGAGACCGGCGCCGAGCACCACGAGCAGGAGCAGCAGCGGCAGGAACGGCTGCAGGTAGCGCAGGTCCTGCCACATCGCCGTCGTCAGGGTGGCGACGGCCGCCACCACCAGCACCAGCCCGCCGCCGAGCGCGACCGCGAGGGTCCGCTCCCGGCGCGCGGCGAGCGCGGCGACCCCCAGCACCGCGACGACGAGCGCGAGCGGCGCCAGCACGTCCTGCCCCGACAGCCCGGCCAGCGAGGCGAGCAGCGCCGCGACGTTGCGCTGCACGTGGTCGGCGATCTCCAGCGGCTGGTGCAGGAACCCGGTGTGCAGCCACGACTTCGCGAGCACCCCGTTGGCCTGGGAGGTCCCGGTGAGCACCCGGAACAGCAGCAGCTGTGCCGCGAACACCACCACCGGCGCCGCGACGAGCAGCCCCCGCGCCGCCGCACGCCCCCAGGGGAACCCTCGTTGCCACCTAGGCCACGAGAGTTCCCCTGGGGGCGTCCCGGGGCGGGACCGCAGCAGCGTCCACGCCATCGCGGCGGTGAACGCGGCGGCCAGCAGGAAGCCCTCGGGGCGGGTGAGGGCCAGCAGCGCCGCGACCACCGGCGTCCACCGGAAACGGGGACGTTCGCGCAGGTAGGACAGCAGGGTGCCGGTGACCAGGGCCGCGAGCAGGCCCACCTCCATCCCGCTGGCCCCGCCCCACAGCAGCGGCCCGCACAGCGCGGTGAGCAGTCCCGCCCACCATCCCGCGGCACGCCCGCCCAGCCGGGTCGCGGCGGCCGAGGTGAACGCCGCGGCGAGGGCGACGCCGACGACCCCGCCCGCGACGGCGACGGCGAGCAGCCACCGGCCGTCGAACCCGACCGCGTGCGCGGCGCCGAGCAGGACCATCCAGAGCAGGCTCGACGCGCCCGTCGTGATCTCCGCACCCGGCTGGTAGCGCAGCGGCTCGCCGTCGCCGAACTGCCGGGCGTACTGCAGGTGGATGTAGACGTCGTCGAGCGGCGGGACCAGGCTCCCGCGGTTGTAGGCCAGCGACACCGCGACGAACCCCGCCCCGAGCAGCAGGGCCACCGCCCCGGAGACGACGGGCGCGCGGGTACTCCGGTCGGTGGAGGGGGGCGTCACGCCCCGCATCGTCGCCGGTCGGGGTGCGGATACCTGCATGAGGGTGCCGGGGGTCCCTCCGTAGAATCCGGGTGGTGAATCCCGACGTGCTCGCCGACCTGGTCCGTGACGTCGCGCGGGACGTGCTGCTCCGACGCGACCTGGACGTCTCCGCACTGCCGGCCGATGCGGGTGTCGAGCGTCCCCGCAACCCCGACCACGGCGACTACGCGACCAACATCGCGCTGCGCACCGCCAAGAAGGCCGGCGTGAACCCGCGCGAGCTCGCGACCTGGCTGGCCGAGGAGCTCGCGACCCGTGACGGCGTCGCCAGCGCCGAGATCGCCGGGCCCGGCTTCATCAACCTGCGCCTGGCCGCCGACGCCCAGGGCGCGATCGTCGGGGAGGTCCTCGCCGCGGGCGCGGGCTACGGCACCGGCGACGAGCTGGCCGGGCGCAACGTGAACCTCGAGTTCGTCTCCGCCAACCCGACCGGCCCGCTGCACCTGGGCGGCACCCGGTGGGCCGCGGTCGGCGACGCGCTGGGCCGGGTGCTGTCCGCGCGTGGCGCGAAGGTCACCCGCGAGTACTACTTCAACGACGCCGGCGCCCAGATCGACCGGTTCGTCGGCTCCCTGGTCGCGGCCGCGCAGGGCGAGCCCGCCCCGGAGAACGGCTACGGCGGGGACTACATCGCCGAGATCGCCCAGCGGGTCGTCGCGGCCGAGCCCGGCGTGCTGGACCTGTCCGACGCCGAGCGGGACGAGGTGTTCCGCCGGGTCGGTGTGGGCTTCATGTTCACCGAGATCAAGCAGAAGCTGGGGGAGTTCCGCGTCGAGTTCGACGTGTGGTTCCACGAGCAGTCGCTGCACGACTCGGGTGCGGTGGAGACCGCCGTCGCCGCGCTCAAGGAGAAGGGCTCGCTCTACGAGTCCGACGGCGCCTGGTGGCTGCGCTCGACCGACCACGGCGACGACAAGGACCGCGTCGTCATCAAGTCCGACGGCCGCCCCGCCTACATCGCCGGCGACATCGCCTACCTGCGCGACAAGCGGGCCCGCGGCTTCGACCTGTGCATCTACATGCTCGGTGCCGACCACCACGGCTACGTCGCCCGGCTCAAGGCCGCGGCGGCCGCGTTCGGCGACGACCCGGCCGTGGTCGAGGTGCTGATCGGCCAGCTGGTCAACCTGGTCAAGGACGGCACCCCGGTCCGGATGAGCAAGCGCGCCGGCACCGTCGTGACGATGGACGACCTGGTCGGGGCCGTCGGCGTCGACGCCGCCCGGTACTCCCTCGTGCGCTCCTCGGTGGACTCGGGCCTGGACATCGACCTGGACCTGCTGGCCAGCCGGACCAGCGAGAACCCGGTGTTCTACGTCCAGTACGCGCACGCCCGGCTGTCCTCGCTGGCCCGCAACGCCGCCGACCTCGGCATCACCCCCGGCGAGGACTACGGCCTGCTGTCCCACCCGCGCGAGGGCGACCTGATCCGCACCCTCGGCGAGTTCGGCGACGTCGTGCGCACCGCCGCCGAGCTGCGCGAGCCGCACCGGGTCGCCCGCTACCTGGAGTCGCTCGCCGGCGCCTACCACAAGTTCTACGACTCCTGCCGCGTCCTGCCCCAGGGCGACGAGGAGGTCTCCGACCTGCACCGCGCGCGCCTCGCGCTCTGCGTCGCCGCCCGCACGGTGCTCGCCAACGGCCTGGCGCTGCTCGGCGTCGACGCCCCGGAACGGATGTGACATGAGGGCACACCCCGCAGGCCCGATGCACGCGGGCCTCACCCCCGCGCCCGAGTCGGCCGGGCCCCGCCCGGAGAGCGCCGCGGCGCTCGACGAGCTGGCGCCCGCGGTCTGGCCGCGGCACGCCGCCCGCGGCGCCGACGGCGCGCTGCGCCTGGCCGGGGCCGACGTCCGCGACCTCGCCGCGGCCCACGGCACCCCGCTGTTCGTGCTCGACGAGGACGACTTCCGCGGCCGCTGCAGCGAGTTCGCCGCCGCGTTCGGGGCCGAGGCCGTGCACTACGCGGCGAAGGCGTTCCTGTGCACCGAGATCGCCCGCTGGGTCGCGCAGGAGGGCCTGTCGCTGGACGTGTGCTCCGGCGGCGAGCTGGCCGTGGCGCTGCGCGCGGACTTCCCGCCCGAGCGGATCGCGCTGCACGGCAACAACAAGTCCCTCGCCGAGCTGGAGGCCGCGGTCGAGGCGGGGGTCGGCGGGATCGTCGTCGACTCCTTCGACGAGATCGCCCGGCTCGCCGACGTCGCCGCCGCGCGGGACACCGTCGCGCCGGTGCTGATCCGGCTCACCGTCGGCGTCGAGGCGCACACCCACGAGTACATCGCCACCGCGCACGAGGACCAGAAGTTCGGGTTCTCCATCGCCGGGTCCGACACGAAGGACTCCGCGGCGCTGGAGGCCGCCCGCCGTGTGCTCGCCGCGAGCCACCTGAGCCTGGTCGGGCTGCACAGCCACATCGGCTCGCAGATCTTCGAGACCGAGGGCTTCGAGGCGGCCGCCCGCCGCGTGGTGAAGGTGCTCGCCGACCTGCACGCCGAGCACGGCGGCGAGAACCTGACCGCGCTGCGCACCCTGGACCTCGGCGGCGGCATCGGCATCGCCTACCGGCCGGGGGACACCCCGCTGTCGATGCCGGCGCTGGCCGAGGAGCTGCGCGCGATCGTCAAGCGCGAGTGCGCCGCCTCCGGGCTGGACGTGCCGGCGATCGCCGTCGAGCCGGGCCGGGCCATCGCCGGGCCGGGCACCGTCACCGTCTACGAGGTCGGCACCGTCAAGGACGTCCCGCTCGGCGGGTACTCCCGGCGCTACGTCAGCGTCGACGGCGGGATGAGCGACAACATCCGCACCTCCCTCTACGACGCCGAGTACGACGTACGGCTGGTGTCCCGCGCCAGCGGGCACGACTCGGTCCCCGGCGGGGACGTCCCCGTGCTGTCCCGGGTGGTCGGCAAGCACTGCGAGTCGGGTGACATCGTGGTGCGCGACTGCTGGCTGCCGGCCGATCTCGCGCCGGGCGACCTGCTGGCCGTCGCGGCGACGGGGGCCTACTGCTATGCCATGGCGTCGGGGTACAACCGGCTGCCGCGCCCTGCTGTCGTCGCGGTCCGTGACGGGGTCGACCGGACCCTGTTGCGTCGCGAGACACTGGAGGACCAGTTCCGTTTCGAGGTGTGAGCGCACCCGGGTGAGAACCGCCACCCGGACCTGTCTGCACCCGCCCGACCAGGAATGATCGGCGCGCGCCCGAGGGGTGCGCGCACGCGAGGAGGACACGTGGCGAGCGAGACCGGCGCCGTCCGGGTGGCACTGCTGGGCTGCGGCACCGTCGGCACCGAGGTGGTCCGACTCATCACCGAGCAGGCCGACGAGCTGGCCGCGCGGGTGGGAGCCCGCATCGAGCTGGCCGGGGTCGCCGTGCGGCGACCGCACCGGCACCCCTGGCTGACCGAGAACTTCCCGGACCTGGTGACCACCGATGCCGGCGAGCTCGTGACCCGCGACGACGTCGACGTCGTCGTCGAGGTCATCGGCGGGATCGAGCCGGTCCGCGGCTGGCTGCTGGAGGCGCTCAAGTCCGGCCGCTCGGTCGTGACGGCGAACAAGGCGCTGCTCGCCGAGGACGGCCCGACGCTGGCCGAGGCCGCCGACGCCTCCGGCGCCGACCTCTACTACGAGGCCGCCGTCGCCGGGGCGATCCCGCTGCTGCGCCCGCTGCGCGAGTCCCTGGCCGGGGACCGCATCACCCGGGTCGCCGGCATCGTCAACGGCACCTCGAACTTCATCCTCTCCGCCATGTCCTCGGGCGGGACGTCCTACGCCGACGCGCTGGAGGAGGCGACCCGGCTGGGCTACGCCGAGGCCGACCCGAGCGCCGACGTCGACGGCTACGACGCCGCCTCGAAGGCCGCGATCCTGGCCTCGCTGGCGTTCCACACCCGCTTCACCGCCTCCGACGTGCACCGCGAGGGCATGCGCGAGGTCAGCTCGGCCGACGTCGCCGCCGCCCGCAGGCTCGGCTGCACGATCAAGCTGCTCGCCATCTGCGAGCGCGTGGTGGCCACGAACGGGACCGAGTCGGTCTCGGCGCGCGTCTACCCGGCGATGGTCCCCGACTCGCACCCGCTGGCGGGCGTCGACGGCGCGTTCAACGCGGTGTTCGTCGAGGCCGAGGCCGCCGGCCAGCTGATGTTCTACGGCCAGGGTGCAGGCGGCGCGCCGACCGCCTCCGCGGTGCTCGGCGACCTCGTCGCGGTGGCCCGCAACCGTGTCGGCGGCGGCCGCGGGCCGCGCGAGTCGGCCTACGCCAGCCTGCCGGTGCGCCCGATCGGCGAGGTGCCGACGCGCTACCACGTCGACCTCGAGGTGGCCGACCGTGAGGGCGTGCTCGCCGCCATCGCGAGCGAGTTCGCCCGGCACGGCGTCTCGATCGCCGCGGTCCGCCAGACCGGCGGTGTGAACGGCTCGGTGGACCGGGCCGACGGCTCGGACCGCAGCCAGGCCCGGCTGACGGTCGTCACGCACTCGGCGCCGGAGGCCGCGCTGTCGGCCACGGTGTCGGCGCTGCTGGACCTCGACCACGTGCTCGGCGTCGCGGGCGTGTTGCGGGTCGAGGGACTGGGCCGCGCGGTGAGCGCACTGGGTATGGGCGAATGACCACAGGTGGGGGATCAGGGAGTGGACCGGTCGTGACGGACAGCGTGCGAGGAGTCCGGGGGCCGGCCTCCGGTCCCTTCGGCCCCGTGACCCAGGTCGCCGGTGCGGTCGCGCCGCCGCCACCCGGCCAGTGGCCGGGTGTCATCGAGGCCTACCGCGACCGGATGCCCGTGCAGCCGGACTGGACCGTGGTGACGCTCGGGGAGGGCGGCACGCCGCTGCTGCCGGCCCCCCGGCTGTCGGAGCTGACCGGCTGCCAGGTCTACCTGAAGGTCGACGGCGCCAACCCGACCGGCTCGTTCAAGGACCGCGGCATGACGATGGCGGTCACCGCCGCGCTCGCCGACGGCAAGTCCAGCGTGCTGTGCGCCTCCACCGGCAACACCTCGGCGTCGGCGGCCGCCTACGCCACCCGTGCCGGGATGACCTGCGCGGTGCTCGTGCCGACCGGGAAGATCGCGCTGGGCAAGCTCGCCCAGGCCGTCGCGCACGGCGCCCGGATCCTGCAGATCGACGGCAACTTCGACGACTGCCTGGAGCTGGCCCGCAAGACGACCGCCGACTACCCGGCGATCGCGCTGGTCAACTCGGTGAACCCGACCCGGATCGCCGGCCAGGCCTCGGCCGCCTACGAGATCTGCGACCAGCTGGGCCGAGCCCCGGACGTGCACTGCCTGCCGGTCGGCAACGCCGGCAACATCACCGCGTACTGGCACGGCTACCGCGGCTACCACGCCGACGGCGTCATCGCCGCGCTGCCGCGGATGTTCGGGTTCCAGGCCGCCGGCGCCGCGCCGCTGGTGCACGGCGCCCCGGTGAGCGACCCCGAGACGATCGCGACCGCCATCCGGATCGGTGCCCCCGCCTCGTGGAAGGGCGCGACCACCGCGCGCGACGAGTCGAACGGGAAGTTCGCCGCCGTCACCGACGACGAGATCCTCGCCGCCTACCGGATGCTGTCCGCGCAGGAGGGCGTGTTCGTCGAGCCCGCATCGGCGTCCAGCGTCGCCGGGCTGCTGCAGAGCCACGCCGACGGGTCGCTGCCCACCGGCTCCCTCGTCGTGTGCACGGTGACCGGGCACGGCCTGAAGGACCCCGACACCGCTCTGCTCACCGCGCCGGACCCGGAGATCGTCCCGATCGACCCCGGGGCGGTCGCGGCGGCGCTCGAGCTGGCCTGATGGGTCGCCCGACGCGCGTACTGGTGCGGGTCCCGGGGTCGACGGCCAACCTCGGCCCCGGCTTCGACTCCCTCGGCATGGCCCTGGCGCTGTACGACGAGATCGAGGTCGAGACCTTCGAGACGCCGGGGTTGTTCGTCGACGTCGCGGGGCAGGGCTGCCGGCACGTCCCGCGCGACGAGCGGCACCTGGTCCTGCGGGCGATGCGTCTGGCCTTCGAGACGTTCGGCGGGGCGCCCGCGGGGCTGCGGCTGCGCTGCCTCAACGCGGTGCCGCACTCACGCGGCCTCGGCAGCTCCGCAGCGGCCGCCGTCGCCGGGGTGACGGCCGCCGCCGTGCTGGCCGGGCGGGACCCGGAGCTGGAGCGCGACGCGCTGCTGCAGCTCTCCGCCGGCATGGAGGGCCACGCCGACAACGCCGCGGCCAGTCTGCTCGGCGGGTTCGTGGTGGCCTGGGAGGCGGCGGGCTCGGCCCGGCGCTTCCACGCCGAGAAGCTGGAGGTGCACCCCGACGTGCACCCGGTCGCCTGCGTGCCCGACGTCGAGTCCTCGACCAAGACCACCCGGGGGCTGCTGCCCGAGCAGGTCCCGCTGGCCGACGCCGCGTTCACCGGCAGCCGCTGCGCGCTGGCGGTGCTGGCGATGACCCGGCGGCCGGACCTGCTCATGGCGGCCACCGAGGACCGGCTGCACCAGCCCTACCGGCGGCCGGCGTACCCGTCGTCGCTGCGGCTGGTCGAGGCGCTGCGGGAGCACGGCGTACCCGCCGCGATCTCCGGCGCCGGGCCGACGGTGCTGGCCCTGACCGGCGACGGCGCGCTGCCCGACGGCGTCGACACCGACGGTTTCGCGGTGCAGCGGCTGCCGGTCGACACCACCGGTGTGCAGGTCGAGGTCCGCTGAGCACCGGTGCCCGCCGGGAACGTGAGGTACGCGACCCCGTGCGTCGGCGCGTCGTCCGAGGGGGGTTGTTGCCGCCCCGGGGTGTACGGACTAGTCTCGCCCGTGCATGGCGATCCACGCGACATCGGCGTAGTCTTGCGGCCGGGCCCGCTCGCCCGATCTCCTTTCTGAACTGGACTCGGAATCCCGAACGGGCGGCCTGACTCCCGCGACGTCGTCGTGGGACTCCATCTGTGAATGCTGCCGATACGGGGTCTCCGTATCGGCCGAGCGTGTGACATCCCCTGACCTGGACAGGTAACCGGGTCGGTCAGGAAGGAACTCTGTGAGCGAGACCGATCTCGCCGGTACCGGGACCGCGTCGGCCGAGGCGGCGCCCCGCCGACGCGGCGGCCTGTCCGGCATGGTGCTGGCCGAGCTGCGCCAGCTGGCCACCGAGCTGAACGTCCCGGACATCTCCGGCATGCGGAAGGGCGACCTGATCGCGGCCATCAAGGAGCGTCAGGGCGGAGCGGCGGCGGCCCCCGCGAGGAAGCCGAAGGCGAAGGCGGACCCCGCCGCCACCACCGGCTCCGACGGTGCGGACGCGCCGCAGCTCGCCCTCGGCGACACCGCCGCGGCCCCCGCCGGCAACGGCTCCGCCGCGCCGGCCGCCCCCCAGGCACGCGCCGAGCAGGCCGGTGACCAGGGCGGACAGGCCGGGCAGGCCGAGGCCCCCGCGCCGCGCACCCGTCGTCGCCGTGCTGCGACCCGTCCGGCCGGCGCCCCCGACGCCGCCGTGACCGACGCCGCCACCGGCGACCCCGGCACCTCCGCCGGCAACGGCACGGCCCCGGCCGCCGCCGAGAGCGCCCCGGCCGCCGCGCCCGAGCAGGCCGCCCCCGCCGCGAGCGCGCCGGAGAAGGCCGACAGCACCCCGGCCCCGGCCGAGGAGCGCCGTGAGGACGCCGACGGCGCCGGTCGTCGTGGCCGGACCCGCCGCCGCGGGCAGGCCGACGACAACGGCCAGAAGGACGCCGGCTCCCAGGGCGCCCCGAAGGACACCGCCACGGACGCGGGCCAGCGGGACGCGGGCCAGAAGGACGCCCGTCGCGACGCCGACGGCGACGACCCCGGCGCCGACGGCGACCGCCGTCGCGGCCGTGGGGCCGACCGCAACGCCGAGCGCGGTGCCGACCGCAACGGTGGCGACCGCAACGGTGGCGACCGCACCGGTGAGGGCCGCGACGACAACGGCCGCGGCAACGGCGACAACGGCCGTGGCGGGCGCAACCGCGACGGCGACGACTCCGGCCGCGGCAACCGCGGGAACCGCAACAACGACCGGACCGGCGACCGCGGCGACAACCGCGGCGAGCGGAACGGTGACCGGAACAACGACCGCAACGGCGACCGGAACAACGACCGGAACAACGACCGCGGTGCCGACCGGAACGACTTCCGCGACGACGACGGCGACGACGGTGACGGCCGCGGCCGCCGCGGCCGCCGCTTCCGCGACCGCCGTCGCGGCCGGGACCGCGAGCGCACCGGTGGCGGCGCCACCGGCGGTGGCGTGGACACCGAGATCCGCGACGACGACGTCCTGCTGCCGGTCGCCGGCATCGTGGACATCCTCGACAACTACGCGTTCGTCCGGACCACCGGCTACCTGTCCGGCCCGACCGACGTCTACGTGTCGATGTCGATGGTCCGCAAGAACGGACTGCGGCGTGGTGACGCCATCACCGGCGCCGTCCGTCAGCCCCGCGAGGGCGAGCAGCAGCGGCAGAAGTTCAACCCGCTGGTGCGCGTCGACTCGATCAACGGGCGGGACCCGGAGGCCGCGCGCAACCGGCCCGAGTTCACCAAGCTGACCCCGCTCTACCCCAACGAGCGGCTCCGCCTGGAGACCGACCCGTCGCAGCTGACCACCCGCGTGATCGACCTGATCATGCCGGTCGGCAAGGGGCAGCGTGCGCTGATCGTCTCCCCGCCCAAGGCGGGCAAGACGACGATCATGCAGAACATCGCGAACGCGATCACCACGAACAACCCCGAGTGCCACCTCATGGTCGTCCTCGTCGACGAGCGGCCCGAGGAGGTCACCGACATGCAGCGGTCGGTGAAGGGCGAGGTCATCGCCTCGACCTTCGACCGCCCGCCGGCAGACCACACCGCCGTCGCCGAGCTGTCCATCGAGCGGGCCAAGCGCCTGGTCGAGATGGGGCACGACGTCGTCGTCCTGCTGGACAACATCACCCGCCTCGGACGCGCCTACAACCTGGCCGCGCCCGCATCGGGCCGGATCCTGTCCGGTGGTGTCGACTCCACGGCGCTGTACCCGCCGAAGCGCTTCCTCGGCGCCGCGCGCAACATCGAGGACGGCGGCTCGCTCACCATCTTCGCGACCGCGCTGGTCGAGACCGGGTCCACGATGGACACGGTGATCTTCGAGGAGTTCAAGGGCACCGGCAACGCCGAGCTCAAGCTGGACCGGAAGATCGCCGACAAGCGGATCTTCCCGGCCATCGACGTCGGCGACTCGAGCACCCGCAAGGAGGAGCTCCTGATGTCGCCCGACGAGCACGCGGTGATGGTGAAGCTCCGCCGCGTCCTCGCCGCGCTCGACGACCAGCAGGCGCTCGACCTGGTGCTCAGCCGGCTCAAGAAGACCAAGACCAACATCGAGTTCCTGATGCAGGTCGCCAAGAACACCCCCGGCAAGGACGAGGACTAGTCCGAGCCGTGCCGTCCGGGCCCCGGTGGGAATTCCGCCGGGGCCCGGGTGGTTGAATGGACCGTCAGCTTCCCGGCACCGGTTCACCCTGGTCGTACCAGGGACCCGGCGGCCAACGATGAGGAGAGAGCCATGCGCGAGGGAATCCACCCTCAGTACGTCGACACCCAGGTCACCTGCGGTTGCGGCAACCAGTTCACCACCCGCAGCACCAAGAACAGCGGCGCCATCAGCGTCGAGGTCTGCTCCGCCTGCCACCCGTTCTACACCGGCAAGCAGAAGATCCTGGACTCCGGTGGCCGCGTGGCCCGCTTCGAGGCCCGCTACGGGAAGCGCGAGCGCGCCGCCAAGTAGCTCCCGACACGGCGCCCGTCGCCTCGCCGCACGCGAGGAGGCGGGCGCCGTTTCGCGTTCCCGCCCCAGCGCCTCGAAGGAATCTCCGATGAGCACGCAGTCGGTCGACGCCCTGCTCGACGAACACGCCGAGCTGGAGCAGCGCCTCGCCGACCCCGACGTCCTCTCCGACCAGGCGCAGGCCCGCAAACTGGGCCGTCGCTACGCCGAGCTCGGCCCGGTCGTGCGCTGCGCCCGCGAGCTCGCCCAGGTCCGGGAGGACCGCGACGCCGCCCGTGAGCTCGCCGCCGAGGACCGCGCCTTCGCCGCCGAGGCCGACGCCCTGGACACCCGCATCGTCGAGCTCGAGACCGAGCTGACCGAGCTGCTGCGCCCGCGTGACCCGCACGACGGCGACGACGTCCTGATGGAGGTCAAGTCCGGCGAGGGCGGCGAGGAGTCGGCGCTGTTCGCCGGCGACCTCGTGCGCATGTACAGCCGCTACGCCGAGAGCCGCGGCTGGAAGGTCGAGGTCCTCGGTGCCACCCCGTCCGACCTGGGCGGGTACAAGGACATCACGCTGTCCCTGCGCAGCAAGGACCCGGTCGACGGGGTGTGGGCCGCGTTGAAGTTCGAGGGCGGCGTGCACCGCGTCCAGCGTGTCCCGGTGACCGAGTCGCAGGGCCGCATCCACACCTCCGCGGCCGGCGTGATGGTCTTCCCCGACACCGACGAGGCCGGAGACGTCGAGATCCACGACGCCGACATCCGGGTCGACGTCTACCGGGCCTCGGGCCACGGCGGGCAGAGCGTCAACACCACCGACTCCGCCGTGCGGATCACGCACCTGCCGACCGGCATCGTCGTGACCTGCCAGAACGAGCGCTCCCAGCTGCAGAACAAGGCCCGCGCGATGGACGTGCTGCGGGTCCGGCTGCAGGCGAAGGCCGAGGCCGAGGCGGCCGAGGCGGCGTCGGAACAGCGCCGCTCGCAGGTCCGCACGGTGGACCGTTCGGAGCGGATCCGCACCTACAACTACCCGGAGAACCGGATCTCCGACCACCGCGTCGGGTTCAAGGCCTACAACCTTTCCGCGGTGCTCGACGGCCATCTCGTCGACGTCCTCGCCGCTCTGACCGCGGCCGAGCGCGCCGAGGCCATGGCGGGGGAGCAGGGGCAGGAATGATCCCCCGCTCAGGTGATGCTCCGGTCACCTGCGGTGTCCCCGCGCCCCGCAGCCGGGACACTGGAGCCGTGACCGAGACGACGGCGAGCCCCACGACCGGCAGCCGGCTGCCGCTCCGGGTGGCGATCGCGGAGGCCGAGCGCACCCTGGCCGCCGCCGGTGTCGCGTCGCCGCGTGTCGACGCCGAGCTGCTCGCCGCGCACGTGCTCGGCTCGTCGCGGTCCACACTGCTGATGACCCCGCTGGTGGACCCGCCGGTCGTCGAACGGCTGCAGGCCCTCGTGGCCCGCCGCGCCACCCGCGAACCGTTGCAGCACATCCTCGGCACCGCGGTACTCGGCCCGGTCGAGGTCGCCGTCGGACCAGGGGTGTTCACCCCGCGCCCGGAGACCGAGCTGCTGCTGGAGTGGGGCCTCGCCGCGATCCGCGACGTGAGCCGCCCCCGGGTGCTCGACCTCTGCACCGGCTCCGGCGCGCTCGCGCTGGCCTTCGCGGTGTCCCGGCCCGACGCCGAGGTGCACGCTCTCGAAGCCGACCCGTCGGCACTGTCCTGGACCCGGCGCAACCTCGACGCGCACGTCGCCGCGGGCGGACGCCCGGTGACCCTGCACGTCGCCGACGTCCGGTGGACCGACCTGCTCGTCGAGCTGGAGGGTGCGGTCGACCTGGTCGTCTGCAACCCGCCCTACGTCCCGGACGGGACGCCGGTGCCGCCCGAGGTGGCGCGGTGGGACCCGCCCGGCGCCGTGTTCGGCGGCCCCGACGGCACCCAGATCATCCAGGCCGTCGTACGCGGGGCCAGCGGATGGCTGCGGCACGGCGGGCACCTCGCGATCGAGCACGACGACACCCACGGCGAGACGGTCCCGGCACTGCTGCGCCGCAGGCGCACGCTGGGTGAGGTCACCGAGCACGACGACCTCACCGGCCGCCCGCGCTTCGTCACCGCCCGCCGCGTCCCCTGCCCCTGACGCCCGTCCCACCCGCCGGGGAGCGGTCGTCCGGACGCCCCGCCGGCGCCGCGGATGTGAGCCGCCCCGCACCCCCGCGCGGCACGGTCGTATCCTCGCGGATCGTGAGTGCATCGCAGACCCAGCCGCTGTTCGACTGCAGCGTCCCCGCCGAGCGCACACGCGGTCTGACCGCCGCCGCACGCGCCGTCCGGGCGGGTGAGCTGGTCGTCCTGCCCACCGACACCGTCTACGGCATCGGCTGCGACGCGTTCAACGGCACCGCCGTGCGCGCGCTGCTCGCCGCCAAGCGCCGTGGTCCGGACATGCCGGTCGGCGTGCTCGTCGGTTCCTGGACCACCATCGACGGCCTCGTCTCAGGAGTCCCGCAGTCCGCCAGGGCGCTGATCGAGGCGTTCTGGCCGGGCGAGGTGTCGCTGGTGCTGGAGCACGCGCCCTCGCTGGCCTGGGACCTGGGCAGCACCCGCGGGACGGTGATGCTGCGCATGCCGCTGCACCCGGTCGCGCTGGAGCTGCTGCGCGAGGTCGGGCCGATGGCGGTGTCGAGCGCGAACACCTCGGGCAACCCGCCGGCGTCGAACGTGACCGAGGCGATCACCCAGCTGGCCTCGAGCGTGCAGGTCTACCTCGACGGCGGCCCGTCCGGTGACCCGGTCGCCTCCACGATCGTCGACCTCACCGGCGCCCGGCCGCGCATGCTGCGCGAGGGCGGGGTGACCGCCGAACAGGTCGAGGAGGTCGTCGGCCAGGAGATCGACCGGGTCTGAGGGGGCCACCCGCGGGTGTGATCACGCCTGCACGGCCGCGGCCTGCGGGGATGGCAGCGGGTAGCGTGTCCCGGCGTGAGCGAGCAGACCTTCTGGGGACCGGACTTCCACGCACTGCAGCAGCAGGACCCCGAGATCGCGGGCGTCGTGCTGGACGAGCTCGAGCGCCTGCGCGGCGGACTGCAGCTCATCGCGAGCGAGAACCTGACCAGCCCCGCGGTGCTGGCGGCGCTCGGGTCGACGCTGTCGAACAAGTACGCCGAGGGCTACCCCGGCCGCCGCTACTACGGCGGCTGCGGCGTCGTCGACGTCGCCGAGAACATCGGCAACGCGCGGACCAAGGAGCTCTTCGGCGCCGAGCACGTCAACCTCCAGCCGCACTCCGGTGCGAGCGCGAACCTCGCCGCCTACGCCGCGTTCGCCAAGCCCGGCGACACCGTGCTGGCCATGGACCTCAAGCAGGGCGGCCACCTCACGCACGGCAGCAAGGTCAACTTCTCCGGCCTGTGGTTCAACGCGGTGTCCTACACCGTCCGTTCCGACACCGAGGTCATCGACTACGACCAGGTCCGCGACCTGGCCAAGCAGCACCAGCCGAAGATCATCATCGCCGGTGCGACCGCGTACCCGCGCCTGATCGACTTCGCGGTGTTCCGCGAGATCGCCGACGAGGTCGGCGCCAAGCTCATGGTCGACGCCGCGCACTTCATCGGGCTGGTCGCCGGCAAGGCGATCCCGTCGCCGGTGCCCTACGCCGACGTCGTCACCGCCACCACGCACAAGGTCCTGCGTGGCCCGCGCGGCGGCATGGTGCTGTGCCGCGAGGAGCACGCCAAGGCCATCGACAAGGCGGTCTTCCCGTTCTCCCAGGGGGGCCCGCTGATGCACGCGGTCGCCGCGAAGGCCGTCGCGATGAAGGAGGCGGCGCAGCCGGAGTACCAGGCCTACGCCCGCCAGGTCATCGCGAACGCCCAGGCGCTGACGAAGAGCCTGGAGTCCGAGGGCATGCGCGCCGTCTCCGGCGGCACCGACAACCACCTCGCGCTGCTGGACCTGCGTCCGATCGGCGTCACCGGCTCGGAGGCGGAGACCCGCTGCGACCGCGCCGGCATCACGCTGAACAAGAACGCGATCCCCTACGACCCGGCGCCGCCGATGAAGCCGTCCGGCATCCGGGTCGGCTCGCCCAGCGTCACCACGCAGGGGATGACCGAGGCCGACATGGCCGAGGTCGGCGCGCTGCTGGCCCGCGCGGTCAAGGCCGAGCACGACACCACGGCCGGCGACGCCGAGCTCGCCGACGTCGCGAAGGCGGTCACCGCGCTCGTCTCGAAGGCACCGGCCTACCCTCGGGGGTGACCTGAGACCCACGGCGGAGGCGGAGAGGCGCTCGCGACGTGCCCACTGACCAGTTCACGTACGGACTCCCCATCAGGGAGCTCCTGCTCGTCGGGCTGGTCGCCGCCGTCGCCACGCTGCTGCTGACCGGGCCGGTCCGGATGCTGGCGCTGAAGGTCGGCGCGGTCGCCTGGCCGCGGGGACGGGACGTGCACGTCACCCCGACCCCGCGGTGGGGCGGCCTCGCGATGTTCGGCGGGGTGCTGGCCGGGCTGCTGCTGTCGCTGCAGCTCCCGGCCCTGCGGCTGGCCTACTTCGAGCAGAGCACCGAGGTCGTCGGGGTCGTCGTCGCGACCGGGCTGCTGGTCGGTGTCGGGATGCTCGACGACCGCTACGACCTCGACGCCCTCACCAAGTTCGCCGCGCAGGTCACCGCGGCCGGGCTGCTGGTCCTGTACGGGGTCCAGTGGCTCCAGATCTGGATCCCGATCGGTGGCGACTCGTTCCTCAGCGGGTCGGTGCTGGCGCTGGGGCAGAGCCAGTCGGTGCTGCTGACGGTGCTGGTCACCGTCGTCCTGGTGAACGCGATGAACTTCGTCGACGGGCTCGACGGCCTCGCCGCGGGCATCGGGCTGATCACGACGCTCGCGACCGCGGTGTTCTGCATCGGGCTGATCAGCGAGAACGGCAACGATCCGGCCACGTTCGTCCCCGCGCTGCTCGCGGTGGTGCTCGCCGGGTCCTGCCTGGGGTTCCTGCCGCACAACTTCCACCCCGCGCGGATCTTCATGGGGGACACCGGCTCGATGATGGTCGGGGTCATGCTGGCCGCCGCGATCACGAGCGCCTCCGGCCGCGTCCCGCAGTCGGACACCCCTTCGCCCGGGGATCTGCTGGCGCTGGTCTCCCCGGTGGTCGTGCTGGTCGGGATCGTCTTCATCCCGTCGCTGGACCTGCTCATGGCGGTCGTGCGCCGGACCCGCGCCGGGACCAGCCCCTTCAGTCCGGACAAGATGCACCTGCACCACCGCCTGCTCCAGGTCGGGCACAGCCACCGGCGCGCGGTGCTGCTGGTCTACCTGTGGGTCGCGGTGATCGCCTTCGGCGCGGTCGCGCTCGCCCTGGTCCCGCGCACCGGGCTGGTGCTCGCCGCGACCGGGATCGCACTGGTCGTGGCGTTCGTGGCCTCGGCCGTGCCGCACCGGTCGCGGATGCGCACCGCCGTCTCCGCGGCACCGGCCGCCGCGGGGGAGACGGCGATCGCCTCGACCGACGACCTCCCGGACGCCGGGCCCGGGCGCGCGGCGCCGTCCGCCCGGCCGTCCGCCGGCGGTCCGGCCGTGGACGGCCCGGGACCGCCGGGCCACGCCGCGGCGGCACCGGTGCCGGGCCGGGTCGTGCCGGGCGGGGACACGTCCGGTCGGGACCCGTCCCGGCGGGACACATCGGGCCGGGACGCACCCGGGGGGCCTGCGCCGTGGACGCGGGGCGCGCACCGGCCGAGCGGCGGGCGAGGCCCGTCGCGGACCGGGACGCGCCCCGCGCCCGCCGGCGCCGGGGGACCGGTGGTCGCCGGTGCCGCCGGACCTGCGCCCGCCGGACCGGCCCGGCTCGCGGGCACCCCGGCCGGGGAGCCGGAACACGTCGGCCGGACGAGGTCCGCCGATGCCGGGCCGCCCACGCCACCGCCCCCGTCCCGGCCCGTCGCCGCCCGTCCGCGGATGCCACGCGGCACCGCCGCCGGACCGCCGACGCCGGACCCGACCGACCCCGGGCCGACTCCGCCCCGCCCGCAGCACCCGCGCGGCACCGGTCACCGCCCCCACCCCGCCGCGACGCCGGGGTCGGGGTCGGGGTCGGACCAGCCGACCGTCCCCACCCGCGCGCACCATCCCGCCCGGGACCACGACGCCTGACCCGCACCGGTCCTGGCCCTGGGGAGAGGTGTCCGCGCTCACGGATCAGGCCCCGCCCGGCCCTCGTACGCCGCCCGGTCCCGGGCCCGCCGAGCGCGTCGAGAAGCACCCGGGCGCTGCCCGACGGCGGTCCGACGACGCTCGGGCGCCTCCCGACGCGGGCCGGCGGCACGGGACACCGCGGGGGACGGCGCCGGTCGGGGCGCCGGACCCGGCGGTTACCGTGTGCGCGGAGCCGTACCCGCTGGTGGGGCGGCCGGTGAGCCGGGAGGCGGACGCACCGTGTGGCGATGGGACCGCTGGGGGACCGTGGAGTACGACGGTCCCGCGCTCGGTCAGGCGCAGGTCGTACGGCGGCTGTCGGGGTCGATGGCCCGCGGCGCCGCCCTGGTCGGCGCGGCCACCACGGTGGTCTGCGCCGTCGGCGGGGTCGTCGCGGCCGGGATCCCGGGCCTGTCCGCCGCGGCCCTCGGTGGCCTGCTGGCCACCGGCTCGGCCCTGCTCACGCCCGTGCTGATGCTGCGTACGACCCATCTCGAGCCGGGCGCTGTGATGCTGGCCGCATTCGGCGGTCTCGCGATGAAGGCCATCATCCTCCTGCTCGCCCTGTTCACCCTCGGGGGTGCGCCGGGGCTGCACCGCATGTCACTTGCCGTCACCATGCTCGTCGTCTTCATCGCGACGACGGCGGCGGAGGCCTGGGCCGGGCAGAAGCTCCAGATCCTGATCGGCACCGATCCGGGGTCCACAGATGTCTGACCTGGGGTTCGACGACCGTTTCGTCCGGTCCCGCGGCGCCCGCGAGGCTGTTCGCGGGGGCCGTCGGGGTCGTGCGGATGGCCGGGCGGCGACCGCCGGGGGAGTTAACGATGAATCACACGACGCGACCCACCGCACCCGATCAAGATCGTTTCGTCGGACGAACGCGCAGGTGAGGTGCGTACGAGCCCCCGACATCGTGTAGAAGTACGGCTGATAGCATCCGCCACGTAGGCGATGTGGGTGACTTCCGGTGTTTCGACCCGGCCGCCCGGAAACACATCGCGCCACGAGGCACCTTGCAGGCGATCCCCCGTTCCGCGTGGATGCGGAACGGGAGCACCGGAAGGACCCCCATTGGGCACGTTGGTACTGGCGGCCGAGGAGTTCACTCCGCCCGGCGCAGGTCTGTTCGAGTACCCGCCGATCTTCGGCGCCGTCACCAAGCCGATGGTGCTGGCGGTCCTGTCGCTGATCATCGTCGCGGCCGTCTTCACGCTGGGCACGCGCAAGCTGTCCATCGTGCCGAGTCGATTCCAGTTCGGACTGGAGTCCTTCTACAACATCCCGCGCAACACGATGGCGCGTGACCAGATCGGCTCCGAGGACTTCAAGCGGTACATCCCGCTGATCCTCGGCCTGTTCAGCTTCATCCTGGTCAACAACATCTTCGCGATCATCCCGGTGATCCAGTTCCCGACGCTGTCGCGGATCGGGTTCCCCATCGCGCTGGCGTTGTTCGTCTACGTCTTCTACCACTACGCCGGGTTCAAGAAGCACGGGTTCTTCGGCTACATCAAGCACGCCGCGCTGCCGCCGGGCGTCCCGGTCTTCATCGCGCCGCTGATCATCGTGATCGAGCTGCTGCAGAAGTTCCTGGTGCAGCCGCTCTCGCTGGCACTGCGTGTGTTCGCCGCGATGTTCGCAGGCCACCTCATCCTCGCCCTGACCGCCGTGGGTGCGGCGTTCCTGGTGTCGGCGGGCTCCGCGCTCGTCATCGCGTCCCCGGTGGTGTTCGCCGCCGGGATCGCGTTCACGTTCCTGGAGGCGCTGGTCCAGGTCATCCAGGCCTACGTCTTCGCCCTGCTGGCCGCCGTGTTCATCGGCGCGGCGATCTCCGAGGACCACTGACAGCACCACCGAGACCCCGGTGCCGCCGGCACCGCGCTCGCACCACCTGCTTCATCCGCCGGCCCGTCCGGGCCGATACACCGAACGACCCGCATCCCGCGGACCCGACGGAAGGAAACCCGAAGTGAACGTCACCCAGGTTCTGGCCCAGGAAGCCGCCAACATCAACCCGGGCCTCGCGGCCATCGGGTTCGGCGCCTCGGCCATCGGCGCCGGTATCGGCGTCGGCCTGATCTGGTCGGCCGTCATCAGCGGCACCGCCCGCCAGCCGGAGGCCCGCGGCCAGCTGATGGGTATCGGCTGGACCACCTTCGTCCTCGCCGAGCTGGTCATGCTGATCGGCCTGGTGCTCTTCTTCATCGCGCAGTAAGAGCCGGCAGATCACTCTCATGCCGGTCCCGGTACCGGCGGCCATGTCAGGGAAGGACACACGGTGGAACTGATTCTCGCCGCCGAACAGCCGCTTCCGATTCTCCCGCACCTCGATGAGCTCGTGCTCGGTGTGGTCGCGTTCGCGATCCTGCTGTTCCTGCTCTGGAAGTTCGCGGTCCCGCGCTTCGAGACGCTCTACGAGGAGCGGACCGACGCGATCGAGGGCGGCCTCAAGCGTGCTCAGGAGACCCAGGAGCAGGCGGACCGGCTGAAGAAGGAGTACGAGGAGCAGCTCGCCGGCCTGCGGGCCGAGGCGGCGCGCATCCGCGACGACGCCCGGGCCGAGGGCCAGCAGATCAAGGCCGAGCTCCGCGAGGAGGCCGAGGCCGAGGCCGCGCGCATCAAGGCCCGTGGCGAGGAGCAGGTGGCCGCGTCGCGCGACGCCGCCCAGCGTGCTCTGCGCAACGAGGTCGGGGGCCTGTCGGTCCAGCTGGCCGAGCGCCTGCTGCGCGAGCAGCTGGCCGACGACTCGCGTCGCTCCGCGACGATCGACTCGTTCCTCGGTGAGCTCGACCAGCAGGGCGTGGCCCAGCGGAGCGGGGCGAACTGATGGCGGCTGTCCTGCAGCCCGCCAGCCGTGAGTCCCTCGCGGCGCTGACCGAGCGGCTGGACTCCTGGACCGACTCCGCGTCGGCCCGGGACCTGACCACGACCGCGGACGAGCTGTTCGCGGTGGCCCGGTTCCTGGACTCCGAGCGCTCCGTCCGGCGTCTGCTGGCCGACGCGTCCTCCCCCGAGGACGCCCGCGCGGACCTGGTCCGCCGGCTGTTCGGGTCCCAGCTCTCGCAGCCGACCGTGGACCTCGTCTCCGAGCTGGCGCGCAAGCGCTGGTCCACCGCCCGCGACATCGTCACCGGTGCGGAGGGCCTGGCCCGCCGCACGGCCATCGCGATCGCGGACCGCAACGGCTCCCTCGACGAGGTCGAGGACCAGCTGTTCCGGTTCGGCCGGATCGTGGCCCGCGAGCCGCAGCTGGCGAGCCTGCTCGGCGACGCCGCCCGGCCCGTCGAGGGTCGCGTCCAGCTCCTGGACTCGGTGCTCGGCGAGAAGGTCTACCCGGTGACGGCGACGCTGCTCCGCGAAGCGGTCCGGCTGCCCCGCAGCCGGCACCTCGACGTCGTCGCCGAGGAGCTCGCCGAGCTCGCGGCGGCCCGCCGGGACCGCTCGGTCGCCAAGGTGCGCACACCCGTCGAGCTCTCCTCCGAGCAGGAGACCAAGCTCGCCGAGACCCTGGGCCGTATGTACGGCCGCACGATCTCCCTGCAGGTCGAGCTCGACCGGAGCCTCCTCGGAGGCCTGGTCGTGCAGGTCGGCGGCGAGGTCATCGACGGCAGCGTGGCGGGTCGACTCGCCGCAGCTCGCCGATCCCTGCCCAGCTGACCTGCTTCGGACGCGATCGCCGGACCCCGGCGGAACGACCCGAAGACCCCGTTCGAGAGAAGGAACGACGCAGCCATGACAGAGCTGACGATCTCCTCCGAGGAGATCCGGAGTGCGATCTCCAGCTACGTCTCGTCGCTGGAGAGCGGCACGTCCCGCCGTGAGGTCGGGATCGTCGCCGACACCGGTGACGGCATCGCCCACGTCGAGGGTCTGCCCTCGGCCATGACCAACGAGCTGCTCGAGTTCGAGGGCGGCGTCCGCGGCGTCGCGCTGAACCTCGAGCAGAACGAGATCGGTGCGGTCGTCCTGGGCGACTACACCGGCCTCGAGGAGGGCCAGCAGGTCACCCGCACCGGCGAGGTCCTGTCCGTGCCGGTCGGCGAGGGCTACCTGGGCCGGGTCGTCGACCCGCTGGGCAACCCGATCGACGGTCTCGGCGACGTCGAGAGCGACGCCCGCCGCGTGCTCGAGCTCCAGGCGGCCGGCGTGATGGACCGCCAGTCCGTCGGCGAGCCGCTGCAGACCGGGATCAAGGCCATCGACGCCATGACCCCGATCGGCCGCGGCCAGCGCCAGCTGGTGATCGGCGACCGCAAGACCGGCAAGACCGCGGTCTGCGTCGACACGATCATCAACCAGAAGGAGAACTGGGAGTCGGGCGACCCGTCGAAGCAGGTCCGCTGCATCTACGTCGCCATCGGCCAGAAGGGCTCCACGATCGCCGGTGTCCGGCAGTCCCTCGAGGACGCCGGTGCGCTGGAGTACACGACGATCGTCGCGGCCCCCGCGTCCGACCCGGCCGGCTTCAAGTGGCTCGCGCCCTACACCGGCTCGGCCATCGGCCAGCACTGGATGTACCAGGGCAAGCACGTCCTCATCGTGTTCGACGACCTGTCGAAGCAGGCCGAGGCCTACCGCGCGATCTCGCTGCTGCTGCGCCGTCCGCCCGGCCGTGAGGCCTACCCGGGCGACGTCTTCTACCTGCACTCGCGCCTGCTGGAGCGCTGCGCGAAGCTCTCCGACTCCCTCGGCGCGGGGTCGATGACCGGTCTGCCGATCATCGAGACCAAGGCGAACGACGTGTCGGCCTACATCCCGACCAACGTCATCTCGATCACCGACGGCCAGGTCTTCCTCGAGTCCGACCTGTTCAACCAGGGTGTCCGGCCGGCGATCAACGTCGGTATCTCGGTCTCCCGGGTCGGTGGCTCGGCGCAGATCAAGGCCATGAAGACGGTCTCGGGCTCGCTGCGTCTGGACCTGTCGCAGTACCGCGAGCTGGAGGCGTTCGCCGCCTTCGGTTCCGACCTCGACGCCGCCTCGGCCGCCGCCCTGGGCCGTGGCGAGCGCCTGGTCGAGCTGCTGAAGCAGGCGCAGTACGCGCCGGTCTCGGTGCAGGACCAGGTCGTCTCGATCTGGCTGGGCACCTCCGGCAAGCTCGACTCGGTGCCCGTCGCCGACGTGCAGCGCTTCGAGTCGGAGTTCCGCGAGTACTCGCGTCGCCACGCCTCCGGTGCCCTGAACGAGATCACCGACACCGGGAAGCTCTCCGACGACGCCGTCGAGACGCTGACCAAGGCGGTCGACGAGTTCAAGCGCAACGAGTTCACCGCGTCCGACGGTTCCTCGGTCGTCCCCAAGGAGAAGGCCGAGAAGGCCCTCGACGAGGACGATGTCGAGCAGGAGACCGTCACGGTCAAGAAGAACTGAGGCTGATACCCGATGGCGGCACAGATCCGGGTGCTGCGCCGGCGTATCCGGTCGACGCAGTCCATCAAGAAGATCACCCGTTCCCAGGAGCTGATCGCGACTTCACGGATCGCGAAGGCCCGGGCGCGGGTGGACGAGGCACGTCCGTACGCCGAGCTGATGACGAGCACCCTGTCGGAGCTCGCGTCGAACTCGGCGCTGGACCACCCGCTGCTCGTCGAGCGGGAGCAGCCGAAGCGGGCCGCGGTCCTGGTCGTCACCAGTGACCGCGGTCAGTGCGGCGGCTACAACGCCAACGTCCTCAAGGAGGCCGAGCAGCTCCAGGCCCTGCTCCGCGAGCAGGGCAAGGAGCCGGTCCTCTACGTGATCGGCCGCAAGGGCGTCTCGTACTACCGGTTCCGCAACCGGGAGATCGAGGAGTCGTGGACCGGATTCTCCGAGCAGCCCGGCTACGAGCACGCGGCCGAGGCGGCGAAGACCCTGGTCGACGCGTTCATGGCCGGTGAGGACGACCACGACGGCAACACCGACGGTGTGACCGGCGTGGACGAGCTGCACCTCGTCTACACCAGCTTCAAGAACATGATCACCCAGGTGCCGCAGGCCCGGCGGATGGCTCCGCTCGAGGTCGAGTACGCGGCCGACAGTGCCTCGGCGAAGCCGGTCGACGAGCTCGACGGCGACGCCGACACGGCCGAGAGCCAGCGGGACCACCCGGAGAGCAAGGGGCTCCAGCCGCTCTACGAGTTCGAGCCGGACCCGGACACGCTCTTCGACGCGCTGCTGCCGAAGTACATCGGGGCCCGCCTCTACGCGGCCCTGCTGGAGTCGGCGGCGTCGGAGTCGGCGAACCGGCAGCGGGCCATGAAGGCCGCGACGGACAACGCCAACGAACTGATCCGTAGCCTGACCCTGGAGGCCAACCAGGCTCGCCAGGCACAGATCACCCAGGAGATCAGCGAGATCGTCGGTGGGGTCGACGCTCTCGCCAGCGCAGGAAGTGAGAGCTGATGACCACGACCGCCGAAACTTCGGCCGGCCCGATCACCGGGCGCGTCGTCCAGGTGACCGGCCCGGTCGTCGACGTCGAGTTCCCGCGTGACCAGGTCCCGAACCTGCTCAACGCCCTCACGCTGGAGGTGGACCTCTCCGGCGACAAGCGCAAGCTGACGCTCGAGATCGCCACGCACCTGGGTGACAACCTGGTCCGGGCCATCTCGATGCAGCCGACCGACGGCGTCGTGCGCGGCCAGGAGGTCACCGACCTCGGCCGCCCGATCTCCGTGCCGGTGGGCGACCAGGTCAAGGGCCACGTGTTCAACGCCCTCGGCGACTGCCTGGACGACCCGTCCATCCAGTTCACCGGTGACCTCCGGTCGATCCACCAGAAGGCCCCGCGCTTCGACGAGCTCGAGGGCAAGACCGAGATGCTGGAGACCGGCATCAAGGTCCTGGACCTGATGACGCCCTACGTCGTCGGCGGCAAGATCGGTCTGTTCGGTGGTGCCGGCGTCGGCAAGACCGTGCTGATCCAGGAGATGATCCAGCGTGTCGCGCTGAACTTCGGTGGCACCTCGGTGTTCGCCGGCGTCGGTGAGCGCACCCGTGAGGGCAACGACCTCATCACGGAGATGACCGAGTCGGGCGTCATGAAGAACACCGCCCTGGTGTTCGGTCAGATGGACGAGCCGCCGGGCACCCGTATGCGCGTCGCGCTCTCCGCGCTGACCATGGCGGAGTACTTCCGTGACGTGCAGGAGCAGGACGTGCTCCTGTTCATCGACAACATCTTCCGGTTCACCCAGGCCGGTCAGGAGGTCTCGACCCTCCTCGGCCGCATGCCGTCCGCGGTGGGCTACCAGCCCACCCTGGCCGACGAGATGGGCGAGCTGCAGGAGCGGATCACCTCGACCCGCGGTCGTTCGATCACCTCGATGCAGGCGATCTACGTCCCCGCGGACGACTACACCGACCCGGCTCCGGCGACGACGTTCGCGCACCTCGACGCCACCACCGAGCTCTCCCGGCCGATCTCCCAGAAGGGGATCTACCCGGCGGTGGACCCGCTGACCTCGACCTCGCGGATCCTGGACCCGCAGTACGTCGGTGACGAGCACTTCCGCGTCGCCAACGAGGTCAAGCGGATCCTGCAGAAGTACAACGACCTGCAGGACATCATCGCCATCCTCGGTATCGACGAGCTGTCCGAGGAGGACAAGCAGCTCGTCGGCCGGGCGCGTCGCATCGAGCGCTTCCTGTCGCAGAACCTCCTGGTCGCCGAGCAGTTCACCGGCCAGCCGGGCTCGACGGTCCCGCTCAAGGAGACCATCGAGGCGTTCGACAAGATCGCCAAGGGCGAGTTCGACGACGTCCCCGAGCAGGCGTTCTTCCTCTGCGGCGGTCTCGACGACCTGGAGAAGAACCGCAAGAAGCTCGAGGGCTGATCACCGATGCCTGCTGAGATGACCGTGGAGCTGGTCTCCGTGGAGCGCCGGCTGTGGTCGGGCGACGCACGCTTCGTGCTCGCCCGGACCACGGTCGGCGAGGTCGGCATCCTGCCCGGCCACCAGCCGATGCTGGCCCAGCTGGAAGAGGCCGGGGTCGTCCGCATCGACTCCACCGACGGCTCGAAGCGCACCATCGCGGTGCACGGCGGGTTCCTGTCGGTGTCGGCGGAGCGGGTGTCCATCCTGGCCGAGTTCGCCGAGCAGGCGGACGAGATCGACGTCGAGCGGGCCCGGCGGGCGCGCGACGGCGCCGACTCGTCCACCGACGAGGGCAGATCGGCGATCGCCCGGGCCGAGGCCCGCCTTCGGGCGGCCGAGGCGAACTAGCACGGGGACCGGGCACGGCAGTGGAGCTCATCGCGGCGTTCGTCGGAGTTCTGCTGCTGTGCCTGGTCGTCCCCCTGGTCTGGCTCGCCGTACGGCGGGTACGACTCATGCGCAACGGCGGTGTGGACCTGTGTCTGCGCCGCCGTTTCGCTGTCACGGACTGGCACTTCGGCGTCGGGCGCTACGAGGGCGAGCGGTTCGCCTGGTACCGCCTGACCAGCTTCCGGATCGGTGCGACCGTCGTGATGGACCGGGCCGACCTGGAGATCGTGGACCGGCGGCCGCCGCACCGGTCGGAGGAGTTCGCGATCCCGATGGCGGTCGAGGTGCTGCGCTGCCGCGGCCGCGACGCCGCAGGCCGGGGCATCGACGTCGAGCTGGCGATGTCGGCGGGCGTCCGCACCGGCTTCATGGCCTGGCTGGAGTCCACCCCGCCGGGGCAGGGGCACGGCTACCGCGAGGCGTCCTGACCTCGACGGATCGGTAGCTCTACGGACCTGTCGCCCGTTCTGTCCGTTCTATGCTGCCGTCGTGGATCTGGTCTTCCTGGCGTTCGCGGGCATTCTCGGCTGGCTGGCGTGGACCTCGTTCCGCGAGGCCCGCGACGGGCACGCCCGCTGGACGCGCGGCCTGGCCGCGACCCCGGTGACGGTCGCGGAGCTCGTCGCCATGGCCGGGTCCGTCCGCGACGAGCTCGACGCCCCGGCGTTCCGCCAGGTGGTGTCGCTGTCCGGCACCGTCGAGCCGCTCGACGACGAGGCCCGCCCGGCCCCGCTGACCGGGGTCGAGTCGGTCTGGTTCCGGTTCGTCGAGGAGGCGCTCTCCCGCGGCCGGGACGACCGGGAGGAACGGCAGGTCGTCGCCGAGCAGCGGCAGGAGCGGCCGTTCCGGTTGACCGACGGCGGTGCGGAGGTCGTGGTCGACCCCCGCGACGCGCACACCGAGATCCCGGTCGCCGAGCGCCGCCGGGTCACCGACGACGGCGGGGGCCGCGAGTTCGGCCTGTTCCGCCTCGTCGACCCGACGGTGGCCCGTGAGCGCACCGAGTGGCGGATCGAGCCGGGCTCCCGGCTCACCGTGGTGGGGGAGGCCCGGCTGTCCGGGGACCGGGTACGGCTGTCCGCCGCGGCCGGCCACCCGCTCACGCTCACCGTCGCCGAGCGCGGCGACCACCTGGAGCGCAGCCGGAGCCGCAGCGGCACCGCGATGCGGCGGGCCGTGGCGTTCGGCTGCGGCGCCGTCGTCGCGCTGCTGGTGGCCGTGCTGTCCTGAGCGGGCCGGCCTGTGCGGGTCCGGTCAGGCGTCCGCGGTCGGGGCGCCGTGCGGGCCGCCCGGCTGCCACAGGACGTCGCCGTCGGGGTTCGCGACCCGGCCGAGAATGAACAGCAGGTCCGAGAGCCGGTTGAGGTACTGCGCGGTCAGCGGGTTGGTGTGCTCCCGGTCGACCTCCAGCAGGCCCCACACCGACCGCTCGGCACGCCGGGCGACGGTCCGGGCGACGTGCAGGTACGCCGCGCCCGGGGTGCCGCCGGGGAGGATGAAGGAGTTGAGCTTGGGCAGCTCGGGGTTGAACTCGTCGCACCAGCCCTCGAGCCGGGTCACATAGCCCTCGGTGACCCGCAGCGGCGGATACTCGGGGTTCTCGACGATCGGGGTGCACAGGTCGGCACCGACGTCGAACAGGTCGTTCTGGATCTGCCGCAGCGGGTCGACGACCCGTTCCGGGAGTCCCCCGACGGTCACGGCGACCCCGATCGCGGCGTTCGCCTCGTCGGTGTCCGCGTAGGCCGCCAGCCGGGCGTCGGTCTTCCGGACCCGGCTGAAGTCGCCCAGGGCCGTCGTACCGTCGTCGCCGGTCTTCGTGTAGATCCGCGTGAGATGCACCGCCACCCCGACAGGCTAGGGGCGCCGGTGCCTCGGCGACCAGATGCGGGGGTGCGCCGGACGGTCCGAAGGGTCAGGACCGTCCGGGGCGGGCATCCGGCGCGGTGACGGTCCCGTTACCGTTCCGGGCGTGGTGGAGCATTTCGCGGTCAACGGCGGGGCCCGGCTGAGCGGGTCCGTCGACGTCGTCGGGGCGAAGAACAGCGTGCTCAAGCTCATGGCGGCGGCGCTGCTGGCCGAGGGACGGACGACACTCGAGAACTGCCCGGAGATCCTGGACGTGCCGCTGATGGCCGACGTCCTGCGAAGCCTGGGCTGCACGGTCGCGATCGAGGGGTCGACCGTGCACATCGACGTGCCCGCCGACCCCGGGGCGGAGGCCGACTACCGGTCGGTGTCCAAGCTGCGCGCGTCGGTGTGCGTGCTCGGTCCGCTGGTCGCGCGCTGCCGGCGGGCGGTCGTCCCGCTCCCCGGGGGCGACGCGATCGGTTCCCGGCCGCTGGACATGCACCAGAACGGGCTGCGCAAGCTCGGCGCGACCACCGACATCGTGCACGGCAGCGTCACCGCGACGGCGGGCGACCTGCACGGCGCGCAGATCTGGCTCGACTTCCCGAGCGTCGGCGCGACCGAGAACATCCTGATGGCCGCGGTGCTCGCCGAGGGCACGACGGTGATCGACAACGCGGCCCGCGAGCCGGAGATCGTCGACCTCTGCGTGATGCTGCAGCAGATGGGCGCGAAGCTCGAGGGCGTCGGGAGCTCCACGCTGACCGTGCACGGCGTCGCGGGGCTGCAGCCGACCACGCACCGCGTCATCGGGGATCGGATCGTCGGCGCGACCTGGGCGTTCGCGGCCGCCATGACCCGGGGCGAGGTCACCGTGCGCGGCGTCGACCCGCACCACATCGACCTGGTCCTCGACAAGCTCCGCAGCGCGGGCGCCGAGATCTCCACCGCCGAGCAGGAGTTCTCGGTCGCGATGCCCGGCCGCCCGGAGGCGGTCGACTTCGTGACGCTGCCCTACCCGGGCTTCGCGACGGACCTGCAGCCGATGGCGATCGCGCTGTCCGCCGTCGCCGAGGGCACGTCGATGATCACCGAGAACGTGTTCGAGGCGCGCTTCCGCTTCGTCGACGAGATGGTGCGCCTGGGTGCGGACGCCCGCACCGACGGGCACCACGCCGTCGTACGGGGGCGGCCGGAGCTGTCCAGCGCGCCGGTGTGGGCCAGCGACATCCGGGCCGGCGCCGGGCTGGTACTGGCCGGGCTGTGCGCACGGGGCACGACCGAGGTCTGGGACGTCGCGCACATCGACCGCGGCTACCCGCGGTTCGTGGAGAACCTGTCCGCGCTCGGCGCCGACATCCGGCGGGTCGCGGGCGAGCCGGAGCGGTAGACGGGCGCCGACGGCGACTCGCCGTGGCGGCGCCGGTACCCGGCGGCGAACCGGCCGGGGTGGGCGACATCCCCCGGCGCGACGCGGCCCGGGTGCGGCCTCGTCGCTGCACCGAACGGCCCATCAGCCCGGCGGGCCGGTCCGCACCGTGCCACCCTTCGCGTCGACTCGACGAGGAGGCCCGTCATGGTGAGCACCCCCGACGCCGCGGACGTCTCGCAGGCCGGCCGCAAGGCGGGCCGCGGGGCGCCGCGCACTCGACACCGGTGCGCGTCGCCGCCCGGGTCGGCATCGCCGCGAACGGGGTGCTGCACCTGCTGATCGGGTGGCTCGCCGTCCAGATCGCGCTCGGCTCGGGCGGGCAGGCCGACCAGAACGGCGCCCTCGGGGCGATCGCCGCCGAGCCGGCCGGCCGGGTGTTGCTGTG
Organism: Pseudonocardia sp. ICBG1034; assembly: GCF_020131375.1. Classification (NCBI taxonomy): domain Bacteria; kingdom Bacillati; phylum Actinomycetota; class Actinomycetes; order Pseudonocardiales; family Pseudonocardiaceae; genus Pseudonocardia; species Pseudonocardia sp. ICBG1034. The sequence goes on from NZ_JAHLEK010000015.1 coordinate 1,233,458, forward strand.
GGTGCTGGTGGTCGGGTTCGCCGCGGTCGTCCTCTGGCGGACGGTCTCGGCGGTGTGGGGCTTCCACTACGTCGGCGACAGCACGAAGCGGACGGTGAAGCGGGTCGTCGCCGGTGGGCAGGCGGTCGTCTACGCCGTGCTGGCCGTCACCGCGGCGACCACCGCGGTCAGCGGGCGTGCCTCGAGCGGCGGCGGTGGACAGGCGACCGCCGGACTGCTCGGCCTGCCGGGCGGCCAGATCCTCACCGCGCTGATCGGGCTGGGTGTGCTGGTCGGCGGCGGCGTGATGGCCTGGAACGGCTACCGGAAGAAGTTCACCGAGGACCAGGACCTCGGCGGCGCCGACAGCCGGCTGCGGCGGATCGACGCCCGTACCGGGCAGGCCGGGTACATCGCCAAGGGGATCGCGATCGGTGTGCTGGGCATCCTGCTGGGCGTCGCCGCGCTGACCTTCGACCCGCAGCGCGCGAACGGGCTGGACTCGGCGCTCAAGACGCTGCGCGAACAGCCCTACGGGGTGTTCCTGCTGGTCGCGGTGGGCGTCGGGATCGCCTGTTACGGGGTGTTCTGCTTCCTCGACGCCCGCTACCACCGGGTGGACTGAGCGCTCAGTCCAGGGAGCGGCGGCTCAGCACCACGCGGGCGTCCTGCACGTCGCGGGGGAAGACGAGCAGCGCCCAGCCGCCGCCGTCGGCGCGCGAGGTCGTCGCGCGGATGCCCTCGGAGCGGAGCCGGTCGCGCAGCACGCGGGCGGCCTCCTGGCCCGGTACCCGGGAGACCTCGGTGAGCAGCCCGGTGGCCACCGGGTCGTCCGGGTCGTCGGTGGGCAGCGCGTGGTGCTTCTGGTGGCCGTAGGTCCAGCGCAGCAGCAGCCCGAGCACCAGCAGCACCACCGCCAGGCCGATGACGGCGCCGAGCCGCGGGACCAGGTCGAGCTCCATCCGCCGATGGTCGCACCCGGACGGGCGACGCGCCCTGTCCGAGGGGTCGGGTGGTGAACCGATCCAGCGCTCGGTTTCCCGCACGCGTCGCGTACTTTGCCGAACACGCCGACTGTGACGAGGGACGACTCCGTGCCCGTCGCCGGCTACTGACGAGTAGTCTCTGTCCGCATCACAGGCAGTGCCGACTGTGCTCCCGCGACGACACGGAGGTTCCGGTGCCGTACCCCACCGATCGTGAGCGCGACCGTCCGTGGGTGATCCGCACCTACGCCGGTCACTCCTCGGCGGAGAAGACCAACGAGCTCTACCGCCGCAACCTGGCCAAGGGGCAGACGGGTCTGTCCGTGGCCTTCGACCTCCCGACCCAGACCGGCTACGACCCGGACGACGAGCTCGCCAAGGGCGAGGTCGGCAAGGTCGGCGTGCCGGTCAGCCACATCGGTGACATGCGCACGCTCTTCGAGGGGATCCCGGTCGCCGAGGCCAACACCTCGATGACGATCAACGCCCCGGCGATGTGGCTGCTCGCGCTGTACGTGGCCGTCGCCGAGGAGCAGGCGGAGCAGTCCGGTCTGGACTACGCCGAGGTCCGCGCGAAGCTGGCCGGGACGACCCAGAACGACATCGTCAAGGAGTACCTGTCGCGGGGCACCTACGTGTTCCCGCCCGGGCCCAGCCTGCGGCTGATCACCGACATGGTCGCCTGGTCGGTCGGCGAGATCCCCAAGTGGAACCCGATCAACATCTGCAGCTACCACCTGCAGGAGGCCGGGGCCACGCCGACGCAGGAGCTGGCCTACGCGCTGTCCACGGCGATCGCCGTCCTCGACTCGGTGCGCGACTCCGGGCAGGTGCCGCCGGAGAAGTTCGGCGACGTCGTCGGGCGCATCTCGTTCTTCGTCAACGCGGGTATCCGGTTCGTCGAGGAGATGTGCAAGCTCCGGGCGCTGGGCCGGCTCTGGGACGAGATCACGCTCGAGCGCTACGGCGTGCAGAACCCCAAGCAGCGACGCCTGCGCTACGGCGTGCAGGTCAACTCGCTGGGGCTGACCGAGGCGCAGCCGGAGAACAACGTCCAGCGCATCGTGCTGGAGATGCTCGCCGTCACCCTGTCCAAGGACGCCCGGGCCCGTGCGGTCCAGCTGCCCGCCTGGAACGAGGCGCTCGGTCTGCCGCGGCCCTGGGACCAGCAGTGGGCGCTGCGGATGCAGCAGGTGCTGGCCTACGAGACCGACCTGCTGGAGTACGAGGACATCTTCGACGGCTCCCGCGTCGTCGAGGCGAAGGTGTCCGAGCTCGTCGAGGGCGCCCGCGCCGAGATCGACCGGGTGCAGGAGATGGGCGGCGCGGTCGCGGCCGTCGAGTCCGGCTACATGAAGGGCGAGCTGGTCAACTCCCTCGCCGCCCGCCGTCGACGGCTGGAGTCCGGCGACGAGGTCGTGGTCGGGGTCAACAAGTTCGACACGACCGAGCCGAGCCCGCTGCAGGCCGAGGGCGCCGACGCGATCTTCACCGTCGACCCGGCGACCGAGCGGTCCGCGGTCGAGGCGATCCGCGAGTGGCGCGCCGCGCGGGACCAGGACGCCGTCGACGAGGCGCTGCGGGCGCTGCGCGACGCGGCCAAGACCGAGCAGAACCTCATGCAGGTCTCGATCGACTGCGCGAAGGCGGGCGTGACCACCGGCGAGTGGTCCGGTGCGCTGCGCGAGGTGTTCGGGGAGTTCCGGGCCCCGACCGGAGTGGCGGGGGCGAGCATGTCCGGCGAGGGCGCCACCGAGATCTCCGAGGTCCGCGAGCGGGTCCGCGCCACCGGCGACGAGCTGGGGCAGCGGCTGCGGATGCTGGTCGGCAAGCCCGGCCTCGACGGCCACTCCAACGGCGCCGAGCAGGTCGCCGTGCGCGCCCGCGACGTCGGGTTCGAGGTGGTCTACCAGGGGATCCGGCTGACGCCGTCGCAGATCGTGGCGGCGGCGGTCCAGGAGGGCGTGCACGCGGTCGGGCTGTCGGTGCTGTCCGGGTCGCACCTGGAGGTCGTGCCCGCGGTCGTGCGGGGGCTGCGCGAGGCCGGGGCCGGGGAGGTGCCGGTCGTCGTCGGCGGGATCATCCCGCCCGAGGACGAGAAGCGGCTGCGCGAGGGCGGGGTCGCGGCGGTCTTCACGCCGAAGAACTTCCGGCTGACCGGGATGATGGACGAGATCGTCACCCTGATCCGGAAGTCCCAGGGCCTGGACTGACCCGGCCGTCGGTGGGCGCCGGGCCGGTGTGCCTCGGGCATACTGGCCGGGTGCCCGCCGCGACCGGTGGCACCCCGGGTGCCCGGCCCCGTGTCCTCGACGGGGTCGTCGCAGCCGGGGTGTTCCTCTACTCGGTGCCGCTGCTGCCCGCCGCGGTGCCCGGCCGGGTGCCGTTCGCCGTGGCGGTGCTCCTGACCGCGGCCCTGTGCGCGACGCCGCTGCTGTCGCGACGGAGCCCGGTCCTCGCGCACGGGGCCGGTCTCGCCCTGCTCGGGGCGCAGACGGCGCTGGGGGTCGGGCCGGTCCCCGCGGTGATCGTCCCGCTGGTCACCCTGTACCGGGTCGCCCTGCAGTGCGACCGGCGTCGTTCCCCGGCCGCAGCCGTCCTCGTCGGTGCGGGTGCCGTCGTCGCCGCGCTGCGCTGGGACGATCCGTACCTCGGCGTCCCCGAGGTGCTGTCGGCACTGGTCCTGGTCGGCGCGGTGTGGGTGTGGGGGAGCACGGTCGGTGTCCGCCGGGCCTACGTCGCGGCCGTCGAGGACCGGGCGGCGCGGCTCGAACGCGAGCAGGAGACCCTGCGCCGCATGGTGCTGGCGACCGAGCGGAACCGGATCGCACGCGAGCTGCACGACGTCGTCTCGCACGGCCTCGGCGTGGTCGTGGTGCTGGCCGCCGGCGCCGCCGCCCGCGCTCGCACCGACCCGGCGTCGGCGGAGGAGGCGATGCTGGCGGTGGAGCGGACCGGCCGGCGGTCGCTGGTCGAGATGCGGCGGATGCTCGGCGTGCTGCGCGACGACGACCCCGGCCCGGGCGGCCCGCAGCCCGGGCTCGCCGACCTCGACCGGCTCCTCGACGAGGTGCGGACGGCCGGTCTGCCGGTAGTCCCCGAGGTCTCCGGCGCCCCCGTGGACCTCGACGACGGGGTCGACCTGACCGCCTACCGCATCGTCCAGGAGGCGCTGACCAACGTGCGCCGCCACGCCGGACCCTCGGTGACCCGCGTGGAGGTCGAGCTGCGGTACGGGCCCGACGAGCTCGTCGTCCGGGTGGCCGACGACGGCGCCGGTCCCGCCCCGGCGGCCGGCGGGACACCCGGTCAGGGGCTGGTCGGCATGGCCGAGCGCGTCGCGAGCTGTGGCGGCACACTCCGGACCGGAGCCGGCCGCACGGGCGGGTTCGAGGTGCTCGCACACCTCCCGTCGGGGAGCGCCGGGTGAGCACGCCCCGGGTGCGGGTCGTCCTGGTCGACGACCAGGAGCTCATCCGGGTCGGGTTCCGGATGGCGCTCGACGCACAGGACGGGATCGACGTGGTGGGGGAGGCCGACGACGGCGACACCGCGGTCGAGTTGCTGCACTCCGTCGGCGCCGACGTCGTCCTGATGGACGTGCGGATGCGGCGGATGGACGGCGTCGAGGCGACACGGCGGATCGTCGCCTCCGGGGGACCGCGGGTCCTGGTGCTGACGACGTTCGATCTCGACGAGCACGCCTACGACGCCCTGCGGGCCGGGGCGAGCGGTTTCCTGGTGAAGGACACCCCGCTCGCCGAGCTGGTCGCGGCCATCCGCCATGTGCACGCCGGTGACGCCGTCGTCGCGCCCAGCACGACCCGCCGGCTGCTGGAACGGGTGCTCGACGGCGTCGGCGCGCCCGCGCCGCGGCGTGCGCCCGGGCTCGAGGACCTGACCGCCCGCGAGCACGAGGTGCTCGTCCTGGTCGCGCGCGGCCTGTCCAACGCCGAGATCGCCGTCGCGCTGGTGCTGTCCGAGGGGACCGTGAAGGTGCACGTCAGCCGGATCCTCACCAAGCTCGGCCTGCGGGACCGGGTACAGGCCGTGGTGCTCGCCTACGAGTGCGGGGTCGTGACCGTGGGCGGGGACGGCCCGGCCCCGCACTGACCCCGCGACTACCTCCGACGGCATAGCCGGGGATATGTCCCCGGCCGGATGTGCGCGACCCCTGCGACGCGCGAGCGTGGACGGGTGACCACGGCGATCAGCACCCAGGGCCTCGGCAAGGACTACGGCGGACGTCCGGTCGTCACCGACCTGGACCTCCACGTCCCCGCCGGGTGCGTCTACGGCTTCCTCGGGCCCAACGGGTCCGGCAAGACCACGACCATGAAGATGATCCTCTCGCTGGTCCACCCGACCCGGGGCGCGATCGAGCTGAGGGGGCGCCCGCTGACACGGGCGACGCGGACGACCCTGCTCGCCGGGGTCGGGTCGCTCATCGAGGAGCCCCCCGGCTACGGCCACCTCACCGGCGGGGAGAACATGCGCCTGGTCCAACGGCTGCTGGGCCTCGACGACGCCCAGGTCGCCCGGGCGGTGCGCACCGTGCGGCTGACCGCCCAGATGGACAAGAAGGTCCGCGACTACTCGCTCGGGATGCGCCAGCGGCTCGGGATCGCCATGGCCCTGGCCCGCGAGCCGGCGCTGCTCGTGCTCGACGAGCCCACCAACGGCCTCGACCCGGCGGGCATCGAGGAGATCCGCGCCCTGCTGTCGGCGTTGGCGGCGTCCGGGACGACGGTGATGGTCTCCAGCCACCTGCTGGGCGAGATCGACCGGACGGCCACGGTGCTCGGCATCCTCGGGGGCGGGCGGTTGTTGTTCCAGGGCGCCCGCGACGACCTGCTCGCCTGCTCCACCCCGGACGTCCTGTTCGACACCTCGGACCCGCCGCGCGCGGCTGCGCTCCTCGGCCGGCGCCACCGGGCGCGGCTCGACGGCGCCGCCGTGCGGGTCGCCGGGCTGGGCCACGGGGTCACCGCACAGGCGGTGGCGATGCTCGTCGCGCACGGGATCGGTGTGCACGGTGTGCGCCGCGACGAACAGACGCTCGAGGACGTGTTCCTCGACCTCACCGGGGGGCGGGGGCTGTGAGCGCGGCAGGCACCGAAGCACCGGCCGTGCTGCGCGCGGAGTTCGCCAAGATGCGCCGGCTGCGGCTGGTACCGGTGCTCGTCGCCACGGTCGGCTGTGTCGTCGTGCTCGCGTGCCGCGAGCTCCTCGCCCCCGGTTTCGCCGCCGACGCGGCCGACCCGTCCGGGCCGGCGTGGGACCGGCTGCTGGCCGCGTCCGCGCTGGCCGTCCGGCTGGTGGGCCCACTCGTCGTCGCGGTGGTGGCGAGCCGGCTGGTCGACCCGGAGCACCAGGGCCGCGGCTGGCTGCTGTGCCGCACCGCCGGACTCCCCGCCGGTCGGCTCTGCCGGGCGAAGTGGGTCGCGGGCGGCGCGCTGCTCGTCGCCGCGACGGCGGCACAGAGCCTGGCCGTGCTCGGTGCCGGGCGGCTGGCGGGGATCGCCGCCGCGGTCCCCGCCGCACGGTTCCTGGGCTGGACCGCTGCGGTCGCGGTGGTGTCGCTCGTGCTGCTCGCCGGGCACCTGCTGCTCGCCGCCCTCGTCCCGAACCAGCTCGTCGGTCTCGGGGTCGGCGTCGCCGGGGTGTTCGTCGGCGCGGTGGCGCCGGCGCTGCCGGGATGGGCGGCGGCGATGACCCCGTGGGGGCACTACGCGCTCGTCGCGCCGGCCGGGTACCGGGGTGGGGAACTGGTGGTCACGGACCCGTCGCCGGTCCCCACCGTTGCCGCGGTGCTCGTCGCGACGGTGCTGTTCGCCGTGCTCACCCGTCGTCTCGACCGCAGGGAGGTCTGACCGTGGGACCGGTCGTCGCAGAACTGATCAAGATCCGGCGCTCGCTCGCGTGGGTCGTCGTCGTGGCGCTGCCGCTGCTGGCGGTGCTGACCGGCACCGTGACCACGGTGGCCTCGGGCCGGCCGCTGGAGGACGGCTGGTCGACGCTGTGGCTGCGCACCGTCGTGTTCCACGGCCTGCTGCCGCAGACCGTCGCGCTCGGCGTGCTCGCGTCGCTGGTGTGGCGGGTGGAACACCGACCCGGCAACCGCAACGCGCTGCGGTGCAGTGGCGTCGGCAGCCGCGCGACCGTCGTCGGGAAGCTGACCGTCCTCGCACTGCTCGCCGCGGCGATGCAGCTCGTCCTGCTCGGGGCCACGGTGGCGTGCGGAACCCTGGTATTCGGCCTGCCCGGGCCACCACCGGCCCGGTTCGCGCTGGTGAGCGCGGTGGTCGTGGTCGCGTGTCTGCCGGTGCTGGCGGTCCAGTCGGCGCTGTCGATGCTGTGGCCGTCGTTCGCGGCGCCGGTCGCGGCCGCGACGGCCGGGGCCGTCGTGGGCGTGGGCCTGCTGCTGACCGGGGTCGCCCCGCTCGTCGCGGCGGTGCCCCACGCCCTGCTCGGGCGGGCGACCCAGCTGGGCACCGGCGTCTTCGCCGACGACGGCACGATCGGGACGGGGACGGTCCTGGGGATCGCGGGGGCCGCGCTGGTGGCGACCGCGTTGCTCGTGGAGGTGTCGGCGTGGCTGCTCGACCGGCGCTGACGGTCGCTCAGCCGTCCTCCTTCTCACTCCCGCGACGGCTCAGCAGCCGGAACCCGGGGATGCCCACGATCGCCTGCCGGACCTCCTTCAGCACGTCGAGCAGCTCGTGCACGTCCGGACCGACACGGTCGAGCGTGGCGAGGATCGGCATGATGTCGTCCTCCATGTGCTCGGTGAACACCGGCAGCTGGTCGACCAGCCGGATCGCGGCGCGCACCTCCTCCTCGGAGAGCTCGTCGACGAAGCGCTGGGCCAGCGGGGCCGCCCGGCGGGCCAGCGGGCCGTAGAGGTCCAGCAGCTCACCGGCCTGCTCGCTGGCGCCCGCGGCCTGCCCGACGACCTCGCCCGCCCGGTCGGACACCGCCTTCGCCGCGGTGACGACACCGGTCGCGTCGGTGGTGACGGTCTCGACCTGCCCGATGAGGCCGCCGGCGCGCTCGCTGATCTCGCCGACGGTCCGGATGAGCCCGCCCGCCTCGCCGGTGACGGTGTCGACCCGCGCGAGCAGCCCGCTCGCGTTCCCGGTGACCACCGACACCTGCTCGACGATGCCCTCGGCGTTCTGCGAGACCGTGGTGACCCGCCGGACCAGGTCGCCCGCCTCCTCGGACACCGTGGTGACGCGCCGGACCAGCTCACCCGCCTCGTCGGAGACGGTGGTGACCCGGCGGACCAGGCCGTCGGCCTGTTCGGACACGGTGGTGACCTTGCGGACCAGGGTGTCGGCCTCGTCGGCGACGCCGGTGACCCGCGCGACCAGCTCCTCGGCGTTCCCGGCGACGCCGGTGACCCGCGCGACCAGCTCCTCGGCGTTCCCGGCGACGCCGGTGACCCGCGCGACCAGCTCCTCGGCGTTCCCCGCGACGCCGGTGACCCGGGCGACGAGCGCCTCGGCCTGCTCCGCGACCGGGCGGACCCGGGCCACGAGCCCGGTCGCCTCCCCGGCGACGGTGTCGACGGTCCCGATCAGCCCCTCGGCACGGTCGACGACGCCGTCCACCCGGTCGAGCAGCTGCTCGGCGCGGGTCGCGATCGTGCCGATCCGACCGACCAGCGAGCCGACCTCCTCCAGCAGCTCCCCGGCCCGGGCGGGCAGCCCGGCGACGGTCCCGGCGAGGTCGCCGGTCGCCTCGACCACGGAGGCCGCGCCGGAGAGCAGGTCGGACGGGCCGGGAACGTCGATACCCGCGATGCGCAGCGCCATGGCCCGGATCATTCCAGTCCGGCGGCCGCGCGGCTCAGGAGTCGGGGGTGCGGGCGCAGAGCTCGGCGATGGTCAGGTCGCGTGGCGGCAGGTTCGCCGCGGTGAACCCGAACGGCGCGGCGAGCTCCAGCCAGCGCCCGGAGTCCTGCAGCGCGGTGAGCCCGCGGTCGAACTCGTCGCGGAAGGCACCGTCGGCGGGGCGGAACGCGAACGCCCCCGCCCCGACGACCGGTCGTCCCGCGACCTCGGGTGCGAACGCGGCGGTCACCTCCAGACCGATGCCCGCGTTGCGGCGGACCTCGTCGAGCAGCGAGATGCGGGTGAGCGCTCCCACCTGCGCACCGCCGTTCGCGACCTCGCGCACCAGCGCGCCCTGCGAGTCGACGGTGACGATGTGCTCCGCCCGGATGCCGGCCGCGAGCGCGTACTCCTGCTCGGCGCTGCCGTCGAGCACCGCCAGCGTCGCCCCGGACCGGCGGACCCCGGCCAGTGTCGCGACGCCCAGCGGGTTCCCGGCCGGGACCACCAGGCCGGTACCCGCCACGTAGTCGGGGCGGGAGAACGCGACCTGCTGGCAGCGCAGCGCGGTGATCGTCAGCCCGACCGCGATGACGTCGAAGCGGCCGTCGAGCAGGCCGGGGACGAGCTGGTCGAACCTCGTCTGGACCGCGGCCAGGCCGCTGCCGCCGAGGTCGGTGACCACCGCGCGGGCCACCTCCGGGCTCTCCCCGGTGGCCCGGCCGGAGCCGTCGGTGTAGCCGAACGGGCGCTCCCCGGACAGCCCGACGACGACGTCGCCGCCGGCTCGGAGCCGGGACAGCGGGTCCGACGGCCCCCCGCAGCCGCCCAGCAGCGGCCCGGCCAGCGCCGTCCCGCCGAGGGCGGCGGCCGCCCCCAGCAGGCGCCGCCGGCTCAGCCGGGTGGTGGTGCGGATCTGCATGGTCCCGCGAGCCTAGGTGTCGATCAGTCGGTCCACTCCGGGGCCCGCTTCTCCAGGAACGACGCCATGCCCTCGCGGGCGCCCCCGGACTGCGACATCGACGCCATGACCTCGGCCGCGACACTGTAGGCGTCGGCCTCGGGGCGATCGAGCTGGGCGTAGAGGGTCTGCTTGCCGACGGCCTTGGACAGCCTGCTGCCCCGGGTCGCACGGGCGAGCAGATCGTCCACGCGGGCGTCGAGGTCGCCGTCGGGGACGGCGTAGTTGATCAGGCCCCAGTCGGCGGCGGTGGCCGCGTCGACCGCGTCCCCGGTCAGGGCCAGCTCCATCAGCCGCTTGCGGCCGATGTTCCGCGCGACCGGGACGGCCGGGGTGTGGCAGAACCAGCCGCCCTTGCCGCCGGGCAGCGCGAACGTCGCGGACTCCGCGGCGACGGCGAGGTCGCAGGACGCGACGAGCTGGCAGCCCGCGGCCCAGGCCGTCGCGTGGACCCGGGCGATCACGACCTGCGGCACCTCCTGCACGGTGCGCATGACCGTCGTGCACAGCCGCAGCAGGGAGCGGACCCCCGCCAGGTCGCGGGCGGCGACGTCACCGAAGTCGTGGCCCGAGGAGAAGGCCTTGCCCTCCCCGGCGAGCACGATCCCGGTCGCGTCGCTGCGTCCGGCGCTCTCGAAGGCGTCCAGCAGCTCGCGCAGGTGGTCCTCGGTGAGGGAGTTGCGTCGCTGCGGGCGGTTCATCGTGATCCGGACCGTGTCGCCGTCCTGCTTGACCAGCAGGTGCTCGTAGTCGGGCATGGGTCGACGGTAGCCCGGAAAACCCTCGACGCCGAGACCCGTCGGGGCTAGCCTGACCGCATGACCGGATTCGTGGATCCGGTCACGAGGTCGGGAGGTGGCGTGACGGCAGTGGTGCCGGCCGGGGACGGGGCGGACCTGGCGCGGATGGAACGGGTGCTCGACGCGGCGGCCGAGCTGCTGGTCCGCCAGGGCTACCGGCGGGTCACGGTGGAGGACGTCGCGCGCCGCGCCGGCGTCGGGAAGGGCACCGTCTACCTGCACGTCCGCAGCAAGGACGCGCTGTTCCTCACCGTGCTGCTGCGGTCGCAGCGGCGGCTGTTCGCCGAGCTGGCCGACCGGATGCTCGCCGAGCACGTCGTCGCCCTGCCCTGGGGGATGTCGCGCGTGCTCTACGAGCGGCTGCGCGCCGACGAGGTCGCCCGGGTGCTCTACCTCGGCGACACCGAGGTGCTCGGCCGGCTCGCTCACGAGGCCGCGGGGACCCTCGGGGAGCTCGGGCGCCGCCGCGACGCCGTGGTGCGCGAGCACTTCCGGCTGCTGCGCGCGGCCCGCCTGGTCGACGACGACATCGCCGCCGACGAGCAGATCCACGCCTGGGGCGCGGTGACCTGGGGGTACTTCCTCGCCGAGGGCACCGGGAGCGCGTTCGCCCCGGCCGGCCCGGCGCGCACCGCCGCACTGATCGAGCACGGCCTGGCCCGGCAGCTCGCCGGGCCCGCCCCCGCGTCCCGCGCCGCGGACCTCGCGCGGGAGGTCGCCGCGCTGTATCGGCCACTGGTCGCCCACATCGACGACGAGTGGAGACGTCGCGTCCGCTGACCCGGGCGCGCGAGGAGAGGAGTGGTGAGATGGCCGCACCGGACACCGGAGCCGTGGACCTGCTGGACCCCGCCCTGGCCGCCGACCCGTACGCCGTCTACGCGCGCCTGCGCGAGCAGGCCCCGACCACGACCGTGACGATGATGGGCAGCCCGCCCGCCGTCCTCGTCACCCGCTACGACGACGTGCGCGCCGTCCTGACCGACCCGCGGTTCGTCACCGACCCGGCGCTCGCGGGCGGGCCGGACATCCGCGAGAAGATCATGGCGAGGATGGGGGTGCCCGACGACGTCGCGGGCTACCTGGTGCGCACCATCCTCACCGTCGACGGCGACGAGCACACCCGGCTGCGCAAGCTCGTGTCGCGTGCGTTCACGGTGAAGCGGGTGGCGGCGCTGCGCCCGCGGGTGGAGGAGATCACCGCCGCCCTGCTCGACGGCGTGGCCGCCGCCGGGGCCGGTGGGGCGCCGGTGGACCTGGTGGAGGCGCTGGCCTACCCGCTGCCGATCACCGTGATCTGCGAGCTCGTCGGGGTGCCCGAGCCCGAGCGCCCGCAGTGGCACGAATGGGGCGCGGTGCTGACCACGATGGACCGCGAGCGGACCGGGCCCGCGCTGCGGGCGGCGATCGCCCACGTGCACGCCCTCATCGACGCCCGCCGGGCCGAGCCCGCCGACGACCTGGTGAGCGCTCTGATCTCCGCCCAGGACGACGACGGCGACCGCCTCTCGGACCGTGAGATGGTCACGATGATCTTCGCGATCGTCATGGCCGGGCACGAGACGACGGCGCACCTGGTCACCAACGGCGTGCTGGCGCTGCTGGGCGCCCCGGACCAGCTCGCCGCGCTGCGGGCCGACCCGGCGGGCTGGCCGGGCGCGGTGCACGAGCTGATGCGCGCCCGCGGCCCGGTGCAGTTCACCCAGTTCCGGTACCCGACCGTCGACGTCGAGCTGGGCGGCACCGTCGTGCCCGCCGGGACCCCGGTCATCGCCGGGCTGCTGCCGGCCAACCACGACCCGCGCGCCTACGACCGGCCCGACGAGCTCGACGTCGCCCGGGAGACCGGGCGGGGCGAGGGACACCTCGGGTTCGGGCAGGGCGCGCACTACTGCCTGGGCGCCGCGCTGGCCCGGCAGGAGGGCGAGGTGGCCTTCCGGATGCTGTTCGAACGCTTCCCCGGCCTGCGGCTCGCCGTGCCGGCCGCGGAGGTCACCTGGCTGCCCCGTCCCGGGTTCAGCCGGGTGGCGGCGCTGCCCGTGCTCACCGGGTGATCGGCAGGAGTGGAGCGCCGGGGGCAGTGCACTGTGTCCTGCGCTCCACTCACGCCGATCATGCCCGCGCGTCGTGCAGGGCCAGCAGTGCCCAGGCGGCGAGCGACTGGGCGTCGGTCAGCTCGCCGCGGCGGACCATCGCCTCGAACCCGTCCGCGGTGAACCAGGCGGCGCGCATGTCCTGCTCGGAGTGCTCGCGGCGCGGCGGGCCCGCGGTCAGCCCGGTCGCGAGGTAGACGTGACCGCGCTGGCTGGACATGCCCGGCGCGCAGTCCAGCGTGCCGAGCAGGGTCATCCGCGCCGCGGCCAGCCCGGTCTCCTCGACGAGCTCGCGCACCGCCAGCTCGGCCGGGTCCACGTCGGCCCGGTCGGGCGCGGTGCCCGCCGGGAACTCCCACCGGCGGCCGCCCACCGGGTAGCGGTACTGCTCGACCAGGTGCAGACGGCCGTCGTCGTCGCGGGGGATCACCAGGGCGTAGGTGGGCTTGTCGACGACGCCGTAGATCCCCCGGGTGCCGTCGGCACGCCGGATGCCGTCCTCCCGGACGGTCATCCAGTCGTTGGCGTACACCTGGCGGCTCGAGGTCTGCTCGATCACCCGCCCAGGATGATCCATCCACCCGGCCTTACAGTGAGCCGGGTGCGTCTCGTCATCGCCCGCTGCCAGGTGGACTACGTCGGACGGCTGACCGCCCACCTGCCCATGGCCCTCCGTCTGCTGCTGGTCAAGCGGGACGGCTCGGTGAGCATCCACGCCGACGACCGCGCCTACAAGCCGCTCAACTGGATGTCGCCACCGTGCTGGCTCACCGAGGAGCCCGGCGTGTGGACGGTGCGGAACAAGGCCGACGAGTCGCTGGTCATCACCATCGACGAGGTGCTGCACGACTCCAGCCACGAACTCGGTGTCGACCCCGGACTGGTCAAGGACGGCGTCGAGGCGCACCTGCAGGAGCTGCTCGCCGCGCACCCGGAGACCTTCGGGGAGGGCCACACGCTGGTCCGCCGTGAGTACATGACCGCCGTCGGCCCGGTCGACCTGCTGCTGCGCGACGGGGACGGCGCGCACGTCGCGGTCGAGGTGAAGCGCCGCGGCGAGATCGACGGCGTCGAGCAGCTCACCCGGTACCTGGAGCTGATGAACCGCGACCCGCTGCTCGCGCCGGTGCACGGGGTGTTCGCGGCCCAGCAGATCAAGCCGCAGGCCCGCACGCTGGCCGTCGACCGCGGGATCCGCTGCGTGACCGTCGACTACGACGCGCTGCGCGGGATGGCGCGCGACGACCTGCTCCTGTTCTGAGGCGGCCCCGCCGGGCCAGCGCGGGCCCGGCCGGGCCCTGCCACGGCGTCTAGCCTGACCACGTGAGTGCCACCGCCGCTGACTCCGCCCCCACGACCGCCGCCGTGCCCGCCTCGGGGGACTTCGCGTCCCTGTCCCCGCGCACCGGGGAGGAGCTCGCCCGCTACCCCGTCCACGACGGCGAGCACGTGCGGGCCGCCGTCCGCGACGCCGGCGAGGCCGGGGTGTGGTGGGACGGGCTCGGGTTCGCCGAGCGCCGTCGCCGGCTCGCGGCCTGGAAGAAGGTGCTGGTCGCGCAGCTCGACCGGGTCGCCGGTGTCGTCGCCGCCGAGACCGGCAAGCCGCTCGACGACGCCCGCCTCGAGGTGGTGCTCGCCATCGACCACCTGGACTGGGCCTCGGCCAACGCCGCGAAGGTGCTCGGGAAGCGTTCGGTGTCCCCGGGCCTGCTGATGGCGAACCAGGCGGCATCGGTGGCGTACCGGCCGCTGGGCGTCGTCGGCGTCATCGGGCCGTGGAACTACCCGATCTTCACGCCGATGGGCTCGATCGCCTACGCGCTGGCCGCCGGCAACACCGTGGTGTTCAAGCCCTCGGAGCTGACCCCGGGCGTCGGGCACGAGATCGCCCGCACGCTCGCCGAGGCCGTTCCCGAGGTGGGCCGCCACCCGCTGCTGACGGTCGTCACCGGGTTCGGGCCGACCGGCGCCGAGCTGTGCCGCGCCCCCGGCGTCGGCAAGATCGCGTTCACCGGGTCCGCCGCGACCGGCCGCCGGGTGATGGCCTCCTGCGCGGAGAACCTGGTGCCGGTGCTCATGGAGTGCGGCGGAAAGGACCCGCTGATCGTCGACGCCGACGCCGACCTCGACGCCGCCGCGGACGCCGCCGTCTGGGGCGGGATGTCCAACGCGGGCCAGACCTGCGTCGGGGTGGAGCGGGTCTACGTCGTCGAGTCCGTCGCGGGCCGGTTCCTGGAGAAGGTGCGGGCCTCGGCGTCGAAGCTGCAGGTCGGCACGGCCACGAACGAGGGTGACCTCGGGCCGATGACGATGCCGTCGCAGACCGAGATCGTGCGCCGGCACGTCACCGACGCCCTGGAGCGCGGCGGCCGCGCGATCGTCGGCGGCGCCGACTCGGTGCCCGCCCAGGGCGGGTCGATCTCGCCGGTCGTCATCGCCGACGTGCCCGAGGACTCCGTCGCGGTCACCGAGGAGACCTTCGGCCCGCTGGTCGTGGTCAACCGGGTGCCCGACGTCGACGAGGCGGTCCGCCGCGCCAACGCCACCGGCTACGGCCTCGGCGCGACCGTGTTCTCCGCGAAGCACGGCGAGCAGATCGCCGAGCGGCTCCGCTGCGGGATGGTCTCGATCAACGGCGTGATCTCCTTCGCCGGGATCCCGTCGTTGCCCTTCGGCGGGGTGGGGGAGTCCGGCTTCGGACGCATCCACGGCGCCGACGGTCTGCGCGAGTTCACCCGCGCCCAGTCGATCGCCCGGCAGCGGTTCGGGATGCCGATCGTGGTCACCAGCTTCCGGCGGACCGCGCGCACGATGCAGACGCTCGTCGGCATCGTGAAGGCCCGGCACGGGCGCTGACAGGCCCCTCCCTCACCCGACGACCAGGACCGTTCCCGCACGTCGGGGTGGTCCTGGTCGCATGTTACCCACTGGTAGCACCTCTGGATGACAGGATGCGCGACGACGCGGAAGACAGGGTTGTCGAATCCAGGAGGTTGCAGCGTGGCACGTGAGTTCCGGACCGTCGGAGTGGTCGGCCTCGGCACGATGGGGGCGGGCATCGTCGAGGTCTTCGCCCGCAACGGTCTCGAGGTGGTCGCCGTCGAGGTGGACGAGGCGTCGGGAGAGCGCGGCCGGGCCCACCTGGCGGCCTCGACCGACCGCGCCATCGAGCGCGGCAAGCTCACCCGGGAGCAGGCGGACGAGCTCCTCGGTCGCATCACCGTCACCACCACCCTGGCCGACCTGGCGCCGGCGCAGCTGGTCGTCGAGGCCATCCCGGAGAGCCTGGACGCCAAGACCGCCCTGCTGGCCGAGGTCGACAAGGTCGTCGCCGAGGACACCATCCTCGCCTCGAACACCTCGTCGCTGTCGGTCACCGAGCTGGCCGTGCGCACCACCCGCCCCGGCAAGGTCGTCGGGATGCACTTCTTCAACCCGGCACCGGTGCAGAAGCTGGTCGAGGTCGTGCGGACCGTCGTCACCGAGCCCGACGTCATCTCCGACGTCCAGGCGTTCGCCGACTCCCTCGGCAAGGTCCCGGTCGTCATCGGCGACCGCGCCGGCTTCATCGCCAACGCGCTGCTGTTCGGCTACCTGAACCACGCGGCGAAGATGTACGCCGAGCGCTACGCCAGCCGCGAGGACCTCGACGCCGGCATGCGCTACGGCTGCGGCTACCCGATGGGTCCGCTGGCCCTGCTCGACCTCATCGGCCTGGACACCGCCTACGAGATCCTCGAGACGATGTACGGCGAGTCGCGCAACCTGATGCACGCGCCGAACCCGGTGTTCAAGCAGATGATCACCGCCGGGCTGCTCGGCCGGAAGACCGGGCGCGGCTTCTACACCTACTCCGCCCCGCACAGCTCCACCGTCGTCGCCGACGGCGAGACCCCGGCCTCGGCCGTGCCCGACGACGTGACCCTGCGCGACGTTCAGCGGGTCGGCGTGATCGGCACCGGCACCATGGCCTCGGGCATCGTCGAGGTGTTCGCCAAGGCCGGCTACGACGTCGTCGTCCGCGGGCGCAGCGACTCCAAGGTCGAGGGCTCGGTCGCGCTGGTGCGCAAGTCCCTGGACAAGGCGGTCGCCCGCGGCAAGCTGGACGAGGCGGGCCGCGACGCCGTCCTCGCCCGGATCAGCGGCACCACCGCGCTGGAGGACATGGCCGAGGTCGACCTCGTCGTCGAGGCCGTCGCCGAGGAGCTCGACGTCAAGCGGGCGATGTTCGGCGCGCTCGACGAGATCTGCAAGCCGGGCGCGATCCTGGCGACGACGACGTCCTCGCTGCCCGTCGTCGAGTGCGCCGCGGTCACGAGCCGCCCCGGCGACGTGATCGGCATGCACTTCTTCAACCCCGCACCGGTGATGAAGCTGGTCGAGGTGGTGTCCACGATCGGCACCTCGCGCGATGTGGCCGCCACGATCCTCGACGTGTGCCAGAAGCTGAAGAAGGTCCCGGTCAGCTGCGGTGACCGGGCCGGGTTCATCGTCAACGCGCTGCTGTTCCCGTACCTGAACGACGCGGTCAAGATGCTGGAGGCGCACTACGCGACCGCCGACGACATCGACGCCGCCATGAAGACCGGCTGCGCGCTGCCGATGGGCCCGTTCGAGCTGCTCGACGTCGTCGGGCTCGACGTGTCGCTGGCGATCGAGAAGTCCCTGTACGCCGAGTTCCACCAGGCCGGGTTCGCCCCCGCGCCGCTGCTGGAGCACCTGGTCACCGCGGGACGGCTCGGGCGCAAGACCGGTCACGGGTTCCGGGACTACACCAAGCGCTGAGGGATCCCGGCACCCCTGGGACACTGGGGGCATGGCAGGACGGCGTGCGCGACGGCCCCGCCCCTCGGAACGGGGGCGGGGCCGTCCCGTCGCGCCGCCGCTGGGCAGCGGCATGACGACCGACCTGGAGAGCGGCCGCGACGGCGAGCACTACGTCCGCCGGGTGCCGGGCGGCACCACCGTGAAGCACTACCGGTGCCCCGGCTGCGACCAGCTGCTGCCCTCGGGGATGCCGCACGTGGTGACCTGGCCCGCCGAGGACGGCCGCGGGGTCGAGGAGCGGCGGCACTGGCACCTGCCGTGCTGGAACGCGCGCGACCGTCGGCGGGCGGGCTTCCGGCGGCACTGAGCGGCGCGGTGCCGGTTCCCGGCGGCCCCGCGCCGCGCGGTGCCGGTTCCCGGCCGTACCGCGCCGCGCGGACGGGTCCCGCTCAGCGGGTGCGTGCGGTGCGCTTGCTGCCGCCGTAGCTGCTGCGGGCCCGCGGCGAGGGCCGGGGGCGGCCGGATCCGGAGCTCCCGCTGCCCGTCGGCCCGGCCGGGGGCTCCGGCTCGCTCCCCGCGGCGGCGGGTCGGCGCTCCGTCGCCGCGACGGCCTCCTCGACCGTGCGGGGCCTGCTCGCGGGGGTGTCGGCCGCGCCCGGCTCCGCGGGAGCCACGGTGGTCGGCGGCTCGGCGATCCCGGCCGCGGGCTGCTCGACGGGGGCCTGCCCCGCGGGCGGCTCGTCGGCGGGCAGGTCGGCTAGGGCCGGGCCCGCATCGAGGTCGTCGACGCCGGACTCGATGAGCGACCGCGCGCCACGCAGCTGCTCGGCGACCCGGGCGCGCAGCCCGATGAGCTGCTCGACGCGGCGCTGGGCGGCGGAGGTGGTCTCCTCGGCGTCCCGGCGGGCGTCGGACCGGATCTTCTCGCCGTCGGTGCGGGCCTGGTCCAGGTCGCGGCGGATCCGCTCCGCGGCCTCGCGCTCACGGCGCGAGATGTCGGCCTCGAGCGCGTCGCGCTCGGCGAACAGCGAGGTCAGCGCCTCGGTACGGCGCTGGTCCATCGCGATCCGGAAGTCGTGCTCGACCTGCTCGCGGTTCTCCCGGGCCTCGGTGTCGGCGCGGGTGATCCGGGCGGTGACGGTGCGCTCGGCCTCGGTGAGCTCGCGCTCGGTGGTGCTGCGCTGCTCGGCGAGCTCGCGCTCGGTCGTCGCGCGCTGCTCGGCCAGTTCGGCCTCGGTGACGCGTCGCCGCTCGGCGAGCTCGGCCTCGGTGCGCTCACGCAGCGCGGCCAGCTCCCGCTCGACGCGGGACTGCTTCTCCTCGGCGGCGCGCTCCCGCTCGGCGGACCGGTGCGCGGCCTCCGCGGCCGTGGCCTCGGCCTGCGCGACCGTCTGCTCGGCCCGGACGCGCGCGTCCTCGACGACGGTGCGGGCGTGCTCCTCGGCCTGGCGGCGCATCTCGGCGATCTCGCGGTTCGCCGCGGCGTGCATCTCGGCGACCTCGTCCTCGGCGAGACGCAGCATCGACCGGAGCCGCTCGCTCATGCCCTGCACGCTCTGCGGCGGGCCGGCGAGCCGGTTGACCTGCTGCTGCATGGCCTCGGCGCGGGTGCGGGCGTCGTCGAGCTCGCGGCTCAGCCGGGTGTTCTGGGCGACCGCCGCGTCACGGTCGGCCGCCAGCATGCGTACCTCGGCGTCGAGCCGGCGCAGGTGGCTGTCGACCTGCGCCTGGTCGTAGCCGCGGCGCGCGATCGAGAAACCGGTCCGGGGTACGGGCACATCGTGGTCACCGGCCATGTCGTTCACCGTACCGTCGCCGACGTTCCACAGCCGTGAGTTCGCACCGAGGGTCACGGGGTTCACCCCGCTATGGACAGAGGCCCCGTCCGTGTGACACGGACGGGGCCTCCGGAGGACCGAACGGGGGTCAGACGCCCCGGAACCGGTTGATACCGGACAGGTGCTTCTCGCGCTTCTCCGGGTTCGTGACGCCGAGTCCCTCCTCGGGAGCCAGCGCGAGCACGCCGACCTTGCCCTGGTGCAGGTTCTGCTTGACGTCGTTGGCGGCCTGGCCGGTCTCGGTCAGCGGGTACACCCGCGACAGCGTCGGATGGATCATGCCCTTGGCGACGAGCCGGTTGGCCTCGTAGGCCTCGCGGTAGTTCGCGAAGTGCGAGCCGACGATCCGCTTGAGGTTCATCCACAGGTAGCGGTTGTCGAACTCGTGCATGTAGCCCGAGGTCGAGGCGCAGGTGACGATCTGGCCGCCCTTGCGGGTGACGTAGACCGAGGCGCCGAAGGTCTCGCGGCCCGGGTGCTCGAAGACGATGTCGGGGTCCTCACCGCCGGTGAGCTCGCGGATCTTCGCGCCGAGCCGCTTCCACTCCTTCGGGTCCTGGGTGGTCTCGTCCTTCCAGAACTTGTAGCCCTCGGCGTTGCGGTCGATGACCAGCTCCGCGCCCATGTCGCGGCAGATCTGGGCCTTCTCCTCCGAGGAGACGACGCAGATCGGGGTGGCGCCGCCGTTGAGGGCGAACTGGGTGGCGTAGGAGCCGAGGCCGCCGGAGGCGCCCCAGATCAGCACGACGTCGCCCTGCTTCATGTCGGCGCCGTTCTTCGACACCAGCTGGCGGTAGGCGGTGGAGTTGACCAGGCCCGGGGACGCGGCCTCCTCCCAGGTGAGGTGGTCCGGCTTCGGCATCAGCTGGTTGGACTTGACCAGGGCCAGCTCGGCGAGGCCGCCGAAGTTGGTCTCGAAGCCCCAGATGCGCTGCTCCGGGTCCATCATCGTGTCGGAGTGCCCGTCCGGGCTCTCCAGCTCGACCGAGAGGCAGTGCGCGACGACCTGGTCGCCCGGCTTCCAGCTGTTCACGCCCGGCCCGGTCCGCACGACGACGCCGGCGAGGTCGGAGCCGACCACGTGGTAGGGCAGGTCGTGCCGCTTGGCCAGCGGCGAGAGCTTGCCGTAGCGCTTGAGGAAGCTGAACGTCGAGACCGGCTCGAAGATCGAGGTCCAGACGGTGTTGTAGTTGATCGCACTGGCCATGACGGCCACGAGCGCCTCACCGGGGCCGAGCTCGGGGACCGGGACGTCCTCGACGCGCAGGCTCTTGCGCGGGTCCTTCTCCTTGGTGGTCAGACCCTCGAACATGTTCGCGTCCTCGGCGCGGACGGTGACGCCCTGGTAGTGCTCGGGCACCTCCAGGCCTCCGACGTCGGTGAACCGTCCGGCGAGGATGGCGTCGCGGATGTCCTTCACTGCTGGCCTCCGATGGCGACGTTGTCAGGGGAGTCGGGTGGGCTCACCCGATGATGCTTGGGATACCACAAGTTACTGCGTAGTATCTTAACCGTAGGTCGCCGGTGAGGGTGATACCCGAAGTGCGCTTCGTGATGCACCCCACCGGACGTCCGTACTGTCCTTCGGGACGGGGTCGTGCGTCGTCCGTCAGTGCGCTTCCGCGGCCGGTTCGACGAGCTCGACCAGCACCCCGCCGGCGTCCTTCGGGTGCACGAAGTTGACCTTCGAGTTCGACGTGCCGCGGCGCGGGGCGTCGTAGAGCAGGCGCAGGCCCTTCGCTCGCAGCGCGTCCGCCGCGGCGGCGACGTCGGTGACCCGGTAGGCGACCTGCTGCAGTCCCGGGCCGTTGCGGCCGATGAACTTCGCGATCGTCGAGTCCTCGTTCAGCGGGGCGAGCAGCTGCACCTTCGTGGCGCCGGCCGCCTCGCCGGGCGCCCCGAGCATGGCTTCGCGCACGCCCTGCTCGGTGTTGGTCTCGGTGTGCACCGCGACCAGGCCCAGGTTCTCCGCGTACCAGCGGATGGCCTCGTCCAGGTCGGGCACCGCGATGCCCACGTGGTCCACGGCCACGACCAGCGGCGACAGGGCGTCCTCGGTTGTCGTCATGGGGGCAGAAGCTACCGGTTCTACTCGTCGGTAGGTGCCTGTGCCACTGGTCACCCCCACCGTTCGGTGCGTCCGGACGGGTCGTGGCCGTGGGTATGGTGGCGGCCCACCTGACAACGAAGCCTGATGGAGGACCCCGTGTCCGGAACCGTGATCGTCGCCGGCGCCCGCACCCCGATGGGCCGTCTGCTCGGCTCCCTGAAGGGCTTCTCCGGGGCCCAGCTGGGCGGCGTGGCCATCAAGGCCGCGCTCGAGCGCGCCGGTGTGGCCCCCGACCAGGTCCAGTACACGATCATGGGGCAGGTCCTCACCGCCGGCGCGGGACAGATCCCGGCGCGTCAGGCCGCCGTCGAGGCCGGCATCCCGATGGACGTCCCGGCGCTGACCATCAACAAGGTCTGCCTGTCCGGTGTCGACGCCATCGCGCTGGCCGACCAGCTCATCCGCGCCGGCGAGTTCGACATCGTCGTCGCCGGTGGCCAGGAGTCGATGACCCAGGCCCCGCACCTGCTCACCAAGTCCCGCGAGGGCACCAAGTTCGGTGACGCCACCCTCACCGACCACATGGCCTACGACGGTCTGTTCTGCGCGTTCGACCAGGTCGCGATGGGTGCCTCCACCGAGAAGTACAACGAGCGCTACGGCCTGACCCGCGAGGAGCAGGACGCCTTCTCCGCCCGCTCGCACCAGCGCGCCGCCCGCGCCGCGCAGGACGGCACGTTCGACCAGGAGATCGCCCCGGTCGAGATCCCGCAGCGCAAGGGCGACCCGGTCGTCTTCTCGACCGACGAGGGCGTGCGCGGCGACACCACCGCCGAGGGCCTGGGCAAGCTCCGCCCCGCCTTCGCCGCCGACGGCACCATCACCGCGGGGTCGGCCTCGCAGATCTCCGACGGCGCGGCCGCCGTGGTCGTGATGAGCAAGGCCAAGGCCGAGGAGCTGGGCCTGGACTGGATCGCCGAGATCGGCGCGCACGGCGTCGTCGCCGGTCCGGACGCCTCGCTGCACGAGCAGCCGGCCAACGCCATCGCCAAGGCGTGCGAGAAGGAGGGCATCCAGCCCGCCGACCTCGACCTGATCGAGATCAACGAGGCGTTCGCCGCGGTCGGCATCGTCTCCGCCCGCAAGCTCGGGATCGACGAGGAGAAGGTGAACGTCGACGGCGGCGCCATCGCCCTCGGTCACCCGATCGGCATGTCCGGCGCGCGGATCGCGCTGCACCTGGCGCTCGCGCTCAAGGCGCGCGGCGGCGGCGTCGGTGCGGCCGCGCTGTGCGGCGGCGGTGGCCAGGGCGACGCGCTGATCGTGCGCGTCCCCAAGGCCTGATCTCCGTGTAGTCCACGTCGGCCCCCGCCTCGGCGGGGGCCGACGTGCATCCGCCCCCCGACAAGGAGGCCGACCGTGCCCGGACCGCCGGACCCCCGCGAGCTGGTGGAACGCGCCCGCCGCGGCGAACAGCTCGCCGTCGCCCGGCTCATCTCGATGGTGGAGAACGCCGGCCCGCAGCTGCGGGAGGTGTCGGCGGCGCTGTCGCCGCACACCGGGCGCGCGCACGTCGTCGGGCTGACCGGGTCCCCGGGGGTGGGCAAGTCGACGTCGACGTCGGCGCTGGTCACCGAGCTGCGGACGCGCGGACGCCGGGTCGGGGTGCTGGCGGTGGACCCGTCCTCACCGTTCAGCGGCGGGGCGCTGCTGGGCGACCGGGTGCGGATGGGCGACCACGCCGACGACGACGGCGTCTTCATCCGGTCGATGGCCACCCGCGGGCACCTGGGCGGGCTGTCCTGGGCGACGCCGCAGGCCCTGCGGGTACTCGACGCCGCGGGCTGCGACGTCGTGCTGATCGAGACCGTCGGTGTCGGGCAGTCCGAGGTGGAGATCGTCGGGCTCGCCGACAGCACCGTCGTGCTGCTCGCGCCCGGGATGGGCGACGGCATCCAGGCGGCCAAGGCCGGGATCCTGGAGATCGGCGACGTCTTCGTGGTCAACAAGGCCGACCGCGAGGGGGCCCGCCGCACGGTGCGCGAGCTGCGGAACATGCTGCACCTGCGCACGCCGGACGGTGCCGAGCCGTGGGAGCCGCCGGTGCTCTCGACGGTCGCGTCCCGCTCGGAGGGGATCGGGGCCGTCGCCGACGCCCTCGACGAGCACCTCGCCTGGGCCGAGAAGTCCGGTGAACGGGAACGGCGGCGCCGCGAGCGGGCGCGTCGCGAGATCGAGGGCATCGGGATGGAACAGGTCCGGGCCCGGATGGAACGGGTGCGTGGCGGCGACGCGCTCGACACCCTCACCGAGCGGGTGCTGGGCGGCGAGCTGGACCCGTGGGCCGCCGCCGACGAGCTGCTGGAACAGTCGGGCTGAGCCGGTACCCCGGTCAGGGGGGCGTGGCCCCGGGCAGCGTCGCGAGCCGGTCGAGGACGCGCTGCGACCCGCTGCGCAGGGCGAGTGCCCGGGCCCGGGCGTGGGCGGCCCGCGCGGCGGGGCCGTCGCCGTCGCGCAGGGCGGTGAGCACCTCGTCCAGGGCGAGGTCGGTGCGCTCGCGGACCGGCCTCTGCGGCGCGCCGTCGGCGACGGTGAGCCACGCGGGCGCGGTGTGGACGTCGATGGTCGGGCGGGGCCCGGGGCCGGCCCGACCGGTCTCGCCGCTGTCCCCGGTCTCGCCGCTGCGCCCGGTCTCGTCGCTGTGCCCGGCCTCGTCCCCGGGGGCGGCCTCCCCGGGCCCGGCGGCGCCCGTCGAGGCGGTCGCGCGCCGTCCGGTGGCGCCGTGCGGTCCGGCCGGATCCGGAGCGCCGTCCTGCGCGTCCACGGCCGGCAGCTCGGCCAGCAGCCGCTCCCGCCGGAGCCGGGCCTCGTCCGCGGTGCCCGGGTCACCGGCTCGCAGGGCGGCGGACTCCGCCTCGACGTAGGCCGCCCACGCCCGGTCCGGGGCGGCACGGTCGCGTTCCTGGTCCCCGAGCCGCAGCGCGGCCGCGGCGAGCAGCCCGGTGAGCGCCCGCACCCGGCGCGGGTCCCGCGCGTGCGCGGCCGGCTCGCGCAGCTGGGCGACCACGGCGGCCACCGCGTCGTGGGCGGCGGCCGTGCCCAGCCGGTCGTCCAGCGCGGTGGTGGCGGCCCACTGGGCGCGCAGCAGGTCCAGCTCCTCCTCGCCGACTGCGGCGGCCCGCTCCAGCGCCGCACGCAGCCGCGCCGCCCCGTCGAGGGTGTCCGGTCCGGTCGCGTCGGCGAGGCCGAGCCCGGCGGGGGTGCTGTCGTACAGCTCGGCCAGGAGTGCGCGGTGCGCGGCGTCCGGGACGGCGTGGCCGTTCTCCCAGCGCGACAGCTGGGTCTTCAGGCTCGCCGCCCGCGCGGTGCCGCCGCTCCCGGCGACGAGCGCGGCCAGCGCGCGGGCCGCCTCGGACTGGGACCAGCCCCGCCGGTCGCGCGCCGCCCGCAGCGTCGCGCCGGTACCGGGCCGGGCGGGGGAGGGCCGGTCGGTGGAGGGCGGTGGAGCGTGCACGCGACCGATTCTGTCGGTGCCCCGTCGTAGGGTCAACACCGTTGACGCACCCCGCGTCACCACCACCCCGAATCCTCCGGAGCGTGCCCGTGGACCTCATCGACTACCTGGCGTGCGTGGGTCTGTCCGGCCTCAGTGGAGCGCTGGCCGGGCGGGCCGCGGTGCGGCGGATGCTGTGGCCCCGGCCGCCCCGCGGATCGGTGATGCGCAGCTGGCGCGGCCCGGGACACGGCGGTCCGCCACCGGGCGGGCCGCGACGGCGGAGACGGGCCGGCTGAGGTGCGCGGGTCAGGCGAAGTCGCCGGCGGCGCGGCGCACCGAGCGCAGCAGCGCGGTCAGCTGCTCCTCCTCGGCCGGGTCCAGCCCGGACAGGCCGAAGTCGATGCCGGTCACCGCGGCCGTGGCCTTCTCCAGCCGGGCGCGCCCCTCGGTGGTCAGCTCGACCAGGGTGGCGCGGCGGTCGGTGGGGTGCGGCATCCGCCGGACGAGGTCGTCGCCCTGCAGCCGGTCGACGATGTTGGTCACGCTCGTCGGGTGCAGCTGCAGGCGCTCGCCCATCACCCGCATCGGGAGGCTGCCGCGGCGCGCGAAGTCCAGCAGCACCAGGGCCTCGTAGCGGGCGAAGGTCAGCCCGTGCGGCCGCAGCGCCGCGTCGACGGCGGAGAGCAGGATCTGCTGCACCCGCATCACGCTGGTGACCGTCGCCATCGTGCGCGCGGGGCCGACCCGCTCCTCCCAGAGCTCGGCCGCACGCTGGATCGGGTCGAAGGGGAGCGACCCGCGGGATGCCATGGCCCGACGCTAGCAAGTGCCTGACCGGATCCGTTCCGTATGCCGGGCGTGGCACGGTGTCGGCATGCTCTTCGCCTTCAGCATCGCCCCGTCCGGATCGGACTCCGAGGACGGCAGCGTCGGTGCGGCCGTCGCCGAGGCCGTCCGGGTGGTCCGCGAATCCGGCCTGCCGAACGAGACCACCTCGATGTTCACCACGATCGAGTCCGAGACCTGGGACGAGGGGATGGCGGTGGTCAAGCGCGCCGTCGAGGCCGTCACCGCCGTGTCGCCGCGGGTCAGCCTGGTCCTCAAGGCCGACATCCGGCCCGGGTACCAGGGGCAGCTGCAGGCCAAGGTGGAGCGGGTCGAGGAGCACCTGCGCGGGGGCGGCGCGTGACCGCCCCGGCCGCCCCGGGGGCCGGGGGACCCGGTCCGGCACGGGTCGTGCTGGTCCACGGCGCCTGGCACCGCGGGGTGTCGTGGGCGCCGGTGGCCGAGGCACTGGCGGCCCGGGGTGTGGCGGCGGTCGCGCCGGACCTCCCGTCCGACGAGCCGGGGGTCGGCCACGCCGAGCTCGTCGGCGCGGTCCTGTCCGGGGCCGGCGACGGACCGGGCGGGCCCGGTCCCCGGGGCGACGGTCCGCCGGTCGTGCTGGTCGGCCACTCGCTCGGCGGCCTCGTGGCCACCGCGGCCGCCGGCCGGATCGCCGACCGGGTCCGGGCGCTGGTCCTGGTCGCGGCGCTCGTCCCCGAGCCGGGTCGTCCCTACCGGGACCGGATGCGTGCCGAGCGCGACCTGATGGTCGCCGGCTACGACGCCGAGGTCCGTCGCGGCCCGGGGGTCAGCACGTACTGGCCGGACGCGCGGGCGGTCGCCGACGGGCTCTACCGGGGCGTCGCCGACGAGCTCGACGCGGCGGGGCGCGACGGGCGGGCCGTGGTCGCGGACGCGGCGGCGCAGCTCCGCCCGCAGGACTGGTCGCTGCTCGCCGAGCCGTGCCCGGTGTCGTCGTGGCCCGCGGTGCCGACGGTGTCGGTGGTGTGCACGGAGGACCGGGTCGTCAGCCCCGCCGCGGGACGGCGGGAGGCGGACCGGGTCGGGGCGCGGCTCGTGGAGCTCGCGGGCGGGCACTTCCCGATGCTCACCCGGCCGGAGGAGACGGCGGAGCTGCTGGCCGGGCTCGCCGCGCCGGCCTGACGACGGGCCCTGCCGGTCGCCGCGCACCGGGGCGGGGTCACCGGAGCGCCGAGGGCCGGGACGACGACGGTCGGTGACGGGAGACCCGTCACCGGCCGTCGGGCGTCCGGACCGGGTCCGGAGGCCGTGTCGTCGTCGCGGCGTACCGCGAGGAGAGCCGTCGTCAGCCCGCCATGATCGTCGAGAAGTAGTACACGCCGGCGAGGATGCCGACGAAGCTGACGGTCATGCCGATCTGGGCGAGCTTGGCCATGCCCGGCTTGCGGTAGGCGAGGAAGCCGGTGACCAGGCCCGCGGCACCCAGGATCCAGGCGGCGATCGGGACGAGGAACGCGGCGATCGCGATGATGCCCAGCGCCAGCGACGCGTAGGCCAGGGTCGGCTTGTCGGTCGTCTGCATGTTGCTCATCGGGTTGGAGCCCTCCGTTGTGCGCCGGGGTGCCGGCGGTCGTTCTGTCGGGGAAGGGAACCGCGGGGTGGGGCAACCGGGGGAACGCCCCGCCGCGATCACGCAGAGTCAGCATCGAGTCCCTGCAGGGTGTTCAACGAGTGACGACGCCCGGTGTTGCTCCGCCGGTCCGGTGATCGTGGGCGCGCCGTCGTCCCCGCCGTCGGCCGTGCGGCCCTGTACCGGGGGCCGGACCGGCGACCGAACGGCGCAGGGCCGGACGGAGCAGCGTCGCCCGCGGGGTGGGGAGGGGACGGGCCGGGAGCGGACGGGGCCCGAGTCGGCGAGGGGATGACGCCGACCGGCCGAGGCGCACGCGTCGCGCGGGGGCGCGTGTCACCGGGCGGGGCGTGTCACGCCGTACACGCGGACGTGCCAGGATGGACGGCGTGTCTCGCCCAGATCCTCGTCAGGCGGCCCAGCGTGCGGCGATGTCCTCGGCCATGGCCGGGGCGGTCGACCTCTCCGGGCTGAAGGCCCGTGCCGATGCGGCGAACCGTCCCGCCCCGTCCGGCGGTGCCGCGGGTGGTCCGCCCGCGGCCGGTGGGGGCGAGGGCTCCTGGGTCGTCGACGCGACCGAGCAGGGCTTCCAGAGCGAGGTCCTCGAGCCGTCGCTGCAGGTCCCGGTCGTCGTCGAGCTGTGGGCCAGCCGCTACCCGCGCGAGGAGCAGCTGTCGGCCGAGCTGGAGCGGCTCGCGTCGACCGGCGGCGGCGCCTGGCGCCTGGCCCGGGTCGACATCGACACCCAGCCCCGGGTCGCCCAGGCCTTCGGCGTGCAGCAGGTCCCGATGCTGGTCGTGCTCGTCGGCGGTCAGCCGGTCGACGCGGTCAACGGCGCGATCCCGGAGGACCGTGTCGCCGAGTGGGTGACGTCCCTGCTCGACGCGCTGCGCGACCGGATGCCCGCCATCGCCGAGGGTGAGCGCCGGGCGGCCGCGGCCGGTTCGGACGAGCCCGTCGAGGAGCCCGAGGACCCGCGCTTCACCGCCGCCGAGGACGCCCTGGAACAGGGTGACTACGCCGCCGCCGAGGCCGCCTACACCGCGA
This sequence comes from Pseudonocardia sp. ICBG1034, assembly GCF_020131375.1. Taxonomy (NCBI): domain Bacteria; kingdom Bacillati; phylum Actinomycetota; class Actinomycetes; order Pseudonocardiales; family Pseudonocardiaceae; genus Pseudonocardia; species Pseudonocardia sp. ICBG1034. The sequence goes on from NZ_JAHLEK010000015.1 coordinate 1,261,750, forward strand.
TCCTCGACACCGAGCCCGCCAACGAGCAGGCGAAGGCGGCGCTGGCGCAGGTCCGCTTCCTCGCCCGCGCCGAGCAGGCCGACCCGTCGTCGATCGAGCGGGCCGACGCCGCGCCCGACGACGTCGACGCCCAGCTCGCCGCGGCCGACGCCGAGCTGGCCGCCGACCGGGTTGAGGCCGCCTTCACCCGGCTGGTCGGCACGGTCGCCCGGACCGGGGGCGAGGACCGTGACCGGGCCCGCGGGCACCTCGTCGGGCTCTTCGAGCTCTTCCCGGCCGACGACCCGCGGGTCGCCACGGCCCGGCGCGCGCTCGCCCGCGCCCTGTTCTGAGCCGGACCCCGCCCCGATGACCCACCGGCCGCCGGAGGTCCACCCGCGGACCCCGCGGCCGCCGGATCCGGTGCCCCCGAGGACCGGGGCGGCATCGGCCGGTCAGCGGGACACGCGGTGACCGCGGACCTCCGGTCTGGCCCCGCCGCGGCGGACCACGTGCGGACGGGGTGGACCGGGCGGACGGCGCGGCGGGCGCGCGCGGTGCGCGACGCCGTGCACCGCCTCGCCCGTCCGGTGGCGCCGGTCGTCGCCGTCGCCGCGGTGGTGACCACGGTACTGCTGTTCCTGCTGGGCGGCCCGCCGTTGCTGCGCTGGATCCCGGCGACCGACATCGCGCGGATGCACGTCGACTTCGACACCTTCCGCGCCTCGGCGCACGCGCTGGTCCGGCACGGCCCGGGCAGCGCCGCGATCTACGACACCGGCGCCCGCCTGCACAACCTCAACCCGCCGCTGCTGTCGGTGCTGCTCGCGCCGCTGGCCCTGCCCGACCCGGTCACCGGCTACCGGCTGCTGACGGCGCTGTCGGTGCTGCTCGTCGCCGGGTCGGTGCTGCTGGTCTGCCGGGAGCTGCGGCCGGGCCGCCGCTGGACGACCGGCGCGCTCGTGGTGGTGCTGGCGTCGTCCCCGCTGCACGGGACGCTGCTGCTGGGCCAGATCTATCCGCTGCTGCTGGCCGGGTTGACCGCGGGCTGGGTCGCCGAACGGCGCGGGCACCCGCTGCTGGCCGCCGCCTGCTACGGCGTGACGGTCGCCCTCAAGCCCTCGCTCGCGCCGGTGCTGCTGCTCCCCGCCGTGCAGGCCCGGTGGCGGCCGTTCGCGGCCGGGATCGCCGCCGCGGCGGTCGCGACGCTCGTCGGCGTCGCCGTCGCCGGGTGGCCGACGGCGTTCCAGTGGCTGGCGATGGCGCTGGCCGAGCCGGTCGGCCCCACCCCGGACAACGCCTCGCTCCCGGGCCAGGCGCTGCGCTGGGGGATCCCGACCGTCGTCGGGACCCTCGTGGGCGCGGGGGTCGCGGTCGGCACGCTCGTCCACCTCGGACGGCGTACCCGCCGGTACGGAGCCGGCCCGGCCGCGGGCACCGACCCGGGCGGGACGGCGCTGTTCGCGGTGCTCGCCACCGGTCTGCTGGCCGCGCCGATCGCCTGGCACAACTACCTGCTGCTGCTCGTGCCCGGGCTGCTGGCGCTCGTCGCCTCCGGGGAGGCGGGGGACACCCGCCGCCGGGTCGTCGTCGCGATCGGGTGTCTCGCCGTCGTCCCGGTGAGCTGGTCGGACCTGTGGGCCGACGGCGGCTGGGCGACCCCGCTCGGGCGGGCGCTCTACACGGCGGTGCTCCTGGTGACCTGGTGGTCGCTGCTGCGTCCGGCGACCGGACCGGTTCCCGGCGGGCCCTTCCGCTCTGCGGAAGAGACGGCCCGCGCACCGGCCTGACGGTCCAGACTCCGCGTCACCCGAGACGCAAGGAGGCTCCCGGATGGCGCAGACGTCACGGCCCGATCCCGCCCGCGGACCCACCACCGCCCCCGACGCCGTCCGCCACGGGGGCTGGGTGGCCCCACTGTGCTGGGCGGCGGTGGCGCTCGAGGGCTTCGACCTGGTGGTGCTCGGCGTCGTGCTGCCGTCGCTGCTGGAGGAGCCCGCCTGGGGCCTGACCCCGGCGACGGCGTCGCTGGTGTCCACCGCCGGGCTGCTCGGGGTGATGGCCGGCGCCCTCTCGGCGGGCCCGCTCGCCGACCTCGTCGGACGGCGCCGGGCGATGCTGGCGACCGTCGTCGCGTTCTCCGTGCTGACGCTGCTGTGCGCGGTCGCGACCGGCCCGTGGACGTTCGGCGCGCTGCGCTTCCTGGCCGGGCTCGGCCTGGGCGGAGTGCTGCCGGTGGCGCTGGCGATGGTGAACGAGCACAGCCGGCCCGGGCGCGGCGGCAGCGCGACAACGACCCTGATGACCGGCTACCACGTCGGCGCCGTCGCGACCTCGCTGCTCGGGATCCTGGTCATCCCGGTCTGGGGCTGGCGGCCCATGTTCGTGCTCGGTGCGCTCCCGGCGATCGTGCTGGTCCCGCTGCTGGCCCGGTACCTGCCGGACACGCTGCCCGCCGAGGCCCGCGCGACGGCCGCACCGGCCGGGCCGCGGTCGCGCAACCCGGTCGCCCAGCTCGTCCGCGACGGCTACCTGCGCTCGTCGGTGGCGTTCTGGGTCGCCTCGTTCATGGGGCTGCTGCTGGTCTACGGCCTCAACACCTGGCTGCCGCAGATCATGCGGGTCGCCGGGTACGGGCTCGACGCGGCGCTGGCCCAGCTGCTCGTGCTGAACGTCGGCGCGATCGTCGGTCTGCTCGTCGCGGGCCGGGTCGCCGACCGGATCGGGCTGCGCACGGCCACGGTCGGCTGGTTCGTCGCGGGCGCGGTCTTCCTGGCGCTGCTCGCGGTGCCGCTGCCCGGCGGCGGGATCTACGTGAGCGTCCTGCTCGCGGGCGTGTTCGTGTTCAGCTCGCAGGTGCTGGTCTACGCGTTCGTCAGCCGGCACTACCCGGACCACGCCCGGGCCTCGGCGCTCGGGGCGGCCAGCGGGATCGGCCGGCTCGGCGCGATCTGCGGGCCCCTCCTCGGCGGTGTGCTGCTCACCGCGGGCCTCGCCTACCCGTGGGGCTTCTTCGCGTTCGGGGCGGTCGCCGCGCTGGGGGCCCTGGCGGTACTGGCGGTACCCGGTGAGCGGCGCGTGACGGGGTGAGCCGATGGCACGCGTGTGGATCGGCCCCGACGACGAACCGTCCCGCAGGTCGCCGGCCCGGGGCGACCGTCCGCCGGTGGACGACACGGTGACGGGACGGCCGGGCCCGGCGCGGCCGACCCCGGCCGCCCCCCACCGCTCCGGTGCGGAGGTGCGCCACACCCGCCACCGCGCCGACCCGTACCGGACCGGCGGAGGACCCCGCACGACCGACCGCTGACCGCGACCGGCCCGGCGAGGGGCTGGTCGCGGTCAGCGGAGGTCAGTCGCCGGCGGTGGTCCCGGTGTCCGACGCGCCCGTCCCGGAGCTCCCGTTGACGAACGTGCCGGTGCGCACCGCCCGGACACCGACGGTGCCGGGCGCGGGCGCGACCGAGGTGGAGACCGGATCGGCGCCCGGGACGTCCTCGGAGTCGTCCGGCCCCGGGTCGACGAGGCCGGTCGGGTCCGCCGGGGCGGCGGAGACCCGCAGGTCGTCGTCCGGGGTCACCGGTGCCTCGACATCGGTGTCCTCCGGCTCGTCGGGCAGCGCGGCGGCCGGCAGTCGCGGCGGGACCGTCGCGGCCGGGGCCGCCTCCTGCGCCGGGGCGGACAGCACCGGGCCGCCGGTCTCCTCCGGCACGAGCCACAGCACACCCGACGGCGGGAGCCGCAGCACCGCCGACGCGGGCTGGCCGTGCCACATGACCTGCTCGCCCCTGACCCGCCCGAGGTTGCCCACCCCGGACCCGCCGTAGGCCGACGCGTCGGTGTTGACGACCTCGGTCCAGTTCCCGGCGAACGGCAGCCCCACCCGGTAGTCCTCGCGGGGGGAGCCGGAGAAGTTCGCGACGCAGGCCAGTACGGTGGCGCGGCCCTCGGCGTCGACGCCGTGGCGCAGGAACGAGAACACGTTGCCCTGCGCGTCGTTGGCGTCGATCCAGCCGAAGCCGTCCGGGGTGGTGTCGCGCGACCACAGCGCGGACTGCGCGCGGTAGGTCCGGTTCAGGTCCCCGACGAGGGTGGTGATCCCGCCGTGCAGCGGGTCGTCGCTCTGCAGGTGCCAGTCCAGCGACCGCTGCTCGGACCACTCGCGCGGTTGCCCGAACTCGCCGCCCATGAACAGCAGCTGCTTGCCCGGGTGCGCCCACATGTAGGCCAGCAGTGCGCGGACCCCGGCGGCCTTGTTCCAGTCGTCGCCGGGCATCCGGGTCCACAGCGACCCCTTGCCGTGCACGACCTCGTCGTGGCTGATCGGCAGCACGTAGTTCTCGCTGAACGCGTACATCAGCGAGAAGGTCATCTGGTTGTGGTGGTAGCTGCGGTGGATGGGGTCGCGCCCGGTGTAGTCGAGCGTGTCGTGCATCCAGCCCATGTTCCACTTGAGCCCGAACCCGAGACCGCCCATGTAGGTGGGCCGGGTGACGCCCGGCCAGGCGGTGGACTCCTCGGCGATCGTGACGACACCCGGGTGCTCCCGGTAGACGGTCGCGTTCATCTCCTGCAGGAACGCCACCGCGTCGAGGTTCTCCCGGCCACCGTGGACGTTGGGCAGCCACTGGCCGTCGGCGCGGGAGTAGTCCAGGTAGAGCATCGAGGCGACCGCGTCGACGCGCAGGCCGTCGATGTGGAACGACTCGAGCCAGTACAGCGCGTTCGCGACGAGGAAGTTGCGCACCTCGTTGCGGCCGAAGTCGAACACGAGCGTGCCCCAGTCGGGCTGCTCGCCGCGGCGCGGGTCGGCATGCTCGTAGCAGGCCGTGCCGTCGAAGCGGGCCAGCGCCCACTCGTCGCGCGGGAAGTGCGCGGGCACCCAGTCGACGATCACGCCGTAGCCCGCGCGGTGCAGCCGGTCGACGAAGTACCGGAAGTCGTCGGGCGTGCCGAACCGCGAGGTCGGGGCGAAGTACGAGGTCACCTGGTAGCCCCAGGACCCGCCGAACGGGTGCTCGGCCACCGGCAGCAGCTCGACGTGGGTGAACCCGGTGGTGTCCAGGTAGGCCACCAGCCGCTCGGCGATCTCGCGGTAGTCCAGCCCCGGCACCCAGGAGCCGAGGTGCATCTCGTAGACGCTCATCGGTTCCGCGTGCGGGCGGCGCCGGGCGCGGTCGGCCATCCACGCGTCGTCGGTCCACTCGTGGACGTCGCGGGTCACGACCGACGCCGTCTGCGGCGGGATCTCGGTGGCGAAGGCCATCGGGTCGGCCTTGTCCCGCCACCGGCCGTCGGGGCCCAGGATCCGGAACTTGTAGCGGTCGCCGACGCCGACGCCGGGCAGGAACACCTCCCAGACGCCGGAGCTGCCCAGCGAGCGCATCGGCAGCGCCCAACCGGCCCAGCCGTCGAAGTCACCGGTGACCCGCACACCGCGGGCGTTCGGCGCCCAGACGGCGAAGCTGGTCCCGGCGACCGGGCCGGAGGGGGTGTCGTAGTCCCGGACGTGTGCGCCGAGGACGTCCCACAGGCGTTCGTGCCGTCCCTCGCCGATGAGGTGCAGGTCCATGTCGCCGAGCGTCGGCAGCCAGCGGTACGGGTCGTCGACCGTCTGCTCGGTCGTGCCGCCGGCGCCGTCGCCGTAGGTCACGAGCAGCCGGTAGTCGCCGCCGGAGCCGGGGACGAGGCCGGAGAACAGTCCGGCGTCGTGCACCATGGTCAGCTCGCAGGCCTGCGCGCGGTCACCGTCGGGCAGCACCGCCACCGAGACGGCGTGCGGCCGCAGGACACGGACCACGGTGCCGTCGACGTGCGGATGCGCGCCGAGCACCGAGTGGGGGTCGTGGTGGGCACCGCCCAGGAGCCGGTCGGTCGTCGCCTGGTCCGGTGCGAACGCATCGGTCTCGGAGCGGGTCGCTCGGGTCTCCTCGGAGGTCACTGCGGAACCGTACTGCGGGTGACGAACGTCCGCCGCGCGCGGTCGCACAGTGTTGCCGGATCGCAGTCGAGCGTGAGCGGGGCGCGTCATCCCCGCCCGCGCCGGCGCCGGTGACGGGCCAGCGCCCGTTCCAGGACCGCCTGCAGCGCGCCGGCGGCGCCGTCCCAGGTCTGCTCGGCGGCCCGGGCGCGCACCGCGTCGGAGCGCTGCGTCCACGTCGTGTCCAGCGCGCGCACGGCGGCGGCGAACCCGGCGTCGTCGCCCGGCGCGACGAACACCCCGGCGTCGCCCGCGACCTCGCGGAAGGCCGGGATGTCGGTGACGACGACGGGGCAGCCCCGCGCCATGGCCTCCAGCACCGGGAGCCCGAACCCCTCGTCGCGGGAGGCGGAGACCAGCGCGGTGGCGCCGTCGAGCAGGGCGCGGTAGCCGTCGTCGTCGACGCCGTCGTGGAACACCGGCCGGGCCGGCGCGGCGAGCCGCTCCAGCTCCGCGCGCACCCCGGGCGGGACGGGGGAGACCAGGTGGAGCTCGTGGCCGGGCAGCCGGGCCGCGGCCCGGGCCAGGGTCGCGACGTCCTTGTAGGGCATGAACGACCCGGCGTAGACGATCCGGTTCCCCGGCGGCCGGGACCGCGTCGGCGTGCCGGGCGGCAGGTGGAAGTCGGTGGCGTCCGGGACGACGGCGACCTCCCGGCGGGACAGCCGGTGCGCCGCGACCAGGCCCGCGGTCGCGCCGGACACGCACGCGACGGCGTCGGCGCCGGCGAGCAGCAGCCGCTGCGGCCACCACGACAGGTGGTAGGCCCGCCACACCGCCCGCACCGTCGCGGGCAGCCACGGCGGCGGCGCCGGGTGCCGGTAGTAGATGAGGTCGTGCACGGTGAGCACCACCGCGTAGCGGCGCCCGAGCGTGCCCATCGTCTGCATCGGGCTGAAGACGACCGCATCGGGTGACCCGGCGACGATCCGGTTCACCCGCCGCGCGACCAGCGGCTCCCCGGCCCCGGTCGGGGCGGGCAGGGTGTGCGCGGGCCGGTCGGGCAGCCCGTCGCGCTGGCGCGGGTCGGACACCAGCAGCTCCACCGGGGCGATCCGGTCCAGCGCGCGGACCAGCCCGGTGGTGTAGCGGCCGATGCCGTCCGGGCGTCCGGGACGGATGTAGCGGCAGTCGACGAGCACCCTCACCGCGCCACGAAACCCCGGATCTCGCGGGCCGCCCACGCCGGGGCCTCGTAGTGCACGAGGTGGCCGGTGCGCGGCAGCAGGACCAGCCGGGCGTCGGCGAAGGCGGCGGCGAGCGCGTGCTGCCCGGCCGGTGGGGCGACCCGGTCGCGGGCCCCGGCCAGCAGCAGTGTCGGCACCGTGATCCGGGGCGCCCAGGGCCGCACCGAGCCGGAACCGGCGGCGCGGAGGCACTCCAGCAGCGACGCCGTCGTGGCGAAGGTGCCGAAGTGGGCGCGGTGCTCGTCGGAGATCCAGTGACGCAGCAGCGGGTCGCGGGTGGTGGTCATGGAGACGGTCGCGGCGTCGGCGAGCAGCCGGTGGCGCAGCAGGCCGTCGAGGCCGAGCCGGGCGGCACCGGAGTGCAGCAGCGCGGTGGCGGCCGTCCCGAGGCCGGTGACGCCGCCGGCGCCCGAGGCGGGCTCGGCGATCGGGTTGACCAGGACCAGCGCCCGCGGGGTGGTCGCGGCGGCGGCGCAGACGGCCGCGGCCACGATCGACCCGAACGAGTGCCCCAGCAGCACCGTGTCCGGGCCGAGCTCGGCGAGCAGCGCCGAGGCCCAGCGGGCGTAGCCGTCGACGTCGTGGGAGCGGTCGGTGAACGGCGGCGACGCCCCGAACCCGGGCAGGTCCGGCACGACGACGCGGTACCCGGCCAGTCGCGACGCCAGCGGCGCGAGCCCGTGGTGGCTGCCGCGCAACCCGTGCAGCGCCAGCACCGGCGCCCCGTCCGGGTCCCCGAGGGTGTGGACGACGGTGGGCGCGCCGTCGACGACGTGCACGGGAGAGGCCACCGCGACGGCGGGCGCCGACGTCGCGGTCACCGCCGGGTGTCCGCGTGCCGGCGGGCGCGGCGCGCCGAGCGGAACGCGCGCACCGGCACGACCGGGCGGGCCTTCGTCCGGTACAGCTCCTCGAAGGTGTCCACCGTGGCCGCCAGTGAGTGCTCGGAGGCGATCTGCAGGCTCGCGGCCCCCAGCTCGGCCGCGCCGTCGGGGTCGTCGAGCACCCGGGCCAGCCGGTCGGCGAGCGCGGCGACGTCGCCGTGCGGGTAGCGCCACCCGTTCACGCCGGGACGGGCCAGGTGCGGCAGCGCACCCGCGTCGACGGCGACGACCGGCTTCCCGGTCGCCATCGCCTCCAGCGTCACCAGGCTCTGCAGCTCGGCGGTGCCGGCGTTCACGAACACGTCCAGGGCCGGGTAGACGTCGGGGATCTCGTCGTCGGTGAGCCGGCCGGTGAAGGTGACCGCGTGCTCCAGGTGCTCGGCGCGGACCAGGGCGCCCAACCGGGCCCGCTCCTCGCCGTCGCCGACGACGACCAGCTGCGCGTCGGGCACGGCACCGGCGCGCAGCAGCGCGGTGGCGCGGACCAGCTCGTCGACGTGCTTCTCCCGGTCCAGCCGCCCGACGAAGCCGACCAGCGGCACGCCCTCGGCGATGCCGTGCCGGGCGCGGAACGCGGGCCCGCGACCGGTGGTGTCGGGCCGGAAGCGGCCCAGGTCCAGGCCGTTGGACACGGGCAGCACCGGGCCGGGGACGCCGCCCTGCTCGGCCATCGACGCGGCCAGCGGGGTGGGCGCGGTGACCAGCCCGGCCCGGCTGAGCACGCGCACCGCGTCCCACCAGAACAGCTTCTTGAGCCCGGACTCCGGCAGGTGCAGGAAGCTGATCGCCGGGATGATGTTCTCCGGGATCATGTGCGTGGTCGCCATCGACGGGATCCCGAGGTCGGCGGCCGCGGTGAGCAGCATCCGGCCAAGCACCATGTGGCTCTGCACGTGCACGACGTCGGGCCGGACCCGGCGCAGGATCGCTCGGCAGGTCCTGCGCAGCCCGGGCGGCGGGCAGAGCCGGAAGTCCGGCGGCTTGGGGACGCGGCAGGAGCGGACCCGGTGTTCGGTCACCGGCCCGACCCGGCGCGGCGGGAGGCTGCGCAGGCCGCGCGACGGCGCGACCACGTGCACCTCGTGCCCGCGGGCGGCGAGTTCGGCCGCCAGCCGCTGTCCGGCGTAGCTGGCCCCGTTGACGTCCGGTGCCCAGGTGTCGGCCCCGATCAGGACGCGCACACGTTCTCCTTCCGCGAGGTCCTGGCACGCACCCACAGCGCGCGCCCGGCCACGAGCACCAGGCCCACGCCCAGCCCCACCGCCACGATGATCCACGGCCGGTCGGCCAGCTCCGCGGCGAACCGGCCCCCGACCACCCAGCCGATCCCGACCAGCAGTGCCGAACGCACCGCCGTCAGCGGGACCACCCAGGCCACGAATCGCCGGTACGACACCCCGGCCAGGCCGATGGCCAGGAACGCGGGGATCGCGCCGACGTCCACCAGTTTCGCGCCCAGCACCAACCGGCCCGGACGGCCCCCCACCTTCGCGCGCAGGGCGTCCCAGCGACGCTCGGTCAGACCCAGCCGGACCAGCAGCGGAGCGACGGCCGGGCGGCGCCCGCCGCGGCCGAGGACGTAGAAGGCGGTGTCGGCGACGACGTCGGCGGCGAACGCCACCAGCCACACCACCCACCAGTCGAGCAGACCGGCGCCCGCGAGCGAGCCCGCGACGACGCTGACGACCGGCCCCTCCACCAGCACACCGAGGAAGAGCACGGCCAGCGTCACGCCGAGCGTGGGCCCGTCGGGGCGCTGGACGAGGCCCAGGACGCCGTCCAGACCGTCCACACCGAGCAGACCGGCCGGGGTCACGACAGGTCCTCGGGCCGGGTGGGGGGTGGTCGTCTCACGGTGGGTGTCCTCCTGGTCGGGGAGGATTCCACGATCCCGCGCCGGGCCGCCCGGGGCGTCGGGCGTCGCCCCGGCGTCGACGGCGGGAAGGTCCGGTGACCACCGGGTGTCGCCGACGGCCCGGACGTGCTACGCGGTGCCGCGCGCGATCGCGGTGAGCGGGATCGGCAGCCAGGTAGGACGGCTGCGGGTCTCGTAGAGCACCTGGTAGACGGCCTTGTCCAACTCGTAGGCGCGCAGCAGTGCGGCGTGCGCGCGCGGGTCCTCACCGGCGCGGGCGGCGTAGCCGGCGCAGAACGCGTCACGGTTCGCGGCCGACCAGTCGTGAGCGAGGCGTGCCTCGGTGGTGTCCGAACCGAGACCTGCCCCGGGCGTGTCGGACCGGGTCAGCAGGTGGTGGAAGGCGGCGTAGTCGAAGGAGAACAGCATCCCGACGACGTCGCGCACCGCGGAGTCCGGCGCGCGCCGCTCCTCCGGCGAGGCGGCCGGCTCGCCCTCGAAGTCGATGACCAGCCAGCGGCCGTCCGGGCGGCGCAGCGTCTGCCCGAGGTGCAGGTCGCCGTGCACCCGCTGCACGACGACGGGCGCGCCCAGCGCGGCCACCTCGTCGTAGACGGCGCGGATCGCGGGCACGTGCGGGGCGAGCACCGGCACCTGGTCGGCGACCTCGGCGCACCGCCGGGTCCAGTACGCCGCCAGCTCGCGCGGGTCGGCCTCGGAGGTGCCGAGCTCGGCGCGCAGCGCGACGTGCACGTCGGCGAGCGCCTCACCGAGCGCGCGGGCGTCGCCGGTGAAGTCGGTCCGGTCGCGGACCGCCGCGGTCGCCCGCTCCCAGCCGTCGTGCGATCCGGCCGCGAACTCCTGCAGCAGCGCGAAGGTGGCGGGCTCGCCGTCGAGGACACCCTCGATCCCGCCCTGCAGCGCCGCGACCGACGTCGACCCGGCCGCGCGCAGCGCCCGGTGCAGCTCCAGGTCGGGGTTCAGACCGGGGGACAGGCGCCGGTAGACCTTGAGGATGGAGCGCTCGCCCCAGCGGACGGAGGTGTTGGACTGCTCGGCGTCGACGACGCGGCCGGTCTCGGTCAGCGGCAGGTCCGCGCCCGGCTCGGGCACGAACGACAGGTCACCGACGGTCGTGCGCTCGGCGATCAGCCGCAGCAGCAGCGCGGTGACGCGCCCGTCGTGCAGGCCGTCGTAGAGGACCTGCCCGTCGTGGTCGCCGATCGGGGCGGCCCCGGCCGGGGCGTGCGGGGCGCGGGCCAGGAGCAGCTGGTAGTGCCGGTCCGGACCGTCGGCGAAGGACACCGCGAGGACCAGCACCTCGAGCCCGGTGACACCCGCGGCGGCGGGCAGCGGGTGCCGCGACGCGACGGCGACGCCGGTCAGCGGACGCCCCTTCTCGGCGAACCAGCGACGCCCGGGCAGCCAGTCACGCAACAGGCCCGGGAGCGCCGTCAGGTCCTCGGAAGCTCCGGTCGGCCGCACGCGTCGTCCCCCTCCTGCCGGGCGTCCGCCCGGCCTGTGAACACCACCGCGGACCGGTCGCGGCCACCGCCCGCACCACGTGGGGGTACCGGTCGGTGCCACCCGGGCCCGCAGGCGAAAACCCTAACCGGGACAGGCCGACCCGGCCGGGTCAGGAGGTCGGGTGGGCGGTACTGTCCGTGTCGGATCGACCACCCGTTGGTCACGGGCGGTGATCACGTTTCTGCCCGGCATCCCCGTGCCGGGAAACCCATACTGGACGTGGTGCCCGCGGGTACCCCGCGATGGTGCGCACGCGCCCGCGTGCGGATCGCCGTCGCAGGGCGCACCGTGGGCCGGACATGCCCAGAACCTGCCCTGACCTGCCCCCCACAGCGACCGGAGGACCGGCGGCGTGACCGAGCGAGAGCCGAAGGCCGACATCCCCCCGACGATCCCGGAGACCCAGGCCCGGATCGCACCGGCCGATCCGCTCGCCGCCGTCGAACCGGTGCCCGCCGAGGCCGAGCACGTCCCGGAGCCTCCGGACGTGAACTTCGCCGAGTACTACCACGAGGCGCGTCCGCGCACGCTGCGTCACCGCGCCCGGGTGCGGTCCACGGTGCGGCGCCGGTCGGTGTCGCAGGACGGCCCGGCGTCGGGGGAGAACCCGGTCTACGTGTCGTGGCTGCTGTCCCAGTCGATGCTCGGCCACGCCGACGAGCTGGCCCGCCAGTTCTCCGGGCAGGGCTCGATGTGGCAGAACCCCTACGCCAGCCCCGGCCCGCGGCACGCGGTCGAGACGGCGTCGGTGTGGTTCACCGCCTACCCGATCTCGCTGATCACCGCCTCCGGCGAGTCGTTCCTGGCGGCGCTGGGCGACGAGGAGCTGTGGCAGGCGTTCGAGACGATCGGCATCGAGGGCGTCCACACCGGGCCGGTGAAGAAGGCGGGCGGACTCTCGGGCTGGCAGCCCACCCCGAGCGTCGACGGCCACTTCGACCGCATCTCCAACGAGCTCGACCCGGCCTTCGGCACCGAGGACGAGTTCCGCGCGATGTGCGCGACCGCCACCTGGCACGGCGGCACGATCATCGACGACATCGTCCCCGGCCACACCGGCAAGGGCCCGGACTTCCGGCTCGCCGAGCTCGCCTACGGCGACTACCCGGGCATCTACCACATGGTCGAGATCGAGCAGTCCGACTGGGGGATGCTGCCGGACGTGCCGCCGGGGAAGGACTCGGCCAACCTCGACGCCGCGACCGAGGAGGCACTGGAGAAGGCCGGCTACATCGTCGGCCGGCTGCAGCGGGTCATCTTCTACCGCGAGGGCGTGAAGGAGACCAACTGGTCGGCGACCGGCGAGGTCACCGGCGTCGACGGCGTCGTGCGGCGCTGGGTGTACCTGCACTACTTCAAGGACGGCCAGCCGTCGGTCAACTGGCTGGACCCGACCTTCGCGGGCATGCGGATGGTCATCGGCGACGCCCTGCACTCGCTGGCCGACCTCGGCTCGGGTGCGCTGCGCCTGGACGCGAACGGCTTCCTCGGCGTGGAGAAGGCGGGCTCCGGGAACCCCGGCTGGTCCGAGGGACACCCGCTGTCGGAGGCCGCGAACCACCTCATCGCGAGCATGGTGCGCAAGGTCGGCGGGTTCACCTTCCAGGAGCTGAACCTGACCGTCGACGACATCAAGGTCACCTCCGAGGCGGGCGCGGACCTGTCCTACGACTTCATCAACCGCCCCGCCTACCACCACGCGCTCGCGACCTCGGACACCGAGTTCCTGCGGCTGACCCTGCGCACCGCGCTGGACCTGGGCGTCGACCCGGCGTCGCTGGTGCACGCGCTGCAGAACCACGACGAGCTGACCTACGAGCTCGTGCACTGGACCGCGGGCCACACCGACGAGCTCTTCCACTTCCGCGGCGAGGACATGCGCGGCGGGGACCTGGCCGACACGATCCGCCGCGACCTGTGCGACGTCCTCACCGGACCGGACGCGCCCTACAACCTGATCTTCACGACGAACGGGATCGCCTGCACCACCGCGACCGTCATCGCCGCCTCGCTCGGCATCTCCGCGCTCGACGACATCGGCCCCGACGACGTCGAGCGCATCCGGCGGGTGCACCTGCTGCTGGTCATGTTCAACGCCTTCCAGCCCGGGGTGTTCGCGCTGTCGGGCTGGGACCTGCTCGGCATGCTGACGCTGCCGCCGGACTCGGTCTCGGACCTGCTGAACTCCGGGGACACCCGGTGGATCTCGCGGCCGGCGCACGACCTGATGGGGCACCGGCCGGACGCCGAGCGGTCCTCGTCGGGGATGCCCCGCGGGCGCAGTCTCTACGGGTCGCTGCCCGACCAGCTGACCGAGGAGACCAGCTTCGTCCGCCAGATGCAGGCGATCCTGGCCGTGCGCAAGCGCTCCGGGGTGGCGACGGCCCGCCAGGTCGACGTGCCGGACGTGTCGCACCGCGGCCTGCTGGTGATGGTGCACCTGCTCGACGACGACCGGACCAGCGTGACCGTCCTGAACTTCGCCGACGAGCAGGTGGACGCGTTCGTGCGGTCCGAGCACCTGGCGCCGGGCGCGACGGTCACCGACCTGTTCTCCGGCGAGACCGTCGGCACCGTCGACGACCTCAACGGGTTCCGGATCGGGATGGCCCCGTTCCGGGCGACCGCCGTGGTCCTGGAGCCCCCGGCGGACGACGCCGACGAGGACTGAGCGTCCACACCCGTCCGCCGCCGTCCACACCCGTCGCGACGGGTGTGGACGCCCGGCAGGGGGTGTGGACGGCGGCGGCCGGGGCGGGTCAGAGCAGCGGGGCCTGCGCGGGCAGCGTGATCACGTGCGCGACGTGGTCGGTCGGGACCAGCCGCACGAAGTTGTACTCGCCCCAGCGGTAGGACTCGCCCGACACCTCGTCGTGCACCTCGACGACGTCGGTGTACCGCAGCCCCAGCGCCGGCATGTCCAGCTTCAGGGTGCCCTGCTGCGGCGCGTGCGAGTCCAGCGTGCACACCACCAGCACCTGGTCGCCGGTGGACGGGTCCAGCTTGGAGAACGCGATGATGTTGGTGTTGTCCACCTCGTGGAAGTGGATCTCGCGCAGCTGCTGGAGCGCCGGGTGGGCGCGGCGGATCTCGTTGAGCCGGGTCAGGTACGGCTCCAGCGAGCGCCCCTGGTTCAGGGCGGACTCGAAGTCCCGCGGACGCAGCTCGTACTTCTCCGAGTCCAGGTACTCCTCGCTGCCCGGCTTGACCGGGGTGCCCTCGTACAGCTCGAAGCCGGAGTAGACGCCCCAGGTGGGCGACATCGTCGCGGCCAGGGTCGCCCGGATCGCGAACATCGCCGGGCCGCCGGTCTGCAGCGACTCGTGGAGGATGTCCGGGGTGTTGGTGAACAGGTTGGGGCGGCACTCGTCGGCGTGCTCGGCGTGCATCGTCGCGAAGTCGGCGAGCTCCTCGGCCTCGGTCCGCCACGTGAAGTACGTGTAGGACTGGGTGAAGCCCAGCCGCGCCAGCCCGAACAGGCGGGCCGGGCGGGTGAACGCCTCGGCCAGGAACAGCACCTCCGGGTGGGTCCGCTTGACCTCCCAGATCAGCCAGTGCCAGAAGTTCGGCGGCTTGGTGTGCGGGTTGTCGACCCGGAAGATCTTCACCCCGTGCTCGACCCACTTCAGCACCACGCGCAGGCACTCGGCGTAAATGCCGGCCGGGTCGCGGTCGAAGTTCAGCGGGTAGATGTCCTGGTAGCGCTTCGGCGGGTTCTCCGCGTAGGCGATCGTCCCGTCCGGGCGCACGGTGAACCACTCCGGGTGCTCGGTGACCCAGGGGTGGTCGGGCGCGCACTGCAGCGCCAGGTCGAGCGCGACCTCCATGCCGAGCTCGTTCGCCCGCGCGACGAACGCGTCGAAGTCGTCGAAGTCGCCCAGCTCCGGGTCGATCGCGTCGTGCCCGCCCGCGGCGGAGCCGATCGCCCACGGGGAGCCGACGTCGCCCGGCTCGGCATGGGTGGAGTTGTTGCGGCCCTTGCGGTGCACCGTGCCGACCGGGTGGATCGGCGGCAGGTAGACGACGTCGAAGCCCATCCGCGCGACGCGGTCGAGCTCCTTCGACGACGTCGCGAACGTGCCGTGCACCGGGCGGCCGGTCTCGTCGCGCCCGCCGGTGGAGCGGGGGAAGAACTCGTACCAGGACCCGTACAGCGCGCGGGGCCGGTCGACGAAGATCGTCCGCTCGGGGCCGCGGGTGATGAGCTCCCGGACGGGACGCTCGACCATGATCGCGACGACGGCGTCGAACAGGGCGGGGGCGACCCGGGCGCGCAGCGGCAGCGCGGTGTCCCGCAGCGTGTTCGCGGCGCCGAGCAGCAGGTCGCGGCTGTCCTTCTCGGCCGGGCGACGCCCCACCCTGGCGAGCAGCCGGGCGCCGACCTCGAGGTCGTTGGCCAGCTCCTCGGCCGTCTGGCCCGCGGCGATCTTCTTCTCCACGCCCGAGCGCCAGGTCGCCCACGGGTCGCTCCACGCGTCGACGCGGAAGGTCCAGCGACCCTCGGCGTCGGGGCGGACCCAGGCCACGAAGCGGTCGGTGCCCACCCCGTCGGGCTGCATCCGCACGTACTGCGCGTCGCCCGGCGTCCCGTCGGCCGACAGCGGGGTGAACACGACGTTCGCCGCGACGGCGTCGTGTCCCTCCCGCCACACGGTCGCCCGGATCGGGACGACCTCGCCGACCACGGCCTTGGCCGGGTCTCCGCTCTCCACGAACGGGGTCACGTCGTCGATTCCGAGCCGACCGGTCATCGGCTGCACCCCCAGGAAATTGTCACCGTCGGTAGAAGTCCCACCAGAGTCGAGACGGTCAGTCTGACGCCGCCACGTCACCTGTCGCCACACCCGCGGGACCATCGGCGTGAACGGATCGGAACGGATGTGGACGGAACCGATTCGACGTGCACGGACCCACCGGTCCCGCGGCAGTGCGACCCTACCGGTGGGACCCCGTCCCGGCCGGGCGGGACACCGCGTGCGTGTCGGGGTTCCCGGCTACCCTCGCGGCCGTGAGAGCCCTCCGCCGTTTCACCGTCCGTGCCCAGCTCCCCGCTCCGCTCGCGCCGCTGCAGACACTGGCGACGAACCTGCGGTGGACCTGGCACGCGCCGACCCGGGACCTGTTCGCCTCGCTCGACCCCGCCGCCTGGGACGCGAGCGGGCAGGACCCGGTCCGCCTGCTCGGCGAGATCCCCACCGGGCGGCTGGCCGAGCTCGCCGCGGACGACGCGGTCGCCGCCGAGGTCGCCGAGCGGGCCGCGGAGCTGGAGACCTACCTGTCCGAGCCGCGCTGGTACGACGAGGCCGACGGCGCGGGCAGGCCGTCGGCCGTCGCCTACTTCTCGATGGAGTTCGGCGTCTCGGAGGTGCTGCCCAACTACTCCGGCGGTCTCGGCGTGCTCGCCGGCGACCACCTGAAGGCCGCCTCGGACCTGGGTGTCCCGCTCGTCGCGGTGGGGCTGCTGTACCGGTCGGGGTACTTCCGTCAGTCCCTGTCGCTCGACGGCTGGCAGCTCGAGCACTACCCGGCGATCGACCCGCAGGGGTTGCCGCTGCAGCTGCTCACCGACCCCTCCGGCGAGCCGGAGCTCGTCGAGGTCGCGATGCCGGGGGACCGCACGCTGCACGCGCGGATCTGGCAGGCCGCGGTCGGGCGGGTCCCGCTGCTGCTGCTCGACACCGACATCGAGGAGAACGCCGGTTCCGACGGCGGGGCCGACCTGCGCGGGGTCACCGACCGGCTCTACGGCGGCGACCAGAACCACCGCATCCAGCAGGAGATCCTGATCGGTGTCGGCGGGGTCCGCGCGGTCCGCGCGTTCTGCCGGCTCACCGGGCACCCGACACCGGAGGTCTTCCACACCAACGAGGGCCACGCCGGGTTCCTCGGCTGCGAGCGGATCCGCGAGCTGTGCACCGGCTCGGCGGTGTCGTCCAACGGCGCGGGACCGGCGACGGCGTCCGCGTCGTCCGGCGGGCTGGACTTCGACGAGGCGCTCGCCGCCGTCCGCGCGGGCACGGTGTTCACCACCCACACCCCGGTGCCCGCCGGGATCGACCGGTTCGGCCTGGACCTCGTGCGGCACTACCTCACCGACCGGCTGCTGCCGGGCCTGCCGACCGACCGGCTCCTCGCGCTCGGCGCGGAGGAGGATCCGGAGACGTTCAACATGGCGCACATGGGGCTGCGCCTGGCCCAGCGCGCCAACGGTGTCTCCCGGCTGCACGGGACGGTGTCGCGGGAGATGTTCGGCGGGCTGTGGGCCGGGTTCGACCGCGAGGAGGTGCCGATCGGCTCGGTCACCAACGGCGTGCACGGCCCCACCTGGGAGGCCCACCAGGTCACCGAGCTGCTCGGGGAGCCCGGCGGCAGCACCGCCGAGGTGTCCGACGCCGACGTGTGGGGCCTGCGCAACACGCTGCGGTCCCGGCTGGTCGACGAGGTCCGCCGCCGGGTGCGCGCCGCGTGGCTGGAGCGGGGTGCGTCCGAGCCGGAGCTGGGCTGGACCGACCACGTCTTCGACCGCGACGTGCTCACCGTCGGCTTCGCCCGCCGGGTCCCGACCTACAAGCGGCTCACGCTGATGCTGCGCGACGCCGACCGGCTCCGCAGCCTGCTGCTCGACCCGCACCGGCCGGTGCAGCTCGTCGTCGCGGGGAAGTCGCACCCCGCCGACGACGGCGGCAAGGCGCTCATCCAGCAGATCGTGCGCTTCGCCGACGACGCCGGCGTGCGCCACCGCATCGTCTTCCTGCCCGACTACGACATGTCGATGGCCCGCTACCTCTACTGGGGCTGCGACGTCTGGCTGAACAACCCGCTGCGCCCGCTGGAGGCCTGCGGCACCTCCGGCATGAAGTCCGCTCTCAACGGCGGGCTGAACCTGTCCATCCGCGACGGCTGGTGGGACGAGTTCTACGACGGCGCCAACGGCTGGGCCATCCCCACCGCCGACGGCGTCGAGGACCCGACCCGGCGTGACGACCTCGAGGCCAACGCCCTCTACGAGCTCATCGCCACCCAGGTCGGCCCGGCGTTCTACGACCGCGTCGACGGCGTCCCGCACCGCTGGGTCGAGATGGTCCGCCACACCCTCACCACCCTGCGGCCGAAGGTGCAGGCCACCCGGATGGTGCGGGAGTACGTGCAGGACTGGTACACCCCGGCCGCCCGTGCCGCCGCGGACGCGGCCGCGTCGGACTACGCCGTCGCCCGCGACATCGCGCAGTTCCGGGCCCGGCTGAACAAGGCGTGGAACCACGTCCGGATCACCGGTGTGGACGCGTCCGGGCTGCCCGACACCCCGGTCGTGGGGTCGCCGATGACGGTCCGGGCGGGGGTGGACCTGGCCGGGCTGGACCCGTCGGACGTGACGGTCGAGGCCGTCGTCGGGCGGGTCGACTCCTCCGACGAGCTGGCGGACCCGGTGACCGTCGCGATGGAGCACCGCGGCGACGGATCCTGGGAGGTCGCCGTGCCGCTGCCGCACGCGGGGCTGACCGGGTACACGGTGCGGGTGCTGCCGCACCACCCGCACCTGGCGTCGTCGGTCGAGCTGGGGCGGATCGTCCTGGCGGGCTAGCGCAGCGTGGTCCGGCTCGTGGTGTGCTCACCCCGCGGGTTGACGGTGGTCAGCGCGAGCTCCCGCGGTCCCGGTGGCAGCGCGCCGACCACGATGTCCTGGGTGGTGGCGTAGCCGCCGCAGGTACCCGACCAGAGCACCCGGCCGTCCGTCGCGAGCGTGCAGGGCCCGGAGACGTACGGGTCGACCGGGGCCTCGCGGTTGGCGCGTACGTGCACGGTGCCGTCGGCGGCGCGGGCCGCGGTGATCGACATCGTGAGGGCGCACGGGGCCTGCTCGCCGAACGTGGTGAGGACGGCGGGCCCCGGCTCGGACCGGCTCTCGTCGACGTCGCGGGTCACCGCGCGCACCGACACCGTGAACGGCGCGAGGCAGTAGTCGCCGTACACCGGTGCGCTGGTGGTGGTCTCGGTCGAGGCGGAGTGGAGGACGGCGCCCGCGTCGTCGCGGACCTCGACGTCGTAGTGGGTGCGCAGGGCGCCCTCGTTCCGGACGGGCGGCGACCAGGACACCTGCAGACCGAGGCCGCGGGCGCCGCCGCCGGGCACGGGGGAGACCTGCAGGGCCTGCACCGGGCCGGGCGCCGGGAGCGCCTCGGCCGGCGGCGACGGCGGGGCGGGGGTCGCCGCCGTCGTGAGCAGGGCGGTGGTGGCCACGGCGGCGACGGCGGTGGCGGCACGGACGAGACGGGGGAGCGCTCGGGGCACGTGGACTCCAGTTCCACGGGGACAGATGCACTCGGCGTATCGGAGCAGTGATGAGATACGTCACACGACGGTGCGGAGTACGCCCGTTCGGCCCAGCAACGGTGTGCCGGTCAGTCGCCGCAGACGGGCAGCGGGGTGTGGGCCCCGGGGACCTCGCCGTGCTGGGGGAAGTACCAGGTCAGCGTGCGGTAGGCCGGGCGCCCGGCGCAGGTGCCCGGGTCGGCCGCGACCACCGTCGCCCGTTCCCGGGTCGCGGCGGCGAGCGGCTGCCCGGGGGCGGCGTAGGCCGCCGTCCCGGTGCCGGTGGCGGTCGGGCCGCCCCAGCTCTGCCACGTCAGGTCCTCGACGATGCCGGTGGAGCTCGCCCCGCCGAGGTCGACCAGCGACGGCCGCGCGGTCCCGAGACCGCGGGCCTGCGGCCGGTCCGGGCTGCCGAGCACGATCGTCACCGGCGGCCCGGTGCCGGTCGACGCGGAGTCCGACGGTGCGGCGACGTCGGACGCGCTCGGGCCCGCCGCGGTCTCCGCGCCGCGGGTCGGGGCGAGCGGGGAGGGAACCGCACAGCCCGCGCCCAGGACACCGACCAGCAGGACGGCCGGGAGCAGCACCACACGCGGGGCCGTCCGTGACGTCCCACCGCCCGCCGGACCACCTCCCGCCGGACCGCGGTCCGAGGGGGCGGGACCCGTCGTCGGCACGGGTCAGCCGCCGCAGCACCCGCCGCCGCAGCAGCCCCCGCCGCCACCGGCCGGGGCCATCGCGGGCCGGGGCGCGGCACCGGACCGGCCGCCGAGCGCGATCGTCGAGAGCAGCTTGACGGTGTCCGCGTGCCCGTGCGGGCAGTCCGCCGGGTCCGACGACGCGGCCATCGGCCGGTCGACCTCGAACGTCGTGGCGCACTCGCGGCAGCGGAACTCGTAGCGCGGCATGCGCGGAGCCTACGCCGCCCGGCCCGCCGGACCCAGCTCCCGGAACCCGGCGGGCCGGGGCCGGTCAGCGGCTGCGCAGCAGGCGTACCGAGCGGGGCGGGAGGACGACCGTCGCCCCGGCGTCGAGCGGGGTGGTGTCGGCGGGGGTGCCGTCGGGCGCGGTCGAGTCCAGGACCGGGTCGAATCCGTGGTCGCTGGGCAGCACGCAGTCGGCGGGCTCGTCGCCGGCGTGCAGGATCAGCAGCCAGTAGTCGGCCAGCAGCAGCGCGAGGGTGCGGCGGCCGCCGTCGTGCCAGTCCCCGGGCTCCATCGGCCGCCCGGACGGGTCCCACCAGAGGACCTCGCCGTCGACGTAGAACTGGTCGCGGTGCAGCACCGGGGACTCGCGGCGCAGCGCGGCGACCTTGGCGGTGAACGCCTCCATCGCCGTGGTCTCGTCGGTGCGGGTCCAGTCCACCCAGGACGTCTCGTCGTCGCGGCAGTAGGCGTTGTTGTTGCCGCCCTGGGTGCGCCAGCGCTCGTCGCCGCCGGTGATCATCGGGGTGCCGATCGACAGCAGCAGCGTGGCCATCATCGCCCGGGCCGTGGCCTGCCGGGCGGCGCGGATGCCGGCGTCGTCGGTCGGGCCCTCGACGCCGTGGTTCTGCGAGCGGTTGTCGTCGGTGCCGTCGCGGTTGTTCTCGCCGTTGCCCTCGTTGTGCTTGCGCTCGTAGGACACGAGGTCGCGCAGGGTGAAGCCGTCGTGGGCGGTGACGAAGTTGACCGAGGCCCACGGGCGACGCCCGGAGAGCTGGTAGATGTCGGAGCTGCCGGTCAGCCGCGACGCCAGCTCGGCGACGCCGCCGTGGCCGCGCCAGAAGTCGCGCACCGCGTCGCGGTAACGGCCGTTCCACTCCGACCACGCCACACCGAACCCGCCGACGCGGTAGCCCTCGCCGGTCGCGTCCCACGGCTCGGCGATCAACTTGGTCGTCGACAGGGTCGGGTCCTGGGCGATCGCGGTGAGCAGTGCGGAGTCCGGGGAGAAGGGGCCCGACCGCGGGCGGCCGAGCACCGAGGCGAGGTCGATCCGGAACCCGTCGACGCCGTAGGCGTGCACCCAGTGCCGCATGGCGTCGCAGACCAGCCGGATCACCGTGGGGGAGCCGGCGTCGAGGGTGTTGCCGGTGCCGGTGATGTCGGCGTCGTGTCCGGACCCGCCCAGCGAGTAGTACGCCGGAGCGTCCAGCCCGCGGTAGGACAGCGTGGTGCCGCCGACCCCGCCCTCGCAGGTGTGGTTGGGGACGATGTCGAGGATGACCTCGATCCCGGCCGCGTGCAGGGTGTCGACGAGATAGCGGAACTCCGCGACCTCGTTGCCGGGGTCCGAGGCGTAGCCGGCGTGCGGGGCGAGGAAGCCCAGCGTGGCGTAGCCCCAGTAGTTCGACGCGCCGCGCTCCAGCAGCGGCGGCTCGGGGGCGTTGGCCTGCACCGGGAGCAGCTCGACGGCCGTCACCCCGGTCCGCTGCAGCTGCGCGATCACCGCCGGGTGGGCCAGCCCCAGGTAGGTGCCACGGTGGGCCTCGGGCACCTCGGGGTGGAGCTTCGTCCAGCCGCGCACGTGGATCTCCGAGATCACCGTCTCCGACCACGGCACGTCCGGGCGGGGCGGGCGCGGTGCGGCGTCGGTGGCGGTGACGACCGACAGCGGCACCGAGCCGAGCGAGTCGACGGTGCTGGGCCGCCCGGACATCGGGTCGCCGTCCCACCCGCGGGCGGCGACGACGTCGGTCACCAGGCCGGTGATCCGGGCCGCGTAGGGGTCGACGAGGATCTTGTGCGGGTTCGCGCGGAGTCCCTCGAACGGCCGGTAGGGGCCGTGTACCCGGTAGCCGTAGCGCTGGCCGGGCCGCACCCCGGGCACGTGGCCGTGCCACACGCCGAAGGTGTGCTCGCGCAGCTCGACGCGCCGCTCGGCGAGACCACCGCCCTCACCGTCGGCGGCGCCGTCGATCAGGCACACCTCGACGGTCTCGGCGCTGGTGGTGGCGACCGCGAAGCGGGTCCCGTGGTCGTCGGGGTGGGCACCGAGGGGGAAGACAGGCACGATCGGCCAGGATAGGGGGGTGACTTCGCCCCGAACCCCGTCCGCGCCCGGTGTCACACCCGTTTCCACCCCGATCGACGACGAGGACGTGGTCGTCGGGATGGACGGCGCCACCGTCCGCCGCGGCGACACCACCCTGCTCGATGCCGTCGACTGGCGGGTGGAACTCGACGAGCGCTGGGTCGTCCTCGGCCCGAACGGCGCCGGCAAGACGACCCTGCTCCGTCTCGCCGGTGCCGAGCTGCACCCGACCTCCGGCACCGTCCACGTGCTCGGTGAGCGCATGGGCCGGGTCAACGTCTTCGAGCTCCGCACCCGGATCGGTCTCACCTCGGCGAACCTGGGCGTCCGGATCCCGGGCGACGAGATCGTCTCCGACGTCGTCGTCTCCGCGGGCTACGCGGTCCTCGGGCGCTGGCGCGAGGAGTACGAGCGCGACGACACCGGCCGCGCCGAGCAGCTGCTGGGCCAGCTCGGCATGGCGGGGTTCGCCGGGCGCGCGTACGGCACGCTCTCCGAGGGCGAGCGCAAGCGGACCCTGATCGCCCGCGCGTTGATGACCGACCCGGAGCTGCTGCTGCTCGACGAGCCCGCCGCCGGGCTGGACCTCGGCGGCCGCGAGGACCTCGTCACCCGGCTCGCCGACCTCGCCGACGACCCGTACGCCCCGGCGTCGGTGCTGGTCACCCACCACGTCGAGGAGATCCCGCCGAACTACAGCCACGGGCTGCTGCTGCGTGAGGGGCGTGTGGTCGCCGCGGGGCTCCTGGACGAGGTCATGACCTCCGAGCCGCTGTCGGAGACGTTCGGGCTGCCGCTGACCGTCGAGCGCCGCCGCAACGGACGGTTCACCGCCTACCGACGCGGCTGACGCCGGGGCCCGTGGGCCGTCCGGCCCAGCCGGGAGCAGTCGTCCGCGCCGCCGGTTGGCGAGGGATCCCCCTCGGATGGGCTGTCCGCCGCCTTCGCGACGTACGTCCGGGCCGGTCGCACGCGATGGTCGTGATCAGCTGTGGGCCGGAGAACCCGGCCGGCACGACGACCGGACGGAAGGTGCACCGATGTCGGCTCCCCGACGCGACGACCCCACGCGGCCCCAGCGCCGCTCTGCGGCCCCGCGGCAGTCACTGGTCGCAGGACTGACCGCGCTCACCGCCGTCGGGGTGTTCGGGGCGGCCATGGCCGGTGCGCCGGCCGGGAAGGCCACCGACTCCACCGAGGAGTGGGCCGCCTGGGCCGCGGGTCAGCGGAACGAGGCGCGGCAGCCGGACGACGCGGAGATCCTGGCAGCGCGCGACGCCGCCCCGGCGTCCGCGCCGGAGCCCGCCCCGTCCCCGTCGGCTACGGCCGGGCCGAAGCTGCCGTCGCTCGACGGCGTCGGCGTGGACGAGCCGGAGGTCGTGGCCCCCGAGGCGCTGCTGCCGGCGGTGCCCCCGGCGCCGTCCGTGCTCGGTCCGGTCGTGGCGGCCGCACCGGTGCCCGTGGCCCCCGTCGCGCTGCCGGCACCCGTGGCGTCGGCCCCGGTCTCGCTGCCGGTGCCCGCCGCCCCCGTGCGGGAGGTCGTGACTCCGGTGGCCGAGTCGGCCGGAGCGGCCACCGACACCGTCGGCCGGTCCGTCGCGACGACGCTCGAGCGGCCCGTGGAGACCGTGGACTCCGCCGCCGCGCCCGTCACGTCCCTGGTCGCCGGGGACCGGCCGTCCGACGCGTCCGGTCCCGCGACCTCCGAAGGCGCCGCCGACCTGCCGACCCGCACCGACCGGCAGGAGGAGGTCGCCGAGGCCCTCACGGCGCTGGGTGTGCTGGCCCCGGCCGAGACCCCGGCGTCGAGCGGCCCCGCGCAGCAGACGGAGGAGCTCGTGGCCGAGGGCACGCAGCAGTCCGGACCGGCGCAGACGGCGCCCGAGCAGCAGACGGCCCCCGAGCAGACGGCGCCCGAGCAGACGGCCCCCGAGCAGACGGCCCCCGAGCAGACGGCCCCCGAGCAGACGGCGCCCGAGCAGACCGCGCCGACGCCGTCCGCACCGGCGGTAGAGGGGGCGCTCGCCGCCGAGGGCACACCGCAGTCCGCTCCGGTGGCCGCCGCTCCGGAAGGGGTCTCCGAGCGGGAGGCGCTCTCGCTCGCCGACCAGTGGATCGCACGGATGACGACCGGGGCGACCGAGCGCGGGCGGCTGCCCGAGCTGCTCGCGCAGGCGCCGTCCCGCGGGACGGCCGTCGCCGGGCAGCCCGAGCGCCGTCCCGGCGCCGAGGACACGTCCGCCCGGACCGCCACCGGCTCCGCCGCGGGCGACGCGACGCCGAGCCGGACCGTCCCGGAGGAGACCACCCGGGACACGACCGGCCGGGACGGATCCGACCTCCCCCGTGCCGAGGAGGCGTCGGACGGCGCGATCGAGCAGCGGGCGGCCGAGTTCATGGCGGCCCGGCAGCAGGTGGCCGAGCAGCAGGTGGCCGAGCAGCAGGCCGCGGAGCGGAAGGCGGCCGAGCGGCAGGCCGCGGAGCGGAAGGCGGCCGAGCAGCAGGCGGCCGAGCGGAAGGCCGCGGAGCGGAAGGCGGCCGAGCAGGAAGCCGCCGAGCGCCGGGCCGAGCAGCGAGCGGCGGAGCGGAAGGCGGCCGAGCAGCGGGCGACCGAACGGCGGGCGGCCGCGGAGCGTGCCGAGCGGCAGCAGGCCGAGGAGGAGCAGAAGGCGTCGGAGCAGTGCTCGACCGACGCGTCGTCGCTGTCGGTCTCGGTGAAGCAGAACGACGAGGGCCAGGTGACGGCCGTTCGCATCTCCGGCTTCGACGAGCACTGCTCGGGCCGGACCGCCCACGTCAGCGTGAACACCGAGGACGGCGGCACGTCCGCGACGAAGACGATCAGCGGTTCCTCGGTGACCGTCTCCCTGGACGAGCCGGTCGACCCCTCGTCGGTGAGGTCGACCGAGGTGTCGGTCGGCTGAGGACGGAGGCCGGACTGTGCAGGACCGGACGTCGCAGGACCCGGCGACGGGTGACACCACCGACGAGTGGGTCCCCGTCGACTGGACGGTGACCTGGGATGCGGGGCGCTCGGAGGGGTCCACCGGGGACGCCGGGCGGCCCCACCGCCCGGCAGCGGCGACCGGTCCGGAGCCGGAGCCGCCGGCGTCGGTCCCCACGCCACCGGCCCGCGACCGGGGGGACGCCGCCGACACCGCGGCGCCGGCCCGGGACACCGCCGCGACGGCCGGGTCCGCCGGGCCGCCGGGACCCGCGGGCGCGGCCGACCCCGAGACCCGCGCCCTGCGGGTGACCCGGCCGGCGGCACCCGCGGCGCCCACCGAGCGGGTGGGGCGGGCGACCGGGGAGGCCACCGGTGCGCCGCAGGGCGTCGCCGGCACGACCGGTACCGGACCCGCGCCGTCGTCCGACGACCGGCCGGCGTCCGACGGCCCGGACACGTCCGACGGAGCCGGGACCGGGACCACCGCGAGGTCCGGGACGACCGGGGTCACCGGGGCGACCGGGACCGCCGGGGGGACCGCACCCCCGGCCACGACGGCGATCCCGGTGGTCACGGGCCGTCCCGCCCCGGCCGCCGGGAAGCCCGCCCCACCGGTGGGCACCGGCTCCGCGACCGGTCCGGTGCCCCGCGGCGGAGCCGACCGACCGGCTCCGCCCCGCGGGCGGGGGCACCCGCCGTCCCGGCCACCCGCCTCGCCGTCGGGCGGGCCTCCGCCCGGACCGGGCGCCGGACGACCGCCCGCCGTGCCGCAGCACCCGGACGCGCCGCAGCACCCGGACGCGCCGCAGCACGCGGACGCGCCGCAGCACGCGGACGCCCCGCAGCACCCGGACGCTCCGCTGCGCCCGGACGCTCCGCGCCGGCAGCGACGGTCCGCACCGCCCGCCGGCCCGCGGCCCGCACCGGTCCCGCTGCCGGTCGAGCGCGCCGGCCCGGTCCGGCCCGTCGCACCGAACGCGCCCATCCGCTACGCCGGGGACCAACCGATGCACGGCTGGCGGCGCGGCGTCTACGCCGTCACCGCGGGCCGCTACAACCCCGGGCCGTCCCCGGCCCAGCTCGCCCGCCAGGAGCTCATCCAGCAGATCCGCCGACCGCTGGCCGGGGTCCGGAGGATCGCGGTCGCCTCGATCAAGGGCGGCGTCGGCAAGACCACCGTGTCGGCGTTGCTGGGGCTGGTCCTGGCCGAGAACCGCGGCGACCGGATCGTCGCCCTCGACGCCAACCCCGACGCGGGCACCCTGGCCGACCGGCTCACCGGCGACACGTCCGCGACGGTCCGCGAGCTGCTCGCGGGCGCCGCGCACGCGTCGTCGGTCCACGATCTCGACCGCTTCAGCAGCCTGGCCGGACGCCTGCGGGTCATCGCCTCGGAGCAGGACCCGGCGGCGGGGGAGTCGTTCAGCCGGGAGGAGTACGAGGCGGTCTGCGGGCTGATCGGCCGGTTCGCCAACGTGCTCGTCACCGACTCGGGGACCGGCCTCGTGCACTCGGCGATGGAGGGGACGCTGACGCTGGCGGACGCGCTGGTCGTCGTCGGGACTCCGACCGTCGACGGGGCGACCCGGGCGTCGAGGACCCTGGACTGGCTGCACGGGCACGGGTTCTCCGCCCTCGCCGAGCAGGCCGTCGTCGTCCTGTCCCAGGACCGGTGGAGCCGGGAGATCGACCGGGATGTGGTCCGCAGGCACTTCGAGTCCCGTGTCCGCGCCGTCGTGGAGCTGCCGTTCGACCAGCACCTCGCGCACGGTGGCCGGATCGACCTGTCCCGGCTGGCGCCGGCCACCGTCGACGCGGTTCTCCTGCTCGCCGCCCGGATCACCGACGGTTTCGACGGCTGATCCCCGCGGCCGACGGGGGAAACCCCCGTGTTCGGTGTGCGCACGGCGCGCGGAGGGACACCGGCTGCCCGGCGCGGCCATGATCGTCGGTGGATCGGGCCCGTCCCGCCGGGGGCGGTGGACGCGTGCCCGAGGAGAGCGAGGTGGGAGCGGTGACCGACGCCCGGGCCGAGTCCGTCATGGCCCCCCTGGTCGCAACCCCGGTCGGGCCGCACGTCCTGATCGCCGACGGGACGGAGGCGTCCCGGGAGCGCGGGTTCCTGTCCAGCCTGGGCTCGTCGGGTCCGCCGGTCGCCATGCTGGTCGGGACTGCCTACCGCAGGCCGGGACTCGCGGCGGAGCTCCTCCGGCTGCTGCACGAGGTGGTGACCGGCCCCGCGGGCGCCGACGGCGAGCTGTGGCTCGCCGTCACCGACATCGCCGCCCTGGGCGCCAGGCTGCAGCAGGTCGCCGACGCCACCGGCGTCGCGCTCGTCGCCCCGTCGGGGGCCATGCGGTTCTCCGTCGGCTCCGGCATCCTCACCGGACCCACGGTCGGCGGGACCGGCTGGGTGCGCTTCGCGCCGGGATCACCACCGCAGGCACACGGCACGCGCTTCCCGCGCCCGGACTGGGAGGGGGCGCTGCCCGACGAGCCCGCGGTCGTCGGGGGAGCGGCCGTCGAGCCGGTCCCGGCCGGACTCGCGGTCCGCGGTCTGCCCGCCCCGGAGGAGGGCACGGAGAACGACGACGTGGCGCTGCGTGCCGTTCTCGACCGTCGCTTCGTGCAGCTGCTGGTCGGCGGCACCGGCCCCGTCCCGACGCCGGACGCGATCGCCGGCGCCGCCCGGACGATCACCTCCGGGTGCCCCGTGCTGGTCGCGCCGCTCACCCCCGCGGCGCTCTCCGACGGGTTCCCGGCGGCCCTCGGCGAGGCGATCGGCGCGGACTTCGCCCTGGGCACCGGTGTCGCCCTGCGGACGGCGTCGGGGGTGGAGACCTTCGTGGTCGAACCCGGGCGGGAGACCCGGATGCGTCCGTTCCCGACGGTGCTGCGCCAGCGCCCCGACGGGGGGCAGGACGTGTTGTCGGTGGGCCTCCCACCGGCCGGGTGGGACGCGCGGGGGTGCAGCTACGTCCGCGACGACGTCGTCGCCACCGTCGTCCCGTCGGGTCTGGTCCTCGGCGCCGGGGACGCCGGGCCGGTGCCGCCCGACCCGTACGACCCGGCGGTCTGGACCCTCCACCTCGGTCACGACGGCGAGCCCGTCGGGGCCGCACTCCTGGCCGCCGCCCGCTCGCTCGTCGACTCCCTCGACGACGAGCGCCGTGCCCGTCACCGGGTCCGGCTCCGCGGGGTCTGGGCCACTCCGGAGGACGCCGAGCGCGCCGTGTCGCTCGGGCTGCTGCCCCGGCCGGCCCCGGCGAGCTGGGACACCACCGTGCCGGACCTGCGGGTCGAGTCGGCGGTGCCCGCGATGCCGGTCCCGGCCGTCGCGGAGCCGCCCACCCCCGGGGAGCATCCGGCCGCCGACCCCGCACCGGAGGCCGGGGACCCCGCCGACGGCCCGACCGGCGGTGCGGTCCCGGCGCCGGACGCCGACGTCACCCCGCCGGGACCGGCTGCCGACGCCGGGCCGGTCGGCCCCGTCACCGGGGACCACGGCCCCGGGGACACGGATCCCGCGGCCACCACGGGGGCCACGGACGCGCGCCCGCCGCTCGTCGTCGACGACCGGCCCAGCACGGGCAGGGAACGCGAACGGTTCGTCGCCGCCGCCGGGGACCTGTACACCGAGGCCCTCGCGACGGTCAACGCGGCGCTGGCCTCCTGGCCGTCGCTGCGCACCGGGGACACGTCCGGGGTGAAGACCGATCTGGCCGCGGTGTGCCTGCACCTCGGCGACGGCGAGCGTGGCGGCGGCCCGGTCAACGAGGGCGTCCGGTCCGGCAGCCGCGACCTGCCGGAGGGGCAGCTGGCCTGTCTGGTCTCCGGGCTGCGTCGCCTCCCGACGCACCGTCGACCGGTGCTGCGTCAGGGGCGGGCGCCGGAACCGCCCTCGGACCACACCGTGGTGGGCGGGACACTCGCCGAGCCGGGCTTCCTCAGCGCGGCCGGCGAGCTCGACGTCACCGTCCCCGACGCCGGCTACGACGTCCTGATCTGGCCGATGACGGCCCGCCGCACGAGCGAGCTCGTCGCGGGCCGCCCCGTCGCGGAGGTCGTCTTCCCGGCCGGTACCCGGTTCCGGACGATCGGTGTGCGGGATGCGCCCGCGCCCGAGGACGTCGACGGCGGGCCGGTGGCGCCGCGTCTCGCCCTGCTCGTCCGGGAGCTCGGCGCCGACGAGGGCGAGGGCTCCGGTGGGCTCGGCGAACGCGACCAGGCGGCACTGGCGAGGCTGGAACGGGCCCTGGAGCGGCGACGCCGGATGGTGCTGCGGACGGTGGAGGACCCGGACGTCGTCCGGCGCCTCACCGTCCCGCTCCTCACGGTCGACGCGGGCGCGACCGGCGACTCGGCCGCCGCGTCGTGAGACGGGCGAGGTGCCGCGCCGCCGGGCGGGCCGTGGCGCTCGGTGCGGCCGCGCTCGTCACGCTGCTGACGGCCGCCCCACCGGCGCTCGCCGCCCCGGCGGTCCCGCCGGGCTGCCTGCCCCCGCCCACGGTGACCGAACCGACGCTGCCCTGGGCACAGCGCCAGCTCGCGCCGCAGCGGGTGTGGCCGGTGACCCGGGGTGCGGGGGTGGTCGTCGCCGTCGTCGACACCGGGGTCGACGCCCGGACCCCGCAGCTCGCGGGCGCGCACGTGCTCCCGGGTGCCGACGTCGTGTCGGACGGCCCGGCGGACGGCGACTGCTACGGCCACGGGACCTTCGTCGGCGGCATCATCGCCGCGCAGCCGGTCGAGGGCAGCGGGTTCGCCGGGATCGCCCCCGACGCGACCCTGTTGCCGATCAGGGTCACGGTCCCGGACGCGGACGGCGACGCCGGCCGGGTGACCGCCGCATCCCTGACCGCGGGCATCCGCCGCGCCGTGGACGAGGGCGCCCGCGTGATCAACGTGTCGGCCAGCACCAGCATCCCGGACGCCGGGCTCGCCGAGGCGGTGGCGTACGCCGCCTCCCGCGACGTCGTCGTGGTCGCCTCGGCCGCCAACGGGGCGCGCACGGGTGATCCCGTCACCTACCCGGCCTCCTACCCGACGGTCATCGCGGTCGGTGCCGTCGACGCCGAGGGCGGGCGTGCCGACTTCTCCCAGACCGGCCCGTACCTGTCGCTGGTCGGCCCGGGCAGCGACGTCGTCAGCATCGGCCCGGGCGGACCGGGACACTGGCAGGGCAGCGGCACCAGCTACGCGGCGCCGTTCGTGGCGGGTACCGCCGCCCTGGTCCGCGCCTACCGGCCCGATCTGCGGGCCGACCAGGTCAAGCACCGGCTGGAGGCGACCGCGACGCACCCCGCGGTCCCGCTCCCCGACCCGGCACTCGGCTGGGGCACCGTGAACCCGGTCGACGCCGTCACCGCGGTGCTGCCCGAGGAGGGGACGGGGCGGGAGGCCGCCGTCGTCGCTCCGCCGGTCCGTGCCCCCGCGCCGGTCGCCCCGTCGTGGGGGCCGCTGACGGCGGTGCTCAGCGTGCTCGCCGCCGCCGGCACGGCCGCGGTGGTCGTGCTGCTGGTCCGGCTGGGCCCGGCCGGGCACCGGCGCGGGTGGTCCCCACCCCGGCGGGTCGAGATCCGCGGGCCCACCCCGGCCGAGGGTGTCGCGGGCGCCGCGACGGACGACGGCCGTGTGCCGGAGCGGCCCTCCGGCATCCGGGCCGGATGAACCGGTCCCGGGCCGTCCCGGGACGACGGGGGCCCCGGCGCCCGGTCGTCGACCGCGCACCGGGGCCCGTGCCGGAGCGGCCGTCAGTGCAGGGCGGCGTCCAGGTCGCGTGGCAGCGACCGGGCCGGAGCGGCCAGCCCGGTGAGCGCGGCGGGGGAGAGCAGCTCGTCGACCCGCGTGGCGTCGAGCAGACCCCGGGCCACCGCGATGTCGCCGACCGGGCGCCCGGTGGCCAGCGACTCCTTCGCGATCTCCGCGCTCGTGGCGTACCCCAGCGCGGGGGACAGCGCCGTGACGATCCCGACCGATCCGCGCACGCCCTGCTCCAGGTGCTCACGGTTCGCGGTGATCCCGTCGACGCAGCGGTCCGCCAGCGTCCGCGCCGCGGCCTGCAGGTGCGAGGTCGACCGCATCAGCCCGTAGACGATGATCGGTTCGAAGGCGTTGAGCTGCAGCTGCCCGGCCTCGGCGGCCATGGTGACGGTCAGGTCGTTGCCGATGACCTCGAACGCCACCTGGTTGACCATCTCGGGGATGACCGGGTTGACCTTCCCCGGCATGATCGACGATCCGGCCTGGGCCGGCGGCAGGTTGATCTCGGCCAACCCGACCGACGGGCCCGACGAGGTCAGGCGCAGGTCGTTGCAGACCTTGGACAGCTTCACCGCGACCCGCTTCAGGACGCCGGAGACCTGCACGAACGCCCCGCAGTCCTGGGTCGCCTCGATGGGGTCGCCCGCCGGGACCACCTCCTCGCCGGTGATGTCGCGCAGGTGCGCGCAGGCCACCCGGGCGTAGTCGGGGTGGCCGTTGATGCCGGTCCCGATCGCCGTGCCGCCGAGGTTGCTCTCGCACAGCAGGGCGGCCGCCTCACGCAGCCGCGCACAGTCCTCGCGCAGCATCGTGGTGTAGGTGTGGAACTCCTGGCCCAGCGTCATCGGGACCGCGTCCTGGAGCTGGGTGCGCCCCATCTTGACGACGTCGTGGAACTCCTCGGACTTGCGCGCGAACGCCGCGGCGAGGTGCTCCAGACCGGCGACCAGCTCGTGCAGGTGGGTCAGGACGCAGAGCCGGATCGCCGTCGGGTAGACGTCGTTGGTCGACTGGCCCAGGTTGACGTGCGTCAGCGGGTCCAGCTCGGCGTAGTCGCCCCGCGCGTGCCCGAGCAGCTCCAGGGCCCGGTTCGCGACGACCTCGTTGGCGTTCATGTTGGTCGAGGTCCCCGCCCCGCCCTGGATCGGGTCGATCGGGAACTGGTCGGCCAGCGCGCCCGCGCGCAGCTCCCGGCAGGCCGCGACGATCGCGTCGGCCCGGCGCCCGTCCAGCCGCCCGAGGTCCCGGTTGGCCAGGGCGGCCGCCTCCTTCACCGCGGCCAGGGCGTGCACCAGCCGGGGGAAACCGCCGACCGTCTCGCCGGTGACGGCGAAGTTGGCGACCGCCCGTGCGGTGTGCACCCCCCAGTAGGCGTCCGCGGGCACCTCGACCGTGCCGAGGGAATCCCCCTCCGTACGCGTCATCGCGTTCATGGCTGCTCCCCACTCTTGACAACGGCTGCCAGACTACTCAATGTTGGATGCGAAGCGCAAAGTCCAGAGTGCAATATATTGCACGCACACAGCAGCGAGGAGTCACAATGGCCGTGTCCCCGACGCCGTCGGCGCCCCCGGAACCACCGCAGCCACCCGCCGGCCGCGGCTCCGTGGCCGCACGCCTGCACTGGCGGTTCTGGCGCTACCCGATCGGTGTCCAGTCGCTGGTCGCGGTCGCCCTCGGAGCGGCGGTCGGCTGGGCGTTCCCCGTCGTCGGCGAAGGGTTGAAGATCCTCGGTGACGCGTTCCTGAACGCGGTCCAGATGGTCGTCGTCCCCCTGGTGTTCCCGCTGATCGTGCTGGGCATCTCCCGGATGGAGTCGGTCAAGAAGGTCGGCCGCATCGCCGGCAAGTCGATCCTCTACTTCGAGATCGTCACCACGGTCATCCTGCTGATCGCGGTCGGCCTGGCGAAGGCGTTCGACCTCGGTGTCGGCGCCCCGACCTCGGGCGGCGACGCGGCCGCGGTGGGCAACCTCCAGCAGGGCGTGGACTTCCACGAGCTGCTCCTGCACGCGATCCCCAAGAACGTGTTCCAGGCGTTCGCCGAGGGCAACCTGCTCGGCGTCATCGTGTTCGCGACGCTGGTGGGCATCGCGCTGGCCGCGCTCGGGGAGAAGGCACGTCCGGTCAACGACGTCCTCGACTCCTTCGCCGGGGCCATGTTCAAGGTCGTCGGCTACGTCATCGCGTTCGCGCCGCTGGGCGTGCTCGGGTTCATCGCCTACGACGTCGCGCACTACGGCTTCGGCAACCTGGTGAGCCTGCTCGGCTTCGTGGGCGTGGTCTACCTGGGGCTGATCCTCGTCCTCGGTGTCGTCTTCCCGGTCATCGCGGCGATCTACGGCGTCCGCTACGTCGCGATGCTGCGCTCGATCGGCGACCTGGCCGGGCTGGCGTTCGTCACCCGAAGCTCGGAGGCGGTGCTGGCGCCCCTGCTGGGCCGGCTCGAGAAGTTCGGGGTGAGCCGCTCGACCTCGTCGTTCGTGGTCCCGCTGGGCTACTCCTTCAACACCGACGGCTCCGTGCTCTACCAGGCCGTCGCCCTCGTGTTCATCGCGAACGCCTTCGGTCTCGACACCTCCTGGGGCAGCCTGCTGCTGATGGTCGGTGTGCTCGTCGTGCTGTCGAAGGGCATGGCCGGGGTCGCCTCCGCGTCGGTGGTCGTGCTGCTCGCCGCGAGCACGACGATCGGGCTGCCGCCCGAGGGCGTGGCACTCCTGCTGGGCGTCGACTTCATCGTCGACATGGCCCGCACCGGGGTGAACGTCGTCGGCAACTCGCTCGCCGCCGCCGTCATCGACAGGTCGGAGATCCGGGGCGCCCGCCGCCGCGGTGAGCCGCTGCCCGCCGACCTCGACGCGGCCGCCGCGGCCGCCGCGGCCGACGCCGACCCGGCCGGCGGCGCCGGGGCCGACGGGTCCCCCGGGGCCGCGGCCGGCGGACCCGCACCGTCGGCACCGGCCGGGGCCGACGAGGGGCACCCGTCGCCGGTCACGGCGGACCGTGCGGGGGCACCCGCCCCGGACGAGCGGGTCGACGCGACCCAGGGGTCGCAGCGCTGATGATCGCCCCGGAACGCGCCCCGCGCGCGACCGGCCCGGGGACCGCCCCGGCTCCGGTCGCGGCGCGGGGCCCGGCCGGGCCCGGCGCACCGGACGTCCCGGTGATCGGGATCCTGGGCGGCATGGGCCCCGCGGCCACCGCGGACTTCTACACCAAGCTCGTGGACGCGACGCCCGCGTCGCGGGACCAGGAGCACCGTCGGGTCGTCATCTGGTCCGACCCGACGGTGCCCGACCGGACCGAGAGCCTGCAGGGGCGCGGCCCCGACCCGCTGCCCTGGCTGCGCGCGGGCGCGGAGAAGCTCCGGGAGGCCGGCGCGACGCACATCGCCATCCCGTGCAACACCGCCCACGCGTTCGTGCCGGCGCTGCTGCAGTACGTCGACGTCCCGGTCGTCCACATGATCGACGAGGTCGCCCGGTCCCTGGCCGGCGCGGCGCCACCCGTCCGGTGCGCGGGCCTGCTCGCGACCGACGGGACCGTCGGGACCGGGCTCTACCAGGACTGGCTGCACCGCAGGGGGGTCGAGGTGATCGTGCCCGACGCCCGCGACCAGCGGGCCGTGATGACGGCGATCCTGTCGATCAAGGCCGGTCGTCGCGGTGCGGCCGAGACCGCGGCCCTGGCCGCGGTCGCCGACCGGCTCGCCCGGGCCGGTGCGGAGGCGGTCGTGGCCGGGTGCACGGAGATCCCGCTGTGCCTGGCCACGACCGACGTCACGGTGCCGCTGCTGGACCCGGCACGGATCCTGGCCCGGGCGATGGTGGCGCTGACCGCACCGATTTAACGTGTCGTTGATATATCGTGTGCTGCATGCAGATCGTTCCCGTCCCGCGGCGCCTGCTCAGTGACGAGGTGTTCGCGCGGCTGCGCGACGCCATCGTCCACTTCGAGCTGGCGCCGGGGGAGAAGGTCCGCGACACCGAGCTCGCCGAGCGGTTCGGCCTGAGCCGGACCCCGGTGCGGGAGGCGCTCAACCGGTTGGCCGACACCGGGCTGGTCGAGGCCAAGCCCGGTGTCTACACCCGCATCACCCCGCTGGACCGGACCGACGCCGAGCGCGCGCTGGCGGTGCTGCGGGCGCTGGACACCCTGGCCGTCGGCACGGCGGTGCCCCGGATGACCGCGGCCGACCTCGAGGAGATGCGCGCCGCCAACCGCGACTTCGAGCGCGCGGTGGACACCGACGACACCGACGCCGCCCTCGATGCCGACGACCGCTTCCACGGCGTGCCGCTGCGCGTCGCGGACAACCCGACGCTGACCCGGATCGTCGAGCAGCTGCACCCGCAGATCCACCGGATCCTCTACCGGAAGTTCTCCACGCTGCTGGGCGGCCGGAACACCATCGAGCACCACGACGCGTTCGTGGACCTCTGCGCCTCCGGCGACGGCGCGGCCGCCGCGGCCTCGTCGGGACAGCACTGGGAGCGGCTCGGCGGCCACATCACGGAGCTGTTCGCGACCAACCAGCTCGGCTGACCCGGTGCCGGCGCGGTACCCGCCACGCCGGCGCCGGGCCGGTCACCCGCCGTCGGTGCGGGGTGTCTGCACCAGGCGCACCGAGCGCCTGCGGTCGACGAACTGACCCCGCCCGGGCGGCAGGGTGCGCGGCCGCACCGTCCCCAGGAAGCGCCCCTCCTCGCGCGGGCAGGACAGCAGCAGCGCGGGGGAACCCAGCTCCCACATGCGCCGGATCCCGGCGTTCATCATCGACCGCGACGCGCCGCCGGTGCTGCGGGCGATCACCAGGTGCAGGCCGATGTCGGCGCCCTGGGCGAGCAGCGGCACCAGCGGCTCGAGCGCGCCGGCACCCATCCCGCCCTCCATCAGCTCGAAGTCGTCGACCAGCACGTAGTAGCGCGGGCCGGTCCACCAGTCCCGGCGCGGCAGCCGGTCCGGGGTGATGTCCGGTCCGGGGACCCGGGCCCGCAGCGTCTCCCCGACCGTCCGCAGCGCCGTGGTCAGGGCGTCGACGCCGACCGAGTAGTCCTGCTGGTACTCCTGCCCGACCGCGTCGTAGAGCTCGCGGCGCACGTCGCCGAACACGATCCGGACGTCGTCGGGGGTGTGGTGGGCGGCGACGCTGCGCGCGATGTGGCGCAGCAGACCCGTCTTCCCGGTCTCGGTGTCGCCGTAGACCAGCAGGTGCGGGCTGGTGTCGAGGTCCCACCACTGCACACCGAGCCGGGTCTCCTCGACGCCCAGCGCCATCCGCATCTCGGCGGTGGCGCCGGCCGCCGTCGGTGCGGGCAGGTCCGCGGGCGCGAGCCGCCCGGGCAGCAGCCGTACCGGCGGGGCGACCGGTGCCCGGGGCGTGGTGAGGGCCTCGGTGAGCTCGACGGTCGCTTCGGACAGGTCGTCCGTGGCGCCGGACCCGTCGATACGGGGCAGCGCGGCCAGGAAGTGCAGGCGGTCGCGGGTGAGGCCGCGCCCCGGCCGTCCCTCCGGGACGGTCGCCGCCACCCGGCTCCCGACCTCGGAGTCGACCGGGTCACCGAGACGCAGCTCGAAGCGGGTGCCGAGGACGTCGCGCAGCCAGGGCCGCATCTCCGCCCACCGGTTGGAGGCGATGATCAGGTGGATGCCGAAGCCGAGCCCGCGCGCGGCCAGCTCCTGGAACCGCTCCTCCAGCTCGTCGTAGTCCTGACGGACCGTGTACCAGCCGTCGACGACGAGCATGACGTCGCCGTAGGGGTCCTCGTCGAGGAAGCGGCCCGCGCGCCGGGCCCGCCGGTAGGTCGCCATGGAGTCGATGTTGTGCTCGGCGAACAGGGCCTCCCGCCGGGCCAGCAGGTTGGTCACCTCCAGCACCGTGCGGGTGACCCGGTCCCGGTCGAGCCGGTTCGCGACCGAGCCCATGTGCGGCAGCCCGGACAGCGACGACAGCGTGCCGCCGAAGTCGAGGCAGTAGAACTGCACCTGCGCGGCGGAGTGGGTCAGCGCCAGCGACGAGATCACCGTGCGCAGCAGGGTGGACTTGCCGGTCTGCGGCCCGCCGACGACGCCGACGTTGCCGCCGGCCCCGGACAGGTCGGCGGTCAGCAGCTCGCGCCGCTGCTGGGCCGGCAGGTCGATCAGCCCGACCGGGGCGCGCAGGGTGCCCGAGTCCAGGGCGCCGACGGCGCGCAGCCCCAGCTCCGGGTCGTCGACCAGCGGGGGGAGCAGCTGGTCCAGCGCGGCCGGGACGACGAGCGGCGGCAGCCACACCTGGTGGGCCCGCGGCCCGATACCGGTCAGCCGCCCCAGCAGCACGTCGATCATGGCGCGGGTCTCGGTGGGCTCCTCGGGCTCCGGTTCGTCGGCCTCCGGGAGGGCCGGCGGCGGGAGGTACTCGGTACCGAAGGCCACCACCTGCTGCTCGACGTCGTCGCGGCGCCGGCGCCGCCGGGCCGGGCGGTAGGTCGCCGAGGAGTAGGCGCCCTTGAACCGCAGCAGGGTCTGGGTGTCCGGACGCAGGTAGCCGTTGCCGGGGGCCGACGGCAGCTCGTAGGCGTCCGGGACGCCGATGATGCTGCGGCTGTCCCCGGCGGAGAAGGTGCGCAGGCCGATCCGGTAGGACAGGTGCGTCTCGACCTTGGAGATCCTGCCCTCGTCGAGGCGCTGGCTGGCCAGCAGCAGGTGCACCCCGAGGCTGCGGCCCAGCCGTCCGATCATGGCGAACACGTCGACGAACTCCGGCTTGGAGGACAGCATCTCGCTGAACTCGTCGACGACGACGAGCAGCGCGGGCATCGGCTCCAGCGGCGCCCCGGCGGCGCGGGCGGCCTCGTAGTCGCGACGCGAGGCGTACTCGAACCGGCGCAGGTGCTCCTGGCGGCGGTTCAGCTCACCGGTCAGCGCGTCCTGCATCCGGTCGACGAGCTCCAGCTCGTCCTCGAGGTTCGTGATCACCGCGGAGGTGTGGGGCAGCGCGTCGAACCCGAGGAACGCGGCACCGCCCTTGAAGTCGACGAGCACGAAGTTGAGGTCCTCGGAGGTGTGCGTCGTCGCCAGCGCGAGCACCAGCGTCCGCAGCAGCTCGGACTTGCCCGACCCGGTCGCGCCGATGCACATGCCGTGCGGGCCCATGCCGTCCTCGGCGGACTCCTTGAGGTCCAGCTCGAGCGGCGCACCGGCGGCGGAGATGCCGATCGGCACCCGCAGCCGTCGCTTGGCGCCCGCCCGGCCGCTGCGGTAGCGGACCGGGTCGAAGGTCCGGACGTCGCCGAGCCCGAGCAGCGCGGCGAGGTCGTAGTCCGAGGCCAGCGGCTCCTCGGTCGTCCCGGTCGCGGTCCCGATCCGGAACCGGGCCACGGTGCGGGCCAGTGCCGCGGCCCCGGCCGGTCCCAGCCGGTCCGGGCGGCAGAGCGGCCGCGGCCGCGGGCGGCCGAGCCGGTCGAAGACCACGGTGCGGACCTCGTCCGGGTCGACCTCCAGGAACAGCGCGTCGGCGCGCTGGGTCCACGGCAGCGACCCGCCGACGTCCAGGAGCACCGTGTTGCGGTAACCCTCCAGCACGCAGCGGTGCTCCGGGTGCACGCCGACCCCGTCGAGGACCAGCACGACCAGCGGCTCGGTCGCGGTGACCGGGGACCCCGCCTCGAACCGCGGGCGGCCGGCGAACGCCGGACCGCCGAGCAGGTCCTCCGCCTCGGCCAGGCTGTCGGTCACGATCCGCCGAGCACCGGCGGCGTCGGGGGCGTCGGGGTCCTGGCCGTGCGGCAGCCACTTGCACCAGTCCCAGCGGTGCCGGTTCTCGTCGCTGCAGGCCACCGCGACCCGCAGGTCGGCGGGTCCGTGCGCGGTGACGAGCTGGGCCAGCAGGGCCCGGGCCAGGCCGAGGACGGCCTCCTCGTCGCCGGTCATCTGGATCTGGGCGAACCCGCGGACGTAGACGGCGATCGGGGCGTTGGGGACGGTCGAGTAGGCGCGCAGGAAGCGGCGGAGCGCGTGCGCCGACAGCGGTTCCAGGTCCTCCACGGGCTTGGTCTCCGGCGGCTTGAGCGCCAGCGACGAGCGCCGGGTCCCCAACCCGATGCGGATCTCGCCGAAGTCGTCGTGCGAGGGACGGCGCTCCCACAGCCGGTAGCCCAGCGCGATCGACCACAGCGAGCGCGGATCGGGGTGCAGCCACTTCGCGGCCGTCTGCTGGGCGGCCAGCGAGCGGCGGACCCGGCCACGCAGCTGGGTGAGGTAGCGGACGTAGTCGCGGCGCAGCCCGTGCAGCTTCTGCTTGTGGTTGACGGAGTTGCGCAGCAACCCGACCAGCATCATGCCCATGGCGGAGAGCACCATCAGGCCGCCGCCGACGTAGATCAGCGGACCGCCGCCGGGGCGGACGAACATCATCACCATGGCCAGCGAGCCGAGCCCCATCGGCGCGTACATGAGCGCCGAGCTCATGCCCCCGCCCGACTCCTCGGGGACCGCGGGCGGCTCCTGGATCTCGACGGTCTCGTCGGGCACAGGGGGCTTCTGACGGCGCGCCCGTCGGGCGAACAGTTCGGTGCTCACGCGCTTCCCCTTCGTGGGTGATCTCCCCTGGAAAGCCCGGGCGGGGCCGCGGCGCCGCACGCGTGCGTGGGGGCGGACCTAGCGTTCCGGGCGGTTCGCGGTGGTCGACACCCTGGCAGGAGAGGACCCGAGGAACCGTGACGCAAGAGCAGATCCAGCATCGCACACGCAGCTCGGCCCGGCTACGTTTCGTCCTCGGTGAGAAGTCCGCGGACATCACGGTGCCGGCCGAGGTGCCGCTCGCCGACCTGCTGCCCGCGGTGCTGCCGCACTTCGGTGGCGAGGCGATCGAGCAGGGCGCCGAGCACGAGGGCTGGGTCCTGCAACGGCTGGGTGACCCGCCGTTCGACGAGGAACGCACGACCGGCGAGCTGGGCCTGCGCGACGGGGAGGTGGTGCACGTCCGGCCACGGGCCGACGGGCTGGCCCCCATCGACTACGACGACGTCGTGGACGGCGTGGGCGAGCAGGTCCGCACCCATCCCTGGTCGTGGAACGACAGCCGGACCCGGGCGATGTTGAGGCTCCTGGCGGCACTCGCACTGCTGACCGGGGTCCCGCTGGTCCTGCAGGTCACCGTCCCGGCGCTGGCGCTCGCGCTGGCCGGGGCCATCGCGGTGGTGCTGCTGGGGGCGGCGGGGCTGGTCGCGCGCAGCGGCGTCGGGACGGTGCCCGCGGCCGGCCTGGCGGGCGTCGCCGTCTGCTACGCCGCCACCGCCGGTGTGCTGCTGATCCGCCTCATCGAGCCGTCCGCACCGGTGATGACCGTGGTCGCCTGCGCGGCCGCGCTGGGCCTGATGGCGCTCGCCGTCGGGACGGCGCTCGTCGCGGACGGTGCGCTGCTGTTCGTCGGGGCCGCGACGGCGGGCCTGGTCACGGCCGCGGCGGGCCTGGCCGGGGCGCTGGGCGGGGTGTCCGCGCCCAAGGCCGCGGCGATCGCGGTGGTGCTGTCGCTGGTGGCCGGGGTGTTCGTCCCGTCCACCGCCTTCCGGCTGTCCGGCCTGCAGCTGCCGCTGCTGCCCGGGGAGCCCGAGCAGCTCTCCGACGACGTCGAGCCGGTGCCCTACGCGCTCGTCGTCGAGCGGGGGACCGCGACGGTCGGGTACACCGCGGCCCTGCACGTCGGGCTGGGGGCGGCGCAGCTCGTGCTGCTGCCCCTGGTGCTCGTCGAGGGCACCGTCTGGGCGGTGGTGTTCGTGCTCGTCGTCGCGGCGCTGATGGCACTGCGCGCACGGCACCTGGACTCCGTGGTGGCCCGGTGGGCGGTGCTCGCACCGGTGGTCACCGCGCTGGTGGTGTGCATGGTCGGGGTCGCCCCGGTCCTGTCGCCGACCGCGCGGGTGCTGGGGCTGTGGCTGCCCGTGCTCGCCGCGGGCGCGGTGCTCGCCGTCTCGGCCGAGCGGCTGCCCGGCCACCGTCTGCGGCCGTACTGGGGGCGGGCCGTCGAGATCGTCGAGTCGCTGACGGCGGTCGCGGTGCTCCCGCTGCTGCTGCAGGTGCTGGGCGTGTTCGCCTGGATGCGCGGACTGGCGGGCTGAGCAGGTGCAGTCGCGTCGGGACCAGGTCCAGGCCTACTTCTACGTCGTCGGGCGGATGACCTCCGCGGTCACCCACGGCCGGCCGGACGTCGTCCGTCCGCCGGGGCGGCGGCTCAGCACCGGGTTCGCCATCGGGGTGCTGGTCGCGGCGGTCCTCTGCGCCGGGTTCGGGGTGTACGGGCTGTTCAAGCCGGGCGGGAACACCTCGTGGCGGACGGCGGGCGCGATCGTCACGGAGAAGGCCTCCGGGGCCCGGTTCGTCTACCTCGACGGGACGCTGCACCCGGTGCTCAACCTGGCCTCGGCACGGCTGGCGACCGGGTCGACCGCGGCACCGACGTCGGTGTCGGCGGCGTCGCTGGCCGGGACCCCGGTGGGGGCACCGATCGGCATCCCCGACGCGCCGGACTCGGTGCCCGCCGCGGCGTCGCTGAACCGGTCCCCGTGGACGGTGTGCGCGAGCCCGCCCGCCGCGGGTACCGTCGGACCACCGACCCTGTCGCTGCTGCTCGGCGCCCCGGCGGGTCCCGAGCCGGCGGACGACGAGGGGCTGCTCGTCGCCACCCCCGACGGCCAGGAGAGCCTGGTCTGGCAGGGCCGGCGCTACCGGCTCGGCGGGGCGGGCGTCGCCGCCGCCCTCGGCTACGACGACGTCGCCCCGGCACCCGTGCAGCCCGGCTGGCTGGCCGCGGTCCCGGCCGGACCGGACCTGGGCGTCCCGGCGGTGGGCACCCCCGGCGCGCCGGGGCCCACCATCGCCGGGAAGCCCAGCCGGGTCGGGCAGGTGTACCAGGTCAGCAACCCCGCGCTCGCCTCCGACGACCTCTACCTCGTCCGTGCCGACGGCGTCGCCCCGCTCAGCCGCACGATGGCCGCGCTGGCGATGTCGGGTGGCGGCAGCACGGTCCGTGTGGGGCCGGCGGACATCGCGGCGGTGCCGCGGTCGTCCGGCCCGGAGCTGGGCCGTGACCTGCCCCCCGTGCCGCCGCGGCTGGTGGTGACCCATCAGGAGGACATCCCCTGCGTCCGGGTCGACGTCGCCGATCCCGACGCCCCGGTGCGGATCGGGACGCTGCCGACGGCGGCCGTCGCGGCGGCCACCGTCCCGGCCGGGACGCACACCCCGGGGCTCCAGGCCGACCGGATCGGCATCCCGGCCGCGTCCGGGGTGCTCGCCCGGGTGGCGGCCGCGCCGGGAGCCGCGCCCGGGGCGGCGTTCCTCGTCACCGACATCGGGGTGCGGTTCCCGGTCGCCGACGACGAGGCGCTGACCGCGCTCGGCATGCAGGGCGGCAGCGCCGTCGCGGTGCCCGAGCAGCTGCTGGAGCTGCTGCCGACCGGCCCGGTGCTCGACCGGGAGCCGGCGTTGCAGACCCGGTCACCGCAGTCGTGACCGTCCGCATGCGACTTGGCGGGGGAAATCCCCACCGATCCGGCGAACGGACGTAAGCCGTTACGTCTCCGGCGAGCGGGACCGATTCACTTCAGGCGTCGGGAACCCGATCGACGGAACGCACCAGGAGGCTCGGCCGGACTGGGCCGGGCCCCGACCCGGAGGACGAACATGGCGCTGACCAAGGCGGACATGCCGCGGATCGAATCGACCGCGGCGCAGCACGACGAGACCGGCAACGGCGTACAGCAGCTCATCCGCACCGCCGCGTCCGAGGTCGAGGGTCAGTTCGACCCGACGTCGAGCGAGCTGGCGAAGGCGACCCACGCGGCCTGGCTCGACCTGCAGGAGTTCGGCAAGAAGGCGCAGGCGGACCTGCAGCACATGGGTGAGGCCATGCGCCGCGCCGCCACCGAGAACATGCAGACCGACGTCGAGAGCGCCGGCAGCGTTCCGCAGGCCAACTGAGCCCGACCCCTCTGACCAGGTAAGGAGTCCCTCACATGGACACCATGTTCTACCAGTACGAGCAGATCGAGGAAGCGCTTGCGGCGATGAAGCGCTCGGCGCAGACGCTGCAGGACGAGACCTCGCAGCTGCGCAGCGCGGTGCAGCAGCTGTTCGGCGCGGACTTCGTCGGTGCCTCGGCGGACCAGTACAACACCACCGCCAACGAGCTCCAGCAGCAGCTGCAGGCCAAGAACCAGTACATCGACGACCTGCACCGTCAGGTCATGGACTCGATGGAGCGCATGCGCGCGTCCGACCGCGCGGGTGTCAACGCGTTCTGATGCCCCGGCCGGTGTCACCCCGTCGGGGTGACACCGGCCTTCGGCCGTTGCGGAGAACGGAGCAGGGATGGGCGAGCACACGAAGGTCGACCGGGCCGCCATCGACGAGGCGGCGGGCAAGCTCGGCAAGCTGATGGACGACATCAAGGCGTTCACCGACCTCGACCCGCACTGGCCGGACGCGGGCAAGTTCTCCGTGGCCCAGTACGTCGAGCGGCGGGTCGACGACCGGCGCAACGCGGTGATCGACCACGCGAAGCGGATGAAGACGATCCTCGAGGCGATGGAGCCCTCGCTCAAGGACGTGTCGAAGATGCTGGTGGACGTCGACTCCGACAGCGCGGCCGCCGTCGGCAAGCGCATCGACGAGATGCGCGCCGACGCCGACGCCGAGATCGTCGAGCGCGCCAACGAGATCGAGCACGAGCAGCACAACTTCACCACCGACGACGAGTCGGAGGCGAGCAACACCTCCGACGGCGACGGGTACGACGACACCCAGGGCCAGATCATCACCGGTGTGCCCAAGGGCGAGGAGGGCGTGGGCAGCGTCCCGCAGGACGAGGTGCTCAACGCCCCCAGCCAGACCGAGGACACCGACCAGGACACCACCGACGACGAGTTCCTGGACGAGTACGAGGACGACCGGCCCGACTCCTGAGCCCGGTCGCCGCCCGCACCGGCTCCACCCTTCCCGAGAGGACACCCAGGACCATGGCCGAT
This sequence comes from Pseudonocardia sp. ICBG1034, assembly GCF_020131375.1. Taxonomy (NCBI): domain Bacteria; kingdom Bacillati; phylum Actinomycetota; class Actinomycetes; order Pseudonocardiales; family Pseudonocardiaceae; genus Pseudonocardia; species Pseudonocardia sp. ICBG1034. Next base: position 1,306,200 of record NZ_JAHLEK010000015.1, read on the forward strand.
CAGACCCGCGTCGACGTCGGCGCCGTCACCGCATCCGCCGACGCCGTCGGTGCCCTGCTGCCCCCGAGCTCCGGCTCCCGGGACCGGCTCGGCGCGGACTGGTCGCCCTCGGGGCCGTTCGCGGCGGCGCAGCAGCTCGACGGGGTGTCCGATGCGCGCGCCCAGGAGCTGCTGAGCTACGTCACCGCGCTCCGCACCGAGCTCGGGGAGTTCGGTGCGTCCCTCGCCGACACCGCCCGCAACCTGGTCGACACCGACGTCGTCTCCGGCACGCGGGTGACCGACCTGCCCGGTGACGAGGTCGTCGATGCCTGACGCCGACGACTCGGACGCGTTCGGCCTCGCCGGACAGGACACCGCACCCCCTCCGGCGTTCAACGCCTCGGACTTCAAGACCTGGACGACGTTGCAGTTCCAGGTCGAGGGCATCGCACCCCAGGAGGGTCAGTCCGCCGCCCCGGAGGCGTGGAAGAAGTTCGGCGACCAGTTCGAGACGGCCGCGAAACGTCTCCAGTCGATCAACGACGACGTCGCCAAGCTGGTCAAGCAGGTCGACGAGGCACTGGAGGGACAGGCCGGGACGGCCTTCCAGGACTACGCCGACGGGGTGCTGAAGGAGAGCAAGGCCTTCGCCGCGGTCCTGGCGGACAAGAAGTACGCCGACACCGTCCGCGGCGTCGGCACCGACATCGCCACCTTCCGGGACACGTGGTGGGAGACGGTCGAGCAGAGCTGGGAGGACCGTCGCGCGGCCCAGGACAAGGTGCGCGCGAAGGCGATCTCGGCGGTGACGCTCGCGGCGGCGGCGGGGGACTCGTCGCTGATCGCCGACGTCGTGCAGACCTACAAGAACGTGGTGCGCCGGATCGAGAACGAGTACGAGGACAAGCTCGTCACGGCACTCCAGAAGCTGCTCGGCGGGCTGGCGGACGACTACTCGACGGCGGCCGGGGACATGGCCGCCCTGGAGATCGTGCGCGGCGAGAAGGCGCGCGGGTCGAAGGAGGCCGTCGCCAAGCTCGACAAGAAGGGCGACGAGGACTCCGACGACGACTCCGAGGGCTCCGGGTCCGACGACGACGATGACGACTCCGAGGGCTCCGGTTCCGGGGACGACGATGACGACACCGGTTCGGACTCCGACTCCGACTCCGACTCGGCCCCGCCCACCGTCGAGGAGCTGGAGCAGCAGATCGAGGACCTCGAGGAACGCGTCGAGGAGCTGGAGACGGGTGGGTCCGGCGACGGTGCCGGTGACGGCGTCGGCGGCTCCGGCGACGGGCTCGGCGACGGGCTCGGCGACGGCGAGGGTTCCGGGTCCGGCTCGGGTTCGGGTTCGGGTTCCGGCTCGGGCGAGGGCTCGGGTTCCGGCGGCACCGGTGGCGCCCACGGCGGGGGCAATGCCGGTGGCGGCGCCCGCGACAAGGCGCTGGACGACGCCCGGAACGCGGCGGGCCAGGCCATCGACGACCTGGCGGGCGGTGGCGGCACCGGCGGCGGCACGGGCGGTGGCGACTCCGGCTCCGGCTCCGGCTCCGGCTCCGGCGAGACCGGGGGCTCGGGCGGGGGTGTCCCGGCCCCCCAGATCCCCGACCTGTCGACGGGCGGCGAGGACACCGGCGGCGCCGGGGGATCGACCGCGGACCCGCAGCGGCAGGCGGCGCTCGACCAGGCGAAGAAGGCCGCCGGCGACGCCATCGACGGTCTCCGCGGCGAGTCGTCCGACCCCACACGCGACAAGGCGCTCGAGGACGCCAGGAACGCGGCGAACCAGGCGATCGACGATCTGTCGGGCAGCGGCTCCGGCGGCACCGGCGACGGCTCGACGGGCGCGGGCGGAGGTCTGACCGGCTCGCCGGGCGGCGGCTCGCCGGGGTCGGGCTCGGGTGGCGGTGCGAGGTCGCCGGGGTCGGGTGGCGGCAGCGGACCCGGCTCCGAGGGCGCCAAGCGCGACCAGGCGCTGGAGGACGCGAAGAAGGCCGCGAACGAGGCCATCGAGGACCTCCAGGACCCGGTCTCCGAGGGCGGCTCCGGGGACGGCAGCGGCTCCGGCGGTGGCCCGGGCTCCGGGGAGGAGAGCGGCAACCCCGCGCACGACCAGGCGATGCGGGACGCGAAGGAGGCTGCCGACAAGGCGATCGACGAGCTGCGTACCGACGACCCGGTCCGCAACGACGCCCTGGACCAGGCCAAGGAGGCCGCGAACCAGGCGATCTCCGACCTCGCCGCCGACGGGGCCGACACGGGCGGCACGGCGTTGGGGCCCGACGACCGTGGTCTGCTCGACCAGGCCCACGGGGCGGCCAACAAGGCACTCGCCGAGCTGGGCCCGGACGCCACGCCCGAGCAGGCGAGGGCGGCTGTCGAGAAGGCCATCGACGATCTCGGCAACCCCACCGGCGACCCGCACCGCCAGGCCGTGCTCGACGAGCTGAAGAAGACCGCGACCGACGCCCTGGGCGACGAGCCGCCCGGTCGCGTCTCGGACGCGATGGACAAGGCCTTCGAGGAGCTCGGCCAGGACGCGGCCGACAAGACCGGCGTCGGGGACGACCCGGGGGCCCGGACCGCGACCGAGGGCGACGGCGCCGGCGGTGGGTCGTCGGCGTCCCCGCCGGACCTGCCGTCGGCCGAGGAGCTGATGGGTGAGTCCGGTGGCGCGGGCGGCGGCGCGGACGACGGTGCCGGTGGTGCCGGTGGCGGCCCGGAGGGCGGCGCGGGCGGAGGCGGTCCGGTGTCGCCGCCGGACCTGCCGTCGGCCGAGGAGCTGATGGGCGAGTCCGGTGGCGCGGGCGGCGGCGCCGACGACGGTGCCGGTGGCGCCGGCGGCGGCCTCGGCGGTGGTGCCGGTGGCGGCCCGGGTGCGCTGGACCCGAGCTCGGCCCGGTTCGACACCGACGTCGCCGCCGAACGCGGGTTCGGCGTGCCGACCGGCGGCGTTCCCCACGGGCAGGTTCTCCCCGCGGCCAACGCCGCGGCCGGCGGACCGATGGGTGGCGGCATGCCGATGGGCGGCATGCCGATGGGTGGCGCGGGGATGTCCCCGCAGGGCATGGGACAGGAGCGTGAGCGCGAGCCGCACACCTGGCTGCAGGCCGAGGGCGGGATCTGGGACGAGGACACCGACCATCTCGCACCCGGTGTGATCGGACGGACCTGACCGTGACCACCCCCGTGCCTCCGGTGGACACCGGGTTCGACGCGATCGTCGCGCAGCTGCTCGCGGCCGATCCCGACGTGCTGTACCGGCGGGCGGACGCCGTCGACGCCGTCGTCGTCGAGCTGGAGACGGCCCGCGACGGGCTGCGCCGCGAGACCCGCCGCGTCCAGGAGGCGATGCTCGGCGCGACCGCGGACGGGTTCGCCGCCGAGTCCGCGGCGAAGGTGGCCGCACTGGAACGGTCGCTGGAGGCCGTCCGGACCTGGCCGCTCGCCCTGCGCGGCGCCGGCGACGAGCTCGCGCGCGCCCGCAGCGCGGCGATGTCGCTGCGCGAGCAGCGCGCCGCCTGGGCCGGCCACCCGCAGGCGGCCGAGGTCGAGGAGACGTTCGCCGCGGCTGCGCGCGCGGAGCTGGCCCGGGTGGAGACGGCCTTCGCCTCCTCGGGCGGTGCGCAGCAGCCGATCGCGGCGGTACCGGGGTCGTCGCCGACCGGCGGGCCGACGGTGTCCGCGGTGTCGACCACCGCACCGCCGCAACCGGAGGTGGTCACCGCGGTGCACCCGGGGGCGGCGGGCCCGACGGCCGGGATCCCGGGGCTGACCACACCCGGCCCGGAGGCGGCGGGCATCCGCGCGGCCGCGCTCCCGGCGGCACCCGGCCCGGTGACGGACGGATCGCCCACGGCGCCGGGGGACACGGCACTCGCCCCGACGGCGTTCGCGCTCGGTGGCCAGACCCTCGGTGCCCCCGCGGCCGTCCCCTCCGGGACGCTGCAGTCCGCGCCGGTGACCCCCGCGCCGATGACTGCCGCGCGGACCACGGCCGTGGCCCCGTCGGGGGTGCTGGGGCGCCCGTCGGACAGCAGCCGCACCGGCACACCGGCGACGGTCACCGCGCCGGCCGGCGCCCTCTCCCCGGAGTCGCCCGGGGCCGACCCGGACCGGTCCGTCGACGACGGCGGAGCGCTGCCCGGAGGGCTGGTCGGGATGGCGGCGGGCGGCGTGCTCGGACGCGGTACGACCGGGGGCAGGACCCCGGCAGGGACCGGGCCGTCCCCCGCCACGGAGCGGACGGACGCGACCCGTCGCGAGGCAGGGCGCACCACCGGTCCGGACGCGGTCGGGTCCGTGTCGCTGCCGGAGGTCGAGGCGCTGCAGGCCACCACGTCCGGAGGCGGCCCGGCCACGCCGTCCGACCGGGTCCGCGCGGGTTCCGGCCCGCTGCCGTCGTCGGTGGGCCTGCCGCCCTCGCCGTCCGTGTCGTCGGGCGGACCGGCGGTGCGGGTGCCGACGCTGCCGGTCACCGGCGACGCGGCGGCGATCGCGACGCTGCCGGTCACGACCCCCACCCCGGACCCCCGGAGCGCCGGACGCCTCCCGCTGTCCCCGGCTGCCGGCGAGGCGGGGATGCCCGGCGGGGCGCCGATGGGCGGACCGTTCATGCCGATGGGGGCCGGGATGGCTGCCGGGATGAACCAGAACGACGACCGCACCCGCGAGACCTCGCTGACCGCTGATCCCAGCAACTGGCAGGACGACGGGGTGCCGGGAGTGCTGGGCCGCAGCTGAGGCCCGGCACCCACCCGCCCGACCACACGAGGAGGAGACACCCATGAGCGACGCCACGGACCACGAGGGGTACTACGCCCGGCGGCTCGACGAGGCCTTCGAACAGGTCGAGCAGGAACGCGCCCGGGTCGGGGAGGTCGGCCGGGTCTGGAAGGAGGAGCAGACGACGGTCGTCGCCAAGGACCGCTCGTTCACCATGACCTTCGACGGCCGTGGTGATCTCGCCGACCTCAGCTTCCACGGAACCCGGTACCGCTCGCTGGCGCCCACCGAGCTCGCGCACCTGATCGTCGGGACGCTGCAGGCCGGTCGGCTGCAGGCCCTGGAGCGCACCGCCGCGATCGTGCAGGAGGGCGGTGGCGCGGAGGGGCTGGACCTGGTCGGGCTGGCCACCGGGAAGGTCGACCCCTCCGAGATGATCGAGTCGCTGATGGGGTCGATGTTCGCCGAGATGGGCGTCGAGGACCCGACCCGGGGTGAGCGTCGTGGCCGATGAGACCTACGTCGACCTCCCCGGCGTGCGGCGCAACGCCGAGGGGGTGCGCCGCATCCGGAGCGACCTGGCCGGGCCGTTGGAGCGTCTGAACGCGCTCAGCGCGGAGTACGAGGGCTGCTGGGGCAGCGACGACATCGGCAGGGCGTTCGGGGAGAAGTACTCCCCGGACTCGACCGAGGCCCGCGCCGGGGTCGGCGAGACGGCCGAGGGGCTCGACATCTACGCCGACAACCTCGAGATCTCGGCGGACAACCTGTCGCGGCTCGACGAGGACAACGCCTCCCACGTCCCTCCCGCGTAGCGCACGCCGGCCCGGGACGCGCCGACCACGGGCCCCGACGGGCCGGCCGACCGCTCCCGCGCGGCATCCACCCGATCCGGTCGCACCGCCGGCGTCGGGCCGTCACAGCATCGGTGGAACGAGGAAGGAGGGAATCCTGCGATGGCAGGACAAGGTGGGTCGACCGAGCTGCCCGACTCCCTCCAGAAGTTCTTCAAGGTCACCCTCGGGATGGAGTGGCCGGAGGGCAACGAGGGCAACCTGCGGGCGCTGAGCGGCGCCTGGGCCGACCTCGCCGCGGCACTGGAGCAGGCCGCGCTCGACGCGCGGCGGTCCGGGGCCGAGCTCGACGACGTCCTGCGCGGCGACACCGGGGCCGCGAACGCGAAGCTCCTCGGTGAGGACTACGCCGCCAGTCTCACCGAGATGGCCCAGGGTGCCGACGAGTTCCGCAAGGCGACGAAGAACGCCGCGGCGGACATCCAAAAGGGCAAGATCATGTTGATCGTGATGGCCGCGATGACCCTCGCGGCCGTCATCGAGCTGATCGCGTCGTTGTTCGGGGCGATCTTCGTCCCGGCCGTCCTCGCCGCCGCCCGGGTCGGCCTCTGGGCGCTGCTGCGGCAGATGGTCAAACAGATGGTCCAGGCGGTCGCGCGGCTCGGGCTGAACAAGGCGACCGCCCAGACGCTGCTGCGTGGCATCTCGAAAGCCCTCGCGGAGGCGACCAAGCGGGCGGCACTCTACGGTGCGGCCGGCGCCGGGATCATGGGCGGCCTCGACGGTCTCATCCAGGTCGGACAGAACGAGGCGGGTGGCCGCGAGGGCTACGACCTCGACTCCATCGGGCACAGCGCGATCGGTGGAGCGATCGGCGGCGCCGGTGCGGGGCTCGCGCGCGCGGCGGCCGGGGGTGTGCGCAGCTGGAGCAACAGCGCGATGCGCAACCTCAACCGGGCCCGTCCGCCCGGAGCCCCTCCCCAGCAGCTCGCCCGCCACGTCCGCGCGTTCGGCATCCTCGGCTACGCCGGTGCACAGATCATGACCGCGCCGGCGTCCGGCGCGGTCATCAACGCGGTGTTCGGCGAGGACTCCAACCCGTTCTTCGGTGCGATCGGCGCACTCGGCGGAATGCGCAGCCGCCCCGGCGGGGACTTCGGCCTCGCGGCGAGCAAGTTCCCCGTCGTCAGCCGGGCGTCCCTGCTGGACCACATGAAGAAGGAGGGGCTGGGCCCCTCGGCGACCCCGCCGCCCTGGATGACCTCCGCCGGTCCCGACGACGTCCTCCGGATCCCCACGACGTCCGACGGGGCGGGGCCGCCTCCCGGTACGCGCCCGTCCGGCGAGGACCCGGCGACGACCCGGGGCGACGACGGGGACTCGTCGGCTCCGTCGCGGTCGTCGGGGCAGGGGGGACCGGAGAGCCGGCCGCCGCTGGTCATCCCGTCGTCGCCGACGGTGAGCTCGGCGTCGACGCCTGAGTCCGTGCCGGCGGCGGTGACCGGCGGATCGTCCGGCACCCCGTCCGGCCCGACGTGGGGCTCGGCCGCCGGCGCCCGCCCGGAACCGGTGTCGGAGCCTCCGGCCTCCTCCGTCGCGCCCGTGTCGGGCGAGTCGACGACCGTGTCGATCCCGGACGGAACACCGGTCCCGGGCAACGGCGACACCAGCGGCGACACGGGTGGCGGCGCCGCGGGCGGCCGCGATGCGCCGGGGAACAGCGCGCCGGGGAACAGCGCGCCGGGTAGCAGTGCGCCGGGTAGCAGTGCGCCGAGCAGTTCTGCCACGGTCGACTTCGCGTCGGGCAGCAGTGCATCGGGCAGCAACGTGCCGAGCAACTCCGCCACGGTCGACTCCGCGCGGGGCAGCGATGCGCCGGGCAGCAACGTGCCGAGCAGTTCCGCCACGGTCGACTCCGCGCGGGGCAGCGATGCGCCGGGCAGCAACGTGCCGAGCAGTTCCGCCACGGTCGACTCCGCGCCGGGCAGCAACGCGCCGGCCACCAACGCGCCGGGGAACAGCGTGCCGAGCAGTCCTGCCGCGGTCGACTCCGCGCCGGGGGACAGGGCGCCGGGCACCGGGGCTCCGGAGAACAGCACGCCGGGCAGCGCGGCTCCCGGGAGTGCCGCACCGGGCAACACCGCGACGGGTGGCGACGCACCGGGCAGCATCGCACCGGGAAGCGACGCTCCGCTCGGCGCCGTGCCCGGTCACGGCGCGCCGGTCGGCGCAGCGCCGGCCGGCACCGCGTCGGGCAGCCCTGCCTCGGGCAGCACCGCGTCGGGCAGCACCGCGTCGGGCAGCACCGCGTCGGGCAGCCCTGCCTCGGGCAGCGCCGCGTCGGGCAGCCCTGCGTCCGGCAACGCCGCGTCCGGGGGCAGCTCGACCGCGCCCCGGACGGCGTCGGACACCCCGGTCAGGAGCACCGGCGGGGAGACAGCGAACCCGGCGGCACCGGTCAGCGAGGGCCGGGACCAGGGCTCCACGCCTCAGCGGGGCAGCGTCGAGGGGGAGGGCACCGGCGGCCGCGGGACCGACGTTCCGGGCCCGGCGGCGACGGTGCAGTCCGACGGCGCCGCCCCGCCCGGGCGGGCCACGACCGGCGACGGTCCCTCCACACCGGACGGAACCCGCGACACCGGCGGGGCCCGTCCGACCGAACCCACCGCCTCCACCGGGACCGTGCGCGACGCGACCACGGACTCCGCCGGCGGTCCGGTCCGCGAGCCGGTCCGGGGCGAGCAGGCGCCCCCGGTGGGCGGCGACGTGCGCACCCCGGAGATCGCCCCGTCCCGCGTCCCCGACGACGCCGACGGTCGTGGGACGGGTGGCCCGGTCGCCACCGCGCAGCCGCCCGCCGTGTCGTCGACCACCCAGCCGGCCACGACTCCGCCGGCCACGTCCGGGACCGGTCGCGACACAGCCGCGACCTCCGGCGTGGGCCGCAGCGACGCCACCCCGTCCGGTCAGGGCTCGGGGGCGAACACCCCCCGCTCCGCCCAGCAGACGCCGTCGACCGGCACGTCGGCGGGGGAGGGGCGCACCGTCGGCGGCGAGTCCGCCACCCGCACGGCCGGTGGTGGGCGCGACGCCGCCCCGGCCGCCGCCGACGGCGCCCGTTCCACGGACACCTCCCGCCCCGGGGGATCCCCGCTCACTCCGGCCGCCGGGGACCGGGCCACCTGGGAGACGTCGGGGTCCCCGTTCACCGACCTCGACCGCACCCCGCCCACCGCACCCGCCGAGCCCGCGGTACTGCCCGCGGTCGTGTCGTCGACGCCCGCGACCGGCACGCCCCCGCCGGTGTCCACCTCGGTCACGGCGGGGTCGGCGCCGGTGGCCCCGGTCCCGACGCCCTCGTCCTCGTCCTCGACCCCGACGTCCCCGTCCCCCTCCCCGGCCGCGTCGTCGTCGAGCCCGACTCCGGCTCCGCCCCAGGCCCCGACGTCCGCCCCGCCCCGCACCGGTACCGACGGTGCCCCGCCGCCCGTGCCGCGCACCGACGGCAGCACGCCGGCCCCGGCACGCACCGCCGGGTCCGGCGGCCCGGACACGACCCGGACCGGCGACCCGGCGTCCGGCGAGCACCGTCCGGCCACCGCCCGCGGTTCCCGCACCCCGGACCCGGACCCGCGCGTCCCGGAGTCCCGCCCGGCCGAGTCCGGCGGGCGCTCGCGCACCCGCGACCGCGACGACGGCACCGTCGTCCTGCCGGTGCCGACCCCGGACCCCGCCGAGGCCGGTCCGCCTGCCCCGCGCCGCGGCGACGACGGGGGGCGGTCCGCCGCACCCCGGCCCGAGCACGGCGCGCCGGTCACCCCGGTCCGGTTCCGCGAGTCCACCACCTCGATCGGCGAGGACGCCCGCGGCCCGATCCGCGACGCCACCGACGCGTTCGTCCGCGACGTCCTGGCCACGCCGCCGGACCGCCGGGCCCCCGCCATGACGATCACCGGCCACGGCAACGGGACCATGCGGCGCACACCGTGGTCGATCGACGGCACCGGCACCGGCCGGGCCCGGGCCGACGCGGTGCGGGCCGTCGTCCTCGAGCGGCTCGACGAGCTCGCCAGGGAGGGCGGCCTGGGGGGCCGGGACACCTCCGAGTTCCGGGTGCTGGCGCGGACGGACGCGACGCCGCTGACCTCCGGCGCGCTGCGCGGCACGAACCGGATCGCGATCATCGACTACACCACCGAGGACGTCACCGGCCCCCGGTCGGAGAGCACGGTGACCTTCTCCTCCGGCCAGCACCGTCCCGGCCCGGGTGCCGACGCCGACATCGTCGCGCTCGCGGGTCAGGTCCGGGAACGCCTCCGCGACGGCGGCCCGGTGCGCGTGGAGATCGTCGGCGACGGCACCGGCCGTCCGGCGCAGCGCCTGGCGCACCGCGGCGGCGCGCTGATCGAGACCTCCGGCCGGGTCGCGAAGACCAGGCTCGGCAGCGCCGAGAAGTGGACCCGTGACCTGCTCCGGCACCCCGCCGACGACCCCCGTCCCCCGGGGCGGTGGGTGGTCCGGCCGCCGTCGGCCGGCCCCGAGGCCCTCCTGGAGCAACGGCGCGCCGCCGGCCGGGAGCGGGCCGACGCCGTCGCGAACCGGCTCCGTGAGCTGCTCGGCGACCACGCCGACGGGGTCCGCATCGTGACCCGGGCCGCGGTCGACCCTGCTTCGGACGGCCCGGCCGGGCCCCCGTCCCGGTCGGTGCGTGCCGTCGTCGAACAGGACGCGCAGCGCCCGCCGGAGGCGGTCGGCCGCCGCGGGCCCGGCGAGGACGGCGTGCTGCGGAACGACGGCGACGGCGCCCACGACGGTGACGGCGGCGGCCCCCGCGACAGCGTCGACAGCGCCCGGAGCGACGCGGCCCCCGCCGGCGCGCCCGTCCGCATCCCGTTCGCCGAGGGTTCCCACCGGATCGCCCACCGCGACCGTGCAGCGGTCGAACGCGCCACCGACGCGTGGATCGACGACGTCGTCGCCGCGCGTGCGGCCGGCGGCCCGACGCCCGCCCTGGTGGTCACCGGGCACGGCAACGGGTCGCGCGACCTCGTCCGCCCGTGGGCCGACCGCACCGGCGCCGAGGTCACCGGCCGCGACCGCGCCCGCTCCGTGCACGACGTCGCCGAACAGCGCCTGGCCGAGCGGCTGCGCACCGATCGGGCGGGCGGCCTCACCCGCGAGGACTTCCGCATCGTCTCCGGCGGCAGCGCCCGCCCGCCCGTCCCGGACGCGTCCGTGGAACAGCACCGCGTCGCCGTCGTCGAGCAGCGCACCGACGACGTCGCCCGTACCGACTCGGTGCACGACGTGGCCTTCGACTCCCACGTCACCCGCCTCGACGACGACGCCCGCCGCGACCTCACCACCGTCGCCGGCGAGGTCCGCGAACGCGCCCGCCTGGCCGCCGCGGCCGGGAACCCCCCGCCCCGGGTGCTGCTCGTCGGCGACGGCATGGGGCACCGCGCCGACCGGGCCCGCGGTACCGCGGAGTCCCTCGTCGGCCGGGCCGACACCGACCGGGCCGGCCGGCCCCGCAACGACGTGGCCCAGCGGCTGGCGACGGGCCGGGCGCGGGCGCTGGCCGCGGCGGTGTTCCTGCGCGGGCAGCTCGCGGACGTCCCCGGGGTCCGGATCGTGCACCGCGCCGCGGTCGACGCACCGGACGGCGTCGTGCCCCGGCCGGGCCGCGGCGTGCAGGCGCACGTCGACGCGCCGCTGCCGCGCACCGTCATGGGCGACCCGCAGGGCCGCCACCTGCAGGACGTGCCCCGCCGGGTGCACGTCCCGCTGCTGGGCGGACGGTTCACCGCCGACGTCCGCCGCGCCCTGGAGATGTGGATCGCCCGGACCGGCGACCCCTCCGCCGTGCACGTGTGGGCCGACACCCGCGCCGACGGTCCCGGCGGGCTCTCGGCGAGGTCCCGGCGCCGCCTCACCGACCTCGGGGTCACCGTCCGCGACGTCGCCACCGACCTCCCGTCCGGTACCCGCGCGACCGACCGGATCCTCAACCACCGGCTCCGCACCGGTTCCTTCACCGGGGTCGGCACGGACGTCGCGCTGTCGGTCGTCCACTCCGAGGGCGGCGTCTGGGCCGACCCGGCCGTGCGCGCCACCGGGGACGGCCCACCCGCCCCCCTCCCCGCGACCATGCCCCGCATGCCCGGCGGCGTCACCGACGGCGAGCCGCTGTTCCCGCTGCTCACCGGCCGCGCGGACGGGCTCGACGGTCCCGGTACCGGGCTGCTCGTCGCCCCGCCCGGCTCGGCGCTGCTGCAGACCCTGCTGAACTCCGACCGGCTCGGCGAGGACGGGTTCCTCACCGGCCGTCTGCAGGAGCACCTCGACGGGCGCCCGGTGGACCTGGCCGCGCGGGCCGACCGCGGCACCGAGGCCGACCTGCGCACCGACCTCGGTTCCGGCCGGTTCCGGGTCGACGACCACGTGCTGTCGCCGTGGACCGGCCGTGACGTGCCCGCTCCGGCCGCCGCGCCCCGCTCGCTGCTGCGGGTGCAGTCGGTGGGGCCCGAACAGCGGCGTGCCGTCGCGGACCTCATCGCGTCGATGGTCCCGGGTGCGTCGGCACGGCGGTCGGGGACGGCGACGTCGTCGCAGCTCGACGCGATGCTCACGCACCGGCCGTCGGCGCTGCACCAGGGGCTGCCCTTCGACGTCGAGGTCGGCGGCCGCCGCTACGAGGCCCTCGTCGCCGTGGACCACGACCCCGGCCGCCGGGGCGAGGGCCCCGACCCCGCCGCGGCGCGGACCGACGGCACCGAGCAGATCCGGCGCGGCACCGACAACCTCGTCGAGGGCCGCTACGACGACAGCAGCCGCGCCGTCCCGATCGCCGGCTCCGGCGGCTCGCTCGCCGGATACGGCGGTGCCGCGGTCACCGCGACCGGGGGCGACACCGTCGGGCACCGGACCCGCAAGACGGTCAACAACGACGTCGGCTACGACGCCAAGCACACCCCGGCCGCCGACGTCCCGGTCCGCTTCACCGTCACCCTGCGCGACGAGTCCGGCGCCGTCGTCGGCCCCGGCCCGCGCGTCCTGGACGGGACCGCCACCGGATGGTTCGACGAGCCGACCCCGAGGGCCGGCGCCCGGCCCGCCGTCGAGCTCGGTCCCGGTGCCGGGCCCGCGCTGTCCGACGCCGCGGTCCTCGACGTCCGCGGACCCGGCCCGGACACGGTCCTGGCCGCGCTGGCAGACCAGCTCCCGCCCGGACTGCTGCAACCGGGGTCCCCCGGCCGCAACCGGCTGCTGCACTTCCTGTCCGACAACCACCTCGCCCACCACTACGAGCGGTTCACCACCGGCTGGGTGCGCTCGGACGAGCTGCGCAACCCCGGCGGACCACCGGTGTACGTCGAGTCCCGGCTGGTGCCGAAGAAGGGGTCGTGGCTGGCCGAGCTCGACGGCAAGACCACCAAGCAGCAGCGCATCGACTGGGGTGTCGAGGGCAGCAGCACCTCCCGGCTCGGTGTCTCCGGGGAGATCCGCGGGGGCTGGCGGTTCTTCCCGAAGGTCGCCTTCCTGCACCTGGGCCCGTACCTCGGGGTGGGCTGGAACCGGAGCCGCGGCTGGGCGGCCACCCACATCGGAGCGTCGCGGCGCAACGTCGACCAGAGCTCCCCGGGCGCCTACGACGTCGAGTTCGTGCGCGAGACCCGGGTGCGGTGGGGGTCGACCAGCGCCGTCGCGCCGCCGGCCCGGACACCGGTCGAGCTGGTCCTCGCCGACTCCCCGCACAACGCCCGCGACGCGGGACTGCCCGTCTCCGAGTCCGTCCGCGACGCACGCAACACCGACCGCCGGACCGACACCCTCCCGCCCTACCTGGCCGCGGGCCTGGGCATCGGCCGGGGACACATGCACTCCCTCGGCGACGCACCGACCCGGCTGCGCGAGCGGATCGACCAGATCATCGCCTCGGTCGGCGGCCCGTTCGCGGCTCTCGCCGACGGCGACGGGACCCACCGCGCGTCGAGGAGCAGCTCGACGGTGCGCGACCTCGGTGAGACCTGGCGGATGCTCGACCACAACACCACCCAGACGCTGCTGGGCACCAGCGCCGACTCCCTCTACGACGGCGGCGTCGACCTCGTGCTCGCGCGCAACCGCTTCCGCAGCACCGAGTACCTGCACCTGAGGATCACCGCCGAGATGCTCGACGTCGGCGACGAGGGCCCGCTCGACGGGATCAGCGTCAAGACCAGTGCCGGCAACCGCACCGAGTCCGTCAGCGGTGCCGCCACCGGGATCGAGGGGACGCTGGGGCTGCGCGCCGGGCTCGGGTTCGAGGCCGGCGCGGTCTACCCGGGCCTGGGGGCACGGGCCTCGGCCGGTCTCGGCCACAGCGACAGCGGCGCCGGCGGCACCATCACCGGCCGGCGCGCGGTCGCCGGTCCCGCCGGGCCCTCGCACCGGGTCACCGGCGAGAACCTCTACACCATCACCGCGGAGCGGTTCAGCGAGACCAACGCGTTCGGGCGGCTCACCGGAATCGGTGCACCCGGTCGGCACGTGAGCCCCCGGACCCCGGTGGAGCTGCCCGACGGCCCGCCGATCCGGGAACCGTTCGCGCTGGACGTGCCCGCCGACGAGATGCTCACCCCGGGCACGCCGCCGGAGGCCCAGGGCATCCGCAGCCGGCCGCGGATCACCATGGACAGCCCGGTCGGTCCGCGGCGCCGGGACTTCGCGCAGACCCTGCTGGCCGACAGCACGTTCACCTGGATCGGTGGGGTCAAGGAGCGCCGCACCGCCGCCGAGGCCGCGCTCACCGCCGCCGCCGGGGGAGACGCGGTGCTGGGCCGGCGCGGGACCGAGGACGGCCGCGCGCTCGAGGCCGTCCTGGCCCCGCAGCGGGTGTCCAACGACCGCGGCGTCACCGAACGCGGGCTCGCCACCCCCGAGCAGGTGCACAAGCGTCGCTGGCGGGACCGGCGAGGCACCGTCGTGTCCACCCTGGGCCTCTACGACCTGCGGGTCGTCGACGTGCGGCACGCGCCGCCGACCGGCCGCGCCCGCAGCGAGGTCGTCTACGGCGGCTACGTCGCGTCGGGCTCGTCGTCGAACGCCCGGGGCGCCCAGGGGCGGGCCGGGTTCGAGGTCAACGACTCGTCGCTGACCGCCCAGGAGCTGGAGCAGTCCGCGCGCCACCCGACCGGGTCGGGCGGGATCCACGGCGGCTACCAGGTCGGCGCCCGCGACACCGCGGCCCAGGGGACCCTCGGTGCGCGGGAGACGTTCGACGACGGGTCCGGGGGCCGGTCGTTCGTCGTGAAGGCCCGTGGGGTGGTCACCCACCGGGCGACGTCGTGGGAGAGCAACCAGCTCCTCGACACCGTGCACACCCCCACCCGCCGGACCGCCACCCGCTACGTCGACCTGCCCGACCACGTGTTCCTGTCCGTCGGCGAGGAGCAGATGCGGGTGTGGGGCCTGCTCCCGCAGGAGGAGCACCGCCCGCACCAGGCACCGGTGGACCTGCAGGTGCCGCCGACGCTGCGCGGCGACGACCCCGTCACCGGTCTGGGCTGGCCCACCGACGAGGCGCTGCGCGCCCCGCTGGCCGACATCAACGACCAGCTGCCCGGGCACTTCGCCGGCCGGCTCGACGCCGACGAGATCGCGCTGCTGACCGAGCGGCTCACCGATCCGCAGCGGGGCATCTCCGCGGCCGACCTGAAGGGGCTGCACAGCAGCCTCGGCGGGGACGGGGTGCCGTTCAGCGCCTCCCGGCGGGGCTTCCTCGTCCACCACGACCTGTCCGGGCACCTGTCGTTCGTGCCGGACACCACCCCGGGAGCGACCCGCGTCGAGCAGGTCGTCCACGACGGGCACGCCCCCAAGGTGGAGCAGTACTTCGCCGACCAGCGCTCGTCGACGTCGGTGCGCAGCTCCGGCCCGGTCGCACAGTTCGGCGGCACCCTCGGCGGCCGGGGCGGCAGCGGCGGTGAGGACCCGTACTACGGCGGCGGCTCCGGCGGGCTCGCCGCGTCCTCGTCGCGGACCGACGTGCACACCGACACCACGTCCGACACCGTCCGGGTGTGGCGCTTCCTCGGCTACGACGGGCCCACCGCGATCATCGGGCAGACCGGTCGTCTCTCGCTGACCGTCACCCGCGACGGCGAGACCATCCCCGGCCCGACCTCGGCGCCGTTCACGCTCCGCCACCGGGTGCCCGCGGCGTTCCTGTCGTCCCTGCCGGACCTGCCGCAGCCGCCCCCGGACCAGACCCGCCGAGCCGGGCCCGGGGGTGACGCGCCGCGGATCGACCCGGACACGGCGATGGGCGTCGTCCGCACCGACGCCGTGGCGATGAGCCGCGCGGTGCAGGACCACCTCGCGACGGTGGACGTGCCGGACGCGTTCCGCCGGCCCGGCGAGGCCGGCCGCCACCAGCTCGACGTGCTGTTCTCGCCCGAACACCTCGACTCCTGGATCCCGTCGATGCTGAAGGGCTCGGCGACGCTCCCGCCGGTCGTCCACCCCACCCAGGTGGGCGTGACGCTGACCCCGCGGATCACGGTGACCCCGGTGTCGCTGCACACCGACGGGGTGTCCGCGGCGATGAACCTCGGCGCCGAGTCCAACTTCCACATCGGGACCCAGACCGCGTCGTCGCAGACCCACTCCGGCGACGTCGTCGGCTCGGTCGTCGGGGAGGGACGCGACGTCGGCAGCAGCCGCGGCGACGCGCGCGCCGACGGCGAGGCGGGGGCCTCCACCAGCAACCGCGGCGGCCAGGCGCCCTTGATCGGGCGCGAGCACGAGACGAAGCTCGGCGACCCCGTCCGGCTGCTCGGCGGCCGGTTCGACTACCGGATCGAGCTGGAGCTGAACCGGCCGGGCCGGGCCCCGGAGACGTTCACGGTACCGACGGTCACCGGCACCGGGATGCGGCTGTTCCTGGCCGAACGCCACGCCGCGGACCTGCTCGGGCCGATGCCCGGGACGGTGCGCACCGCGATGGAGCAGGAGAAGGCCCGCGCCGGCGAGTGGCGGGCCGCCGACACCGCGCTGGTGGAGCTGCAGCGTCGGAACGACCAGCTGTGGCTCGACGCCGGCCCCGGCGGCCGCGCCACCCTGGCCCGGGACCGGGCCACCGAGATCGCGGCGATCGACGCCGACCGCCGGACCGCCGCCACCCGGTTCGACGAGGCGGCCCGGGCCTGGGCGCAGGCCAAGACCGACCTCGACCGCCGCGTCCGCGAGTGGGTGAGCCCCGGTGCCGGCCGCGACGACGCCGTCCCGCCCCCGCCCGTGCGTCCCGCCCCGCCGCCCCCTCCGGCCCGCCCGGCCCCGCCGGTCCCCGCGCCGGCCCGGGACGTCCCGCCGCCCGCACCCACCCGCGCGGCCCCGCCGCCGCCCCCGGGAACCCCGCCGGAGGCCCCCACCCGGCCGGCGCCCGCACCACCCGCACCGCCGGCCCCGGCACTGCCGCAGCGTCCGGCCGCGGCCGGCCCGGCCCCGTCGCCGGTCCCCGGGGGGACGCCCCCGGCCGTGCCGCACCCGTCGGTGCCCGAGGTGCCCACCGACGCCCAGGCCGCGGCGATCGGCCAGGCCCTGCAGGTCTACGACCGGCCGTCCGGCCCGGACGAGGTGCGCGAGGCGTACGCGCAGTGGCGCGGGCGCGGCGAGCCGATGCCGCGCGGCGGCCACTGGTCGCTGGCCGCGGCCGTCGCGAACCCGGACCTGGTTGGTGACGGGCCGGGGGCCCGTGCGATCGGTGTCGAGGCGGAGTTCCTGCGTCACCGGCTGGTGAACCTCGAGGAGTACGTCTCCTCCGGTGACGAGCTCGCCGGGTCCGCGGCGCTGACCGCGGTGGCCGAGATCGGCACGTCGGGCATGACGCTGGAGCTGGTCACCCAGCCGGCCCGCCTGCTCGACGGCGACGCGGGTCGGGTGCCGCTCCACGAGAGCGCGGCGGCGCTGGACCGGGTGCTGCAGCGGCTGGCCGCCCTGACCGGCCCCGCGCCGCTCTCCACGATCTTCCCGTCGCCCGAGTACCGGCTCTCGTCGGAGGCCGACGGGGTCCGGGTCGAGCCCCTGACCGGGTCCGGCGGGGTCACGGTGTCGCCCCACTACACCGCCGGGACCGCCGTCGCCGGTCTCGCGGACCTACTGACCTGGCTGTCCGGCCGTGCGGCGGCGGTCAACGTGTTCCCGGCCCACGCGGCCCGCCTGCACCTGGCGGACGGGCTGGACCTGGGTCGCCGGGTGGCCGCGGACATGATGACCGACCCCGCGTTCGCCGGCCGGCCGCCGCACACCCTGGCCGCGACCCGGACGGCCGTGCACGGCACCGTCGCCGCGCTCTACCTGCAGTTCGCGGCCATGGCCCAGCGCCTGCACGCCGACGGCGGGGTGTCGCTGACCAAGAACTTCTCCGCGTTCAACCTGCGGCACTTCCCCGACCACGTCGTCGAGGGCACCGGCCCGGAGGGCGCCGCCTGGCTGCACCGCAACACGGGCCCGGTGATGGAGCGGTTCGCCTCGACGTTCCGTGCCCTCGACCCGCGGGGACACCGCGGTGACCCCGACCCCGGCCTGCTCGACCGCAGGCTCCCCCCGCGCTGGATGAGCGACTCCGGCCAGAGCACCGCGACCCTGCGCGAGTGGCTGTACGGCGGGCTCGGCGACGACCCGCAGCGCCGCCGGGTGGGCCCCGACGAGGCGCTGGGCATCCGCACCACGCTGCCGGAGCTCGACCACAACCGCACCGCGGACGGCACGCCCCGGCTGACCCCGCCCGCCGCCGTGGGCGAGATGCGCCACGAGGGGCCGCGCACCCTGCGCGTCGGCGGGTCGCCGTTCGCCGGTCCCCAGGACCTGCAGACCGGCATCCGTGAGATCGGTACGGCGAGCCGGGAGGCCTACAGCGCTGCCGAGGCGCTGCTCGCCCAGGCGTCGCTCGCGGCGACGCCGTTCGCCGCCCCGGGGACGTGGGCCCCCGCCCTGCGCGGTGGGGGCCTCGGCGCCGGACTCGACGCGGGGCTGGCCGCCCACGAGACCTGGCGGGGGACCCCGCGGGTCGCGTACGGCTCCGCGGCGACCCCGCTCGCGGCCGCCGTCGCCGACGTCGAGAACGCCTTCGGCGCTCCGCTCGCCCCGGTCGGGGAGGGACCGGCGGCGTTCGGGACGGTCGTCGACCGGATCCGGCGGGCCGGCCACGGGGCCGACGCGATCGTCCACGCCTACCCGGAGGCCGCCGAGCCCGGCCGCTCCTACGGGCGCGGCGACTGGGTCGGGCCGGTGCGTCGCGTCTGGAACGTGGTCAACCACGAGGGCACCGTCTGGCTCGTCGACCCGCGGACCGGCACGGCGACCGTCGCCGGTCCGGACCCGATCCCGCGGATCGGCCGGGTGTTCGCCGTGGGCGCCGATCCCGACGCTGCCCCGATCCGGTTCACCCCCGACGACGCGGCCCGTACCGCTCCGGACGACCCGGGCGCGGGGGCCCGCCCCGAGACCGGCCCGCCCGGCGACGGGCCGACCACCGCGGCCGGTCCGGACACCGGGCCGCCCGTCCCCTCCCGGTCGTGGCGCCCCGGCCCGCTCTGGCGCACGGACGCGACGCCGGCCGCCCCGGTGCTCCGGGACCCGCTGCTGCCCGCGCAGTGGGAGGCCCGCCGTGGCGACGCGACGCCCGGGACCGCGCACACCGAGCAGATCCGCGTCCTGCAGCAGCCGGACGGCACCCTGACCCCGCAGGGCAACCCGGTGACCGTCGACGTGCGCCGCATCGAGGTCGAGCCGGGACGGTGGGTGCGCGAGCTGACCCTGCCGCTGCACCTCGTCGGGGACCCGGCGCACGTCGCCCGCGCCACGGAGCTGGCCACGCAGGCGCTGCGCGACCACGTCGACGGCCGCTACACGCTGCCCGGCGGCGACCAGCTGCACCTGCGCATCGAGCCGACGACGCGGGCCGACGCCAACCGCATCCTGGTGACCTCCGAGCCCGGGTACACCGGGGCGAACTCGACGTCGCTGCACTGGCGGATGGAGCATCTCGAGCGCGGCGACGACCCCGCGCTGGCGGTCGGCCGCACGCTGCACGAGCTGCTGCACCGGGTCGGTCTGCCCGACCGCTACCGGGTCCCCGGCGCGGTCCTCGGCGGGGTCGTCGACGGGACCGGTGTGATGGGCACGGACTGGCGGAGCACGCTGCTCACCGGCACCGACCTGGCCCGGATCGACGAGGTCGCACGCCAGGCCCCCACCCACGACCTCCCGCTGCCGGCGCCGCGGGACGCCACCCCACCCGCCCCGCCCGCCGTGGAGGGCCCGCCGGTGCGCGGCGCCGACGGCGCCCCGATCGCCCCGGACTCCTTCGACTGGGGCACGGCCCGCTCCGGCACCGACGCCCCGGAGGACGCCGGGGACCCGCTCGGGCCGGAGAGCACGCACGGCTCGTCCGACACCGGGAGCACGCACGGCCCCGGCGACGCGACCCGGCTCACCGTCGCGTTCGGCGAGGGTGTCCACCGTGTGGACGCGACCGGGCGGGCCGCCGTGCAGGCCGCCACCGACCGGTGGATCGACGACGTCGTCGCGGCCCGCGCCGAGGGCCGCCCCACCCCGGCGCTGACGGTGACCGGGCACGGCAACGGCTCCCGCTCGGCGTCGCGGGCGTGGGCCGACCGCACCGGTGCCGAGCGGACCGGGCTCGACCGGGCCCGCGACGTCGAGTCGATCGCCCGGGCCCGGCTGCGCGCACGGGTCGTCAGCGGCGCGACCGGCGGGCTCGCGGAACGGGAGTTCCGGATCGTCGCCACCGGGACCGTGCGTCCGCCCGCGCCCGGGGCGTCCCCGGCCGAGCACCGTGTCGCGGTGCTGGGGCGCGACACCACCGACGTCACCGCCGTGGACTCGGTGCGCGACGTGCCGTTCCGCAGCCACGCCACCCGCCTGGACGCCGCCGCCCGCCGGGAGCTGCAGGGCCTCGCCGAGCAGGTACGCGAACGGGCCCGCCTCGCCCGCGACCGGGGGCTGCCGCCGCCGCGGGTCCGGCTCGTCGGCGACGGCATCGGCCACCGCGCCGACCGGCTCCGCGGTGATGCGCGCAGGCTGCTGGGCGACGCCGACACCGACCGGGCCGGTCGCGCGCGCGACGACGTCGCCCACCGTCGCGCCACCGGGCACGGCCGGGCCACCGCGGCCGCGGTCTACCTGCGCGGCCTGCTCGCCGACGTCGAGGGCGGGGTCCGGGTCACCGCCCGCTCCGCCGTCGACGCGCCCGACGGTGTCGTCCCACCGCCGTCGCGCGGGGTGCAGGCGCTCGTCGACCAGCCCGTCCGGCGCACCGTGATGGGCGACCAGGACGGGCGCCACCTCGCCGACGTCCCGCGCCGGGTGCACCTCCCGATGCTGAACGGGCGGCTGGACGCACGGATCCTGCGGTCGCTGGACGTGTGGTCGACGCGGACCGGCGACCCCGCCGCCGTGCACGTCTGGACCGACGCGGGCCGGCTCACCGACACCGCCCGGGTCAGCCTGGAGCGGCGTGGGGTCACCCTCCGCGACGTCGCCACCGAGTTCCCCGCGGGCACCCGACCCGCGGACCGCATCCTCAGCCGGTTGATCGCCGGCGATCTCGACCGGGCCGGGGCCGACGTCGCCGTCGCGGTCCTGCACCGCGACGGCGGCGTCTGGGCCGAGCCCGGCGTCGTCCCGGACACCGCCGGTGCGCTGCCGGACACGATGCCGCGGATGCCACGCGGCCTCGCCGACGGCGAGCCGCTGTTCCCCCTGCTCACCCGCCCCGACGACGGCTCGGGAACGCCGCCCACCGGGCTGATGGTCGCCCCGCCCGGGTCCCCGTTCCTCGGTGCGCTGCTGGACTCCCCGCGTCTGGCCGAGGACGGTTTCGTCGCCGGTCGCCTGCACCACTACCTGGAGACCCGGGGCCTGGTCGACCTCGACGCGCCCCGCGACCCGAACGCGGTGCGCGCGCTGCGCGACGACCTGGAGTCGGGCCGCTACCGCTTCGACGACGACGTACTCGCCCCCTGGACCGGTCCCGACGCCGGTCCCCGGCGCGGCGACGGGCCCGCGGGGACCGGTACGTCGACCCGCGCAGGCGGGCCCGGCCCGGACCGGCTGCTGCGTGTCCGGACCGTCGGCGCCGACCAGCGCCGCGCCGTCGCCGAGCTGATCGACGAGATGGTCCCCGGCCGCCACCGGCGCCGGGACCGGGCCGTGGCCGAGCAGCTCGACGAGATGCTGCAGGCCCGTCCGGAGGCGCTGCACAGCGGCCTGCCGTTCGACGTCCGGGTCGGCGGCCGGGTCTACGAGGCGGTCGTCGCGATCGGCGAGGACCCCACCCGGCCCGGTCCGGCCCGCGGCGCGGACGCCCCCGCGGCCACCGACGGCACCGAGCAGATCCGCCGGGGCACCGCGAACCACGTCGAGGGCCTCGCCCACACCTCGGGCCTGTCGGTCCCGGTCGTCGGCACCGGCGGTTCCATCACCGGCTTCGGTGGCGGCGGGATCACCCTCGGCGGCAGCGACACCGTGCACCACCGCACGCGCAAGACCGTGAACGTCGACGTCGGCTACGACGGCAAGCACGCCCCGGCCGGTGACGTCCCGGTGCGGTTCACCGTGACGCTGCGCGACGACTCCGGGGCCCTCGTCGGACCGGGCCCGCGTACCGTCGCCGGCACCGCGAGCGGCTGGTTCGACACCGCCGACCGCAGGCCCGGCGGGCGGGTCCCCGCCCCGCTGGACGGGACCGCGGGCCCCGCGCTGTCCAACGCCGCGGTCCTCGACATCCGCACCCCCGGCGTCGACGCCGCGCTGGCCGCGCTGGCCGGTCAGCTCCCGCCGGAGCTCGTCAGGCCCGGGACCCCGGGACACAACCGGCTCGCGCACTTCCTGTCCGACAACACCCTCACCCACCACTTCCAGCGGCTGACCGGCGGCTGGATGAAGTCCGACGAGCTGGCCGTCGGCGGTGGCCGGTCGGCGTTCGTCATGGCCCGGCTGGTCCCCAGGGCCGGGTCGTGGCGCGGTCCGGTCGCCGGGAAGACGACGCTGTCCCAGCGCATCGACTGGGGTGTGGAGTCCGGCCGCAGCCGGAGCCGCGGTGTGTCCGGCGAGTTGCGCGGCGGCTGGCGGGTCGCCCCGAAGTTCCTGTTCATGAACCTGGGCCCCTACGTCGGCGCGGGCTGGAACCACCGCCGCGGGTGGTCCGCCAACCACATCAGCGCCTCCCGGCGCAATGTCGACCAGACCCGGCTGCAGGCCTTCGACGTCGACTTCGACCTGGAGATGACGGTCGCCTGGGGCTCGACGAGCGAGACCGCCCCACCGGTGCGGGTCCCGGTCGAGACCCTGCTCGCCGACGACCCGCACAACGCCCGCGACGCCGGTCTCCCGGTCCCCGACGAGATCCGCGACGCCCCCCGTTCGGCCCGCACCGACACCCTGCCGCCCTACATCGCGGCGGGCCGCGGCATCGGTCGCGCCCACGTGCACTCCCTCGGCGACGCCCCGGCCCGGCTGCGGGAGCGCATCGAGCGGATCGCCGCCTCCGAGGAGGGCGGCATGGCCTCGCTGGTCGACCACGACGGGTCGCAGCGCACGGCGTCGAAGGCGGGCACGGTCGAGGGCTTCAGCGAGAGCTGGCGGATGCTCGACCACCAGACGACCCACGCCGTCCTCGGTGCGACGGCCGACCAGCTCTACGACGGCGGCGTGCACCTGCTGTTCTCCCGGGACGGGGTACGGCACACCGAGTACCTGCACGTCCGCGTCGACGCGGTGATGTCCGACGTCGTCGACGAGGGCCCGCGGGCGGGCGTCGCGGTGAAGACCAGCGCGGGCCACCGCAAGGAGTCCACGGCGAGCTCGGGCAGCGCGTTCGACGCCGGGTTCGGCGGCCGGTTCGGCCTGAGCTTCGACGTCGGCCCGATGTACCTGGGCGGGACGGCCCGCGCCGGGTACGCGCACGGCGGCGACGCCGGGGGCGCGGTCGGCACCGTCACCGGCCGGCGCAGCGTCGGGGGCCCCGGCGGCGACGCGCACCGTGTCACCGGCGTCAACACCTACCGGGTCACGGCGGACAGGTTCGCGGTCACCAACGCGTTCGGCCGGGTCACCGGCGTCGGCACGCCGGGCCTGCAGGCCGTCGAGCGGACCCCGGTGCGTGACGTCGCCGAGCCGCCCGTCGTGGAGCCGTTCGCCCTCGACGTGCCCAAGGACGAGATGCTGCGGCCGGACGCGCCGCCGCACCTGCGGCGCATCCCGATGCCGGGCGCCCCGACGGCCACCCCGATCCGGCCGAATAGGACCGACCTCGCCCCGACCCTGCGGCCCGACACGATCATCACCTGGGTCGGCGGGGCGGGCGCCCGGCGCGCGGCCATGGAGGCGGCGTTCGACGCGACGACCGGGGCCGGTGTGCTCGCCCGGTCCGGCACCGACGACGGCCGCGCCCTCGACATGACCTTCGGCCCGGAGCGGGTCGCCAACGACCGCACCGTCACACAGAAGGGGATCGGGACACCGGTCTTCGTGCACAAGGGGCGCCTGTTCGACCGGCGCGGCACGGGCGAGGGCGAGCTGATGCTGTACCGCCCGCGGATCCTGTCGGTGGACCACGCGCCGCCGGTGGACCGCTCCCGCAGCGAGGTCGTCTACAGCGGGGGCCTGGCCTCGGGCGGCAGCAACCGCACGCACACCGTCACCGGGCGTGCCGGAATCGAGGCCAACGACACGGCGCTGACGGCACAGGACATCACCGCCGCGAACGGGCACCCGACCGGATCGGGGGGCGTGCACGCCGGCTACCGGGCGTCGCACCGGGCCGGGCGGTCGCGCGGCACGTCGGGGGCCAGCGAGACCTTCCACGACCTGGGCAGCAGCCGCTCCTACGTGGTCGTCATGGACGGTGTCTTCAAGGCGACGGCCCGCACGACGGTGACCAACCAGCTCCTGGACCTGGTGCGCACGCCCACCGAGCGGACCGCGACCCGCTACGTGGACCTGCCACGGCAGGTCTACGTGTCCGCCGGTGAGGCGCAGCTGCGGGACTGGGGACTGCTGCCCCCGGAGCTCCCTCGACCCGACACCTCCGACGTGCCCCTGCTGGTGCCGTCGCGGCTGCGCGGGACCTCGCCGGTCGTCGGCCTGGGCTGGGCCATGGACGAGGACATCGCGCGCCCCCTCGCCGACCTCGCCGCGAAGATCCCCGGGCACTTCGACGGCGTGCTCCCGGCGGCCGACGTCCGCACCCTGACCGAGCGGTTCACCGACCCGCAGCGCGGGTTCACCGCCACGGACCTGAAGGGCATGCCGGACAGCCTGGGCGGCGACGGCCTGACCTTCACCGGCTCCCGCGGCGGTGTGGTCGGCCACCACGACCTGACCGGGACCCTGCGGTTCGTGCCCGACCCGGGCGCGGACGCCGCGCGGGTGGAGCGGGTCGTCCACGACGGGCACGCGCCGAAGGTCGAGCAGTACTTCAGCGACCAGCGGATGAGCGTGACCGCGGTGTCGTCCGGGACGAGCGCCGACGTCGGTGGCAGCGTGGGAGGCCGGGAGGGCTCCGTCGACGGGAGCCCGCACTACGGCGGCGGGCTCGCCGCCGCGGGCGCGTCCTGGTCCTCGACGGGCCACCGCCCCGACGCCACGGCCCACACCTACCGCGGCTGGCGCTGGCTGGGTTCCGACGGTCCGACCGCGGTCCTCGGCCGCGACGGGCATCTGGAGCTGTCGGTGTCCCGGGACGGGACGACCACCCCGTCGCTGGCCTCGGTGCCGTTCACGCTGCGCCGGCGGGTCCCGGTGTCCTTCCTGTCGACCCAGCCCGACCCGGCGCTCCCGCCGCCGGACCAGATGCGTCCGGCAGCCGACGGGCGCCCCGCGGCGACGGTCGACCCGGAGACGGTCCTCGGCAACATCCGGGGCGACGCGCAGCGCGCCCGGTCCGCGTTGCAGCAGGCGCTGCAGGCCGCGGACGTCCCCCGGGCCTGGACGACCCCGGGGGAGCCCGGCCACCACGCCCTCGACGCGATGTTCACCCCCGAGTACCTCGACACCTGGATCCCGCTGCTGCTCGACGGCCCGACCGACCTGCCGCCGGTCGCGCACCCGAGCCTGCCCGGGTACGTGCTGACGCCGCGGCTGCGCATCGTGCCGGAGTCGCTGTACACCGAGGCCGTGTCGGCCCAGCTCGGGGTCGGCGCGGAGTCCCACTCCATGACCTCGACGGTCGCCGGTCCCTACAGCGACGTGTCCGGTGGCGTCGGCGCCGGGCTGCTCGGGGACGGCCGCACCGTCGGCGAGTCCCGCGGGGACCTGCGCAGCGACGCCCAGGGGCAGGCGTCGGCGAGCAACCGGTCGATGCAGCTGCCCCTGACCGGACGCGAGCACGAGACCAAGCTCGGCGGCTCGGTCCGGATCCTCGGGGGCTCCTACCGCTACGACGTCGAAGCGGTCCTCACCCGGCCCGGTCGCGACGACCTGCACGTCAGGGGTACGACGCGCGGCCCGGACCTGCGCCTGTTCATCGCCGAACGCGACGCCGAGACGCTGCTGGGCCCGATGCCGGCCGATGTCCGTTCCGCGATGACCGAGGAGAAGGCACGCGCGGACGACTGGCGCGCCGCCGACAAGGAGCTCGTCGCGGTCCAGCACCGCTTCGACGCGCTCTGGCTCGGCACCCCCGCGGCGGACCGCCGCCGCCTGGAGAGCCTGCGCGGCGAGCAGACCGGTGACATCGCGACCGACCTCCGCGTGGCCGGTGAGAAGTACACCGAGGCCGCCCGCGGGTGGGCCGAGGCCAAGACCGAGCTGGACCGGCGCACCGCGGAGTGGGTGCAGCGGCGTCCGGTGGCGGCCGCACCGCTGCCGCCCCGGGTGCCGCGGCTGGCCACGATCCCGGAGGGCGAGGAGCCCCCGGCTACTCCGCCCCCGCCGCCGCGCCCCGCCGACACCTCCTCGGGGCGGGCCCCGCGCTCGTCGACGGTCACCGTCCCGGGGCCGGTCACGGACCCCGGGACGGTCGTGCACCCGCTCCTCCCGGCGCCGGAGACGCCGACGCGGCCGCAGATGGACGCCGTCCGCGTCGCCCTGGACAGCCGCGGGCTGCGCTCCGGCCGCGACGACTCGTTCGAGGTCTACCGGCGCTGGCGCGAGCAGGGCCGCCCGGCGCCGGAGTCCCCGACCGAGCTGGCCCGCGCCGCGGTCGAGCACGCCGACCGGAACGGGTACACCGCCGAGGGGCGTCTCACGACCGCGGTCACCGGCCGGGACGGGGTCCCACGGCCGTTCGTGTCGCCGGACCGCTGGGCGCACCTGCTGCAGGGCGACACCGTGGACTCCGCCGTGGCCGTCGTCGAGACCTGGCACGGGGCCCCCCGGTTGCCCGACGCGGGTCACCGCCGCCCGGCGGACGAGGTCGTCGCCGAGGGGCTCGGCACCGAGCTGGTCGCCGTCGGCGACGGCGCGGGCGCGTGGGCCGCGGTGGCCACGGCCGTCCGGAACGCGGGGCACGGCTCCTCGGCCGTCGTGGAAGCCGTCCGGGACACCGGCCGGCGGGGACCGCGCGTCGCTCCCACCACCTGGGTGCTGCTCCAGGACGGGGACACCCAGTGGCTGGTCGACCCGCGTGCGGGCACCGCGACGCGGGTCGGGCCGGACGGTCCGCCCGCCGTCCGCGGGGTGCGCGCCGCCGCGGTCACCGGCGGCCGGGCGCCGCTGCCGCTGCCCACCCACCCGGTTGGGCCGGAGACCGGGCCGCGCCCGGAGCCGACCCCGCTGCGGGTCGCCGAGATCCGGTCGGTGCTCCGGGACCCGCGCGAGGACGCCGGGCCGCCCCGGCCCGCGCGGGATGCGACCGACCTCGACGCCACGGCTCCCGGGCCGCCGGCGGCGGACAGCTGGGTCTCCCCGGACACCCCGGTCTGGGGCGACGACGCCGTGCCCGCCGGGGTGCGCCCGGTCCCCGACCCGACCCCGTGAACGGAGCGCGATGAACACCACCGACGACAGCGGCCCCGACCCCGATGCGCCGGCCGAGGACCGGATCGCCTACCTCGTCGACCCCGCCTGGCGGCCGACCCCGGAGCAGTCCCACCCCGACCCGACCCGGATCGTGGGGGCCTGGATCCTGCGTGCCGACGGCTGCGTCGAGGGGTTCCAGACCAACCCCGACTACGTCCCCGCGGACCCCGGGTCGCCGACCGACCCCGTCGACGCCGTCCTGCAGATCCTGGCCCTGGACCGGGCGGACGGCCTGCGTCCCGAGGACGAGACCCTCGAGCTGCTCGACACCGTCCTGCTCGAGGCCCGTCTCGGGGTGGCCCTCGACGAGACCGGCGTCGCGGTGGTCCGGCCCGCGCCCGGCGGCGGCGTGGTCCCCGTCGTCACCGCCGCCGCGCACCGCGACCGGGTCACCGGCGTCGCGTCCTGGCGCGAGACCACCGCCGCGGAGCTGGCCGCCGCCCTGCCCGCCGAGGGCGTCGACGTCGTGGTCAACCCCGACTCGCCCGCCCCGGCGCTGATCCCGGCCGCCACGCTGCGCTCGCTCACCGGCGGGGCCCCCACCGGCTGACCGGTTCGCGGGGGATCTCCCCCGTGGGACGCGCGCGGGTCCCGTCGCCGCTCCGCGGTGCCGGGGTCCGCACTAGACAGGGGAGGACCGCCGGAACCGACTCTGCCGAAGGGGTGCGATGGAGCCGCGACGCCGTACGGGACCGGTGCCGCGATGAGCGCGGCGCTGGCCGTCTCGCCGATGGGCGGGTCCGGACACCGCAGCCTGGCCGAGGCCGTGGCCGCGGCTCCGGAGGGTGCCGTCGTCAGCGTGGCGCCCGGCACCTACACCGAGCCCCTCGTGCTGCGCCGGGCGATCACCATCACCGCGGAGGAGGGCCCCGGCACCGTCCGGATCGCCCCGCGCGAGGGGGTCGCGGTGGTGCTGGCCGGGCCCCCGTCGGCGACCGCGCAGCTGTCCGGGATCACCGTGCAGGGCGCGCCGGGCGTCGTCGCCGCGGTGCTGGTGACGAGCGGGGCGCTACGGCTCACCGAGTGCACCGTCGCCGGCGCGGGCTGGTCGGCGGTGCTCGCCCGCGACGACGGCGCGGTGCACGCCGGTGACTGCACCCTGACCGCCCCGGCGGGCGCGGGGGTCGTCGTCAGCTCCCCGGTGGGCAGCTCCGTGTCGCTGAGCCGCATCACCGGCGTCGGCACCACGGCGGTCGTGGTGGCCGGGGACGGCGTACTGGACCTGACCGCGACCCGGATCGACGACCCCGCGGGCAACGGCGTGTTCGTCCACGAGCGGGGCCGCCTCACGCTCTCCCGGACCGCGGTGACCGGGGCGGGCAAGCCGGCCGTCGCCGTCGAGCAGGACGGTGCCCTCACCGCCTCCGACCTGCAGGTCACCGACGCCGCCGGGGTCGGCCTGTACCTCGCGAGCAGCTCGTCCGTGCAGGTCGACGGGGCGGGGATCGGACCCTGCGGTGCTGCCGGTGTGCACGTCGACCAGGCCTGCCGCCCGCAGCTGCGCTCGGTCACCGTGCGCGGCGCCACCGGGGCGGGTCTGCTGTGGACCGGCAGGGCCTCGGGCACCGCCACCGGCTGCACCGTCGGCTCCACCGCGGGCGACGGGCTGCGGGTGACCGGGCGCAGCACCCCCGAGCTCGACGCCGTCGAGACCGCTGCCGACAGCGGCGCCGGCGTCGTCGTCGACGACGGCGCGGACCCGTTCCTGCGCCGGCTGCGCGTCCTGGACGCCGGGACCTGCGCACTGGTCGTCTCCGGCGGTGCCCGAGGTCGTCTGGAGAACGTGGAGATCGAGCGGGCCGGCGCCGACGGCGTGCGGGTCACCGACGGGGCGCGCCCGCAGATCGGCGGGCTCACCCTGCGCGGTGCCGCCGGGTCCGGTGTGGCCGTCACCGGCGCGGCGTTGTCGCTGGCCGACTGCCACCTGTCGGCGGTCGGCGGCGACGGCGTCGCCGCCGGCACCGGCGCGGACCTGACCCTGCAGCACTGTCGCGTGGCGGGCGCCCCCGGAGCGGGGTTCCGGCTGGGTGCGGGCTCCGGCGGCACGCTGGAGGAGTGCACCGCCGGCGACGGCGGGGCGGACGGTGTCGTCGTCGCCACGGCCGAACCGGTCCGTCTCATCGGCTGCACCGCGCAGGGCAACGCGGGCGCCGGTCTGCGGGTGACGGCCCCTGCCCCGTCGCTCACCGTCGAACGGCTGACCAGCCTCGCCAACGGGATCCCGGACGCGCCGGGGCCCCGCTCCGGTGGTCCGGCCGCGGCGGCCGCCGGCGGCCCGCAGGAGGCCGTCGCCTCCGCGCCGGGTGCGGCACCGTCCCGGCGCCCGACCAACGACCCGCTCGACGCCCTGCACGCACTCGTCGGGCTGGAGGGGGTGAAGGCCGACGTCACCTCGCTGGTGAACCTCAACAAGATGGCCAAGCGCCGGGTCGACGCCGGGCTGTCCGCCCCGCCGATGGCCCGCCACCTGGTGTTCGCCGGCGCGCCGGGCACCGGCAAGACGACCGTCGCCCGGCTCTACGGCGAGGTCCTCGCCCGCCTCGGGGTGCTGCGGTCCGGGCACCTGGTCGAGGTGGCGCGCGCGGACCTGGTCGCCCAGATCATCGGCGGCACCGCGATCAAGACCACCGAGGCGTTCACGAGCGCGCTGGGCGGGGTCCTGTTCATCGACGAGGCGTACACGCTGTCCAGCGGCCGGGGCGGGACCGGCCCCGACTTCGGGCGCGAGGCGATCGACACCCTGGTCAAGCTGATGGAGGACCACCGGGACGACGTCGTCGTCATCGCGGCCGGCTACTCGAAGGAGATGCAGCAGTTCCTGGAGGCCAACCCGGGCATGGAGTCCCGCTTCAGCCGGACCATCGAGTTCGCGAACTACGACGCCCCCGAGCTGGTCACGATCGTGCGCAGCCAGTGCGAGCGCCACGACTACCGGCTCGCCCCGGAGGCGGAGCAGGCCCTGCTCACCTACTTCGAGCAGATCCCGAAGGACGGCACGTTCGGTAACGGCCGGACCGCTCGCCGGGTGTTCGAGCGGATGGCCGACCGGCAGGCGTCCCGGCTCAGCGCCGGGGGTGCCGTGGCTCCCGCCGACCTGACACTGCTGACCGCGGATGACCTCGAACTCGCCGTCTGAGGCCGTCGCGCGCCGGGGGCACGACCGGTCAGCCGGTGAACCCGGGGTCCTGCATCGCCGTCATCAGCTCGGTCCGCGACCGGTAGCCGGCGCGGGCGAACATCCGGCCCAGCCGGCCCTCCACGCTCTTCTCGCTGACCTGCAGGATCGTGGCGATCGTGCGGTTGCCGAAGCCCTGCCCCACCAGCAGCCCCAGCAGCCGCTCGTTCTCCGCCACCACCGTGGTGCGGCCGGGTACGGTCACGCCGGCACGGGTCATCTGACCGCGGACCCAGTTCCGGCACAGCAGGGCGCCGAGGTCCCCGAAGAGGTCGTAGCACTCCCACAGGTCGTCGGGCCCCACGAGGTCCTGCTCGCCCAGGATGCCGATGACCGTCGCCAGCTCGAGCGGGAGGCCGCGCTCCCGGGCGATCCGCAGGCAGCTCTCGACGGTCGTCGGGTGGCGGTCGACGAGCGAGCGGACGAGCAGGAGGTACAGCTCGGTCCGCGAGGTGCCGAGCACGTCGTGCAACCGTTCCAGCGCCCGGCCCGCGCGCCGCGCGCCGTCGAGATCGCCGCGGGCCATGGCGATGCGCGCGATCTGGAGGTGGCTCGCGTCGGTGCCGATGAGGATGCCGCGCTCCTCCGCGTCGGCCACCGAGCCCTGCAGCCGGTCGACCGCCTCGTCGAGGTCCCCGACGGCGACGTCGGCGACGGCGCGCGGGGCGGCGAGCAGGTGCCGCAGCGAGGACTTCGCCGCGATCGCCTCGTCCAGGAACTCCCGGGCCCGGGTGATCTCGCCCCGGGCGAGCAGCAGGAAGGCGTGGTGCTGCTGCATCAGTTCCAGGCCCGCGTCGTGCCCGACGACGAACCCGCCGACGCGGTAGCGGCGGGCCAGGTCCTTGGCCTCGGTGGTCCGGCCCTCCAGGAACGCCAGCGAGGCCCGGTCGGACAGGCTCAGCATCTCCGGGGTCAGGCCCTCGTCCGCCATGAGCCGGCGGGCCCGGCCGACGTCGCTGAGCAGGAGCAGGAGCGTGACCAGCCCCTGGGTGAAGGCCAGCCGGCGACGGGCGGAGTTGTCGGCCGGCCACAGCCCCGGATCGGCGAGCAGCGTCTCGAACGTCCCCGGACGCCCCGCCCCCAGCTCGGCCATCATCGAGAGCGTGTCCCCGAGGTAGGAGGTCGCCCCCGGTCCGCGCCACGCCCACCGCGTGTCGTCGAGCAGCTCCAGGGCGTCCCGCCACCGGCCGAGCATGAACAGGGCCAGCGCACGCCACGAGGACCGGGCGGCCACGTCGCCGGGGAGCTCGCGGCGGCCGTGGGCGACGGCGCGGAGCCCGTCGAGGTCGCCGAGGCTGCGCATCGAGCCGAGCATCGTCGCACCGGCGTCGACGACCCAGTGCTCGGGCAGGACGTCGCCGAGCTCGTCCAGGACGGACTCGATGGTCGTGACGGCGGTGGCGTAGTCACCGGTGCGGTAGCAGCTGGTGGCGTACATCCAGCGGGCCATCGCCTCGTCGGCGCGGTCGGGCGACAGGTCCGCGGCGGTCAGCCACCAGGCCTTGGTCCGGTGCGGGTCGTCGGCCGCGCGGATCGTGGCCCGCTGGACCAGCTCGGACCGGGCGCGGTCGGTGTCCAGCAACGCGCCCGCCTCGGCGATGCGGTCCGTGAGGTAGTCGGGGTCCTCGGCGTGGGCGACACCCGTCCACAGGGCGACGACGGCGGTGACGGCCACCCAGCGCCGCTCGTAGGGCCGCAGACAGGCCGCGAGCTCGACAGCCACCTGGGGAACCGGGAAACGCCAGCCGTCGTCGGCCCCGCCACGGTGCAGCACCCCGGCGTCGACGAGCTCCTCGAGGTGCTCACGGGCCTCGTCGACGTCGATGTCGAGGCTCGCGGCGAGCAGCCGGGGCAGCGCGGGCCCGAGGGGTGCGAGCAGGGCGACGGCGGTCGCGACCGGCCACATGGCGGGCCCCAGACGGCGGACCGGACGCAGCAGCGGCCCGTCCGGCCGGGGCCCGGGCTCCGGTCCCGGGCCGAGATAGGCGTGCCGGTCGGAGATCACGACCCGGCCGCCCGCCGACAGGCTCCCCAGCAGGTCCAGCACGGCCTCCGGCACCCCCCGCGTCCGCTCGAGC
Organism: Pseudonocardia sp. ICBG1034; assembly: GCF_020131375.1. Lineage (NCBI taxonomy): Bacteria > Bacillati > Actinomycetota > Actinomycetes > Pseudonocardiales > Pseudonocardiaceae > Pseudonocardia > Pseudonocardia sp. ICBG1034. The sequence continues at coordinate 1,338,986 of NZ_JAHLEK010000015.1, forward strand.
ACGAGGTCGACCAGCTCGGGTGCCGGGCGGCTGCGCAGCTGCTCGGCCAGCAGCCTCGCGGTCTGCGCCCGGTCGAGCGGCCGCAGCCGGTGCGAGTCGAGGACGCCGTCGCGGCGCAGAGCACGGACCACCGCGACGAAGGGGCGCAGGAATCCGGGGACGGGTGTCTGGACGGTGAACACCGCCCGGACACCGGCCTCGACCAGGGACGGCACCAGCGCGGCGAGCACCGCGACCGAGTCGGGGTCGCTGCGGTGCAGGTCGTCGACGAGCAGTGTCAGCCGGTGCCGGTCGAGCACCATCGCGATCGGCGCCGCCATCCGGGCGGCGAGGGCGGGGGAGTGCCGCGCGCCGTCGACCGGGTGCAGCAGCGTCGGGGGGACCCGGGCGAGCACCGCCGTGCTGCCGTCGATCACCGGACCGTCGGGGGTGTAGCGCAGGCGCAGGACGTCGCCGCCCTGCTCCCCGACGCGGGCGGCCAGCCGGTCGAGCACGGCCGTGCGCCCGATCCCCGGCGGTCCGTGCACGAGTGCCGAGCGGGTTCCGTCGTCCGGAAGGTCCGGGACGGGCAAGGGTGCCTCCACAGGGCGGTCGTCGACGACGGTGCGACGGGGCGAGGAACTCCTCGCACCACGGGACGACGAGCGGACTTCGGGCGGGGACCACGCCGGCCCCGGGTACCGGTCCCGGCGGTGCCGACCGGGAACCTGCTGTCCAGCGTACCGTTCCGCGGCACATGTCATGATCTTCGCAGCCCGCGAGGCCGCACGACCGGGACGGTGACATGAGCAGGGAACAGATCGAGTTCTGTGGTCGGGACGAGGTGCTGGACGCCCTGCGAGGCACGCCGGAGGCGTCGCTGACGGTCCTCCGTGGACCCACCTCCAGCGGACGTACCGCCCTGCTCACCCGGATCGGTGACGAGCTGCGGGAGTCGGGCTCCACCGTCCTGTTCGTGGACGCGGACCGGGACCACGCCGGCTGGGACCGGTTCGGGGTCCGTCCGCTGCTGGGCGCGGTCGGCCGGTCCTTCGAGCAGCTCGACCCCGGCCCCGAGCTGCCCGGAGCGATGAGGTCGGTGCGCCGCCTGGCCACCGCCGAGACCTACGAGTCGATCGCCGGCCGTTCCCGGTTGCGCGCCGAGACCGGTCGTCTCCTCGCCGCGGTCGGGACGCGGGGTCCGGTCACCCTCGCCGTCGACGACGCCGACCACGTCGCGGCGCCGCTGTTCGTGCTCGCGGAGGCCCGGCGCGCCGGGCACCGGGTGCTCGCCGCGATGCGGTCGGTCCAGCTGCCGACCGAGCAGGTCGCCGAGGTCGGCGATGCCGCCGACGAGATCGTCGACCTCCCGATGCTGTCGGACGAGGCGTCGGTGGAGATCCTGCGACGGGCGGCAGGCGGCCCGGTCGACCCGGGACTCGTCGACGCCCTGCGGGACGCGCTGGGGCTGCTGTTCGGGTGTCCGGGGACCCTGATCCGCACCCTGGCCGCGTTGCGCGAGGACGACCGGGTCGTGCGCGTGGACCGCACCCTCTGCCTCCGCGACGACCGCGCGCCGATCGGGCTCCCGGCCGGCCACTTCCTGGTGGGAACGGTGCGCTCCGCCGGCCGTGCCGCGGAGGAGCTCGTCGCACTCGCCGCCGGGCCCACCGGGCTCCGGATCGCCGACCTCGACGCCGTCGCGGGGGCCACCGGACGGACCGCGGTGGGCTGTGGTGCCCTCGTGGACGCCCTCGCCGCCGAGTCCGCGCTCGAGTGCGACTTCCGGGGTCGGCTGACCCCGCTGTGCCGGGCACTCGGGACGACGGTGCGGGCCGGGCTGGGGGAGGACGCGCTGCGCGACCTGCATGTGCGGATCGGTCGCCGGGTGCAGTCGACGGTCGGGCTCAGCAGCCGTGACGACCTGTCCGCACTCGCCGGCCACGTCGCCGCGGCCGGGACCACGTGGCCCGTCCGGCAGCGGCTGACGGTGGTGCTGCACGACGAGGCCGTCCGTCTCGCCGACAGCGACCCCGACCTCGCCATCAGCCACCTCCGTAGTGCGTGGCGGCACGCGGGGCCCGGACACGGCCGCCGTCGCGTGCAGGCGGAGCTGGTCCGCGCGACCAGGGCCGCCGGCCGCTTCGACGAGCTGGCCGACTTCGTCGCCGACGCCGTCGACGAGGGTGGGTACCGGACGACGGGGTCACGCACCGAGCTGGCCGCGTCCGCCGCGCTCGCCGCCCTGCAGCTCGGCCGCCGGGTGAGCACACCGGTCCGCTCGGCCCTGTCGGGGATCGGGGACCCCTCCTGTCCGCTGCAGCTCTGCGAACGGTGGTGGCGCGGTGAGCACCTCTCGATCGGTGAGCTGGTGCAGGGCTTCGCGCCGCTCGCGCCGGGCGGGCCGGTCCTCGCACTGCGGGACCTGTCCGCGGACTCGCTGCGGGTGCCCGCGGACGTGCGGCACGCGTTCTCCCGGCGACGGCTGGTGCCGATGCTCCGGTGGCTGCTGGGTCCCGACTACCGGCCCCCCGCCGACGGTCCGTTCGCGGCGTTCGAGCGGATGATGGTCGCCTACGGTGACGGGCGCTGGAACCGGGCGCTGTCGGCGGCGCGGGCGCTGCAGACCCAGGAGTCCGCGGACGTGGTCTCCCGGCCGTGGGCGGCGCTGGCCGCCGCGGCCGTCCACCGTTTCCGGGGCCGGGAACGGCGTGCCCACGCGTGGGCACGGACGATTCCCGAGACCGACCACACCGACACCGACACCGCCGTGCCCGCGCTGCGCGAGTGGGCCGAGGCCCGGCTCGCCCACACCGGCGAGAACGCGCTGGAGGCGCTGCCGGCGACCTGGGCGGTGTACAGCGGCGAGCTGCGACGCGGTTCCCGGGGGCCGCACGCCGGGGAGGTCCTGAACTGGCTGGCGATGCTCGCACGCAGCAGCGGCGACGACGGCTGGCGGCGCCGGATCGGGGAGGCGGTCGAGGACGCGGTGGCCGTGGAACCGGAGTCGGTCGGCCCGGAGTACGGCGAGCTCATCGAGGCGATGCTCCACGACGACCCGGCGGCGGCGCGCCGGGGCGTCGCGTGGTGGCGCGAACGGGGCAGCCTGCCGGACCTGGCACAGGCGTGCCTGCAGGCCGCCGACGTCGTCGGGCCCGAGGAGGCGGAGCCCCTCTTGCACGAGGCACTCGCCATCGCCGACGACCTGAAGGCGACCCGGATCCGGCGGTCGGTACGGCGGGCGATGTCGCGGTACGGGATCGCCGTCCGGACCCCGGAGCTCGGCGAGCAGCGGCTCTCCGAGCTGGAGATGCAGCTGGTCGGGCTCATCACCGAGGGCCGGTCGAACCGGCAGATCGCGGCCCGGATCACGATGAGCGAGAAGACGGTCGAGAACCACCTCACCCGGTTGTTCGGCAAGACCGGCTGCCGCAACCGCCGTGAGCTGGTCGTCGCGAACCTCGCGGGCCGTCTCACCGGACTGGGTCCCGAGCCGTGGGAGCCCGGTGCCGGACCCCGTTAGAGTCCGCTGCGTGACCGAATTCGTGAGCCTGTCCGTGGACGAGGGCGTCGGGACGATCCGGATCGACCGCCCGCCGATGAACGCCCTGAACCGCCAGATCCAGGGTGAGCTGCTGGAGGTGGCCGACGAGGCCGCCACCCGCGCCGACGTGCGTGCGGTCGTCGTGTACGGCGGGGAGAAGACCTTCGCCGCGGGTGCGGACGTCAAGGAGATGGCGTCGATGTCCTACTCGGACATGGCGCCGCAGGCGCGGCGGCTGTCCGCCGGGCTGGGCGCGATCTCCACCATCCCCAAGCCGACCGTCGCCGCGGTGACCGGGTACGCCCTCGGCGGCGGCCTGGAGGTCGTCCTCGGCGCGGACCGCCGCATCGCCGGCGACAACGTCAAGCTCGGCTTCCCCGAGATCCTGCTCGGCATCTTCCCGGGTGGCGGCGGCACCCAGCGCGCCGCGCGGCTGATCGGGCCGTCGCGTACCAAGGACCTGATCTACACCGGCCGCATGGTGAAGGCCGACGAGGCGCTGGCGATCGGGCTGGTCGACGAGGTCGTCCCGGCCGACGAGGTCTACACCCGCGCCGTCGCCTGGGCGCAGCAGTTCACCGCGGGCCCCGCCCTGGCCTACGCCGCCGCCAAGAAGGCGATCGACAACGGCCTCGACACCGACCTGCGCACCGGCCTGGACATCGAGTCCGAGCTGTTCGCGGGCGTGTTCGCCACCGACGACGCGAAGGCCGGCATGGCCAGCTTCGTCGAGAACGGCCCCGGCAAGGCCACCTTCACCGGCCGCTGAGCCGTCCCGCCCCCGCCCGGCCGCGCGACGCGCCCGGGCGGGGAGCAGGCCGGCGGCCGTGTTCTGCGAAACTCCTACTCATGAGTTCGGACCCGGCGCCCACCCCGCACGCCACCGCCGAGCAGGTCGAGGCGGCCTGGCACGACCCGAAGCTCGCCAACGTGCTCTACCACGACTGGGAGGCGGGCACCTACGACGAGAAGTGGTCGATCAGCTACGACGAGCGCTGCATCGACTACGCCGCGGGCCGCTTCCGCGCCGCGGCCCCGTGGGACGGCCGCCCCTACCTGCGCGCCCTGGAGCTGGGCAGCGGCACCGGGTTCTTCCTGCTGAACCTGATGCAGGCCGGCGTCGCCGAGCGGGGCGTCGTCACCGACCTGTCCCCGGGCATGGTCGCCGCCGCCACCCGCAACGCCGAGCACCTCGGGCTGGAGGTGGAGGGCGCCGTCGTCGACGGCGAGCACATCCCGTTCCCCGACGACAGCTTCGACCTCGTCGTCGGGCACGCGGTGCTGCACCACATCCCCGACGTCGAGGCTGCGTTCCGTGAGGTCCTGCGGGTGCTGGAGCCGGGCGGGCGGTTCGTGTTCGCGGGCGAGCCCACCACCGTCGGCGACGCCTACGCCCGCAAGCTCGGGCAGTGGACGTGGAAGGCCACCACCACCCTGACGCGGCTCGGCCCGCTGCAGGGCTGGCGCCGCCCCCAGCACGAGCTCGACGAGTCCTCCCGTGCCGCCGCGCTGGAGTCGGTCGTCGACATCCACACCTTCGACCCGGCCGACCTGGAGCGCACCGCGACCCGGGCCGGGGCCGAGGGGGTGCGGGCCTCCACCGAGGAGTTCGCCGCCGCCATGCTGGGCTGGCCGGTGCGGACCTTCGAGGCCGCCGTCCCGCCCGGCAAGCTCGGCTGGAACTGGGCGATGTTCGCCTACCACGGCTGGCAGCGGCTGTCCTGGCTCGACGAGCACGTCCTGAACCGGGTCGTGCCGCGCAGCTGGTTCTACAACGCCCTGATCACCGGTACCAAGCCGAGATGAGCGATCGGCCCCGGCGCGGCGCGCTGTCGGTCAGCATGGACGACGTGGAGCACCCGCTGGAGCCGTTCTGGCGCGGCGTCATCGCCTACCGCCTGCTCACGCTGCTGACCGTCGTCGGCGTGACGCTCTACCACCTGCGCACCGGCTACGAACGTCCGCTCGCCGCGGTCGGCGTGCTCGTCGTGATGGCGGTGTGGACGGCCGTGACGTCCTGGGGTTACCTCGGCGGGCTGCCCGGCGCCCCGGACCGCCGCGGCCTGCTCGCCCTGGCCGACCTCGGCGTCTGCGTCGCGATCATGGCGACCACGCCGCTGGTCGTCCGGGTCGCCCACCTCGACGAGGGCGGCCCCGGCATGGGGTCGATCTGGACCTCCGGCGCGGTGCTGGCCTGCGCGGTCGCGTTCCGGATCACCGGCGGGGTGCTCGCCGCGGCCGTGATCTCGGCGGCGCTGGTGCTGTCCAAGCAGCGGTTCGGGGTGCTGGAGCTGGGCGACATGCAGCTGCTCGGACTGGCCGGGCTGACCGTCGGGTTCGCCGCGCACGTGCTCGACCGCACCGCCGCCCGGCTGCGCCGCCTCGTCGCCGAACAGGCCGCCGCCGCCGAACGCGAGCGGCTCACCCGGGCCGTGCACGACGGAGTCCTGCAGGTGCTGGCGCACGTCCAGCGCCGCGGTGCCGAGCTGGGCGGCGGGGCGACCGAGCTCGGTGTGCTCGCCGGAGAGCAGGAGACCGCGCTGCGTGCGCTGCTGTCCGGGCCGGGGACCACCGACGCGTCCGGGTACCGCGACCTCGCCGCCGCGCTGCGGATCCTCGCCTCGGACCGGGTCACCGTCTCGGCCCCCGGACGTCCGGTCGAGCTGGGCGGGCCGGTCGTCGACGAGGTGGAGGGCGCGGTGCGGGCCGCGCTCGCGAACGTCGCGCTGCACGCCGGCCCGGACGCGCGCGCGTGGGTGCTGGTCGAGGAGCTGCCCGGGGCGGTCGAGGTCAGCGTCCGCGACGACGGCCCCGGCATCCCCGAGGGCCGCCTCGCCGAGGCCGAGGCGCAGGGCCGGATGGGGGTGTCCCGCTCCATCCGTGGCCGCGTCGGCGACGTCGGCGGGACACTGACGCTGGACACCGGACCGGACATCGGGACCGAATGGGTCATCCGGGTCCCCAGGGAGGACACATGAGCATCCGGGTGATGGTCGTCGACGACCACCCGATCTGGCGCGAGGGCGTGGCCCGCGACCTCGCCGAGCGCGGCCTCGAGGTCGTCGCGACGGCCCCGGACGCGCCCGCGGCCGTCCGGATCGCGACGGCCGTGCGGCCGGACGTGATCCTCATGGACCTCAACCTGGGCGTGACCTCCGGCGTGGACGCGATCGCCGCGATCGGGCAGCAGAGCCCGGACAGCCGCGTACTGGTGCTGTCGGCCTCCGGTGAGCACGCAGACGTCCTGGAGGCGGTCAAGGCCGGTGCGCTCGGCTACCTGGTGAAGTCCGCCGGGGTCGACGAGCTGCTGGAGGCGATCCGGCGCACCGCCGACGGCGTCGCCGTGTTCACCCCGGGGCTGGCCGGGCTGGTGCTGGGGGAGTACCGGCGGCTCGCCGACGCCCCGCGTCCCGCCGACGGCGCGCCCGCCGTCCCGGCGCTCACCGACCGCGAGACCGAGGTGCTGCGCCTGGTCGCGAAGGGTATGACGGCCAAGCAGATCGCGGCGAAGCTCGTCGTCTCGCACCGGACCGTCGAGAGCCACGTGCAGAACACCCTGCGCAAGCTGCAGCTGCACAACCGCAGCCAGCTCGTCCGGTACGCCATCGAGCAGGGCCTCGCGGACTGAGCGGGCGGGGCGGTGGGTTCCCTGCGGTGAGCGGAGTGAACCCGTAACGGGGGCCACCCCCATCACGAACAGGTCACGGGACCGGGCAGACTCGGCTCCGCCCCCGACGCTCGACCTCCGGAGAGCCCGTGACCGACCCGAGCGCCCTGATCGGGTACCTGCTCCAGAGCCCCTGGCTGGTGCCCCTGCTCGCCGTCGCCGTGATGTGCGACGGGCCGCTCCCGTTCCTGCCGAGCGAGCCGGTGCTGTTCAGCGCCACGGCCGCCGCACTGGCGGAGGGCGACCGGTGGCGGATCGCGGCCCTGTTCGGTGCCGCGGTGGTCGGGTCGCTGCTCGGTGACGCGGTGCTCTACGGCGCGGGACGCAGCTCCAACTCGGTCGTCCGGGGCGCCCGTCGCGGCGACGGGACCGGCGCCTGGGTCCGCCGCCACTTGCACCGCCGACCGGTCGCCGCGCTGGTCGCGACCCGGCTGCTGCCCGGCGGACGGCTGGCGAGCGTGTCCGCGGCCGGCCGGGTCCGGCTGCCGCTGCGCGCGTTCCTGCCCGCGACCGTCGCGAGCGCCCTGGTGTGGAGCACCTGGATGACCGGCATCGGCGTCCTGGTCGGGCCGATCACGCACGGCGACCCGCTGATGTCGGTGCTCGCCGGGGTCGTCCTCGCGGCGCTCGTCGCCTCGGCGGCGGCCGCGGCCAGGGCGCTGCTGCGGCTGCGCCGTCCCGTCGTCGCGGTCTGACGCCCGCCGGACCCGTTCGCGCCGAACCGGCGGGTTCCGCGCCGTTCGGACGGCCTACTGTGCTGCGGCACATGGCAAGCTGGGCCGTCCGGACGAACGGGGCGGGGAGAACTGAGGACGTGCACGACGACGGCGACCGGGTCTCGGCGGTGGCGGTGGGGCGGCCGGTGGTGCCGCCGGGGGTCGAGGTCGTGGCCCACGTGCCGCCCGTGCCCGCGGAGGGGGCCGCGGCCGCGGTCGACCGCGCCCGGCCCGGTCTGGTCCTGGTCGACCTGACCGGCCCCGAGGGTGTGGCGCCCGCGGTGATCGCCGCCGTGCTCGCCCGCGTGCCGGACGCGGCGGTGCTCGCCGTCGCCGGTGCGGTCGCCGACCACGCCCGGGTCCTCGACGCCGTGCGGGCCGGGGCGACCGGCGTCGCGACCGGTGCCGACCCCCGGGAGCTGGCCGCCGTCGCCGCCGCGGCCGCCGCCGGGCGTCCCGCGTTCTCCCCGGGGCTGGCCGACGTCGTCCTGGAGTCGGTCGCGGCCCCCACGCACGCGGTACCGGAGCTCAGCCCGCGCGAGTCCGAGGTGCTGCGGCTGGTGGTCGAGGGGCTCACCGCCAGGCAGATCGCGGCCCGGCTCGTGCTGTCCCCGCGCACGGTCGAGAACCACGTGCAGCGGCTGCTGCGCAAGTTCGAGGTGCCCGGTCGTGCGGCCCTCGTCCGGCACGCCATCGAGTTCGGACTCGCCTGAACGTCGTTTGTGCGTTTCCACGTACTTCCGTACTTTGAGCTGCGTGAGCGAGATCGAGGAGCGGCTGCGCGCCGTCGAACAGGCCGTCGTGGAGCTGCAGGAGGCCCGGCGGGCCGCCGACCGACCGGACGCCGTCGGGTCCGCGGACACCGCCGTCCCCGACGACGACGCGCTGTGGGCGCTGACCGGGCTGGAGGCCCGCAGCCCCGGCGCGGTGCTGATGGCAGGCAGCGTCGGGCTCCCCGGCGACGAGGGCACCGTCCGCTGGCAGTACGCCCGCCCGGGCGAGGTCCTGCTCGACGCCGACTGGCCCGAGCTGAGCGCGACCCTCGACGCGCTCGCCCACCCCGCGCGGCTTGCGATCCTGCAGCACGTGCTGGGTGGCGTGCACAGCACCGCCGAGCTGCTGGAACAGCCCTCGGTGGGCACGACCGGGCAGCTGCACCACCACCTGCGCCAGCTCGTCGCCGCCGGCTGGCTGGCCTCGACCCGGCGCGGCCACTACGAGGTCCCGGCCGCCCGGGTCGTCCCGCTGCTGGTCACCGTCCTGGCCGCGCACCGATGAGGGGATACGTCACGACCGCCTCCGTCACCGGTCACCGGGTCGGGACCGTCGCGGCCGTCGTCGCCGTGCTGGCCGTGCTCGTCGGGGCGCTCGCCGGCCCGGAGCGCCAGCGGCTCGGCCCGCAGGACGCCGGGGACCCGGCCCTGGCGGACCGGGTCCGGGCCGCCGCCGGGCCGCTCGGCGGCCTGCGGTCGCTCGCCGTCGCCGAGGTCACGCCGACGACGGTCACCACCGCCGGGCTCGGCCCCGCCGACGCCGCGGCCCCCTTCGAGATCGGGTCGGTCACCAAGACCTTCACCGCCGCGCTGTTCGCCGACGCCGTGACCCGCGGCGAGGTCCGCCCGGACGAGCGCCTCGACCGCGTGCTCGGGGAGCTCGCGGGCACCCCGGCGGGCGGGGTGACCCTCGGTGCGATCGCCCAGCACCGCTCCGGCCTGCCGCCGCTGGGCGCCACCGCCGCCACGGGCGCCCTGGCCGCGCGGGCGTTCAACGGCAACCCCTACCTGTCGACGACGACCGCACAGCTGATCGACGACGCCCGCAGCGCCCCCGTCGACCCGCAGCAGCCCCCCACCTACTCGAACTTCGGCGTCGCCCTGCTCGGGACGGCGCTCGTCCGCGCGGCGGGCGCCGCGGACTATCCGGCCCTGGTCCGGGACCGGATCACCGGTCCGCTCGGCATGACCGCGACGACCTTCGCCGCCACCGACGCGCAGATCCCGCCGGACGCGGTGCCCGGCCACCTCGACAACGGGCGCCCGGCACCGCGCTGGTCCGGCGAGGGCTATCTGCCCGCCGGGAGCTCCACGTTCTCCACCGCCGGCGACCTGGCGCGCTGGGCACAGGCCCAGCTCACCGGCGTCGCACCGGGGACCGCGGCGCTGACCCCGACCGCGCAGGACGACCCCGGCACCTCGATCGGCTGGATCTGGGTCACCAGCACGGCCACCGGCGCGGACGGCGCCCGGCACCCGTTCGTCTGGCACAACGGCGGGACCGGCGGGTTCCGCAGCATGCTCGCCCTCGACCGCGAGACCGGTCGGGCCGCGGTCGTCCTCGGCGACACCACGGCCGGGGTCGAGCCGGTCGCCGCGGCGCTGCTGTTCGGCACGCCGCCGTCCGAGGACGCCCCGGACCCGCTGGTCTGGGTGCCGGTCGGCATCGCCGCGCTGTTCTCGCTGCTCGCGCTGCGCCGCGCGGTGCGGGCGGATGCGCGCCTGCCGATCGCCGACGGTCTGCTGACGGCGGCGTTCGGGCTGGTGCTGCTGTGGAACCGTGGTCCGTGGGCGTCGGCCGGCGGCTGGGTCTGGGGCCTGGTGCTCGCCCCGGCCGCGGCGGCCCTGGCGGTCGCGGTGCTGCGCGGCCGGGAGCTCCCGACGGTCCCGCCGCGGCGCGCCGTCACGGCCTGGGGCGGGCTCGTGGTGTCCGTCCTCCTGCTCGCGGCGGCGGTGTGGGCGGGCTGAGCCGCTACGGGCGCGCGGTGAGCCTGGCCAGCGCCGCGTCGAGGACTGCCGGCACGTCCGGCGCGGACAGCACGTCCACCGGGCGGGTGCCGGGTTCGGCGGGCACGGTCGCCCCGCGGGCCGGGCCGAACCCGGTGTCCACGGTCAGCGCCGTCGGCGTCGGTGTCAGCGACCCGGGTGCGACGCACTCCAGCAGCGCCGTCGCGTCGTGCAGGGCGACCGCGTCGCGGCCGTAGCGTTCCCGGTAGAACCGCATGTACGGGGCGATCATCGCGGCCAGCTCGGCGCCGACCGGGTCGGCGTCGCCCAGTGCGGCGACCCACTCCGGGCCCGCGGCACAGCCCAGTGTGGTCTCCAGGGGCACCAGCGCGACCGGCACGGAGCCCTCGCCGGGGTCCTGGGCCAGGACACGGTGCGCGGCCTCCGGGTCGGCGTGGACGTTGAACTCGGCGGCACCGGTGACGTTCCCGCCGCCGATCGCCCCGCCCATGACGACCACCCGCTCGATCCGGCCCACCAGATCCGGGCGCGCGGCCAGCAGGATCGCGGTGTCGGTGAGCGGGCCGATCGAGGCGATCGTGACCGGCTCGGTCGCCTCCTCCAGCACCCGCGCCATCAGGGCGACCCCGGCCCCGGCCACCGGCACGACCGGCTCCGGCAGCGCCGCGGCGCGCCCGCCGAGCCCGTCGGAGCCGTGCACGTGCCCGGCCCGCCGCTCGCGCCGGTGCACCAGCGGCCGGGCGGCGCCGACCCCCAGCGGGACGTCCGGGCGTCCGGCCAGGGCGAGCAACCGTCCGGCGTTGGGCAGGGTGGCGTCCAGGCCGACGTTGCCGAACGTGGCGACGACGGCCCGGACGTCCACCTCGGGACTGCGCAGGGCCAGCACGAGCGCGACGGCGTCGTCGACACCGGGGTCGGTGGAGATGATCAACGGGCGGGGCACACCGGCGAGCCTACGACCGGCCCGCCGGGGAGATCACTCGCTGCGGGTGGGCTCGTCCTCGTGCTCGGCCTCGACCTCGCGGGCGGCCGCTCCGGTGGCCCCGGAGTCGTCGGTCGTCGCGTCGGGGCGGGGGTTGCCCGCCTTGTCGGTGTCGGCGCGGGAGGTGCCGCCGCCTCCGGAGGTGAGTTCGTCGGTACCGACGTCGGTGCCGTCGTCGGGCTGGCGGTGGTCGCTCACGGGCGGACCTCTCGGGTGGGGGACGTGGTCCCCGGGAGGTACCCGTCGTCCGAGGGGTGCACACGCCTAGGGTCTGACGGGTGCGACGTCCGCCGATCCCCGACGCCGACCCGGAGCAGGCGAAGCTGTTCAGCCTCACCTCGCTGCGCTGGATCCTGCGCCACCGCGCGTACAGCCCGTGGTACCTGCGGCGGTACTGGCGGCTGGCGAAGCTCCGGCTGCGGCACCCGCACGTCGTGCTGCGCGGGATGGTGTTCCTCGGCAAGGACGTGACGATCGAGGCCCGCCCCGGGTTCGGCCGGCTCGAGATCGGCCGCTGGGTGCACATCGGCGACGGCACCGCCCTGCGCTGCCACGAGGGCTCGATGCGGATCGGCGACAAGGTCGTGTTCGGCCGGGACAACACCGTCAACTGCTACCTCGACGTCGAGATCGGCGCGACGACGCTCGTCGCCGACTGGGTCTACGTCACCGACTTCGACCACCGCACGGAGGATGTCCGGCGACCGATCAAGGACCAGGGCATCGTGAAGTCGCCGGTCCGGATCGGCGAGGGCTGCTGGCTCGGGGTGAAGACCTCGGTGCTGCGCGGCACCCGGATCGGCCCGGGCAGCGTGCTCGGGGCGCACGCGGTCGCGCGGGGGGACATCCCCGCGGAGTCGATCGCCGTCGGGACCCCGGCCCGGGTGGTGCGCGACCGGCGGGCCGACTACGAGGCCGCGGCCGCCGAGCGCGCCGCGGTCGCGGACATGGCACGCAAGGCCGACCGGGCCCTGCAGGCCCGGCTCGACCGGGCCTGAGCCGGCGGCTCAGGCGTCGAACAGGTTCCCGGTGGGGATCTTGGGGCGGGGGAGCTCGCGGGGCCCGGCCGCGGTGGCGCCGGCGTAGATGCGGGCGGTGTGCCCGGCGATGACCGGCCAGGCGAAGTCGGTGCGCAGCCGGGCCCGGGCCGCGCGGGCCCGGCGGCGGGCGGCGGCCGGGTCGGCCAGCGCGCGGTCCACGGCGTCGGCGATCCCGGGGACGTCGCCGGGGGCGAACCCGAGGCCGGTCTCGCCGTCGCGGACCAGCTCGCCGAGCCCGCCCGCGGTCGAGGCGACGAGGGTCGCGCCCACCGCGGCGGCCTCCAGCGCGACGATCCCGAACGGCTCGTAGCGGCTCGGCAGCACGACGGCGTCCGCGCCGCGCAGCAGGGCGGTCAGCTCGCCGTCGGGCAGGTGGCCGAGGAAGGTCACCGAGCGCGTCACCCGGTGCCGCGCCGCGCGCTCGGCCAGCATCTCCTGCTGCGTCCCGCTCCCGGCGACGAGCAGCCGGGTCCCGCGGTGCCGCCGCCGGATCCGGGGCAGTGCCGCGATCAGGTCCTGGACGCCCTTCTCGTACTCCAGACGTCCGAAGTAGACGATCCGCGGCCCGTCGCCGGCGTGCGCGGGAGCGGCGCGGGACCGCCAGCGACGCGGGTCGATGCCGTTGTGCACCACGTGGACGGCGGCCGGGTCGAGGTCGTGCAGTGCCGACACCTCGGTGCGCATCGCGGCGGAGCAGGTGATGACCTCGTCCGCGCGCTGCGCGAGCCACCACTCGGTGGAGTGCACCTGCCGGTTCAGCGGCCCCGGCAGCCAGCCGGAGTGCCGGCCCGCCTCGGTGGCGTGCACGGTCGCGACCAGTGGGACCCTGAGGACGTCGGCGAGCGCGATCGACGGGTGCGCGACGAGCCAGTCGTGGGCGTGCACGACGTCCGGCCGCCAGCCCGGCAGCAGTGCGCTCAGCGCGTGACGCAGCATCGCGTGCCCCATCGCGAGCGTCCACGCGACCAGGTCGGTGCCGAACTCCAGCTCCGGCGGGTCCTCGGCCACCCGCAGCACCCGCACCCCGTCGACGGCCTCGGTGCGGGTCGGGTGGGTCTCGGCGTCGGTGCCGGTGGGGGCCCGGGAGAGCACGACGACCTCGTGCCCGGCCGCGACGAGCTCGCGGGACAGCGCGTGCACGTGCCGGCCCAGCCCGCCGACGACGACCGGCGGGAACTCCCAGCTGACCATCAGCACCCGCATCGCTAGATCCTGACAAACACCGGACCGGCGGTAACCCCCGGGGCACCGTCCGCTCACCGGGTGAGCGGGTTCGCGGTCAGACCCGTCCCAGGTCCCGGGCGTCCACGTGCCCGAAGGTCGGCAGCGGCGCGTCCGCCCAGGCCGCGACCCGGCGCTGTGCGGCCCGCCGTCGCCCGGCGCGCAGCAGCCCGGACAGCTCCGCCACCCGTCCGGCGTGCAGGTCGGCGCGGGAGCGGGCGTACCCGGCGGCGGAGTCCTTGCTGACCATGAACGCCCAGTCGCTGGACAGGGCGTGCAGCGCCTGATCGGCGAGCAGGTCGGCCAGCGGGTCCCGGAGGGGGCCGGGCAGCGGGGCGGCGAGCAGGTCGGACTGGACCTCGGCGTTCCGCGCGACCAGGTCGGCGACCTGCGGCCCGGCCCAGACCCGCCAGTCCTTGCCCGAGCCCCAGGACGACTCCCGCAGGTCGACCGGGTCGCCGACCAGACCGTCGTCGACGGCGTCGCCGAGGGTGCGCACGGCGACCCCGGCCTCGGGCAGCCTGCGCAGCACCGCGGCCAGCCAGGCAGGTCCCTCGTGCCACCAGTGCCCGAACAGCTCGGTGTCGAACGCGGCGACGGTCAGAGCCGGGCGGCCGCGCTCGGCGCGCAGCGCGGTCAGCCGTGCGACGACGGTGTCGACGAAGTCGTCGGCGTCGCGGGAGACGGCGCGGGCCGCGAGCGCGGGGTCGTAGGGCCTCTTCCGATCGGTCGGTACCCGCCGTCCGGTGACCCGCGCCGGCTTGAGGCCGGACTCGTGGTCCCAGGTGTGGAAGTCGCGGTACTCGGCCGAGCCGGGGTAGCCCTTGCGGGGCGACCACACCCGGTAGGTGATCTCCAGGTCGCGGCCGACGCACACGACGTCGGAGGTCCCGACCGGCCGGGCGAACGCGGTGTCGCCGCGCAGCGCGGGGCCGTCGACGAGGAAGCGGCGCACCCCGGCGGCGGCGTAGTCGTGCTCCATCCCGGGTGCGAAGCCGCACTCGGGCGCCCAGATCCCGGCCGGTCGGGCGCCCAGGCGCAGGGCGTGGTCGTCGAGACCGGCGCGCAGCGAGAACGCCCGCACCCGCGGGTCGAGCAGCGGCTGGAACGGGTGCGCGGCCGGCCCGCCCAGCAGCTCGACGGCGCCGGAGTCGCGCAGACCGCGCAGCGCGGGCGACCCGCCGTGGCGCCAGTGCCGCTCGAACTCGGCCGTCGCCGCCGTCGACACCCGGTGCTCGTGCGCGGCCAGGTCCGGCAGCCGGCCCGCCGCCGAGTGCGCGCGCAGCGTCCACCCGCCGAGCCAGTCGTGCACCCCGCGCAGGCAGTGCGGGTCGTCGAGCTGCGCGGCCAGCACCGGCGTCACCCCGAGGGTGGCCAGGCCGGTGCGGCCCTCCTCGGCCAGCTCCCGCAGCGTCGCGACGACGGGCAGGTAGGAGTGCGCCCAGGACTGGTAGAGCCACTCCTCGCCGACCGGCCACCGGCCGTGCCGGGCCAGCAGCGGCAGGTGCGAGTGCAGGACGAGGCAGAACGTCCCGACGGGCGCGCCGCTCACGGCCGGGTCGCCGTGACCAGCAGGTCGAGCGAGGCGTCGAGGTCGGTGTGGTCGCCGGTGCGCAGCACGAAGTCCGAGCACCGGACTCCGGCGACGTCGACGGCCAGCGCCTGCGGCCACGGCTCCCCGGACAGCGCCAGCCGGGTCTGCGCCTCGATCAGGCCACCGTGGCGGGCGTCGAGCTCGCGCAGCCGCGGGCCGTGGTGCAGCCCCTGCACGACGACACGGCCGAACCCGGCGTCGTCGACCAGGCCGGCCAGCTCGCGCGGGTCGAGCTCGCGGGTGTGGAACGGGTTGAGCGGGGTGTCCCGACCGGGGGAGAAGGTGATCCGGTTCGGCGTCGACACCATGAGCCGCCCGCCGGGACGCAGCACCCGCCTGCACTCGCGCAGGAACCGCTCCTGCTCCCACAGGTGCTCGATGACCTGCAACGACACGACGACGTCGACGCTCCCGTCGGGCACCGGCAGCGCCACCAGGTTGGCCCGGGCCACGCCCACCCGCGGGTAGCGGGCCCGGACGTGGGCCACGGTCGTCGCGTCGTAGTCCAGCGCCAGCACCGAGCGGGCGGCCCCGGCGAGCAGGTCGGCGCCGTAGCCCTCGCCGCAGCCGGCCTCCAGCACGGCGACACCCGAGCAGTCGGCGGCGATGGCCGCGTAGACCACCTCGTGGCGGCGGAACCAGTAGTTCTCGTGGCTGATGCCCGGGACGGTGCGCTCTCCGGTGAGGGGCAGGCTGCTGGTCACCCACCGACTTCACCACGCCCGTCGGGGGGAGTTCGCACCGGTCCCCTCGCTTGCGCTACCGCTCGTCGACGTGGAGCAACGCAGTGTCACCACGGACGTCTGATGACGTGGAGCCCGACCGACATCCCGCCAGGCACGACGGAGGGGGACACATGACCGACATCGCGACCGACGAGGACACGGTGACGCTGACCATCACCGGCCGCAGCGGATCCTGGCTGGTGTCGGGTGTGCTCGGCCGGGAACCGCTGCCGCTCAAGGGGTTGGACGACGGCGCACTCGCCGAGATGCTGTGGGCGATGCTGCCGGTGGCACCGTCGGCGGCGCACGGGCCCGCGTACCCGGCCCCCGCGCCCGGTCGCCGTCACCCGGGCTGAGCCGCAGTCCGGTCGCGCACGTCCGGTTCGCGGTCGGCGCACGGTTCGTGCCGGTCGGCGTGCGGTCGGTCCCCGGACGGGTATCAACCGCCCACCGACGGGTATCCGCCGTACCCCGGGTCCGTGCGGGCCAGGGGTGACGCCGAGGGCGTCGTGCCGAGAGGAGCCCAGGATGAACGATCCGGCGGACGAGAACGAGACGCTGTCGCTCACCATCACCGGGCGGTCCGGGTCCTGGGTGGTGTCGGGTGTGCTCGGCGACGAGCCGGTCGAGCCGCGGGCGATGGACGACGAGGCACTCGGCGAGGTGCTGTCGATGGTCGTACCCGAGGAGGACCGCGTCCACGCCGAGCCCCCGCCCGGCCGCCGCGTGAGCTGAGCACAGGCGTCGGGGCTACAGCCGTCCCCGCAGCAGCGACGCCGCCAGCAGCGCCACCTCGACCTGCAGCCGGTCCTCCCCGACCGGGCGTCCGAGCAGCTCCTCGGCCTTGCGCACCCGGTAGTGGACCGTGTTCTTGTGCAGGTGCAGCCGGGCCGCGGCCTGGATGTAGCTGCCCCCGGCGGCCAGGAACACCCGCAGCGTCTCGCGCAGCTGGTCGGTGCCGGGCTCGTCGGCGGTCAGTCCGGACAGGGTCCGGGCGACCCAGCGGCGCAGGTCCTCGGACCGGTCGGTGAGCAGCGCGGCGACGGCGACGTCGTCGAACCGGACGACCGCGGGCCGGTCGTCGGCGGTCTCGGCGACGGCACGGGCCCGCTGCGCCTCGGCGAGCGAGCCGCGGAACCCGTCGATCCCGGCGGCCGACCCGCCGACGGCGATGCGTACCCCGGCCGGGAGCCGGTCGCGGAGCAGGCCGACGTCCAGCCGCACCTCGTCGGGCCCGGACAGCCACGCCCACAGCGTGCGGCTGTCCGCGAGCACCGTCAGCGGGGTCCGCCCGCACGCCTCGTAGAGCAGCCGGGCCCCGGCCTGCAGCGCGTGCCCGTCGGCGGGGCCGTCGCCGGACGCGGGGGTCCACACCAGCGCCGCGGTGTGCCGGCCCGTCACCGGGATCCCCAGCAGCTCCGAGGCGGCCGCGTCGGTCAGCGGGTCGGTGTCGAGCACCATCCGGACCCGGGTCGCCAGCCCCGCTCCGGACCGGGTGCTCCACCGCCGTCGCTCGGCTTCGTAGATGTCGATGAGCCCGGCGATGACCTCGTCGATGTAGCGGTTCGTGCGCCCGCTCAGCACCGACACCGCGTCGAGCACGTCCGGGTCCCCGTGGTGCGGCCCGGCCCGCAGCGCGTCCAGCGCCCACTGCGCGAACATCTGCTCGCCGAGCCGGTAGGCCCGCAGCAGCGCCTCCAGCGACAGGTCGTGCTGGGCGAACCGGCGGGCGTACTCGGCGGCCGCGGGCGGCACCGTGATGCGGTCCATCGGGATCGAGTGGACGAGCATGTCCATGATCGCGACGAGGTTCGCCGAGGTGCTCGCGACCATCAGCCTGCGCAGCGTCTCGTCGTGCCGGAACTCGGGGATCACCTCGACGAACCAGTCGGTCATCGCGGTCGTCAGCTCGGGCAGCCGGGCCTCGACGTCGCGGGCGACGGCCGCCACGACCTCGTCGACGTGGGCGGACACCCGCGCGACGCTAGCGGGTCGGCCGGGCCCCGGACCGGGGGGCACGTCCCGGTTGTGTCCCCGGCACAACCGGCCGCCCGCGATTCGTGATCGCCGTACATGGCGTCGGTCACACCCGGGGACCTACGTTTCCCCGACACCGATCCCGACGGCGGCCGGCGTACCCGCGCAGCGCCCGGCACCCGTCCCCGGCACCCACCGACCTCCCGCGGACCCGCACGGTCCGGCGGGGGAGCCGTCCTGCCCGGACACCGCCCGCGGACGGCCACCGAACCTTCCACCGGAGAGGACCGCACGATGGGGTTCAAGACGGGGGACTTCCCCCCGGTCGATCTCGACACCTTCCTCGACAGGCCGTTGTTCGAGCGGACCAAGGCGCTCGCCCTGCACTGGACGCAGTACGGCTTCGGGTCGCCGAAGATGATCCCGACGACCTACGTCGTGAAGCTGCTCGTCCTCTACGGCGTCATCGGGACCGCGCTGATCACCTGGACCTCCGGCGTCGGCCCGTTCTGGGACGTGTCGGGCTGGTGGGACCAGCCGGTCGTCTACCAGAAGCTGGTGCTCTGGACGGTGCTGCTGGAGGTCGTCGGCGTCGCCGGGTCCTGGGGGCCGATCGCGGGCAAGTTCAGGCCGATGACGGGCGGCATCCTGTTCTGGGCCCGCCCCGGCACCATCCGGCTCCGCCCGTGGAAGGCCGTCCCCGGTACCGACGGCGACACCCGCACCCTGTTCGACGTCGTCCTCTACCTGGGCCTCGTCGCCTCGCTGCTGACCGCGGTGGTGCTGCCCGGCGTGCCGAGCGCGTCGCTGTCGGCGGTGCTGCCCGACAACACCTCCGGGCTGGTCGCGCCCTGGCTGATGATCGCCCCGATCGTGCTGCTGGTCCTGTGCGGCCTGCGCGACAAGACGATCTTCCTGGCCGCCCGCGGCGAGCAGTACCTGCCCGCGATGGTGTTCTTCGGGACGCTGCCGTTCGTCGACGTGATCGTCGCGGCGAAACTGCTGATCTGCATGGTGTGGATCGGTGCGGGCGTGTCGAAGTTCGGCAGGCACTTCACCAACGTCATCCCGCCGATGGTGTCCAACAGCCCCTGCATCCCCTCGAAGTGGATCAAGCGGGCGCACTACCGGGACGCGTTGTCGGGCGACCTGCGGCCCTCGCGGCTCGCGACGTTCATGGCGCACGTCGGCGGCACGACGGTGGAGATCATCACCCCGCTGGTGCTGCTGTTCTCGACCGACCACCGGCTGACCCTGGCCGGTGTGGTGCTCATGGTGGTGTTCCACCTCTTCATCACCTCGACGTTCCCGCTCGCGGTGCCACTGGAGTGGAACATCCTGTTCGGCTACCTGGCGGTCTTCCTGTTCCTCGGCTTCCCCAACGGCGACGGCTTCGGCGTCGGGGACATGTCCTCCCCGGTGCTGACCGTCGCGATCGTGGCCTGCCTGGCGTTCTTCCCGGTGCTGGGCAATCTGCGACCCGACCTGGTGTCGTTCCTGCCGTCGATGCGCCAGTACGCCGGCAACTGGGCGTCGGCGCTGTGGACGTTCACCCCCGGCGCGGAGCAGAAGCTGAACCGGCTGCCGCACCGGCCCACCACCAACCAGGTCGACCAGCTGCAGGCACTGGGCTACCCGCCGGCGGTCGCCGAGGTCACCATGCAGCAGACGATCGCCTGGCGGTCGATGCACTCCCAGGGCCGCGGCCTGTTCTCGGTCCTGGCCGCCCGGCTCGACGACCTGGACTCCCGCACCGTCCGCGAGGCCGAGTTCGGCTGCAACTCCGTCATCGGGTTCAACTTCGGCGACGGCCACCTGCACGACGCCCAGCTCATCGCCGCCCTGCAGAAGCGGATCGGGTTCGCGCCCGGCGAGTTCGTCGTCTGCTGGGTGGAGTCCCAGGCCATCCACTCGTCGGTGCAGCACTACCAGCTGATCGACGCCGCCCTCGGCGTGGTCGAGCGCGGGTACTGGAAGGTCGCCGACGCCGTCGCCGAGCAGCCGTGGCTGCCGAACGGGCCGATCCCGCTGACCGTCACCTGGCGCGCCCCGCAGCGGGCGACGGCCGGCGACGGCGTCGAGGCCCCGGCCCCCTGAGACCCGGCGGGACGGGCGGAGACACCGCAGCCCGCCCGTCCCGCCGGACCGACACCGCACGACGAGAGGGACACGACATGGGAGACGCACTGGACGGCCGCGTCGCGCTCGTCACCGGCGCGGGCAAGGGCCTCGGCCGGGCGATCGCCCGGCGCTTCGCCGAGGAGGGGGCGACCGTCGTCGTCTCCGACATCGACGGCGACGCCGCGCGGCGCACGGCGCAGGAGATCCCGGACGCCACGCACCTGTCCTGCGACGTCCGCGACGAGGAGCAGGTCCAGGAGCTCGTCGCGCACACCGTCGAACGGCACGGCGGGCTGCACGTCCTCGTCCCCAACGCCGGGGTCGGGCGCCCGCAGCCGCTGCTGGAGATGAGTCTCGCCGACTGGCGGGAGGTCACCTCGGTCAACCTCGACGGTGTCTTCCTGTCGATCCGCTACGCCGCGCCCGCGATCATCGCCTCCGGTGGCGGCACGATCGTCACGCTCGCCTCGGTCACGGCGACGGCGGGCTCCCCGCTGATCGGGCACTACGCCGCGGCCAAGGCCGGCGTGGTCAACCTGACCAGGACCGCGGCGACCGAGCTGCGGCCGTACGGTGTGCGGGTCAACGCGTTGCTGCCGGGCTTCGTCGACACCGACCTGGTGACGTCGGCCCGGCCCGGCTTCGAGGCCGCCCTCGGCCTGCCCGCCGGTGGCTTCGACGGGCTGATCGAGCAGAAGCAGGGCGGCTACGGCACCCCCGACGACGTCGCGGAGGCCGCGCTCTTCTTCGCGAGCGACCGGTCCCGCTTCTGCACCGGCAGCGGGCTCGTCCTCGACGGCGGCCTCGACGCGTCGCTGCTCTGACCCGGTACCCCAGGAGGACGCCATGACCACCGCGACCGTCGTCGGATCCGGGCCGAACGGGCTGGTGGCCGCGGCCCTGCTGGCCCGCGCCGGGGTGGCGGTGACCGTGCTGGAGGCCGCCGACGAGATCGGTGGCGGCACCCGCACGGTGGAGGCGATCGTCCCGGGGCTGCTGGTCGACCACTGCTCGGCGGTGCACCCGATGGCCGTCGGCTCGCCGGTGCTCGAGGAGCTGGGCCTGGACCGGTACGGGCTGCGGTGGCGGCTGCCGGAGGTCGACTGCGCCCACCCCCTCGACGGCGGCGACGCCGGCGTCCTGGTCCGCTCGGTCGCCGGCACCGCGGCCGGCCTCGGGGCGGACGGCGCGCTGTGGCGTGCGCTGTTCACCGGACCGGTGCGCGACTACGACACCTTCTCCCCGGACTTCCTCGGCCCGCTGGTGCGGATCCCGCGCCACCCGCTGCTGCTGGCCCGGTTCGGTGCTCCCACCGTGCTCCCGGCGGAGGTGCTGGCCAGGGCGTTCCGCACCGAGCGCGGACGGGCGCTGTTCCTGGGGTCGGCGTCGCACGCGTTCCGGCCGCTGAACCGGCCGCTGTCCTCGGCGATCGGGCTCGGCCTGTTCACCGCCGGGCACCGGCACGGCTGGGGCGTCGCCGAGGGCGGGTCGCGGGCGATCTCCGACGCGCTCGCCGCGGTGCTCGCCGAGCACGGGGCGAAGGTCGAGACCGGGGTGCACGTGCGGACGGCGGACGAGCTGCCGCCGTCGGACGTCGTGGTGTGGGACGTCGGCCCGGACCGGCTGCCCGCCCTGCTGGGGGACCGGCTGCCGGCACGGGTCGCGCGGGCCTACCGGCGCTTCCGCCACGGCCCGGCCGCGTTCAAGGTCGACTACGCGGTGGCGGGCGGCGTGCCCTGGACACACCCCGACGCGCGACGGGCCGGGACGCTGCACGTCGTCGGGTCGGCGGCGGAGAACGCACTCGTCGAGCGCGAGGTGCACGCGGGCCGGATGCCGGAGCGGCCGTTCGTCCTGGTCGGGCAGCAGTACCTGGCCGACCCGTCCCGGTCGGCGGGCGACGTCCACCCCGTGTGGGCCTACGCGCACGTCCCCCGCGGGTACACCGGCGACGCCACCGAGGCGGTCACCGCGCAGATCGAACGGTTCGCGCCCGGGTTCCGGGACCGGGTCGTGGGCACGATGGTCACCGACCCGGCCGCGTTCGCGGGCAACCCGAACTTCGTCGGCGGGAACATCCTGACCGGGTCCAAGGACCTGCGGCAGCTGCTGCTCGGGCCGCGCACGACGCTGCAGCCCTACGACACGGGGGCGCCGGGCCACTTCCTCTGCTCGGCCGCGACGCCACCCGGCCCGGGTGCGCACGGGATGTGCGGCGCGCACGCCGCGCGTCGCGCGCTCGCCCACCTGGGCCGCTGAGGGCGGCTCAGACGGGTTCGGGCTCCCCGCTGACGGCCACCACCCCGCCGATGTCCTGGCGCAGCCACGCCAGCAGCGTCGCGTCCTCCAGGGTCAGCGGGACCTCCGGCCCGCCCCACCCCAGACGGGTGGTCGGCCGGTGGACCAGCGCGTCCTCCAGCATCGCGGCCAGACCGTCGGTGGCCCGGACGGTGCGACCGCCGTGCTCCACGGTCCGGCTGCCCGGTACGTCCTCGTCGGCGTGCGGCCCCGTGCTGAGCACGTAGCCGGTCCCCAGACGGTCGTCGAACCCCGTCACCTGCACGACGGCTCCCTCCTGCCGAGTGCGCGAGGTGCCGACGGTAGCGAAACCGGACCCCCGATCAGGGGTTGCGGCGTGTGACCTCGTGCGCGCACCAGGTGAGGAGGGCCGCGCGTGAGTACGGTCACGACCTGCCCCGGTTTGCCGGGACGCTACTCGTTGGTAACAATGAACGTCACAGTGGCACGGCGTGCCATTACGGCACCAGCAATGGCAGAGTCACCGGCTACGACGGGCGCGACGCCGCGGCCCACCCCCGCTCCGACCAGAGCGCGCGGCGCAGCACCGTCACGGTGACGCGAGACGATCCGGCCCCGGGACGACCGGGACGGGACGCGACGAAGGACGACGCGGTGTGCGCGTGGGCGCAGGCCGCCGCGGCAGGAGGTCGAAGAGGTCCTATGAAGATCGTGACCCTGGTGAAGCAGGTGGCCGACACCTACTCGGAGCGGAAGCTGTCCGACTCCGACCACACCCTCGACCGTGAGGGTGCCGAGGCGGTGATCGACGAGATCAACGAGCGCGCGGTGGAGCAGGCTCTGCTGCTGAAGGAGGCGCACGACGGCTCCGAGGTCGTCGTCGTGAGCATGGGCCCGGACCGGGCCACCGACGCGATCCGCAAGGCCCTGTCGATGGGCGCGGACTCCGCGGTGCACCTGTCCGACGAGGCCATCCACGGCTCGTGCGCGGTGCAGACCGCGAAGGCGCTGACGAAGCTGATCGGCACCGTCGACGGCTGGGACATGGTCATCGCGGGCAACTCGGCGTCCGACGGCCAGATCGGCGCGGTCCCGGCGATGATCGCCGAGCTGCTCGGCGTGCCGTCGCTGACCCACGCCAACGAGCTCTCGGTCGAGGGCACCACGGTGAAGGCCAAGCGGGAGACCGACGAGGGCGTCACCCACCTGACCGCGGAGCTTCCGGTCGTGGTGTCGATCGGGGAGAAGTCCAACGAGCCGCGCTACCCCTCGTTCAAGGGGATCATGGCGGCGAAGAAGAAGCCGGTGCAGACCCTGGACCTGGCCGGTGCCGGGATCGACGCCTCCGAGGTCGGTCTGGCCAACGCCCTGACCTCGGTCGTCTCCGCGTCGCCGAAGCCGCCGAAGCAGGCCGGCGAGAAGGTCACCGACGAGGGCGATGGCGGCGCGAGGATCGCCGAGTTCCTGGTCGGCCAGAAGCTGATCTGACCCCGGTTCTTCCTGGCTTCCCTCTTCGTTTGGAGATAGAGACTCATGGCTGAGGTTCTGGTCCTCGTCGACCACGTCGACGGCGACATCAAGAAGACCACCTACGAGCTGCTGACCGCCGCCCGCGCGCTGGGCGAGCCGTCGGCGGTCGTCGTCGGTCCCGCGGGCACCGCGGACAAGCTGGCCGACGGCCTGACCGAGCACGGCGCCGAGAAGATCTACGTCGCCGAGACCGACTCCACCGACTTCCTCTCCCCGGAGACGACGGTCCTGGAGTCGCTCATCGGGTCGGCGTCCCCGGCCGCGGTGCTGCTCGCGGCCACCGGCAACGGCAAGGAGGTCGCCGGTCGGCTCGCCGTCCGGACGAACTCCGGGCTGCTGTCCGACGTCGTCGGCGTCTCGGCCGACGGTGTGTCGCACTCGATCTTCGGTGGTGCCTACACCGCCGAGGCGAAGTCGAACACCGAGCACCCGGTCATCACCGTGCGTCCGGGCTCGATCGAGATCGAGGCCGCCGCCGGTGCGGGTGCCCGCGAGACCGTCGAGGTCCCGGCCCCGTCCGGGCGTGCCGCGACCGTGACCGGCCGCGAGCCGATCCAGGGCGGGTCCCGTCCGGAGCTGACCGAGGCGACCGTGATCGTCTCCGGTGGGCGCGGCGTGGGCTCGGCCGACGACTTCACCGTCGTCGAGGGCCTGGCGGACTCCCTCGGTGCCGCCGTCGGTGCCTCGCGCGCCGCGGTCGACTCCGGCTACTACCCGCCGCAGTTCCAGGTCGGCCAGACCGGCAAGTCGGTCTCGCCGCAGCTCTACATCGCCCTCGGCATCTCCGGCGCGATCCAGCACCGCGCCGGCATGCAGACGTCGAAGACGATCGTCGCGGTGAACAAGGACGAGGAGGCGCCGATCTTCGAGATCGCCGACTTCGGCATCGTCGGCGACCTGTTCAAGGTCGCGCCGCAGCTGCAGGAGGAAGTGGCCAAGCGCAAGGGCTGACCCCTTCCGGTCCTCCACCGCGTCGACGCCCGGGTGCCGCCTGCACCCGGGCGTCGTCGTGTGTGCGGGGCCCGTTCACCCGCTTCTGCCTGCGACGACACCTGTCCGGGTCCGTTCACCCCGACGCCACCGACGTGTCGGTCCGCAACCGCTCGGGTGTCGCACCCGGCCGGTACCAAGCCGGGTGTGAACCAGGTGATCGTCTCGACCCCGGAGACCGCGGCCCGGCGGTACTCCCTGCTCCTCACGACCGACGACGGCGACGTCGCCGCGGCACAGGCGCTGCGGCACCGGGTGTTCGCGGGTGAGCTGGGCGCCCGGCTCGACAGCCCCGTCCCCGGCCGCGACGTCGACCGCTTCGACGCCCACTGCGACCACCTCGTGGTCCGCGAGGACGCCACGGGCGAGATCGTCGGCACCTACCGGATGCTCCCGCCGCAGCGGGCGCGCGCCGCGGGCGGCCTCTACGCCGACGGCGAGTTCGACCTCACCAACCTCGACCCGCTGCGCCCCGGCATCGTCGAGACCGGGCGCTCCTGCGTGCACCCCGACCACCGCGGCGGCGCCGTCGTCGGGCTGGTGTGGGCCGGGCTCGCCCGCTACATGCTGCTCACCGGGCACCGCTGGCTGATCGGCTGCGCCAGCGTCTCCCTCGCCGACGGCGGCACCCAGGCCGCCGCGGTCTGGGACCGGGTCCGCGCGAAGCACCTCGCGCCCGAGGAGTACCGCACCGTCCCGCGCCGTCCCTGGGACCCGACCGGCGCCCCCGCGGGCCGGGGCGGCGGCATCCCGCCGCTGCTGCGCGGCTACCTGCGCCTGAACACCTGGGTGTGCGGGCCGCCTGCGCACGACCCGGAGTTCGGTGTCGCGGACTTCCCGGTGCTGCTGGGGATGGACCACATCGACCAGCGCTACCTGCGCTTCTTCCTGGGCGAGGACGCCGCCGGGGTGACGGGCGCATGACCCTCGCCGCCGGGCCGGAGGGCGACGCCGGCGCGCCCCTCCGCCCGCGCCGCCGGTTCCGGCCGCGCGGCCGTGCCTCCACCGTCCCCGTCCCGTCCGCCGGGGCCGCGGTGCTGTCGTCCGCTCCGCCGGGAGCCCCGGCCGCCCCGGTCGTCCCGGCTGTCGTGGGGGACCCCCGTGGCGCCGTGCACCACCCGGCCCGCGCCGCCCTGCGGACCCCGGTGCACCCGCTCGTCGACCACCCCACGCACCCGCCGGCACCGCCCGCGTCGCGGCGTCCCGGCGGGCCGTGGGCGGCATGGTCGCCGTGCACCCCGCAGGAGTGCCTGCCCCCGCGCGCGACGACCGGCACGCTGCGCCTGGCCCGCCGTACCGCGGCACTGCTCTCGGTGCTGGCGGTGGCCGTGACCGTCGTGCCGGCCGCCGCGCTGCTCGGCGCCCGCGTGCTGGACCCGGTCCTGCGGGCGCTGCACCGCGCGGTGCTCCGCGCCGCCGGGGTCCGGCTCGTCGTGCGCGGTGGGCCGCTCGCGCCCGCGGACGGGCGGGGCGCGCTGGTCGTGGCCGACCACACGTCGTGGATCGACATCCCGGCGCTCGGTGCGATCGGCCCGGTCACCATGCTCGCCAAGCGGGAGGTCCGGGACTGGCCGCTGATCGGCGCGCTCGCGGCCCGCATCGGGACCCTGTTCGTACACCGCGAGGGACTGTCCCGACTCCCCGGCACCGTCGCGACCTGCGCCGACGCGCTGCGGGACGGCACGCTGGTCGGTGTCTTCCCCGAGGCGACGACGTGGTGCGGCGCGATCTCCGGGGACTACCGGCGCGCCCCGTTCCAGGCCGCGATCGACGCGGGTGCCCCGGTCCGGCCGGTCACCGTCGCGATCACCACCCCGGACGGCCGGCCGACGACGGCCGCCGCGTTCGTCGGCGAGCAGACCCTCGGTGACACCGTCGGACGGGTGCTGCGGCTGCCCGGCCTGGTCTGCGAGGTCACCGTGGGCGAGCTCGTCGAGCCGGGCCCGCACACCGACCGGCGCGCGCTGGCCGCCCGTGCCCGCGACCGGGTCCGTCACCCGCGACCGGTCACGACCGCCACGGCCGTGTGAGACGGACGGTCGTCCACGACGGGTTCGGCACGCACCGCTGTCACGACGGGGTCTACCCTGGTGGCCGATGACGTACCTGGACCACGCGGCGACCACACCGATGCTGCCCGCTGCCGTCGCCGCCATGAGCGACGCGCTCGGCCGCACCGGCAACGCGTCGTCGCTGCACTCGTCGGGCCGCCGCGCCCGGCGCGCGGTCGAGGAGGGGCGCGAGCGGATCGCCGAGGCGGTCGGCGCGCGCCCGTCCGAGGTCGTGTTCACGACCGGCGGCACCGAGAGCGACAACCTCGCGGTCAAGGGCCTGTTCTGGGCCCGCCGGGCCGCGGACCCGCGCCGCACCCGGGTGCTGGTCTCGGCCGTCGAGCACCACGCGGTCGTCGACGCGGCGGAGTGGCTGGCCACCCACGAGGGCGCCCGGCTGCGGATGCTCGAGGTCGACGCGACCGGCCGCGTCCACCCGGAGACGCTGCGCGCCGCGCTCGCCGAGGACCCCGACGGGAACGCCCTGGTCTCGGTCATGTGGGCCAACAACGAGGTCGGCACCGTCAACCCGGTGCGCGAGCTCGCCGCCGTCGCCCACGAGTTCGGGGTGCCGTTCCACACCGACGCCGTGCAGGCCGTCGGCGTCCTCGACGTCGACTTCGCCGCGAGCGGCGCCGACGCCCTCACCCTCACCGGGCACAAGCTCGGCGGCCCCTACGGCGCGGGCGCGCTGCTGCTCGGCCGCGAGGTCACCTGCACCCCGTTGCTGCACGGCGGCGGCCAGGAACGCGACGTCCGCTCCGGCACCCTGGACGTGCCGTCGCTGGCCGGGCTGGCGACGGCCGTCGTCGAGTCGGTGGCCGCCGCGCCGCGCCGCCGCGTGCACCTGGCCGGGCTGCGCGACGAGCTGGTCCGCGTCGTGCGCACCGAGGTGCCCGACGCGGTCCTGAACGGCGACACCCCCGACTCCCGGGTCGACGGCGGTCCCGGCAGGCTGCCCGGCAACGCGCACCTGTCGTTCCCCGGCTGCGAGGGCGACAGCCTGCTCATGCTGCTCGACGCCCACGGCATCGACTGCTCGACCGGCTCGGCCTGCACCGCGGGCGTCGCCCAGCCCAGCCACGTGCTGCTGGCGATGGGCGCCGACGAGTGCACCGCCCGCGGGTCGCTGCGCTTCTCCCTGGGGCACACCAGCACCTCCGCCGACGTGGCCGCGGTCGCCGGGGCCATCGGGTCGGTCGTGGAGCGCGCCCGCAACGCGAGCCGTCGCACCCCCGCCTCGGTCACGGGCTGAGCCGTGCGGGTCCTCGCTGCGATGAGCGGCGGCGTCGACTCCGCGGTGGCCGCCGCGCGGGCGGTCGCCGCCGGGCACGACGTCGTCGGGGTGCACCTCGCGCTGTCGCGCACCCGGGACGCCATGCGCTCCGGGTCACGGGGCTGCTGTTCCAAGGAGGACGCGGGCGACGCCGCCCGCGCCGCCGACGTCCTCGGCATCCCGTACTACGTCTGGGACCTGTCCGAGGAGTTCACCCGCGACGTCGTGGACGACTTCGTCGCCGCCTACGCCGCCGGGGAGACCCCGAACCCCTGCCTGCGCTGCAACGAGAAGATCAAGTTCGCGGCCGTGCTGGACCGGGCGCTCGCCCTCGGCTTCGACGCCGTCTGCACCGGTCACTACGCGCGGCTGGACCCGGCCGGGCCGGTACTGCGCCGCTCGGCCGACGCGGGCAAGGACCAGTCCTACGTCCTGGCGGTGCTGCGCGCCGACCAGTTGCGGCACGCGATGTTCCCGGTCGGCGACACCCCCAAGCCGGAGATCCGGGCCGAGGCCGCCCGGCTCGGGCTGCGCGTCGCCGGGAAGCCCGACAGCCACGACATCTGCTTCATCCCCACCGGCGACACCCGCGGCTTCCTGGCCGACCGCCTGGGCACCACTCCCGGCGCGCTGGTCGACGCCGCCTCCGGCGAGACCCTCGGCACCCACGACGGCGTGCACGGCTTCACCGTCGGGCAGCGCAAGGGCCTCGGGATCGACCGGCCGGCCGCCGACGGCCGCCCCCGCTACGTGCTCGGCATCGAGCCGGTCAGCGGCACCGTGCGGGTCGGGCCGGAGACCGCGCTCGACGTCACCGCGATCACCGCGCGCACCCCCGTGTGGACCTCGGGCTCGGCGCCGGACGCACCGTTCGGCTGCGTCGTGCAGGTCCGCGCGCACGGCGGCACCGCACCCGCCACCGTCACCCCGCTCGACTCCGCCGTGCAGGTGGAGCTGTCCGAACCGCTGCGCGGTGTCGCCCCGGGGCAGGCCGTCGCCTTCTACCGCCCCGACGACGACGGCGACGTCGTCCTGGGGTCGGCGACGATCACCGGGACGGCCTGACCGAGGTCGCCCGGCGGCGCCTGACCGGCCCCGGGCCCGTCCGGTCGCGGCCACCCCGACCCGCCTCCGCCTGATCGCGGCAGCCCGGGCCGGGACCGCGTGAACGGGGACCGGGCCCGGCCGGCCGCGGCCGCCGGCCCCGGAGCCCACCGCGCCCGCCGGCGCCGTGAGCGCCCTGATCCAGGATCGCCTCTGCGCCGAGATGCACTCCAGCGGGCTGCGCGGAGCCGTTCGAGCCCGCTGACCTGCATCTCGGCGCAACCCGCCCTGCTGCACCGACTGCAACGAGAGCACTGCTCTTGCTTTCGTGCGAGGAATGGCGAACACTGCTCTCATGACGAACCAGCGCTCTCAGGGCCACTACCTCGCCCCCGGCCGCATCACCCGCCGGGTGATGAACCCCCTGGTCGCCGGGCTGACCCGGCTCGGCCTCCCGCTCGCCGGCTCCGCGGTGCTCGGCGTCCGCGGCCGCCGCTCCGGCGAGGTCCGCACCACGCCGGTCAACCCGCTGCGCCACGACGGCGCCCGCTACCTCGTCGCCGCGCGCGGCGAGACCCAGTGGGTGCGCAACCTGCGCGTCGCGGGGGAGGCGGAGCTGACCGTCGGCCGTCGCACCGAGCGGGTGGCCGCGACCGAGCTGACCGAGCCGGCCGCCGTCGTCCCGGTGCTGCGGGAGTACCTGCGTCGCTGGGCCTGGGAGGTCGGGGCCTTCTTCGACGGCGTCGACGCCTCCTCGTCGGACGCCGAGCTCGCCGCCGTCGCCCACCGCCACCCGATCTTCGTCCTGGCCGCATGATCCTTCTCTGCGGAGCCGGGAGCGCCCCCTCGGTCGCCGTGGGCTCCGGGAGGAGGGATCACCGGAGCGACGGACGACGTGATCGGTGAGAGGCTGTCGCCATGAGCGACCGTGACTACCGGGCACCCGGCATCGTGGTGCGCCGCATCCTCAACCCGCTGGTCGGGGCCCTGGCCCAGCGCGGCATCACCCCGGGCGACACCGCCGTGCTCGCCGTCCGCGGCCGGCGCAGTGGCACGATCCGCACCGTCCCGCTGACCCCGGTCCTGCTCGACGGGACCCGCCACCTCATCTCGCCTCGCGGTGAGACCGACTGGGTCCTCAACCTGCGCGCGGCCGGCGGGAGCGCCGAGCTGCGCGGTCGTGGGGGAGCGGAGCCGGTGTCGGCCACCGAGCTCGACGCCGCGGCGGCCGTCCCCGTGCTGCGCGCCTACGTGCGCGGACTCGGCCGGGCCGCCGGGATGCTGTTCGACGACGTCGGTCCCGCCTCCACCGACGCCGAGTTCACCGCTGCGGCTCGGCGGCACCCTGTCTTCGCGCTGCACCGACCGCCTGAGCTCTGACCTCGCGGGCCGACGGCCCTGTGCCGGCCCTGCGGGCCGACCGCCCGCAGCGCCGGCCCCGTGCCGCCCGTGCGGTGTCCATCCTGTGGTCCCCTTCCGGCGCCGCCCCGGTGGTGATCGCCGAAAGTGGAGCGTGGAGTGCAGAGCACTGTGTCCTGCACTCCACTCCCGCCGATCATGTCCGCCCATCCTGCGCCGCCCCGCGGGCCCCGGGGTCGGCCGCGGCGGTCCGGAGTGACGGGGGGAGACTGGGGGTGTGACCGTCCCGGACCCCACCGACCCGCTGGCCGCCGCGCTCGCCGCCGCCGGACTCGGCGACGTGCGTCCCGGTGAGACCCTCCCGCCCCCGCCGCGCATCGAGGTCGTCGACGACGCCCCTGCCGAGCCCGCCGCGCCCCGCGCCCTGTGGCCCGCGGGCGTCGGCACCGGCGTCGGCTCGCTGCCCGGCACCGACGTCCGCGAGGCGTGTGCGCTGGTCACCGGCGAGACCCCGGAGTTCCCGGCGCTGCCCGAGCTGCCCGCCCGCGGTGTCGGCGCGGACATCGTCGGCCGCACGGCCGGGCTGCTCGTGGACCTGGCCGTCGAGGTCGTGCCGACCGGCTGGCGGGTCACCGCGCGTCCAGGTCGCGACCTGCGCCGGGCCCGCGACCTGATGTCCGGCGACCTCGACGCCTTCGACGACGCCTGTGACCGCATCCGCCCGTCCTGGGTGAAGGTCCAGGTCGCCGGCCCGTGGACGCTCGCCGCCTCGGTCGAGCTCGCCGCCGGGCACCGGGTGCTCACCGACCGCGGCGCCGTCCGCGAGTTCGCCGCCAGCCTGACCGAGGGGCTGCGCGCCCACGTCGCCGAGGTGGCGCAGCGGACCGGGGCGACGGTCGTCGTCCAGCTCGACGAGCCCGGCCTGCCCGCCGTGCTCGCCGGGTCGCTGCCGACCGCGTCCGGCTACGGCACCGTCCGCTCGATCGCCGCGCCGGACGCCCAGGACCTGCTCCGGGACCTGATCGCCGGCATCGACGCCCCCGTCGTCGTGCACTGCTGCGCGGACCGCCCGCCGATCCGGCTGCTCGCCGGGACCGGTGCGGCCGCGGTCGGGATCGACGCGACCCGGCCGGCGTTCGCCGGGGCCACCGCCGAGCCGCGCGCGCTCGACGCGATCGGCGAGACCTGGGACAGCGGTGTCCCGCTGTTCCTCGGGCTGCTGCCCGGCACCGCGCCGGCCCGCGAACCGGCGGTCGGCGATCTCGCCCGCATCGGCTACGACCTCGCCGACCGGCTGGGCTTCGACCGGCCGCGGCTGGCCCGGCTCGCCGTCCCGACGCCCGCCTGCGGGCTCGCCGGGGCGACCCCGGCCTGGGCACACCGCGCCCTCGCCCTGTCCCGGGAGCTGGGGAAGGCCTTCGCCGACCCCGACGAGGTCCCGCCCGCCGACGAGCGCTGACCCCCATGCGCTCTGCGCTCGCTCCGGGCCGCCCCTCGAGCTGATCCACTCCCCGCGCGGTGATCCGCGCCGCGCGCGTGTCCGGGCGCGCGCGCCGGGCGGATCACCTCGCGGCGGAGGGATCACGGTGCCGCGGGCGGATCACCGTGCAGCGGCCGGATTGCGGGGCAGAGGGGACCACCGCCCCGCGCGCTGATCCACTCCTCGCGCGCTGATCCGCGCCGCGCGCGTGTCCGGACACGCGCGCGCCGGACGGATCACCGCGCGGGGAGTGGATCGTCGCGCGCGGGGCGGATCAGCGTGCGGAGGAGGGTCCCGCGCCGGTCAGCGCTGCCCGTTCACCTGCTCCGGGCGCACCGCGAGCACGAGCAGCCCACCCGCGACGAGCACCCCGCCGAACAGGTACAGGCTGCTCGCGGTCGACCCGGTGGCGTCGGAGACCACTCCCACCAGCGAGGTGCTCACGGCTCCGGCGACGTTGCCGATCGAGTTCACCAGGGCGATCCCGGCGGCCGCCCCGACGCCGGACAGCAGCGCGGCGGGCAGGCTCCAGAACGCGGCCTGTGCACTGGAGATCGCCGCCGCGGCGACCGTCAGTGCGAGGAGGGCGAGCACCGTGCTCGACTGGGTCAGTCCGACCGCGACGAGCCCGAGCCCGCCGACGACGGTCGGGACCGTGGTGTGCCAGCGCCGCTCGCCGGTGCGGTCGCCGTGCGTGGCGACGGCGACCATCGCCACCACCGCGACCAGGTAGGGCACGGCGGACAGCAGCCCGACGGCCAGGGTGGACTCCACGCCGCTGCGGGAGATGATCGTCGGGAGCCAGAAGCTGATCGTGTAGATCCCCAGCGCGACGGCGAAGTAGATCCCGCCGAGCAGCCACACTGCGGGGCTGCGCAGGGTGCCGCGCACGGAGGCGTGCGCGCCGGACTTCGCGTCGTCGTCGGCGGCGACGGCGGCGGTCACCAGGTCGCGCTCGGCGGGGGTCAGCCAGGTCGCGTCGGCCACCCGGTCGTCCAGGCGGCGGAGCACGACCAGGCCGAGCAGTACCGCCGGGACCGCCTCCACGACGAACATCCACTGCCAGCCGCGCAGGTCGCCGACGCCGTCGAAGACCTGCATCAGCCAGCCGGACAGCGGTCCGCCGACGATCGTCGCGACCGGGATCGCGGCCAGGAAGAGCGCGGTGATCCGCCCGCGCCGGTGGGCCGGGAACCAGTAGGTCAGGTAGAGCAGGATGCCGGGGATGAACCCGGCCTCGGCCACCCCGAGCAGGAACCGCAGCAGGTAGAAGGTTGCGGGCGAGTTCGCCAGCGCCATCAGCCCGGACACCAGTCCCCAGCTGACCATGATCCGGGCGATCCACCGCCGGGCGCCGACCTTGTGCAGGACGATGTTGCTGGGCACCTCGAACAGGATGTAGCCGAGGAAGAACACCCCGGCCCCGATGCCGTAGACGGCGTCGGAGAACCAGAGCTCGTCGTCCATCTGCAGCCGTGCGAAGCCGACGTTGACCCGGTCCAGGTACGAGACGGCGTAGCAGACGAACAACAGCGGGACGAGGCGCAGTGCGACTTTTCGGTACACCCTGTCGCTTTCAGGGCGCTCCGCGGTGCAGGCGGGATCGGGCTGTACTGCCATGACAGGACTCCTCGACGCTGAGGGGTGTGGCGCCCGACACCTTCCGGCATTCTGAATTCAGAAGTCAACCGGAAGGCCGGAGGCGTGTGCCCCGCGGCGGGTCAGGAGGCGGCGGTGCCGGCGTCGTTGTCGTGCTCGGCGGCCAGTGCCTCGAGGATGAGCTGCTCGCCGTGCTCGGCGTGCCGGCGGGCGAGCGACTCGGCCCGCTCCGCGTCGCCGGCGACGACCGCGGCGAAGATCGCGGAATGGTCCTCCCAGACCCAGCGCGGGGCGCTGCCGCGGAACAGGAGCTCGCCCATCACCCGCTGCACGTTGCGCCAGATGACCGCGGCGCTCTCGACCAGCAGCGGGTTGCCCGAGTGCTCGGTGACGAACCGGTGGAAGTCGATGTCGGCGGCGACCATGCCCGCGTAGTTCTTGTCGGCCTCGGCCCGTTGACCGGCTGCGACCAGCGAGAACCCGTACGACGCCTGGTCCGCCGTCAGTCGCCCGGCCGCGCTGCGGGCGGCGTAGCCGTCGAGCACCGCGCGCAGTCCGTAGAGGTGGCGGACGAAGTCGGCGTCGACCGGCGCGACCTCCAGGCCGCGGCGGCCGAAGTCGCGCAGCATGCCCTGGTTGCGCAGCAGCAGCAGAGCCTGCTGCACGGGCTGGCGGGAGACCGAGAACCGCTCGGCCAGCTGCTCCTGGCGCAGCGGGGTGCCCGGGGTCAGCTTGCCGGTGCAGATGTCGTCGACGATCGCGTCGTAGACCTGCTGCACCCGTGAGGGCGGGGCCGGGAGGGCGGTCATCGGGCCGGTCCTTTCGCGCCGTGAGATGTCCCGCGGGACAACGGATCGAGCTTACCCAGCGGCAGGAACTCCAGTCCTTCCGGTTGACTTCTGAATTCAGTATGCCCACAGTCGGTGGTGTACGTCACCCGGTCGTCGTCGCCCGAGGAGGCCCGCTCGATGCCCGAGCACCCTGCGCCCGAAGAGGCGCGCACCGCCGCCGCACTGGTGGCCCGGTTCCTGTACCAGCGCGGGGTCCGCCGCGTGTTCGGTCTGCAGGGCGGGCACATCCAGCCGATCTGGGACCAGCTGGCCCGGCTGGGCGTCGCCATCGTCGACGTCCGTGACGAGGCCGCCGCCGTGCACATGGCGCACGCCCACTCCGAGCTGACCGGCGAGATGGGGATCGCGCTGGCCACCGCCGGTCCCGGTGTCACCAACACCGTCACCGCCGTCGCGAACGCCTCGGTCTCGCGGATCCCGCTGATCCTCATCGGCGGCTGCCCGCCGCGGCCGCAGGCCAACAAGCACCCGCTGCAGGACATCGCGCACACTGCGATCCTCGCGCCGGTCACCCGGCAGAGCCGCACCCTGCGCGTCGCCGACGAGGTGCTGCGTGAGTTCGACGAGGGCTGGTCGCGCGCCCTCGGCGACGCCGGCGAGCCCGGCCCGGTCTACCTCGAGATCCCCACCGACGTGCTGCGCGACACCGTGCCGACCGCCGTCGTCCTCGACGACCACCTGCGCCCGCCGCCGGTGCGCCGCTCGCGCCCGCACCCCGCCGACGTCCTGGCCGCCACCGAGCTGATCGGCGCCGCACAACGTCCGCTGGTGATCACCGGCCGGGGTGCGCGCACCGCACCCGAGGCCCTCGTCCGGTTCCTCGACGCGACCGGCGCCGCCTACCTCGACACCCAGGAGGGTCGCGGCCTCGTCGCGCAGGACCACCCCGCGGTGGTGGGCGCGCTGCGCAGCAGGGCCATGCGCGAGGCCGACCTGGTGATCACCGTCGGGCGCCAGCTCGACTACCAGCTCGGCTTCGGCTCGCCCGCGGCCTTCCCCGCCGCGCGCTGGCTGCGGATCTCCGACACCGCGAGCGAGCTGTTCGACAACCGGCGCGGCGAGGTCGAGATCCTCGCCGACGTCGCGTCCACACTGGACGAGCTGGTCGAGACCGCCGCCGGTGACGGCGCCTGGCGCGACGGGCTGCGCGAGGCGCACCTGGAGCGGTCCTCGGGCTACCGGGACAAGCTCGCCTCCACCCCGCCCGGCGACGACGGTCGCATGCACCCGAACCACATCTTCGCCGCACTGCACGACATCGACCTCGACGGCGCCACCGTCGTCGCCGACGGCGGGGACCTGCTGTCCTTCGCCCGGCTCGGCGTCCCGCCGCAGGCCCGCTACCTCGACGCCGGCGCGTTCGGCTGTCTGGGTGTGGGGGTGCCGTTCGCCATCGCCGCCGCACTGGCCCGCCCGGACCACCCGGCGATCGTCGTCACCGGCGACGGCGCGTTCGGCATCAACGCGATGGAGGTCAACACCGCGGTCCGGCACGGCGCGCCGATCGTCGTGATCGTCTCCAACAACGCCGCCTGGAACATCGAGCGCTACGACCAGGCCGAGAACTACGGCCTCGTCGTCGGCACCGAGCTGGAGCACAACGACTACGCGCGGCTCGCCGAGGGGCTCGGCGCGCACGGCGAGCGGGTCACCGAACCCGGGCAGATGGCCGACGCGCTCACACGGGCCCTGGCCAACGCACCGGCCGTCATCGACGTCGTGACCAGCCGCGACGCTCCGTCCCCGGACGCAGGCAAGGGTCTGGGCTGGGTCCCCGACTACCAGGCGCTCACCCCCTGGAACGACGCCGAGATCGAGCGGAGGAGGTCCTGATGGGACAGATGGAGGAGTGGCACTTCCCGGCCGGGTACGACCAGAGCTACCTGCCCGACCCGGACAGCCCGTACTGGTTCCCGCACCGGGAGACGATGGACCCGGCCGAGCGCGACGCTGCCGTCCTGGTCCGGCTGCAGGAGGTCCTGCGCTACGCCTACGACAGCTCGCCGTTCTACCGGCGCAAATACGACGAGGCCGGGCTCGACATCGGTGACATCACCACCTGGGAGGCCTTCGAGCAGGTCCCGGTGGTCACCAAACAGGAGCTGCGCGCCTCGCAGGAGAACGCGCCGCCCTTCGGCGACTACGTCTGCGTCGACGACGCCGAGCTGCACCACATCCACGGCACCAGCGGCACCACGGGCACGCCCACCGCGTTCGCCATGGGCCGCCGCGACTGGGAGGTCATCGCCGACAACCACGCGCGCATCCTGTGGGGGATGGGCGTGCGGCCCGGCGACACCGTGTTCGTCTCCGCGCTGTTCTCGCTCTACCTCGGCTCGTGGGGCGCGATGAGCGGGGCGGAGCGGCTGCGTTGCAAGGTCTTCCCCTACGGCGCCGGCGCCTCGGGGATGACCGCGCGGGCCGTGCAGTGGCTCGCCCGCACCCGGCCGAAGGCGTTCTACTCGACGCCGTCCTACGCGCTGCGCCTCGCCGAGGTCGCCGAGCAGGAGAAGGTCGACCCGCGCGAGTTCGGCATCGACGTCATGTTCTTCTCCGGCGAGCCCGGCGCCTCGGTGCCCTCGGTCCGCAAGGCGATCGAGTCCGCGTTCGACACCCGCGTCGTCGACTGCGGGACGATGGCCGAGATGACGCCGTTCATGTCGGCGTCGGCGACGGCCGGCAGCCCGGACGGGATGCTGCTGTGGCAGGACATCGTCTGGCACGAGGTGTGCGACCCGGACACCTTCCGCACCGTCCCGTACGGCTCCGAGGGCACCCCGGTCTACACGCACCTCGAACGGACCTCGCAGCCGATGATCCGGCTCGCGTCGAACGACCTGACCCGCTGGGAGATGGGCACCAACGGCTGCGGGCGCACGTACCCGCGGCTGCCCGCCGGCGTCTACGGCCGGATCGACGACATGATCCACATCCGGGGCGAGAACGTGTACCCCACCGAGATCGACAACGTCCTGCGCGAGATCGAGGGCTACGGCGGCGAGCACCGCGTGCACGTCACCCGCACCGGCTCGATGGACGAGATCGTCGTCCGCGCCGAGTGCGCGCCCGAGCACGCCGAGAGCTTCGAGCGCGCGGCCGGCAGCGGACTGCACCGCGTCGTCGGCCTGCGGGTCGGGGTGGAGGTCGTCGCCCCCGACACCTACGAGCGCAGCGAGCACAAGGCCCGCCGCGTGGTCGACGAGCGCGACCACACGAAGCGTCCCTGAACAGGCGATCCCTGTACCCCCCCGTGGCAAGGAGGCCACCGAGCATGTCCGTCACCACCCGTGCACTGGCCCTCGACCCCGACGCACGCACCGCCGACCAGGTGGCGATGTTCGTCGACGGGCAGTTCGTCCCGGCCGCGGCCGGCGCGACCTTCCCGACCGTCGACCCCAACACCGGGCGCACCATCGCCGAGGTCCCGCGCGCCGACGGCACCGACGTCGACCGCGCCGTCGCCGCGGCCAAGCGCGTCGCCGTCGAGTGGCAGTTCACCGACGCCATGGCCCGCGCCGCGCTGCTGCGCAACCTGGCCGCGCTGGTCACCGAGCACGCCGACGAGCTCGCCCGCCTGGAGGCACTGGACTCCGGCCACTACCTGGCCAAGGCGAGCGAGCTCATGGGTGCGATCCCGCTGTGGCTCGACTACTGGGCGAGCCTGGCCGACAAGGTCGGCGGGCGCACCATCGAGGTCCCCGGCAACAAGCTGTCGTTCACCCTGCTCGAGCCGCTCGGCGTGACCGCGCACATCGTGCCGTGGAACTACCCGCTGCTGATCATGGTGCGGTCCTGCGCCCCGGCGCTCGCGCTCGGCAACACCTGCGTCGTGAAGCCCGCCGAGGACACCTCGCTGTCGGCGCTCAAATTCGCCGAGCTGGTCAAGGAGGCGGGCTTCCCGGACGGTGTGTTCAACGTCGTCACGGGGTTCGGCACCGAGGCCGGCGCGTCGCTGGCCGCGCACCCCGACGTCGCGGGCATCACCTTCACCGGCTCCACCGAGACCGGCAAGACGGTCGCCAAGCTCGGCGCCGACCACGTCGCCCAGGTCAACCTGGAGCTCGGCGGCAAGTCCCCGACGATCGTGTTCCCCGACGCCGACCTCGACGACGCCGTCGAGGCCGCCGTGCAGGGCTTCTGCTCGCACACCGGGCAGGTCTGCGTCGCCGGGACCCGGCTGTTCGTGCACGCCGACGTCCGGTCGGCGTTCCTGGAGAAGCTGACCGCGCGCCTGGAGCAGACCCGGGTCGGCGACGGGTTCGCCGAGGGCACCCAGATGGGGCCGCTGGTCTCGCAGAAGCAGTACGACCGCGTGCGGGACTACATCGAGATCGGCAAGACCGAGGGCACCCTGCACTACGGCGGCGGCCGCCCCGCCGGAGCCCCCGAGGGCGGCTACTTCGTCGAGCCGACGGTGTTCGTCGACGTCGCCCATGACGCCCGGATCGCCCGCGAGGAGATCTTCGGCCCGGTCGCCTCGGTGCACTCCTGGAGCACCGAGGACGAGCTCGTCGAGGCCGTCAACGACTCCATCTACGGGCTGTTCGCGGTGCTGCTCGGCAGCGACATCAAGAAGCTGCTGTCCACCGCGCGACGGCTCCAGGTCGGCGGCGTGATGATCAACGACTGGTTCGGCGAGCTGCCGATGACGCCGCACGGCGGGCACAAGCAGTCCGGCACCGGCCGCGAGGAGGGCCTGGAGGCCGTCCACGGATACACGCAGGTCAAGCACATCAGCGTCAACCTCGACCCGTCGCTGCGGGCGGGGTCCGACTGGGCCGGCGCGCCCCTGTAGCCCCGGCGTCACGCCAGAGAGGAGAGCATCCGATGAACGACGCACCCGCTCCCTTCGGAGCACCCGCGGAGACCGCGAACCCGGGTGAGGCCGGCGGCTTCTTCGAGGCCGGGCGGCCCCGGATCGGCGGCCTGCTGCACCCGGTCCGGTTCAGCGACGAGCAGGCGGCCGTGCTGAACGCCGTCGCCGACACCCTCATCCCGCCGGACCCGCGCTGGCCCACCGCGAGCGAGGTCGACCTGGTGACCTTCGTCGGCCGCTACGTCACGCCGTCGGGCTACCGGAACAAGCACTTCCCGTTCGCCGAGGAGGACGCGTTCAAGGTCGGTCTCGACCGGCTCGGGCAGTCCTTCGTGGACGGTGGCACCGCCGCCCGCACCGAGGCGATCGGCGCGCTGGAGTCCGCCGAGGACCCGCTGTTCGAGCAGCTGCGCGCGCTCGTCTACTACGGCTACTACTCCCGGCCCGTGGTGACACTGGCGATCAACCGCAACCTGCCCGCCGGGCGCGACTACCACGGTCCGCCGCTGCCCTACGGCTACCTGCAGACCACCGAGCCGTGGGACGAGGACCTGCTGACCCAGGCCCAGGAGAACGGCTCCTACCTCGAGACCGACGACGTCGTGCGCGTCGACCTGTCCCAGCTGTCCTGGACCACGTGAGGAGTACGTCATGGCTGCCTACGAGGAGACCGATGTCCTGATCATCGGTGCCGGCCCGGGCGGGGCCGGGATCGCGCTGAAGCTGGCCAAGGCCGGCGTGAAGGTGGTGTGCCTGGAGCAGGGCCCGTGGGTCACGCCCCAGGAGCACCCGCACTACCACGACGAGTGGGAGCTGGAGAAGCAGCGCGGCTGGGCCTACGACCCCAACGTGCGCCAGTTGCCCGAGGACTACCCGGTCACCGGGGTCACGACGCCGTACATGATGAACAACGTCGGTGGCTCGACGATGCACTACGCCGGCCACTGGCCGCGCTACAAGCCCGTCGACTTCCGCAAGGGCACCGAGCACGGGCTCGAGGGCACGATCGACTGGCCCATCAGCTACGAGGACCTGGCCCCGTTCTACGACGAGAACGACGAGATCTACGGCATCTCCGGCCGGATCGGGGACCCGTCCTACCCGGACCGCAAGCAGGCCGTGCGGGACCCGGAGGTGCTGCCGGGCAAGCTCGGGCTCAAGTACGCGAAGGCCTCGCGTGACCTGGGCTGGCACTGGTGGCCGTCGGACAACGCGATCATCACCCGGGACCGGGAGAACCGGCAGGCCGACCAGGCGATGGGCAACGAGCTGTCGGGCAGCCCGACCGGGTCGTTGTCGACGCCGGCCAACGCCCACTGGCCCTACGCGATCCGGCACGGCGCCGACCTGCGCACGATGGCCCGGGTCGAGCAGATCAACGCCGCGAACGGGAAGGCGACCGGCGCGACCTACATCGACCGGACCACCGGTGACCGGCACGAGGTGCGGGCGAAGATCGTGGTGCTCGCGGCCAACGGCATCGGGTCGCCGCGGCTGCTGCTGCAGAGCGCGCAGAAGGGGCACCCGGACGGGCTGGCGAACTCCAACGGGATCGTCGGCAAGTACCTGATGCACCACGTGTTCGCGTTCTGCGACTCGTGGTTCGACGAACCGATCGAGGGTTACAAGGGCAGCTTCGGCGCGCCCCTGTACAGCCACGAGTTCTACCACACCGACGTGAGCAGGGGATTCGTCAACGGATTCGGTATGCAGGTGGCGCGCAGCTTCGGGCCGGCCTACGCCGCGATGGGCACGCACACCGGCTACACCGCGCCGTGGGGGGACCGGCACCGCGAGTTCTTCGACGGGCACTTCGCCAACCACCTCATGGTCTTCATGTTCGGCGAGGACCTGCCGGTGGAGACGAACACGGTGACGCTGAACCACGACGTGACCGACAGCTCGGGCCTGCCGGCCGCGCACGTGAACTACGAGCTGCACGCCAACGACATCGCGCTCGCGAAGTACGGGATCGACAAGATCTTCGAGGCCACGCGGGCGGTCGGGGCGGTCGAGACCAACGACACCGGGGTGCTCTACCCGCCGCCGGCCTGGCACCTCATGGGCACCTGCCGGATGGGCAACAACCCCGGCGACTCGGTGCTCAACAAGTGGTGCCAGACCTGGGACGTGCCGAACCTGTTCGTCTGCGACGGCAGCACGCTCACCACGGGTGCGGCGGTCAACCCGACCAGCACCATCGGCGCGCTGTCCCAGCGCACGGGGGAGTACATCCTGCGCAACTGGGACGCCCTCGTCGCGCAGACGACGACGCCGTCCAACGCGGACGCGCCGGACATGTGAGACCGGGGACCGGGCCGGCGCAGCGTGGCGCCGGCCCGGTCGCCGCTCAGTTCAGCTTGCGGGTGCCCTCGGGCAGGCCACCACCGGCGTAGACGTCGGTGGCGAGGTCCTCCAGCGCGGTCAGCGCCACGTTCTGGCTCCACG
This sequence comes from Pseudonocardia sp. ICBG1034, assembly GCF_020131375.1. Classification (NCBI taxonomy): domain Bacteria; kingdom Bacillati; phylum Actinomycetota; class Actinomycetes; order Pseudonocardiales; family Pseudonocardiaceae; genus Pseudonocardia; species Pseudonocardia sp. ICBG1034. The sequence goes on from NZ_JAHLEK010000015.1 coordinate 1,380,996, forward strand.
GCCCGTAGGACACGCGGGCGACGCCCAGCTCCTGCGCGCGCTTCAGCGGGATCGACCCCGGGATGCCGATCAGGTTGACCCGGCGCTCACCGAGCGCCTCGACCAGGCGTCCGACCTGGGTCTCGTCGAGCTTGCCCGGCACGAAGAAGTTCGACGCGCCGGCGTCGAGGTAGGCCTTTCCGCGCTCGATCGCGTCCGCCAGGACGGCCTCGGGGTCCTTGTCGCCCGCCTTGAGGAACGCGTCGGTGCGGGCGTTCAGCACGAAGTCCACGCCCGCCGACTCCGCCGCGGCCACGGCCGCCTCGACCGCCTTCACGGCGTCGGCGAGCGGCTTGACCTGGTCCTCCAGGTTCGCCCCGACGATGCCGACGTCGATCGCGCGGGCCACGGTGCCGCCCGGGTCGCCGTAGCCGGCCTCCAGGTCCGCGGTGACCGGCAGGTCGCCCGCGACCTTCGCGATCAGCCCGACCTCGGCGATCATCAGGTCGCGCGGGATGTTCTCGCCGTCCTCGTAGCCGCGGGAGGCGGCGATGCCGTGGCTGGCGGTGGCCAGGGCCTTCGTGCCCGGCGTCTCGGCGACGACCTTCGCGGTGATCGCGTCCCAGACGTTGACGACGAGCAGCAGCTCGGACGCGGCGTGCAGTTCCTGCAGCTTCGTGGCCTTCTCGGCGGTGGAGGTCATGGGGTCACCGTAGGGCGGTTCCGGGTCCGCCGCCGCGTACCCAGAACTGAGGATCTGTCGTGTCCCTGACAGCGGTGGAGCCGTCCGACCCCGATTCTGGTGCCGTGCTCCGAGACCGGCCCGACAGCCGACACCCGACCGCCCCGCGGGGTGGCCTCGGGTCGTCCGCGCTCGTCCTGGGAGCGCTGGGCTCGGTCTTCGTCGCCGTCGCCATCGCGCTGTCCGCGGTGTCGCCGCTGACCGTCACCGGTCTCGCCCTCGCCTCCGCCGGGGTGGTCCTGACGATCGGCGGTCTGGTGCTCGGCACCCTGGGCGCGGTCCGCGCCTGCCCGGGCCGGTCCCGCACCGCGATCTCCGCCGCGGGGCTGTCGATCGCCGGGCTGGCCGGCGGGCTGATCTGGCTGGCCGCCTTCGTGATCCTCGCCGTCACCGGGCCGGGCCCCGCCCCGCTCGACGGTCCCGACACCACACCGGCCTGTGCGCCGGACGTCTGCCACGTCCACTGACATGCGGGCCGACCGCCCGGCCCGGTCACCGCGGGGCCCGCGCGGCACGGTCGGCAGGGGGCGTCGCCCGGCGGAGGTGAGGGCCTCGATGCGCGAGCACGGCGCCGAGCTCGCCCTCGCGCTGTCGTCGGTGGCCGGCGACGACGTGACGGGCCGCCCGTGCCGGTGCCGGGGGATGGGCGACCTGATCACGGGGTAACCGGTGGTGTGCCACCGATTCCCTGCACCGACGCCGTCGCACGGCGGCAGCCCGACGTGCCCGAGCCGGGCGCCTCCGGCGCGTCCGCGACCACTGTCACCGTCGCGACGCCGACGTTCCTGCCGCAGCACGCCCACGCGCCGTCGCGCCGGGTGTCCGCCGGCGACCCGATCGCGTTCCGGCCGTGGCACGGGCTCGCCGTGCACCGCCCGACGGGACCGGTGGACCGGCTCCGCGCCTGCGACGAGCTCGGCGCGCGGTGCGGCGGTGCGGACTCGGTCGCGGTGACCGGGATGCGGTCCGCCTCGGAACGGCCCGCCTGATGGCCGCCGTGTTCGTCGTCGGCGCGGGGCCGGGCATCGGCCGCTCCGTCGCCCGCCGCTTCGCCGGCTCCGGGCACCCGGTCGGGGTGCTCGCCCGCTCGTCGTCCACCGTCGACGGTCTGCTCGCCGACCTGCCCGACGGGGCGGCCGGCGCCACCGCCGACGTCGCCGACGAGGCCGCGCTGCGCGCCGCCCTCGGCGGCCTGGTCGAGCGGCTCGGGGTGCCCGAGGTCGTCGTCTACAACGCCGGGGTGATCCGCACCGACACCGTCACCGGGCTCGATGCGGCCACGTTGCTCGACACCTGGGCGGTCAACGTCGGCGGCGCGGTCACCACCGCCGCGGCGCTGCTGCCGGCGATGGCCGACGGGGACGGCGGCAGCTACCTGATGACGGCCGGCATGCCGCACCCGCTCCCGCAGCTGACGAGCCTGTCGCTGGGCAAGGCCGGGCTGCGCGCGCTGGCCGAGCTGCTCGACGCCGAGTTCGGGCCGCGGGGGGTGCGGTCGGCGACCGTGACCGTGTGCGGGCCGGTCGCGCCGGGAACCGCCTACGACCCGGACGACATCGCCGAGCACTACGCCCGGCTGCACCGGCTGCCCGCCGGGGCGTGGCCGGTGGACGTGCGCCACGGCGACCCGGCCGACGCGGCGGGCTGACCCCCTCCCCGCCCTGTGGCGTCCTGCTCTGTCGTGCCCCGCCCGCCGTACCCCGCCGCGCCGGGGGCGGGCGCGCCGCGTCGGTTCGGGAGCCGGTGCGGCGCGGCCCGCAGAACGGTCGTGCGCGATTGATCATCGGGTGGAACGGGAACCCGGAACATGCACGTCCCGCCATGCGATCCGGAGGTCGTCCCGTGCCCGAGTTCCCCGCCATCCACCACCTCGCCCTCTCGGTCACCGACCTGGAGGTCAGCGAGCCCTGGTACTCGAAGCTGATCGGCTCCGAGCCCGCGATGACGTTGTCCGACGGGCCGTTCCACCGCCGCGTGTTCGCGCTGCCCTCGGGCCAGCTGCTCGGCCTGACCCGGCACGACTCCGTCGACGCCGGTGACGCGTTCGCCCCGGACCGGCCGGGCATGGACCACGTCGGGTTCGGCGTCGCGGACCGGGCGGAGATCGAGCAGTGGCGCGACCACCTGGACTCGGTCGGGATCGCCCACGACGGGATCGTCGAGGCCGACTACGGCCTGGCCCTGTCGTTCAAGGACCCCGACGGCAACGCCCTGGAGTTCTTCCACCTCGCCTCGTAGCCCCGCTACGACGCCCGCCCACCGGGCCCGTGGGCGGGCGCGGGGTCCTCGGCGGAGCCGGATGTGCCCGAACAGGGCTTGACCTCGAGCGGGGTTCAGCTCCGAGCATGGGCCCATGACCACCGAACCGGCCCGCTGGGCCTACCTCTTCGAGCACCCCGGCGCCGACCCCGACCGTGACCGCCTCGTGCTCGAGTCCGGTGGGCAGCGCTCGATGGTCGTCGCCGTCGCGTCGACCGCGGACGCGCCCGTCGTCGCCGCCGGCCTGGTCCGCGACGAGCGGGTCACCCTGGTCGAGCTGTGCGGCGGCTTCGGCAGCGGTGACGTCGCCGCCGTCGCTGCGGCCGTCGGGGACCGCGCCGCCGTCGGGCACGTCGTGTTCGGCGCCGACCAGATCCCGGCCGCCGCGGCCTACGCGAGCGCCGCGGCCGTCGCGGCGGCCGGTGCCGCGCCCGCGGGGTGAGGGTCCCGAGAGTCGGCCGGGCGGGCCGCCGCACCTGCGGCAGGGTCGGCGTGTGCGGCAGCCCCACCGTCGGCGGGCAGCTCACCTGCTCGAACCGCGCGCTGCGGGCAGCACGACCACCTCGGGCCAGCTGACGACGGTCCGGCCGGCGCCGTAGCGGCGATGGGCCCCGATCGCGTGCTCGTGGCTCGCCAGATGGGCGTCACGACCGCTCGCAGGCGGGTCGGGTCGCGCGGCCGGTCTCGACGAGCGCACGGAGCCGGTCGAGGTCGCCGCGCAGCCCGCGGGCGAGCAGCCACCGCAGCGGGCCGGGGACGAGCCGCAGCAGACCCGGCGGCCGGACGCGCAGCCCCAGCCGGACCCGGCACGAGCCGTCCGGCAGCGGCTCGACCTCGCGCGACCCGTCGGCGTCGACGCCGGACGTGGTCCGCCAGGCGAACCTGCGGCCGGGGGTCACGTCGGTGACCACGCCGTCGTTGCGGGTGGTCCGGCCCGCGGCCCGCAGCACCTCCCGGGTGGTCGTACCCGGCCCCACCGGGCCCGGCGGGGTGGGGACCATCGAGCGCACCCCCGCCCGCCACTGCCGGTCGCGGGCGTAGTCGGCGAGCACGGTCCAGGCGTCGGCCGCCGGCGCGCCGACGGTCGTGGCGGCGGAGACGGTGAGTGTCGTCATGCTCGAACAGTACGATGTCGAAATATTTGAGCACAATGTTTTCGACGGCGACCTACGATCGAGGTGTGCCCGAACGCGATGCCGTCGACGACCTCGTCGACCAGTGGCGACACGAGCGCCCCGACCTCTCCCCGGACGGCCTGGCGGCGATGGCGACAATCGGCCGGCTCGGCCGGTTCGCCGCACTCGTCGCACCCCGGGTCGAGCGGGTGTTCGCCGCGCACGGGCTGCGGACCGGGGAGTTCGACGTGCTTGCCGCGCTGCGCCGGGCCGGTGCGCCGTACGTACTGACCCCCACCCGGCTCAGCCGCGCGCTCATGCTGTCCCCGGCCGCGACGACCCACCGTCTCGACCGGCTCGACGACGCGGGCTGGGTGGAGCGCAACCTCGACCCGGAGAACCGCCGCAGCATCCTGGTCCGTCTCACCGACCCCGGCCGCGAGCTCGTCGACCGGGCCGTCGCCGACCACGTCGACAACGAGCGGCGGATCCTCGGCCCGCTCGGCCCGGACGACCGCGCCCTCCTCGACGGGCTGCTACGACGCCTGCTCGCCGGTGTCGAGGACCCCTGACCGCTCGCCGGGTTCGGCGCTCGCCCGCGCGAGCGCGACCGTCGCCACCACGAGCACGACCACCAGGATCGCGACGAGCAGCCACCCCGCCCCGCCGGTGGCCAGCCGCTCGTCGAGCACGGTCACCCCGACGACCGCCGCGACCACCGGTTCCCCGACGACCACCGCCGGCAGCGAGGCCCCGAGCGCGCCGGCCTGGAACGCGGTCTGCTGCAGCAGCGTGCCCCCGACGATGGCGACCGCGAGCGCCCAGGTCTCCCACGACGTCAGCAGCGCGACGAGCCCGTCGGACAGCGTGTCGACCACACCGAGGGTGAGTGCGGCGACGACGCCGTAGGCGATCCCGGTCGACGCGGCGAGCAGCAGCGCCCGGGCGGTGCCGGTCGCGCTCCGGGCCGCGACGAGGCACGCGGCGAACAGCACGAGCAGCACCGACCCGGTCGGCGCCCAGGCCGCGAGGCCCGCCCGGTCGACCCCGGCGGTCGGCTCGCCGACGGTCACGAACAGCACCAGCGCCACCACCAGCACCGCGGCCCAGACCAGCTCGCGGCGCGACGGGCGCCGCCCGGCCCACCACGCGGCCAGCGGCAGCGCGAACACCAGCTGGGTCACGATGAGCGGCTGCACCAGCAGCAGCGACCCGAACCCGAGCGCGACGGCCTGCATCGCGAACGCGGCGGTGTCGCCCAGCGACCCGGCCAGCCACCGCGGGTCGCGGACCAGCCGCGCCAGCATCCGCAGCCCCCGGTCGTGCGGGTCCGCCGCCGCCGAGGTCTGCTGGGCGACGGCGGCGAGCGCGAAGAGCAGCGCCGACAGCAGCGCGGCGCCGACCGCGGCGACGGTGCTCAGCGGATCAGGAGATCGACGATCCGGCGGGCATGGCCTCGAATCGCATGTCCGGGAACTTGCGCTGGATGATGTCCATCCGCCACTTGTTGGTGAACAGCGCGAGGTGCTCGCCGTCGGCGTCACGGCGCAGGACCTCGCACTCGGACTGCCCGGCCAGCTTCTCGACCGCCTCGGCGTCGACCAGGCGCGCGATCTGGTACGGCAGCCGGTCCAGGGTGACCGGGGCGTTGAACTCGGTCTCCAGCCGCGTGGTGACGACGTCGAACTGCAGCGGCCCGACCGCGGCGAGCACCGGCGCCTGGTCGCCGCGCAGGTCCGAGCGCAGGATCTGGATGACCGCCTCGTTGCCGAGTTGCTCGATCCCCTTGCGGAACTGCTTGTACTTGCCCGCGTCCTTCGCGCGGATCACCGCGAAGTGCTCGGGGGCGAACGCCGGGATCGACGGGAACTCGACCGGGTCGGCGGCGTAGAGGGTGTCGCCGGGGCGCAGCGCGGTGGCGTTGACCAGGCCGACGATGTCGCCGGGGAACGCCTCCTCGACGGTCTTGCGCTCGGCGCCGAACACCGACTGGGCGTACTTGGTGGCGAACGGCTTGCCGGTCGCGGCGTGGGTGAGCACCATGCCGCGCTCGAACCGGCCCGAGCAGATCCGCAGGAACGCCATCCGGTCGCGGTGCGCCTTGTCCATGCCGGCCTGGACCTTGAAGATCAGTCCGGAGGTGGGCGCCTCGAGCGGGCGGTCGTCGCCCTTCACGTCCGGGCGGGGGGCGGGCGGCGGGGCCAGGTCGACCAGGGAGTCGAGCAGCCGGGCGACGCCGATGTTCGACAGCGCCGACCCGAACAGCACCGGGGTGGCCTTGCCGGAGCGGAAGCCCTCCTCGTCGAACCCGGCGCCGATCTCGTCGAGCAGGCCCAGCTCGTCCTGCGCGTTCTGCCAGTACTCCGGCTCCTGCGCGGCGATGGTCTCGGCGTCGACGACCTGCGCGGTGGCCTTGGTGGCGCCGCCGGCGGCCCGGGTGAACGCGGTGTACTCGCCGGTGGTGCGCTCGATGAGGCCCTTGAACTGTCCGGCGATGCCCAGCGGCCAGGTCAGCGGCATCGGGCGCAGGCCGATGGTCTGCTCGACCTCGTCGAGCAGCTCCAGGGCCTCGCGGCCGGGCCGGTCCCACTTGTTGACGAACGTGACGATCGGGACGCCGCGCGAGCGGCAGACGTCGAAGAGCTTGAGGGTCTGCGGCTCGAGGCCCTTCGCGGCGTCGAGCAGCATCACCGCGGCGTCGACGGCGGCGAGCACCCGGTAGGTGTCCTCGGAGAAGTCGCCGTGGCCGGGGGTGTCGAGCAGGTTGATCACGCAGTCGCGGTAGGCGAACTGCAGCACCGCCGAGGACACCGAGATGCCGCGGGCGCGCTCCATCTCCATCCAGTCCGAGGTGACGCCCTTGCGGCCGGACTTGCCGTGCACCGCACCGGCGGAGTCGATGACCTCGGCGTGCAGCGCCAGCGCCTCGGTCAGGGTCGACTTGCCCGCGTCGGGGTGGGAGATCACCGCGAACGTGCGCCGGCGGGCGGTCTCGCCGACGACGCGTGCGTCGGTGGCGGATCCGGGCTGCCGGGCGTCGCTCTCGGTGGTGCTCACACCCGCATTCTAGGCGCCGCCACCGACAGCCCCCGACGACGGCGCCCGGCTCAGGTCGACCACACAGAACACGTTGCCGTCGGGGTCGGCCAGGACGACGAAGTCCGGCTCGGCGGGGTAGCCGTCCCGGTCGGGCAGGGTCGCCCCCAGCGATCCGAGCCGCGCGACCTCGGCCTCCTGCTCGTCGGTGGTGTCGACCAGGAGGTCGAGGTGCAGGCGGGGCCTCGGCTCGGGTGGGGAGGCACTGCGCATCAGGCCGAGTACCCGGTCGCCGCCGGGGCCGGTCAGGGTGCGCCAGGACGGGCTCGCCCACTCCTCGGAGACCTGCAGGTGCAGCGCGGCGGCCCAGAACGCGGCGGCCCGGTCGAGATCGGCGACGCCGACGACCGGGAACCCCAGCCGCAGCACGGCTCAGGCCCCCGCTTCCAGCAGCGCCCGCATGTCGGGCAGGTCGAAGTGCTCGACGGTCGCCCACGCCGACGGGCTGCCGTGGTGCGGGTCGGCCCCCGCGGCGAGCAGCGCGGTCACCGACGGCGCCGACCGGGCGAACAGCGCGGCGGCGAGCGCGGTCTGGCCGCGGTCGTTGGTGTGGTCCGGCGCCGCGCCGCGGGCCAGCAGGTCGACGACGACGGCGTCGTGGCCGTAGTAGGCGGCGAGTATCAGCAGGGTGTCGCCCTTGGGATCGGTCAGGCCGACCGGGACGCCCGCGTCGAGGTAGGCGGCCAGCTGCTCCGCCGCACCCTCACGGGCCAGGTCGAACATCCGGTGCGCGAGTTCCACGGCGGCCTGGTCCACCCCGCCACGGTAGGGGTGCCGCGGCCACCCCGCCGGGCGGCGACCGCGGTACCGGACCGGCCCGCCACCCGTCCGGGAACCCTCGGCGACGGGTGGCTGTCGGGGGTCGCCGCTAACCTGCGCGTCGTGAGCTCCCAGTCCGACGCCCCGCAGGCCCGCGAGCGCCACGCGCAGCTGGCGGCCGAGGTGGCCGACCACCAGTTCCGGTACTACGTGCTGGACGCGCCGGTCGTCTCCGACGGCCAGTTCGACGAGCTGTGGCACGAGCTGCTCGCGCTGGAGGAGGCGCACCCCGAGCTGGTCACGCCGGACTCGCCGAGCCAGCGCGTCGGCGGCACGTTCTCCACCGACTTCACCGCCCACGACCATCTCGAGCGGATGCTGTCGCTGGACAACGCCTTCTCGCCCGAGGACCTGCGCACCTGGCAGGAGCGGGTGACGAAGGAGGTCGGCGAGGACCTGCACTACCTGTGCGAGCTCAAGATCGACGGACTGGCGGTGAACCTGCTGTACACCGACGGGCGGCTCACCCGCGCGCTGACCCGCGGCGACGGGCGCACCGGCGAGGACATCACGCTCAACATGCGCACCCTCGCCGAGGTGCCCGAGCAACTCACCGGCACCGACGAGTTCCCGGTGCCGGGGCTGGTCGAGGTCCGGGGCGAGGTCTACTTCCGGCTGGAGGACTTCGAGCGCCTCAACGCCTCGCTGGTCGAGGCGGGCAAGGAGCCGTTCGCGAACCCCCGCAACACCGCGGCCGGCTCCCTGCGGCAGAAGGACCCGCGGGTCACCGGCTCGCGCAACCTGCGGCTGATCTGCCACGGCCTGGGCAAGCGGGAGGGGTTCACCCCCGACACCCAGTCCCACGCCTACGACGCGCTGGTCGCCTGGGGCCTGCCGATCTCCCCGCGCACGACCGTGCTGCAGGGCATCGAGAAGGTGATCGAGTACGTCGAGCACTGGGGCGAGCACCGGCACGACGTCGAGCACGAGATCGACGGCGTCGTCGTGAAGGTCGACGAGGTGGCGCTGCAGCGCAGACTCGGTGCGACCTCCCGGTTCCCGCGCTGGGCGATCGCCTACAAGTACCCGCCGGAGCAGGCCACCACGCGGCTGCTCGACATCCGGGTCAACGTCGGGCGCACCGGCCGGGTCACCCCGTTCGCGGTGATGGAGCCGGTGAAGGTCGCCGGGTCCACGGTCGAGATGGCGACCCTGCACAACGCCGACGAGGTGCGCCGCAAGGGTGTGCTGATCGGCGACCGGGTGGTCATCCGCAAGGCGGGCGACGTGATCCCCGAGGTGCTGGGTCCGGTCACCGACGTGCGCGACGGCTCCGAGCGCGAGTTCGTGATGCCGACGCACTGTCCCGAGTGCGGCACCGCGCTCGTGCAGCAGAAGGCGGGCGACGTCGACCGGCGCTGTCCGAACGCCCGCTCCTGCCCGGCTCAGCTGCGGGAGCGGCTGTTCCACGTCGCGGGCCGCGGCGCGTTCGACATCGAGGGGCTCGGCTACGAGGCCGCGGTGGCGCTGCTGACCTCGGGCGTGCTGACCGACGAGGGTGACGTGTTCGCCCTGACCGAGGACGACCTGCTGCGGACCGAGCTGTTCCGCAACCAGAAGGGCGAGCTGACGGTCAACGGCCGCAAGCTGCTCACGAACCTGGAGGCGGCGAAGGACCGGCCGCTGTGGCGGGTGCTGGTGGGACTGTCGATCCGCCACGTCGGGCCGACCGCCGCGCAGGCGCTGGGCCGCGAGTTCGGGTCGATGGAGGCCCTGGAACGCGCCGCGGCGCAGGCGAGGGCGGACACCGAGGCGGCCGGGGTCGCGATCGTCTCCGACGGGACGGCGGGGGAGGACGACGCCGCGGCCGAGGCCGCGGCGCCGACGGCCGAGGGGGCCGCCGCCGAGGCGGCCGGCGACGTCGAGACCGCGGAGGCGGAGGCTGCGACCGCCGCCGGGGCGGCGGACTCCCCGCAGGCCGTGGACGGCGCCACGGGTGTGGACGGCGCCGAGGGCGTGGACGGCGCGGAGAACGCCGACGAGAACGCCGCGGCCGCCGAGGCCGCGAAGCAGGAGCGGGCGGCCGCGCGCGCCCGGGCGAAGGCGGTGGCCGAGGCACTCGCCCCGATCGCCGGGGTCGACGGTGTGGGCCCGACCATCGCGGCGGCGGTGCGGGACTGGTTCTCCGTCGACTGGCACCGCGAGGTCGTGCAGAAGTGGCGGGCGGCGGGCGTCGCGATGGAGGACGAGGTCGACGACTCGGTGCCCCGCTTCCTGGAGGGCCTCTCGATCGTGATCACCGGCTCGATGGAGAACTGGTCCCGCGACGAGGCCAAGGAGGCGATCATGGCCCGCGGCGGGCGCGCGGCCGGGTCGGTGTCGAAGAAGACGGCGTTCGTCGTCGCGGGGGAGGCGCCCGGCTCGAAGTACGACAAGGCCGTCGAACTCGGGGTGCCGGTGCTGGACGAGGCCGGGTTCTCGGTCCTGCTCGACCGCGGTCCCGATGCGGCGCGCGAGCAGGCCGCCGACGCCTGACCGCCGGGCCCGGCGCCGTCCGGTCCGCGCCGTCCGGCGACACGGCGTGCGCCACGCCGACGGTGAGCGACCGTTCACCGGGCGTGTTCGTCGTCCGGCGCGGCCCGGTGGCCGGACGTCGACGTCCCCCGGGCGCGCCCGCGCCCGGCCGCGGGCCGGGGTCGATCACCGCCTACTCTCGGTCGCACGGCGGGGCCCTCCCGCGGGAGCACGACCACTCGGATCGGGGAACACACGGTGTTGCAGGCGGCGCTCAACGGCTCACGACCGGCGGACGCGCACCCGGCGCTGCCGACCCTGGCCCGCCACCTCGCCCGCGACGCCCGGGCCGTCGCCCGGCTCGGCGTCACCTCGGTGCACGTGCACCCGCGCGACGACAGCGGTGCCGAGTCGATCGAGCCCGCCGTGGTCGGCGACGTCGTCTCGCTGATCCGCCAGGAGGCCCCGGGCATCGAGATCGGGGTCCCGACCGGGCGCTGGATCCAGCCCGACCCGAAGGACCGTGTCGAGACCGTCCTGTCCTGGGGCCGGCTCGGCTCCGGCAAGCCCGACGTGTGCGGCGTCAACGTGCACGAGCTCGGCTGGACCGAGGTCTGCCACGCCGCGTGGTCGGTCGGCATCGCCGTCGAGCTCGGCGTCTGGACCAGCGGCGACGCCGTCACCCTCCGCCAGAACGGGCTGCCCCCGGGGACCCGGCGGGTGATCGCGGAGTCGACGGTGATCGACCCCGAGACCGCCGTCGCCGAGGGCATCCGGATCCTGCGCGCCCTCGGTCAGCCCCCCGTCCCCGTGCTGCTGCACGGCGAGGAGGAGGGCGCCTGGCCGGTGCTGGAGTACGCGACCCGGGTCAACATCGACAGCCGGATCGGCTTCGAGGACGTCCTGGTCCGCCCCGACGGCTGGCTCGCGACCGGCAACGACGACCTCGTCCGCACCGCCCTGTCGATCCGGGTCTGACCCGCCGGGCCGTCGCCCCGGCCGCTCGTCCACTCCCGGCGCTGCTCCCAGGGGAACTCTCGTGGCTTAGAGCGCTACGAGAGTTCCCCTGGGAGCAGCCCCCGGGCCCGGGCCCGGGGGGGGGGGGGGGGAGGGGTGCGGTGGCGCGGCGGTCAGGCCTTCAGGACCGTCGCGACGATCCCGGCCAGGTGCGCCAGCCGCGCCAGCTCCGACGGCCGGAACACCGGCCCACCCGGCCGCCCGACCACCAGCGTCTTCGGGGGCACCCCGGTCCCGAACGGCGCGGCGGCCAGCTCGGTGTCCATCGCCCGCCAGGGCTCGGGCACCCAGTGGCTCTCGTCGAGGGCGATCGCCCGGTCCAGCGGCAGCCAGGGCAGGTCCCCGGACCGGGTCTCGGGCGCCGCGGAGCTCTCCGCGATCCGGTAGGAGCGGCCGTGCTCGCTGACCGCGACGAGCGCCCACCCCGCGCGGAACAGTCTGGGCACCTCGGCGGCGAGCAGGTCGAGCCCGTGCGCGTGGTCGCCGGCGATCTCGTCGAGCAGCTCCAGCTCGCGGTGGGTGTCCAGCTGCCCGGTGTGCGGGCGCACCGACTCCACCGACACCCCGGGCACCGACTCGGCAGCGGTGATGAGCACGTCCGGCGGCCGGTTGGTCGGCAGCTCGACGGCGATGTCGTCGACCGCCTGGCCGTCGCCACGCTCCACGACGTCCACGCTCAGGATGTCCGCCCCGGCCCCGCCGAGTGCGGACGCGACGGCGCCGAGATTGCCGGGCTTGTCCGGGAGGACGACCCGGAGCAGGAACGACACGGAGTGGATCCTCTCCCTCGACAGCGGGCGCCTCGTCGGCACGCGCATGCACCGCACCGGAGCGGCGGGGAGCGGTTCCGGGCGGGAACGATGATCCTGCCACCCACGGTCCCCTCGGTCACCCGCCACCCGCAGCGGCGTGTGCGCGCCCGGTCACCGGGGGGCGACCGGCCGGTGGACCGGCGGGAATAGACTCGACGGGTAGACCGGCGCGCGCGGGAGCGACCGGGTCGTGTCGGCAGCCGGACCGGCGGTCGCACCGTCGTCGCCGCTGCCACGGCACCGCCACGACCGTCCACCCGCCGTCGTCATCATCGGACACCATCTCGAGGAGGGGCATGACCGCCGATTCCGCGGAGCGGACGGGCGGGGTCATCACCCGGGACGAGGTCGCACACCTCGCCCGGCTGGCCCGCCTGGCCGTCACCGACTCCGAGCTGGACACCTTCGCGTCCCAGCTCGACGTCATCATCGGGTCGGTGGCCCGGGTCGGGGAGGTCGCCGCCGACGACATCCCGCCGACCTCGCACGCCGTCCCGCTGGAGAACGTCTTCCGCCCGGACGAGCGCCGCCCCGGCCTGAGCCAGGAGCAGGCGCTCGCCGGCGCCCCGGCCGCCGAGGACGGGCGCTTCCGCGTCCCGCGGATCCTGGGGGAGGAGCAGTGAGCGACCTGATCCGGCTGACCGCCGCCGAGCTCGCCGAGAAGATCCACTCCCGTGAGGTCTCCGCCGTGGAGGCCGCGCAGGCCCACCTCGACCGGATCGCCGCCGTCGACGGCGAGGTGCACGCGTTCCTGCACGTCGGAGCCGAGTCCGCGCTGGCCGGCGCCGCGCTGGTCGACGAACGGATCGCCGCGGGCGAGGCGCCGGAGTCCCCGCTGGCCGGGGTGCCGCTGGCGCTCAAGGACGTGTTCACCACCTCCGACATGCCCACCACCTGCGGCTCGCGGATCCTCGAGGGCTGGCAGCCGCCCTACGACGCGACGGTCACCGCGCGCCTGCGCGCCGCCGGGATCACGATCCTGGGCAAGACCAACATGGACGAGTTCGCGATGGGCTCGTCCACCGAGCACTCCGCGTACGGCGTCACCCGCAACCCTTGGGACACCTCCCGGGTGCCGGGCGGCTCCGGCGGCGGCTCGGCGGCCGCGCTGGCCGCGTTCGAGGCGCCGCTGGCGATCGGCACCGACACCGGTGGCTCGATCCGCCAGCCGGCCGCGTTCACCGGCACCGTCGGCGTCAAGCCCACCTACGGCCAGGTCTCCCGCTACGGGCTGGTCGCCTGCGCGTCGTCGCTGGACCAGGGTGGGCCGTGCGCGCGCACCGTGCTGGACGCGGCGCTGCTGCACGAGGTCATCGGCGGTCACGACCCGCGCGACTCGACCTCGATCGACCGGCCGGTCCCGGCCGTCGTCGAGGCGGCGCGCCAGGGCGCGACCGGGGACCTGTCCGGGCTGAAGGTCGGCGTCGTGCGCGAGCTGGGGGGCGAGGGCTACCAGCCCGGCGTCCGGGCGGCGTTCGACGCGTCGCTGCGCAGCCTGGAGAAGCTGGGCGCCGAGATCGTCGAGGTCGGGTGCCCGCACTTCGAGTACGGCATGGCCGCGTACTACCTGATCCTGCCGAGCGAGGTGTCGTCGAACCTCGCCCGGTTCGACGCCATGCGCTACGGCCTGCGCGCGGCGCAGGGCCGCTCCGCGGAGGAGGTCATGGCCAACACCCGCGAGCAGGGCTTCGGGCCCGAGGTCAAGCGGCGGATCATGCTCGGCACCTACGCGCTGTCCAGCGGCTACTACGACGCCTACTACGGGCAGGCGCAGAAGGTCCGCACGCTGATCAGCCGGGACTTCGACGCGGCGTTCGCCCAGGCCGACGTGCTCGTGTCGCCGACCGCGCCGACCGTGCCGTTCCCGATCGGGGACAAGGTCGACGACCCGCTGGCCATGTACCTGAACGACCTGGCCACCATCCCGACCAACCTGGCCGGGGTCGCCGGCATGTCGGTGCCCAACGGGATCTCCGAGGGGCTGCCGACCGGTCTGCAGATCATGGCGCCCGCGCTCGGCGAGGCCGTCATGTACCGCGTCGGGGCGGCGTTCGAGGCCGCCCGCGACGCCGACGAGGGCGGTCCGCTGATCGCCCGTGTCCCGGAGGTTGCTGGGGTGAGGGCATGACCACGTCCGTGGAGCTGGTCGACTTCGACGACGTCGTCGCCCGTTACGACCCGGTGCTGGGCATCGAGGTGCACGTCGAGCTGTCGACGAACACCAAGATGTTCTGCGGCTGCCCGACGGAGTTCGGCGCCGAGCCGAACACCCAGGTCTGCCCGGTCTGCCTGGGCCTGCCCGGCGCGCTGCCGGTGGTGAACCGGGCCGCGGTGGAGTCGGCGATCCGGATCGGCCTGGCGCTGAACTGCTCGATCGCGCCGTGGGGCCGGTTCGCCCGGAAGAACTACTTCTACCCGGACATGCCGAAGAACTTCCAGACCTCGCAGTACGACGAGCCGATCGCCGTCGACGGGTTCCTGGACCTGACCCTGGACGACGGCGAGGTCGTCCGGATCGGCATCGAGCGCGCGCACATGGAGGAGGACACCGGCAAGTCGCTGCACGTGGGCGGCTCCGACGGTCGCATCCACGGCGCGGACCACTCGCTGCTGGACTACAACCGGGCGGGCGTCCCGCTGATCGAGATCGTCACGAAGATGATCCCGGACACCGGGGCACGCGCCCCGGAGGTGGCCCGCGCCTACGTCACCGCGCTGCGCGACCTGATCCAGTCCCTGGGCGTCTCCGACGTCCGGATGGACCAGGGCTCGATGCGCGCCGACGTGAACCTGTCGCTCTCGCCGAAGGGCGGCGCGCTGGGTACCCGCACCGAGACGAAGAACGTCAACTCGCTGCGGTCGGTCGAGCGCGCGGTCCGGCACGAGATGGGCCGGCAGGCCGGCGTGCTCGACGCGGGCGGCGAGATCGTGCAGGAGACCCGGCACTTCGACGAGTCCACCGGCCACACCCGCGCCGGGCGGCGCAAGGAGACCTCGGAGGACTACCGGTACTTCCCGGAGCCCGACCTGGTCCCGATCGCGCCCTCGGCCGAGTGGGTCGAGGAGCTGCGCGGCACCCTGCCCGAGCTGCCGTGGGAGCGCCGCCGGCGCATCCAGACCGAGTGGGGCATCTCCGACGAGGAGATCCGCGACCTGGTCAACGGCGGGGCGCTGGAGCTGGTCGAGGCCACCGTGGCGGCGGGCGCGCCCTCGCAGGAGGCCCGCTCGTGGTGGGTGTCCTACCTCGCCCAGCAGGCGAACACCCGCTCGGTCGAGCTCGCCGACCTGGCGATCACGCCGGAGCAGGTCGCCCGGGTGATCGAGCTGGTCGCGTCCGGCGAGCTGACCAACAAGCTCGCCCGCCAGGTCGTCGACGGCGTGCTCGACGGCGAGGGCGGCCCGGACGAGGTCGTCGCGGCCCGCGGGCTGAAGGTCGTCTCCGACGAGGGCGCACTGATCGCCGCCGTCGACGCGGCGCTGGCCGAGCAGCCCGACGTCGCGGAGAAGATCCGCGGCGGCAAGGTGCAGGCCGCCGGGGCGATCGTCGGTGCGGTCATGAAGGCGACGAAGGGCCAGGCCGACGCCAAGCGGGTCCGGGAGCTGATCGTCGAGCGGGTCGGGGCCTGACCCCTCCTGCGCCACACGCACGGGCCCCGGCCGGACACCGTCCGCCCGGGGCTCGTGCGTCAGGAACGCCACCCGCCGTCAGTTCCTCGCCGCGGTCGGCACGGCGGGCCTGCTCGCCGCGTGCGGCTGCTCCGCGGCCACCGTCGTGCTGCTCGGCTGAGCGGCCGGGCCGCTCAGCCGGAGGCGCGGGTCGCCGTCGCGTCGGGGCCGGCGGCGCCCGGGTCCCCGCCCGGTGCCTCGGGCACGTCCCCGGCGAACTCCAGCGGAGCGGCGCCCGGCAGCGGCCTCCCGGCGGGCTCGACGAGGAACCACACGCTGACCAGCCCGACCAGCCCGGCGCCGATCAGGTAGTAGCCCGGCCAGTCCAGGTTCCCGGTGGCGGTCACCGCGGCCTCGATCACCGCGGGCGCCGTCCCGGCGAACAGCGACACCGCCAGGTTGAACGTCAGCCCTAGACCGGCGTAGCGGACCAGGGTGGGGAACTGGGCGGGCAGCGTCGACGGGCAGACGCCCGCGAAGCAGACCAGGATCGCGGCCAGCAGTACCAGGCCGGTGGCCTGCCCGGCGAGCCCGAGCTGCAGCAGCCACACGATCGGCAGGCCGAGCACGACCAGCCCGATGCTCCCGGCCGCCAGCAGCGGGCGCCGTCCGATCCGGTCGCTCCAGCGCCCGACGACGACCACCGCGGCCAGCGCGAGCACGGTGACCCCGACCTGCAGCAGGGTCGCGACCTCCCGGCTGGTGCCGGCCGCGCCGGAGCGGGGCAGGGTGCCGGTGAGGTAGGTCGGCACGTACGCGGTCAGCACGTAGTTGGTGACGTTCCAGGCGATCACCAGACCGGCGGTGACCAGCGCCGCGGAGCGGTAGCGCTTCACCAGGATCCCGAACGCGCGGCCGTGGGTCATCGTGACCAGCGCGGGGGAGCGCTCCATGAGCTGGCGGAACGCCGGCGTGTCCTCCAGGCGCAGCCGCAGGTAGACGCCGGCGATGCCGAGCGGGAACGCCAGCAGGAACGGGATCCGCCAGCCCCAGGCGAGCAGGTCGTCGTCGGGCATCAGGGTCACCAGCGCCGCGGTGACGCCGGCACCGAGCGAGTAGCCGACGATCGTGCCGAACTCCAGCCAGCTGCCGAAGAAGCCGCGCCGCCGGTCGGGGGCGTACTCGGCGACCAACGTGAGCGCGCCGGTGTACTCGCCGCCCGCGGAGAAGCCCTGCAGCATCCGGATGAGCACGACCAGGACCGGCGCCGCGACGCCGATCGTGCCGTGCGACGGGACGAGCCCGAGCAGCACCGTCGCGACGGTCATCAGCAGCACCGTGGCGGCCAGCACCCGCGGCCTGCCCACCCGGTCGCCGAGGTGGCCGAACACGAACCCGCCGAAGGGCCGGGCGACGAACGCCGCCGCGAACGCGGCGAGGGTCAGCACCAGCGACCACCGGCCCGCGTCCGGGAAGAACACCCGGTTCAGCACCACCGCGGCCAGGTAGGAGTAGATCCCGAAGTCGTACCACTCGGCGACGTTGCCCACCGACGCCGCGGTGGCGGCCCGGCGGACGGTGGCCTCGTCCTCGACCGCGGTGTCGAGGATCCGGCGACGGCTCCTGCGCGGCTTCTCGATCATGTGGCCCCTTCGCCGTCCGGGCGCGTGCCGGGACGTCCCGGCATGCGGTGCGGCGCCTGTTCTAACATTGATATATTAGACCGTGCAACAGTGGGCGACAGCGGGATGCAGGATCGGTACCGGGCGGCGTCAGATGGCGCTGGCGCCGCCGCCGGTCGGCGGCTGGATGCGTACGACCCGGTCGTCGGTGGCGCCGGGGGAGCCGCCGTCGCGGTTGACCGTCCCCAGCCACAGCAGGCCGTCCGGAGCGAGGGTGACCGGGCCGATCCGGCCGTAGGTGCCCTCCAGGACCGGCTTCGGGTCGCCGGTGAAGGTGCCCTCGGCGCCCGGGTTGAGCACGAACAGCGCCCTGCCGGTGCTCTGCGCGACGACGACCGCGCCCGGCAGCACCGTGCACCCGGCGACGCCCGGGCGGTCCGGCCAGGTCCAGGCGGGCGCACCGAGCGTGCCCGGCGTGACGCGGTGCAGGACGTCGCGCCCCGGGGTGCGGTCGGTGACCCAGGTGGTCCGCGCCGCGGGGTCGACGCACACCCCGCCCGGCGCGGTGAGCCCGCGGGCCAGGACCGGCGAGGCACGGTCGGGGTTGCCCGGGGCCGGACGGCCCAGGGTGTCGATCCGCAGCACCGCCCCGGCGAGCGGGCCCGCCCCGGCGGGCGTGGCGACGAGCAGCGAGGAGCCGTCGGCGTCGACGGCCAGCGCCCCGCCCGGCGGCAGCCCCTCCAGCACCGGCTTCGGTGCCTCACCGGGTGCGATCCGCCAGACCCGTCCCTCGGACAGGGCGTAGAGCAGGCGGTCCTCGGCGTAGCCGGGGGACAGGACCAGCCCGGTCAGCCCGCCGGCCGGGTCGACCGGCACGGTCGCGACCGGCTGCGGGGTGGCGTCGCGGCGGACCTCGAGCACCCGCCCGGTCCGCCGCTCGGCGACGAGTGCGCGGTCGCCCTGCGGGAGCACCGCCACCGCCCCGACCGGCCCCAGGCAGGCGGCGACGACCTGCGGGTCCGGGTCGACACACGGCTGCGGCGCCGGCGCGGCCCCCTGCTGCTGCGGCGACGGCGCGCCGCTCGGCGGCGGTGTCCGCTCCTCCGGCGCCACCTGCGGCGGCCCGCCGAGCTCGCCCTCTCCTTCGGCCTGGGGGCGCCAGTCGCGGGAGCCCGCGTCGGGGAAGGTGGCGCAGCCGCCCAGCAGCACGACGAGCGTCGCGACGATCAGCAGCAGCCGGGCGGTCACGAGGAACCAGGCTAGGGCCCGCGAGGTGAGTGCCCGGTGAGTACGGTCGGGCGCCATGAGCAGCCCCGTGACCGTCCTGGTGCCGCACACCGTCGGAGCCGAGATCCTGTCCGGTGTGGACGGGCTGGCCCCGGTCGTCTACGACCCGGAGAAGCCGCTGCCCGACGAGGCCGCCCACGCCCGCGTGCTGGTCGCGCCGTTCCTGGCGGGCTCCGACGCCGTCGGGATCATCGAGCAGGTCCCGAACCTCGAGCTGGTGCAGCTGCTCACCGCGGGTGCCGAGACGTGGATCGGCCGGCTGCCGGAGGGCGTCGGCCTCTCCGACGGGCGCGGCGCGCACGGCGGCGCCACCGCCGAGTGGGTGGTGTCGGTGCTGCTGGCCGTCTACCGGCACCTGGACCGCTTCGTGCGTGCCCAGGACCGCGGCGAGTGGGACTACCACCAGACCGAGGAGCTGGCCGGCAAGAAGATCCTCATCGTCGGGGCGGGCGACGTCGGGCAGAAGACCCGGGCCCGTCTGGAGCCCTTCGAGGTGGAGACCGCGCTGGTGGGGCGCACCGCCCGCGACGGCGTCCACGGCTGGGACGAGCTGCCCGCGCTGCTGCCGCACCACGACGCGACCGTGCTGATCGTCCCGCTCACCGACGAGACCCGCGGCATGGTCGACGCGGGTTTCCTGGCCGCCATGCCCGACGGATCGCTGCTCGTCAACGGCGCCCGCGGGCCGGTCGTGGACACCGACGCGCTGGTCGCGGAGCTGGCCTCGGGACGGATCCGGGCCGCCGTCGACGTCACCGACCCCGAGCCGCTCCCCGCGGGCCACCCCCTGTGGTCGGCGCCCGGGCTGCTGCTCACCCCGCACGTCGGCGGCAGCGTGCCGCTGGCGATGCGCCGCGCCTACGGCGTCGCGGCCGAGCAGCTCGCGGCGTTCGCCGCCGGTGACGCGCCGCCGAACCTCGTGACCGGCGCCTACTAGGCGCGCGCCGGTACTGTCGCCGACCATGAGCGGGCCCACGCAGCAGTACGACTGGGGCAACATCTCCGGCGACGAACCGGCGGAGAGGACCCGTCCGGAGCGCATGCCGGTCCCCGCCCACCTCTCCTCCGACATCGGGCTGCTCGTGCTGCGGCTGGTCGTCGGGGCGTCCTTCGCCGCGGCGGGCGCACGCAAGCTGTTCGGCGTCGCGGGCGGGATCGGCCTCGACGCCAGCGCGACCGCGCTCGCCGACGCCGGGTTCACGTCCTTCGCCGGCCCGCTGGCCTGGGTGCTCGCGGTCGGCCAGCTGGTCCTCGGCGTGCTGCTCGTGCTGGGGCTGCTGACGCCCTTCGCCGCGGCGGGCCTGCTCGCGACCAAGGGCGTCGCCGTGGTGGTGGCGCTGGTGCCGGCCCTGTCGGTGCCGCTGTTCGCCTCGGACGGCGCGAACTCCCTGGAGCTGGACCTGCTGCTCGGCGCCGGGGCCGCGGCGCTGGTGTTCGCCGGGGCCGGGCGGATCGCCCTCGACGCCGGGCGTACCTACCAGCGACGCCCGCTGCCGTGGTCGGTGCTGTCGCTGCTGGTCGCGGTCGCGGTGGCGCTGCTGGTCCTGTTCGTGCTGCGCCGGTGACCCCTGCCGACGACGCCTGGCTGCGCCCGCTCGCCCGTCGCCGCCGTCGCGACCTCGCGGTGCGGGCACGCACGCCGCTGACCGGCGGGTACGCCTCCGGCGGGGCCGAGCGGATCGACCTCGACGACGGCACCGCGGTCGTCCTGAAGCGGACCGGTGCGGTGGAGACGGCCGCGCTGCGTGCGGTCGCGGTGGTGAACGGGCCCGTCCGGCTGCCCCGGATGCTCGGCTCCGGCGACGGCTGGGTGCTGCTCGACCACGAGCCCGGCGCGCCGCTGCCGGTCGGGGCCCCGGTACCCGACGACGTGTGGCGCACCCTCGCGCTGGTCCACGCGCACTGGCGGCGCAACCGGCCGCGCGGCGTCCCCGTCGTCGACGACGCCTGGTGGGCGCGGCTGTGCGGGCACGCCGCGGACCGGCTGAGGGCGGCCGGGCACGACACCGCGGCCGCGTCCGTCGTGGCCTGGGCCGGGGACGACCGCGCCCGCACCGCGCTGCGCGCCCTGCCCCGCACCCTGTGCCACGGCGACGCCCACCGCGGCAACGTGGTCGCCGGTCCGGCCGGTGCGGTGCTGCTGGACTGGGGCAACGCCCGCGTCGCGGTGGGGTCGCTCGACGTCGTGGTGCTGGCCGCACCCCCGCCCGACGGCCCGGCCGACGCGCCGTCGGCGCCGGTGCCCGCGGTCTACCGGGACACCCTGTCCGGCGCGCTCGGCGCGCCGGACCCGCCCGCCCTGGTCGCGGTGGAGACGGCGTGGGCGCGGGCGGCGGCGCACGTGCAGTACCTGCCGTTCGCCGCCGACCACCAGGACCCCGACCGGGTCGCCTCGATGGTCCGGGTCGCCGCCGCGGCCCTCGACGAGCTGGGCGACCTGCTCGTCACCGCCCGCCGCGGCTGATCCCGCCACGGGCGGTGGCCGGGCCCTCGGCTCAGCCCTTCGGCTTGGCGGTGCGACGCAGCCGGGTGTTGACGAACTCGCCCATGCCCCAGCGGCCCAGCTCGCGACCGAAGCCGGAGCGCTTCACCCCGCCGAAGGGCAGCCCGGGCAGCGTCGTGCCGTGCTCGTTGACGTAGGCCATGCCCACCTCGAGCCGGTCGGCGATCTCCTGCGCGCGCTCGATGTCGCCGCTCCACACCGACCCGCTGAGCCCGTAGCTCACGTCGTTGGCCAGCGTGACCGCCTCGTCGACCGAGTCGACGCCGTACACCACGGCCACCGGCCCGAAGATCTCCTCGGAGTAGGCGTCCATGTCCTTCGTGACGCCGGTCAGCACGGCCGGGCGGAGGAACGCGCCGTCGCCGTCGGGCACCTCGCCGCCGGTGTGCAGGGTGGCGCCCTGCTCGACGGCGCGACGCACCTGCTCGGCGACGCCGTCGCGCGCCGCGACCGAGGACAGCGGGCCGAGCCGGGTGCCGGAGTCGGTCGGGTCGCCGTGCTCGGTGGCTTCGAACGTCGAGACGAGCACCGACACGAACTCCTCGACCTTGTCGGTCGGCACGATCATCCGCTTCGGGGAGTTGCAGGCCTGGCCGCCGTTCATCAGGCGGGCCCGGGCGGCGACCTTCGCGGTGCGGGCGACGTCGGCGTCGTCGAGGACGATGAACGCGTCCGACCCGCCCAGCTCCAGGACGGCCTTCTTCAGGTTGCGCCCCGCCGTCTCGGCGACCGAGGCACCGGCCCGCTCGCTGCCGGTCAGCGAGATCCCCTGGATCCGCGGATCGGCGATCATGTCGGCGATCTGCTCGTTGGTCGCGTAGACGTTGACGTAGACGTCGTCGGGCACGCCCGCGGTGTGGAAGATCTCGTCCATCACCTCGGCCGAGGCGGCACAGATCGGGGCGTGCTTGAGGACGATCGTGTTCCCGACGACCAGGTTCGGCGCGACGAACCGCGCCACCTGGTAGTACGGGAAGTTCCACGGCATGACCCCGACCAGCGGTCCGATCGGCTCGGTCTGCACCACCGACTCCTGCGCACCCTGCGGGTCCAGGGTCTCCCGGGTCAGCAGGTCCGGGCCGTGCTCGGCGTACCAGCGGTAGATCGACGCAGCGAGCGCGACCTCACCCGCGGCCTCCTTGACGGGCTTGCCCATCTCGGTCGCGATCAGCGCGGCCAGCTCGTCGCTGCGGGCCTCGTAGGCCTCGGCCACCCGGACCAGGATCTGTGCCCGGTCGGCGGCCGGGGTCGCGCGCCACCCGGGGTAGGCGTCGGTGACGCGGCCCAGGACGTCGGAGACCGCCGCGTCGTCGAGCTCGGGGAACGTCCTCTCGGTCTTCCCGGTGGCGGGGTTCGTGGTCACGTAGGCGGTCATGGTGTCCTTCCGTCGCGGGGTGGCGCGGATCGCGCTCCTGCCCGACGGATGTCCGTCGCGGGGGGACCGGCAAACATCGGGTCCGCCTCGTCACCCCACCCCGGCCGCGGGGCAGCGCCGCGCCGCGGCCGCCGCCTCCGGCCGAGACGGTGACCGGGATCCCTGCTCAGCGGCCGACGTTGCGCTGCAGGTGCGCCGGGTAGCGCTCCCCGGCCACCGCGGACGCCGGAGCGGCCGCCTCGATCTCGGCCAGCTCGTCCGCGGACAGCTCCAGCGCGGCGGCCGCGACGTTCTGCTCCAGGTAGGTCCGCCGCTTGGTCCCCGGGATCGGCACGACGTGCTCCCCGCGGCTCTGCACCCAGGCCAGCGCGAGCTGCCCGGCGGTGACCCCGCGGCGCTGCGCGACGGCGGTGAGCGCCTCGACGATGGCCAGGTTCGCGGCCATGTTCTCGTCGGAGAAGCGGGGCAGGCCGCGGCGCATGTCGCCCTCGCCGAGCTGCCCGGTCGAGGTGATCGCGCCGGTCAGGAAGCCGCGCCCGAGCGGGGAGAACGGCACGACGCCGACGCCCAGCTCGGCGCACGTCGGGGCGACCGACTCCTCGATGCCGCGTGTCCACAGCGACCACTCCGACTGCACCGCGGCGGGCGGGTGCACGGCGTGGGCGCGGCGGACGGTGTCCGCGCCGCACTCGGAGAGCCCGTAGTGGCGGATCTTCCCCTCCTCGATCAGCCCGGCGAGCGCGCCGACGGTCTCCTCGATCGGGGTGTCCGGGTCGACGCGGTGCTGGTAGTAGAGGTCGATGTGGTCGACGCCCAGGCGGCGCAGCGACTCCTCGGCGCACCGCCGGACGTAGGCCGGGTCGCCCTGCGCGCCCTGGTTGCCCTGCGCGTCGCGCACGATGCCGAACTTCGTCGCCAGGACCACGCGGTCGCGGCGGTCGGCGATCGCGGCGCCCACGAGCTCCTCGTTGGCGCCGTCGCCGTAGACGTTCGCGGTGTCGAGCAGGGTGACGCCCAGGTCGAGGGCGCGGTGGATGGTCGCGATCGACTCGGCACGGTCGGAGGTGTCGCCGTAGGCCTGGCTCATGCCCATGCAGCCCAGGCCCTGGGCAGAGACGGTGAGATCGCCGAGTCGACGGGTTCCGAGGCCGGTTCCGGTAGCCATGACAACCAACCTAGACGCGAACGGCCCCGGTCCGCAGGAGGGCGGACCGGGGCCGTCGTGCGTGCCGGGTCAGGGGATGCGGCGGACCGCACCGGTGTCGGCGCTGGTCGCCATGTGGGCGTAGGCGCGCAGCGCCTTCGACACGACGCGCTGCCGGTCGACGGGCTGCCACGGCCGCTCCGAGGACTCCATCTTGGCGCGCCGGTCGGCGAGCGTCTCGGCGTCGACGAGCAGCTCCAGCGACCGGGCGCGGACGTCGAGCCGGATCCGGTCGCCGTTCTCCACCAGGCCGATCGTGCCGCCGGCGGCCGCCTCGGGGGAGACGTGGCCGACCGAGATGCCCGACGAGCCGCCGGAGAAGCGGCCGTCGGTGATCAGGGCGCAGACCTTGCCCAGCCCGGCGCCCTTGAGGAACGCGGTCGGGTGCAGCATCTCCTGCATGCCCGGCCCGCCCGAGGGGCCCTCGTAGCGGATGACCAGCACGTCGCCGGGCTTGATCTCCTTCTTCAGGATCGCCGAGACGGCGTCCTCCTGGCTCTCCAGGACGACGGCCGGGCCCTCGAACTCCCAGATGTCCTCCGGGATGCCGGCGGTCTTGATCACGGCGCCGTCGATCGACAGGTTGCCGCGCAGCACGGCGAGCCCGCCGTCGGCGGAGTAGGCGTGCTCCAGGTCGCGGATGCAGCCGCCCGCGGCGTCGGTGTCCAGGCTCGACCAGCGGTTCTCCGTCGAGAACGCCTGCGTGGTCCGGACCCCGCCCGGTGCGGCGTGGTAGAGCTCGACCGCGGTCTCCGACGGGGCCGACGACCGGATGTCCCACTCGGTGAGCCACTGCTCCAGCGACGGCGAGTGCACCGTGTGCACCCCGGTGTTGAGCAGCCCGGCTCGCCACAGCTCGCCCAGCAGTGCGGGGATGCCACCGGCCCGGTGGACGTCCTCCATGTGGTAGTCCGAGTTCGGCGCGACCTTGCTCAGGCACGGCACCCGGCGGGAGACCGCGTCGATGGCTGCGAGGTCGAAGTCGATCTCACCCTCCTGCGCGGCGGCCAGGATGTGCAGCACCGTGTTCGTGGAGCCGCCCATCGCGACGTCGAGCGCCATCGCGTTCTCGAACGCCTCGCGGGTGGCGATGTTGCGGGGCAGCGCGGACGCGTCGTCGTCGCGGTACCAGCGGGTGGCCAGGTCCATCACGGTGCGCCCGGCGTTCAGGAACAGCTCGCGGCGCGCGGCATGCGTGGCCAGGGTGGAGCCGTTGCCCGGCAGGGACAGCCCGAGCGCCTCGGTGAGGCAGTTCATCGAGTTCGCGGTGAACATCCCGGAGCAGGACCCGCAGGTCGGGCAGGCCGAACGCTCGACCTCGGCGAGACCCGCGTCGTCCACCTCGGACGACGCCGACGCCGAGATCGCGGTGATCAGGTCGGTGGGTGCCTGCGCGACCCCGCCGACGACGACCGCCTTGCCGGCCTCCATCGGCCCGCCGGAGACGAACACGGTCGGGATGTTCAGCCGCATCGCGGCGTTCAGCATGCCCGGCGTGATCTTGTCGCAGTTGGAGATGCACACCAGGGCGTCGGCCGCGTGGCCGTTGACCATGTACTCCACCGCGTCGGCGATGATCTCGCGGCTGGGCAGCGAGTAGAGCATCCCGCCGTGGCCCATCGCGATGCCGTCGTCGACGGCGATCGTGTTGAACTCCTTGGCGACCCCGCCCGCCTCCTTGATCGCGCCCGCGACGAGGTCTCCCATGTCCTTGAGGTGCACGTGGCCGGGCACGAACTGGGTGTAGGAGTTGGCGATCGCGACGATCGGCTTGCCGAAGTCGTCGTCGCCCATCCCGGTCGCGCGCCAGAGCGAACGCGCTCCGGCGGCGTTGCGACCGTGGGTGGTGACGCGGGAACGCAGGGCGGGCATCGGTCTTCTCCAGCCGGGTCTTCCGTGGTGGTTCCTGAGGGACCCCGGTGGGCGCGTCGCGGAGCGTGCGCACGAGCCGCCCGGGGGGTGCGGCGCGACGGCGGCGGGGCGGGTCGCGTCCCGCCGGCCGGCGGGCCGATCGCCCGCAACCGTACGCCCCGCGACGGGCGTCAGTGACCCTCGGCCGGATCCTCCGCGTCGCCCACCGCGGCCGGGTCGGCGAACCGGCCGCCGCTGGCGACCGAGAGCGCGGGCAGGTCGCGCGCGTGCACCGCGGGCAGGACGAGGTCGTCGTCCTCGCCCAGCACCGCGCTGACCCGCGAGCGCGAGCCGATCCGCAGACCGCGCACGTCGTCCCAGTCCACGGTGCGGGAGGAGAACGCGCCGCGGACGGTCAGCGTGTCCGGGTCCACGGTGGTGCGGACCCGCAGGATCCAGGCGATCGCCGCGACCGGGGCCACCAGCGCGACCCAGAACCACGGCAGGCTGAACACCAGCGGCGTCGACCCGACGACGGCGACCAGGATGGCGAAGATGGTCAGCCGGCTCGGCTTGAACACCAGCGCGCGCGAGCCCACGCGGAGCTTGCGGCCCTCGTCGCGGACCCGGGGGGTCCACGCCAGCTCGCCGTCCACCTGCTGGGACGCCCCCGGGGCCGACTGCGGCTCGGCAGAGGTGGGGTCGGCGGGGACGGCGCGGTCGTCGGTGCTGCTCACGACCCCAGTGTGACAAATCCGGACCGTGACCCCACGGCCCGGACGGGTGGGGTCGTTTGACTCCGTCCGTGGGACGCGTGCTAGCGTCGATGCATGTTCGCCGTTCGAATTCTCGTACTTCTTGGGCGCGTCGTCGCCTGAGTTCGACCTTCTCGAACGACGACGCGCTCACCCTCGCAGCGCCCGGAGTACCGGGCGGCGGGGGTTTTTTCATGTCCAGCTCCGAGTTCAGCCCATGTCCGGCATCTGATCGACACGATCTCCAGCGAGGCAGACCCAGATGACCACCGTCCCCGCCAAGCCCGGCTCGTCCGGCCCGAAGCCGGGCCCGCCGCCCGGCCGGTCCGCGGCCTCCGGCACGTCCCGCAGCGCGGCCCCGGCACCCGGTGAGACCACCGTGCCCGGTCCGCGCATCGTGGACGAGCCCATGACCGGCGCCCAGTCCCTGGTGCGTTCGCTCGAGGAGATCGGCTGCGAGGTCGTCTTCGGGCTGCCCGGCGGGACGATCCTGCCCGCCTACGACCCGCTCCTGGACTCGACGAAGGTGCGCCACATCCTCGTCCGCCACGAGCAGGGCGCCGGACACGCGGCGACCGGTTACGCGCAGGCCACCGGCAGGGTCGGGGTCTGCATGGCGACGTCCGGGCCGGGGGCCACGAACCTGGTCACCCCGATCGCGGACGCCCACATGGACTCGGTGCCGCTGGTGGCCATCACGGGTCAGCAGACCCGGCCGCTGATCGGTACCGATGCCTTCCAGGAGGCCGACATCACCGGCATCACCATGCCGGTGACCAAGCACAACATGCTGGTGACCGACGCGACGGAGATCCCGCGCGCGATCGCCGAGGCCTTCCACCTGGCGTCCACCGGCCGGCCCGGCCCGGTCCTGGTGGACATCCCGAAGGACGTGCTGCAGGAGCAGACCACGTTCTCCTGGCCCCCGGAGCTGCAGCTGCCCGGCTACCGGCCGACGACCCGGCCGCACGGCAAGCAGATCCGCGAGGCCGCCCGGCTCATCCGCGAGTCGGCCAAGCCGGTGCTCTACGTCGGCGGCGGTGTCCTCAAGGCCGAGGCCGCCGAGGAGCTCAGGGAGCTGGCCGAGCTGACCGGGGCGCCCGTCGTCACCACCCTGATGGCGCGCGGTGTGTTCCCCGACAGCCACCCGCTGCACCTGGGCATGCCCGGGATGCACGGCACCGTCGCCGCGGTCGCGGCGATGCAGCGGTCCGACCTGCTGGTGGCACTCGGCTCCCGGTTCGACGACCGGGTCACCGGCAAGCTGGAGAGCTTCGCCCCCGGGGCGAAGATCATCCACGCCGACATCGACCCGGCGGAGATCTCCAAGAACCGGCGCGCCGACGTGCCGATCGTCGGGGACTGCAAGGAGGTCCTGGCCGACCTGGTCGAGGCCGTCCGTGCGGACCGCGCCGAGCACGGTGAGCCGGACCTGTCGTCCTGGTGGAAGCAGGTCGGCGGCCTGCGCGACCGCTACCCGCTCGGCTACGACGAGCCGACCGACGGGGCGCTCTCGCCGCAGTACGTGATCGAGCGGATCGGCGCGATCGCCGGGCCGGACGCGATCTACACCGCGGGCGTCGGCCAGCACCAGATGTGGGCCGCGCAGTTCGTCAAGTACGAGAAGCCGCGGACCTGGCTGAACTCCGGCGGGCTCGGGACCATGGGCTACGCGGTCCCGGCCGCGATGGGCGCCAAGGTCGGCGAGCCGGACGCCGTCGTCTGGTGCATCGACGGCGACGGCTGCTTCCAGATGACCAACCAGGAGCTCGCCACCTGCGCGATCGAGGGCATCCCGATCAAGGTCGCCGTCATCAACAACGGCAACCTCGGCATGGTCCGCCAGTGGCAGAACCTGTTCTACGGCGAGCGGTACTCCAACACCGACCTCAACACCCACAAGCTGCGCATCCCGGACTTCCCGATGCTCGCGCAGGCGATGGGCTGCGAGGGACTGCGGGTCGAGTCCAAGGAGGACGTCGACCGGGTCATCCACCAGGCCATGGAGATCAACGACCGGCCGGTCGTCGTGGAGTTCGTCGTCGGTGCCGACGCCCAGGTGTGGCCGATGGTCGCCGCGGGCACGAGCAACGACGAGATCAACGTCCGGCGCGACATCCGGCCGGAGTTCGAGCACGACGAGCTGGCCGCGTCGGTCGACGCGGTCGCCGACGTCACCGAGCAGGCCCTGGAGGGCGAGAAGTGAGCGAGCTCCACACCCTCTCGGTCCTGGTCGAGGACAAGCCGGGTGTCCTGGCCCGGGTCTCCGGGCTGTTCTCGCGGCGCGGGTTCAACATCAACTCGCTCGCGGTCGGTCCGACCGAGCACCCCGACGTCTCCCGCATGACGATCGTCGTCGAGGTGGACGAGCTCCCGATGGAGCAGGTCACCAAGCAGCTCAACAAGCTTGTGCACGTCATCAAGATCGTCGAGCTGGAGCCGGACGCCTCGGTGCAGCGCGAGCTGCTGCTGGTCAAGGTCCGGGCCGACGCCACGGTGCGCAGCCAGGTCGTCGAGACCGTGCAGCTGTTCCGCGCCAAGGTCGTCGACGTCTCCCCGGAGGCGGTCACGGTCGAGGCCACCGGGTCGGCCGACAAGCTCAACGCGCTCCTGCGCATGCTGGAGCCCTACGGGATCCGCGAGATGGTGAAGTCCGGGATGGTGGCCGTCGGCCGCGGCCCCCGGTCCATCACCGCCGCGGCCGTCCGCTAGACAGTCGTCGCTACACAACCTCCGAGAGGAACCGTCCCAGAGCCATGAGTGTCAACATCTACTACGACGCCGACGCCGACCTGTCGATCATCCAGGGCCGCAAGGTCGCCGTGATCGGCTACGGCTCCCAGGGGCACGCGCACTCGCTGTCCCTGCGTGACTCCGGGGTCGAGGTGAAGATCGGTCTGCCGGAGGGTTCCAAGTCCCGGCAGAAGGCCGCCGACGAGGGCCTCGAGGTCGGCACGCCGGCCGAGGTCTCCGCCTGGGCCGACGTGATCATGGTCCTGGCGCCCGACACCAAGCAGCGCTTCATCTACTCCCAGGACATCGAGCCGAACCTCAAGGACGGCGACGCGCTGTTCTTCGGCCACGGCTTCAACATCCGCTACGAGCTGATCAAGCCCCCGGCGAACGTCGACGTGGCCATGGTCGCGCCGAAGGGCCCGGGCCACCTGGTCCGCCGCCAGTTCGTCGACGGCAAGGGCGTCCCCGCCCTGATCGCCGTCGAGCAGGACGCCTCGGGCAACGCCAAGGCGCTCGCGCTCTCCTACGCGGCCGGGATCGGCGGCGCCCGCGCGGGCGTCATCGAGACCACCTTCAAGGAGGAGACCGAGACCGACCTGTTCGGTGAGCAGGCCGTCCTCTGCGGCGGTGCCGCCGCGCTGGTCCAGACCGGCTTCGAGGTGCTGACCGAGGCGGGCTACGCCCCGGAGATCGCCTACTTCGAGTGCCTGCACGAGCTCAAGCTGATCGTCGACCTCATGTACGAGGGCGGCATCGCCAACGAGCGCTTCTCCATCTCCGACACCGCCGAGTACGGCGACCTGACCCGCGGCCCGCGCGTCATCACGCCCGCGGTCAAGGCCGAGATGCAGAAGATCCTGGGCGAGATCCAGGACGGCACCTTCGCCCGCGAGTGGGTGGCCGAGGACGAGGCCGGCCGCGGCAACTACACCAAGCTGCAGCAGCAGGGCGCCGAGCACCCGATCGAGCAGGTCGGCGAGAAGCTCCGCGGCCTGATGAGCTGGGTCGGCGAGAAGGCCAAGTGATCCACTGCCGGACGCGTCCGGCAGGATGAATCGCGCGGGCCCCAGACGGCCCGCGGATGCCCGGGCCCGGACGCACCCATCCGGACCAGGCGACGTGGAACCCCCGTACCGGCGACACCGGGCGGGGGTTTCGCGCGTCCGGTGGGGGTGCCGCGCGGCGACCCGTCCGCCCGTCCGGGTCCACGAGGGCCCCCGCGGTCCTAGGATGGTCGACGTTCGCGCACCGACCTCGGGGAGCACTCGCACACCGTGAGCACCGCAGCCACCGACCACCGTCCCGTCGTCCTGCTCGCGGAGACGCTCGCGCCCTCCGCCGTCGAGCTGCTCGGGGACGGCGTCGAGATCCGCCACGTCGACGGCACCGACCGCCCCGCCCTGCTGGCGGCGCTCGCCGACGCCGACGCGCTGCTGGTCCGGTCCGCCACCCGGGTCGACGCCGAGGCGCTGGCCGCGGCCGGCCGCCTCAAGGTCGTCGCCCGCGCCGGGGTCGGCCTGGACAACGTCGACGTCCCCGCCGCCACCGCGCGCGGGGTGATGGTCGTCAACGCCCCGACCTCGAACATCGTCTCCGCCGCCGAGCACGCCATCGCGCTGCTGCTCGCGACCGCGCGCCACATCCCGCCGGCGGACGCCGCGCTGCGCTCCGGGGCGTGGAAGCGCTCGTCCTACGGGGGCGTCGAGCTGGGCGGCAAGACCGTCGGCATCGTCGGGCTCGGCAAGATCGGGCAGCTCGTCGCGCAGCGCCTCGCCGCGTTCGGCATGACGCTGGTCGCCTACGACCCCTACATCGCGCCGTCGCGCGCCGCGCAGCTCGGCATCGAGCTGATGGGCCTCGACGACCTGCTCCGCACCGCGGACATGATCACCGTGCACCTGCCGAAGACCCCGGAGACCCTCGGGCTGATCGGCAAGGACCAGCTCGCGCTCACGAAGCCGGGGGTGCTCGTCGTCAACGCCGCCCGCGGCGGCCTGATCGACGAGGACGCCCTGGCCGAGGCGGTCCGCTCCGGGCACGTCGGCGGCGCCGGGATCGACGTCTACGTCACCGAGCCGACCACGTCGAGCCCACTGTTCGAGCTGGAGAACGTCGTCGTCACCCCGCACCTGGGCGCCTCCACCGCCGAGGCGCAGGACCGGGCCGGGACCGACGTGGCCCGCTCGGTGCAGCTGGCCCTGGCCGGGGAGTTCGTGCCGGACGCGGTCAACGTGCAGATCCACGGCGCCGTCGGCGAGGAGGTCCGGCCCTGGCTGCCGCTGGTGCAGAAGCTCGGCACCACCCTGCACGCCGTCGCCGGGCGCACCCCGACCTCGGTCACCGTCGACGTCGCGGGCGAGCTGGCCACCGAGGACGTCCAGGTCCTCGGCCTGGCCGCGCTGCGCGGGGTGTTCACCCACGTCGTCGAGGACCAGGTGACGTTCGTGAACGTGCCGCAGCTCGCCGAGGAGCGCGGGGTCACCGTGGAGATCACCACCAGCCCGGAGAGCGCCAACCACCGCAGCGTGGTGCAGCTGCGCGGCGCCATGCCCGACGGGGAGAAGGTCACCGTGTCCGGCACCCTGACCGGCCGGGCCGAGGTCGAGAAGCTGGTCGAGATCAACGGACGGCACTTCGACCTGCGTGCCGAGGGCGAGGTCGTCCTGCTGGAGTACGCCGACCGCCCCGGCGTGATGGGCCGGGTCGGGTCGCTGCTGGGGGAGGCCGCGGTCAACATCGAGGCCGCCCAGATCTCGCAGACCACCGACGGCACCGACGCCGTCATGCTCCTGCGGGTGGACCGCCAGATCGACCCGGCGGTGCTGGAGCCGATCGGCGCCTCGGTCGGCGCCCGGACGATCCGGCTCATCTCCTTCGACGACTGAGCGACCCGGGCCCGTCCCGCACTGCGGGAAACGGCTGCGCGGACCCGGCCGCTCGTGGGATCGTGTCTGCTCGCCACGAGCGGAGGGGGACCCGGTGAGCTGGCTGCGGGCACTGGTACTGGCGGGCACGACGGTCGGTGTGGGGTGCCTGGTGCTGCTCGGCGTCGGTTTCGTCACCGGGCTGTCGCTGACCGTGCCCTACGTCGTGTCGGTGATGGCGATCGTGACCGGGCCGCCGTCGGCGACGATGACGATCGGCCCCGGCATGCTCGTCGTCCTCGCCGCGCTCGTCGCGGTGATCGAGGCCCCGGGCCGGGTGCGGGCCCGCCGGGCGCTGCCCCGCGCCGGGCACTGAGCCCGGCGCGGCCGCGCCGCGGGGGCCGGGTCAGCCGCGCGGCGCCCAGCCCAGCGCGGGTCCGAGCGCGCCGGCGATGTCGGTGACGATCTGGACGTAGTCGTCGTGCGGGAAGCCGAACGGCAGCGCGAACACCGCCTCGTCGACCTCGCGGAACCCGGCGTCGGCCCACAGCCGTTCGGCGATCTCGGCGGAGGAGCCGACCAGGTCGCGGGCGAACAGCAGACCGGCCGGGCCCTGCGGGACGCCGACCCGGGCGTCGCGCTCGCGGGCGTAGGCGGCGTAGCGCTCGCGCTGGGCGGGCGTCGCCGAGTCGGTCGGGACGACGACCAGGCCCTGCGACACGCGCCCGGCGGGGTTCGCCTCGCGGTACGCCCGGATCTGCCGGGACTGGATCGTGGCGAAGTCGGTCTCCCCGCCGGAGCGCACGACGTTGCTCGTCAGCAGGTTCAGGCCCTGCCCCGCGGCCCACACGGCGGAGGAGTCGCTGCCCGCGCCGTACCACATCCGCCCGGCCAGACCGGGGGAGTGCGGCTGCACCCGCTCGGAGAACGACTCGATCCCGACCGTCCCGGAGAAGGTGCTCGCCCGCTCCCCGCGCACCAGGCGCAGCAGCCGCGACACCCGCTCGCGGCCGAAGTCCTCGACGTCGGCGGTGTCCGGGTAGAGCGCGTCCCGCACGTGCTCCCACTGCATCGGCGGCCCGACCGAGACGCCCGGGTTCAGCCGGCCGCCGGAGAGCACGTCGACCGTCGCGAGGTCCTCGGCGAGGCGCAGCGGGTTCTCCCAGCCCAGCGGGACCACGGCCGTCCCGAGCTCGATCCGCGTGGTCCGCTGGGTCGCCGCGGCGAGCACCGCGACCGGCGAGGAGATGCCGAACTGCAGGTGACGGTGCCGGACGAAGGCCGAGTCAAAGCCCAGACGCTCGCCGAGGGCGATCATCTCCAGGGTCGTCTCGTGTCCGGGGCGGGGGTCGTCGCCGTCGAAGGAACCGATGGTGAGGAAGCCGAGGCGACGCAGCGGGCGGTCGGGCGTGGGCACGTCCGGGGCAACGACGCCGTCGTCGTGCTTCTTCCCCACCGCCCTCCGGACGGGTGACGGCCGCGGCGGCCGTCCCACCCCTCGGAACGGACCGGAGTCCCCGGAACGGCCGCGTGTCGCGGGTACTCCGACCGCGTGCGGCGCACGCGTCACCCGGACGGGACCACCCCACCGGGTGGCCGAACGATGACCCTGCGTCGGCAGGCGGTAGCGTGCGGCCAGCAGTACGACGAGAGGACGAGGTCATGCGCCTTGCGGTCATCCCCGGTGACGGCATCGGCCCGGAAGTGATCAACGAGGCACTCAAGGTCCTGGGCGAGGTCGCCCGCGACGTGGAGACGACCGAGTACGACCTCGGTGCCGCCCGCTGGCACTCCACGGGCGAGCTGCTCCCGGAGACGGTGCTGACCGAGATCAAGCAGCACGACGCGATCCTGCTGGGCGCGGTCGGCGACCCGTCGGTGCCCAGCGGCATCCTCGAGCGCGGCCTGCTCCTGCGTCTGCGCTTCGAGCTGGACCACCACGTGAACCTGCGCCCCGCGCGGCTCTACCCGGGGGTGCGCGGCCCGCTGGCCGGCAACCCGGAGATCGACCTGGTGGTCGTGCGCGAGGGGACCGAGGGGCCGTACGTCGGCACCGGCGGCCTGCTCCGCAAGGACACCCCGCACGAGATCGCGACCGAGGTCAGCCAGAACACCGCGTTCGGCATCGACCGTGTCGTGCGCGACGCGTTCGCCCGTGCCCAGCGGCGGCCGAAGAAGCACCTGACGCTGGTCCACAAGACCAACGTCCTGACCTTCGCCGGTGCGCTGTGGTCGCGGATCGTCGAGGAGGTGTCGCTGGAGTACCCCGAGGTCTCGGTGGCCTACCAGCACGTCGACTCGACCACGATCCACCTGGTCACCGACCCGGGCCGGTACGACGTGATCGTCACCGACAACCTGTTCGGCGACATCCTCACCGACCTCGCGGCGGCGGTCACCGGCGGCATCGGCCTGGCGGCCAGCGGCAACATCGACGCCAGCCGTACCAACCCGTCGATGTTCGAGCCGGTGCACGGCTCCGCCCCGGACATCGCGGGCCAGGGCATCGCCGACCCGACGGCCGCCGTGCTCTCGGTCGCGCTGCTGCTCGACCACATGGGCCAGCGTGACTCGGCCCGCCGGATCGAGGCCGCGGTCGCGTTCGACCTGGCCACCCGGGACCACGCGGCGACGGGCAACACCTCGTCGATCGGGGACCGGCTCGCCGCGCTCGTGTCGAGCCGTGAGGTCGCCACCAACTGACCCACGCACACACCGACGGGGTGGCACCGGATCTCCGGGGCCACCCCGTCGTCGTGTGCGGGCGGGTCAGACCTGGTTCGACGGACCGGTCAGCAGGGTCACGCCGGCGCCGGCGAAGTTGTCGAGGTCGGCCACGGCGGCCTGTCCCTCGGCGCCGCCCATCCCGGACTGGAACGCCGCCGCGTCGGGGAACTCCAGCACCGCCACGAGGTGGTACGGCGGCTGCGCCCCGTCCGGTCCCGGCGCGGGCCGGGAGACGGTGAACCGCTGCACACCGGGGATCTTCTTCGCCAGCGGGGCGTGCACGGTGTCGTAGTGCCGGTCGAACGCGGCGGCGTCCTCGGGGTGGTTGTACAGAGCGGTCAGCTGGAACACGGGGTTCCTCCTCGCCTCGTCCCGCGACGCTCCGGTGCGTCGCGACTGCCGTCCACCATGGTCCATCCGGCGCCCGCGTGCACCACCCCTCCGTACGGGGTCGATACGCTGGACCGACCATGAGTACTCCAGCCCAGGTCCGGGTGCGGTTCTCCCCGTCGCCCACCGGTACCCCGCACGTCGGCCTCATCCGCACCGCCCTGTTCAACTGGGCCCACGCCCGCCACCACGGCGGGGCCCTGGTGTTCCGGATCGAGGACACCGACGCCTCCCGCGACTCCGACGAGTCCTACCGGGCCCTGCTCGACGCGCTGGAGTGGCTCGGCCTCGACTGGGACGAGGGCGTCGAGAAGGGCGGCCCGCACGGGCCGTACCGGCAGAGCGAACGCGGCGCGGTCTACGCCGACGCCCTGCACCGGCTGATCGACGCCGGCGAGGTCTACGAGTCGTTCTCCAGCGCCGAGGAGATCGAGGCCCGGCACCGCGCCGCGGGCCGTGACCCCAAGCTCGGCTACGACAACGCCGACCGCGACCTCACCGAGGACCAGCGCGCCGCGTTCCGGGCCGAGGGCCGCGCCCCGGTCTACCGGCTGCGCATGCCCGACCACGACATCACCTTCACCGACCTCGTCCGCGGCGAGATCACGTTCCGGGCCGGGCAGGTGCCCGACTTCGTGCTGGCCCGCGGCGACGGCACCCCGCTCTACCCGCTGACCAACCCGGTCGACGACGCGCTGATGGAGATCACGCACGTCCTGCGCGGGGAGGACCTGCTGGCCTCCACCCCGCGGCAGATCGCGCTGCTGGAGGCGCTGGCCCGGGTCGGCATCGGCCACGGCCCCTTCACCTACGCCCACCTCCCGCTGGTCACCGGTGAGGGCAACCGCAAGCTGTCCAAGCGGGACCCGCAGTCGAACCTGTTCCACTACCGCGACCGCGGGTTCGTGCCGGAGGGGCTGCTCAACTACCTCGCGCTGCTCGGCTGGTCGATCGCCGAGGACCGCGACGTGTTCTCCCTCGACGAGATGGTCGCCGCTTTCGACGTGTCCCGGGTGTCGAGCAACGCCGCCCGCTTCGACCTGAAGAAGGCCGAGGCGATCAACGCCGCACACCTGCGCCTGCTCGCCCCCGACGACTTCGCCGAGCGCGTCGTGCCCCACCTCGCCGCCGAGGGGATCACCGACCCCGACCGCTCGGTGCTCGCCGCTGCCGCGCCGCTGGTGCAGGAGCGCAGCCAGGTGCTGTCGGACGCGGCCCGGATGCTGGCCTTCCTCTTCCGCGACGAGGACACCTTCACCCCCGACGACGACGCCGCCGCGAAGAACCTGGGCGCCGACGCGGCCCCGGTACTGGAGGCCGCCGTCGCCGGGCTCACGGACCTGCCGGAGTGGTCGGCCGCCGCGATCGAGGAGTCGCTCAAGACCTCGCTCGTGGACGGTCTGGAGCTCAAGCCGCGGAAGGCGTTCGCCCCCGTCCGCGTCGCCATCAGCGGCCGCACGGTGTCCCCGCCGCTCTACGAGAGCATGGAGCTGCTGGGCCGCGAGCGGTCGCTCGCCCGCCTGGGGGCCGGTGTCAGACGCTCCCAGGGCATGGGTTAGAGTACCTACATCAACGGAGAGCGGGCCTCGCTCCGGAACGGGGCCCGCTTTTCGATGGGGTATGGTGTAATTGGCAGCACGACTGATTCTGGTTCAGTTAGTCTAGGTTCGAGTCCTGGTACCCCAGCGGAAATCACGAGTTCCTCGGAATGATGATTTCTGACAATCGGCACGGTCTCGTCCAAGGTCCCGTCGTCTAGCGGCCTAGGACGCCGCCCTCTCAAGGCGGTAGCGCGGGTTCAAATCCCGTCGGGACTACCACGGACTCCCTCGCAGGGTGTCCGCAATCGAGATCGAGCCGAATGTCCTGGTCCCGTCGTCTAGCGGCCTAGGACGCCGCCCTCTCAAGGCGGTAGCGCGGGTTCAAATCCCGTCGGGACTACTCCACGAAGGCCCCGCTCCACGGAGCGGGGCCTTCGTCGTGTCCGGGGATCCTCAGTGCACAGCCCGGATGCACCCCCGGGAGCCTTCTTCCGGCCTTCTCGGTGCGATTCGGTGATCGCCTCGGGAGAGGGCTCCGGTGCCACATTCGGCACCGGAGCCCTCAGCCGTGGTGACCATGCTCGCAGCCCGGGCCGGAGCGGTGAGCCAGCGATGCGCCGTCGCGTGTACGACGGCTCGGCGACCCGGATCGAACGGCGGGTCTCAGGGTCAAGTGCCCGGCGGAACCCGGTTTCCCTCCGGCGGCACAAATGTCGAGCTGTCCGGCGGAGGCGGCGTCGATGGCGTCGGATCCTCAGGGCACGGCTGGAGGATTCCCGCCCTCTGCACCACCCGGACTGCCCGGAGCGGGAACATCGACTGATGTCGTTGTCGATGCAGTAGTGGTCGGGATGGGCGTCGTCGTCGGGGCCGGGGCCGGCGTCGTGGTCACCACCGGTGGCGGTGCGGGGGCCGGGGCGTCGGTCGTCGTCGGAGCGACCTCGGTCGGCCGGTCCCGGGTCCGTTCCGGCTCGCGCACCGGCTCCTGCTCGTCGGTCGTCGGGGGCGGGGCCTGGGTCGTCGTCGGTACCGCCGGCAGCTCGGGGGTCGCATTGCTGATCGTGCGGTCCTGCGGCCAGAAGAACACCGTGCCCAGCACGGCCAGCGCCGCGACGACCCCGCCGGCGCCGATGAGCAGTGCGGGGGAGCGGCGGACGGGTGCGGGCCCGGGGGCGACGGTGGTCTCCCCGTCGTCGTAGCCGCCGTACCCGCCGTAGCCGTGCACGGCGGTCTGGTCGTAGCCCATCGGCGGCACGACGGGGATGCGGTCGGTGGGCGGGTCGGCGCGGGCGCCCTCGAGGTAGGCGGTGCGGTCGCCGTCGAGCTGGGTCGTGCCGCCGGTCGGCATCCGATCGGTGACCGGGTCCGGGTTCTCCCAGGGCAGCGGGCCGGGGTCGGGGGCGAGCGCGGGACCGCTGCTCGCCGCCACCGCGCCGAACCCGCCCGAGCCGGTGCCGGGGACCGGGTCGGCCGGCCCGAGCGCGACGACGGCGCCCTTCGCGATGGTGTTCTTCGGGTCCGCGTCGACCTGCACGGGACGCCCGAGCCCGGTGGAGACGAGCTCGGCGACCAGCGGGACCCGCGAGGACCCGCCCACGAGCAGCACCACCGACGGCCCGGACGCGGCCAGCCCGGCCGAGGCGATCGCCCGCTGCAGCGCCTCGACCGACTCCTCCAGCCGGGGCCGGATGCGCTCCTCGAAGTCGCTGCGGTGCAGGCGCACCGTCGTGCGGACCTCGCCGAGCCACACCGGGATCGAGACCTCGGTGTCGGCCGACAGGCCCTCCTTGGCCTCGCGGCAGTCGCGGCGCAGCCGGGCCATCGCGGACAGGACGTTCGGGTCGGTCTCGTCGAGCCCCTCGAAGGCGGCCGGGACGGCGTCGCGCACGTGGTCGACGACGGCCTGGTCGAAGTCGGCGCCACCGAGCTGCTCGACGCCCTCGGGCCTGCCGAGCAGCGTGAACCCGCCGCCCGCGGCCTCCTTGCGCACGACGGCGGCGTCGAAGGTCCCGCCGCCCAGGTCGTAGACGGCGACGGTCGCGCCGGGCTCGACCCGCTCGTTCGTCGCGTAGTGCAGCGCGGCGGCCTGCGGCTCGGTGAGGAAGGTGACGGTCAGGCCGCGCTCGGCGAGGGCCGCGGCGAACAGGTCGCACTTGTGCGTGCCCCAGGACGCCGGGTGGGTCACCGCGATGCGTTCGGGCGCGCCGCCCTCGGTGCGCGCGACGACGTCGACGACGTGCTCGGCCAGCAGCGCGGACAGCTGCTCGGGGGCGAAGGACTGCTCGCCGAGCGGGATCGGCGTGGGATCGCCGATACGCCGCTTGAACTCGCGGGCGACGCGGTCCGGCTCGGTCAGCGCGCGGCGCTCGGCGGCCTCGCCGAACAGCAGACCGCCGTCGGGCGCCACGTACACCACGGACGGGATGTCGACCGAGTGATCACCGAGTGTGACCATCTCGACGGTGCCGGAGCCGATGACCGCAGCCGCGGTGCGGGTGGTGCCGACGTCGATGCCCAGCAGGTAACCCATCGTCTCCCCGGTGTGCCGACCATGTCCGAAGGGTCCGGCCCGGTGCCGGACCTCCACACGGTAGTGGAGACCGGAACCGTCACCTCAGTCGCGTCGGTACCGCAGGCAGGGGCCGATCAACCGCAGGCAGGGGCCGATCAGGTG
The DNA here is from genome assembly GCF_020131375.1 of Pseudonocardia sp. ICBG1034. Lineage (NCBI taxonomy): Bacteria > Bacillati > Actinomycetota > Actinomycetes > Pseudonocardiales > Pseudonocardiaceae > Pseudonocardia > Pseudonocardia sp. ICBG1034. The sequence continues at coordinate 1,420,424 of NZ_JAHLEK010000015.1, forward strand.
AGCCGGTGCTGCAACGCGTCCGCCGCGGCGAGCAGGTCGGCTGCCCAGCGGACCCCCGGACGGCGCCCGATCCGGTCCACCGGCCCGGACACCGAGACGGCGGCGACGACCTGGCCCGACGCGTCGCGCACCGGGGCCGACACCGACGCCACCCCGGCCTCACGTTCGGCGACGCTCTGTGCCCAGCCGCGGCGGCGGACGTCGACGAGCACGCGCTCGGAGAAGCTCGCGTCGGCGAGGACGAGCCGCTGCGTGGCCGGGTCGCACCAGGCGGCGAGCACCTTCGCCCCGGAGCCCGCGGTCATCGGCAGCCGGGACCCGACGGGCACGGTGTCCCGCAGGCCGGACGGCGGCTCGGCGTGCGCGATGCAGATCCGGTGGATCCCGTCGCGCCGGTAGAGCTGGACGCTCTCGCCGGTGATGTCGCGCAGCCGGGGCAGGACGGCGGCCGCGGCGTCGAGCAGCGGGTCCGGTCGCCCGCCCGCGAGCTGGCCGAGGGTCGGGCCCGGGTGCCAGCGCCCGTCCGGTGTGCGCAGCAGCATCCCGTGCGCCTCGAGCCCGACGGCGAGCCGGTGGGCCGTGGCCCGGGGCAGGCCGGTGCGCTCACAGAGTTCCGCCAGGCCGCACGGCCCCTCCGCCGTCGCCCGGAGAACCCCCACGGCCTTGTCGAGCACGCCGATCCCGCTAGACTGTCCCACGTTCCGATACTAGCTTCCCACGATCTGGGAAGTCCACCGCGATCAGATCACAGAGGAGGCGGGCGTGACCACCGCAGAGAAGCCGCGCACGCTGGCCGAGAAGGTCTGGGACCGGCACCTCGTCCGCAAGGGCGAGGGCGACGAGCCCGACCTGCTCTACATCGACCTGCACCTGGTGCACGAGGTCACGAGCCCGCAGGCGTTCGACGGGCTCCGGCTCGCGGGCCGTCCGGTGCGCCGTCCGGACCTCACCATCGCCACCGAGGACCACAACGTCCCGACCCTCGACGTCCTCGCCCCGATCGCGGACGAGGTCTCGCGGACCCAGGTGGAGACCCTACGTCGCAACTGCGAGGAGTTCGGCGTCCGCCTGCACCCGATGAACGACCCCGAGCAGGGGATCGTGCACGTGGTCGGGCCGCAGCTGGGGCTGACCCAGCCGGGCACCACGGTGGTCTGCGGGGACTCCCACACCTCCACCCACGGCGCGTTCGGCGCGATGGCCTTCGGCATCGGCACCTCCGAGGTCGAGCACGTGCTCGCCACCCAGACGCTGCCGCTCAAGCCGTTCCGGACGATGGCGATCGAGGTGACCAGCGCCGACGGCACGCTGCGCCCGGGGGTCACCTCCAAGGACGTCATCCTCGCCGTGATCGCGCGGATCGGGACCGGCGGCGGGCAGGGCCACGTGCTGGAGTACCGGGGCAACGTCATCGAGAACCTCTCGATGGAGGCCCGGATGACGATCTGCAACATGTCGATCGAGGCCGGTGCCCGTGCGGGCATGATCGCCCCGGACGAGACGACCTTCGCCTACCTCGAGGGCCGCGACCACGCCCCGGCCGGCGACGACTGGGACGCCGCCGTCGCCGACTGGCGGTCCCTGCGCACCGACGACGGCGCCGAGTTCGACCGGGTCGTGCGGATCGACGCCGACGAGCTCACCCCGTTCGTCACCTGGGGCACCAACCCCGGTCAGGGCCTGCCGCTGGGCGAATCCGTGCCCGACCCGGCCGCCATCTCCGACGACGGCGAGCGCGCCGCCGTGGAGAAGGCTCTGTCCTACATGGGCCTCACCGGTGGGACCCCGCTGCGGGAGGTGCCCGTCGACGCGGTGTTCGTCGGCTCCTGCACCAACGGCCGGATCGAGGACCTGCGCTCGGTCGCGGAGGTGCTCGACGGGCGCTCGGTCGCGAAGGGCGTGCGGATGCTCGTCGTCCCGGGGTCGATGCGGGTGCGCTTCCAGGCCGAGGAGGAGGGCCTGGACAAGGTCTTCACCTCCGCGGGTGCCGAGTGGCGCTCCGCGGGCTGCTCGATGTGCCTGGGGATGAACCCCGACCAGCTCGCGCCCGGTGAGCGCTGCGCGTCCACCTCGAACCGCAACTTCGAGGGGCGGCAGGGCAAGGGCGGCCGTACCCACCTGGTGTCGCCGCTGGTCGCCGCCGCGACCGCCGTGCGCGGCACGCTGAGCAGCCCGGAGGACCTGGACTGATGGAGAAGTTCGACACCCACACCGGGATCGGCGTGCCGCTGCGCTGGTCCAACGTGGACACCGACCAGATCATCCCGGCCGTCTACCTCAAGCGGGTCACCCGCACCGGCTTCGAGGACGGCCTGTTCTCCGCCTGGCGCGACGACCCGTCCTTCGTGCTCAACAACGAGCCCTTCGACCGGGGGTCGGTGCTCGTCGCGGGCCCGGACTTCGGCACCGGCTCCTCGCGCGAGCACGCGGTCTGGGCGCTGATGGACTACGGCTTCCGGGTCGTCATCTCGTCGCGGTTCGCCGACATCTTCCGCGGCAACTCGGCGAAGGCAGGGCTGGTGGCCGCCGAGGTCGCCCAGCCCGACGTCGAGCTGATCTGGAAGAAGCTCGAGACCGAGCCCGGCACCGAGATCACCGTGGACCTGGGTGAGAAGACCGTGCAGGCCGGCGACCTGACCGTGCCGTTCGAGATCGACGACTACGCCCGGTGGCGGCTGCGCGAGGGTCTCGACGACATCGGACTGACCCTGCGGCACGAGGGGGACATCACCGCGTTCGAGGGAACCCGGCCCGCCCGGATGCCACGCACTCTGGCCTGATCCGAACACGGGTGGTCACCATGCTCCGACAGATGTCGTGGTGATCACCCGTTCGGCCCTGTACTGACGGATGGTATGCGACCTGGACTCGCGCCGGGATCTGGTGCGCGGCAGGGCGCAGCCTTACCTTTCGTGACCATGAACAAGGCTCAGCTCGTCGATGCGCTGACCGCCCGGCTCGGAGACCGTCGTGCCGCCACGTCGGCCGTCGACGCGATGGTCGAGGTGATCGTGGACGCCGTCGGCCGTGGTGAGACCGTCACCCTGACCGGGTTCGGGGTGTTCGAGCCGCGACGACGCGCGCCGCGCACCGCCCGCAACCCGCGGACCGGGGAGACGGTGCCCGTCGGGGAGACCGTGGTGCCGTCGTTCCGGCCCGGCGCCGCCTTCAAGGAGCGGGTGGCCGCCAGCGAGGCCGCCGCCGCGAACGCGACCAGCGCCCCCCGCCGTACCGAGCGAGCCGCGACGGGCACCGGTCGCAGCACCGCGACCCGCAAGACGATCCCGCCGGACACCGCGGGCGCTCCGGCCGCCGCGGCCGCTCCGGTGAAGAAGGCGGCTGCCCCGAAGAAGGCGGCCGCCTCGGCGAAGAAGCCGGCCCGACGGAAGGCCGCTGCGGAGAAGTAGCCGCGCCACCGCGCAGCCGCGCCGGCGTGACGATCCCGCGCGCGACGGCCTCCGCCCCCCCGGAACGGCTCCTCCACCCGCGCACCCTGCGCCCCGGCCCGCGCCCGGCGGGCCGGAACCAGTGGACCCGTTCGCGATCGCACACGCCGCCGCGGGAACGGCACACCGCCCCGGCTCCGGTCGACCAGTGCACCAGTGCTGCCGACCCGGGGCCGAACAGCTCTCAGGTACTGATCGACGACCGGGAGCGGGACGTCGGGTGCGGGGCGCGGGGAGCGGCTGCGCGCCCGAGCGACGAGTACACGGAACGACAGGCCGGCGGGGTGGTGTGCGGACGGCGTCCGAGGTGCGGCGCAAGCGGTTCGGTGGGCGCGGCAGGGAGGCGCTGAGCGGCGAGGCGGGTCAGGAGGGCGGGCGGCGGTAGTAGTCGGCCGACAGCAGGGCGCCGTCGTCGTCGAAGCCCAGGACCCAGGTGCTGGCCTTGTGCGAGGGCAGGTCGGGGTCGGGGGACCGGCCCGCGGCGGCGAGCAGGTGCCCGACGACGTCCGGGATGACCCCGCCCTGGCTGCACAGCAGCGTCACGCCGGGCTGCGCCGCGAGGGTGCGGAAGCGGGCCAGGCCGTCGGCGGGGGAGACCCAGTAGCCGTGCTCGCCGAGCAGCGGCTCCACGTCCGGTTCGCCCGCGCCGGACGCCTGGGCGTACGGCTCGATCGTCTGGCCGCACCGCAACGGCGGGGCGGTCGCGAGCCGGTCCGGGCCGAAGCGGTCGAGGAAGTCCGCGAGCCGGTCGGCCTGGGTGAACCCGGTACCGGACAGGGGGCGCAGGTCGTCGTCGCCCTCCCAGGCGGTCCGGCTCCCCGCCTTGGCGTGGCGCACGAGCACCACCGTCGACGACGGCGGCCCCACCCGGTCGAGCCGGTCCAGCAGGTCGGCGTCGGTCGGGCGGGTGAGGAGCGCGGCGGCCTCGTCGCGGGACAGCCAGCGCAGGTCGTCGGTCTCGTCGGTGACGGAGAAGCCGTGGTCGCGGACGGCCTCGGCCGCCCAGTAGTGCACGACCTTCTGGCCCTTGCCGGGCACGGCGTACGCGGTGTGGCCGAGCCGGGCGCCGAGGCGGCACCCCAGGTGCGCCTCCTCGGCGGTCTCGCGCAGCGCGGTCAGGGTCAGCGCCTCGCCCGGGTCCTGGTGCCCCTTGGGCCAGGACCAGTCGTCGTAGCGGGGGCGGTGGACCAGGGCCACCTCGACGGTGCCGTCGTCCGCGCGGCGCCACGGCACCGTCCCGGCCGCGACGACGTCGGCGATGCCCGCCGGATCGATCTCGGCGCCGTCGGTCCGGAGCTGTGCGGACAGCATCAGTCCTCGCTGCTGCCGCGGCGGGAGTTCATCATCTCGACCTGGTGGTCGCGGACCCGGATGTTCTCCGAGCCCGGCGCGGGCGACGGCGACCAGGTCCCGTCCGGCCCGAGCGTCCAGCAGCGCGTCGCCGGGTCCAGGCAGGAGTCGAACATCGCGCCGAGCTGGTCGGCCAGCTTCGGGTCGGCGACCCGCAGCATGACCTCGACCCGGCGGTCCAGGTTGCGGTGCATCATGTCCGCCGAGCCGATCCAGTACTCGTCGGCCGAGCCGAAGTGCAGCACCCGGGAGTGCTCCAGGAACGGCCCGAGGATCGACCGGACGGTGATGTTCTCGCTCAGCCCGGGTCGGCCGGGGACGATCGCGCAGATGCCGCGCACCACGATGTCGACCGGCACGCCCGCCTGCGACGCCCGGTAGCAGGCGTCGATGATGGCCTCGTCGACCAGCGAGTTCGCCTTGATCTGCACCCGCGCGCCGGCTTCGCCGGACAGGTGCGCCTCGATCTCGTCGTCGATGCGGCGGACGATGCCGCGGCGGATCCCGTACGGCGCGACGAGCAGGCTCCGGTAGGAGGTCTGGCGCGAGTAGCCGGTGAGGGAGTTGAACAGGTCGGTGAGGTCCGCGCCGATGGTCGGGTCGGCGGTGAGCACGCCGACGTCCTCGTAGAGCCGCGCGGTCTTCGGGTTGTAGTTGCCGGTGCCGATGTGGCAGTAGCGGCGGATCTCCGACCCCTCCTGGCGCACGACCAGGCAGGTCTTGCAGTGCGTCTTGAGCCCCACCAGGCCGTAGACGACGTGCACGCCGGCCTTCTCCAGCTCGCGTGCCCAGCGGATGTTGGCCTGCTCGTCGAACCGGGCCTTGATCTCGACCAGGGCGACGACCTGCTTGCCCGCCTCGGCGGCGTCGATCAGGGCGTTGACGATCGGGGAGTCGCCGGAGGTGCGGTAGAGGGTCTGCTTGATCGCGAGCACGTTCGGGTCGGCGGCGGCCTGCTCGATGAAGCGCTGCACCGACGTCGAGAACGAGTCGTAGGGGTGGTGCACCAGCACGTCGCCCTCGCGCAGGGTCGCGAACACGCTGCGCGGGGTCTCCCGCTCGGCGAAGGCCGGGTGCGTGGCGGGGCGGAACGGCTCGTCCTTCAGGTCGGGACGGTTGACCCCGTGCACCTGCCACAGACCGGTGAGGTCGAGCAGCCCGGGGACGGTGACGACGTCGTTCGGGTCGACGTCGAGCTCGCGCAGCAGCAGCTCCAGCACGTGCTCGGACATCGTGTCGAGCACCTCGAGGCGGACCGGCGGACCGAACCGGCGCCGGGCCAGCTCGCGCTCCAGGGCCTGCAGGAGGTCCTCGTCGCGGTCCTCCTCGACCTCGAGGTCGGCGTTGCGCGTGACGCGGAACGGGTGGACCTCGGTGACCTCCATGCCGTTGAACAGGTCGCCGAGGTGCGCGGAGATGAGGTCCTCGATCGGCAGGAACGTGCACTGCCGGTTCCCGGCGCGGGTGTCGGTGTCCGGCGGGTCGACCGACACCAGACGCGGCACGTTGTTCGGCACCTTGACCCGGGCGAACCGCTCGGTCCTGCCCTCGGGGTCGCGGACGGTCACCGCGAGGTTGAGCGACAGCCCGGAGATGTAGGGGAACGGGTGCGCCGGGTCCACCGCGAGCGGGGTGAGCACCGGGAACACCGTCTCGGTGAAGTAGTCCGACAGCCGCAGGCGCTCGGCGTCGGTCAGGTCCTCCCAGCTGCGCAGGTGGACGCCGGCCGCGTCGAGCTCGGGGAGCAGCTCGTCCATGAACACCTCGGCGTGCGCCCGCGACAGCGCGCGGCTCCGCTCGGTGATCCGGGCCAGCTGCTGGCGCGGGGTCAGCCCGTCGGCGCTGCGCACGGACAGGCCGGTCTCGTCGCGGCGCTTCAGACCCGCGACCCGGACCATGTAGAACTCGTCGAGGTTGGAGGCGAAGATCGCGAGGAACTTCGCGCGCTCCAGCAGCGGCTGGCTGGAGTCCTCGGCCAGGGCCAGCACCCGGGCGTTGAAGTCGAGCCAGGACAGCTCGCGGTTGAGGTAGCGGTCCTCGGGGAGCAGCTCGGCCATCGTCGACGCCGGGGTGGTCGCCCCCGCGGGCGGCGCGATCGGAGCGGCCCCCTGGACCTGCGACGACGCGGCGGCCGGCGGCGCGGGCGGCGCCGCGGGTCCCGGCGGCACGTGCTGCTGGGACGGGATCTCCGCGGCCGGTGCCTGGTCGGCGACGCTGCGGCTCGCGGTGTGCAGCCGCCGCGATGCCGGACGCGGGGCACGGCGCGACGCCGTCCGGGGACGGCCCCCCGGGTGCGCGGAGGTGCCGTTCCGTCCGTCCGGGGTCGCCGAGTCGTCACTCACGTAGCAATTGTTTCGTACCGCTCCGCAACCGTCCACGCGGACACGGCCCTGTCCGGCGATGTCACGTACGTGGTGTGCCACACCGTCGGGCGACGGCGTCACCGGGCGGGGGACATCCGGGTGGGTGAGGTGTGGCGGGCGGCCCGTGCCGGGCGTCGACCACGGCCCGGGTCCACACCCCCACCCCGAGGGCGACGGCGTCGTCGAGGTCGGCGGCGGTGTCGACGTCGCGGCGCAGACCGGGACGGACACCGGGCAGCGGGCGTGCCCCGGAGGCGCTGTGCCGGGCCGCCGAGCCGCGGCCGAAGTGCGGGTCGAGGTCGTGGCCCGGAGCGACGAGCAGCAGCGTTGTGCCCTCGCCGGGGGCGTCGGGCTGGAAGGCGCGGGTCGCGCCGGCGGCGAACAGCACGGCGGCCGCGGCGACGGCGTCGTCGAGCTCGGCCGGGCGCAGCGCGGGCAGGTCGGCCTGCAGCGCTCCCAGCGCGGCGTGCGGGTCGCGCGAGCGCAGCAGCGCGGCACCGTGGCGCAGCGCGCCGTTGAGCCGGCGGCCGGGGTCGGTGACGACCTCCGCGCCGAGCGCGCCGACCTCCATCGCCACCGCCGGGTCCGAGGAGATCACCAGCACGTGCCGGACCGCCGTCGCGGCGACGGCGGCGGCCACCGTGTCGCGGGCCAGGGCCAGCGCGAGCCGCTGGTGCGCGTCGAGATCACCCACCCCGCCGTCGGCGGCACCGCGCAGCCGGGTCTTGGCGCGGGGCAGCGGTTTCACCGGTACGACCAGGTCCACCCGCAGGGTCACGGCCCCAGTCTGGCACCCCGCGTGACACCGTGGGGCCTCTGTGGGGAGACTCCACGGACGAGATCCGGATCATCCCGATCCGCGACGACCCCACGACCCGCCACCGAGGCGGGCAGGAGGAGGCCGCCGGTGGCACGCGAGAAGGGCGGATTCTGGGTCGGTTTCGCCGTCCCGTTCTTCTACTCGATCGGCTGGCTCACCGGCCGGCCGCGATACCAGGGCCGTGAGCACCTCCCGGCCCGGGGCGGCGCGCTGCTGGTCGGCAACCACATCTCGCACCTGGACCCGATCCACACCGGGACCTACGTGCACAGCGCGGGGCGGGTGCCCCGGTTCCTGGCCAAGAGCAGCCTGTGGCAGGTGCCGGTGCTCGGGCAGGTGCTGCGCGGCTCGGGGCAGATCCCGGTCTACCGCGACTCCGCCGACGCCCAGCAGAGCCTGGCCGCCGGGACGCAGGCCCTGGCCGACGGCAAGATCGTCATCATCTACCCGGAGGGCACCATCACCCGCGACCCCGACGGGTGGCCGATGCGCTCGCGCACCGGCGTCGCGCGGATGGCGCTGGCCTCGGACGTGCCGGTCATCCCGATGGTGCACTGGGGGACCCGCGAGGTCCTCGACGGCTACGAGAAGAAGTTCCGCCCGCTGCCGCGCACCGACGTCGTGCTGCGCGCGGGGGACCCGGTGGACCTGAGCGCCTACCGCGGGCGCCCGCTGGACGCCCACGTCCTGCGCGAGGTCACCGACCTGATCATGGGCCGGGTGCGGGAGCTGCTCGCCGAGGTCCGCGAGGAGGACGCGCCGGAGGAGTTCTACCGCCGCCGCCCGGAGAGCGAGGCGGGCCGATGAGCGTCCCCCCGGCCCCGTCGTTCGGGGAGCGTCCGGTCAACGAGCCCGTGCACTCGATCCACCGCGTCGCCGTGCTCGGCGCGGGCAGCTGGGGCACCGCGTTCGCGAAGGTCCTCGGCGACGCCGGCCGCGACGTGCGGCTGTGGGCCCGCCGGGTGGAGGTGGCCGAGGCGATCAACGCCGACCGGCGCAACCCCGACTACCTGTCCGACGTCGCGCTGCCGGACACGCTGCGGGCCACCCACGACGCGGCCGAGGCCCTCGACGGGGCCGACGCGGTGATCCTCGCGGTGCCGTCGCAGTCGCTGCGCGACAACCTGGAGCGCTGGCGCGACCTGGTCCCGGCCGGGGTCACCCTCACCAGCCTGGCCAAGGGCGTCGAGCTGGGGACGCTCAAGCGGATGACCGAGGTCATCGACGACGTCACCGGCGTCGGGGTGGACCGGCTCGCCGTCGTGTCCGGGCCGAACCTGGCCGCGGAGATCGCCCACGAGCAGCCGACGGCCACCGTCATCGCGTGTGAGGACCACGACCGCGCGGTGGCGCTGCAGACCGCCTGTGCGACCGGCTACTTCCGCGCCTACACCAACACCGACGTCGTCGGGGCGGAGCTGGGCGGGGCGGGCAAGAACGTGATCGCGCTGGCGGTCGGCGTCGCGTCCGGGATGGGGCTGGGCGACAACTCGCGGGCGTCGCTGATCACCCGCGGGCTGGCCGAGATGTCCCGGCTCGGGATGGCGCTCGGTGCCTCGCCGCTGACCTTCGCCGGCCTGGCCGGCATGGGCGACCTGGTGGCGACGTGCAGCTCCCCGCTGTCGCGCAACCGCACGTTCGGCGAGCAGCTCGGCCGCGGCGCGAGTCTCGCCGAGGCGGAGAAGGCCAACCACGGCCAGGTCGCCGAGGGCGTGAAGTCCTGCCTGTCGATCTGCGAGCTCGGTGAGCGCGCCGGGGTGGAGCTGCCCATCGCCGACGCGGTGCGCCGCGTCTGCCACGAGGGCATGACCGCCCACCAGATGGCCAAGGAGCTGATCTCCCGGGCCCCGAAGCCGGAGTGAACCCCATGCTCGGAGACGGCACCCGCTGCGTGCGCGGCGGGGAGAACGACGCCCACGCCGTCGGCGATCCGGTGCACCGCGGGCCGGTGCTGACCAGCACGTACCACCTCGGGCGCCCGGAGGAGGCCGACCAGGGCGCGGACTTCTACGCCCGCGCGGACAATCCGACGTGGCGGCAGTTCGAGGCCGCCGTCGGCGAGCTCGACGGCGGGCCGTGCACGGTCTTCCCGTCCGGGATGGCCGCGGTCGCCGCGGTCCTGCGCGCCTTCGCCGGTACCGGGCGCGGCGTGCTGCTGCCCAGCGACGGCTACTACGTCGCGCGCCTGCTCGCCGACGAGGAGCTCGCCCCGCTCGGGGTGCCGGTCGCGTACTGCGCGACCGCGGGCGACTGGGCCTCGGCGATCGCCCGGCACCGGCCCGCACTGGTGATGCTGGAGACGCCGTCGAACCCCGGCCTGGAGGTCTGCGACGTCGCCGCGGTCGCCGCCGCCGCGCACGCCGCCGGCGCGGTCGTCGCCGTCGACAACACCACGTGCACCCCGCTCGGGCAGCAGCCGCTCGCGCTCGGGGCGGACCTCGTCGTCGCCAGCGACACCAAGGCGCTGTCCGGGCACGGGGACCTGCTGCTCGGGCACGTGTCCGCGGCCGACCCGGTGCACCACGAGCGGGTCCGCGCCTTCCGCACCCGCGGCGGCGCGATCGCCGGGCCGATGGAGACCTGGCTGGCGCTGCGCGGGCTCGGCACCCTGGACCTGCGGCTGGCCCGGCAGGCCGAGAACGCCCGCGCGCTCGCCGTCGCGCTGCGGGAGACCCCGGGCGTGCACGACGTGCGCTGGCCCGGGCTGGCCGACGACCCGTCGCACGTGCTCGCCCGGACCCAGATGCGGCGCTGGAACGGGATCCTGCGGTTCACCCTGGCCGACACCCACGCCGTCTCGGACTTCCTGGCCGCCGCCACGCTGGTCGACTCGGCGACGAGCTTCGGTGGGCTGCGCACCGCCGCGGACCGGCGGGCGCGCTGGGGCGACGCGGTGCCGGACGGTCTGGTGCGGCTGTCCTGCGGTGTCGAGGACACCGACGACCTCCTCGCGGACGTGATCGGCGCACTCGGGGGGTGACCCGCGGGACGGTCCGGCCCGACCGCGGCGGCGCTGCGCCGCGACACGAGGTGCCGTCCACGACCACCGACCACGCCGGACGACGAGCGCGTCGTGCCGGACCGGCCGAGCGGGGCTCAGCGCGCGGCGCCGGCGACCCGGACCGGGGCGACCGGCGCCGCGCCGGAGCCGCCCCGGGTGCGGCGGTAGGCCCAGCGGGTCGGCCCCGGCGCGAGCAGCACCGCGGCGGCGACGGCGAGGGTCCGCGGGTCGGTCCGCTCCCGCAACGCGGCCCGGACCCGGGCCCGCGCGGTCGGGACGTCGCCCTCGAACAGCGCGACCCGGGCCCCGACGACGCCGCGGCGGTGCCTGCTCCGGCGCAGCTCCCGCTCCAGCGCGGCGGGCACGGCCGGGTCGTCCGAGTGCGCGGCGGCCGCGCGGACCGCCCGCTCCCGGGCCTGCTCCACGGCCAGCACCGCGGGCCCGCCGCGCGACAGCGACTGCGGGGCCTGGGTGTAGCTCGCGAGGCGCTCGGGCAGGGTCACCATCCGGTGGCCCGCCGCGACGATCCGCAGGAACAGGTGCAGGTCCGCGACGGTCACCCCGGCGTCGTCGACGTGGCCGTGGGCGTCCCACACCTCCCGGCGCACCGCCCCGGTGTAGTACGGGCACGGCCCCTCGATGAGCTCGGGCAGGGTCAGCACGTGCTCCGGGTCCGGTGCGGGCGCCCCGGCGTTCTCCAGGTAGGAGGCGGGCAGCCGTTCCCCGGTCGCGGCGTCGGTGAACCAGGCGTCGCAGGTGACGGCGGCGAGGTCCGGGCGGGAGTCGAGCACGTCGCCGAGCCGGGCGCAGAAGTCGGGCAGCACCTGGTCGTCGGAGTTGAGCAGGGTGACGTAGCGGCCCGACGACTCGGCCGAGGCGCGGTTGATCCCGCCCGCGGCGCCCCGATTGGGCTGGCGGACGAGCACGATCCGCGCGTCGCGCTCGGCGTGGGAGCCGACGATCCGGGCCATCTCGTCGGACATCCCGTTGTCGACGACGACGAGCTCCCAGTCCGGGTCGGTCTGGGCCAGCACCGACGCGATCATCCCCGACACCGCGTGCTCGGTGCGGTACGCGGTCGACAGGAAGCTGAAGCGCGGACGTTCCTGACGGTGGTGGCCCATGGTCGTCCGTTCTGTCGGGGTCGCTGGGATGACCGTCGTACCGGGGCGGCGCCGGTGTTACGCCGCCGCGTCGTTGATCTCCGCCACAGGGGGTAACGATCCCCGGTGGACGGCCGAATGCACCGCCGTACGGACGGGTCTCGGACGGCGGGTGGAGGCGGGGATGGTGCAGCAGACCGCACCGGCCGGGGTGGTCCTGCGGGACACCGGTCCGCGGCCCGGCACCCCGCTGGTGCGCGAGGTCGCCACCCGCACACCGGCGGCCCGGCTGCTGCAGGGGCTGGTGTTCCTGACCGTCGGCGTGGCCTCCTGCGAGGGCTACCTGCTCGACGTCAACGACGTCGTCACCAAGGTCCCCGCGGCGACGCTCGTGCTGGTCTGGCTGGTCGCCCGGCTGCGCCCGTTCCGGATGCCGCGCTTCCACCCGGTCCACGTGCCGCTGGCCGCCCTGGCCGTGGCCGTGCTCGCCTCGACCGCGGTGCACGCCGGCGACACCTTCACCATGACCTACGCCCAGCGCTGGGTGTCGTTCCTGGTCACCGTCACGGTGCTGATCGACGTCTGCTCCCGGGAGGTCCCGGTACGGGTCCCGGTGTGGGCCTCGGTCACCGGCGCGACGGTCGCCGCGAGCGGGGCCCTGTGGAGCTTCCTCATCGAGGGCTCGCCGCGCGCGACCGGGCCGCTGGAGGACCCGAACGACCTGGCCTACGTGCTGGTCTCGGCGGTGCCGCTGCTGCTCGCGCTGTGGCTGCGCCGCCCGCGCCGCGACGGCCGTGTGCGCGCCCCCCGGGCCGCGCAGGTCCTGGTCGGGGTGGTGCTGGTGCTGCTGGTGCTGGGCGCGGCGGTGACCGTGTCCCGCGGCGGGATGATCGCGCTGGCCGTCGCGCTGGTGTGGCTCGCGGTGCGCGGGGCGATCGCGCCGCGGGTGCTCGTCGCGGCCGCCGTCGCCGTCGTGGTCGCCGGGGTCGCGCTGGTCGCGGCCTTCGGTGACGACGTCGGCCGCGCGCTGTCCCAGAAGGACCAGGTCGCCGCCTCCAACATCGACAGCCGGGCGCTGCGCTGGGAGGTGGCGGCCACGCTGCTGCCCGAGCACCCGCTGCTGGGCGTCGGGCCCGGCGGGTTCCGCTCGCACTACCTCGCGGCCTCGCACAACGCCGAGCTGGAGGAGCAGACCCCGGTCGCCCACAACATGTACGTCGAGGTCGCCGCCGAGCTCGGGGTGCTCGGTCTGGCCGGGTTCGTCGGGATGATCGCGGTGGCGCTGTGGTCGGCCGAGCGGGCGGTCCGGGCCGCCGGCCCCGGCCCCGGTCGGCTGCTGCCGCTGGCGGTGCAGACCGCGCTGATCGCGGTCTGCGTCGCCTCGGCGTTCCTGTCCGAGCAGTACTACATGCCCCTGTGGGCACTGACAGCCGCGGCCTGCGCCGTGGGCCTGCGCAGCGAGGGAGCGATCCGGTGAAGGTCCTGCAGGTCGTCAACGAGATGGGGACCGGGGGAGCGGAGCGCGTCGTCGCCGACCTGGCCCGGCACGGGACCGGCCTCGGCTGGGACACCGTGGTCCTGTCCTCGGGCGGGGTGCGGGCCGACGAGCTGGCCGCACAGGGGTACCGCACCGAGACGATGCCGGTGGTGCGCCGCACCCCGGCCGGGATCCTGCGCGGAGCCCTCGCCGTGGCCGCCGCCGTCCGGCGGCACCGCCCGGACGTCGTGCTCGCCCACAACGTGCTGGTCGGTCTGGTCTGCCGGCTCGCCGCGCACACCCGGCGCCGCAGCCCGACGCTGGTGACGGTCTTCCACGGGGTCGCCGCCGACGACTACCCGGCCGCGGCCCGGCTGCTGTCGCGCACCGCCGACGTCGTGGTGGCGGTGTCCGCGGCGGTCGCCGACCGGCTGCGGGCCGCGGGCCTGCACGACACCCGGATCGCGGTTCTGCGCAACGCCGTCACCCCGCCGGTGCTGCCCGGCCGGGCCGAGGCCCGGCGCGCCCTCGACCTGCCCGCCGACGCCGGTGTCGCGCTGTGCGCGGCCCGGCTGGTCCCGCAGAAGCGCCACGACGTGCTGCTCGACGCCTGGCGCTCGCTGCCGGGCCGGCCGGTGCTGCTCCTCGCCGGGGACGGCCCGCTGCGCGCCGACCTGGAGGACCGGGCCGCGGACCTGGGGGACCGGGTGCGGTTCCTCGGGGCCCGCGACGACATGCCCACCCTGCTCGCCGCCGCCGACGTCGCCGTGCTGACCAGCGACTGGGAGGGCCTGCCGATGGTCGTCCTGGAGGCGATGGCCGCCGGGCTCCCGGTGGTCGCCACCGACGTCGACGGCGTCCGCGAGGCGCTCGGCCCGCGCGGCGACGCACCCGCCGCCGGGCTGCTCGTCCCGCCGGGGACCCCGGCCGCCGTCGTCGCCGCGCTGAACAGGCTGGCCGACCCGCGCCGCCGCGAGGTGCTGGCCGCGGCCGGCCGGGCCCGGGTGGCCGCCGAGCACGACCCGGCCGCGCTGGCCGCCGGCTACGACGCGCTGCTGCGCGACGCCCGCGCCCTGGGCACCGGCGGTCCCGGCCGGATCTGGCTCGGCGCGGTCGCCGCGCTCGCGGGACTCGCGACGGCCGTCGCGGTGCTGCTGGCCGTCGCGCTCGGGCCGGGCACCGAGCAGGCCACCGTCACGCTGGTGGCCCGGCCGGACGTCGGCGCCACGATCTCGCTGAACACGGCCCGTCCGGTGGTCTCCACCAGCTACGGCGAGGTCGTCTCGCTGGCCCTGCCCGCACTGCCCGAGATCGCCACCGGGCCGTCGCTGCTGGGCCGCGCGGCCGCCGCGGTGCCCGGCGGCCCCGACCCCGAGCAACTGCGCCGCGCCGTGTCGGTGGAGCTGGTCCCGGCGTCGGGGCTGGCGCGGATCTCGGTGCGTGACCCCGACCCGGCCCGTGCGGCGGCGCTGGCCGAGGCCGTCGCCGACCAGGTCGTGGCGGCCGACGTCCTCGACCCGGCCGGACGCCTGGTCCCGGTCGACCCCCGCGCCTCGGTGACCCCGGTCGCCACCTCGACCACGCTGGCCGCGGCGCTCGCGCTGTCGGCGGGGATCGTCGTCGCCGTCGTGACGGGGGCGGCGCTGCTGCCCCGGCGGCGGGCCACCCCGCATGCGGCGCTGCTGCGTGCCGTCGCCGCGGCGGGCCGCGGCCCGGTCGCGGTGCTGGACGCGGCGGACCCGGTGCTCGTCGACCGGATCCGGCTGCTGGCCGGGACGGACGTGACGCGGGTGGTGCCGGCCGGGCCCGGCCTGGAGACCGACGCCCGGCGGATCACCGAGGCGCTCGCGCTGCGCGACGGCCCGGCGCCCGGACGGGCCCGGCCCGGCGCGGTCGTGGCACTCGCGGACCCGCGGCGCACCCGCACCGACGACCTCACCGGCGCCCTCGCGGCCGTCCCGGAACGGGAGCGCGTGCTGGCCGTCGTCCTGACCTGACGAGCGGTCGCGCGGTCCGGGACGGCCGTCGTGCGGTGCCGGCGGTCCGGTGTGCGGTCCCGGGGAGCCTGCGCCGCGCGGTCACGTCCCGGAGGCCTCATCATCACTCTCGCGTAACCGGGCTTCCGTATGGTCGACTACATCACGGACCTCGTGCGTTCCGGAGGTGGTCGCGTGCCGTACCGACAACCCGTCCCCAGTGGTGCCGAGATGATCGTCCCTGGCGACCTGAGAGCGGTCGATCCGCTCCCCGACGATCCCGTCCCGGCACCGGGGACCGAGCCGCCGACCACGGCTCGCATCCCGGCGGGGTCCCGGGTCCTGCTCCTCAACGCCAGCTTCGAACCGCTGGCCGTCGTCACGTCCAAACGCGCGATCTGCCTGCTGCTCTCCGGCAAGGCCGAATGCCTCCAGGAGGCGCTGGAGGGCGCGGAGTTCCGCTCCGAGTCCCTGTCGCTCCCCGCCCCGTCGGTGCTGCGCCTGTCCCGCTACGTCCGGGTGCCCTACCGCCGCGTCGTCCCCATGACCCGGGCCGGTGTGCTGCGCCGCGACGCCCGCCGCTGCGCCTACTGCGCCAAACGCGCCGACACGATCGACCACGTCGTCCCGCGCAGCCGCGGCGGGGCGCACAGCTGGGAGAACTGCGTCGCCGCCTGCAAGGCGTGCAACTCCCGCAAGGCCGACCGGCTGATCGAGGAGATCGGCTGGACGCTGCGCACCACCCCGGCACCGCCGGCCCGCAACGGAGCCGGGGTCCTGGTGCTGGCCGTGGAGCCGTTGCCGGCCTGGGAGCCGTGGTTGACCGCCGCCGCGTGAACCGCTCGTCCGCGGTCGGGCACACAGGGTCACGAAAGTGGAGATCATGCCCTGATCGTGGGTAACCTCGCCCCGTCATGATCGTTGCATCCTGCGATGCGGCGGACCCGGTGACCGAGCCGGGCACGGGGCGAGGGAGAGCGGGATGCAGGGGCGTGGGCGGCTCGCCGTTCTGGTCGGCACGATCCTGCTCGCGGTCGCGGCGGGACTGGCGTTCTCGCCGGTCGCGGGCGCGGCGCAGCCGGTCGGGCAGCTGCGGCTGGGCCATCTGTCGCCGGGGACCGGTGCCGTCGTCGCGACGATCACCGGCCCCGAGGGCGCCGGTTCCACCGAGCAGGTCGTCGCCCGCGACGCCGCCTACGGCGACGTCACCGGCTACCTGGGGCTCGTCCCGGGTCGTTACACGGTGTCCATGCGTCCGGTCGGGAGCGACCCGTCCGCACCCGCCCCGCTGTCGGCCGGGCTGCAGATCGCGCCCGGCACCGCGCAGTCGCTGTTCTTCTTCGACACCGGCTCCGGGCAGGTCCGCGGCGACCTCGTCACCGACGACCTGACCGCGCCCGCCGCCGGCTCCGGCCGGGTCCGGGTCGTCCAGGGCGCGGAGACGGCCACCCCGCTGCAGGCGCTCGCGGTCGGCGGCCCCCGGCTGGCGACCGACCTCGGCTACGGCGCCGTCACCGAGTACGCGACCGTCGCCGCCCGCACCTGGGACGTGCGCCTGTCCTCCGGAGCCGCGACGAAGGCCGCGCAGCTCCCGGTCGGCGGCGGGTCGGTCACCACCGTCGTGGTGACCGGCGGCCCCGGCGGGACGCTCGCGGTGCACCCGATCACCGACACCCCCGGCCTGCCGGTCGGCGCCGCGCAGCCCGCCGCCACCCACGACGGCACCCCGCTGCCCCGCGGCGGTGTCCCCGCCGGGGCCGGCGGCACGGCGGGCGACGACGGCCCGGGCGTGCTGCCGCTGGTGCTGTGCCTGCTCGCGGCACCGGTCCTGGTCTACGGGACCTCGGTGCTGCGCGCCTCCCGCCGCCGGGCCTGAGGATGTCCGCGCCCCGCACCGACGCCCCCCGCACCGACGGCTCCCGCACCGGTGCGGCCGGCGCCGCCACCCCCGACCCCACGCGGCTCGACGCGACCGGACTGCCCTGGCGGGCGCCGCTGCGCACCCCGACCGCCCCCGCCTGGACCCCGCCGCTGCGGACCCCGCCCGGACCGGTCCGGCGGCTGCGGACGGCGGTGTCCGGGGTGGGTGCCTCCGCCCGTGCCGGGGTCGCCCGGACGCCGGCCGGGCCCGCGGTCCGGGCCGCCGTCGCCGCCGCGGTGCTCGCGCTGCCGCTGATCCCGGTGCTGACCCCGGCGGCGGAGCCGGAACCGGCGTCGCCGCCGATGGTCACCGCCGCCTCGGTCACCGGGCCGTCCGCCCCGGAGGCGACCCGCGCCGCCGCCGTCGCGACGACCGGGGCCCGGGCCGCGCGCCCGGTCGCCCCGCCGTCGGGGCTGGTCGTGCCCGCGATCGGGCTGACCGCGGGCGCACCGGAACAGCTGGCCGTCGGCCCGGACGGGACGCTCGGCGCCCCGGCCGACTTCGGCCGGATCGGCTGGTGGGCCGCCGGTCCCCGGCCCGGCCAGGCCGGGCCCGCGGTGATCGTCGGGCACGTCGACTCGGTCGCCGGGCCCGCGGTGTTCTGGCGGCTGCGCGACATCCCGGTCGGTGCGCAGATCGTCGTCCCGCGCACCGACGGGAAGCGGACCACGTTCACCGTCGACCGGGTCGCGACCTACCCGAAGGACGCCTTCCCCGCCGCCGAGGTCTACGGCGGCACCGCCAACGCCCAGCTCCGGCTGATCACCTGCGGCGGGTCGTTCGACCGTGCCGTCCGCTCCTACACCGACAACGTCGTCGTGTTCGCCTCCGTCCACTGACCGCACCCGCGGAGCCCCGATGACCCGACCCCTGCGCGTCCTGCACGTCAGCCAGCCGGTCGACGGCGGTGTGGCCGGCGTCGTCCGCACGCTGTGCGCCGACCAGCACGACCGCGGCTGGGACGTCCGGCTCGCCTGCCCCGACGGTCCGCTCGCCGACGCCGCCCGCGCCGCGGGGGTACCCGTCGAGACCTGGGCGGCGACCCGCTCACCCGGCCGGTCGGTCCCCGCGGAGGTCCGCACACTGGCCCGGATCGTGGCCCGCACCGCACCGGACGTCGTGCACCTGCACTCGTCGAAGGCCGGGCTGGCCGGGCGGCTCGCCGTCCGCGGCCGGGTGCCGACCGTCGTGCAGCCGCACGCCTGGTCCTTCGACGCCGTCGCCGGGCCGGTCGCCCGCGCCGCCCGGACGTGGGAGCGGGTCGCGGCCCGCTGGACGTCGCTGCTGCTGTGCGTGTCCGCCGACGAGCTCGCCACCGGCCGCGCGGCCGGGATCGGCGGGGCGGCCGTCGTCGTGCCGAACGGGGTCGACCTCGACCGGTTCAGCGCGGCCGGACCCGACGACGTTCGCACCGCGCTGGGCCTCGACCCGGGACCGTGGGCGCTGTGCCTGGGCCGGGTCACCGCACAGAAGGGCCAGGACCTGCTGCTCGACGCCTGGCCGTCGGTCCGTGCGCAGGTGCCCGGGGCGCGGCTGCTGGTCGTCGGCGACGGCCCGGACGCCGCCACGCTGCGGGAGCGCTGCGCGGCCGACCCGCTGCTGCGCGACTCGGTGCTGCTGCACCCGGCGACGACCGACCCCGCGCCGTACCACCGGGCCGCGGACGTCGTCGTGCTGCCGTCGCGGTGGGAGGGCATGCCGCTGGTGGCGCTGGAGGCGATGGCGAGCGGGCGCCCGGTCGTCGGGTTCGCGGTGACCGGCATGGCCGAGGCGGTCGGACCGGCGGGACGGACCGTCCCGCCCGGTGATGTGCCCGCCCTCGCCGACGCGGTCGCCCTCCGGCTGGCCGCGCCCGACCTGGCCGCCGGGGAGGGCCGGGTGGCGCGTGCCCGGGCCGAGGAGCTGTTCGACCGGACCCGGGTGACCGCCCGGGTCGCCGCGCTCGTCGCGGAGCTGGCCGGGCGGGAGTGGCCGACGTCATCCCCGCCGGGCGCGGCTCCGGGAAACGGATCGACGGCCGGGAGCGACTCCGGAGTAGCCGGATGATCGACCGGCCGGAGCAGCGGGGGAGGAACGCGGTGAGCAGGTCGAACGGCGTGGTGCACGATCGGCACGTCCCGGGCGCGGCGCCCGTGGACCCCGGCCCGCCGCCCGCCCGCACGGGCCCGGCCGCCGGGCCGCGTCGCCCGGGGCTGCGGGTCGCCGCGGTCGCGGTGCTCGTGGGCCTGCTGGTGACCGCGCTCGTCGCGGGGGTGTTCGCGCTGCTGCCCGGCCGCTGGGAGGGCCGGGTGGGGCTGCTCGCCCTGCCCTCGGGCTCCACCGGCTCCGCGCTGATCAGCGAGTCCGGGGTGTCCACCAGCTACGGCGAGGTCGTCACCCTGGCGATGCCGTCGATCGCGGACCTGGTGACGTCCCCGTCGACCCTCGACGCCGTCGCCGCCGCGGTGCCCGGCTCCCCGCCCCCCGACGAGCTGGCCGACGACGTGTCGGTGGAGCTGCTCGCCGGTTCCGGCGTGGCCCGGGTGTCGGTCCGGGCGGGCTCCCCGGAGCTCGCCGCGCGCCTGGCCGAGGCCTTCGCCGGCCGCGTCGCCGCCGCCGACCTGCTCGCCCCGGCCGGCACCCTGCGGGTCCTCGACCGGCAGGCCACCCTGCTGGAGAAGGGCCCGGACCTCACGCTCGGCGTCGGGCTGGGTCTGATCGCCGGGACGCTCGCCGGGCTGGGCACCGCCGCGGTACTGGTCCGACGGGTGCGCGCCCGCCGCGGGGACGCGCGTCGCTCGGTGCTCTCGACGCTGGTCGCGGCCGGGCACGGGATCGTCCCGGTGCTGAGCGCCCGCGACGCCGACGCCGGTGAGCGCCTCCTCGTGCTGGCCCGTGCCGCGGGCGGCCCGGTCCGGGTCGCCGCCGGGTCGCCCGGCGTCGCCGACGCGGTGCTCGCCCTGCAGTCCGACCTGGCCCGCGAGCCCGGCACCGGCGCGGGCGGGGGGACCGACGAGTCGCTCGTGCTCGTCGTCGACCGCGCCGCCGACGGGGCCGACCTCGACGCCGCGGTCCGCGCGCTGCGCCCGGGCACCCGGGTGCTCGCCGCCGTCGTGTCCTGAGATGACCGTGACGCCGACCGGGGCCGGCACCGGACCCGACACCGGTCTCGCCCGCAGCGCCACCCGCGGGACCCTGTGGCTCGGCCTGGTCAACCTGCTGGCCAAGGGCAGCCAGATCGTCCTGACGGTCGTGCTCGCGGCGTTCCTCACCGAGTCCGAGCTGGGCCTGGTCACCGTCGCCGTCGCGCTGGTCGGCGTCGGGCAGATCGTGCAGTCGATGGGCGTGTTCGACATCGTCGCGCGCACCGACCGCGACCCCGACGTGATGGCCGGCGTCCTCATGACGGTCTCGGTCGGCATCGGTGCGCTGCTGGCGCTGGCCGGGCTCCTCGGGGCCGCCCCGATCGCGGCCGCGATGGGCGTTCCCGAGGCCGAGCCGCTGGTGCGGATCGCCGCGCTGTCGCTGCCGTTCACCGCGGCGGGCGGCGTGCAGATGGGGCTCATGCACCGCACCCTGCAGTTCCGTCGCCGGATGGTCCCCGACGTCGGGTCCGCGCTGGTCGCCACGGTGCTCGCGGTGTCGCTGGCGGCGGGCGGGTTCGGCGCGCTCTCACTGCCGGTCGGCCTGCTCGCCGGTGCCGTGGTGCTGCCGCTGCTCGGGATCGCCGCCGGGGTGCGCATCCGTCCCTGCTGGGACACCGCGGCCGCCGCCGAGGCGCTGCGCTGGACCCGGGTCGTCGGGCCGGGCGCGGTCGTCGCGGTGCTGCTGGTGAACATCGACTACCCCGCGGTGTCCCGGACCCTCGGCCCGCACGCGGTCGGTGTCTACTCGCTGGGCTTCCGGATCGCCTGGGCGCCGTACGTGATGGTGTCGCTGGTGCTGGGCGCGGTGTCGTTCCCGGTGTACGCCCGGCTGCGCCGCGAGCACCGCGACCTGCGGCCCGCCGTGACCCGGTTCGTCCGCGCACTGCTCGTGCTCACCGGGGTCCCCTACGTGGCGTTCGCCCTGCTCGCGGAGCGGATCGTCGTGCTCGACGGGCGCTGGGCCCCGGCCGCGCCGGTGCTGGTGGTGCTCTGCGGCTACGGCATCGGTTTCGGCGTCCAGTACATGCTGCAGGAGGTCGTACGGGCCGTGGACCGGCCCGGTGCCTACCTGCTGCTGCAGCTCGCCCACCTGGCGCTGCTGGTCGCCGGGCTCGCGCTGCTGGTCCCGCACGGTGTCGTCGCGACGGCCTGGGCGCAGCTGGTCGCGGTGTGGCTGGTGGTCCCGCCCGCGCTGCTCGTGCTGCACCGGGCCGGTGGTCTCCCGCGGGTGTGGCCGGTGCTGCGGACCGCGGGCGGGCTGGTCGCGGCGCTCGTCGCGGGCGGGCTGGCCCACCTCGCCGTCCGCGCCGCGGGGGCCGACGACCCGGCCTCGGTGCCCGCGCTGCTGGCGGCCGGCACCGCCGTCGTCGTGACGGTGGCCGCGGTCGTCGCGGCGACGAACCTCGACCTGCTGCGCGACCTGCGCGGCGGACTGCGCGAGGCCCCGGACGACGGGGCCCGCCCGACCGACCAGGAGGTGGGGTGATGCTCGCACCCGCGCACCGTCTGCACGCGTTCGTCGAGTGGCCGGGCGAGCCGCTGCACGTCGGCGACACCCCGGTCTACGTCGACTTCACCACCAGCGTCCTCGACCGGGACCGGCTGCTCGCCGGCGGCGCCGCCAGCGAGATCGACCGGGGACGCGGCGCGCTCGCCGCCCTGCGCCGGAACCTGCGCCGGGTCACCAATCCCGACGGCGGCACCCGCCGCAATCTCGACGTGTTCCTCGACCGGCTCCGCGCCCGGCACACCCGCCCGACGGTGCTCGTCGTCGGGGGCGGGGAGATCGGCAACGGCGCGGACCGGCTCTACTCCGACCCCGGCGTCGAGGTCCTCGCCTTCGACATCTACGCGAGCCCGCACGTGCAGTTCGTCGCCGACGGGCACCGCATCCCCTTCGCCGACGGCGTCGTGCACGGCGTGGTGGTGCAGGCCGTGCTGGAGCACGTCCTCGACCCGGCGACGGTCGTCGCCGAGATCCACCGCGTGCTCGTCCCCGGCGGTCTCGTCTACGCCGAGACCCCGTTCCTGCAGCAGGTCCACGAGGGCCCCTACGACTTCACCCGGTTCACCGAGTCCGGCCACCGCTGGCTGTTCCGCGGCTTCGACCGCATCGGGTCCGGGGTGGTCGGCGGGCCCGGTGTGCAGCTGATCTGGACGGTCGGCGCCGTCGTGACGGGCCTGACCCGCTCCCGGGCCGCCGGGCGGGCGGTGCGCCTCGCGCTGTTCTGGCTGCGCCTGCTGGACCGGGTCATCCCGGAGCCCTTCCAGTCCGACGGCGCCAGCGGCGTCTGGTTCCTGGGCGCGCGCTCGGACACGCCGCTGCCCGCGTCGGCGATGCCCGGCGAGTACCGGGGCGCCCAGTGAGCCCCGCGGGGCCGCCGCGGGTCGCCCTCGTCCTGACCCAGGACCGGGGAGGGCCGGTCGAGGTGTGCCTGGCGCTGGCCCGCGAGCTGCACCGCACCGGTGCCGCGACGGTCCGGGTGTTCGGCCCGCGCCCCGCCCGCGGCCCCGGCGTGCCGGACGGGCTGTTCACCGAGTCCGGGGTGGGGGACAAGACCGACGTCGCCGCGGGCCGCGCGCTGCTCGGCCGGATCGCGGACTGGGGACCGGACCTGGTGCACGCCCACGACCGCCGCGCCGGCCTCGTCCTCGCGACGGCGGCGTGGCGACGGCGCCGCCCACGGCTGCTGCAGACCTACCACGGGGTGCCCGAGGACGTCGGCGAGGCGTGGTTCCGCGGCACCGCCGGGGCACCCGCCCCGTCGCGCTACACCCGGGCGACGCTCGCCGCGGACGCCGTCGTCGGGCGGGTGCTGGACCGCACCGTGGTCTGCGCCGAACCGATGCGCCGCTTCCTGTCCGGGCGGCTGCGGCTGCCCGCACGGCGCCTCGTGCACATCGACAACGGCCTGGACCTCGGCCCGTCCGACCCGCCCGCCGGGCCGGTGCGCCACCTCGTCACGGCCGGGCTCCTGCTGCCCCGCAAGGGGATCACCGACCTGATCGACGCGTTGGAGCGGCCCGGGGCGTTCCCCGCCGACGCGACCCTCACCGTCGTCGGCGACGGCCCCGAGCGCCCCGCGATCGAGGCCCGCGCGGCCGCCTCGGGCGGCCGGATCCGGCTGCTCGGGTTCCGGGCGGACGTGCCGGAGCTGATGCGTGCCGCCGACGCGGTCGCCGTGCCGTCGCGGATGGAGCAGCAGCCGCTGGTCGTGATCGAGGCGATGGCCGCGGGCAAGCCGGTGCTCGCGACCGACACCGGCGACACCGCGACGATGCTCGCCGCCCCCGGCGCCGCCCGCTTCATCGCCACCCCCGGCGACCCGGAGTCGCTGGCGACGGCGCTGCGCGCGCTGTTCGCCGACCCCGACCCGGGCCTGACGGGGACGCTCCTCGCCGCCCGGGCCGCCGAGCGGTACTCGGCCCCGGCGTCGGCGCGGTCGCACCTGGCGCTCTACCGCTCGCTGCTCGGCGGGCCGGGGCCGGACGGACGGCTCAGCGTCGTACCAGGACCGTCGCGTCGGCCGACCCGACGGTGACCGTGCCCCCGGCCTGCGCCCCGTCGACGGTCCGCAGCCCGTCCGGGACGGGCACCTCGGCGTCGTCGGCGGTGGGGTTGAGCGCCACCCAGCCGCCGGCGAACCCGCGGGTCCACACGCCGGTGCGGCCGTCGCGGACCGCGGGCCCGCTCGCCGCGCCCAGGTCGAGCGACCGGTAGCCCGACCACTCGGGACGGGAGTAGTCGCGGGTCGTCGACGGCGTCCAGCAGGTGCGGGGGCCGCCGAGCAGGGCGGCCCCGGCGAACCCGGCCCGCTCCGCCGCGCCGGGCCGGGCCTCGGGCCGCCCGGCGGTCGCGGTGACCAGCAGGGTCAGGTCCTGCGGCGGGGCGGCGAGCATCTCGTCCCACTGGTGGCCCTGCCAGGTGGTCAGCGCGCCGTCGTCGCCGTACTGGGCGAAGTTCTCCTCCATCGCCCCGCCGAAGCGCGCGTGCCGGGCCCACCGGCCGGGGAACAGCCGCGCCTCGGACAGGTTCGGCACGAGCACCTTGCCCCGCTCGGCGAGTGCGGTCCCGGCCCGGGTCACCAGCGCGTCGAGTCCGTCGCGCAGCAGGGCGTCGGTGGCGGCGGCGTCGGCGGTCCCGGCGACCACGGCGTCGGAGTAGAAGCGCAGGGAGGACATGTCGTTGTCGGCGAACACGCCGTCCCAGCCGTCGCGGACGGCCTCGGCGACGACGCGGTCGGTCCAGGCCCGCTGGTAGCCCTCGTCCCACACGGTCATCTGCCAGTGCTGCGGGTAGGGCGCCCATTCGATGCGCCGCCCCGCGGTGTCGGTGGCGAACCAGGCCGGGTCGGCGGTGGCGCCGTCGACACCGGTCGGCAGGAGCCCGCCGTGCAGCCCGACCTCGGCGTAGCCGCGGGTGGACGACAGGTCCTTGTAGACGAGCAGCGTGATCCCCGGGTCCTGGGCGCGCAGCCGCCGTGCGACATCGGTCTCCCAGGCGTTGAGGACGACCACGCCGTAGCGCCCCGCCGCGTAGCGGACCTGCTCGTCGGTGGGGGTGCCGCCGGTGGCGACCCACAGCCCGCACACCGCGGGGGCCGTCGCGGGCTCGGTGCCGGGCGGCGCGGGGGGAGCGGCCGCGGCGCCGCAGCCGGCGAGCACCGCCACGACCAGCACGAGCGTGACGAGGACGCGGCGGTGACACACGCTCCCGATCATGCCAAGATCCCTGCCCCGGGGCGTAGGGGACGGGAGGGGCCGCGATGACGGAACGGGCGGTCGTGACGGGCGCGTCGAGCGGGATCGGTGCCGCGTTCGCCCGCGAGCTGGGCCGCCGCGGGATCCCGGTGCTGCTGGTGGGACGCGACGCGGACCGGCTGGAGGACGTGGCGGCCGGGGTGCCGCGGTCGCGGACACTCGTCGCGGACCTGGCGACCGAGGCCGGTCTGGCCGCCACCGAGGAGGCCATGGCCGGTGACCCGGTCGGGCTGCTGGTCAACAACGCCGGGACGACGGGCCCGGGCACCCTGTCCGAGCACGCCGACCGCGACATCGACGCCCAGGTCGCGCTGAACCTCACCGCGGTGGCGCGGCTGTCGCGGGCCGCGCTCACCCCGATGCTGCGCCGTGGCCGGGGCGGGATCGTCATGGTGTCCAGCTCGGCGGCGGTGCATCCGACGGCGGGCACCCCGGTCTACTCGGCGACCAAGGCCGCGGTCGAGGCGCTCGCCGGGGCACTGCGGCACGAGGCGGCGCCGCGCGGGGTGCGGGTGACCGTGGTGCGCCCGGGGTTCACCCGGACCCCGTTCCACGACCGGCACGGCGAGGACGTGTCCTGGGTCCCGGCGTGGCGGTGGGCGACCCCGGAGCAGGTGGCCTCGGCCGCGCTGGACGCGAACGACCGGGACACCGCGGTGGTGGAGGTGCCCGACACCCGGCTGCGCGACGCCGCGGGCCGCGTCCTGGGGCCGGTGAAGCGGATGCTCGGCGGGCGCAGTCGTCACTGAAGGTGATCATTCGGTGGCGTAACGCCGCTGTTCCTGCCGGTCGGCGCGGCGTGGGTCGTGGTCATCGCGACACCCCGTAACAACGATCAGCGGTGCGACGACCTCGCCCGTGGTGCGGCCGATCGGGCCGCCGGCCGCGAGGGAGCCACTGGTGGACGTCGAGACGACCGCGCTCGAAGGTGTACTGCTCTTCCGGCCGAGCCCCTTCCGCGACGACCGCGGCTTCTTCTCCCGCACCTACGACGACGCCGTGGCGCGGGAGTGGGGCATCACCCGCGCCGACTACGTCCAGGACAGCCAGTCCCGCTCCGGGCACGGGGTGCTGCGCGGGCTGCACGGCCGCAACCACGGCGGCGAGGGCAAGATCATCAGGGTGGCGCACGGCGCGGCGCACCTGGTCGTCGTCGACGGGCGGCTGGAGTCACCGACGCTGGGTCGCCACGTCGCCGTCCGGCTCGACGACCACGACCTGGTCTCGATCCGGGTGCCGCGCCGGATGCTCGTCGGGTTCCAGGTGGTCGGCGAGGTCGCCGACGTCTGCTACGCCATCGACCGCGTGCACGACCCGATCCAGGCCGTCTCGGTGCACTGGGCGGACCCGGACCTCGGTGTCGACTGGCCGATGCCGCCGTCGGCCACCAGCGAGCGGGACCGGGTCGCCCCGTCCTGGGCGGACTACCTGCGCACCCTCGACGGCGCCCCGGTCGAGGTCCCGGCCCCGCGCGGGGAGGCGGGCCGGTGACGGCCTGCCGGTTCTGCGCGGGCACCGACGGCGAGGTCGTGCTCGACCTCGGCGTCCAGCCGGACTGCAAGACCTTCCCGCCCGCCGCCGACCCGGGCCCGGACGCGGTGTTCCCGCTGCGCATGTGGCTGTGCGACGCGTGTGGGCTGGCCCAGCTCGCCGAGGACCCGGGCGGGATCGAGGAGGTCGTCGGGCTGGAGCCCGCGGCACTGGTCGAGCAGGGCCGGGCCGCCGTCGCCGCGCTCGCCGCGGCCGGGGTCGTCGGGCCGGGCGTGGGCTTCACCGAGTACGGCAGCCCGCACGGCGGCTCCTGGGTGGCCGACCTGACCGCGATCGGCGCCACGCCGGTGGCACCGGGGGAGCGGGCCGACGTCGTCGTCGACAACCTCGGTCTCATGCACGACGCCGACCAGGCGGCGGCCCTGCGCGAGCGGGCCGACCGGCTGCGGCCGGGCGGGACGCTGGTGGTCGGGTTCCACACGCTGCGCGCGATCGTCGACGGGGCGCAGTGGAACGACCTGCGCCACGGCCACTTCGCCTACTACTCGACACCGGCGCTGGCCGCGATGCTGGAGACGGTCGGCCTCACCGCGGTGCGGGCCTGGTGGTTCCCGCTCTACGGCGGCACCGTGCTGCTCACCGCGCGGGCCGGCGGTGAGCCGGAGGACTCGGTGCGGGCGCTGGTCGCCGCCGAGGACGCCGCCGGCATGCGCGACGCGGCGACGGTCGCGACGCTGCAGCGGGCCGCGGACCGGACGACGGCCGGGGTGCGGGGGTTCCTGGAGGCCGAGCGCGCCGCCGGGCGCCCGGTGTGGGGCTACAGCGCGGCGTCGCGGGCGGTGGCGCTGCTGTCGCGGGCCGGGATCGGACCGGACCTGCTGACCGCGATCGCCGACGGCTCGGCGGCCAAGCAGGGCAGGCGCACCCCGGGGACGGCGATCCCGATCGTCGCCCCGGACGCGCTCGTCGCGGCGGTGCCGCGGTCGGTGCTGCTGTTCGTCGACGACCTGCTCCCGGAGGTGCGGCGCGCGCTGCCGCAGGTGGAGGCGACCGGCGGCACGTGGCTGCTGCCCGACGCGGTCCCGGTCCGGGCGTGAGGCGGGGGCGGCACCGGACGCGCGAACGCCCCCGCCTCACGGGAGGAGGCGGGGGCGTTCGTGGAACGTCTCCCGGCGGACCGTCCGGGGACGGAGCGCAGGGGTCAGCGGCGCCGCAGCAGGGCCGAGGTGAGACGGGCGGCGCGACCGGCCGAGCGGCCGGCGGCGGAGCCGGTGCGGGCGTGGAAGGCGCGGCAGGCGGTGCCGCAGATCCCGCAGTCGGTGCCGGCGCGGTAGTGGTCGTGGGTGTCGCGCTCGTGCCCGCAGCGGCACAGGTCGACCGCGACGGGGGTGGCCGCGACGGGCGGCAGCGCGCCGTTCTCCGCGGCGCCGCGCGGCGCCGGGATGGCGACCGGAGTGGTGCCGGTCTCGACGGTGGCGGGGGTCTCGGGCGTGACGCTCATGGGTTCCTCCTCGGTCCGCGACGGCCGTGCGGCCGTTCTGCCCCTGACTTCGCCTGGTCCGTCCGGACCATTAGCGAGAGGGCCGTCGGTTCCCCACATCTGATGACACAGCACCCCCTGTGACTGCGCTGTGTGCGCGCTGAGCCGCTGACCTGCGACGACCGGTGACGTTGTGCGGCATCGGGAGTGGGACCGTGCGGCGGCACGTAACACCGGGGGTCCGGGAACGACGAACCGGACGACCGCCCATGGAGACCGAGGAGACCCGATGCGCAACGCCGTCCCCCCGACCGGGCACGACGACGTCGTGCCCGGCCTGCGCGACGGGCGGCCCCGGCGTCGCGGGCGGCGGGTGCTCGCCGTCCTCCTGGCGCTCGTGCTCGTGCTGCTCCTCGCGCTCGGGGGCGTGGTCGCCTACCTGACCTCCAGCATCGGCGGCGGCATCGCCCGCATCCCGGACGCGTTCCGCGGGATCGACGCCGGCAGCCGTCCGGCGACGTCCGGCGGCACCACGTTCCTGCTCGTCGGCACCGACTCCCGCGCCGAGGCCCCCACCACCGGCACCGACGCCGCCCCGGGCGTCGACGCGGGCTCCCAGCGCTCCGACGTGATCATGCTCGGCACCCTCGCCCCCGACGGCGAGCACGCGAGCGTCGTGTCCGTCCCGCGCGACTCCTGGGTCGACATCCCCGGCCGCGGCATGAACAAGATCAACGCCGCCTACGCGTTCGGCGGCGCCCCGCTGCTCATCGAGACCGTGGAGAAGCTGACCGGGGTGCGGGTGGACCACTTCGGCGTCGTCGACTTCGCCGGGTTCACCTCGCTCGTCGACTCCGTCGGCGGCATCGACGTGCAGGTGGCGCAGGCGACGAGCAACGCCGGCGTGGACTTCCGGGCGGGGGAGAACCACCTGGACGGCGCCCGGGCGCTGGCCTACGTGCGCCAGCGCTACGGCCTCCCGAACGGCGACCTCGACCGGGCCGCCCGCCAGCAGAACGCCATCAAGGCACTGCTCGCGACGGTCCAGGAGAAGGCCACGACCGACCCGGCCGCGCTCTACGCGTTCGCGACCAGCGTCGGCGACGCGGTGAGCGTGGACGACTCGCTGTCCAACACCGGGCTGGTGCAGCTGGCCCTGGAGAACCGCTCCCTGCGCGGCTCGGGTGTGGCGTTCGTGACCGCGCCGGTCGCCGGCCTGGGGCGCGAGGGGGAGCAGTCGGTCGTGTACCTCGACGAGCGGCGCGGCGCGCAGCTGTGGGGGGCGGTGCGCAACGGGTCGGTGGCGCAGTACGCGGACCTGAACCCGACGGAGGCGCTGAGCGCGACGCCGTCGTAGGAGACGACGGCGGCCGGCCCGCCCGGGGAGCGGACCGGCCGTCGCCGACGTCGGTCAGGCCCAGATCTTCCAGGGCGCCTCGCCGCGCGCCCACAGGCTGTTGAGGTACTCGAAGTCCTTGAAGGTGTCCATCGCCGACCAGAAGTCCTCGTGGCGGTGCACGTTGAGCTGCCCGTCGCGGGCCAGGCGCTGCAGCGGCTCGTGCTCGAGCCACACGCCGTCGTCGCCGGGCTCGCCGAGGTAGGAGTCGAGGAACTCGCGGCGGAAGGCGAAGTACCCGCCGGACACGAAGCCGGTCACCTGGGTGGGCTTCTCGTTGAACTCCACGACCCGCTCGCCCTCGACGTTCATCTCGCCGAACTTCGACGTCGGGTGCACCCCGGTGACGGTGCCGATCTTCCCGGACTGCTCGTGCTCCTTGGCCAGGGCGGTGATGTCGACGGTGCCGACGCCGTCGCCGTAGGTGAGGAAGAAGTTCTCGGTGTCGACGTACTGGGCGATCTTCCGGATGCGCGAGCCGGTGGCGGCCTCCAGGCCCGTCTCGGCGAAGGTGATCTCCCAGTCCTCGTCGACGCCGTTGTGGAAGTCGATCCGGTGCCGGTCGGACATGGACAGGGTGAAGTCCGCGGAGCGGGCCCGGTAGTCGAGGAAGTATTCCTTGATCGCCCAGCTCTTGTACCCCAGGCACAGGACGAAGCGCCGGAAGCCGTGCTCCCGGTAGGTCTTCATGATGTGCCAGACGATCGGCCGGTCACCGATCTCGACCATCGCCTTGGGCAGGCTCTCCGATGCCTCGCGGATGCGGGTGCCCTTGCCTCCGCAGAGGATGACGACGGGGGTCTGGGGGTCCATGGGGGGCCTTCCGTTCCTTCGTGGGGAGCGTGGTGGGGCGACGGCGTCGTAGTGGTGCAACCGAACACCACTACCGCACTGTTATCGCCGTCGGGCTGTCTCCCGCCTCACATCGGGCGACACCGGACAGCGCGGGTCGCCTCGCCACGACCTGTCCGCAGGTCATCCAGGGCTCCGGTGGGGACGGGATGATCGGCCCCGTCGTTTCCGTTTCGGAAACGACGGCCGCCCCGCCGGAGGTCAGGTGCGGGTGTCGACGAGGTCGAAGACCCGGATCCGGCCGGCCGGCCGGGCCGCACACGTCAGCGGCCGGTCCACCTCCACGAACCGTTCCCGCACCTGCACCACGCAGTCCGGGTGGTGGAACGCGACCCGCCAGGACGTGTGCCCGGGGGGCCTCCCGTCGGAGTCGACGTCCGCGACGCCCAGGTCGTCCACCCCGGTCGCGCCGGTGACGGCACGCGCGTGGTGCTGGGCGGCCTGCACGGCGGGCGGCAGCGCGGAGCGCCCCCGCAGCAGATTGGGGACGACGAGCCCGCGTCCGTACTCCCGCACGACGGCGGGCCCGTCGGCCGGGGTCACGCCGCCGTAGGTCAGGCCGTGGGGGAGCAGCACCAGGGCGGGGGCGAACCGGCAGCCGCCGATGTGGCTGCACTCCCAGGTGCCCTCGGGGTCGTCGGCGACGAGCGCGGCGGCGAGCGGCCGACCGCGGACGGCGCAGCAGGCGTCGTGCCGGCCGTGCGCGCAGACCAGCACCAGCGGGTCGGGGTGCGGTTCGCCGTCGGTGTGGACGGCGGCGGCCAGCTCGGCGGGGGAGGACCAGGTGCCGGTGCGGACGTCCTCGCGCCCGGGCCGGGCGTCGACGCGGAACCAGCGCCGCCCGGGTGCGACGGCGTCGCGGTCCCGGCGCCCGGGCCGGCGCACGAGCACGACCCGCGCGCCCACCTCCCCGGCCCAGGCCCCGAGCGCCGCCGCGGCGGCGGGATCGAGCCCGGCCAGGGCCTGACGCGGCCACGGCCCGGGGTGCTCGACGAGGAACCAGTGCCGCGCGGGCGGCGCGGTGCCCTCCGCCGGGTCACCGGCCGTGTCGGCGAGCTCGGCGCAGCGCCGGTACTCCCGGGCCGCGGTCACGCCGTGGCCGGGACGAGCACGCCCTCGCGCAGCAGCCGCCGGACGAGGACGATCTGGTCGTCGGCGTCGAGCCCGGGCAGGTCCCCGACGGTGTGCGTGCCGCCGCCGAGCAGGGCCGCCAGAGCGGGTGCGACGAGGGCGGGCAGCGTCAGCGTCTTCTCCGCCAGTTCCAGCACGACCCGATCATCACCCGGGACGAGGCGGTGGTGCACCCCGAGACGCCGGCGCACGGTGTCCCCGGGCGCGAGATCGCGGGCGAACGCGGCGGCGGCGACCGGCCGGACCGGCTCCGGGCGCCCGCCGGACCACACCCGGCCCCGGACCCGGCGCGACACGTCCTCGGCGGGGACGGCGGCGAGGGCACCGGTCAGCGCGGCGCGGACCGCGTCGAGGTGCGGGGCGAGCTGTTCCGGGTCGGCCAGGTCGACGCCCAGCGGCAGGCTCGCGCGCAGCCGCTCGTCGGCGGCGACCAGCGCCAGCAGCGACTCGACCAGCGCGTACCGGGTCACCACGTGCACGCCGACGGTCAGGTGCGCCGAGACGTCGCCGAGTGCGGTGGCGGAGTGCAGCCAGCCGCGGGGGAGGTAGAGCACGTCACCGGGTTCGAGGACCCGGTCGATCACGGGCTCGTCGTCGCGGGCGCGGGCGGCGACGGCGTCGCCGTGGTCGCTCCAGGGCTGGCTGCGCAGCGGGTCGGGGTGGACCGGTGCGTGGACGCGCCAGTGCTTGCGCCCGGCCAGCTGCAGCACGAACACGTCGTGCACGTCGTAGTGGGCGGAGAAGCCCTGGGACTGGGGCGGGGTGATGTAGGCGTTCGCCTGCACCGGGTGGCCGAGGTCCTCGGCGAGCGCGGTGCAGAAGTCGATGACGCCGGGCCAGACGCGGTGCAGCGCCTGCAGGACGACGGTGCTGCCGTCGCCGAACAGCGCGGCGACCCTGTCGTCGCGGACCTGGTCGCCGATCTCGGCGCCCACCCCGCCCGGGCCGGTGAAGTCACCCGAGCCGACGACGGACCCGTTGCGGGCCAGCCGCAGGAACGGGGTGCGCAGCCCGCGGCGGGACAGCAGCTCGTCGACGCCGTCGAGGTCGAGCAGGTCGCGGAACGCGCCGGTGTCCGCGCCGGTGCGCAGCAGCGCGGTGGTGCCCCAGTACCGGGCGCCGAACGTGTCGGTGTCCGAGCCGACCAGCCGCGCGAGGGCGCCGTTCCCGGACGCCGCACGTGCGCCGGCCGGCGCCGGGGTGCCCGCGGGGGGCGATCCGGCACCGGCCGTCGGCTCGCTCAGCTCAGTTCGCACCGCTGTCGGCGCCACCGTCGGCGCCGCCGTCGTGCTGGCCCGGGGTGCCCTCGCCGGCACCGGAGTCCGCGGGGCCCTCGGCGCCGGAGTCCGCGCCGCCGTCGTGCTGGCCGGGGGTGCCCTCGCCGGCACCGGAGTCCGCGGGGCCCTCGGCGCCGGAGTCCGCGCCGCCGTCGGCGCCGCCGTCGTGCTGGCCGGGGGTGCCCTGGCCGGCGCCGGAGTCCGCGGGGCCCTCGGGGCCGGAGCCGCTCGAGGTGGTGATGTCGTCGTCGTTCAGAGCCATGGTGGTCTCCTGGGTCGGTCGGGACGGTCGAGGGGCGGCTACCCCACCGGGAGCCCGGCCATGCACGTGCTCGCACCTCGGAACGACGACGGCGGCGACGCAGGCTGTGGGAGTGCTGCCGCCGGACGGGAGGATCCTGCGCCGGAGGTGCTCCGATCCCGCTGAAGCGAGGGCCCCGTGCTGGTCCGAGGAGGCTCGCCACCGGGACTCTCGTCAGAACTGACGATGTGCGACCCACGCATCCGTTCGGCGGACATGGACTGCCCCTACCGTGGGGCTCCACGGAGTACGAACCGTGGGGGAGGGACGATGACGTCGCTGGACGAGCGTGCCGAGGCGCACGAACGGGTGCCGATGCCGCCGCGATCGTTCCCGACCGGGTCGACGGCACGCCGGCCGCAGGTCCCCGCGCAGCCCGGGGCGGACGACCGGTTCCGGATCCTGATCGTGTGTACGGGCAACATCTGCCGCTCGCCCGCGGCCGAGCTTCTCCTGCGGTCCCTGCTCGTCGGACGGCTCGGAGGGCGGGAGGCCGCGCGGGCGGAGGTGTCCAGCGCGGGTGTGGCCGCCGTCGTGGGGTCGGGGATGCACCCGTTGTCCCGTGCTGAGCTCGCGCCCTGGGGACTCGACGCGCGTGCCGAGGGGTTCCGGGCCCGCCAGCTCGACGATCGCACCGTCGCCGGGGCCGACCTGGTGCTCGGCGCCGGCGTACGGCACCGCTCCACCGTGCTGGAGCGCCACCCGTACCTGCTCGACCGCACCTTCGCGCTGCGCGAGTTCGCCCGCCTCGTCGAGGCCTCCGACACCGCCGTCCTCCCGACGGACCTGGTCGAGCGCGGCCGGGGCCTGGTCGGCCTGGCCCGCGCCGCTCGCGGCACCGTCCCACCCGCCGACGACACCGTCCCCGACCCGATGGGCGGACCCGAGGCTGCACACCACGACGCGGTGCGACGCATCTTCGCGGCCGTGCACACGATCGTCGGCGAGCTCGCCCCGCGGCCGGCCGGCGCGCGCGTTCAGTAGGCGCCCCGCCCGCCCAGCACGGCACCCACGGTCTTCCAGAGGATCAGCAGGTCCAGCGCGGGGGTCCAGTTCTCGACGTAGCGCAGGTCGAGGCGGACCGACTCCTCCCAGGTGAGCGAGCTCCGTCCGCTGACCTGCCAGAGCCCGGTCATGCCGGGTTTGACCAGCAGGCGGCGTCGGGCGTCGTCGGCGTAGACGGCGACCTCGTGCGGGAGCGGTGGGCGTGGCCCGACGAGGCTCATCGACCCGCCGAGCACGTTGAGCAGCTGCGGCAGCTCGTCGACGGAGTAGCGCCGCAGGAACGCCCCGACCCGGGTGACCCGCGGGTCGTGGCGCATCTTGAACAGCGGGCCCTCACCGTCGGGGACCAGCGCGTTGCGCAGGGACTCGGCGTCGATGCACATGGACCGGAACTTCAGCATCCCGAAGGTCCTGCCGTGGGTGCCGACGCGTTCCTGTCGGAAGAACACCGGGCCGCCGTCGACGCTCTTCACCGCCGCCGCGACGAGCACGAACAGCGGTGCCGCGAGGACGAGCAGCAGGCCCGCGCCCAATCGGTCGGCGACGTGCTTGAGCAGCCGCGCCGGCGTCGACGGCCGTGGTCGAGACAGCCGCAGCAGCGGCAAGCCGTCGACCGGGGTGATGTGCATGCGTGGCCCGGCGATCTCCATCAGCCCCGGGTCGACGGCGAGCTCGACCGCGGAGCCCTCCAGCTCCCAGGCCAGCCGGTGCAGACGGGCAGACCCCCAGCCGGGGGCACGGCACACGGCGACCACCCCGTGCGACCCCGCCGTCGCGAACCGGGGGACCGAGTCCAGGTCACCCAGCACCGGCACCCCCTCGATCGCGGGCCCCGCCCCGGTGGGGACGCACACTCCGGTCACGACCCAGCCGAAGTACGGGTCCCGGCGGGTCCGCCGGACCAGCCCGGCGACGGCCTCCTCGTCGCCGACCGCCAGGACCGCGGTCAGCCCGCTGCCCCGGCCGCGGTGCCGGTGCAGCACCTTGCGGAGCCCGAACCGCACCCCCAGCAGGGCCGCCCCGGTCAGCGGGACCAGCGCGAACACCCATTCGCGGACCGACTCCACGAGCAGCCCCAGCCCGATCATCGCGAGCGCGACGTCGGCCAGGAGCACGGCGCGACCGACCCGTGCGAACTCGGCCGACCCCTGTCCCACCACCACCGGATCCCACGCCCGCGCGGCGGGCAGCGCCAGGGCGAGCAGCACCGCCGCGACGGCACCGGAGCCGATGCGCGCCAGATCGGTGGTCGGGTCCCCACCCAGGCCGGCGACCACCGCCACCGCGACGGTCACCCCGACGACCGTCAGGTCGGCGGCCACGACCGTCCGCACCGGGCGGTGCAGCCAGCGCGGCAGGGCCGGCGCCGCACCGACCGTCGTGGTCGTGCTCCCCCCGGTGGACGTGATGATGGGCATCGTCGCCGCCTCCTGGTGCGCGGTCCGTGTTGCGACCTCTCTCGCACCGTGGCGGCGCCACGTTAGCCGTCCTGCGGTCCGATTCCCGACGAAACCGCTGGCCATGCACGATTCGCAGCCGGATGCGTGCGATCAGTGAGGATCATTCCTCCCGACGGAGTACCGCGAGATCCTGCCCGTAACGACTCGCCGATTCCGACGAAGTCGTTGGCACGAACGCGGGGTGAACCTCCGGCGACGGTGCCACGGCGGCGCCCACCGCCGGGGTGCACCCGACCGGTACGGGTCGAGCTGGAGGTCTCGGGTGATGACGGTCGCAGGCTGTCTGCGCATCCTGCGCGAACGATGGCTCGTGGTCCTTCTGGCCACCGTTCTCGGTGCCGTCGCGGGCGGGGGCGCGTTCCTCCTGCTCCCCCCGACCTACACCGCGCACGCCACGCTCTACGTCTCCGCACGCGCCGCGGTCGACACCCAGCAGGCCTACCAGGGGGCGCAACTGTCCGAGCAGCGCGTCCGGTCCTACACCGCGCTGGTGACCGGCCGCCGGGTGACCTCCGACGTGGTCGCGGAGCTCGGTCTGCCGGAACGCCCCGAGGACCTGGCCGACCGGATCACGGCCACCTCCGCGGAGGACTCGGTGCTCATCGACGTCGCCGTCCGGGACGGCGACCCGGGCCGGGCCGCACAGATCGCCAACCGGATCGGCGAGGCGATGACCGGGATCGTCGCCGAGATGGAGACCCCACCGGGCTCCGGTGCCCCGGCCCCCGTCGCGCTGCGGGTCGTCGAGCCCGCCGTCGCACCCGACCGGCCGTCGTCGCCGGGACTGCTGCTCCTGCTCACCGTGGGCACGACGGTCGGACTCGCCCTCGGCTGCGGTGGGGTGCTGGCACGCCGGCTCCTCGACGTGTCGGTGCGCTCCACCGAGCGTCTGGAGGAGGTCAGCGGCGTGCCCACCCTGGTGTCGGTCCCGACCGACACCGCACTGCGCGGGTCGCGGCTCGTCGCCCCCGGGGCCGTGACCGGGCCGTTCGTGGAGGCGTTCCGCCGACTGCGGACCACACTCTCGTTCATCGACGTCACCCGGCCGCGCCGGGTCGTGCTCGTGACGAGCGGCGGCTCCGGGGAGGGGAAGACCACCACCGTCGTCAATCTCGCCGCGACGCTGGCCACGGCGGGACGCCGGGTCCTCGTCGTCGACGCCGACCTGCGTCGCCCCGCCGTCGCGGAGTCGCTGGGCGTGGAGCCGACCGTGGGTCTCGCCGACGTCCTGCTGGGACGGGTGTCGTTCGAGCGGGCGCTGCAGCACGCCGGGTCCGCGGGGGTCTCGGTCCTCGCCGCCGGGTGCCCCGTCCCCGATCCGGGTGAGCTGCTGGCGAGCGACGGCATGACCGCGCTGCTGGCGTCGGCCCGGTCCCGCTTCGACGTCGTCCTCGTCGACACCGCGCCGCTGCTGCTGTTCACCGACGCCTCGGCGCTCGCGCCCGCGGCGGACGGTGTCCTGCTGGTGTGCCGCTACCGCACGGCGACGTATCCGAGGGTCGCGGAGTCGCTGCACGCCCTGGCCACCGTCTCGGTGCGTCCGCTGGGGACGATCCTCACCGCGACCCCGCCGTCGCACGACGCCGAGTACGCCGGCTACCGGCGCGAGCAGCGTTCCGTGCCCGGCGTGGTGGAGAGGACGACCCCTGCCGGCCCCGTACAGCCGGCCAGGGTGGAGTCCGAACCACGGGTCCGCACGTGACCGACGCGGCGACGCCGGTACGGACGCCCGTCGTGGCGGTCCGCCGGCTGCTGCACGGCACCGCGGCGGCTCCACAGGCGACGGCCAGTCTGTACACCCTGGCCGCGACCGCCCTGGTGGCCCGGGAGCTCGACGTGGTCGACTTCGGCCGGTTCGCCGTGGTCCAGCTCGTGCTGATGTTCGCGGTCGGCGTGCAGCGCGCCGGGCTGCTGATACCGGTGATGATCCGGCCCGGTGCGGGGGAGCGCCCGCCGCAGGCCGGGGTCCGTACACGGGTCCTGCTGCAGTCGCTCGCCGCCGCGGCGGTCACCGCGGCGGTGGGCGTCGTCGTCGGCGGGGGAGCGCGCGACATCTGCCTCGCACTGGCCGTCGCCGTCGTGCCGGTCCTCTACTGGGACACCGTCCGCGCGCACCTGCAGGGCACCCGTGGCTACCCCGCGCTCACCCGCGGCGAGCTGACCTGCCTGGTCACCGGCGTGCTCTGGTTCGCGGCGGTTCCGCTGCTCGCCCGTGACGTCCTCGTGGTCGCGGCCGGGCTCGCCGTCGCGCCGGCCGTCGCCGCCCTCACCGTGCTCCCGCCGTGGTCGGCGCGCTGGCAGACCGGCCCCGAACGGCACGGGTCGCGCGCCGGACGCCACCTGCTGCTCGACTACCTCGTCTACACCGGACTGGACCAGGTCGTGCTGGTCGTGGCCGGGGCGTTCCTCACCGTCGTCGCGACCGGCGCCCTGCGGCTGGGACAGACCGCGCTCGGCCCGGTCACGGTACTGCTGCTCGCCTGCGAGACCACCGCCGTGCCCCGGCTGCGGGACCTGTCCGGCGGCCGGTCCCATCGGCTGCGGGTGGCGGCACCGGTCTTCACCGGAGTGGCCCTCGCCGCGCTCGCCTGCGGCGTCGCCCTCGCGCTGCTCCCCGCGGACTGGGGGACGGCCCTGCTGGGACCTACCTGGACGGCCGCCGGGGGTGTCGTCGCGGCGCTCGCCGTGCGTCAGGCGGTGTCCGCGCTGGCGGCGGTCCCGACCCTGGCCCTGCTCACCTCGGGCGCGACCCGCACGATCATCCGCTGCCGCGTCCTCACCGCCCCGCTCGTCGCGGGCGGGAGCCTGCTCGCCCTGGCCGGTGGCGACGTCGTCACCTTCGCCTGGTCCTTCGCCTGCCTGCACCTGGTCGCGTCCGGCGCGTTGTGGGTGGCGGCGCTGCGCCCCGGGGCGTCGCAGGAGGCACGGTGACCGCCGGACCGGCGCCCGACCGGCGGGTCCGCGACGTGCTGCGTCCCTGGCTGCCGACCGTCCGCATCGCGGGGATCGACGTGGTCGACCTCGCGCGCCGCGACCTCGTCGACCGTGCCGTGGACGCCGTCAAGCGCCCGGCCCCGGCACCGACCGTGATGTTCGCCCTGCACGTCGGCGGGCTGAACGAGACCGCGGACCCCGCGTTCGTGCGGGTCATGAATGCGGCCGACTTCGTCTACGCCGACGGTATGTCCGTCGTGCTGCTCGGCCGGTTGGCGGGCGCGCGGTGGATGGAACGCACGACCACGACCGACGTCGGCCCGGAGATCCTCGAGCGGCTCGCCTTCGAGCTCGGCCGCCCGCCCCGGGTCGCGATCGTCGGGGGCCCTCCCGGTCTCGCGGAACGGGCGGTCGCGGTGCTCTCCGGGCGGTACGGCGTGCTCGACGCCGGCACCTGCGACGGCTACCGCGACGACTACACCGCTCCGCTGGCCGCGATCGGTGAGCGCGAGCCGGACCTGCTCGTGGTCGCGATGGGCATGCCGCGGGAGGCGGAGTGGGTCCGCCGCCACCGGGCGGGGATCACTGCCCCGCTGGTGCTCACCGCGGGCGGGCTGCTGGGGTTCCTGACCGGCGACGAGACCCGGGCGCCCCGGCTGGCCGGCCGTACCGGCCTGGAGTGGGTGTGGCGGCTCGCCCAACGCCCGGCCCTCGCCTCGCGCTACGGCCACGGCGCGCTGACCGTCGCCCGGCTCGCACTGCGCGACCGCCGGACGACCGGGGGGCCACCGTGACGGCCGGCCCGGCCTTCCGGCCGGCAGGACTGGTCCTCGCCTACGCCGTGCTGTGGACGGCCGGGCTCGCGGCCGCGTTCTGGGTGCTCGCCGTCGTCGTGCTGCTCCCGGCGCTGCTGCGCGCTCGGCTCGGCGCGGCGTCCGGGGCGCTACTGGTCGTCGCCGTCGCCCTGGTGCTGTCCTCGGCCGTCGGGACCGCCGCCGGATACGCCTCGGCGGACCGGTTCGTCGGGCTGGCCGCGAACGTCGCCGTCTGGGTCGCGCTCGCCGCGATGATCGCCGTGGTCGGGACGGCCCACCCCGACGATCTCCGACGGCTGGTACGCGCGGCTGTCACGGTCGGTGTGCTGCACAGCGTCGTCGCAGTCCTCGCGGTGTGGCTGTATCCGACGCCGTCGCCGGTTCCGCTGCTCGGCGCGTACGCGGGCGCGCTACCTCCCGGGGTCGCCGCGTTCACCACGAACGACCTGGTGGTGCACGGCTGGCTCGACGGCAGCGTCCTGCGCGCCACCGGGATGATGGGCAACACCACGTGGTCCGGGGCGGTGTCCGCGCTGACCCTGCTGGTGCTGCTGCATCCGGCCGCCCGCAGCTGGGCGCGGCTGCCGTGGCGGGTGCCCGCCGTCGTCGCCTGCGCGGTGTCGGTGTACCTGTCCTACAGCCGTGCCACCCAGATCGCGCTGGTCCTGGCCCTGCTGGGGACCGCGCTCCGGCACGTCTGGCGGGCCCACCGGGCGGGCCCCGCCGCGGTCGTCGCGGTGTGCGGGGCGTTCGTCGCGGGGGTGGTCGGGTTCGCGCCCGGCCTCGTCGACGCCGTCACCGAGGTCAACGCGGCCCGCGCCGGGTCCGCGGAGTCCCGCGGTGCCATCTACGCCGCGACCGTGGACCGGCTCGTCGGGCTCGGCGTCCCCGTCCTCGGGTTCGGGCTCAAGCCGCGCGACGACGGCCTCGTGGCGAGCGTCGCCACCCACAGCACGTACCTGGGCCTCGCCTTCCGCGCCGGCCTGCTCGGGCTGGGCGCGCTGCTGGTGTGCGGTGTCGCGCTGTGGCGCGCCTGCGCGGCCCGTTCCGCACTGCCCCGGGCGATCGTCGCGACCGTCGCGGTCTGGGCGGTCTTCGAGGACCTCGACGCCGGGCACCTCGTGCCGGTGTTCCTCGTCGTCGCTCTGGCCCTGGCCCGGCTCGACCCGCCCGCGGCACCCATCGACAAGGAGCACGACCATGCCCGTCACCTCCCGCATCGAGGGCCTCGTCCGCGCCTGGCGCGCCCGGACACGGCGCCTGGCCCGGCTCCGCGCGGTGCCGGAGAACGCCGACATCCGGCCCCGGACGGCGCTCGCGCTGGCCGCGCACCGGCTGGCCGGGCGGCTCCCGGTGCTGGGCCCGGTGCACCGGCGCCGGCACGCCGCGTCCTTCCGTGAGGACCTGCTGCTGCTCAACGACGTCCTCGCCGGGACCCGCTTCGGCGGGCACTACTGGGTGTGGGGCGG
This sequence comes from Pseudonocardia sp. ICBG1034, assembly GCF_020131375.1. NCBI lineage: Bacteria > Bacillati > Actinomycetota > Actinomycetes > Pseudonocardiales > Pseudonocardiaceae > Pseudonocardia > Pseudonocardia sp. ICBG1034. The sequence goes on from NZ_JAHLEK010000015.1 coordinate 1,461,378, forward strand.
CATGCTGCTCGGGTGGGCCCGCGAGGGCGGGCTGCTCGCCCACGACGTCGGTGACGCCGACTTCTGCTTCGACTCGAGCGCCGACGGCGACTTCGCCGCCGCCGTGCCCGCCCTGTACGCCGCCGGGTTCCGGCCGTGGTTCAGCTACCGGGACTCCGACGGCGAGCTGCGGGAACGCGTCTTCGTGCGCCGCGGCTCGAAGTTCGAGTTCTTCCGGCTCACCGCCGCCGACGGCGACCAGGAGTACCGGATGTTCGGCAGCGACGGCGTCGATCCGGTCGAGGTCGTCGGCCGGTTCCCGGCCCAGCGGTCGGAGGTCTTCTCCTTCCTCGGGCGCCACTGGAACAAGCCCACCGACCACGAGGCGCTGCTGGCGCGCCACTACGGCGACTGGCGGACACCCGTGACCGACTGGGACTACCTCACCCAGGACGGCACGGTGGTCACGACCCGGCCCTGGGTCACGGCGCCGGAAGGTAGAGGTTGAACCGGACCGCGGCGTTCGCGTAGCCGAGGCCCAGCTCGGCGCGGTGGACCTCGGCCCCGGGAAAGGCCGAGATCAGCCGCTCCGCGTCCATCGCCAGGTGGTCGTACACCGCGCGGTCGTAGGCGCGCTCGCGGGTGTCGGTGAGCCGGCTGTCCGGGATGTCCAGCACGGCCACTCCGATGCCCGCGTCGTGCATCCGCCGGATCAGGTCGACCGCGGTCTCCTCGGAGTCCATGTAGAGGAATCCGCCGACGGAGAACGCCTGGGTGAGCCCGTAGGACTCGAACTCGAGGTCGTTGAGATCGGCCCAGTGGTACTCGACGTTCGGCAGGTCCCGGCGCTCCCGGGCGACGCGCAGCACGGTCTCCGAGTAGTCGAAGCCGTGCACCGCGCGCACGTGCGGGGCGAGCTGCGCGGCGATCCGGCCGGTGCCGCAGCCCAGGTCGCCGACGACGTCGTCCGGGCCGAGCCGCAGGTGCCGGCGGACCAGCTCCGCGGTGGCGGCGGTGAACAGCTCGTAGTCCCGTGCGGGCATCGTGGCCTCGTAGCCGTTCCAGTCGGCGCGGTCGTCGTCCCGGTCGTTCCACACCGAGCGCCACACGTCGCTGCGTGTCATCGGGACACCACCTCCTGGGAGACCGGGGCGAGCCGGCGCAGGCACCCGCACAGACGCCGGTTCTCCCCCGTGGAGCGGACCGCGAGTCGCCACAGCCGCCGGTCACCGGTGAACTTCGCCGAGACGTTCTTGACGAGGATCTCCTCGTCGACCAGCAACCGCTGCTCCAGCTCCGCCACGTCAGCGGCACCGGGGACGAGCTCCACCAGCAGGAAGTTCCCGCCGCTGGGGTGCACCGCCGCGACGACCGGCAGCGCCCGCAGCTCCTCCGCGAACAGGTCCCGGTCGAGCTTGGTGCGCTCGAACGACGCCGTCAGCTCCGACGGGTACTTCAGCAGCGACTCGACGTAGTGCTCGGCTACCGAGTTCATGTTCCACACCGGCAGGTCGTCGCGGATCCGGGCGGTCCATGACGGATCGGTGCTGTAGACGTAGCCGATGCGCAGGCCCGGTACGCCGAGGGACTTGCTGAGACTGGTGAGCACGACCACGCCGTCGCGGGGCTCGCGTTCCAGGATCGGCACCAGCGAGGGCTCGTCGGAGAAGTCGACGAACGACTCGTCGACGACGACCGTGGTCCCGGTCCCGCGCAGCCGGTCCAGCACGGCGACGACGTCGGCGGTGCGCGCGGTGGTGCCGGTGGGGTTGTTCGGGTTCACGACGACCAGCAGGTCGTGGTCGCGTGCGGCGGCCGCGACGGCGTCGGGGTCGAAGCGGCCGCGGTCCTCGTAGACGCTCGCGCCGGGAAAGGCACGCGGGTACTCACCGAACGTCGGGGACGGGAGCAGCACCCGCTTCCCGATGAAGGCCGCCCGCAGCGTCGGGAAGAACTGGGCCGCGCCGTTGAGCAGCACGACGTTCTCCGGGCGGCAGAGCAGGTGGTGGGCGAGCTTGCGGTCGAGCACGGTCTGTGCGGAGCCGTAGTTCTCCATCAGCCGCGGCAGGTAGGCGCGCATCTGGGAGACCAGCGAGTCCGGCGGGAAGTGCATGTTGCGGATGAACGCGAAGTCGAGCACCTCGTGGTTCCAGTAGCCGCCCCAGGACGACTCCAGCTGCGTCCGGCGCCGCTCCGGGGCGAACAGGTACTCGGCGTTGCGCAGGTCGTTCGGGTCGTCGACCTCGGCCCAGGTCTCGCCGTCGAGCTGCTCGGCGTGGATCCGGGCCTGTCCCATGTAGACGAGCATCCCGAGGATCAGCTCGTAGTAGCACTGGTTGTCGAAGTTCTGCGTGTAGTAGCGCAGGAGCTTGCTGAACACGTCGCGGCAGAACTCCGCCGAGAACCGGTAGAGGTTCAGCGTCTTGAACTTGTCGGTGAAGTCGAACGCCGCGTCCTGCAGCGACGCGGGGATGACCTGGGTGACGACGTCCGACGTGGACACCGTCACGACGGTCCCGTCCAGCCCCATCCGGTACCGGTCGACGAGTGCGACGTTGGGCCGGTCGCACTCGATCAGCCGGCGCATGACGGCCGGCTCGAAGATCAGATCGGACTCCAGGAGGAGCAGGTCGTCGTCGATGTCGATCTGCTCGAAGGCGAGGGCGAGGGAGTAGATGTTGTTGGTCTCGTCGTAGCGGGTGTTGCGCACGAACGAGATGTCCAGGTGTGGGTAGCGGTCGAGCAGGTGCTGTTCGAGCTGCTCGTGCAGGTATCCGGTGACCACCGTGATCGTCATGACGCCGTTGTCGGCCAGGGACCCGACGAGCCGGTCGATGATCGTCCGGTCGCCGACCGTCAGCAGCGTCTTGTGCGTGTCCCGGGTGAGAGGGAGCATGCGGCGGCCGAGTCCGGCCGCCAGGATGATCGCGCGCACTATCAGGTCCTCCCGCCGCCCTGCCGGCCCGCGGGGGTGCCGGTCGTCGGGTGTGGACTCGCACGTGCCCGACCTGCCGTTACCCGTCGAGGGGACCCACCTCCGGGTGGTCCCGCCGCTGCCGCGCAGCGTGATCGGGCGACACGGACAACGGTGACGACCATGACCGCACACCGCGCACCTCTGTTGATCGGACTGCTGTCGGCCGGCCTGCTCGTCGCCGGATGCGGCGGCGCAACCGAGCCGGCGGCCCAGGCACCGGCAGCGCTGTCGTCGGCACCGACCACCGCGCCGCCGCAGCCCACCGAGGACGCCTCCCGTGCGGCCGGACAGGTGGCCCGCTGTACCAGCAACACCGTGCAGGCGTCGGTCGGCACCACCCTCGGCGACAGCCAGAAGGACACCACCATCGTCTGGCGCAACACCTCCGACGCGCCCTGCACGATGACCGGGTTCGGCGGCGTCGACCTGCGCGGTCCGGACGACCCGCAGTTCGGGCCGTCCTACTCGCTGCCCCGGGCGGGGGAGGAGCCCACCGCGGTCGTCGTCAAGCCGGGCGGGACCGCGCACACCGTGATCACGTGGCTGCCCGGGGACAGTTGGACGCCGATCGACATCGTCGTGACCGCGCCGGACGAGACGACGTCGACGACGCTGAAGTGGGACCAGGGCCCGGTCTCCCGTCAGGACGGCGCGACCCGCCCCGGCACCTACATCCACCCGGTGGCGCCCGGCTCCGTCTGACCCCGTCTCGGTCACCCCGTGCCGCGGGTGGCACACACCCCGTCACGGCCGGAGTCGTGTGCGCCACCCGCGCGGGGGTCCCCGATAACGGTCGACCGGCCCTGACCGATGATGCCGGGCGTGGAGATCCAGCAGACCCCGCTCCCCGGATCGGCTCTCATCGACTTGAAGCGACTCTCCGACGACCGCGGCTTCTTCGCCCGCGCCTTCTGCGAGGAGGAGTTCCGCGACGCCGGGCTCGACCCGACGATCACCCAGTGCAACCTCTCGTACAACCACGAGGCGGGCACCCTGCGCGGCTTCCACTACCAGCTGGAGCCCAACGCCGAGGTCAAGGTCATCCGCTGCGTCCGCGGCGCGATCTTCGACGTGATCGTCGACCTGCGCCCGGACTCCGACACCTACCTGCAGTGGTTCGGTGCCGAGCTGTCCCAGGACAACTACCGGGCGATGTACGTGCCGCGGAACTTCGCGCACGCCTACCTCACCCTCACCCCGGACGCGACGACGATCTACCAGGTCTCGACGCCCTACACCCCGGGCGCCGAGCGCGGCCTGCGCTGGAACGACCCGGCCCTGGACGTCGAGTGGCCGCACGCGGTCGACCACGTCTCGGACAAGGACGCGAACTGGCCGCTGCTGGCCGACAACTCCGACTTCCCGTCGGTCACCGGAGCCCGCTGATGCTGATCCTCGACACCGCCCTCGCGAAGCGCGCCGCCGAGAACCGCCCGATCCGGGTCGGCCTGGTCGGCGCCGGGTTCATGGGCCGTGGCCTGGTCAACCAGATCGTGAACTCCACCCCCGGGATGGACGTCGTCGCGATCGCCAACCGCACCGTCGCCACCGCCGTGCGTGCCTACACCGAGGCCGGTCTGGAGCCGGTCGAGGTGTCGACGACCGCGCAGGTCGAGGCGATGGTCGCGAAGGGCGTCCCGGCCGTGCTCGGCGACGCGTTCGCGCTGCTCGCCGCGGAGAACATCGACGTGCTCGTCGACGTCACCGGCGCCGTCGAGTTCGGCGCCCGGGTCACCGTTGCCGCGATCGAGCGCGGGCTGCCCGTCGTCACGATGAACGCCGAGCTCGACGGCACCGTCGGCCCGCTGCTCGCGCACCGCGCCCGCGCCGCCGGGGTCGTCCTGACCGGAGCCGACGGCGACCAGCCCGGCGTCCAGGCCAACCTGCTGCGCTTCGTGCGCGGCATCGGGGTCACCCCGCTCGTCGCCGGCAACATCAAGGGCCTGCAGGACGAGTACCGCACGCCCACCACGCAGCAGGCGTTCGCCGAGAAGTGGGGGCAGGACCCCTACATGGTCACCAGCTTCGCCGACGGCACCAAGGTGTCGTTCGAGCAGGCGATCGTGGCCAACGCGTTCGGCTTCACCGTCGGCAAGCGCGGCATGTACGGCCGCGACCACGCCGGGCACGTCGACGAGCTGACCGCGGCCTACGACGTCGACGAGCTGCGCGAGCTGGGCGGCGTCGTCGACTACGTGGTCGGCGCCAAGCCGGGCCCGGGCATCTACGTGCTGGGCACCCACGACGACCCGAAGCAGCGCCACTACCTGAACCTGTACAAGCTCGGCGAGGGCCCGCTGTACAGCTTCTACACCCCGTACCACCTGTGCCACTTCGAGGTCCCGAACACCATCGTGCGGGCCGTCGACTTCGCCGACGCCGCGCTGAGCCCACCCGCCGGGCAGCGCGTCGACGTCGTCGCCACCGCCAAGCAGGACCTGAAGGCAGGACACACGGTCGACGGGCTGGGCGGCTACGACACCTACGGCGTCGCCGAGTCCTCGCCGGTCACGCGCGCGGAGCGGCTGCTGCCGATGGGCGTCGCCGAGGGGTGCACGCTGGTGCGCGACGTCGCGAAGGACGCCGTGCTCACCTACGACGACGTCACCCTGCCCCCGGGCCGGCTCGTCGACGCGCTCCGCGAGGAGCAGGAGAAGCTGTTCGCCTGAGCGGCCCGCAGGCCGCGGCGCCGGGTCGGTAGGCGCCGCGGCTGCGGAGCACCGCGCCGACGGTCTTCCACAGGATCAGCAGGTCCGGTGCGGGGGCCCGGATCTCGACGTAACGCAGGTCGAGACGGACCGGCTCCTCGCAGGTCAGCGAGCTGCGTCCGCTGACCTGCCACAGGCCGGTCATGCCGGGCTTGACGAGCAGGGCGGGGAGAAGGGGCCACGGACCGCTGGGGTCGGCGTCGTCGCCCGCTCGGTGCCGGGAGTGCACCGTTCGCTGCTCCTGCATTCGACAGGCGGACGCCTACCGTGAGCGACCGCTCCCTCACCGGCGCGCACGTTGCGCCGTTCACCGTAATCCACGCGAAGGGTTGTCATCAGGAGTGACGATCGCGGCGTCTCATCAGAATTGAGTAACGCCCACGCCGCCGGATGCGACAGGTGATCGAACGATCATCCTGCGTGAGGAGGCGACGGGTGCCGTTGCGCCGCTTCGACCGGACGTCCTGGCCCGAGCACGGCCCGCACCGCGACCTGCTCGATCTGCTCGACGACGTCCACGTGCACCACGGCTGCCCGTCGGAGCGTGTGCTCGCCCGCCGGCTGCGGACCTCGACCGCGCGGGTCCGCGACGTCGTCCGCGGCCGTGCCCTGCCCGGCGACGCCGTCGGGGTCCGGGACCTGGTCGCCGCGCTCACCGCGCAGGACCGGGCCGATCCGGCGACGGTGGACCGGGCCGAGGCCCTCACGGTCGCGGCCCGCCGCGAGCGCGACGGTGCCGGACCCTGGCCCGCCGGGCGCCGGACGGGCCGACCGCTCTGGTCGCCTCCGGGCGTCGCTCCGGCGGCGGGTCCCGCGACGACGGGCACCCGCCGGACCGCGGTCGCCGCGCTCCTGCTCGTGCTCACCGCGGCGGTCGCGACGGCCGTCGTGCTGTCGGGGCACCTGCCCTTCTGACCCCGCCGGCCGGTCCGTCCCGTCATCAGAACTGGGGACCTCGGCGGAGTTCGCGATGGATCATCAGAATCGATGATCCGACACATCGCGTAATGATGAGCTAGGCCGTTCGGCCCAGGGCCGTGCGGCCGAAGAGATCATCCACGTCGGGGTTTCCCCTGCTCACCGCACCTCTCGATCACGACACGGTCACGGCGGGTCCCGGGGGCCGGCGCGGACGGCGCAGTCCGGCCGCCACGCGTCGTAACGGGGTGTCGGGACGCGTCGATGGACGCTCCACACGGGAACGATCACGCCCCCAGGGGGCCGGCCGGGACACGCGCCGAGCCCTCCCTCCGGCGTGCCCACCGCACGTTCCCGACCGAGATCTGGGAGGTACGCCGGTGACCGCGAGCGTCGCGTCCGGCACCCCGCAGAACCGGGCGCCCGCCGTGGGGGCCCGGTCGCTGCACGACTTCAGCCGCATCTCCGGCGAGGTCACCGAGCCGCCGCCGGCAGGCGAGACGTACCGGGTGCGGTACCGCAACCTGCACGACGGTCAGGGCCGCCGCTGGGCGGGCACCCTGGCCATCATCGGCGCGAACGTCGCCTTCGAGGTGCTGTTCGTGGTCTGGCTGCTGCAGCCCTCCCACCATCCCGACGTCGACGAGCGCTGGTGGATCCAGGCCGCGAACGTCTTCGTCATCGGCTCCATCGCGCTGGTCGAGACGATGCGGCTGGTCAACGTGTTCTCGCTGTCGCTGGCCTCGGTGCTCGCCCGCGACCCGGTCCCGGTCCGGCCGGACCCGGCGCTGCGGGTCGCGTTCCTGACCACGATCGTCCCCGGCTCGGAGCCGATCGAGATGGTCCGCGCGACGCTGGAGGCCGCGCGGCGGATCCGGCACGAGGGCACCTTCGACGTCTGGCTGCTCGACGAGGGCGACGACCGCGAGGTCCGGCGGATGTGCGCCGAGATCGGTGTCCGGCACTTCTCCCGCAAGGGCGTCGCCGCCTACAACGAGCCGTCGGGTTTCTTCATGGCGCGCACCAAGCACGGCAACTACAACGCCTGGGTGCACGCGGAGGGCCACCGCTACGACGTGTTCCTGTCCGTCGACCCCGACCACGTGCCGCTGGCGAACTACGCCGAGCGGATGCTCGGCTACTTCCGCGACCCCGACGTCGCGTTCGTCGTCGGGCCGCAGTGCTACGCCAACTGCGACAACTTCGTCACCACCGCCGCGGAGTCCCAGCAGTTCCCGTTCCACTCGCTGATCCAGCGGGCCGCGAACGCCTACGGCATCCCGATGCTCGTCGGGACCAACAACGCCGTGCGGATCGACGCGCTGCTCGCCGTCGGCGGGCTGCACGACTCGATCACCGAGGACATGGCGACCGGGCTGGCGCTGCACGCCCGGCGCAACCCGTGGACCGGGCAGCGCTGGCGCTCGGTGTACACACCGGACGTCGTCGCGGTGGGGGAGGGGCCGTCGTCCTGGACGGACTTCTTCTCCCAGCAGCTGCGCTGGTCGCGCGGCACCTTCGTGATCCTGCAGGGCATCTTCCTGAAGCGGCTGCGCCGGCTGTCCCCGCCGCGGGCGCTGCACTACCTGCTGATCACCGCGTTCTACCCGTCGATGGCGATCGGCTGGATCCTCGGCGCCGTCAACGCCTCGCTCTACCTGGCGTTCGGGGTGTCGGGCATCGTCGTCCCGCCCGCGCTGTGGCTGGCGCTCTACGTCGACGCGACCGCGTTCCAGCTGTGGGTCTACATCCGCAACCGCCGCTACAACGTCAGCCCCTACGAGCACGAGAACTCGACCGGGCTGACGGGGATGGCGATGTCGGTGCTCTCCGCGCCGATCTACGCGTCCTCGCTGGTCGCGACGGTGCTCCGGCGTCCGGCGACGTTCGTCGTCACCCCGAAGGCGGAGGCGGCGAGCCCGGACCGCGTCGTCACCTTCGCCCGGCACCTGCGCTGGTCGGGGTTCCTGGCGGCGGCGATCGCGGCGTCGTTCGCGTTCGGCTACGCCAACCTCGACGTCCTCATGTGGCCGGCGCTCGCGCTGGTCGTCTCCCTGGTCCCGATGGCGATCTGGCTGGGCGGCCTGCTGCGCACCCGCGGCCGGGTCGCGTCCGCGGCCGAGCTCGTCGAGCTCGTGCCCGTGATCCCCGAACCCCGTGACGAGAAGATCGGAGCCGTGGCGTGAGACGCCTGCTCTCCCGGGCGGCGCGTGCCGTCCTCGGCCGCCGCAGGCTGATCGCGATGATCGGCGTGCCCACCGTGCTGCTGGCGGTGAACGCCCCGCCCGCGTTCGCCTGGATCTCCGAGGTGCGCCACGAGGCGTGGCTGCACAGCGCCGAGTACACCGCCGCGAACGGCCGCTGGGACGTGGTCGAGCTGCCCGCGGACGTCCGGATCAACGCCATCCACGCCGCGATGCTGCCGACCGGCAAGGTCCTGCTCGTCGCCGGCTCGGGCAACGACCAGAAGCAGTTCGACGCCGGCACCTTCCGCACCCTGGTCTACGATCCGGTCACCGGCGACGCGACGGAGATCGACACCCCGTCGGACCTGTTCTGCGGCGGCCACACCTTCCTGCCCGACGGGAAGCTCCTCGTCGCCGGCGGCACCCAGCGCTACGAGGTCCTCGACGGCTTCGTCACCCGCGCCGCCGGCGCGATGCGGATCCGCAACGAGAACCCCGACCGCGAGCTGCACCTGGACTCCGGCACCGTGTTCCGCGACCCCGACGGACGCGAGTACACCCTCACCAGCCCGGCCCACGTCATGTCCGCGACCAAGACCGGCGAGGGCGACGGGACCGTCGTCACCGCCAGCGAGACCATCGGCTTCGTCGAGTCCACCGAGGAGGGCGCCGCCGGGGTCACCGACCGGCCCGCCCAGTACACGATCCCGTCGCTGGACCCCGGGGACGCCGCGAACGTGTACGGCATGGGCGACAGGATGACCCTGGACAAGCAGGACTTCCAGGGCATCGCCGACTCCTACGAGTTCGATCCGTTCGCCGAGAAGTACGTGCGCGTCGGGGACATGACCCAGAAGCGCTGGTACCCCACGCTCACCGGGCTGCCCGACGGCCAGGTGCTCGCGATCTCCGGTCTCGACGGCACCGGGCAGATCCTGCCCGGCCAGAACGAGGTCTACGACCCGGCGACGAAGCGCTGGACCGACCGGCCCGACCTGTTCCGCTACTTCCCGACCTACCCGGCGATCTTCCAGACCCGGCAGGAGGGACGGCTGTTCTACTCCGGCTCCAACGCCGGCTACGGCCCGGCCGACGCCGGACGCGTCCCCGGGTTCTGGAACCTGGCGGACAACTCGTTCGCCCCCGTCCCGGGGCTGCGCGAGCCGGAGCTGATGGAGACCTCCGGGTCGTCCTGGGCCGGGCCGGTGCAGGACCAGCGGATGGTCGTCGTCGGGGGCGGCGGGGTCGGCGAGTCCCCGGTGTCCTCGGCGCGGATCGACACCATCGACCTGCGCGCGCCGGCGCCCGCGTTCACCCCCGGCCCGGACCTGCGCACCCGCACCCGCTACCCGAGCGTCGTGCAGCTGCCCACCGACGACCTGCTGATCACCGGCGGCTCGGCGGACTACCGCGGCAAGGGCGCGAGCGACATCCTGCAGGCCAACCTGTACCACCCGGGCACGAACACGCTCTCCGCCGTCGCCGACCCCGCGGTCGGGCGCGACTACCACGCCGAGGCGCTGCTGCTGCCCAACGGCCAGGTGCTCACCGCGGGCGGGAACTCCCTGTTCAAGAACGTGGACAACACCAAGCCCGCCCCGTTCGAGCAGCGGCTGGAGATCTACACCCCGCCGTACCTGTTCCACGGCCCGCAGCCGGTGATCGCGACGGCCCCGGAGGAGGCCGGCCTCGGCACCACCATGACCGTGACCAGCCCGGACGCGGCCCGGGTCACCCAGGCCCGGCTGATCCGGCCCAGCGCGGTCACCCACGCGACCGACGTCGACCAGCGCTCGGTGCGCCTCGACATCGCCCGCGGCCCGGACGGCTCGCTCCGCCTCGCCGTACCCGCCGAGCCGACCCTGGTGCCGCCGGGCTGGTACATGCTCTTCCTCGTCGACGACGCCGGGGTGCCGTCCGTGGCGTCATGGGTGCACCTCAGGTGACACACTCCAGCATCGTGCGCTCGCTGCTGGCAGTCTCCTCCGGTGCCCTGGCCGCCGCCCTGACTCTCGTCTCGTGCGGGGCGGGCGCGCCCACCGCGCCCGCACCGGGCGACCCGGCGTCCGCCCCGCCGAGCGCGACGGGGCTGTTCGTGGACCCGCGCAGCGCCGCGGCCGACCAGGTCGTCCGGTGGCGCGACGAGGGCCGCGACGCCGACGCCGACCAGATCGAGAAGATCGCCTCGCAGCCGTTCCCGCACTGGGTGAGCGGCGACGTCGCCGCGGCCCAGGCCGACACGAAGGACTACGTCGACCGGGCCACCGCGGCCGGTGCGCGCCCGCTGCTGGTCGCCTACAACATCCCGCACCGCGACTGCGGCAGCTTCTCCGGCGGCGGCGCCCCGGACGGCGGCTACTACCGGAACTGGGTGACCGAGATCGTCCGCGGACTGGGCGGCACGACGGCCACGGTCGTCCTGGAGCCCGACGCGGTGCCGCACGAGCTGTCCGGCTGCGTCGACGGCGACCTGCGCGACGAGCGCTACCAGCTGCTGTCCGAGGCGGTCGCGGCGTTCAAGACCGCGGGTGCCCGGGTCTACGTCGACGCGGGCAACCCCGGCTTCATCAGCGACGTCGACGCCCTCGCCGGCGCGCTGGAGCGCTCCGGGGTCCGGGCCGCCGACGGGTTCGCCCTCAACGTCGCGAACTTCTACCCCACCCCCGAGGTCGTCGCGTTCGGGCGGCAGCTCTCCGACCGCCTGGGCGGGGCGCACTTCGTCGTCGACACCAGCCGCAACGGCCAGGGTGTCGCCGACGAGGCGTCGCTGGGCGGGGTGCCCGCGTTCTGCAACCCGCCCGGTCGCGGGCTCGGGGCGGACCCGACCACCGAGACCGGCGACGACCGCGTCGACGCGCTGCTGTGGGTTAAGCGTCCCGGCGAGTCCGACGGTGCCTGCCGTCCGGGGGAGCCCGCCGCCGGGCAGTGGTACCCCGAGTACGCCCTCGGGCTCGCGCAGCGCCAGGCCGGCTGACCCGCCCGGGCGGCCGCTCAGTGCCGGCCGCGCCGGACCAGCTCCCGCGCCGTGCGCACGACGATCTGGGCGTCGAGCCAGAGCGACCAGTTGGCGATGTAGTAGTTGTCGTGCCGGACCCGGTCGGCGATCGAGGTGTCGCCGCGCAGCCCGGAGATCTGGGCGAGCCCGGTGAGCCCGACCGGGACGCGGTGGCGGGCGGTGTAGCGCTCGTGCTCGGCGGAGAAGCGTTCGACGAACGACGGCCGCTCCGGGCGCGGCCCGACCAGGCTCATGTCCCCGCGCAGGATGTTCCAGAGCTGGGGCAGCTCGTCGAGCGAGGTGCGGCGGATGAGCCTGCCGACCGGGCCGACCCGGGCGTCGCCCGCGATGGACCACCGGGTCTGCTGCTCGCGCTCGTCGACCGGGCGCATGCTGCGGAACTTCAGGACGGTGAAGGGCAGGTTGTCCAGGCCGATGCGTTCCTGACGGAAGATGACCGGCCGCCCGCTCTCGACGAGCACGGCGAGGGCGACCGCGACCAGCAGCGGTGAGGCCAGCGCCAGGGCGAGCGCGGACACCACGACGTCGCCCAGGCGCTTGAGCCGCCAGGACAGCCGGTTCCTCGGGTCCGCGGGCAGCCGCAGCAGCGGGATGCTGCGCAGCCGTTCGACGCCGGAGTGGTCGTGCACCAGCTCCGAGAGCCACGGCAGCAGCAGGACGCCGAGCCCGTCGCGGCGGGCCTCGATCGCCGCGTCGAGGACGGCGGCGTCGTCGACGCCGTGGCAGGCGAACACGACGACGCGCACCCGGTGCCGGGCGGCGGCGTCCCGGATCCGCGCGGACAGCGCCGCCCGCTCGCGCGCGACCAGGAGGTCGAGGTCCTCGGAGAGGACGTGGCCGAGTGGGCGCAGGCCGTACTCGGGGTGGGCGCGCATGGTCTCGTCGAGCTCCACCGCCCGCGATCCGGTGCCGACGATCAGCGTGGGCTCGCCGACGGCCCACCGGACCCGCAGCAGCCGGGCGGCGAACAGCACCGCGGCCCGCAGGGTCAGGGCGACGAGGGTGGCCAGCAACACGACCTCGACCGGCCCGGCGACGTCGATGCGGGTGTCCAGGTTCTGCTGCAGGGCCATCGCCCCGGCCAGCACGAGCCCCATCGTCACGACGAGGGCGGCCAGCTCGCGGGGCAGGTCGTCGAACCAGGACAGACGCAGCCGGGAGCGGTGCAGACGCGCTGCCGAGCGCACGGCGAGCAGCAGCGCGGAGGCGGCGACGACGCCGTCGTGCCCGGTCGGCGCGACCACGACCGCGGCGGTCCCGACGGCGACGACGTCGGTCAGCACCAGCACCGTCCGGACGAGGCTGACCCGGGCGGCCAGCCTGCGCACCGGCGCCGGGGCGGAGGAGGTGTCGGCCCGGGCGGGCGGCCCGACCGGGCGGGGGCCCCGGCCCGCGACCCGCCGCCGGAGCAGGGGCCGGTGATGGGTACGGGGTGTGGCGCGTGCGGGGCGACGGGCCTGCGTCGGTCCGGCGCTCACGGCCGGCCGGCCGCGCGGAAGATGCACTGCGACAAGAAGATCCACATGATGCGCCGCCCGTTCGTGCGACGGAGCGTTGCGGCGGATGGTGCGAGCGATGTCACGACGAGTAACCACCAATCGCGAGGGCGTGGACCGGAACGGCGCACGGCGTTAACCCATTCAGAGGTATTGCCTGAGAACTGGCCGCACACATGGCGAGGTCGTCGTGCACGCTACGTGCGTTACGGCAGCGAACGTGGGATTCGCATCACTCGTTTGCCCTGGTTGTCTTCTCAAGAAGACGAGCGCTGCGTGACGATAAGTGCCACAACGGAACCCGGGTCGATGCCGTCGATCGACCACGGAGAGTCAGGACCCGGACGCGCCGTCGGTGGTGACCACGAGGCCCGCCGTCGCTGTCACCGCGGCGAGGACGGCGGCGCCGTGCCGGGCTACGACCTGAACTGATCCGCGACGGCCATGACGTACTCGCCGTAGCCCGAGCCCGCCTGCTGCGCCCCGAGGGTGTGGCAGGCGGCGGCGTCGATGAAGCCCATCCGCAGGGCGACCTCCTCGACGCAGGCGATACGGATGCCCTGGCGGTTCTCCAGGACGCGGACGTACTGGCCTGCCTCCATCAGCGACTCGTGGGTGCCGGTGTCGAGCCAGGCGAAGCCGCGTCCGAGGTCCTGCAGGCGGGCGCGGCCCTGTTCGAGGTAGGCGCGGTTGACGTCGGTGATCTCGAGCTCGCCGCGGGCCGAGGGGGTGATGCGCGCGGCGATGTCGACGACGCGGTCGTCGTAGAAGTAGAGACCGGTGATGGCACGGTCCGAGCGGGGGTGCTCGGGCTTCTCCTCGATCGAGAGCAGGGTGCCGTCGGGGGCGGCCTCGCCGACGCCGTAGCGCCGCGGGTCGCGCACCGGGTAGCCGAACAGCACGCAGCCCGCGTCGCCGGAGGCGACCTCGGCGGCGCGGCGGCGCAGCAGGTCGCCGAATCCGGCGCCGTGGAAGATGTTGTCGCCCAGCACGAGCGCCGACGGCCCGCCGCGGACGTGGTCGGCGCCGATGACGAAGGCCTCGGCCAGGCCGTTGGGGTGCTCCTGGGCGGCGTAGGTGATCTGCAGGCCGAGCCGGCCGCCGTCGCCGAGCAGGCGCTGGAACCCGGGCAGGTCGTGCGGGGTGGAGATGAGCAGGATCTCCCGGATCCCGGCCAGCATCAGCGTGGTCAGCGGGTGGTAGATCATCGGCTTGTCGTAGACCGGCAGCAGCTGCTTGGACACCGCCGCGGTCAGCGGGAACAGCCGGCTGCCGGTGCCACCGGCCAGGATGACGCCCTTCACCGGGCGGTCCCGAGGTGGGCGCCGAGCCCGTCTCGCCACGGCGGCATGGTCACCCCGGCCCGGGTCGCGCGGGACAGGTCGAGCACCGAGTTCGCCGGCCGGCGCGCCAGGTGCGGCCGGTCCGCGGCGTACTCGGCGGTCGACACCGGGCGGACGTCGCCGGGGTCGCGGCCGCAGCGGGCGAACACCTCCCGGGCCAGTCCGTGCCAGCTGACCGGCTCGCCGTCGCCGGTCACGTGGAAGGTGCCGTGCCGCCCGGACCCGGCCAGCACGAGCAGCGCCGCGGCCAGGTCGGGGGTGAACGTCGGCCGACCCACCTGGTCGTCGACGACGGCGGGGGAGACCCCGTCGCGGGCCAGCCGCGCCATGGTGGCGACGAAGTTGCCGCCGTCGCCGACGACCCAGCTGGTCCGCACGATCACGTGCCGCTCCGGCAGTGCCGCCCGCACCGCCAGCTCCCCGGCTGCCTTCGACGCGCCGTACACCCCGAGCGGGGACGGCGGGGCGTCCTCGGGCACCGGGCCGGGCGCGGTGCCGTCGAAGACGTACTCGGTGGAGACGTGGACCAGCAGGCAACCGTGCTCGCGGGCCGCCGCGGCCAGGTGCGCGGGGCCCGCCGCGTTCGCCCGCCACGCCGCGCCCGGTTCGGTCTCCGCACGGTCGACGGCGGTGTAGGCGGCCGCGTTGACCAGCACGTCGACGCCGGTGAAGTCGTGCGCGGCGACGGCGCCGGCGTCGCCGATGTCCAGCGCCGCACGGTCGAGTGCCACCGCGCCGGGCAGCGCGGCGACCAGCGCCCGCCCGAGCTGCCCGTTCGCCCCCAGCACGCACGCGCGCACGCGCCCACCTCCCGATCGTCGGGGCCGACTCTGACACGCTGGCGGGGCCGGACAGTGAGCGGGGAGGGGCACGTGCGCATCGTGGTGACCGGCGGGGCCGGGTTCATCGGGTCCTGTTTCGTCCGGGAGGTGCTGGGCGGGGAGCACCCCGAGCTGGCCGGGGCCGGGGTGACCGTGCTCGACGCGTTCACCTACGCCGGCCGGACCGAGAACCTCGCGGCCGTCGCCGACGACCCGCGACTGACGGTCGAGCGCGGCGACATCCGTGACCCCCGGCGCGTCGCCGAGGTGCTCGACGGCGGTGCCGACCTGCTCGTGCACTTCGCCGCCGAGACCCACGTGGACCGCTCCATCGCCGGCGCCGCGGACTTCGTGACGACCAACGTCGTCGGCACCCAGGTCCTGCTGCAGGCCGCGCTGGACGCGGGCGTCGGCCGGTTCGTGCACGTCTCCACCGACGAGGTGTACGGCTCGATCGTGTCGGGCTCGTGGCCCGAGACCCACCCGCTGGAGCCGAACTCGCCCTACAGCGCGGCGAAGGCGGGCAGCGACCTGCTGGCGCGCAGCTACCACCGCACCCACGACCTCGACGTGGTGGTCACCCGCTGCTCGAACAACTACGGGCCGTACCAGTTCCCGGAGAAGCTGGTCCCGCTGTTCACCACCCGGCTGCTCGACGGCGGCACCGTCCCGCTCTACGGCGACGGTCTCAACGTCCGTGACTGGCTGCACGTCTCCGACCACTGCCGCGGGATCGCCCTGGTCGCCGCGGCGGGCCGCGCCGGGGAGGTCTACAACATCGGCGGCGGCACCGAGCTGACCAACCTGGACCTGACCCGCGCGCTGCTCGCCGCCGTCGGCGTGGGGGAGGACCGCATCGAGCGGGTCGCCGACCGCAAGGGGCACGACCGCCGCTACTCCGTGGACTGGTCGAAGATCCGCGACGAGCTCGGCTACGCCCCCCGGGTGCCCTTCGACGAGGGCCTGGCCGCCACCGTGGCCTGGTACCGCGACCACCGGAGCTGGTGGGCGTGAAGGCGACCCCGCTGTCGATCGAGGGCGCCTGGCTGTTCGAGCCGACCACCTTCGCCGACCACCGCGGCTCGTTCACCGCGCCCTTCCAGGGGCCGGCGTTCCGCGACGCGCTCGGGTTCGACCTGACCGTCGCCCAGACCAACCAGTCGGTGTCGGCGCGCGGGGTCGTGCGCGGCGTGCACTACGCCGACGTGCCGCCCGGCCAGGCCAAGTACCTCTACGTGGCCGCCGGCGCCGTCCGCGACGTCGTGGTGGACCTGCGGGTCGGGTCGCCGACGTTCGGGCGGGTCGAGGCCGTCGACCTCGACGCCGCCTCGATGCGGGCGGTCTACCTGTCCGAGGGGCTCGGGCACGCCTTCCAGGCGCTCGCCGGCACCACCGTCGTCGGGTACCTGTGCTCGACGTCGTACACCCCGGCGGCCGAGCACGGGATCAGCCCGCTGGACCCGGCGCTCGCGCTGCCCTGGGCCGAGGGGGTCGAGCCGGTGCTGTCCGACAAGGACCGCGGCGCGCCGACCCTGGACGAGGCCCTCGCCGCGGGCGCCCTGCCGACCTGGGAGAGCTGCCGCGCCCGCCTGGCGGAGCTGCGCGGGTAGCGGCTCAGTTCCCGGCCCACCCGGACCGCACCGCGAAGTAGGCCCGGACGAACGGGTCCCGCGCCGCCCCCTGGGCGACGAGCGCCGCGCGGTGCTGCGCGACCCCGCGCGTCTGGGCGTCGATCTCCGGCGGCAGGACGTCACCGGCGAGGTCGGTGAGCCCCAGCAGCGCGAGCAGCAGGCCGTCGTGCCCGCCCGGCGCCGTCTCGGTGACCAGCAGCGACGCCAGCCGGGTGCGCAGCGCCCGGGCCGGCTCCGGGTCCTGCTCGGTGAGCAGCACCCGGCGGAACAGCCCGAACCGGCGGTACTCCTGCGCCGCGAGGATCCCGTCGGCGACCAGCTGCCCCACGGCCCCGCCCGCCGAGCCCGCGGGGGTCCGTGCGAGGTGCGCCGCGGTGGCGGCGACGGCGTGCGAGCCGGTGTCGGTGCCGTCCCGGGTCACCGCGGCCAGCGCCGCGGCCAGCGCGGGGTGGTCGGGCTCCCCGCCCGACGGCGTCACGGTGTCGCCGCCGTCGGGACCGTCCCCGCCGTCGAGGTGCAGTGCGCCGGCGTCGACCAGGTCGCGCACCAGCGCGACGGGCAGGACCCGCCCGTCGAACCGGTCACCGATCCGGCCGGTCGAGCGGTCGAGCCCCAGCAACAGCAGTTCCTCGGCCAGCAGCAGGGTCCGCACGGCCGAGGACGTTAGTGCCGGCGCGACACCTCGGCGTCACCGGGACGCACACTGCCCGACGTCTGCGACAGCCCGTCCGGGGCGGCAGCTAACCTCCGGCCATGTCGGAGAACACCACCCCGCTGAAGCTGTCGGTCATCGGGTGCGGCTACCTCGGAGCCGTGCACGCGGCCTCGATGGCGGAGCTGGGCCACGAGGTCGTCGGTATCGAGGTCGACGTCGCGAAGGCGGAGTCGCTGGCCGCGGGCCGGGTCCCGTTCTTCGAGCCGGGCTTCGAGGAGCTGCTGCGTCGGTCGCTGGACTCGGGGCGGCTGTCGTTCTCCTCGGACATGGCCGACGCCCGGGGCGCCGCGGTGCACTTCGTGTGCGTCGGCACCCCGCAGCGGCGCGGCGAGTACGCCGCGGACCTGACCTACGTCGAGGCGGCGACGGCGTCGCTGATCGAGGTGCTGGGGCCCGGCGAGCTGGTCGTCGGCAAGTCCACGGTGCCGGTGGGCACGGCCGCCCGGCTGGCCGAGCAGGTCGCGGCCCGGGTGCCGGACGCCGCGCTGGCGTGGAACCCGGAGTTCCTGCGCGAGGGCTTCGCGGTGGCCGACACCCTGCACCCGGACCGGCTCGTCTACGGCGTCCCGTCGCTGTCCGGCGCGGACACCGCGGTGGACGCGGAGAAGGTCCTGGACACCGTCTACGCGCGGATCGTCGCCGACGGCACGCCGAAGGTCGTCACCGACTACGCCACCGCGGAGATGGTCAAGACCGCCGCGAACTCCTTCCTCGCCACCAAGATCTCCTTCATCAACGCGATGGCCGAGCTGTGCGAGGCCACCGGCGCCGACGTGAAGCAGCTCGCCGACGCGATCGGCCACGACGACCGGATCGGCCGCAAGTTCCTCAACGCCGGGCTCGGCTTCGGCGGGGGCTGCCTGCCCAAGGACATCCGGGCGTTCATGGCCCGCGCCGGCGAGCTGGGCGCCGACCAGGCGCTGACCTTCCTGCGCGAGGTCGACAACATCAACATGCGGCGCCGGATCCGGATGGTGGAGCTCGCCCGCCAGGTGTGCGACGACTCCCTGCTCGGCAAGCGGATCGCCGTGCTGGGCGCGGCGTTCAAGCCCGACTCCGACGACATCCGCGACTCTCCGGCGCTGAACGTGGCCGCGCAGCTGCAGCTGCAGGGCGCGAACGTCCGGGTGACCGACCCGCAGGCGCTGCCCAACGTGCGGCGGCACTGGTCGCAGCTGGACTGCGTCGACACCCCGGAGGAGGCCGCCGAGGGCGCCGACGCCGTCCTGCTGCTGACCGAGTGGAAGCAGTACCGCGAGCTCGACCCGGGTTCGTTCGGGAAGGTCGTGCGGACCCGCCGCGTGCTCGACGGCCGCAACGCCCTGGACCGCGAGGCGTGGGAGTCCGCGGGCTGGACCTACCGCGCGCTGGGCAGGCGCAACGTCTGAGGCCGGCCCACGGCCCGCGCCCACGCCGCGAACCCGACGGGGGCGAGCCCGAACTCCCGCGCCCGCTCCGGACCGGCGGCGCGGGGGTGGGCGTCGAGGAAGGCGTGGGACTGCACGAACGCCTCGGCCAGCCCCTCCGCGCGGGCCTGTTCCGGACCCTCGGTCAGGGTGAACGGCACGTCCCAGACCTCGGTGAGCGCCGCGGCCGCCTGCCGGTAGCTCAGGCGCTCGCCGACCAGGTCGAGCGCGACGCCGTCGAACCGGTCCGGGTCGGCGAACGCGGCGGCCGCGGCGGCCCCGATGTCGGCGACCGCGACGAACGGGTGCACCAGGTCCGGGTCCAGCGCCAGCAGCAGCCGCGGCGCGTCGCCCCCGGCCAGGTACATCGACCACGGCACGAAGTTCTCCATGAAGCCGCTGGGCCGCAACCGGGTGACCCACCGGGCCCCGGCCCCGGCGAGCGCCTCCTCCGCGACGGCCTTGGACCGCCAGTAGTGGGCCATGTGCTCGCCCCAGACCGCGGCGTCGACGGCACCGGGGTGCCCCAGCTCGCCGACCCCCGACACCGAGGTGTGCACCACCTGCGCGACGCCCGCCTCCCGGACCGCCGCCGCGATCGCGTCGGCGTGCCGCAGCTCCCGGTCGCCGAGCAGGTCGTCGAGGTCGGGCATCTGCACCGAGAACACCCCGCGGGCGCCGCGGGCGGCCGCCGTCACCGACGCCGGGTCGTCGAGGTCGCCGGTGACCAGGGTGGCGCCGGCGTCGGCGAGCGCCCGTGCCGCGGCGGTGCCGGGGTCGCGGACCAGCGCCCGGACCGGGGTCCCCGCGGCGACCAGCGCCCGTGCCGCCGCCCCGCCCTGCCTGCCGGTCGCGCCCGTGACCAGTACCGGATCGTCCATGTCGCGCTCCTCCCGATGAAACGGGGTGGCCCCCCGTTTTCCGTGGACTACGATATGGAGGACCACCCCGTTTTGTCGAGCCGTCCGGGAGGACCCATGCCGCGCGACGCCACGGCCGCCCCGCGGGCCGACCGCCTCCGCAACCGGGAACGCCTGCTCGGCGCCGCGATGGAGGTCGTCGCACGGGACGGGGCGCAGGCGTCGATGGAGGAGATCGCCCGCCGGGCGGGGGTCGGGTCGGCGACCCTGCACCGGCACTTCGCCTCCCGCCGGGCGCTGCTCGAGGCGGTGTTCGCCGACGGCGTCGACACCCTCTGCGCCCGCGCCGAGGCGCTCTGCCGCGCCGAGCCCGCCACCGCGCTGTGGACCTGGCTCGACGAGTTCGTCCACTACGTCGCGACCACCCGCGGCGTGGTCGAGGTCCTGCTCGCCGAGCCCGCCGAGGACGCCCCGGTCTGCCACACCGACCGGGTCCGGGCCGCCGTCCGCCCGCTGGTGGCCGCCGCGGCCGACGCCGGCGGGCTGCACCCCGACGCCCACCCCGAGGACGTCGTCGCCCTCACCGCGGTGGTGTCCACGGCGGCGGGGGAGGACCCGTCCACCGCACGGAGACTGCTGCGCCTGACCGTCGACGGGCTACGGGGAGCGGGCTGCGGTAGAACGCAGGCGTGACCTCGCACCCCGTCCTCGCCGGCTCGGACCGCGCGGCGTTCGGCTCGCTGCAGCGAGCCTCCACGCCCCGCGCCGAGCGCTACCGCATCGGCAAGGGGCTGCGGAAGGTCGCGCCCCGGTCCGGGCTCGCCGAGTGGTCCGCGCAGCTGCGCCGGGCCGACCCGGTCGACGTCGTCGAGGCACAGAACGCCGGGCGCGTGCACGAGCTCGTCCCGCTGCGGATCCAGCGGATGACCGCATCCCCGCACGCGTTCCTGCGCGGCGCCGCCGCCCTGCACGCCGCGGACTTCGCGGTCCTGCCCGAGACCGGCGTGCACCCCGTCATCTGCGGCGACGCCCACCTGGGCAACTTCGGCTTCTACGCCTCGCCCGAGCGCGACCTGGTCTTCGACCTCAACGATTTCGACGAGGCCCACCCCGGCGCCTGGGAGTGGGACCTGCGACGCCTGGTGTCCTCCACCTGGGTCGCCGGCCGGGACTCCGGCGCGACCGAGGAGCAGTGCGGCGAGGCCGTCACCCGCTGCGTGACCTCCTACGCCGAGCACCTGCGCCATCTCGCCGACGAACCGCTGCTCGCCCGCTCGTTCGACATCATGGACATCGACACCCTGCGCTCGGACGCCGACCACAAGACCTCGCGCCGGGTCATCGACAAGGCCGCCGAACGGGCGCGCCGGCGCACCAGCGACCGCGCGCTGCCCCGGTTCGTGACCGAGGAGGGCGGGGCGCGGCGGATCGTCACCGAGCCGCCGCTGATCACCCACCCCGACGACGAGCACACCGCGCGCATCCTGGCCGCCCTCGACGAGTACCTCGCGACGCTGCCGCCGCACTGGAGCCGGATCCTCGGCGGCTACCACGCCGTCGACGTCGCCCACAAGGTCGTCGGGGTCGGCTCGGTCGGGCTGCGCGCCTACCTCGTGCTCTGCGAGGGTTCCAGCCCCGACGACGTGCTGTTCCTGCAGCTCAAGCAGGCGCGCCGGTCGGTCGTCGCGCCGTTCGTGCACGGCGGCGAGGCCTGGCACGCCCACCAGGGCCAGCGGGTCGTGGAGTACCAGCAGGCCCTGCAGACCGTCTCCGACCCGCTCCTGGGCTGGACGACGATCAACGGCCGCCAGTACTACGTCCGCCAGTTCCGTGACATGAAGGGCGCGATCGTCCCCGACACCCTCGACGCCCCCGCGCTGGCCGACTACGCCGACGTCTGCGGCAGGCTGCTCGCCAAGGGGCACGCCCGCACCTCGGGGGCGTCGATGGTCGCCGGCTACCTGGGGAAGGGCGGGAAGGTGGCCGCGGCGCTCGCGGCGTTCGCCAGGGCCTACGCCGACCAGACCGAAGCCGATCATGACGCGCTGGTCCGCGCAGTGCGGTCCGGGCGGCTGTCGGATCGGACACCTGAGCAGGTGCCGGGCACGGCGATCGGCTAGGTTCTGGCCCCGTGACCGTCGTCGAAACCCTGCTGGTCTTCGTGGTCGCGCCGGCCGTCCTGTACTTCGCGATCTGGGGCTGGATCGCGGTGCGGAACCGGAGCAACCGCCCCCGCTACAACGCGGGTGACCCCTGGCCGTACGAGCCGCTGTTCTGGATCGCCGAGCCGTCCGCCGCGGGGCACCACGCCGCGCACGCCGGACACGGCGACACCGCCCCGTCCGAGGGCGGCGACACCCGAGGAGGTACCGGTGGCAAGTGGTGACCTCGCCGTCTTCACCGGCAACGAGGAGGACCTGCCCGAGGGGTCGGTCGTCACGAACTCCGGTCGCCTGTCGGTGGCCGAGAACTTCGTCGAGCCGTCCGCGGCCGCGCACCCGTTCACCCCGGTGCAGCTGACCCGTCTGGACGAGGCCCTGTACCTGGCCAGCCGCGAGACCGGCCTGCGGTTCGCGCTGTACCTGGGCGACCTGGGTGCCGACGCGCGGGCCACCGCGGTCGATCTGCACGGACGCGTCGACGACCACGAGGACGCGGTGCTCGTCGCCGTGAGCCCCGAGCAGCGGCTGCTGGAGATCGTGACCGGCGCCGACGCGAAGGTCCGGCTCCCGGACCGCGGCGCCAAGCTCGCTCTCATGAGCATGGTCGCGTCCTTCAAGGAGGGCGATCTGTTCGGTGGAATCCTGTCCGGGCTGAGGATGCTGGCGGACCAGGCCGGCAGTCGTCCCTGAGCTGGGGATTCCCGTCCGGTGGACACCACGGGTGGACACCCGGGTGCGTCCGTGGACAGCGCCGCTCCCGCGTGTCCGTCACACGGGGGCGACCGCGATCGGCGCAACGGCTCTAAGGTGTCCCCCATGGTGCGCAGCGGGAGGACCGAGCGGTGACCGGCCCCACCGGCAGCCCGATCCTAATCGTCGACGACCACGAGCTGGTCGGGTCCGCCCTCGCCCTCAACCTGCGCGCCGAGGGCGAGGACGCCACCTTCCAGCCGGTCCGCTCCGCCGCCGCGGTGCTGGAGCACGCCCGGCGCGTCACACCCGGGCTGATCGTGCTCGATCTCGACCTGGGGCGTGACCCGGAGGGCAACCGCATCGACGGCGTCCGGCTCGTCGGCCCCCTCTGCGAGGCGGGCTGGCGGGTGGTGGTGCTGTCCGGCAGCTCCGACGCCGGCCGGGTCGGCGCCGCCCTGGACGCGGGCGGGTTCGTGTTCGTCCCCAAGAACGCGCCGTTCCCGGCGCTGCTCAGCGCCATCCGTGAGGCCCACGCCGGGCGCTCGATCATGCCGCCGGGCCGCCGCGAGCAGTTGATCCGGCTGCACCGCGACCGGGAGCACGAGCGTCGCGACCTGCACGAGAAGCTGGGCAGGCTGACCCAGCGCGAGCGCGAGGTCCTCGCCCTGCTGGCGGGCGGCAAGCGTGCACAGTCGGTGGCCGACCACTTCGTCGTCTCCCTGGCCACGGTCCGGACGCAGATCCGCGCGGTGCTGACCAAGCTGGAGGTCGGTTCCCAGCTGGAGGCCGTCGCGCTCTACCGCAAGGCCGCGGGTATGTGACCCGTTCGGCCCACAACACGGCCACCGAACGTCACCGAGAATGACGAGTCCTATCATCGCTTTCTCATCAGTCCGGCGACATCTTCGGAGCGGAGGGGACGTGGCGTCCGGTTTCCTCGGCGCGCTCCTGGGCCCGCAGCGGCGGGCCCGGTTCCTGGCCGGACACCTGACCGACGTGCTCGTCGTCGCGGTCCTGGCCGTCCTCGTGGTGGCGGTGAGCCGCCCCGCGGTGGTCGACGGACGGGTCGACCTCTCCGACGCGACGGCGGTGCTCACCCTCGTGGCGGCCGCGGTCGGCTCGGCTGCGGCGATCGTCGCGCTGGTGACGGGGCGGCTGTCCGGGGACCCCCGTCCGTCGTGGTTCGGGGCGGCCCTCCTGCTCTACGGCGTCGTGCTCCTCCCGCTGTCCGCGCTGGTCCTGCTGCAGTACCCGGCGGGCACCCCGCGACTGGCGGTGCTGACGATGTTCGTGATCAGCCTGTGCATCCTGGTCGCCGCGCTGCGGCCGCCACCGGCCCTCGGGGCCTGGGGCGGCTGGGCGCTGGCGGCGGTCGCCCTCGTCATCGGCGGGGTCGTCGCATCGCAGGCGGAGAGCCCGTTCACCCGGATGGTGGCGACCTCGCCCCTCTACTCGATCGTGGTGCAGAGCGGCTGGGCGCTGGTCGCGGTGCTGTTCCTGCTCGACGGCTACCGGCGCCCGAGCCGGATCCGGGCCCGGATGGGGCTCGGCCTGCTGATCGTCGCGGTGTCCCAGCTGTACCGGGCGATCGTGCCCGGCCGGGAACCGACGGCCGGCCTGGTCTACCCGTCGCTGCGGGTGCTCGGGATGGCCGTGGTGCTCACCGCGCTGCTGACCATGGCACTGCGGGCGGTGACCCAGATGCAGGACGACTACGACCAGCTCCAGGACACCCTCGGCGAGGCGTCGGCGCTGCTCGAACGGGCCACCGGCCAGACCGCCGAGCGCGACCACGAGTTGCGCAACGGCCTGGCGGGCCTGGCCGGGGCCGCGCAGCTGCTGACGACCCGCCCCGGCGACGACCCCCAGGTCGCCCGGATGCGGGAGGCGGTGCTGGCCGAGCTGAACCGGCTCCGCCAGATGCTGCAGACCCCGATCACCGTCGAGGACACGGTGGCCGACCCGATGGTCGACGAACGCGACGCCGCCCTGCTCGACTACGGCCCGGCCTACGCCCCGGTCGTCCCCTCGCCGGGCGCGGACACCGCCGAGCACGACGTCGGGGAGGCCCTGCGCACCCTGGTGGACCTGCGCGACGGCCGCTGCATCACCCTGGACACCCAGGACGACCTGCCCCCGGTCGCCGCGCCCGAGTCGCTCACCCGCCAGGTCGTGACGAACCTGCTGGCCAACTGCGACCGGCACGCGCCCCGGACCCCGGTCGTGGTGCGGGCCCGCCTCGCCGACGAACCGGGTCTGGTCGCCGTCGAGGTCCGTGACCACGGCCCCGGCCTGCCCGACGGGCAGGAGCAGCTCGAGATCGTCCGCGGGCGGCACGACGAGGCCGCCGGCGGCTCCGGGCTCGGGCTGCACATCAGCGCCCAGCTCGCTCGGGAGCACGGCGGCACCCTGGTGCTCCGTACGGTGGATGCGCCCCGCGGCTGTCTCGCCGTACTCACACTTCCGGTGGCCCGCTGATCGGGTGGCGGCGTGTCCACGACCAGCCGTTCCGTCCACGGAAGGTCTTTTCGTCGCCGCGAGCCATTCCCACGCGCCCCACGCGATCTCAT
Source organism: Pseudonocardia sp. ICBG1034 (assembly GCF_020131375.1). NCBI lineage: Bacteria > Bacillati > Actinomycetota > Actinomycetes > Pseudonocardiales > Pseudonocardiaceae > Pseudonocardia > Pseudonocardia sp. ICBG1034. The sequence goes on from NZ_JAHLEK010000015.1 coordinate 1,486,859, forward strand.
ACTGGGTGACGCAACGGCACGGTGCGATGACGCGATGGTCGTCCGCGCTGCCGTTCGCCGGCACGAAGGAGGTCACCATGGCGCACGAGAACGACGGCACCGACCGCAGGACCCCCGCCACCCCCGCGGCCGCGGTCCTGACACCGCCGACGGGCCTGGAGGCCGTCCCGGCGCTGCCCCGGCCGCGTACACCGTCCGAGCCGCGGACCCCGGCCGGTCCGCCCGCGCCCGTCGTCCCGCAGGTGGGACTGTGCACCTGCGGTCACCCGGAGGACCTGCACGACCACTACCGCGCGGGCACCGACTGCGGCAGTTGCGGACCGCGTGTCTGCGCGGGCTACCGCCCGGCCGACGAACCGGCGTCGACGAACCCGCTGCGGCGGTGGCTGCGCCGCCGCTGACCCCATCCCGACACACGAACGGCGCCCCGGGAGCACGACTCCCGGGGCGCCGTCGTGCGTGGGTCAGGGCTGCTCGACCGCGGTGGTCCGCTCCGGGTCAGGGGTGGCCTGGCCGTCGAACTCACGGGCGGCCAGCGCGCGCACGATCCCGGCGCGCCCCTCGGACACGAGCCGGCGCAGCGACGCCGGCTTGGACTGGTCGGCGAGCCAGGCGTCCGCCGCCGCGACGGTCGGCTCCGCGACCGCCCAGGACGGGAACAGCCCGACGACGACGTTCTGCGCGAGCTCCGAGGTCCGGCGCGCCCACACGCCGTCGATCTCGTCGAAGTAGCGCTGGACGTAGCCGTCGAGCAGCCCGGGGCTCACCGTCGACAGTGCGGGGTGGGAGAACCCGGAGATCGCCGACTCGTTGATCGCGTTCGGCAGCGAGTCGTCGTGCACGGCGCGCTGCCACGCCCGCTCCTTGGTCTCCGCGGTCGGGATCAGCGCTCGGGCCCGCTCGGCCTGCCGCGCCCCGGTGGAGGTGGCGTCACGCTCGGCCTCCTCGGCGATCTCGGTCTCGCCGGCCTTCCCGTGCGCGACGAGTGCGTGCAGCAGCCGCCAGCGCAGGTCGGCGTCGACGGTCAGTCCCTTCGGCACGTCGACGTCGAGCAGCCAGCCCTTCATCCGGTCCAGGGTGTTCTCCGGCAGCACCGAGGCGGTCAGCGCGTTGACCACGGCCAGCTGGACGTCCGACCCGGGCGGGGCGGTGTCCAGGCGGAACCGCAGCGCGTCGGTCAGCAGCGGCCAGCCGCGGCCCTGCGCCCACTCCGGGGTGCAGTACGACGCCGTCGCGGTCTGGGCCTGGAGCAGCAGCCGCTGCACGACGCCGATCTCGGACTCGGTGTCGAACCCGCCGGCGACCAGCGTGACGAAGTCACGGGCCTTCAGCTCGGCCTCACGGGTCATCTCCCACGCCGAGGACCAGCACAGCGTGCGCGGCAGCGACTCGGCGATGTCGCCGATCCGGTCCACCAGGGTCGCGAGCGAGCCCGGGTCCAGGCGCAGCGCGCAGTAGGTGAGGTCGTCGTCGTTGACCAGGACGAGCTTGCCGCGGGACAGCCCGACCAGCTCCGGGACGGCCGTGCGCTCGCCGGAGATGTCGAGCTCGACGCGGTGGGTGCGGACGAGCTTGCCGGTCTCCGGGTCGTCGTCGTAGACGCCGACGGCGATCCGGTGCGTGCGCAGCTCACCGGCACCCGGCCGGGCACCGCCCTGCACGACGTCGAACGAGGTGAACGTCCCGGCCTCGTCGACCTGGAACGACGGGCGCAGCAGGTTCAGGCCGGTGGTGCGCAGCCACTGCGCGCCCCAGTCCGACAGGTCCCGGCCGGACGCCTTCTCCAGCGAGCCCAGCAGGTCGTCGAAGGTGGCGTTGCCCCAGGCGTGGGCGGCGAAGTAGTCGCGCAGCCCGGCCAGGAACGGCTCCAGACCGACGTAGGCGACGAGCTGCTTGAGGACCGACGCGCCCTTGGCGTAGGTGATGCCGTCGAAGTTGACCTCGACGGCCTGCAGGTCCGGGATGTCCGCGGCGATCGGGTGCGTCGAGGGCAGCTGGTCCTGCCGGTAGGCCCAGGACTTCTCGAGGTTCGCGAACGTCGTCCAGGCGCCCGTGTACTCGGTCGCCTCGGCCTGGCACAGCACCGACGCCCAGGTCGCGAACGACTCGTTGAGCCACAGGTCGTCCCACCAGCGCATGGTCACGAGGTCGCCGAACCACATGTGCGCCATCTCGTGCAGGATCGTCTCGGCGCGCCGCTCGTAGAGCGTGCGGGTCACCCGCGACCGGAAGACGTAGTCCTCCAGGAACGTGATCGCGCCGGCGTTCTCCATCGCACCCGCGTTGAACTCGGGCACGAACAGCTGGTCGTACTTGCCGAACGGGTAGGTCACGCGGAAGTTGCGGTGGTAGAAGTCGAAGCCCTGCCGGGTCTCGGTGAAGATCCGCTCGTGGTCCATGTGCGGGGCCAGCGAGGCGCGGCAGAAGATTCCCAGCGGGATCTCGGCGTGCTCGTCGCGGTAGGTGTCGTGCCAGCTCGCGTACGGCCCGGCGATCAGCGCGACCAGGTAGGTCGAGAGGATCTCGGTCCGCTCGAAGCGGTGCACGCCGCCCTCGACCGTCGCCGGGGCGTTGGAGATGACCTTCCAGTCCTCCGGCGCGGTCACGGTGAGGGTGTAGCGGGCCTTGAGGTCGGGCTGGTCGAAGCAGGGGAACAGCCGCTTGCAGTCGGCCGTCTCGAACTGCGAGTACAGGTAGACGGCCTGGTCGACGGGGTCGACGAAGCGGTGCAGGCCCTCACCGGTGTTGGTGTAGAGCCCGGTCGCGACGATCGTCAGCTCGTTCTCCGCGGCGAGACCGGGCAGCGCGAGGCCGTCCTCCTCGGTCCACGCGGCGGCGTCGAGCCCGGTGCCGTTCAGCGTCGCCGAGGTGATGCCGTCGCCCACCCACTCGATCCACGTGCTCCCGCCGGGCTCGGCGGCGGTGAAGCGCACCGTGGTCGTCACCGCGAACGTCCGCTCGGAGGGGGCTCCGGCGCCGTCGGTCAGGTCGATCGTGACGTCGTAGGTGGAGACGTCGAGCAGCGCCGCGCGCTCCTCGGCCTGGGCACGGGTGAGGTTGGGCGGGGTCACGTCGTTCGGGGTCCTCTCGGGGAGTGGTGTCGTCGGCATCCAATCACGGTGCCCGGGGCGCGGCCCGTGGAATCCGCGGCCGGTGCCCGGTGTTGCGCCGGGTATGACGACTCCTGCTGCCGACGGCCGTGCCCGCATCGACATCTGGTTCGACCCGCTGTGCCCCTGGGCGTGGCTGACCTCCCGCTGGGTGCTCGAGGTGGAGAAGGTCCGCGACGTCGACGTCACCTGGCACGTCATGAGCCTGTCCGTGCTGAACGAGGGCCGTGAGCTGCCCGAGCAGTACGTCGAGCTCATGTCGAAGGGCTGGGGCCCGGTGCGCGTGTGCATCGCCGCCGCCGAGCTGAAGGGCCCGGAGATCCTGGCACCGCTCTACACCGCGCTCGGCGAGCGCATCCACAACCAGGGCAACAAGGACTTCGACGACGTCATCGCGGGCGCGCTGAAGGAGCTCGGCCTGCCGGAGTCGCTGGCCGAGGCCGCACACTCCACCGAGTACGACGAGAAGCTGCGCGCCAGCCACCACGAGGGCATGGACCCGGTGGGTCTCGACGTCGGCACCCCGACCATCCACGTCGACGGCGTGGCGTTCTTCGGGCCGGTCATCTCCCGGGTCCCGAAGGGCGAGGACGCCGGCCGCCTGTTCGACGGCGCCCGGCTGCTGGCCGAGAACCCGCACTTCTTCGAGCTCAAGCGCACCCGCACCGAGGACCCGTCCTTCGACTACTGAGCCGGTGACGGCGTGATCGCCGCGATCGAGGGGGCCGGTGCCGGACGGGGCACCGGCCCCCTCACCCGTGACGGTCGCCCGGCGGCGCCGCTCGCGATCGCGAACGGGATCGCCCGTTCGGCCGTGGCGGGCGCCGCGGGGGCGCACAGTGCCCGGCCGTGGACACCTGGTTCTCGCGACGGACGACGTCGGTGCTCGCAGCGGTGGCGCTGGTCGCCGGGACGCTCGTGGGCGGGCAGCTCGCGGTCGGCGCCGTGCTGGACCGGGGCGCGCTCGCCGACGCGGTGCCCCGGACGTCGCTGAGCCCGTACTCCGACGGCGCGTTCACCGTGCGGGCCGCGGCGGTGGACAGCCGGGTCGACATCGCCGGGGCCGAGGACGGCTCCTACGTGCTCGGCCACACCCCGGCGGGCAGCGACGTGGTACTCGACCTCGACCTGCTCTCCGGCGACACCGCGCGCCCGTGGTGGGTGCAGCCCGCGACCGGGACGACGCTGGAGCTGGCCCAGCTCGCGAGCTCGGGGATCGCCCGGTTCCCGGCCCCGCAGGGCCCGGGCGGCGGCCGCGACTGGGTCCTGGTCGTCGACGACGTCGCCGCCGGGTACGGCGCGCCCGACGCGGACGCCGTCGCACGGGCGGTGGGGGAGCGGGTGCGGTCCGCGGTGGCGCGGGCGGGGTCCGGCCGCGGCTCCGGGTCGGACGGTCCCGGTTCGGACGGCTCGGCCGGGGGACCGGGCCCGGCGGGGCCCTCCGGCGGTTCCGGCGACGACCAGGGCTCCGGCGACGACCAGGGCTCCGGTGACGGCCGGGGCGCGGATGACGCGGCGGGCGGCGGGGGCCGGGACGGCACGGGCAGCGGCGCCGGCGGCGCCCCGGACAGCGCCGGGCCGGACAGCGGCTCGGACGGCGACGACGGGGACGACGACGGCTCGGACGGCGACGGTCCGACCGGCGGGGACGGCGGCACCGGCGGCGGGGGCGACGACGGCTCCCGCAGCGGCTCCCCGTCGGGCTCCGGCGGTTCCGGCCACCCCTCCGGCGGCAGCGCAGGCGACGGCCCGGCCTCGGGATCGGAGCCGGAGGACCGCGACTTCCGCGGGTCCGGCGGCGACGGAGCCCCTCCCGGCGGGAACGGTGGACCGGCCGATGGCGACGACTCCGCCGAGGGCGGCAGCGGCGGGTCCGGCAGCGACGAGGGCGGCGGCGACAAGGGTCGCGGCGACAAGAGCGACGAGAGCCGCGGGGACGAGCCGGACGACGACCGCGGGAACGGGAGCGGCGATGCCGACGCCCCGGCCCCCGCGGCCCCCGCCCCGAAGCCGGAGACGAAGAAGGAGCCGGCGCCGTCGTCGTCGGCGAAGGCGGCCGACGGCACCTGGGACGAGCTGGCGCAGTGCGAGTCCTCCGGCGACTGGTCCATCTCGACCGGGAACGGCTACCACGGTGGTCTCCAATTCGACAAGGGCACCTGGAGCGACTTCGGCGGCACGACGTACGCCCCCACCGCCGACGGCGCCACGAAGGAACAGCAGATCGAGATCGCGACCAAGGTCCGCGACGCCCGCGGCGGTTACGGATCGTGGCCGGCGTGTGCCGACAAGTTGGGCCTTCCGAGGTGATCGATGGTCCTGTGGTGTGGCGTACGGTCGCTGGCTGCGCGACCGGTGGTCGCGTAGGGTCCGTGGTCCCTCTCCCGGTCGTTCGCAGCACCTGCCCTGCCGACGGCGGCCCGGCCTCGATTCCCTACCCTTGGACCTCATGAGTTCGCCCATCCCCGACGCCCACCGGATCGGGAACCGCTACCGGCTCGACGAGCGGATCGGTGCCGGTGCGATGGGTGCCGTGTGGCGGGGGACGGACGAGCTGCTGAACCGCACGGTGGCCGTCAAGGAACTGCTCGCGGCGGCCCTGCCGTCCGACGAGCAGCTGGAGGAGTCCCGCCAGCGGATCCTGCGCGAGGGCCGGATCGGCGCCCGCCTGCAGCACGCGCACGTGATCAGCATGTTCGACGTCGTCGTCCACGACGACCGGCCGTGGCTGGTCATGGAGTACCTGCCGTCGCGCTCGCTGGCCGCGGTGCTCGCCGAGAAGGGGCCGATCCCGCCGCGGGAGGCCGCCGCGATCGGCCGTCAGGTCGCCGACGGGCTGGCCGCCGCGCACACCGCGGGCGTCGTGCACCGGGACATCAAGCCGGGCAACGTCCTGATCGCCGAGGACGGCCGGGCCAAGATCACCGACTTCGGCGTGTCCCGCGCCGTCGACGACGTGCAGCTCACCCGTACCGGCGTCATCGCCGGCACCCCGGCCTTCCTGGCCCCGGAGGTCGCCCGCGGCCAGGAGCCGACGGCCGCCTCGGACGTCTTCGCGCTCGGCGCGATGCTCTACGCCTCGGTCGAGGGCGAGCCGCCGTTCGGCCTCGACGACAACGCCTACGCCCTGCTGCACAAGGTCGCCACCGGCGCGATCACCCCGCCGCAGGAGGCGGGCCCGCTGACCGCGCTGCTGATGCGCCTGCTCGCCAACGACCCCGCCGAGCGGCCCAGCTCCGCCCAGGCCCGCGAGGCGCTCGCCCGGATCGCCGCGGGCCAGTCCGTCGCCGGTCTCGCGACGCCGTCGACGGCGACCGCGGTGATGGACACCGGCGACGGCGCGGGTGCGCCCGACGGGCTCGAGGCGCAGGGCGGCGGGACCGTGGTCGACGCGCCGGCCGTACCCGCACCGCAGGTCATCCCCGGCCCCGGCGGTCGTGGCGGCCGACGGGGCGGTGCCACCCGCTCCCGGGACGGGCGGGGTCGTCGGACCCCGGTCGTGCTGGGCGCGGTGGCCGTGCTGCTCGTCGTCGGTGGCGGTGTCGCGTTCGGCGTCTACTCGACCAGCCGGCAGCAGGACGCCCCGCCGGTGATCGCCGCCCCGACGACGAGCGGGTCGCCGACGCCGAGCGCGGCCCCGACGACGACGGCCGCGCCGACGACCACCCCGACGCCGACACCGACCACCGCGACCGGCGAGGTCCAGGATCCGGTGTCGTTCGTGCAGAACTACTACCGGATGCTGCCCGGCGACATCGACGGCGCGTTCGCGATGCTCAGCCCGCAGGCGCAGGCCCAGAGCCAGGGCATCCAGGGTTTCCGGACCTTCTACAGCACCGTGCGGAACGTCTACGCCGAGAACCTGCGCAACGCCGGCCCGAACACGGTCACCGCGACCGTCGTGTTCATGCGCAACGACGGCACGACGACCCGGGAGAACTACCGGTTCGTCGTCGGCACCGACAGCGAGGGCCAGGAGATCCTGCAGTCGTTCAGCACGGCCTGACCGTCCCGACCGGTCAGCCGGGGCGCAGCGACGTCACGACGTCCGTGGTCGCGGCGACGATCTGCCGTTGTGCGGTCGCCCGGTCCACGCCCGGCTCGCCGTCGCCGGTCTGCGGGCCGTAGTCCCCGAAGTAGGCGTGCACCCCTCCGTCGACGACGACGAAGCGGGTCCCCGCGGGCAGCTGCGCCCAGGAGTCCGCGATCGCGTCCGGTGTGGCCAGGGCGTCGCGGGAGCCGGACACCGACAGGGCCGCGACCGGCGCTCCCGACACGTCGGCGGCCGGGTAGGACGCCCACAGCACCAGCCCGCGCACCCCGGGCACGTCCAGCGCCCGCGCGGCCGCCACTCCGCCGAGGGAGTGCCCGCCGACCGCCCAGGTACGGACCTCGGGCGCCGAACCGACCGCCCGGCCGACGGCCCCCGGATCGGTCAGTGCGACGCCCAGGGGCGGCGCGGTCACGATCACGCGCACCCCCTGCTCGGCCAGCGGGCGCAGCAGCGCCAGGTAGGCCCGCGGGTCGACCAGCGCCCCGGGGACGAACACCAGGCCCCGGCCGGACGGCGCGGTCGGGCGCAGCTCCCACGTCGTCGCGGTGTGCACCACCGCGACCCGGTCCGACGGCGTGGTCGCGGCGAGCGCGGTCTCGTCGGCCGCGTAGGGACGCAGCCACAGCACGGCGGCGACCAGCGCGACCAGCAGCACCGCTCCGGCGGCCCGCCCGGTCGCCCGCAGCCGTCCGGGCCGTGCCGGGCGCCCCGACCGCACCACCAGGACCAGCCCCACCAGGGCGACGACGGCGAGCAGCACCGGGTAGGCCGGGTGCCCGGCGAGCAGTACCGGGCCCGCGACGACGACGATCCCCACCACGACGACCACGGCCACGATCCCGACCAGCGCCCGCACCGCGACCGCCCACCCGGGCCGGGGCGCCCGGTCAGCCACGGGCCACCGTCGCGGTCACGAACTCCACGATGCGGGCGTTCGCCGCGGCCCGGGTGTGCCGGTCGTGCACCTCGTGGCCCTCGTCGGGGATGCGCAGCAGCTCCACCGGCGCACCGCGCGCGGCCAGTGCCGCGTGGATCGCGAGTGCCTGCGCCAGCGGGACGTTCGTGTCGTGCTCGCCGTGCACGACCAGCAGCGGTGCGGCGATGCGGTCCGCGGCGCGCAGCGGGGACAGCTCCTCCAGCAGCGCGCGGTCCCGCTGCGGGTGTCCGTACTCGGTGGTCGCGGGCCCGCTGATCCACGGCTCGGAGTCGGCGTAGAAGGCGGTCATGTCGGACATGCCGCACACGTCGACGCCGGCCGCGAACAGCTCCGGGAACCGGGTCAGCGCGGCCAGGGTGAGGAACCCGCCGTAGGACCGGCCGCCGACGACGATCCGGCGCGGATCGACGTCGGGCACCCCCGCCAGCAGCCGGGCCGCGGCCCGCACGTCGGCGATCGAGCCCGGCCGCAGCGGGCCGTCGTCGAGCCGGGCGAAGGCCCGTCCGCGCCCGGAGGACCCGCGCACGTTCGGCGTGAGCACGGTGACCCCGGCGGCGACCAGGCCGTGCAGCAGCGGCGCCCAGCCGGGCCGCTCCTCGGACTCGGGCCCGCCGTGCAGCCACACGAACCCCACCCCCGTCGGCGACGACGGCCGGTGCAGCCATCCGGCCAGCCGCAGCCCGTCCTCGGCCGGGAAGCCGACCGCCTCCGGGCGCGGGGGCCGCGGCGTCACCGGGGTGCCGCCGAGCAGCGGTGTGGCCGGGCGCGCGTCGAGCGGCATCCGCACCACGTACGGCGCCACCCCCGGCGCGTGCCCCGCCACCAGCAGTGACACGCCGTCGCGGGCGAACGCCACCCCGGTGACGACGTCGCACGGCGCGGGCAGCCGCTCCGGCCTGCCGCCACGCAGGTCGGCGATCTCGACCTGGCTGCGCCCCCCGACGTTCCACACCAGCGCGGCCCGCGGACCAGCCGGGTCCAGTGCCACGACCTCCAGGTCGGCGCCGGGCCGGACGGCGACCGGGCGGGCGGGGGACAGGCGGTGCTCGCCCGCGGGGCCGAGCGCGACGGCGAGCAGCGCGGTGTGCTCGCGGTCGGCGTCGGTGTGCACCCAGAGCGTGCCGGGGGCGCTGCCGAAGCGGGCGGCCGCGGTGAGCGCCCCGCCGGGCCCGCCGATCACCCGGTCCCGCGTGCCGCGGTGCAGGTCGACCAGCTCCAGGGCGCGCTCCCCGCGGCGGCCGGTGCGCAGCACGACCCGTCGTCCGTCGGCCGACACCGCCTGGACGACGGCAGCCTGCCCGGAGCCGAGCACGGTGGAGGAGCCGTCGCGCACGTCGACCAGGCAGGCGGTGCCGTCGCCCGGTTCGGCGCCGCGCGGGGTCGCGTCGGACAGCACGGTGACGCCCAGCGACCGCCCGCTCGGCGCCCACGCGCCCAGCACGACGGCGGTGGCGTGGGTCGCGATCCCGTCGGCGGGCCCGCCGTCGGGGTCCAGCAGCGCCACCCGGGTGCGGTCGCCGCCGCACGGGGCGACCTGCACCGCGATCCGGCTGCCGTCGGGGGACCAGGACAGCGCGGTCACGTCGGCGTGCGGGCCGGGGGCCTCCAGTACCCGCGCCCCGTCCGGGTCGACCGGTCCGTCCGCCGGCAGCGCCGCGACGTGCACCCGCGGGCGCCCGGTGCGGTCGGAGATCCAGGCGATGCGGGTGCCGTCGGGGGACACCGCGGGCGAGTGGTGCCCGGGCTCGGCCCCGGCGACGGCACGGTCGGGGGCGGTCTGGGTGATCTGCACGGTCTGCCCGGCCTCCACCGATCACATCCCCCGTTCCTGCTGTCGTGTGCTGCGGTTCCGCGCGGCCGGACGCCGAAACTACCCGGTGGGTCCGCACCGGGCTCCACCTCACGTGCGCCGGGGCCCGCCCGCAAGACCCACTGCGTTTCGCCGGTGGTGACAAGCGCTACGGCGAACGAGGGATTCGTTCGTGCGGAACACGAACAAATCCTGGACCTGGACCGCTGCCGGGAGCATGCTCGCCGGAGCCGCCCCCACACCTCCAGGAGCAGACGATGGCCGTCCCCGCCCCGACCCCCGCCGACAAGTTCTCCTTCGGACTGTGGACCGTCGGCTGGACCGCGGCCGACCCGTTCGGCTCGCCCACCCGCCCCGAGCTCGACGTCGTCGAGGCCGTCGAGGAGCTCGCCGAGCGCGGCGCGTGGGGACTCACCTTCCACGACGACGACCTGTTCGGCTTCGCGCCGGACCCGGCCCACCGGGACCGGCAGATCGCACGCCTGCGCACGGCCTGCGAGGCGACCGGCATGACCGTTCCGATGATCACCACGAACCTGTTCTCGCACCCGGTGTTCAAGGACGGCGGGTTCACCTCCAACGACCGGACCGTGCGGCGCCTCGCGCTGCGCAAGGTGCTGCACAACGTCGAGCTGGCCGCCGAACTCGGTGCCCGCACCTTCGTGCTGTGGGGCGGACGGGAGGGCTCGGAGTTCGACTCCGCCAAGGACGTCCGCGCCGCCCTGGACCGCTACCGCGAGGCCATGGACCTGCTCTGCGGGCACGTCCTGGAGCAGGGCCACGACATCCGGTTCGCGATCGAGCCCAAGCCCAACGAGCCCCGCGGGGACATCCTGCTGCCCACCGTCGGGCACGCGCTGGCCTTCGTCGAGCGCCTCGCCCACCCCGAGCTCGTGGGCGTCAACCCCGAGGTCGGGCACGAGCAGATGGCCGGGCTGAACATGACCCACGGTGTCGCCCAGGCGCTGTGGGCAGGGAAGCTGTTCCACATCGACCTGAACGGACAGCGCGGCATCAAGTACGACCAGGACCTGGTGTTCGGCCACGGTGACCTGCTGAACGCGTTCTCGCTGGTCGACCTGCTCGAGTCCGCGGGCTACGACGGGCCGCGGCACTTCGACTACAAGCCCTCGCGTACCGAGGACCGGCGCGGGGTGTGGGACAGCGCCGCGGCGAACATGCGCACCTACCTGCTGCTGCGCGAGCGGGCGGCCGCGTTCCGGGCCGACCCCGAGGTCGTCGCCGCGCTCGCCGAGGCCGGGGTGCCCGCACTGTCCGAGCCGACGCTGGGGGCCGGGGAGACCGTGGCCGACCTGCTGGCCGACCCGGCGCTGGACACCGCGGACCCGGACGCGCTGGGCCGCCGCGGCTACGGCTTCGTCCGGCTCCACCAGCTCGCGTGTGAGCACCTCACCGGGGCACGCTGACCCCGTGCACGAGCGATCTCCCCGCCCGCAGGCCCCACCCGCGCGTCCACCGGCGGTGCGCCGGCACAACCTCGGCCTGCTGCTGGGGGCGCTGCGGGCGGCGCCGTCGTCGCGGGCGTCGCTCGCCGCGGCGACCGGGCTGACCCGCGGCACCGTCGCGGGGCTGCTGGACCCGCTGGTCGCCGCGGGCGTGCTCGCGGAGGGGGAGCCGGACCGCAGCGGGGTCGGGCGGCCCGGGACGCCCCTGGCGTTCGCCGGTACCGGGCCCGTCGTACTGGCCGTGTCGGTCGAGGTCGACGGCGTCGACGCGCTGGTCACCGGTCTGGACGGGCAGGTGGTGCACCGGTCGCGCCGGCGCCGCGACCACCGCGGCCTCGACCCGGATGCGGTGTTCGGGCGGGCCGCGCGGACCGCGGCGAACCTGGCCGCGCGCACCGGCCGCACGGTCGCCGGGGCCGGGATCGCCGTCCCCGGACCGGTGCGCGGCTCGGACGACGCGGCGGTGCTGCTGCGGGCCCCGAACCTGCCCCGGCTCGACGGCTGCCGCCCCGCCGAGCACGCCGGTGCGCTCGGTGAGGTGCCGCTGCTCGTCGGCAACGAGGCCTCGCTCGGGGCGCTCGCGCACCTGGGGCAGGCCGACGACTTCGTCTACGTCTCCGCCGACGTCGGGATCGGTGGCGGGATCGTCGTCGACGGGCGGGTGCTGCCCGGCGCCCGCGGCGTCGCCGGGGAGATCGGGCACGTCGTGATCGAGCGCGACGGGCGGCGGTGTGGCTGCGGCGGCACCGGCTGCGTCGAGGTCTACGCGGGCCTGCCCGCCCTGCTCGGCGATGCGGGCGCCGCCGACGTCGCGGCGCTGCGGACCGCCGCCCGCACGGGGGACCCGGCCGCGACGGGGGCGCTGGCCCGGGCCGGCGCCGCGCTCGGGACGGCGCTGACGTCGGTGCTGCACGTCGTCGACGTCGGCACCGTCGTCCTCGGTGGCAGCTACGCCGAGCTGGGCGCCTGGCTGGTCCCCGCGGTGCACGCGGAGCTGGTGCGACGCGGGGTCGCGACCGGGCCGGACGTCGCCGTGCTCGTGTCCCCGCACGGCCGGGCGGCCACCGTCACCGGGACCGCCCGCGCCGTCGCCGACCGGGTGCTGGGCGAGCCGGACCTGCTGCTCGCCGGCTGAGCCCGTCTCAGGCCAGCACCCAGGTGTCCTTCGCCCCGCCGCCGCGCGAGGAGTTCACGATCATCCCGCCGGGCGGGGCGACCCGCGACAGCGCCGCGGGCAGCACGTCGACCTCGGGCACCCCGCCGGCGCCGGGGGACTGCACCGCGAAGACCCGCAGGTCGACGGCCTGGGGCCGGAGGGCGCCGTCGGTGAAGGTGGGATGGGTGGAGATCCCGACGAGGTCCTGGGCGACCCAGCCGGCCGGGGTGTCCCGGATCGCCGCGGCCACCCGGTCCAGCTCGGCGCGCCCGGCGTGCGGGCCGATCACGATCCCGGCGCCGCCGTAACCGTCGACGGGCTTGAGCACCAGCCGGTCGAGCCGGTCCAGGACCTGCTCACGGGCGAGCGGGTCGACGCAGGGCAGCGTCGGCACCGAGGCCAGCACCGGCTTCTCGCCGAGGTAGTAGCGGATCATCTCCGGCACGTAGGCGTAGACGAGCTTGTCGTCGGCGACGCCGTTGCCGGGCGCGTTGCGCAGCGCGACCCGCCCGCGGGCCATCGCCGCCCACAGCGCGCGGCCGAGCGGCCGGTGGTCGGCGCCGCGGGCGGTCGCGAGCTCGTTCTCGTCCATCCGACGGTAGAGGGTGGTGATCCGGCGCCGCCGCCCGCCGCCGACGAGGAACAGCGCGCCGTCGGTGACCTGCAGCCGGGCCGGGGTCACCAGCGGGACGTCCATCGCCTCGGCGAGCAGCCGGTGCTCGAAGAACGCCGGGTCCACCTCGCCCGCGGTCAGCAGCGCGGCCTCCCCGTCGGGTCCGTCGGGGTCGCCGGCCGCGAGCGCCGCCCGCAGCCGGTCCGGCACGTCGTCGAGGTGGCGCACCTCCGAGGGCGACTCCAGGTCGGGCAGCACGCTGCGGATCAGGCGCCGGCTCATCATCGAGAAGCCGATGCCCGAGGGGACGCGCAGGTTGTCCTCCAGCACGACCCAGCCGTCGGCGTCGTCGCGGACCAGGTCGATGCCGCCCACGGCGATCCGCACCGCGTCCGGCGGCACCAGCGCGCCGGCGCGGGTGCGGCCGGGCGCCTGCTCGACCACCGACGCCGGGACGACCCGGTCGCGCACGATCTCGCGGCGGCCGTAGACGTCGCGGACGAAGCACTCCAGGGCCCGGATCCGCTGCTCCAGCCCGGAGGCGAGGTGCGCCCAGTCCTGCGACTCGATGATCCGCGGCACCAGGTCCAGCGGGAACAGCCGCTCGCCGTCGTCGCCGGGCTCGATGCCGGGCACCGGGAAGGTGACCCCGCGGGCGCGCTGCTCGGTGCGCAGGGCGTTCTCCGCCGCGGCCAGCCCGCGCGGGCCGAGCCGCTCCAGCGACCGGAACAGCCAGCCGTAGCCGGGCCGGACGGCGCCGGTCGCGTCGACGGCCTCGTCGTAGCGGGGTGGGACGTAGCCGTGCAGCAGCTCCGGAGCGGACGGCACGGTCTCCGCCGGTGCCGACGGCGGCCGCTCGCCGTACGTGCGGGCCAGCAGGTCGTCGACGACGTCGGCCAGCGACCCGCGACGCCCGAACGCGCGCCGCTGCGCCGCCGCGCCCGACCCGCGGGCCAGGACGCCCTCGGCCAGTTCGGCGACCTGCTCGTGGTCGCCGACCTCCTCCAGCCACGGCCGCAGCTCCTCGACCAGCGCGCGCAGCTGCACCGACGGGGAGCTCAGCGTCGGGGGACCGCCGGGGGCCCGGCCGATCTCGACGAGGTCGCCCTCCAGCCCGGACCGCGCGGCCCGCCATCCGGCCGCACGCAGCAGCTCGTGCCGGGCGCGGGGCAGCGGCCTGCCCGCCTCGGTGTCGGCGCGGGCACGGGCGACGAGGGCACGGAAGAGTCCCGCCACGAGCACGACGTCGTCGACGTCGGGGCAGGCGTCGCACAGCCGCAGCTCGACGGTCGGCAGGTGCGCGCTGGGGCGGACGTCGAAGTAGAGCATCCCGGCGTCGCTGATCGTCCCGGACGCGATGAGCTCGTCGATCATCGTGTCGTACTCGGCGGCGGTGGTGACGTCGCCGGGCGGCCCTGCGGTGGGCCAGCGCTGCCAGATCATGCTGCGGTAGCTGGCGTAACCGGTGTCGTGGCCGCGCCAGTACGGCGAGCTGGCGGTGATGGCGAGCAGGGTCGGCAGAGCGGGGGAGACCCGGCGCGAGACCTGCACGGCGGTGTCGCGGTCGGGGACGTCGACGTGCACCTGCACCCCGCAGATGTGCTGCTCGCGCACCAGCATCTGGTACTCGTGCTGCATCCGCTCGTACCGGGCTCCGGCGGAGATGTCGTCGCCGGACAGGTCGACCAGTGGCACCGTCCCGGCCGCGACCACACCCAGCCCCAGCGGTTCGGCCGCCTCGCGCAGCCGGGTACGCAGGCGTCGCACGTGGGTGCGCAGCTCGTCCAGCGACGGCGTCGCGGGCGAGTTGGTCTCGACCAGCGACCGTTGCAGCTCGGGGAAGAACTCCGCCCCGTCCAGGTGCTCCAGCAACCGTTCCGCGTCGGGCGCGGCCCGGCGGTCGGCCAGGCCGACCACGTGGAACTCCTCCTCGACCCCCACCAGCGGCACGTTCCCCACGGCCGGTGACGCTAGGTGTCCGCTGTTACGTCCGTGTGTCCCGCGGTGATCGCGCCCGACGCCACTCCGTTCGCTGGTCCGTACGGCGGTATCCGAACGTCTGTCCGGACCAGTTCCCACCTGCTGTTCTCGCTAGCGTGTCCGGATCCGCCGACCCCACGGAGCCGCCCATGACCGCCGGTCGCCGCGCGCGGGCCCTGGTCGCGCTCGTCCAGGTGCTCGGGCTCGCCGTGTGGTTCTCCGCGTCCGCGGTGCTGCCCGAGCTGCGCGCCGAGTGGGACCTGTCCGCGACGGCCGGGGTGTGGCTGACGACGTCGGTGCAGCTCGGCTTCGCGGCCGGCGCGGTCGTCTCGGCGGTCCTGACCCTCGCCGACCGGGTCCCGCCGCAGCGGCTGCTCGCGGGCGGTGCGGCCGCGGCGGCGTCCTGCACGCTGCTGCTCGCCGCCGTCGTCGACGGTCCGGTGGCCGCGCTGGTGCTGCGGACCCTGACCGGGGTGTGCCTCGCGCTCGTCTACCCGGTCGGCATGAAGATCATGACCTCCTGGTCGGACCGCTCGCGCCGGGCCCGCGACCTCGGGGTGCTGGTCGGGGCGCTGACCGTCGGGTCGGCGCTGCCGCACCTGATCGGCGGGCTGCCGGGGCTGCCGTGGCGCGGGGTGCTCGCCGGCGCCGCGCTGTGCGGTTTCGTGGCGGCCGCGCTGGCCCGCTGGTGCCTGCGCCCCGGCCCGGCGCTCGCCCCGGCCCCGCCCCCGGACACCGGCTACGCGCTCCGGCTCCTCCGCGAGCCCGGACCGCGGCTGGTCGTGCTCGGCTACCTCGGGCACATGTGGGAGCTGTACGCGCTGTGGACCTGGCTGGGCGCCGCACTCGCCGGCGGGGACCCCGGCCCGGCGGAGCACCTGCTGGTGTTCATGGCGGCGGGGCTGGGCGGCGCCGCCGGCTGCGTGCTGGGCGGCCGCGCCGCGGACCGCTACGGCCGCGTCCCGGTGATCGCGACGTCATTGCTGGTCAGCGGGGTCTGCTGTGCGGTGTCCCCGGTCGTGCTCGGCGCCGCGCCCCTGCTGGTGGGCGGGTTCTGCGTGCTGTGGGGCGCGGCCGCCGTCGCCGACTCCGCGGTCCTGACGACGGCGACGATCGAGGTCGCCGACCCCCGCTACACCGGCACCGCCCTGACCGTGCAGACCGCACTGGGCTTCCTGCTCACCGTCGCCGGGATCGCGACGGTCCCGGTGGTCGCGGCGGCGGTCGGATGGCAGACGGCGCTCGTCGTGCTCGCCGTCGGGCCGGCGCTGGGCCTGCCCGCGGTGCTCGCACTGCGCCGGTACCTGCCCACCGCGCTCCCGGCCCCGTCCCCCTCGGCCCCGTCCTCCTCGGCCCCGTCCCCCGCGGACGCTCCGGCGGACGCGCCGACCGTCGAGCTCCCACGGATCGCGATGGACGACCGTCCGACGGCGCCGCTGTCCCGCGTCGTGGACGGGCCGCCGACCGTGGAGCTGTACCGCCTGCGCCGGGCGGCGGGACCGGACCCCTCCGGCTTCGCCGACCGCCTCGCGCGGGCGCTCTCCGACCGGTCGCGGACCGCAGCCGCACCGACCGCAGCCGCGCCGACCGCAGCCCCGCCGACCGCAGCCCCGCCGACCGCAGCCCCACCGACCGCAGGTTCGTCGAACCTCGCCACGCCGACGGCCGCCCCACCCGGCTCCGGCGCCGCCGCGGCTGCGCGGCGGCGGGCTCGACCGGGCGGATGACTTCGCCGCGTCGCGTGGCCGGTCGTCGCGGCCGACCACCGCCGACGGGCCATCGCGGCCGACAGCAGCGGATCCGGTGACGTCGCTTACCGGGTGAGCGATTTCGCGGAGGGAACTCTCGTCGCGCGGCGTCGGGAGAGCTCGCCGAGTGGGGTACTCGCCACCCGGCACCTGCAACGCCGGCGCACGACGATCTGCACCGCGGCTCGCGGCTCGCCGGGGGCGACAGGTCCTCTGTCCACGAATCCGCTTACCCGGTAAGCGAATCTGCAGAGGGAGCCCGCAGAACCGGCGCGCCGGAGGGGCCGGCGGCCCGGGCGATCCGCAGCAGGTCCGTGTGCTGTGCCGCCGCCTCGTCGGGCGACAGCGGATCGCCGTGCCCCGGGACGAACACCCGTGTCCCGGTGGCGGCGGGTGCTGCGCCGACGTCGAGCAGTAGCCCCACGGCGGCCGCCCAGTCGCGGCGGTAGGAGTCCGGCCCGAACGACGGCGGTGCCCCGTTCTCCAGCAGGTCCCCGGCGAAGAGCACGCCCGCGTCCGGGACGTGCGCCACCAGGTCGTGTCCGGTGTGCCCGGGGCCGGGGTGCACGAGCTGCACGACGCGTCCGCCCAGGTCGAGCGGGTGCACGGAGGCCGGGCGGGCGCAGACCGGGCGGTCGGGGAGGACCGGGACCGTGGCGGCGAGCGCATCGGCCGTCGCGGCGGCGGAGCTGCCGGACGCCCCGGAGCTGCCGGCGTTCCCGGCGACACGGTAGTGCCGGGTCCAGTGGGCGCGCTGGGCGGCGGCCGTCGCCAGGAGCGCGCCCGCGCAGCCGGCCTGGGCGTACACCGGGGCGCCCGGGAACGCGGCGGTGCCGAAGCAGTGGTCGAAGTGGGCGTGGGTGAGGGCCACGACGACGGGCAGGGCGGTCACCGCGCGCACCGCGGCGGCGAGCTCGGCGCCCTGGGCGGTGTCGCCGCGGGTGTCGATGACCAGGGCGGCGGACGTGCCGAGCACGAGGCCGGTGGTCAGGTCGAGCTCGTCGTGGCGGCGGGCGAGTACCCCGTCGGCGAGCTCGAGCCAGCGCCCGTCCGACCGCTGCCTCTCCGACCGCTGCCCGTCCATCCGGTGATCCTCGCGCTCAGACCGCGATCGCGGTGGACCGGCCCAGGGCGTCGGTTCCCGGGCCGAGCAGCTCCGCGGTCCCGCGGGCCACGCGCTCCGCGGTCCAGGCGCAGGCCAGCGCGTCGAGGACGTCGTCGAGCCGGGCGGCGGTGGGCAGGTCACCGAGCGACGCGGCGGAGGGGACCCACTCCGACAGCGCCGCGACCCGCTGGCCCGCCCCGCGCGCGGTCTTCTTCGACGCGAACGCACGCGACGGTGCCATGGTGCGGAACGTCAGTTCCGGGTGCGCCTCCACCACCGACGACGGCAGTCGCACCTGCTGGAACTCGCGGATCTTCCCGACGATGTACCAGGTCTGCAGGCTGATCTTCTTCCCCGTGACGGCCTGGGCGGCGGTGCAGGCCTCGTCGTAGGAGCCCGCGTCGAGCACCGGGGCGGGCGGGGTCGGGAACAGGGAGGACCGGGCCCGGCCCAGCCGCGCCGACGCGAGGATCTCGGCCTCGCGGCGCTGCGCACCGGCCGGGACCGACAGCGGGATGTCGACCCCGACGGCGTCGCACCCGGCCGTCGCGGCGAGCACCGACGCCGCGTCGGGGACCACCGTCCACGTCACCTCACGTGTCCGTCCGCTGCCGGAGAGCACGCACACCACCCAGCCACCCGGGACCCCGTCCACGCCGCTGATCCGCATGGGGGAGGATCGTGCCCCGTGCGCGTCTACCTGGGCAGTGACCACGCCGGTTTCGAGGTCAAGAGCAAGCTCGTCGAGTACCTGACCGAGCAGGGGATCGAGGCGATCGACGTCGGGGCCCCGACCTTCGACGCCCTCGACGACTACCCGGCCTGGTGCATCGAGACCGCGCGGCGCGTGGTCGAGGACCCGGAGTCCCTCGGCATCGTGCTGGGCGGATCCGGCAACGGCGAGCAGATCGCCGCCAACAAAGTGCAGGGCATCCGCGCCGCGCTGGCGTGGAACGAGGCCACCGCGAAGCTCGCCCGCGAGCACAACGACGCCCAGGTCATCGGTGTCGGCGCGCGGCAGCACAGCTTCGACGAGGTCGTCGCGATCGTCGACGCCTTCCTGGCCACCCCGTTCTCCGGCGACGCGCGCCACCAGCGGCGCATCGACCAGGTCCTCGACTACGAGCGGACCGGCGAGATCGAGCTCCCCGCGTCCTGACCCGGAGCCGGGATGCCCGAGGGACACACGCTGCACCGGCTGGCGCGGCTGCACCGCAAGCTGTTCGTGCGCCGGCCGGTCGGCGTGTCCAGCCCGCAGGGCCGTTTCGGAGCCTCTGCGGCGCTGCTCGACGGCGAGGTGATGACCGGGGCCGAGGCCCACGGCAAGCACCTGTTCCACCGCTACGGCCGCGACCGCGTCGTGCACGTCCACCTCGGGCTGTACGGCACGTTCGTCGAACAGCCGCTGCCCGCACCGGAACCGGTCGGGCAGCTGCGGATGCGCCTGGTCGGGCAGACCCACTACGCCGACCTGCGCGGCCCGACCGCCTGTGAGCTCCTCACCTCGGCCGAGGCCCGCGCCCTGCGGGCCCGGCTGGGTGCGGACCCGCTGCGTCCCGACGCCGACCCGGACACGGTCTGGGCCCGCATCTCGGCCTCGCGCAGCCCGCTCGCGACGCTGCTGATGGACCAGAAGGTGCTCGCCGGCGTCGGGAACGTCTACCGCGCGGAGGTGCTGTTCCGGCACGGCCTGGACCCGCAGCTCCCGGGCCGGTCGCTGGACCGGGAGACGTGGGACGCGATGTGGGCCGACCTCGTCGTGCTCATGCGCGACGGCGTGCGGACCGGCCGTATCGACACCGTGCGTCCCGAGCACGACCCGCGCCGGCGCGGTCGGGCCGGACGGAAGGACCGGCACGGCGGCGAGGTCTACGTCTACCGCCGCACCGGGATGGACTGTCTCGTCTGCGGGACGCCGGTACGGCACGCCGAGCACCAGAACCGCAACCTGTTCTGGTGCCCGGCCTGCCAACCGGCGCGGGTCTAGGGTCGGTCCCGTGGAGCAGAAGCCGATCGAGTGCTGGATGACCGACATGGACGGCGTCCTCGTCCGCGAGGGCAGCATCGTCCCGGGTGCGGACACGCTGCTGTCGCGGCTGCGGGACAAGGGCGTGCCGTTCCTGGTCCTGACCAACAACAGCATCCACACCCCCCGCGACCTGCGCTACCGGTTGCAGGCCACCGGCCTCGACGTGCCGGAGGAGTCGATCTGGACCTCGGCGCTCGCCACCGCCGCGTTCCTCGGCGAGCAGCGCCCGCAGGGCAGCGCCTACGTGATCGGCGAGGCCGGGCTGACCACCGCGCTGCACGACATCGGCTACGTCATCACCGACCGCAACCCCGACTACGTCGTGCTCGGCGAGACCCGCACCTACAGCTTCTCCTCGATCGCGACCGCGATGCGTCTGGTCGAGCAGGGCTCCCGGTTCGTGGCCACCAACCCCGACGCGACCGGACCGTCCCCGGAGGGCATCCTCCCCGCGACCGGCTCGGTCGCCGCGATGATCTCCAAGGCGACCGGGGTCGACCCGTACTTCGTCGGCAAGCCGAACCCGCTGATGATGCGGGCCGCGCTCAACCGGCTCGGCGCGCACTCGGAGTCCACGGTCATGATCGGCGACCGGATGGACACCGACATCCTCGCCGGGCTGGAGGCCGGGATGCGCACGGTCCTGGTGCTCTCGGGCATCACCAAGGAGCACGAGATCGACCGGTTCCCGTTCCGCCCGACGCGGGTCGTCTCCTCGGTCGCGGACCTGATCGACGACGTCTGACCCGGCCCGGACCTGCGGGGTTGCGAACTACACCGATGTGGTTCACCCTCGAACACATGTACGGAGAACTGGTGTCCTGGCAGCGGTGCGCCGGCTGCGGCGCGGAGGCCGAGCTCCCCGGTGACGAGACGGCGGGCGTCGCCGTCCCGTGCCCGGACTGCCCCGGCTCGATGACCGAGGAGTTCAGCTGGGACGCGGTCGCGGCCTGAGCGGCCGCTCAGACCTTGAACCCCAGCGCGCTGGGCTCGCCCCGGCGCAGCGCCGCGACGTGCTCGACGACCGTGGTCAGCGAGTGCAGGTCGTGGCCGTTGCGCATGGCCGAGACCAGCGCGCGCTCGGCGGCCTCGATGCCCTCGGCGGTGTCAACGACCTCGGCGAGCCGGTCCGGCGCGGCGATCAGCAGGCCGTCGTCGTCGCCGCACACCAGGTCGCCCGGGCTCACGACGAGCCCGCCGAACGACACCATCTCGTCGACGGTGCCCGGGTCGTTCGTGCTGCCCGAGGCCGGGCAGGTCCCGCGGGCGAACACCGGCAGCCCGATCCCGCGCAGCCCGCGGACGTCGCGGACCAGCCCGTCGACGACGATCCCGGCCAGCCCGCGCCGCTTCGCCTCGGTCGCGAACAGCTCACCGGACACGGCGCGGTGACCACCCGCCCCGGCGACCACGAGCACCGAGCCGGGGCGGGCCGCGGACAGCGCGGCGAACATCGGCAGGTGGTCGTCCACGCAGGACACCGTCACCGCGGGCCCGGCCATCGACACGTCCGGCACCAGGGCACGGATCGCGGGGTCCACCACGGGGAGCGACTTGTCGGCGTCGCAGATGGAGGACACCTGCAGCTCGCGCAGACGGTCCAGGAGGTCGGTCATGGACGTCATCCTGTCGCACCGTCCGCCGTTGCGCGCCGTCGAGCGTCCGCGGCGCGCGCGGCGATCTCCGAGCGGCGCACCTTCCCGGCGTCGTCGCGCAGCGGGTGGTCGACGACGTCGATGCTCCGTGGCTGTTTCGCCCTGCTCAGACGCCCGTCGAGGAACTCGCGAAGATCGTTCTCGATGCCCGGTTCGGCCTGCACGACGGCGTGCACGACGTGCCCGTAGTCGGTGTCCGGCAACCCGACGACGACGGCGTCCCGCACCCCGGGGTGCGCGGTCAGCGCCGCCTCGACCTCCGCCGGGTACACGTTCGCGCCGCCGACGAGGATCATGTCCGCGCGTCGGTCGGCCAGGTACAGGTAGCCCTCGGCGTCCAGCGAGCCCATGTCGCCGAGTGACTCCCAGCCGTCGCGCTCGCGGGCGGAGGCGCCCAGGTAGTGGTACGTCGGCGCCCCGCCCGACCGCATCCAGATCTCACCGGTGACACCGGGTCCGAGCTCGCGGCCGTCGTCGTCGCGGACGGTGATCTCGCCGCGGGTGACCCGCCCGACCGACCCCGGGTGGGCCAGCCAGTCGTGGCCGTCGATCGCGGTGCCGGCCTGCGACTCGGTGCCGGAGTAGATCTCGAGCACCGTCTCCGCGCCGACCCGGTCGATCCAGCCGCGCTTGACCTCCGGCGGGCAGGGCGCGCCGACGTGCAGCACGGTCCGCAGGGTCGCGGTGTCGCAGGCGGCCCAGTCGGCGTCGGGCAGGCGCAGCATCCGGCTCATCATGGTCGGCACCGCGTAGAGCCAGGTGACGCCGTACGCGGGGATCAGCGCGAGCGCGCGGGCGGCGTCGAACCGGCCCATGAGCACGACGTGGTGGCCCTGGAGCAACGCCATCAGCGTGAACATGAAGGGCGCGTTGTGGTGCAGCGGCGCGGTGCAGCCGAAGACGCCGTCGCGGTCGATGCGCAGCCCGTCGGCGCGGGCCAGGACCTGTTCGACGCAGGCGGCCTGACCGGCGACGATCACCTTCGGGGTACCGGTCGACCCGCCCGAGGTGGGGGCCTTCCAGCTGGGCCCGACGACGTCGGGGAGCGGGCCGTCGGCGTACGAGCCGGCGTCGACCGGGGTGTCGACGACGAGTGCCGGCGCGGCGACGGCGAGCACCGCGTCGCGCTCGGCGGCGGGCAGCCGGGCCGACAGCGGCTGGGGCACCGCGCCGACCTTCCACGCCGCGACCGAGCTCTCGAGGTGCGCGGCGGTGTTCGGCAGCGCGATCGACACCAGGTCCCCGCGCCGCACCCCGCGGTCGGCGAACGCCCTGGCCAGACGGTTGGTGCGGGCGTCGAACTCCGCGCGGGTGCGCACCACACCGGGGCCGTCCGCGGTGTCCTCGGTGACCAGCGGGCGGTCCGGGTCGGCGGCGACGAGCGCGCGCAGCCGGGCGGCGAGCGCGGTCGCGCCGGCGGGCACCTCGGGCTCGGGGAAGCGGGGCTCGCGGAGTCGTGCGGTCATGCGGTCCTCATGGTGGTGCCGGTGACGGCGGGGTCGAGCCGCTCGTCGTCGGGGACCGGTCCGCGGGCCAGCACGTACCGGGCCGCGGCGAGCGAGACGAGCACGATCACCAGCGAGTACCCCACGACGGGCACGATCGACCCGGTCGCGGCCAGCAGCGACTGCCCGACGAGCGGGGCGGTGCCGCCGAACAGCGTGCCCGCCAGCGCGTAGGACAGCGAGATCGCGGTGTAGCGCATCCGCGCGGGGAACGCCTCGGCCAGCATCCCGGCGAGGATCGCGTAGTACATCGTGTGCGGCAGCGTCGCGAGCGCCATGCCGAGCGCGGCCAGCCCGAAGCTGCCGGTGGAGATCAGCCAGAACATCACCGGGAACAGGGGCAGCTCGATCAGCAGCAGCGCGGTGACGACCTTCCGCGGGTTCCACCAGGTCGCCATGAACGCCCCGAGCGGCTGGGTGAAGAACTGCACGGTCGAGCTGATCAGCACGACGTTGAGGAACACCTGGCGGTCGAAGCCGAGGTCGTTGACCGCCCAGGACAGCGCGAACGTGTTCTTGAAGTACGCGGCCGCCGCCACCAGCGCGCACGCGCCCACCGAGACGACCACCAGCATCGTCCGCTCCCGCAGCAGCTCCGCGAGCGGGAACCGCGCCGTCGTGCCGCGCGACCGCATCGCGACCAGCGCCGGGCTCTCCTCGATCCGCAGCCGGATCACCAGCCCGACGACGACCAGCGCCGCCGACACGAGGAACGGCACGCGCCAGCCCCAGGACAGGAAGGCGTCCTCCGGCAGCATCGCGACGAGCGCGAACGAGCCGGTGGCGAGCATCTGCCCCGCCGGGCTGCCCTGCTGGGCGAAGGCGCCGTAGAGGATCCGGCGGTTCTTCGACGCGTGCTCCGAGGCGATCAGCACCGCGCCGCCCCACTCCCCGCCGACGGCGAGCCCCTGCACGAGCCGGGCCACGACCAGCAGCACCGGGGCGAGGACGCCGATGTCGTCGTAGACGGGCAGCAGCCCGATCGCGAGCGTCGAGACGCCCATCAGCAGCAGCGTCGCGACCAGCGCGGTCTTGCGGCCGAGCCGGTCACCGAGGTGGCCGAAGACGATCCCGCCGATCGGCCGGGCGAGGAACCCGACCCAGAACGTGGCGAACGAGGCCAGCACGCCGGCGGCGGGGGAGGCGTTCGGGAAGAACAGCGGCCCCAGCACCAGCGCGGCGGCGGTGCCGTAGATGTAGAAGTCGTACCACTCGATGGTGGTGCCGACGAACGAGGCGATCCCCGCCTTGCGGCGCATCGACGGTGTGCTCGTGCTCAACCCGGTGCCCCCTTGCACTCGTCGTGGAGCGACGGTCACGACCACGCCGTCGTGACCACCGCCACGCAACGGTAGAACACCATTGGGACGCCATCGGGACGCTCTTGCTTCCGTTCCTGTCGTTGTATCGACATGATCGGAGGGTGGAGCTACGGCAGCTGGAGTCGTTCGTCGTCGTCGCCGAGGAGCTGCACTTCGGCCGGGCCGCGGCCCGCCTGCAGGTCTCGGGGCCGCCGCTGTCCCAGCAGATCCGCAGGCTCGAACGCGAGGTCGGTGCCACGCTGTTCGACCGGCACACCCGCGCCGTCGCCCTCACCCCGGCGGGGGCGGCGTTCCTGCCCCGGGCCCGCCGTGCCCTCGCCGCCGCGGACGAGGCCGTCGAGGGGCGCGCGAGGCCGCCGCCGGCGGCACCGGCTCGGTCCGCCTCGGGTTCGCCGGACCCAGCTCCAACGCCTGGCTGTACCGGACCGCCCGCCGCTTCCGCGCGCACCGGCCGCAGGCCCGGCTGGTGCTGGTCACCGGCCGGTTCTCCGGCGAGCTGGCCGAGGACCTGCGCACCGACCGGGTCGACGCCGCGCTGATCCGCACCCCGGTCGACGACGACGGCCTCGTCGTCCACGAGATCGACCGGCATCGGCTCGTCGCCGCGCTGCCCGAGGAGCACCCGCTCGCCGGGCGGGACACGATCGACCTGGCGGAGCTGGCCCACGACCCGTTCGTCACCTACCCGGCCCGGCGGATGGCGGTCATGCGCACGTCGGTCGACGCGGCCTGCCTGCACGCCGGATTCCTGCCGCGCATCGAGCAGGAGGCCCCCGAGACGCACACCCTGCTGTCCCTGGTCGGGGCCGGTGTCGGGGTGGGGCTGGCGCTGGACGCGACGGCGGAGCTGCGCACGCCGGGGGTGGTGCTCGTACCACTGACCGACCCGCCGGAGGTGCCGCTGGCGCTGGCGTGGAAGGCCGGTGCGGTGAACCCGGTGCTGGCGGGGCTGCTGGAGGCGGCCGGTGTGGGTGGGGCGGGGGTGCGGGGTATCGGGCCGGTCTGATCCCCGGCCTCCCGCCCCACCGGCTCAGCCGGTGACCCCGGCCCGGGCGATGTAGTCGATCATCGCCTGGTCCGGGCCACCCGCCGCGGTCACCTCGTCGGGGTTCTCGTCCCGCAGCCGGTACAGCTGCCGCTGCAACGACTCGTCACCACGGTGGAAGGTCGCCAGCAGCTCCGACCACCGCGCGGCGAGCGCCTGCACGCGCGGCTCCGCCGGGTCGGTGCCCGCGTCCATCTCGGCCTGCACGTCGGCGATCAGTCCGGGCCACGCGGCCGCTGCCGTCTCGCCCTCGGTGCGCCGCGCACGGAGCGCGGCGACCTGCTCGGGAGTGAAGTACTGCGCGAAGGTGTCGTTCACCCTGCTCACCTCGTCGATCATCATCAGCACGTCCGACGGGTCGGGGTCCGGCGCGTCCCGGAGCCGGTCGACGACCGCCGCGAGCGTGCCCCGCAGGGCGTGCAGCGCCGCCAGCCGGGCGTCGACCTGGTCCAGGTGCGCGGTGAGGACGTCGGCGAACGACCCGGACGAGAGCAGCCCGCCGATCGCCTCCAGCGGCAGGCCCAGCTCCCGCAGGGCGACCACCTGGTAGACGCTGCGGACGTCGCCGTCGTCGTAGACCCGGTGGCCGGAGGCCGTCCGCGCCGACGGCACGACCAGCCCCCGCTCCTCCCAGTGGTGCAGTGTCCGCACGGTCAGCCCGGTCACCCGGGCCAGCTCGCCCACCTTCACCGGAATCCCCTCCTGTCGGACCGCCACGTCGTGGCGGCATGATGGACGGTGCCGCCTCACGTCGCGTCAGGTGCAAGCCCCGGACGCCACGGTCCCGCCGCGACACGCCGGGTCCCGCGACACGCCGGTCACGGATTCACCCCCGCGGGTGGTCGGCCCCCGCCCACGGTCCGGTCGGGCGATCACCCTTCGCATCGGCAGCCCCGGACGTGGGGACGGAGGGTGTCCGGCGTCCTGGGAGAACCGGTTCCGTCCGTTTCACACCACACTTTTGGCACCCGTGGTGATCGGGTCACTCGTTGGTGTCGCTGCCGTATCCCCGCCGGTGAGCGGCTGCCTACTGTCCGCTTGCCGCGACGCACAGGCGTCCCGGTGGTGCTCACGGGAATCGTGAGACACGTCCGTCCCACCGGACACGATCGGGGAGAAAGACATGCGCAGGAAGCTTGCGGTCACCGGCGTCGCCGTCATCGCCACCATGGTCGCCTTCAGCCCGCTGGCGTCGGCTGCGCCCGCGCCGAAGGACGACGACGGTGACTCCTTCGTCCAGGACGTCGGCAACACCCGGGGCGACCAGTTCGGCCTGGTGAACCTCGACGACGTCAACGTCCTCAACAACGCCAACATCTGCCCCGGCGTCAACGCGGCCCTCGGCAACGTCCTCGGGATCCTCGGCGGCGGGGCGGCGCAGAACCGCGACAACCCGACGTCCTGCGACTGACCCCGACGACGACCTCCGCCCCCTGCCTCCCGCCGCCACGGGACGCAGGGGGCGGTTCCGTCCTGCCCGGCGCCGGCCGGGGCTCAGTGGAAGACGTAGTCCGACGGCTCGACGCGGCGGGTGCGCTCGTCGTACTCGCGCATGTAGCCGGGCCAGTTGGTGACGATGCGCCCGGTGTCGTCGCGGTACCAGGAGTCGCAGCGGGTCCACGCGGTGCCGGGGAAGCGGGCCTGGACCTCCTCGTCGTAGGCCTGCTCGACCTCGGGGCGGACCTCCACGCCGGACGCGCCGCGGCGGGCGGCCTCCTGCAGGGCCTCGCGGACGTAGCGGACCTGGTGCTCCAGGTACCGGATGATCGAGCCGCCGGAGGTGTTGGTGTTCGGGCCGTAGAGCACGAACAGCGACGGGAACCCGGGGACGGTCATGCCGAGGTAGGCGTGCGCGCCGTCGGACCACTCGGTGCGCAGCGACCGTCCGCCCGGGCCGCTGATCTCCATCGGGAACATGAAGTCGGTCGCCGCGAACCCGGTGCCCCAGATGATCGTGTCGACCTCGTGCAGCGTGCCGTCCTCGGTGCGCACCCCGGTCGGCTCGACGGCGGTGATGCGTGACGTCTCGACCGCGACGTTGGGCCGCTGCAGCGCGGGGAGCCAGTGCGAGCTGAACAGGATGCGCTTGCAGCCGAAGGTGTAGTCCGGCCAGACCTTCCGGCGGACCTCGGGGTCGCGCAGCTGGGCCCGCATGAACAGCGTCGCGTAGAGCCGCCCCAGCCTGCCCCAGGTGGCGGGGTGGCGGATCATCAGTGTCAGCGCCTCGCAGTACTCGGTGATGAACCGGCGCCGAGCGGCCTGCAGGCCGGGCACCCGCGCGATCGCGGCCCGCCACCACGCCGGGAACCTCCGGTTCCGTCGCGGCAGGAACCAGTTCCCGGACCGCTGGAACACCGTCATGTGCCCCACCTCGGGGGCGATCGCCGGCACGAACTGCACGGCGCTGGCTCCGGTCCCGATCACGGCGACGCGACGTCCGCGCAGGTCGTGGTCGTGGTCCCAGCGCGCGGAGTGGAACATCGTCCCGGCGAACGAGTCGACGCCGGGCAGGTCGGGGGACACCGGCCGGTTCAGCTGACCGGTTGCGACGATCAGCACGTCGGGGGTCCAGGTGCGGCCGTCGTCGGCGGTGACCGTCCAGGGTCCGTCGGCCTCGTCGCGCCGGGCGTCGACGATCCGCACACCGGTCTGCACGAGCTCGTCGACCCCGAACTCGGCGGCGACACCCCGCAGGTAGGCGAGGATCTCGGGCTGCGGTGAGCAGAGCCGCGACCAGTCGGTGCGCTGGGCGAACGAGTACGAGTACAGATGGCTCGGCACGTCGCAGGCGGCGCCCGGGTAGGTGTTGTGCAGCCACGTACCGCCGATGCCGTCGGCGGCGTCGACGATCGTGACGTCGCGGATGCCGTGGGCCCGCAGCTCGATCGCGGCGGCGATGCCGCCGAACCCGGCGCCGACCACGAGAACGCTCGGTGCGTGCACGGGACCTCCCTGTCTCCGGAATGCAGCAGCGATCACCGTAGCGATGCGGCCCGGGGCCCCGGGTGCCCGTCCCGGCCCGTGCGGGCCGTCTCCGACCTCACACGACGGGGCCGTGCGACCCGGCCCGCGAGGGAGCACAGTGGAGGGTGAACGGCCGACACCGGGCCGGCCGGGAACGGAGCACAGTGATGAGCACCGTCGTCGTCGGCGTGGACGGATCGGACGCGGCCCTGGACGCCGTCGCGTGGGCGGCCCGCGAGGCCGCCGCCCGGCACGCCGACCTGCTGCTCGTGCAGGCCTTCGACGTGGCCGGACTGTACGCGGACGCCGCCGTCGCCCCCCTGCTCGACGACGTCGAGGAGTCGATCCGCGAGGAGTCCCGAGCGACCCTCGACGCGGCCCGGCACGCCGCCGCGCAGGCCGCACCCGAGGTCGCGGTCGACGTCGCCGAGGACCGTCGGGCGCCGTCGACGGCACTGGTCGAGCGGTCCGCCACGGCGGAGCTGCTGGTGCTGGGGTCCGCCGGGCGCGGGGCGATGGGCACCGCGCTGGGGTCGGTGACCCTCGCCGTGGCCTCGCACGCGGGCTGCCCGGTCGTCGTCGTCCGCGGCACGTCGTCCGACGGGCCGGTCCTGGTCGGGATCGACGGCGGCCCGCTGTCCGACGTCGCGCTGGAGCACGCCTTCGCCGCGGCCGCCGAGCACGGCACCGGGTTGGTCGCCCTGCACGCCTGGCACGACGGCCGGTCCCCGGCCCTGCGTGCGACCGGTGCGTTCGACCGGCTGCGCGAGGCCGAGGAGCGGGCGCTGGCCGAGCGGCTCGCCGGCTGGTCGGAGCGCTATCCCGACGTCGCCGTCGAGCGGGTGATCGAGCGCGCCGAGCCGGGACGGGTGCTGGCCCAGCGCAGCGGGGCGGCGCGGCTGGTCGTCGTCGCCACCCGGGGGCGGGGCGGGTTCACCGGGCTGCTGCTCGGCTCGACCGGGCTCGCGCTGGTCCAGCGCGCGGACTGCCCGGTGATGCTGGTCGGGCCCGCCGCGACGGCCTGAGCGGCTACGACCGGAGCGCGGGGTCCAGCGCGGCGGTGAGCGCGGCGACCGTGACGTCGCCGCGGTACCGCTCGCCGTTGACGAACAGGGTCGGCGTGCCGCGCACGCCCGAGCGCACCGCCGCGTTGAACCCGGCCTCGACGCGGTCCTCCGCCAGCCGCGTCGCCGGCCAGACGACCCGGTCCGGCCGCACCCCCGCGGCGACGGCGTGCTCCCGCAGGTCGTCCTGGCGCAGCCGCGGCGGACCGGGGGCGAACAGGGTGTCGTGCATCTCCCAGAACCGGCCGTCGAACCCGGCCATCTCCGCGGCGAGGGCGGCCGCGATGGCGTGCGGGTGCACCTCGTGCAGCGGGAAGTGCCGGAACGCGAACCGCAGCCGCCCCTCGAAGCGGTCGCGGACCTCCTCCAGCACCGGTGCGGCGTCGCGGCAGTAGGGGCACTCGAAGTCGCCGTACTCCACCAGCGTCAGCTCGGCCTCGGGCGGGCCCAGGACGTGGTCGTACGGTCCGACGGGTGGATCCAGGCTGATGACGGCCTCCTCGTTGCGTCCCGCGACGGGCGGTGCAGGATCAGCACATGGCGGTGGTGACCTTAGCCGAGCGCGGCGACCTCTCCGATGCAGCGCGGCGGTTCCTCGGGACCGAGTCCGGATCGGCGGTCCTGCTGGTCGGGGCGGCCGTCGTCGCGCTGCTGTGGGCCAACCTCGGCGGCGGGTACGAGACGTTCTGGCACACACCGCTGGCCGTGTCGTTCGGGGAGTCCGCGCTCGACCTGGACCTGCGGCACTGGGTCAACGACGGCCTGATGGTGCTGTTCTTCCTCTCCGTCGGGCTGGAGATCGCCCGCGAGACGACGCTGGGCGAGCTGCGCGGGTTCCGCGCCCTGGCCGCACCGGCCGCGGCCGCGCTCGGCGGACTCGTCGTGCCCGCGCTGTTCTTCCTCGCGCTCAACGCCGGCGGCGAGGCGGCGGGCGCCTGGGGGATCGCGATCTCCACCGACACCGCGGTGATGCTGGGTGTGCTCGCGCTGCTCGGGCCGCGCTGCCCCGACCAGCTGCGGGTGTTCCTGCTGGCTCTGGCCATCGTCGACGACATCGGCGCGGTGCTGGCGATCGCGCTGTTCTACACCGACGAGGTCGACCTGCTCGCGCTGCTCGTCGCCGTGGTGCTGCTCGCCGGGCTGCTCGCGCTGCGCTGGGTGCGGTTCTGGCGGACGCCGTTCTACGCCGTCGTCGGGATCCTGTGCTGGGTCGCGGTGCTGCGGTCGGGGGTGCACCCGAGCGTGGTCGGCGTGGCGCTCGGGCTGCTGGTCAACGCCTACGCGCCGCGTCGCACCGAGATGGTCGAGGCCGTCCGGATCGGGAAGAACTTCCTGCTCGACCCCACCCCGGAGCGGGCCCGCACCGCCCGCGCGGTCGCGGTCGCCGCCGTCTCCCCGAACGAGCGGCTCCAGCAGGCCATCCAGCCGTGGAGCAGCTACGTCATCGTGCCGCTGTTCGTGCTCGCCAACGCCGGGGTGGTGCTGTCGTCGGAGACCCTGTCGGCCGCGGCGACGTCGATGCTCACCTGGGGCATCGTGCTCGGCCTGGTCGTGGGCAAGCCGATCGGCGTCGCCGCCGCGACCTGGGTCGCGCTGCGCACCGGGCTGGGCCGGGTGCCCGACACGCTGCGCTGGGGTCAGCTGATGGGCGGTGCCGCGCTGTCGGGCATCGGGTTCACCGTGGCCCTGTTCGTCACCGAGCTCGCGCTCACCGACGAGCTGCTCGTCGCCGAGGCGAAGATCGGGATCCTGGCCGGGTCGGTGCTGGCCGCGCTGTCGGGCTGGCTGGTGTTCCGGCTGGCGGGGGAGCGGGGCGGGCAGTGCGCACCGAGCGGCCTGCCGACGCTGCCGCCGCGTCCGTGGCGGCCGGCCGACTGAACTCCGTGGTCCTACGGAGGTCCGCCGGGTCCGCGCGGGCCAGGGTGGCGGGGAACCGAGGAGAGGGGACTCCCGTGTCCGGCGCACTGCGTGCCATCCCGGTGGGGCTGCTCGCCGGGACCTGCGCGGCCGTCGTCGCCTGGTTCCTGATCGGCGACGTCAGCCCCGCATCCGACCTCGCCGACGGGATCCGGGCGTACGACCCGCCCGCGCTGCCGTGGCCCGTCGGGGTGCTCGCCGGGGCGGGGCTGGTCTGCTGCGTCGCCGCCGTCGTCCGCCGGTGGGCCGTGGCGTCACCGGTGGCGCTGTGCGTGGTGGCGGGCCTGCTGGTCGGGTGGGCCGGACGCGTCATGACGGCTGCGTCGATCGGCGCGAACATCGGTGGCGGCCTGATGCTGCTGATCGGGCTGCCGCTGTCCGGGATCCTGGTGCTCGCCGCGGTCGTGACCGCGCTCGTCCTCGCCCGGAGGTCTCAGAGGGACGCGAGGATGTCGAAACCCGACCCGTCGGCGACGGCCATGTAGATGCGCTGCTCGGCGCGGCCGTCGCGTACGGTCACGGGTCCGCGCGGGCCGACGTAGTGGCACCGTCCGGCGGCCTCGGACAGCCGGACCGCGTCGGTGGTGCCGACCCGGTTCACCAGAGCGGCGAGGACCCCGACGCCCTCGTAGCAGGACTCGCCGGGCGCGCACGGCAGCGGTGCGCCGGGGCCGAACCGGCGGGCGTAGCGGGCGCCGAAGGCCAGGCTCTCCGCGGTCGGGAGGGCCTCGAAGTAGCCGGCGGCGGTGAACACGTCCTGCGACGCGCCGGCCCCGGCGCAGGCCAGCATGCTCTCGTCCATCAACGGGGAGAACCGGGCGTACCGGCTCTCCAGCCCGCGCCGGGCGAACTCGCGGTGGAACGCGACGGCGTCGGAGCCGACGAGCAGCGTCAGGATCCCGTCGACGTCGAGGTCGGCCAGGTCGTCCAGCACCGCCCGGTGGTCCGAGGTGCCGAGCGGTACGAAACGGGTGTGGTCGAGCATCGGCCCGCCGGACCCGTCGAGCGCGGCCCGGGTCCGCGCGATCGACCGGTGCGGCCAGCGGTAGTCGTTGCCGATCACCGCCCAGCGCCGGACGCCGATCTCCTGGGCCATCCACCGCAGCGCCGGGGTGAGCTGGATGTCCGGTGTCTCACCGATCGGGACGACACCCGGCGTGGTCTCACCGCCCTCGTAGAGCGCGGTGAACACGTACGGCACCAGCCCGCGCAGCGCCGACGCGAGCCGCACCCGCACCGGGGAGATGTGCCAGCCGACGACGGCGTCGATCGCCCCGGTCCGTGCCGCCTGCGCGACCGCCGTCGCCACCTGCTCCGGCGCCCCGGACCCGTCGAGGATCCGCAGGTGGACGGGGCGGTCGAGGACCCCGCCCACCGCGTTCAGTTCCTCGACGGCCAGCCGGGCGCACAGGATGCACGACGGCCCGTAGATGCGGTCGGAGCCGGCCGAGGGCACGACGAGGCCGACGGTGAACGACGGTCTCGCACTCGACGGCATCGGACGCACCCCCACGGACGCTTCGACGACCGGAACGCCGGCGCGGGGCGGGGTGTTCCCGCCGTCACAGTGCTGCCCCGGAGGAGCTGGTCGTCGGCGACGGCCGTCCTACGGCCCGCGACCTCCGTCTGCACACATCCGGGTGATCGCGGATCGGCCCGTGTTGTCCGGTTCCCGGTTCCGGACCGGTGGCTGGCAGGGTGGCCGCGAGACCGCGGACGTTCGTCCTGCGGAACCGGTCCGCGGCCGCCCTGGCTCGCGGACCAGAGAAGAGGAACCCGATGTCACAGCCGTACGCCGGCGGCCCCGCGCCCACGCCGGCCGACAGCAGCCGGATCGCCGCGATCCTGGCCCACCTGTCGGCGCCGATCGCCGCGGTGCTGAGCGCCGGACTGCTGAGCCTGGTCGGCCCGCTGCTGGTCTGGCTGGTCAAGAAGGACGACCCGTTCGCGCGCCGGGCCGCCGCCGGGGCGTTCAACTTCAACCTGTCGTTCTGGGTGCTGTTCATCCTCTGCTGGATCCTGATCTTCACCGTGGTCGGGATCGTGGTGGCGCTGCCGCTGATGCTCGTGCTGTTCGTGGTGTCCGCGTGGTGCCACGTCAAGGGCGCGGTGCGGGCGTCGAACGACCGGCCCTACGACTATCCGTTCCAGCTGCGCGTGCTGTCCTGAGCGGGGTGGCCCTCAGCCGGCGTCGGCGGGGGTGAACGTCTCCCGGTGGATCAGGCGGGGGGCCATGCGGCGACGCTTGAACGCCCTGACCCCGGCCTCGACCATCGCCGGTGGTCCGCAGAGCCAGCCCGACCAGCCCCGGGCCGATCCGACGTCGTCCAGGAACAGGTCGGTCGGGAGCCCGGTGCGGTAGAAGGTGCCGTCGGGCGGGCTCTCGTGGGAGAGCACGGGAACGACGTTGACGTTCGGGTGGGCCTCGGACAGACGGGCCAGGAGGTCCAGGTCGTAGAGATCGGCCGCGCCGCGGACCCCGTGGTACAGGAGGATCTCGCGGCCCGGTCGGCCGGCGAGCGCGGTCCTCACGATGCCCAACAGGGGGGCCAGCCCCGTACCGCCCCCGATCAGCACCATCGGCTCGCCGCCGTCGTCGTCCTCCGGGTCGAGGAAGAAGTCGCCCAGGGGCCCGGCGGCCCGTACCCGGTCGCCGACGGCGAGCCCGTCGAAGATCCAGCGGTCGGTGGCCGTCCCTCCGGGGACGAGCCGTACGTGCAGCTCCAGGGCCTGGTCGTCGTCGGCGACGTTCGCCAGCGAGTACTGCCGCCGAGCACCCGAGCCCGGGACCGTGAGCTCCACGTACTGGCCCGCGTGGAAGGCGAGCGGGTCGGCCAGGCCCAGCCGCACCCGGCGGGTGTCCCGCGCCATGTCCTCGATGTCGACGACGACGGCGTCCAGATCGCGCAGGGGGTGGGTCCGACGCCCCGCGCTCCCGCCGCCCGGCCCCGACGGTGCGACCTCCGCGTCGGAGCGGAGCCTGGCCTGGCAGGCGAGCGCCAGACCGGCGGACCGCTCGTCCTCGGTCAACGTGCCGAGCGGGGAGTCCCGGTGGTCGACCTCGCCGCTCAGCACGTGCACCTTGCAGGTGCCGCAGGTGCCCTGGTTGCACGAGTTCGGCATCCACGCCCCGGCGCGGAGGAACGCGTCGAGGACCGACTGGTCCGGCCCGCACGTCACCCTCCGCCCGGCGACGGTCGCCGTGAACGCCATGCCCTCACACCTCCCACACGGTGTGCAGGGTGGTCGGACCGCGGAATCCCCAGCCCCAGAACTCGACGTCGGAGGAGGTGTCGCGCTCCAGGTTCGGGATGGCCTCGAGCAGCTCCTCGAGCGCGATGCGCATGACGTGGTTGGCGTAGTAGATCCCGGCGCAGGCGTGGTTGCCCGCCCCGAAGGCCAGGTGCGGGAGCGGGGGACGGTCGATGTCGAACCGGGTCGGCGCCTCGTACCGGTCGTGGTCGTGGTTGGCGGAGCCGTAGGAGAGGATCACCGGGGTGCCGGCCGGGAGGTCGACGCCCGCGACCGTCACGGGCCGGGTCGAGATGCGTGCGGTGGCCGACCAGATCGGCGACGTCCAGCGCATCCCCTCCGAGACCGCTCGCGGGATCAACGCGGGGTCGTCGACGACCCGCTCCATCTGCTCGGGCTCGCCGAACAGCCCGACGAGGGTGGACGCGATCCCGTGTCCGGGCTCCTGCATCGCGCCGAGCAGGTACACGTAGACGGTCGGATAGATGTACTCGCGGTCGCGGGTGCGCCCGGGGGGCATGCCGTCGTGCAGCCAGCGCGAGATCGCGCTGTCGTCGGGGTGGGTGATCCAGTGGTCGATCAGCGGGTCGACCACGGCCTGGATCTCGGCCTTCGCCCGGTCACCCTCGACGAAGCCCTCCGGGTTGGCGAACTCACCGCTCTCGGTCATGGCCGCGTTGGTGAACGAGCGGTTGAGCTTCGCGAACCAGTCGCGCAGGACGTCGGACTCCACGTCGCGGAGCCCGAGGAGGTCACCGAGGGACCGCACACTGACCGGCTCGCAGTACTGCGCGACCAGCTCGGCGCGGCCGTCGTTCTCGAAGCTCTCCAGGTAGCGGCGGGCGATGGGACGGACGAGGTCCTCGACGTAGCGGTCGACCTCGACCGGCTGCAACGCGGGCTCGACCATCCCGCGCAGGTCGGCGTGGACGTCCCCGTTGACCCCGATGATCGCCGGATGTCCGAAGGTGCGCCCGCCCGCCGGGGTGATGACGGCCTCGAAGGCGGCGCTCGTGGCCACCTCGCGGCAGACCTCCTCGGTCGACGCGACGTAGGAACCCAGTACCGGGACGTAGGCGAGTGGTGCCTCGGCGCGCAGCCGCTCGTAGGTCGCGTACGGGTTCCGCTCGAGGTCGGACATCGTCACGTCGTCCAGCCACGAGAGGTCCGGGGTGCGGGCGTCGTTCACCGCCGTCATGGGGGTGGCTCCTTCACTGCGTCGGTTCGGGACGGCGAGAAGGTAGGCGGGGTCGTCGGGGCCTGACGACACCGATCGCGCGGTTTCGGCACCGATCGCGCGAGGAGTTCGGACCTGATCGGTGTCGGTTACGATCGAGGGCATGGCCGCACGCAGGGGTGCGCCACCTCGGGACTGGGACCAGGTGTCGCAGAGCGTCGCTGACGTGTACTTCCCGCACGAGCTGACGCCCATCGGCCCTCACAGCAGGCCTCGGCTCACCCTGCAGACACTCGATCTCGGCCCGGTGCTCCTCGGCTACGTCGGCTGGGGCGCCGACATCGCCATCGACTGCGACTATCCCGGAGCGTACGAGGTCAACATCCCGTTGACCGGTCACTTCGTCAGCCAGACCCGTCGCGGATCGATGACCTCCGTCTCCGGCCAGGCGGCGGTCTTCCGGGCCGACAGCGCGTGCCGGATCACGCACTGGGACGCGACATGCACCGTGCTGGGGGTCAAGTTCGACCGCACCTGGCTCGATCGCGAGGCGGAACGCGTACTGGGCAGTGACCCCGTCCGGGTCGCCGGCGTCCTGCCCGACCAGCTCGATCTCGACCGGGGCGGAGGTGAGGACTGGCGGAGACTCGTCAACAGTCTCGCCAGCCACCTTCGTCGCCCGTCACTGTTCGCCGGCTCTCCCGTGGTCTCCGAGCAGCTGGCCGGCGCGGTGGCCGCGGGATTCCTGCTGACGAGCTGCCCCGACCTGGGCACGGGGTCGCCCGCGCGGCCGCGCACGGTGTCCCGGGTCGTGGACGCGGTCCGTGACGACCCGGCCCGGCCCTGGACCGTGGCGGACATGGCGGTCCTCGGGAGCACCACCGTGCGACGGCTGCAGGAGGGCTTCCAGGAGTGGATCGGATGCTCCCCGATGGAGCACCTCACGACCGTCCGCCTGCAACGGGCGAAGGCGGACCTGGAGAGCCGGACGTCGCACTCGGTCAGCGACGTCGCGGCGAACTGGGGGTTCTCGAGTCCGAGCCGGTTCGCCGCCGCATTCCGCCGTCGCTACGGCCTGTCGCCCTCGGAGTTCCGTCGGCACCACCACGGCGGCTCCCCCTGAGCACGTCGCCGCTGCGGGCGGGCGGCCGGACCACGGCTCGGTGCGGGCGCCGGGCTGGACCACCGGCCGGGGCCGGGCGCTGTCGGACGTCGCTGTCAGCCGCCTCCGGAACGCCGCTCGCGGCGACGTTTCCGCTGGTCGGGGTGGCGGGATTTGAACCCACGGCCCCTCGCTCCCAAAGCGAGTGCGCTACCAAGCTGCGCCACACCCCGTCGCCCGCAGTCTAGCCCCGTCCCGGCCGCGCCCCGGCGCCGCCGTCGACTCCCGGTGTGTCCCGCGCTACAGCGACCGGGCGTTGCTCCCTCCGCTCCCGTCTTCCTAAGGTAAGCCTTCCCTTAGTGAAGGAGGAGCGCCACGTGGCACCGTCCGGACTGCACGACCCCGCCGCCGAGCACGCGAGCTGCGGCGTCGGGCTGATCGTCCGCAAGGACGGGGTGCAGACCCACGACGTGCTCACCCTCGCCCATCGTGCCCTCTGCTCGGTGCCGCACCGCGGCGGGATGTCCGCCGAGGGTGTCGGTGACGGCGGCGGCGTCTCGGTGGACCTGTCGGTGCCGTTCTTCTCCCGGCTCGCCGGCCGCGAGCTGACGCCGGGGCGGTTCGCCGTCGCCAACGTCTTCCTCCCCGCCGACCCCGGACGCGCCGCGGCGGCCGCAGCGCTGGTCACACTCACCCTGACCGCGCACGGCTGCACCGTCCTGGCCGTCCGCGACGTGCCGGTCGACCCGTCGGTGCTGCGCCCGGCGGCCGTGGCACAGCAGCTGCCGGTGCGGCAGTGGATCGTCGAGGTGCCGGACGTCGCGGACCCGGAGCGCCTGGCGCACGGCGCACTGCTCGACATCGAGTCCGTCGCCTACACCGATGACGCCGTCGCCGGTCTCCACCCGCTCAGCCTGTCCACCCGCACCCAGGTCCTCAAGGGACGGCTGAACTCGTGGGAGGTCGTGCCGTACTTCGCCGACCTGACCGATCCGGACCACCGGGTGCGCAGCCTCTACTTCCACACCCGCTTCTCGACCAACACCGACCCGCACCCGTCGATGGCGCAGCCCTTCCGGCTCCTCGCGCACAACGGCGAGCTCAACACCGACCGCAAGAACCGGATCGCCGACGAGGCCCTCGCCCGCGCCCGGGGCCGCCGGATCGTGCGCCCGCCCGGGCAGTCCGACAGCGCGCGGTTCGACCAGACCCTGCACGCGCGCGTGGCGGGCGACGGCCTCGACCTCGTCGCGGCCGTCGTCGCCGCGATGCCCCCGGCCTGGGAGAACGACCGCACGCTGTCCGCGCCGGTGCGCGCGATGCTGGAGTACCGGTCGCTGGTCGAGGAGATCAACGACGGCCCGGCCGCGCTCGTCTTCTCCGACGGCGAGGTCGTCGGCGCCCGCCTCGACCGGCTCGGCCTGCGTCCACTGCGGACCTGCGAGACCGCCGACTACCTGACCGTCTCGTCGGAGGCGGGCCAGTGGGCCTTCCCCGACGACGACGTGCTGCGCCGCGGCCGCATCGAGGCCGGCGGGATGCTGTGGTGGAGCACCCGCGAGCGTCGCAGCTACGACACCGCGCAGACCCTGGAGCTGCTCGCCGCCCGCGCCGACCACGAGGCCCTCCTGGCCGGGGCCCGCACCCCGGCGGCCGCGCTGCCGCCCGCCCCCGACGAGGCCGGTGCCGAGGTCCCCGGGCCCGCCGGGAGCGGTGACCTCACCGTCCACCAGCGCTACGTCGCCTACGGCCTGGACGCCGAGGCGTTCCGCGTCCTGCTCGACCCGATGCTCGACACGGGGACCGAACGCGTCTCCGCCATGGGCTACGGCAACGCGATCAACGCCCTCAGCGACCGCGAGGGCGGCGTCGCGCACTTCTTCTCCCAGCGCTTCGCCCAGGTCACCAACCCGCCGCTGGACCCGATCCGCGAGGCCGACGGCATGACCCTGCGCGTCGCGCTCGGCGCCCGCCCGGTGCACGACGGCCCGTTCCACCGCATCGTCCTCGGCTCGCCCGTCCTCGACGCCGACGGCCTCGCCCGCATCGGCGCCCAGCACGTCGTCCCGGTCGGCCGGTTCGCGCTGCTGCACGAGCCCGGCACGCTGGAGGCCGCGGTCGAGGGACTGTGCGCCGAGGTCGTCGCCTTCGCCCGCGACGGCGGTGGCATCGCCGTCCTCGACGACCGCGCCGTCGCCCGCGACCGGGCCGCGGTCCCCGCGGTACTCGCCGTCGCCGCGGTGAACCGTGCGCTGATCGCGGCCGGTCTGCGTCCCGCGGTGTCGCTGGTCGTCGCCACCGGGCAGGTGTGCTCGGCGCACCACCTCGCCGTCGTGCTCGGGTTCGGGGGCTCGGCGGTGCACCCGCACACCGCGCACCTGCGTGCCGCGCAGCAGCATCCCGGCGACCCCGGCGCGGCGTTCGCCCGCTTCCGTGCCGCCGCGGAGAAGTCCCTGCTCAAGACCATGGCCCGGATCGGGCTGTGCACGATGGAGAGCTACGTCGGCGGCGAGTTCTTCGAGGCCGCCTACCTCGACACCCGCGACCCGGTGCTCGCCCGCTGGCTCCCCGAGGTCGATGCCCCGGTCGGCGGCGCCGGGTTCGCCGACATCGAGCGCTCGGTGCGCGCCTGGCACGCCCACGCGCTGACCGTCACCGGCCCCGAGGACCTCCCGCAGCTCGGCCTGTTCAAGGAACGCTCCGACGGCGCCGGGCACTCCTACGGCGCCGCCGCCGTCACCGCGTTCACCGGCCTCGTCGACGAGCGGACCGGCCTCACCGCAGGCCCGGCCGACCGTGAGCTGCGGCTGCTCCCACTCGCCGCGCTCACCGACTCCCTCGGCCTGCACGACGACGCCTACGTCCACACCGGACTGGGTGCGCTCACCGCCGCCGAGATCGACGCGTCCACCCCCACGCCCGGCTACCGCGAGCTCGTCCGGTCCCTCACCGCCGAGCGTGCGCGACGCCCGTCCGCGCTGCGCGACGTGCTGGTGGGACCGCCGGACCTGCGCGACGGCCGCCCCGCCGAGGTCCTCGACCGGATCGACCCGGCGGGCAACGCGTGCATCGCCGTACGTGGCCTCCGTCGCGACGGCGACCTGCTGCACGTCGACGGCGACGCCGCCCCGCTGGCGTCCTGGCTGGCCGAGCGGTTCGGCGCGTCCGTCGCACGCCTGGACCACGGGACCCTGCGGGTGGTCGCGGCCGGGACGGCGGAGGACTGGCTGGACCTGCTGGTCACCGCCCCCGACCCGGTCGCTCTCGACGACGTGCAGCCCGCCTCGGGGATCACCCGCACCCTGGCCTCGGGTGCGATGAGCCACGGCGCGCTCGTCGCCGGGGCGCACGAGGCCGTCGCGCACGGCACCAACATGGTCGGCGGGCTGTCCAACTGCGGCGAGGGCGGCGAGTCCCGCAGCCGGTTCGGCACCATCCGTGGCTCCCGGATCAAGCAGTTCGCCTCCGGCCGCTTCGGCGTGTGGGCGGGCTACCTCGCCGACCCGATGCTGGAACAGGTCGAGATCAAGATCGCGCAGGGCGCCAAGCCCGGCGAGGGCGGCCAGCTGCCCGGCGCCAAGGTGACCGTCGACATCGCCGCCGCCCGCGGTGCGACGCCCGGCGTCGAGCTGGTGTCCCCGCCGCCGCACCACGACACCTACTCCATCGAGGACCTCGCCCAGCTCATCCACGACGCCACCGCCGCGCGGGTGAGGGTGGTGGTCAAGCTGGTGTCCTCGGAGGGGATCGGGACGATCGCCGTCGGCGTCGCGAAGGCCGGCGCGCACGTCATCAACGTCGCCGGCAACACCGGCGGCACCGGCGCCGCGAACGTCACCAGCCTGAAGTTCGCCGGGCGCTCCGCCGAGCTGGGCGTCGCCGAGGTGCACCAGGCGCTGTCCGCGCACGGCCTGCGCGACGCCGTCGAGCTGCGGTGCTCCGGGGCGCACCAGACCGGCGGCGACGTCGTCGTCTCCGCGCTGCTCGGCGCCGACGGCTTCGAGTTCGGGACGACCGCGCTGATGATGCTGCGCTGCGTCATGGCGAAGAACTGCAACGTGAAGTGCCCGGCCGGGATCACCACCGACGCCGACGCGTTCGACGGCGACCCCCGCGCGCTGGCCCAGTACCTGCTCGGCGTCGCCCACGAGGTCCGCGAGATCCTCGCCTCGCTCGGGCTGCGGAGCCTGCGCGAGGCCCGCGGCCGCGCCGACCTGCTGCACCTGGCGCGGCACCCGTCGCTGGTCGGGCGCCTGGACCTGCGCCGCCTGCTGCACCGGGTGACGACCCCGCAGGTCGCCGACCCGGTGCGGGTCGGCGCCGACCACGACCACGACGAGCGCTGGTCGGCGACCGTCCGCGCCGCCCTGACCCGCGGTGAACCCGGAGTGGACATCGACGGGGGAGCGCTGGGCAACCGGCACCGCTCGGTGGGCGGGCGCCTCGCCGTCGACGTCGAGCGGATGCTGAACCACGAGCACGTCCCGGGGCCGGCACTCGTCGACGACCGTGGCCGCCGCTTCCTGCCGCAGCGGTGGCTGCGGATCCGCACCCGCGGCGCGGCGGGGCAGTCGTTCGGTCTGTTCTGCAACGACGGGATGTGGCTCGCCCACACCGGCACCGCCAACGACGGCGTCGGCAAGTCCGCCTGCGGCGGCACCATCGCGATCCGCTCACCCGGCGCCGTGCACGACGACCGGCCCGGAAGCAACGTGCTCGTCGGCAACTTCGCGCTGTTCGGGGCCACCGGTGGCCGGCTGTTCGTCCACGGGGAGGCGGGGGACCGGTTCGCGGTGCGGAACTCCGGTGCGAGCGCCGTCGTCGAGGGGCTCGGCGACTTCGGCTGCGAGTACATGACCGGCGGGGCCGTGCTGAACCTCGGCGCCGCCGGGTCCGGCCTCGGCAACGGCATGTCCGGCGGGTTCCTCTACCAGTACGACCCGGCCGGGACGGTCGGGTTCTCGACCGACTCGGTCGACGTCGCACCGGTCTCGGGGTTCCACGTGACCGCCGTCCGGCTGCTGCTGGAGTGGCACGCCGAGGCCACCGGCTCGCCGCTCGCCGTCCGGCTGCTCGAGCACTGGGACCGCGAACGCGCGCACCTGCTCGTGGCGACCCCGCGGGCGCTGCGGCTCTACCAGGACGCCGGGGAGATCCTCGCCGCCCGCAGCCGCCGCGAGCTCGTCGACGAGCTCGCCGCCGCCCTCGCCGCGCACCAGCTGCGCCGACACAAGCTCGCCCAGCGCGACGGCGTCCCCGTCGCGTCCGGGGCGGTACCCGACGGCGACGCCGGGGAGGAGATGTTCGTCCTGCTCAACGGCCTGACCGTGCAGACCGTCGCCGAGGAGGTCGCCGCCCGCCGCGGCGTCGACGCCCGCACGCTGCTGCTCACCGAGGACCACGCCGTCCGCACCCGGCTGGTCCGCTACGCCCGCGACGCCCTGGCCGGCTACACCGACGACGAGCTCGCCGTCCTGGTCTCCGACAAGCGCGTCGGCGACCTCAAGCGCTCCCTCGCGCTGCGCGACGTGTACGGCACCGACAGCCCCGGCACCTACGGCTGGATCCTCGCCCAGGACGCCGCCAACACCGCGCGGCTCGGCCGCATCCCGGGCGTCGAGGAGCTGTTCGCGGCCCGCGCCGCACCGGACCTGGTGGGCGCCCCGTGACCGCGCCGCCGCCCCCGACCGAGCTGAGCAGCCTGGCGATCTCGCCGGACGCGCCGTTCACCGCCGAGCAGCGGATCTGGCTGTCCGGCTACCTGGCGGGCGCCCGCAGCGCTGCCGCCGCGCCCGTCCGGAAGGAGACCGGGATGACCCCGGTGCACGTGCTGTACGGCACCGAGACCGGCAACGCCGAGTACGTCGCCGACCTGCTCACCGAGCGCCTCACCGAGGCGGGGGTGCCGTGGGAGCTGCACGAGCTCGACGCCGTCGGCGCCGACGCCCTCGCCGCCATGAGCAGGGTGGTCGTCGTCTGCTCCACCTACGGCGACGGCGAGATGCCCGACAACGCCGACCTCTTCCGTAAGATGATCACCGCCGACGACGCGCCGCGCCTGGACGCGACGTCGTTCGCGGTGTGCGCGCTGGGCGACGAGTCCTACGAGGACTTCTGCGCGGCCGGGCGGCTGCTCGACACCCGCCTCGCCGAGCTGGGGGCGACCCGGATCCTGGAGCGCCGCGACTGCGACGTGATGTGGGAGGACGCCTCCGCGCAGTGGTTCCCCGAGATCGTCGCCGTGCTGGCCGCCGCTCCGGCCGCGACCGTCGCGCCGGAGCCCGCACCCGGGCCGGAGCCGGTCCGCCGCCGCGAACGCCCGGCCCCGGTGCCCGCGGTGCTCGCGCACCGGGTGCGGCTGTCCGGTCCCGCCTCGGACAAGGAGATCCACCACCAC
The DNA here is from genome assembly GCF_020131375.1 of Pseudonocardia sp. ICBG1034. Taxonomy (NCBI): domain Bacteria; kingdom Bacillati; phylum Actinomycetota; class Actinomycetes; order Pseudonocardiales; family Pseudonocardiaceae; genus Pseudonocardia; species Pseudonocardia sp. ICBG1034. The sequence continues at coordinate 1,530,267 of NZ_JAHLEK010000015.1, forward strand.
GAGTTCGACCTCACCGGCACCGGCCTGACCTACGCCGCGGGCGACTCGCTCGCCGTCGTGCCCGCCAACGACCCCGCGCTCGTCGAGGCGTTCCTGGCGCACCTCGGCCACGACGGCGACGCCCCCGTCGGCGACCGTCCGCTGCGCGAGCTCCTGACCAGCGCATGCGAGATCGTCACCCCGTCGCGCGACCTGCTCGACGTGCTCGCCGAGCGTGCCGCCGACGCCGGGCTGCGCGCCGCCCTGCGCGACGACCGGGCGGCCTGCCTGTGGGACCGGGACCTGCTCGGGCTGCTGCACGCCGCGCAGCTGCGGCTCGACCCGGAGGAGCTCGTCGGGCTGCTGCGCCCGCTCCAGCACCGGGCGTACTCGATCTCGTCGAGCCCGTTGCTGTTCCCGGACCGGGTGCACCTGACCGTCGCCGCGGTCCGCTACCGGTGCGCCGATCGCGCGGTCGGCGGGGTCTGCTCCACCCACCTCGCGGACCGGCTCGCGGTGGGGGACACCGCCGTCGTCTCGCTGCAGCCGAACACCGGGTTCCGGCCGCCCGCCGACGACGTCGACATGATCATGATCGGGCCGGGGACGGGTGTGGCCCCGTTCCGCGCGTTCCTGCAGGAGCGCGCCGCCCGCGGGGCGCGTGGCCGGAACTGGCTGCTGTTCGGCGACCGCCGCTCCGACCACGACTTCCTCTACCGGTCCGAGCTGCTCGGCTGGGCCTCCGACGGTCTGCTCACCCACCTCGACCTGGCGTTCTCCCGGGACCAGGCGGAGAAGGTCTACGTCCAGGACCGGATGCGCGAGCACGGGGCCCGGCTGCACGCGTGGCTGGCCGGGGGCGCCCACCTCTACGTGTGCGGCGACGCGAGCCGGATGGCCCGCGACGTCGACGCCGCGCTGCACGAGATCCTCGCCGCCCACACCGGGGGCGGGGACGGCGCGGCCGAGTTCGTCGCCGAACTCAAGCGCGGGAAGCGGTACCTGCGTGACGTCTACTGACCCGGAGCGTGTCCCGTGACCCTGCCCCACACCGATCTCGACGTCCTGCTCTCCCACCTCGTCGGCGACCGGCTCGACCTCGACGCCGGCACGCTGGCGCGGCACCTGCCGCTCCTCGACGAGGTCGTCGCGACCACCGCGAACGGCAACGCCCTGATCAGCGAGCTCGGCACCTACGCCGAGCCGAGCTTCACCGGCGAGGCGTTCCCGGTCCGGCCCGACGCGGTGACCCTGCGCCTGTCCCGCCCCGCGGTCGCCTCGGTCGTCGCGACCCGCGCCGACGACGGGCGTCGCGAGCCCGCCGCCCTGTGGCTGTTCGACGGCGACGGCGCGGCCGTGCACCGCGCGCACCTGCTGTCACCCGACGCGCCGCTGGTCACCGAGGTGCTCCGGCTCGCCCCGCGCGCCGACGACCCGCCCGCCGCCCCGGCGCCCGGTGCCCCCGACGAGCTCGACCACCTCGGCCTGCTCGACGCGCTCACCGACGGCGGTGGCCGCGTACCCGACGGGCTCGTCCCGGCCACGCCGCCCTGCGATGTCGCCCGGGCCGTGGACCTGCTGTGCCTGCTCTGCGAGCACGGCGTCCCGGCCGGGCTGGCGGTGCCGAACGGCGGCTGCCTCCAGATCGGGACGGGGTCGGTCGACCACGTCGAGACCGGCGACGTCGTCGGCGTCGTGTCCGGACCGGTGCAGTTCGCGTTCGCCCCCGCCGAGGTCGACGCGGTCCGCCCGGTCCGCACCCACGGCCCGCACGGTCCGATGACGACGGTGCTCCTGACCGCCGCGGACGGTCGCTGCCTGGCCCTGTTCGGCCAGTTCGGACTGCCGTCGACCGGAGTCGTCGCGGCCTGGGAACGCATGGTCAGGGACGTGCTCCTGCACCCGATCGGGTGAGTCGTGAACGCGGCCGACCCGGCGGTCGTAGAGACGGGCAACCAAGGATGAACCCGTCAGAAAGGACACCGGGATGCGTCGCACCCTGCCCCGTCTCGCCGCCGTCACCGCCGTCACCGCCCTCGGCTTCGCCGCGACCGCGGGCATCGCGTTCGCCCAGGAGACCGAGGTCCCCGAGCCCTCCACGTTCACCAGCATGTACACCGTGAGCGCCACGCCGGACACCATCATCAACAACGACGGACAGTCCGTCCCCGGCGAGGCCGGCGCGACCGGTGAGTTCAACTTCCGGATCAACTCCGACGACGAGATCATCTGCTACGACATCACCCTGCGCGGGGTGACCGGCGAGTACCAGAGCCCGGCCAAGACCGCGACGCACATCCACGAGGCCGCCGTCGGCCAGCCCGGCCCGCCGCGCCTGGCGTTCCCGAACCCCGAGGGTGACGGCGACGTCCGCACCTCCTCCGGCTGCATGCAGGGCCCGTTCACCACCGGGCTCGAGGGCGACAACGGCCAGGACACCGCGACCGGCTTCTCGCTGAAGCAGATCGAGGCGAACCCGACCGGCTTCACCGGTGACACCCACACCGCCGACTTCGCGGCCGGCACGGTGCGCGGCCAGCTCGCCGCCGTCCCGATGGGCGGCGTCGAGACCGGCGCCGGTGGCTCCTCCTCCGACTCGACCGCGCTCTACGCGGTCGGCGCCGCCGGTCTGGCCGCCGCGGCCGGAGCGGGCGTGCTGATGGCCCGCCGGGGCCGTGCGCAGAGCTGACCACACGCGTGACCGGCGCCCGGGAGCCCTGCTGCTCCCGGGCGTCGTCGCGCTGGTGTTCCTGCTCGTGGGGTGCGCGGCACCGCCCGCCGCCGCCCCCGCCGCTCCCGCCGTTCCCGCGCCCGCGGCACCGTCCGCGGGCGCGCCGCCCGCCGCGGTTCCGGCCTCGGCCGGTGTGCCCGTCTCGCTGCGCATCCCGGCGATCGGGGTGGACGAGGCGGAGCTGCTGCGGCTCGGCATCGCCGCCGACGGCACCGCCGAGGTCCCGCAGGACTACGACCGCGTCGGCTGGTTCGACCGCGGCACCGCGCCCGCCCCGACCGTCCTGCTCGGGCACGTCGACTCGCGTGACGGGCCCGCGGTGTTCATCGACCTGCGGGACCTCGTCCCGGGCGACGTGATCGAGGTCGGCCGCGAGGACGGCTCCGTCGACCGGTACGCCGTCGAGCGGACCGAGCAGATGCCCAAGGACGCGTTCCCGACCTTCGCCGTGTTCGGCGGTGCGTCACCGGACCAGCTGCGCCTGGTCACCTGTGCGGGCGACTTCGACCGGGGGGCGCTCAGCTACCTCGACAACATGGTCGTGCACGCCCGGGCGCTGTGACCGTTGCCCGACGCGCCGAGACGTCCGGTTCCGCCCCCGACGCCCGGTCCGGGACGACACTGATCGGGTGACGGTGCCGCGACAGCGCGACCCGCGCCCGACGGGCGCCGCCGCCGGACGCCCCCGGGCGTCGCGGCTCGCCCGGCTGCGCCGCGTCCCACCCCTGCACCTGCTGCTCGGAGCGACCGGCACGCTGCTGGCGGTCGGCGTCGTGATGGTGCTGTCGGCGTCGGCGGGCGGGCGGACCGTCGCCGACGGGATGGTGCTCACCGTCTTCGTCCGTCACCTGATCTTCCTGCTGCTCGGGGTCGGCGCGTTCGCGCTCGGGATGTGGGTGTCACCGGTCCGGCTGCGCCGGTGGACGCCGTGGCTGCTGTTCGGCTGTCTCGCCGCGCTGGTGCTCGTGCTGGTCCCGGGGATCGGCGAGGTCCGCGGCGGTGCCCGCCGGTGGATCTCGGTCGCCGGATTCACGGTGCAGCCGGGCGAGGCGGCCAAGGTCGTGCTGCTGCTGTGGGGTGCGCACGTGCTCGCGCTGCGCGGTCGCGCCGTGCGCCACGGCCGCTACGCCGTCCTCCCGCTGGTCCCGGTCGCGCTGCTGGCCGGGGCGCTGCTCATGCTGCAGCCCGCGCTCAGCACGACCGTCGCGCTCGGCGTGATCGTGCTGTCGCTGCTGTTCTTCGCCGGTGCGCCGCTGGTGTTGCTCGCGGGCCTGTCCGGCGGGGCGCTGCTCGGCGTCGCCGTCCTGGGGCTCACCGCGGACTACCGCCGCGACCGGATCAGCACCTTCCTGGGCGCCGGCGACGAGCTCGGCGCCGGCTACCAGTCCCGCCAGGCGCTGCTGTCCCTCGCCGACGGCGGCCTGTTCGGCACCGGCCTCGGCCAGGGGCGCGCGAAGTGGGACTACCTGCCCAACGCCGCGAACGACTTCATCTTCGCCGTCATCGGTGAGGAGCTCGGGCTGGTCGGCGGGCTCGCCGTGCTGGCGCTGTACCTGCTGCTCGCCTGGGTCGGGCTGCGCGTCGCCGCCCGCACCCGGGACACGTTCCTGCGGCTGGTGACGGCGGCGACCGCGACCTGGGTGGTCGTGCAGGCCGTGATGAACGTCGGCTACGTCGTCGGACTGCTCCCGGTGACCGGTCAGCAGCTGCCGCTGGTGTCGGCGGGCGGGACGGCGCTGGTCAGCACCCTGTTCCTGCTCGGGCTGGTCGCCAACGCCGCCCGCCGCGTCAGGTAGCCAGGCTGCCGCGCAGCACCGTGGACCCGGCGCCGTCGACGACCCGGAACTCCTCCGCGTCGGCCCGCAGCACCGAGGAGTTGAGGTTGCAGACCATCGGGGCGGTGCCCGTGCCGATGAACTCGCCCGCGCTCACCTCACGCCCGTCCTCGGCCTCGACGACGACGCGGTAGGTCGCACCGGAGCGGAACCCGTCGCCGTCCAGCACGATCTCCACGCCCCAGGTGTGCGGGATCGCGACCGCCGTGGCCTGCACCGCGGGATCCATCGCCTGGACCGTGACCGGCTCGCGGGGGATCCCGTCGTGGTCGCCGACCAGGTACCCGGCGACGCCACCGACGAGCAGCGCGGCCGCGGCCGCCGCCGCGACCGGGGCCCACCGGTTCCGTGCCCGGGCCGCGGCCGACGCCGTGCGCTCGGCCCGCGCCGCCGCCACGATCCGGTCGCCCAGGTCCGGTGGGGGAGCGGGTGTGTGGTCGAGCCGGTCGGGGGCGACCCGGCCCAGTGCGGGCAGCACACTCGCGACCTCGGCCAGCTCCTCGCGGCACGCCGGGCAGCCCTGCAGATGGGCCTCGAGGGTCGCCAGCTCGTCGCCCTCCAGCCGGCCCATCGCGTGGTCACCCAACGACTCCCGCATCGCCCGGTGCTCGTCCGGAGTCACGGTTCCACCCCCATCTCGTCCATCGCCAGTCGCAACGCCTTCAACCCGTAGAAGACCCGGCTGCGGATCGTCCCCACGGGCACCCCCGCCTCCGCGGCGATCTCGGCGTGTGGACGCCCCCGCAGGTAGGCCTCGACGATCGCCTGCCGGTGCTCCGGACGGAGCCGCCGCAACGCCTCCTCGACCAGCCAGCCGTCGACGAGGGCGTCGTCGGCGGGGCCGATGGAGTCGTTCCCGGTCTCGGGCTCGTCGGTGAGCTGACGACGCCAGGGTCGCACGCTCACCCGGCGGATCTCGTCGATGACCACGTTGCGCGCGATGGCGAACAGCCACACCCGCAGGCTCGCGACCGACGGATCATAGGAGTCGGCGCGACGCCAGGCGCGCAGGAAGACCTCCTGCACCGACTCCTGGGCCGCGCCGTCGTCGCCGAGCTGGCGCAGGGCATAGCGGTAGAGTTCGGCTCCGTGCGCGGTGTACGCGGCGCGGAGCCCCGGCTCGGAGTCGAGCCCGGGTTCGGCGGGGCGCGCGTCGACGGAGCGCAGCCTGCGGTGGGGCGCTTTCATCGGTGTCTGCGAACCTCCTGAACGTCCCTGTCCTCGTTGTGTACGCACCCGGGGGCGGGGGTGTTCACGGGGTCGGAGTGGGATACGCTGCGGAGGTCCTGATCGACGAGATCGGGGCATGCGGGCGTAGCTCAATGGTAGAGCCCCAGTCTTCCAAACTGGCTACGCGGGTTCGATTCCCGTCGCCCGCTCCACCATCTGACCAGCGAAAACGCTGATCAGCTCTGATCTTGAGACAGACTTCGTGCATCAAACGTGGTGCGAGTCGGTCCTAGCGTTGACTGCATGGCAGGTCGACAGCCCGCGAGCACGGCTCGCGCCCGCGGCAGCATCACCACGCTTCCGAGCGGCACCATCCGCGTCCGGGTCTACGCCGGGATCGACCCGGTGTCCGGACGCCGGCACTACCTCACCGAGCTGGTCCAGCCGGGGAAGAAGGCGCAGCGCGAGGCCGAGGCCGTGCGGGCCCGGCTGCTCGCCCAGGTCGAGCAGCGCCGCAACCCGCGGACCAACGCCACGGTCGACGAGCTGGTGCGGCGCCACCTCGACCAGTTCGCCGGGGCGCCGAACACCCTGCAGATGTACCGCGGACACGTGAAGAACCACATCTCCCCGTTGCTCGGGCGGATCAACATCGGCCGCCTGGACCCCGAGATCCTGGACTCCTTCTACGCCGAGCTGCGCCGCTGCCGGATCCACTGCTCCGGGTCCGGGCTCGTCGACCATCGGACCCGCCGGGATCACGAGTGCGACGACCGGTGCGGCCCGCACCGCTGCAAGCCGCTCTCGGCGACGACGATCCGGCACATCCACTTCATCCTCTCCGGCGCCTACAAGCGCGCCGTGCGCTGGCGCTGGGTGGCGGTGAACCCGCTCGCCCAGGCCGAGCCGCCGCCGGCCCCGAAGTCGAACCCGCGGCCGCCGAGCGCCGAGCAGGCCGCGCAGCTCCTCAACAAGGCGTGGGACGACCCGGACTGGGGCGCCCTGATCTGGACGGCGATGACGACCGGCGCCCGCCGGGGCGAGCTGTGCGCCGTCCGCTGGACGTGGCTCAACTTCGAGGAGGGCCGCGAGACGCTCTGGTTGCAGAGCGGGATCCGCAAGAGCGACGACGGCTGGGCCGAGGGCGACCTCAAGACCCACCAGCAGCGCCGGATCGCGCTCGACGCCGAGACGGTCGCGGTGCTCACGGATCTGCGCGCCCGGGCGGTGAACCGCGCCGGGATGCTCGGGATCGAGCTGGCGCCGGACGCGTTCGTGTTCAGCACCGCGGCCGACGGCGCCACGTTCCCGACGCCGGACAGCGTGACCCAGCGCTACGACCGGATGGCGAAGAAGCTCGGGATCGTGACGACGTTCCACAAGCTGCGGCACTACTCGGCGACGGAGCTGATCGTGGGCGGGGTCGACCCGCGGACGGTCGCGGGGCGGCTCGGACACGGGGACGGCGGGACCACGACGCTGAAGACCTACACAGCGTGGGTGTCGGAAGCGGACCAGCGGGCGGCGGCCGGGCTGGGGGCGCGGATGCCGGAGCGGCCCACGCGGGTTGATGAGGGGCGTCGTGCTGTTCGGGTGTCGGAGTATCCGTACGAGCAGCTGGCCGACGCGATCATCGCGAAGGTCGGGGCGGGCGAACTTGCGGTAGGCGATCTGCTCCCATCAGCGGTGCAGATCGCCAGAGAGGCAGGCGTCTCGTTGTCTACGGCACGTCGGACTATCCGGCTCCTCAGGGATCGCGGCACGGTGGTCTCCGTTGGAGGCCGCCCGGTGCTCACCGCGGCGGCGCTAAACTGCTGTGCTGACCGCAGACGTTGATCGAGCTAGAGGTGGCGGATATTTCAGGACCCCGTCGACGGGCCGCCGACGAACGTATACTGGATGGTGACACTTCGCGGCCAGTAGGATGCACTCGGGCTCCCAAAGAATCAGCGATTCGCTAGCGAGCCCCGTCGGGCTTCGGCACACCTCCTTGGGTTGCGCGGATTGCAGACTTGATGAGAGTGACGATGTATAGCCTCGATCGGGAATGCGAAGCGGACTCATTTCGACCGACGGGCGCTCGAACAGAATCGTGTTGCTGGGGGAGCGTCTTGTTCGACACCGGAGAAGGCGCGCCGAGCTGCATTCTTGCTTAGCCGGCCGTCCAGTCTGGGGGCGAGTCCATGGGTGTTCGGATTGACGGTGAGCGTCTAGTTGCATGTAGAAGAGTTGTGTAAACTCCACCGAGCCGCAGGCCACGGCCCGGCATCGCCCTGGGGCCCGCGCACCGCACACCCGGAGCGAGGTATCGCCGATTCACACCTCGGGCGGACGTTATCCGAGAAGACGAACCCCGGGTGACGTTGCGTAGCGTTGCTGTTGATCCAGACTTGGAGGCTTGCCGTTTCCGCCGCCGACAGACGGTGCTCGCAGATCAACCTCGATGCGGTAGTAGTTCTCACCCTGTCGGAGGCTCGATCGGAGCACGTCGGTCTTTAGCCAGCCGGTCATCGGTAAAGGACCGAAGGTGCTTCGTGCTACTTCGCGGTACGTACAAGAGTTGCACTCGGCTACCGACAAAATTTGCACGCCTCCTCCGCATAGTCCGGCGGTGTTTATTCGTGCATTCGCTCGCACTTCGCCGTCAATTAGGAGGGGCCCGGCGAACTCGATCCCGGCGCGGGAAGGAAGAAAAGCGCCGCAGTCCGAGTAGTCGATACCTGGATCATTCTTCTTTCCTGGGGTGTAAAGATCCTCTGCGCGGTCGTCTCGATCTCCTGCTGTTTGTGTCGGCCGAGCGCCTGCGAGAAAAATCCTGCTGCTGCCCTGACTTGTTCCGCATCGATCTCTAAGTTCTATCTGGATTGTGCTACCTCCTCCGTCTGATGCTAGATACCGAGTAAGGTCTGGTATTTCGTTCACACTAAGCGGCGCCAGCGGTCCGTTGCTGCACTAATTGCTAAAGTCGTGATGCCATGAATGACTGCTTCCTGACTTTAGGTTGGTAATCCTGATCGTAATCTCATCGTCCACTATAAAAGGGGCGGTTGAATTGGCATCGCCGGTGAGCGTGAGACTCTCCGGCTTCATTGGAATGTAGTACGTCTTACTGAGGAAAATGTGTCCGGTAACGCTGGGGCGCGAAAATTCGCCTGTTATACGTGTGAGAGGGACATCGCCGTCGGCCGAGGATGGTGGGTCGGCCCAGGCGGTGGAGCTTGTGCTGCCGAGGGCGAGAGTAGTGGCCAGTGCTGCCAATAGGATCGATCGTACGCGTCTCCAGCTCCGTCGCTGGCCAGTTGCTCTCGAGTTGCTCATCGTTGAGGATGTCTCCGCGTCTAGAAGGGGGTGTCTCGAACAGACTCGCGGATGACTGCAGCAACGTTACTGGTCAAACTTGGGCTCCCCGTGCTGCCCTCTCGTTCAGGGTCGTGTACATCGTCGCCCTAAGCTGTACGGATGGGCAACATTCTCTCTGTTTCCACGGCGGCACCGAGTCGTGACGCTGCGATCAGGATGGCCAGACTGGCGATCTCGGTTGGGCTCGCTGCTGGTGGGCAAATCAGCGGCCCGGTCGCCTCCGTCTTCTGGCATGCCGGTGAGTTCGGCGAGAGTGAGGAGTGGGTGGTCTCGTTCAAGACCACCGCCGCCCGCTACGACGAGCTGGAGGCGCACCTCATCGAGCACCACGAGTGGCAGAACCCCGAGGTTACGGCGGTGCCGATCGCGCGGGCGTCAGCGGCGTACGTCGAGTGGGTGGAGCGCGTCACCGCGAAGTAGCTCCCGCACGGCGGGGACGTCGCCGTGGTGCTGCCCGAGCCGCCCGGCGACCTCGGCGAGCCGCTGGCGCGGTCGCACCGAGGCGACGTTCCCCATCACCCGCAGGCTGGCCGTGATCGTCTCGGCGGCCTGTTCGACCTCTCCGGCGTCGGCGTAGCTCTGCGCCAGCCACGAGGAGTAGAGCGCCTTGTCACGGGCGTGCGCGTCGCTGTAGCGGCCGAGCGCGCTCTCCAGGACGGGGACGGCGCGCAGCGGCCGGCGGAGTTCGGACCAGCAGCGGCCGGTCATGATGGCCAGCTCGTCAGCGTCGATCCACGCGGCGTAGTCCGGGGTGCGAGCCCCCGCGACGGCGTGGGCATCCTCGGCGAGGCCGAGGCAGCGGGCGGTGGTGTCGGCGTCGCCGTCGAGGGCGAAGGTCCAGGCGGCTCGGGAGTAGAGCAGGGCGCGGACGCCGGGGTCGACGCCGTCCTGGCCGGCGGCCTGGACCGACTTCTCCGAGATCGTCCGTGCGGGCTTGCCGAGCGCGATGAGCTGGTAGGCGTAGAAGGCGAGGGCGTTCCCGGCCAGGCCGGGGTCGCCGGACTCGAGGGCGGCGGCGTGGCTGCGGCGGAAGTGCTCGCGGGCCAGGTCGTGCCATCCGGCGTCGAACGCGGCCCATCCGGCCTGCTGCGACTGCTCGGCGTGCACGGACAGGAGGGCGCGCTGCACGACGTCGCGGGCGGTGCCGCCCTGGAGGATGCGCGCGGAGAGTTCGGCCTCGGCGTTGTACAGGCGATAGGTGTCGGCGCCGCCGAGGGTGTCGTCGAGGCGCCGCAGGCTGGTGAGCCGGTCCGACAGGTCGGTGGCGACGTCGATCGTCGCGGCGTTCGAGTCGGTGTCGCCGAGCACGCTCCCGAGGAGGCCGGAGAGCGCGAGCGAGCCGCTGGCTCGCAGGAAGTCACGTTGCGGCACTGAACTGTCACCGTCCCAGGCGTCGGAGTCCCGATCGGACGGCGTCGACGCTACGGAGACGGGCTCGGCAGGAGCAGGGCATCCACCCGGCATATCCGCGACCGGCCTGGTGACGGCGGGCACGCGCCGGGCCGACTGGACGGGGGCGCCGAGCTGGTCGAGCAGTCGTCGGTACACGGCCTGGGGCCGCTGCACGGAGCCGGTCTCCCAGCGGCCGACGAGCCGGACGTCGAGCTTGGTGCCGCGCTCCTCGTTCGTCGTGAACGCCAACCGCACCACGTGGTCCACGAGGTCCTGCTGCGACCAGCGCTGCACCTCGTCACGCCAGCGCCGGAGCTGATGACCCCAGGGCTCGTCGCTTCTGTCGTGATCCACGCCGACGGCCACCCCCGATCGCTCGCAGAGCTCAGTCTGCTCGCCGCCTTGCTCACGGCGAGCACGGAGACCGGCGAGGTCATCGACATCTATGAGGCCGCCGGAATGCCGAAGCCGGAGCTGAGCGACCTGACCCCGGCATACATCAAGAAGGTTCAGGACGCGTCGAACCCGCAGCTCGCGATCGAAGCGCTCCGCAAGCTCGTGCTCACTGAGTCCGGCCGCGCGACCCGCAGCAACGTCATCCGGGAGCGGGCGTTCTCTGAGCGCGTACGGAAGTTGATGAATCAGTACACGAACCAGCAGCTCACTTCTGCACAGGTCATCGCCGAGCTGGTCGAGCTGGCGAAGGAGGTGCGCGAGGAGAAGGAGCGCGGCGCGACCTTCGACCCCCCGCTGGACGACGACCAGCTTGCGTTCTACGACGCCGTCGCCGACAACGAGTCCGCGCGCTTGGAGCAAAGTGACGATGTCCTCGCCCAGATCGCCCGCGACCTCGTCGGGATCATGCAGCGAGACGTGCGGACGGACTGGACCGTGCGCGACGATGTCCGGGCCAAGCTGCGGTCTTCGGTGAAACGCCTACTCGTGAAGCACAAGTATCCACCGGACCAACAACCTGATGCGATCGTGCTCGTGCTCGAACAGATGGAACGGCTCGCTCCGCGGTTCGTCGATGATGCGGCATAGGACGCGATCTCGGTCGTGAGCGTAGAGATTGAGTTCTCCATGAGCGCGTTACTGTAGGAATCGCCTACCGAGCCCATGAGTGCGAGAAATCCGTGACCTCTGAGTTGCTGCCTGAATCGCGCAGATATGAACTCGAGCCGCGGTCGGAGTGTCGGAGTATTGTTCGCTGGCGATGTTGCCGGTCCAAGCCGCCTACTCGAGCGCGCCGAGGATGAGGTCGGTGTCGCAGCGGTCCGAGCAGCCTCACCCGACGATGCGGCTGGAGAAGACGTCGCGGACCGCGGCAACCCAGAGCACGCCCTCCTCCCTCCGGATCTCGTTGACCCGGCGCAGTTCGGTCTTCTCCTTGCGCAGCTGGCGCAGTTCCTCGGGCTCGGCGGTCGTCGGGCGGTCGTGGCGCTCGCCTCGGTCGGCCTCGGCCTATTCAGCTTTGCAGGGCTTCGTGGTGCACGCCCAGCTGTTCGGCCAGCCGCCGCATCGCCGGCTTGGTGTGGACCTCCCGATATAGGCGGACGGCGCGCTCATGCAGCTCGTCGGGGTACTTCTCAGTGCCACCACGGAGACTCTTTACACGACCCTTTGGCCATGATCTTCGCTCTCCGAGCGAGCGGGGAAGCTCAATGTGCACATGAACCACTAGCACCACGGCTCCCGCTGCACCTGGGGCGGCGCGAGGCCCGAGTAGACCCGGTTGTTGGCGCTGTCGGTCCTAGGTGGTAGGTCATTCGTATGAGTGGCGTGCACCATCTGTCGATGCGTGTCCCGTGGCGGGACCGGCCGTGGGACCAGTTCGTGTGTGACGATCCGCTGGGCAACTCGTCCTGCACGTTGCTGGCCAACGTTGGACCGCGTCGGGAGGACGCGTTCGAGGTCGAGCACGCCGGCGCCGCGATCGACACGCTGGATCAGGACCGCCTGCCGTGCCTGAGCGAGCGTGCGACGTTCATGTCGCCGGTTGGGTACACCGTCACGAAGACCCACCCGTACGCGCGGAACCGCGCCTTGCAGAACCATCTGCACCCGACCGACGTCACCATGCCGGGCTACGCGTTCGAGGCGGTTCCGTTCCGCTGGCTGAATCGGTCCCTGCTCACCAACGAGGTGGGCCTCGGGAGGATCGCCGGGTACGACGGCGCGGCCGAGGCCGCGGTGGACGAAGTCGTCGGTTTCGACGGTGTCGCCTGGGTCATGGATGGGGGCAACCAGCGGGCCGTCCTGTCCTCGTTCTTTGAGTCGGTCGTCCCGCAGGACTCCCTAGTCTTCGTGTACCTCAAGCATTCGCCACTGCAGGAGCAGCGGACGGACCGGCTGCTGGTTGGCGCGGCCCGGGTCTCGGGGGTTACCGCGCCGCCGATGTGGAACCAATCCGGTGCCCCGCCGTTCTCCTCGTCGATGTGGGAGACGGTGGTGGAACACAGCCTCCGGCCGGCGATGGACGACGGGATCCTGCTCCCTTACCAGCAGCTGATCCCCCTACTGGATAACGGGATCGCCGTCGACGGGGCGCTGGCTTGGGCGCCCGAGGGTCGGCAGGTCGAGTTCTCCTACGTCACCGAGCACGTCTCGGACGACGCCGCGATCGAGTCATTGGCTTCGCTGGAGCGTGCGGCGTACGGCATACGCGAACTCGGTGTGGAGGTGCCGGACCGTGCGCTGGATTGGGTGGCCGAGCAGACGCGGCGGCTTTGGTTGGCTCGCGGCCCGGTGCCGGGGCTCTCAGCGGTACTCGGCTACCTGGGTGTCGCCGAGCCGCTCGCGGCGACCAGGGCGGTCCGCGGCTGCACGACGTCCGACCCGAGTGGAAGAGACCCATGGCCGCTGCTCGACGCCGTTCTCGATGATCCGTCAGTGATGCCTGAGGCACTCGCCTCGCACCTGGTGAAGCCGGTTCGCCGGATCTGGTCGAAGCTCCAGGCCGAGCATCGCTCGGTGCTTCGCTTGCTCTCCGGATTCGACCTGTCTGTCGAGACGGTACGGCTGCTGATGAGCGACCAGACCGACGTCCCTCTGCCGCCGGAGGACCTGCTCGTCAACCCCTATCTCGCGAACACGTGCACGCACGGCATGGCCGAGCGTGTCCCGTTCGCGACAGTGGACCGGGCGCTCTACCCGCCCTCTTACGTTCCGTGGTCTCCGGTGGTTCCGGCCGAGGTCTCGCTGGACGGCCCGCTGGACCGGCGTCGGATCGAGGCACTGCTCGCCGAGGTGATCGAGCGCAAGGGAGCCCAGGGAGACACAGTCGTACCGGTCCTGGAAGCGATTGACGCGGCCAACGAGACGAGCCTCGGCCAACCCGCGACGCTCACCCTGCAGGTCTTGATCGGTCTGGGGCTCGATCATGAGGCGGTCCTCGACCTGCCGGACTGGTCGCCGCTCTACAGCATCGAGCTGGGCGGCGACGCGCACGCCTTCAAGCTGACACGGTTTGAGGAGACCACCCGCGCTGTCCGGGAGCCATTGGAGCAGCAGCGGGGACACGCGGCGCTCGGGGCGCTCCCGGACGCGCGGGAGATCCTCGACGCGACGTTCGACGGCGACGAGGATGTGCGGGCACCGACGGCGGGCACGGATTCGGAGCTGGAGGAGCGGGCACGGCAGGAGAAGGCCGAAGGGCTGTCGTCGTTGTACTGCTCTCCACTGTCGGTACTGATCGGGCCGGCAGGGACGGGGAAGACGAAACTGCTGAAGGCGCTCGTAGAGGTCCCGGGAGTGGCCGACGGCGGCCTGCTACTACTGGCGCCGACCGGCAAGGCGAAGGTCCAGCTGGGGTCGAAGATCGGACGGGAGGCGCGGACGCTCGCGTCTTTCCTCACGCCCTCCGGCCGGTACGATGGCGCTACCGGGCGGTATCGGGTGCTCGGCGACACCGCGCCTCGGCAGGGTTTTGGGCTGGTGGTGATCGACGAGGCGTCGATGCTCACCGAGGAGATGCTCGCAGCCACGCTTGATGCCCTAGCGGGGGTCCGCCGCCTCATCCTGGTCGGGGACCCTCGCCAGCTTCCTCCGATCGGGCCAGGCCGGCCGTTCGTCGATCTGGTGGCCGAGCTGTGCCCGGAGAGTTTCGACGGCTGGACCCGGGTAGCCCCGGGTTACGTCGAGCTGCAGGTCCCGCGCCGCCAGTTGCCGGACGGCAGCGTGGATGGGCCGCGGCACGATCTCGAACTCGCAGCGTGGTTCGGCAACGGTGGCCTCGGTGCCGCGGATGACGCCATCTGGGGTGACCTCGTAGAGGATCCCGATCGACCGACGCTGCGCTACGAGCCATGGGGCGATCGGAGCGCCACCGCGGTGCTCGCCGACGTGATGAGCCAGGAGCTGCCGTTGGACGCCCACCCCGACCCGGAACGGGCGTTCGCCCTCACCTACGGGGGAACCGAGAACGGCCAGTATCTCAACTGGGAACCCGGCGCGGCCCAGGATGTCGAGAGCTGGCAGATCCTCTCGCCGACCCGCTCGCGCGTCTACGGAACTGTCGAGCTGAACCGACACGTCAAGCGCACCTACCGAACAAGCGACACAGAGTTCGCCCAAAAGTGGCGGAAGTACAACATCGCCTCGCCGGTCGGGCCGGAGCAGATCGTCCGGGGCGACAAGGTCATGCAGACCGTCAACAAGCGGATGAAGGCGTGGCCGTCGAGGGAGCAGGGCTATGTTGCCAACGGCGAGATCGGGGTCGGGATCGGACGCCTCACGGCCGCACAGAAGCGCCCGAAGCGATCCCTGTGGTTGAACGTCGAGTTCTCCTCGCAGCCCGGGGCCCAGTACGGCTACCGGCCGACGTCCCGCGAGGACCCGCCGCTGGAACTGGCGTGGGCAGTCACCGTGCACAAGTCGCAGGGCTCGGAGTTCGGGACGACGTTCGTTGTGCTCCCGGCACGCGCGAACGTCTCCCGTGAGCTGATGTACACGGCGCTGACCCGGCAGCGGGAGCGCGTCGTGATCCTTCACGAGGGCACGCTCGCGGACCTACGAGACCTCGCGGCCCCGTGGCGCTCCGAGACGGCCCGACGCCTCACCGACCTGTTTGCCACGCCAGATCCAGTCTCGATCAAGCTGCGTGGTCAGGCCCGACGCTACGACCGCAAGCTGCTACACGTTGCGGCGAACGGAGTCCCCATGGCGTCGAAGAACGAGGTGATCATCGCTGGCTTACTGGACCAGCTCGCACCGGGACGATGGGAGTACGAGCGGCCCCTGAGCGGATCCGACGGACGGGAAGTCCTACCCGACTTCACGATCACGACCCTATCCGGTCAGACCGTGTATTGGGAACACGCGGGAATGCTGGACCATCCCGACTACGCTCGGAAGTGGGAGCTCAAGAAGGTCTGGTATGCCGAGAACGGCATCCGTCCGCATTCTGAGGGTGGCGGGCCAAACGGTGTGCTCATGTGGACAGACGATCTTGAGGGTGCCAACGCCCAAGCGTGGCAAGCGCACGCGGCCGAGGTCCTCGGCGTCGATCAGCCGACCGACGGCACGACCGCCGGAGGCGCGAGCGGACGGCGCACCCGCACGAAGCTGGTGCCACGTCGCTGAGCCGGGTTGTGAATGCGTCCTGCGATCCATCCGGGGAACGCTCGGCTCAAAGCCGCACGGCCAAGACCTCTTATGGAACGCCTGCGGCGTGGCCTGCCGGCCCGGTGGCTTAGCACGGCCGGTCTCACGTTCAAGGGCGCTCCGGCTTGCGCTACGCGTCGCCTTCGGCGACCGGCCCTTGAGCGTGAGTCTCGTCGGCCGTGCGGGGACGCCTTGCGGCGGCGGGGAACAAGCGCCCCGCCACCCCAAGGGGTACCCGGGCCGACAGGCCCGACGTCGATCGGAGGCCAGCATGGCGAGCAGCCGGAACTACGTCACCACCAGCACGACGACCACTGTCGCCGAGAGGACGTGACGCGCGGGTTCTCCTCGCTCGGGTCGATCGCGGTCCGCGTCGCCGGGCTCGTCCCGACGCGGGTCGACCTGCGATTCGCCGGTACACCTCAGCAACAGCTCGAGATGTCGCTGGGGACGATCCTGGTCTACATGTCTACGCACCTGACCGCGTTGACGATCGCCGGGAAGTGGGCAGCGGCGGCGCCGCTGGCGCGTGGGCTATCGCACGTACTCCCCGTCGCGCGACGTCTGTCGATGGTGACCGGGCCGTGGTTGTTGTCGGCGATGGTGCGGTTCGCCGGAACCCCGGCGGTGACGACCGAGGTGATGACCGCACAGCCCGGCCGGGACCTGCCGCCGATGCTGCGTGTCCATGCCGGTCCGGTGCCGTGGGAGTTGGCCGACGCGGTCGCATACTCGTCGATGCTCCACGCGTGGCGGATCGCCGCCGATCTGCTCGCCGTCCGAGGCCCCGAGCGCGGTGCATGATCGACATGTGGACAACTCGCCCCGGCGGCTGGCGCGGCCGGGGCGCTGCGCGTCACGCTCGGCTCATGCGATGGCGAGTGGGCGTACTGAGGTCGGGTGCCGAGAACGTCAACTGGACTGACGCGGGGGAAGGCGTCGGCTGGCAGGACGCGCGGGACGAGGCGGTGGAGGCGCTGTACCGGCGCGCGGAGCTAGAAGGGGCGCAGGAGTTCCGGCTGCTCGTGGGGGAGCAGGAGGCGTACTGCTGGCCGGGCGTGACCGAGGCTGGCGAGCTGGACCTGTCCAACGTCCGCGGCATCATGTCGAGCCGCTAGGCGTCAGTCTTATCGAGCGTTCGCGTGCATCAATTGTGGTGCGAACTGCCGCCAAACCCCGGAGATCCAGACGACCCTCGACTTCGACACTCCGGCCACAGAACTGTTGCGCCCGACTTCGTTACGACGCCGGAAATTCAGGTCGGGGCGCCAGGGGGTGCGGCCACCAACATCGAGCCCGCGGTGGGTCTGATCAACCACCAGGATCCGGTCCCTACCGCACTGCGGCCTTCTCGGGCTCCAAAGAGGCCCTTGCGGCGATCGGATGCATGTCGGTGACCCATTCCTCGCGATGCGGCGGACGCCTGTCCTCCTGTCCGTCAAGGCCGAAGGGTAACGCCAGTTTCGGGTCGACCGAGGTTGGTGACGATGCCTCCGTTCGGAACTCTCACCTCTGGTCGATCCGGCCATCGCCCTCTCGGAGAATGAAGCATGCCCGAGCACCGCTCGTCCGATCATCACCCCGACACTTCGCCGGATGATCGGGATGATGACAGCCACGACCTTCCAGGGCGTCCCAACGACGGTCCCGACCTGGTGGTCCGCGGCGTCGCGCCAGTAGCGTCGGAGGCCGCCCCACCCCTGGCTGGAGAGCCAGCCGACAGGACCACACAGGATCCTGTCGCCGATCTTATAGAGAGGATCGAGACCACGCTCGCCGGGACCGCCCGTGCTTTGCAGGACGGCGCAGAGCGCGCCGCCGCCCGCGAACGGGTGATCGACCGCCAGCATGCTGAGATCGAGCGGCTCAAGGCAGTCGAGCGGATCGGCGTGATGCGGCCGGTGATCGTCGAGCTCGGGCGGCTGCGCAACGACCTCCGCCGCCAGGCCCGCTCGTTGCGCCCGGACACGACCGTCGAGCGGTTCGCGAGCCTCCTGGAGTCCTTCGCGGACAGTGTCGCCGACACGCTCGAGGGGTGCGGCGCCGAGCCGCTAGTCGTCGAGCCGGGGTCGCCGTTCGTCGCGCAGCGCCACCGGGTCGCCTCCGTTTTGCCGACAGCCGACCCCAGCCTCGACGCCACTGTGGCCGACGTCGTCGCGGACGGCTACGCCGAGACCGACAGCGGCAAGGTCGTCGCCCCGGCCCGGGTCGTGCTACACCGGCTGACCGAGCCCGCCGCCGAGGGCGCGACGCCGGCGGAGACGCGGACCGGGATCGGTACCCCTCTCGACACCCCCTCCACCGCCACCAGCGAGGTGCCCCCCCATGACTGACGCCACCAGCGGGACCGGCCGGGTCTTCGGCATCGACCTCGGTACCACCTACTCGGCCATCGCCTACATCGACGAGACCGGCCGCCCCACGGTGTGCCGCAACGACAACAGCGCGGAGATCACGCCGTCGGTCGTGCACTTCGAGACGCCGGACAACGTGGTGGTCGGTGAGACGGCCAAGCAGTCGGCGTTCATCGACGCGGACAACGTCGTCAAGCTGATCAAGCGCCGGATGGGCGACGAGATCGAGCTCGAGTTCCACGGGAAGGCCTACACCCCGGAGTCGATCTCGGCGCTGATCCTCAAGCGACTGGCCGCGGACGCGGCGGCGCACACCCAGGGCCCCGTCGAGCAGGCCGTGATCACGGTCCCGGCCTACTTCGGGGTCCGGCAGAAGGAGGCAACCCAGAAGGCGGGACTGATCGCTGGGCTGGACGTCGTCGGCGTGCTGCCCGAGCCGGTGGCCGCGGCCGTGCACTATGACCTCACCAGCGGCGGCGCCGACAAGACGGTACTGGTCTACGACCTCGGCGGCGGCACGTTCGACACCACGGTGATCGAAGTACGCGGCAAGGAGATCACCGTCGTGTGCACGGACGGCGCCACGAACCTGGGCGGGGCGAACTGGGATGAGCGGCTCTCCGAGCACGTCCTGGCGCGCTTCGTGGAGACGGCCCGGCCCGAGGAGCCGCCGCAGGACGACGACGAGTTCCTGCAGGAGGTCGCGATCAAGGTCGAGGACCTGAAGAAGCAGCTCTCGCTGCAGGAGTCGCGGTCGGTGCAGCTGCGCTTCGCCGGCGCCGCGGCCAAGATCGACGTGACCCGCGCCGAGTTCGAGTCGATGACCGCGGACCTGCTCGACCGCTCGGCGGAGATCGTCAAGCGGACCCTGGCCGCGCTGGAGGAGAAGGCTCCCGGTACCCGGATCGACGAGGTGCTGCTGGTTGGCGGGTCGACGAAGATGCCGATGGTCGCCGATCGGCTGACCCGTGAGTTCGGCTGGACCCCGAAGCTGCACGACCCGGACCTGGCGGTGGCCAAGGGCGCGGCGCTGTGGGGCCTGTCCCGCGTGGTGTACCGGCAGCAGCAGGAGGCCCAGCAGAACGCGGACACCCCGGAGCAGGCCGAGGAGCAGGCGGCGGAGGTCGTGCGCCGCGCCGCCCGCGACTTCGGCATGTCCGAGGCCGCGATGACCCGGCTGACCGACAAGCAGACCACGTCGGTCCTGCCCAAGGCGTTCGGCATCAAGCTGCAGGACAATGACGACGCCACCCGCGACTACGTCTTCCACCTCGCCCACGCCAACGACGAGCTGCCGGTCGTCGACCGCCACCTCCCGGCACAGACCACGCACTCGGCCCAGACCCAGGTGCAGATCGAGCTCTACGAGCAGGCCGGCGCGGTCGCCGACGAGGAGCTCGCGGCGAACAACCGGGTGCTCAACGTCGACGGCACGGGCCTGATCAGGGGCATCCCGCCCCAGCCCCCGGGGCAGACCGCCAAGGTCGACATCCTGCTGTCCGTCGACGTCGACGGCCTGCTGAAGGTCACGGCCACCGAGCGCGGCACCGGCCAGAACTGCGTGATCGAGGTGAACGTCGGTCTGACCGCCGCCGAGGTGAGCGACGCGATCGACGCCGTCTCGAAGATCTCGGTGTCGAGCTGACCGTGACCGCGTTCGACCCGAGGGCCTACGAGGACGCCGTCCTCAAGCCGCTGCGCCGCAGCATGCCGCACCTGCCCGACGACCTGCCGGGCCGGTACGCGGTCGAGTCCGGCATGGACGACGCGGCCGTGAAGGCGCGGGTGGACAGCGTCGTGCGGCTGTGGAACAAGCACGCGCTCAAGACGGGCAGCCCGATCGGCATGGTCGCGCAGCTGCTGCTGCGCGAGCACGAGAAGCACGTCTCCGCGGGGGACGCGCTGACCACGGCCGCGTTCTGGCGGTCGCACGCCGCGCAGCGCGAGGCGCGCCTGGGCGGTGCCGTCGCCGAGGTGGCCGAGCAGCTCGACGACATGTACGCCCCGCTGGGCGTGCTCACCGCCGGGCAGCTGCGGGCGGTCGCGGCCGGGCACACCGCCCTGACCGAGGCCGACGTGGAGCGGGCCCGTGACACGGCGGGCCTGCGGGTGGTGGAGCCGGTCGAGCTGCCGACGTCCGGGGTGATGCGGGGCCGGCCCGAGACGCTCGCGAACGCGTTGGCCCGGGCCGGTG
This sequence comes from Pseudonocardia sp. ICBG1034, assembly GCF_020131375.1. Taxonomy (NCBI): domain Bacteria; kingdom Bacillati; phylum Actinomycetota; class Actinomycetes; order Pseudonocardiales; family Pseudonocardiaceae; genus Pseudonocardia; species Pseudonocardia sp. ICBG1034. Next base: position 1,550,886 of record NZ_JAHLEK010000015.1, read on the forward strand.
TGGGCAGCGTCGCCCAGCTGCTGGTGCCGGACCTGACGTCGTTCGAGATCGTCGCCGGCCTGACCGTGGCCGGCCGCCCGCTCGCCGGCGGGGCCGTCACCGGCCGCGCGCTGGAGTTGGAGAAGCGGCCGGACAGCCCGGAGGTCCGGGCACAGAAGGAGGCCGTGGGCCTGCTCGCCACCGAGACGAAGGCCGGCTCGGACCTCACCCGGATCGCGCTGGTCCTGCTGCTCGCCCCGGTCCGGACCAAACGTGCGGAGGGTGCGCCGCCGCGGGTGCTGTTCGCGATGCTCACCGCCGCACGGCTCGGGAAGGACGACGCGGCGCTGCTCGCGGTCAGCGTGTTCGCGGAGTCCGGCTCTCCGGTGCGGGACCCGGCGGGCGTCGTGCACGAGCTCCTGGCCGAGGGCAGGCTGGTCGCCGCCGAACAGGCGGCCGCGGCGCTGGCCGGCGACGACGGGGAGCAGGCCCGCGCGGCCGCGCGCCGGCAGCGCAGCTCGGTGGAGGACCTGCGAGAGCGGGCCCGGCAGGCGTTGCGCAGCGGCCGTGAAGACGAGGCGGGGTCACTGCTGGGGCAGGCACTCGGCCTGGCCGTGGACCTGCCCGGGCTGGCGGAGGAGGCCGGCGCGGTCCCGGCCGCGCCGGTACTGGCGGTCTCGGCGGCGGCGGCCGGCACTGGCGTGCGGATCTCGTGGCGCCCGGCGCCGGGCCACCGGCCGGACACCGAGTTCGCGGCGGTCCGTGGCACCGGGCGTGCCCCCGCGGACCCAGGCGACGGCGTCGCGCTGCCCGGTACCGGGGCCGGACCGGTCACCGACACCGCGCCGCCGGTCGGGCGCCCCCTGCACTACGCCGTGTTCGCCCGCACGCCCGGCGGACGGTGGTCGCGGCCGTGCACGGCCGAGGCCTGGGTCGTCCCGCCAGTCGGGGACCTGCGGGTCGAGGGCGGGAACGGCGTCGTCACCGGGAGGTGGACCCTGCACCCCGACGCGATCGGGGTCGATGTGCGCCGCACCGAGGTCTCGGCGTCGGGCGGGAGGGGCGATCCGGTCCCGGTGGAGCGGGACCGCGGGTTCCGGGACACCGGTGCCGTGGACGGCGTCCGGTACCGCTACTCGGTCGTCGCCTGCTACCGGGCGACGGACGGCACGGTGCTGCGCTCGGAGCCGGTCGCGACGAACGGGGCCACCCGCCTGGCGGCGAAGCCGGTCCCCACGATGCAGGCGAACTCGGTCACCGGGGACGGGCTCGCGCTGCGGCTGTCCTGGCAGACCCGGCCGGGCAGCGACGTCGTCGTGCGCCGTGCCGACGTCCCCTGCCCGTGGGAGTACGGCGCCACGGTCCCGCTGGACCGGTTGAGCGGCTGGGGCCGCGAGCTCGGGGGCGACCTCACCGAACGCGGCCGCTCCACCGTGCTGACCGCCCCCGTGCCGCCGGGGCGGTCCTACTGCGTGGCGTTCACGGTCGGGACCGGCGAGGCCGTCCGGGGCGCGGAGCAGGTCGTCGACCTCACCGACCCGGTACGCCGGGTGCAGGCCCAGCGCTTCGGCGACGACGTGCAGGTCACCTGGCTGTGGCCGGACGCCGTCGCCGAGGCCGAGGTGCTCTGGCCGGGCGGCCGGCGACGGATCACCGTCACCCAGTACCGCAACGAGGGCGGCTGCCTGCTGCGTGGCGTGCCGGACGTCCGGCGGGTCGAGGTGGGGGCGCTCGTGCTCGGCGGAATCGGGGACGAGACCCGTGCCCCGGCCGTCTCGGTGGAGGTCGACGACCGCCCGCCCCGGCTCGGCTACCGGCTGCACCGCAGCGGAAACCGGATGTTCGGCGGGCTGCGGTGCACGGTCACCTTCGATGCCGACGTACCGGTCCCCGGCGTCGAGGTCGTGCTCGTCGGCGCCAGCGGGCGGGTCATGCCGCGCGACGCCGACGCCGGCGTCGAGATCCTGCGCCGACAGGTCGCGGTCACACCGGGCGTCCCGCTGACGCTGCCGGAGGTCACCCTGCCGCCGGTCCTGCGCAAGCCGTTCTGGCTGCGCTGCTTCCTCGTCGATCCCGGGACGGCGCTGCTCGTCGACCCACCCGTCAGCCAGATGAAGGTGTCGTGATGGCCACCGTTGCCTGCCCGTACTGCTACCACCGGATCGACCAGTCGCGGCTGGCGTACCTGTGCCGCGGTCGCAGCGCCCCGGGTGTCCGGAAGCGCTGCGAGAAGAAGGTCGACGAGGACCGCGCCCGGCTGACCAACATCAGCGTCCCGATGCTGCCGGTCTTCACCGTCGAGGCCCGCCCGCTGCTCGGCAGCCCGGCCCAGGCGGACTGTCCGACGTGCCAGGGGTCGACCGGGATCCGGGCCTGCCCGACCTGCCACACGCCGCTGCCGTCGACGTTCGTCGACAGCCGCAGCCCGATGATCGGGATCGTCGGCGGCAAGGGCGCCGGCAAGACCGTGTACACCGCCGTGCTGCACCACCAGCTGCGGACCACGGTGCGACGGCGCTTCGACGCCGGCATCCGGCTGGTCGGTGACCAGCAGGGCGGGGTGGGCTCCTCCCGGCAGTGGCTGGAGCTCAACGAGGAGACGCTGTTCGACGACGGCAAGCTGTTCGAGACGACGGCCAGCGCGGAGGCCGGGATGCGGGCCCCGGTGGTGATCGAGTGGCGGCAGCCGCGACGCCGGCTCGGCCGGACGACGCTGGACACCACCATGCTGTCGTTCTACGACGCCGCCGGCGAGGACCAGACCAGCCAGGACGCGGTCCACACCCAGACCTACCTCGGTGTCGCGGACGGGCTGGTGCTGCTGCTCGACCCGTGGCAGCTGCCCGGCGCCCGCTCCCGGATCTCCGTACCGGAGGAGAACAAGCGTGACGCCGCCCCGCCGCACGAGGTGCTCGGCATGATCACCGAGATGCTGCGGACCACGCACCGGGTGAAGTCCCGCAAGAAGATCCCGACGCCGCTGGCCGTGGTCTTCGCGAAGATGGACGAGTTCTTCCCGGTGCTCGGCGCGGACCACCCGCTGCTGAGCGCCCCGCCGGAGCGGCCGGGTTACCACGAGCCGGCCGGGCAGGACACCCACGAGCAGGTCCGGGCCCTGCTCTACGAGTACGGCGCCGACGAGATCGACGACCTGCTGGAGCTGAACTACAGCTCCTTCCGGTACTTCGCGGTCTCCGCGCTCGGTGCCCCGCCGGACTACGAGGCGAAGGCGGTCGACCAGGGCGGGGTGCGCCCGTTCCGGGTGGAGGAGCCGCTCCTGTGGCTGCTCAGCAGGTTCAACGTGATCGACCGGGTGACGGAATGACCGCCGGGTTCGGATCCCTCTACTACACCGACTGCGTCCCCGGGCAGGGGTTGCAGGGCGGCGCCGGCTTCCAGTTCCAGGCCGCTACCCCCGGCGTCGCGAGCGAGGCGATGACCGCGGTCCAGCGCGGTGCGCTCTACGAACCGCCGACGGCATGGATGCGCGAGCAGCGGCCGGTGGGCGACTACCCGCGCTCGCTGGCCCACGTCTCGAACGGCGAGCTGTACGCCACCGCGGCCGGCCGCTACCTCGGCCGCGAGGCCAACGGCAGCCGGGAGGGCAACCAGTTCACACACGCCGTGGTCACCCGGCACGAGCAGGACTACGGGGCGCACCGGCCGGCCCAGCTCTGGGGTGCGTCCTGGTGGGTCGCGGAACCCGCGCCCGGTACCGACGCTCCCGGGCTGCCGGCGCTCCCGGCGCCCGGACCGCTGGACACTGAGACGGTCCAGCAGCGGCTGCGCGCGGCGGACGGCGGGGGCGGGACGCTCGTCGCGTTGCTGTCCGCGCTGCACCACCTCGCCGACCCTGAGCGCCGGCGCTCGGTCGTGCTGGTGACCGAGGACCCGGAGCGGGCCGCCTGCTGGCTGGCCGGGGCGACGCTGCTGCTCCCGCGCCGGGCCGCGCTCGCGATCGGGTTCAAGATCTTCGTGGCGGACCCGCAGCGCGGGCAGCACGACGTGATCGGCCTGCACCCGGAGTGGGCGGGTCGCTGGCGCAGTGTCGACCGCGGCAGCGGACTGGCCGTGTTCGACCTCGACACGATGCGCCACACCGAGATCGAGGAGACCGAGGCGGCCCGGTTCTGGGCTCCCCGCTTCCTCGACGACGACGCCTTCGACATCGTGGACGCGGTCGAGTTGGCCGGGCAGTTCACCGACGGCGCACCGGCCGCGGGCCCTAGCGACCGGTTGGTCGCGCTCGTCGCCGCAGCGGGCCGCCCGCTGCAGGGTCCGGCGGAGGTCGAGGCGGCGGCGACCTGGCTGCGCACGTCGGCCGCGTCGGCGACCGAGCTGGTCCGTGACACCGTGCTGGAGGCGGTCCTCGAGACCTGCCCGGACGCGGGAGTGCTGCGGACGCTGGTGGCCGCGTCGTCGTCGAAGGACTGGGGGGCGACGGCCGAGCGGCTGCGGGCCGGGCTGCTCACCCGCGAGGTCGCGGAGGTGGCGGCCGCGTCGACCGGGCTCGCCGCGCTCGCCGCGATCCGCGGGCTCGAACCGCTCGGCGCCAGCGGGCGCACCCCGCGGCCGGGGGTGACCGAGATCGAGCACGCGGTGCGCCGGCTCGACGTCGACCGGATCCCGGCGCTGTGCGCGCTGGCCGACCGGCACCGCCTCGAGCTGTCGGCCGGCTGGGCCGACGGGGCGACGCTGGACCGGGCCGCGCGCTGGTGGGTCACCCGCCCGGAGCCCGAGTTCGCGCACGGCGGCTGGCCGGCGCCCGCGGAGCTGCTCGACCAGGTCCGGGACGTGCTGCGGTCCGGTCTGGCCGGTCCCGACCCGGCCGGCCGGGAGCGGGCGCACGCCGCGATCCACCGCGCGTGGGGTCGCGTGCTCTGGCATCCCGGCGCCGACCTGGCCGACCCGCTGGACCGGGCGCTGGCCGGGTACGCGTTCGGCCGGGCCACCGGTGCCCAGCGGTGGGCGGTGCTGGACCAGGTGCTCGACGCGGTGGCCGCCGACGGCGGCCCGGACCCCGCGGCGCGGGCATGGTCGGTCCTGTTCGCCCGGACCCCGGCGTCCGGCGATGTGCGGGTCGTCCTCGACGGGCTGTACCGGCGCCGGCTCGCGCCGTCCGCGGTCGTCGTCGGCGCGGCGCACGAGGTCGTCGAACGGGCCGCGGAGCCCGGCCCGGACGAGCTGCAGATCGTCGATCTGCTGATCGAGATGGAGGTGCCGCTGCACGGTCTGGCCGGCCGGATCGAGGACCAGCGCCGCGACGTCTGGCGGATCGAGCGCGACCTCACGGCGCGGAAACTGCGCCTGAGGCTCCCGGCCATGGCCGGGGTGCTGGAGACGACCCCGCTGGCGATCCTGCGGGCGCACGCCGGGTCGCTGGCCGAGGCGCTCGAGGCCGCGACGACCACGCACGCGTTCGGGCTCGTCGGGGGATGCCGGCGCGAGACGCTCGGCCCGGTGTACAAGGCGCTGGAGTCACGACTGCCCCGGCCGGGCAGCACGCCGACCGACGCCCAGTGCCGCACGGCGGCGTTCGTGTTCCTGCTCACCGGTGGGGACGCACGCTCGACGCAGCAGGCCGCCGACTTCCGCATCCTGCGCGGACACCTCGCTGACGCCGTGCGCGGCCTCCCGGCCGGGGAGCTGGCCAGGATCGAACGCGCACATGAGACCCGGCTGGGCAAGCCCTGGTCGGAGTGGGTGCGTGAGCAGCAGTCCGGGAAGCTGCGGCGCCTCGCCCGCCGCCTCGCCGGCAAGTCCTCGTCACGGGAGGGATGACCGTGCCGTACGTACTCGGTTTCGTCGCCGTCGCCGTCGCCGTCGCCATCTACGTCTGGCTGTGTGTCCAGGCGTTCGTCTACGTCGTCGCGCCGATGTTGCCGTGGGTGACCCTGTTCGGCGTGGTGGCCGGCACGCTCCTGGTCGTCGTCGTGCTGGCGGCCGGTCTGCTGGGCGCGACCGTCGCGGCCGCGCCGACCGTGACCCCGGCCCACGCACGCACGCGCCTGCCGCGGGTGTCCTCCCCACGCGGGCGGGACGGGGCCTGGGCGCATTACCTGTTCGCGCAGGCCCCGGACGACCTGCGGGCGACGACGGCGTACACCGGGCAGGTCGTGGCCGCCATCTGGGCGTGGGCGGTCGCGCCGATCGCCGCGACGCCGATGTTGCTCGTCGCCGGTCCGCTGCTGCTGGTCCCCGCAGCGGCGCTGATCTCGGGGACGGTGGCGGTACTGGTCACCGCCCTCGTCGTCTACGGGGTGGTGGTCCTCGCGCTCGGCGTGACCTGGCTGCTCTGGCTGACCGTCGCCGGTGCGCTGCGCGCCGTCGACGCCGGGGTACGCAGCCTGCGCCGGGCCAAGGCGACCTGCCACCGGTCGGGCTGCAACCACCGGGGCACCCTGCCCGGCTACCGGTGCGGCTGCTCCGTGGTCCACTTCGACATCCGGGCCGGCCGCCAGGGACTGTTCAGCCGTCGGTGCGAGTGCGGGCGGCGACTGCCGACGACGGTGCTGCAGGCCGCGGCCGGCCTGACACCGGTCTGTCAGAGCTGCGAGCGTGACCTGCAGACCGGGTCGGCGGTGATGACCGACGTCGCGCTGCCGGTGTTCGGCCCGGCCTCGGCGGGCAAGACCCGTCTGGTGCGGGCTGGGATCGTGGCCCTCGGCCGGCACCTGGCTGCTACCGGCGGCACGATGCGCTCCGCGGGCGAGGACAGCGACGCCGTGCTGCGCGAGTCCGAGGAGATCATGCGGACCGGAGCCCGTACCGCCAAGACCGACGCCGGCGCCCCGCCCGCCGCGGTCAGCGTGCGGCTGACCGCCGGCCGGCGCCAGGCGCTGCTGCACCTCTACGACGCGGCCGGTGAGTTCTACTACGACCGGGAGCAGAGCAGCACACTGCGGTTCCTCGACGACGTCGAGGGGCTCGTGTTCGTCGTCGATCCGTTCTCGGTCCGGTCGGTGGCCGGTGCGTTGCGCGGCTCGCTCGCCGAGCGTCTCAGCGCCGCGGATCCGGCGCGCCAGGACCCGGCGGACGCATACCGGGTGACGGCGCTGTGGATGCGTGACGCGGGTACCGCGCTGACCCGGCTCCCGCTCGCCGTCGCCGTGGTGAAGGCCGACCTGCTCCTCGGCCTTCCCCCGGCGGCCGGCCTGGATGCCGACAGCGACTCGGCGGCCGTGCGCTCCTGGTTGCAGGACCAGCAGATGGAGGACCTCGTGGACGAGATGGAACGCGACTTCGGTTCGGTCAGCTACCACCTGGTGTCCTCGCGCGACCCCGGCGTCGACGCGCGCGGTCTGGCAGGCCCGCTCTCGGCGGCGCGGCCGCTGCTGACCCTGCTCGCGCGTTCCGGGCTGACCGTCCCTACGCCGGAGCCGGCGGTGACTCCGTGAGCCGGCCGCCGTCGGTCCCCGTGCCGACGCACTACACGGCGTTCCGGCTCTCGCTGCTTCTGCTCGTGCTCGCCCTGCTCGCGGTGCTCGTGTGGTGGGTGCTGGACCCGATTGTGATGGCAGAGGTCTACGACTTCCTGGGGCTCCCGTGATCCTCGGCATCGACTTGGGGACGACCTACAGCGCGGTCGCTGCCCCGGACGCCACCGGGCGGGCGCGGGTACTGCCCAACCGGCTCGGCGAGCTGACCACACCATCCGTGGTGTCGTTCCCGGGCCCGGGGGAGGCGCTGGTCGGGGGGATGGCCAAAGAACGGGCCGCACACGACCCGGACCACACCGTCGCGCTTTTCAAGCGGCGGATGGGCACCGAATTCCCGCTGGAGTTCCACGGCGAGAGGCACACCCCCGAGTCGGTGTCGGCTGTGCTGCTGCGGGCACTGGTCGACGACGCCCGGGCCGCGCTCGGCGCTGACCTGGACGAGCCGGTCCGCGCCGTGGTGACCGTCCCCGCATACTTCGGCATCCGGGAGAAGGAGGCCACCCAGCAGGCCGCGCGGATGGCCGGAATCGAGGTCCTCGACCTGGTTCCGGAGCCGGTGGCCGCGGCGCTGCATTACGGCGTCGCGGACACCACGGACCGGACCGCGCTGGTCTACGACCTCGGCGGCGGCACCTTCGACTGCACCGTGCTGCGGATCTCCGGCGGAACGGTCACGGTGCTGGCCACCGACGGCGAGAGTCACCTCGGCGGCGCCGAGATCGACGACCGGCTCGGCGACGTCCTGCTGGACCGGCTGGCCGCCGGGCTGCCCGCCGACGTCGACGCGGACGATCTGCGTGACGACCCGGCCCTGCGTGAGGAGGTGCTCGGGCTGGCCGAGGTCGCCAAGCGGACGCTGTCTGGCCGGCAGCGCCACCGGGTGACCCTGCGGTATCAGGGGCACACCGTGCGGACCGAGGTGGACCGGGAGTTGCTGGCCGCCGAGGCCCAGGACCTGGTGGACCGCACCATGGCGATCGTTGAGCGGCTGCTCGTCCGGGCAAGGGGAGCCGGGCTGGACGAGATCGTGCTGGTCGGGGGCTCCAGCCGGCTCCCGGCCGTGTCCGCGGCGCTGTCGGCTCGGTTCGGTCGGACACCGCTGCTCTCCGACCCGGAGCTGGCCGTCGCCCTCGGGGCCGCGGTGCGGGCGGGCGACTCGCAGACCGTCCCGGTGCTGCCCCGTGGCCTTGGGATCCTGTTGCGCGACAGCTACGACCCGGCCGGGCTGCGGGAGTTCGTCGAGCCCGTGCTCGAGGCCGGCACAGCCTTCGGGGTCAGCCGCACGCTGCCGTTCGCCACCGTCGTCGATCGCCAGTCGGCGGTGCGGATCCAGGTCTACGAGCAGGCCGGGGCCGTAGCGTCGGAGGAGGTCGCCCACAACCGCCGGGTGCTCGACGGCGAGTTCACCGGCCTGGCCGACCTGCCGGCCGGATCGCGGGTCGACGTCACACTCGCCATCGGGACCGACGGCCGGTTGTCGGTCTCGGCGACCGACGTCCTGCAACGTCGGGAGCTGGTCCTGCAGGCCTACGTCGACGGCGTCGTGGACGACGCCGACGCCTCGCGGCTGTCGGCGACAGCCGCCTCGCTGGTGATCCGGCAGTGAGTGGGCTCGCGTCTTGGGCTCGCCGCGACTTCGGATCGGCCGGGCTCACTCAGTACCCCCCCGGTCCGCACGTGGGCACAGTCGCCGCTAACCTCGCGTCGACCGCGTTGCTGTGCATCGACGTCAGCGGTTCCATGTCGGGTCGTCCGCTCGAGGAGGCGATACTCGGCGGTGTCCAATTCCTGGACGAGGCCGCCCAGGCCGGGTACCGGTGCGGCCTCGTGTTGTGGCACCACGGGGTCGCGCGTCATGTTCCGGTTACCGCCGAGCCCGAGGAGGTCGGGCGCCAGCTGCGCGCGGCCATCTCGTCGGGCGGCAACGACCTGTGCCCGACACTTCGGGTGGTGATCACAGAGTTGGGGGAGCGGCCCGGGGACCGGGTCGTATGCGTGTTCGGCGATGGGGACGTCGGCCCGGAGGCGCCGGTCGCTGAGCTCGCCGCACAGGCCCGCGCACTCGGGATCCGGTTCGTCGTGCGCGGTCTGGGGTCGGGCGCGGCGGAGTGCCTGTCCCGCACGCTCCTCCCGGACTCCGCCTCAGAACCGGACGCGGGGCCGTTACGGACGGTGCACGACGTGGCCGGCCTCCGCGCGGGCATCGCCTCGATGGCGTCGTCGCTGCGGGGGCCCCGGTGAGCCCGCGCCGCCGCTACTTTGATGGCGTCGCCGGGCTCACCCAGTACCCGGCCGGCCCGCACGCGTCGGCCTGCGCGGAGGCAGTCGAGGGCCCGATCGGGCGGTTCGCCGCGACCGCGCCCGGCGAGCGGCCGCCTACCGGTCCGGGCCCGACCGCGGAACGCCTGCGGCACTACGAGGCCGGAGCGATGATGGCCCGGGCCGGCCTGGCCCGCAGCCGGCCCGACGCCGGCCGGACGGTGGACCGGACGAGCGCCGAGGACATCGTCGTCCTGCCCGGCGCGTACGACCGGGTGCAGGACGTCCTGGACCGCCTCGACCTGCCGTACACGATGCTGCCGCCGGCCGAGCTGGCGGGAACGACGCTGGACCCCAGCCAAATCCTGATCGCGAACTGCCCCGGCGACGTCGGTACCGGGATCGGGGAGGTCCGGCGGTTCGTCGCCGAGGGCGGGACGCTGCTGTCCACCGACTGGGCGCTGGACCGGCTGGTGGCGCAGGCCTTCCCCGGCACGGTCGAGCCGACCGGCGGGAGCACAGCCGACGCGGTCGTCGGGGTGCGGCCCGGCTGCGGGACGCATCCCCTACTCGAGGGTGCCTTCGGGCGCGGCGACAGCGCCCGGTGGTGGCTGGAGGTCGGCTCCTACCCGATCCGGGTGCGGTGGTGGTCGGGGGTCACCGTGCTGCTGGAGAGCGGGGAGCTGCGCCGCCGATGGGGCGCGTCCCCGGTCGCGGTCCTGTTCGGACACGGTCGTGGAGAGGTCTATCACATGATCAGCCACTTCTACCTCCAGCGCAGCGACGAGGCCGGGGCCCGCCCCGGGCGCAGTGCCCGGGAGTGGGCGAAACAGCGGGGCACCCGCTTCCGGCCCGGAGAGCTCGAGGGCATCACCGCCCGGCAGTTGGAGTCCGCGACGAGCAGTGCCCGGCTGCTGCTGAACCTGATCGCGGACAAGCGCGTGCGGGTGGAGGAGGACCGTCGTGCCGCAGGGTGACGCGGCCCGTCTGTGGGGCGCCGTCGGGGTCGTCGCGCTCGTCGTCCTGCTGGCCGGGGTGGCGTCGGTGCTGCTCCGCGGCATCCCCGAGCTCAGGAGCGCGACTGGGCCGACGACGGGTTCGGGTTCGACCACCGCGGCCAGCCCGTCGGTGACGGCGGAGCCGGCCGTACCGGCCGCCGGCGGGCTGGTCTCGATCGACACGGCGGCGGCCGGCCACCCGGAGTCCGCGGCCGTCGTCGACGTGCTGAACCGGCACTTCGAGGCGATCAACCAGGGGGACCACGCCACCTGGACGGGCACCGTCACTGCCCGCCGGGCCGCGGACCAGCCGGACAGCCGGTGGCGGGCGGACTACCGCAGCACCACCGACTCCGACGTGGTCGTCACCGGCCTGGCGAGCTCGGCGTCCGGGGTCGCGGTGGGGCTGCGGTTCGTCAGCACGCAGGACCCCGCCGACGCGCCGGCGGACCTGCCGGTCGGCCGGATCTGCTGGGCCTCGACCTGGCCGCTGACAGACGACGGGTCCGGCCTGCGGATCGACGTCCCGGCCCGCGGCTCGACCAGCATGTCCGCCTGCTGAGACGGCCGTCAGCCGGCGATCGTCAGCACCACCCGGCGGTTCGCCGCGGCGGCCGCGAGATCGTGCACGCCACCCGGCCACTCGTCCACCGCCGGGTCGGTGGAGCCGACCCCCCTGGCGCGCACGTCCTCCCGGGCGACGCCGAGCGCGACCATCCGGTCGGCGACGGCGCCGGCGCGGCGGGACGAGATGCCGGCCTGGTAGGCGGTGTCGCCGAAGTCCGCGCTGTGCCCGGTGACGGTCACCCGCGCCCCGGCGGTCATCGCCTCGACCACCGGTGCGAGCACCCGGTCGGCGCTGTCCAGCAGCGCGGCGCTGCCCGGCGCGAACAGCACCGCGTCCGGCACGGTCACGGTCCGCGTGCTACCCATGGTGACCGTGGCGGTCGCCGGGACCGGCACCATGTCGGCGGGCAGTCCGGTAGCCGCCGTCGCCTCAGGGAGGGGCTCGCGGTCGATCACGAGCCGGCCGGCGGGGACCCCGGCCCGCAGCAGGCTCTCCGACCAGATCCGCTCCAGGTTCGCGCGCACCGGCTCTGGCAGCGGATCCGCCGTCCCACCGATCCCGGACCAGATCACCGCGACGCCGTCCAGGCCGTCGGTGAGCAGGCCGCGGGCGAGCTGGTCGGCGACCTGACCGGGGTCGGCGTCCAGCCCCGCCGCACCGAGGTCGAGGGGGCCGGCCGTCGCCACTCCGTCGGAGATCACCAGCAGTCGCACCGGTCCGGAGCGCGCGGCCTCGTTCAGCGCGCCAATGAGGTCCGACCCGGGAGCGGTCGGAGCTGCCTCCGGTCCGGTGACCAACTGCCACACGCAGTCCGGGACGAGGGCGCGGGCCCGGTCCGCCTGGTCGGATTGCACGCCGGGGGCCGGGTCGAGGGCCAGCCCGCGCAGCACCGTGCGCGGTGCGGCGCCCGTGCCGTCGACGGCGATCACGTCGAGGACGCCGCCCTCGCCGGCGGCCTCGCGCAGGCCGGTGCGAACGGCGCCGGTCGGGACGGGCGGCTGCCCGGACGCGGTCGCGTCGACGATCAGCGCCGTGCGGGGCGCGCCGTCCGGCGGGGGTACCGCGCGGATCCGGGCGCAGTCCTCAGCGTCGGCGCCGGGGGTGGCCGCCGGGTGCGTTCCGGCGGTACCGCACCCGGTGAGTACGGCGATCAAAAGGGCGAGCAGGGTGCTGAGCAGGGCCGGGCGAGTCATCGTTCCTCCAGGGTCTGCCGGGTGATGGCGGCGATCGCGCCGCCGAGGGCGACGGCGGTGTCGTCGGCGTCGTGGCCGTCGAACCGGATCGGTGCGGCGGCGGGGAAGGTGGTGCTCCACTGCGCGGGCACTTCCACGTCCTCGCCCGGGGCGAGCAGCTCGAGGTCGTGCACGTCGTGGGCGGTGAGGACGGCGCGTCCGCGGTCCGCGGTCGCGGGCAGGTCGGCGAGCAGGCCGTCGGACAGCAGCAGCACCGCGCGGTCGCAGGGCCCGCCGGGCTGCGCGCGCACCTGGTCCAGGACCGGGCCGAGGTAGGTGGTGTGGCTGTCCCGCACGGCCGCCGCGACCGCCCCGTCCGCCGGGCGCAGCGCGTCCACGGTGGTCACCGGCAGCCGGACAGCGGACCGTTCGGCGAAGTCGACCACCGTGATCTCGTCGTCTGGGCGGAGGTTGTCGCCGGCCCAGCCGAGCAGCTGGGCGAGCGCGCTGTCCCGGGCTCCGGCGTAGCCGGCCATCGAGCCCGAGACGTCGACGGCGATCACCAGGCGCAGGCAGGACGGCCCCCGGGCGCCGGTCAGCCGCTGGCCGGCCAGGCTCCGGTCGCGCTCCGGCAGCAGCGCCCACCCCGCCGCGGTCAGCAGCGCGACCGCGGCGAGAATCGCGAAGAGCCGGCGCGGTGATCCGGTACGGCGCAGGCGGGCGTCGCTGAGGCCCGTACCGCGCCCCAGTGTGGCGGGCCCGCTCACGACCGGCTCCCAGTGACGTGCCACGGCATCCGGTGTCCGTTCGCGCTCCGTGGAGCCGGCACGACGACCGGAGCGGCGCCGGTCCCGCCCACCGCGGTCAGTCGCCGTCGCAGGTCCTGGAGGATCTGCGCGCTGTCGCCGCTCCCGGCCGGCGGGTATGCGGCGAGGACGTCGATCGCGTCCGCGACGTGCCGGAGCGGGAACGGGATGTGGTGGTCGCCGTCGAGGATCCGCTGCCGCCCGGCATGCGGCAGCGCCCGGCCCTCGGCCCCGCCGGCGTGCGCCGGGACGGCGGGCCCCGCGACGGCGGCGGGTGCGTCCGCCGTCGTGACGACGACCGCGTCGGTGATCAGCGTGTCCCCCGCGACGACGACCAGCTCGGCCGCGGTCAGCGCGTCCTGCACCCGGGTGCGCAGCACGTTCCAGGCGTTCCGGGTGCGCGCGTCGGCGGCCAGCACCGCGGCCGCGGCCCGGGCGGTCCGCCGGCGGTCGGCTCGCACGTCGCGGTCGCGGCGGACGCGGTCCTGGTGCGACTGCGAGACGCCCAACGCGCGCAGCAGCACGTCGAGCACGACGACGAGCCCGAACACCAGCGCCATGGCGGCCGCCGGCACGGCCACCGCGCCGATCCCGGCGCCCGCGGTGAACCGCCAGTGCGCGAGCCACCCGATCACGGCCACGGACGCCGCGGCGAGCGAAAGACCGCTGACCGCGCCGATCCGCTCAAAGCGCCCGACCCCTGGGTAGCCACGCAGCAACCGGTGGGCCAGGGTGCCGCCCAGCCGCGCGCCGGCCACGCCCAGCAGCGGGGTGACCAGCGCCAGCAGGCCGGCGGCCACGTAGGCCGGGGAGTACCAGGGTGACCTCCGGTCGATCTCGGCCGCCCAGGTCGCGAACCAGAACGTCCACTCGAACGCGACGAGCACCACCTCGACTGCGGTGACCCAGCGTTCGCCGACGGCCGGCCGGTGCACGTCGACCGGGGTGGCCAACCGGGCGCGCTCGGCCGCGGCCGCCTCGCGCTCCCGGTCCGCGGCGCCCGGGCGGGAACCACCGGACCCGTGCGCGGCCAGCGCGGCCGCCGCGGAGGTCGCGGTGGACACGAGATCGCGGGCGCCGGTACGCAGGCCGCGCCGTCGCCGTCGCTGGGTGGCCAGGGCTCCGGCGAGGACGGCGCCGCCCACTCCGAGCCGGGCATGGGGGCCGACGCTGCTACCCAGCACACGGGCACGTCGTCGTTCGGTGCTCGGGTACCCGAGCCATCCGGCGGGATCCATCGGTGAGCCTCCTCGTACGGGGTCGATGCCTCGGGTACCGATCCCGGTCCGGCGGGATCCGCGGCGTCCGGGATCGGTAGGAGGGGTGGGGCCACCGGGGACCCGGACGCGGAGGACACCGATGATCACGAGCCTGGTTCTGACGGCTGTCGCGCTGCTGGTGGGCCTGGTGGCCCTGCGTGCGTTCGGAGGCCGGAGCAGGGCGGACGTCACGACGGCGGACCTGGCCGTGCTGCTCTCCGCGGGCGAGGTCGGGCAGGTGCTCTACACGCTGTTGAAAATCGACGCGTCGCTCGGCCTGCCGGCCGGGTCGCTCGTGCTGATCGGCGTCGTGTGCCTGGGGATGGTCGTCGGCGGGGTGCTCGTGCGGTGGATGGCCGCGGTCGTCACCGGGGTCGGTCTGCTGGCGGCGGTGACCGACGCGCTGATCAGCGACGGCCCGGCGCTCGCGGGGAGCCTGCTGCTGACGATCGTGTCCCTGTGGGTGGTCATCCGCCTGCTGCGGCTGATCGTCCCGCGCTGAGCGCGGGCACCGACCAGTCGACAACGGTGTCCGCGCGGACCGGGTCGAGGTAGCTGCGGGCCCGCTCCAGCGGCTCGGCCAGGGCGGCCGAGCCCCACGGGGTGCGCAGCTGGACGGGCAGGCCGAGGGCGGTCCGCCCGGCGCCGGCGGGTACGGCACCGGATCCCGCCGCCTCGGCGGATCCGCCGCGCCTGCCGTGATCGCCCTGTTGCGGGTCCTGACCGACATGGGCGAGCAGCTCGTCGAGGGAGTCCGCGGGCTCGGTGGACGGCTCCGGCAGGCTCGCCCCGCGCACCACCTCTAGCAGCTCACCCAGCTGACGGACGTACCCGAGGGCCGCGGCCGACCGGCACGCCAGCGCGAACCCCTCGGCCGCGATGCCGGCCCATCGGCGGCGGCGCCCCGCATCGGGCAGCGTGAACCGGACCGCGTCCAACGCGAGCGCCGCCGGCAGCGCGACGTCGTAGGCCCGGGCCGTCTCGCCGTCGTCGAACAGCATCCGGGCACGGTGCACGGCGGTGCGGGCGGCGAGCACCCCCGACCCGGCGGCCAGCTGCAGTGACTCCAGCTCCGCCAGCCCGGCCAGCGAACCCGGCCGGTCACCGGCGTGCTCGGCGAGTGCGACGCGCGCGGTGACCACCGTCATGCCCAGCCAGCGCAGCATCCCGTGCCCGGCCCCCGGTGGCGGGTCGTCGAGGCAGAGCCGGGCCGCGGCCAGCGCGGAGCGGGCGGGCAGCGGGGAACCCCGCCGCAGCAGCCACATCGCGTGCTCCAGGTCGACGACGAGGGCCTTGATCGGTTCGCCCGCGTCACGCAGCAGCGCGAGGGTGCACCGGTGCAGCCGGTCGGCCCCAGCCTCGTCCCCGGCCTCCCGGGCCAGCACCTCGGCCATGTGGGACGCGGTCGCGTCCCGGTCGAGGCCGCGCCCGCCCGTCTCCCGCAGCAGGGCCGCGGCTCGCTCGTCGCCTCTGGGGTCACCCGCGTAGACGATGGAGAGCAGCTGGGACCGGACGGTGTCGGCGAGCTCCTCGTCGCCGTCGTGCACGGCCTGCGCGAGCGCCCGGCGCAGCGGCGCCTCGGCGGACACCGCATCCCCCAAGGTCAGGGCGGCGTTGCCCTCGGCGAAGTCGAACCGCGCCCGCCAGCCGGCGACGACCGCCGGATCGTGGTCGAGCGCGTCGTACTCGGCGCGGGCCGTCGCCGCCCACCCGCGGATCTCCGCCATCGGTGCGCTCAGGTCGGCTGTCGCGACGGTCACGAAGAACAGCAGGTGCACGGCCTCCTGGTCGGCGCCGTGGCGCCGGGCGAACGCGCGGGCGGCGAGCGCGTCGTCGCGCAGCCGGCGGGGATCCCACCGCCCGCCCGCGACCTTGAGCACGTCGATCGCGTACACCGACGCGTTCGTCCCGCAGATCCGTGCGTCGTCGAGCTCCCCTGCGCGGGCGAACAGCTCGCAGGCGGTGGTCCAGCGGTCCCGCAGCTCGACGGCGCCCGGCCGGGCGGCCGGATCCGGGAGGGAGGTCAGCAGGTTCGCCGCGGACGCCGCCGCCGCCGCGGCCGACGACGGGTCGCCCGCCGTCTCCCACAGCTCGCCCGCCCGGTCCCAGTGCGCGACCGCGGCACCGTCCCGGTCCTGGGCTTGCGCGATGAGCCCCAGCAGGATCTGCGCCCGTGCCGCTTGTTCCGGGTGGACGTCCGGGTCCAGCCGGCCGGCGACGTGCTCGGCCCGGGTCCGGGCGCCGTCGAGATCACCGTCGTCGCCGTCTAGTTCGGCCAGCCGGAGCGCGGCCGCCGCGGCCGTGGGCTCCCGGTGCGGGGGCGACAGGAACGCGGCGAAACGCGTCACCGCCACGGCCGCCCGCCGGGCCGCCTCGACGTCGTCGTAGGTGCTGGTGAGCACGCCGGCCAGCTCGGCGAGCAGGTCGTCACCGGCCCGTGCGGCGATCCGGGCGAGTTCGGCGTCGTCCGCGTCACCGGCGAGCACCCGTGCCGCAGGGCCGGTCATCCGGCGTCCGGGGCGAGATAGGTGACCAGCGACGCCCACAGCAGCGGCACGTCCTCCACCGCGCCGTGCGCGCGCCAGGCGGCCAGCCGCGCCCGCTGCCATTCCCCGAGTGCGGCCAGCGGGTCGGGGGAGCCGTGCGCGTCGTCCACGGCCATGCCCAGCGCCCGGGTCGGGCAGGTGTCCGGGCGGGTGCGGTCCACCGGCAGCATCCACCGGGTCGCGGTCACCAGCCCGGCACCGGCGTTGATCGCCGCGACCGGCATCCCGGACTGCTCGAAGCCGGCGCTGTCGTCGCTGCCGCAGGCGATCAGCGCGATCCGCGGCGGCGCCGGGAACCGCTCCGGCTCGGCCAGCCACCGGAACGCGGTAAACAGCTCCGCCGCCCGGCCCGGCCCGGTCAGCACCAGACCGGCCGCGGCCGGGGCGTCGTCAGTGCCCGGTTCGGCGTGCCCGTAGTAGACCAGCCGGGACGGCCGCCCGTCGGTCAGCTGCCGGGAGAGCGCGGCGACCCCGAACCGGCCGCGCTGCGGATGGATCACCTCGGCGTCGTCGCACAGCTCCCACCACGGCCCCACCCCACGGGGGCACAGTCGGCCGTGGGTCTCCGGGCCGGGGTCGACGATCCGCAGCACCGGCCCGTCGGCGCCGGCGTCGGGCAGCCGGGACCGCCCGACCTGCAGGGTCGCCGGCAGGCCCGCGACGACCGTCGCGCACTCGACGAGCCTGCGGTCGCCCCGGTCGTCGACGGCCACGGCGTCCCACGGGACCCGGGCAAGCCAGCCGCGGACCGCCACCGAGACCGTGTGCCGCCCGGCGGGCCGGGCGAGCAGCGCGTCGCGTAGCGCCCTCGGGAGCAGCCGCCGGCCCAGCACGACGGCGAGGTCGCACTCCGAGCCCCGCGAGGACAGCGCACCCGACCAGGACCGCTCGGCCAGCTGCTCCGATGTCGGCAGAGCGTCGGTCACCAGCCGGCGGACGAAGCCCATCCGGGGCAGCAGGCCGGCGTCCACCGGTCCGTCCGGCGCCTGCCCGTCGACGACGAGGGTGAGCGCCCACACCACGTCGTCGCCGAGCGGTTCCATCGAGAGCCACCAGGCATGCTCGTTCATCCCCACCACACCCCGGGGCCGGTCAGCGCGTGCTCGGCGGCCAGCGGACGCCAGCCCGGCCGGTCCAGGTCCGGGACCGCGACGTCGGCCGCCGTGACCGGCTCCCCGACGTCCGTCCACGCACGACCGATCGCGGACGCCTGCCGGTCCTCGCCCGCGCGGACGAGGACTGCCCGGCGCAATCCCGCGCACCGGGCGGCGCAGCGCAGGGCGAGGGCGCGGCGCTCGTCGTCCGGGTGGGTCTCGGCGACCTCGTCGTGCAGCGCCTCGGCCTCGCGCAGCGCCTCCGCGGCGACACCGTCCGCCGTCACGCCGGTCCCGGCCAGCCGCACCAGCGTCACCCCGCGGGCGGCCCACCGCAGCGCTCGCGCCCCGACCGCGTCCACCCCGAGGCGGGGTCGCCGGCGGTCGGTCGCGTCGAACACGTCCACGGCGAGACCGCCGGGCCCGGTCGCGGTCGGGCGCAGCCGGGTTCGGCCGCGGAACCGGGTGCCGTCCGGGCTGCGGTGCAGCGTCGAGCGCCCGAGCGGGAACGGGTCGCTGGGTGCGTATACCCGGAACGCCAGGCCCGGATGGTCCGGGCCGCCCGGGCGGGCCCGCACATTCACCTCGATCACGTCCCCGCTGACGGTCCAGCTCACCGTGTCCTCCGCGGTGTCCAGCACCCCGCGCGGCACCTGGTGCCAGTCGACCGATCCCCGGTACCCGGGGTCGTCTGCACCCCCGGCCGCGCCTGCGGCGGCCGGTTCGCGGCCGCCGACCTCGGGGATCGCGGCCAGCGCGGACCAGTCGATCGTGCGCCCGGCGGCACCGAACCGGCGCAGTGCCTCGCCGAGATCCTGTTCGTGGCGCAGCCGGTCGGCCGTCGCCGCGTCGAGTGGCGCCCATTCCAGGGTCGCGACAAGCGCGGATGCGAGCAGCTCGGGCAGTCCCGGCGGGGTCGGCGGCAGGCCGGGGATGCGTGCCAGCTCCGACAGCCGCGCCGCGGTGGCGGCGGAGCCGCTGAGCAGACCCTGCGCGGCGGTGTGTTCCCAAGCGTCGAGTTCGGTGGCGGTCGCCGCCACGCCCTCGTCCAGGTCCAGCAGCGCAGCCGGCAGCACGTCCGGGCCGTGGCGGCGCAGCCAGCGGCACAGCCCGGCCCGGCGCACGGCGGCCCAGCCGGAGCCCGGGCTCCACGCCGTCGTGACGGGACCGTCGGCGGCCCGCCGGACGGCGTCCAGTGCCGCGGGGCCGAGCAGCTCGGCGACCGCGGGGCCGGCCTCCGCCGGGTCGCGCAGCACCAGCAGCGGCGGGTCGTCCGGCGCCGCCGGGTCTAGGTGCACCTCCCCGCCGGGCAATGCGACGATCGCGCGCCCGGCCGGGCAGGCCGGTACCGGCCCGGCCAGCAGCGCCCGTCCGGCACCGGACCGGACGACAATCTCGTCGGCCGTGGCCATCTCAGCTCGCCTCCGGGAGGTCGTGCATGAAGTCGAACACCGCGTCCGCGCTGAGCGCCCCGTCCAGGCCAGCGACGATCTCGGAGTAGAGCTGCCGCCACCCCGCCTCGTCGCCGTCGAGCATCATCGCCGTCATCCGCGGGGTGCGCGGGTCGAGCCCGAGCACCCCGAACGTGCGCTGCTGCGCCTCGGTGAGGTCGGCGGCGGCCGCTGGCGGCTCGTCCGGCGAGCGGTCGGCGGCGGACGAGACCGCCGGCTGAGGTGGGCCGTCGGGCGGCTCGTCGTACTCCAGGAGGTGCCGTTGGAACGCGCCGCGCAGCTCCCGGACGAGCCCGGCCCGGTCGACCGGGGTGTCCCACTCGACCTCCCGGCCGTGCAACCGGTGCCACACCCGACGTGCGACGGCCCTGCCCAGGGACGCGGCATCGAGTTCCAGCACCTCGGCGAGGTCGGTGTTCGCCGTCCACTCGACAGCGAACGCGGCGACGGCGCGGGTCAGATCAGGGTCCGGGCCGACCGGCAGCGGGTCCGCCGCCTCCGACCACGCCGCGAGCAGGCCTACCCCGTCGACGTCGCGGACCAGAGCGCGGCGCGGGTTCGGGCGCAGTGCGTTGGCGACTGCCGTCACCCCGGCCACG
This sequence comes from Pseudonocardia sp. ICBG1034, assembly GCF_020131375.1. Taxonomy (NCBI): domain Bacteria; kingdom Bacillati; phylum Actinomycetota; class Actinomycetes; order Pseudonocardiales; family Pseudonocardiaceae; genus Pseudonocardia; species Pseudonocardia sp. ICBG1034. The sequence continues at coordinate 1,571,056 of NZ_JAHLEK010000015.1, forward strand.
TGCCCGGTCACGGCCAGGCCGAGCGGGGCGGCGGCCCGCCTCAGCTCCTCGACGACGATCACCGACGGATCCCCGCCGAGGTAGCGGCGGGTGATGTGGCGTTCCGGCGCCACGCCGGGCGCCGCGATCCGGGAACGGTTGTCGAAGTAGCGGCGGTAGCGCAGGTGGACCGGGCGGTCGGTGCCGGCTTGCCAGTCGCCGGTGCGGCCGTACATCGGCGGTCGCTCGGCCCGGCCAAGGCCGAGACCAACGGCCGATGGCGGGGCGGCGGCCCGGTCCTTCGGCCAGACGCGGTCCCACTCCGGGTCGGCGACCGCATCGAACGCAGGGCGCTCCAGGCGCAGTGTGCGCAACGGTCCCTCCCGATGGGAGCTGGCCTGGTAGCGGTCGGCGGTCTCTGCGAGGTCCGCGACGGTCGGGTATCGCCCGTGCCGCCAGTGGAAAGCACCGACGACGCCCAGGGCCCAAGAGCCGACGTCTCGGGGCGTCACGGTGACGCCGCCGGCCCGCAGCGTGGCGACCGTCTCGTCCTTCATCGTGCGGGCGGTCCGGGACAGGTCCCGGACGACGTCCCAGCCCGGACCGCCGAGCCAGCGCTGCAACGCCACCGCCTCCTCGGGGTCCAGCCGCACAGTCGAGCGGACCCGGCCGCCGCCGGACTCGGTGTGCGCGGCCAGCCCGAGCCACCGGGCCGCCACCGCGCGCCCCAGCCGGCGCCGGGTGTCGCTGGCGCCGAGCCCGTGCATCCATTCCGGCGCCCCACCCGCCGTGTGCCGGGCCCACACCGCGGCGAGGACCTCTTCGAGGGTGACCGTGTGCGTCATGTGCCGCCTTCCCGTTGCCCGTGTCCGGCTGCCCGTGGTCGCCAATGCGCCACCGCATCAGCGCGCAACGGGTGGCTGTAGTGCCGCGCATCGTCCAGCGCGTCGGCGAGAGCGTGGCCGCCGGCCGGCCCGCTCCACGGCGTCCGCAGCTGCGCGGGCAGCCCGAGACCCGTGCGCCCAGGATTCCCGGCCGCGGCGACGACGGCTGCTCCCGACAGTGTGGTGTCCTGCGCCATCGTGGTCGGCGCCGATGCCGGGGGCGCCGTGACATCGGCGAGGTCGGCGAGCGTGCGGGCGAGGTCACCGGGGCCGCCCTCGTCCGGGTCGGCCAGCGCGACCGGGATCGCGTGCCCGCGCACGACCTCGAGCAGCTCGGCGACGAGCCGGGGCCGACCGCAGGCGACGGCGGCCCGGAACGATGTGTCGAACCCGGCGGCCGCCACACCCGCCCAGCGCCGGCGGCGCCCGGCGTCCGGCATCATGAACCGCAGCGAGTCCACGGCCAGCGCGGCGGGAAGGGCGGTTTGCAGCGCCCCGCCGGGGTCGTCGTCGAGCAGGTCGCGGGCCCGGTCCAGCGCGATCCGCGCTGCCAGCAGCCCCGCGCCGAGCCCGAGCAGCTCGTCCTCCAGCTCGGCCAGCCGGTCGCGGCGCTCCTGCCGGTCGCCCGCCAGGTAGGCGATGGCCCCGCGGAGCTGGGCCAGGGTGAACGCCACCCGGACCACGTCGTCGACGGCCGCGGTCCTGGGGTCGTCGCGCAGCCGCTCCAGCTCGGCGATGCTGCGCAGTGCACCCGGCCGGTCGCCGTGATCGGCCAGCCGCACCAGTGCGGCGAGCCCGGCGAACGTGGCGGCGCGTGCGGCCAGACCGTCGCCGGCCGCGGTGCTGGCGGCCCGCTCGAACTGCTCCGCCGCGTCGTCGACCCGCCCGTCGGCCAGTGCCGCGACGGCCTGGAGCGCCAACGCACCGGCCCGGAGCTCCGGGATTGACCAGCGTTCGGGTGAGCCCACCTGCGCTCCGGGCACCGCGGTGCCGTCGCCGGCCGCGCCGACGGCCAGCAGCATCGCCTCGGCCCCCTCGATCTCGTCCCGGCTGCCGGACATCCGCAACTCCGGCAGGGCGGCGTGCAGGAGGGACTCGGCCTCGGTCAGCCGGTAGGCGGTCAGCAGGGCGCGGGCCTCGAACAGGTCGACCCGCGCCAGGTCGATGCGGTTGCCGGGCCCAGGCAGGCCGAGCAGGACGCGTGCGGTGGCGAACCGCGGCAGCGCCTCGGCCACCGGAAGCCCGGCACCGCACGCGAGGTGCGTCGCCAGCGCTCCCAGCTGCCCGGTGAGGTCGTCGGGTCCGTGCCGGTGGCTCAGCGCGTGCGCCGCGCCGACCAGCTCGGCGGCGCGGGCCTCGTCGCCGTGGACGCGCAGTGCCGCGACCGCCTGAGCCGCCGCGGCCGCGGCCTCCTCCACGCAGCCCCGGATCCAGTCGGCGGTCCCGTCATCGGCCGTGTACTCGCTGCGGGCGACCAAGTCCGCGGACTCCGCCCAGAGCGCGAGCGCCTCGTCGATCGGGGTGTCCGGCAGCTCGGCCAGCGCGGCGCAGGCGAACGCCGCGTCGATCGGCCGGTCCTGTTCCCGGAAGCCGTGCTCGGCCATCCGGAGCAGGGTGCGGGCGTCGCCGAGAGCGGGATCGTGGCCGGCGCAGCGGCCGGCCACCCAGGCCCAGTCCGGCAGCGCCTCGGGCAGGACCGCGGCCACGTCGTCGGCGCATCGCCGGACCAGCATGGCTGCGGTCTCCCGGTCGTCGTTCAGCTCCGCCTGCACTGCAGCGGTCATGTCGAGCTCCGCCCGCTCGCGCCGATCACTCGACACGGGCACCTCCGGGGCGGGCGCCCGCCCCGGACGTCCCGCTCAGCGGCGGGCGCGCAGGGGGTCGGGCGTGCTGACGAAGTTGTCGTCGTCGTCGTCTCCACCGGTCATCGCGATCGCTCCCGTTCGGTCGTGTCCGGCGGATGCCGGACACTCCCGGTACCGATCCCGGTCCGGTGGCGACGGTGCGGGCACACGGGAGGGGCTGCCCGCACGGATCGGTCACGTCCACCTCCCACGATCGACGGCGGCGGGTGCCGCGACACCGCAGTCGGTGCCGGTGCGCCGGTCGTTACCGCGGCGGGTGGGCATGTTCCGGTTCGCCCCGGGGCTCAGCCGTCTCCGGCCCGACCAGCGCGTCCAGCCGCCGTTGCAGATCTTCGATCTCGACGTGCCTGGCATGCGTGCCGGTGACCCCGGCCGGTGTACTCCGCTCCCACCGCCGGGCGTGCCCGAGCAGCTCCGCGACCAGCGCGCGGTCGTCCGGACGGGTGCCGGGCGCATCCAGCTCGGCGGCGAGCAGCACCGCCGGGGCGGCCAGCAGTGCGAGCCGGTAGGCCTGCTCGGTAGTCGCGGTGAGCACGGCGTCGGTGCCGGGTTCCTCGAGCACCGAACGAATCCAGCCGAGGCCCTCGGCCGCGTGCCCCCGGGCCCGCTCCGGCGAACCCTCGGCTAGCGCCGCTGCCGCCTGGGCTCCTGCTGCCCGGGAGGCGATCTGGAGCGCGTGGCGCAGCGGCTCGTCGGGGCCGCCACGGTCCCGGAACTCCTGCCGGGCCGGGATGACCACGCTGCGGTATAGCCGCATCGCGAGCGCTAGATCCTCCGGCGACCCGGGGTGCGACGCGAGAAACGCGGCGTAATTGTGCAGGTGGAACCCCACCATGCCGGGGCCGGGCTCGGTGACCCGCCCGGGGTCGAGCTCGACGGCGTCGAACCAGACCCGCCAGCTCGCGCGCAGCCGTTCGTCGAGGACTCCCGGGGACGGCAGTCCGGGCTGCCGTCCGGCGTTGTGCCGCCGGATCGCGTTGATCTCGATGTTCGCCGCGCCGAGGATCTCCGCGGTCGCTCCGCGGTCGAGGCTGCCGGCCCGGTAGGCGTCGATGCAGTCCCCGGCGGCGGTCAGCAGCGTGTTCAGCGGGGCGGACAGGTCGTGCTCGGTGCTGTGCCGCAGGCACTGGACAATGATCAGCGCGGCCCGGCAGCGCACGACCGCCCGGACCGGGTCGTCGTCGGCGAGCACGGATTCCGCGAGTTCCGCGGTGCGCTCGGCCACCTCGACAGCGCCGGTCCGGTGGCGTTCCCGACGCCGCGGAGTGGCCAGCACGTGCCGGACGACGCCGAGCAGCGCGAGGAGCGTCGCGCGCCGGCTCAGCGGGGGTGCGGTACCGAGTGTCGCGGCGTCCGGCGGACGCGGGAGCGGTGGGTCCGGTGTCGCCGGCAGCACCTGCCCGACGAACTCGTGCACCAGCCGGGTCGGCGGGACCAGGGCCTCCACGACGACCTCGCCCGGGCGCCGCTCGGAGAGCCACAGGTGGCTGGAGTCCTGAAGCGACCCGGCCGCGCGCAACCGGCGCAGCAGCCGGTCGACGATCTCGTCGTGGCGCAACCTGCGGGCAAGCTCGGGCCCGGACGGATCGTCCAGACCGAGGGCGGCGAAGGTCGCGTCCACGAGTTCGAGCTCGTTCGGCTGCGAGGGCGAGCGCGGACGGTCCGACGAGCTGATCTCGCAGCGGGTGAAGGGCGTCGAGCCCAGCGAGTCCGCGCGCGGCAGGTCCCATGCCGACATCAGCTCGCGCTGGACTGTGCGCGCGCCGGTGCCCGCCGCGACCAGCGCGGGCTGTGAGCGGAAGGTCTCCACCACCAGCGCCGCCCAGGCCGCGAGGCGCAGCTCCGGATCGAGCGGTGCCCCCGTCGCGTCGCGCAGCAGGGAGAGGGCGTCGTCGATCGACCGCCGCACCGGGTCGAGCAGCCGGTTCACGGCCGTCAACAGCACCGCGGAGCGGGTGTCCGGGCCGAACCGGTTGAGCGTGGCATTGGCGATCTCATTCGGCAGGTTGCCGCGCTGCGCGGTGACACCGACCCGATCGATGATCCCCCAGACCTCACCGGCCGCCGGGCGGACCGACTGGGAGCGGGTCGGTTGTGGCGCTCCGCGGGCGATCTCGGACAGCGTGATCCGGCTGTGGTCGCTGACCCAGGTCCGGGGTCCGAACGGACCGTCTTCCCAGGTGACCCCAAACAGCGGGCCGACCTTACGCGCGAGTCGCGCTGGGACTATCCCCGCGCGGTCTTCGGGGATTTCCGGTATGCGCGCCGGCAGCAGCGTCATGCGATCAACTCCTTGATCGGATCCTAACCGGTAGTGCAGGGCATCGTGGTCGTCTTCGCCGTTTACAAAATCTGCCTCAAGTCGTAAAAAGTATGCATGACCACCTTGTATCGCCGTCCTCCTCGGGTCCGGGCCGGTCTTGCGGCCCTTGGGCAGGGCTCGCGCGCCGAGGTCCTGCGGGCGGTGTGGTGGGAGACGCGCACCGTGCGTGCAGTCATCCACCGTCACGCGCTGCGTGACGGTTGTGATCTCTCGCTGCGTTCCGGATCCACCGTGCTCGGCGCCGGGAGGGGCGTCCCCGGGACCGGCGCCGATCTGGTCGTAGCTGGGGACTGTCCGTGCCGGGACTACGTGATCGACGTGTTGGCGGGAGCCGACCGCTTCCTGGCCGGGCGGAAGCTGTCGAATCCGGCGGGAGCGGTGCGTCGGCACATCCGGATGCGGCTGTCTGGAGACTGGATCCGCGACCGGCGTGCCGCGGCTGGCGCTCAGACCCGGATCGATCGCATCCGCCGGGGCGGACGCGCACGGTTACTACCGGACGAATTCCACCGCGCGCTGCTCGAGTATCTGGTCGACGAGGCTGGGTTGCCTGCGCCGCTTAACGGCGAGGAGCATCTGCTGCGACGACTCGCCGAGCGAGCCGCCGCGGAGTTTGGCGGCAGTACCGACGAGTGGCTGGAGAAGGCGCGGTCAGCGATGCCGGCGGTCAGCCGGGCCGGTCGCTCCGGTCCGCGCTTCCACATGTCTGACGGGCGGTCGTTGACCTGGTGGGATCGCTACGTTGACGAGCCGCTCGGCCGCCGTCCGCACCCGGGTGTCCTCAGCCTGGACACGCCCGACGATGGTGCCCGCATCTTCCACGTCGTGGCCGGAGCCGACTGCGGGTCGACGAATGCGGGACCTGATGAGACCGTCGTACGCGCATTGGTCCTGTTGCCCGCGGATCATGATCTTGTCGAGGGTGTGCGCCGGACCGTGCATGACTTGGTCGGGCTCGAGGCGGTGCCGGCTGGCGTCGCCGCCCGGTTCCTCTCCGACCCACAGCGGATGGATGTCGTCGTCGAGGTGTTGCGCTCCCTCGCCGCGGATATCAGAGCGAGCCGCCCGTCGGTGGCCGTTTGTCGCACCGTGGGGACGTGACCCTGTGACCTCCCCTCTATGGCACTCACTCCGGCTAGCAGGACACCATGAGCACTCGGGAGGTGGTAAACCTTCCATGACCGAGCGGGGCGTGCATCAATCCTGGTGCGAACTCTTGTCGAACCGCGGAGGATCTTGCACCTGCTGAGGTCGCGAGCGCTGCTGTCGTGCAGGTCAGTGGTCTGGGTGGGAGGTCACGGCTGCCTTCCACACTGGCTACGCGGGTTCGATTCCCGTCGCCCGCTCCACGCTCTGACCAGCGCGAAACGCAGTCTGATGCAAGATCGACAGACAGACTCGTGACACGGAGCATGACACGAGCGCCTCTAGCGTTCGTGTCATGGCTCGTCTCCGGCCCAGGCCCGTGGGGCGCCAGAAGGGCAGCATCGACGTCCTCCCGAGCGGCGCGTTGCGCGTGCGCGTGTACGCCGGTCAGGACCCGATCACCGAGCGCCGGCACGACCTCGTCGAGATCGTCCCGGCCGGCCGGATGCCGAGAAGCAGGTGTACGCGGTCCGGGACCGGATGCTGCGTGACATCGAGGAGCGCCGGAGCCCGCGCACCAGCGCGACGGTCGCGCACCTGCTGGACAAGCACCTGGATCAGTTCTCCGGGGCGCCGAACACATTGCAGCTCTACCGCGGGTACGTGAAGAACCACATCGAGCCGCTCGTCGGCAGGCTCGAGGTCGGCGAGCGGGACGCAGAGATCCTCGATTCGTTCTACGCCGAGCTGCGCCGCTGCCGGGATCCACTGCACCGTCGGGCCTGTGGCGGACGGGCCACCAGATCGCCGGCTGAGAGGCCGACGGATCCTGCGACGTGGTGTACTCCGCGCCGCTCGGTGACGAGACGATGGTCATCCTCGAGGGGTCTGGGGGCCCCGATCACCTGGACCTCGAAGACCCCGTACGTGAAGAAGTTCTGGGTCATCACGAACGAAGCGGTACCGACCGCCTGATCCACGGTTCCCCCGCCGCGGACGCCGGCGGGGCCTCGTCGTGCTCCGCCAGGGCTGCCGGGCGGTTCACCGGCGGCTGCGGAGCCGGCACTCCCGTGGCGTCAGCCCGAACCGCGCGGTGAACTCCCGGCTGAAGAACGAGGCGTTGGTGAAGCCGTGCTGCGCGGCGATCCGATGGATCGGCAGGTCGCCACCGCCCGGTCCGGACAGCGCCCGCCGGCACGCGTCGAGACGGCGCGCCTTGATCCATCCGGCGACGGTCAGGTCGTGGCGGGCGAACAGGCGGTGCAGTGTACGGGTGGAGATGTAGAGCTCCTGCGCGATGCACCCGGCATCGAGTCCGGGGCGGGTCAGGTTGTCCTGCACGAACTCCTGCACCTGCACGAGTAGGTCGTGCTGCGGGTCGACCGGGAGGTGCCCGGCCGCCTGATGGTGGTCGGTGGCCGCGAGTACGGCGAGCTCCATCACCTCGTCGGCGAGCCGGACGGCAGTGGTCGGTGCGAGCGGTGTCGACGGGGAACGGTCGTCGGCGAGCCGGTCGAGCATGGGAGCGAGCAGGGTTCCCACCGCGGATGCCGGCGAGACGGTGCGCGCGGTGAGCGCTTCGAGCTCGAGGTCGGTGAACGGTACGCCGTTGCGCGGCCAGGTGTAGACGCGCATGTCCCAGGAGCCGTCGAGGCTCCAGGTGAAGGGGCGGGTGGTGTCGTAGAGCGCGAACCCGCCGTCGGCCACGACGCACCGGCGGCCGTCCTGCTCCAGATAGCCGGTGCCGCTGCGGATCACGCCGACCGCGAACACGTCGGACTCGGACGCCGTGACCAGTGCGCGGGTCCGCCGGAAGGTCTGCGGCACGGACCGGACCCTCGCGACCTGGAGGTGCCCGATGTGCCGGGTCCGCACCGCGCCCCGAAGGTCGGACGGACCGTGCGTGGTGATCTGTAATGGGACGAAGCGGTCCCGGATCAGGTCGGCCCAGTTCGTCAACGAGTCGGCTCGCTCGACCGAGGCGTCGACGGGACCGGAGCTGGGCACTCGCACAGAGTACGAGCAGACGTGGTCCACGTCACTGCGTTGCGGCCGGGTCTGTGCGGCTGGCGCCGTGGTGCAAGTCGGTGGCGGCGGGAGAACACAACCGACGACGACCGGTGCCTAGCGTGCTGTGCGTCACGGTTCCGGCCCGCCCGGGCCGGGCAGAGAGGAAAAGGCGATGACCTCGGTAGCTGAGTACAGGGTGCACGGCAGCACGCCGAACCCGGCCCCGGAGGAGTGGGGGCCGTTCGAGTGGGACGAGCCCCGTCTGGGCAGACAGGTCGCCGGCGAGATGACGGTCTTTCGTCCGCACGGCACCAGCGGTTCGCTGCAGGCCGGATTCTGGCGCACCGGTCCGACCGCGCCCGGTGCGAACCCGGACGGTTCGCACACGATCGTCTACTCGTCCCCGCTGGGTGACGAGACCGCGGTCGTTCTCGAGGGATCGGCGACGGTCACCGTGAACGCCACCGGCGAGAAGCACGAGCTGGTCCCCGGGTCGGTGCTGAGCCACCCCAAGGGCGTCGAGCTGACCTGGGAGGTGCGAGCCCCGTACTTCAAGAAGTACTGGGTGATCTGGGACGGCACCGACGTGAACCCCGCCGCGCCGACGGAGGTCACGGTCGTCAACCACAACGACAACCCGCAGGAGTGGGCCGAGTACCACTTCATCGAGCCCGCCGAGGGGCCGCAGGTGGCGGGGGAGCTGTTCTTCATCCGGGAGGGCGGCTCCACCGGCACGCACCTGAGTGGGGTGTGGCGCTCGGGCAAGGGGATCGCCGGCTCGGACACCGACCCGGACGGCACGCTGCGGACGCCGTACACGGGGGTGCTGGGCGACGAGACGATCCTGCTGCTGGAGGGGGAGGTCGAGGTCCGCGAGACCGAGTCCGGGAGGGTGACGAACTACCGTGCGGGCGACCTGATCGGTCTCAACTCGGGCCAGCACATCACCTGGACGTCGAAGGGGCCGTTCACCAAGAAGCTCTGGGTGATCACCAAGGATCGGCTTCCGGAGTGACGGTCTGCTGCCGGTCCGTTCGCGGACCGGCAGCAGACCTGCCTCCGGCGCCCGGCTCGGCGTCGGGGCCGTCAGGACCGCGCGGGCTCCTGCTCCGTGCCGGCTTCGGCGCTGCCGCCGTTCGGGGGACCGTCGAGCTGGTCGAGCGGGACGTCCTTGAACACCGCGAAGCTCGACGGCTGTTCGGTCATGTACGGGAAATGGAACCCGCACTTGGGGCACTGCTCGCGCAGTACGGCCTGTTCCTGGGCGAGCTCGTACTTCTTGTCCTGCAATTCGTTACAGCAGGGACAGATGCGCAGCAGTCGAGTTCCGACCAGTTCGAAGTTCGTGATGATGTCTTCCATGATCGCGCCGTTGGCTGCCCAGGCCTTGGCGTGCTTGTGGTAGGTGTCGGTGTGCCAGTCGTAGAGCGCTTCCTTGCTGGTCCAGAAGCTGCACTCGTTGTACCAGCTCCGGTCGTCGGGGTGCTCCCACCAGGTCAGGTGCAGGAATCCCGGGAGCTGCATCAGGTGGTGGCGGGTGTCGCCGAAGACCACCTTGAACTTCTCGTAGGCGTCCGGGCTGGAGAATCGGACACGTTGCATGCTGAGGTAGATGGGCACGGTTTCGGATCTCCTCGAGATGGGTGGCGACGTCGTCGGGAATCGACCGGCGGGCGCCCGCATCCGGCGGTGCCGTGTTGCGGGTCGATGACATTCGGAGTGTTTTTCTGGCTACCGGTTGGTTCCTGAGATTAGCGTTCACTCATGGGTTTGCCAGAGCCAATTCACGAGTGGGCAAGGGAGCCACGTGAGACCTGTCGGTAACACCCCGGAGGGCGACGGGCACCTGACCGCTGCCGGCGGCGCGGGCCCCGTGCCGGCGTACAAGGCGTTGTACGAGCAGCTCCGTACCGCCATCCTGAACGGGCAGTTCGCGGCCGGAACCCGTCTTCCCCCCAGTCGCTCGCTCGCCGAGGAGACGGGCCTGTCGCGTAATACCGTGCTCGCGGCCTTCGACCAGCTCCGGTCCGAGGGGTACATCGACGGCCGGCAGGGATCGGGGACCTACGTCGCCCGGATCCTGCCCGAGCAGATGACCACCGCGGAGCCTGCCGTCGGCCCGCGGTCGACCGTGGTGCCGGCCCGGGCCCGGCTGTCGGCTCGGGGGGAACGACTGGTGCGGACCCGGCGGGTGCCGCTGCCCGCGGTGCTGGGCAGCCGGCCGCGCGGCACGTCGTTCCTGATCGGGCTTCCCGCGCTGGACGCCTTCCCGTTCGAGACCTGGGCGAAGCTGTACGCGTCCCGGTTCCACCGGTCGGCGCCGCAGCTCATGCGCTACGACGACCCGGTCGGTTACCGGCCGCTTCGGGAGGCGATCGCGGGCTACATCGGGACGGCGCGCGGGGTGCACTGCACCGCCGAGCAGGTCCTGATCACGACCGGATCGCAGCAGGCGCTGGAGTTCTGTGCCCGGATGCTGCTCGATCCCGGTGACGCCGCGTGGCTGGAGGACCCCGGCTACCTCGGCGCCCGCGCGGCCTTGGTCTCGGCCGGGGCGCGGATCGTGCCGGTCCCGGTCGATGCCGACGGCCTCGACGTCGCTGCCGGGATCCGGTGCGAGCCGGCCGCCCGGCTGGCCGTGGTGACCCCGTCGCACCAGTTTCCGCTGGGACACACGATGTCGCTACCGCGCAGGTTGTCGCTCATCGACTGGGCGAACGATCACGACGCGTGGATTGTCGAGGACGACTACGACGCCGAGTTCAGGTATGCGGGCAGGCCGCACGCTGCGCTGGCCGCCATCGACCCGCTGCACCGGGTCATCTACGTCGGAACCTTCAGCAAGGTGCTGTTCCCCGGGCTGCGGCTCGGTTACGTCATCGCCCCGCACGAGCTGGTGGATGCGTTCGCCGCCGCGCACCTGAGCGCCGACATGCACGCCCACCTGGCGGACCAGGCGGTCGTCGCCGACTTCATCGACCAGGGGCACTTCGCACGTCACCTGCGTCGGATGCGCGTGCTCTACGCCGGACGCCAGCACGACCTGGTGCGCCGGGCGCGGGCCGCCGACCTGCCGCTGGACATCGCCCCGTCGGAGGGCGGCCTGCACCTGGTCGCACGTCTCACGGACGGTCGTGACGACGGGACGGTCGCCCGCACGGCGCTGCGCCGCGGGGTGCACGTCTGGCCGCTGTCCGCGCACTACCTCGGGGACGCGCGCGAGCAGGCCCTGCTGCTGGGCTACGCCGGTACGACGGCGGAGGACATGCGCACGGGGACCGAGGTGCTGGCCGACGTCCTCGGCCGGCGACAGTGACCTCGGGATGGACCCGGTTGAATCCCCCCGGCGTGTCCGGAGAGCGAACGGGTTGACTGCTCTGGCTCGGGTCGGACGTCGTGGTGACGGTAGTGCGCGGTCTCGAGTTCGTCCGGTTTGGCCCCTTGATGTCCGGCGCGCATCAATCGTGGTGCGAACTGCCGCCGAACCGCGTGGGTTCCTGCACCTCCAGTACCCACCGACGTTGCTGTCGTCTCAGGTCAGAGGTTGTGTGAGAGGTTTCGGCTGCCTCTGGCTACGCGGGTTCGATTCCCGTCGCCCGCTCCACCCTCTGACCAGCACGAACGCAGTCTGATGCACCATCGACGGACAGACTCGTGACACGGATGGCTTGTCTCCAGCCCCAGGCCCGCGGGGCGCCGGAAGGGCAGCATCGACGTCCTCCCGAGCGGCGCGCTGCGCGTGCGCGTCCGCGCCGGCCAGGATCCGATCACCGAGCCACCCCCTCGTCCAGCGATCGTCGGCCGTTGCGAACTCGGGTCGCGGAGACGATTCGGTCCACGAGGGTGCCTGCGGTGTGGTCTTCGCGGAGGGTCTGAATGGACTCGAAGAAGTCCTGCAGGGTCTCGTGGACGATCGCGTGCGGCCACGTGGTGCTGGGTCTTGCTCATCCGGGCTCGGCCGTCGGCGGGCGCCACACCGGCGTTCGTCATCGCCCCGATCGCCGCTGCTCTCGGCCCGTCCGCGTCGATCGCGAACCCCCGCACGTTCAGGGGCCGTCCTCTCGAGGTCGTCGGATCAGCTACGAGTGCAGCTGAGGCGGGGCACCGCGGCGCGGCGTCCGGGCCGGTGTGCCGATGACGGGTAGGCCGAGGGGCGAACGAGGCTCCTCCCTTCGTAGGAGCGTGGTCCTCCGCCGGAACGATGCGCAGCATCGGGTGGGATCAATACCGTGCCGTCCCATGTCGCGAACCCGTCGGACCGCGGTCGGTGGGGTCTCCCCGACACCGGACTCGGAGCGCCTCCTGGCGCCGGACCTGGCGCGGGGGGTGATGCTGCTGCTCATCGCCCTCGCCCACTCCCGGATGCTGCACGCGGGTGGGAACCTGCTCGCCAGGCCTGCCGGTGGTGGCCCGGTGGACGTCGCTGTGCAGTGGCTTCTGACCTCGGTCGTCGACGGGCGGGCCGCGCCCCTGTTCGGGCTCCTGTTCGGCTACGGCCTGGTACAGATGACCCGGCGCCAGACCGGCCCGGGTGGGGACGCCGCGAACGCGCGGCGGCTGATCCGGCGGCGCGGTGCCTGGCTGGTCGTGTTCGGCATCGCCCACGTCGTCCTGCTCTACAGCGGTGACATCATCGGTTCCTACGGCATGTTCGCGCTGCTGTTCGCGGGGGTGGTGACCTGGTCGGGGCGTCGGTTGTGGACGGTGTTCGTGGTCACGCTCGTGTTCGGGGTCGCGTCTGCTACTGCTTTGCAACAGTTCGCTGCGGACGCTCCGCTGGCTGTCGGGGCGACCCTGCTCGACAGCGCGGTGCTGCGTGCGTCCGCCCTCGTGGTGTTGCCCCTCGCCGGGTTGAGTGTCGCGCCCGCGGTACTGATCGGGGTCTGGGCCGGCCGGATGCGGCTGCTCGAGCAACCCGACCGCTACCGGCGTCTCCTGACGCGGGTCGTGCTGGTCGGTTTCCCGGTGGCGGTGCTGGGCGCGCAGCCGGTCGCGCTGCAGGCGGTGGGTGTGTGGGCTCCGGGCTCGGTCGTGGCCGGTGGGCTGGCCGAGGTGACGTTCGCGGCGACCGGTGTCGCCGGGGGGCTGGCTTTCACGGCCGCGATCGCGCTCGTGGCGGACCGCCTCGGGCGGCGGCGCGGACCGGTCACGAACGCGTTGGTCGCCTGCGGTCGCCGGTCGATGACCTTCTACATCGCGCAGTCGCCGGTGTGGTTCGTCGCCACCGAGCCGGCGTTGCTCGACCTCGGCGGGCGGCTCGGCGCCGCGACGGCTGCCGCGGTCGCCGTCGCCACCTGGGTGATCACCGTGGTCGTCGCCGCTGGTCTGGATCGCGCGGGCCGGCGCGGGCCGGCCGAGGCTCTGTTGCGCCGCCTCACCTACGGCGCCGGGCGGACTGCTCCGCGTCCGGCGACAGCCTGACCACGTGCGCAGGGCGCGTCAGCATCACTGCGTGTGCGGGAGCTGCAGACAGAACAGGTTCAGTGCCACCTCGCAGGGCTGGACGGCGGTCGCAGGACGGGACGCCGACCGAGCAGCACTCGACGTCGATCACCACGCTGAGGCGGTCCTCGTCGCTCGCAAGGTTGCCCGGGGCGAGATCTCCATGGACCCGGACCGGCCTCCGCGCTGGCACGGTTCCGGCCACTACGCCGGACACTCCGTCGCCGATCACCGCGGGCGGTGTCGTCCGGTCGCGGCAGTCGCCGCGCCGGGCCGGGCCTCCAGGTCGAGGGGATGCCGCGGCGGGTGTCGTCGACGCCCCGGACCCGCACGTTGCGCCGCCCCGGTGCGGGGCGAGGTAGGCGATCCGGGTGCCGTCGGGGGAGATCGACGGGTTCGTGAACTGCGGGTCGGCGAAGAGGTCCTCGATCCCGACCAGTTCGGGCGGCGGACGGTGGGGTGGGGTGGTCATCGGTGTTCCGCCCCGGGTCGCGTCCCGGTCGCGCGGACTCAGGTGAGGAAGACCGGCGGGTTCGCCCCGCGGAGCCGGTAGTCGGGTCGGGGCCGTTCGAGACGGATCGACTCGAGCACGGTGTAGGCGTGGTACTCGGTCTGGCTGGTCGCGCCGGCCAGCCGCTCCCACCACAGCTGCCCGGTGCTCGTCTCCTTCTCCAGCACGTACTTCGTGGCGTGGTTCGCCATCGAGTTGATCCAGTTCTCGGTGCCGACGAAGACCCGGTCCCACCCGGCGCCGTCGAGGACGGTGAGCAGGGCGTCGGAGCGGCTGAACCGCTCGACCGCCGCCGTGGCGCCGTCGAGGACGTCGGCGAAGTACTCCACGCAGGTCCGGACGTCGTCGTAGGTGCCGAAGTGCATGTGGTGGCCACCGACGAAGTAGTCGAAGTCGTACTCGAGGATCTGCGCCTGGGCCTGGTACCAGCCCATGATGTTCTGCGAGGCGTCGCAGTGCATGAAGGTGACGCTGCCGGGGCTGACGATGTCGACGGCGGTCAGCACCTTCTCCGCCGGGGCGTGGATGAAGATGTTGCCCGGGCAGTGGTTCTCCCCCTTGTAGGACAGCTCGAGCGTCACCCCGCCGACGACGAGGGTGAGGTCGTCGTCGAAGACCGTCGTGGGCGGTGGACGCAGCGGGTCGGGGAAGCGTTCGAGGAGCTCCCCGGTGATCCGGTGCGCGATGATCTCGACGTCGGCCCCGTACACGGCAGCGGCGCCGATGTGGTCGGCGTGCCAGTGGCTGTAGACGACGTGGGTGACCGGTTCGTCGGTGACATCGGCGATCGCGGCCAGCATGTTCTCCCCGATCGTCGGCGGAGCGTCGATGGCGACGACGCCGTCGTCGGTCACGACGAACGCGGCGTCGTAGCCGCCGCTGGTGACCCAGTGGAACCCCCCGCGCAGTTGCTGGACGTGGTACCCGAGCCGCTGGAAGCGCTCGCTCCGGAAGTACGGCGGGTAGTACGTGGCGGGGTCGCTCGGGTCGTCCTGCCCGGCGCGCGGGAAACCGTAGTGGTCGATGGCGAAGAACGCCCGCTCGTCGGTCGCGACGATGGGCTTCTGGGGCATGGCGTGGTTCTCCTGGTCGTTCTCGGGGCGCCGCTGGGGATCAGGCCGGGGTGGGGAAGCGCAGGACGGCTTTGAGCACCGCTCCGGAGGCCACGTCGTCGAACGCCGTGTCGATGTCGGCGAAGTCGTAGTGGGTGGTGAGCCGGTCGATGGGGAAGCGCCCGTCCCGGTGCAGCGAGATCAGCTCGTTGATCAGCAGGGCCGACACCGCGTCGCCCTGGATGATCCCGTGCAGGCTCTGCCCGACGGCGAGCCTCGACGCGTCCACCATCGCGTCGGCACCGTCGTGGAAGGCGACGAAACCGAAACGGCCCATCGGGGCGAGCGCGTCGACCCCGGCGGTGAGGTTCTGCGTGCGGCCGCTGGTGTCGAGGGCGAAGTCCGTCCCCCGTGGGACGACCGCGCGCAGTGCGGCCGACAGGTCGTCCACCCGGCCCGCGTCGACGACATGGGTCGCGCCGAGCTCCCGGGCCAGGTCCAGCCGGGTCTGCTCGACGTCCACGGCGATGACGGTCGCGGCGCCCGCGATCCGTGCGGCCATGACTGCTGCCAGCCCGACCGCGCCGGTCCCGAACACCGCGAACGACGAACCGCGCGTCACGCCGAGTGCGGTGAGGACGGCTCCCGCCCCGGTCTGGAACCCGCAGCCGAGCGGTGCCAGCACGTCCAGCGGCACATCGGCGGGGACCTTGACCGTGTTGCGCTGGTGCGCCAGCGCGTACGTCGCGAACGACGACTGGCCGAAGAAGTGCCCGCGGGGCGCGACGCCGGCCGCGCCGTCCGCCGCGTGCAGACCGTTGGTCCCGTCGAGCCGGGCACCGGCGAAGTTGGCGTCCCAGACCCGGTCGCAGTAGGCCGGGTGCGCGGCGACGCACGGCGGGCACACCCCGCACGAGTGAAAGGACAGGACGACGTGGTCCCCGGGCCGGACCGCGGTCACGGCCGCTCCGACCCGTTCCACGACACCGGCGCCCTCGTGGCCCAGCACCACGGGCAGCGGGGTCGCGATCCGCCGTGCGCGGACGTGGGCGTCGGTCGCGCAGATGCCGGTGGCGACGATGCGCACGAGCACCTCGTCGGGGCGGGGCTCGTCGACGGTGATGTCGCGCATCTCGAAGGCGCCGTCCTTCGTCTCCAGGACGGCGGCCCGCGCTGACACGCTCATCCGGCGGTTCCCGTGGTCCCGGCGCGACGGGCGGCGGTGCCGGGGCGATCGATCACGTGGGTCATGGCCTGCTTCCGGTGGCGATGGGTGCGGTGCACTCCATGCACGGTAGGAGCGATTCGGGCAATCCGGATCAGTCGCCCTATCCGACGTCGGGGCGCGTAACCGGGCAGGACGCGGCCTGTGGACCCCGGCGCGGCAATGACGGATCGACCATCCGATCCGCCGGGACGGCGGAGCTTCTAGCGTGTTCCGACGACCGGTGCACCGCCGGGCCGGGGGGAGAGTGGACGTTCGTGACCGAGTCCGACTACGGACAGCGTCTGGAGTTCGGTGTCCGGCTGCCCGGCGGGCCCGACCCGGCGGCGACGGTCCGGCTCGCCCGGGCGGCCGAGGAGCTGGGGCTGGACCTCGTCGTCGTCCCCGACCGGCCGGACCGCCCGGACGCCGAGGCGTGGACGCTGCTGGCCTGGATCGCGGCGGTCACCGACACGGTCCGGCTCGGCACCGCCGGGCACGACGGCGCCGCGCGGAACCCGGCGGTGCTCGCCAGGACCGCCGCCGGCCTCGACCATCTCAGCGGGGGTCGGGTCGAGCTCGGGATCACGGTGGGGGAGCCCGGGAACGACGGCGCGGAGACGATCGACGTGGTCGCCGGACTGTGGGACGTCCTCGAGCACGGGCTCGCCCGCGTGGACGGCCCGCGACACCGGCTCGCCGGGGCGCAGCGGGCGGCACCGGCGCACGACGTGCCGATCACGGTGAGTGGCCCGGATCCGCGCGACCCGGACCTGGCGCGCCTGGCGGGACTCCGCGCCGACGGCTGGTCGGTGCCCCTGGCCGGCGCCGACGACCTCGCCGCCGGTCGGCTCCTCGTCGACGCCGCCGCCCGGGAGGCCGGTCGTGACCCGCGCGAGATCCGCCGGTGGGTGACCGTTCCCCCCGCCGGTGCCGACGGCGGGGCGGCCACGCTGCTGGACCTCGTCGTCGAGCACGGTGTGGGGACGATCGTGCTCGACCCCGGTCCCGGCCGCGACGCCGTGGCGGCGCTGACCCGGTTCGCCCGCGACGTCGTTCCCACGGTCCGGGCGGGCGCCGATGCGGCTCTCCCGCACGGCGCGGGCGGGGTGCGCGTGCGCCGGTCCTCGGCGCTCGCCCGGCGCCGGCCCGGCATCGACTACGACGGCGTCCCGGCCGGGCCGGTCGCCGTCGAACCCGGGGACCTCGCCTACGCCCGCCTGCGCGGCGGATACCTGCGGGGCGGTTCGCCGGGCATCGTACTGCGGGCCGCGACCGTCGAGCAGGTCGTGGACGCCCTGGCGTTCGCCCGCCGGCACCCCGACCTGCCGCTGTCCCGGCGCAGCGCGGGCCACGGGCTGTCCGGGCGCTCCACCAACGACGGCGGCATCGTGATCGACGTGTCGCCGATGAACGCCGTCGAGGTGCTCGACGAGGCGGAGCGCCGGGTCCGGATCGGACCGGGCGCCCGCTGGACCGACGTCGCGACCGCCCTCGCCCGGTACGGCTGGGCGATCAGCTCGGGCGACTACGGCGGCGTCGGCGTCGGCGGGCTCGCCACCGCAGGTGGGATCGGCTATCTGGCCCGCGGGCACGGGCTGACGATCGACCGGCTCCGCGCCGTCGAGATGGTGCTGTCCGACGGCTCGGTGGTGCGGGCCGGCGACACGGAGAACCCGGACCTGTTCTGGGCGGTCCGCGGTGCCGGGGCCAACTTCGGGATCGTCACCGCGTTCGAGTTCGTCGCCGACGAGGTCGGCCCGGTCGCTTTCGCCGCACTCACCCAGGTGGTCCCCGACGTCGCGGGCTACCTCGTCGAGTGGGGCCGGGTGGTCGAGGAGTCCCCGCGCGACCTCACCGGCTTCCTCATCCTGCCCCCGCCGGACGGCCGGCGTCCGGCGGTGGCACTCACCCGCACCGTCGTCGAGTCGGCGGACCCGGACACCGTGCTCGCCCGGCTGCAGCCGCTGGCCGGGCTCGCCCCGATGTACGAGCAGCAGGTGGCGATCACGTCCTACGCCGACATCATGGCGAACGCGAGCGACGACGCACCGGTCTCGCGCGGTGAGCCGGTCTCCCGCAGCGGGCTCGTGCACCACCTGACACCGGAGTTCGCGGCGGTCGCCGCCCGGGTGCTCCGCAGCGGTGCCGTGCACTGGTTCCAGCTGCGCTCGGTGGGCGGTGCGGTCGCCGACGTCGCCCCGGATGCCACGGCCTACCCGCACCGGTCACCGAACTTCTCGCTCGTCGTCATGGGCAGCGATCCCGACGCCGTCGACGCGCAGTGGGCGTCGCTCACGCCGTTCCTCGACGGGCTCTACCTCAGCTTCGACACGAGCCTTCGACCCGAGCGGATCCAGCAGGCATGGCCTGCCCACACCCTCGCCCGGCTCCGGGCGCTCAAGGCGACCTACGACCCCGACGGCGTCTTCGACGACAACTTCGCCCTGACCCCGACCCCGCCCCCGGAAGCGAGTCCCCGATGACCGACTACGGCCACGAGCTGACCTTCGGCTGCTTCCTCACGCCGGTCGCCGTACCCCCGACGCGCCCGGTCGAGCTCGCGCTCGTCGCCGAACGGGCCGGGCTGGACCTCGTCACGTACCAGGACCACCCGTACCAGTCGGCGTTCACCGACACCTGGACACTCATGTCGTTCGTCGCCGCCCGCACCGAACGGGTCCGGATCTGCGGCAACGTGCTCAACCTGCCGTTGCGTCCGGCCCCGGTGCTGGCCCGCGCCGCCGCGAGCCTGGACCTGCTCAGCGGCGGCCGGGTTGAGATGGGGCTGGGAGCCGGGGCGTTCTGGGACGCCGTCGTCGCCATGGGCGGTCCGCGCCTCGCACCCGGCGAGGCCGTCCGGGCGACCGAGGAGGCGATCGCGGTGCTGCGCGGGATCTGGGCGGTCGACGAGCCCGGCCCGCTGCGCGTGCCCGGCGAGTTCCACCACGTCGACGGGGCGAAGCGTGGCCCCGCCCCGGCCCACCCGATCCCGATCCGGATCGGGGCGCTGGGACCCCGGATGCTGCGGCTGACCGGGCGGCTCGCCGACGGGTGGCTGCCGTCGCTGATGTTCCTGCCGGACGGCCCGGCCTCGCTGTCGGAGATGAACTCCCACATCGACGACGGCGCCGCCGGGGCGGGCCGCGACCCGCGCGCGGTGACGCGCTACCTCAACATCGCCGGGACGTTCACCGACACCGGGAAAGGGCTCTTCGACGGGACACCGGGGCAGTGGGCCGAGCAGGTCGCCGACATCGCCCTCACCCACGGGACGTCGGGGTTCGTCCTGGCCTCCGACGAGCCGGGCGCACTCGAGCTGTTCGGCCGGGAGGTCGCGCCCCGCGCCCGCGAGATCGTCGCCGCCGAGCGGACCGGGTGAGCCCGTGCACGATCGGTCACGATCCTCGCCCGGCCGTCGTGCTCCTGCTGACCGTACCGACGCGACGCGGTGCCGAGTGGGACCGGGCGGCCGAGGAGAGTCATGTGTCCCACCGGAACCGGGTGCGGTCCGGCCCCGGGGCGGCGGTCCCGCCGGCCGCCCTTGAGTGTGCCCCAGGGGCACGGTGTCTCGTCGAGCCACGACGACCGACGGGGAGGACCACATGGTGGAGAACGGCGTGCTCCGGTGACGTGGAGTACCCGCGAGATCGCGGAGTTCACCGGCACCAGCGTGAAGGCGGTGCGCTACTACCACGAGATCGGGTTGCTCCCCGAACCCGACCGGGCGCCCAACGGCTACAAGAAGTACGAGGTCCACCACCTGACCCGGCTGCTGCACATCAGGCGCCTCACCGATCTGGGAGTTCCGCTGGCGCAGGTGGACGCGGTGACGCGGGACGGCAGCCACGCGTCGGTCTTCCGGGCCGTCGACGCCGAGCTGGCGAGAACCGTCGCACGCCTGCAGGCCGTTCGCAGCGAGCTGTCCGCGCTGTCGCTGCCGGGCGCGACACCCGAGGTCCCCACCGAGTTCGGTGCCGTCGCACGACGGCTGCGGGAGAACGACCGCGCCTTCCTGACGATCTGCGCCCAGGTCTACTCCGAGGAGTCGATGACCGCGGTCCGGGAGCTTCTCGAGGCCGCCCCGAACGACGAACTCGACGAGGCGTTCCGGGACCTGCCCGAGGACGCCGACGAGGAGCGCCGGCAGGCCCTCGCCGAACGGCTCGCGCTCGTGACGGGGCCCGGCGCCGACGGCTCCGTGGCGTGGCAGCCCAAGGCCGTCACGCCACGGCAGGCCGACGCGGCACGGAAGGTCGTCGGGCACGCCGTGGAGGCGCTGTTCAACCGCGCCCAGATCGACGTGCTGCGGCGTACCCACGAGATCAACGCCCACGAGATCGACGCCCATGAGACCGACGCGGCCGCCGGCGAGCCCTGAGACCCCTTCCGTGCCCCGCCGGCGGACCCGCGCAGCCGCCACACGATCGCATCGCCGCCCGAGCCGGACGGTGACACCGCAACAGGAGAACCCGATGACGAACCAGACCGTGCTCGACGACCGGGGCCGGATCCGCGGCCTCGCCTGGAACATCGACTTCCGCCCGACGAACGCGCTCGCCACCCTGGTCCTGGACCCGGGGAGCTCGGTTCGCGCCGAGGCCGGCGCGATGGTCGCCATGGGTCAGGGGATCGAGCTGACGACCGCGGTCGAGGGCGGCCTGTGGAGCGCGGTCAAGCGCTCCGCCGGCGGCCGCTCGATGTCGGTGTCCACGTTCACCGCGCGGGAGGGCCGGGACCGGCTGCTGCTCGCGCCGCCGACCCCCGGTGATCTGGTCGCCATCGGGCTGAACGGCCAGGCGTACGACATCGCCGGCCACGCCTACCTCGCCGCGTCCCAGGACGTGGCCGTGGACACCCGGTGGGGCGGCGCGACGGCGTTCTTCGCCTCCGACAATGCTCTGGTCGTGCAGGCGAGCGGGAACGGGGTCGCGTTCCTCGGTGCCTTCGGGGCGTTGCTGCCCCAGCAGCTCGCACCGGGGGAGAAGCTGGTCGTCGACACCGGGCACCTGGTCGCCTGGGACGCGTCCCTGCACTACGAGATCCGCAAGGCGGCGAAGAGCGCCTGGAAGTCGATGACCTCCGGTGAGGGGCTGGTCGCCGAGTTCACCGGCCCCGGCAACCTGTTCCTCCAGTCCCGCAACATCCAGGCACTCGCCGTCGCCCTGAAGCGGCACCTGCCCGGCTCGGGATGAGCCGCCGCCGCGCCGCCGGCCCCCGAACGATCACGACATCACCACGACCGAGGTTGCTCGAGAACCATGGACAGCCGTTCCGCCGCCGAGCTCGGCGCGCTCATGACCGAGAAGCTCGCCGGGTTCCAGATCGCCCAGGCCCTCCACGCCGTGGCGAGGCTGGGTATTCCGCAGGCCCTGCTGGACGGGCCCCGCACCGTGGCCGACCTGGCGGCGGGCGCCGAGGTGGACGAGCACCTGCTCGGCCGGGTGCTGCACACCCTGACCGGGCAGGGAGTGTTCACCCACCAGCCGGACGGGACCGTCGCGGTCACCGAGCTGGGGGCCACGCTCGCCCCGGGGACCCGTGGGTCGGTGTACGGCACCGCCCTGTTCTGGATGGAGACGCACTACGCGCCCTTCGCTGCGCTGACCGACGTCCTGCGCACCGGGCGCACCGCGTCGGAGCTGGTCAACGGGATGCCGTTCGTGGAGTTCCTGCAGGCCCACCCCGAGCACGTCCCGGCGCTGACCGCCGCCATGGCCGACGTCACCCACGGCGCGCAGTCCGAGGTTCTGGAGGGCTACCGGCTCCCGCCCGGCACCGTCGCCGACATCGGTGGCGCCGACGGATCGGTGCTGGCCGCGCTGGTCGCCGACGAACCCGACCGTCGCGGATGGCTGGTGGACCTCCCGGCCGTCGCGGAGACCGCGCACGAGCAGCTCGCGACGGCGGGCCTGGCCGACCGGGTCGAGGTGCTGGGTGGGGACTTCTTCGAGTCGGTGCCGTCGGCGGAGGTGTACCTGTTGTCCACTGTGCTGCACGACTGGGACGACGACGACGCGTTGCGCATCCTCGGGCGGATCCGGGCGGCCGCGGCTGCCGGAGCGCGTCTGGTGGTCGTCGAGGTCGTCCTGCCGGACGGGGACGAGCCCCATCTCGGCAAGATCTCCGATCTCGCGATGCTCACGATGGCGGGTGGCCGCGAACGCACGCGCTCGGAGTTCGCCGGGTTGCTCGACCGGTCGGGTTTCGCGCTGGACCGGGTCGCCCGGTCGAGCGTGTCGGGGTACTCCGTCCTCGAGGCGACCGTGCGGGACGCCTGAGTCCGGTGCCGGCCACGGCCCCCGGCGCGGGTCCGTGCCGGGAGCGGTCCTCACTCGCCGTCCCGGACTCCTGGTAGGTGTCGAGGCCACGACAGGAAGGACCGGCACGGCGGGCATCGGCCGTGTTGTCCGTCGTCGCTTCCGTCATCACCGCCCGGCGAGACCGGCGGCCGCGAGGTCGCGGCGGGAGCGCAGCCCGAGCTTGGCGAACACGTGGGACAGGTGATGCCCGACGGTGCGGTCGCTGATCCGCAGCCGGGCCCCGATCTCCCGGTTCGTCAGGTTCTCGGCGGCGAGCTGGGCCACCCGGAACTCCTGCGCCGTCAAGGTCGCCGCGCCCGTTCCTGCGCCGTGGGCACGGCGTGCGGGCGCCGTCGTGAGGCGCTGCTCGCGCCGGGCCCGCTCGATCATCGGGCGGGCTCCCAGGGCATCGAACATCTCGACGGCGGCGTCGAGCTGCCGGCGGGCGTCGCGGCGCCGGCGCTGTCGCCGCAGCCACTCGCCGTAGAGCAGGTGCGCCCGGGCGTGGTCGAACGGGCGCCGGGACGCGCCGGGCTCGTCCAGCGCCGCCCGGTAGGACCGTTCGGCGGTGGGCTCGTCCAGCAGCGCGTGCGCCAGGTGCGCGGTGAACCTCGCCCAGGGCGCGCCGGTGCGCCTGGCCCACGCGTCGAGCGTCGCGGCGCGTCGCTCGCCGATCTCGGGCCGCCGCGCCTGCACGGCGGCCTCGACCGTGTCCAGGCCGGCCAGCAGCGCGACGACCGGATGAGCCGCGGGATGCCCGCGCTCGTCCAGGCGGGACAGCAGGTCGAGTGCCGCATCGGCGCGACCGGCCCCGAGCGCGGTCATCCCGCGGCTCCAGAGCGCCGAGGCTCCGGCCGCACGGTCGCGGCGCGGCCCGGCCAGCTCCAGGGTCCGAGTGGTCAGAGTCTCGACGTCGTCGCGGTCGCCGCGGACGGCGGCGAGCCATCCGAGGCAGCTGCGACACTCCGCGGCGATGTGCTCGGCGCCGATCCGCTCGGCCGACCCGAGCCCCTCGGCCGCGGCGTCCCGGGCTGCGTCCCACCGCCCCGCGGCGATGTCGAGTCGCGCGCTCCGGGCCAGTGCCGCGGCGAGCGAGGTGCGGTCGGCGTGGCTGCGGTGCCGGTTGAGCAGGGTGTGCACGGCATCGGCGAGCGGCTCGTCGATGCCCCAGGCCAGTCCGAGCAGCGAGGCGGGGAGCAGCTGTGACTCCACTCCGGCGATGCGCGCCATGATGTCGCCGAGATCGGCCGACGGTACGGCTCCGACGGGGTCCGTCGCCGGCGTCCACCATGTCCGGACGACGGGGAGGACGTCCGGCAGCCCGGGGGCCGCCAGGTTCGCGAGCCGGGCGAGGGTCTCGCGTACCAGGTCGTCGCGGGCCGCGGACCATCCCGCGTGCAGGGCGGCGACGCCGAGCTCGACGCCGCTGTGCGGATCGTCGAGCTCGACCAGATCGCGAGTGAGTGACCGGTGCGCTCGTTCCAACGATCCCTCGGCGAGCTCGAGCACCCCGCGCAGGCCGCGGCTGGCGCGGGTGGCCCGGTCCTCGTCGGTCAGGCTGCGGGCGTCGGCCAGCAACCGGCGCGCGGTCGTGGCGTCCCCGCCGTGCCAGGCGGCGACGGCCGCACGGGCGAGTCTGCGGGTCGCCGCGGCGGGGTCGGGGGAGAGCTCGGCGGCCCGCCGCAGGATCTCTACCGCACCGGCTCCCGCCGGCGACGTCCGCTCGAGCGCCCCGGCGATCTCCTCGTCGACGTCGTGGACGGTTGCGGCCCGGTGCCAGAGATATCCGCGACCACCCGGGGGGAGCGCGGCGGCCAGGTGCCGGTGGGCGGTCCCGCGATCGGTCGGGGAGGCGCCGGCGTAGACGGCGGCCCGGACGACCGGGTGCCGCAGCGCAGGCCGGTCGGGCGTCCCGGCGAGCAGCCCCGACCGGGCCGTCTCGTCCCAGACCGGCTGCTCGCCGTCGAGGGGACGTGCCGACCGGGCGAGCGTGAGCTGGTCACCGTCGGAACGGGCGGCGGCAAGCAGCACCAGCAGTTCACGTGCCGGGGGCTGCATGGTCTGCAGACGTTCGGCGAAGGCCTTCCGCAGCCGGGGGCCCACGGGCACCGTGCCGGTGAGGTCGCCGTCCGACGTCGGCAGCTCGTGCAGGGCCAGCGGGTTGCCGCCGCCCGCGTCGACCGCCCGGGTGACCGCGGCTCCGTCGATGCCGGGATGTGCGGCGGTGACCAGCAGGGCGGCGTCGTCGTCGGTGAGCGGGCCGACCGGGAGCGGTTCGAGCCCCTCCCACGGTCCGCCCGTGGGCGCGTCGTGGTCGGCGACCAGGACCACGACGGGATCGGTCCGCACCCGCCGGGCGACGAAGCCGAGCACGAACGCGGTGTCGGCGTCGAGCCGGTGCGCGTCGTCCACGACGATCAGCAGCGGACGATCGAGGGAGGGAGCCGACAGCAGGGACAGCACCGCGACCGCGGTGAGCAGCCGGCCCGGTCCACCCGCCGCACCCGCGAGCACGGCGCGGAGCGCGGCGGCCTGGGAGACCGGGAGGGACCCGATCAGGTGCTCGACCTGCCGGAGCAGCGTGTACAGGCCGGCGAAGGGAGTCGCGGACTCGCACAGCGACGGTCGGACCGCCCACGACGTGATGTCGGGGGACAGGGCGGTGACGTGGTCGAGCAGCGCGGTCTTGCCGATTCCCGGCTCGCCCCAGAGCACCAGCGCGCCCCCGGCGCCCCGGCGGGCCCGATCGAGCACCTCGGTCAGGGCGGCGACCTCCGCCTGCCGTCCGACGAGCGTGGCCGGGGCACCGGACGCCGTCATCGGAGGAGGCGCGCGGTCGGCCGGGCCGGGGCGTCGTACTGCAGGAGGTGACCGGCGTCGTCGATCCGCGCCCTCGGCACGGTCCCGGCGTCGGTCTCGTACCACCCGGGCCGCCCCCGGTCCGCGCCGACGTTCATGACGATCCTCCGGTGTCCGATGACATGTCTTTCCTGCATACCCGGGTCGACGATCACGGGCGAGCGTTCAGCGCGCCGAGCGAGGGGCGGATCTGCGCCGCCTCTCGTGCCACCGGACCACCACCACCATCGCGACGTTGACCGTGCCGAGGATCAGCAACGGCGGGCCGCCGGTCTCGGTGGACCGGTCGACGGCCGCGGTACCGCCCCCGGCCATGACGTTGTTGGCGATGCCGGCCAGCACGTTGTTGACGACATGGAACGCGATCGGTGCCTCCAGCCCCCCGCTGATCACCGACATCAGTCCGGTGCTCAGCGCGATCAGCGCGATGTACCCGGCCAACCACGGGTCCGCCGAGCCGTGCAGCGCGGCGAACACCAGCGACGACACGACGAGGCCGACGGCCAGGGCCGGGCGGACGGCGCGTACCCAGCTCGCCGTCGCGGGGAACAGGACGCCGCGGTACATCAGCTCCTCGCCGGTCGCCTGGATCGGGATGGTGAGCAGGGTGACGGCCAGCAGCGCGAGGGTGGTGTCGGTGATCCCGAAACCGGTCCATCCGGTGGCCTCGGGCCCGACCGCGGCCACGGTCCCGAGGCCGGCGGCCACCAGGACGGCGGCGCAGGCCGAGTAGTAGCCGAGCCGGCGCCGGTCGAACCGGCGCTGCGGGCTGAGGAGCACCCGCCACGGGACCCGGGTCATCCACACGAGCAGCAGGACCGCGACCACACCCGTCGCCCCGATGGCGAGGTTGGCGGCCAGCGCCTTCAGCGGGGTGAACTCGGCGGAGAACGCGTCGTCGGAACCCTCGATGGCGCCCACGGCCGACCAGGCCAGCACCTGGGAGCCCAGCAGGACCACCGGCAGGACCGCGAGCAGCACCAGCGGTTTCCACCAGCTCATCCGCAGGTGCGCACCGAACGGCCGCGTGCCGTCGACCACGGCCGGGAGGAGCCGGGTCACCTCGTCGGGTGTGGAGTGCCGTCGTCCGCCGGCAGCGGAACGAGGGCCGGAGACCGGCCTGTGCATGTGAACCTCCCGAGTGCTTCCGTCGAGCAGACGACCTACGCGCACCAGCACACAGCGTGCCCCTGGGGCAGGGTCAAGGGAGCAGCAGCACCGGATCGATCCCCAGGACCCGGTCGTGGCTCCGGGCCCCGGCTGTCACGGGACCAGCAGCAGCTTGCCCCCGGTGTGTCCGGCCTCCAGCGCCCGGTGGGCCTCCGCCGCCAGGCGCAGCGGGAAGGTACGGGCGATCCGGGTGCGCCACCGCCCCGCTGCGATGTGCTCCAGCGCCTCCCGCACCGGGCGAGTGTCCCGGTTGCCGGGGTGCCCCGCGCTGAACGTGACACCCTGGGCGGCCGCGGCCGGATCCGCCAGGGTGACGACGCGCCCGGTGCCGCCGCGCAGGTCGAGCAGCGTGGACACGAGTCCCTTCCCCGCGGTGTCCAGTGCTGCGTCGATCGGGCCGGGAGCGACCGCACGCACGCGGTCCGCGAGGTCGTCGCCGTGCTCCACGGCGATCGCCCCGAGGCTCTCCACGTACCCCAGGCTGGACCGTCCGGAGATCCCGATGACGGTGAGTCCCTGCAGCCGGGCGAACTGCACGGCCGCGCCACCGAGAGCTCCGCTCGCCCCGGTCACGACGATCGTCTCCCCGGGATCCGGCCGCAGGAGCGAGAGTCCGCGCGCCGCGTTGTCCGCGGCGATGACGGTCGCGGCCGCATCGGTGAAGGAGACCCCGTCGGGGATGATCGTGTAGTTGCTGCTGAGCGTGAACTCGGCGTAGGAGCCCTGCGCGAAGCCGTCCGGCCAGCCGGCGACACGCGCACCGACCTCGATCCCGGTGACGTCGTCGCCGAGCGCCGCGACGGTGCCGGCGAACTCGAACCCGATGATCGCCGGAGCCGGCAGATCGAAGCCGCCGGACCGGGCGAGGAGCTCGGCGGGGTTCAGCCCCGCCGCGCGGACCTCGACCAGCACCTGGCCGCGTCCCGGTACCGGGGTGTCCACCTCGGCCTCGTGGAGGACGTCGGCCGCGCCGAAGGACGTGATGACCGCTGCTCTCATGACTGCTGCTCTCCCTGTTCCATCCGTCGTGTGGGGCCCGCGCGCTGCAACGGGGTGTCGTGGTGGCAGAACCACGGCCTCGAGGTGGGGGTTCCGCCGCGAACAGACGTCGGCTTCTTCCTGGCGGCGTCGTGTCGCGAGCGGATCCGGGCACGGATCGGTCGTGGTTCGGACGTCGGCCGACGGTGGGGTACCACCTTCGCGATCGTCGGTGTCGGCTGCGCGGCGAGTGCGGGGACGGGGGCCCACCCGCCCGGCTCGCACGGGTGCCGGGCCCGATGAGGCCGGCGCGGATCGGACTGTTCGTCGTGGTGACGTGCTCCGTTCGTCACGGGTCGATGTCGGCGACCCGGACCAGGGACTTCCCCGTGTTCCGTCCCTCCAGCAACACGAGGGCCGCGGGCGCGTCGGTCAACACGGGGGAGATCTCCTCCCGATGCCTGATCCGGCCGGCTCGGAGCCATCCGGCCAGCTCCTCGATGACGCCGTCGATCCGGTGCAGGTGATCGGTCGCCAGGAATCCCTGCATGGAGATCCGGTTGACCAGGATCCGGCGTTCGATCCGGGGGCCGTCGGCCTCGCCGTCGGGCGGCAGGCCGATGGTGCCGCACACGGCGACGCGGGCGCCGACGTCGAGGTTCGCCAGGGCACCGCCGCGGTCGCCGGGTTCGGCGGAGCTGCGGGCCATGACGATCGTGAACGCCGCACCGTCGGCTCCGGTGGCGAACCATTTCCGTCCGTCGATCCGCCAGCCGCTGTCGACCTGCGATCTCGTCGGCCGGCTTCGGCGTCGCCGTCCGCGGCGCTGTGGTGCGCGGGCGGTCGTTCTTCGTGGTCTCCTCGTCCGAGGGCGCGGCCGCCGTCGGAGAGGAGTGGTGGTCTTCGGCGGGTCCCGCGGCAGTGCCTCGCTCGGGTTCACAGATCGGGGTTCATCCGGTCGGGGCGGGACAGACGCTGCCGATGACCTTGTCCAGCGGCCCGTGTGATCGCCTCGAGTACCCGGTGGCGGTCGAGTGCTGCCGCGAAATCCGGCGCATCGGCGGTTCCGTCGCGGAGGTCGGCGGCGAACTGGGCGTACAGGCGGGCGACCCCCGCTGCGGGTGCGTCGAGTCGCAGGTCAGGAGCCGCGTAAGCGGAGGGGACCTGTAGCACGTGGACAGGCTCGCTGCCGCGGCGCAGCGTGATGGTGAGGTCGGTGAAATGAATGTAGCCCGACGCCGATTCCACACGCACACTGCCCTCGGTGCCCTGGATCTCCCATACCGTCGCCGAGCCGGCAGACTGCCCGGCACTGTAGTGCAGCGAAGTGACGATCCCGCTTTCGAGAACGCCGGCGACGACAATCTCATCCGGCGCGTCCTTCGGCAGCGACGTTTCATCGGAGAGGCGGACGCCGTCACCGCGCTGATTGGCGACGACGGCGGACAGGCTCTCGAACGTGCCCAGCACGCGCGCAAGCGGTTCGAGCCCGTGGCCGACCATGATGCTCAGAAGCGTGGCCCCATGCTTCGCATGAGCCATGTACTCGACCGGCGGATCATATCGGCCGACCCACATGTCGTCGGTCAGATGCGCTCGGATGCTCGTGCTGAGCGGCGTGCCGATCACGCCTTGCGCGATGAGGTCGCGAAGGAAGCGGATCGGCGGGTGCAGGCCGCCCTGTAGCCCGACAACAGTCCGCAGCCGCCGCTCGCGGGCACGCTCCTCCAGCACTGCGGCCTCCGACAGGTTTCTCGCGAGCGGCCATTCGCAATAAACCATCTTGCCCGCGGCCAGTGCATCGGAAACAATCTGCTTGTGCTCCGGCACCTTGACCGCAACGACCACCAGGTCGACCTCCGGGCGCACGACCAGAGCCTCATGTGTGTCGAAGGCGAGATCGGCGCCCAGCCGACGAGCGGTCGCGTTCGCGCTCTCCATACGAGTCGTACTGACGGCGCGGATCTGGAAAGCGTCGAGCGCCTGCAGCGCCGGGACGTGAGCAGTACCGCCCCAACCTCGACCGGCACTGGCCCCGATGAGGCCGACGCCGATCCGGGCATTTGCTGAATTCGTCACAGGATGCTCCGCCTTGTGGAGCCCGGCAACGTTCTCCGGGCTGCGTCACGAGAATCTGTTGCCGGACAAGTGCGTGGGCTCTCGGGCTTCATGGCGGGGAGCAATGATTGCCGTTCGCGTAGCGCCCGCGGGAGTGGGCCCCGAGTGGCTCGAGCGCAGGTTCTACACGCGAGCCCAGTGGGCCTCGAGTTCGCGCGCGACATCGGCCGGACGCTCCAGCATCGGCCAGTGCGAGCTACGCAGCTTGAAGACGGCACGTGCGCGTGTGGCATTACCGAGCTCATCGGCGAAGCGGTGCGGAAGAAACGGATCGTCCAGGCCCCAGATCACCAGCGCTGGTGCGGTCACGTCGCTCAGGCCTGGCTTCCACTCCGCCCCGACCTCGATCGCCGAACGGTAAAGGGCCAGAATGCTTGCTCGCATGGTGGAGTCGAGATGCCGGACCGATTCGTAGGCCGCGTCGCGCGGCATCTGCGCCTCGTTGAGGCTTGCTGCGAACGCCTCGAGGTCGAGGTCCGCCATCCATTGCTCGCCCTCACCCGGCGTCTGCCAGATCTTGGCAAGGTAGTGCCACGGATACTCCGGATCGATCGGTCCGCTGATGCCTGTCCATGTCCGCACCAGATCTGGTCGGACAGATGCGAGACGGCCTGTGAGTAGGGAGCCCCAATCGTGACCGACCAGGTCGACGGGTTCTCCGAGTTCTTCGACCTTCTCGGTGAGCCAATCGAGATACTCTTCCTTGGTCGACGTGAATCCGGCTGGTACGGGTACCCCAAATCCGGGGAGGTCGATCGTCACAACATCTTCGCGTCGAAGACGGAGGCGGACGGTGTCCCAGATCCGGTGGGTATCAGGTACACCATGAACGAGGACAGCTGGCATTTCGGACTCTCCAGTCGAGTGTTGTCGTGGTCGAACGGCCGGTCGGCCGATTCAGGGAAGGAGGACGACCCCGGATCGGGGATATGGGCCGGTACCGCCGTCCGGCGTGCCCGAATCTACGTCCGCTGCCTGAGCTCCGCATCGGTCGCCCTATACGTCACGACTGCCGATGACCAGTTCTCGCGGCCTGTTCGACTCGGGCCATCAGGCGGCTGTTGTGGACGGCGTGCCCGAATCCCGGGGTGTGGTGGGTGCCGTTCGGGATGTCGCGCGCCAGGCCGGCGTACACCTCGCCCACATTGATGGATGCACCGTTCCAGATCGCGGCGGCGGTCGGCCGGTGCCGGCGGCGGGGCTGTCCGGAGCGGTGAAGTCCACGTTCGATGACAGCGCGAGGTCGCCGACCTGGACACCTGCGGGGTGATTTCCGGTCAGCTTCAGCCAGCCTTCCGATCCGCGGACCTCCAGGCTGAAGTGGGCGTCGGGCGCGGGCACGCCCGCCAGGATCTGCACCCCGACCGGGGCGTCCGACGAGGTCTTGGCGATGACGTCGAGGTGCTCCGGCACTTCCCGGAGGGAGATCGCGCCGGTGTCCACCAGCGTCACCTGTGGCCAGAGAAGCTCGGTGCGCGCATCGATCTCGGTGATGTCCCCGAGAACCGCCTCGACGACGTCCAGAACGTGGCCCGCAGCGATCGGCAGGAGTACACGGCCTTGTCGGCCGCGAGGGCTGCGAGCACGAGCTCGCGGTGGGCCGGGACCTTCACGGCCACGGTGACCAGGTCGATCGACGGATCGTGGACGAGCTCGAGCGGGTCGGCACACCACCGTTGAGCGCCGAAGGCCTCGGCTGCGCTGCGGGCGCTCTCTTCGTGCCGTGTCGTCCGGTTCCTCAGCGGTCGATGGCGGCCATGTCCGGCGCGGCATGGCGATCACCGGACGCGGGCGTCAGATCGTCCAGCCGGGCGATCTGCCCGGCGTCGAGTCGGATGCCGTCCGCGGCGCTGTTCTCTTCGAGCCGGTCGACACGCGTGGTGCCCGGAATGGGCGCGATGTCGTCGCCCTGTGCGAGCAGCCAGGCCAGAGCGACCTGTGCGGGCGTGGCTCCGACGTCGACCGCGACCTCGCATACCTCGTCGACGATGCGGAGGTTGCGCGTGAGGTTGTCGCCGATGAACCGAGGGTTCGTACGGCGCCAATCGGCGGCATCCAGGCCGTCGAGGGAGCGGATGCGACCGGTGAGGAACCCGTGCCCGAGCGGCGCATAGGGAACCAGACCGATCCCCAGCTCACGCAGCGTGGGCAACACGTCCACCTCGGGGTCGCGGGTCCACAGCGAGTACTCGGTCTGGACGGCGGCCACCGGATGAACGGCATGAGCGCGGCGGATCGTCGCTGCCGCCGCCTCCGACAGTCCGATGTGGCGTACCTTCCCCGCGGCCACCAGCTCGCTCAACGCCCCCACCGTCTCCTCGATCGGGACGTCCGGGTCGACCCGGTGCTGGTAGTAGAGGTCGATGTGGTCGGTTCCGAGTCGCCGCAGCGACCCGTCGACAGCCGCACGGATGCCGGCGGGCGTGCTGTCCGGGCCCGGTCGGCCGGTGTGCGAGAGGAGGCCGAACTTGGTGGCGAGAACGACCTCGTCGCGGCGGCCCCGCAGCGCGCGACCCACCAGCTCCTCGTTGACGTAGGGCCCGTAGGCCTCTGCGGTGTCCAGGTGGGTGATGCCGAGGTCCACTGCACGACGGATGGTGCGGATCGACTCGGCGTCGCCACGGCCGGCGCCGGTGTAGAAGGCCGACATCCCCATGACCCCGAACCCGATGCGCGAGACCTCGAGCGCTCCCAGCGACGTGACGTGCATCCGATGGTCCTCCCTCGACCCAGTTCGAACTTGACGCTTCAATATCTACTCGCTTCGAATTGAAGGGTCAACAAGTCGCTAGGGTGGGGGCATGGCGAGAACCGCAGCGGCGTCGGAGACGCGATGGCTGAGCCGCGAGGAGCGAGCGGCCTGGCTGGCCAACTCCGCGATCATGATCAGTCTTCCCGCGGCCCTGGATGCACGGATGCGGCGCGAGACCACCCTGACGTTCTTCGAGTACATGGTGCTCTCGGTCCTGTCCGAGGAACCGGAGCGCACTCTGCAGATGAGCGACCTGGCCGCGCGGACGTCGGCGTCGCTGTCCCGCCTGTCGCATGTCGTCGGACGCCTGGAGAAGCGCGGACTGCTCAGCCGGGCCCGGCTCCCCGGCTCCGGCCGACGCACCAGCTCGACGCTGACCGAGGCGGGCTACGAGACGGTCGTCGCCGCGGCTCCCGGACACGTCACAGCGGTCCG
The DNA here is from genome assembly GCF_020131375.1 of Pseudonocardia sp. ICBG1034. NCBI lineage: Bacteria > Bacillati > Actinomycetota > Actinomycetes > Pseudonocardiales > Pseudonocardiaceae > Pseudonocardia > Pseudonocardia sp. ICBG1034. Next base: position 1,604,026 of record NZ_JAHLEK010000015.1, read on the forward strand.
CGAGTACCTCATCGACCTGCTCGAACCCCACGAACTGGCGGCGTTGCAGCGCATCGGCACCGCGGTCGACGCCGCCATCGGCCGAGGGGCGCTCGATCCCGACCCGACGTCGTCGGCTCCGTCCGGCACATGACGATCGAGATCGCGGTGGCTCGTGCCTCACCCCGCCCCACGACGACGATCACGCGGGCGCCCGGGTCGTCGGAGGCGATGGTCGCGTCGGCGCCATGCCGGCGGCGGCCGCGGGTTGGACTCGCCGACCCCGCCACCACCTCAGGGTCCTACTTGCTCGCCTGCACGATGGCGCCGGCGAACGTGTCGGGCGCCTCGACCGGGACGAAGTGGCCGACCCCATCCACGGGCTGCACGGTGACCTGCGCGAAGAACTCGCCGACACGGTCGGACCAGGCGCCCGGGAACAGGGGGTCGTGCTCGGCCCAGAGGAACGTCGTGGGGACCATGATCTTCTCGTCGGGGACCGTCTCGCCCAGGTAGCGCGCCACGACGTCTCCGGCTGCTCGGTAGTAGCCGATCGACGCAACGAATGCGCCGGCAGGGCCGTACGCCGACGTCAGGTGCTCGAGCCGGGCGGCGTCCACGATGAAGTCAGGGCCGGACCAGTGGGTCCAGAAGTACTCCAGATAGTCCCGCACGGCGTCGGGGTTCCCGTCGAGGAGCTTCTCGGCCAGGTCGAGATGATGGAATGACTGATACCAGAACTCGCGAAACGGACCTTCGTCGAGTATCCGTGACCCGACGCCTGGAGCTGGTGGCGTGATGACCATGGCGCTGAGCAGGTCGGGCCTGTCCCTCGCGAGCTGCTGACCGACCCTGCTTCCGATGTCGTAACCGCCCAGCACGACTCGGGACAGCCCCAGCTCTTCGATCAGTCCCGTGACACTGCGGGCCTGGGCCACCAGGCTGTAGTGGTCGCCGGGGTCGCGGAGGTGCTTGTCCGAGGCGCCGAAACCGCGCAGGTCCGGCACGACGACGTCGAACTCGTCCCCAAGTCTCTCGGCGACGGACGCCATGTCCGTCCGGTCCCCAGGCCAACCATGAAGCAGGACCACCGGCGGCCGACCGACCGATCCCAGACGGTCGAAGCTCAGGGTGAACCCATCGACCGGGGCGCTCATCGACATGGAGAACACGCTCCTTCCAGCAACGCTTGCCCGTGACCCGAGCCGACACACGCTCTCGCGCGTCGAGCGACCCAGCATCGACGATCGCCTTCCGCGAGCTCCAGTGGCTGGACGGACAACAACCGTCACGATCAGGCCACTCCCTCGACGGCGAGGGACTCGGCATGATCGAGGACGTCGTTCACAGCGGACGAGTCCGCTATGGCCCGTCGGTCGAGCTGCACGGCGTCGGGGGGCGTGCGGTGGAACTTGGGCGAACGGGCCTCGGTGACGGCGCCGGCAGTGGGCGCTGTCGGTATGACGGTTCCGACCTCGACGGTGCGCTGCGCTGTCTCGGCCTCGACCCCGACGACCCAGCCGATGCGCGCGATGCCGATGCGGTCACAGGGTTGTGGAGCGGCCGTGCCCTCGGACCTGCACCAGGCCGGTTCGTCGTCGAGTGCGGCAGTGGCTGTCCGCGGCTGCAGATCTCGGGTCACGCGCGCAGCATCCGATCGTCCGCGGGCGCGGCACCGATCCGCCGTAGCGATGCCTGTGCGAGGGCGCCGTTCGGTCAATGTGCGGCTCCGAGCTCGAGGGCGAGCACACCGGCGATGACGAGCGCGATGCCGCCGAACTGCACCGGGGTCAGAGTGTCACCGAGGAACACCGCGCCGATGACCGCGACGAGCGCAACCCCGGCGGCTGCCCAGATCCCGTAGGCGAGCCCGACCGGCACCCCGGCCTGCAGCACCTGGGAGAGCAGGCCGAACGCACCGACGTAGCCGATGACCACCAGGACCGCAGGGACGAGTCGGGTGAAGCCCTCGGAGAGACGCAGGTTGATCGTGGCCACCACCTCGAGCACGATCGCCCCGGCCAGGAGCAGATAGGGCACGGGTCAGTCCTCCCTGGCGGCGTGGCCGCCGAGGTGGCGGGCCAGGAACCGCTCCAGGGTGCGGTAGAGCTCGATGTTGCTGTCCGGGTTGACGAACCAGTGTCCTTCGCGCTCGTTGAGCAGGTACTCCACCTCGGCACCGCGGGCCCGTAGCGCCTCGGCGACGCGGTCGGCGTTGCGGCGGTGCACGCGGACGTCGTTGGCGCCGTGGATCAGCAGGACGGGGGCGCTGATGTCGTCGACCCGGCTGATCGGGGAACGGGCGAGCATGTCGGCCTCCTGGGCCGGGTCGTCGGGGTCGCCGATGTAGCGGCCGTAGCTGTTCCGCACGGCCTTGCGGGCGAAGGGGACGACCGACCTCGTGAGGTCGGTGAGGTCGGACATCCCGGTGTAGCTGATCGCGGCGGCGAAGCGGTCCGGGGTGAAGGCGGCGCCGACGAGGGCGGCGTAGCCGCCGTAGGAGCAGCCGTAGATCGCGACGCGGCCGGGGTCGGTGCAGCCCTGCTCGACGGCCCAGTCGAGGGCGTCGATGACGTCGTCGTGCATGCGCCCTGCGAACTCGCCGATCGCGGCCTGGGTGAAGGTCTTGCCGTAGCCGGTCGAGCCGCGGAAGTTCACCTGCAGCACCGCGTAGCCGCGGGCGGCCAGGAGCTGGACCTCGGGGTCGTACCCCCAGCTGTCGCGGTACCAGGGTCCGCCGTGCAGCAGCACCACCGTCGGCAGGTCCCGGGGCTCCACCCCGACCGGCAGCGTCAGGTGGCAGGGCAGGTCGAGGCCGTCGCGCGAGCGGACGGTGACCGGGGTGACCGGGGCCAGCCGGGCCGGGTCGAGATGGGGGTGGGGCCGGAACAGGCGCCGCGCCGTGCCGGTGGCGTGGTCGTAGAACCAGGTGACCCGGTGGTCGCGGTCGTGGGTGAAGTCCACGACCCAGCGCAGGCCTGCGTCGTCGCAGGACACGTGGGCGAGATCGCCGTCGGACAGCTCGGCCAGCCGGGGCAGGACCTCGGCGAAGTGCGGGTCGAGGGCGTGGACCACCTGACGGGTGCCGAGGTAGCGGGCGCCGAGCAGCTCACCGGTCGCCGGGTGCACGATCAGCGGCGGCGCGAACCGGGGGTCGGCTGTGGGGCGCTGGGCGTCCAGGTCGAACACCGGGTGGCTGTCCACCCCGTTCTGCTCGCCGGTGTCCAGGTCGAGCCGGGCCAGCCGGGTGCGGTCCGAGCCTCGCGGCGTGCCGATCCACAGCCCTGCTCCGTCCGGCGTCGGCACGCAGGGCAGGACGCCGAAGGGATAGTCCAGGCCGGAGAAGCTGATGACCGGGCGGGCCGTACCACCGGTCCACTCCGACAGCAGGTGGGTGCCGTCCTCGGCGAGGCCGAACGACAGGATCCGTCCGGTCGGTGTCCGCAGCCAGCCGGTCACGTCGCCGGGGCTCTCGGCGAGCACGGTCGACCGGCCCGTGTCGAGGTCGATCTCGTGCAGGTCGATCAGGTCGGGGCGGCGGGCGTTGAGCTGGACGAAGGCCGACGCCGGCCGGTCGGCGCAGAACTGGGTGCCCAGCACCCGGACCCCGGGGAACGGGGTGAGGTCGACGGCGGGCTCGTCCGGCCGGGCCGGGTCGACGCGCATCAGGTGGTGGTTCTCGTCGCCGTCGGTGTCCTGCAGGTGGAGCAGGTGCCGTGAGTCGGGGCTCCAGGAGAACATGTCGATGCTGCGGTGGTCGTCGGAGGTGAGCCGGCGGGCGGCCGGGTCGTCCGGGGAGTCGGTCTCGGGCCAGTCGCCGTCGAGGTCGCGGACGAACACGTTGAGCCGGTCCCGCCACGGGGCGAGGTAGGCGACGGTCGTGCCGTCCGGGGAGATCCGGGCGTCGATGCGGGCGGGCGGGGCGAAGAACTGCTCGACGGTGATCAGGTCGGGCGCGGTCGTCGTCATGGCGGACCTCCGGGGTCGAGGGGCGGACACGGTGCAGTCGAATCCATGCCGTCGCGGCCGGGTCAAGACCTGCCGGTGTGACCTCGGCCCCGCCGGCACCGGCGTCGCGGCGCGCGACGCGGGATTCGTCGCCGTCGACCGGGTACGGGGCTGGTGCCCCGGTCAGGGCGGGTGCGACGTGGCATGACCTCGAACGGGTGAAGCTCCCGGGTGGCTGGGCGATCGCCCAGCCGCAGGTCAGGTCCCGGTCCGGTAGCACCTCGGAGCTGCCGGGTGGGGAGCCGGAGCACCGGTAGGAGTCCACCTGCGGTGTCGATGCCCCCGGGCGTCCTCCACCACCGGATCGGGGCGCGACATCGCGTCCGGCGTGGTCGACCGGTCCGCGTTCGAGCGTCACGCCGCCGCGTCCACGCCGAACAGCCGCTGCAGGAGCACGTCGCGGGGCCGTTCGTCCCGTCCGGTACGCGGGTCGGTCCCGGCGGTGCGCCGAGTCGTGAGACACCCGGGTCCACGGGCCGGACGGCACGGCGGGTCGGCCACGTCGCGGTCACCCGGGCGGCGTCCAGCGGAATCCCTGCGATCGACGGTGCCGTCGTGAGACCTGCGCCCTGCGACCGTGGAACGACACCGCACGATGCCCGGGCGGACCGCCTACGCGACGAGCAGTACCCAGGTCCGTCCCGGGTGCAGGGGCACCTCACGACCATCGGGCGCGGTCAGACGGGTGGGGTCGCCCGCGGCGGGACGGGACCACCGGGCGGGGAACGAACGGCCGTCACGCAGGACCTCGGCGTCGCCCGCACCGACGGTGAGCGCGATCGGGGAGGCCGAGCCTGCGCTGTCCCGGACCGAGGACTCGACGACCCCGACCCGTTGCACGACCACCGTGTCCGCCCGCACCGGCCGCCGGTCCGGACCGGCGACGGCGATCTCGTCGCCGGTCGCGATCGTCCAGGCGTCGTCGGGTGCGCTCCAGGTGACGGTGACGGCGGTGGAACCCACCCGGACCGTGCGCTCCGGGGCGGGGGCACCGCCGTCCGGCGCCGGCCCGAAGCGCAGGCCGATGTCCTGGACCGGCCCGGCCTCCGGCACCCGGCCGCGGAGGTCCGCCAGGTCCACGTAGACGTTCACCGGCGCCGGCCGCCGGTCGTCACGCCGGAACGCCGCCGGGAACCCGCGGGGCACGGCCGGGACCAGCGGCGCGGCGACGAGCTGGTCCAGGACCGGCGGTGCGGCGCCGGAGAAGACGAGGGCCGGGCGGCCGTAGGCGCCGAGCACGCCGATGTCGGTCTCCCGGGCACTGCGCACCGGCCCCACCGAGCCCGGCAGCTGCGAGGCGAACACGGCGAGCAGCCGGGTGAGGCCGCCCTCGACCGGCTCGACGTAGACGACGTCGGCGAACTCGACGCCGTCCCACGGGCGCGCCTGCGCGGTGTTGTCGATCTTGACGGCGAACACTCTCGCTCCGGGCTCGGAGGGCAGCCCGGTCAGTGGTGACAGGAGCGGCGCGGGCGGCGCCGGAGCGGTCGCCGGTGGCGGTACCGGCACGGACGGAGCGCATCCGACGGCGCCCACCAGCAAGAGTCCGACGAGGGCTCTCACCGCCGGGTTCCCACGCACCGGCGCACCGTACTCCGCCCCGTCGTGCGTCCTCCGGTTACCCGGCCGAGCGCGAGCCGGTGCCGGACCGGTCCCGGGGCCTGCCGCCGGCCGACCGCGGCCGAGACGGCCCGGGTGCTCGCTCACGCCGGTGTCGAGCCCTGCTCGGGGACGACGCCGGGTCAGGCCCGTCGGGTTCGACCCGGCCGAGCGGAGGTCGCAGGTCGCGAGGCGGCCCCGGACCATCCGCTCGGGCGCGGGACGGTGCTCAGAACGGGTACTGCGGCAGGTCACCGCGGACCGTGACCCACTGGGTCTCGGTGAACGCCTCGATGTTGGCCTCGGCGCCACCGTGGCGCGATCCGTTGCCCGAGTCCCCGACCCCGCCGAAGGGGGCGACCGCCTCGTCGTTGACCGTCTGGTCGTTGATGTGGACCAGTCCGGACGGGATCCGGTCGGCCAGCGCGAGGCCCTTCATCACGTCCCGGGTCAGGATCCCCAGCGAGAGGCCGTACCCGGTCCCCGCCGCCAGCCGGACGGCCTCGTCGAGGTCGTCGAAGGGGACGACGGGCGCGACCGGCCCGAAGATCTCGTCCGCGTAGGCGGGCGCGGTCAGGGGCACGTCGCCGAGCACGGTGGGGCGGTAGAACAGGTCCTCGTAGCTGCCGCCCGCGAGCACCCGTGCCCCGGCCGACACACTGCCGGTGACGATCTCGTGCACCCGGTCGCGCTGGCCCGCGTCGATCAGCGGGCCGATGGCGACCGCGTCCGAGGCGGGGTCGCCGACGGGAAGCTTCTCGGCCCGTTCGGCCAGCAGCGCCGCGTAGTCCGCCGCGATGCCGGACGCCACCAGATGACGGCTGGACGCCATGCAGATCTGGCCGGCGTGGTTGAACGAGCCGAACGCCCCGACCGAGGTGGCCCGGTCCAGGTCGACGTCGTCGAGCACGACCAGGGCGGAGTTGCCGCCGAGCTCGAGGTGCACCCGCTTGAGCCGGTCCGCCGCGGCCCGGGCGATGGCCTGCCCGGCCCGGGTCGAGCCGGTGAAGGCGATGACCGGGACCTCCGGGTCGTCGACCAGCGCTGCACCGACGTCCGCTCCGCCCGGCAGCACGTGCAGCAGCCCGGGGGGCAGCCCCGCCTCCTCGAACACCCGCGCGAACACGACTCCGCCGCTGACGGCGGTGCGGGGGTCCGGCTTGAGGACCACCGCGTTGCCCAGGGCGAGCGCCGGCGCGATGGCCCGGATCGCCAGGATGATGGGGGCGTTGAACGGCGCGATGACGCCGACGACCCCGACCGGGCGTCGCCGCTCCATCGACAGCCGCGGCTGGGTCGACCGCAGGAGCCTGCCGTAGGGGTGGGCGGCCAGTGCGGCCGCCTCGCGGCACTCCTCGGCGGCGACGGCCCGCGTCTGGAAGCCGGCGAACGGGCGGATCGCCCCGGACTCGCGGATGAGCCAGTCGTGGATCTCGTCCTCGTGCTCGACGAACAGGTCCGCGGCGCGGCGCAGCACCGCGGCGCGGGCGTCGTACGGCTGCGCGGCCCACTCCCGCTGGGCGGCGACGGCCGTGGTCGCCGCCGTGCGGACGTCCGCGGCGGACGCCGCGCCCACCTCGGCCAGGGTCGCGCCGGTGGCCGGCTCGACGGACGGGTAGGTCCCCGCCCCGCCCTCGACCCACCCCCCGGAGTAGATCCGCCCCTGCCAGCGGACGGCGTCCAAGAAGCTCATGCTGTCACCTCGTCGTGGTAGTCCGGTGGAACCCGGGTCGGGGCGGATCACGGTGCGACGGTGACGTCGAGCACCAGGGGTGTCGTGCGCCGCTCCAGCGTCGGTACGACCTTGTCCAGCACCGCGGTCAGGTCGCCGTGGTCGACCACCCTGTGGGACTCGCAGCCCAGCGAGGTCCCCAGCCCGCTGATGCTGATCTCCTCGAACGCGGGCCACGGGGCCGCGCCCGGTGTGCCGGTGGCCGAACCGCGGCCCCCGGCGAGCCGGTCCATGATCGCGTAGCGGCCGTTGGACAGCACGATCACGAGCACTCCGACGCCGTAGTGGGCCGCGCTCCACAGCGCCTGGATCCCGTAGAGGGAGGAGCCGTCCCCGATCACCGCCACGACGGGTCGCTGCGGCGAACCCAGCCGCACCCCCACGGCGGCGGGCAGTCCGAAACCCAGGCCGCCCATGGCGGCGCTGAGGAACCCCAGCGGAGCCCGGGCCGGCACGAGCTCGTGCAGCAACGCCCGGCTCGACGGGGTCTCCTCGACCACCACGGTCTCGCGCGGCAGCCGTTCCGCGAGCGCGGCGAAGACGTGCTCGGGACGCAGCGGCTCGCCGGCGACGGGCGGCGCGACGACCCGGGTGCGGCGGAGGTCCGCCGGTACCGCGTCCCGGGCCGGGACCCGCCGGGCCAGCTCGGCGCACACGGCCGCGGGCGCCGCGACGACGGCCAGTTCGGCAGGGCTGCGCAGTGCCTCGTCCGGATCGTCGGTGATCACGACGATCCGGGTGCCGGGTTCGACGAGCGCCCCGTCCTCGAAGGGGTACTGGCGGAACGCCGCCGCGCCCACCACCAGCACCAGGTCGTGCCCGGCCAGCGACGAGCGCACACCGGCGCGTCCGGCCGGCAGGTGCCCGGCGAAGCGGGGGTGGTCCTGCGGGAAGCCCGCCCGCGCGCCGAACGGCTCCTGCCAGACCGGCATCGCGAGCCGGTCGGCGAGGGCCACCAGCGCCGCCCAGGTCTGCTCGTCGTCGGCGCCCGCCCCGGCCACCAGCGCCGGGGACCGCGACCCGGTGAGCAGCTCGGCGACCGCGTCGCACGCTGCGGGATCGGCAGCGGCGGTGCGGAGCGACCGCACCGGGGCGGCCTCGGCGGCACCGTCGTGTTCGGCGTCCCAGTCGTCCATCGGCACGATCACCACGGCGGGGCCGCGGTGCAGGTTCGCCTCGTGCCAGGCCCGCGCCACGGCTCCGGGCACGTCCTGGGCCCGGACGGGCTCGCACACCCAGACCGCGTGGGGACGGACGAGCTCGTCGAGGCGCTGCCCGGCGAGGAAGGGCTCGAACGCGAGGTGGCGGCGGTCCTGCTGCCCGACCACGACCACCAGCGGTGCCCGGTCGACCTGTGCGGTCGCCAGCGCGCCGACCGCGTTGCCCAGGCCCGCCGTGGTGTGCAGGATCGCCACCGCCGGCCGCTGCCGCGCGAGCGCCCACCCGGTCGCCATCCCCACCACCGAGCCCTCGTGCAGGGCCAGCACGAACTCCAGGTCGTCGGGCAGGTCGGTGAGCAGGGAGATCTCGGTCGAGCCGGGATTCGCGAACAGCGTCGTCGCCCCCTGGCGGCGCAGCATGGCCAGCGTGGCGTCGCGGACGGTCGTCATCGCGCGCCCGTCCCGGTGCCGGCCGCGATCGCGACGTCGGTGGCGGGCTCGCCGATGCTCGCCGCGGCGGCGCGGACGCGCTCGGCGGCGTGCCGCAGGGCGGACCGTTCCTCGTCGGCGAGATCCCACTCGAGGACCTCCTCGACCCCGCCCGGGCCGAGCCGCACCGGCACCCCGATCCCGACGCCGTCGATGCCGTACTGGCCGGTGAGCACGACCGAGGCGGGCCACGGCTCGCCGGATCCGGTGGCGACGGCCTCGACGAGAGCGGCGGCGCCCGCACCGGAGCTCCACGTGGAGGTGCGCCCGGAGTCGAGCGCCACGTGCCGGGAGTACCAGGTGGTCATGTACTCGTCCGCGACGGCGCGCTGCGCATCGGTCAGGACCACCGGCTCGCCGCGCAGCCGCACCCGGCTGTAGAGCGGGACCTGGGCCTCGCCGTGCTCGCCGAGCACCCACGTCTCCACGTCCTGGGGCCGGGCGTCGAGCGCCCGGGCAACCCCCGTCCGCATGCGGAGTCCGTCGTTCACGGTGTAGCCGATGATCCGCCGCGGATCGAGGCCCGTCCGCTGCTGCAGGCGGGTGAGGAGCGCGTCGACCGGGTTGGTCAGCACCATCAGGATCCCGCCCCAGCCCGCCGCGACGAGCGGGTCCACGATGCCGTCGAGGAGCGCGGCGTTCTCGGCGAGGAAGACCGAGCGCGACGCGTTGAGCCGCAGCGGGACGGCGGCGCTCAGCACCACCACGTCGGCGTCGAGCGCGTCGTGCGGCTCGCCCCCGCGGACCGACCGTGCCCCGCCGAACGCGAGCACGTCCTGCAGGTCCATGACGTGGCTGGTGATCATGTTGGGCCGGGAGTCGACGAGTACGACGTCGTAGGGGGTGTCGGTGCGGAGGAGGTTGTAGGCGAGCGACGACCCGATGCCGCCTGCGCCGCCGACGATGACGACCTTCACGAGGTGGGCTCCGTTTCCTGGGTGGTGGAGCGGTCCGCCCGCCGGGGGAAGGCCGCTGCGCGGACCTCGTCGTAGGGGCGGCCCGCGACGCCGGGCCGGGAACGTCCGACGGCGCTGCCGACCACGGCCAGCAGGAACGCCGCGGGGACCGAGACCAGCGCGGGGATGGACAGGGGGAAGATCGCGTTTCCGGCGCCGAGGACGTCCGGGCCGAGTGCCACGAGCACCAGCGAGATGAGCAGGCCGCCGATGATGGCCACCTCGGCTCCCAGCCGGTTGAACCCGCGCCAGTAGATGCTCAGCACGAGGACCGGCGTGAGCGTGCTGGCCGCGATCGCGAACGCGACGTTGGCGAGGAACGCGATGTTCAGGTTGCGGGCACCGAACGCGAGCAGGATCGCGACCACGGCGAGCACGACGCCGGCGATGCGGCCCATGAGCAGCTGCTGCTTCGCGCCGACCGCACCCCGCTTGACCACGTTGGTGTACAGGTCGTGCGCCGCGGCCCCGGACGCCGCGATGGCGATGCCGCTGAGCACCGCGAGGATCGTCGCGATGACGACGCCCGCCAGCACGGCGAACAGCAGGTTGCCGCCCAGCATCTCGGCCAGCCGTGCGACGGCGAGGTTCCCGCCGGGGCTGTCGGCGACGATCTGCTCCCGTCCGACGATGTCGAGCGCGGCGTAGCCGAAGACCGGCAGCAGCAGGAAGAACACCGAGAAGATGATCATTCCGTAGAAGGCCGACGTCCGCGCCGCCCGCCCGTCCCGGGTGGTGAGGAAGCGCAGCATCACGTGCGGCAGCCCCATGATGCCCAGGCACAGGCCGATCATCAGGGACACGTTGTTCAGGGAGTTCGTCAGCGGCAGCGGGTGCGCGCTCACCACGTCGTCCCCGAACCGCTCGGCGGCGACCTGGAGCGGCCCCAACGGGTTCCAGTCGTAGTGGGCGACGACGAACAGCAGCAGGAGGAAGACGGTGGCGAGCAGCAGGACGGTCTTGAAGATCTGGATGTAGGTCGCGGCGACCATCCCACCCATCACCATGTACACCGTCATGAGCACGGCGAGCAGGACGACCGCCAGCTCGTAGGGCACCCCGAGCAGCAGCTGGGCCAGCACACCGGCGCCGACGAACTGGATCGTCATGTAGATGACGCTGGTGACGAGCGTCGTCGACGCGATCGCTCCGCGCAGCAGCCGGCCCTCGAACCGGAAGGCGACCACGTCGGCGAGGGTGAACCGGCCGAGGTTGCGCAACGGGACCGCCACCACGAGCAGCACCAGCAGGAACGCGGTCGGGATGCCGATCGCGAGGTAGAAGCCGGCGAAGCCGGTCAGGGCGACCGCACCGGTGATGCCCAGCAGGGCCGCCGACGAGATCTGCTCGCCGGCCAGGGCCAGCCCGTTGCCCAGGCCCGACACACGACGACCGGCGACGTAGTGGTCGCCCGCGTCCGCCGTGCGGCGCGCCGCGAGGAATGCGAGGACCAGCGTCACGGCGATGATCGAGCCGGCGACGGCGATGGAGGTGATGTTCACGGGGCGATCTCCCCGGCGGTCTCCGCGCGGTTCTGCGCGCGGACGTACAGCCCTGCCGCGACCACGACGAGGACGAAGTCGAGGAAACCGATCACGTAGCCGATCCCGATCCCCCCGACGGTGCCGGCGAAGAGCGGCGTGAACAGCATGAGTACGACCAGCACCAGCAGCAGGACGAAGGCGATGGCGCCCGTCGTCAGACTGCGGCGGATCTGTGCGGAGACGACGGTGTCGTCAGGACCGTGGTGACGCATCGGTGCGTTCCTCTCGACGGACGGACGTTGTCCTTCGGTGCGAGCGGGGACGCTAGGTCGACCGGACCCGGCGGAGAATGGCACTGTCTCTGTATGCGAGACACCGGGCTGCTGCAGACCCTCGACCGGGGGCTGACGATCCTGGAGGTCCTGGCCCAGGCGCGGTATCCGCTGACTCTCGCCGACCTGTCGGAGCGGCTGGGCGTCCACCGTTCCATCACCCACCGCCTGGTGCGGACGCTCCAGGCGCACCACCTCATCGCCCGTACGCCCACCGGGTACGTGCTCGGCACGGGCACCACCGCACTGGGACGGGCTGCGCTGCCCGTGGTGCAGCAGGTCGCGAAGGGCGAGGTCTACCACCTCGCGCGCCGCACCGACCTGACCGCGTTCCTGGTCGTCCGCGACGGGCCGGACGTGGTCACCCTCATCTCGGTGGACACCAGCAGCGCCCGGCTGAACGTCGTCTACAGTCCGGGCGCACGCCATCCCCTGGAGGTCGGTTCACCGGGCCTGGCCGTGCTGGCCGGGGGAGAGGCACGACCGGACGAACGGCCCGAGGTCACCCGCGGTCGCGCCGCGGGCTACGTCGTGACGTTCGGGGAGGTCATCGAGCACCAGGGCAGCGTCGCCGCCCCCATCCGCTCCGCGCCCGGCAGGGCCATCGGTTCGCTGGCCCTCACCTTCGGCCACGAACGTCCGGGCAGCCGGCAGATCGATGCGCTGCTCGACAGCGCCGCCGTGGTCTCCGCCCGCCTCGTCCAGGCGCAGCTGCGCGGCGCCGTCGTCCCGGACCTGGACGCGTCCGGCGACCCGTCGGGAACGCCCTGACCCGGTATCTCCGTCAACGCCGTCGCGCAGGACCGGCCCGCGGTCAGTAGAACCCGTCGCGGGTGGCGCCGAACCGGGAGCCCGAGGGCCGTCCGAGGCTCCGGCTCAGGCGTTCGGCCGTGGCCAGTACGTGCGGCAGGACGGTCTCGACCAGCCTCTCCGGTGAGCACCGGCCGACGCTGGTCGCGGACGCCAGCGCCGCGACGACCGTCCCCGTGTGGTCCCGCACCGGGACCGCCACGGCCATGAGGTCCGGGTCGAGCTCGCCGACGGCCAGCGCCCAGCCCCGGGTCTGCACCTCCCGGAGGATCCCGCGCAACGCCTTCGGGTCGGTGACGGTCCGCGGGGTGCAGGCCGGGGGACCCGCGGCGAGCACCCGGGCGATGGTCGGTTCCTCGGCCCAGGCCAGCAGGACCCGCCCCATCGCGGTCGCCGTGGCCGGGACCCGGGTGCCGGGGGAGACGTCGACCTGCATGATCCGGCGTACCGGCACCCGGGCGACGTAGACGGCGTCCGTGCCGTCCAGCACGGTCAGCGAGGCGGACTCGTCGGTCTGCTCGGCCAGCTGCGTCAGGTAGGGGCGGGCGGCGTCGACGATCGAGTGCGTCGCGGTGTACCGCTGTCCGACCGACAGCACGCGCGGCGTCAGCCGCCAGTGGCCGTGCGCCTGCTCGACGTAGCCCAGGTGCTCGAGGGTCAGCAGGATGCGGCGGACGGCGGGCCGGGACAGGCCGGTCGCCGCCGCCACGTCCGAGCTGGTCGGCCGGGGCCGGTCGGCGTCGAAGGCGAGCAGCACGGCGAAACCCCGCTCGATGCTCTGGATGCGGTCCCGGTCGCCGGCACCGTCGGCCACATGGGTCATTGGGACGGGATTCCTCTCAATTCATCGTGACCCGGTCCGTGCGGGTGCCGTAGGGGCGTTGACCAGCGCGAACTCACCCGACACAGTGGTCGTGAACGCAAAGCGGGCAGTACGTACGCAGAGCGTACAGGAAGGAGCGATCGATGGCGATCGACCCGCGAGAGCTGCGCCGGTGCCTCGGGCACTTCGCCACCGGCGTCACCGTCATCACCTGCCAGGGAGCCGACGGCACGCCGCACGGCGCGACGGTGAACGCCTTCACCGCGGTGTCGCTCGACCCGCCGCTGGTGCTGGTGTCACTGGACCGGCGGTCCCGGCTGTGCGCGCTCGTCGAGCAGGAGCGGCGGCCGTTCACCGTGAACGTCCTCGCCTCGGGGCAGAAGGAGCTGGCGCTGCACTTCGCGGGCCGGCCCAACCAGGACGTCGGCTGGCTGCCCGACAGCGCGTGCGGCGCGCCCCGGCTCGCCGGCGCCCTGGCGCACATCTCCTGCACCCCCTGGCAGGCCTACGACGGCGGTGATCACGTTCTCTACCTGGGCGAGGTCCAGGAGTTCCTGATCCACGACGGAGCCCCGCTGCTGTTCCACACCGGCCGGTTCCACCACCTCGGCGACGACCACGAGCCCGTCCTCTGGGGCGACTCGGCCGACGGCCCGGCGGGCCAGAGCTGGATCACCGGCGCGGCGGTCCGCTGACCACGACCCCCCACGGCGCCGTGCGCCCGTACGGCCCGAACCGCATGCCCGAACGACGAAGGAGTCGACGATGACCCTGCAGCAGGACTCGGTCGCCACCCCCACCGGGGCGGACGGCCGCGTGACCCGGCCCATGACCGGTGACGAGTACGTCGAGAGCCTCCGCGACGACCGCGAGGTCTACCTCTACGGCGAGAAGGTCGCCGACGTGACCACGCACCCGGCGTTCCGCAACGCCGTGCGGATGACCGCGCGGCTCTACGACGCGCTGCACGACCCGACCCGGTCGGAGAAGCTGACCGTCCCCACCGACACCGGCAGCTCCGGCGTCACCCACCCGTTCTTCCGGACCCCGCACTCGGTCGAGGACCTCAGGAAGGACCGCGAGGCGATCGCCGAGTGGGCGCGGATGACCTACGGCTTCATGGGCCGGTCCCCCGACTACAAGGCCGCGTTCCTGGGCACCCTGGGTGCGAACTCCGAGTTCTACGACCCCTACGCCGCCAACGCCCGGCGCTGGTACGAGGAGTCGCAGGAGAAGGTTCTCTACTGGAACCACGCGATCATCAACCCGCCGGTCGACCGGCACCGCCCGCCGGACGAGGTCTCCGACGTGTTCATGCACGTCGAGGAGGAGAACGACAACGGCGTCGTCGTCTCCGGGGCCAAGGTCGTCGCCACCGGTTCGGCGATCACCCACTTCAACTTCCTCGCCCACTACGGCCTGCCGATCAAGAAGCGCGAGTACTCGCTGGTCTGCACCGTGCCGATGGGTGCGCCCGGGATGAAGCTGATCTGCCGGCCGTCCTACGCCCAGCAGGCCTCGATGATGGGCAGCCCGTTCGACTATCCGCTCTCCTCGCGGATGGACGAGAACGACACGATCTTCATCCTCGACAAGGTGCTCATCCCCTGGGAGAACGTGTTCATCTACGGCGACGCGGAGAAGGCGTCGACGTTCTTCCCCGGGTCCGGCTTCCTGCACCGCTTCACCTTCCACGGCGTCACCCGGCTCGCGGTCAAGCTCGACTTCATCGCCGGCCTGCTGATGAAGGGTCTGGAGGTCACCGGCTCCAAGGACTTCCGCGGCGTGCAGACCCGGGTCGGCGAGGTCATCGCCTGGCGCAACATGTTCTGGGCGCTGTCGGATGCGATGTGCGCCAACCCCGACGAGTGGGTGGGCGGGGCGAAGCTGCCCAAGCTCGACTACGGCCTGGCCTACCGCTGGTTCATGACCCTGGGCTACCCGCGGGTCAAGGAGATCATCATGCAGGACCTGGGCGCCTCGCTGATCTACCTGCCCAGCCACTCCGCGGACTTCCTCTCCCCGGAGGTCCGGCCCTACCTGGACAAGTACGTCCGTGGCTCGAACGGGTACGAGGCCGTCGACCGGGTCAAGCTCATGAAGCTGATCTGGGACTCGATCGGCTCGGAGTTCGGTGGGCGCCACGAGCTCTACGAGCGCAACTACTCCGGCAACCACGAGGGCGTGCGTGCCGAGCTCCTGTTCGCCGCCGAGGCGTCGGGCACCGCGTCGGCGATGAAGGGCTTCGCCGAGCAGTGCCTCGACGAGTACGACCTCAACGGCTGGACCGTGCCCGACCTGATCAACAACGACGACGTGCGGCTCTTCGGCCGCAACGGCCGCTGAACCCGGGGCGCGCCATGACCACCACCGACCACGACACCGTCCCCTCCGGCGCCGGGCTCGCCGGCGCGAACGCCACCGAGTCCGCCCGCCTGGGCCTGTCCAGCAGGCGCACCGCGGCGGGCGGCGGCGCCGACGCCGACCGCGTCGCCGCCGTCGTGGGCGCCGCGCTGGAGGGGATCCGGGCGGCGATCCGCGACCACAAGGTGACCTACTCCGAGTTCGACGCGTTCAAGCGCTGGCTCATCGAGGTCTCCGACACCGGCGAGTGGCCGCTGTTCCTCGACGTCTACCTCGAGTTCGAGGTCGAGCGGGTGGCCGCCGAGTCCCAGCAGG
This sequence comes from Pseudonocardia sp. ICBG1034, assembly GCF_020131375.1. NCBI lineage: Bacteria > Bacillati > Actinomycetota > Actinomycetes > Pseudonocardiales > Pseudonocardiaceae > Pseudonocardia > Pseudonocardia sp. ICBG1034. The sequence continues at coordinate 1,620,077 of NZ_JAHLEK010000015.1, forward strand.
GTTCGACCGGCACCATCCTCGGCCCGTTCTGGCTCGACGGCCAGGTCCGGCTGCAGTCCCCGGCGACCCTGCCGATGCGCGAGGACGAGCCCGGCACCCCGCTCGTCCTCGCCGGCCGTGTGACCGGCACCGACGGCACGCCGCTGCCCGGGGCGACGGTCGACATCTGGCACACCGACGACGAGGGCTGGTACTCCGGCTTCGCGGAGAAGCCCCCGGCCGGGAACCTGCGCGGCGTCGTCGCCTGCGACGAGCAGGGCCGGTTCGAGATCCACACCCGCCGGCCCGCCCCGTACACGATCCCGCTGGACGGCCCGACCGGGAAGCTCACCACGACCGCGGGATGGAGCCCGTGGAGACCGGCCCACCTGCACCTCCTGGTCTCCGCCCCCGGGCACCGCACGGTCACCACCCAGCTGTTCTTCACCGGTGACCCCTACCTGGACTCCGACGTCGCCTCGGCGACCAAGCCGGAGCTGGTACTCGACCCGCAGCCCACCGGCGACGGCGACGAGGTCCGCTCGGACCACGACTTCGTCCTCGAACCCGAGTAGTCCGAACGGGTGGGGCGGGCCCCGGCACGGGGCCCGCCCCACCCCTCGGCGCAACCGTGACGTGGAGGTCCCGGTCATGACCGCCGCCCAGGCACCCGAGCGCACCCCGAGCCGGCCCGTCGTCCCGCTGTGGTGGGGCGTCGACGCCGTCCCCGACTCCTTCGGCCCCTGCGTGGTGACCGTCGGTGTCTTCGACGGCGTCCACCGTGGCCACCGACGCCTCATCGACCACGCCCGAGCCGTCGGGCGGGAGCGGGGGCTCCCGGTCGTGCTGCTCACCTTCGACCCGCACCCGGCCCGCGTGCTCGGGGTCGACCGCGACACCGCCGTCCTGACCACCGTGGACCACCGCGCCGAGCTCGCGGCCGCCGCCGGTGTCGACGCGGTCTGCGTACTGCGCTTCACCGCCGGGCTGGCCGCCCGGACCCCGGACGAGTTCGCTCGCGACGTCCTGGCCGGCGGGCTGGGGGCCGCGGCGGTCGTCGTCGGCGCGAACTTCACCTTCGGCGCCCGCGCCGCCGGGGACGTCACCACGTTGGCGACCCTGGGGACGGGGTTCGGCTTCACCACCCACGTGGTGCCGCTGCTGCGCGTGGTCGACGCCCCGTGCTCGTCCACCCACGCCCGGCGGTGCATCCGGTCGGGCCGGCTCGACGCCGCGGCGCGGGCCCTCGGCCGCCCGCACCGGGTCGACGGCGCGCGCCGCGGTGACGTCGTCCGTCCCGAGCCCGGGACGGCGCTCCCACCGCCCGGCCGCTACCACGGCCTCGTCGACGGCAGGGCGGCCGACGTGGAGGTGCTGCCCGACGGGCAGATGCGGATCGTCGCGGCCGCGGGGGACCGGCCGTCACCGGACGCTCCGGTCTCGGTCGTCTTCGCCGGGGACGGCGGCGCGCTCCGATGACCAGCGCGGAGCAGCGCCTCGCCCGCCTGGAGGCCATCGAGGAGATCCGGGCCCTCGACGCGCGCTACTGCCGGGCCCTCGACGACGGCGACTGGGACACCCTGGTCTCGCTGTTCACCGACGACGGCGAGTTCGTCGGCCTCCGCCACGCCCGGGGCCCGGTCGGTCTGCGCCGCTTCTTCGCCGGCCTGGCCCGTGAGGGGCTCACCTCGTTCTGGCACCACGTGTCCAACCTGGAGGTCGAGCTGGACGACGACGCCGTGAACGGCGAGCCCGCGGCGGCGCGTGTCCACTCGCTGCTGTGGCAGCCCTGCGTCCGCGACGGGGTGCCGCACGTGGCCGCCGGTCGCTACGACGACCGCGTCGTGCGCCTCGACGGTGAGTGGCGCTACCGGCGCAAACGCGTCTCGTTCGACTACTTCGCCCCGCTCGCCGACGGCTGGGAGAAGGGCGTGTTCAGCGTCGAGGACGCCGCCGCGACCTTCCGGACGGGCGCGCCCGAACCGGAGGTCGAGTTCGTCCACGCCCCGATCGACCTGGCGCACCGGATCGACGGCCGCGAGGGTGCCCCCGTCCTCGTGCTCGGACCGTCGCTGGGCACCGACCTGCACCTGTTCGACGAGCAGGTCGACGCCCTGGCCGACGACTTCCGCATCGTGCGCTACGACCTGCCCGGGCACGGTGCGAGCCCGGCACCTGCCGGGCCGTACACGATGGCCGGCCTCGCGCGCGACGTCGTCGCGCTGCTCGACCGGCTCGACATCGGCCGCGCCCACTACGCGGGGGTCTCGATCGGCGGCGCCATCGGCCAGCAGATCGTCCTCGACCACCCCGGCCGTCTCGAGACCCTCACGGTGATCGCCTCGGCCGCACGGTTCGCCGAACCCTCCAGCTGGCCGGCGCGTGCGCAGGAGGTCCGGGCGAAGGGGACGGCCGCGATGATCACGAGCCGGGCCGGGGTCTGGTTCACCCACGACTTCGTGCGCACCCGCAACGAGGAGGCCGTCCGGCTGCTGCGGATGCTCGGGGCGACCGACCCGGAGGGCTACGCCGGATGCTGCGAGGCGATCGGCGCCTTCGACGTCCGGCGACGGCTGCCGGAGATCACCGTCCCGACACTCGTGATCGCCGGTGGCGCCGACCCGGCCACACCGCCGGAGATGGCGAAGATCGTCGCCCACGGGGTGGCGGACGGGCGCTACGTCGTCATCGACGGGGCCGCGCACCTCACCAACGTGGAGGCGGCCGAGCGGGTCACCGGACTGGTGCGGAGCTTCGCCGCCGGCCCGCGCGGCGCCGCCGCCCCGACACCGGGCGGAGGAGAGGCTCGAGGAGGTCGGCGCGCGAGCCACTCCTGATCGTGGGCGGGTCCGGTCGCCGGAGCGGCACGGCCGGGAGCCGACGGCGGTCCGTGCCCGCCACGCCGCCCCTCCCGCTGCTCAGCCCGCCCACAGCGGTTCGTCGCGGTCGACGGTCCAGGCGACCATGGCGCTGTCGAGGTAGGCGCGGACCTCCACGATCCGGGCGCCGGGCCGGGCCGATCGAACCGGCGGGCCCGGCGGTAGCCGTTGTCGAACGGCGCCCCGTCGAGGGTCACCGAGGTCGCGCGCAGCTCGGCGACGGTGATCTCCCCGGCGACGTGGAGGTGGCTGACCTCGAGGCGGATCCCGTCCCGCATCAGCGGTCCGGGTCCGCCGTGACCGGCGTTGTCGCTGTCCGGGGTCAGGTCGCGGCGAGCCGGTCGGCCAGCTCGCGGCACACCTCGTCCAGGGTCGCCAGCCCGGCGGCCACCGCGGGCCGGTGCCGCGCACCGGCGCGGACCGCGGCGACCACCCGGCGGATCGGCACCGGCGGCGTGCCGATCCGGATCCGCCGGGTCTCGTGACGGGCCGGGACGTCGGCCAGGCGGGGGACCAGCGCGACGCCGAACCCGCGGGAGACGAGCGCGGCGCCGGTGTCCCACTCGTCGGCGTGGTGGGCGATGTCGGGCGCGAACCCCGCGCCGGCGCAGGCCATCGTCACGAGCTGGTGGTAGGCCCGTCCCGGATTGCTGCAGATCCACCGCTCCGCGGCCGTGTCGGCCAGCGCCACGTCCGCGCGCCCGACCAGCGGGTGGTCCGGGCCGACCAGCAGGTCCAGCGGCTCGTCGAACAGGGTCCGCTGGTCGAACGCCGGGTCGGTCACCGGCGGGAGGCTCGACGTCGCGACGACCACCACGATGTCGGTGTCACCCGCGGCGAGCAGGTCGAACGCCCGCGCCGGCTCGCACTCCAGCAGCTGCAGCTCCCACCCGGGGTGGGCGGTGCGCAGCCGTCCCAGCACCTCCGGCACGACGGCCGCCGCCGCGGTGGAGAACCCGCAGAACCGCAGCGCCCCGCCGGTGTCGCCGTCGCGGTGGGCCGCGAGGTCGGCCTGCGCCCGTTCCCACTGCGCCCGCAGGGTCTCGCCGTGCGTCAGCAGGGTCCGCGCCGCGGCGGTCAGGCGCACGCGTCGTCCGTCGGGTTCGAGCAGCGTCACCCCCAGCTCGCGGGCCAGCGCCTGCATCTGGTGCGACGCCGCCGACGGCGTCATCCGGCACACCTCGGCCGCCGCGGTCACCGTCCCGTGCCGCGCGATCGCGGCCAGCACCCGCAGCCTCCGGTCGATCATTCGCCGAAAGTACAAGATTCCGGGTCCGATTCTGCGATGGACCTGAACGGTTCCCGACGCCCACCCTGTCGTCGTCAGCACACCGCGCAACGGCAGGAGCACGACGGATGGGTGCGTACCGCGCGATCGTCATCGGCCTCGGGGGGCTCGGCTCGGCCGCGCTGCACCGGCTCGCCACCGAGCTCGGTCCGGGGGTCCTGGGTCTGGAGCAGTTCGCGCTCGGCCACCACCGGGGCGCGTCCCAGGACCACTCCCGGATCATCCGGCTCGCCCAGCACCAGGACGCCTACGCCGCCCTGGCCGCACCCGCCTACCGGGCCTGGGCCGCCGTCGAGGAGGAGTCCGGCCAGCGGCTCGTCACCCGCACCGGCGGGCTGGTGATCGAGGACCGGGTCGCCCGGGCGGGCACCGCGACCGGCACCCGCAACATCGAGGGATACACCGCGCTGTTCGACCGCCACGGCGTCGCGTACGAGCTGCTCGACGCCGACGCCCTCACCGGGCGCTGGCCCCAGTTCCGGACCTCCGGCGGCGAGCAGGCCCTGTACCAGGAGGACTCCGGCATCGTCGACGCCGCGCGGGCGAACGCGGTGCACGTCGCGCTGGCCCGGGCGCACGGCGCCGAGGTCCGCCCGCACACCCCGGTCCGGTCGATCCGGGCCGACGGCGGCGGGGTCGCGGTCCTCACCGACGGGGGCACCCTGCGCGCCGACCGCGTCGTGCTGGCCGCCGACGCCTGGACCAACCAGCTGCTCGCCGGGGTCGGGCTGCGGCTGCCGCTCACCGTGCTGCGCGAGCAGGTCACCTACTACGCGACCCCGCACCTGGCCGAGTTCTCGCCCGGCCGCTTCCCGGTGTTCATGTGGCACGGCGAGCACAACTTCTACGGCTTCCCGGTGTACGGCGAGGTCGCGACCAAGCTCGGCCAGCACATGGGCGGCGAGGAGACCACCGCCGACGGCCGCTCGTTCGACCCCGACCCGGTCCGCCGCGCGCGCTACGACGCCTTCCTCGCCCGGCACCTGCCGCGGTTCCGCGGTCCGGAGCTGTACTCGCGGACCTGTCTCTACACCGTCCCGCCGGACCAGGACTTCGTCCTCGACACCCTGCCCGGCACCCCGCAGGTCGTCGTCGCCATCGGGGCGGGGCACGCGTACAAGTTCGCCGCGCTGATCGGTGGGCTGCTCACCGACCTCGCGCTCGGCACGGAGCCGGCGCATCCGGTCGGCGCCTTCTCCGCCACCCGGCCCGCACTGACCGACCCCGCCTTCCCGCGCAGCTTCCACACCTGAGCCCGCCCGTCCCGCGACGAGAGGAGACCCCCGTGAGCATCGACCTCCCGGTCACCCCGGGCCCGGCGCCCGCCCCCCACGACGCCCTGCCCGCCCGGCCGGTCGACCCCGCCACGTTCGGCGACGAGGCCACCTACCGGCACACCCGCCTCCCCGTGGACCAGGCGTCGACCCTGCTGCCCGACGCCTACACCTCGCCGGAGTTCTTCGCCCTCGAACGGGAGCGGGTGTTCGCGACCGGCTGGGTCGCGGTCGGCCTCACCGCCGACGTCGACCGGCACGGCGCCTGCGTCGTCGTCGAGGTCGCGGGGCGGTCGGTGATCGTCACCCGCAACCGGCACGGTGCGCTGCGCGCCTTCCACAACGTCTGCCGCCACCGCGCCACCCGGCTGCTCGACGCCGACGCCCGTGAGGTCGGCAGGCGCGGCCGCATCCGCTGTCCGTACCACAGCTGGACCTACGACACCGACGGCGCGTGCCTGGGCACCCCGCTGTTCGAGGGCTCCGACGTCCCGGCCGGGCAGGAGCCCGTGTTCGACACCTCGGTCGCCACCGGCTTCGACCGCGCCGACCAGGGGTTGCTCCCCGTCGCCGTCGACAGCTGGGGGTTCCTGCTGTTCGTCCACCTCGGCCGCGACCCGGGCCCGTTGCGCGAGCAGCTCGGTGACCTGCCCGCCCGGTTCGCCGACCACCGGCTGGAGGCCTGGTCGCCCCGCCGTCGCCGCCGCTACGACGTCGCGGCCAACTACAAGCTCGTCGGCGAGAACTTCATGGAGTACTACCACCTGCCGTGGGTGCACCCCGAGCTCAACCGGGTCTCCCGGTTCTCCGACCACTACCGCTGGCAGGGCCCCGGCATGTACACGGGCATGTGCACCACCCCGGTGTCGCGCAACACCGAGGCGGGCGGCTGGGACGGCCCGGCGCCGCTGAGCACGCTCGGCCCCGACGACGCGGACAGTGGCCGCTTCGTCTGGCTGTTCCCCAGCTGCGCGCTGGTGGTGCTGCCCAACCACGCCTTCGTGCTGCTCAACCGCCCGGTGGCCGCCGACCGGACGGAGGAGACCGCGGTGCTGCTCACCCACCCCGAGTTCGTCGACGACGAGGACGGCCGTGCGGGGCTCGACCAGCTCGAGGCGTTCTGGGACCTGGTCAACCGCCAGGACCTGGACATCGTCGAGCGGGTCCAGCAGGGCCTGGCGGACCCGGCCTTCCGCGGCGGCCGGATGTGCTTCCGCTTCGAGGAGCCCGTCCACCGCTTCCAGAACATGGTCGTCGACCGGATGGTCGGCCTCGACCGGGTCCCGGCCGGCGACGACGTCACCGCCGTGCGGATGTTCCCGGACCCGAATACTGTCGTCTGATACCTGTCTTGTGACAGCTATTGGGTGTACCGTGACGGCGTGGACGACGACCAGGAGACCCGGCTGTTCGAGCTGGCCGACCGCATCCTCGCGGTCGGCAGGCTCATCCACGCGTCGAAGGAGCCCGCGTTCGCCGGGCAGAGCTGGACCCCGCTGGAGAGCGCGGTGATGCGCGTGGTCGACCGGGAGCCGGGCATCACCGCCGGTGCCGTCGCCCGGGCGACCCGGCTGATCTCCAGCAACACCAGCCGCGCGCTGCGCAACCTCGAGGCCAAGGGCCTGGTGCGGCGCGTGCCCGACCCCGACGACGCGCGCCGGGTCCTCCTGTACCCGACCGACCGCGCCGAGCAGAACCTGCGCGAGCTGCGTCGCATCTGGAGCGAGCTGCTCGACGGGGTCGCCGACGACCCCGCGGGGATCGACACGGCCGTCGTCCTGCTGCGCCGGATCGAGAACGGGCTCGCCGGCGACCCCCGCACCCACACCCAGGAGCAGACATGACCGACCGCACCGCACTCGTCGTCGGGGCCTCGCGCTCACTCGGGCTCGCCCTGGCGGGCGAACTCGCCGAGCGGGGGTTCGACGTCGTCGCCACCGTGCGTGGTGAGACCCCGGAGGCCCTCGCGGCACTCGCCGACCGGACCGGGCGGGTGACCGTCGAGCACCTCGACATCACCGACACCGGGCAGATCGACGCGCTGCGCGAGCGGCTCGGCGACCGCCGGATCGACCTGTTGTTCGTCAACGCCGGCATCACCGACGCCGACGTGCCGGCCGCCCAGGTGCCCACCGAGGTGTTCGTCGAGGTCATGGTGACCAACGCGCTGAGCCCGATGCGGGTCGTCGAGGGGCTCGCCCCGCTGGTCCCGCCCACCGGCACGATCGGTGTCATGTCGTCGCGGCAGGGCAGCATCGGGTTCAACACCCGGGGCGGGCACGAGGTCTACCGGGCGAGCAAGTCCGCGCTCAACCAGCTCATGCGCAGCTACGCCGCCCGGACGGCGCAGGACCCGCGCACGCTGCTGCTCCTGCACCCGGGGTGGGTGCAGACCGAGCTGGGCGGCCCCGGGGCCCGGCTGACCGTCGCGGAGAGCGCGCGCGGGGTGGCCGAGGTCCTGGTGGGCCACGCGCACGACGGCGGCCTGCAGTTCCTCGACCACACCGGAGCGGTCGTCCCCTGGTGAGCCCCGGCACGCCTCACGGTCAGGACAGGTGCGACACCTCCGGCCGGGACTTGTGGCTGTCGTCGTCGCCGACCGCTCCCTGGGCGCCCCGCGGGTCGCACTCCTCGCTCCCGGCCACGCCGAGCCGGACCACCACCGACTTCGACGCCGGCTGGTTGCTCTTCAGCGCGGTGGCGTCGAGCGGGACCAGCGGGTTCGTCTCCGGGTAGTACGCCGCCGCGGTACCCCGCGGGACGTCGTAGGCCACCAGGCGGAAGTCGGACGCGCAGCGCACGTGCTCGTCGCCCTCCCAGCGCGTGATCAGGTCCACGTGGTCGCCTTCGGAGTACCCGAGCGCCGCGATGTCCTCGCGGTGGCAGAACACGACCCGGCGCCCGCCCTCGATGCCGCGGTAGCGGTCCGACAGGCCGTAGATGGTGGTGTTGAACTGGTCGTGGCTGCGCAGGGTCTGGAGCAGCAGGTGCCCGTCGGGGACCTCCAGCACCTCGATCGGCGACACCGCGAACTCGCCGCGTCCGGACCCGGTCTCGAAGGTCCGCGAGTCCCGCGGCGGGTGCGGCAGCACGAACCCACCGGGGCGACGGACGTTCACCTCGTAGCTCTCGCAGCCGGTCACGACGCGGGAGATGTGGTCGCGGATGCGGCGGTAGTCCCCGCGCATCGCCGCCCAGTCGATGCCGTACCGGTCGCCCAGGGTGGCCTCGGCGATCCCGGTGAGGATCGCGACCTCCGAGCGCAGGTGCGGGCTCGCCGGCGGCAGCGGGCCGCGGGACGAGTGCACGGAGCACGTGGAGTCCTCGACCGAGACGAACTGCGGTCCGGACTCCTGGACGTCGCGCTCGGTCCGGCCCAGGGTGGGCAGGATCAGCGCGGTCCGGCCGCCGTGCAGGTGCGACCGGTTGATCTTCGTCGAGATCTGCACGGTCAGCCGGGTGCCGGTCAGCGCCGCGGTCGTGACGTCGGTGTCCGGTGCGGCCTGCAGGAAGTTGCCGCCGAGGCCGACGAAGACCTTGACCTTCCGGTCACGCATGGCCCGGATGCTGTCGACGGTGTCCAGGCCGTGCTCACGGGGCGGGTCGAACGCGAACTCGGCCTGCAGGGCGTCGAGGAAGGAGTCCGGGACGCGCTCCCAGATGCCCATGGTCCGGTCGCCCTGGACGTTGGAGTGGCCGCGGACCGGGAAGAGCCCGGCGCCCGGACGGCCGATGTTGCCCTGGGCCAGGGCGACGTTGACGACCTCCTTGATCGTCGCGACGCCGTTGCGGTGCTGGGTCAGACCCATCGCCCAGCAGAAGACGGTCTTGCGCGAATCCCGCAACAGGGCCGCGGCCCGGGTGATGTCGGCCCAGGACAGCCCGGTGGACCGGGTGACGGCGTCGCGGTCGATCGAGGCGACGTGGTCGCGCCAGGCGTCGAAGCCGCTGGTGTGCCGGTCGAGGAACTCGTGGTCCAGTGCGTCCCACTCGACGAGCAGTGAGCCGATGGCCTGGAACAGCGCGAGGTCGCCGTTGACCCGGACCGGCAGGTGGAGGTCGGAGATGTCGGTGCCGCGTCCGAGGACGCCCGTCGGGGTCTGCGGGTTCTTGAACCGCATCAGCCCGGCCTCGCGCAGCGGGTTGATCGTGAGGATCGTGGCGCCGTTGCGCTTGGCGTGCTCGAGCTGGGTCAGCATCCGCGGGTGGTTGGTGCCCGGGTTCTGCCCGGCGATGACGATCACGTCCGCCTCGAGCAGGTCGGGCAGCGTCACGCTGGCCTTGCCGATCCCGATCGACTCCTGCAGGGCGATCGAGGTCGACTCGTGGCACATGTTCGAGCAGTCGGGCAGGTTGTTCGTCCCGAACGCCCTGGCGAAGAGCTGATAGACGAACGCGGCCTCGTTGGACGCCCGGCCGGAGGTGTAGAAGGTGGCCTCACCGGGGTCGTCCAGGGCGTTCAGCTCGTCGCCGATCAGCCGGAACGCCGCGTCCCAGCCGATCGGCTCGTAGTGGGTCCCGCCCGGTCGCCGGACCATGGGGTGGGTGATCCGGCCCTGCTGGCCGAGCCAGTACTCCGACCGCTCGTCGAGCTCGGCGACGCTGTGGCGGGCGAAGAACTCCGGGGTCGCGCGCCGCGTCGTCGCCTCCTCGGCGATCGCCTTCGCGCCGTTCTCGCAGAACTCGGCCACCGAGCGGTGCCCGGGGTCGGGGTCCGGCCAGGCGCAGCTGGTGCAGTCGAAGCCCTCGGCCTGGTTCAGCTTGAGCAGCGTGCGCGCGGTGCGGGACGGTCCCATCCGCTCCAGCGACCGCTTCATCGACACCGCGACGGCCGTCGCCCCGACGGCGTGGTCCTCGGGCGTGCCGACCTCCAGGTCGGCCTCCGAGTAGTCGTCGCTGTGTCCGTCCATGGGGCTACCTCCGCGTTCGACGACCGTCGGGCGGCGCCCCGTCGGGGGCGCGCCCGCTGTGGACGCGCTACCCGGCCGGAGCGATCCCAACCGTCCACGGACCCGATCGGGGCCGGACCGGTGGCGTGCGCCGGGGCCGCCCCGGGGGAGGAGGATCACGCAGGGTAACCGGTCGGCGGTCCGTCGACCACCGGTCGTCCCGGTCGCCGCGCCCGGCGTCCCCGGTCGCCCGGTTGTCGTGGCGGGCAAACGGATCCGCCTCGTCCTGCGGCGGTCGATCGTTGTCCGAGACGTGGTGCACGCCGACCGGGAGCCCGGCGTGCGGCACCGGCCGGTCCGAGGCGCGTCGCCCCCGCCAGGGCGGTCACGTCCCGGACCGGCCGTCCCCTCGGCCGGGCGTCGTCCGACGATCGCGGGGCCGAGCCCGCACCGGCGCAGCACGCCTATCGGATCCGAAGGAGCCTCAGGTGGACATCCTCGACGTCCGGGACGAGCTGTTCCGGCACCGCCCCGCACGGGCCGACATCGGACGCGCGGAGGCGGCGACGACACTCCGGTTCGCCTGCGCCGGGACCCTCGACCGGACCGTCGGGGCGTCATCGGTCCCGGTGCTGGACGTCCCCGCCGGGTGCGCGCGCGCCGTCGGTCGCCTGGCCCGGCAGATCACCGACCTGTTCGAGATCCCCGTCGTCCGGCTGTCCGCCGAGTCCCTCCGGGTCGTCGCACGGGTCCCGGAGCTGGCCCGCCGCACCCGGCTGTGCGACAGCACCGGCCGCTGGGTCCGCGGCCTGCCGCCGCCGGTCGTCGCGGGCGACGACGCGGTCCTGGCCGGGGCCTGGCGCGCCGCGTTCCTGGCGGCCGGGGCGCTCGGCGGCCGCGGCCGGGCCGGGCTGGAGCTGCTCTGCCCGTCCCCGGAGACGGCGATGGCGCTCGCCGGAGCGGCCCGGCGCCTCGGCGTCGCCGCGCTGACCCGCCCCGGCACCCACGGCGACCGCGTCGTCGTCCGCGACCCCGTCGACGTGCGCGCGGTGCTCGGCCGGATGGGTGCGCCGCGCGCGGCGCAGGCGTGGACCCCCGACCTGCGGCGCGGGACCGGGGAGGTGCCGGTCAGCGGCGCCCTGCACGACGCCAACCGGGAGCGCGCCTCCCGGGCCGCGGCGACGACGACCCTGCGCGTCCAGGCGCTGCTGGCGGACCCGCCCGCCGGGGTGCCCGAGCGACTGCTGGCCACCGGCCTGCTGCGGGCCCGCAACCCGGAGCTGTCGTTGCAGGAGCTGGGCCGCCTCGCCGACCCGCCGATGACCAAGGACGCGATCGCCGGGCGGCTGCGCCGGCTGCTCGAGCACAGCGAGCGCCTCACCCGCTGAGCGCCCTGCCCGACGGCCCGGCCCGCCGTCGCTCAGCCGCGGGCCGCGGCGACCCCGGCCGCGGCCAGCGGTGCGGTCGCCTCGCCCACGGTCGCGAACCCGTCGCCGCGGGTGTCGCCGCGCAGGTGCCGGGCGTGGATGCCCTCGGCGATGACGGCCACCTTGAGGTAGGCCAGGCCGCGGTGGAACGCCCAGTCCCGCGGCTCGCGCCCGGACGCCGCGGCGTAGCGCTCCACCAGCTCGTCGGCACCCGGCATCCGGGGGCTGGTGGAGGCCGCGGCCCCGGCCAGGACCGGGGCGAACACGGGGTCGCCGTAGACGACGTGCAGGGCCAGGTCGGCCAGCGGGTCGCCGAGGGTGGCCATCTCCCAGTCGACCAGGGCGCGCACCACGGTGGGGTCGTCGCGGTCGAGGATGGCGTTGTCGATACGGAAGTCCCCGTGCACGACGGTGTGGTCGCTCTCGGCCGGGCAGGTCGCCTCGAGCAGGCCGTGCAGGGTGTCCACGTCGGGCAGCTCGCGGGTGGCGACGCGCTGCCACTGGCCGTACCAGCGCTCGACCTGGCGGCGCAGGTACCCGGCGGGGCGGCCCAGCTCGGACAACGGGCCGATGGCGACGTCGACGGCGTGCAGCGCGGCGAGGGTGTCGACCAGGGAGAACGCGGTCGCCCGCACGCCTGCGTCGTCGAGGGCGGCGAGGTCGTCCTCGCTGCGCACCACGATCCCGTCGACGAACCCGGTGAGCGCGAACGGCACCCCCAGCACCGACTCGTCGGCCAGCGCCACCGCCGGCGCGACCGGGACCCCGGACCCGGCGAGGGCGGCGACGACCCGGTACTCGCGGCCCATGTCGTGCGCGGACGGGGTCAGCGTGCCGAGCGGGGGGCGGCGCAGGATCCAGACGTGTTCCCCGTCGGTGACCCGGTAGGTGAGGTTGGACCGCCCGCCGGAGACGAGCTCGGCGGTGAGCCCGCCGCGGTAGCCGTCGACGTGCCGGTGCAGGAACGCGTCCAGCGCGGTCAGGTCCAGGCCGTCGGGGCTCATCGGGTGGCCCGCGCCACGGTGCGGCGGGCGATCGACCAGCGGTGGGTCTCCGAGGGGCCGTCGTAGATGCGGAACGGGCGCACCTCGCGCAGGAACCGGCCCAGCAGCACGTCCCCGGAGACGCCGCGCCCGCCGTTGAGCTGCAGGGCCCGGTCGACGACCCGCCACACGGCCTCCGCGGTGAAGGTCTTGGCGATCGAGACCTCCATCCCGGCGGGGCGGCCCTGGTCGAGCTCCCAGCAGGCGCGCAGGATCAGCCCGCGCGCGGCGGCGATGTCGATCTCGTTGTCGGCGATCATCGCCTGCGCCATCCCGAGGTCGGCCAGCCGTGACCCGAACACCTGCCGCTCCGCCGCCCAGGCCACGGCGATGTCCTGGGCGCGGCGCGCGATGCCCAGCCAGCGCATGCAGTGGGTCAACCGGGCCGGGCCGAGGCGGACCTGGGCGTAGCGGTAGCCCTCGTCGACCTCACCCAGCACGGCGTCGTCGGTGACGCGGCAGTCGGAGAACCCGACCTCCAGGTGCCCGCCGTAGAGCGACTCGTCCAGCGTCGGGATGTGGCGGCCGATCGTCATGCCGGGGTTGTCGGCGTCGACGAGGAACATCGTCGCGCCACCACGGTCCCCGGGCACGCCGCTGGTCCGGGCCATGACGATGGCGAACGCGGCGCCGTCGGCGCCGGTGATGAACCACTTCCGGCCGTCGATCCGCCAGCCGCCGTCGACCCGGGTCGCCGTGGTGGACAGCGCGTCGGGGTCGGACCCGGCGCCGGGGGAGGGCTCGGTCATCGCGAAGCACGAGCGCACGCCCCCGGCGGCGAGCGGGGCGAGGTAGCGGACCTTCTGGTCCTCCGAGGCGACCCGCTCGAGCAGGTGGATGTTGCCCTCGTCGGGCGCGGCGATGTTCAGCGCGATCGGGCCGAGCAGCGAGTACCCGGCCTCGGTGAACACCGCGGCGCGGCCGCACATGTCCAGGCCGTGCCCGCCGAACTCGGGGGCTGCGTGCGGGGCGAACACCCCCGCGGCGCGGGCGGCGTCCTGCAGCCGGACCCGCTCCCGATCCGACGGCAGGACGCCGTCGTGGGCCTCCTCGACCGGGACCACCACCTCCCGGACGAAGCGTGCCGTCCGCTCCGCGAGGTCCTGCACGTGCGCGTCCTGGGCGAGGTCGACCGCCATGTCTCCTCCATAGGCTAATGACTGTTAGCCAACTTGTAGCAGCATCGTGGCAGCCGAGGACAGCGCCGGGAGCCGCATCTCACATCACGGCTATAGACTGCTAGCCGTGCGGAGCGATCAGATCCGGTCGGCGGCGCTGGCGGAGTTCGCCCGCCGCGGCTACGAGGCGACGACGATGGCCGACATCGGAGCCGCCGTCGGGATCCGCGGGCCGAGCCTCTACAAGCACGTCCGCTCCAAGCAGGAGCTGCTCGCCTCGGTCATCGACGCCACCATGGACGCGCTGATCCGCGAGCACGACGCCGCGGTGGCCGGGATCGACGACCCGGTCGAACGGCTGCGCCGCGCCGTCGAGGCGCACGTGCGCTTCCACGCCCGGAACCGGGTGGAGGCCTTCGTCGGCAACCGGGAGCTGCGCAGCCTGACCGAGCCGCACCGGTCGGAGATCCTCGCCAGACGCGCCGACTACGAGCAGCGCTTCCGGCGGTTGATCGCCGACGGCGCCGACGCCGGGGTGTTCTCGGTCGCGTCGCCGCAGCTCGCGTCGTACGCGATCCTCGACCAGGGGATGGGCGTCTCGGTGTGGTTCCGCGACGACGCGGGCCCGGGGGAGAACGAGGTCGCCTGGCAGCTCGCGGAGTTCGCGCTGCGCCTCGTCGGGGCCGGGCCCGCCGCACTCAGGCCCCGGTGAACCGGGGCCGCCGGCGCTCGGCCAGCGCCCGCGCGCCCTCCAGGATCGGCATCCGGGCGTCCGGCCCTGGACCGCCGGGGTGGGGACACGGACCGTCGTCACCCGGGCCGGCGTGGTGTCCGCCGACGCCGACCGGGTCACCGCCCTGCTCTACTTCACGCAGGAGGCCGTCCGCACCGGCGAGCCGCCGCGCACCACCGCGGGCCGCGCCGAGGTCACGGTCCAGCGGGTCGACGGCCGGTGGCTCGTGTCCGACCTGCGCAACTTCTAGGCGAGAAGGAGACGTGACCCCATGACGGGTGTCGAGGTGAAGGTCGAGGGACTGACGAAGTCCTTCGGTCGGGCCAACATCTGGTCGGACGTGACCCTGACGCTGCCCGCGGGTGAGGTGTCGGTGCTGCTCGGACCGTCGGGTACCGGTAAGTCGGTGTTCCTGAAGTCCCTGATCGGGCTGCTGAAGCCGGAGCGGGGGTCGATCGTGATCGAGGGCGTCGACCTGTGCAAGTGCTCGGAGTCCGAGCTGTACGAGATCCGGAAGCTGTTCGGGGTGCTGTTCCAGGACGGTGCGTTGTTCGGGTCGATGAACCTGTTCGACAACATCGCGTTCCCGTTGCGGGAGCACACGCGCAAGTCGGAGTCAGCGATCCGCGACATCGTCATGGAGAAGATCGACATGGTCGGTCTGGTCGGTGCCGAGGGCAAGCTGCCGGGTGAGATCTCGGGGGGTATGCGCAAGCGGGCGGGGTTGGCGCGGGCGTTGGTGCTGGATCCGAAGATCATTCTGTTCGACGAGCCGGACTCGGGTCTGGATCCGGTGCGGACGGCGTATCTGAACCAGCTGATCATCGATCTGAACGCGATGACGGATTCGACGTTCCTGATCGTGACCCATGACATCAACTCGGCGCAGACGGTGCCGGACAACATCGGGTTGCTCTATCGCAAGCACCTGGCGATGTTCGGTCCGCGGGAGGTGTTGTTGACCTCCGACGAGCCGGTGGTGGCGCAGTTCCTGAACGGGCGTCGGGAGGGTCCGATCGGGATGTCGGAGGAGAAGGATGCCGCGCAGGCCGCCCGTGAGATGGAGGAGGCGGGTGAGCTGGAGGGTCGTCCGCCGATGAAGCCGCAGCTGGTGGCGTCGACCGGGATGCCGGATCGGCAGGCGGTGCACCGTCGTCGTGAGCGGGTGCAGGAGATGCTGCACGAGTTGCCGTCCTCGGCGCAGGAGGCGATCCGGGAGCAGTACGCCGACGCCGACGCGGCGTCCACCGGTCCGTCGCGGGACGGGACGACCCGGCAGGAGGTGCGGGCGGGGGCGGGCGACGACTGGCCGACCGACGTGCAGCCTCGGGTGCGCGGCTGAGCCGTCGTCAGAGATGCCCGGTCGGACGTCGTACTCGATGCGGCCGACCGGCGCCGTCCTCAAGATTGTGGAGTGGTGCTAACGGCGGAGTGCGCGCCGTCGCTTGTGGTGGCAGGGACCGAGCTGGACTCAAGGAGAACTATGCCGCGCCGCCGCACATCGACCGCCGTCAACGGAGAACTCGACCTCACGGGCCCCGAGCGCGTGGTGGGTCTCGCCCTGTGTGCGGCACTGCTGCAGCGAGCTGTGAACGTGGTCGGCGACAAGCGTCGTGCGGCGCGGGCCGACGCGCAGCAGGCCGTGGTTCGTCAGCTTCTCGACGAGCTGGAGGGCTGTTCGGACACTGCCTGGTGTCGGGAGCTGGTCGACGATCTCGCGGTGACCGATCCCGAGATCCGGGCGGCCGCCGTCGCGCACATGGCCGGCGATCTCGCCGCGCATCTCCGCTCGCGGTCGCGGTCCCTGTTGGTGCTGATCGACGTCTGCATGTTCGATGCCCCGGACGTCCGATGGGATGCGCGGCTCCGGCGAACCGTGCTCGTCCAGCTGACCTCGTTCCTGGAGGTTCTGGATTGGAGGGACATTGACCGGGTCACGGCCGAGATCGCGGCGGTTCGGCGCGCCGTCGCCCGCCGACAGACGAAGTGGGGGCGGGTCGCGGTCGCTTCGACTGTCGGCGTGGGGATCGGCGTGGCGACGATGGGGGCCGCAACTCCTGCGATCGCCGCCGCGGTGGCCGGAGCGGGTCTGAGTGGAGCGGCTGCGACGTCGGCAGGTCTCGCGGTACTGGGCGGGGGCTCTCTGGCAGCCGGTGGATTCGGGATGGCGGGCGGCTCGATCCTTTTGGCCGGTATCGGCGTCGTGTCCGGGCTGGGAGCGGGTGCGACCGGGTCGTGGCTTGCCGGCTGGAGCGCCGGCCGGGTCACCGCCGAGGCGCTCCGTCTGGCTGTCGCCACACGGTTGGTCGTCCTCCACGAAGATCACGACGAGGAACTGGCAAAGCGCATCGTCCTGGCGATGCAGGAACGGCTCGACGACGTGACGGCCGCATTGGACGTGCTGTCCCGGCGTCTGCACGAGCTCCGTGAGGCGAACACCTTGCTCACCGCCGAGAACAGGCAACTCCGTGCCCAGCTCCGCGTCGAGCGCGTCGAGGCCCGCCAGATCGAGACCGCACTCGGCACTGCCCTGGATCGGATCCGTTCGGCGGACCCGAATGATGATGCCGGCGACGACTCGGTCGTCTCCGCGGGGGCGGCGGGTTGATGGACGAGACGATTCTGCGCAACCTCGACACCCAGAGCCGCCGCCTCCGAGAGATCGAGGAGGAGCTGGGCCGGCTCATGGACGACGACGCCATCCGGCCGGTCGCCACGCCGCGGGAGCGGGTGGCGAGGGCCGGGAGTTATGCCGGACTGACCCAGGTCAACGATGCTCTGCGTGGCGCGCGGGGCTGGACCGACGTGGACGCGGCAGCTGCGCTCACCGCAGTACAGCAGGACGCGTTCGACGCGTGGAGGGATCGGGAGCGGCTGCCGTGGGCGATCGACGACCTCGTGGTCGTCGGACTTGCCGGAGCAGTGGGATTCGCCGCGACCTGGTTCGACGCGGACCTGGATCGTGCTCTCCGTCGGCGTCTGGCGGGGCTGAAGGACACGGAACTCATCCGCTCGTGGGAGCGCGACGGACGCCGGTTGGCGATTGATCACACCGGTCCTGGTTTCGGCGGCCCCGACCATCGTGTCCGGTCCTCAGGACATGATCTCGGTCGGCCGATTGCGGCGCTGCGTCAGATCCGTGACGGAGTTTTCACCGGTGTCGCCTGGGACGACGGGATCCGGCATGACGTCGAACGTCCAGGATTCAGGACGGTGGGTTCGCTGACAGAGGCACTCGGCCTGTGGGCGAAGCATCTCGCGGCGGACTTCGTGACCCCGATGAGCCTGCCGTTGCCCGGGTGGACCCTGCTGTACGAGATTCCACACCGTGGACTCCGAAAGTTCGCACACGAGGTCTACCGGGGGACAGAGTTGGGAGCCGGACTCAACATCCGGTCGGGAGCGGTGTCGCCGTCCCTCGCCCTCCTCGCGACCGAGACCATCATCCGGACCCACGTCCACGCTCGGGCCGCGGTCCGCACGGGGAACTCCGGGCTGACCGCGTCCGAAGAGGCACTCCGGGACGAGTTGCTGCTGTCTGCGCACGCGGTGACCGCTGTTGCGAGCATGGGCAAGGCCGTGGCCCGGAGCCTGGTGATGCCCACGGGAAAGATGGCCCTGCGTCATGTCAATGTGCCCGTCCTGCTCAGGCTCGGCATGCTCGCCGTCGACGCCAGGGGGCGGGCCCGCGCCAGGACGGACGCTGCCGCGCCGGATTGGAACACTGTTCTCACCGAGCTGGACCGGATCGACGCCGACATTGCCGCAGGTCTCAACCTTCTTCCGTGACCCGACTCGTCCACGACGGACCGCCATCACGGGAACAGCACGGAGCGCACGTGGTGCGCCTGCGCATCGTCGATGACCGCCTCGTCCACGAGCCTGCGGATGCGGGCCTCCATCTCCTCCTTCCGGCCGTCCGCCCGTACCTCCGGGACCGGAACCCGTTCGGCAGCGGACGGCTCGGGTGCCCGTGTCGTGACGACCGACGGCTTGCGTGGCGACGACGGAGACGGGGCCGGCGGGGAGGCCACGGTTGACGGCGCGTCCGGGATCCCGGCGGCACGGCGGAGCAGGAGCTCGTCCTCACCGGCCATGAGCTGCCCCAGGAACACCTCGCTGCCGTCACCACACCGGACCGAGAGCTTCGGCAACCTGCTGATCGTGGCGGGCTCGGTGTTCAGGGCGACGATGTCGTGGAGACGGGCGCTGCGCAGCCCGGGAGGGGCGTGAGCGAGGTCGGCGACATGACCCGCGAGCACACGCTCCGACGTCACCGCGATGTAGTCGGTCATCGGGCGCAGCGTGTTCGCGAGGAAGAAGCCCCGCATCGCCTCGCCGGGTTGCAGGCAGGCACGGAGCCCGGCCTGGGTCCTGCGCCACTTGCGCGCTGCCCGGTGACCGAGGACGAGGTCGTTGTCCTCGTCGCCGGGGTCGTCGACGTCCTGCTCCGTCGCGGATACGGACCAGAACGACCAACCCGGTGGGGCGGGACCCCATGCGGGGTCGGGTTGCCAGCCGGGCGGCGGCGTCCACCCCTGGGGCGGGACGGGCCAGTTCGGTGGTGGGCGCCATTCGGAGGTGGGCACGCGTGCTCCTGGGGGAGGGGATCACACCGGGACGGCGGTGTGGCCGGCGATGGTGAGACTCGCGCGCCATTCCTCGGCCTCGGCGAGCTCGGTGAACTGCAGGACGTTGTCGCCCTGGTCGGTGCGCCGCAGCACGTCGAGGACCTCCGCCGGAGTGGCGTGGAAGAACTCCCGGCGCAGATTGACACGGTTGACGCGTCGGTCGGCGAGTGCGCGGTGCAGGTGGTTCTCCAGTGCGACGGCGTCGGAGCTGAAGACCAGGGCGTGGATGTCGAACTTGAACGGAACCGAGGCATCGCCCAGCTCCCGGACCCGGTCGTGGGGATCGAGGCGACGGGTCATCCCGATCTTCACCATGTGCTCGCCGAAGGCGCCCACGTTGGAGATCACGTAGACGTGCCCGGTACGGACGTTGGCCTCGCGCGACTCGACGCCCTGGATGGCGGAGTGGAGCTGGTCGAGCTTGCTCTCGGCCTCGGCGACCTTCACCTCGTCACCCTGGGCCCGCCACTTCTCCTGCACCAGTTTCCAATGGTTCTGCTCCTTCATCAGTCTGGCCTTCTCTCGCTCGAACTCCTTACGGGCTGCGTCCTCGTCGCGCTGCCGCTCCCGTTCGGCTCGGATGCGTTCCTTCTCCTGCTCCTGCTGGGCGAGGTAGTCGGCAGTGAGCTCGAGCTCCTCGACCCGGGCGCGGTGGTAGGGCTCGCTGACCCGGATCTGCATGGTGCGCCCGAGCTTGGCGATGGTGTCGCGTGCCTTGGTGAGTCGGTCGATCGACGTCGTGAGCCGGTGGGGACGCATGGTCCGGATGCAGTTGTCCGCCTCGGCGTTGTAGGCACGCAGCATGAGCTTCGTGTAGTCGCGCAGCATCCGTTTGCCTTCGGACGCCGAGCCGTTGACGGTCCACCCGGATGCGGCCAGGACTGCTTCGTCGTTGCGCTGCAGGGACTTGTAGCTGTCCTTGAGCTGCTCCAGACGGGCCTTGTATGCGACGGCGTCATCGAGACGGTGCCGGAACTCGTAGATTCCGGCTTCCTGCAGCATCGCAAGGTCCTCGGTGACGACGATCTGCCGGTCCAGCTCCGCGACCCGCGCTCGACGCTCGGCGAGCTCGGCGTCGACGGCACCTTCCACCTCGGAGGCCCTGGTGCGTGCGGAACTCACGATCCTGTCCGCCACCGTCACCGCCTCGGCGAGGACAGAGCGGCTCTGCTCGGCGATCTCGCGTGCCCGCAGGTGCTGGCCGCGTACGGACTCCGTGGCGGCTGCGAGTGTCGTCCGCACCTCGGCGAGCCGGTCGGCAGCCTGCTCCGCCTCTCTCTCGTAGGCGACGGCGTCCCTGTTCCGTAGCCCCAGGTTCTCCTGTTGTAACCGTTCGATCCGGCGGCGGAGCTCACCGATCTCGTACTGGGCCCGCCGGCCTTCGGAGTGGAGCTGCGATTCGAGTCGGTCGATCCGCTGCCGGAGCCCGGTGTTCTCTCCCTCTACCTCGCGCAGTACTCGCCGGGCCCCGAGCAGCCCGACGGGACGGGCTTCCGGACGTGGTGGTGGCTGGTCTGGACGGCCCATGTCTGCTCCTGACGCAGTGCGGAGTTCTCGTCGATCGTCCCCATTCGCCATCCAGGTTGGCGAGACCTCGTCGTGAGAGCAAACGGGGGCAGTGAGCGGAGCAGTTCCTTCGCAGTCTTCGCAGTTCCCGCCGGTTACCCGGCTGCGATTCACCTCGTACACGCCCTGGCCCCGCGCATCCCCGCCGGGCCAGGGTCGGTCCCACGGCCGACCGCCGTTCACGAGGAGGAGCCCGCATGACCGTCGACCACAAGGTCCGGGTGCACCGCAGCGAGGAGAACCTCGCTCGCACCGACCAGCTCGCCTGGAAGATCGCGGAGGTGGCCGCCTATCCGGTCGCCCCGCCCGCCGAGGTCGCCGACATGGTCGTGAACCGGCTCGTCGACAACGCCGGTGTGGCGACGGCGTCGATGGACCGCGGCCCGGTCGTCGCCGCCCGGGCGCAGGCGCTGCGGCACGCGGCGGCCGGGGACCGTGCGGGCTCGGTCGTGTTCGGCACCCGGGATCGGGTCTGGCCGGAGTGGGCGGCGTGGGCGAACGGCGTCGCGGTGCGGAGCTGGACCTCCACGACACGTTCCTGGCGGCCGACTACTCCCACCCACGGGCGGTCCGGGATGTGCTCAGGGGGAGAGCACGACCAGCGGGCAGTCCGCCGACGGATGGTCCAGCACCGTCGCGGTGACGCCGTACACCGCGGAGATCCGCTCGGGTGTCAGCACCTCGGCGGGGGATCCCGTCGCCACGGCCCGGCCACCGTCGAGCAGGCACAGCCGGTCGCAGTAGCGCGCGGCCAGGTTCAGGTCGTGCAGCGCCACCAGGGTGGGCAGGCCCAGGTCGCGGACGAGCTCCAGCAGCGCCAGCTGGTGGCGGACGTCGAGGTGGTTGGTCGGTTCGTCCATGACCAGCAGCGCGGGCCGCCCGACCAGCGCCCGCGCGACCAGGGCGCGTTGGCGCTCGCCTCCGGAGAGGGTGGCGAACCGGCGCCCGCCCAGGGTGGTGAGGTCGAGCAGCTCCAGGGCGGAACCGACCAGGCCGTGGTCGACGGGGTCGTCGGCGGCCAGCGGCCGCTTGTGCGGCGAGCGCCCCATCGCGACGACCTCGCGCACGGTGAGCGGGAAGTCCGACGGCATGTCCTGCAGGACCACCCCGACCCGCTGCGCAACCCACCGGGCCGGGCGGCTCCGGACGTCGGAGCCGTCGACCAGCACCGAGCCGGACGCCGGGACCCCGACCCGGTAGACGGTGCGCAGCAGCGAGGACTTGCCGCTGCCGTTCGGGCCGAGCAGCCCGACGACCTCACCTGCCCTGACCGACACCGAGACCCCGTCGACGAGGGTCGCCCGCCCGGCGACGACGTGCACGTCGCGGATCTCCAGCGGGGTCATCGGGTGTCCTGCCTGCGGCCGTCGCGGCGCAGCAGCCACACGAAGAACGGCCCGCCGACCAGGGCGGTCACGATGCCGACCGGCAGCTCCTCGGGGATGACCACGGTCCGGGCGACGAGGTCGGCGAGCACGGTGAACAGCGCGCCGACCAGCACCGCGACCGGCAGGCCCCGCCGGTGCCCGGAACCGACCAGGAACCGCACGACGTGCGGCAGCATGAGGCCCACGAACCCGATCACCCCGCTGACCGCGACGGTCACCCCCACCAGGACCGCGACGACGACGAACATCGCCAGCCGGAACCGGTTCACGTCGAGCCCCAGTGCACCGGCGCTCTCGTCGCCGGCCAGCAGCAGGTCCAGGTCGCGGGAGCGGGAGACCAGCACCGTCACCCCGGCGGCGAGCACGGCGGCCGGGACGACCAGCACGTCCCAGCGGGCAGCGCCGAACCCGCCGAGAGTCCAGAACAGGACCTGGGACGCCAGCGTCGGGCTCGGCGCGGTGAGCACCAGCAGGCTGGTCAGTGCGGACAGCACCGACCCGACCGCGACCCCGCCGAGGATCAGCCGCAGCACGGTGATCCGCCCGGCCGAGCGGGCGACCGCCAGCACGACGGCGAGCGTGAGCAGCGCTCCGGCGAAGGCAGCCACGTTGAGGGTGAGCGCCCCCGCACCGAGCAGTCCGAACCGCATGACGACGACGGCGCCGGTCGCCGCGCCCGACGACACCCCGATCACGCCCGGGCCGGCCAGCGGGTTGCGGACCACGGCCTGCAGCACCATCCCGGCCACGGTCAGCGCCGCGCCGACCAGCCCGGCGAGCAGCACCCGGGGCAGCCGGGTGTCGGCGATGATCAGGTCTTCGGCCCGGGACCAGTCCGGGTCGGACACCAGGGCGGTGCCACCGAGCCGGTGGGCCAGGATCCGCCAGGTCTGCGACCACGGCACCGACACCGATCCCGTCGTCAGGGCCAGGCCTGCGGCGAGGACCAGCAGCACGCCGAGGACGGCCACCGCCGCCGTCGTCGACACACGGCCGTGCCCGGCGGTGCCGCGCGGTGCTGGCCCGGCCGCGGGGAGCGGACCGTCCGGGCGCAGCGCCGCGACGAGCTGCTCCCGCCGGGTCACCGGAACCGGTCGGGGTGCAGCTCGCGGGCCAGTCGCTCGACGGCGTCGACCGACCGCGGGCCGGGCTGGGCCTCCGACAGCGGGACGGTGGGGAAGGGGCGCGTCAGCGCGGGCATCCCGGCGACCGCGGGGGTCGCCCGCAGCGTGGCGATCTTCGACTCGACACTCGGGTCCAGGTAGTCGTAGATCAGGACGACGTCGGGGGCGCGCCGCGCGACCTGCTCCCACGACACCTCGCCCCAGCGTTGGTCGAGGTCGGCGAACACGTTGCGGCCGCCCGCGCGCTCGATCATGTCGGTGAGCAGGGCCCGCCCGCCCGCGGTGCGCGGGGCGTCGGTGCCGCTGTTGTAGACGAACACGTCGACCGGCTCGACCGTCCCCAGCCGCTCGGCGACGGCGTCGAGCCGCGTGCGCAGGGCATCGACGCTGCGTCCGGCCCGCTCCGGCACCCCGAAGATCGCCCCGATGCGGGTCATCTCCCCGAACAGGTCGTCGAACCCGGAGCGCCCCTCGCGGCAGGACTCGGGGTTCAGGTGGGTGTCGATCCCCAGCTCCGCGAGCCGGGCGCGGGTGTGTCCGTTCGACTCGGAGAAGCCGTCCGGGTAGCCGGAGTAGACGAAGTCGGGCTCGGCCGCGAGCAGCTGCTCCAGCGACGGCTGACCCGGCGCGAGCACCGGGACGGAGGCGTACGCCTGCGCGTAGCGCTCGCCGATCGGCCGGTTCTTCAGGTACGCGGTGCCGACCATCGACCGCTCCACGCCCAGCTCGAGCAGCAGCTCGGTGGCGTTCGAGGTCAGGGTGACCGCGCGGGTGGGCGGCGCCTGGTAGGTCGTGGTGACGCCGCAGTTGTCGTCGACGACGGGGAACCCGGCGGCCGGGGAGCCCGCGGTGGGGGCGTCGGTGACCGCGGCACCGCAGCCGGTCAGCAGGAGGGCGGTGAGCGCGGCGGTCGCGGCGCGGAGGCGGGGTCGGGACACCGGACCAATGTATGAAAACCTGCTCAGATGTCCATAGTGTCTGGTGTGAGATGGGGCGTGCTCACCCACGGCGCGGGTCCCCGCGACGCCGCGTCCGAGCTGGACGACACCGTCCGGCTCGCGGTGCTCGCCGAGGAGCTCGGGTTCTCCTCGTTCTGGGTCGCCCAGCACCACCTCGGCGCCCAGCAGGGCCACGTGTCCTCGCCGCTGGTCGTCCTCGCCGCGGTCGCGGCCCGTACCGCGCGCATCCGGCTGGGCACGGCCGTCGTCGTCGCGCCGCTGGAGCACCCGCTGCGGCTCGCCGAGGACGCGGCCACGGTGGACGTGCTCAGCGGTGGCCGGCTGGAGCTCGGGCTGGGTGCCGGGTCGGACCCGGGGGTGTGGGAGGCCTTCGGGGCCGACCCGGTGCAGCGGTACGCCCGGCTCGACGAGGCCGTCGACGCGCTGACCGGTGCCGTCACGCCGGCGGCCCCGGGGCTGCGGGACCGGGTGTGGCTGGCGACGTCGTCGGCGGGTGGGGTCGACACGGCGGTCCGGCACGGCCTGGGGCTGCTGTCCGGTCGCCGTTCCGGGCCCGCGGGCCCCGACGACCACCGCTCGGCCCGGCTGCTCGGGCGGTTCCGCGCGGCCGGGGGAGCCCGGGTGGGGCTGTCGCGGCCGGTGCTGCCCGGCGCGTCCCGTGCGGCCGTCCACGCCCTGCTCGCCCCGCACGTCGCCCGGCGCGGGCACGACCCGTCGGCCTGGTTCGCCGCCGGGAACGTCCACGCCGGGACCGGCCCCGAGGTCCTCGCCGCGCTCGCCGCCGACCCGTGCCTGCCCCACGCCACCGAGCTGCTCTGCCACGTCCAGCCCGCCCGGCTGACCCTCGACGAGCTACGCCCCGTCCTGCGGGGGCTGGCGGCTGTGGCGGCCCGGGCCGCTCAGCCGCCGGCCGACACCGGATAGGGCACGAAGGTGCTGCGGTCCTCCAGGATCTGGGTCGCGTGGTCGAGGCGCGGGAAGGCCCGCTGCGGGCAGCGGGTCCGGCTGCAGACCCGGCACCCCGCGCCGATCGGGGTGGCCGCCGCGGGGTTGTCGAGGTCGAGCCCGTCGGAGTAGACGAGCCGGTGGGCATGGCGCAGCTCGCAGCCCAGCGCGATCGCGAACGTCTTGCCCGGCCGCCCCCAGCGGCGCTGCGAGCCGGTGACGGTGCGCGCGACCCAGAGGTAGCGGGCGTCGTCGGGCATCGCCGCGACCTGCACGTCGATCTCGCCGGGGGAGGCGAAGGCGCGGTAGACGTTCCACAGCGGACACGTCCCGCCGCCGCGGGAGAAGTGGAAGCCGGTCGCGGACTGGCGCTTGGACATGTTCCCCGCCCGGTCCACCCGCACGAACGAGAACGGGACCCCGGGCTCCGACGGGCGCTGCAGCGTCGACAGCCGGTGCGCGATCGTCTCGAAGCCCTGTCCGAAGTGGTCGGACAGGCGCTCGATGTCGTAGCGGAAGGTCTCCGCCGTCGTGCGGAACTCGCCGTAGGGCAGGGTCAGTGCGGCGGCGAAGTACCGGGCCAGGCCGATCCGGGTCAGTGTGTGGGTGTCGGCGTCGACGGGCTCTTGCGCGGCGAGGGCCTCGATCGTGTCGTCGTGCTCCAGCAGGGCGAGCTGGGTCGCCATCCGGAACGCCTGCTGTCCGGCGCGGAGTGTGGGCGAGAGCCGCAGCACCCGGTCGACGGGGTCGTAGCGGTGCAGCTCGCCGGCGCCGCCGCGGTCGTCCTCCAGGCCGGCGATGCCGACGCCGTGCACGCTGCGCAGCCGCTCCGCCAGCGCGCGCCGCACCTCGCCGCGCCGGACCCCGATCCCGGTGGCCAGCGACTCGGCGGCGTCGTCGAGCTCGGCGACGTGGTTGCGACGTCGGTAGAAGTAGTCGCGCACCTGCTCGTGCGGGGACGCCGACCGGACCCGGTCGCTGCCGTCGCGCGGGCCGTCGGCCGCCGCGGCCAGGTGCTCGTCGGCGCGCCGCCAGCGTCGGTACAGCTCCAGCACCGCGTCGGCCGCCGAGGGCAGCTCCGCGGCCAGCCGTTCGATCTGGCCCACCGGGACCGACCCGGCGGCCGAGGTGGTCTCGGCGAACACCTCGTGCAGCTCGGCGACGAGGCGCTCGGGCCGCCGGGCCGCGAAGAACGCCGCGTCGACGCCGAACACCTCGGTGATCCGTAGCAGGACCGGCACCGTCAGCGGGCGTGAGCCGTGCTCGATCTGGTTGAGGTAGCTGGGCGAGATCTCCAGGGTGCGGGCCAGCTGGGCCTGGCTCATCGAGCGGGTCTCGCGCAGCGCGCGCAACCGGGTCCCCGGGATGCCTGACGTCGCCATGTCGCGGACTGTAGCCGGGGCACCCTTCGCAACCTTCGCAGAATCCGGCCGGAAGATGCGCAGGAGTTGGCAGCTCGCCACCGTCGCCGGACGCCGGTCCCGGCTCCGATGCTGGTCGCGCCCCGTTCGAGAGATCGCCACACCCTCCGGTCACCACCGGCCGGGCCGTGAGCGCGGACACGGACGAGACCTTCGCAGAGGAGCACGACATGACCGGGACCCATCGCCAGGAGCGGATCGACGAGCTGGAGCGGCAGTGGGCGCAGGACCCGCGCTGGGCCGGAACCACCCGCGGGCACACTGCACAGGACGTGCTGGCGCTGGCCGGCAGCGTCCGCGAGGAGCACACCCTGGCCCGTCTGGGCTCCGAGCGGCTGTGGCGGCTGCTGCACGAGCGCGACTACGTGCACGCACTCGGCGCGCTGACCGGCAACCAGGCGGTGCAGAGCGTGCGCGCCGGGCTGGAGGCGATCTACCTGTCCGGCTGGCAGGTGGCCGCCGACGCCAACCTGGCCGGGCAGACCTACCCCGACCAGAGCCTCTACCCGGCGAACTCGGTGCCGTCGGTGGTGCGCCGGATCAACAACGCGCTGCTGCGGGCCGACCAGATCAGCACCCTGGAGGGCCGTGCGGCCGCCGACGGCGGAGACGACCCGCACTGGCTGGTGCCGATCGTCGCCGACGCCGAGGCGGGCTTCGGCGGTCCGCTCAACGCCTTCGAGCTGATGCGGGCCATGATCGCCGCCGGGGCGGCGGGCGTGCACTGGGAGGACCAACTCGCGTCGGAGAAGAAGTGCGGGCACCTGGGCGGGAAGGTGCTGGTCCCGACCTCGCAGCACGTCCGCACGCTGAACGCGGCGCGGCTCGCGGCCGACATCGCCGACGTGCCGTCGGTGATCGTCGCCCGGACCGACGCCCAGGCCGCCAATCTGATCACCTCCGACGTCGACGAGCGGGACCGGCCCTACCTCACCGGCGAGCGCACCGCGGAGGGCTTCCACCGGGTCACCGGCGGTATCGAGCCCTGCATCACCCGCGGTCTGGCCTACGCGCCGTACTCCGATCTGCTGTGGATGGAGACCTCGGTGCCGGACCTGGAGCTGGCGCGCAAGTACGCCGAGGCGATCAAGGGCGAGTTCCCGGACCAGTTGCTCGCCTACAACTGCTCGCCGTCGTTCAACTGGCGCAAGCACCTCGACGACGGCACGATCGCCCGCTTCCAGCGTGAGCTGGGCGCGATGGGCTACGCGTTCCAGTTCATCACCCTCGCCGGTTTCCACGCACTCAACCACTCGATGTTCGACCTGGCCAAGGGCTACGCCGCGAACGGCATGACCTCGTACGTGGCGCTGCAGGAGCGTGAGTTCGGCGCCGAGGCCGACGGCTATACCGCGATCAGGCACCAGCGCGAGGTCGGCACCGGCTGGTTCGACGCGGTCTCCACCGCGGTCAACCCGGAGTCGTCGACGACGGCGCTGGCCGGGTCCACCGAGTCCGAGCAGTTCCACGGCTGAACGGGTGCGCTGATGCTGCAGACCGACGTCCCCCCGGTCCGCAGGCGGACCGGGCTGCGCGCGGCACTCGCCCGTGCCCGGCCGGGGGCGCGACCGCTGCGCTTCCAGACCGTCACCACCACCGCGGCCGCCCGCCAGGTCGCCGCGCTCGGCCTCGACGGCGTCCACGTGACGGCGGCGACCGCGGGCGCGGAGGAGCCGGTCGCGCTGACCGCGCGGATCGTGCGGGCCACCCCGCTGCCGGTCCTCGTGGACCTGGGCGGTGCCGGCGGCGACGACGACGTCGCCCGGTTCGAGGCCGCCGGCGCGTCCGGTGTGCACCTCGACGACACCGATCCCACCGACCACGCGGCCGACGACGTCGCGGCCCGGGTCCGCGCCGCCGTGCGGGCCCGCCGCGACCCGGACCTCCTGATCGGGGTCCGCACCACCGCCGGCGCTGCCGGCGGCCTGATCGAGACCATCGACCGTGCCCGCGCCTGTGTGGGCGCCGGTGCGGACGTGATCGTCGTCGAGGCGCCCGCGTCGCGGACCGCGTACACGGTCCTGCGCGAGGCCCTCGCCGTCCCGCTGCTCGTGACCGCGACCACGGTCACCGGCGGCGACCCGACCCCCGTCCTGCTGCCCACCGTCACGCAGCTCGCCGCCCTCGGCATGGACGTCGTGATCCACCCCGTCACCGGCCCGCGGGCCCCGGCCGCCACCGACCGTGGCCGCCGGGACCCGCGCGACGCAGGAACACCACGAGGTCCCGCCGGCGCGCTCCCGCCCGGAGCCCACGGCGGCGACCGCACCCGGGACCGCGCCGCGGCTCCCGCCGGAGGAGGACACCGATGACCGAGAACCCGAGGGACACCCACGTCCGGCGCGGCCTGGTGGGGGTCGTCGCCGACACGACGTCGATCTCCGACGTCGACCCCTGCCGCAACGTGCTGCTCTACCGCGGCTACCCGGCGCCCGGGCTGACCGAGCGCCACACGTTCCTCGACGTGGCGCACCTGCTGTGGACGGGTGAGCTGCCGGACGCGGCCGAGCTCGCCGCGTTGGAGCGTCGTGAACGGTCCCTGCGGGCGCTGGACCCCGCGTGTGAGGCGATGCTGTTGTCGCTGCCGACCGACTGCCACCCGATGGACGTGCTGCGCACCGCCGTGAGCCTGATCGGTGCCGTCGACCCCGCGACGGCGGACCGCTCCACCGACGCGAGTGCGGACAAGGCCGTGGAGTTGCTCGCGGTGCTGCCGACGGTCGTCGCGCTGGACCAGCGGCGTCGCCGCGGCCTGGACCCCATCCCACCGGACCCCGGCCTCGGCCACGCCGAGAACGTGTTCCACATGACCTTCGGGGAGGTCCCCGAACCGGAGATCGTGCGGGCGTTCGAGATCGCCATGATCCTCTACGCCGACCACGGCTTCAGCGCCTCCACCTTCGTCGCCCGGACCGTCACCTCCACCCGGTCGGACCTCTACAGCGCGGTCGTCGCCGCGCTCGGCGCGCTCAAGGGCGAGCTGCACGGCGGGGCGAACGAGGCGGTGATGACCCAGTTCGCCGAGATCGGCGACCCCGACCACGTCGACGACTGGCTGGCCGCCCGGCTCGAGGCCGGCGAGCGGGTGATGGGCTTCGGGCACCGGGTCTACAAGCGCGGTGACTCGCGGGTGCCCGCACTGCACACGCAGATGCGACGGGTCGCGGAGCTGCGCGGCGGCCGGGACCTGATGGCGCACTACGAGGTCCTCGCCGGCGCGATGCTCCGGGAGAAGGGGCTGCGCCCCAACCTCGACTACGCCGCGGGTCCGCTGTTCCACCTCATGGGGTTCGACACCCCGCTGTTCACCGCCCTGTTCGCGATGTCGCGGATCAGCGGCTGGACCGCGCACGTGATCGAACAGGCCGCCCACGACGTCCTGATCCGCCCTGTCGCGCACTACGACGGAAAGGCACGCAGGGAGGTGAGTGGCATTCGGTGACCGCCCACCAGCCCGGCGAACCGGACCTCACCGGCGGGTTCGCCGCCCCGCTCGTGGTCGACGACCTGCGGCTCGTCGACGGCGCTGCCGGTGAGGCCGGCGTCGGCACCGCGGTCGGCAGGCGCGCGACCGGGCGGAGGGAATGGGCGGCCTTCCCCGAGAAGCGGCCCGCGCTGTTCAGCCGTCCGGAGCACCCGGGGGCAGCGCCGGATCGGCCTTGAGCGCGACGCCGGACAGCTTGAGCCGCCGCGCCTCGCTCATCAGCAGGGCGAGCGTGGTCGCGGCGGCGGCGTAGCCGGTGCCGTGCGGCGGGCGGACGTTGGAGATGCAGTTGCGCTCGGAGTCGCGGCGGCCCCGGTGGGCGTCGTAGGTGAAGTACAGCCCGAGCGAGTCGACCGAGCTCATCCCCGGCCGCTCCCCGACGAGCACGACGACGTGCCGCGCCCCCACCGCGGTCGCGATCTCGTCGCCGAGCGCGACCCGGGCCTGGGTGGCGACGACGACCGGCGCCACCCGCCACCCGTCGAGCCGGTCGAGGATCTCGGCCAGCATCCCCGGGGCGTGCTCGGCGACCGCGCGGGGCGAGAGCCCGTCGGCGACGACGAGCACCACGTCGTGCTCCCCGCGCGGCAGGTCGGCGCCGTCGGCGAGGCGGCGGCCCAGGTCGGGCCGGGTCAGGTACTCGGTGCGGTCGGCCGGGGCCCCGGCGGCGCGCAGCGTGTCCACCCCGAGCGCGGCGATCCGGTCGGTGAGCGCGTCGACGTCGAGCGGGGTGTGCACGGCGTCGCGGGCCGCGGCGTGCGCGGCGCGCAGCTCCAGCAGCCGGGCGGTCGGCAGCGCGTCCCCGGCCCGCCCGAGTGCCACCCGCGCCCGGGTGGAGGCCCGCAGCAGCTCCAGCGGATCGGACCCGCTCACCGCACACCCGCCGTGAGCGCCCGGACCGCGGACGGCGCCAGCTCCTTGAGCCGCCCGTCCGGCGCCAGCATGTCCATGGTGGACAGCCACCCCTCGAACTCGGGGGCGGGACGCAGGCCCAGCACCTGACGGGCGTAGAGCGCGTCGTGGAAGGACAGCGACTGGTAGTGGAGCATCACGTCGTCGCCGCCGGGCACGCAGATCACGAACGAGCAGCCGGCCGCGCCGAGCAGGGTGAGCAGGGCGTCGGTGTCGTCGGCGTCGGCCTCGGCGTGGTTGGTGTAGCAGACGTCGACGCCCATCGGGACCCCCAGCAGCTTCCCGCACAGGTGGTCCTCCAGCCCGGCCCGGGTGATCTGCTTGCCGTCGTAGAGGTACTCGGGCCCGATGAACCCGACGACGGTGTTGACCAGGAGCGGGTCGAACGCCCGGCACACGGCGTAGGCGCGGGCTTCGAGGGTCTGCTGGTCGACGCCGTGGTGGGCGTCGGCGGACAGCGCGGAGCCCTGCCCGGTCTCGAAGTACATGCAGTTCGTGCCGACGGTGCCCCGGCCCAGTGACAGCGCCGCGTCGTGCGCCTCGCGCAGCATCGCCAGGGTCACCCCGAACCCGGTGTTCGCCGCCTCGGTGCCGGCGACGGACTGGAACACCAGGTCCACCGGGGCGCCGCGCTCCATGATCTCGATGGAGGTTGTGACGTGGGCGAGTACGCAGGACTGGGTGGGGATGTCGTAGCGGGTGCGGACCTCGTCGATCAGGTGCAGCAGGTCGGTGGTGCGCTGCGGTGAGTCGGTCGCCGGGTTGATGCCGATGACGGCGTCGCCGCAGCCGAGCAGCAGCCCGTCGACGATGGACGCGGTCACCCCGGCCGGGTCGTCGGTGGGGTGGTTGGGCTGCAGCCGGGTCGCCATCGTGCCGGGCAGCCCGACCGTCGAGCGGAACGCGGTGACGACCGGGGTGCGCCGCGCGACGGCGATGAGGTCCTGCAGCCGCATCAGCTTGGCGGTCGCCGCGACCATCTCCGGGGTCAGGCCGGGCGCGAGCGCGGTGGTGTCGGTGGTCGGGTCGAGCAGGTGCTCGCGGAACCCGCCGACGGTCATCGACGCGACCGGGGCGAACGCCGCGCGGTCGTGCGAGTCGACGATCAACCGGGTCACCTCGTCGTCCTCGTAGGGGACGACCTGCTCGGTCAGGAACGTCGCGAGCGGCAGGTCGGCGAGCACCGTCTGGGCGGCCACGCGCTCGGACTCCGAGCGGGCGGCGACACCGGCCAGCACGTCCCCGGAGCGTTCCGGGGTGGCCGCGGCCAGCAGCGCCCGCAGGTCCGCGAACTCGTGGGTGTGCCCCCCGACGGAGGCCCTGCGGGTCGTCACGTGAGCTCGGCCTCCGCCTGTGCCAGCGCCGCGAACTCCTCGTCGGGGGCCGCGGCGACCAGGTGGTGTCGGGAGTAGAGCGCGAAGTACAGCATGAACAGGGCGAAGGCGCCGAGGGTCGCGCCCGCCGCGACCGGGTCGACGAGGAACGTCGCGATGACGGCGAGCACGGCGACGGCCAGCGCGAACCCGGTCGTGACGACGCCGCCGGGGGTCCGGTAGGGCCGCGGCATCTCCGGCGCGGTCCGGCGCAGCACGATGTGGCTCACCATCATGAGCACGTAGGACAGGGCCGCGCCGAACACCGCCATGTTGAGCAGCACCGCGCCCTGCCCGGTGAGTGAGAGCAGGAAGCCGATCGCGCCGGGGACGATCAGCGC
Organism: Pseudonocardia sp. ICBG1034; assembly: GCF_020131375.1. Lineage (NCBI taxonomy): Bacteria > Bacillati > Actinomycetota > Actinomycetes > Pseudonocardiales > Pseudonocardiaceae > Pseudonocardia > Pseudonocardia sp. ICBG1034. The sequence continues at coordinate 1,652,851 of NZ_JAHLEK010000015.1, forward strand.
GAGGGTGGGGGCCTTGCGGCCGTTGGTCACCGACAGCACCCGCGGCAGGTACCCGGCGCGCGACAGCGCGAAGGTCTGGCGGGAGTAGGCGTAGATGATCGAGAAGAAGCTCGCGACGAGCCCGGCCAGACCGACGTAGTTGACGACGACCCCGGCGGTCGACCCGCCAAGCGCCTCGACCAGCGGGTTGCCCGACTCCGACAGCGCCTGTGCGCCGAGCGCGCCGGTCGCGAGCACCAGCACCAGAGCCCCGGTGACGAGCAGGACCAGCATCGCGGCGACGATCCCGCGGGGCACGTTCCGCTCGGGGTCGCGTGCCTCCTCCGCGGCCAGCGGGACGCCCTCCAGTGCGAGGAAGAACCAGATCGCGAACGGCACCGCCGACCAGATCCCCAGGTAGCCGAAGGGCAGGAACGGTGACGCCCCGGCGGCCGTGGTCGGCGCGATGTCGACGAGGTTGGCGGTGTCGAACAGCGGCACCGCGGCGACGGCGAAGATCAGCAGCCCCAGCACGGCGATCGCGGTGATCACGAACATGACCTTGAGCGCCTCGCCGACGCCGGCGATGTGGATGCCGATGAACAGCAGGTAGGCGGCGAGGTAGACCCACCAGCCGTCGGTGATCCCGAACAGGCCGAGCGACTCGACGTAGGCACCGATGAAGGTGGCGATCGCCGCGGGGGCGATGGCGTACTCGATGAGGATCGCGGTGCCGGTCGCGAACCCGCCCCACGGGCCCAGCGCGCGGCGGGCGAAGGTGTAGCCGCCGCCCGCGGCGGGCAGCGCCGAGGACAGCTCGGCCATGCCCAGCACCATCGCGAAGTACATGCCCGCGATGACGACACCGGCGATCAGCAGCCCGCCGAACCCGCCCTGGGCGAGGCCGAAGTTCCAGCCGGAGTAGTCGCCGGAGATGACGTAGCTGACGCCGAGCCCGGCCAGCAGGACCCAGCCCGCCGCCCCGGTCCGCAGCCGGCGTCGCTCCAGGTAGTCCGACGGATCCTGGGCCATGTCGTCCTCCTGGGCGCGTCCGCACCGGCGGGGACCGCCGGGTGTGGGGACAAGCTAGGGAGTACGGGCCGGACCGGGGTAGGGCCGCGCGGGGTAACCGTGTGAAGAGTGTGTGTCCGCCGCGGGGTGCGGGACGGTGCGGCGGTGACGCGCGCACCGCCCCGCACCGGGCTGCTCAGTCCGCGAGCTTGCTGATCGCCTGCGCCCAGAGGAAGAACTTGTTGGTGCCCAGGTCACGGACGGTCGTGATGTTGAACGCCTCCTTGAGGAGCTTCGCGTCGCCCTCGGAGACGCCCTTGAGCGCGTCCACGGGGGCGTCGGCCAGCTCGGCCACGCTCTTGTCCTCGTACGCCTTGTCGATCTTGCCGGCGATGTCGCCCACGGTGGTCCCTTCTCACTGCGGCCCCACGGCCGCGTCGGACGGTTGACGGGACCCACCCTGGCAGCGATCGGTGCACGGTAGAACGATCGCCACCGGCGTCTCGGCGAACGGGTCGGGTGGCCCGACGAACGTGACGGCCGGTCAGCCGTCCAGCGCCGCGTCCACCATCCCGAGCAGGTCCGCCTCCAGCCGTGCCCGCGCCGGCGGGGCCAGGTCCGCCGCCCACAGCGGCCGGCCGCCGATCCCGTCGGCGGCGGCGAGGACCAGCGTGCGCGTCGCCTCCGGCACCCCGTCCGCGGCCAGCGCGGCCTGCCAGCGCTCGTCGTCGAGCCGGGCCAGGTCGAGGACCTCCGGCACCGCCAGCAGCTGCGCGATCAGGGTGAACCGCTCCAGCGCCTCGCCCTCGTCGACCGGGGCCAGGCTCGCCCGCACGTAGGCGCGCACGAGCCGGCCCGGTGTCCCCTCGGGACGGTCGAGGTGGGCGTGGACGGCGTCGCGGAAGGTGTCGAGCTCCACCTGTGCCAGCGCGACGAGCATCGCGGTCTTGCTGGGGAAGTGGTAGACGAGGCCGCCCTTGGAGACCCCCGCCTCGCGCGCGACGAGGTCGAGGGTCGCGCCGACGCCGTCGCGGCGGATGGCGGAGCCCGCGGCGTCGAGCACCAGCCTGCGGGTGTCCTCGGGGGACCGTCCGGACGTGCGACCCATCGGTCCATCCTCCCGTCCCGGGTCGGCGAGGCGGACACCACGTCGAAACTAGACTGACCAGTCGGTACAGTTTCACGCATGTCCGACGTCGTCGCTCCCCGGGAGCTCACGCCCCGCCGCCGCTGGGCTGCCCTCGCGGTGCTGTCGATCGCCGTCCTGGTCCTGGCGATCGACAACACCGTGCTCTACCTCGCGGTGCCCTCGCTGACCGCCGACCTGTCGCCGACGGCGAACGAGATCCTCTGGATCGGCGACGTCTACTCCCTCGCCCTGGCCGGGCTGCTCGTCGTCATGGGGTCGCTCGCCGACCGCGTCGGGCGCAAGCGGCTGCTGCTCGTCGGCGCCGCGGCGTTCGGTGCGGCGTCGCTGTTCGCGGCGCTGTCCACCAGCCCCGCCATGCTGATCGCGGCCCGGCTGCTGCTCGGCGTCGCCGGGGCGACTCTGATGCCCTCGACGCTGTCGCTGATCCGCACCGTGTTCACCGACCCGGCCGAGCGGGCCCGGGCGATCGCGGCCTGGGCGGCCGCGGCGAGCGGCGGCGCCGCGGTCGGGCCGCTGGTCGGCGGCGCGCTCCTGGAGCACTTCTCCTGGGGATCGGTGTTCCTGATCAACGTGCCGATCATGGTCGTGCTGGTCGCGGCCGGTGCGTGGCTGCTGCCCGAGTCCCGCGACCCCGAGCCCGGCCCGTTCGACCTGGTCTCGGCGCTGCTGTCGATGGCCGCGATCGTGCCGGTGGTGTGGGCGGTCAAGCACACCGTCGCCGCCGGGGTCGACGTCACCGGGGTCGCCGCGCTCGCCGCCGGTGCCGGTGCCGGCGTGCTGTTCGTCCGCCGTCAGCGACGCCTGCCGGTCCCGCTGATCGACGTGTCGCTGTTCGCCCGCCCCGCCTTCGCAGGGTCGGTGTTCGCCGGGTTCATGGCGGTGTTCGCCCTGATCGGGACGCTGTTCTTCTTCTCCCAGTACCTGCAGCTCGTGCGCGGGTTCTCGCCGCTGCAGGCCGGGCTCGGGGAGCTGCCGACCACGCTGTCGGCGATCGCCGTCGTCGCCGTCGTGGGGCGGTTCTCGCGCGCGCTGGGGCTCGGCCGGGCGATCGCGACCGCCCTCGCGCTGGTCACCGCCGGGCTGGTCGCCGTCGCGGTCACCGAGGGGTTCACCAGCTACCTGTGGCTGGCGCTGGCGCTGGTCCCGCTGGGGCTCGGCGTCGGCCTGACCCAGACGCTCACCACCGACGCGGTCGTGTCCTCGGTCCCGCCGCGCAAGGCGGGCGCGGCCTCGGCCATCTCCGAGACGGCCCTGGAGCTGGGGGTCGCGATGGGTGTCGCCGTGCTCGGGTCGGTGGTCTCGCTGGTCTACCGCGGGCACCTCACGCTGCCCGACGGGCTGGACCCGGCCGCGCGGGCCGCGGTGACCGACTCGCTCGCCGCGGGCACCCACGCCCTCGACCCGGCCTCGCCGGTCCTCGACGACGCCCGCGCGGCGTTCACCACGGCGATGCAGACGACCTCGCTGATCGCCGCGGCCGTCACCCTGGCCGCCGCGGTCGTCGCCTGGCGGACCATTCCGGCGACGGCCGGTGCGGTCGCGGAGGACGAGCCGTCGCGCCCGGTCACCGACCGGGGCTGAGCGCGCCGAGCACGATGTCGAAGCGGGCCCGCGTCCAGGTCCCGTCCGGGACCCGCCCGTCGGGGGCCGGGGTCCCGGCCGGGTGCCGCTCGAACGTCGTGACCAGTGAGTCCCGCACCCCGAACACGGCGTCGTGGTCCAGCAGCGCGTCGCCGCGCACGAAGATGTGGGTCACCAGCCGGCGCCTGCCCGGCGCGGTGACCAGGAAGTGCAGGTGGGCCGCCCGCATCGGGGACCGGCCCGCGGCCGCGAGCAGCGCGCCGACCGGGCCGTCGTGCGGTATCGGGTACGGGGTCGGGGTGACACCCCAGAACCGGTAGCGGCCCTCGGCGTCGCTGAACAGGTGCGCGCGGCCCGCGACCCGGCCGTCGTCGTACTGGACGTCGTAGCGGCCGTCGTCGTCGGCCTCCCACACCTCGATCCGGGCGCCCGGGACGGAGCGGCCCGCGTCGTCGGTGACGGTGCCCTCGACCAGGCACGGCTCGCCGCGGGCGCCGCCGCTCACGTCACCGCCGAGCGGGACCTCGGGGGAGCCCTCGACGAAGAAGGGGCCGAACACCGTGGCCTCGGTGACCCCGCCCTCGGCGCGGTCGTTCACCGTGATCGTCTGCATCGACAGGCCGAGCACGTCGGAGAGCAGCACGAACTCCTGGCGGTGCCCGTCGGTGACCTCCCCACAGCGGGTGAGGAACGCGACCGCGGCCGCCCACTCGTCCTCGGTGAGCCGCACCTCGCGCACGACGGCGTGCAGGTGGGTCACCAGCGACACCAGCACCTCGCGCAGCCGCGGGTCGGGGCAGGCGTCGAACGACCGGGCCACCCGGTCGACGAGCGCGTCGGCGGGGGACGGGGCCGTCTCGTGCGGGAAACGCATCGGAAATCCTCCCGGAACCGTCGGCCTGAATCGCACGCCGACGCTAGTGCGCGCGATTCCCGGCAGACCAGTGCCGATTCCCTCGGGCGGCATGAGGGAAATCTTCAGTGCCGTTGGCGCAACTGCGGATGGAGTACGCGGCGGCACCGGTGTTGTCTCGGTGGACCGTGTGCCGCGCCGCACAGCGACCCCGCTGAGCTGCGCGTCCACCCCGCCGATCCGCCGACCCGAACCGGGGGACCCGCTCCATGACCACCGCACCGGACCCTGCGCCGCCCCGTTCCAGCCTGCTCCGCGTCGCCGTCGCCAGTGGTGTCGGCACCTCGCTCGAATTCTACGATTTCGCGATCTACGGCACCGCGACCGCGCTCGTGTTCACCGATACGTTCTTCCGCACCGGCGATCCGTGGTTCAGCACGTTCATGGGGCTGGCGACCTTCGGCACCGGGTTCCTCATGGCCCCGCTCGGCGCGGTCCTGTTCGGCTGGGTCGGCGACCGCCGCGGCCGGCGCACCGCGCTCATGCTGACCTTCCTCGGCATGGGCGCCGCGACCGTCCTGATGGGGCTGCTGCCGAGCTACGCGACGATCGGCGTCGCCGCACCCGTCCTGCTGGTGTGCCTGCGCCTGGTGCACGGGCTCTGCCGCGGCGGTGAGACCGGCGGGGCCGCGACGCTGGCGATGGAGCACGCCCCACCGGAGCGTCGCGCGCTGTGGGGCGTGTTCACCGCGCTCGGCTCCCCGGTCGGGACGATCCTGGCCAACGTCGCGTTCATGTTCGTGCTGTTCCTGCCCGCCCAGGACGTGTCGGACTGGGGCTGGCGGCTGCCGTTCCTGTTCGGCGGGGTCGTGCTCGTACTGGGCATCTGGGTGCGGCGCGGGGTGCGGGAGAGCCCGGAGTTCCGGGTCCTGCACGACTCCGGGGTGCTCGCGACCCGGCGCGCCCCGGTCGTCGAGGTCCTGCGGACCGGCTGGCGGCGGGTGCTGCTCGCCGCCGGGGTCAACATCGGGCTCAACTCGACGACCTTCGCCCTGTCGATCTTCATGCTGTCCTACGCCACCGCCGCCGCCCCGCAGGGGCTCGGGCTGCCCCGCCAGCCGATCGTCAACGGCGCCATCCTCGCGCTCGTCCTGCACGGGGTGTTCAACGTGGTCGGCGCCGTCGCCTCGGACCGGTTCGGCCGCCGCCCGGTGATGATGTCCGGCGCGGTGCTCTCGATCGTCGCCGCGCTCTCGATCTTCCCGCTGTCGGCGCAGGGCACCGTCGGCGCGGTCACCCTCGCCATGTGCCTCGGCTTCGCCGCCACCGGGATCCTGTTCGGACCGATGTACGTCTACTTCGGTGAGCTGTTCGGCCGCGAGCAGCGCCAGACCGGGATGGGGATCGCCTTCCACGTCGGCGCCGTGCTGGGCGGCGGGATCTCCCCGCTGGTGGCGAACCGGATCCTCGCCTGGACCGGCGACGCGGTGAACATCGGCTACTACCTGGCCGGCGCGCTGGTGCTGTCGCTGGTCTGCCTCGCCGCACTGCCCGAGACCGCACCGCGCCGTCTCGCCGCACGGGCCGGCGCACAGCCGTCGCCCGCCTCCGTCTGACCCCTCCCACCGACGCGAAGGGACCCTCATGTCCGTCGACGCCCCGCCGCAGACCACCGTCGCCGCCCACCCGTTGTCGATGCTGACCGCCGCCGAGGTCGACCGCGCCCGGGAGATCGTCGACGAGGCGGGCCTGCTCACCCCCGACACCCGCTTCTCCTACGTGATGCCGCGCGAGCCGGACAAGGCCGACGTCCTGGCCTGGGACGGCGTCACCCCGCTGCCGCGTGAGGTGACGCTGCTGCTGACCCGGCTGGAGCCGCTCGCGCTGCGCTCGGTCGTCGTCGAGCTGGGCGGCGGCCGGGTCGTGTCCGACGTGATGCTGGACCCGGCGCAGGTCGGCGTCGGGCCGTGCCTCGACGAGGACTACGCGTTGGTCGACGCCATCGTGAAGGCCGACCAGGGCTGGCTCGCCGCGCTCGCCCGGCGCGGGGTCACCGACGTCTCCACCGTCCGCCCGGTGCCGCTGTCGGCCGGGGTGTTCGGCTACGACGACGAGGTCGGCCGCCGGGTCTACCGGGTGCTGTCGTTCGTCCAGCCCGACCCGTCCACCCCGCCGTGGGCGCACCCGGTCGGCGGCGTGGTCGCGCACGTCGACGTCGACGCCCGGCGGGTCCTGCGCGTGGTGGAGACCCACGTCGCGCACGTGCCCCAGGAGTCCGGCGACTGGGCCGACCCGGCCGTACGCGGCCCGGAGCGCACCGACCTGAAGCCGATCTCGATCACCCAGCCCGAGGGCGTCTCGTTCACCCTCACCGACGACGGCGTGCTGAGCTGGCAGAACTGGACCGTCCGGCTCGGGTTCAACGGCCGCGAGGGACTCACGCTGCACCAGCTGTCCTTCGCCGGCCGCCCGGTCGCCTACCGCGCGTCGATCGCGGAGATGGTCGTCAACTACGGCGACCCCGGTCCCACCCACGGCTGGCAGAACTACTTCGACCTCGGCGAGTACCAGTTCGGCCGGCTCGCGAACTCCCTGGAGCTGGGCTGCGACTGCCTCGGCGACATCACCTACGTCGACACCGTCGTCGTCGACGACCACTGCCGCCCGCGGACCATCCGCAACGCGATCTGCCTGCACGAGGAGGACACCGGCATCCTCTGGAAGCACAATGACATCTTCACCGGGCAGACCCACACCCGGCGCCAGCGCCGGATGGTCGTGTCGTTCTTCGGCACCGTCGGCAACTACGACTACGGCTTCTACTGGTACCTCTACCTCGACGGCACGATCGAGCTGGAGGCCAAGGCCACCGGCATCCCGTTCCCGTCCGGCTGGGACGGCGCCGACCCGCACTTCGACCCGGTCGGCCCCGGCCTCGGCGCCCCGGTGCACCAGCACCTGTTCTCCGCCCGGCTGGACATGACCGTCGACGGCGTCCGCAACGCCGTCGAGGAGCAGGATGCCCTCGGCGTACCGATGGGCGGGGCCAACCCGTGGGGCAACGCCATCGCCCGCAGCCGCACCCGGCTGCGCACCGAGGGCACGGCCCGCCGCGACGCCGCGAACGACCGCAACCGGGTCTGGCGGATCTGCAGCACCGAGCGCACCAACCGGTTCGGCGCCCCGACCGCGTACGCGCTGCTCCCGCAGGGGTACCCGACGCTGCTGGCCGACCCCGCGTCCCCGATCGCCGCGCGCGCCGCGTTCGCCCGCCACCACCTGTGGGTCAGCCGCTACGACCGCGACCAGCTCTGGCCCGCCGGCTACACCGTCAACCAGAATCCCGGCGGCGACGGGCTGCCCGCCTACACCGCGGGCGACCGGTCCGTCGACGGCGAGGACGTCGTGCTGTGGCACACCTTCGGCCTCACCCACTTCGTCCGCCCCGAGGACTGGCCGGTCATGCCGGTCGACCACGCCGGGTTCCGCCTCAGGCCGGACGGCTTCTTCGACCGCAACCCCACCCTCGACGTACCCGACCTCGGCGCGCACGGTCGCCCGGCAGACGGGTGCTGCCCCACCGACGGCACCACCACCGGGAGCTCCGCATGACCGGCACGCTCACCCCCACCGCCGACCTCCTGCTCGACGGCGCCCGCCGCCCGGGCGGCGGCGGGACGTTCCCGACCGTGAACCCGGCGACCGGGGAGGTCCTCGCCCACGTCGTGGCCGCCGACACCGCCGACGTCGACACCGCGGTGGCCGCCGCGGGCCGTGCGGTCCGCGGGGAGTGGGCGGCCGTCCCGCCGTCGGGGAAGGGGGCGCTGCTGACCCGGTTGGCCGACCTCGTCGAGCGCGACGCCGACGAGCTCGCCCGGCTGGAGTCGCGCGAGATGGGCGCCCCGCTCGGCGTCGCGGCGGGACTGTTCGTGCCGAACCTGGTCGCGACGCTGCGGTACTACGCCGGCTGGGCCGACAAGATCACCGGGGAGGTGGTGCCGACCGACGGGTACCTCGGCGCCCGCACCCTGTCCTACACCCGTCGCGAGCCGCTCGGCGTGATCGCCGCGATCGTGCCGTGGAACGCGCCGCTGATGATCCTCGGCTGGAAGCTGGCACCCGCGCTGGCCTGCGGCAACACGGTGATCGTGAAGCCCGCCGAGGACGCGTCGCTGGCCGTGCTGCACCTGGCCGGCCTGGTCGGCGAGGCCGGGTTCCCGCCCGGGACGGTGCAGGTGCTGCCCGGGCCGGGCGGCGTCGTCGGCGAGGCGCTGGTGTGCCACCCCGGCGTCGCGAAGGTCAGCTTCACCGGGTCCACCGCGGTCGGCCGCCGGATCCTGCGCCACTCCGCCACCCACCTGACCCGCACCACCCTCGAGCTGGGCGGCAAGTCCCCGCAGATCGTGTTCGGCGACGCCGACCTCACCGCCGCCGTCGCCGGGATCGCCGCGGGCCTGTTCACCAACCAGGGACAGGTCTGCGCGGCGGGCACCCGCGTGCTGGTCCACCGCTCGGTGTACGACGACGTCGTCACCGGTCTGGCCGAGGCCGCCCGCGCCCAGGTCCTCGGCGACCCCCTGGACCCGGCGACGACGATGGGCCCGCTGGTCAGCGCCGCGCAGCGCGACCGGGTGCTCGGCTACGTCGGGACCGGCCGCGCCGAGGGCGCGACCCTGGTCGCCGGCGGCGAGGTCCCGCCGGGACCCGGCTTCTTCGTCGCGCCGACGGTGTTCGCCGGCACCAACGACCTCACCGTCGCCCGCGAGGAGATCTTCGGCCCGGTCGGCACCGTCATCGGCTTCGACGACGACGCCGCGGCCGTCGGCCTGGCCAACGACTCCGCCTACGGGCTGGCCGCCACCGTCTGGACCCGCGACGTCGGCCGCGCACACACCGTCGCCGCGCAGCTGGAGGCCGGCGCCGTCGGCGTCAACGGCTGGTCACCACTGGCCCCGCAGCTGCCCTGGGGCGGGGTGAAGGCGAGCGGCCTGGGCCGCGAGCTCGGCCACGAGGGGATCCTCGCGAACACCGAGACCAAGACCGTCACCGTCGTCCTGTGAGGAGCAGTCCCGTGACCACCACCGAGAACGCCACCACGCTGCAGGCGCTGGCCCGCCGGGTCGAGGTGCTGGAGGCCGAGGCCGACATCCGGCGCCTGCAGGCCCGCTACATGTGGCTCTGCGACACCCCGATCCCCGAGTACGGCGTGACCGGCGACGAGGAGCGGATCGAGCTCGTCATGAGCCTCTACACCGACGACGCCGTCTGGGAAGGTGTGGGCGAGTACTACGACGGCCAGTTCGGACGGGCGGAGGGAGCGGACGCCGTGCGGGCGCACTTCCGGTCCTTCTGGGGTGAGAAGCGGGATCCCGCGCTGCTGCTCAACGCCCACTACCTCACCTCCGAGCAGATCCACGTGCACGGTGACACCGCCGACGGCCAGTGGATCCACATGCAGCCCTGGCTGTTCTCCGACGGCACCGCGCTGCTGCGGTCGAGCCGGCTCAACAACGCCTTCCGGAAGGTCGACGGCCGATGGCTGATCTCGCGTACCCGGACCGAGAACGTCTTCGTGGCGCCGTTGCCGGCGGGCTTCGCGAGCGACCACCCGTCGGCGTCGGTCCTGATGCGGCCGTGACGTCGGGACGGGACACCGACCGGGCCGGCACCGCAGGCCCGGTCGACCCCGTGGTGCACGTCGTCGACGACGACGACGACCTGCGCCAGTCACTGCGCTTCCTGCTCGGGAGCGTCGGCATCCAGGCGCTGGACTACCCCGACGCGGCCACCTTCCTCGCCGAGTTCGACCCGGCCGAGCCCGCGGTGGTCGTCGTCGACGTGCGGATGCCGGGGATGAGCGGGTTCCAGCTCCAGGAGGAGCTCCTCGCCCGCGAGTACCCGGCCCCGGTGGTGTTCTGCTCCGCGCACGGCGACATCCCGATGTCGGTGCGCGCGCTGCGCGGGGGAGCGGTGGACTTCCTGGAGAAGCCCTACGACACCCAGCGCATCCTCGAGGTCGTCCAGCACCAGCAGGGCCGCGCACGCGAGCTGTTCGCCGCGCACGCGGCCCGCGCCGCGGTCCGGGAGCGGGTGGAGACGCTCACCCCGCGCGAACGCGAGGTGCTGGCGCTGGTCATCGAGGGGATGGCCAGCCAGGCGGTCGCGCACCGGCTGGGCACCAGTGTCAAGACCGTGGACGTGCACCGGGCCCGGATCAAGGCCAAGACCGGGGCGGAGAGCCTCGGCACGCTGGTCCGCGACATCCTCACCCACCGGGTCGAGGTCTGAGCACGCCGGCGACCCGGCAGCCGGTGGCGAGCAGATCGCCGTCCTGTCCGGCCCGGCCGACGAGCTGGACCCCCAGCGGGAGCCCGGCGTCGTCGTGCAGGCCGGGCACGGTGACCGCGGGTAGGCCGAGCGCCTGCCACGGACGGCTGCACACCGGGTCCCCGGTGGCGCCCAGCCCGTACGGGGCGGGCCCCGGCGCGGCGGCGGCGAGCACCGCGTCGTAGCCGTCGACGGCCGCGGCGAGCGCGTCGCCGTGTCGGGCGACCCGGTCGCGGGCGGCGCGGTACTCCGGCTCCGGCATCGCCGCGCCGCGCGCCAGCAGGTCGGCCAGCGGGACGCTCAGCGACCCGGCGTGGGCGAGCTCCGCGGCGCGCTCGCGGGCCGCCTCGAACGCCATGACGACCGGGTGCGCGGCGGTGAGGTCGTCCACGTCGACCCCGTCCAGCGGGTCGACGACCATCCCGGCGGCCCGCAGCCGCTCGGCGGCGTGGTCCACCAGTGCGGCTCGCATCGACGGCTCCAGCGGCCCGGCCGTGCACAGCAGCAGCCGGGGTGCCCGCGGTGCCCGCGCGGCCGGGTCGGGCTCGCCGGTCAGCGCGGCCCAGGCGCACGCGAGGTCGTCGACCCCGGCGGCCAGCACGCCGTGCGCGTCCAGGCTGGGGGCCAGCCCGGTGACGCCGTCGACGGGGTACCGGCCCCGGCTCATGACCAGCGCGGCGATCCCGCAGTAGGCGGCCGGGCGGGTCACCGACCCGGCGGTCTGCGACCCCAGCGCCAGCGGGACGTGCCCGGCGGCGACCGCGGCGGCCGACCCGCTGGACGACCCGCCCGGGGTGTGGCCCGGCGCGGCCGGGTTGGCGGTCGGGCCGGGGGAGAAGTACGCGAACTCGGTGGTGACGGTCTTGCCGACCGGGACGGCACCGGCGCGGCGCCACGCGGCGACGATCGCGGCGTCGTCGGAGGCCGGGGCGGCTCCGGCGCGCAGCACCGAGCCGCAGCGGGTGGGCAGCCCGGCGACGTCGACGATGTCCTTCACCCCGAGGGGGATCCCGCCGAGCGGCCCCGTGGCGGCAGCGGTCGCGGGGCCGGGGACGAGTTCGACCCAGGCGCGGACCTCCGGCTCGGTCGCGGCGATCGCGCGGCGCGCGGCGTCCACGGCGCCGGTCGCCCCGTCGCGCACGGCCGCCCGCAGCGACCACGGCGTCACGACCGCACCCACTCGGCGTCGGCCTCCCAGAAGTCGGTGCCGCTGGGCCCGACCCGGTGCCGCCACGGGGTGGTGCGACGCAGCTGCGGCTCCGTCCGCGCGGTGGCCGCGTCGGCCGCGTCCGGGCCGTCGGCCCCGACCTGCCAGTGCACCCAGCCCAGCTCGCGCCCATCCGCGTCGTGCTCGAACAGGTCGACGTGCCGCCAGCCGTGGCCGTGGGTGTCGACGTAGCAGGTCAGGGTCAGCCGGGTCGGCGGTGCGGACGGGCTCACGGACGCTCCTCGGGGTGGGTCAGGCGCTCAGGCGGGACGTGCCGACGGGGTGGAAGGACCGCTGGAAGTACACGAGCCCGCCACCGCCGTCGCGGGTGCTCACGTGCTCGATCTCGACGAACAGCACGGTGTGGGTGCCCTGGTCCCGCACGCTTCGCACGGTGCCGACGAGCGCGGCCGCCGCGTCGCGCAGCACCGGGACCCCGTGGGTGTCGTGGTCCCAGGAGCCGGTCGCGAACCGCTCCGCGGTCGGCACCCGGGTCGCGCCGGCGAAGTGCAGGGCCAGGTCGGCGTGGTCGTCGCCGAGCACGTTCACGCAGATCCGGCCGTTGCCGACGAGCACCGCGTGCGACCGGCTGGACCGGTTGACGCACACCAGCACGGTCGGCGGGGTGTCGGTCACCGAGCAGGCCGCGCTCACGGTCATCCCGGCCCGGCCCCGCGGGCCGTCGGTGGTGATCACGTTGACCGCGGCGGACAGGTTCGCCATCGCGGAACGGAAATCGGACGGGGACGGGGTCGGTTCGGACACGATTTCCTCCGGTGGGTTCTCGGGCTTCTCTCGACCATTGCGAACGTACGCGCGGAACGCGCCCGGCCGATATCGATAGTCATCCGGAATCGTCTAGGGAATTCCCTTCGTCTCCGACGAGTGGCAGCGCGAACCCGAACCGGGTGCCGCCCCCCACGCGCGGCGCGGCCCAGATCCGGCCGTGCTGGCGGGTGATGATCCGGTAGCTCAGCGCCAGCCCGATGCCGCTGCCGTGCTCCTTGGAGGAGAACGACTCGGCGAACGGGTCCCGGTCGATCCCGCGTCCGCGGTCGGCCACGGTGACCACGGCCTCGTCGCCGTCGACGGCGGTGGTCACGACCAGCTCGCGGCGCTCCGGCGGGAGGTCGGCCGTCTCCTCGACCGCGTTGAAGCACAGGTTCAGCAGCACCTGCCCGGTCAGGACCCGCTCGCAGCGCGCCCGCAGCGGGCCCGGGTGGCGTTCCACCCGCACCCGGACCCCGGCCGGGTCGGCGCGCAGCCCGACGAACCACAGGCAGTCGTCGAGGACGTCGTGCAGGTCGAGGACCTGCTCGGTGTGCTCCAGGTGCCCGACGAACGCCCGCACGGCCGCCACGATCGCGCTCGCCCGGCCCATCTGGCGCAGCGCGCTGCCCAGGCCGTAGCCGATCCGGTCGGCGTCGGCCGCGGACAGCGCACCGCCCCGCACGAGCTCCTCGGTGTGCCGGCGGGTGCCGTCGAGGAAGTTGCCCGCGGCCGCCAGCGGCTGGCCCAGCTCGTGCGCGATCGCCATCGCCATGTCGCCCATCGCGGTGTAGCGGGCCAGGTAGTTCTCCCGGTGTGCCGCGCGCTCGCGGGCCGCCTCGGCCAGCACCCGCCCCGACACGTCGTGCAGGATCATGAGCAGCCCGGACGCGGGGTCGGTCCTGTCGTCGGAGGGCTCGGCGAGCCGCTCCAGGGTGCCCTCCAGCCACACCGGCCCGCCCCGGGTGCCGGGCACCTCCAGCTGGACCGGCACGGTCGGGTCGGCCAGCCGGACCAGCTCGTCCAGCGCCGCCGGGCGGCCGTCGCGGCGCAGCCGCCCGTACTGGTCGAGGTGCCCCAGCGGGGCGCCCGGGTCCATGCCGAACAGCTCCAGCGCGGTGTCGGTGGCGAACCGGATCGCGCCCGACGGGTCCAGGGTGAGCGCGATCGTCGAGGTGTGGCGGGCCAGCGCGTCGATCGACGACGTGGTGCGCCGCAGCGCGCGTTCCAGGCCCTGCTCGTGCTCGATGTCGCGGAACTGCACCAGGATCGCGGGCCCCTGCGCGAGCTCCACCCGCACCGCGACGGCGTCGGTCGGCACCACCCGGCCGGTGCGGGTCCGGTAGTGCCACTCGATGCGGTTGCTGCCCCGCTCGACGGCCTCGTGCAGCCAGGCACGGCCGAGCACCCGGTGGTACTGCGGCGCCGTGCTCGACATGTGGTTGGCCTTGAGCGGGCGCAGCTCGGCGAGGCTCCAGCCGAGCAACCGGCAGGCCGACGGGTTGGCCCACAGGATGTTCTTGGTCGCCGCGTCGTGCAGCAGCACGCACGTCGTGGTCGCCCGCATCATCGCGACGAAGTCGCCGGTGACGAGCTCCGGGGCCTGCGGCTCGACCTGGTCCATCGACCCAGCCTAGGCGGGGACCACCCCGGGCCGCGCTGAAGGAATCCCCTAGCGCCACTGCGGAGGCCCCCTATTCGTGCGAGGGCGGTTGCCGATTCCTGGACGGTCACCGGAATTCCTACTCTCGATGCCGGAAAGCGAATCGAGAAGGAGGTGCGATGGTGAGCGCACAATTGGCCGCGGCCACACCGGCGATCGCGTCGGAGGCGGCGTTCGACACGATGCTCGCCGAGCTCGCGGTGCGCCGCACCGAGTTCCGCGAGCAGCGCCACGTCCCGCGGGACTTCGTCGCGACCCTGAAGCGGGCCGGGATCTACCGCTCGGCCACCCCCGCCGTGTTCGGCGGCGAGCCGCAGCCGCCCGCGGTGTTCCTGGACCGCATCGAGCGGATCTCGGCCGTCGACGGCTCCACCGGCTGGGTCGCGAGCTTCGGCTCCGCGCTGGTCTACCTCGCCGCGCTGCCCTACGACACCCAGGCGCAGCTCTACGCCGACGGCCCCGACGTCGCGTTCGCCGGGGCCCTGTTCCCGCCGCAGGCCGGCGAGCCCACCGCCCGCGGCTACCGCCTCGACGGCCGCTGGAAGTTCGCCAGCGGCTGCTCCGGGGCCGACGTGCTCGGCGTCGGGATGCCCGGCGACGCAGACTCCGACGGCAAGCCCCGCACCGCAGTCCTGCGGCCCGACCAGGCCGAGATCGTCCCCGAGTGGGATGTCGTCGGGATGCGCGGCACCGGCTCGTTCGACGTGGTCGTGCGCGGGGTGGAGGTGCCGCGGGAGTGGACGTTCGTGCGCGGCGGCACCCCGACCGTCGACGAGCCGCTCTACCGCTACCCGACCATCGCCTACGCGGCGCAGGTGCTCGCCGTCGTCGGCGCCGGGGTGGCCCGCGCCGCGCTCGACCACGCCGTGCGCGTCGGCGGCGGCTACGCCGGGGTCACCGGAGCGCCGAAGCTGGCGGACCGGGCGTACTACCGCGACGCCGTCGCCCGCGCCGAGGCGGAGCTGCGGTCGGCGCGGGCCTGGTTCTACGAGGCCACCGGGCAGGTGTGGGACACGGTGCTGGCCGGGGACCCGGCCACCGACCGGCAGAACGCCGAGCTGCGGCTGGCCTCGGCGCACCTGGCCCGGACCTCCTCCGACGTCGTCGCCCGCCTGATCGAGGTCTCGGGCACCGCGCCGATCCACACCGCGCACCCGCTGCAGGACCTCGCGGGCGACGCGCTGGTGCCCAAGCAGCACGCCTTCCTCGGCCCCGCGGTGTTCGACGCCGCCGGAGCCGTCCTCATGGGCCTGCCGGCCACCACCCCCGGCTTCCGCTGACCCGACCGCACCACCCCGAGGAGACCGCCATGGCCGCCCCACCCCTGCGGGTGCTGTTCTGCATCGGCATCAACCAGAACTTCTTCGACCTGCCCACCGACGGCATCACCACCGGCGACGTCTGGGCGGCCTTCGTATCCATGATGGACGGCATCAGGGCGCTGCCCGGCGTCGGCTTCATCGGCGACATCGACGACGACTCGCACATGGTCGGCCCGTCCGACGGCTGGCCGTGGACCTGCTACCTGCTGGCCGACGTCGACACCGCCGACACCGTCAAGGCCGCCTGCAACCTGTTCCGCACCACCGCGGTCGGCGACGGGGACGCGAAGCTCTGGCGCTTCGCGAAGGTCGAGGCCCGTATCGGGCGCGCCCTGACCGTCCGCGACGACGTCGCGCTGCCCACCCGGGGAGACGCCCGATGAGCGCCGACCCCACCGGCGCCGACGTCACCGGCGCCACGGCTGCCGAGCTCGTCCGCGCCGACCGCGTCGCCGGGCGCCTCTACACCGACCCGGAGCTGTTCGAGCTGGAGATGACCCGCATCTTCGAACGGGCCTGGGTGTGGGTCGCCCACACCAGCGAGCTGCCCGGGCCGGGGACCTTCAAGTCCACCCACGTCGGCCGCCAGCCGGTGATCGTCACCCGGGACCGCAAGGGTGAGATCCGCACCCTGCTCAACCGGTGCCGGCACCGCGGCGCCAGCGTCTGCGAGAAGCCGCAGGGCAGGGCCAACGGCTTCACCTGCCCGTACCACGCCTGGTCCTACGGCCTGGACGGCGCGCTGCGCGGCGTCCCCTACCCCGACGGCTACGAGGGCGTGCTGGAGAAGCGGGACCTGTCGCTGCGCCGGCTGCGCACCGAGTCCTACGGCGGCATGGTCTTCGCGACCCTCGACCCGGACGCCGAGCCGCTGGAGACCTTCCTCGGCGACGCCCGGCTGTGGATCGACCGCTTCATGAAGCAGGGCGGCGGCTACCCGGTCAAGGTGCTGGGCAGGCACCGGTTCACCTTCCGCGGCAACTGGAAGATCCAGCTGGAGAACACCACCGACGGCTACCACTTCCCGATCGTGCACCGGTCGTGGATGGCCTCGGTCGACGCCGAGACCGCCGACATGATGTCGTTCATGACCGACCCGACGGCGGTCACCCACGACCTCGGCCACGGGCACAGCGTCATGCAGATGGTGCCCGCCCACTCCGACCTCGACGCCGACGACGGCAGCGAGCCCCTGCAGGCCCGCTTCGACGGCCTCGTCGAGGAGCTGTCGGCCACCCTGGACCCGGCCGCGGTCCGCAAGGTCGTGCGCGCGATGCACGGCACCGGGTTCAACCTGAACCTGTTCCCCAACGTGTCGCTGTCCGCGGCGTTCTTCCGGGTGCTGCGCCCGGTCGCGGTGGACGAGACCGTCATCGAGCACGTCGCCATCGGCCCGGACGGCCCGCCCGAGCTCGACGCCGTCAACCGCGCCCGGTTGCGGATCCACGAGCACTTCCAGGGCCCGTTCGGGTTCGGCACCCCCGATGACGCCGAGGGCTGGGACCGGGTGCAGCGCGGCGCGGCCGCCGCCCCCGACATGCCGATCCTGATCAATCGCGGCTCGGCCCGGGAGAAGGCCGACGCCGACGGACACCCCACCGCGCACGTCACCGACGAGACCGGCATGCGCGCCGCCTACGGGCGCTGGAAGGAGATGATGGGTGATGACTGAGGCACCCGAGAGGGTCCCGGCGCCGGTCCCGACGACCGACCCCGCCGTGGTCCGCGCGATCGAGCTCGTCTGGCGTGAGGCCGAGCTGCTCGACCGGGCCGCCTACCTGCGGTGGGAGAGCATCTACACCGACGACGCCACCTACGTCGTGCCGATCGACCCCGACACCGAGGACTTCGACGGCACCCTCAACATGGTCTACGACGACGCCCGGATGCGGCAGATGCGCGTCGTGCGGATGACCGAGGGCTACGCCATCGCCGCCGTCGACGCCGCCCGGACCGTGCGCACGGTCTCCCGGTTCGTGCCCGAGTCGGTCACCGGCCCGGCGGGCGGCACCGAGGTCGTCCTCCGCTCCGCACAGGTGCTGGTCGCGTTCAAGCGCGACCGCCACGACCTGTGGGCCGCCGACCTGCGCCACCGGATCCGGCTCGCCCCCGACGGGCCCGCGGGCGACCGGATCGTGCAGAAGGTGGTCCGGCTGGTGAACAGCGAGAGCGCCGTCCCGGCCGCGGGGTTCCTGCTGTGAGCGCGGTGCACGCCGTGAGCGCTCCGGTCGCCGTCGTCACCGGCGGAGCCAACGGGCTCGGCCGGGCGGTCGTCGAGCGGCTGCACGCCGACGGCCACCGGGTCGCCGTCGCCGACCTCGACGGCGACGCCGCCCGCACCGTGGCCGGGCGGCTCGACCCGTCCGGAGCGACGGCCGTCGGCATCAGCGCCGACATCGCCGCCCCGTCCGCCGCGGAGGAGCTCCTCGCGGCGGTGCTCGACACGTTCGGCTCGGTCCAGGTGCTGGTCAACAACGCGGCGCTCACCCGCGCCACCCCGCTGCTGGAGATCACCGCGGACGAGCTCGCCGACGTCGTCGGGGTCAATCTGAACGGCACCTTCCGGGCCTGCCAGGTGTTCGGCCGTCACCTCGCCGGGGCCGGCTACGGCCGGATCGTCAACATGGCGTCGCTGGCCGGTCAGAACGGCGGCACCGCCACCGGCGGGCACTACGCCGCGTCCAAGGGCGCGGTCCTGTCGCTGACCAAGGTGTTCGCCCGCGACCTCGCGGCCCGCGGCGTCACGGTCAACGCGGTCTCACCGGGTCCGCAGGACGGCCCGGTCGTCCGGGCGATCGTCGGGGAGGACCGGCTCGCCGACTACACCGCGTCGGTCCCGGTCGGTCGGCTCGGCGACCCGGCGTTCGTCGCCCGGATGGTCGCGCTGCTCGCCGACCCCGCCGCCGCCTCGGTCACCGGCGCCTGCTGGGACGCCAACGGGGGCCTGTACCTGCGCTGAGGGCGCCCACCGAACGAGAGGACTCCTGCCATGACCACGATCCCGGTCCGGGTCGCCGACGTCGTCGACGAGGCGGACGGCATCCGCAGCCTGCGCCTGGTGCGCCCGGACGGGCGGCCGTTCGGGCCGCACCGGGCGGGCGCGCACGTCGACGTCGTCGGCCCGACCGGGGTGCTGCGCCAGTACTCGCTGTGCGGCCCGCCCGACGACGCCGCGTCGCTGCTGATCGCGGTCAAGCGCGAGCGTTCCTCCCGCGGCGGGTCGGCGGCGCTGCACGAGGTCGCCCCCGGCGACGAGCTGCACATCGGGGTGCCCCGCAATCTGCTCGGTGTCGACCCCGACGCCGACCGGCACGTGCTCGTCGCCGGTGGCATCGGGGTCACCCCACTGCTCGGCATGGCGCACGCGCTGCACCGCGCCGGCGCCGACTTCACCCTGCACTACTTCGCCCGGTCGCGGTCCGAGGCGGCCTTCGCCGACCTGCTGGAGACCGGCTTCGCCGGGAGGGTCCGCCTGCACCTGGGCGTCCCGCGCGCCGGGCACGCCGCCGTCCTCGGCCCGGTCGCGGCCGGGCTCGGTCCCGGTGCGGCCGTCTACACCTGCGGGCCGGAGGGCTTCATGGACGGCGTGCGCGCCGTGTTCGCCCCGGTCGTCGGCGACGACCGGGTGCACGTCGAGCGGTTCTCCGCCACCGAGGTCGACACCAGCGGCGACACCGCCTTCACCGTCGCGCTCGACACCGGGGAGGAGTTCGAGGTCCCCGCGGACCGGTCGATCCTCGAGGTGCTCACCGACAACGGGATCGAGGTCTTCCGATCCTGCGAGGAGGGCGTCTGCGGCTCCTGCGTGTCCGGCGTCGTGGAGGGCGTGCCCGAGCACCGCGACAGCTGCCTGTCCGCCGCGGACCGGGCCGCGGGCGACCAGATCGCACTGTGCGTGTCGCGCGCCCGTACCCCGCGGCTCGTCGTCGAGCTGTACTGACCCGGCGGCGTCACCCGTGCTCCCGGCGGAACACCTCACGACCGGCGAACCAGGTCGCCAGGACCCGGGTCCACGCGATCTCGTCGTGCGGCACGGTCAGCGGGTCGGCGTCGAGCACGGCCAGGTCGGCCGAGCGGCCCGGGGTGAGCGCGCCGGTGACGTCGTCGATCCCGGCGGCCCGGGCCGCGCCGAGGGTCGCCGCGTGCAGCGCCTCGGCCGGGGTCAGGGCCTGCTCGGGCCACAGCGCGCCCGGCGCGGTGCCGATCGGGTCGGCCCGGGTGACCAGCCCCTGCAGGCCCGGCCACGGGTCCGGCGATCCGACGACCGGCCAGTCCGAGCCGACGGCGAGCAGCACCCCCGACCGCAGCAGGTCCCGGTTGGGGTGGATGCGCCGCGCCCGCTCCCGCGGCACGCAGGCGCAGATCGCCTCGACCACCGGCGAGGGGAACCACAGCGCCGGGGACAGGTCCGCGACGACACCCAGCGCGGCGAGCCTGCCCAGGTCGGCGTCGGCGACGTACTGGCCGTGTGCCAGGTGGAAGCGGGTGCCGGTGTGCCCGGCCGCCCGGACCGCGGCGACGGCATCGAGGAACACCCGGACCGACCGGTCGCCGGTGCAGTGCACCTTGGCCCCGATCCCCGTCGCCGCGAAGCCCAGCAGGTGCCCGGTGAGCTCCTCGGTGGTCATCGCGGTGTGTCCGCGCCAGTCGTCGCCGTGGGTGTCGTCGGGCAGGTAGGGGTCGAGGAACGCTGCGGTGCGCGAGGGCGGGATGCCGTCGAGGAAGACCTTCACGAACGTCGGGCGGTGCCGTCGCCCGGCCAGCGGCAGCGCCTTCTCGACCAGCTCGGCGCCGACCGGTGCGGACCCGAACACCGGGTCGAGTACCGGCATCGAGGTGACCGCCCAGGCGTCGAGCCGGTCCTCGGAGTCGAGCCGGTGCAGCGCCTGCAGCAGCGGCAGCGACGACGCCGCGTCCTGGAACCCGGTGACGCCGTGGGAGTGCAGGATCCCCACCGCGTGCCGGACCGCCTCGGCGTCGTCCACCCCGTCGCCGTCGGCGGCGCAGACCCGCTCGACGGCGACCGCGGCGGCCTCGACGAGCACCCCCGCCGGGCTACGGCCGTCGGCGTCGCGCAGGATCCGCCCGCCCGCCGGGTCGGGGGTGTCCACGGAGATCCCGGCCCGGTCGAGCGCCGCGGAGCTGACCCAGCGGTTGTGGCAGCTGTCGTCGCGCAGCAGCACCGGCCGGTGTCCCGCGGCGGTGTCGAGGCGGGCCAGCACCCCCGGCGCGGCGAGTGCGTCGAGCAGCCCGCAGTCCCAGCCACCGCCGACCAGCCAGGCGCCCTCCGGGAGTCCGGCCGCGCGCCGGGCGACGGCGTCGAGCAGGGCGCCGACCCCGGCGTCGCCGGCCAGACGCAGCTCGGCGAGCTCCGCCCGGCCGGCGACGAGCACGTGGTTGTGCACGTCGACCAGGCCCGGGACCAGCACGGCGTCGCCGTGGTCGACCCGGTGGGCCCCGGTAGGGGCGGCGTCGAGCAGCTCGTCACCGCCGACGGCGACGATCGTCTCGCCGGCCGTCGCGAGGACGGTGGCGGCCGAGCCGTCGGGTGTGTGGACGCGGGCGGCGCGGTGGACGGTGTCGATCCCGGTCACGGGCGGGTCCCTCCTGGGCGGGGTGCGGGGGAGCGGAACGGATCAGTGCAGGGCGGGGTCGTCGTGTGCCGGTTCCGGTGCGACGGCCGTGCGGCGTGCCCCGCCGAGGACGACGCCCCCGGCGAGCACCACCACGACCAGGGCGAGCAGGACGCCGGCCAGGCCGGCCGACCCGCCGATCAGCGTGGTGAAGTTGACCAGAACCAGGGTGAGGATCCCGGCGATGCCGAGCAGCCCCAGCGTCGGCGCGACCCGGGTGTTCCAGCTGCGGGTGTCGGCCCGGGTGCGGGCGAAGAACACCAGCACCGCGACCGCGGTGAGCAGCATCAGGACGAGCACCGCGACCGTCGCCAACCCGGACATCCAGGGGAACAGCGTGGTGACCGGGTCACCGCCGGCGACGGCGAACAGCGCCAGTACGAGTACCGCGGACACGGTCTGCACGAGCGAGCCGACGTGCGGGGAGCCGTGGCGGGGGTGGGTCCGCGACAGCACCGTGGGCAGCGCCCCGCGGCGACCCAGGGAGAACAGGTACCGGGCGACGGCGTTGTGGAAGGCAAGCAGCGCGGCGAACAGGCTGGTCAGCAGCAGGATCGGCAGCATGTCGGCGAACCACGGGCCCACGTAGGTGGCGGCCGCGGCGAACACCAGCCCGGTCGGGTCGGCCTGCGCGGCGGCCTCGACCCGGCTCGGCCCGAACGCGACGACGACCGCCCAGCTGGCGACGGTGTAGAACGCGCCGATGAACAGCACCGCCACGTAGGTCGCGACCGGCACCGTGCGGCGCGGCTCGCGGGCCTCCTCGGCGTAGATGGCGGTCGCCTCGAAGCCGACGAACGAGGCGACGGCGAACATGACCGCGATGCCGGGTGCCCCGGACAGGAACGTCGTGGGGGAGAACGAGCCGGGCGACCAGCCCTCCGGGCCGCCGGTCACCAGGATCCCGGCGACCAGTGCCGCGACCACCGCGACCTCGACGACGAGCAGCGTGCCCAGCACCTTGGCGCCGACGTCGATGCTGCGGTAGCCCAGCAGCGCGACGACGGCGACGAGCACCGCGGCGAGCAGCCACCACGGCAGCTCCGGTCCGCCGAACTGCACGACGATCCCGCGCAGCGTCACCGCGGCGAGGCCGTACACCGCGGCCTGGATGGCGGTGTAGGCCAGCAGCGCGAGCCCGCCCGCGCCGAGCCCGAGCCGGGAGCCGAGACCGTGGGAGACGTAGGCGTAGAACGCCCCCGCGTCGACGACGAAGTGGCTCATGGCCGCGTAGCCGACACTGAACAGCAGCAGCACCACCGCGACCAGCGCGTAGGCCAGCGGCACACCGGGCCCGTTGGACCCGGCGAGCATCACGGGCAGCGCGCCACCGACGGTGGTCAGCGGGGCCGCGGCGGCGACCACCAGGAAGACGATCCCCGCGACGCCGATGGAGCCGCGCAGCGAGTGCCCGGGGTCAGCCACGTCGCACCCCGCGGTCGGTCGCGGTGCCGGGACGGTTCGCGGTGCGGGTCGGGCGCGGTGTCATCGGGTTCTCCTCGGTCACGGGTGGGAGAAGGCTGGTCCGCGCTCGTGCCTCCGACAAGGCCCCGCGCCGGGCCGCCGCGCCCCCGCCGCACGGGCCGCACCCGTCGGCCCGCACCGGCGATCCGGCCGCCGACCTGCGGATCCGGCCCCGCCGACGGCGACGTCCGCCCCCGGTCCCGCCCGCCCACCCGTGCGCCGACGGTCAAGGCGCACTGCGCCCAGGTCCAAGCCGCCCACCACCCGTCACCCCGGAGGCACCGATGACCGACACCGCCCCGTGGCCCGCCCCGCCCGCGTCCCGCGACCTCCGTGCCTGGTCGCGCACGGTGGGCGACCACTTCCCGTCGCTGCGGCTGACCGCGCACGGCGCCGTCGACCGGTTCGCCGGGCACGGCGTCGTCCGGCGGTCCGGGCCGCTGGTGCTCGGGGACCTCGCCGCGGGCACCGCGCACACGGTGCGGCGCGTCCCGGGCGGCGAGCGCCTCGGCCTGTGCAAGGTCTCCTACCAGCTCGCGGGACGCTCGGTGATCACCCAGGACGGGCACCGCACGGTGCTGCGGCCGGGTGACATGGTCGTCTACGACGTCGACCTGCCCTACGCCGTGGACAACGAGGCGGGGTTCCGCAGCCTGGTGCTGATGCTGCCGCGCAGCGACCTGGGCCTGGACGGCGGACCGGGGGAGGGCAGCGGGGTGCGGATGTCCGACCGCGACGGCCTCGGCCTGCTCCTCGGGCCGATGCTGCGCCAGCTCGCGGCCGCCGAGGAGCTGCTCACCGGGACGCGGGCGCCCCGGGTCCGCCGGGTCCTGACCGACCTGCTGGCCGCGGCCGTCGCCGAGCGCCGTCGCGACGGGCACCCGGCCGGGCCGCTCGCCCCGGTCCTGGACTGGCTCGACGACCACCTCGCCGACGACGACCTCTCACCCGGCCGGGTCGCCGCGGCGCACTACATGTCGACCCGGCGGCTGCAGGAGCTGTTCCGGGCCGAGGGCACCTCGGTGTCGTGCTGGGTGCGCGCCCGCCGTCTGGAGCGCTGCCTGCGCGACCTGCGGGACCCGCTGCTGGCGGGCGAGCCGGTCGGGTCGACCGGGCGCCGGTGGGGCTTCACCGACCCGGCGCACTTCTCCCGCAGCTTCCGCGCCCGCTACGGAGCGACACCGGGGCAGGTGCGGTCCTCGGAGGGCACGACACCCGCCCTGCGGTGACCGGGCGGACCCCGATCAGCGCCGCCGGCGCAGCAGTCGGTGGGCGACGACGGCACGAGCAGCCGACCCGCGCCGGCGGGTCAGTTCCCGCCCGCGCCGCCGCCCGGACGGCCCGGCGTCGCCTCGACGGTGGCCTGCGGCAGCAGGACCTGCTGGCCGTCGTCGAGGCCGGACCGGACCTCGGTGAACTGGTCGCCGACCAGGCCGGGGACGAACTGCCGGGTCACCGCGGCGCCGTCGTCGCCGGGCACGTCGACGACCGAGCGGCCGCCCTCCTGCCGGACGGCGGTGTTCGGCACCCGCAGCACCCCGTTGCGGGCCTCGGTGCGCACGTCGGCCTGCGCGGTCTGGCCGTCGCGCAGCTGCGGGTCGGTGCGGTTCAGCACGACGGTCGCGTAGTAGCTCACGACGCCCGACAGCTGCGTCGCGGTCGGCGCGACCGCCACCACGGTCGCCGGCAGGCTCACCCCGGGCAGCGCGTCGACGGTGACGTCGACGGTCTGGTTCGGGGCGACCCGGGCGGCGTCGCTCTCCTCGAACGGGACGACCAGCTGGTAGGTCTGCAGGTCGTTGAGGGTGAGGAACGGCGCCCCGCCCGCCGCGGACGCGCCGCCACCGGTGGCCCCCGCGCCGCCCGAGGCCGCCGACGCCGACCCGACGGCCTGCGGGATCCGGGCGTCGGTGCCGGGGGCGAGCGCGGTCGCGGCGCTCGCGGCGGGCACGACGTCACCGACCGCGCCGTTGATCGCGGACACGGTGCCCGCGACCGGGGCGCGCAGCAGGGTGTCGTCGAGCGCGCGCTGGGCGTCGGCGAGGGTGTTGCGGGCGTCGGCGACCACGGCGTCCTGCACCGCGACGTCGGCCGGTGCGTCGTTGTTCGCCCCGGTGAGCTGCGAGCGGGCGTCGGACACCGCGCTCTCGGCGTTCGCGATCGAGACCCGGCCGGAGGCGGCGCCGGTGTCGCGGGTGCCCTCGGCCTGCGCCAGCGCCGTCTGCGAGGTGATGACCTGGCCCTTCGCCGTCGTCACGGCCTGCTCGTCGGTGGCGACGGCGGTGCAGGCCGGGTCGGTCGTCGCCGCGCCGAGGCCGGACCCGCCCGAGGTGCCGGACCCGCCGGACAGACCGCCGAGCAGCCCGCCGCCGGACGGGGCGGCTGTGGGCTCCGGGGTCGCGGACGCGGTGCTGCCGCCGGAGCGCTTGCAGGCCCGCCGGTCGGTCTCCAGCTTCTCCTGGGCCGCGGCGAGCTGCTTGCGGTCGAAGGAGAGCTGGACCCTCGCCCGCTCGACGGCGGTGTCGTTCGCCGCGTTCTGCGCCCCGACCTGGTCGCGGGTCGCGGCCAGTACCGACTCGGCCGAGGCCAGCGACGCCTGCGCGGCCTCGACGGTGTTCGCGCCGGTCAGCTTGCCCAGCGACGCCTGCTGCTGGTCCAGCCCGGCCTGCGCGGCGGCGACCTGGGACAGGGCCTCGGCGTCGTCGAGCCGGGCCAGCGGCTGCCCCGCCGCGACGGTCTCGCCGACCTCGACCAGCAGCTCGGTGACCCGGCCGCCGTCGGTGAACCCGAGGTTCTGCTGGGTGATCGACACCAGCGACCCCGACGCCGACACCCCGGTGGAGACCACACCCCGGTCGACGACGGCCGTCGGCGGCGGCTGGTCCCCTCCGGTGCAGGCCGTGAGGCCGACGAGTCCGGCGAGCAGCAGGCTGCCCGCGAGCCGCAGTCGGGTCATGAAGTGCTCCTCGGTGCTGTCGCGGGCGCTGTCACTGGTGCCGCAGGGCGTCGATGGGCCGCATCCGCGCGGCCCGGTTGGCGGGGAAACCGCCCGCGAGCAGACCGATCAGCAGGCTCACCCCGAAGGCGAGCACCACCGATCCGGCCGACACCGTCGGGGCGGGGAAGTCGGGTACGAGGCGGGGCAGGACGATCCCGGCCAGCACGGACACACCGACGCCGACCAGGATCCCGATGACCCCGCCGATGCCGGTGAGGACCATCGCCTCGATGAGGAACTGCTGCAGGATCGCGCGGCGGCGCGCGCCGATGGCCTTGCGGATGCCGATCTCGCGGGTCCGCTCGGTCACCGTGACCAGCATGATGTTGGCGACGCCGATGCTCCCGACCAGCAGCGAGATGCCCGCGACCGCCGCGACGAAGATCGTCACGAAGCTCAGGACCTGCGAGGACTGGTCGAGCAGGCTCTGCAGAGCGGTGACGGTGTAGTCGCGGTCCTGCGGGTCGTCGATGCGGTGCCGGTCGTCGAGGACCGTCGTGACCTGCTCGACCGCCTGCGGCACCGCGTCGGTGGACACCGCGCGCACGGTGATCTGGTCGACGACGTCGCCGCCACCGGTCAGGTAGGCGCGCGCGGCGCCCAGCGGCATGACGGCGACGTCGTCCTGCTGGCCGTTGGCGGCGAGCACGCCGATCACCCGGAACGAGGTGCGGCCGATCCGCACCTCCGAGCCCAGCGCGTCGCCGGCCCGGCCGCCGAACAGCGTCGCCACCGGGTTGGGGCCGAGCACGACGACCTTCGCCCGGGTCGTGGCCTGCCGGTCGTCGAAGAACGACCCGACGACCAGCTCCCGGTTGGTGATGTCGAGGTAGTCGGCGTCGGCGCCGGTCACGCCGCTGCGGACGCTCCCGCCACCGGCCAGCTGCAGCTGCGCCGAGCCGGTCACCGTCGGGCTGACCGAGGCGACCGCCGGCGCGGAGGCCCGGTCCCGCAGGGCGCGGACGTCGGCGTCGGTGAGGTCGCGCGGGGTGCCGCCGCCGCTGATGCCACCGCGGTCCGGGGTGATCTGGATCTGGTTGGCGAGCGGGCCGAACGCGTCGGCGACGAAGCGCTGCAGGCCGTTGCCGAACGCGACCAGCACGATCACCGCGGCGACCCCGATGATGATCCCGAGCATCGTC
Source organism: Pseudonocardia sp. ICBG1034 (assembly GCF_020131375.1). Taxonomy (NCBI): domain Bacteria; kingdom Bacillati; phylum Actinomycetota; class Actinomycetes; order Pseudonocardiales; family Pseudonocardiaceae; genus Pseudonocardia; species Pseudonocardia sp. ICBG1034. The sequence continues at coordinate 1,679,949 of NZ_JAHLEK010000015.1, forward strand.
AGCAGCGACCGCAGCGGCCCGGCCCGCAGGCCCCGTACCGCGATCCGCGCGGACTCCCAGATCGTCATCGGCGCTCGTCACCCACGATCCGGCCGTCGCGCAGGGTCACCACGCGCTTGGCGAACTCCGCGACCTCGGGCTCGTGGGTGATCAGCACGACGGTGCGGCCGCTCTCGTTCAGCTCCACGAACAGGTTCATGACGTCGGTGGTCGAGGCGGTGTCGAGGTTCCCCGTCGGCTCGTCGGCCAGGATCATCGAGGGGTCGGTGACCAGGGCACGGGCCACCGCGACGCGCTGCTGCTGGCCACCGGAGAGCTCGTTGGGCCGGTGGTCGCCGCGGTCGCCGAGCCCGACCCGCTCCAGCGCGCGCCGCGCCCGGCCCCGGCGGTCGCGCCCACCGGCGTAGACCAGCGGAAGCTCCACGTTGGCCAGCGCCGAGGTGCGCGGCAGCAGGTTGAACGACTGGAAGACGAAACCGATCTTCTGCAGCCGGACGTCGGCGAGCCGGTTGTCCGACATCCGGCCGACGTCGATGCCGTCGAGCCGGTAGGCGCCGGAGCTCGGCACGTCGAGGCAGCCGAGGATGTTCATCATCGTGGACTTGCCCGAGCCGGAGGGGCCCATGATCGCGACGAGGTCGCCGTCGTCGACGTGCAGGTCCACGGCGTCGAGTGCGCGCAGCTCGAGGGTTCCGGTCCGGTAGACCTTGGAGACCCCCTCCAGCTCGATCACGATTCCGGAGATTACGCACGGGGCGGTTCCGGGAAATGGTCGGGTCGCCGTCGGGAATGGTGTACAGAATCGCGTCGTCACCCGATCGGGTGGATGGTTGTGCAGGGCCGTCACCTGCGGGTCGTCGATCAGTTAACGCGGAATCGTCCCCATTCGGCGGCCGAGGGCGGGGAGGTGTCCCCGAAACGGCGTCGCGAATTCGTGACCACCTCGTGACCGGTCCCGCCGCGGATGCGGCCGGGCCCGTCCGGCTACGGTGCCGTGGACCGACGCCGGGAGGCCGCATGGGCGAGCGACGACACCTGCTGGAGGGGCTCGCCGGCCCGACCGTCGCGCTGGAGGCGGTGAACCGGGCCACCCACGAGTTCACCGGCAGGCAGGCCCGGCGGGCGGGGCTGCACCCGACCGACCTGTGGGCGCTGCGGCTGCTCGACGTGCACGGCTCGCTCGGGCCGACCGAGCTGGCCAGGCGGCTGGACCTGCGGCCGGCCTCGACCACCGCGCTGATCGACCGGCTCGAGGCGGCCGGCCACCTCGAGCGGGTGCCCGACCCGCACGACCGGCGCCGGGTCACCGTGCGCTCGCGGGAGGAGTCCTTCCGCGCGCGGCTCGCGCAGTGGGAGCCGGTCGTGCGGGCCCTCGACGACGTCGCCCGCCGCCTCTCCGCCGACGAGGGCGAGGTCGTCGAGCGCTACCTGCGCGCGGTCGCCGCCACGCTCGACGAGCTCGGCGCCGGGTAGTCCGGGAGCCGGAACGCGTCGACCGCGCCGGTCGGGGTGGCCCCGAGCAGCCCGGTGACCCGCTTCCCGGCCGGGCTCGCGACGGCCCGGAACGCGGTGCGCAGCGTCCGGATCCCGGCCCGGGTCCGCGGGTTGGCCAGCGTCAGTGGCGGCAGTTTCTGCGCCTGCTCGGTCGCGGGCCTCAGCAGCTCCTCGTAGCGGCGCAGTGCGCCTGTGGTGTCGCCGGGGCGGGAGGCCAGCTCCCCGGCCAGTACGTAGGCACCGATCAGGGCCAGGCTCGTGCCCCCGCCGCCCAGCGGCGACGGGCAGTACGCGGCGTCGCCGAGCAGAACCACCCGTCCCGAGCTCCACTGCGGGGCCGTGACCTGCCCGACGGCGTCGAAGTACATCGGGGCCCCGTCCGGCCCGTCGCCGAGCTCGCGCAGGATCCGCGGGGCGACCCAGCCCGCGTCGGCGAAGGTCTGCCGCAGCACGGTGCGGACGTCGGCGTCGCCGAGGGTCTCCAGGCCGCGCACCCCGGACAGGAAGGTCAGCATGGCGCGTGTGGTGCCCAGGTTGTCCGGGCGCAGGTGCACCCCGCGCGAGCCGGTCTCGTGGAACCAGTTCCACCAGGCGTCGTCGTCGGCGGTGCGGGGGATCGTCAGGTAGGCGCCGTACAGGCCGGTCTCACGGACGGTGACGTCGTCGAACACCAGGTCGCGGGTGCGCGACCGCAGCCCCTCGGCGACCACGACGAGGTCGGCGGTGACCGTGGTGCCGTCGTCGAGGGCGACGCGGGCCGGGCCGTCGCCGGCACCCCGGTCCTCGACGCCGGTGATCCGGGTGCCGAACCGGAACGTCGTGGACGCCGGTGCGGCCTCGACCAGCACCCGGGCCAGCTCGCCGCGCAGGATCTCCAGCTCGGCGGTCGGACCGTCGGTCGACCCGGTCGGGTCCATCGGGATCTCGGCGACCGGGCGCCCGTCGTCGCCGATCACGCGGAAGCCGACCTCGCGGGTGCCGGCGGCCCGCACGGCGTCCTCCAGGCCCATCCGGCGCAGGACCTCGCGGGCGGTGCCGCGGACGTCGATGTTGTGCCCCTCGTCGCGCCGCCGCGGCGCGCGCTCCAGGACGGTCGTCCGCCAGCCGTACGCGGCCAGGCGCAGGGCGAGCGCGGAGCCGGCGATGCCGGCGCCGGAGATGAGGGCGTGCCGGGAGGAGGTCATGGTAGTTAGATGACCGAACTACCGGGTCGGCTAAACCCGCGCGACGATCTCGTCGGCCACCCAGCGGGCGACGCCCTGCGGGAACGGGGCGGGCAGCCCGAGGACCACGTGCCCGAAGCCCGCGCCGACGGCGGCGGACACCCGCTCGCGGGCGTCCGCCGGGTCGTCGTAGGAGACGCCCAGGTGGATCGACCGGGTGATCTCCGCCGGGTCCCGGTCGATGTCGGCGCACAGCTCGTCGAGCAGCGCGCTGCGGGCGACGGCGTCGTCGAGGTCGCCGCCGGGGATGTTCCAGACGTCGGCGTGCCGGGCCGCGATCCGCAGCGTCGCCCTGGCCCGTCCGCCGATCACGATCGGCGGACGGGCCTGCACCGGCTTCGGGCTGCCGAACGCGCCGGTGAGCCGCACCTGCTCGCCGTCGACGTCGAACGGCTCGGTCTCGGTCCACAGCCGCCGGATCACCTTGCAGGCCTCGTCGAGCGCGGTGACGGCGTCGGCGGTGGCGGCGAAGGGCAGGCCGTGCGCCTCGTACTCGCGGCGGGCGAGCGGGTGGTCCGGGCGGGACCCGACGCCGATGCCCAGGTCGAGCCGTCCGCCGGAGACGACGTCGACCGTCGTCGCGATCTTGGCCAGCACCGCGGGTGGGCGGAACCGGTTGCTGGTGACCAGCAGGCCCAGACGCAGCCGTCGGGTCCGTGCGGCGAGCGCGGACAGGGTGGTCCAGCCGTCGAGGGTCGGTCCCAGTGGGTCGCCACCGATCGGCATGAGGTGGTCGAACAGCCAGGCGTGCTCGATGCCGGGCAGTTCGTCGGCCTCCAGCCAGACGCGCAGCAGGTCGTCGTAGGTGGTCTGCATCTGGGCGGTCATGATGCCGATGGACGCTCGGGACACGGGAACTCCTGTGCGGGGCGAGTGCGGACGATGAAACGGAACAGTGTTCCGGGTACGATACGGAACAGTGTTCCGGGCAGCAAGGGAGCGTGCGGTGGGAGTGCAGCGGGAACCGGTCCGGTCCGACGCCCGGCGCAGTCGTGCCGCCCTGCTCGAGGCCGCCGCGGCCGAGTTCGTGACCGCGGGCGTCGATGCGCCGGTCCGGGCGATCGCCGCCCGCGCGGGGGTCGGCGTGGGGACGGTCTACCGGCACTTCCCGACCCGGCCCGACCTGGTCGTCGCCGTCTACCGGCACCAGGTCGAGGGGTGCGCGACGGCCGCACGGACCTGCCTGGACGCCGGTCCGACGCCGTTCGACGCCCTCACGGCCTGGGTCGGGGAGTTCGTCGACCTGCTCGTCACCAAGCACGGGCTGGTCGCGATGCTCGTCCACGACGACGGCCGCTCCGCCGCGCTGCACGAGCTGTTCCTGGAGCGCCTGCTGCCGGCGGCGGAGGAGATCGTCCGGGCGGCGCGGGAGGCCGGGCAGCTGCCGTCCGACGTCACCGCCTACGAGGTGCTGCGGGGGATCGGCAACCTGTGCTTCGGTGCCGAGGACGACTCCGCCTACGACGCCCGCCGCGCCGTCGGCTTCTTCCTCGCGGGCCTCCGGGTTGCGTAACCGGAACAACGTTCCTATATTTCCGGAGGAGGCTCCGTTTCGAGCTCTCCACTCCGTCTCCCGAAGGAGCGCACCATCGTGGACTCCACGATCTCCCTCACCGTCGACGGCCGTCGCCACGAGCTGACGGTCGACACCCGGACCACCGTCCTCGACGCGCTGCGTGACCGGCTCGGCGTGACCAGCGCCAAGAAGGGCTGCGACCACGGCCAGTGCGGTGCGTGCACCGTCCTGCTGGCCGCACCCGGCGAACAGGGGCCGGGCCGCCGCGTGCTGTCCTGCCTCTCGCTCGCCGTCGCCCACGACGACGCCGCGGTCACCACCGCCGACGGCCTCGGCGCCGGTGCGGACCTGCACCCGCTCGCCGAGGCCTTCGTCGCGCACGACGCCTACCAGTGCGGCTACTGCACCCCCGGCCAGATCTGCTCGGCCGTCGGGATGCTGGACGAGGCCCGCGCCGGGCACCCCAGCGCGGTCACCGCCGACCTGTCCGGCGACGGACCGGCCGTGCTGGACCGCGCCGAGATCGCCGAGCGCCTGTCCGGGAACCTGTGCCGCTGCGCCGCCTACTCCGGCATCGTCGACGCCGTCGGTGCCGTGGCCACCGGGACGGGGGCGTCGCGGTGAAGCCGTTCGCCTACACCCGTCCCGGCGACGCCGCGGCTGCGGTCGCCGTCGTCTCCGCCGACCCGTCCGCCGCCTACCTGGCCGGCGGGACCAACCTCGTCGACCACCTCAAGCTGGGCCTGGTCGAGCCGGGCACGCTCGTCGACGTCACCGGTCTGCTGCCCACCGGGATCACCCCGACCCCCGACGGCGGCCTGTCCATCGGCGCGGGCGCCCGCAACACCGACGTCGCCGTGGACCCGCGGGTCCGGCGCGACTACCCGGCACTGTCCGCGGCGCTGCTCGCCGGGGCCTCGGGGCAGCTGCGCAACATGGCGACGACCGGCGGGAACCTGCTGCAGCGGACCCGCTGCTCCTACTTCGCCGACCTCACCGCGCCCTGCACCAAGCGCGACCCCGGGCAGGGCTGCTCCGCGCAGCACGGCTGGGCCCGCCACCACGCGATCCTCGGCGCACCCGAGGGCGGCTGCATCGCGACCCACCCGTCGGACATGGCGGTCGCGCTGGCCGCGTTCGACGCCCGCGTGCACGTCGTCGGCCCGGACGGGGAGCGCACCGTCGCCGCCACCGAGCTGCACCGGCTGCCCGGCGACGACCCGGGCCGCGACACCGTGCTGGAGCACGGGGAGCTGATCACCTCGGTCGAGCTGCCCGCGCTGCCGGTCGCCGCGCACTCCACCTACCGCAAGGTCCGCGACCGCGCCTCGTACGCGTTCGCGCTGGTGTCGGTCGCCGCGGCCCTCGACGTCGCCGACGACGGCACCGTCCGCGACGTGCGGATCGCCCTCGGCGGGGTCGCGCACCGGCCGTGGCGGGCGCACCGCGCGGAGCAGGCGCTGCTCGGCGGGCCCGCCACCGACGAGGCGTTCCGCGCCGCCGCGGCGGCCGAGACCGCCGACGCCCGCGCCGTCGACACCGCCGTCGGCGGCAACGCCTTCAAGATCCCGCTGGTGGCCGGCACGGTCACCGCCACCCTGCGCGGCCTCGCCGCGCACCGGACGGAGGCCGCATGACCAGCACCGTCACCCCCGGCACCACGACCGACGGCGCCGCGGGCACCTCGCACACCCGGATCGAGGGCCCCGCCAAGGTCACCGGCAACGCCGTCTACGCCTACGAGCAGGACGCGGTCGACCCGCTGCACCTGCGCGGCGTCGGCGCGACGGTCGCCCGCGGCCGGGTCCGCGCCGTCGACACCACCGCCGCGGCCGCGGTCCCCGGGGTGGTCGCGGTGCTCACCCCGGACACCGCGCCCCGGATCGACGGCAGCGCCACCCCCGAACAGACGGTGCTGCAGTCCGGCGAGGTGCACCACCGCGGCCAGTACGTCGCCGCCGTGCTCGCCGAGACCGCCGAGGCGGCCCGGGAGGCGGCGGGCCTGGTCGTCGTCACCTACGACGCCGAGCCGGCCACCACCGCGTTCGACCCGGCCTCGCCGGAGGCCTACACCCCCGAGGTCGTCGTCGCGTTCCCGCCGGACGCCACCACCGGCGACCCGGACGCCGCGTTCGCCGCGGCCCCGGTGCAGGTCGACGCCACCTACCGGACGCCGATCGAGTACCACCACCCGATGGAGCCGCACAGCACCGTCGCCCGCTGGGACGGCGACCACCTCACGCTGTTCGAGGCCTCGCAGGCGGTGTGGTCGGCCCGGCGCGAGGTCGCGCAGATGTTCGGTATCGGCGACGACGACGTCACCGTCGTCTCACCGCACGTCGGCGGCGGGTTCGGTACCAAGGGCACGCTGCACGGCGGGTCGGTGCTGGCCGTCGTCGCCGCCCGGGCGGTCCCCGGACGGTCGGTCAAGCTGGCGCTGACCCGCCGAGAGATGACCGACCTGACCGGCTACCGCCCGGCGACCGTGCAGCGGGTCCGGCTCGGTGCCGGGACCGACGGGCGGCTGCACTCCCTCGCCCACGACGTCGTCGAGTCCGGCGCGCGGATGGCCGAGTTCGGCGAGCCGACCGCAGTGATCAGCAGGCACCTCTACGCGTCGCCGCACCGGCGGACCTCGCACCGGGTCGTGCCGCTGGACCTGTCCACGCCGACGTACATGCGCGCACCCGGCGAGGCGCCCGGCAGCTTCGGCGCGGAGTCCGCGCTGGACGAGCTCGCCGTCGCGCTCGGGATCGACCCGGTCGAGCTGCGGATCCGCAACGAGCCCGACGTCGACCCCGACACCGGCAGGCCGTTCTCCAGCCGCAACCTCGTGGCCTGCCTGCGGCGCGGCGCCGAGCGGTTCGGCTGGGCCGACCGGGACCCGCGCCCGCGCACCCGGCTCGTCGACGGCTGGTGGCACGGCACCGGCGTCGCCGCCGCGTTCTTCCCGACCTTCGCGATGCCCGGCTCCGCCGCCGCGATCCGGTACGCCGACGGCGGTGCCGGTGCGCCGGGCCGCTACCGGGTGGACATCGCCGCGGCCGACATCGGGCAGGGCGCACGCACGGTGCTCACCCAGATCGCGGCCGAGGCGCTCGGGGTGCCGCCCGCGCAGGTCGACCTGAACCTCGGCGACACCGGGCTGCCGCACGCGACCATGGCCGGTGGGTCGGCGGGTACCGCGTCCTGGGCGACGGCGATCGTCGAGGCCGCCGACCGGTTCCGCGACAAGTGGGGCACCGACCCCGAGGACGCGGCGGAGGCCGACGGCGTCGCCGGGCACAACCCGGCGATGGCCGAGTACGCGATGGGGGCGCACGGGGCGCACTTCGTCGAGGTCGCGGTGCACGCCGACACCGGCGAGATCCGGGTGCCGCGGATGCTGGGGGTGTTCGCCGCGGGCCGCATCCTCAACCCGCTGACCGCGCGCTCGCAGTTCCTCGGCGGGATGGTGTGGGGGCTGTCGATGGCGCTGCACGAGGAGGGCGTCGTCGACCCGGCCCACGGGCACGTCGTCAACCACGACCTCGCCGGCTACCACGTGGCGGCGAACGCCGACGTCGGCGACATCGACGCCGAGTGGGTCGAGGAGGACGACCCGCACGTCAACCCGGTGGGCGCCAAGGGGATCGGGGAGATCGGGATCGTCGGGGTGGCCGCGGCCGTCGCGAACGCCGCCCACCACGCCACCGGCGTGCGGGTCCGGTCGCTGCCGATCACCCTGGAGCACTTCCTGGGGGTCTGAGCGCGAGCGCCAGGACCCGCTCGGCCCGCTCGGCGAGCCGCTGCGGGTCCTGGGCCGCCGTCGCCGCCCGCAGGCCCCGCGCGTCGAGGCCGCCGGGCACACCGAGGGTGTACCAGCGCTCCAGCAGGTCAACGGTCATCTCGGGGTGGAACTGCACGCCCACGCTGCGACCGGCCACGAACGCCTCGTGTCCGGCCCCGCCGGTGGCGAGCAGCTCCGCCCCGGGCGGCGCGACGAGCTGCTCGGCGTTCCAGCAGAACCACGGCCCGGCCGGGAGGCGGCCGTCGGCCGGGTCGACCGGGTGCCATCCGATCCGGGCGGCCGGCAGCGTCGTCCGGGAGCCGCCGAGCGCCTCGGCGAGGAGCTGGGCGCCGAAGCAGATCGCCAGCACCGGCACACCGGCGTCGTGCGCCCGGCGCAGGAACGCGACCTCACGGACCGCCCACCCCGCGATCCGCTCCCTCGGCCACGGCGCGCCGAGGGTGACCACCAGGCCGGCCCCCGTCGGGTCGGGGAACGCGGCGTCGACGTCCGGGGTGTCGTACCGGTCCGCGGGCACCACCGTCGTCCACTCCGGACGGATCCCGCGTCGTTCCAGGGCCGGTCCCAGCGCTCCGAGGCCGGCGACGTGGTCGTGGCCGATCACGATGGCGCGCACCGGCACATCGTGCCACCGCCCGGGTTTGTGCCGCGCGGTCGTGGGTAGTCCTCCGGCGGCCCGCGCCCGTGTGCGCACGGCGCCACCCCGGACTCCACCGCGTTCCCCGCGGCCGTCGGGTGGCCAGGGCTCCTCCGCGGTCGAACAGCCGGCCCCGCTTCCCGTATCACCTGCACGACCGACGGAGCCGTCGTTGATCCCGCACCACCCGAACTCCCCGGCCTCCCCGTTCACCGAGGGGCTGCGCCACCGCATGCGACTGGCGTGGCGGGCCGGCGCCGCAGCCGGCGCGGCCTGGTACCTCGCCACCCTCGTCCCCGGTGTGCTCGGCCAGTACCCCTACTACGCACCGCTCGGTGCCCTGCTCGTCTGCTACCCGACCGTCTTCGACTCGCTGCGCCAGAGCCTGCACGCCGTGCTCGCCACCGGGCTCGGTGTCGGTCTCGGCGCCGCCGCCCTGCACCTGGGCGGCGCGCAGTGGTGGGCGGTGGCCGCGGCTGTGCTGGCCGGGATCGCGGCGGGTGCCGTCCCCGTGCTGGCCACCGCCCGGGACCTGATCCCGACCGCGGCGTTGTTCACCATCCTCATCGGAGCCACCGACCCGTCCGGGTTCATGGCCGGCTACCTGGGGCAGACCCTGCTGGGGGTGCTCGTGGGGGTCGCGGTCACCCTGGTCCTGCCGCCCCCGCCGCAGAACGCCCGCGCGCACCGCGTGGTGGCGCGGCTGCGTGACGGCATCGCCGACCACCTGCAGGAGATGGCCGAGGTCCTGGCCGAGCAGTGGCCGCCGGAGCGCGAGGAGTGGACACGCCACCGCCACCACTTCGAGCCCCTGATCGACGCGACCCGGGAGGCGGTCCGTTCCGCCGACGCCGGCCGGCGGGCCAACCTGCGGGCACGTGCCTACCGGGCCCGCGGCCAGCAGCTCTACGAGGCCGCGCAGACCCTGGAGCAGCTCGCGGTGCTCGTCCGCGACATCAGCACGGTCCTGGCCCAGACGGCGTGGGCCGAGCGCACCGTGCTCGTCCTCGACCCCGCGCTGCGCACCCCGGTCGCGGAGGCGATGGGCGACCTGGCCACCGCGATCCGGTCGGCGGACCTCGCGCACCTGACCCGCGGCCCCGCACCCGCCGGGCTCGACGGGCACCGCCGCCACCTGGCCGCCGCCCGGGAAGCGCTGGACCGGGTCACCGACCGGCTCGACTCCCAGCGCGCGGGCTGGGAGGACAGCCTCGCCGCGTCGGGGATCGTGCTGCACCTGCGGCGTTGCCTGGACCACCTGCACGCCGGACCGGCCGACCGCAGCCCGGATCTGCATCCGGCGGACCGGTGACGTGTGGGCGGCCGCCGACGGGGTACGTCAGGTCCATGTCGGCGCTCGTACCCGGGGCGTACGCCGGCCCAGGTCCTGTCGGTTGAGATCCTGCAGCCGGCGGGGCCGCCCCCAACCCTGGACCGAGACCTGTCGGAAGGGCGTCGTCGGAGTTCCGCGCCGACGACGACGCCGAGCAGGGGTCAGTCCGCCAGCGGGCGGAACCGGCGCAGCCGCAGGCTGTTGAGCACCACGCACACCGAGCTGAACGCCATCGCCGCCCCCGCGATCATCGGGTTGAGCAGTCCGAACGCGGCCAGCGGGATCGCGGCCGTGTTGTAGGCGAACGCCCAGAACAGGTTGCCCCGGATCGTGCCCAGGGTGCGCCGGGAGAGCCGGACGGCGTCGGCCGCGGCCCGCAGGTCACCCCGGACCAGGGTGATGTCCGACGCCTCGATCGCCACGTCGGTGCCGGTGCCCATGGCCAGGCCCAGGTCGGCCCGGGCGAGCGCGGCCGCGTCGTTCACCCCGTCGCCGACCATCGCGACGACCCGGCCCTGCTCCTGGAGCCGCTCCACCACGGCGAGCTTGTCCGCGGGGAGCACGTCGGCGACGACGCTGTCCGGGCCGGGCTCGATGCCGACCTCACGGGCCACGGTCTCGGCGACGGCCCGGTTGTCCCCGGTGAGCAGCACCGGGCGCAGCCCGAGCCTGCGGAACTCCGCGATCGCCTCGGCCGACGTCGGCTTCACGGTGTCGGCGACGACGAACACGGCACGGGCGGCCCCGTCCCACGCGACGGCGACCGTCGTACGGCCCCGCGCGGCCTCGTCCGCGGCGACCGCGGCGAGGTCGTCCGGCAGCGGGACCGACCACTGCTCCAGCAGCCGCGGACGGCCGACGAGCACGGCGTGGCCGTCGACGACGCCCTGCACGCCGAGGCCCTCGTGGTTGGTGAAGTCCGTGACGGCCGGCAGGTCACCGACCCGCTCGGTCGCCGCACCGGCGATCGCGGCGGCCACCGGGTGCTCCGAGGCGCTCTCGAGGGCCCCGGCGAGGCGCAGCGCGGTCGCCTCGTCGGTGCCGTCGGCGGTGTGCACGCCGGTCAGCGCCATGGTCCCGGTGGTGACGGTGCCGGTCTTGTCGAGCACGACGGTGTCGACCCGCCGGGTGGACTCCAGGATCTCGGGGCCCTTGATCAGGATGCCGGTCTGGGCGCCGCGCCCGGTGCCGACCAGCAGCGCGGTCGGCGTGGCCAGCCCGAGCGCGCAGGGGCAGGCGATGATCAGTACGGCGACGGCGGCGGTGAACGCCGTCGAGGCGAGGGCGCCGGTCAGGATCCAGACCAGCAGCGTCGCGGCGGCGATCACGGCGACGACGGGCACGAACACCGCGGAGATCCGGTCGGCCAGGCGCTGGACCTCGGCCTTGCCGTTCTGCGCCTCCTCGACCAGCCGCGCCATCTGGGCGAGCGCGGTGTCCGAGCCGACCCGGGTGGCCCGCACGACGAGCCGCCCGCCGGAGTTCACGCACCCGCCGACGACGGTGTCCCCGGCCCGGACCTCGACCGGAACCGACTCACCGGTCAGCATCGAGACGTCGACCGCCGAGCGGCCGTCGACGACCTCGCCGTCGGTGGCGACCTTCTCCCCGGGGCGCACGACGAACTCCTCGCCCACGGCGAGGTCGTCGACGGCGACGCGCACCTCGGCGCCGTCGCGGAGCACCGTCACGTCCTTCGCGCCCATCTGCAGCAGCGCGCGCAGCGCGGCACCGGCCCGGCGCCGGGAGCGGAGCTCGACGTAGCGCCCGGCCAGCACGAACGTGACGACCGCGGCGACGACCTCCAGGTAGATGTTCCCGCTGCCGTCGGTGCGCGAGATCGTCAGCTCGAAGGGGTGCACCATGCCGGGCATCCCGGCGGTGCCGAGGAACAACGCGTAGAGCGACCAGGCGAGCGCGGCCGTCGTCCCCATCGAGACGAGGGTGTCCATCGTGGCGGCGCCGTGGCGCAGGTTCGTCCAGGCGGCGCGGTGGAACGGCGCGCCCGCCCAGCCCCAGACCGGCAGCGTCAGCAGCAGCGACACCCACTGCCAGCCGACGAACTGCCACGCGGGCGTCATCGCGAGGACGACGACCGGCACCGACAGCACGGCGGCGCCGATGAGCCGGTTCCGCAGGTCGCGCAGGTCGCGCTCGGGATCCTCGTCGGCTCCGGCGCTCGGCGGGGTGGCGGTGTAGCCGGCGGCCTCGACGGTCCCGAGCAGGGTGTCGAGCCCGACGCCGCCCGGGGCGCTGATCCGCGCCTTCTCGGTGGCGTAGTTGACGGTGGCGGTGACGCCGTCGAGCTTGTTGAGCTTGCGCTCGATGCGGTTGGCGCAGGACGCACAGGTCATGCCGCCGACGGCGAGCTCGATCTCGGTGACGGTGCTGCCCGCGCCGTTCTCGGCGACGGTCCCGGTCGCGGCTGCGCGGGGCAGGGCGGTGACGGGTCCGTGGGCCGGGGACGTGTCGCTCATGGTCGGTCCTCCGGGGGTGACCCGGCGCGGGTGGCGGTGGCGACCCGCGCCGGGTGGGTGGTCAGGGGTGCTCAGACGAGCTGGTAACCCGCCTCGTGCACGGCGTCACGGACGGCGTCGGGGGAGATCTCGTCGTCGCTGGTGACGGTGACGGCGCCGGTCGGCAGGTCGACGGCCACGTCGGTGACGCCGGCGATCTCGCTGATCTCCTCGGTGACCGAGGCGACGCAGTGCTGGCAGGTCATGCCGGTGACGGTGACGGTGTAGCTGGCGGTGCTCATCGTGCTCTCTCCCGTTCGGGGTTGGGGAACATCGGGGTTCAGGACCGGACCAGCCGGGCGATCGCCGCGCTGGCCTCCCGGATCTTCTCCTCGGCGACGGGGCCACCCTCGGTGGCGGCGTCGGCGACGCAGTGCTTCAGGTGCTCGTCGAGCAGACCCAGCGCGACGGCCTCGAGGGCCTTGTTGACCGCGGCGACCTGGGTCAGCACGTCGATGCAGTACTTGTCGGACTCGATCATCTTCGTGATGCCGCGGACCTGGCCCTCGATCCGGCGCATCCGCTTGACGTGCGCGTCCTTGGTGTCGGCGTAGCCGGGCATCGCGTCCTCCTCGGGGTCCACCGTCATCATACCCCTAGGGGGTAACGGTATCCACCGTGGCGGTAGCGTGCGGGGTGTGACGGACCGGACCCGGCTGCTCGTGCTCGTGCTGCCGGTGCTGCTCGGGCTGCTGGGGATGCACGCGCTCGCGGCGCCGCCCGCGTCCTCCGGTGTACACCACGCTCCCGCCGCCGCACCCGTCGTCACGCACGGGGGCACGCTCCACGACTCCCCGGGGCCGTCGCATCCCGGCCCGCACGGGGTCGCGCCCGCCGGGGAACCGGGGGCTGCGCATCCCGACCCGCACGGCGCGCCCCACGACGGGGCGTCGCACCTGCTGCACCTGTGCCTGGCCGTGCTCGCGGCCGGGGTCGTGCTGGCCGCGGCGGTGCTGCTGGCCGGGGTCGTGCCGCTGCCGTCGTCGCGGGGGCCGGCCGGTCCGGGGAGTCCGCGGACCGCACCGGCGGCCCGTCCGCCCCCGGTCCCGCGGCGGCTCGCGCTGCTCTGCGTGTCGCGGACGTGACCGGCCTCCGGCGCGGGAGAGCGCCGGAGCCGCCGAGCACCCACGACACGGGAGTACCGACACATGACACGCACGAACGTGGCGCTCGCCGCCACGGCACTGGCCGCCGCCCTCGTCCTGACCGGCTGTGCCGGCGGGGGAGCGTCCACCCCGCCCGCGGCCTCGTCGAGCAGCGCCGACGTCGCCTTCGCCCAGGGCATGATCCCGCACCACGAGCAGGCGGTCGCGATGGCGCGGCTCGCCGACGGCCGCGCCGGAGCCCGGGTGCGCGACCTCGCCGCCCGGATCGAGGCGGCCCAGGGCCCGGAGATCGGACGGCTCCAGGGGTTCCTGGCCGAGTGGGGCGCCGCGCCCGCCGCGGACCACCACGGCGGTCACGGCGACATGGCCGGGATGGCCGGGATGATGTCCGACGAGCAGATGGCCGCTCTGGGGCGCGCGTCCGGCGCAGCGTTCGACCGGTCGTTCCTCCAGATGATGATCGCCCACCACGAGGGGGCGGTGACCATGGCCCGCGCCGAGCTCGACGCCGGGGTGGACCCGCGGGCGCGGGAGCTGGCGCAGCGGATCGTCGACGCCCAGCAGGCGGAGATCGCGGAGATGCGGACGCTGCTGGGCTGAGCGGAGATCGTCACGGCTGAGGGGTCCGGTGCCGGGAACGGCACCGGACCCCTCGGACGCGGCGATCGTCGTCGCGATGTCAGGTGAACGAGATGTGCACGTGGTCCATGTGGTTCGCCGTCGCCCCGCCCCGGTCCTCCTGGGCCTTCCAGCCGCTGCCGGTGTCGATGCGCTGCTGCCAGATGATGTAGGAGATCCCGAGGTCGTCCCGGTTCTGCCGGGCGTAGGCGGCGAGCCGGTCGCCCGTCGCCTTGTCGACCATGAAGTCCAGGGCCTTGCCGCTGGGGTGGTCGGAGGCGTTGCCGCGGCTGCCGATGCCCAGCACGGAGTCGACGCCGAACAGGCAGCGCAGCTTCTCCCCGGCCGCCGCCACGTTCGCGGCGACGCCCTCCATGCCCGCGGTGCCCAGGGCACACGTGGTGGGCCCGGTCGGGCCGCCACCCGAGGGGGCGCCGGAGGTCCCGGCCGAGGACCGCGCGGAGTCGGCGGCGCGGGCGGCCGCATCCCGTGCCTCGCGCGCGGCGGCACGGGCGCGCTCGCGCGCCTCGTCGCGGGCCTTCACCGCGGAGCCGACCGCACCGTCCGCGGCGCCGACGATCGCGTCGACGTCGACCGGGGGCGGCGGCTCGGCCAGCGACCGGGCCGCGCCGGCGTGCGCCGTCGGCGTGGCCGGGACCGCGTCGGCGAGCGAGGCGTCCGCGGCCGGGGTGCTGAACGCCTGCAACGCGAGGTCGTCGACCCGGGGGAGCCCACCGCCCGTCGCGGCGTGCGCGGCGACGAGGCCGCCACCGGCGAGCGCGGAGGTGAGTGCCTGCAGGGTGCGGGCCCGCCCCGCGCGGCGGTGCCTCCCGCCCCGCTCCGGGCCGAGGTCACGGGTGACGACGGTCGTCGACGGCAGGGGTCGGCTCGGGTCGGTCCGGCTCGGGGAGCGCCGGGCCGCCACGGAGCCGGGGATGTTCCTCGGCACGCAGGGCGTCCTTCCTCGTCGGAGACGGCTGCGCCCGGGTGCCTGGGGAGCGGGGCGCGCGGGTCCTGCTGGGGATCAGGACCGTGACCGTTCCGTGATCGACCGTACGGATCGGGTTGTCCGCGTGGGGCCGGTCCGCGACCACCGGCCGTCGCGGTGCTGCGAGTGGCGTGCCGCTCGGCCGGAAGGATCAACCGTGATCCACCTGTTGCCGAGGTCGGTCAGACGTCCTGGACGTCCCAGGTGCCCGCGGCGTAGTCGAGGGTGACCCGCAGGGCGCCACCGTCGCCGTGGCTGACGTAGACGAGCCGGTCGTCGGTGGCCTCGGCCACCTCGGTCCGCGCGTCGTACAGCCAGGGGTGGCGCCTGCGCAGGCCGATCAGCTCCTGGTGCACGGCCAGGACGTGCGGGTCGGCGCCGGAGGGGAGGGACCCGTCGGCGGGGAACTCGGGGCGGACCGCGTCGTCGCCGCCTGCCCGCTCCTCCTTGACCCCGGTCAGACCGAGCTCGTCGCCGGCGTACACCGACGGCGTGCCGCCGACCGTGCACAGCACGGCGACGGCGAGCTCGATGTGGCGGCGGTCGTGCAGCTGCGACGCGAGCCGGGTGACGTCGTGGTTGCCGACGAAGGTGTTCGGCACCGCGGCGGCGACGAACCGGTCGTGGCGCTGCAGCGCCCACGCCAGCTCGTGCGGGTTGCCGTCGTTGAGGCTCGACCAGATCGCCTTCCACAGCTCGTACTGGGTGAGCGCGTCGATCGTGGTGGCGGCGGTGACCGCGTCGTGCTCGCCGTGGATGACCTCGCCGAGGAACCAGGCGTCCGGGTGGCGCTCGCGGACGCGGGGGAGCACGTCGGCCCAGAAGTCGTCGGGGACGGTGTAGGCGGCGTCGAGCCGCCACCCGTCGGCGCCGCGGTCGAGCCAGTGGCACAGCACGTCGGTGACGTGGTCGCGGACGGCGGGGTTGTCGTGGTCGAGGGTGTGCAGGCCGGGGTGGCCCTCGAAGACGGCGATCTCCCCGTCGTCGGTGTGCCGGAACCAGGCGTCGTCCGGCCCGCCGGGGTCGGCGCGGGCGGCGAGCAGCCGCGGGTGCTCGGGGCCGACGTGGTTGAACACGCCGTCGAGGAGGATCCGCAGGCCGCGTCCCTTCGCCTCCGCGACGAGCGCGTCGAAGTCGGCGTCGGTCCCCAGGCGCGGGTCGATCCGCAGGTGGTCGGTGGTGTCGTAGCCGTGGGTGGCCGAGGCGAACACCGGGCCGAGCAGCAGTCCGTTCGCCCCCAGCGCGACGGCGTGGTCGAGCCAGCCGATGATCCGCCGCAGCGAGTGGTCCGCGCCGTCGCCGCGGTCGGGGTGGGCCCCGGTGAACCCCAGCGGGTACACGTGCCACCAGATCGCATGCCGTACCCAGTCCATCCGCGCGACCCTAGTCGTCGAACGGGTCCCCGGCCCGCGCCCCGCCGAGCGCGCGGAGCAACGAGGCGAACCCGGCCGCCACGTGCTCCTCGGTCGCGACGGCGGCCCGGTCGGCGTCGCCGTCGGTCACCGCGTCGAGGATCGCCCGGTGCTCGGCGGCCGAGGCGGCGGCGCGGTCGTCGTCGTGCAGGGTCAGGTCCCACGGGAACGCCTGCCACAGCGCGGCGATCCGCTCCGGCAGCGCGGGCACGCCGCACCGGTCGTAGAGCAGGAAGTGGAACTCGCGGTTCCGCTCGCGGGCGGCGGCCGGGTCGTCGGCGGGGCGGTCGAGGACGGCACGGGCCCGGGCGAGGTCGTGCCGCGAGACCCGCGGCGTCGCGCGGCGGACCGCGTGGGCCTCGGTGAGCCGGCGCACCACGTAGGTCGCGGTCACCCGGTCCACGTCGACGCCGGCGACCCGCACCCCGCGGTGGTGCTCGGCGACGACCAGCCCCTCGGCGGACAGCAGGCTCAGCGCCTCGCGGACCGGGGTGATGGACGCGCCGAAGCGGCGGGCCAGCTCGTCCTGGCGCAGCGGCGTCCCGCGGGCGAGGCCGCCGCCGAGGATGTCGCGGCGCAGCTCGTCGACGATCCGGTCCCGCTTGGTGCTCACCGCTCGTCGAGCCAGGCGAGGACGGCGTCGGTGTGCTCGCCGACGGCCGGGACGGGATCCATCCGCGCGGTCCGTCCGGCGACGGTGATCGGCGGCTGCAGTGCGCGCAGCGGCCCGACCGGGCTGCCGACCTCGGTCCACCGGTCGCGCGCGGCGAGCTGCGGGTGCTCCAGCACCTCGCCGACCTCGCGCTGCCGGGCGTGCGCGATCCGCGCCTCCACCAGCCGCGCGACGAGCTCGTCGCCGGTCAGGCCCGTGAGCACGGTGTCGATCTCGGCGTGCAGGTCGGGTCGGTTCTCCACGCGGGCCCGGCCGCTCGCGAACCGCGGGTCGGTCGCGACCTCCGGGCGTCCCAGCACGACCTCGCAGAACGTCGCCCACTCCCGTTCGTTCTGGATCGACAGGACGACGTCGGTGCCGTCCCCGGCGGAGAAGGTGCCGTACGGGGCGATCGCGGCGTGGCTGGTGCCGGTCCGCTGCGGGGCGGTGCCGCCATAGCCGGCGTAGTAGAGCGGGTAGCCCATCCACTCCACCAGCGAGTCGAACAGGCTGACCTCCAGGTCGGTGCCCTGCCCGGTGCGTTCCCGCTCGTAGAGCGCGGACAGGATGCCCGAGAAGGCGTACATGCCGGCGCCGATGTCGGCGGCCGGGATGCCGCTCTTCGCGGGCGCGTCCTCGGTGCCGGTGATCGAGACCAGCCCGGCCTCGGACTGGATGAGCAGGTCGTAGGCCTTGGCGTCGCGGTACGGGCCGGACGAGCCGTAGCCGGAGATCGAGCAGGTCACCAGCCGCGGGTACCGCTCGCGCAGCGCCGCGGCGCCGAGCCCGAGCCGCTCGGCGGCGCCCGGGGCGAAGTTCTGCACGAACACGTCGGCCCGGTCCAGCAGCCGCAGCATCGTGGCGCGGCCGTCGGCGGACTTGAGGTCGAGGGTGACCGACTCCTTGGACCGGTTCAGCCACACGAAGTGGCTGGACATGCCGTGGACGGTCTCGTCGTAGTCGCGGGCGAAGTCGCCCGAGCCCTCGCGTTCGATCTTGATGACGCGGGCGCCGAGGTCGGCGAGGTGCCGGGTCGCCAGCGGGGCGGCGACGGCCTGCTCGCAGGACACGACGAGCAGCCCGTCCAGGGGGAGCGCCATCAGATGCTCCGCCCGCCGTCGACGGGCAGGACGACGCCGGTCAGGAACGCGGCGGCGTCGGAGGCGAGGAACACCGCGGCGTCGGCGACGTCACCCGCGTCCGCGAGCCGGGCCAGCGGGATGCCCGCGACGAAGCGCTCGCGGGCGGCCTCGGGGTCCTCGGTACCGAGGAACTTCGGCAGCATCGGGGTGTCGGTGGCGACCGGGGCCAGGCAGTTGACCCGGATGTCGGGCGCGAGCTCCAGGGCCAGGGTCCGGGCGAGGTGGTTGGCGGCGGCCTTGGACGAGGCGTAGGCGCCGAACCCGGGACGGGTCCGCTCGCCCATCACCGAGCCGGTGATCGTGATCGCGCCGCCGCCGGTGCGCCGCATCGCGGGCACCGCGGCCCGAACGCCGAGCCAGACGCCCTTCACGTTGACGTCGAAGATCGCCGAGAACTCCTCGGGGTCGGCGTCGAGCGCGGGGACGGGGAATCCGGTGAGCCCGGCGTTGCAGGACAGCAGGTCCAGCCGGCCGAACGCGGCCTCGGCCCGCTCGACGGCGGCGGCGTTCGCCGCGGCGTCGGTGACGTCGACCCGGAGTCCGACCGCCCGCTCACCGAGCTCGGCGGCGGCGCGCTCCGCCGCCTGCCCGTCCAGGTCGGCGACGACGACCGACGCCCCCTGTTCGACGAACCGCCCGGCCGTGGCCCGGCCGATGCCGGACGCACCCCCGGTGACGATCGCGACCTTGCCCTGCAGTGCGCCCGCGGCCATGACGGCTCCTCGACGTCGAGACGGTGCCTGATCACCGGAATAATGCACGATCCGGCGAGATCATGCATCCTCGAGGTCGAGCCGCGTCGATCAGCACGTTGCGGCCCCGGTGGGGCGGAGACGTGCTGATCGGATCGGCCGCGCGGTCCTCAGCCGACGGCGCGGGCGGCGGCGACGAAGTCGCGGACGCGGGCGTGGTCCTTCACGCCGCGGGACGACTCGACGCCGCTGGAGACGTCGACGCCCCAGGGACGGACGCGGCGCACCGCGGTGGCGACGGTGTCCGGGTCCAGCCCGCCCGCGAGCAGCCACCTCCCGGCCGGTCGCGGGTCGAGCGCCTCGGCGTCCCAGCGCTCGCCGGACCCGGCGACGGGGGAGTCGAGCAGCAGCACGTCCTCGCCGTACAGGCCCACGGTGAGGTCGGGGTCGTGGGCCAGCGAGGTCGCCCGCCACAGGGTGATCGGCGCGCGGGCGGCCGCGGTGAAGTCGTCGCGGGTGTAGCGGCCGTGCAGCTGCAGCACGTCGGCGCCGGCGTCGGCGGTCACCGCCGCGGCCCGGTCGGCGGGCAGGTCGGCGACGACGACGACCGACCGCACGCCGTCCGGCACCCGGGCGACGAGCGCGCCGAGGTCGGCCGGGTCGACGTGGCGGGGGCTCGGCGGGTACACGACGAACCCGACCGCGTCGGCGCCGGCGGCCACGGCCGCGTCGACGTCACCGGGGGTCCGCAGCCCGCACACCTTGACGAACACGCGCCCGACCCTACGGGGCGCCCGGCCTCAGAGCTCGAGCACCAGCCGCGGCGACCGGGAGCGCGACACGCACAGCATCATCACCTCGTTCGACGCCTGCTCCTCCTCGGTGAGCAGCGAGTCCCGGTGGTCCGGCTCGCCGGCGAGGACCCCGGTCTCGCACGTCCCACAGGTCCCCTCCCGGCACGAGGACAGCGTCGCGATCCCCGCGCCCTCCAGGGCGTCGAGGATCGAGCAGCCCGCCGGGACGGCGACGACCGTCCCCGACCCCGACAGCTCCACCTCGAACGCCTCGTCCGGGCCGTCGAGCGCGCCGGGCCGGGCGGAGAACCGCTCGACGTGCACCGGCACGCCGAGACGCTCGCCCTCGGCCTCGACGGCGGCCAGCAGCCCCTCCGGCCCGCAGCAGTACACGGGCCGCCCGGCGGCCGCGGCCAGGATCCCGGCGACGTCGAGCAGCCCGGCCTCGTCCTGCGGCACCAGGGTCACCCGGTCGGGGTGACGCCCGGCGAGCTCGGTGAACGCCATCGACGCCCGGCTGCGCCCGCCGTGGACGAGCCGCCAGTCCGCGCCCGCGGCGTGCGCCGCCGCGATCATCGGGACCAGCGGGGTGATGCCGATCCCGCCGGCGACGAACACGTAGCCCGGGGCGTCGACGAGTGCGAACCGGTTGCGCGGCCCGCGGACGAGCACCGTGTCGCCCTCGGCGACGACGTCGTGCACGTGCGCCGAGCCGCCCCGCCCGGTGGGTTCGCGCAGCACCGCGACCCGGTAGACCGAGCGCTCGCCCGGGTCCCCGCACAGCGAGTACTGCCGGACGAGGTCCGCGGTCAGGACGAGGTCGAGGTGCGCACCGGGCGTCCACTCCGGGAGCTCGGCGCCGGACGGGTCGCGCAGGGTCAGCAGCACGACATCGTCGGCGAGGAGCTCCTTCTTCTCCACCACCAGGTGCAGCTCGAGGTCGGTCACGACGTACTCCAGGTCTCGTGGTCCACCGGGCAGCCCAGCAGCCAGTCCCACAACGGCACCGGGTCGTCGAAGACGCGTTCGGCGCCGCAGTGGCACACCGCGCGCAGCAGGTCGGTGCCCAGCACCCAGTGGATGCGCTGGACACGGTGCCCGTGCAGGACGGGCGGGGCCTCGGGGATCGCGCTCACCGGGCGGGCGCCGGGGACGGGACCGCCGGTGCCGCGCCGGCCATCCGGGCGAGCATCCGGCGCGCGGCGAGCCCGCCGGTGTCGATGTTGACCGACAGCTCCTGGTAGCCCGCCGGCTCGGTCGCGATCACCTTCTCCAGCACGTCGAGCGCCTCGACGTCCTGCAGCACGACGGTGCGGTTCTGCTCGGCGAGGAACGCCGAGACCTCGACGTCGGCGAGGGCGAAGTCGCGCGCGACCATCCAGAAGTCGTGTGTGGAGTGCTCGGTCTCCGGGGTGATCGCGTAGACGACCTCCACGTGGAAGGCGTCCGGGTCGGAGCCGTCGGCGTGCGGGACCGAGCCGACCGGCGCGATCCGGGAGTGCAGCTTGTACAGGCACGGCGGGGTGTACTCGATGTCCTGCCAGCGCGAGATCCGCCCGGACAGACCGGTGGAGCGCTCGTAGAACGGCGGGCACTCGGCGTCGGCCATGTGCCGCGAGACGTAGACGACGCCGGCGTCCTCGTCGACCTCGGTGGAGATCGGGGTGGCGGCGACCTCCGGGGTGCCGATGTAGCCGCCGTGCAGGTAGGTCTCGTGCGACAGGTCGAGCAGGTTGTCCACCAGCAGCGAGAACCGTGCGGCCAGCGGCTCCATCCCGCGCACCGTGGTCCACGCGGCGTCGTCGAGGTAGGTCGCGCGGGGGATGCGCAGGGGGTCGACGCGCTCCGGGTCCCCGATCCAGACCCAGATCAGCGAGTCCTGCTCGACGACGGGGTAGGCCGCCAGCCGGGCCGTGCGCGGCACCCGGTTCTGCCCCGGCACCGCCACGCACTTCCCGTCCGCGCCGTAGGTGAAGCCGTGGTAGCCGCAGACGACGGTGTCGCCGACGAGCCGGCTCGGTGCCTGGGACAGCGGGAACCGGCGGTGCACGCAGCGGTCGGCGTGCGCGGTGACCTGGCCGGCCTCGGTGCGCCAGAACAGGATCGGCTCGTCGCAGATCGTGCGGCCGAACAGCTCGCGGCCGATCTCGGCGGAGTAGGCGGCGACGTACCACTGGTCGCGGGGGATCGAGCTCATGCGGGGACTCCCTGGGTGGTGGGGGTGTCGGATCGGCGGAGCAGCAGGACGAGGGCGGCCGCGCCGACGAACACGCCCGCGAAGAGCAGGTAGAGCGACTGCGGGGTCGCGCCACCGTCGAGCAGCGCCCCGGCCAGGGTCGGCGCGAGGATCGCCCCGGACCGGCCGACCGCGAGCGCGGTGCCGACGCCGGTGGTGCGCACGTCGGCGCCGTAGGAGGTCGGTGCCATCGCGTACAGCCCGGCGACGCAGCCGTTGACGAACAGCCCGACCAGCGCGGCGACGACGAACGCCACCGCGAGCGAGGAGGTGCTGGCGATGAACACGGCCAGCAGCACCGCGGTGGCCAGCAGGTATCCGGCGAGCACGTGCCGCAGCGCGAACCGGGCGGCGAGCAGGCCGAGCCCGGCGGCACCGAAGATGCCGCCGACGTTGAGCAGGGTGCCGCCGGCGATGCCCGCGTCCGGGGAGAGCCCGGCCTCGACCAGCAGGGTCGGCGTCCAGCTGGTGACGAAGTAGAACCCGGCCATCACGCAGAAGAAGCTGATCCAGAGCAGCACCGTGGTGCGGCGCAGCGCCGGGCGCAGCAGCGCCCCGTACCCCGCGGCGACGCCGGTCCGCACCGGGGCGCCGTCGGGGAGGGCGGGCAGCGCCGCGTGCCCCATCCGCGCCAGCAGCGCGTTGACCCGCTCCAGCGCCCCGGCCGGGCGGCGCACGAGCAGGAAGTCCAGGGACTCCGGCAGCCGCCACCAGACCAGCGGGACCGCGGCCAGGGTCGCCAGGCCCCCGGCGAGGAACACCGAGCGCCAGCCGAACTGCCCGATCAGCGTGGCCGCGAGCACGCCGCCGAGGACGGCCCCGATCGCGTAGCCGGTGGAGTTCAGGCTGACCGCGAGCCCCCGCCAGCGGGCCGAGGCGTACTCCGCGGCGACGACGTTGCTGGTGGCGAGGATGCCGCCGACACCGAGCCCGGTGACCAGCCGCAGCGCGCCGAGCTGACCGGGGGACTGCGCCGCGGCCGAGCCCAGCATGGCGAGGCCCGCCACGACCAGGCAGCCGAGCACGATCGGCCGCCGCCCGACGCGGTCGGCCCACGGTCCGATGAGGACCGAACCGGCGGCCATGCCGACCAGGCCCGCGGACAGGAGCAGCCCGAGCTGGCTGCCGGACAGGTCCCACTCGGTGGCGACCGAGCGGCCCGTGAAGGCCATGACCAGCACGTCGAAGCCGTCGAGCACGTTGAGCAGGACGCACGCCGCGACCGCGCCCCACTGGTACCGGGACATCGGTGCGTCGTCGAGCAGGCGGCGGACGGTGTCCGCCGCGGGGGGTGGGCGCATGGTGGGACTCCGTCGTCTCCGCGCGGTCGTGGTGGTGCAGCGAGGATGCGGGGCGACGAAGGCCGCGCCGTACGTTCCTTCCGGAGAATGGAAGGGTTTCAGCGCGTGGAGGTGCTGAGCGCGCGGCTGATCCCGGCGGCGGTGGTGCGCACCAGCGGGGCGAGTGCGCGGGCGGACACGCTGCCGTGCCGCACGACGAGCGAGACGGCCGCGACGACCTGGCCACGGGCGTCGGAGACGGGGGCGCCGACCGACAGCGCGTCGTCGGTGACCTGCCGGTCGCTGACCGAGTGGCCGTCGCGGCGGACGTCGGCGAGCATGCGGCGCATCCGCTGCGGGTCGGTCACCGTGAACGGGGTGTAGCGCTCGATCCGCGCGCCCAGGACCTCGTCCTGCAGCTCCGGCGGCGAGTGCGCGAGCAGCACCAGCCCGACCCCGGTCGCGGTGAGCGCGAAACGCCCCCCGACCCGGGTCTGCACCGGGACCGCGCCGGACCCCGCGAGCCGCTCGACGAACACCACCTCGGCGCCCTCGCGCACCGCGAGCTGCACGTTCTCCCGGGTGACCCGGGACAGGTCCTCCAGGAACGGCAGCGCCGTCTCGCGCAGCGCCTGCCCGCGCGGGGCGAGCGCGCCGAGCTCCCAGACGCGCAGCCCGATCCGGTAGCGGCCCTCGTCGTCACGTTCCAGCGCGCCCCACGCCGCCAGGTCGGCGACGAGCCGGTGCGCGGTCGACAGCGGGACGTCGGCGTGCCGGGCGAGGTCGCTGAGCGACAGCGCGGGCCGGTCGGGGCCGAACGCGTCGAGCAGGCCGAGCGCGCGCACCACGACCGACCCGGTCGGTCCCACCGGGTGGCCGCGACGCGACGTGGTCATGCCCGCCAGTATCAGGCGTCGTAGTCGACCGTGGCGGTGTCGGTCACCGGGCGGGACTGGCAGGTGAGGACGAACCCGGCGGCGACCTCGTCGTCCTCCAGCGCGTAGTTGCGCCGCATGGTCACCTCGCCGTCGGTCACCCTCGCCCGGCACGTCCCGCACACCCCGCCCTTGCAGGCGAACGGCAGGTCGCCGCGGACCTTCTGGGCGGCGTCGAGGACGTACTCGCCCGCCGGGACGGCCAGCGTCGTCGACCGTCCGTCGAGGACGACCGTGACCTGGGCGCCGTCGCCGTCCGGCCCGGGCTCGTGGCGGTCGAGCTCCGGCGGCGGCTCGTCGACGTAGAACAGCTCGCGGTGCACCCGGCGCCGCTCGACGCCCAGCTCACCGAGCACCGCGACCGCGGCCTCGGTCATGCCGAGCGGGCCGCACAGCCACCAGTCGTCGACGTCGCCGGTGTCGACCAGCGCGGTGAACAGCAGCCGCAGCCGGTCGGCGTCCAGCCTGCCGTTGACGATCTCGGCCTCGGTGGGCTCGCGCGAGAGCACGTGCAGCAGGTGCAGCCGCGGGCCGTAGCGGTTCTTCAGGTCGGCGATCTCCTCGGTGAACATCACCGTGTCGGTCCGCCGGTTGCCGTAGACGAGGGTGACGCGGGTGTCGTCGTGCGCGGCCAGCAGCGACGCCGCGATCGACAGCACCGGGGTGATCCCGGACCCGGCGGCGACGAGGCCGTGGTGCGTGCCCGCGGTCAGCTCCGGGGTGAACGACCCGGCCGGCGGCCCGACCTCGACGACGTCGCCCGGGGTCACCTCGTCGACCAGCCAGGCGGAGAACAGGCCGCCGTCGACCCGGCGCACCCCCACCCGCGGCGCGGTCCCGGCGGCGGAGCAGATCGAGTACGACCGGCGCTCCTCGCCGTCGGCGGTGACCTTCCGCAGGGTCAGGTACTGGCCGGGCCGGAAGTCGTAGTGCCCGCGCAGGTCCTCGGGGACGTCGAAGGTGACGGCCACGGCGTCGTCGCACAGCCGGTCGACCTCGGTCACCACGAGCCGGTGGAAGCCGGCGGGCAGCGCGTCGTCCCCGGCCAGCAGGGCCTCGATCTCGTCGTCCAGGGCGAGCGTCGTCCGGCCGTACGCCTGGTTGGCCCGGGCTTGCCACGCCGCCGCGCGCCGCTCGCTCATCGGATCTCCTCGCCGGTCCGGTCGATCACCGGGCGCGCTCCGCTCCTCGCTCGCCGGGGCTCGCTGCGATGCTCACACACCCTCAGATCTCCTTCATGTGCTCGAACGGCTCCCGGCAGGTGGTGCACCGCCGCAGCGCGGTGCACGCGGTCGGGCCGAAGCGCGACAGCTCCTCGGTCGCCCGGGACCCGCACTGCGGGCAGGGCACGACCGTCGACGGCGCGTCCAGCGTCAGCGGGATCGGTCCATCCGTCCGCGGGGCGCTCCCGGGGGGCGCGACGCCGGCCTCGGCGAGCTTGCGCCGCCCGGCCTCGCTGATCCAGTCCGTGCTCCAGGCGGGGGAGAACACCGTCCGCACCTCGACGCGCGCGTACCCGGCCGCGGTGAGCGCGCCGCGGATGTCCGCGCGCATCTCCTCGATCGCCGGGCAGCCGGAGTAGGTCGGGGTGATCGTGACCGTCACGCGGTCGTCCTGTTCGGACACCGAGCGGATCACGCCGAGGTCGTCGAGGGTGAGCATCGGCATCTCCGGGTCGACGACCTGCGCGACGACCGTGCCCGCCCCGCTCACCAGGACGCCCCGGGGTGCCGGCGCGCGAGGCTCTGCAGCACGACGAGCGCGGGCTCCAGCTTCTCGGTGTGCACGCCCTGGCGGCCGCCGCGGCCCCCGACCGTGCCGGTGGCCGGGACCTGCGGCACGGTCAGCGTGGCGCGCCCGATCACCTGCGCGAGGACCGCGTCGACCTCCTCGCGGGTGTCCGCCGGGTCGACGGCGACACCGGCGGCGACCAGGCGTCGCTCGGTGTCGGTGGTGCGGAACAGCTCGCCGAGGTGCGGCCACACCCACTCCAGCGCGTCCTGCATGCGCCGGTGCGACTCCGGCGTGCCGTCGCCGAGGCGCAGCGTCCACCGCGCGGCGTGGTCACGGTGGTAGGTGACCTCCTTGACCCCCTTCGCGGCGACGGCGGCGACCACCGGGTCGGCGGAGCCCGTGAGCCGGTGCAGCAGCGCGAGCCGCCAGGTGGAGAACACCAGCAGCCGGGCGATGGCGCGGGCGAAGTCCAGGTCGTCGGACGGCTCGACGAGCCCGACGCAGCGGAACTCCGACACCTCGCGCCAGTAGGCCAGCGCGTCCTCGTCGCGGCCGGTCAGGTGCCCGGCGCGCGACAGCAGCACCCGGGCCTGGCCGAGCAGGTCGAGCGCGGTGTTGGCGAGCGCGACCTCCTCCTCCAGCTCCGGGGCGTTGGAGACCCATTCGGTCAGCCGGTGGGACAGGACCAGCGCGTCGTCGCCGAGCATCAGGCAGTACTCCGCGAGGTCCGCCGGATCGGTGCCCGCGGGAACCGGCGCGACGATGTCCGCCTCGCTGTCCTCGAACCCCGACCCGAACGCCCAGCGCGGGTCGTCGCCCTCCTCGGTGAGGCCGTCGTAGACGGAGCCGCTCACAGGTGCGGCACCTCCTCCGGGATCGCGTAGAACGTCGGGTGCCGGTAGACCTTGTCCCCGCTCGGGGCGAAGAACGGATCCTTCTCGTCCGGGCTGGACGCGGTGATCGCGTCGGCGCGGACCACCCAGATGCTCACGCCCTCGTTGCGGCGGGTGTAGACGTCGCGGGCGTTGTGCAGGGCCATCTCGTCGTCCGCGGCGTGCAGCGACCCGACGTGGACGTGGTTGAGCCCGCGCTTGCCGCGGACGAACACCTCGTAGAGCGGCCAGGCGCGCCGGCTCGGCTTCGCACCCCGCCCGGTCTCGACACCCGTCGTCGGGACGGCGCCGTGGCCGCCCTCGGTGGTCATGCTCGTTCCGCCTGCGCTGCTCTCGGAGCCCATGTCCTGCTCGCTCATGCCCGTGCCCCCTGCTTCCCGGCCTGCTTCTCGGCGTAGGCCTGCGCCGCCTCGCGCACCCACGCCCCGTTCTCGTGCGCGCGACGCCGGTGGTCCAGTCGCTGCCGGTTCGCCGGCCCCGCCCCGGACACCACGGCGGTGAACTCCGACCAGTCCGGCTCGCCGAAGTCGTGCGCCTGCCGCTCGGGGTTCCAGCGCAGGTCCGGGTCGGGCAGCGTGACGCCCAGTACCGCCGCCTGCGGGACGGTCATGTCGACGAAGCGCTGGCGCAGCTCGTCGTTGGTGTGGCGCTTGATGCCCCACGCCATCGACCGGTGGGTGTTGGGGGAGTCGCCGTCGGCCGGGCCGAACATCATCAGCGACGGCCACCACCAGCGGTCCACCGACTCCTGCACCATGCGCTTCTGCGCCTCGGTCCCCGCGGTCAGGGCGAGCAGCGACTCGTAGCCCTGACGCTGGTGGAACGACTCCTCCTTGCAGATGCGGATCATCGCCCGGGCGTAGGGCCCGTAGGAGCAGCGGCACAGCGGGACCTGGTTCGCGATCGCCGCGCCGTCGACCAGCCACCCGATGACGCCGATGTCCGCCCAGGACAGCGTCGGGTAGTTGAAGATCGAGCTGTACTTCTGCTTGGAGTCGATCAGCTTCTCGGTGAGCTCCTCGCGGTCGACGCCGAGGGTCTCGGCCGCCGCGTACAGGTACATGCCGTGACCGGCCTCGTCCTGCACCTTCGCCAGCAGGATCGCCCGGCGCCGCAGCGACGGCGCCCGCAGCAGCCAGTTGCCCTCGGGCTGCATCCCGATGATCTCCGAGTGCGCGTGCTGGGCGATCTGGCGGATCAACGTCCTGCGGTAGGCCTCGGGCATCCAGTCCCGCGGCTCGATCCGCTGGTCCGCCGCGATCGTCGCGTCGAACCGCTCCTCCAGCTCCGCCGGGGATGGCGCGGTGCTCGTCACTGGACACCTCCGTACCGAATGTTCGTTCGGCTACGAGTGTGGCGGATGACCGGGGGATCCCGCAACCCCGTGTCCCTGAGGCGTCGATCAGCACGTTCTCGCCCCGTGCAGGGCGGAAAGGTGCTGATCGACGCGCGGCGGCGGGTGCCCGACCGGGGACGTCGGGGAACCGGTCGGCGGGCGAGGCGGTCCAAGGGGCATGGATCTCGCGCGACCGTTCCTCGGCGCTGCGGCGGTGCGCGCCGGGGTGGTCACCTCCAAGCAGCTGCGGGGGCCCTGGTTCCGCCCGGTCGTGCGCGGGGTGTTCGTCGCCGCTCACATCCCGGACTCCTTCCTGCTGCGGTGCGAGGGCGCGGCGGTCGCCGTCGGGGCGATCGGGGCCGGGACCGGCCGGGCGGCACTGTGCGGGTGGGCCGCGGCCGAGATGCTCGGCGCGGACTGCGCACCGCGCGGGGTCCCGGTGGAGGTCGTGGTGGCGCTCGGGCATCGGCGCAGCCGGCCCGGACTGGTCCTGAGACACCGCGACATCCCGGCCGCGGACGTCGTGACCGGTGTCCGGATCCCCGTCCCCGGTGAGCGGAGGCCCCGCTACCTACCGGGCCGGACGGTCGTCACGACGTCGCCGGTGCGGACCGCGTTCGACCTGGCCTGCCGGGTCGGGCGGACCGACGCCGTGATCGCGCTGGACGCGCTGGCCAGGGTCGGCGGCTACCCACCGGGGGAGGTCCTGGCGTTCGCCGCCGCCCGTCCGGTCGCCCGGGGGAGCCGGCGGCTCGCGGACCTGGTCGCCCTGGCGGACCCGCTGGCCGAGTCCCCGATGGAGACCCGGGTCCGGCTCGCCCTGCACGACCACGGGATCCGGCGGCCGGTGCTGCAGCACCCGGTGGGCCCGTTCCGGATCGATCTCGCCTATCCCGACCAGCGCTTCGGTATCGAGTACGACGGGGAGCACCACCTGGACCGCAGCCGAGCCCGGGCGGACCTGCGACGGCAGGCGTTCCTGACCGCGCAGGGCTGGGAGATCCTCCGTCCCGAGGCCCGCGTGGTCCTGGCCCACCCCAACCTCCTGGCCGTCGAGGTCCGTCGCCGCCTGACGTCCCGAGGCGGTCACGCGTGATCGATCAGCACGTTTCCGCCCCGTCGCGGGCGAGAACGTGCTGATCGACTGCTCAGCCGTGCAGGCGCAGGAGGCCGGCGTCGGTGGGAGGGAGGGCGCAGGAGCGGTAGAAGGGGGTCAGGTGGGGGGCGAAGTCCACGTGCAGCCAGGTGCAGCCGGCCGCGGTGGCCTGCTCCACGGCCCCGGCGACCAGCGCCCGGCCGATCCCGCGGCGGCGGTACCCGTCGGCGACGACGAGGTCGAGCAGGAACGCGTGCCGGTCGCCGTCCCAGGCGAGGTTGACGAACCCGGCGAGCGCGTCGCCGTCGCGGGCGTCGAGCCAGCTCAGGCTGTGTGCGGCGAGCTGGGCGGACCAGCGTCGCAGGCGTGGGGTCTCGTCGAACCCGGCGGCGTGCAGCGCGGAGAGCGCGACGTCGTCGACCTCGGGGCGGACGCGGACCCGGAGGTCGGTCACGGCGCCGGGACGATGCCGGAGAACGCGGCGCGGACGACGTCCTCGGGCAGGGTGGCGGTCCCGGGGCGGCCGGGGCGGTACCACTCGACGATCGAGTTGATCGTGCCGGACAGCAGTCGTGCGGCCAGGGCCGGGTCGACGTCGGAGCGGACCTCGCCGGCGTCGACGGCGTCGCGGACCAGGGCGCGCACGGCCGCGTCGAACGCACGGCGGCGTTCCAGCGCCCAGCGCTCGGTCTCGGTGTTGCCGCGCACCCGGAGCAGCAGGGTGACGTACGGCAGCTCGGCCATCAGCACCCCGACCTGCGCGGCGACGATCACCCGCAGCCGGTCGGCGGGGGAGCCGGTGCGGGCCTCGGGCAGGTCGAGCACGCCGAACAGCCCCTCGACGGCGCGTTCCAGCGCCGCGCGCAGCAGAGCCTCCTTGCCCGCGAAGTGGTGGTAGAACGACGACTTCGTGATCCCGGCGGCCCGCGAGAGGTCCTCCATCGACGTCGCGTCGTAGCCGCGGTCGATGAACTCGCCGACCGCGGTCTCGAGCAGTGCGTCGCGGCCGCCGCTGGGCCGCCGGGCCCGCTTGACCGGCGAGCTCATCGGCCCTCGAAGACGGGCTTCTTCTTCGCGAGGAAGTCGCTCACGGCCTGCTGGTGGTCGCGCGTGGTCGACAGCCGGACCTGGGCGTCGGCCTCGTACTCCAGGACGGCGGGGAGCTCGTTGACCGCGCCGAAGCGCAGCGCGCCCTTCACCTCGGCGTAGGCGCGGGTGGGCCCGGCGGCCAGCCGGCGCGCGAGCTCCAGTGCGGTGCCGAGGACCTCGTCGGCCGGGACGACGTCGCGCACCAGGCCCCAGTTGCGGGCGTCCTCGGCGGTGAACTGCTCGTTCAGCAGCACCAGCTCCGTCGCCCGGGAGACGCCGACGGCGTGCGCGAGCGACGCCGCGAGGCCGCTGTCGGTGGACAGCCCGATCCCGGTGAACGCGGTCGCGAACTTCAGCCCCTCCGCGGCGATCCGCAGGTCGGTGGCCAGCGCGATGCCGAGACCGGCGCCCACACAGGGCCCGTTGATCGCGGCGACCACCGGCTTCGGTGCCTCGTTGAGCGCGCGGATCAACGGGTTGTAGTGCCGGCGCACGGTGCCCAGTGCGTCGACCGGGTCGGCGTCGAGCGCTGCGGCGTGCTCGCCCAGGTCCTGCCCGACACAGAACGCCTTCCCCGCGCCGGTCAGCACGATCGCGCGCACGGACTCGTCCCCTGCGACCTCGACGACCGCGGGGAGCAGCGCCTCCTTGAGCTCGACGGTGAGCGCGTTGTACTTCGCGGGCCGGTTCAGCGTGACCACCGCGACCGAGGGGTCGGTCTCGTCGCGGGTCACGAGGACGGCGGGATCGGTGCCGGCGGGGGAGGTCATCCGGTGAGCGTAGCGGCCGACCGAACGATCGGTCCCCGGTGCGACGTGAGTCTGGTGCGTCGGCGAGGTCCGGTGCTAGGTTCTCCCGAACGAACGGTCGGTTCAATGCTGACTTCGACGACGAAGCGCGACGGAGGCTCGCCGATGACCATGCTCCGCAGCCACCTCTCCGGTACCTGGCAGACCGGATCCGGGGACGGTCGCCCGTTGTACGACGCGGTGACCGGCGACGAGGTCGCCCGTGTCTCCGCCGAGGGTCTGGACCTCGGCGCGGCCCTGGCCCACGGTCGCCGCACCGGTGGCCCGGCCCTGCGCGAGCTGACCTTCCACCAGCGCGCCGCGCTGCTGAAGGCACTCGGCGGGCACCTGCGCGAGCACCGTGAGGAGCTCTACGCCGTCTCCGCGCGCACGGGCGCGACCCTCGGCGACTCGAAGTTCGACATCGACGGCGGCATCGGGGTCCTGCTCGCCTACGCCTCGAAGGCCAAGCGTGAACTGCCCAACGACACCGTGTTCGTCGAGGGCGCGGTCGAGCCGCTGGGCCGCGGCGGCAGCTTCCTGGGCCAGCACGTGCTGACCCCGCGACACGGAGTCGCGGTGCAGGTCAACGCGTTCAACTTCCCGGTCTGGGGGCCGCTGGAGAAGCTCGCCCCGGCGTTCCTCGCCGGTGTACCCACGCTGATCAAGCCGGCGTCGCCGACCGCGTTCCTGACCGCGAGGCTGGTCGAGCTGATCGTGGACTCGGGTCTGCTCCCCGACGGCGCGGTCCAGTTCGTCGCCGGGTCGCTGGGGGACTGCTTCGACCACCTCACCGGGCAGGACCTGGTGAGCTTCACCGGCTCGGCGTCGACCGCGCAGACCCTGCGCAGCCACCCCGGGATCGTCCGGAACTCCGTGCGGTTCTCCGCCGAGGCCGACTCGCTGAACCTGGCCGCGCTCGGCCCGGACGCGACGCCCGGCACCGAGGAGTTCGACCTGTTCGTGAAGGCCCTGACCACCGAGATGACGGTCAAGGCCGGACAGAAGTGCACCGCGATCCGGCGCGCGTTCGTGCCGCGCGCACACGTCGACGCCGTCGTCGAGGCCGTCACCGCGCGGCTCGCGTCGGTCGTGGTGGGCGCCCCCGGGGCCGAGGGCGTCCGGATGGGGGCGCTCGCGAGCCTCGACCAGCGTGAGGAGGTCCGCCGCAGCGTGAAGGCCCTGCGCGACGCCGGCCGGATCGTGTTCGGCGACCCCGACCGCGTCGAGGTGACCGGCGCCGACGCCGACCGTGGCGCGTTCGTCTCCCCGCTGCTGCTGGTCGGTGACCCGGACCGCGCCGAGCCGCACGAGGTCGAGGCGTTCGGCCCGGTGTCGACCGTGCTGCCCTACGACACTCCTGCGCAGCTGATCGACTACGCCGCCCGCGGCCAGGGCTCGCTCGCCGGGTCCGTCGTCTCCGCCGACCCCGGGTTCGTCCGCGAGATCGTGCTCGGTGTCGCGCCGTTCCACGGCCGCGTGCACGTGCTCAACGCCCGCGACGCCGGCGAGTCCACCGGGCACGGGTCGCCGCTGCCGCAGCTCGTCCACGGCGGCCCGGGCCGCGCCGGCGGCGGCGAGGAGATGGGCGGCGTGCGCGGGGTGTTCCACCACATGCAGCGCACCGCGGTCCAGGCCGACCCCGACTCGCTCGCCGCGATCACCGGCCGCTGGGTCACCGGCGCGCAGCGCCACACCACCGACGTGCACCCGTTCCGCAGGCATCTCGAGGAGCTGCGCCCCGGCGACTGCCTGGTCGCCGGCCCGCGCCGGGTGACCCGGGAGGACGTGGAGCACTTCGCCGAGTTCACCGGCGACACGTTCTACGCGCACATGGACGAGGCCGCCGCCGCGGCGAACCCGCTGTTCGGGCAGCGCGTCGCGCACGGCTATCTGGTCGTCTCGCTGGCCGCGGGCCTGTTCGTCGACCCGGACCCGGGCCCGGTGCTCGCGAACTTCGGCGTCGACGGGCTGCGGTTCCTCACCCCGGTCCGCTTCGACGACGAGCTCACCGTGACCCTGACCTGTAAGCAGCTCACCCCGCGCGAGTCCGCCGGCTACGGCGAGGTCCGCTGGGACGCCGACGTCACGCGGCAGGACGGCGAGTCCGTCGCCCGCTACGACGTGCTCACCCTCGTCGCGAAGAAGGACGCGTGATGACGACCGCCACGAAGCGCCCGGGCGACGCGCCCCCGGCCGAGCTGCTGGACCCCGCCGAGCGGATGTCGGTCGACGAGCTGCGCGCGCTGCAGCTGGAGCGCCTGCAGTGGTCGCTGCGGCACGCCTACGACAACGTGCCGCACTACCGGCGGAAGTTCGACGCCCACGGCGTCCACCCCGACGACTGCCGCGAGCTCGCCGACATCGCTCGGTTCCCGACGACGACCAAGGCCGACCTGCGTGAGACCTACCCGTTCGGCATGTTCGCGGTGCCGCGTGAGCGGATCGCGCGGATCCACGCGTCGTCGGGCACCACCGGCAGGCCCACCGTCGTCGGCTACACCGCGGGCGACCTCGACCGGTGGGCCTCGCTGGTCGCCCGCTCGATCCGCGCGGCGGGCGGGCGCCCCGGGCACCGCGTGCACGTCGCCTACGGGTACGGCCTGTTCACCGGGGGGCTCGGCGCGCACTACGGCGCGGAGAAGCTGGGTGCGACCGTCATCCCCGTCTCCGGCGGGATGACCCCGCGCCAGGTGCAGCTCATCGGCGACTTCTCACCCGAGGTCATCATGCTGACCCCGAGCTACATGCTCACCCTGCTCGACGAGTTCGAGCGCCAGGGTGTCGACCCCCGGTCGACGAGCCTGCAGGTCGGGATCTTCGGTGCCGAGCCGTGGACCGAGCAGATGCGCGCCGAGATCGAGGAGCGGGCCGGCATCCACGCCGTCGACATCTACGGGCTGTCCGAGGTCATGGGACCCGGTGTCTCGCAGGAGTGCGTGGAGACCAAGGACGGCCTGCACATCTGGGAGGACCATTTCCTGCCCGAGGTCGTCGACCCGCTCGACGGCACCCCGCTGCCCGACGGCTCCGAGGGCGAGCTGCTGTTCACCAGCCTCACCAAGGAGGGGCTGCCGATCATCCGTTACCGCACCCGCGACCTCACGACGCTGCTCCCGGGCACCGCGCGGCCGCAGATGCGGCGGATGGCCAAGATCACCGGCCGGTCCGACGACATGATCATCCTGCGCGGGGTGAACGTCTTCCCGACCCAGATCGAGGAGATCGTGCTCCGCACCCCCGGGCTCGCACCGCACTTCCAGTTGGAGCTGACGACCCGGGGCAGGCTCGACGCGATGACCGTGCGCGTGGAGGCCCGCGGCGACACGCCCACCGACCGCCGCGCCCCGGCCGCCGCGGAGCTCGTGCGCGCGGTGAAGGAGACCGTCGGCATCTCCGTGACCTGCGACGTCGTCGACCCCGACACCCTGGAGCGCTCGGTCGGGAAGCTGCAGCGGCTCAAGGACCACCGGGAGCCGAAGGCCTGACCCGTCAGCGGGACTCGTCCTCGAAGATCAGGATCGTCCGCGTCGACACGACCGTCGGCAGCGCCTGCAGGCGTTCGAGCACGACGCTGCGCAGCGCGTCGTTGCCGGTGGTGCGCACCAGCAGCAGCACGTCGAAGTCCCCGCCGACCAGTGCCATGTGCCGGACCTCGGGGATCGCGCGCAGCTGTTCGCGCAGCTCGCGCCAGCTGTTCTGGCGCACCGTCAGCGTCACGTACGCCGAGGTGTGCAGCCCCACCTTGTCCGGGTCGACGAGTGCGGTGAACCCGGTGACCACGCGATCGTCGACGAGCCGGGCGAGGCGGGCGTAGGCGTTCGCCCGCGAGATCGTCAGGCGCTCGGCCAGCGCGCGCCCGGTCAGCCTCCCGTCGCGCTGCAGCTCCGCGACCATCCGCCGGTCGATGTCGTCGAGCACCGGCCCCTCCGTTCGTCTCGCCGCGCCCCGCCGGGCACCGGTGACCCGGACCACTCGTCCGGAGCGGTGCCGCGCTGCGGACCGATCGTCTCGTCATCTCTCTGCTTCGAGTCGATCGTACGGATCATGCGCCATTCTCGAGCCACTGTGTCCGCACGGGGGGGAGTCATCGTGGACGACCGGCGCGAGACCGTCCGCCTGCTGGAACCGGACGGCACCACCGTGCCCGGCGCGCAGCTCCCGCCGCCGGACCGGCTGCTCGCCGGCTACCGCGGCCTGGTGCACGCCCGGCGGCTCAACGAACAGGCCGGTGCACTGGTCCGGCAGGGACGCCTGGCCGTGTACCCGTCCTCGCGCGGCCAGGAGGCCTGCCAGGTGGCCGCGGCGATGGTGCTGGCCGAGGACGACTGGCTCTTCCCGACCTACCGGGACACCGCCGCGATCGTCGCCCGCGGCGTCGACCCGGTCGAGGTGCTGACGATGCTGCGCGGGGACCGGCACTGCGGGTACGACGTCGCCACCCACCGCGTCGCCCCGCAGGCGACCCCGCTCGCGACGCAACTGCTGCACGCGGTCGGCGTCGCCCACGCGGCACGGCTCAAGGGCGAGCCCGACGCCGTCCTGGCGCTCTGCGGCGACGGCGCCACCAGCGAGGGCGACTTCCACGAGGCGCTGAACTTCGCCGCGGTGTTCCGCGCCCCGGTGGTGTTCCTGGTGCAGAACAACAAGTACGCGATCTCGGTGCCGCTGCACCGGCAGAGTGCCGCGGCCCGGCTCGCGGACAAGGCGCTCGGCTACGGCATGCCCGGGGTGTGCGTCGACGGCAACGACCTGCCCGCCCTGCTCACCGTGCTCGACGAGGCGCTGCGCCGCGCCCGCGACGGGGGCGGCCCGACCCTGGTCGAGGCCGACACCTACCGCATGGAGGCCCACACCAACGCCGACGACGCCGGCCGCTACCGCGACGAGAGCGAGGTCGCCTCCTGGGCCGGCCGCGACCCGCTGCTGCGTCTGCGCGCCCGGCTGCGCGCCGACGACCTGCTCACCGACGACGCCGAGCGCGCTCTCACCGACGACGCCGAGCGGATGGCCGCCGACCTGCGCACCGGCATCGCGGCCGAGTCCCCGGTGGACCCCGAGGACCTGTTCGCGCACGTCTACGCCCACCCCACCCCGCAGCTGCGCGAGCAGCGCGACCGGCTGCGCGCCGAGCTGGAGGTCACGCCGTGAACGTCGGACCCGTGAAGCTCACCATGGCGCAGTCGATCAACACGGCGCTGCGCGAGGCGATGGCCGCCGACCCGACCGTCGTCGTGTTCGGGGAGGACGTCGGTCCGCTCGGCGGGGTCTTCCGGGTCACCGACGGGATCGCCGCCGAGTTCGGCGAGCACCGCTGCTTCGACACCCCGCTCGCCGAGTCCGGCATCGTCGGCACGGCGGTGGGGATGGCGATGAACGGGCTGCGGCCCGTCGTCGAGATGCAGTTCGACGCGTTCGCGTATCCGGCGTTCGAGCAGATCGCGAGCCACGTCGCGAAGTTCGGCAACCGCACCGCGGGCCGGATGCGGCTGCCGATGGTCATCCGGGTGCCCTACGCCGGCGGGATCGGCGGCGTCGAGCACCACTGCGACTCCTCCGAGGCGTACTACGCCCACACCGCCGGGCTGACCGTGCTCGCCCCGGCCACGAACGCCGACGCCCACGGCCTGCTCCGCGCGGCGATCGCGTACCCGGACCCGGTGGTCTTCCTGGAGCCGAAGAGGCACTACTTCACCAAGGAGGAGGTGGACACGACCGTCCCGGTGCCGCCGATCGGACGGGCCGTCGTCCGCCGCCCGGGGGTCGACGCGACGCTCATCGCCTACGGCCCGACGGTGCCGGTCGCGCTCGCCGCCGCCGAGGAGGCCGCCCGCGAGGGCCGTGACCTGGGCGTGGTCGACCTGCGGTCGATCGTCCCGTTCGACGACGAGACCGTCTGCGCGCAGGTCCGCCGGACCGGGCGGGCGGTCGTCGTCGCGGAGGCCCCGGGGTTCGCCTCGGTCGCCTCGGAGATCGCCGCCCGGGTCTCCGAGCGGTGCTTCCACCACCTCGAGGCGCCGGTGCGCCGGGTGACCGGGTTCGACGTGCCCTACCCGCCGCCGAAGCTGGAGCGGCACCACCTGCCCGGGGTGGACCGGGTGCTCGACGCCGTCGACTCGCTCGGCTGGGAGGACGCGGCGTGAGTGCCCAGGTGTTCACCCTGCCCGACCTGGGGGAGGGACTGACCGAGGCCGAGCTGGTCCGCTGGCTCGTGGCCGACGGGGACACCGTCGGCGTCGACCAGCCCGTGGCCGAGGTGGAGACGGCGAAGGCCGTGGTCGAGGTGCCGTCGCCGTACGCGGGCACGGTGCTGACCCGGCACGGCGCGGAGGGCGAGACGCTGCGGGTCGGGGAGCCGCTGGTGTCGGTCGGGGACGCCGAGGAAGCCGGGTCGGGCAACGTCCTGATCGGGTACGGCACGTCCGGCGGGCACGAGGGGGTCCGCCGGCGCCGCCGCGTCGCGATGCGTGCCGCCGCGCCCGCGGCTCCGCCCGAGCCCGAGCAGGCTGCCGCGCCCGCGGTCGTGGCGGCATCCGTCGCCGAGCGCGCGCCGGGGGAGCGCCGGCCGGTGCAGTCCCCGGTGGTGCGGCGGCTCGCCCGCGACCACGGCATCGACCTCGCGACGGTCGAGGGGACCGGCCCCGGCGGCATGGTGCTGCGCCACGACGTGGCGCTCGCCGCCGCCCGCGCGGCGGAGGCTGCCGCCGCCGCGCCGTCCGCTGCCGCGTCGGCCGCTCCCGCCGCGCCGACCGCCGCCGCCGCGCCTGCTGCTGCACCGTCCGCTCCGACGACCGGCACCGCACCGGGCCGCGACCCCCGCACCGGGCTCGCGGTGCGGGGGATCGTGCCGCTGCGCGGGGTCCGCCGCGCCGTTGCCGAGACCCTGACCCGCAGCCGCGCCGAGATCCCCGAGGCCACGACCTGGGTCGACGTCGACGCCACCGACCTGCTCGCCCTGCGCCCGCAGCTCACCGGCGCCGACGGCCGCCCGGTCGGGCTGCTCGCGATCCTGGCCCGGTTCGTCGTCGCCGGTCTCGCGCGGTTCCCCGAGCTCAACGCCCGGGTCGACACGCAGGCGGGGGAGATCGTGCACCTCGACGGGGTGCACCTCGGTATCGCCGCGCAGACCGACCGTGGCCTGGTCGTCCCGTCGGTGGCCGACGCCCATCGCCTCGGGATGCGCGGCCTCGACACCGAGATCCGCCGGCTCACCGCAGCCGCCCGGGACGGCTCGGTCACCGCCGCGGAGCTGACCCGCGGCTCGTTCACCCTGAACAACTACGGGGTGCTCGGCGTCGACGGCAGCGCCGCGATCATCAACCATCCCGAGGTCGCGATGCTGGGCGTCGGACGGGTGCTGCCGCGGCCGTGGATCGTCGACGGCGCGGTCGTCCCGCGGTCGATCACCCAGCTGTCACTGGTGTTCGACCACCGGGTCTGCGACGGCGGCACCGCGGGCGGGTTCCTCCGCTTCGTCGCCGATGCCGTCGAGTCGCCGCTGTCCGCGCTCGCCGACCTCTGAGCCCGCCCGGCGCTCAGCGACGGCGGGTGATCACCACCGGCTCGATCCGCTGGGCCCGTCGGCGCGAACACGAGGTCACCGCGTTCCGCGGTGAAGACGTCGTTGTGGTACTCGCCGTCGGGGTGATCACCTCCGACGGCTCCCGTGATGGCGGGGTCACGGATCGGCACAGCTCAGCGTGCCGGGACGACCGTCCACGCCGGGGCCTTCGCCGGGCGGCCGTCCCCGGAGGACCGGCCCCGGAGCCGTCGTCCGACCCAGGGCAGGACGTGGGCACGGTAGTAGGCGAGCCCCGCGGCCGGCCCGGTCGGCGAGGTCGTGGCGACGGTCGTCGCGGGCGTCGCGCCGCGCACCCCGAGTGCCTCCAGCACCAGCCCGGCGGCGCGCAGGTGCCCGGGCGTGCCCAGGTGCAGGCGGTCGTCCGACCAGTAGCCGGGCCTGCGGATCTCGGCGTCGCCGAACACGTCGACGAAGGTGAGCCCGTGTGCGGCGGCGAGCGTGCGCACCGTGGCCGTCAGCTCGGCGCCGCGGCGGTGGACGACCCGTCCCAGCGGGAGCCGGTCCGACGGGTCGGCGCCGCTGAGCAGCACCAGCCGGACCCCCGCCGCCGCGCAGCGGTCGACGGCGCGGGCGGTCAGCGCGGCGAGCCCGGCGACGTCGGTGCGGGGCCGCAGCATGTCGTTGCCGCCACCGTTGAGCGTGATCAGCGTCGGTGCGGGGTCCAGCGCCAGCGCGGCGTCCAGCTGTGGCCCGACGACGTCGGCCAGCAGCCGGCCCCGTACGGCCAGGTTCGCGTAGTGCACCGGTTCGCCGGAGGCGCCGGCCAGCCCGGCGGCGACCCGGTCGGCCCAGCCGCGGGGGACGCCCGCCGCGTCCTCGTCGCCCACGCCCTCGGTGAAGCTGTCCCCGATCGCCACGTACCGCACGGGGTCAGCATCCGCGTCGCGGCCGCCACGGCTCGGCCCGGGGGTGGTGACGGCTGTTACCCTCGGCCCGTGCGCGGTCGGATCATTACCCGGCGCGCCGGCTGAAGCCAGGGAGCCGGCGCGTGGCACGTCGTGCCCGCCGGACCTGGCCGGATCCTGACGTTCGCCCTCGAACACCGGAGATCCGATGAACGCCCCCACCGCCGAGCGCACCCGTCCCGGAAGCGATCCCGCCGAGCACGGTCACGTCGTCTCGCTGCTGCTGACCGACGCCGACGACGGCCTGTACAAGGTCCTCACCACACTGCGGTCGCGCCGCTGGAAGGTCCGCTCGCTGCGGGTCGACATGTCCGGCGAGATCGGCCGGGTCGACCTCGTCGTCACCCGCGACGGCCGGGACGCCGACCTGCTCCTCGAGCAGCTGCGCCGGGTCGTGCCGGTGGTGCGCGCCGACCTGGGCTGATCCGGGGCTACCCCCGAGGGGTCAACCGCGCGTTCGGCAGCTCCGGCGCCGGCAACGTCGACTCCCAGGCGTCCGGGAACGCCCCGAAGCGCCCGCCGTCCCGCCCCCCGGCGGCACGCTCGTCCTGCCACTGCTCCCGGAAGGCCGCGATCTCGTCGTGGGTGGAACCGACGAAGTTCCACCACATCACGATCTGCTCGCCCAACGGCTCCCCGCCGAGCAGCACCAGGCGCGCGCCGTCGTCGCCGGCGTGCAGGTCCAGGGTCGTCCGGCCCGGCGGGAGGTACACGAGCTCGGCGGACGCGGCCGCCGTCCCGCACACCCGCGCCGCGCCGGTGTCGACCAGCACGCCGTGCTCGAACCCGGCGTCGACGTCGAGCGTCACCGCCGCCCCGGCGGGCAGCACGACCTCGGCGCCCAGCAGCGGGGTGAACGTCTCCACCGGCGACGACGACCCGGCCAGCGACCCGAGGAACACCCGCAGCGCGGCGTCCCCGGCCCGCACCCGGGGCGGCGCGTAGTGCTCGAAGCGGGGTGCGGTGTCCCGGTGCGCGGCGGGCAGCGCCAGCCACAGCTGCACCCCGTGCAGCACCTCGGTACCGGGCGTGGAGAACTCCGAGTGTGCGATGCCGGACCCCGCGGTCATCAGGTTCAGCTCGCCCGGGCGCACGACCGCGTGCGCGCCGGTGGTGTCGCGGTGCTCGACCTCCCCGGTGAACAGCCACGACACGGTCGCCAGCCCGGTGTGCGGATGCCCCGGCACGGCCATCCCGCCGGTGTCGGCGACCCGGTCCGGGCCGTAGTGGTCCAGGAAGCACCAGGCCCCGATCAGCGACCGGGTGCGACGGGGCAGCGTGCGGCGCACCGTCATCGCCCGCGGCCCGCCCAGCGGCACGTCGCGCGGGGTCACCAGCTCCGCGGCGGCGGTGTCGCCCCCGCAGACGACCTCCTCCGGCGCGGTCTCGACGTTGCTCACCGTGCCCTCCGCCGGACGGTGGCGACGGCGTCGGGCGTCACCGGGTCGAGGATGTCGGCGTAGCCCTGGTGGGTCGACACCCAGCGCCGCACGTACGGGCAGACCGGCACGATCCGCTTCCCGGCGGCGCGGGTGTCGTCCAGCGCGAAGCGGACCAGGGTGCTCGCGAGCCCGCGCCCGGACAGCTCCGGGTCGACCTCGGTGTGGTGGAAGATCCGCTGCTCGTGGTCGTCGACGTACTCGGCCCGGCCGACCACGGTGCCGTCGAGCAGGATCTCGTAGCGGTGGTGGCCCGTGTCGTGGGTGACCACGGTGTCGTCGGTGTCGCCGGACATGTGCTCAGCCTCTCAGGACGCCCGGCGGCGCACCACGCGGCCGTCGGTGTCGCGCTCGGGGACGGGGTGCGCCGACAGGATCGAGACCCGGTTGAACGCGTTGATGGTGATCGCCGCCCAGACCAGCACCGACACCTCGTCGTCGGTGAGGTCACCGCGGACGGCGGCGTAGGCGTCGTCGTCGAGGTGGGTCCCGGCGGTCCGGGTGACGGCCTCGGCGAGACCGAGCGCGGCGCGCTCGCGCGCGTCGTAGAGGGCGCTGTCGCACCAGGCCGGGAGCAGCGCCATCCGCTGCGGGGTCAGCCCGGCCGCCAGTCCCGACCGCCAGTGCGTGTCCAGGCAGGTCTCGCAGCCGTTGATCTGGGAGACCCGCAGGTTCACCAGCTCCAGCAGGTCCCGGTCCACCCCGGCCGCGGCGGCGCGCTCGCGCACGACCGCGACGACGTCGGTCATCGCCCGGAACACCTCGGGGGTCTGCTTGTCGATCCACACCCGGCCCATGTCACCTCCGAACCCGTCACGCGGCGACGGTGTTCCGGGCGGGTGCTGTCTCGACGGTCACGACCACCGCCACCATCACCACCGCGGCGACGACCGGGGTGAACGGCGCGAACGCCGACAGCCCCAGCAGCCCCGCCAGCACGACGACGGCGGCGCTGCGCCCGGCGGTGAGTGTGGGGCGCAGCGCGAGCGCCCACACCCCGAGGACGAACAGCGCGACCGGCACCGTCAGCGTCGCCCCGGCCGCGGCGGCGGACAGCCCGGTCGCGGTGGTGTCGACGTCGACGGCCACCTCGATGCCCGCCGAGAACGCCCCGGCCGCGGCGAAGACGAGGTAGTGGCCGTAGCCGTGCACCAGCGCCCGTGGCATGGCCCGCAGGTGCTCGTGCTGGTCGCGGGCGAAGTAGACCCACCACATGCCCGCCGCCAGCACGAGCCCGCACGCCGAGAGCAGCAGCAGCGGGCCCAGGTGCTCGGCGGAGGACAGCGCGTCGACCACGGCCGTCGTCGACGCCAGGACCGACTCGCCCAGCAGGATCAGGGTGAACAGGCTGTATCGCTCGGCGATGTGGTGCGGGTGCCACGGCGTCGTCCGCGCCCGCTCGGCGACCACCGGGACCGCCAGCTCGGCCAGCGCCA
Organism: Pseudonocardia sp. ICBG1034; assembly: GCF_020131375.1. Taxonomy (NCBI): domain Bacteria; kingdom Bacillati; phylum Actinomycetota; class Actinomycetes; order Pseudonocardiales; family Pseudonocardiaceae; genus Pseudonocardia; species Pseudonocardia sp. ICBG1034. The sequence goes on from NZ_JAHLEK010000015.1 coordinate 1,722,611, forward strand.
GCACGACGAACCCGACCGGGTGCGGGTCCACGAGCACCCAGGCGATCCACAGCAGCTGGACGACGACGATGCCGCCCGCGTAGCGCAGCGCCGTGACCCGCAGCTCCGGGTGCGAGCGGGCCGCCCGCAGCCACTGCGTGACCATCGCCAGGCGCATCACCACGTAGCCCGAGACGAGCACGCCGTAGCCCTCACCGGCCATCGCCGACGGGGTCCCCGCGGCCAGCACCAGCGCCCCCGCCATCTGCACCAGGGTGGTGACGCGGTAGAGCCAGTCGTCGACGTCGAAGGCCGAGGCGAACCAGGTGAAGTTCATCCAGGCCCACCAGATGCCGAAGAACACCAGCAGGTACGACCCGACCCCGGCACCGACGTGTCCGCCGGACTCGGAGTGGTGCAGCGCGGCCGACGACAGCGACACCGCCACCACGAACACCAGGTCGAAGAACAGCTCCAGCGGACTGGCCGCCCGGTGGGGCTCGTCCGGGTCGCGGGGGCGCATCGCGCGCAGACCGAGGTTCACACCGGCCATCGTTGCGCGCCGCACTACCCTTCGGCTGCGCCGACACGGGGAAGGACCCACCGATGACCACACCGGACACCACACCGGACGCCCGGCCACGGGTGCTGCGCCGGGCGGGCGACTCCGAGGTCGCCCCGATCGAGCTGTTCTTCGACCTCGTCTACGTGTTCGCGATCGTCCAGGTCTCGCACACGCTGCTGTACCACCTGACCCCGGTCGGGGCGCTGGAGACGGCGGTCCTGTTCGCCGCGGTCTGGTGGCTGTGGAACTACTCGGCCTGGGCGATGAACTACCTGGACCCGGCCCGGCCGTCGGTCCGGATGCTCAACGCCGGGCTGATGCTCGCGGCACTCGGGATGGCCCTGGCGCTACCGGGCGCGTTCGGCGACTCGGGCCTGCTGTTCGCGCTGTGCTTCGCCGCCGCCCAGATCGGCCGCCCGCTGTTCCTGGTCGTGACCGTGCGCGGGCACGTCATGGCCCGCAACTACCGCAACCTGCTGGTGTGGAGCACGGCCGCGTCGGTGCTGATGGTCGTCGGCGCGTTCCTCCCGCCGGTGGCGCGGCTCGTGGTCTGGGCCGTCGCCGTCGCCGTCGACATGGCGGGCCCGCGGTTCGAGTTCCGGGTGCCGGGGCTCGGCCGCACCCCGATGGAGGAGTGGCCGACCGACGTGGAGCACCTCGCCGAGCGCAACCGGCTGGTGTTCATCATCGCGCTCGGCGAGTCGATCCTGATCATGGGTTTCACGCTGTCGGAGATGGAGGTCGTGACCCCCTACGCGGTGGTGATCACCCTGCTCGGGTTCGCCGGACTGGTCGCGCTGTGGTGGTCCTACTTCGCGCTCGCCGGACACGGCACCCGGGCGGCCTCCGGCGACGGGTCGACCCGCGCGGCGCGGGCCGCGTTCGCCTACGCACACGGCCTGATGGTGGCCGGTGCGGTGCTCTTCGCGGTCGCGATCGACCTGCACCTCACGCACCCGGAGAACACCCCGGCCCTGGTGCTGACCTCGGTCGGCGGTCCGCTGCTCTACCTCGTGGGCAACAAGCTCTACCTGCAGGGCCGGACCGGGACGGTCGGGCGGTCCCGCTACGTCGCCGCGGCCGTGCTGGTCGTGGCCGCGGCGGTCGCGCTCGCCGCCGGGCACGCGCTGCCCGCGATCGTGATCGGCCTGGTCGTGCTCGCCGTGGTGGTCGGGCTGGCCGTGGTCACCGAGCTGACCGAGCGGCGGGCCTAGTCCTCCCCGACGGCGTCGCGCAGCGCGTTCTCCAGCACCTCGGTCAGGGCGGGGTGGATCCAGTACTGGACGTCGGCGAGCCGCTGCGCGGTCACGCCCAGCGCCATCGCCTGCACCAGCTGCTGGACCATCGTCGACGCCTGCGGGCCGAGCAGGTGCGCCCCCAGCAGCGTGCCGTCGGGGGCGACGAGGACCTTGCAGAACCCGCGCTGCTCCTCCAGCGCCCAGCCGAAGGCGACGTCGGCGTACTCGTGGAGCCCGACCCGGAACTCCAGGCCCTCCTCGCGGCACTGCTGCTCGGTGCGCCCCACGGAGCCGATCTGCGGGGTGGTGAACACCGCGGCCGGCACGGACCCGTGGTCGACCTCGCGCAGGTCGTCGGGGTGGGCGAGGTTGTGCCCGACGACCTCGGCCTCGTGGTTCGCGACGTGCTTGAGCGGGTGCGGGGTCGAGATGTCGCCCAGCGCCCACACCCCGTCGGCGGTGGTGCGGCCGTGGGCGTCGACGACGACGCGGCCGGCGTCGTCGGTGTCGACCCCGGCGTGGTCCGGGTCGAGCCGGTCGGAGTTCGGACGGCGCCCGGCCGCGACGAGCAGCCGGTCGGCCCGGACCTCGGTGCCGTCGTCGAGGTGGAGCCGCACGTCGCCCTCGCCGCCGGTGACCTTCTCCACCGTCCGGCCGGTGTGGACGGTGAAGCGCTCGCGGGCGGCGTCGGTGAACCGCTCCACGACGGTCTCGTCCATCCCGCCGAGCAGGGTGTCGGCGCTCTCGACGATCGTGACCTCGCAGCCCAGCCCGCCGAACACGTGCGCGAACTCGGCCGCGATGTAGCCGCCGCCGATGATCGCCAGGTGCTCGGGCAGCTCGTCGATCCGCATGATCGTGTCCGAGGTGTGGAACGGGACGCCCGAGTCCGCGACCGGTGGCGGGACGACCGGCCGTCCCCCGACGGCGAGCACGATCCGGTCCGCGGTGAACTCCGCGGTGCCGCCGTCGGTCAGTTCCACGGTCATCGCGCGCGGCCCGGTGAAGCGGGCCGCGCCGTCGTAGACGGTGCCGTGGGCACGGCGGTGGTCGCGGCCCTCGTCGCCGATCGGGTCGAGCCGGGCGAAGACCCGATCGCGGATGTCGCTCCAGCGGATCCGGTCGATCCGGGCGTCCACGCCGTAGGACGACGCCGCCCGCACGGTCTCGGCGACCTCGGCGGTGTAGGCGAGCATCTTGGTCGGGATGCAGCCGACGTTGAGGCAGGTCCCGCCGAACCGGGTCGCCTCGACGTGGGCGACGTCGAGACCGTCGAAGCGGTCGTCGACGATCATGTTCCCGGATCCGGTGCCGACGATTGCGAGATCGTGATGGGCCACCCGCCGAGCGTAGGAAGACCGGCGGCGCCCCGCGCGTCGACGGGCCGAGGACACCGCCGCCATCGGGCGACCAGCGTGCGGTCCTGGCACTCTGGCCACCGGCGGTGGCGCGGCGCCCCGCGGGAGGCGGCCGGTGATGACCGATCCGAAGGAGGGCCCGGGAGGAGTGCCCGGCCTGTCCGCCGCGACCGCGGAGGGCGGCGGCCTGGCCCTGGAGACGGTGCCGCACCCGTCGGGGCCGGTGGCGCTGCACGCCGTCGGCGACGTCGACGTCGCGACCGCGCCGTTCCTGGCCGAGCAGGTGGTCGCCTGGTTCGCCGCGGCCCCGCGGATCGTGCTGAACCTGTCCGCGGTCGGCTTCCTCGGCTCGGCAGGGGTCGCGGCGCTGCTGGACTGCCACCGCGACGCGGCCGCGGCCGGGGTCGTGCTGGAGCTGTACTGCGGCGCGGCGCGCCAGGTCCGCCGGGTCCTGCAGGTGACCGGCACGTGCGAGCACCTGCGGGTGCTCGACCCGCACCCGCCGCCCGAGGGCCCCGGGGGTCACGCCCCGCTGTTCCCGGTGCCCGACTGACCCCGGCCCTCAGCCGAGCAGCTCCCGGCCGGTCCGGTGCCGGTGCAGCACCTGGACGTCGGTCGTGCCCTCCCGCAGCGACGCCGAGGTGTCGGACATGTGCTCCAGCAGCGTGTCCGCGAAGGCGATGACGGCCGGGGTGGGGGCGATGTCGGCCCGCCGCGCCAGCGCCACCGTGCGGTGGATCGCCGGGTTGAGCACCGTGCGCCGCAGCCGCGGCCGCCCGATGAACGTCAGGTCCGGCACCACCGCCACCCCGGTGCCGGCCTCGACCATGCGCAGCACCGCGTCCATCTGACCGCCCTCGACGGCGATCCGCGGCGTGACCCCGGCGACGGCGTAGGCCCGCAGGGTCACCTCCCGCAGGTCGTAGCCCTGGCGCACCATCACCAGGTCGTGCCGGGCGAGCTCGGACACCGTCATCGACCCGCGCGGGGTCAGCGGCCTGCGCGCCCGCGGCGAGGCGACCGAGAGCCGTTCGCGCAGCAGGGGAGCGGTGTGCAGGGTGGGGTCCACACCGTCGGGGGGCACGATCACCAGCGCGACGTCCAGCTCCCCCTGCACCAGCGCCGCCTCCAGCGGCTGCGAGCCGTCCTCGGCGAGCTCGACGGCGATCTCGGGGTGCCGGGCGTGGAAGACCCGCAGCACGTCGGACAGCACGCCGATGCACAGCGACGGCGTCGCCCCGACCCGTACCCGACCGCTGCGCAGTCCGACCATCTCGGCCACCGTCGTGCGGACCATGTCGGAATCGGCGAGCATCCTGCGTGCCAGTGGCAGCACCGCCTCACCGGCCGGGGTCAGCGTGACGGCCGACCCGCGGTTGATCAGCGGGGAGCCCAGTTCGTCCTCCAGCGCCCGCAGCGCGCGGCTCAGGGTCGGCTGGGCGACCCCCACCTGGTCGGCCGCCCGAGTGAAGCTGCGCACGTTCGCCACGGCGACGAAGTACATGAGCTGCTGAAGTGTCACGTGCATAGCTTACGGCTATGGGCGGAGACCGTTTCATGCATTGGACTGCCTTACCCGTTGGTATGTCCACTGGAGGACGTGGTCACGATGTCCGAGAAGTCCCGGGCCGGCGGCGGAGCCAAGCCCGCCGCACCCCGGCGCCCGCGCACGCCCAGTGCGCTGCTGAAGTTCGTGATGGCGGTGAGCGGCGTCGTGCTGCTCGGCTACGTCACGCTGCACATGATCGGGAACCTGAAGATCTTCTTCGGCCCCGAGGCGATCGATCACTACGCGGCGTGGCTGCGCACGATCCTGGAGCCGGCGCTGCCCTACTCGGGCATGCTCTGGATCGTCCGCGTGGTGCTGGTCGTCGCGGTGGTCGCCCACATCTGGTCGGCGACGATGCTCGCCCTGCGTGCGCGCAGGGCCCGCCCGATCAAGTACGCGGGTGGCTCCTACCAGGTCAAGGGCAGCTACGCGGCCCGCACCATGCGCTGGGGCGGCGTGATCATCGCGCTGTTCGTGATCTACCACCTGCTCGACCTCACCGCGGGCACGCTGAACCCGAACGGCGTGCACCTCGCGGTGGCCGACAACCTCGCGGCCGACTTCACCCTCGCCCGCTGGTACGTCACCCTGTTCTACGTCCTCGCGGTGGTCGCGCTGGGCTTCCACGTCCAGCACGGCATCTTCTCGGGCATCCAGACGCTCGGGTGGTCGTCGAACAGCCGTGAGCGCACCATCAAGGTGGTGTCGACGGTCTTCGCCGCCGTGTTGACCCTCGGCTTCATCTCGGTGCCCCTCGCCGTCACGTTCGGAGTGGTCTGACCCATGACTGACGCCTCGTCCCACCACGTTTCCTACGCCGACTACGCGACCGGTGAGCCGGTCGTCGACAAGGCGGTCCCCTCGGGCGCCATCGAGACCCGCTGGGAGCGCCGTCGTTTCGGCGTCAAGCTGGTCAACCCGGCGAACAAGCGCTCGAAGAAGATCATCGTCGTGGGTTCCGGCCTGGCCGGCGGCTCCGCGAGCGCCACGCTCGGCGAGGCCGGCTACCACGTCAAGACGTTCTGCTACCAGGACAGCCCGCGGCGCGCGCACTCGATCGCCGCGCAGGGCGGCATCAACGCGGCGAAGAACTACCGCAACGACGGCGACAGCGTCTACCGGCTGTTCTACGACACCGTGAAGGGCGGCGACTTCCGTGCGCGGGAGTCCAACGTCCACCGGCTCGCCGAGATCTCCCGCCAGATCATCGACCAGTGCGTCGCGCAGGGCGTCCCGTTCGCCCGCGACTACGCCGGTCTGCTCGACAACCGCTCGTTCGGCGGCGTGCAGGTCTCCCGCACCTTCTACGCCCGCGGCCAGACCGGCCAGCAGCTGCTGATCGGCGCCTACCAGGCGCTGGAGCGCCAGGTGAAGGCCGGCACCGTCGAGATGTACGCCCGGCACGAGATGCTGGAGCTGATCGTCGTCGAGGGGCGGGCCCGCGGCATCGTCGCGCGCGACATGGTCTCCGGCGAGATCGAGGTGCACACCGCCGACGCGGTCGTGCTCGCCTCCGGCGGCTACGGCAACGTCTTCTACCTGTCGACGAACGCCAAGGGCTGCAACGTGACCGCCTCCTGGCGGGCGCACCGCAAGGGCGCGCTGTTCGCGAACCCCTGCTTCACCCAGATCCACCCGACCTGCATCCCGGTCTCCGGCGACCACCAGTCGAAGCTGACCCTGATGTCGGAGTCGCTGCGCAACGACGGCCGCGTCTGGGTCCCGAAGAAGCTCGGCGACGACCGCGGGCCGAACGAGATCCCGCACTCCGAGCGCGACTACTTCCTCGAGCGCAAGTACCCGGCGTTCGGCAACCTGGTGCCCCGCGACATCGCGTCCCGGGCCGCCAAGGAGGTCTGCGACGAGAAGCGCGGCGTCGGTCCGTCGGGCCTGGGCGTGTACCTGGACTTCGACGACGCCATCCAGCGGCTCGGCCGCAAGGCGGTCGAGAACAAGTACGGCAACCTGTTCGAGATGTACGAGCGGATCACGGGTGAGAACCCGTACGAGGTCCCGATGCGGATCTTCCCCGCCGTGCACTACACGATGGGTGGCCTCTGGGTCGACTACGACCTGCAGTCGACCGTCCCGGGTCTCTACGTGGCGGGCGAGGCCAACTTCTCCGACCACGGCGCGAACCGGCTCGGTGCGTCCGCGCTGATGCAGGGCCTGGCCGACGGCTACTTCGTCCTCCCGGTCACGATCGGCGACTACCTGGCCAAGAACGAGCTCGACGCCGTCCCGGACGACGCGCCCGAGGTCGTCGAGGCCGTGCAGTCGGTCACCGACCGGATCGACCAGTTCCTGTCGATCAACGGCACCCGCACGGTGGACTCGTTCCACCGCGAGCTGGGCCAGATCATGTGGGACTACTGCGGGATGGAGCGCACCGAGGAGGGTCTGCGCAAGGCGCTGGACCGCATCCCCGAGCTCCGTCGCGAGTTCTGGAACAACGTCAAGGTGCCGGGTACCGGCGCGGAGCTCAACCAGAGCCTGGAGAAGGCCGGCCGGGTGGCCGACTTCCTCGAGCTCGGCGAGCTCATGTGTCTCGACGCGCTCGTGCGTCGCGAGTCCTGCGGCGGTCACTTCCGCGGGGAGAGCCAGACCGAGGACGGCGAGGCGCAGCGCGACGACGAGAACTTCTCCTTCACCTCGGCCTGGGAGTACACCGGCCGCGGGCAGGCTCCGGTCCTGCACAAGGAGGAGCTCACGTTCGAGTACGTGCACCCGACCCAGCGCAGCTACAAGTAAGAGGACCGACGGACATGAAGCTCAACCTGAAGGTCTGGCGCCAGCGCGACGCGGTCGACAAGGGGCGCCTGGTCACCTACACCGTCGACGCCGACGAGGACATGTCGTTCCTCGAGATGCTCGACGTGCTCAACGAGAAGCTGATTTTCTCCGGCGACGAGCCGGTCGCGTTCGACCACGACTGCCGCGAGGGCATCTGCGGCTCGTGCAGCATGGTCATCGACGGCCGGCCGCACGGCCCGCAGCGGGCGACCACCACCTGCCAGCTGCACATGCGGCACTACTCCGACGGCGACACGATCGTCATCGAGCCGTTCCGCTCGGGCTCGTTCCCGGTCATCAAGGACCTCGTCGTCGACCGCGCCGCGTTCGACAAGATGATCCAGGCCGGTGGCTACGTCTCGGTGAACACCGGGTCGGCGCCGGAGGCCAACTCCAACGCCGTGCCGAAGGTCGCCGCGGACCGCTCGTTCGCCGCGGCGAACTGCATCGGCTGCGGTGCCTGCGTCGCAGCCTGCCCGAACGGGTCGGCGTCGCTGTTCCTGGGCGCGAAGCTGACCCACCTGGGTGAGCTGCCGCAGGGCCAGCCGGAGCGCTACGAGCGCGTCGTCAGCATGGTGGAGGAGCACGAGGCCGCCGGGTTCGGCGGCTGCACCAACACCGGTGCCTGCGCCACCGCCTGCCCGAAGGAGATCCCGCTCGACGTGATCTCCCAGCTGAACCGCGACTACCTCGCGGCCACGGTGGGCGGCCGGAAGAAGTAGGACACACCGTCGCGACGGCCCGGGCCACCCCTTCCACGGGGTGCCCGGGCCGTCGTGCGTCGTGGGGAGGGGTCGTGGACGGACTGTTCGGACGGGAGCGGCGTGCGCTCGGGCCCGGCGCGGTGCACGTCCCGGACTGGCTCGACCTCCCCGGGCAGCGCAGGCTGGCCGACGCCTGCCGGGAGTGGGTCCGCGACGGCCCCGGTCTGCGCACGGTGACGCTCCCCGGCGGTGGCGTGATGTCGGTCCGCAGCGTCTGCCTGGGATGGCACTGGCTGCCCTACCGCTACTCGCGCACCCGCGACGACCAGGACGGCGGTGCCGTCCCACCGGTCCCGTCGTGGCTGGCCGACCTCGGCCGGGCCGCGCTGGCCGCGACCGGCCACCCGGACGCGCAGGCGTACCGGCCGGACGTCGCGGTGGTCAACTTCTACGACGGCGACGCCCGCATGGGCCTGCACCAGGACCGCGAGGAACGCTCGCCCGCCCCGGTGGTGTCGCTGTCGGTCGGGCGGGCGTGCCTGTTCCGGCTCGGCTCCGCCGGGCACCGCGGGCGGCCGTGGACCGACGTCGAGCTGTACTCCGGTGACCTCGTCGTGTTCGGCGGGGCGAGCCGGCTGGCGTTCCACGGGGTGCCCCGGCTGCTCGACGACCCCGGACCGCCCGGTACCGGCCTGCGGTCCGGGCGGCTGAACGTCACGCTGCGCGAATCGGGTCTCGACGGCCCGTGACGTGTGAGCCACGTCTCGATGCGACGCCCAATCACGGTCCCGACGTAGATCACATGTGATGTGGGTCGTACTCTCTGGCGACCACCGCACCGTGTGTGCGGCGGGTGTTCACGAGGACACGACGTCGTGTCAGGTCTCTTCGGCGTCGTCGAGACGACAGGAGCTCCCGTACGTGTCATCCACCACTGACGCGTCCACCGGCCGGGCCACCATCGCCGCGCGCACGCTGCGCACGGACCGATGGTGGCTTCCCCCGCTGGCCACCTTCGTGGCGTTCGTCGCCTGGGTCGCCTACGCGACCGTGCGGGCGTTCATGCAGGACTACTACTTCGTCCCCGAGTACGGCTATCTGACGCCGTTCTACTCGCCGTGCGTCTCGACGGGCTGCGTCGAGGAGGCGTCGCACTTCGGCCGGTTCCTGCCCGACGTCTGGTGGCTGCCCTACGCGGCGGTCTCCCTGCCGTTCCTGCTGCTGTTCCGGCTGACCTGCTACTACTACCGCAAGGCCTACTACCGGGCGTTCTGGCTCTCCCCGCCGGCCTGCGCGGTGGCCGAGCCGCACCGCCGCTACACCGGTGAGACGCGCTTCCCGCTGATCCTGCAGAACGCGCACCGCTACTTCTTCTACATCGCCGGGATCATCACGCTGATCAACGCCTACGACGCGGTGCTGGCCTTCGCCAAGCCCGGCGGCGGGTTCGGCCTGGGGCTGGGCAACATCATCCTGGTCGTGAACGTGGTGCTGCTGTTCGGCTACACGCTCTCGTGCCACTCGTGCCGCAGCGCCGTCGGCGGGCGGCTCAACCACTTCTCGAAGCACCCGGTCCGCTACAAGCTCTGGACCCAGGTCTCGAAGCTGAACACGCGGCACAACCAGTTCGCGTGGGCGACGCTGGTGAGCCTCGCCGTCACCGACTTCTACGTCATGGCCGTCTCCGCCGGCTGGATCAGCGACCTGCGGATCGTGGGGTGAGCACCGAGATGGACGAACAGATCGAGCGGCACGACTACGACGTCGTCGTCATCGGGGCCGGCGGTGCCGGCCTGCGGGCGGCGATCGAGGCGCGGCTGCAGGGCAAGCGGACGGCAATCATCTCCAAGTCGCTGTTCGGCAAGGCGCACACCGTGATGGCCGAGGGCGGCTGCGCGGCGTCGATGGGCAACGCCAACCCGAACGACAACTGGCAGGTCCACTACCGCGACACCATGCGCGGCGGGAAGTTCCTCAACAACTGGCGGATGGCCGAGCTGCACGCCAAGGAGGCCCCGGACCGGGTCTGGGAGCTGGAGACCTACGGTGCGCTGTTCGACCGCACCACGGACGGCAAGATCAGCCAGCGCAACTTCGGCGGGCACACCTACCCGCGGCTGGCGCACGTCGGCGACCGGACCGGCCTGGAGCTGATCCGCACCCTGCAGCAGAAGGTCGTCTCGCTGCAGCAGGAGGACCTCGCCGAGACCGGCGACGCCGAGTCCCGCATCCGGGTCTTCCACGAGTGCACGATCACCGAGCTGTTCACCACCGACGGCGCGATCTCGGGCTGCTTCGGCTACTTCCGCGGCGACGGCCGGTTCGTGCGTTTCGACGCCCCGGCGATCGTGCTCGCCACCGGCGGGGTCGGGAAGAGCTACTCGGTCACGTCGAACTCCTGGGAGTACACCGGCGACGGCCACGCGCTGGCCCTGCGCGCCGGCGCGACGCTGATCAACATGGAGTTCCTGCAGTTCCACCCGACGGGCATGGTGTGGCCGCCCTCGGTGCGGGGCCTGCTGGTCACCGAGTCGGTCCGCGGCGACGGCGGCGTGCTGCGCAACACCGACGGCAAGCGGTTCATGTTCGAGTACGTGCCGGACGTGTTCAAGGAGCAGTACGCCACCTCCGAGGAGGAGGGCGACCGCTGGTACACCGACCCGGACAACAACCGGCGCCCGCCGGAGCTGCTGCCCCGCGACGAGGTGGCCCGGGCGATCAACTCCGAGGTCAAGGCCGGGCGCGGGACCGAGCACGGCGGGGTGTTCCTCGACGTGTCGACCCGGCTGAAGCCCGAGGAGATCCTCAAGCGGCTGCCGTCGATGCACCACCAGTTCAAGGAGCTGGCCGACGTCGACATCACCAAGGAGCCGATGGAGGTCGGCCCGACCTGCCACTACGTGATGGGCGGGGTGGAGGTCGAGCCGGACACCGCGATGTCGAAGGTGCCGGGGCTGTTCGCCGCGGGCGAGGTCGCGGGCGGCATGCACGGCTCCAACCGGCTCGGCGGCAACTCGCTGTCGGACCTGCTGGTGTTCGGCCGTCGCGCCGGGCTGCACGCCGCGCAGCACGCCGACGCCGGCCGGCCCGCCGTGGCCGAGTCCGACGTCGCCGCCGCGCTGGAGCGGGCGATGCTGCCGTTCTCCAGCGCCACCGAGGGCGGGGAGAACCCGTTCGTGGTGCAGCAGGAACTGCAGAAGACGATGCACGAGCTCGTCGGGATCATCCGCAAGGGCGACGAGATGGAGCTCGCCCTCAAGAAGCTCGAGGACATCGCCACCCGCACCCGCACCGTCTCGGTCGAGGGGCACCGCCGGTTCAACCCCGGCTGGCACCTGGCCCTGGACCTGCGGAACATGCTGCTCGTCGCGCTGTGCACCGGCAAGGCCGCGCTGGAGCGCCAGGAGTCCCGGGGCGGGCACACCCGCGACGACTTCCCGGTCATGGACTCGGACTGGCGGCACCTGCTGCTGGTGTGCCGGGCGATCGGCGAGGACGACGTCGAGCTGACCCGTCAGGAGCAGCTCCCGATGCGGTCGGACCTGTTCGACCTGTTCGAGATGGACGAGCTGAAGAAGTACTACACCGGAGACGAGCTGGGCGGTCACCGCGCCGACTCCGCGGAGGGGAACCAGTGAGCAGTCACCTGCACCACTTCCGCGTCTGGCGCGGCGACGACACCAAGGGCGAGCTGGTCGACTACCCGGTGGAGGTGAACGAGGGCGAGGTCGTCCTCGACGTCATCCACCGGCTGCAGGCCACCGAGGCCGGCGACCTGGCCGTGCGGTGGAACTGCAAGGCGGGCAAGTGCGGCTCGTGCTCGGCGGAGATCAACGGCCGGCCGCGGCTGATGTGCATGACGCGGATGAACACCTTCGACGACGCGGAGGTCGTCACCGTCACGCCGCTGCGCAGCTTCCCGGTGATCCGCGACCTCGTGACCGACGTGTCGTTCAACTACACCAAGGCCCGCGAGATCCCCAGCTTCACCCCGCCCGAGGGCGTGGCTCCGGGCGAGTACCGGATGGCGCAGGTCGACGTCGAGCGGAGCCAGGAGTTCCGCAAGTGCATCGAGTGCTACCTGTGTCAGAACACCTGCCACGTGGTCCGCGACCACGAGGAGAACAAGGAGGCGTTCGCCGGGCCGCGCTACCTGATGCGGATGGCGGAGCTGGACATGCACCCGCTCGACGCGCACGGCAACCGCGCCGTCGAGGCCCAGGAGGAGCACGGGCTGGGGTTCTGCAACATCACCAAGTGCTGCACCGAGGTGTGCCCCGAGCACATCAAGATCACCGACAACGCGCTCATCCCGCTCAAGGAGCGCGCGGTGGACCGCAAGTACGACCCGCTGGTGTGGCTGGGGGACAAGATCTTCCGGCGCTCCGGGAGCTGAGCGTGCCCGCGCACCCCGGCGGCGGGCGTCGCACCCGCCGCACGGGGTGCGGGGACCGCGCCGGGGGTGCGACGGGTCGCTCAGCGCTCCATCGACCGGCGGATCTCGGCGAGCCGGTCGGCGGCCTTGCGCTCGCGCTCGGCGAACGCGTCCTCCGCCTCCGCGGCGCGCGCGTCGCCGCCCGCGAGCTCCTCGGCGGCCGCCGCGGTGGCGGCGCGGCCCTCGATGCGGTCGCGCACGTAGGAGAACGTGGGGACGCCGTCGTCGGTGTAGTCGGTGACGGGCTCGACCGGGTCGGGGACGGCAGGGTCGGGCACGACCGGCTCCGGGTCGGGGACGGCGGGCAGGTGGGTCGGGTCGGTCATCGGGCCTCCTCGGTTCCGCCCTCGACGGTAGGCGATGAGAACGCCCCCGGTGGGCGGTCGTCACCGGTATGACGACCTTCGCGCTGGTCCCCGGGGCGGGGACCGACACCTGGTACTGGGGTCCGCTGGAACGGGAGCTGACCCGGCGCGGCCACCGCGCGGTGCCGGTCGAGCTGCCCTGCGACGACGACACCGCCGGGCTGGAGACCTACGCCGACGCCGTCGTGGCCGCGGTCGGCGGTGCCGACGACCTCGTGGTCGTCGCGCACTCCTTCGGCGGGTTCAGCGCACCGCTGGTGTGCGACCGGATCGCGGTGCGTGGGCTCGTCCTGGTGACGGCGATGGTGCCGCTGCCGGGCGAGTCCGCGGCGCAGTGGGGCGACGCGACCGGCGCCGGGGTGGCGCTCGCCGAGCAGGACGCCCGCGACGGGCGCGACCCCGACGACGTCGTCGGGCTCTTCTACCACGACGTCGAGGAGTCGGTGGCGAACGAGGCACTGCGTCACGAGCGCGACCAGTCCGCGACGCCGTGGACCCAGCCGTGGCCGCGTGCGGCCTGGCCGGACGTGCCGACCCGGTACCTGCTGTGCCGCGAGGACAAGCTGTTCCCGGCCGCGTTCGTCCGGACGATGCTCGCCCGGCGGCTGCGCGGCGTCGTGCCGGAGATGGTCCCCGGCGGGCACCACCCGATGCTGTCGCACCCCGGCGCGCTGGCCGCGGCGGTGCTCGGTCGCTGAGCGCAGGCGATGATGGCGTCGTGGCGCGCACGCGGATCCGGGAGCTGGTGGTGGTGCACGACGCGGCCTGCGCGCCGTGCTCGCGGATCGCACGGGAGCTGCCGGGCTGCGTGACCGTCCGGGTCCGTGCGCGGTCCTGCCACGAGCCACGGCTGGCCGAGATCTACCCGAACCTGCCGGCCGCCGTCGCCGGGTGCCGGGCGCCTGCGGTCGGTGTGCTCCGCACCGACGGGCAGGTCCGCTGGTGGACCGGGATGCGCGGGATCGTCGGGCTGGCGCCGGTGCTGCGGCCCGGCGCGCTGCCGGTCGCGGCGAGGCTGCTGCGGGAGGCGGCGTCGGTGCGACGCTGAGCCGCCCCGCGTGTCCGCCGCGCCGATCCCGGCGCGGCGGACGATCCTGCATTCCGACGCCCGTCCCCGTCCCCTCCGGAGGAACTCCACCGTGGACCCCATCGTCCGCCCCCTCGACCACGGGCCGGCCCTGCTGTTCTGCCCCGGCGACCGGCCCGACCGGTTCGCCAAGGCGCTCGCCGCGGCCGACGCCGTCATCCTCGACCTGGAGGACGCCGTCGGCCCGGACGACAAGGACGGCGCCCGGGACGCCGTCGTCGCCGCGCTGGCGGAGCTGGACCGCACCCGGGTGGTCGTGCGGGTCAACGCGCCCGGCGCCCCCGCCCACGACGGCGACGTCGCCGCGCTGGCCGTCCACCCCGACCTCACACTGATGCTGCCGATGGCGACGAGCGCCGCCGCGGTGGAGGCGCTGGCCCCGCACCCGGTGATCGCGCTGTGCGAGACCGCGCACGGGGTGCTGGAGGCGCCGTCGATCGCCCGGGCGTCGAACTGCGCGGGCCTGATGTGGGGCAGCGAGGACCTGCTCGCCGACCTGGGCGGGCGCACCGGGCGCGCGGCCGGCGGCGGCTACGGACCGGCCCTCGCCGAGGCCCGCACCCGGATCCTCTACGCCGCCCGCGCCGCGGGCCGGGCCCCGGTCGACACGGTGCTCACCGACATCGCCGACACCGACACCCTGCTCGCCGACACCGTCGATGCGGCGAACGCGGGGTTCGCGGCGAAGGTGTGCATCCACCCGTCGCAGGTGGAGGTCGTCCGCCGCGGGTTCCGGCCCGGCGACGCCGAGACCGAGCACGCCCGCGCCCTGCTCGCCGAGGCGGAGCGGCACCCCGGGGTCTTCCGGTTCGGCGGGGAGATGGTCGACGCACCGGTGCTCGCCCGGGCCCGGGCGACCCTGCGGCTGGCCGAGGCATAAGAGACGGTCATCGCACAGGTCGGGACCATCGATCGCGCGACGGGACTGTGCGGCGCCCGGTCGTCGGCACCCGGTCCGCGGCTGCCGGCGCGGCGACGGCGTCGGCGCGCACCGCCCGACCCGCGACGGTCGGGCGCACCCCGCGCGGCAGCCGCTCCAGCAGCGGGTGCCGATCTCGCGTTCGAGCCGGGCCTGCTGGTGGGACAGCGCGGGCCGGGACAGGTGCAGGGCCGCGGCCGCCCCGGTCGCCGACCCGTGGTCGAGGACGGCCACCAGGCATTCCAGCGCACGCAGTGTCGGCACGGCGACAACCTACGGGCACGGCGGCCCGGCGATGACTAGCGTGGGCGCCGTGACGATCTCCGGGTACGGGTCGTGGCCGACACCGGTCACGTCCGAAGTGGTGGTGACGGCCGCGGTGCGGCTCGGGGAGGTCCGCCCCGACGGTGCGCCCGGCACCGAGGACACCGGCGTGGTCTGGGCCGAGGGCCGCGCCGCGGAGGGCGGCCGGACCCAGCTGGTGCGCCGCACCGGCGGCGACGCCGCGGGCTCGCGCACCGACCTGCTGCCCGAGGGCGCGAACGCCCGCTCGGCGGTCCACGAGTACGGCGGCGGCGCGTGGTGGCTGCACGCCGGCAGCCCCGGCGTCGTCTGGTACGTCGAGTGGGCCGACCAGCGCCTGTACCGGCTCGACCGCGGCGCCGCCCCGGTCGCGCTCACCCCGGAGCCCGCGGTGCCGCGTGGCGACCGCCACGCCGACGGCGACGTCGCCCCCGACGGCACCTGGATGGTCGTGGTCCGCGAGCGCCACCACGCCGCGCACACCCCGGCCGCCGAGGTCGTCAACGAGATCGTGTGGCTCGACGCCCGCGCCCCGTCGGAGCCTGAGGTGCTGGTCGGCGGCCCGGACTTCGTCGCCGCGCCGCGGATCTCCCCGGACGGCGGCACGCTGGCCTGGCTGTCCTGGAACCACCCGTCGATGCCGTGGGACGACGTCGAGCTCACCGTCCGCGACCTGGCGTCCGGGGTGGACACCGTCGTCGCGGGCGGGCCGGGGGAGTCGGTCACCGAGCCGCAGTGGCAGCCCGACGGGTCGCTCACCTTCATCAGCGACCGCACCGGCTGGTGGAACCTCTACCGCTGGCTGCCCGGCCACGACATCGAGGCGCTCGTGCGCATCGACGCCGAGATCGGCGTGCCCGGCTGGGTGCTGGGCGGGTCGCGCTACGCCGTCCTGGAGGACGGCCGCGTCGTGTTCGCCCGCTCCTCGCGGGGCTTCGACGCGCTGGTCGTGCGGGAGGTCGACGGCCGGATCATCGAGCTCGACACCCCGTTCACCGCGATCGGCTCGGTGCGCGCCGACGGGCCCTACGCCGTCGTCTGCGTCGCCGGGTCGCCCACCGCCGAGCCGGGCGTGCACCGCGTCGTGCCCGCCCCGGACGGCGCGGGGGAGCCCGGCGCGGCCGGGGTGCAGACCCTGCGCGCCCCGCGCGACCTCGGCCTGCACCCGGAGACCGTGTCGGTGCCCGAGCCGATCACGTTCCTGTCCTCGGACGCCGCGGGCAGCCCGCGCACCGGCTACGCGCTGTTCTACCCGCCGCCGGCAGGCCACGACGCCCCCGAGGGCGAGCTGCCGCCGCTGCTCGTCGTCATCCACGGCGGGCCGACCGGCTCCGCGACCCCGGTCCTCTCGGTCGCCGTGCAGTACTGGACCAGCCGCGGGTTCGGCGTCGTCGACGTCGACTACGGCGGCTCCACCGGCTACGGCCGCGCCTACCGCGAGCAGCTGAAGGGCGCCTGGGGGATCGTCGACGTCGCCGACTGCCTCGCCGCGGCCCGCACGCTCGCCGACACCGGCCGCGTCGACCCGGCCCGGATGGCGATCCGCGGCGGCTCCGCGGGCGGGTTCACCACCCTGGCCGCCCTCGCCCGCGACGACACCCCGTTCTCCGCCGGGGCGGACCACTTCGGCGTCGCCGACCTGGCCGCGCTCGCCCGGGACACCCACAAGTTCGAGTCCCGCTACCTCGACGGCCTGGTCGGGCCGTGGCCCGCGGCGGAGGCGGTGTACACCGAGCGCTCCCCGCTCACCCACGTGGGGCGTTTCCGCACCCCGCTGATCGTGCTCCAGGGCGACGAGGACGCCATCGTCCCGCCCAACCAGTCGGAGATGATCGTCGACGCGCTGCGCGGGCGCGGGGTGCCGGTCGCCTACCTGCTGTTCGCCGGGGAGCAGCACGGCTTCCGGCAGGCCGCGAACATCCGCCGGGCCCTCGACGCCGAGCTCGCGTTCTACTCCCGGGTGTTCGGGTTCGCGCTGCCCGCGGAGGAGGGCATCGAGCCGGTGGAGATCGAGAACCTGTGAGCGCGGGGCACTTCATCGCCCGCATGTCCCTCGATCCCGCGGCCCCGTCGCGCGGCTACCCGTTCGAGCTCCCCGTGGTCCGGTGGCTGCGCGAGCACGGCGGGCTCGCGCTCTACCCGGGCGTGACGTTCCTGGTGGGGGAGAACGGGTCCGGGAAGTCGACGCTGGTGGAGGCGGTCGCCGTCGCAGTGGGGCTGAACCCCGAGGGCGGGTCGCGGTCGTTCCGGTTCGCGACCCGGGCCAGCGAGTCCGACCTCGGGTCGCACCTGCGGGTCGCCCGGCGGCCGGGCCGGGAGCGCACCAGCTTCTTCCTGCGTGCGGAGTCGTACTACAACGTCGCGTCCGAGGTGGAACGACTCGACCGGGAGCCGGGCGGCCCGCCGCTGCTGCCGGCCTACGGCGGCTCCGGGCACGAGCGCAGCCACGGCGAGTCGTTCCTGGCGCTGCTGCGCCACCGGTTCTTCCCGCGCGGCCTCTACCTGCTCGACGAGCCGGAGGCCGCCCTGTCGGTCACCGGGGCCCTGGCGGTGCTCGCCCGGATGACCGACCTGACCGCGCGGGGCAGCCAGTTCGTCGTCGCCACCCACTCGCCGGTGCTGCTCGCGCTGCCCGGGGCGACGATCCTGGAGATCGGCGACGACGGCGCGGTCCGCCGCGTGGGGTACGACGAGGCGCTCCCGGTCGTCCTGACCCGGAGCTTCCTCGCCGACCCCGACGCGTTCCTGCGGCACCTGTAGGGCGACGGGCCTCAGACCGACGCGCCGCCGGCGGGCACGGGCTCCGGAGCCGCCTGCGCGGTGGCCTTGCGCGGGCCCTGCGACAGCCGCTTCTCCACCAGCCGGGACAGCCCGGTCAGGATCAGGCACAGCCCGATGTAGATGACCGCGACGACGAGCGCGACCTGCAGGATCGGCGACCCGAGCTGTACCTGGCTGCCGAGCTGGCGGGCCACGAGCAGCAGCTCCTCGTAGAGGATCAGGAAGCCGAGCGCGGTGTCCTTCAGGACCACCACCAGCTGCGACAGGATCGTCGGCAGCATCGAGCGGACCGCCTGCGGGAGCAGCACCGAGGACATCACCTGGGTCTTGCGCAGCCCCAGGGCGTAGGCGGCCTCGCTCTGTCCGCGCGGGACCGCGTTGATCCCGGCGCGGAACACCTCGGCGAGCACCGAGCCGTTGTAGAGCATCAGGCCGAGCACGACGGCCCAGAACGCGGTGATCTCGATGCCCGCGCCCTGCGACATGCCGTAGTACATGATGAAGATCAGGACGAGCAGCGGGACGGCGCGGAAGAACTCCACGATCACGGTGCACGGGACCCGGATCCACGCGTGGTCCGACAGCCGCCCGGCGGCGAACACCGCCCCGAACACCAGGGACAGGACCGCCGCGACGGCGAACGCGCGGATGGTGTTCCACAGCGCCTCGAGGATCCGGATCTGGATCGCCTCGTAGGTGATCCAGTCCCACATCCGGCCGCTGAACTGGCCGGTGGCCCAGAAGCGGTAGACGACGAACCCGAGGATCGCCACGATCACCGCGACGCCGACGACGCCGATCGTGCGGTTGCGGGCGCGGGCCGCCGGGCCCGGGATGTCGTAGAGGACCGAGCTCATCGGGCCACCCCCCAGCGGGCGTCGAGGCGGCGCTGCATCCAGGTCAGCGGGGCCACCAGGATCACGAAGATCAGCGCTACCCACAGCAGCCCGACGAGCACGTTGTAGCCGCGCTCGGAGAGGTTCTGGTAGATGCCGCCGGCCTGGAACACCGAGAAGCCGGACGCGATCGTGGTGTTCTTCAGCAGCGCGATCTGGATGTTCGTCATCGGCGGGACGGTGGCGCGCACCGCCTGCGGGAGCACCACCTGGCCGAGGGTCTGGGTGAAGGTGAAGCCCAGTGCCCGGGAGGCCTCGGCCTGTCCGACCGGGACCGTGTTGATGCCCGACCGCACGACCTCGCACACGAACGCGGCGGTGTAGAGGATCAGGCCGACGCTCGCCAGCGCGAAGAAGCTGAGCTGGACGAGCTCGAGGCGGGGGTAGGCGAACGCGAAGAAGAACAGCACCAGCGTCAGCGGGGTGTTCCGCAGGATCGTCACGTAGCCGGTGCCGAAGGCACGCAGCGCGGGGACGGGGCTGACCCGCATGCCCGCCACCAGCGTGCCGAGCAGCAGCGACCCGATCGCGGCGACGACGAAGAGGCCGATCGTGCCGGCGAACCCGCCGACGTAGAGGTCGAGGTTGTCCAGCAGGACATCCACCGGGCGGCTCTCCTTTCTCTGGTCCCGACGTGTCTGGACCCGCCGCGGCCCGGCGGGGTGGTGACGCGGTCACCCCCCCCGCCGGGCCGCGGGCGGGATCAGTAGCGCTCGATGGCCGGCGGCTCGGTCTGGGTACCGGACTTGCCCAGGGTGCCGTCGTAGATGGTCTTCCAGGTGCCGTCGTCGATCGACGCCTGGAGCAGGTCGTTGATCTTGTTGCGGAGCGCGGTGTCGGCCTTCGGGACGCCGATGCCGTAGGGCTCGGAGGAGAACTTCTCGCCGACGACCTTCAGCTGCTCCGGGTTCTGCGCGGCGTAGCCGAGCAGGATCGCGTCGTCGGTGGTGACGGCGTCGACCTGGTTGTTGATCAGCTGGTCGACGCACTGGGTGTAGGTCTGGAACTCGACGACCTGGTCGGTCAGCTTCTGGTCCTTGACCCGCTGGATCGGGGTGGAGCCGGTGACCGAGCAGACCCGCTTGCCCTGCAGGGTCTGGGGGCCGGTGATCGTGTCGTCGTCGGCGCGGACGAGCAGGCTCTGCCCGGCGACGTAGTACGGACCGGCGAACCCGACGCGCTGCTTGCGCTTGTCGTTGATCGTGTAGGTGCCGACGTAGAAGTCGACGTCGCCGCGCTCGATGTTGTCCTCGCGCGCCGCCGACGGGATGACCTTGTAGTCGATCTGGTCGGGGGAGAAGCCGAGACCGCCCGCGACCATCCGGGCGATGTCGATGTCGAACCCGGAGAACTCGTTGGTGGTGGCGTCGCGGAAGCCCAGGTTCGGCTGGTCGTCCTTGACACCGATGACGACGCGGCCGCGCTGCTTCATGGCGTCGAAGGTGGGAGAGCCCTCGACGGTCACGTTCTGCGCGACGGTCGGCTGGTAGCCCGAGCCCTCGGCGCCGGGGGCTCCCTCGCGGCCGCAGCCGGCCAGGGCGAGGGTGGCGGCCAGGGCGGCAGCCACCAGGATGCGGGTTCTCTTCACGTTCGCTCCGCTCGTCGGGGTGGGGTGGGTCAGTGGGAGAGGATCTTGCCGAGGAAGTCCTTGGCCCGGTCGCTGCGCGGCGCGGTGAAGAAGTCGTCGGGCGTGGAGTCCTCGACGATCTCGCCGTCGCTCATGAACACGACGCGGTGCGCGGCCCGGCGGGCGAAGCCCATCTCGTGGGTCACGACGACCATCGTCATGCCCTCCTTGGCCAGCGAGGTCATGGTGTCGAGCACCTCGTTGACCATCTCCGGGTCCAGCGCCGAGGTCGGCTCGTCGAAGAGCATCACCTTCGGCTTCATCGCCAGCGCGCGGGCGATCGCCGCGCGCTGCTGCTGGCCGCCGGACAGCTGCGCCGGGTACTTGTCGCGCTGGTTCGCGATGCCGACGCGCTCCAGCAGCGCCAGCCCGGTCTTCTCGGCCTCGGCCTTGGAGGCGCCGCGGACCTTGAGCGGGGCCAGCGTGACGTTCTCCAGGATCGTCTTGTGCGCGAACAGGTTGAACGACTGGAAGACCATGCCGACGTCGGCCCGCAGGGCGGCCAGCGCCTTGCCCTCCGCCGCCAGTGCGGTGCCGTCGATCTCGATCGTGCCGGTGTCGATCGGCTCGAGCCGGTTGATCGTGCGGCAGAGTGTGGACTTGCCGGAACCGGAGGGGCCGAGGACGACGACGACCTCACCACGGGCGACGTCGAGATCGATGTCGCGCAGCACGTGGAGGTCGCCGAAGTGCTTCTGCACCCCGGCCATCCGCACCATGGGAGTGCTGGACGCGGGCGGGCTGGTCATGCTGCCTCCGGACATGGCGAGAGCCTGGACGGAACGGACATGCGAGTCCACCACCTTGAGGAACCTTTAGGGTCTCGGCCACGTAACGGAAAGGGCGGGCAGCGGTGCACATCCTGCTGATCGAGGACGACGACCGGGTCGCCGCCGCGCTGCGCCCGGCGCTGCACCGGCACGGGATGACCACGACCCGCCTCGACCGCGGCCGCGGCGCCGTCGACCACCTCGACGGCGTCGACGTCGTGCTGCTCGACCTGGGCCTCCCCGACGCCGACGGGCTCGACGTCTGCCGTGCGATCCGCGCCGTCTCCGAGGTCCCGGTGCTGATGGTGACCGCCCGCGGCGAGGTCACCGACCGCATCGCCGGGCTGCACACCGGCGCCGACGACTACCTGGTCAAGCCCTACGACATCGGCGAGCTCGTGGCCCGGGTGCACGCGGTGCAGCGCCGCCGCAAGGTCGGTGACGACGGCACGGTCGCCCCGGCCGGGTCGGCCCCGGTGACCGTCGGCGACGTCCGCGTCGACCCCGAACGGCACGAGGTCACCGTCGCCGGGGAGCAGGTGGTGCTCACCCGCAAGGAGTTCCAGGTGCTGTCGCTGCTCGCCCGCGCCGACGGCGCCGTCTGCACCCGCGCCCAGATCGTCGCCGAGGTGTGGGGGCGCGGCTGGGCGGGCGCGAACCGGACCCTCGACGTGCACGTGGCGACGCTGCGGACCAAGCTCGGCCGCCCCGAGCTGGTGCGCACCGTGCGCGGCGTCGGGTACCGCTTCGCCGCCACCGAGGACTGACCCGTGCGCAGCCGGCTGCTGCTGGTCGTGCTCGTGCTCGTCGGCCTGCTCGCCGCCGGGCTGGGCGTCCCGCTGGCCTGGACCGCCGCCCAGCGCGCCCAGGAGGAGGTCTTCACCGACCGGCTCACCGACACGATCTCCTTCGCCTCCACCGCGCAGCGCCCGCTCATCGAGGCCCCCGCGGGCAGCTCCGCGCTCACCACCTTCACCGACGAGATCACCCGCTACGACGACGTCTACGGGGTCGCGGTGCTCGTGTTCGACCGGACCGGCCGGACACTGACCGCGTCCCGCCCGGCCGAACGGCTGCCCGAGCTGGGGGACTACGCCACCGAGCGGACCGCGGTCGCGCTGGCCGGGCGCCGCTCGTCGACCTACCCGCTGCTGATGCCGTGGGACGCCCGGCCGCTGGTGCTGGCGGAGCCGGTGCTCGTCGACGGCGAGGTCGTCGGCGCGGTGGCGACGGTGTCACCGACCGACGCACTGCGGGCCGAGGCGGTGCGCACCTGGTCGCTGATCGCCGGGGCCGCGGTGTTCGCGCTGCTCGCCGGCACCCTGGTCGCGCTGCCGCTGACCGCCTGGGTGCTGCGCCCGGTCCGCCGGCTCGACGAGGCGATGGGCCGGGTCGGGACGGCCGTCGTCGCCGGGGGGCCGCCCGGTCCGCCGTCGCGGCGCAGCGGCCCGCCGGAGCTGCGCTCGCTGGCCGGGTCGTTCGACCGGATGACCGAGACGGTGCGCGAGGCGCTGGCCGCGCAGCGCGCGTTCGTCGCCGACGCCTCCCACCAGCTGCGGAACCCGCTCACGGCGCTGCGCCTGCGGCTGTCCAACCTCGACGGGCACGTCGACCCGGCCGCCGCCGACGACCACCTCGCGGCGATGGAGGAGGCCGAGCGGCTGTCCCGGGTGCTCGACGGGCTGCTCGCGCTGGCCCGCGCCGAGCGCGCGGTGGAGGACCCGGGTGACGCCGAGGACACCGACCTCGACGTCGTCATCGCCGAGCGGGTGGACAACTGGCGGCCGCTGGCCGAGCACTCCGGGATCGAGCTGCGCCGCAGCGGCCCGCACGGCCTGCACGCCCTGATCGGCGAGCCCGCGCTGGAGTCGGTGCTCGACGCGCTGCTGGACAACGCGCTCAAGTACACCCCGGCCGGGCGACGGGTGCGGGTCGCGACGCTGCGCACCGCGGACCGGATCGGCGTCAGCGTCGTCGACGGCGGGCCCGGCCTGGCGCCGGAGGACCGGGCCCGGGCCACCGACCGGTTCTGGCGGGCGCCCGGTCAGACCAACGTCGAGGGCAGCGGGCTGGGTCTGGCCATCGCGGTGCGGACCGCCGCCGCGGCCGGCGGGAGCCTGCAGCTGGGCGCCGCCCCGGGCGGCGGGCTGCGGGTCACGCTGTGGCTGCGCCCGGGGGCGGCTCAGTAGCCCTTGGTGGCCCGGTAGAACGCGACGGCGCCGTCGTGCAGCGGGATCGGCTGGGTGCCGATCGCCGAGCGGGAGTCGACGGTCACCGCGGCCGGGCTGGCCTGGGCCAGTCGAGGCTGTTCGTCGAAGGCGGCGCGGATGAGTGCGCCGGCCAGGTCGGCGTCCATCCCCTCGGTGACCAGCAGTGCGTTGCGCACCGACAGGCACGACACCGGGCCGGGCAGGCCGTAGGTGTTCGCGGGGACCGTCGCCACCGAGTAGACGGGGTACCGGTCGCGCATGCGGTCGAGCACGCCACCGAGCTCCAGCAGTCGGATCGGGACCTGTGCGGCCAGCTCCCGCACGCCGTCGGTGGGGACCCCGCCGGACCAGAAGAACGCGTCGAGGCCGTTCTCGCGCAGCGCCGCCGCCGCGTCCGGGAGGCCCAGCTCCGCGCGGGTGCCCAGGCCCGCGACGCCGATCCCGGCGACGTCGAGCAGCCGGATCGCGATCGGCTGGTAGCCGCTGCCGCCCGGGCCGATCGACACCCGTCGTCCGCGCAGGTCGGCGATGCTGCGCAGGCCGGAGTCGGCGCGCACGACGATGTGGGTGACGTCGTCGTAGAGCCGGGCCAGTGCGCGCGGCTCGGCCGGGCCGGTGGTGCGGGCGGCGACGTCGGCGGCCACGTCGACCTGGCTGATCGTGACCGCGGCCGCCCCGGTGGTCAGGAGCTCCATGTTCTGTGCGCTGCCCGCGGTCTCCAGCACCTGCGGGGCCGCGGCGAGCCCGAGCCGTTCCCGCCAGATCTCCGACAGCGTGTGCGCGAGGTTGATGTACACCCCCGGCTGCACCCCGCCGGCGATCACCAGCGGGGCGGCGGGCCGCGGCCCGGTACAGGCGGCCAGGCCCGCCCCCAGACCGAACGCCGCCCCCGCGCGCAGCACGGTGCGCCTCGTCAGCGGGGGCCCGGGCCGGTGCACCCGCCCATCATCCCCGACGGCCCCGTCCCGGCGTCGTCGCACCGGGGCGCCTACCCTCGGGTGTGTGAGCCGCAGCTACACCGTGCGCACCTACGGGTGCCAGATGAACGTGCACGACTCGGAGCGGATGGCCGGTCTGCTGGAGGACGCCGGGTACGCCCGGGCCGAGGACCCCGACACCGCCGACGTCGTCGTGTTCAACACCTGCGCGGTGCGGGAGAACGCGGACAACAAGCTCTACGGCAACCTCGGGCACCTGCGCCCCCGCAAGGTCGCGAACCCGGACATGCAGATCGCCGTGGGCGGCTGCCTGGCCCAGAAGGACCGCGACACGATCACGCGGCGGGCCCCGTGGGTCGACGTCGTGTTCGGCACGCACAACGTGCACGCCCTGCCGACGCTGCTGGAGCGGGCCCGGCACAACGAACAGGCGCAGGTCGAGATCGCCGAGGCGCTCGAGGTGTTCCCCTCGACGCTGCCCGCGCGCCGCGACTCCGCCTACGCCGGCTGGGTGTCGATCTCGGTGGGCTGCAACAACACCTGCACGTTCTGCATCGTGCCGTCGCTGCGCGGCAAGGAGCGCGACCGGCGCCCCGGCGACGTGCTCGCCGAGGTGCAGACCCTCGCCGCGGACGGCGTGCTCGAGGTGACCCTGCTGGGCCAGAACGTGAACGCCTACGGCTCGGACATGGGCGACAAGCAGGCGTTCTCCAAGCTCCTGCGGGCCTGCGGCGAGGTCGAGGGGCTGGAGCGGGTGCGGTTCACCAGCCCGCACCCGCGCGACTTCACCTCCGACGTGATCGCCGCGATGGCGCAGACCCCGAACGTCTGCCCGCAGCTGCACATGCCGCTGCAGTCCGGCTCCGACGACGTCCTGCGCCGGATGCGCCGCAGCTACCGCTCGGAGCGGTTCCTGTCGATCCTGGCCGAGGTCCGGGAGTCGATCCCGCACGCGGCGATCACCACCGACATCATCGTCGGTTTCCCCGGCGAGACCGAGCAGGACTTCCAGGACACCCTCGACGTCGTCGAGCGGGCCCGGTTCGCCGCGGCGTTCACCTTCCAGTACTCGAAGCGCCCCGGGACGCCCGCCGCGGACCTGCCCGACCAGCTGCCCAAGGCCGTCGTGCAGGAGCGCTACGAGCGCCTCGTCGCGCTGCAGGAGCGGATCTCCTGGGAGGAGAACCGCAGGCAGGAGGGCACCGAGGTCGAGCTGCTCGTGTCCACCGGCGAGGGCCGCAAGGACGCGGCGACCGCCCGGCTCACCGGCCGCGCCCGCGACGGGCGGCTCGTGCACTTCGCGCCCGGGGACGCGACCGGCATCCGGCCGGGCGACATCGTCACCGTCCGGATCGACCGCGGTGCCCCGCACCACCTCGTCGCCGACGGCGGTGTGCTCACCCACCGCCGCACCCGCGCCGGTGACGCCGCCGAGGCCGGCGAGCGCCCGTCCGGGGCGCCCACCACCCTGGGACTGCCCGCGTTCGGCGCCCCGGTGCCCGAGCCGGTACCCGCCGCGCCGTCCTGCGGCGTCGCCGCCACCACCGGAGGTACCCGATGAGCGACGTGTCCCCGGAGACCCGCGCCGAGATCGACCGGGCCGGGCGCGGTGTCGCCCGCCGGATCGACCCGGGCGCGCGCGCCATGCTGATCGCGGTGGCGATCGTCGCCGCCGTCGCCGCGCTGCTGCTGCCGTGGGTGGCGGGCACCCCGGGCTGGCAGGTGCTGGCCTCCGGCACCTCCGGGCCGCTGCCGACGCTGTTCTCGTTCACGATGACCGGGTTCGCCGTCGTGGTGTCCGCGGCCGCGCTGCTGACCCGGCTGTGGGCGCTCGCGTGGCTCGCGGCCTTCGGCTGCGGGATCTCCTCGGTGAACGGGCTGTGGGCGATCTGGTCGCAGCAGACCGGCGCCGAGGCCGGCCCCGGGCTCGGGATGGTCCTCGGCGTGATCGCGGTCGTCCTGCTGACCTTCGTGTGGGCGGGCGCCGCGCTGCAGCGCGACTGACCCCCTACCGCTCGTCGACCGCCTGTTCGGCGGCGGTCAGCCACTCCCGCCACTGCGCCGCCTGCGCACGGGCCTGCTCGGCGCGCCTGCCGTCGCCGGCCGCCTCGGCCTTCTCCGCCTGCGCCTCGAACTGCTCGACCCGCACCCGGAACTGCTCCACGCGGGCCTGGGCCTCGGGGTCGGTGCGGCGCCACTGCGCGTCCGCGGCGGCGGCGACCTTGTCCTCGATCCCGCGCAGCCGCCCCTCCAGGGTGCGGATCTCCTCGCGCGGGACCTTGCCGATGGCCTCCCAGCGCTCCTGGACCTCACGCAGCCGGGCCCGTGCTCCGTCCGGGTCGGACAGGTCGATCGTCTCGGCCTCGGCGAGCAGGGCCCGCTTCGCCTCGGCGTTCTCGGCGAACTCGGTGTCGCGGGCGGAGAAGTGCTCCCCGCGGCGGGCGAAGAAGCGGTCCTGCGCGCCGCGGAAGCGGGCCCACAGCGCGTCGTCGGCCTCGCGGTGGGCGCGGCCCGCGGCCTTCCACTCGGTCATCAGGTCGCGGTAGGCGGCCGCGGTCGCGTTCCACTCGTCGGAGTCGGCCAGGGCCTCGGCCCGGTCGACGAGCTCCTCCTTGCGGGCCTTCGCGGTGACCCGCTGGCGGTCGAGGTCGGCGAAGTGCGAGCCGCGCCGCCGGTTGAACGCCTCACGGGCCTTCGAGAAGCGCTTCCACAGCTGCTCGTCGGTCTTCTTGTCGACGCCGCGGACGGTGCGCCACTCGTCGAGGATCGCCTTGAACCGGTCCCCGGCCTGCTTCCACTGGGTGGAGTCCGCGGCCATCTTCTCGGCCTCCACGGCGAGCGCCTCCTTGCGGGCGACGGCGTCGTGCCGGGCGCGCTCGCGCTCCTCCTTCGCCGCGCTGACGCCCTGCTCGGCCCGGCCGACCAGCTCGTCGAGCCGCTCGCGCAGGGCGGGCACGTCCCCGACCACGTGCGCCTCGCCGAGGCCCTCGCGCAGCGCGGTGAGCGCGGTCAGCGACGCCTTCGCGTCCCCGCCGCCGGCGATCCGTGCGGCGAGCACCTCGGTCTCGGTGACCAGCGCGTCGAACCGCTTCGCGTAGTGCTCCAGGCCCTCCGCGGGCGGACCGGCCTGGTAGGAGCCGACGACCCGCTCGCCGTCGGCGGTGACCAGGGTGATGGTCCCGTCGTCGTCGGCGCGGCCCCAGCGGCCCGGGTCACCGGCCGCCGAGGGCACCGGCGACGGCAGCGCTGCGGGCGGCGCGGGCGGTGCGACCGCGGCCGGGGTGGGCGCGGGTCGCGCGGCGGGCGGCGGTCCGGGCCGTGGGCCGGGCCGGGGCGGACCCGGCTTCGGCGGGGTGGGCCGGGTGGGCTCGGCACCCTGTCCTGCAGCGTCGGTCGCGTGGGTCTCGGACACCGGTAGGTCCTCCTCGTTCGGCCCGCCGCGGGGGCGGGCGCCCCGGTGCGGATGTCCGTCCGGGGCCGTGCGCGCACCGGGCCCCTCGCGCGGTGCGGAGGCCGGAACGGCGATTCAAGCAGGTCCACCGCCCTCGGGGGAACCGCGTGCCCCCCGGCCGGGTACGGGCGTCGCGGCGGGGGAACGCTGATTACCCTCGGATCCCGTGCCCGCCGCTATCGCCGTCCTGCCCCAGCCCCCGCTCCTCGTCCCCGCCCTGAGCGGCGACGCGGCGGTCGAGACCGAGGGGCTGCGCGAGGCCGTCGCCACCGCCGTGGCGGGTCTGGCCGCGGCCGCGGACAGCTGGGTCGTCGTCGGCGCCGATCCCGGCGGGCGGCGCACCGTCGCCCCGGGTACCCGCGGCACCTTCGCCGGCTACGGCCGCGACGTCCCCGTCGCGCTGCCCGGTCCGGCCGGCCCCGACGAGGGCCCGGAGCTTCCACTCCCGCTGCTGGTCGCGGCCTGGGCCGCGGTGCCGGCCGGGGTCGGGTCGGCGCGCGGCGAGCTCGTCGCGCCGGACGCCCCGGTCGCCGACTGCCTGGCGCTGGGCGCGGAGCTCGCCGGCGAGGGGGTCGGGCTGCTCGTCGTCGGTGACGGCGCGGCCAAGCACACCGCGAAGGCCCCCGGCGGGTTCGACGCCCGCGCCGAGGCGTTCGACGCCGTCGTCGCCGCCGCGTTCGACGCCGGTGACCCCGAGGCGCTCGCCCGGCTCGACCCGGACGGCGCCGCCGCGCTCTGGGCGTCCGGCCGCGCGCCCTGGCAGGTCCTCGCGGGTGCCGCGCGCGGGCGGGCCTGGACGGCGGCGCACCGGCACACCTCGATGCCCTACGGCGTCGCCTACCACGTGGCGCTGTGGGAACCGGCGTGAACGCCCCTCCGTCGACGGCACCGCCGCTCGTGGTCGTGGTCGGGCCGACCGCGACCGGCAAGTCGGACCTCGGGCTGGAGCTGGCACTGGCGCTGGGCGGGGAGGTCGTCAACGCCGACGCGATGCAGCTCTACCGCGGCCTGGACGTCGGCACCGCGAAGCTCGCCCCGCACGAGCGGCGCGGCATCGTCCACCACCAGCTCGACGTCCTCGACGTCACCGAGACCGCCTCGGTCGCGGCCTACCAGCGCGAGGCCCGGGCCGTCGTCGAGGAGCTGCGCGCCGCCGGACGCACCCCGGTGCTCGTCGGCGGCTCGGGTCTCTACGTGCAGGCCGTGCTGGACGAGCTGGAGTTCCCCGGCACCGACCCGGAGCTGCGCGCCGCGCTCGAGGCCGAGCTGGACCGCGACGGGTCCGGCGCGCTGCACGCCCGCCTCGCCGCGGTCGACCCGGTCGCCGCGGAGCAGGTGCTGCCCTCGAACGGGCGGCGGATCGTCCGCGCGCTCGAGGTGATCGCGCTGACCGGCCGACCGTTCCGGGCGACGCTGCCCGGCGCGGGCACCCCCCGCTACGACGCCGTGCTGCTCGGCGTGGACCGCGACGTCGCCGAGCTCGACGAGCGCGTCGCGCTGCGGGTGGACCGGATGCTCGACGACGGTCTGGTCGACGAGACCCGCGCCCTGCTCCGCCACGGGCTGGCGCAGGGCCGCACGGCGTCCCGCGCGCTGGGCTACCGGCAGGTGATCGAGGCCCTCGACCGCGACCCCGCCCACCCCGACCTCGCCGGTGTCCGGGAGGAGACGGTCCGGGCGACCCGGCGGTTCGTGCGCCGCCAGCGCTCCTGGTTCCGCCGCGACCGCCGCATCCACTGGCTCGACGGTGCCGACCCGGACCTGGTGGCCTCGGCGCGCGCGGTGCTCGCTCGTAGGCTGGTGGCATGACCGGCGGCATCGCGTTCAGCAAGGGGCACGGCACGCAGAACGACTTCGTGGTGCTGCCCGACCCGGACGCCGCGCTCGACCTCACCCCGGCGCGCGTCGCCGCGCTGTGCGACCGCCGCCGCGGCCTCGGCGCGGACGGGGTGCTGCGGGTCGTGCGCTGGGCGAAGCTCGCCGGGGAGCCCGGCGTCGGTGAGCCCGCCGACGGCGTCGAGTGGTTCATGGACTACCGCAACGCCGACGGGTCGCTCGCCGAGATGTGCGGCAACGGCCTGCGCGTGTTCGCCCGCTACCTGCACGAGCGCGGCTGGGCCACCGGCGGGCCGGTCGGCACCCGCAACGGGGTGCTCGACACCGCGGTCGGGCGGGACGGGGTCTCGGTCGGGCTCGGCACGGTCGGCGTCGGCCCGGCGTCGGTCGCCACCAGCGGCGACGCGCGTTTCGACGGCATCGCCCTCGACGTCGGCAACCCGCACCTGGCCTGCGTCACCGCGGCCGACCCGGACACCCTCGACCTGACCCGCGCGCCCTCGTTCGACCCGGCGCTGTTCCCGAACGGGGTGAACGTCGAGTTCCTGACCCCGCTGGACGGTCCCGCCGACGGCGGCCGGATCCGGATGCGGGTGCACGAGCGCGGCGTGGGGGAGACCCGTTCCTGCGGCACCGGGACCGTCGCCGCCGCCGTCGCCGCGCTGCGGCACGCCGGGCACTCCGCCGGCGACGTGCAGGTCACCGTCCCGGGCGGGCTGCTGCGGGTGACGGTGGAGGCGGGTACCGACGAACGGACCGGGCCCACGACGCTGCACGGCCCGGCCGTGCTGCTCGCGTCCGGGGAGCTGGACCGGGCGTGGTGGGACGCGCCCGCCTGAGCGTCGCGAATCCGGGCGGACACGGGCCCCGCGACGTGGGAGGATGGGGTCGAGATGACTGATGCCCACACGCACCCCTCCGTGACCCCCTCCGCGTCGAACCCGGTTCCGACGGGTGGCGAGCTCGACCTGGAGGAGCGCACGTCGTTGCGCCGGGTCCACGGGCTGTCCACCGAGCTCACCGACATCACCGAGGTCGAGTACCGCAAGCTCCAGCTGGAGCGGGTCGTGCTCGTCGGCGTCTGGACCGAGGGCACCGCCGAGCAGGCCGAGAACTCGATGACCGAGCTGGCCCGCCTCGCCGAGACCGCCGGTTCCGAGGTAATGGACGGCCTGGTCCAGCGCCGCTCCAGCCCGGACCCGGCCACGTTCATCGGCTCCGGCAAGGTCGAGGAACTGCTCGGAACCGTCCGCGCCACCGGCGCCGACACCGTCATCTGCGACGGCGAGCTGTCACCCGGCCAGCTCCGCCAGCTGGAGGAGCGGCTCAAGGTCAAGGTCATCGACCGGACCGCGCTGATCCTCGACATCTTCGCCCAGCACGCCCGTTCCCGGGACGGCAAGGCCCAGGTCGAGCTCGCGCAGCTGTCCTACCTGCTGCCGCGGCTGCGCGGCTGGGGTGAGGCGCTGTCCCGGCAGGTCGGTGGCCGCGCCGCGGGCGGTGTCGGTATCGGTGGCCGTGGCCCCGGTGAGACGAAGATCGAGCTGGACCGGCGCCGGATCCGCGCGCGCATGTCGAAGCTGCGCCGCGAGATCGGCGCGATGCGCCAGGTCCGCGAGACCCAGCGCGGCAGCCGTCGCCGCAACGAGATCCCGTCGGTCGCGATCGTCGGCTACACCAACGCGGGCAAGTCGAGCCTGCTCAACCAGCTCACCGACGCCGGCGTGCTGGTGCAGGACGCGCTGTTCGCGACGCTGGACCCGACCACCCGGAAGGCGCAGACGCCCGACGGGCACGAGTACACCCTCACCGACACCGTCGGGTTCGTGCGGCACCTGCCGCACCAGCTCGTCGAGGCGTTCCGCTCCACGCTGGAGGAGGCAGCCCGGGCCGACCTGCTGGTGCACGTCGTCGACGGGTCCGACCCGCTGCCCGACGACCAGATCGCCGCGGTCCGCCAGGTGCTCGTCGAGGTCGGTGAGGCTGCGGGCGACACGATGCCGCCCGAGCTGCTCGTGATCAACAAGACCGACGCGGCCGGTGACCTCGCGCTGGCCCGGCTGCGGCACGCCCAGCCGGACGCGGTGTTCGTCTCCGCGCACAGCGGTGACGGGATCCGCCGGCTCCGGGAGCGCATCGCCGAGCGACTGCCGCGCCCGGAGTACGAGGTCGACCTCCTGCTGCCCTACACCGAGGGTGCGCTGGTCGCCCGGCTGCACGACGACGGCGAGGTCCTCGCCGAGGAACACACCGCCGACGGCACCCGGATCCGGGCGCGGGTGAAGCCCGAGCTGGGCACCGCGGTGCTGCCGTTCGCGGTGGCGGGCTCGGCCCTGCCGACCGGGACCGGCACCGACCTGCC
Organism: Pseudonocardia sp. ICBG1034; assembly: GCF_020131375.1. Taxonomy (NCBI): domain Bacteria; kingdom Bacillati; phylum Actinomycetota; class Actinomycetes; order Pseudonocardiales; family Pseudonocardiaceae; genus Pseudonocardia; species Pseudonocardia sp. ICBG1034. The sequence goes on from NZ_JAHLEK010000015.1 coordinate 1,754,777, forward strand.
GGCGACGGCGGCGGGCCACTGAGCGTCCCACCGGCCGGGCGGCCGGGTCCCGGGACCGTGGCCCGCCGCCTGACCGCGGTCCTCTGCCTGGCCGGTGCGCTCACGGGTGCGGCCGCGCCGCCGCCCGGGGCGACCCCGGCCTGCTCGATCGACGACCCGCGGCTGGCGGAGCTGTCCGGGCTGGTCGCCGAGGGCCCGCCCGGCGCGGCCCCGCAGCGCTACCACGCCGTCGTCGACGGCGGCGGGACCGCGCGGGCGTTCACCCTGGATCCGGCCGGCTGTGCGGTCACCGGCACCCGGCAGGCCGACGTCCCGGTCACCGATGTCGAGGACCTCGGCCTCGGACCGGGCGGGGAGCTGTGGCTCGCCGACACCGGCGACAACGGGGCGCGGCGCGGGTCGGTCCGGCTCGTCGTGCTGCCCCCGGCCGGGCCGCCACGGGTGCACGACCTGGTCCACGCCGACGGTCCGCGCGACGTCGAGGCACTGCTGGTCGGCGACGACGGCGTGCCCCTGCTGGTCGACAAGACCACCGGGGCCGCCGGGGTGTACCGGCCCGCCGCGCCGCTGCGCGACGGCGGGGACCCCGTGGAGCTGCGCCGGGTGGCACAGGTGGTGCTGCCCTGGTCCGGCACCGGCGGCGGGCCGCTCGGGGCCGCCGGGTCGCGCACGGTCACCGGCGGCGGGCTCTCGCCGGCCGGGGCCGGCGGCGGGCGCGCCGCCGTGCTGCGGACCTACACCGACGCCTGGGTGTTCCCGCTGCCCGCCGGCGGACCGGCGACGGCCGACGCGCTGGTCGCGGCCCTGGGCGGGGCACCGCTGCCGGTGCCGTTGCCGGGGGAGGCGCAGGGTGAGGCGGTCGCCCCGGACGGCCGGGGCGCGCTGCACTCCGGGAGCGAGGCGCGGGGCCTGACCGCGGCGGCGGTCACGGTCGTCCCGGGCGCGGTGTCCGCGGCGACCGTTCCGCAGGCACCGGTCGTGCCTCAGCCCGCCGCGGTGCCGGAGTACCGCACGTACCCGTCGTGGCTGCCTGCCGCGGGCGGGGCCGCGGCGCTCGGGGCGCTGCTGGTCGCCGGCGCCGTCGCGATGTCCCTGCACGGACGGCGCCGCCGGTCCCGCTGATCGCGGGAGCGGGCGCCGTCCGAGGAGGTCAGAGGCGGCGCAGGACCGCCACGACGCGGCCCAGGATCGACGCGTCGTCACCCGGGATCGGGTCGTAGGCGTCGTTCGCGGGCATCAGCCAGATGTGCCCGTCCTTGCGGCGGAACGTCTTCACGGTCGCCTCGCCGTCGATCATCGCGGCCACGACCTCGCCCTGCTCGGCCACCGGCTGCTGGCGCACGACGACCCAGTCGCCGTCGGTGATCGCGGCGTCGACCATCGAGTCGCCCTTGACGTTGAGCAGGAACAGCGTGCCCTCGCCGACGATCTCGCGCGGCAGCGGGAACACGTCCTGCACGGCCTGCTCGGCCAGGATCGGGCCACCGGCGGCGATGTCGCCGATGAGCGGCACGAACGCCGGCGCCGGCCGCGCGGAACGCAGGTCGGCGGTGTCGGTGTCGGAGTCCGTCCCGTCGGTACCCGCGATCTGCTCCGGGCTGCGGACGTCGACCGCGCGGGTGCGGTTCGGGTCGCGCCGGAGGAAGCCCTTGCGCTCCAGGGTGCGGAGCTGGTGGTGCACCGACGAGGTGGACGTGAGGCCCACCGCGTCACCGATCTCGCGGACGCTGGGCGGGTAGCCGTACCGGTCCACCCAGTCCCGGATGACGGCCAGGACCTTCTTCTGCCGCGGGGTCAGGCCGCGGGTGTCGGCCGCGGGGTCGGGGAACTCCCGGACCTTCGCGGATCCCCGGTCCGCGGCGGTGCCGGTCACGCCGGGACCACCGTGTCCGGTGTCGTCCGCTGCCATCGCATTCGCCTCCTCGGGGTACTTACGGCGACGACCCTAGCCGCCACGGGCCCGTTCGCCAAACATGCGTTCGAAGTCGCCCGGGGCGTGTCGTGGATTCCGCCGGGCCGCAGTGGTACAACATCGCACAGGCGTTCGATCGAACACTGGTTCGATCGAACGCGGTCCGCGCCGCCGTCCGGCCGCGCGGGGGCGACCGGCAGCGGGAACGGCAGCGGGGGTGGCGATCGTGGGTGCGGCGGTCATCGGGGACGTGACGGTCATCGGGCGGGTCCCGGTACGCACCACGACCGGCGGGGTGCGGCCCGGCCGGGTGCCGGGCGTCGTGCGCCGTGCGGTGGCCGCGTCGGGTGTCCTGCTCGCCTCGGCGGCCGCGGTCGTCGGGCTCGGGGTGCTCGCCGACGTCGCGGTCGCCACCCACGGCCCGGCCGGGCCGCCCGCGGTCGGCGCACCACGCTGAGAACGTCCCCGGCACGGGCGACGACCTGCGGGAACGCGGTTGTTGTCGGTGCCGGGTGCTACACCGCTCGTACGCCCGTTCGACCGGGCTCGGGGAAGGGCCGGTCGGGAGCGGGGGAGACGAGACCGCCCGGGGGACGGGCGGTCCGACGGCAGGAGGAACCATGCGAGAGCTCGACGAGCGGATCCGCGACCACGGGGCGGTCGGCTGCCTGACCGGCGCCCCGGCGCCCGGCACCCCCACCTCGCGCGCCCGGCGCGCCGCCCGGGAGCGGGTGCGGGCCGCCGACGGTCTCGCCGGTGCGGCGGGTGCCGGCTCGTCGGCCGCTGCGCGCGCGGCCCACCGGTGGGCCGCCCACGGGGCGCGCGAGCGCGCACTGACCGAGTCGGTGGCCCGTCATCCCGCCGCCCGTTCCCGGCGCGCTCCGGTGTCCGGCGCCCCCGGGGCCGGTGTCCCGGTGTCCGGTCCCACCGGTGGTCCGAACCCCGCGGTCCGGACGCCCCGCTGCACCGCCGCGGGCCCGGCCCCGGCGGCGACGGCGACCCTGACGCGGCCCGCGCCGGCCGCGGCGCCGCCCCGTCCTCGGTCGGTGGCCGTGCCGGCACCGCGCACCGTCCGTCCGCCGTCCCGGCGCTGCCTGGTCCCGGCCCGCCCGCGTCCGGCCCGCAGCCGCGCCCGCGGGCGCCTGGAACGGTTCCTCGCGGGGGTCGCGGCCCTGCTGTGTGCGACGACCGCGGTGGTGGCGCTCGGGCTGCTGGGCGACGCGGCGGCGGGCTGGAACGCCCCCGCGGCCGCCGTGCCGTCGGTCGGCGCCGTGCGTTGACATCGGCGGCGCCGCGCGGCGCGACGCCGCACCCCGTGGTGCGCACGGCCGTGCGCTGCGGGGCGGTCCGAGGTGGTGACGGTGCGGAGCGACGGACGCCGCGTCGGCGTCGCATCGGGTGACGGCTGCGTGGGGTGGCGCGCGGATGTCGGGACGTGGTCGCCGGGATGTCGCCGGAGGAGTCGGCGACGTGCCGCCGGGCGCGTCCGCAGGGCGTGTCCCCGCATCGGGTGGCCGCCGGTCGCGGTCCCTCCGGCGCGACGGACGGCGCCGCCCGCGACGTTCCTCGGCGCCACCAGCGCCGATGCCCCGCTCCATGATCGTCGGCGACGGACCGGTCGCGGAACGTGGTGTGCGAGGCTCGGTTCCCGATCGGGCGAAGCTCGGCGTGGCACCGGGCCCGGGATGGCGTACCCCTAGATGTAGGGGTTACATTGGTGTCGTTCCGCCACTGGTTGGGGGGACGGATCGCTGCGGAGAGTTTCCGGAACGTCACGGAAGAGGGGTGTGAGCGTCCATGCGCTGCCCGTTCTGCCGACACCCGGACTCCCGCGTGATCGACTCCCGGACCGCCGACGACGGGACCTGCACCCGCCGGCGCCGGTCCTGCACCTCGTGCGGACGACGGTTCACCACGGTCGAGGAGGCCGTGCTCGCCGTCGTCAAGCGCAGCGGGGTGACCGAGCCCTTCAGCCGGCAGAAGGTCGTCGGCGGGGTTCGGCGGGCGTGCCAGGGCCGGCCGGTCGACGAGGACGACCTGCAACAGCTCGCCCACCGGGTCGAGGAGACGGTGCGGGCGCGCGGGGCGGCGGAGCTTCCCAGCCACGAGGTCGGGCTGGCGATCCTCGGGCCGCTGCGTGAGCTCGACGAGGTCGCGTACCTGCGGTTCGCGAGTGTCTATCGGTCCTTCTCCTCCATCGAGGACTTCGAGAAGGAGATCGCCGACCTGCGTTCGGCGGCTGCCGGGGAAGCAGCCGACGACGAGGCCGGTCACCACCCGGACGGCTGAGCGGCGCGTCGTCGTCGCCGGTCGTACCGGGAAGAGAGCCGTCCGCGCACCCCAGCGTGCGGGCGGAGAAGCGTCGGATGTGCGGAGGCAGTTCATGACCGAGACCGTCGGGGGCCCGACGACAGACACCGGTGAGAGCGCGGCGGCCAAGCCGTCGCGTGGCCGCGGGAAGACCGGCGCCAAGCGCGCGCCCGGCCTGACCGTGCAGCGTGTCTTCACCACCGAAGGGGTCCACCCCTACGAGGAGGTGGAGTGGGAGCGCCGCGACGTCGTCATGACGAACTGGCGCGACGGCACCGTCAACTTCGAGCAGCGCGGCGTCGAGTTCCCGCGCAGCTGGTCGGTCAACGCCACCAACATCGTCACCAGCAAGTACTTCCGCGGCGCGGTGGGCTCGGACACCCGTGAGTCCAGCCTCAAGCAGCTCGTCGAGCGGGTCGTCGGCACCTACAAGCGGGCCGGTCTCGAGCACGGCTACTTCGCCACCGAGGGCGACGCCGAGATCTTCGACCACGAGCTGACCTGGATGCTGATCCACCAGGTGTTCAGCTTCAACTCGCCGGTGTGGTTCAACGTCGGGACCGCCAGCCCGCAGCAGGTCAGCGCCTGCTTCATCCTCTCGGTCGACGACACCATGGAGTCGATCCTGAACTGGTACCGCGAGGAGGGCCTGATCTTCAAGGGCGGCTCCGGTGCCGGCCTGAACCTCTCGCGCATCCGCTCGTCGAAGGAGCTGCTGTCCTCCGGCGGCACCGCCTCGGGCCCGGTCTCGTTCATGCGCGGTGCCGACGCCTCCGCGGGCACCATCAAGTCCGGCGGAGCCACGCGGCGCGCGGCGAAGATGGTCGTCCTCGACGTCGACCACCCCGACATCGAGGAGTTCGTCGAGACCAAGGCCAAGGAGGAGGCCAAGGTCCGCGTCCTGCGCGACGCCGGCTTCGACATGGACCTGGGCGGCTCCGACATCACCTCGGTGCAGTACCAGAACGCCAACAACTCCGTCCGCGTCACCGACGAGTTCATGCGCGCCGTCGAGGGGGGCACCGACTTCGGTCTGCGTGCCCGCATGACCGGTGAGGTCATCGAGCGCGTCGACGCCCGCAAGCTGTTCCGCGGCATCGCCGAGGCGGCCTGGAACTGCGCCGACCCCGGCATCCAGTACGACGGCACGATCAACGACTGGCACACCACCCCGGAGTCGGGGCGCATCAGCGCGTCGAACCCGTGCTCGGAGTACATGCACCTGGACAACTCCAGCTGCAACCTGGCGTCGCTGAACCTGCTGAAGTTCCTCGACTCCGACGACCGGTTCGACGCCCGGACCTTCGCCAAGGCCGTCGAGCTGATCATCACCGCGATGGACATCTCGATCTGCTTCGCGGACTTCCCGACCGAGCCGATCGCCGACACCACCCGGAAGTTCCGCCAGCTGGGCATCGGCTACGCCAACCTCGGCGCGCTGCTCATGGCGACCGGCCACGCGTACGACTCCGAGGGCGGCCGCGCGCTCGCCGGGTCCATCACCTCGCTGATGACCGGTGCCGCGTACAAGCGCTCCGCCGAGCTCGCCGGCGTCGTCGGCCCGTACGAGGGCTACGCCCGCAACGCCGAGTCCCACCAGCGCGTCATCCGCAAGCACGCCGCGGAGAACGACCGCATCCGCACCTTCGCCTCCAGCACCCCGGTGCAGAAGCTCGCCACCGAGGTCTGGAAGCAGTGCCAGGACATCGGGCAGGTCAACGGCTGGCGCAACGCGCAGGCGTCGGTGCTGGCCCCGACCGGCACGATCGGCCTGATGATGGACTGCGACACGACCGGCATCGAGCCGGACCTGGCGCTGGTCAAGTTCAAGAAGCTGGTCGGCGGCGGCTCCATGCAGATCGTCAACCAGTCGGTGCGCCGCGCCCTGGACAACCTCGGCTACCAGGCCGAGCAGGCCGAGGCGATCGTCGAGTACGTCGCCGAGCACGGCCACGTGGTCGACGCCCCGGGCATGAAGCCCGAGCACTACGAGGTGTTCGACTGCGCCATGGGCGACCGGACGATCGCCCCGATGGGCCACGTCCGCATGATGGCCGCGGCGCAGCCGTTCCTGTCCGGCGCCATCTCCAAGACGGTCAACATGCCCGAGCGGGCGAGCGTCGAGGACGTCGAGCGGATCTACCTCGAGGGGTGGCGCCTCGGTCTCAAGGCCCTGGCGATCTACCGCGACAACTGCAAGGTCGGCCAGCCGCTGTCCGCGGGCAAGGGCGGCGACAAGAAGGCCGACGCCGAGCCGGAGAAGCACGTCGTCGTCGAGCAGCGGCCGGTCCGCAAGCGGCTGCCGAAGAAGCGGCCCAGCGAGACCGTGTCGTTCACCGTCGGTGGCGCCGAGGGCTACCTCACCGCCGGCAGCTACCCCGACGACGGCCTCGGCGAGATCTTCGTCAAGCTCGGCAAGCAGGGCTCGACCCTGGCCGGCGTGATGGACGCCTTCTCGATGTCGATCTCGGTGGGCCTGCAGTACGGCATCCCGCTGGAGTTCTACGTCTCGAAGTTCTCCAACCTGCGCTTCGAGCCTGCCGGGATGACCGACGACCCGGACGTCCGGATCGCGACCTCGGTGCTGGACTACCTGTTCCGCCGCCTGGCGCTGGACCACCTGCCGTACGAGAAGCGCGCCCAGCTGGGCATCTTCTCCTCCGACGAGCGGTCCGCCCAGGTCGAGAACGACTACGGCACCGGCGAGAAGCTCGACATGGAGGAGTTCCGCTCCTCCGTGCCGACGACCGAGGAGCGCAAGGAGGCCGGTGTCGAGCCGGCGCCGGTCGAGGTCGGCAGCTCCACCGAGCTGCTCGAGCTGCGTCTGGGCAAGGCCGCCGACGCACCGCTGTGCATGACCTGCGGGACGAAGATGCGCCCCGCCGGGTCCTGCTACCTCTGCGAGGGCTGCGGCTCCACCAGCGGCTGCAGCTGACCGACACCGCACCGCGCCGGGGCGGCTCCGACACCGGAGCCGCCCCGGCGCGTGTGGTGGAGGCAGGGATCGGGGACCACGTGACCGAGGACCGCACCGCGGAGGTGGCCGGGCGCCTCGGCGTCGACCCGCGGGTGCTCGCCGTACTCGTCGCCGCCCCGTGGCGCGTCGCGGACGGCCACGACACCGGGCCCGTCGCGGAGCCGGCGGGGGAGCGCGGGACCGTCTACGTCGGTGTCCCGTCCCCGGCGGAGCTGCGCGAGCTCGACCTGCCCGCCGGCGGGCTGCGGCACTTCGGGCTGACCCCGGCCGACCTGCGTCGCGGCGGCTGGACCGACGCCGACCTGCGCTCGGCGGGGCTGCTCCCGCCCGGCGCGACGCCGGACCCGGTGGCCTGGTTCGTCGCCGGGGAGCCGCCGCAGCTGATGCTCGGGTTCGCCCCGGCGGGTCCGGTGCTGCTGGCCCGCCCGGAACCACGACGGGACGGCCGTCTCCCGGTGCTGGACCCGGCGGACGCGGTGGAGGTACCCGTCCTGCCCGGCTGCGACGACCCGGACGGCGACGCCGGGCTCGCCGTCCGCCAGGTGCGCGACGGTCTGCTGCGCCGGGCCCGGCGCCGGCTGACCCACTGCGTGATCTGCCTGCGCCCGGTGCACCGCGCCGCGACGACGCACGGCGCCTGCCACGGCTGTGCCGGCACCTGGCTGGGGTTCGTGTTCTGACCGCGGGCCCGGGGTCAGGTCGCCGAGACCGGTCCCGGCCGCGCCCCGGCGACGCCGGCGGGCGGGGGAGCGGGGCAGCGCAGCAGCTGGCGCCACTGCTCCGGGCTCCACCGCGCCGGGTCGGTGGACCCCAGGAACTCCTCCAGCACCCCGACGAACCGGGCCGGGTCGCTGTGGTGCGGGAAGTGCCCGGCGTCGTCGAAGACCTCCAGCCTGCTGCCCGGCATCGCGGCGTGCGCGGTGCGGGCGTGCGCCAGTGGCACGACGGCGTCCCGGGCGCCCCACACGAGCATGGTCGGCATCCCGCGGGTCAGGTAGCAGCGATCGAGCATGGTCACCACCTGCCCGCGCCAGTCGACGACGGCGCGCAGCGTCCGGATGAACGCCGTCCGGGACGTCGCGTCGGGCAGCGCGTCGACCAGCCGGAGCAGGTCGGCGGCGTCGCGGCCGAGGTCGGCCCCGACCAGGCGCAGCGCGTCCAGGGCCCACCCGAGCTGCCACCGTAGCGGCGGCAGCTGCGAGGCCGCCAGCACCGCGTGCGCACCGGGCAGGCTCACCGCGCGCAGCAGCGACGTGACCTCCGGTCCCGCCCCGCCGGTGCCGACCAGCACGAGACGCTCGGTGCGTTCGGGGTACTGGTAGGCGAACTGCATGGCGACGCCGCCGCCGAGCGAGTGCCCCACCAGCGTCGCGCGGGGCACCCCGAGGACTCCGAGCAGGTCGCGGACCCCGTTGGCGTAGGCGGCGACGGAGTAGTCGGCGCGCGGCTTGTCCGAGTGCCCGTGCCCGAGCAGGTCCGGGGCGATCACCAGGTGCCGGCGGGCCAGTGCGGGGAACACCGCCTCCCACGTGGCCGAGCTGTCGCCGATCCCGTGCACGAGCACGACCGCGGGCCCGGAGCCGGCCACCCGGAACGCCCGCCGGTAGCCGTGCACGGTGCGGAACCGCAGCTCCGAGTCCCGCGGCGGCACGACGCCGAGCCGGTCGCCGACCGGTGCCGGGCGCGAGGTGGGGGCCGCCATCCGCCCGACGGTAGGACCGCCGGGTTACCCCGGTGTTGCCGTCGGCGAACGGCGGTACGGCACCTAGGGTCGACGGCGTGAGCGAGCGCTACCGGGTCGTCCCGGCGTCCTACGTCCTGCTGCTGCGCGGCACCGGTGAACGCACCGAGGTGCTGCTCCAGCTGCGCGCGGGCACCGGCTTCATGGACGGCCACTGGGCCGCCGCCGCGGCCGGGCACGTCGAGGCGGGCGAGGACGCGGCCGCCGCCGCGGTGCGCGAGGCCCACGAGGAGCTCGGCGTCACCGTCGACCCCGCCGACCTCGTCCCGCTGACCGCGGTGCACCGCACCCGGCGCAACGGGAACCCCGTCGACGAACGCGTCGACTTCTTCTTCACCTGCCGACGCTGGGCCGGCGAGCCACGTCGCGCCGAGGACGGGAAGACCGCGGGCCTGGACTGGTTCGCCCTCGCCGACCTGCCCGCCGACACGGTCCCGCACGAACGCGCGGTGCTCGAGGCCCTGCGCGTCGGCGGCGTCGCCGCGATCCGCAGCCACGGCTTCCGGTAGCGGGCTACTCCGGGTCGACGAGCTGGATCTCGACGGTGACGTCCGGGCTGTCGGTGTCGTCGGGGTCGATCGCCCAGTGCAGCACCCAGTCGACCTCGTAGTCGTCGCGCCGCCGGCCGGGCGGGGCGAAGTTGACCCACTCGCCGGCCCGGGGCAGCGTCTGGAACAGGCGCACGAAGTCGGGCTGCTGCCCGATCCTCACCCGCGCGGTGATCGGTGTCTGCGACGACGGGGAGCCCACGGCCGCGATGCTGCCCGACCGGCGCCCCGCGCGCCACGCCCGCCGGTTCAGGGCCGGACGGCGCCCAGGAACCAGCGGTCCACCGAGAAGGGCTCGTCGCCGCAGGACGCGACGCCCGACGCCCACGCGTCGACGTCGGCCCGGGTGAGCCCGCACCGGCCCGGCGCGGCGTCGGCGACCATCTCCCGCAGTGCGGCGCCGTAGCCGGTGGAGGCCGGCCCGCGCATCGGCATCCGGCGCGTCCACTCCCCGTCGAACCCGGCGCGCTGCAGCAGCGGGCCCAGCTCGTAGGGCAGCCGCGACCGCGGCACCGTGGTGCACCACGCGTCGCGGACGCGGCGGTGCCGGTCCTGCCCGGGCCCGGGCCAGTGCAGCGAGGTCCAGTCCGTGTCCAGGACCAGCAGCCGACCGCCCGGGCGCAGGACCCGGTACAGCTCGGCGACGGCCGCCGGCAGGTCCTCGAGGAACTCGAGCACCTGCAGGCAGGCCACCGCGTCGTACGGCCCGCCGGGCAGCGAGCCCGGACCGGCCAGCGCGCGCTGCGTGACGACGGCCCGGGTGCCGCACCGTCGTCGGGCCAGCGTCACCATCACCGGGTCCGGATCGACACCCGTGGCGCCCGGACCGATGGCCCGGGCGACCTCGTCGAGCAGCTGTCCCGGCCCGGTCCCGACGACCAGGATCTGCTCACCGGCCCGCGGATCCAGCAGCTCCAGGGTCCGCTCCCGTTCGGTGCGGGCCTCGGCGGTGTCGTAGGTGTCCGCGACCCGCCGCGCGCTCGCGGCGTCGATCGGCATCATTCCGGCTCGGTGTCTCACCCGCCGGTGTAGCGCGCCGACTCGATCAACGCCTCGACCGACTCGGGTGGTACGCGGAACGAGCGCCCGAAGCGCACCGCGGGCAGCTCCCCGGAGTGCACCAGCCGGTACACCGTCATCCGGGAGACCCGCATCCGGTCGGCCACCTCCGCCACGGTGAGGAACGGCGCGTCCTTCCCGGACCGTTGCTCCGGGATCCCTGCCGCCATGCTGCGCCCCTCCTTCGCCGACCCGCCCCCAGGCCGACCTCTGATCACCGAACGCAGGGACGGTAGCGCGGATCGGACCACCCTCCCGGTGCGAACATGTCCCACCCTCGGGTGGACTGTCCGGAAACTGTCGGCTCTCGGTGTCCGTCCGGACACGCGGGGTGATGACGGGACCCCGTGGGAGGTGCCACGGCCCCGGACGCGCGTGCGCGGTCATCTATCGTCGGGAGGTGACCGCCGCTCCCACCGTGACCGATGACGACCCGGACGGCGACTGGACCGCGCCGGGCGTGTTCCGCAGCGCCCCCGGCGTCTACCGGATCCCGTTGCCGCTGCCGCAGGACGGGCTGCGTGCCGTGAACGTCTACGCACTCGCCGACGACACGGGCTGGACCCTGATCGACTCCGGCTGGGCGATCGACGAGGCCCGCGACCTGCTCGGCAAGGCGCTGGCCGCGCTGGGCTCCGGCTTCGGCGACGTCCGCCGCTTCCTCGTCACCCACGCCCACCGGGACCACTACACCCTGGCCGCGGTGCTGCGCCGCGAGTACGGCACCCGCGTGCTGCTCGGCGCGGGGGAGCGGCCCAACCTGGAGGTCATCACCGATCCCGCCCGCCCGCAGGGCGAGCCCGACCGGACCCGGCTGCTGCGTGCCGGCGCCGCCGGCCTCGTCGACGAGCTCGGCCGGGCCGGGCCGTGGCCGCGTCCGCTCCCCGAGGAGTGGGAGGCCCCCGACGAGTGGATCGCCGACCGTGCCGCCATCGCCGTCGCCGACCCGGCGGGTACCCGCACGCTGACCGCCGTGGAGACCCCGGGGCACACCCGCGGGCACCTCGTGTTCGCCGACGAGGCCCACGAGCTGCTGTTCGCCGGCGACCACGTGCTGCCCCGGATCACCCCGTCGATCGGCCTGCAGCCGTCGCCGGTGGCGAGCCCGCTCGGGCAGTTCCTCGACTCGCTGCGCCTGGTCCGGTCCCGGCCGGACGCGACCCTGCTGCCCGCGCACGGCCCGGTCGGCGGCAGCGCGCACGCCCGCACCGACGAGCTGCTGGCCCACCACGACGTCCGGCTCGCCCAGTGCCGCGACGCCGTCGCCGCGGGCCACCCGACGGCCGATGCCGTCGCCCGGGTCCTGCGCTGGACCCGGCGGGAACACCGGCTGGAGGACATGGACCTGTTCAACCGGACCCTCGCGGTCCTGGAGACCGGGGCGCACCTCGACGTGCTCGCCGACCTCGGCGAGCTGCGCCGGACCGAGGTTCCCGACGCCGCCACCGGGGTCGCCGTCGCCACCTACACCGCCTGACCCGCGCGCCGGGCCACGACACGCCGGGCGCCGTTCACCCGGTCGTCGTGTCGGGGTGGCTCCCCGGAGCGGAATCGGGCAGAGTGAGGCCACCGAAGTCCACTCACGCCACGGAGGTCACCACACCCACATCCAGCACATCAGTACCGCGGGTCCGAGCACCGGCCGCGCTGCGCCGAGGACGTAGGGGAAGACGATCCTCGTCGACGACAGCGGAGGTTGGCAGTGAGCACACGCGGAGTGGTGTTCGTCCACTCGTCGCCGACTGCGGTCTGTCCGCACGTCGAGTGGGCGCTCTCGGGCGTTCTCGGAACGCGGGTCTCCCTCGAGTGGTCCGCGCAGCCGGTGGCGTCCGGTCAGATGCGGGCCGAGTGCACCTGGAGCGGTCCCGCCGGTAGCGGCGGGGCTCTCGCGGGGGCGCTGAGGGCCTGGTCGATGCTGCGGTTCGAGGTGACCGAGGAGCCGAGCCCCGGCGTGGACGGGGAGCGGTTCATGCACGTCCCCGGCCTGGGTATGTGGCACGGCCGCACCAGCGCCAACGGCGACGTCGTGCTGCCCGAGGACCAGCTGCGCACGGTCATGGCCGAGCACGGCGGCGCCGGGCTGTCCCGGCGTCTCGACCAGCTGCTGGGCACGGCCTGGGACGACGAGCTGGAGTCCTTCCGCTTCGCCGGCGACGGCGCGGCGGTGACGCTGCTGACCCACCGGGTCGGCTGAGCCGAGCCGGGCCGGGCAGACTGTCGTCCCATGGGGGGCGAGGAATGAACGGCCGGGCCGCGATCACGGTCGGCGTCCTGCTGGTGGCGCTCGTGGCCGTCGGCGGTGTCGCGTGGACGGTGTCCGGGACGACCCGTTCCGGCGTCGCCCCCGCCTCCGCGCCGCAGACCGTGCCCGACAGCGGCGCGGGCAGCAGCGAGGTGACGATCAGCGCGGGCGCGGCCGAGCATCCGGCGGCCCAGCTGGTGATGCAGCAGGTGCAGCTCTACTTCAACGCCGTCAACGGCCGCGACCACGCCACCTGGACCCGCGTGGTGAACCCCGAGACCGCCGACCGGCAGCCCCGCGAGTCGTGGCTGGAGGGGATCGGCTCCACCACCGACGGCACCATCCGCATCGACCGGATCGACTCCGCGACCGGCGGCGGTGTGCTCGCCCTGGTGCGCTTCATCAGCGTCCAGGACCCGAACGACGGCCCGCCCGGCCTGCATGTCGGCCGGATCTGCTGGCAGGTCGCCTTCCCGATGGCGGGCTCGCCGCCGCGGATGGACGTCGGGAACCCCGACGGGATCCTGCGCGCTCCCTGCTGAGCGGGCGTGCGGGTCCCCGGCCGGGGACCCGCACGGAACCGTCAGGCCTTGGTGAACACCAGCGAGGCGTTGTGCCCGCCGAAGCCGAACGAGTTGTTGACGGCGGCGTCCACGGTCATCTTCCGCGGCTCGCCGGCGACGACGTCCAGCTCGACCTTCGGGTCCTTGTCGGTGAGGTTGAGCGTCGCGGGGACGATGTCGTCGCGCACGCTGAGCAGCGCGATGATCCCCTCGACGGCCCCGGCCCCGCCCACGAGGTGCCCGAGCGCCGACTTCGGTGCGGTGAGCACCGGGTGGTCGCCGAACGCCCGCTTCACGGCGGTCGCCTCGCCCACGTCGCCGACCACCGTGGAGGTGGCGTGGCAGTTGACGTGGACGATGTCGGAGGCGGTCAGACCGGCCCCGGCCACCGCCTTCTGCATCGCCCGGATCTGGCCCTCGCCCTCGGGGTCGGGTCCGGTGATGTGGTACGCGTCGGACGTCAGACCGATCCCGGCGAGGCGGCCGTGCACGGTGGCGCCGCGGGCCTTCGCGAACTCCTCGCGCTCGAGCACGAGCACGCCCGAGCCCTCACCGAGGACGAAGCCGTCCCGCCCGGTGTCGAACGGCCGGGAGGCGCGCTCCGGGTCGTCGTTGCGGGTGGACAGGGTCCGCGACTGCACGAACCCGGCCACGGTGATCGGCACGATGCAGGACTCGGCGCCGCCTGCGAGGACGACGTCGACCTCCCCGTCGCGCAGCAGCTTGTAGGCCCAGGCCAGTGCCTCGGCGCCGGTGGCGCACGCCGAGGCGGGGGAGTGCACCCCGCCCTTGGCCTTGTACTCCAGGCTCACCAGCGCGGCCGGCCCGTTGGGCATGAGCATCGGCACGGTCAGCGGCGAGACCTTGCGCAGCCCGTGCTCCTCGAGCAGGTCGTCCTGCGCGAGCAGGGTCGGCGCGCCGCCGATGCCCGCGCCGATGACGACGGCGAGCCGCTCGGCCTCGACCGCGGCCCCGTCCTCGCCGGGGATCGCGCCGAGCCCGGCGTGCGCCCAGGCCTCCTTGGCGGCGACCATCGCGACCTGCTCGCACCGGTCCATCCGGCGGGCCTGCACGCGGGGCAGGACCTCGGTGGGCTCCACGGCGAGCTGGGCCGAGATGGACACCGGCAGGTCGAACCGCTCGGTCCAGTCGGCCCGGGTGGTTCCCACCCCGGACTTCCCGGCGAGCAGCGCCTCCCAGGTGGAGGCGGCGTCCCCGCCGAGCGGGGTGGTGGCCCCGAAACCGGTGACGACCACTCCGTCGGTCATGACGTCTCCTTCTCCCCGGCGGACAGCGCTACCGGTGCGAGCCCGCCGGTACGGATCACTGGTGCTTGGCGATGAAGTCGACGGCGTCGCCGACGGTCTTCAGCTCGGCGAGCTGGTCGTCCGGGATCTTGGCGCCGAACTTGTCCTCGGCCTGCACGGCGATCTCCACCATCGACAGCGAGTCGATGTCCAGGTCGTCCACGAAGGACTTCTCGGGGGTCACCTCGGCGGTGTCGATGCCGGCGACCTCCTCGACGATCTCGGCCAGCCCGGTGAGGATCTCGGCGTTGTCAGCCACGATGGTTCTCCTTGCGCGGTGGATGGGTGCGGGTGCCAGGTCTCCGGTGCCCCGTCAGGGACAGACGACGACCTGTCCGGCGTAGGACAGTCCTGCGCCGAAGCCTACGAGGAGCAGCACGTCGCCGGACCGTACCCGGCCGGCCGTGCGCATGTGGTCCAGCGCCATCGGGATGGACGCGGACGAGGTGTTGCCGGAGTGCACGATGTCGTCGGCGACGACCATGTCCTCCCGGGCGCCGTGGCGGCGCAGCTTCTTCGCGATCGCCTCGACGATGCGCAGGTTCGCCTGGTGCGGGACGAGCACGTCGATGTCGGCGGGGGTGAGCCCGGCCCGCTCGACGGCGTCGAGCGCGACGGGGGAGATCGCCGTCGTCGCCCACCGGAAGACGGCCTGGCCCTCCTGGTGCAGCTTGTTCGTGGTCTCGCCGAGGATCCGGATGGTCGACGCGTGGTCGCCCGCACTGCCCCAGCTGACCGGGCCGACGCCCACCTCGTCCTCGCCGTCCGCCGGTCCGAGCAGGGCGGCGCCCGCGCCGTCGGCGAAGATGATGCAGGTCGAGCGGTCGTCCCAGTCGACCCAGTCCGAGAGCTTCTCGGCGCCGATGACCAGCACGTGACGGGCCGAACCGGCGCGGATCATGTCCGAGGCGACGGCCGTGGCGTAGCTGAAGCCGGCGCAGGCCGCGTTGAGGTCGAACGCCGCGACGCCGTTCGCGCCCAGGCCGGTCGCCACCTGGGCGGCGGCGTTCGGGATCGGGTTGGGCATCGTGCAGGTCGCGACGATCACGGCGTCGAGCCCGGCCGGGTCGAAGCCGGCGTCGGTCAGCGCCGCCGCCCCGGCCGCCGTCGCCATGGCCGTCAGCGAGGTGCCGGCGTCGGCGATCCGGCGCTCGGCGATCCCGACGCGGCTGCGGATCCACGCGTCGTCGGTCTCGACCCGCTTCTCCAGGTCGGCGTTGGTGACCACGTGCTCGGGCTGGAAGCTGCCGAGGCCCAGGAAACGGGCCCCGGCGACGGTCGGGGTCGCTCGCATGGGGCTCACTTCCCGTGCTCGGAGATCAGGTCGACGGCGGCGTCGAGCTGCTCGGGGGTCTTGAGCGCCAGCGTCGGGGTGCCCTTGACGGCGCGCTTGACCAGCCCGGTCAGCGTCGCGCCCGGGGGCAGCTCGAGGGTCGCGCCGGTCCCGCGGTCGGCGAGGGTCTGCATGCAGGCGTCCCAGCGGACCGGCCGGGTGACCTGCGCGACGAGCCGGCGCAGCGCCTCGGCGCCGGTGTCGACGGTCCCGCCGTCGGCGTTGGACAGCAGCGTGAGCGTCGGGTCCGACACCGGCACCGACGACGCGTGGCTCTCCAGCGCGGCACGCGCGGGCTCCATGTGCGCGGTGTGGAACGCCCCGGCGACCGGGAGCTCCTTGACCCGCGCCTTCTCCGGCGGCGACGCGACGAGCTCGGTGATCGCCTCCTTCGCCCCGGCGGCGACGATCTGGCCCGCCCCGTTGCGGTTGGCCGGGTCGAGACCCAGCTCGGCGAGGCGGGCCAGCACGACCTCCTCCTCGCCGCCGAGCACGGCGGCCATCGAGGTCGGCGCGACGGCGCAGGCGGCGGCCATCTCACGGCCGCGGACCCCGGCGAGGGCGACGGCGGCGTCCTCGGTCAGCACGCCCGCGATCGCGCAGGCGGTGATCTCGCCGATCGAGTGCCCGGCGACGACGGTCCCGGACGGCAGCTCGACCCGCTCGCGCAGGCGGCGCGCGGCCAGCAGGCCCAGGGTGACGATCAACGGCTGGGTGACCGCGGTGTCGGTGATCTCCTCGGCGTCGGCGGTGGTGCCGAGACGCGCCAGGTCGAGCCCGACGGCGTCGGACCAGCCGGCCACGGCCTCCGCCGCGGCCGGGTCCTCCAGCCACGGAGCGAGCATGCCGGGGGTCTGGGCCCCCTGGCCGGGTGCGAGCAGGGCGATCACGGGGACATCACACACCTCTCGGGGGCGGCACCGGGATACCGGTTACGACGAAGTCGGACCACCGAAGTTGTAGGAAACCTACGAACCGCAGGTGTGACCGGGGCCTCGTTACCGATCCGTAGGGGCCGGTGTTTGTAGGGTTCACGACAACGCCCCGCCCACCGGGACACGGACGTCGTCGACCTCCTGATCATGCTCCCCGGTCGGGTCCAGAGGAGTCAGCGGGGTGTGCGCGGCGACGGCCGGGCCGTCGGACGCGCGGGCGGTGCGGTCGGCGACGAGCGCGGCGCGCAGCACGAACGCCTCCCGGGGGTCGGTGGGGGAGCGCCCGACGAGCTCGCCGATGCGGCGCAGGCGGTAGCGCACCGTGTTGGGGTGCACGTAGAGCGCGCGGGCGCAGCCCTCCAGGCTCGCCCCGCCCTCCAGGTACGCGGCCAGGGTGCGCAGCAGTTCGCCACCGGTGTCGTGGAGCGGGGCCAGGACGTCCTCGGCGAGCCGGCGCCGCGCGGCCGGGTCGCCGTGCAGGGCGCGCTCGGGCAGCAGGTCGGCGGCGTCGACCGGGCGCGGTGCGTCGGGGTGACCCGGGGCGGCGGCCAGCCCGGCCAGTGCCTCGGCGACGGCGGCACCCGCGGTGGCCAGATCGGTGCTGGGCGGGCCGGAGACGACCGGTCCGGCCCCGAAGTGCGCTGCGACCTCGGCGAGCACCCGCGCGGTGACCGCGCTCGCCCCCGGGGCCGGCCCGGGCCCGGTCGGCGCCGCACGCGCCGATGTGGTCTCGGCGAGCCGGTCGGCGACCCGGCGCGCGGGCCGCCCGGTCAGGTGCAGCAGGACCACCAGCCGTCGCCCCTGGACGCCGACGAGCACGTCGTGGCCGAGCCGCGCGGCGACCCGGCGCAGCTCGACGATCAGCTGCGGGGACTCGGGGCCGGAGCCGGGTGCGGAGCCGACCAGGCAGTGCACCGGGGCGGCGGGGTCCCAGCCGAGCGCGGCGGCCCGGGACACGAGCGCACCGTCGGTGTCGCCGCGCAGCACGGCGTCGACGACGAGCGCCTCCAGCCGGGCGTCCCAGGCGCCGCGGGACTCCGCGGCGCCGGCGTACACGGTGGCGGCGGCGAAGGCGATCTCCCGGCCGAAGCGCAGCACGGCCTCGGTGAGCTCGTGGCGCTCGGTGCCGTCGTCGGCGAGCGGGGGCAGGTGCTCCTCGAACACGTCCGCGGCGATACGCACCAGCTCGACGGTCTGGCGCAGGCTGATCCGCCGGGCCAGGTCGCGCGGCGCGATCCGGAACGCCTCGGCGGTGAGCGGGGTGGTGCGGTCGGGCTCACGCAGCCAGGACACGAAGTTCGCGACGCCGGTCTGGGTCACCAGGGCCACGCCCGCGCGCTGGTCGGCGGGCAGCCCCGCGAACCACGGGCAGCGCCGCTCCATCTCCGCCAGGCAGGCCGCGGCCAGCCGGGACGAGGCGAGCTCGAGGCGGCGCAACGTCGCGTCCGCGACCGGGTGGCGGTGCACGTCGGGCAGCATGACACGACGATGGACGCACCCACAGGACACGTCACGCTGTACCGCGCCGGCTCGCGGGCGCGCACGGAGACCGGCTGGCTCGACTCGCGGCACAGCTTCTCCGCCGGGGCGCACTACGACCCGGCCAACACCCACTTCGGGCTGCTGCTGCTGCACAACGAGGACCGGCTCGTCCCGGGGCGGGGCTACGACGAGCACCCGCACCGCGACACCGAGATCCTCACCTGGGTCCTCGACGGCGAGCTGGAACACCGCGACAGCACCACCGGGCGGACCGCACGGGTCGGGCCGGGCGGGGCGCAGTACCTGGGAGCGGGATCGGGGGTGCGGCACTCCGAGCACGCGACGCCGGACGGGGGCGTGCGGTTCGTGCAGATGTGGGTGGTGCCCGAGGAACCGGGCGGCGACCCGCACCACCTCGTGCGTGCGGTGCACGCGGGGGAGCGCGGGGACACGGTCGTCCTGGCCTCGGGCCTGGAACGGCACCGCGAGTCGACCCTGCTGCCGCTGCGTCAGCGCGCGGCGGCCCTGTCGGTGGCACGGCTCGCGCCGGGGGCGGCCATGGAGCTGCCGACCGCCCCGTTCGTGCACGCGTTCGCGGCACGTGGGGGCGCGACGCTGGAGGACGTGCCCGGTGACCAACTCGGTACGGGCGACGCGGCCAGGGTCGTCGACGACGGCGGCCGGCGGATCACCGCCGGACCGGACGGGGCCGAGATCCTGGTGTGGGAGATGCACGCAGCGCTGGGGTGGTGACACCCGGGCACCGCGGAACCGGCCGGAGCGCGAGACCTCGGCCGTGACGGGCTGCTGCCGGTCACCACGACGGACGGGTGACCGGACGGCTCAGAGCGGCGTGACCCCGCTGGCCTGCGGCCCCTTCTGCCCCTGCTCGATGTCGAACGACACGCGCTGCCCCTCGTCGAGGCTCTTGTAGCCGTTCGTCTGGATTGCCGAGTAGTGCACGAACACGTCCGCACCACCACCGTCGGGGGCGAGGAAGCCGTAGCCCTTCTCGCTGTTGAACCACTTGACGGTGCCTTCTGCCATTCCTGCTCCCTGGAGATCATCGGCCCGGAGCACCTCGCCCGGAACCGCGGGCCAGCGACGCACACGGTCGACGCCCTGGTCAGGACGGCGAGTCGCGAGGACGAGTGATCACCGCCACCGCCGTCGCGCGGAGCCTATCGTGATCTGCGCCGCCCTGGGAGGGGCGAAAATCGGCGACGGCCCGCCGCCCCGTGCGGGGCGGCGGGCCGTCGTGTGCCGGTGGGGTCAGGCGGCCCCGCCGTCGCCGATCTGCGGGCCGGCGGCCTGCGGGTCGTCGATCTTGTAGCCGGCCGCGGCCTCGGCCGCGGTCTCGGTCTTCACCAGGCCCTGCCTGGCCAGCACCGAGAGCGCGCCGACGACGATCGACTCGGCGTCGACCGCGAAGTGGCGGCGCACGGCCGGACGGGTGTCGGACAGGCCGAACCCGTCGGTGCCCAGCGACAGGAACGGCGCCGGGGACCACTGGCGGATCTGGTCGGGGACCGCACGCATCCAGTCGGAGACCGCCACGACCGGGGCGTCGCCGTGCTCGCCGTCGCCCAGCTTCTGGGTCACGTACGGCACGACCGGCTCGTCACCGGGCTTGAGCAGGTTGGCGTGCTCGGCCTCGACGCCGTCGCGGCGCAGCTCGCCCCAGGACGTCACCGACCAGACCTCGGCGCGGACGTCCCAGTCGTCGGCCAGCATCTTCTGCGCGGTCAGCGCCCACGGCAGCGAGACACCGGAGGCGAGCAGCCGCACCACGGGCCCGTTGCCCTCGGGCGCGGGGGCGAACCGGTGCATCCCGCGCAGGATGCCCTCGCGGTCCACGTCCGCCGGCTCGGCCGGCTGGCGGTAGGGCTCGTTGTAGACCGTCAGGTAGTAGATGACGTTCTCGGGCTTCTCGCCGACCATCCGGCGCAGCCCGTCCTGGACGATGTGCGCGACCTCGAAGGAGAACGCAGGGTCGTAGGCGACGACGGCCGGGTTGGTCGCCGCGAGCAGCAGCGAGTGACCGTCGTTGTGCTGGAGACCCTCGCCGGTCAGCGTGGTGCGACCGGCGGTGGCGCCGACCAGGAAGCCGCGGGCCATCTGGTCCGAGGCGGCCCAGATCGAGTCGCCGGTCCGCTGGAACCCGAACATCGAGTAGAAGATGTAGACCGGGATCATCGGCTCGTCGTGCGTGGCGTAGGACGTGCCCGCCGCGGTGAACGACCCGACCGAACCGGCCTCGTTGATGCCCTCGTGCAGGATCTGGCCCTGCTCGGACTCCTTGTAGGCGAGCATCAGGTCGGCGTCGACCGAGGTGTAGTTCTGGCCGTTCGGGTTGTAGATCTTCTGGCTGGGGAACATCGAGTCCATACCGAAGGTACGGGCCTCGTCCGGGATGATCGGCACGAAGCGCGCGCCGATCTCCTTGTCCTTGATGAGCTCGCGCAGCAGCCGGACGAACGCCATCGTCGTGGCGACCTCCTGCTTGCCGGAGCCCTTCTTGACGAAGTCGTAGACCTTGTCACCGGGAAGCACCAGCGGCTTGCTGGCGGTCCGGCGCGACGGCAGCGGCCCGCCCAGCTGGCGACGGCGCTCCCGCAGGTACTGGATCGCCTCGTCGGACTCGCCGGGGTGGTAGTACGGCGGCAGGTACGGGTCGGCCTCGAGCTGCTTGTCCGAGATCGGGATGCGCTGCTCGTCGCGGAACTGCTTGAGGTCGTCGAGCGTGAGCTTCTTCATCTGGTGGGTGGCGTTGCGGCCCGCGAAGTGCGTGCCCAGGCCGTAGCCCTTGATGGTCTTGGCCAGGATGACGGTCGGCTGGCCGTGGTGCGCGGTGGCGGCGGCGTAGGCCGCGTGCACCTTGCGGTAGTCGTGCCCACCGCGCTTGAGCTTCCAGATCTCGGCGTCGCTCATCGGGTCCACGAGCGCCTTGGTCCGCGGGTCGCGGCCGAAGAAGTGGTCGCGGACGTAGGCGCCGTCGTTCGCCTTGTAGGTCTGGAAGTCGCCGTCCGGCGTGGTGTTCATCAGGTTGATCAGCGCGCCGTCACGGTCGCCGTGCAGCAGCGAGTCCCACTCGCGGCCCCAGATGACCTTGATGACGTTCCAGCCGGCGCCCCGGAAGAACGCCTCCAGCTCCTGGATGATCTTGCCGTTGCCGCGGACCGGGCCGTCGAGGCGCTGCAGGTTGCAGTTGACGACGAAGTTCAGGTTGTCCAGGCCCTCGTTGGCCGCGACGTGGATCAGGCCGCGCGACTCGGGCTCGTCCATCTCGCCGTCGCCGAGGAAGGCCCACACCTGCTGCTGGGAGGTGTCCTTGAACCCGCGGTCGCCCAGGTAGCGGTTGAACCGCGCCTGCATGATCGCGTTCATCGGGCCGATGCCCATCGAGACCGTGGGGAACTCCCAGAAGTCCGGCATCAGCCGCGGGTGCGGGTAGGACGGCAGCCCGCCGCCCGGGCCCGCGTGGGACAACTCCTGGCGGAACCCGTCGAGGCGGTCCTCGCCCAGCCGCCCCTCGAGGAAGGCGCGGGCGTAGATGCCGGGGGAGGCGTGACCCTGGATGTAGATCTGGTCGCCGCCGCCGGGGTGTTCCTTGCCACGGAAGAAGTGGTTGAAGCCGACCTCGTAGAGCGTCGCCGAGGAGGCGTAGGACGAGATGTGCCCGCCGACGCCGATACCCGGGCGCTGCGCGCGGTGCACGGTCATCGCGGCGTTCCAGCGCAGCCAGCGCCGGTAGGTGCGCTCGACGTCCTCGTCGCCGGGGAACCACGGCTCGCGGTCGGTCGGGATGGTGTTGACGTAGTCCGTCGCGGTCAGCGACGGGACGCCCACGTGCTTCTCACGGGCGCGCTGCAGCATCGTCAGCATGAGGTAGCGGGCGCGCTGCTGCCCGGCGTTGTCCAGGACCGCGTCCAGGGAGTCCAGCCACTCGGCCGTCTCCTCGGGGTCGATGTCCGGCAGGTGGGCGGCCAGCCCGTCCCGGATGACGTTGACGCGGCGCTTGTCGTCGCCGGGCGTGCTGCTCTGCGCGGTCAAGGGTTCTCCCTGCCTGATTCCGTCGGTGGCCGGGATCGCCCGGCCCTGTCTGTCCGCCGCCGGCTGTGGGGCGACGTCGCCGGCCGGACTCGACGGTCGTGGCCGTGGCTCGGTCCATCGTGCCTGTTCCGGCGCGGTCCCGAAACTCGTCGTTCACGAAGTCGGGCTCTGGCCGCGAGGATAGGTACTACTCGTACGTAACTGAACGGAGGGCGGGGTGACCTGCGCGTCACCGCGCCGCGGACCGCGAGCCGGTTGCATCCGGTCGTGCCCCCGTGATCGGATGCCCCATCCGATTTCGCGCGAAGGGTGGCGCCCGCACGCGGAACCGAAGACGATGGACTGCGTGAGCAGCGTGAAAGGGGAACGAGTGGTGACCGCGGCAGATGCCGGTGCGTCCGACATCGCGGCAAAGCTCGGCATCGAGCCGGGCATGATCGTCCAGGAACTCGGGTACGACACCGACATCGACGACCAGGTCAGAGAGGCCGTCGAGGACACGACCGGTGAGGAGCTCCTCGACGAGGACGCCCAGGAGGTCATCGACGTCGTCCTCCTGTGGTTCCGCGACGGGGACGGCGACCTGATCGACACCCTGGTCGACGCCCGAACGCCCCTCTCGGACGAGGGCTTCGTGTGGGTCCTGACACCCAAGACCGGCCGTGACGGCCACATCCAGCCCTCCGAGATCGCCGAGGCGGCCCCGACCGCCGGACTGTCGCAGACGTCCAACGCGACGCTCGGGGACGACTGGGTGGGGTCGAAGCTCGTGCCACCGAAGCAGGGGAAGGGCAAGCGCTGAGCCCAGTCGTCGAGGGGGCGGCCGCCCCGGACTTCGAGCTCCCCGACCAGAACCGACAGCCGGTCTCGCTGGCATCGGTCCTCGGGTCGGGGCGCTCGGCGCTGATGGTCTTCTACCCGTTCGCGTTCTCTGGGATCTGCGGCGGGGAGCTGGCGGCGGTCCAGGCATCGCTCCCGGAGTTCCAGAACGACGCCACCCAGGTGCTGGCCATCTCCTGCGACCCGACGTTCTCGCTCGGGGCCTGGGCCTCGTCCGCGGGGTTCGGGTTCCCGCTGCTGTCGGACTTCTGGCCGCACGGGGCCGTGGCGTCTGCCTACGGGGTGTTCGACACCGCCAAGGGGATGGCGCTGCGGGGGACGTTCCTGGTCCGCCCGGACGGCGCCGTCTCGTTCGCCGAAGTGAACGGGCCGGGGGAGCCGCGGGACCAGGACGGGTGGCGTCGGGCTCTGAGTGCCGTGTGAAGATGTCCGTCCCGGGCGCGTAGCTCAGCGGGAGAGCACTCGGTTTACACCCGAGCGGTCGCAGGTTCGAACCCTGCCGCGCCCACTCATCTGACCAGGACTTTCTCCAGTTCCATGATCACGTGGTTCCGCTCGTGGAGCCTTTCGTGGTGCGAGGCCCTCGTATCCTGCTCCACGTGACGGCTGCCGGGAGGTCGCGTGGACGACCGCGAGGGACGATCGAGGAGCTGCCCAGCGGCGCGCTCCGGGTCTCGGTCTACGTCGGGAAGGACCCGATCTCCGGGCGGCGGCACTACCTCCGTGAGACGGTCCCCGCCGGTGCCGGGGCGAAGAAGGAGGCCGAGAAGGTCCTCCGCCGCCTCAATCACGACGTCGACGAGCAGCGGACCCCGCGTACGAGCGCGACGCTGGATCAGCTGCTCGACCGGTACCTGGAGACCCTCGACGTCGGCGCGACCACACACCGCGCCTACACCCGGTACCTGGAGCTGCACGTCCGTCCGTTCCTCGGACGGACGAAGGCCGGCGCCGTCGGTGCGGAGGCGCTGGACTCGCTCTACGCCGAGCTGCGTCGCTGCCGGGACCATTGCTCGGGGTCGGTGACGCGCGTCGATCATCGGACGCCCCGCGATCATGAGTGCGACGACCGGTGCCGTCCGCACCGCTGTCGGCCGCTCGCGCCGGCCACGATCCGGCACATCCACTTCGTGCTGAACGGTGCCTACTCGCGCGGCGTTCGCTGGCGGTGGGTGTCGGTCAACCCGGTCGAGTTCGTCTCCCCGCCCGCCAAACCGCCGCCGGACCCGCAACCGCCGTCCGCGGGGGAGGCCGCGCGGCTGCTGAACGAGGCGTGGCGGGACCTGGACTGGGGTGCCCTGGTCTGGCTGTTCATGACCACCGGGGCCCGTCGTGGCGAGTTGTGCGCGCTGCGCTGGTCGAACGTCGACCTGGAGTCGGGAACGTTGACGATTCGTCGGGCGATCGCCCAGGACGGGCGGGCGTTGCAGGAGAAGGACACCAAGACCCACCAGCAGCGGCGTCTCGCGCTGGACGCCGAGACGGTCGAGGTGCTGCGCGATCACCGGGAGCGGTGCGAGGAGCGGGTCCGGGCGCTCGGGGTCGAGCTGCGGCCGGAGGCGTTCGTGTTCTCGCTGGCGCCGGACGGGTCGGCGAGTCTGGTGCCGGGGTCGGTGACGCAGCGGTACTCGCGGATGGCGGCGAGGCTCGGGTTGGACACGCACCTGCACAACCTGCGGCACTTCTCGGCGACGGAGCTGATCGCGGCCGGGGTGGACGTGCGGACGGTCGCGGGTCGGCTGGGGCACTCCGGGGGTGGGGTGACGACGCTGCGGGTGTACGCGGCGTGGGTGTCGGAGGCGGATCAGCGGGCGGCGAGCGGGCTGGGGTCGCGGATGCCGGAGCGGCCGGCAGGGCCGAGGTCGGAGATCGAGCGGGTGCGGCGGGATCCGCGGTCGGCTAGGGAGCGGTTGGCGGTCGAGCTGCTGGAGCGGATCGAGTCCGGGGCCGTGGCGGTGGGTGGGCATCTGCCGGGGGTCAAGGTGCTGGCCGCCGAGCAGGGGCTCGCGCCGAGCACGGTGCACCGTGCGTTCGAGCTTCTGCGTGAGTGGGGTGTGCTCGTCGGGGCGGCGGGGGAGCGGCCGACGGTCGTTGCATGCCTTGTTGAGGACGTCTTTCCCCAAGCTGTCGAAGTCGATGCTCGACAGCTACCAGACTCGGTAGGTGGATTGGGTGAGAGCTACTTCTCCGTTGTTGTCCGCGGGCCGGACGGACGTCGGTATTCCCCCCGAGTGGTGACGGGTAGCCTTGCTAATCCTGAGACTTTTCGCGCTCATCTGCTCGGCATCGTGCGTATGGAGGATCCGGACAACTCGGATGATGGCGAGTCGTGGATCGGTCGATATGAGGTCGAAGTGTCGCCTCTCGCGACCTCTGACTCGGCAGTCGTGTTTCGCTGGTAGTGCGGACGTGGTCCTCGCGGGGAGTCGAGCCTGCTGTGTGCCCAGAGTTTGAACTCGGCGGGTAGCACCCTGGTTTGCCTCGCCTGTTTGGAGTCTCGGGTCATTTGTCCGAACCTCAACGTTCCGTTATGGAACCGGCGGCGGCACGGCCGGAGCGGCAGGACTCGATAGCTGGAGAGCTGCGCCAGCAACCAGTAGCACCAGTCCGCCAATTACGTAGAAGATTCTCAACTTAATCCTGGAGTGAATGCAGATAGTTTTAGAGCCGATTCCGAATGTGTACGGGCTCGATCTCGATATCGTCTGAGTCAGGCTTACCGACGGCAGAAACTTCTGAATCTCCTCCTCAATGGCTTCGCCATGCTTGACTGCGCCCAGCAGGAGTCGGTGGTACCAGACCTGATCTACGAAGTAGAACGACATCCACAGTGCGAATCCGAACAGAAGAATCAGGGTGGCGAGCTGTATATTGATGCCGAACGCATTGACGGCGGTGCGATCTTTTGCTGCAACAGCTGCGGCGCCGAGAGCAAAAGTTATTGCGGTGAGCGCGAGTTGCCGTATTCGCCATTCGATGTCGTTGAAGTGCTGCTGCACGGCCACGGTCTGTTTCCACACTTCGATGTAGGCTTTTGTCGTCTCCTCAGCAGAGAGAGGTTCGCGGTTAGTTGGTGCCGGTTCCTCTGCGTCTTTCATTCTTCTCCTCGTTTGAAGTCGAACTCTTGTAGAAGCTCAGAAAAGCTGGCTCTGAGAGTGTAGCTAGGCTTGATATGCCGGCTCTTGCCAAGTTCGCGCTCTCGCTCAATGTCTGATTGTGTCCAGTGAGATACACGTCGGAGAAGTTCGTACCCTGACCTATCTTGGGCTAGCCCGTAGGCAGCATGAACGTCGATGGCTCCGACCTGCTGAGCCATTGCGACGTCTTTCATTAGGCTGTCTCCAACGTACACCGTCTCCTCGGGCCTGGTGTCGAATCTGTCCATTATTGAGTTCAGGAGGGCGGCATTGGGCTTCAGTAGCCCGCGCCCGACATGTTCGTGAGTGGTTTTCAGTAGGCCGTATTCGTGGTCAGGCCTTGTGCGGATTTCTCTGGGGTGCACTCCTGACGGAAAGTCATGATCTGGGGACGTATAGAGTGCAGTGAGAACCCCATCGAGACCTGTCTTGCGGATTCTCCACTCGGTCCAAAATGCCAACGACTCGGAATATGCGACAATGGGGACTTGAGCTTTGCGGATAGTCTGTAGCGTTTCCATAACGTCTGGATAGAGGCGAGTTCTGGTGAGGCGTTCGCGATTTTGTGCATGAGCTGCGGCGTCAAACTTGTCGGCCGGAAGTGCTGGGTGGTCGACCAAGGCCATCAGTGAAGGGAGCTCGTTCAGTAGATAAGAATACTCCGTCGTAGATCGAGCTTGATGGATCTCTCGAATCTCTCGTTCGAGCGTTTCTCGCGATACGCCACTGAGGTCTACAAGCCTGTCGAGCAGCGCTGAGAACGAATGGAACCAGATATCAAACCAGTCCCACAGTGTATTGTCGAGGTCAGTTACGAGCAGTCGTACCCGCCGTCGGTCGGTCGAGGCGTCCATGATCCAAATTGTATGGGGCGGCCCTGACAGTTTCGGGCAGGCTATGGCTGTGCCGCCGGTCGCATCGTTCCTGTCGATCGGTGTGGCTTCTGCCTCCGATGGGCTGTCTGGGGATACGCTGACAGGCCTCGTTGCCGACTCTGGAGTGTCACCCTCGTGGCCCCTCGTGGGACCTCACACCGCATCGTGGAGGATCTGCGCCACCGCATCCGCGACGGCGACCTGATGCCCGGTTCCCTCCTGCCTTCGGAGGCGCAGCTGTGCGAGCAACATGGCGTTGCGCGGGGGACTGTGCGGTCAGCGTTGGCAGTGCTCGTGGGTGAGGGCGTCGTCGAGGTCGTCCCAGGCGTCGGCCGCCGGGTCGCCGGAGGCGATGGAGCGGACCGGACCACGGCCTACGGCCGTATCGCCGGAGACCTCATTGACCAGATCGGCGCCGGAACGCTGGCTCCTGACTCGCCGCTACCGAGCGAGGCGACGGTGATGGAGCAGTACGGCGTCTCGCGGAACACTGCGCGACGGGCGTTCAAGGTCCTTGCGGACTCCGGAGTCGTCGTTGTACGGCACGGAGTGGGCGCCTTCGTGCGACCTGCTGAGTCCTAAGCAGGAGCGCTACGGTCGCTCCATGACGAGCTCAGAGGGCGTCTCGCCGGACGTCTGGCATGTGCACGGTGAGCGCGTGATCTACGACAACGAGTGGGTCACCGTCGGGTTGGCCGACATCTCCCAGCCGTCGGGCGAGCGCTTCGAGCACCACACCGTCACACTTCCTGCGGCCGCCATGACCGTCGTCCTGGACGACGACGGCCGCAACGTCCTCTTGTCCTGGCGCCACCGCTTCGTGCCGGACCTGTGGAACTGGGAACTCCCCGGCGGCCTGCTCGACGACGGCGAGTCACCCGCCGAAACCGCGGCGCGGGAGGTCGAGGAGGAGACCGGCTACCGGCCCCGGACGGTCGAGCACCTGGTGACCTTCGAGCCGATGGCCGGGACTGTCCGCAGCGCGCACCACGTGTTCCTCGCTCGCGGTGCCGAACGGGTCGCCGATCCGACCGAACTCAACGAGGGCACGTTCCGGTGGGTGCCGCTCGCCGACGTCCCGGACCTGATCGCGACCGGAAAGGTCGGGAACTCCGGCGCGCTGGTTGGACTGCTGCACGTCCTGGCACTGTCTGGGCCGACAGCCGCATCACGGGCCGAGTAGCTCTCGGATCCGGCGGCGCTGTCGTTCGGACCCGGTCCGGCCGGCCAGGCGACCGGCGCGCTCCGCCTGGGCTCGTGACTCGGCGGCCTCCCCGCGTGCCCGCAGTGCCAGCGCGAGGTCGACGCGCAGGCTGACCTCCGCGCGGCCGAACTGGCCGTCCGGCATCGCGGCAAGAGCGGTGCCCAGGTCGTCGATCGCGGACGTCTCGCCGAGGCGGGCGAGGCAGTGTCCGCGCCACCGGGCGAGGTGTCCGGCGTCGAGCATCAGGTAGGGCAGGGCGTGCTCCGGCTGCGTCGGGAGGGCCGCCGCAGCGGCGTCGAGGGACCGGAGCGCGGCGTCCCGGTCGCCGAGGGCAGCGAGCGCCTCGCCTTGCGCGGCGTGTAGCCAGGCCAGCAGTTCGCGCGGGACCGGGCCGCTGGTGATGTCGTGGGCCGAGGTGATCAGGTCGAGGGCGTCCGCTGCTCGTCCGGCGTCGAGCAGGATGAACGCCTGCTGTGCCCGCGCGTAACCGAGCCCGGCCGGCTGACCGCTCTCGCGTGCCGCCGCGGTGGCGACCTCGTGCAGTCGCCACGCCTCCGGGAGTCGTCCCATGTCGAGGGCCTGCCATCCGGCGAGCGCCGCGGCCTGGCCGAGTTCGTCGGCGGCGTGCTCGCGCGACGTCCCGGGCAGGGCGTTGCGGACCAGGCTCTCCACGGTTTCGACGTGCGCGACGGCCTGGCCGTGCACCGTCGCCCCGCCGAGCCGGCGGTCCAGCAGTCGGATGGTCTGCGTTTGCGAGCGCAGGAGGTCGACCAGGCCGGAGTCGAGGCGGGTGAACTCCGGCAGCTCCAGCGGCTCGGTAACCGGCGCCGCGGCGACCGGCTGCGGCTGCGGTGGTTCAACGAGGCCCAGCTCGACCGCGGAGCAGCGGTACACCTCGCACAGCAGCTCGCGGTAGAAGTCGCCGACGACGCCGCCCTGGTTCTCCCAGACGGCGATGCGGCGCGCGAGGCTCTCGTCCTTCGGGAGCTGCTCGCCCCGTCGGGCGGCCGCGGCTCGCAGCTCGTGCAGCAGCCGAGCCTTCTTCCAGCCGCGCTCCTCGCGGACCCGCGCGAGCCGGTTGCCCATCGACGCCCCCTCGTCCCGAGATCAACGGTGACCCGCTGAGCTGGGGAAATCAACCCTGATGCGGATGGTCGCATCACCTCACGTCACCCCACGTCATCTCCCGACAACACCGTTCACGACTGCAATCTCAGATCACGGAAGGCCCCGGCGATTGACTCCGATCGCCACTCGTGCCTTACTTGTTCAGTACATGTACCTAACATGTACAGATTGGGGTTGTGATGAGTGATCTCCGAGGGACGGAGACGGTGCCGGTGGCGCCGAGGTTCTACAGCGTGGCGAAGGTCGCGGAGCTGCTCGGGATGTCGCCGATGACGGTGTACCGGGCGATCGCGGCCGGTGAGTTCCCGGCGGTCCGGATCCGTGGGCGGCTGATCGTCCCGGCGAAGGCGATCGAGGCGATCGCGGACCTCGCGATCGCCGAGCAGACCGTCGTCGACGCGTCGGGCTGGGTGCCGGTCCAGCACGGGAGCGCGGGCTGATGGGCAGCGTCGGGGTGCTGATCCTGTTCATGGTGCTCGGCGCGGTGATCTGCGCGAAGGCACGGGTCGCGATGGGCGCGGTCGTGTTCTCGCTGATCGCCCTTGTGCTGTTCATCGCTACACCGGTCGGTGCCGGGCTGCCGGACGCGATCTCGACGTTCATCTCGGCGTTCGACCAGGCCGCCACGCCCGCCCTGAACGGTGCGGGTGCGTCGAGCGGGAGCGGGCAGTGAGCCCGGCAGCCGGACCCGACGGGGGAGACCTCGCCCTCACGGCCGGGCAGGCCGAGGACCGGGTGGACCCGCCTGCGGCGGGGCGGAGGGCCGTCCGGCCCGAGTTTGGCCCGGCCTCCCTCCCCGTAAAGGGCGCTGCGCGTCGCTACGCGACCGGACTCCGTCCGGCCCTTGACGGCGAGCCTCCGAGGCCGTGCGCGCTGCGCGCAAGGCGGCGGGGCGAGCGCCCGCCACCAGTGGGCCGGACCAGCCGACCCTCCTCGATCCCTTCGGAGGCCAGCATGACCGCGATCTTCCTGTCCGGCCCGCCTGTCGTGGACCTGGGCGACGACCCCGTCGACCTGGTCGACGTGACCGACCTGGTGTGCCCGGGCTGCGCCGGCCCCGTCGTGGACGCCCCGCCCTCGGACTGGCCCGCCCGCGCCGGCCGCTGCCCGGACTTCTCCCACCTCGACGGGTCGGTGCTGTGCCCGGACTCGTGGGGGCGGGTCCCGGACCCGGTGGAAGCGGCGTCGCTGCGCTACGGCCTCACCGATGCCGGGGCCGTCGCGGCCGTGGACGAGGCGCGCGGGTGGTCAGCGTGAGCGCCCGCCCGTCGCCGGAGTGGACGGTGCCGGAGCGGGTCGTGCGACCCGAGGACCTGGACCCGCGTTTGCTGCGTCCTACCGGGCGGACGGACCGGTTGCAGGTGGTGGTCGAGCACTACGTGCCGGGAGCGGGGCGGTGCCCCGGGTGCGGGTGGCCAGTACTGCGCCGCCTGGAGTGCCCGTCGCGGCAGGTCGCGGTCTGCCTGCTGGACAACCGGCCGCTGCCGGTCCGGCTCGCGCACCTGGCCGACGTCGTGCCCGGCGCCCGCACCGGCCGCGACACCGCCGCGGACCGGGACGAGCAGCGCCGGATCGAGGACGGGCTGCCGGGGCTGTTCGCCGCTCCGGTTCGGGCCCCGGAGCGGGGGCAGCCGTGAGCGAGCAGCAGCAGACGCAGGAGATGGGACGGCCCGGCGACGGGTTCTTGGCGGAAGCACACCGCCGGGCCGCTCTCACCAACCAACAGGAGGTAGGAGAGATGTTCACCGTAGACCCGGGCCCCGTACGGGGCGAGGAGCTGGACTGGCGGGCCCGCGCGGCATGCCGCGACGTCGACCCCGACCTGTTCTTCCCGACCGCCGTCAACGGCGCCACCCTAGCCGCGGAGGAGCGGCGGGCGCTCGCAGTGTGCCGGGTGTGCCCGGTCCTGAACGCCTGCCGGGCGTGGGCCATCGTCGAGCAGCCGCACGGCATCGCCGGTGGGCTGACCGAGGACGAGCGCCGCCGCGCCCGCCAGACGATGCCCCGCCGTACCGGTCGCGCCGAGGCCCCGGCCGTGGTGCCCGGCCCGTCGCTGCGCACCGACCGGGCCCCGGTCATCGCCGCGGGCCACACGGCGCTCACCGCCGGAGCCGACCGCGGAGACATCGCCCGTGTGCTGGGCGTCACCCGCCGGACCGTGGACCGCTGGGCCGCCGCCCTCGCGATCCCTGCTGGGGGTGGTCGGTGATGAGCGAGACGTTCAAGGTCACCGAGTCCGGACAGGCCGCCGGCCGGATCCGAGAGCTGATCCGCCGGATCGCCGTCGAGGTCTTCGGCACGACCGAGACCGAGGTCCCGATCCCCGGATTCACGATCTTCACCGACCGGCGCCTCGACGACCCGCTCGCCGGGATCCGAGCCGCGCTGCTGATGCGCAGCGTCGCCGAAGGACAGCTCTACGACTACGCCCGCACCGCCCGCGCGGCCGGGCGGTCGTGGGACGAGATCGGCGCAGTCCTCAGCCTGCCCACCGGCGGAGTGCCGGTAGGGGAGGCCGCGTTCGACTGGCTCGTATGCGGCCGCGTCCCCGACCCCGAACGCGAGGGGATCCGGTCGTTCCGGACGCCGTCGGCGTTCTGGCGCTGCTCGACCTGCGGCAAGCAGGTCACCGACGACGGCCCGTTCGAGTCCCACCCGACCGACAACGAGACCGGCCACGCCGACACCTGCACCCGCCACCGCGCGGACGTCGCGGCGTGGGCGCAGCGGACGGGATGGACCGACTGATGAGCATCCTGTTCAGCTCCACCAGCCTCGTCCTCGCCGTGTTCGCCGGAGGCGCGCTGCTGGCCTGGTCACGCGGCGCCCGCGGCCTGGCCACCGGGCTCGCCGCGCTCGCCCTGCTCCCCGCCGCGACGATCGTCACCGCCCTCTCGTGGCCCGCCCTCGTCGCCGTGGCCGGGCTGGCCGTGGTGATCGTGTGGCACCGCTGGACCCGCTCCTCCGCGACCGTCTCGCGGTGGGCGTCCCGCTCCCGGCGCAAGGTCGGGGTCGCCTCGTCGTTGGACATCGTCCGGCACGCCGGAACGTTCGCGGTCCGGCGCCGCACCGGCACCGTCCGCCCCTCGCTGGCCGAGCTGCCCCGGTGGCGGCGGGCCCGGCTCGCGACGACCGAGGCCGCGGTCGAGCTGTGCCGCACCGGAGCGCTGCGGGTGTGGGCGCTGGTCGAGGACGTCGTGATCGTCGTTGGCGGCCCCCGCACTGGGAAGACCGGCTGGCTGGCCGGGCGCGTCCTCGACGCCCCCGGCGCCGCGCTGGTGACCTCGACCCGCACGGACCTGCTCGACCTGTGCGCGCCGCTGCGCCGCCAGGCGCGGGGTGAGGTGTTCGTGTTCAACCCGGCCGGCCTCGGCGACCGGACGAGCACGATCACGTTCGACCCGCTGACCGGCTGCACGGATCCGGTGACTGCGACCGAGCGGGCCACCGACATGCTCGCCGCCGTCGCCTCCGGTGGTGGTGGGGATCGGGAGTTCTGGGACGGTCAGGCCCGCCGCGTCCTCGCCGCCCTCCTGCACGCCGCCGCCCTCGGCGACCGGCGGATGGCCGACGTCCTGGGCTGGGTCGCCGACCCCGACGCCGCGGGCCGCGAGGTGCCCGCGTTGCTGCGTCGGTCGGGGGTGACGGCGTTCGAGCAGGACGCGATGCAGTTCATCACCACCAACGAACGCACCCGCTCCTCGATCACCTCATCGGTGATGCCCGCCCTCGGCTGGCTGACCCACCCGGCCGCCGCCGCGGCCGCGGAGCCGGGCGCGGGGTTCGACGTGGCCCGGCTCCTGGACGAGCGGGCGACGGTGTTCCTGCTCGGCGCCGAGGAGGCCCAGACCGCACCGCTGGTGTGCGCGCTGACCGGGCACATCGCCCGCGAGGCCCGACGGCTCGCCGCCGGGCAACCGGCCGGGCGGCTGGACCCGCCGCTCGGGCTGTTCCTGGACGAGGCCGCCCTGATCAGCCCCGTCCCGCTGGAATCCTGGACCGCGGACATGGGCGGTCGTGGTGTAACGATCCTGTGCGCGTTCCAGTCCCGCGCCCAGCTCCTCGCCCGCTGGGGCGAGCACAAGGCCGCGACGATCCTGAACAACACCGCCGCCGTCATGATCTTCGGTGGCACCCGCGACAAGGCCGACCTGGAGTTCTGGTCCACCCTCGCCGGGGAACGCGACGAGCGCGTGTCGACGACCGACGAGCACGGCCGGGTGGCGTCCCGGTCGGTGCGCAAGGTGCCGGTGCTGGCTCCGGCGCAGATCGCGAACCTGCCCGCGGGGCGGGTGGTGGTGATCCGGCGCGGGATTGCCCCGGTGATCGGCCGGGCCCGCATGGCGTGGAAGCGGTCCGACGTCCGTCGTCGGGCGCGGCTGATGCGCCGCGTCGAGGCCGAGTCGCGCCGCCACCGGCGGAACGAGGCGGTCCGGGTGTGGCTCGACGCCCAGCTCGAACGCGCCCTGGTCGTGCTCGCCGCGCGCTGGCCTGCCCGGTTCGGGGAGGCGTTGGAGCGGGTGCGGTCGTCGAACCGGATGTTCGCCGAGCTGCGCGCCATCCGCCACGGCGACAACAACGGCAGTGAGGAGACGGCGTTGGTCGAGCCGATCCCCGGCGAACGGCCGGCCGACGGCCCGACCGGTGACGGGCGGTGGCAGCGATGAACGACCGCTACGAGCTGCTGACCCCGGCCCAGGCCGTCGAGCGCCTCGCGGCCGAGCTGCCCGGCGGGCGGGCTGACGCCGAGCAGGTTGTCGCGTCCTACCTGCGGGACGCGACCGGCGTGCATGGTCGGCCGTCGTCGGGGTGGCGGCTCGATGCGTTCGATCTCGACGACGCCCGCGCCCGGTTCGGATGGGTCGACTTCGCCCACGGCGAGACTGTCGCCGCCGCCCGCGCCCGGGCCGACGCCGCCACGATCGCGGCGACTCGTCAGGCGCGTGGGACGTCGGCGGTCACCGAGCGGGCCCGGCTGGAAGGGCTGCACTCCGACGCGGAGATGTGGGGCTACCGCGCCCACCGGGTCGGCCTCGACGAGCTGACTAACCGGACCGCGTGTGACCCGCAGCCCCGGTTGGTGACCGTCGCCCGGGAGGGGCGGGAGCGGTCGCACCGCGAGGCCACCGCCGCGCACGACGCCCGGGTCCTGGCCGACGAGGCCGCGACCGAGGCGGTGGGAGCCGCGGCCCGCTGTGGACACCCCGCCCGCGAGCACGACCTGCCGGACCACGACCAGCACGAGGAGGACCCGATGACCACCCCGAACGACGACCAGCGCGACCACAGCCCGGACCGGCCGCTCTCGCTTGGCCACGGCGGCCGGCGGGCCCGGTTGTTCAGCGACGACGACCCGGGGATGCGGGCGCTGCGTGAGGAGATGGAGTCCACCGCAGAGCGGGACGCGGTCGAGGATGAGCGCGGTGACCGCGAGCGGGTTATCGACGAGGGGCCCGGGTCGTTCGCGGGCGGTATGTGGCTCACCCCGGACGAGTCGGCGGCTGGCGGAGTCCGTCCGCTGACTGAGGCCGAGGTGCGCCGCTTCTCCGACCTGGTGCGCACCTCCCAGGCCGAGGCGGTCGCCGACCAGATTGACCCCGTCGACAGCGGCTCCCCGGGCTCGGCCACGTCGACCGATGCCGACTCCGACGGGGTGGGGTGGGCTCGGTGACCGCGCCGTCGCACCCGGCTCACCCCGACCCCGCGTCGTCCGACGGTGGGTCGCTGGCCCGGCTCGCTGGGCAGGTCGACACGCTGCGCCGCCAGGTCGCCGAGCTGGAGCCGATCCCGGACCAGGTCGGGGAGCTGGGCCGGCTCGTCGGGCAGCTCTCCGAGGCCCTGGCTGCGGTGACCGCGCGCCGGCGGATCCCGGCGGCGCCGTCGTGGCTGATGGCCCCGGGCGACACCGCGGAGACGCGGCGGCTGCTCGACGAGCTGTGCGCCTGGGCTCAGGCGGTGTTCCTGCGCTACCCCGACGCGGCGAAGGTGCTGCCCGAGTGCTGGCTGTTCCACCCCGACGTTGTCGAGGAGTTGCTCTGGCTGATGCACGCCTGGCTCGCGGCATACCAGGGCCCGGCCGCGTCGGTCGGCGCGGCGGGGGACTGGCACGACCGGCAGCGGCCCGGGGTGGTCAACCGGCTCCGCAAGGAGGCCGGGTCGTGCTCGATCGAGCGCCACCAGACCCGCCCCGGCTGGAGCGCCCCCGCTGGGGCGCCGGTGCCGGTCCCGGGCGTCGACCACGCCGAGCTCATCGCGCGGTGGTGGGCCGGGCAGCGGGACCAGGCCCCGCCCGAGCCCGCCCCGACGGTCGGTGCTGGCCCGATCGGGACGGTCCTGCGATGACCGGCACCGAGTCCCGCGTGGGCCGGTGGGGCCGGGCGTCGGTCTGGCTCCCGGGCCTGGCCGTGGCGATCGGTGCCGCGGTCGCGACCGCGCACGGCCTGTTCGAGGTCGCCGTGGCCGCCCGGGTCCCGGTCGGGGTGGCTTGGATCTACCCGCTGATCACCGACGGCCTGGCGCTGGTCGCCTACACCGCGACGGCCCGGCTGCGGGGTGGTGCGGCTCGCTACGCGTGGTCGGTGGTGATCGTCGCCGCCGGGCTGTCGGGTCTGGCGCAGGCGGTGTTCCTCGCCGGGCCCGCCCCGGCGCCCGGGGCGCCGCCGGTCGAGGCGGACGCGGTGCTGCGGTTCGGCGTCGGGGCGTGGCCCGCGATCGCCGCCGCCGTCGTCGCGCACCTGCTCTACCTCCTCGCCGACACCCACCCCGCCGACGCCCCGGCCGCCGCCGAGGCCAGCCGGGCGCAGCCCGCGCCCGGCGAGGCGTCCGAGCCTCGTGTCCGGGCCACGATCACCGTCCCGCCGTCCGACCGGACACCCGTGGAACACCCGGACACCGCGGGACGCGGGGCAGGTGTCCCGCCCGCGCTGGACGGGCCGGTGATCCCGGACCCGCCGCGGCCGGTGTCCCACCCGGCCCCGCGCCCCGCCGTGCGGCCGAACCGGCCTGCGCGGTCGGCGGCCGGTGGGACGGGCCGGACGGGTGCGGGCGCGCAGGAGCGCGCCCGCACCACCGCACTTACCCACCGCGAGCACCACGGCGCCCTCCCCACCGTCCGCGAGTTGGAGGAGCTGGCCGAAGTCGGCCGGGGCACCGCCGCCCGAGCCCTCCAGCAGCTCCGCGACACCCCGCAGCAGACCCCGAGCGCCCTGCACCTCGTCCCCGACGAGCCCCAGAACAGGACCCACCAGTGAGCACCACCAGCCAGAACACCACCGCGACCGAGCACGACATCAGAACCGAGAGCGACTACCCCGAACAGAGCAACAAGAGCCCAAGATCAAAGCCATCACACCCTTGCATCACGATCCGCGGGGCCGGGCCGGCCTCCGGCCTCCCGGCAACCCCCACCCCCGCCGCGCAGCCCCGCGCGGCCCGCGCCGTGGCCGTCGCGAGGTGGTCGCGGTGCTGAGGATCGTCAACGGCTACAGCCCGGAGTACCTGTTGAAGGAGGTCGCCACCGGGCGGGAGAACTACTACACCGGCGCCGTCGCCGAGGGCGAGCCGCCGGGCCGCTGGTGGGGCGCCGGGGCGGAGAAGCTGGGCCTGCACGGCCTGGTCGAGGCCCAGGACATGCGCGCGGTCTACGAGCGGTTCCTCGACCCCCGGGACGCCGCGTTCGGTGACCCGTCCCGGTGGGACACCGGTGGAACGCTGGGACACACCGGACGCAAGTACCAGTCCGAGGACCAGATCTACGCCGCCGCGCTGGAACACGAGCCGGACGCCTCACCGGAACGCCGCGCCCAGCTCCGGACAGAGGCCGGACAGAAGGCCCGGCATAACGTCGCGTTCTACGACGCCACGTTCTCCGTCCAGAAGTCGGTCACGCTGCTGCACACCGCGTTCGAGGCCCGCGAAGTCGCCGCCCGCCAGGCCGGGGACAAGGACACCGCGGCGGCGTGGGGCGAGTTCCGCAAGGCCGTCGAGGACGCGATCTGGGCCGGGAACAACGCTGCCCTGGAGTTGCTGCAGGACAAGGCCGGGTACACCCGGGTCGGGCACCACGGCGGCGCCGCCGGCCGCTACGCCGACGCCCACGCGTTCACCGTGGCGTCGTTCTTCCAGCACGACTCCCGCGACCGGGACCCGCAGCTGCACATCCACAACACAATCCTCAACCGCGTCGAGGGCCCCGACGGGATCTGGCGCACCGTCGACGGCCGGAGCCTGCACCGCTGGCGCCCGGCCGCCGCGGCGGTGGCCGAGCGCACGACCGAGGAGCGGATCACGGCGTCGCTCGGGCTGATGATGGCGACCCGCCCGGACGGCAAGGCCCGCGAGGTCGTCGGCGTCTCCGAGCAGGCGATGAGCCTGATCTCGACGCGACGGCACAAGGTGACCGCGAAGACCGCCGAGCTGGTCGAGGCGTTCGAGGCCCGCTACGGGCACGCGCCGAACGGCTACCAGCTCGAACGCCTCGCCCAGCAGGCCACCCTCGCCACCCGGGCCCGCAAGTCCCACCACGGCGAGACCCGCGGCGATCTGCTGGACCGGGTCACCGCCCGGATGGACGCCGAGATCGCCGGTGGCCTGGCCGGGATCGCCGACACGGCCCTGGCCGCCCGCCCAGGCGAGGTCGCGCCGATGCAGTGGTCCCCGGCCGAGGTCGTCTCCGTCGCGCTCGCCGAGGTCCAGAACTCCCGGACTGTGTGGACCCGCCCAGACCTCATCCGCGCGCTGAACAGCGCGCTGCCAGACCATCTCGGGATCAGCGACGGCGGCCAGATCGCGAAGCTGCTCGACATCCTCGCCGACGAGGCGATGACCGCCGACCTGGCCACCGTGCAGACCAAACGTCCCGCGGCCGACGTCCTGCCCGATGAATACAAGCTCGCCAACGGCGACTCCGCGTTCGAAGCTCCCGGCGCCACTCTCTACGCGACGGCCGGGCACGTGCACACCGAGCGGATCCTCGCCGGTGCCGCCGGGCGTCACGACGGCGAGCGCCTGCCCGACGCGGTGATCGACCGGTTCCTGATTGGGCTGGGCGCCGAGGGCACCCGGCTTGGGGCCGCGCAGGAGGCCGCCGTCCGCGGCGTTCTCGGTTCCGGGGCGCGAGTCGAGACCCTCGTTGGCCCGCCCGGTACGGGGAAGTCGTTCACCGTCGGGATGATGGCCCGCGCCTGGACCGACCCCGACCCGACCGGCGGTCCGCCGCGGCGGGTGTTCGGGCTCGCGACCGCGCAGGCCGCGACGTCGGTGCTGTCCGAGCAGGGCCTGACCGCGCGCAACATCGCCGCGTGGCTCGCCACTCAGGACCGGCTCACCGCCGGCCGCCCGCGCGACGACACGGATCTGGGGTTCCGGCTGCACGCCGGGGACATCGTGGTGGTGGACGAGTCGGCGATGACCGACACCCCCGCCCTGGCCGCCATCCATCAGCATGTGGAGGCGGCGGGGGCGAAGCTGCTGCTGGTCGGTGACCCGCGCCAGCTCGCCGCGATCGGCGCGGGCGGCGGGATGGATCTGATCTCGCGGGCGGGCGGGGCGCGCTACGAGCTCAACGAGGCCCGCCGCTTCACCCACGCCTGGGAGCGGGAGGCGTCGCTGCGGCTGCGTGAGGGCGACACGACCGTGCTCGACGAGTACCACCGCCGGGGGCGTCTAATCGACTGCGGTCCGCGGGAGGCGGCGGAGGCGTCGGCGGCGCGGGCGTGGCTGGCCGACACCCTGGCCGGGAAGGCGTCGCTGCTGCTGGTCGACACCAACGACCAGGCCGACCGCCTGTCCTCCGAGCTGCGCGCACAGCTGGTCGACCTCGGCCTGGTCGCCGAGCACGGGGTGCGGCTGGGCCGCACCGGCTCCTACGCCGGGGTCGGTGACGTCGTCGAGGCCCGCGCGATCGGGCACGACCTCGCGGGGTACGAGGGCAACACCCGGGCCCCGCACACCCGCGAACGCTTCCGTGTCCTCGGGGTCCGCGACGACGGTGGCCTGGACGTGACCACCGACCTGACCCGCGACGGCGACGGCGCGGGGGAGCGGATGGTGCTGTCGGCGCGGTTCGTCGCCGACGACCTGGCCCTGGGCTACGCCGGTACCCGGTACTGCGGCCAGGGCGCCACCGTGGCGACGAGCCACTCGGTGATCACCGATCGCACCGACCACGCCGCCGCGCTGGTCGGCCTGACTCGCGGCCAGGACGCCAACACCGCCTATGTCTCGACCGTGACCGAGCTGCCCGATGCCGCGGACGGCGGCGACCGTCACCAGCTGCACCGGTCCCCGAAGGCCGTCCTGGCGACGGCGCTGGAGTTGGCCGAGCCGGACCGGTCCGCGCTCGCGGTCGCTGAGGAGTCCGCGGACTGGGCCGGGTCGGTGGCGACGGCGGCGGAGTTGTTCGCTGACGCCGCGCATCAGGCGTCGGTCCGCCGCACCAGCGCGTGGCTGGATCGGCTCACCGACACCGGTGTTCTGACCGTCGAGCAGCGGGACCAGCTCGCGGCCGAGGACGCCTCGACCTCGCTGACCCGCCCGCTGCGCCGCGCCGAGGTTTCCGGCGCCGACCCTTACGCCGTCCTGCGCGACACGGTCGCCGGTCAGCCGCTGTCCGGGGCACGGAACCTAACTAACGTCATCCACGCCCGGATGCGGGACCGGCAGCGGTTCGAACCGCAGGTCGGCTCGTGGGCCGACCGGGTCCCGCAGCTCGACGACCGGCAGATGTCCCGCTACCTCGATCGGCTCGCCGAGCACCTGGACCAGCGCACCGCCGACCTCGGCGCCGAGGCCGCCGCCGAGCCGCCGCGCTGGGCCGTCGACCTCCTCGGCGAAGTCCCCAACCGAGACGCCGCCGAGGCCCGCGCCGGCTGGGAGCGCAGGGCCGGTGCCGTCGCCGCCTGCCGCGCGCTGACCGGCCGCGAGGACACCGACGACGCCGAGTGCGGCCCCGCCGAGGCGCTCGACGTCCTCGGGGCCGCACCGAAGCCGGGGATGGTGGAGCACCACGCGGCCTACTGCGCCGGGTGGGAGGCGCTGGGCCGGCCCCGCGCGGACCGGGAGGAGTTTGAGCTGTCCGACGGCGCGCTGCGGATGCGAGTGCGCGCCTACGAGCGTCAGCAGGCGTGGGCGCCCCGCTACGTCGCCAACGAGCTTGCCGGGACCCGCCAGGCCGCCGAGCACCACCGCGGCGCCGCGACCCTGCACCGCGCCGAGGCCGACGCCGCCACGGACCCGGCCCGCGCCGCCGAGCTGCACCAAGCCGCCGACGGCGCCGCCGCCCTGGCCGCCGAGCTGGACCGGCGCACCGGCGAGCTGGAAGAAGTCGAAGCCGCCCGTGGCCGCTGGCTCCTGCGGACCGCCGTCGACCGGGACAAGCACGACCGCGCGGTGATCGCGCTCGCGCACCGCAACAGCGACCGCGACGCCCCCGACGAACGGGTCACCGCCGACGAATGGCTCACCGCCCACGACGAGGCCATGCGCGCCGAGGACGAGCACCGCCCGATCACCGAGCACGACCTCGACGACACCACCGCCGACGAGCCCCAGGCCGTCGACGACGGCCCGGTCCTGGAGACCGCGGTCCCCGACCTGCGCGAGACCGCCGCGACCGAGCCGCGGGAGCGGCACGAGGACGACGTTCGGGTGCCGACCACCGCCGAGTCCGAGGACGCGGTCACCCGCGCCCGCCGGGCGCTGGACGAGATCCAGGCACAGGAGGTCTACGAGGCCGGCCTCGACACTGCGGAGGCCCGCGACGTCGACCACCACCGCGAGGACCCGTACGCCGACGAGGTCGGCGACGGCGAGAACGACTACGCCGACCGCTGGGGCTGACCCGGATCGGTCACGATCGCCTCGACGACGGCCCGCCACAGCGGCCACCGCTGCGGCGGCTCGTCGTCGGGGCGCACCGGCCACGCCATGTGATAGCCGTCGTCCTCCATATCGAGGTACGCCTCGGCGATCTCCATCGCCGACCACGCCCGCGGGGACCGCCACAGCTCCAACGCCGCGGCCACCGGCGCCGGCAACCGGCCGCCCGGGATCCGCTGCACCGGACCCCACGACGCCTCCACGACCGGACAGCCGTCCGCGCGGGTCCCGGTCTGCACCAGCTCGGCCGGGTTCCAGCGCACGACGTGCTCACCGACCCGCGGCACGTCGACCAGGACGAGCCCCGTCGGTAGTAGCTCGCCGGGGCGCTGCAACGCGATCTGTAGGTCCGCCTGCTCCCAGGCCAGCACCAGCCGCGAGGCGTTCACGAACGACGCGACGAGGCCGAGGGTCTCGACGGCCGTGTGCGCGTCGTCGCCCGGGTAGAACGGCCGCGCGCGGACGTAGCCCGCGTACGACTGACGACCCAGGTCGCTGCAGAACATATGCATGGTCGGGGGCGGGACGAACCCGCCCTCGGCCAGCATCGCATCGGTCGTCGCGACGGCGATGCTCTCCAGCTCGTCCACCAGCTGCTGCTCAGTTAGCCCCATGTCAGCAGAGTGTGAGGTCGAGCCCTGACAGTTTTGGCCCTCGGCTGGCACAGCAGCAGTGTGACGGACCTCGGGAGGAGGGAAATTACCCCTTGCTGCGCGGTTGTCGCATCCTCAACGGGCCGCGAACCGTGCGGCCACGAGAACCGGTTCGACCGTCTCTTGCAGATATGGGTGATCAAGTCCGCCCCAGCGATGCTTTCCCCATGCGCTCGGGTGGGTGAACCGGGCGAGCAGCGTTGAGACACCCCGCACGACAACGCGTGAAAGATGATCCCCGGCGTCTTCGCGGTCATCCACTATCGGCCAGATTGCTTTACCAACCTGCCCCTGGGCGATGACTAGTGTCGGTTCAAGGATCTCGATGGTTGCCGCCAAATGTCGCAGGCAGCGTTTGGTCATCAGATCTGTACCGTGCGACTTGCGTCCGGCGGAGTAGGCCGAGCAAAGTCGCAAATTTGTGGTGGCGCAGGTGTCGAAAACGTGGACTGGTCCGTCCAGGTCGAGTATCTCGCCCGCTCGGTCTCCGCCGACGGGGCGACCGAGGGTGAGGCGTAGAGCATTCGTGACGCCTTGCATATGCGGATTCCGTTGAGTCATAGATCTCGCAGCAGATTTCATGATCTGCTGGCGTCGCTGAGTGATGGAGACGTACTCGTCGCCCTCTCCCATTTCCATTCCGATGACTAGAGTACGGATCGGAACGTCGTCTTCGAAAAGATCGAAGTGTTGGCCGACGTGAGGGAGCTGAGCTTGGGCGTAGGAAACGCCTGGCCGCTTCGTTCCGCGATTAGTAGACAGTGCT
Source organism: Pseudonocardia sp. ICBG1034 (assembly GCF_020131375.1). Classification (NCBI taxonomy): domain Bacteria; kingdom Bacillati; phylum Actinomycetota; class Actinomycetes; order Pseudonocardiales; family Pseudonocardiaceae; genus Pseudonocardia; species Pseudonocardia sp. ICBG1034. The sequence goes on from NZ_JAHLEK010000015.1 coordinate 1,797,719, forward strand.
GAGCGCTTACATTCGCTCGCGTTGCCGCAGATCATCTCGCCATCGGCGAGCACCTTGCGAGAAAAGTAGTCGTTCAGTCTAGAGATGCGTGCGGAGGTGGTCGATGGCTCACTGCGGAATGACACGACTGCGCTCCCTCTGACTCAGTAGGCCACGCCTCGGACGGTGAAGAGGGTTTCGAACAGCTCCTTATTGGTAGCGCCAGCCACCTGCTCGGTGATGCCGGGGGCGGTGAGGTCGAGGGCGCGCAGGTTGCCGGTCGAGTCGCGGATGACGGCGAGGACCCGGCGGACGTGGTCCGAGTGGTCGGTCGCGTACCTGGACAGCGCGGCCCACTTGGGCGCGGTGTCGGCGAGGTCGTGCCGGTGGGGGTCGACGATGTCGAGGACCAGGTCGTCGCCGTCTCGGTGAAAGAACAGGAAGTCGGGATGCATGAGCTGGGTCTTGTCCCCGAACTCGTAGGGGACGGCCAGGGCGTGGCGGCCGGAGGAGGGGTTGCGGTACCAACCGGCGAGGGTGTCGGAGTCCAGCTCCCGGGCAAGGACCTCGGCCTCCCAGGTGGACCGTGTGGTGTCCACGGGGAAGCGGCCGGCGTTCTTGTGCCGCTCCGGGATCACGTACATGTGGTGGTCGTAGGTCGGGATCTTATCGGTGCCATCGCGGCCGGCCGCCTCGGTGGCGGCGGGGTAAGTCTCGCGGGCTTCGACGGTGGTGGGCTGCATGGCAGCGCCGTCGAGGTGCCACAGCGGCTCGATGAGATCCCGTGTTGAGCGAGGCAGGCGGGCGACGGCGGAGGAATGAGCGTTGCGCCAGGTCTTGATCAGCTCAGCGGCCTGGGTCTCGATGACCTCGGCGAACCCGAGGTCGGCGAGTGCGGCGACGCGGGCGCCGGCGTCGACCTCGTCCATGCCGTGGTCGCACAGCTCGTTGTAGTACCAGGCGGCGGAGCCGTCGGGCAGGAGTCGCATGGCGCGCGTGTAGTAGCCGTCGAGGTCGCGTTCAGCCGTGGCGGCGTCGACCACGGTGGCGGCGCTGGCGGTGATGTCGGCGTCGAGGCCGACGACGACGGTCCCGACGGACAGGGTCATGAGGTCCTCGACCTTGGCGTCGACCTCGTCCTCGCGGGCCGCGTCGGCGGCCCGGACCTGGTTCACGATCCACGCGCGGGCCTTGCCCGATGCACCGTTAACCAGACCGTGCTCGTTGAGCGCAGCCGCGAGGCGCATCAACTGCGCGGTCCGGTTCGGGAAGCTTGCCCGGGGGCGGGTGTAGGAGGGCAAGGTGTCGAGCAGGGTGAACAGCTCCGCGGGGACATCGGAGGAGCGCTCGCAGAGCACGGGCGCGATGAGGACCTCGGTCTCGACGGTCTCGTCTTCGGTCAGCGCGGTGACGACGTTGACAACGTGCTGGGTGTTGAACTGCGGCAGGTAGGCGACGACCTCGTTGAGCCGGTCGTCGCCGCTGTCCACACGGCGGGCGAGCGGGGTACGGACGAGACGCCCGATGAGCTGGGCGATCTCGGTGTAGGACTCCTTGCCCTGGAAGGAGACCAGCACCTCGGCGCGCGGGCAGTCCCAGCCGGTGGTCAGGGCCGACTTGAACAGCACCACCCGAGCCCGGTCGTCGCCGGAGATCGCCTCCGGCGGCAGGTAGCGGACGGTCCGGTCCCCGACGTGCAGCGGGCCGTGGGGGTCGCCGAAAGCGTGCGCGACGGCCATGTCGGAGAGTTCGGGCCAGGCGGACTCGATGGTCGTGAGGATCTCGGCGAGCCGGGCCTGGGTGACGGCGGGCTCGACCTGGACCACGAGCAGCGGCTCGACGAGCCGGTCCCCGGTGGCCTCGTGATGGGCGCGCCAGGCCGCGCCGGCGGCCTTCAGGTCGGCGACGGCCAGGGCGAGCATGGTGTTGTCCGCCTGCTGGACCTCATCGATGGTGCGCAGCAGGATGCGGTCCTTGAGCAGCCCGGAGCGGCGTACGTCCCCGGCGGGGACGTCGACGCGGCGCATGACTCGCTCGGCGGAGGTCATGGCGGCGTTGAAGCGTTCCGGGGTCGCGGAGATGCCGAGAACGATCGGGGCGGCGACTTGGTGGGTGCCGACGTTGGTGGTGCCGCCGTCGACGATGGTGCGGGCGATGGTGCGGCGTTCCTTGTCGCTGGCACCGGCGCCGCGGTGGGCCTCGTCCCAGACGACGAGGAAGTCGACGCCGCGGTCGCGGGCAGTGTTGGAGATCATCTCCCAGGCACCGAAGGTGCGGCGGTCCGAGCGGGTGCCGTCCGGGCGCACGGCGTGCAGGGTGGAGTTCTTCTGCAGCGCCTGGATGTGGACGAAGTACAGGTAGCCTGGTTCCAGGGTGCGCTCGTCGGTGTCGGCGAGGAACCGGATGCGGTTCGCGTCCAGCCTGCCGCCGGACGCCTGGAGGATCTTCCCGATGGTCTGGGCGTTGAGGGAGCGGTCGTCGGTCAGCCAAAGCACCGTGAGGTTCGGCTGTGCCTCCCAGCGCTCGGTACCCAGGTAGAGGGCTTCGAGGACGCCGGTGGCTATGACGGTCTTCCCCGCGCCGGTGGGGGCGGTGAGGGCGACCGCGGTGTGCTCCTGGTCCAGCTCGTAGTCGCGGCGGGCCTTCGCGAGGTTGAGGAGAACCTGGTCGACGGCCTTGCGCTGGTAGTCCTCCAGCGTGAACTTCACCGGGTGCTCCTCTCGACGTTGATCGTGTAGTTGGCGAGGTAGTCCTGGTAGAGCTGCACGGTCTCGACGCCGACGGGCAGCCGCTCCACCGCATGCTGGTACTCGGTGGGGGAGTCGGTCACAATGAAGACCACCGTGGGTGCCTGGTCCTGAGCTGCCGCGGACGCGACCGCATCGGCGAAGGGCGCGAGCGCGTCGATCGTGGTCAGCACGCCGTAGAAGGGTGTCAGCGCCCAACCCGATTCGGGTTCGTCGGCGATCCGCTCGCCCCGGGCTCCAGCCTCGATCCACATCAGGGGGGCAATGGTAGAGAACTCGCGGCCCCGGCGAACTGCCCCGGGGTCGAGATATGTGAGGTGAAAGAACTCTGCGTTTGCCGCGATGCCTTGGCTGTAGACCGACCCGTCAGGACGTACACCCGAAACGACCGTCGTGAGTCTTGGTTGGCAGACGTGCTCAAATACTCCCATCTGTTCCCATTCAGGGTCGCCTGGGTGAAATCCGGATTTCCGGAGTATCTTCGCTTGCTTGGCGCCGACTTCATTATTGGTGACGAGAATGCTCTGACGGGAGCCTCCGTCAGCTTCATTGAGTCGAAGAACGGCTTCAGTTGTCGTGCCAGAGCCGCCGAAGAAATCCAGAACCGTTGCGTCGCTCGGTGCAACCATGGATATCCAGCGCATTAGAACTTCATGGTCTTTAGGAAACGGAAAACGCTTATCGCCTAGAATCTTCACGAGATGGCGGGATCCCATGAATCGCTCTCTAGTGAACGTTGGTCGAGGAGTGGCTTCTGTTCGTTCGTCGAGGAATGCGATCCCCTGTGGTGTCACGTCATCTGATGCGGGAAAATAGATGCGGCCGTCCTCGATGGCCTTCGCCATGGCCTCTCGGCTGAGTGCCCACCCGGCAGCTGGTCGCCGAACGGGCCGCCCTGTCACAGGGTGCATCAAGTCGTACTGGAGATTGGGTCGAGGGTTTGGGCTGCTGAGGTCGCCATTTAGTCGAGCGGCCCGTCCGGGAGCGAGGACAGTGTTGAAGAGTGGAAGCACGCCCTCTAGAGAACTTTTATGTGCGCGCAGCCACTTGCGATGGATTACAGTGGCCGCGGTGGCATCTCCGTCGGCCTCGCGAAAGGCGCGCTTGGCGGACTCAATGACCTCGTTTGCCCCGGCCTTTGGTTCCTTCCATCGGGGACCCTCACGTAGGACGTCGATGTCCCGTGCGTAGGCAAGCATGTAGTCTACTCCGCCGCCACTGAAGCGAGCGTCGTTCTTCATTCCGCCTTGCCACGTAATGTTTGCAATGAAGTTGCGATCACCGAAGACCTGGTCGAGCAACATTCGCAGTCTGTGATGCTCCTCGTCGCCAATCGCTGCGATGATAACTCCGCTCGGCTTGAGCAGGTCTCTTGCGATAAGAAGTCGTCTTTCGAGAAAAGATAGCCACTTAGATGACTTTGCATGGTCGTTCTGGTCGACATGGCGATCGTTATAGATCCAACCGTCGTTTCCGGTGTTGTAGGGCGGGTCGATGTAGATCAGATCGACCTTGCCTCGCCGGGTGGCGCGCAGCGCCTGCAGCACGTGGAAGTTCTCGCCGTTGATCACGATGTGCCACGGCGCGTCGGCGGGGCCCCGCTCGATCCGCTCGACCGAGCGCAGGCCCGGGTAGACAGGCTCGCCGAACTCACGGAGGACAACGAGCCTGTCTGTCGGTACCTGCCCGCCGTCGCCGTCCAGCACCGCCACAGAGCGGGTCGAGTCCGTGAAGCGGAGCACGCGCCAGCTGCCGCTCGTCGACTCGTCCCGCAGCGTCACTGTGACGCCCTTGCGGACAGGATGGTCCGGAAGGCGGACTGCCTCGGGCAGGTGTCGGTCGAAGACCATGCCGAAGCGGCGCGAGCCGCGCAGTAGATCCACCTCGCGGGCGATCCGAGCCCGGAGGGCCTCGTCCTGGATCTGGCCGATGGCCTGGTCAAGGATGCTGCCTTCGTCGCCCACGTCGCTCCCGATGGTCAGGTGTCCGCTCCGGACATCCTGTCGCACGTCGCATCTACAGCCGAAGCGCGGTCCGTTCGCGGTTCGTGTCTCCTGCCGCGCCCGACGCATCCGACCGCCGTGATAGCAGATCCGCTCGGGGCCGCAAGGCCCCGCACCCTGGTGGAACGCCCGCGGCGTGGCCTGACGGCCCGGTGGCTTACTGCGACCGGTGTCGTGCAAGGGTGCTCCGCTGGCGCTGTGCCGCACTGCGCGACCGAACTTCGTGCGGTCCTTCAGCGCGACGCGGACCGGCTGCCGCGTAGATGGCTCGCGGCCGCGGCCTGCCGGGGTTGCTGATGCGATGCACAAATGCGCTACATCCGGCGAGGCGCGGGCCAAATCTACGAAAATCGTCAGGGCGATCGCCTAAGGTGCCCGACATCGGAACGGAGAATCACGATCATGAGTAGATCGCGGATCGAGTGGACCGAAGTCACCTGGAATCCGACGACCGGGTGTGACCGGGTGTCGACCGGCTGTGATCACTGCTATGCCCTGACCCTGGCGAAGAGGCTGAAGGGAATGGGGTCGCCGAAATACCAGAACGACGGCGACCCCCGCACGTCCGGGCCGGGGTTCGGGGTCACCACCCACGAGAACACCCTGACCGCGCCGTTGCGGTGGCGCGATCCGCGGGTGGTGTTTGTTAACAGCATGTCAGATCTGTTCCACGCCCGGGTGCCGACAGAGTTCGTCGCGCGGGTGTTTGCAGTGATGGCGGCGACCCCACAGCACACGTACCAGGTCCTGACCAAGCGCGCGACCAGGCTCCGGCGGCTCGCCCCCGACCTTCCCTGGCCGCCGAACGTGTGGATGGGCGTCTCGGTCGAGAACGCCGCGGTCGCCGCACGGGTGGACGAGCTACGGCAGGTGCCCGCCGCAGTGCGGTTCCTGTCCTGCGAGCCGCTGCTCGGGCCGCTGAACCGGATCGACCTGCGCGGTATCGGATGGGTCATCGCTGGCGGAGAGTCCGGAGCGGGCGCTCGTCCGATGGACCCCATTTGGCCGGTCGGGCTTCGCGATGCCTGCCTGGCCGCGGACGTGCCCTACTTCTTCAAGCAGTGGGGCGGCCCCACCCCGAAGGCCGGCGGACGACTGCTCGACGGTCGCACCTGGGACGAGATGCCCGAAAGCAGTCCTCCGGCGACCGCGTTGGGCTGGACGTGACAACTGTGCGCGAGATCACGCACACTATCGGTGTTCGTGCCTGGTTCCTGTACTTAGGGGCGGGCTGACAGCGACGGCGGGGGCGACGCTTCATGGTGCAGGAGACTCTGTGGCCTTTGGAGCCGCACACCGGGGTGAAGCACGACATCTACGACGGCTATCTCGACGCCTGGTGGCCGATCATCATGCAGTCGTTTGGGTCAGGCACTTACGCCGAGGGATTCGCCGGTCCCGGCGTCTACACTGACGGGCAACCCGGGTCACCGATCCGTGCTCTGCGGCGACTCCAGGTTCTGCGGGCCGCAAAGCCGCACCTGAGTCGCCGGCCGGCCCGGTTCGTCCTCGTAGAGAAGCGGGCCGACCGCGTGGCCGAACTACTTGACCGGTTCCGGGACGAGCTCGGCGACCCGATGCGCGATGGGGAGTACCGCGATCCGTCGTTGCACGTGATCGTTCAGCAGGGGACCTGTGAGCAAACCCTGCCCGAGCTTCTTCGCCGGGTCGGTGTCGGGCGGTTCCCACTACTGGGAGTGCTCGACAGCTTCGGAGGCGGCAGCACCAGTGACCTCATCGGCAAGTTCGCCCGCCAAAATGCAGGGGAGGTGCTGACGACCGTTGAGCCTCAGCACTTCGTCCGCAACCTCGACCCCGCCCGCAGCGACCGGGTGTTTGGCGGCCCGCACTGGCGCGACGTCGAGAAGTACGAAGCGGACGACAAGCGTGCATTCATCGCCCGAGCGCTCGACACCGCAGTGCGCGCGGCCGGGTTCCGCTACGTGATCGCGTTCGGCCTGGAGACGGTCAAGGGCAACGAGCTACTCCTGCAGTTCGCTACCAACCATCCCCTCGGATTGGAGCGATTCAAGGAGAGCCTGTGGCGGGCCGACCCCATCGCCGGTGCTCGATTCCGCGATCCCAACGACCCCGAGCAGATGCTGCTCGACCTCACCCCCGAACGTTCCGTCGCACCGTTGCGCCGACTATTGGAGGAGTACCTCCTCAGTCGCCCCGGCGGCAGCGCAACCTTAGGTGATCTGCGCGACTTCGTGTTCGAGCGGACATTCTACCGGAAACCCGATGTCGCACCCGCTGTCAATGAGCTGCTCGAACGTGGGCTCGCCACTAGTGACCGGCGCCGACCGCGCATCGACTCCCGTACCCCGGCCGCCACCGTCATCACCGCCACTGACACCGAGCAGTACCAGCTCGCCTGAGGTGCGTCGACCTACTGGCTTACACTATTCATAGGCCTAAGGTGGCTTCAATAACTGCGAGCACAGTTACGAAGTATGGCGCGTTACCGTGCATTGAGTCTAGCGGCGGCGGAGATATGAACATTTACGCAAAGTTTGCGACTCTCTACCAATAATGCTCCTGAACTTCGTCCGGCGGGTTTGGCCTCGACTAGCAGGCGCCGCGTGGCCTGGACAAGGTGATGTCGCCGTCGGCGACTTGCGCCCAGAAACTCAAGCGTTGTCGCCAATATCATCAAGCGCCTCAGCGATCGCCGTCATGACGGCTTCATTGGCAGGCGACTCGAACCCCGCTGGCAGCAGCTTGAAGCTGTGTAGACGTTCGTCGCTGTGGCCGCTGTACCCCTGGATCTTGCCGTCTTCGTACCGACTGGGATCTGGTCGAACCTCCAGTAGGCCGAGGCGGTTAAGCATGATGTGCGCCTCGTAGGCGTCACGGCCCACGCCGTAGTGACGCAACCGAGTCTCGCCTGGGATCTTCACCTCTTCTGAGATGGCGCCGAGGGAGGCGATCATCAGAAGAAATGCGAGTTCGGTGTCTTCGAGGTAATGGACCCAGCCTTGAGTAAAGATCGAGACGGGAAGCTGAAATGTATCCTTCTCGGCAGTCTTGGGTATTTGATAGAGCTCGTTTTCTCCCTGTTCACGTACGCCGCCCTCATCCATTAGTAGAAAGCCCTCGTACTTGTTTGAGCCCGCGTTGCTGTTGGGTAGGGCGACTAGTTCCTCTTGGTTGAGGCGGCTAAGGGTCTCGTGGATCTGGCGCCGCTTCTTCGCGGCTACGTCCATGTAGGTATTGGTGCCACGGCTATGCCGGGCGGGTGAAGCGAGCAAATCAACCCAGCCAATTTCGTTATGGGTGCCTCGCAGTAGACGCTTGTTCAACGGGCGCGCACCCAGTTTGGCCACCGAGACCTGGGCCTCGAAGAGGGCGGTCAGGTAGAACCGCAGCGCGGCACCGCGGGGGCTGACGATCCGTGTGGAGGGCGGCCGCAGAGATCGGGACGGGAGTGAGCGATCCGAGTGATCACCGGGCGCTGGCTGGGCCCGACGTACGAACCGACGTCTGATGACCACGCTGTTCAGCTTCGGCTTCGCCTCGGCGAGCACGGCCATGTTGTGGGTGGCCTTGGTGGCCGAAGCCTTCATCGTCCGCAGCCGTGCCTGACGCCTGCCTAGCTGAACACGCTCTGCCCTACTAGGGCTACGTGGAGTCAGCAGCGGAGATATTTCCAAGATCTTTGTCCTTGCTGAGATGAACGTTTTGACCCGCCAGTGGCGCCATGTTCTCGTGCTTACCGCTACGTGGCGCACTGGCGGGTCAAGACGTTCCATCACTCTACACCCACCCATGCCCGAACCTGTGCAGGATGGTGCTCAGGGCCAGCGCAGAGCCGGTTCTGGAAGGAAGTGGGCGGTCTCCGGGTACGAGCCGGAGACCGCCCGATCGAACACCACGTCCCGCTACAGGAAGTAGGGCTCATGACCACAGTACGGCCTTCGGGAGGTTCATCGGGGACTCGCGGCGAGGATCGCCCCGGTCGGCGGCTGCCGCTGCGCTGGCTGGTGATCGGCGTTCTTGCCGCACTTTCCGCCGGCTCGGCATACGCCACTGCCGGTCAGGCCGCCGCGATCCTGGTCGCGGTCGGCGTCGCTGCGGCACTGCACAAGATGCTCGAGTAGTCGAACGGTCACGGATGGCGGGAGGGCCACTGCCCAGCCTGCCGTCCGTGACCAGCGTGCCGAACTATCAACGGGGCTGGCCGATGCGGCCGATGACCTTGAAGACGTGCGCACAGCAGACGGTGTGGTCGCGGTCCGTGGAGCCATCCGTGGAGCGAAACGTTGGTGAGTGACGAGGTTTCGGGCTACCACGGGGCTCGGAGGCTTGGCTGTTGTTGCTGGTCGAGGGCCCAGTCGACGTCGTCGGGGCGCTTCACACCCGAGCGGTCGCAGGTTCGAACCCTGCCGCGCCCACACTCCTGACCAGGGAATCCAGCTTCTGCAAGATCACTTGTCAGTCCGCGTGACACGTTTTAGTACTGCCGTCGATGACGTCGTCGAGAGAGTGCAGTGCCCGTCGTCGCACCTGGACGCCGGGATCCGCTGGCGCCGCACACCCTCTGCTCCCACGAGAGCAGCCTCGTTTCGAGGCCGAAGTGTTTGGCGATGGTGCGGTTCTTCAGACGTCGGACGCTCTCGACACAGGCGGGGCACTGCACGACGGCTCCTGAGAGTCCGTAGTGGAAGGTCCCTCAAGAGATGGCACCGTCGACTCCGAGTACGAAGTGCGGACGGCGCAACCTGCTGCGAACGTCGGATTCTCGTCAACCGTCCCGTCCTGGGTGGGCCGACGACCCGGGACCGGAGGAACCACCCCTGTTCGGCGCGTAGGTCGGCGTGATGCCGACTGTACGGCGACTGGGTCGGAGGGGTCGGCTGTGGTCGGAGGCCCCGGAAGAGCCGCTCGACCTCGACAACCAGCGGCGGTCCGCTGACGGAGGAGTCGCCACCGACCGACTCGACTGCGGCGACGAACTCTGGGCCCGTCGTGGGTCATGGTCGGTCGTCCACGCCGATCCCGACGAGTCGCCGGTCAGGGTGCAGTCCAGTTGGACGACGGTGTCGTGCAGGTCTCCGGCTTCGTGCGGGTGGTGCCGGTGCGGGACTGCCGGGACTTCGCCGTCGTCGGGGCTGCGGTAGCCCGTGACGGTGACCTGCTGCCGGTCGGGGAGTCGGAGATCGAGCGTTGCGCGGTGGTGCCATCAGCCCGCGGGCCGGGGCAGGAACGCGAGGTCGTGCTCGAGATCGATCAGCTCGCCGTTGTCGCCCGTTCGGAGCCCTCCGTCACTGCCAGGCGGCGGGAACCAGGTCCGCTCCCACAGACCAGGTACCGAAGCGGGGGTTTCCGTTGCTGCGGCCGGGGCGAACGCCGAGCCTTCACCCCAGTGGCCGTCGGCGTGGGCGCAGCGCTCGGCGATGACCGCGACGCCGCCCGAGCTCGACGAGACCACGGTGGCGGTGCAGCGGTGGCCGTCGTCGGGCAGCACACCGATCGTCGCCGGGGCCGGCCCGGCATCTGCGGAGTACCCCCGCGTTCAGCCGGGTCGAGCTCCATCGCCGCCGACGGGCTCGGCCCGGACCTGCGATCGTCGGTGGGATCCCGCCACGTGGTGGGAGCTCCACCGGACGGGTGGTCCACGATCGTCAGGATCTGCTGTTCACCCACTGGACGCACGGCGACCGTCAGCCGACGTAGGGTCGCCCGCGCCGTAGCTCATGGCGGGCGATGGATCGCCTGTGTACTGCGTCCGGACCGTCGACGATCCGCAGCACCCGGGCCCAGGCGTAGAAGTACGCGAGCGGGAAGTCGTCGCTCACCCCGGCTCCGCCGTGCACCTCGATCGCCCGGTCTATGACCGCGGTCGCCACGGCGGGCGCGGCCACCTTGATGGCGGCGATCTCGGCGGCGGCGCCCTGCGCACCGTGCTCGTCGATCAACCACGCCGTCTTGAGGACCAGCAGCCGGGCCTGGTCGATCTCGATCCGGGATCGGGCGATCAGGTCCTGGACCACGCCCTGGTCGGCCAGCGGCCCGCCGAACGCCTCCCGCACTCGGGCCCGTTCCACCAGCAACGCCAACGCCCGCTCGGCCATGCCGATCGCCCGCATGGCGTGGTGCACACGGCCGGGTCCGAGGCGGGCCTGGGCGATCCGGAAGCCGTCGCCCTCCCCGGCGAGCAGGTTTGCCGCCGGGACCCGGACGTCGTCGAACACGATCTCACAGTGGCCGTGCTGGTCCTGGTACCCGAAGATCGGGAGCGAGCGGACCACGTCGATGCCCGGAGTTCCGGCCGGGACCAGGACCATCGACTGCTGACGGTGCGGCGCGGCGCCGGGGTCGGTCTTGCCCATCACGATGTAGACCGCGCAGGTCTCGTCGGAGACGCCGGTGATCCACCACTTCCGACCGTTGATCACGTAGTCGTCGCCGTCGCGGACGATCGAGGTGGCGATGTTTCGGGCGTCGGAGCTGGCCACGGCGGGTTCCGTCATCGCGAACGCGGAGCGGATCTCGCCGGCCAGCAGCGGGGCGAGCCACCGTTCGCGCTGCTCGTCGGAGCCGAACATGTGCAGCGTCTCCATGTTGCCGGTGTCGGGCGCGGCGCAGTTGACCGCCTCCGGCGCGATCACCGGCGACCAACCGGTGATCTCGGCGAGTGTCGCGTACTCGACGTTCGACAGTCCCGACACGTCCGGGAGGAACAGGTTCCACAGTCCTTGTTCGCGCGCCGCGCTCTTGAGACGGTCGAGCACGGGAGGGCGGGCATGGTCGCCGTGCGTGCGTCGCCAGACGTCGTACTCGCTCTCCGCGGGGAACACGTGATCGCGCATGAAGTCCCACAGCCGGTCGGACAGTGCGGTCACACGGGGGCTCGGGGCGAAGTCCATGGTCGTTCTCCTGTCGGTCAGTGACCGGACATGCCGCCGTCGACGGGCAGCGTGATGCCGGTGATGTAGGACGCGGCGTCGGAGGCCAGGAAGATCACGGCGCCGTCGAGCTCGTGCTGGCGGCCCATCCGCTTCAGGGACGACGTGGCGTCGATGAAGGAGAGCAGCCCCTCCCGGGGGATGCCAGCGGTCATCTCACTGGCGAAATAGCCGGGAGCGACGGCGTTGACCCGGATACCTCTGCGGCCGGCCCACTGCTGTGACAGATCACGGGTCAGCCCGATCACCGCGGCCTTGCTCGCGGCGTAGGCGGCCTGGGGACTGTAGGACGTGATCAGCCCGAGGACGCTCGCGATGTTGATGATGCTCGAGCCCGGTTTCATCGCCCGGGCGCACGCCTGGGCCATCCAGTAGCTGCCCATCAGGTTGACGTCGACGACCCGGCGGAAGCTCTCCGGCGGTTCCCTCAGTGCCGGGACGGCGGTTCCGAGGCCCGCGTTGTTGACGAGGACGTCGATCCGGCCGAACGCGTCGAGCCCGGTGCGGACCAGCGCGGCGCAGGCTTCCGGATCGGTGACGTCGGTGGCGCGCGTGGCCACCCGGCCGCCGTTCGCGGTGATCACGCCTGCCACCTCGTCCAGCGCCGCGGCGCGTCGGGCCCCCAGCACGACCGCCGCTCCGGCCTCGGACAGGGCCCGGGCGAAACCGGTACCCAGGCCCGAGCTGGCACCCGTGACGACCGCGACCTTCCCGTCGAGCCGGAACCGGTCGACACCCGTGACCGGGGCGGCGCTCACAGCCGGCCCCGCAGGGTCGCGAGCCCGGACTCGGCGAGCTCGACGACACCGGCCGAGACGTCCTCGACCGACTGTCCGCCCATCTCGCCGGCGTCGGCTCGCCTCTGGACACCCTGGATGATCACCGCGAACTTGAAGCGGGCGAAGGCCAGATACCACCCGATGCCGGAGAGGTCCGCGCCGGACCCCGCCGCGTAGCGCTCCAGCAAGTGGGCCCTCCGAGGGAAGCCACCCCCGACGGTCACGAGCGGAACCAGGGGGACCTCTGGCTCGCCGGGTTCGGGCCAGTAGTGCAGGAGGAGCCCCAGGTCGGCCAGCGGGTCCCCGAGCGTGGACATCTCCCAGTCCAGCACCGCCTGCACCCGCCCCGGGTCCGAGCGCTCCAGCACGCAGTTGTCGAGCCGGAAGTCGCCGTGCAGGAGCGCACCGCGACCGGACTCTGGCACCGAGTCCTGCAGCGCCCGCGCGAGCGCGTCGAGCGCGGGAACCCGGCCGGACCCGGAGACCTCGGACTGAGCCGTCCACCGTCGCACCTGGCGGAGGAGGAAGCCGTCCGGTCGGCCGAGGTCGCCGAGTCCGACGGCGGCGGGATCCTGGCCGTGCAGCTGCACCAGCGCGTCGACCAGCGCGTCGGCCATCCGCAGGCGGTCGGCCGGGGTGTCGGCATAACCGGCCGGCAGCTCCGCCCGGATGACGTGCCCGTCGAGCCGCTCCATCACGTAGAACGGCACTCCCAGCAGGGACCGGTCCTCCCGGGCGAGCACGATCCGCGGCACCGGGACCGGACCGTCTGCCAGTGCACGCTGGACGCGGACCTCCCGGGCCATGTCGTGGGCGGTCGGGAGCAGGTCGCCCGCGGGCGGGCGACGCAGGACGAGCTCACCGGCGGGCCCGCGCAGCAGGAAGGTGAGGTTCGACCTGCCCCCGGTGATGAGGGAGAACCCGAAGGTGCTCCACCGTGGGTCACCGGTGGCCTCGGCGAGAGCCGGACCCAGCCGGTCGGGCCGCACGAGGTCGGGGTCGGGATCGGTCGACGGGGTCATCGGTGCGCCTTTGCGGTCGAGGACGGGTCGCCGGTCGTACGGCGGACGACCCGAGTGTCGGCCACCGGGCCCCTCACCTCCCGGGTGACGGCCCACAAAGATCCCGGTCCCGATTGTGGTCCGCGAACAAGCGGCCGGTGGCTACCCTGCGTCGGATGAGCGATGAGGCCGTGGTCCGCATCATCGTTGAGCGGGTCCGGGAGTCGCTCGACGAGACCGTCGCGGCGTCCGTCCTGCGGACCTTCGAGCAGGTCCCCGCCTATGCCGCCGCCGCGGACCCGACCCTGCGGTCGGACCTGTACGACCACGTGGACGCTGTGTTCCGGACCGTCCTCGACGTCCTCGCCGGACGGCGGCCGGCCGAGCCGGAGGACTTCGGGACCACGGCCGCCCACGCCACCCGCAGGGTCGCGCAGGGGGTGCCGCTCGCCGACTTCCTGCGTGCCTTCCGCATCAACCAGGTCCTGCTGTGGGAGGGCGTCGTGCGTGCGTCGGGCTCCGACGAGGCGAGCCGTGAGGTCGCGCTGCGCCTGGCCACCGACGTCATGCAGGCGATCGAGGTCGGCAGCACCACCGCCGCCGAGGCCTACCTGCTCGCACAGCAGTACGAGCTGGCCGAGAGCGACCGGATCGCGCGCGACCTGGTGGAGGACCTGCTGGCCGGTCGCGAGCCCGGGACCGGGCCCTCGCGCGAGCTGGCGGGGCGCACCGGTCTGGACGGCACCGCCCGGCTGGTCGTGTCGAGCACAGTCCTCGCCCCGTCGTCGGCCGGCGGCGGGGCGCTGCGCGACGTCGTGCAGACGTTGCGCAGCGCGGTCGCCGCGACTCGCCCCGGACTGGCGGTCCTGCGCCGGGACGAGGCCGTCGGCATCGCGCCGGTGTCCCGAGCGGGAGCCGCCACCTTCGTCGAGGAGCTGCAGCGGGTGCACGAGAGGCTGCAGCGGCAGGGCGTCGAGGCGGCGACCGGGATCAGCACCGTCCACACCGGAGCCGGATCGGTCGCGCGGGGTCACGCCGAGGCGGTCGTGGCGCGTTCGGGGCTGGCGGGGCGCACCGGTGTGGTCGCCCTGCCGTCGCTGAGCGCCGTCGACTACCTGGTCCTGCGGTCGGACGACACGGTCCGGCGGTTGATCCGGCCGCAGATACGCCAGTTCGTCGAGCAGGACGTCGCCCGCGGTGGTGCGCTCGTCGAGACGCTGCGGCAGTACGCCGCCCACGACATGAACGCCACCCTCACCGCGTCCGCCATGCACATGCACGTCAACACCGCCTACTACCGGCTGGAGCGGATCGCCGAGCGCACCGGCTGCGACCTGCGGCGGTTCGCCGACCTGCAGGAGCTACTGATCGCGGTACGGCTGCTCACGCGTCCCGGTGAGGACGCGTCGTCCCAGCGCTGACCGGCCCGGACGGTCGTTGTCCGCCCACCACAATTCGCTGTGGTGGGCGGACACGATGACCGTGGTGTCCGGGCCCGGGAGCCTTCGACGGAGCCCGTCGACACCAGGAGACCGCAATGTCGCGAACATCCCCACCCCCCGGCGCCGTCCGCCCCTCCCCGTCCCCGGGGGTCCAGCGCCGCTCGCTGACCGCCAGCACCGCGGGGCAGCTCCTCGAGTGGTACGAGTGGAGTGCCTATGCGGTGTTCGCCCCGTTCATTGCCCGCGCCATGTTCGATCCGGCGGACCAGGTGTCCGGGCTGCTGGCGACGCTGGCGGTCTTCGGGGTCGGCTTCCTGATGCGGCCGCTCGGTGGAATCGTCTTCGGTCGCATCGCCGACCGGCGGGGTCGGCGGTTCGTCCTCGTCACCACGATGTTGACCATGGCCTTCGCCTCGGTGGGCATCGGCCTGCTGCCGAGCTATGACTCGGTGGGGATCGCGGCCTCGGCGGGGCTGCTCCTGGCTCGGGTGCTGCAGGGTTTCGCGCACGGCGGCGAGTCGGCCACCGCGAACACCTACGTCGCCGAAATCGCACCGCCTCACCGACGCGGCCAGTGGGGGAGTGTCGTGTTCGTCGCGATCTTCGGCGGATCCGTCCTCGCCTACACGCTGGGTGGTGCGATCACCGGGGTGCTGGACGAATCGGCGGTCGCCGAGTGGGGCTGGCGGGTGCCGTTCCTGCTCGGTGCGGTCCTGGCGCTGGTCGCGCTGTGGATGAGGCGGGGCATGGCGGAGTCCGCCGTGTTCGACGACGGGCCCGCCGCCCCGGCCACGGACATCGACATCGCGAACCCCGTGCGGCGAGGCCGGGCCGGGTCCGTCCTGCTGGTCGTCGCCCTGGTCGCCGGCATCACGGCGGCCCATTACACCTGGACCTCCTACGTCTCGACCTTCGCCATCGTCGAGCGGGGAATGGCTCCGGACGAGGCGTACTGGTCGACGGTGGCGGCGCAGCTCGTCGCGCTCGTGGCGGTGCCGTTCTGGGGCCGGTTGTCGGACCGGGTCGGACGCAGGCCGGTCCTCTACGGGTTCGGCGCGGCGATGATCCTGCTGCAGGTCCCGCTGATGAGCCTGATCAGCAGCAGCTGGTGGACCCTGCTGGTCGCCTCGACGGTCGCGCTACTCGTCGTCGGCGCCGCGGGCGCGCAGCTCTCGTGCGTGATGTCGGAGGTCTTCCCGACCGCGACGCGGACCCGCGACATCGGGTTCGCCTACTCGATCTCGGTGGCCGCGTTCGGCGGGTCCGCGCCGTACCTCAACCAGCTGTTCAACAGCCTGGGCATGACCTGGCTGTCCAACGGCTACGTCGTGCTGCTGTGCGTGGTCACGCTGCTCGCTGTCCGGCGGCTGCCCGAGACCCGGGGCGTCGATCTCGGCTCGGTCCGCTGACCGCACGGGACGGGGGTGTGGCCGGGGCAGCGCGAGGGCGTCCCGGCCACACCCGCTCAGGCGCGGGAGGCCAGGAACTCCGTGGCGAGCCTCCCCAGCGCGTTGGCCGCCTGCGGGCTGTCGCCCGAGAGCAGGTTGCGGTCCCGGTGCACCCGCCCCGAGACGACATCGTCCCGGTTCAGGACGTCGAGCCCTTGGGCGACGAGCGCCTCGCCGACGTACCATTCCATCTCGCCGGGCAGGTACCCGCTCTCGATGCTCGGCCCGGCGTCGACCCGGTCGGGATAGGCGACCACCTCGTAGCCGGTGAACGGGTTGGTCCCGCCGTCCAGCCCTCCGGCGACCAGCGCGGCGGGCCCGTGGCAGATCGCGATCATGGTCATGTCCCGCTCCTGTACCCGTCGCAGGACGTCTCGGACGTCGTGGCTCCGGGGCAGGCCGTTCATCGCACCGTGGCCGCCGGGCAGGTAGACCGCGTCGTAGCCGTCCAGCCCGCGGTCGAGGACGTCGCGCAGCCGCTGCGGCCCGCGAAACCGCGGCAGCATGCGCTCGTAGATCCCGCGGACCGCCTCGTCGTCATGGGGGAAGGCCCAGTGCTCGAACTTGGCCATCGCACCGGACAACGTGGCCACGTCGGTGTCGAAGCCCGCGGCCTCGAGGTGCAGGAGCGGGACCAGGGTCTCCACCGGATGGTTGCCGGTGGAGAACAGGATCCCGCCCCTGATGGGGAGGTAGCGCTCCTCGGTGGCGATCATGAGGATCCGACCGCGCGTCGGCCCGTCCGGCGCCGGGTGGGCGGGTCCGTCGTAGTCCGTCGTCCTCGGTGCGCGCCGCAGGCTCGCCTGCGAGGGGAAGTACGCACCCGCCTCCGCGGGGTCCGGATTGTCTCGTGGTGCCATCGGCGATGCATCCCTTCAGTCGTGGTCCTCGGAGGGCGACGTCCGGTCGCACGGGATCCGTCCCCCGCGTCCGTCGGTAGGGTGCGTGCCGCCGGCACCGGCCCGCCGGCGGAGGAGGGGACGTGACATCCGTCGGCGAACCCCCGGGTACCCCGGTGGGGCGGGTCGCCCTCCGGATCCTGGACCGGGCTCCGGCACTCGCGACGGAACTGGCGCGGCGCATCGGTAGCCAGGTGGACTTCTACCGTACCGGCGACGTCGTGTCCGATGAGGATCTGCGCGATTCGTGCCGGGCCAACCTGGAGTTCATGTTCCGCCGGGTGGCCGGTGAGGCCGCCGTCGACCTCGCTGCACCCCGCGAGACCGGCCGCCGACGTGCCGAGCAGGGCGCGCCTCTGGCCGCGATCCAGAGCGCCTTCCGGCTGGCGGCCTCCCTGGTGTGGGAGTCCGTGGTCGGGGAGGCACGACGCGGCGGCGATCTCGGCGACGCCGAGCTTGTCGCCGCGGCGGCGGGGATGTGGGCGCTGCACGAGCTGTTCACGACCGAGATGGAGAACGCCTACGAGGAGGTGCTCGCGGAGCGGACGACACGACGGGAGCTCGAGAGGTCGGTCATGGTCGAGGCGCTGCTGCAGGGCCGGGTGGTGGACACGGCGTCGGTGTGGCACGTGGCCGACACGGTCGGGTTGCCGCACCACGGCCTGTTCGTCGTGGTGGCCGCCGAGGTGCCCGCTCTGGCCCGGCAGGCCCTGCCCGGGATCGCCGGTCTGCTCCGGGAGCAGGAGCTCGGCTCCGCGTGGTGCCTGCTCCCCGACGCACAGATCGGCATCGTGTCCCTGCGCACTCGCGCCCGCCTCGACGAGCTGGTGGACCTGCTCGGCCGGACCGCCTCGGGCCGGGTCGGTGTCGGACCGGCCTACCGCGCTCTCGCCACGACTCCGCGCTCGCTGCACCTGGCCCGGATCGCGATGGTCAGCAGCGGCACCGGTGCCCCGGCGGTGAACGTGTTCGACCGGTCGCCACTGCCGATGCTCGTGGCGAGCTCGCCGGAGCGCGCACGGCGGACTGTGGACGCCTGCTTCGGGCCGTTGATCGGCGCCGTCGTCCCCGCCGAGGTGGAGGTGCTGCTGACGACCCTGCAGACCTACTTCGAGGTCGCCGGATCCGTCCCCGACGCGGCCCGTCGCCTCGCGTGCCACCCGAACACCGTGCGGCACCGGCTCAAGCGGGTGGAGGCGCGGACCGGCCACTCGCTCGGCGACGCGCGCGGTTCCGCGGAGCTGATCGTCGCGATGCAGGCCTACCGGTGGCTCGCTGCCACCGACGGGGCGGGGCCGCCCACGTCGTACGGGAGCGGGCGGTGAGCGTCCGGCCGGTGCGCCCGCAGGTCACGAACCTGTGCAGGACCGTGCTGCGGAGGCTGCCCGTCCTGGCAGACGAGCTGGCCGAGCGCATCGCGAAGGAGGTCCTGGAGTACGCGGCAGCGGGCGAGGTCCCCCGCGACGACCTGGCGGAGTCGTGTCGCGACAACATCGACTACGTCTTCCGCCGACTCGGAGGCCTGGGACCGTACGAGCTGGCCGCGCCCCGCCGTACCGGGCGCCGCCGGGCGGAGCAGGGGGTTCCGCTCGCCGCGGCCCAGAGTGCCTTCCGGGTCGGGTTCGCGTTCATGTGGGACACGGTGGTGACCGAGGCCCGTCGCGACGGGACCGTCCCGGACGCGCAGCTGGTGGACCTCGCGTCGGAGCTGTGGGCGATCTGCGAGAGCTACACCGGTGAGATGAGCTCCGCCTACCGCGGCGTGGTCGCCGAACGGGTGCTGCGCCGCGAGCAGGAGCGCTCCACCCTGGTCGGGGCGCTCCTCGACGGTCGTCTGTCGGACGGTGTGACCGCGTGGGAGGCGACCAGTCTGCTCGGGCTTCCCTACCACGGCCGGTTCGTAGTGGTCTCGGCCGAGGCCATCGACCTCCCTCGGCAGGCACTGCCCGGAGTCGAACGGCGGCTGGCGGGCCACGGCCTCGGCTCCGCGTGGCGGCACACCCCCGATGAGCAGGCCGGGATCGTGTCGCTGCGCGCGGGAGGAGCGGTCGGGCCGCTGCTGGACGGCCTCGCGGCGCTTGCCTCCGCGCGGGTCGGTGTCAGCCCGGTGTTCGACGCCGTCGATCAGGCCCCGGCCGCCCTGCAGCGTGCACGGATCGCGATGGCGGCGGCGCGGGGCCGCGGTGACGTCCGGCAGTTCGAGGATGCGCCCCTGCCGCTGCTGGTCACCGGCTCGCCGACTGCCGCACGGCGCATCGAGCGGCAGGTTCTCGGCTCCCTGCTGGACCTGCCGGCCGAGGAACGCGACGTGCTTCTGGAGACGCTGCGCGTCTGGTTCGACACCGGCGGGTCGGCGGTGGCGACCGGTGAGCGGCTGTTCTGCCACCCGAACACGGTCCGGCACCGCCTGCGGGCCGTCGAGCACCACACCGGGCGCAGCGTTTCCGACCCGATGAGCTCCGCCGAGCTCTACGTCACCCTCGCGGCCCGTCGGGGCCTCCCGGACGCGTTCGACCCGCTCGGCGACGACCTGGTCGACTGACCCCAGTCCGTCGCGACCGGCTCATCCGGATCGCGGTTGTGATCCGGAACAAGCCGGTGTGGGATATGCGGTTCGCGCCGACAGTGACCACTCGTCGCGTCCCTGTGCAGAGTGAGCGGCGCGACGGCCGCCGGAGGAGCGCACCTGTCGTCACCCAGGATCGAGCGCCGGAGGACACGGTTGGATCTCTCGCACGGCCCGGGCGGACCCGGCTCCACGACCGGGGTGGTCCTCCGATGAACATGCGGCGCGACGGCGGTCCGGAGCCGGAGGACACCGCCGAGCTCGGCGCACCGCTGGACCTGTTGCTCACACGGGCCGCGGGCGGGCTCAGGCACCGGGTCGGGCCGTCCACCTCCACGGCGAAGCTGCTGGTCGGGTTGGCCGCCCGGCCGCGACCCGTGGCGCGCCGCGCCGGGGCACTCGCCGCCGAGCTCGGGCGGGTCGCCCTCGGCGTCTCCGACGTGGCCCCGGGGCCCCGGGACCGCAGGTTCGCCGATCCCGCGTGGTCCACCAACCCGATGCTGCGGCGCACCCTGCAGGCCTACCTGGCCACGTCGTCGGCCGCGCGGGAGATCGTCGAGCAGGCCGGTCTCGACCCGCACGACGCGACCCGGGTCCGGGCCGGGGTGTCGAACCTGATCGACGCGCTCGCGCCGAGCAACAACCCGGTCCTCAACCCGGAGGCACTCCGGGCGATCGTGGACACGGCCGGTACCCACTTCCTGCGGGGGGCCCGCAATCTGGTGCGGGACATGGCCGAACCGCCCCGGGTCCCGCGCATGGTGGAACCCGACGCGTTCGTCGTCGGCGAGACCGTCGCGGCGACCCCCGGCCAGGTCGTGGCCCGCACGCCGCAGTACGAGCTGATCCGGTACACCCCGACCACGACGTCGGTGCGGGAGTACCCGCTGGTGATCGTGCCGCCAGTGATCAACAAGTACTACGTCGTGGACATGGCGCCCGGGCGCAGCCTCGTCGAGTACCTGGTCGGGGAGGGCCATCAGGTGTTCGTGATGTCGTGGCGCAACCCGGACGTCCGGCACGCCTCCTGGGGCCTCGATGTCTACGGCACGGCCGTGCTCGAGGCACTGACGACCGCCCGGTCGCTCACCCGGGCGCCGCGCGCACTGGTGCACGCCTTCTGCTCGGGCGGGATCATCGCGTCGATGGCGCTGGCACATCTCGCCGCCGGCGGTGGCCTCGACACGGTCGCGGGCCTCGGGCTGTCCGTCGCGGTGCTCGACCAGCAGGACACCGGGCTCACCGGCGAGCTCCTCACCCCGGCCGCCGCCGAGGCCGCCGTGCGGGCCTCCGCGGCGCGCGGCTATCTCGACGGACGTGCGCTGGCCGAGGTGTTCGCCTGGCTGCGGCCCAACGACCTGGTCTGGAACTACTGGGTGTCGAGCTACCTGCTCGGCCGCTCGCCGGCCCCGTTCGACGTCCTGTTCTGGAATGCCGACACGACCCGCATGACGGCCGCCCTGCACCGGGGATTCGTCGAGATCGCCCGGGACAACGCGCTGACCCGCCCGGGCGGGGCCACACTGCTCGGCACGCCCGTCGACCTCGCGGCGGTCACCGTCGACAGCTACGTCACGGCCGGGGTGACCGACCACATCTGCCCCTGGCAGGCGTGCTACCGGAGCACGGACCTGCTCGGCGGAAGCAGCCGCTTCGTCCTCTCCTCGGCAGGCCATGTCGCGTCGATCGTCAACCCGCCGTCGAGCACCAAGGCGTCGTTCTGGACGGCGGCCGAGACCCCGGTCGCCGCCGAAGACTGGCACCGGGACGCCGAAAGGGTCCAGGGCTCCTGGTGGCCGGACCTCAGCCGCTGGCTGCACGCCCGGAGCGGCGACGAGGTGGACGCCCCGACCGAGTCGGGCAACGCCGAGTACCCGGTTCTCGAACCCGCGCCCGGAACCTACGTGCACACGACATGAGCCGCGGTGATGACACGGGCAGGCGCCGCGGGCGGGTCACCGGCACCATCCGCGCGGCCGGGCGGGCGCTGCACGTCGACCACCGACCCGGCGCCGCGGGCCGGGTCCCCCTCGTTCTGTGCAGCGGGATCGGGACGAGCTCGACCCTGTTCGATGCGCTCGTCGACCGGCTCGATCCCGACCGTCCGCTGGTGCTGTTCGACGCACCCGGCATCGGGCGGTCGCCCCGTCCGATCGTGCCGTACCGGATGCCTGCTCTCGCCTGCGCGCTGCGCGGAGTGGTCGACCGTCTCGGCTACCGGAGGGCCGACGTCCTCGGCGTCTCGTGGGGTGGTGGCCTCGCGCAGCAGTACGCCGTCCAGAACCCGCGGCACTGTCGCCGGGTCGTGCTCACCGCGACCGCGACCGGGACACTGATGGTCCCGGCCGCGCCGAGGGTGCTGCTGCGCATGGCTACACCTCGCCGCCACCGGGATCCGGAGTACGCCCGGAGCATCGCCGGTGAGATCTACGGGGGTTCGGCACGCACCGCGGGGCCCCGTGTGGCCGACCTGCTGCATCGTGAGCCGCGCGCCACCTCGGTACTGCCCTACCTGTTCCAGCTCGCCGCCATGGCCGGCTGGACCAGCCTGCCGTTCCTGCCATTGCTGCGTCAGCCGACGCTGGTCATGGTCGGTGACGACGACCCGATCATCCCGGAGGTCAACGGGAGGATCATGCAGCGACTGCTGCCGCGAGGTCGCCTGCACCGCTACCGCGGCGGGCACCTGGCCGTGCTCTCCGAAGCCGCCGAGCTCGCCCCGGTGATCGACCGGTTCCTCGACGGTCCGGACTGACCCGGCCCCGCGCCGAGCTGCGCTCGGTGGCCGCGGACGGGCATTGTGCCGTGGCACCGCCAATAGGCAGGGCCGTTGTCCCCGGGACCATCGACGGAGGGGGCCGCAGCCAGCACGCTGGTCCCGACCTCCTCGGTCGACGGCCCGGTCCCGGGCCGCTGCCCCGCGGGAGGAACACGGCCGGCGTGCCTGACGCCGGAGCCGCGACCACACGACGACGACGTCGAGGGAGACATGGCCAACCTCTCGCTGAACCTGGTGTCGAGTGCTCGGGCGCACGGCGACCGCATCGCCTTGTGCATCGACGACACCGAGATCGACTACCGGACGCTGCTGTCCCGCGCTCGGGCGGTCGCCGGGATGCTGCGCGACACGGGCGTCGGGCCCGGCGACCGGGTCGGACTCGTCTCGTCGAATGTCCCCGCCTTCCCGATCGCGTTCTACGGAGCGCTGATCGCGGGGGCCGGCGTGGTTCCGATGAACCCGCAGCTGACGCCGCGGGAGGTCGACTACTACCTCCGGGACTCGGGTGCGTCGGCCGTCGTCGCCCTCGAATCCGTGGCCGGTGCCGCGCGGACGGCCACCTCGGCGCTCGGCGTTCCGTTGATCGAGATCGGGGCGCTCGGGCCGTCGGAGGAGCAGGTCCGGGCGTCCCCGCCGCTCGCCGACCCCGTCGAACGGGCCGACGACGATCTCGCACTGGTCCTCTACACCTCGGGTACCACGGGGCAGCCCAAGGGCGCGGTGCTCACCCATCGCAACATGGCGACCAACGCGGCGACCACGGCGGAGACGTTGCTGCAGGCCACCCCGGACGACGTCATCATGGGCTGCCTCCCGCTGTTCCACGTCTTCGGCCTGACCTGCGGCCTCAACGCGACGATCGTGGCCGGAGCCTCGCTGGTGCTGCTGCCCCGTTTCGACCCGGCCACGACGCTGGACCTCATCGCGGCCAGGAAGGTCACGGTCTTCGAGGGCGTCCCCACGATGTACAACGGGCTCCTGACGGTCGACGGCGACCACGACACGACGAGCCTGCGGACATGTATCTCCGGTGGGGCCGCACTCCCGGTCGAGATCCTGCACGCCTTCGAACGACGCTTCGGCTGCCAGATCCTCGAGGGGTACGGCCTGTCGGAGACCTCCCCGGTCGCGTCCTTCAACCACCCGGGCTCGGACCGCAGGCCGGGCTCGATCGGCGTACCGGTGCGCGGAATGGAGATCAGGATCGTGGACGACGCCGGCGTCGACCTCCCGGCCGGCGAGGTCGGCGAGATCGCGATCCGCGGCGAGGGCGTCATGGCGGGATACCACGGCCGGCCGGAGGCCACGGCCGAAGCAATCCCCGACGGCTGGTTCCGCAGTGGTGACCTCGCCCGCCGGGACGAGGACGGCTTCATCCACATCGTCGACCGCAAGAAGCAGCTGATCATCCGCGGGGGCTACAACGTGTATCCGCGCGAGGTGGAGGAGGTGCTCTACCAGCACCCCGCGATCGCCGAGGTCGCCGTGATCGGCATCAAGCACGACCGCCTCGGGGAGGAGGTCGGCGCCGCCGTCGCGCTACGCCGGGGGGCCACGGCCGACGTCGACGAGATCCGGGACTTCTCCCGTACCCTGCTCGCCGCCTACAAGTACCCCCGACTCGTCTGGCTGGTCGACGAGCTTCCCAAGGGGCCCACCGGCAAGATCCTCCACCGCGAGGTGACCCCGCCGTCGGACGTGACGGCACCGTGATCGGCCGGGGTGTCAAGCCGTGAACATCGTCGTCATGGGTCCTCCCGGATCAGGTAAAGGAACCCAGTGCGATCGACTCGCCACGCGGATGGGCCTACGCCATCTGTCGACCGGGGAGCTCCTGCGCAGTGAGGTGGCCGCGGGCTCCGAGCTGGGCCGTCGGGTCGCGACCACGATGGTGTCGGGATCCCTGGTGCCGGACGAGCTGATCGTCGACGTCGTTCTCACGCGTGTCGCGGCGGCGGTCGGAGCCGGATACCTGCTCGACGGCTTCCCTCGCTCGAGTTCGCAAGCGCACGCTCTGCTCGACGGTCCGGTGCCGCCGGACCGGGTCATCGTGCTGGAGGTCGCCGGGAACGAGCTCGTCCGGCGGATGCTCGCTCGCGCAGCGATCGAGGGCCGGGCCGACGACACTGCCGAGATCATCGCCCACCGCCTCGCCGTCTACCGGGAGTCCGTGCTGCCTGTGGTCGAGATCCTCGCGGCACGCGGACCGGTGACCCGGATCGATGCCGGACGCGCCCCGGATGTCGTGGCGGCCGAGATCACCGCGGCACTGGAGACGGAGTGAGCCGGACGTCGGGTCGACCCTCGGTGCTCGCCCACGCCGACGGGCGCGGCGGATCACCCGACGGCTCGGTCCGGCGACCCCTCCGTTCCGCGCGTGGACGGAGCCGGGACTGCACCGGCGCAGGCCGACCGTCGACTCGTGTCACCCGACTCTGCAGCGCGGCGATCCCGGCGCGCCGGGCCTCGATCCCGTCCGTGATGTGCCGCGGCTGGTCGGTGGTCGCCCGGTGGGGTAGCCCCGGCGGGCCACCGACCAGTGACGACGGCCGGTCCGGTATCGCCGCCGCGACGAGCTGCTGCACCGAGTCGTGGAACCGGCGGTAGGAGTCACTCGACGTCGACATGAGCCGTCGGTCGCTCGAGTTCGCCTCCGGGACGGCGTCGGTGTGTGCACGGGCCGGTCGTTCCGGGGTCCGGGACCGGTGCAGCCGGGCCGACCCGCGGCCGCTCGGAGCGGACCACCGCGGCGAGCCGTCGGCACAGGGTCGACAGAGGACGAGGTCCTGGTCCAGTGCGCGGATGGCGCCGCACCGGGCGCACGGCAACGGGACGTCACCCGGTCGTCGTCTGATCTGCTCCATGGGCACTCCATGTCTGGCGCCCGGCGGTGGCCGGTCTAGCGGGATGCCCGCGACCTGGGGCGAGGATGCGCAGGTCAGTCTCGCGCGACAGCCCACCGTCGAACGTTGTCAGGAGCCACATCGAACCAGCGGGGATCGTGTCGTAGCGGCCATCGACGCGACGCCCGTCGCACACCACGCTGTAGCCGACGCTCGACGGAGACGCATCGTCGGGTGAGTTCGATCCACACCGGTGGGTGCCGCGTGCGAGCCCGGCACGGACGACGAGTAGTAGGGAGACGCGCAGCATGGGCGCTGACCGCGAGACCTTCTTCATCGACGGGACCTGGACCGCACCGGCGTCCGACCGCAGGTTCGACGTCCTCGACGCCACGACGGGGGAGTCGATCGCGTTCGTCCCGGAGGCGGGCGAGGTGGATGTCGACCGCGCTGTCCACGCTGCACGGCGGGCGTTCGAGGCCGGCTGGGGGACCAGTACGGGTGCCGAGCGCGCCGCTGCGCTCATGAGGTTCGCCGACGCGCTGGAGAAGCGGGGTACCGAGCTCGCGACGTCGGTGACGAGACAGAACGGCATGCCCATCGGCCTGGCGAGGTCGCTGGAAGCAGGCTTCGGGGTCGGATTCCTGCGGTTCTACGCCGACCAGGCGGCGCGGCTCGACGAGCCGGATGTCCGCCCGTCGCAGCTGGGCAGCCAGACCCTGGTCGAGCGGTTCCCGATGGGCGTCGTCGCGGCGATCGTGCCTTGGAACTACCCGGTCGTGCTGGCCCTGAGCAAGATCGCGCCTGCGCTTGCCGCAGGCTGCACGGTGGTCGTGAAGCCGTCGCCGAACACCGTGCTCGATTCCTACGTCGTCGCCGAGGCGGCCGAGGAGGCCGGTCTTCCGCCGGGGGTCGTCAACTGGGTGGCTGCCGACCGCGAGGTCGGCGCCTACCTGGTGTCGCACCCCGACGTGGACAAGGTTGCGTTCACCGGGTCGACCATGGCGGGTCGGGCGATCGGCGGGGTGTGCGCGACGTTGCTGCGTCCGGTCACGCTCGAGCTGGGCGGGAAGTCGGCCGCGATCTTGCTCGATGATGTGGACCTGGACGCCGTGTGGCCCGGACTGCAGTTCATCACCATGATGAACAACGGTCAGACCTGTGTCGCCTGCAGTCGAGTCCTGGTGCCGGCGTCGCGCTACGACGAGCTCGTCGACGGCGTCGTGGACAGGCTGCGAGGACTGTCCGTCGGGGACCCGATGAACGAGAACACCCAGATCGGCCCTCTGGCCACCGAGCTGCACCGGGACAAGGTCGAGTCCTACATCGCCAGGGGTCGGGCCGAGGGCAATCTCCTGCTGGGGGGCGGCCGACCGGCCGACGTACCCCCCGGCTGGTTCGTGGAACCGACGGCGATAGAGGTCGACAACTCTGCGACGATCGCCCAGGAGGAGATCTTCGGCCCGGTGCTGTCGGTGATCCGCTACGACGGTGACGACGACGCCGTCCGGCTGGCCAACGACTCGGTCTACGGCCTGGGTGGTGCGGTGTTCGGCTCCGACATCGAACGCGCGAAAGCCGTCGCCCGCCGGGTCGAGACCGGCACGATCGGGATCAACGGCTACCCGGTCGCGCTCGGCTCGCCCTTCGGGGGAGTCAAGGAGAGCGGGATCGGGCGTGAGTTCTCGGCCGAGACCCTCGGCAGCTACCTGAACCTGAAGTCGATCTACGTCAGCTGATCGACGAGCCTTCCCCGGTCGTCGACACCTACCGTCGGACGCAGGGACCGGTGCCTGGTAGCTCGCCGGCGTCCGCCCTCGTTCGGCGACGAGACACAGGAGTGACATGGAGCTGGCGGCCGATTCCGTCGCGCACACCCGGGCCCGCAACAAGGTCGTCACCGCGGCGGAGGCGGTTGCGCTGATCCGCGACGACGACACGATCGTCATCGAGGGCTTCGCCGGTCAGTGCTTCGCCGAGGAGCTGACGCTCGCCCTCGAGGCCCGGTTCCTGCAGTCCGGATCTCCGACCGGCCTGACGATCGCCTTCGCCGTCGCCCAGGGTGACAGGGGTGGCCGGGGTACCGAGCATCTCTGCTACGACGGTCTGCTCAAGTCCGCGCTGGGCGGCCACTGGGGAATGTCGGGCCGTCTCGGTCAGATGGCCGTCGAGAACCGGATCCAGGCGTACAACCTTCCCCAGGGGGTGATCGCCCAGCTGTTCCGTGACACCGCCGCGGGTAAACCGGGACTCTTGACGAAGGTCGGCCTGGGCACGTTCGTCGACCCACGTCACGGCGGTGGCCGGATCAACGACGTCACCACCGAGGACCGCGTCTCCCTCATGGAGATCGACGGCGAGGAGTACTTGTTCTACAAGGCCTTCGAGCGGCTCGACGTCGCCTTCCTGCGCGGCACCACCGCCGACCCGGACGGCAACGTCACGATGGAGCGCGAGGCGCTCACGCTGGAGGCGCGCGCGGTCGCGACCGCCGTCCACAACAAGGGCGGGCTCGTGATCGTGCAGGTCGAGCGCATCGCCGACTCGGGGGTGCTCAAACCGCACGACGTCGTCATCCCCGGTGTCCTGGTCGATTGCGTGGTGGTCGGCAGGCCCGAGCACCACACGCAGACGTGGGCGACCGGATACTCGGCCGCGATGAGCGGCGAGCTGCGGGTGCCTCTCGCCTCGATCCCGCCGCTGCCGCTCGACGAGCGCAAGGTGATCGCCCGTCGCGCCGCGATGGAGCTGCGACCCAACTCGGTGGTCAACCTCGGGATCGGGATGCCGGAGGGCCTGGCCGCCGTCGCCGCGGAGGAGGGCGTGCTCGACCTCATCACACTGACCGCCGAACCGGGGGTGATCGGCGGCATGCCGCTCGGCGGGCTCGACTTCGGGTCGGCAGTCAACGGCCAGGCGATCCTGGACCAGCCGGCCCAGTTCGACTTCTACGACGGCGGCGGACTCGATGCGGCGTTCCTCGGAATGGCACAGGTCGACGTGCACGGCAACGTCAACGTCAGCCGCTTCGGACCGAAGCTCGCCGGTTCCGGCGGCTTCATCAACATCAGCCAGAACGCGAAGCAGGTCCTCTTCCTCGGGACCTTCCTCGCCCCGTGCCGCACCCGCATCGAGGCCGGGAGGATCGTCGTCGACGACGGTGTGGCGGCTCCGAAGTTCCTGCTCGACGTCGAGCAGCGCACCTTCAGCGGCGCGTACGCCGCGGCGGAGGGCAAGCCGGTGCTGTTCGTGACCGAGCGGTGTGTGTTCCGGCTGACCCCCGAGGGACTGGAGCTGATCGAGATCGCTCCCGGTCTCGACCTCGAGCGGGACGTGCTCGCCCACGTCGCGTTCACCCCGTTGATCAACTCCGATCCGGTCCTGATGGACGGGCGCATCTTCCTGGACGCGCCGATGGGTCTGCACCACGACCTGCTGACCGTGCCGTTGGAGGCCCGCTTCGGGTACGACCCCGAGCGCAACATCTTCTTCCTCAACATGGAGGGGATGACGCTGCGGACCCAGGCCGATGTCGACGAGATCTACGCGGAGGTGGACCGACGGATGGCTGCGATCGGCCACAAGGTCCGGGTGGTCGTCAACTACGACAACTTCGACCTGTCACCGGAGCTGACCGACCGCTACATCTCGGCGATCCGAGCGTTGTCGGACCGCTACTACCTCGGCGTGACCCGTTACACGACGAGTTCGTTCATGCGCCTCAAGCTCGGCGGAAACCTCTCCGACCGTGGCATCGCGCCCTACGTCTACGAGAGCCGCGCCGAGGCACTCGGCTGGCTCGACGACCACCAGAACCCCTGACACATCCCCCTCGGGGAGGCCCCGCGGGGCCGTTCCAGGAACAGCCTCTCGGGCAGCCCGACGAAGGACAGGTCGACGGGTTCGCGGCCGCCACCGGTGGCCGAGACCGGATCGTCGCGGGCGAGTTCATCCCGCCCGCACCGAGCCTCCACGATGCGCGCGCTCGTCGGACCCGCGCCTATCGGGGCCCGACCGCCTACAGGTCGAGCACCGTGTCGAGATCGACGAGGACCTACGTCGGTCACCCCGTGGCGGCGCCGTCGCGGGTGTGGTCGGCGATGATCACATCGGAGGCCTTCTCCGCGACCATGTAGACGGCGGCGGCGATGAAGTAGCCGGGGATGCGGGGGAAGACGCCGGCGTCGACGACGCGCAGCCCCTCGACGCCCCGGACCCGGAAACGGGAGTCGAGCACGGCGTGCGGGTCGTCGTCGGCACCGATGGGGGTCGAGCAGGAGGCGTGGTGGCCCCAGGCCTCGTTGCGGACGTACTCGCGGACGGCGTCGCGGTCGCCGGCCTCGGCCTGCCCGGGCAGTGCCTCGTGGTCGACGAGGTCGCCGAGCCGGTCGGCGAGCGACCGGGCGAACTCGATCCCGTCGACGACGGCCTCGAGGTCCTCGGGTCGTCCGTTCCCCTCGTCGAAGTAGGAGAACCGGATCTGCGGCGGCTGGAACGGGTCGGTCGAGGCGAGTGTGACCGTGCCAGCGGTGTTCGTCGTGTGTGCCTTGAGGACCACCCAGGTCACCGCGTCCTTGTGCCGGGTGAAGTCCACCGAGTAGCCGGGGTAGTAGCCGCGGAACCAGACCGGGAGGGAGAAGACGAACAGGTCGGGGTCGGGTGTGGTGGCCCCGGAGGAGCGCTTCAGGAACGCGGCCAGGGTGCCGTTGGTGGTGACCGGCCCGTCCCGTTCGGTGGACCACTCGGTGAACAGGTCGTCCGGGCTCTCGCCGTTCGCAGGCGGGTTCAGGGTGGACCCGGCGAAGATCGGGTACTCGCGGGTGAGCGTGTCGACGACGGTGATCTCGTAGCGGTCCTGCAGGTTCCGTCCCACCCCGGGCAGATCGACGACGGTGGCGATGCCGAGGGACTCCAGCTCCGCACGGGGACCGATGCCGGAGAGCTTGAGCAGCTGGGGCGTGTTGAACGCGCCACCGGCCAGGATGACCTCGCGCGCGGCGTGGACCCGCGTGCGCGGGGCCCGGGCGCGACCGGCCTCGTCCACGGCCGGGTCCGCGCCGTAGAGGTGGTCACCCTCGGCGTACTCGACACCCGTGGCCCGGCCGTCCTCGATCAGGACCCGGGTGACGAACGCGCCGGTGCGGAGCTCCACGTTGCCCGGGTGCTCCGCAGCGGCGCGTAGCAGCCGCTCCCGGGCACCGTTGCGGGCGCCGTTCGACACCGCCACCGGCACGAAGATCATCCCTTCGTCACGGTGGTCGACCGAGCGACGGTCGTTCGGGTCGGCGGGGACGGGTCTGTTCTCGCCGGGGAACATGGCCTCGGTCGCCTGTTCCATGGTGGCGATGATGTCGAGGAACATCGGCTCCCGGCCGCCGACCGACGGTGCGGCCCGGGTGGTGCCGAGCCACCCCGCGGTCCCGTGGCCCGAAGCCGGGTCGACCGGGGTGCCGGGCTCGGCCGCCGGGTCGTGCCAGTGCTCCAGCCGCTCGAACAGCGGGCGCATCCGCTCGGCCGACCATGAGTCGTCACCGGTGAGGTCGGCGATGTGGTCCCAGTCGGCGTTGTTCGGGTACGCGGTGATCATCGCGGAGACGGCGGTGCTGCCGCCGACGGCGCTGCCGCGGGGGTAGAGCACGCCCGACCGCTCGGGGGTGTACTTCGGGTCGCGACGCTGCTGCTGCTCGTCGGCGTAGTGCCGCACGTAGAAGTCCCAGCGCAGCTCGGCGTGCTCGCTGGCCTGGGCGTGGAAGATCGGTGCGTCGTAGACGACGCAGCGGTGGTCGGCACCCGCCTCGAGCGCGAGGACCCGGAAGCCGGCCTCCGCGAGGTTCGCGGCGAGGGGTCCGCCGCCCGCGCCGGTGCCGACGACGATGAAGTCGAAC
This sequence comes from Pseudonocardia sp. ICBG1034, assembly GCF_020131375.1. Lineage (NCBI taxonomy): Bacteria > Bacillati > Actinomycetota > Actinomycetes > Pseudonocardiales > Pseudonocardiaceae > Pseudonocardia > Pseudonocardia sp. ICBG1034. The sequence continues at coordinate 1,829,001 of NZ_JAHLEK010000015.1, forward strand.
TGGTCGTCCACGTCGTTCCTCCCCGTCCCGGCCCGCCGCCGACCGGCGTCGGGGGGCATTCCTACATCGTCACCGTGTCGAGCGCCCCTGCCGGCCTCGCTCGTGGCGACCTCATCCGTCGGTCGAGGTCGTCAGCTCGGCCCAGCGGTCGGCCTCGGCGCGGACCCTGGCGGTCTGGTGGCGGATGGCGCCGAGCGCGTCGGAGCCCAGGTAGAGCCGGGTGGGCGGGTCCGGCTGCTCGACGAGGGTGAGCAGGGCGCGGGCGACCAGTGCCGGGTCGCCGCCCTGCCGGTGGTTCAGCCGGTCGAGACCGTCGAGGACCCGGCGCACCGAGTCGTAGCCGTCGACGGTGCGCTCGGGACGGCGCGAGCTGCTGCTGTCGAGGAAGTCGGTGCGCACTCCGCCGGGGCAGACGGCGGTGGCCCGCAGGCCCAGCGGGGAGATCTCCTCGGCGAGTGCCTCGGTCAGCATGAGCACCGCGGCCTTGGTGGCGCTGTAGACGCCGGTGGAGGGTCCGGTCACGTCGGCCGAGATGGACGCCAGGTTGAGGATGTGGCCGCGGCGGCGGCGTCGCATCCCCGGCAGCGCGGCACGGATCACCGAGAGCAGACCGAGGACGTTGACGTCGAAGTTGGCGCGCACCTCGGCATCGGAGAACTCCTCGACGGCGCCGAGCACGGAGTAGCCCGCGTTGTTGACCAGTACGTCGATCCCGCCGAAGTGCTCTTCGGCCCGGTGGACGGCCGCGGCCACCTCGGTCTCGTCGGTCAGCGCCATCGGTACTGCGAGGAACCGGTCGGAGCTCCCGACCTCGTCGGTGAGCCGCTCGGGGGAGCGGGAGGTCGCGACCACGCGGTGGCCGGCCGCGAGTGCGGCGTCGGTGATGTGGCGGCCCATCCCCTTGGACGCGCCGGTGACGAACCAGGTCGTGCTGGACATCGGACTTCGGATCCCCTCGTCGTGCGACGGGACCGGGGGTGGCCCTCGACGGCCGCGACGGCCACCCCCGGTCGGTACGGGCCGCGCGGCGGCCCCGGTGTCAGGAGCGGCCGGTGAGGGCCTCGACGGCGAGCCGGCCGAGCGCGTTGGACGCGAGCGGGCTGTCACCGGTGAGCAGCTTCCGGTCGCGGTGCACCTGTCCGGTCATCTCGGTGTTGACGACGGTGAGGCCCTGCTTCTGCAGTTCCTCGGCGACGAACCAGCGCATCCGCCCGGGCAGATACCCGATCTCGATGTTGGGGCCCTGGTCGAGGGCGTCGGGGAAGACGCACACGCTGTACCCGGCCAGCGGGGACGTGTCGCCGTCGGCGAGGGACATCAGGGCGGCGGGGCCGTGGCACAGGGTGATGATGAACTTGTCCTCGTCCAGCGCCCACTGCAGCGCGGCGCGGACGTCGGAGCTGTGCGGGATACCGATGGCGGCGCCGTGCCCGCCCGGGACGAAGACGGCCGCGTAGTCGTCGTGCGATCCGGTGTCGCGCAGGACGTCGGCGAGCTTGCGGGGGTTCTGCAGCTGGGGGAGGAGGTCGGTGTAGGCCCGCTGGACGGCCTCGTCCTCGGCGGGCATCGCCCAGAGCTCCAGCTTGACCATGTTCCCCGAGATCGTCGCGACCTCGATCTCGTAGCCGGCGGACACGAGGTGCATCAACGGCAGCAGCATCTCCACCGGGTGGTTGCCGGTGGAGAAGAACCGGCCGTCGGCGAGCGGGAGGTAGCGCTCGTCGGTACCGATCATGAGGATCTTGCGCGGGCCGGAGGCGACCTTCTCGTGGTCGGCGCCGTCGAAGTCGGTCCTCGGCGGGACGTACTGGCCGAGCGAGTATTCCGAGGGGAAGAACGCGTTGTGCTCGGCGCGGTCGGGGACCGGGGTGCGGGAGGTCATGGCGCTCCTTCGGAACGGGTGCGGGGCCGTGCCGCTACAGGTCCGTCTCGCTCCCGGCATGTGCGCGGGGCTCACCACGGGCCTGTCGGGCCAGCCGGCTCAACAGGTGTCTGAACAGGTCGCGCTCGGGCGGGGCGAGCGCGCCGAGCACGACGTCCTCGGCGTTCCCGACGACCTGTTCGAGGTCGGAGAACACCGAGCGGCCACGCTCGGTGGCGACGATCTTGCGTGCGCGACGGTCGCCGTCGGCGGGGCGCCGTTCGACGAGGCCGTCCTCGACGAGATCGTCGATGACGTAGGGCAGGACCGTGCGGTCGATGCCGAGGTACTCGGACAGGGCGAGTTGGTTGGGAAGCTCCTTGTGGATGACGGCGTACAGGAGCTGGTAACCGCGGGACCCTCGCGGCAGCCGCTCCATGTGCGTGTCGACCTCGGACCGGTACCGGCGCTGCAGCATGCCGATCGACCAGCCGAGGTCGCAGTCGGGTTCCGGGTCCGAAGACACTATGCATCACCTATCAGTTGTCCGTCAACTCATCGCGCGGTCGCGGGGCGCCCGCATCAGACCGTAGAAGGTGGGCGGCCGCGGTGCCCGGCCCCGACGATCAGTCGTCGCTGACTGCGTTCGGCCGCGGCTGCTGGGTCGAGCTCGTCCGCCGTGTGCTGCAGGTGGCCCCGAGCAGCTACCACGCGTCCAAGCCCGCCCGGCCTCGGCGCGGGCCAGGCGGGACGTCGAGCTGACCCCGCCCCGGGTCGGGCGAGGTCGATGTTCCCGACGGTCAGTGCGGCGCCTCCTGGTCGTCGGAATCCCGGAGATGGGCGCGCCGCCTGTCGTCGCTCCTGAACAGCCGGCCCAGGTGCGCGTCGATCGCGGTGAGGGCGTCCTGGGGTTCGATCACGTCGAGCTCGATGAGGGGGGCGAAGCCGGTGAGGGCGAGGAGCAGGTTGGTCTCGGTCGCCGGGTCGCGGTCGGTGTCGATGTGCCCGTCGGCGATGGCCTGGCGGACCAGCTGCTCGACGAGGGTCCGCCCTTGGGCGAGGCCGTGGCGTGCCTGCTCGTGTACGGCGTCGTCGTGCAGTGCCTCCAGGACGTAGGCGGCGCTCATGCGGCTGGTCGCACGGGCGTCGGCATGCAGGGGCAGCATCTCCGCGAGTGTCACCCGCAGCACGTCGCGGGGGTGCGGCTGGTCCCCGAGCTTCCCCAGTCCTCGGCCTATGCGTGCGGAGGTCTGCTCGGATGCGAAGTCCATGGCGAAGGAGAGCATGGCGGTCCGGGAGGCGAAGTAGTGCTGCAGCTGCCCGAGCGACATGCCCGCCTCCTGTGCCACCACGCGCATCGTCAGCTGTGCGACGCCGCGTTGCTCCACCACCCGCCACAGTGCGCGGGCGATCGTCTCGCGGCGCCTGCGGTGGTCCACCTGCTTGGGCAAGCCGGTTCCTCCCTCGTGCCCGGGGGCTCGCCAATACGGTTGACATAATACACTTGACCTATAATCCTGGTTCTACCGGCAGGAAGCGGAGCCCGTGTCCGAGCGGGCACAGGTACGGATCGCGGAGGCACGTGCAGGAGCGCCGGGGGAGGGACATGTGGTGGCCGGCGGCATTCATGACGACCGGCCCCCTCAGGACCCTCCGCTCCGTCGTGCCCGCCCCCTTCGACCAGGTGGTCTGGGACGCGGTGATGCCGGGACCAGGCATGAGGTGTCCGTCGCGACAGGAGGATTGCCGTGGACGGGGTGGTGAGGACGAGGTCCGGCGCGGTGAGGGGTGTGCCGGATGTCGATGTGGTGGCGTTTCTGGGGATCCCTTACGCCGCTCCGCTGCACGGGGCGTTGCGGTTCCGGGCGCCGCGACCGGCTCCGGGGTGGGCTGGTGTGCGGGAGGCACGCGAGTTCGGGGCGTGGGTTCCGCAGCAGGCGATCCCGTCCGCTGTCTCCGGGGCCACCACCGGTGAGCTCGCCGATCTGCGTGGTGCGTCCGGCGCGGAGTGTCTGACGCTCAACGTCTGGACACCGCGAGCACGAGATGGTGCCGGCGGTGACGGGTTGCCGGTGCTGGTGTGGGTGCACGGCGGAGGTTTCGTCGGCGGCTCGGCGAACACTCCGGGCTTCGACGGCACACAGCTGGCGCGGGACGGGGTGGTGCTGGTGTCGGTGAACTACCGGGTCGGCTACGAAGGATTCGGCTGGGTGCGCGACGCCCCCTGGAACCGCGGGGTACTCGACCAGCTCGCCGCGCTGCAGTGGGTGCAGGACAACATCGTCGCGTTCGGCGGTGACCCGGGTCGGGTGACGGTGTTCGGTCAGTCCGCAGGTGCGACCTCGATCGCCGCGGTCCTCGCCGGGGGCCGCGCGGACGGGGTGTTCCACCGCGGGATCGTCCAGAGTCCCGGCCACGTGTTCGTCCCGCCGGAGGAAGCGCGCGCCGTCTCCACGATGATCACCGAGGAGCTCGGTGTCGCCCCGACTGCCGAGGCCCTCGCCGCCGTCCCCGCTGAAGCGATCCACGACGTGCAGTGGAACCCGGTGGCGCTGATGTCCGCCGATCCGGATGCCTGGAGTCATCCGAACAGTCCCTACGGCGTGGTCCTGGACGGTGAGCTGCTCGGCGAGTTGCCGTGGGCGGCGATGCGGCGGGGCGTCGGCCGCTGCATCGACCTGATCTGCGGATGCACCGCGGCCGAGGCGCGCATGTTCACGGCGAACCTGGACCCGGCCGCGGCCGATCCGGCCGGTGTGGCCCGTGGTGTCGGCCTGGATCCGGCCGCGATGGACGCCTATCGCCACGCCCGACCCGGTATCGGCGACAGTGACCTGTCCACGTTGGTGCTCTCCGATGCGTTCTTCCGGCTGCCCGCGCACCAGGTTGCCCGTGCCCACTCCGAGGCCGGCGGTCGCACGTTCTTCTATGAGTTCGGCTGGGTCGGGGATCCGGTGTTGGGCGCCTACCACGGTCTCGACCAGTCGTTCGTGTTCGGTCTCCCGACCGGCCCGCTCGGCTGGGACCTCGGTGCCCGACCCGGGGAGTTCCACACGCTGTCCACGGCGATGCGGTCGGCCTGGACGCAGTTCGCCGCCAGCGGGGATCCGGGCTGGCCGCGGTACCGGCCCGACGAGTGGCTGACCCGGATCTGGGACCTCCCGCCGACCGTCGGCGCGGACCCGACCGCGGTATCGGCCGAGATCTGGCAGCGACACCACCGCACCACGACATCGCAGTGAGGAGGTGCAGGTTCCACATGGCCGCAGTGAACGCGACCGTTCTGGCCGCGCCGGGGGCCGCCGAGCCACCCGCGGTGTTCGTGCACGGTGTGCTGTCCTGGGGCACCGACGACCGCTACGGGTTCGGCCACCAAAGCCCACTGGCCGCACACCGCCGGCTGATCCTGATGGACCGCCGCGGTCACGGCGACAGCCCCGACCTCGAGGGCCCGTACCGGACCGACTACGCGGTCGACGCCGAGGACGTCATCGCGCTCCTCGGCGACGGCGCCCACCTCGTCGGACACTCCTACGGCGGGGTCGCCGCGATGCTCGCCGCCTCCGCCCGGCCCGATCTCGTCCGGTCGCTGTGTCTGATCCAGCCCGGGGCGCTGCGTGTCGCCGAGGACGAACCGGTGGTGCGGGACATGCTCACCCGGGCCCGCTCCTCCACCGCGTCACTCCCTGCCGGCCTCACCGCCGCGGACTACCTGCGCCTGTCCACCGAGCCGCTCGGGATGCCCGCACCGCCCGCGACTCCGCAGCGGCTGCGTGTGGCCTGGACGTCCATGGGGGAGCGGCCCTGCTGGGAAGCCGAGATCGACCTGGACCCGCTCGCTGCCGCATCGTGGCCGGCCTCGGTGATCGTCGGCGACTGGGCCGGGGCGCCCGCGGAGTATCGACGCCTGGCCGGCGAACCGTTGACGGCGGCGGCCCGCGTCCTCGCCGAGCGCATCGGCGCCGAACTGCTCACCGTGCCGGGCTTCTACCCGCAGACACAACAACCGGATGCGATCAACGACGCGCTGGCCACCCTGTGGGCCGTGGCGTCGTGACCGAACTGCACCGTGGCACCCGTCGGGAGACGGCCGAGATGCGCCGCGTCGTCACCGATGTCTCGGCCGATCCAGCGCTGCGTCGAGGCTCCGCGCAGCCGGCAGGTGTTCGACACCCCCACCGTACGGCGCCCCGAACGGGCGCAGCCGGGCGGGCAGGCCTCGCCCGCCGAGCTCGGCCGTGCCACAGCGGCGCTCGCCGCGAATCCGGCCACCACTACCCGTCAGATGTTCGTCCACCACCGGAGATGGAGCAGATTCCATGACGCAGTACTTCCTGACCCTCCCGCACGACACCGCCGACGAGCCGACGATGGAGTCGATGCAGGACATGGACCCGGCCGAGCTGGAAGCGCTCATGACCGCCGTGGAGAAGTTCAACACCGACCTGAACGAGGCCGGCGCTTTCGTCACTGCGGGCGGTCTGGAGCCGCCGTCGACCGCGGTCACGGTCGAGACGACGAGCACCGGAACGACCCGGACCCCGGGGCCCTTCGTGAAGGCCGACCAGTACGTGGGCGGCTTCTGGATCATCGAGGCGGCCGATCAGGAGGCGGCACTGGTCTGGGCCGAGCAGGCCTCGGCCGCTCTGCACTCCCGGGTCGAGGTTCGCGCCCTGCAGTCGGCACCGGAGTAGACCTGGCCCCGACACGAGGACGCGCCCGCCGGACCGTAGGACGGTCCGGCGGGCGCGTGTGCAGGACCGCGCCTCGCTCGCCGACCCGGTGCGTGCCCCCCGATCCCGTTACCCGGCTCCCGATCGTACGCGCCGAGTCGTCGCCCCGAACGGGTCTGCGGGGGAGAACGCGTGAGTCACCCGACGGATTCAGTGCTCGAAGCTTCTCGCCGTGGAGCGTGCCGGGCGAGACGGGCCAGCACGTACACCTGTGCCACGATCGCGGCCGAACCGACAAGCGCGGCAGTCAGCGACGCGGGCAGCATGAATGCGGTGTGTGACACGAGGATCCCGCCGATGAGCCGGATCCGGTGCCGGTCGCCCCACCGGGGTGCTGCCTGCCACCGCAGCACCAGCCACCCGAACGGGACGGCGGTCATCAGCCCGACGACCAGCCGCTGGGCGGGGGACATCAGGTCGCCGAGCAGCATCGTGGGGCCGAGGCCGAGCGGGAGCAGCGTGGTGAGGAACGCCATGGTCAGGTACCCGGACACGACTCCGACCAGGGTCGGGTGAGGCGTGTTCCGGGCCCCGCGAACGCGGGCGGTGACGTCGCAGCGGGGGAGGACCACCAGCGCGACCACGCCGAGCGTCGCGATGAGCGCGAGGAACAGGAGCGTGAAGCCCCAGGGGGTCCGGTAGCCGGGGTCCTCGGTCGCCGAGATCAGGTGGCGGAGCCCGAACACGCCCAGGACCGCGAGGGCGCCCACGCCGGCCAGGCCCCGGTTGCCGAGGTAGGGCCGGTCCCGTTGTGCCGGGAAGAGGAGGTCGGTGAGGGTGATCGGAACCAGGACGCTGAGCACGACGTGCACGCCGATCTGTGATTCCCAGTAGGTCCAGTTCACACCGAGCGCCCGGAATCCCCAGTCTGCGGCGCCGTACATGCGAGGGCTGGTCAGGGCCTGCAGGCCCAGGCCGTCCTCCGCGAGCTGGTAGGCCACGCCCAGCAGTACGAGGCTCGGCCAGGTGCCACCGGCCCGCACGGTCGCCTCGCGGAGCACGAGGACGCCGGCGCCGTACATCATCATCAGCAGCGGCACCAGCAGCCAGGTGAACGGCACCGCGACTGCGGTGAAGGTGAGCTCCGCGCACACCGTGGTCAGCAGTGCGAGCGTCCAGGGCGCCCGGTTCCACCGCCGGTTCCCCGACCGGTTCATCCGGTGGCCGCCTCTCTGCGTGTCGGGTGGTGCGGTCCCGGTGGGGGCAGCGACCGTCGTGTGTGCAGGAGCTCGTCGAGCTTCGCGTTCTGGGCCTTCGCCATGGCCGTGGCCGCCCGTTCGACGACCGCGCGTTCGGTCGGGTCGTCCGGCATCGGTGGGGCGAGATCCGGATGCAGGCGCGAGGCGCGCAGCCAGGCGTCGATGTCCGGGTTCGCTGCCCAGCGCAGCTGTTCCGCGTTCGCCGAGAGGGCGAACCGGAGCCAGTCCACGTCGCTGCTCGGGTAGGGGGTGACGGGGCAGAGTTCGTTGCGCACGGTGTCGTCGGGACCGGTCACCTCGACGTGTGCGACGAGTGCGGCGCTGAACACCGGCTGGCATGCGCGGACCGGCTGCAGGGTGATCAGCCCGTCCTGGAAGATCGGTACGACGGGCAGCTGCTTCACGGCGTCGGCGGTGCAGTCCACGTGCAGCACCTGGCGGCCGGTCGGGAGCGTGCCGCCGTCGAGTTCGATGGCGTTCGGGTCGATGCGTGTGACCCGGCCGAGGCGGACGACGTCGGTGATCCTGCGCAGCTGGTCCAGCTCGGCCCGGGAGACGGTGGCGCAGCGGAACGCCGTCGGCCGCTCGTCCGGAGAGATCCTCAGCAGCGCTCCCGCCGCGTCGAGCCGGTCGAAGAGGTCGCGTACCGATTCGGCGCCCATGATCGCGGAGTGCTTCGCGGCGTGGTCCGCTGCGATGTCCGCGGCGCGGCGCAGCGGCATCGGCTGCACCGTCGCACGGTCGATGAGCCACGGCGCGCGGGGCATGATCCAGGTCAGGTCGGCGGGGTCGACGCCCTGCTCCAGCAGCCAGAGGCAGGCGTCGATCCCGGTCTTGCCCGCTCCGACGACGACGTAGCGGTCGGAGGGCTCGCGAACGGCGGGCAACTCGTTCGGCGGCACGACTCGGATCCCGTCGGCGACGGGGAACGCCGGCGGCCGCATCGCGGGCACCGTGACGCCCTGGTAGGTGGTGTCCACGATCCTGCGCCGCACGGTCACCCGGTACCGGGTGCCCGAGGTCGTCACGTGGAACCGTCCGCCACCCCGGTACTCGGCCATCGGGAAGTAGGAGACCCGCCCGGACGGCAGGAACGTCCGGCGCATCACCTCGTCGAAGTAGTCGCAGATCTCGGCGGCGCCCGCCAGCTCGTACATCCCGGCGTTCCAGCCCGTCCGGTCGACCCGGTCCTCGCCGAGCGGGCGGGAGTTCACGCCGTACATCGCCGACGGTTGGTGCAGCCGTACGAAGGGGTAGGCGACGGTCCAGTGCCCGCCGGGTCGGTCGTAGCGGTCGACCATGGTGACGGTCGCCCGCGACTCGCTCAGCACCGTGTCGACGAACGCCATCGCGGTCGCACCTGCGCCGATCACGAGGTAGTCGGTGTCGATGTCGATCACCATCGTGTCGCTCCTGTCTCTCAGTCCGTCCGGCCGGTCGGCTCAGCCCGAGGCGGCCATCGCGGCGATGGCGCCCTTCGTCCGGGCGATCGCCGTGCGCACTGCGGGACCGACGGCCTGCCCCGTGGCGATGTCGCCCATCCGTGTGCGGACCTGCCTCCGGTGACCGGTGGGCAGCGCGCGGCGCCACAGCCTCGCGGCGTGCAGCACGCCGATCAGGGCAGCGGTGCGCTCGTCGGGCTCGTGCCCGTCGAGGACGGCGTCGGCGAGCCTGCTGCGGATCTCGGATGCCGCCGAGGGGTCCTGTGTGGGGTAGCGGTGCGCCGGGATGAGACCGAGCAGCCGGCCGCGTCGGCGCCGAAGCACGCCGCGTTCGACGAGCGCGGCGATGGCGCGACCCGGCGCCCCGGCGCGCGTCCGTCGCAACAGCGTCGAGACCTTCACCCGGCCCGCGACCTCGGCGAGGACGGTGTCGAGGTGCCCGGCCCCTGTCGGAGCCGGGTCCACGACCGTGACGACGTCGTCGTCCCCCACGGCGATGCGCTCGGCGAGGGCCAGCTCGACGACGACCGCACCGGCCACGGCCCAGTCCAGGCCGAGACGGGTCCCGCCCCTGCCGGTGTCCTCGTCGAGGGCGATCAGGACGACTTCCTCGGCGACGGTGAGCATGGGGATGTCCTTTCCGGTCCGGCGGGCGGTGCGGGGCGGATCACCGGGTGGCGAAGTCCCGGATCGCTGACTGCGTACGCTGTAGCGAACTACGCGTACACTGTCTCCACGAGGACGTGAGTCGGTCAACGAATTGTGCAGAAACGCCGCTGCGAAGCGAACTAGTGCAGTGGAAGTGAACTAGTACACTTTCGCCGCTGTCGACGACTACGCTCGGGAGGTCCGCATGCCGGAGGACGCTCAGTCGGAGCCGCTCTACCGGCGGATCGCCGGGGAGTTCACCGCCCGGATCCGATCCGGTGATCTGAGGCCGGGGGACCGGATCCCGTCCATCCGGCAGATCGCCGACCGGTGGAACGTCGCGATCGCGACCGCGACGAAGGTTCTTGCCGTGCTGCGCGACGAGGGCCTCGTCGAGGCGAAGGTGGGCTCCGGCACGGTCGTCAGCGCCTCCGCGAACGGACCGCGCCGGCCGGGCCGGGCGCACACGTCCGCTTCCCGGCCGTTCCCGCCGCGTCCGGCCGGCGGAGCGAAGCAGGCGCTCAGTCGCGAGCACGTGCTGCGGACGGCTGTCGCGATCGCCGACGTCGAGGGTGCGGGCGCGGTGTCCATGCGGCGGGTCGCCGCCGAGCTCGGCGTGGGAGCCATGTCCCTCTATCGCCACATCGCGAACAAGGACGACCTGATGATCGAGATGGCCGATCTGGTCTTCGGGGAGCTGGAACTCCCCGACCCGGGGCCCGACGGCTGGCGAGCCAGGCTGGAGCTGATCGCGCGGTGGCAGTGGGGGCTGTGCCGGCGACACCTGTGGCTGCCCCGAGCGGTGTCGTTCACCCGGCCCTCGATGGCGCCGAACATGATGGCGCACACCGAGTGGACCCTGCGGGCGCTCGAGGGTCTCGGCCTGTCACTGCGCACGCGGATGCAGGAGGCGCTCGCACTGCACTCGTTGGTGATCAACGCTGCACTGTCCACAGCGGACGAGGTGGAGGCCGAGCAGGAGACAGGTGTGTCGCTGGGCCGGTGGCTGCAAGCGCAGCGTGCACGGACCGACGCGCTGTTCGCCGGCGGACGCTTCCCCTTGCTGGCGCAGGTCCATGAGCAGGTCGTCCCCGACGTCGACGAGCTGTTCGACTACAGCCTGGCCCGGCACCTGGACGGGTTCGCGGTCCTGGTGGGGGAACCGCCGTCGAGCGACTCGCGGCCGGCCCCGTGACCGCCGGCTCCGTGCCGGGACTCCTCGACGGGTCAGCCCGTGACGGGTTCGAGCAGCACCACCGGCACCTCCCGGCCGCCGGTCAGGACGGCGCGCTCGCGCAGGCCGGCGAAGAACGGGTACAGCCCGTCGGCGTAGGCGAGCCAGTCCGCGCGTTCGGTGCCCTCGGCGACGCGCGCGGTCATCAGCGTCCGGCGGGCCCCGTCCTGCAGCTGCACCGTCGGATGGGCGGTCAGGTTGTGGAACCAGCCGGGGTGCCGGGCCTGCCCACCGGCCGACGCGCCGAGGGCGTAGACGCCGCCGCGCTCGATCCGCATCAGGGCGGTCTTGCGCAGCGTGCCCGACCGTGCCCCGCGGGTGGTCAGGACGACGACGGGGCCGCCCAGCATGGTCGCACCCTCCCGGCCGTCGGTGCGTTCGTAGAGCTCGACCTGGTCGCGGGTGGTGGGGTCGGAGCTGGGGACGTACTCGCCGTCCAGCAGGTTCGGTGTCATGCGGGGTCGTTCCTTCCGTGGTGGGGTCCCGGGCACTGCGGGCCGGGTCAGAGGGTGATCACGGTCTTGCCGACGCTCCGGCCGCTCTCGACGAGCGTGTGTGCGGCCCGCATGGCCTCGGGGGTCAGTCCCTGCAGCGTCGTCGTCCCGGTCGGACGCAGGCGGCCCGCCACGACGTCGCCTGCCGCGCGGGCGAGGATCCGGCCCTGACGGGCGGCGTCGCCGCCGGTGACGATCGTGCTGAACACCGTCTCGCCGTGCAGCGACAGCGACCTGCCTGCGAGCGCCTCCAGGTCCCAGCGCCCCGGCGCGTCGACGAAGGAGAGGTGCCCGAACGGGCGCAGCAGCTCGACGAACGAGGTGAGCCGGCTGCCGGTGTCCGAGGTGGACAGCACGAGGTCGACGGGGCCGACCCCGGCGTCGCGCAGCTGGGCGGCGAGGTCGCCGTGGTGGTCGACGACGAGGTCCGCCCCCATGGCGGTGGCCCACTCCCGTGTCTCGGGCCGCGACGCCGTGCCGATCACGAACGCCCGCGTCCACGTCGCCAGCAGCTGCGTGGCCATCGAGCCCACACCGCCCGCGGCGCCGACGACCAGGACGGTCCCGACTCCGGCGGGCAGTGCGTCGCCGTCGCGGACGAGCGCCTCCCACGCGGTGAGCACGCCGATCGGCAGGGATGCGGCGTCGGCGAACGCGAGCTCGTCGGCGATCGGGGCGACGACCCGGTGGTCGACCGCGACGCGTTCGGCCCAGCTCCCGTCGCGGGTGATGTCGCCGGTGCCCATCACCCGGTCCCCGACCGCGAACCCGGTGGCCGCGGGCCCGGTCGCGACGACGACGCCGGCGAACTCCCATCCGAGGACGACGCGACCGCCCGGCGGCGCACTGCGGGTCCGCCGGATCGCGGCCTCGCCGGGGTTGATACCGATCGCCCGCACCTCGACCAGCAGGTCTCCGGCACGCAACCGCGGTTCGGCGACGTCGACCAGGTCGACGGCGAACGCGTCGAGCGGGTGCGCCCGCTCGTAGGCGAGTGCCTTCACCGCGCTCCTCCGGCCGGGTCCTGGCGCAGGGCGTGCAGGGCCGAGAGGGGGCCGCCGACCTGCATCAGCCGTCCGCCGTCGCGCAGCGGTCCGACGTCGACCGGGGCGAACCCGATGCGGTCGGCGAGCTCGTGGAACGTGGCCTTGGCCGCGGTGTCGTCGCCGGCGTGGAACAGCAGCTGCCGCCCTTCCGGGTGCCGGGGGTCGGCGGCGATGTAGCGGGCGTGGAGGGTGTTGAACGCCTTGACCACGCGTGCGCCGGGGGCCAGCGCCGCCACGAGCTCGCTCGGCGTCGCCGCGCCGGGACCGACGTCCGCCGACCCCGGCATCCGGTTGGTCGTGTCCACGAGGATGCGTCCGTCCCAGGGCGGGAGGCCGGCCAGTGCGTCGCCGATCCGCGGCCACGGCACGGTCAGGAACACCATGTCGGCCCGCGCGGCGTCCTCGACCGGCGCCGCCCGCACCGACGACCCCAGCCGCGCCGCGACATCGCGCAGCGAGTCGGGGCCGCGGCTGTTGCTCAGGGTCACGGTGTGCCCCGCCCTCACCAGATGACCGGCGACGGCCTGCGCGACCGTCCCGGCGCCGATGGTTCCGAACCGCACGAGAACCCCTCCTTTGATGATGGACGACATCAATAACTACACGACCGGAGGTGGAGGCCGTCAAGCCGGACGGCCGATTTTGATGGTGGGCATCATCGAAAATCGTCTAGACTCGGCCGGGTCCTGGCCTGGGAGGTGGTCGACATGCCCCGCGTCACACGGGAGCAGAAGCAGCGCAACCGCGAGCGGATCCTGGCCGCGGCGGGCGAGGGGTTCCGGCTGCGCGGCATCGACGGCACGGGCATCGACGGACTGATGAAGTCGGCGGGCATGACCCACGGCGGCTTCTACAACCACTTCGCGTCCAAGAGCGACCTCGCCGTCGAGGTCCTGCATCAGGGCTTCATCGACTCGCTGGCGGTGCTCGACGGCCTCCGCGCGGCACACCCCGGCTCGGCGCGTGCCGCCCTGGACGGCATGATCGACCAGTACGTCGACGCCGAGCACCGGGACCACCCCGAGGCCGGCTGCCCCTCGGCCGCACTCGTCTCCGACGCGGGACGGCACGGCGCCGACGCGCAGGCCGAGTACCGCCGTGGCCTGGACGGCTACTTCGACGCCATCGCGGACATGGTGATCGAGTACGGCCGCGAGACCGGTACCGAGATCACCCCGGCCGAGGCCAGGGAGCAGGCGGTGGCACTGTTCAGCCAGATGGTCGGCGCGCTCCTGCTCTCCCGGGCGGTCGCCGACGTCGCCCCGGACCTGTCGGACGAGGTCCTCGCGGCCAACCGGAACCGGCTCAAGGACCGGTGAGCGCGCGCCGCAGCGAGGTCACGGGTTGATGATGCGCCGCGCGTCCGCGTGGCGATCGTCGGCGGCTCAGGTCCCCGCGCGCTCCACCGGCGCCTCCCGGCGAGGTGGGTAGGCACCACGGATGCGGTGCAGGGTGTCCGTGACGACGGCGCGGACGTCGGCCTCCTGCAGTGGGGCCGGGCTCAGCGCCGAACCGAGCGAGAAGCCCTCGACCAGGGTGAGCAGCAGGAGCGCTTCACGGTGGAGTGCCTCCTCGTCGATCACACGGTCGGCCAGTGCCGCGCGCAGGAGCGACCGGATCGCCTCCGCGGCCGTGCGCGAGGTCGTGGCGACCTCGGATGCGAACTCCGGGTCGGTGCGCGCCATCACCCGGTACTCGACGAGTGCGATGTTCTCCTTGCGTTCCTGCTCGCTGGTCGGCGCGACGAGGACGACCAGCTCGGCGACCCGGGTCGCCGGGTCGCCGGACAGACCCGGGTTGCGGTTCTCGGCACGCTGGATGAGGACGCCCAACGTGAACGACATGACCTCCCGCAGGTTGTCACCGAAGTAGTGCCGGATGCTCCCGATGGCCAGACCGGAGCGTGCGGAGATCCGCGCAAGGGTCACCGAGCGGAGTCCGTGTGCGGCGATCTCGTCGATCACGGCGTCGGCAACCTGCGCACGCCGGGCATCCGGGTCCACGCGTCTGGGCATGGCACCACTCTATCGCCCGATGTGGCATGGGCATGCTACTTTTCTAGCACGTTCATGCTAGAAACAGCGTCGGTCAGGGCGTAGCACCCACCCGGCCCGCGCCGCCGTCGAGCCCGGACCCGACCAGGAGAGACATGTCCTCGTACCGCCGACGCCCGCACCGATCGCGACGGACCGTGCCGCGTCTCGCCGCAGCCGTCACCGTCATCCCCCTCGTCCTGTCGGCGGCCTGCACGTCGGCGCCCCCTCCGGAGTCCGGTGGGCAGTCGGACATGGCCGCCTACCTGACGCAGGAACTCGACTGGGGCGGCTGCACGGACACCGCGACCAACGCCGCGGACGCCGAGCTGTTCGCGAACCCCGCACTGGAGTGCGCGTCGGTCGAGGTCCCACTCGACTACGACGCTCCGGCGGGGGAGAGGGCACAGCTCGCCCTCACCCGTGTCCCCGCCCGGGGAGAGGCCGAGGGATCGCTGCTGATCAACCCCGGCGGCCCCGGAGGGTCCGGCACCAGCTTCGTGGCGTCCTTCCTGCCCCAGTGGCAGAACAGCCCCGTCGCCGAGCGCTTCGACATCGTCGGCTTCGACCCGCGCGGGATCGGGGCGTCGACCCCGGCCCTCGACTGCTACACCGACGAGGAGTACGACGCCGGAGACGTTCCCCGGTTCGGCGCCGTCTACGACATCACCAGCGCCGAGCAGGCGGCGGACCACGCGCAGCGCTGCATCGAGGGCTCCGGAGGCGTCGAGAACCTCGTCAACGCCGGATCGGCGAACGTCGTGCGTGACATGGACATCATGCGGGAGGCCCTCGGCGACGAGCGGCTGACCTTCCTCGGCTACAGCTACGGCTCCGAGATCGGCGCCATGTACCTCACCGCGCACCCCGACAAGGTCCGTGCCGTCGTGCTCGACAGCGCCGTCGGCCCCGACTGGACACCGAGCGAGCTCCGCCTCGCCCAGTTCACCGCCTCCCAGGCCCGGTTCGACGAGGTCGCCGCGCTCTGCGCCCGGTCACCCGACTGTGTCCTCGGGTCCGATCCCGCGGCGGCGAACGAGCGTCTGCACGAGATCGTCGCGCCGCTGGTCGAGACGCCGGCGCCCACCGCCGAGGGCAGGGACGTGAGCGTCTGGGACGTCTACCTCGGGATCACGGCGGGCCTGGCGGCGGAGGCCCACTGGCCCTCGCTGATCTCCGCTCTGACCGCGCTCGACGCGGGGCGGGCCGAGGAGATCCTCGCCCTGCGCGACGGCTTCTACAGCCGCACCGCCGACGGCGTCTACACCACCGACATCGATACGAACATCGCCGTGCGCTGCATGGACTGGCCCCGCCTGACACCGGAGGAACAGACCGCGCACGCGCGCGAGGTCGCGGACGTCGCGCCGATGTTCGGCATCGACCTGCTGACGGCGGGGACCTACCACAGTGAGTGCGAGGCGTGGCCGGCCCCGCCGACGCGCGACGTCCCGTGGCTCCCCGCCGATCTCGAGGGCCTGCCCGAGGCGCTCGTCGTGTCGGTCACCGGTGATCCCGCGACGCCGTATCCGGGTGGCGTGTCCATGGCGCGAACCCTCGGCGCGAGCCTGCTCACCGTCGACGGCAAGCAGCACGGTGCCTACCTCCTCGGTGGCAGCACGTGCGTCGACGATGCGGTCAACGCCTATCTCCTCGACCTCGAGACCCCGCCGGCCGACGCCCGATGCAGCCTCTGACCCGCTCGGGACCCCGTTCCGGCAGACAGGAGAAGGTGACGATGGCCCTGCGACCCGTTCGACTCCACCAGGCACTGAGCCGCACCGTCCACACGATCACGCTGCCGGACCCCGACGGCCCAGCCGTCTGGGCCGTCGAGACCTGCACCATGGAGGATCACCGCGCCCGGCTCTACCGGGACGGGCAGCGCACCAGCACGGCCGAGATGCCCGCCACCTTCACCGTTCCCGGAGGGAGGATCGAGGTCGACGCCGGGTTGTACGGCGTCACCCGGGTCCATCTCGTCACCCCCGACGGGCGGGAACGCAGACTGGCCCCGGCGCCGGGGACCCTGGAGTACCGTCGCGCAGCCCTGACCCGGGACCACCCGCGGACGAGCCGGGCGATCGCGGTCACCGCCGTGTTGATCCTGCTGGTCAACCTCGTCCTCGCCGCACCCGTATGGCTCGAGATGGTCACCTCGATCCCGGAGGTGGCGGACCGGGTCGGCACGTTCACCTCACCGGTGCTCCTACCCGGCTGGCTGCTCGGGACCCTCGCGGTCGCCGGTGTCGTCGCCGCCGTGGAACGAGCAGTCACCTGGCGGCACCACCGCGTCGTCGACGCCGAGACCCTCTGGACCTCGCTCTAGCTGCCCCCTCCCATCCCGCAACCCCACCGGCCCCGGACCGGAGCCGCACCGACGTCCGGTCAGCGGTGGCCGGTCATCGCCGGTCCTGGACCTGGGAGGGGTCCAGCGGTGCGTTGTCGCAGTAGCGCATGCCGTGGTGCTGGTCGGTGCGCGGCCCCTCCGGTCCCCATCCCCAGCAGCAGTCGTTGCCGGCCAGGACGGACGCCGACTCCCCGGCGGCGGGGGTCGCGACCGTGGCCCCCGCCGCCGGGACCCCGGCGCCGACCCCGACGGCGAGGGCGACGGCCACCGACACCCTGCCCACCGTCGACCTGATGCTCGTGCGTGATTCTGCTCGATCCATGCCGGCAATGGTCCGGATGTCGCTCGGGAGGGGGCCCGAACGTGAGGCTGGGGCAGGTGCCGTCAGCTCGCGGCCGGGGTCGCGAGCCGACAGGCCAGCCGGGTCGCCTCCGGACGCGACAGCTTTCCGACCCGGTTCTGGGGCAGGGCGTCCACGACGAGCACGTGTTCGGGCCACTTGCCCTTCGCCAGTCCCTCGGCGTCCAGATGTGCCCGGACGGCGTCGAGGTCGATGTCGGGCCGTGACGTCACGAGCAGGGCGGCCACACGTTCCCCGAGGACGTCGTCCGGGACCGGCACCACGCACACCTGCTCGACCGACGGGTGCCGGGCGAGGGCGCTCTCCACCTCGTGGATGTCGATGTTGCGCCCGCCACGGATGATGATGTCCTTCTCCCGGCCCCGCACCGACACCCGGCCGTCGGCGTCGACGGACATCAGGTCGCCGGTCGTGAGGTAGCCGTCCGCGGTCAGGTCGGGCGGTGCGAGCGCGCCTGCCCCGGCGTAGCCGGCGAACAGCGACGGGCCTCGGACCTGGGCCCGCCCGACCGTGCCTGCCGGGACCCCGGCCCCGTCGGCGTCGACGACGCGCAGGTGGGTCCCCGGGAACGGCACACCGTCGGTCCCGAGCCGCACCTCCTCGGGGTCCGACGGCGAGGACGTCGTGTGGCCCAGGCACTCGGACATGCCGAACACCCGCAGGAACCGGGTGCCCAGCCGCTGCTCCGCACGGGCGAGCGCACCGCGGTCCATCGGTCCGCCGCCGACGGTCATGGCCGTCATCGCCGACAACATCCCGGCCTCGGGGGCCTGCATGCCCATCTGCAACGCCATCGTGGGCACGCACATCGTCCACCGGGCCCCGTGCGTGGCCAGGAGCTCCACGGCCTCCGGCGGACTCCAGCGCTCGGCGAGCAGGATCGGTCCGCCGAGCATGAGCGGCAGGTAGAGCCCGAAGCAGACGGCTGCGGCGGAGGACAGGGGGACCAGGGCGCCGACCGGATCGCCCGCCCGCAGGCCGACCGCCTCGACGGTGGCACGCCCGGCGTAGCGCAACGCCGCCTCGGTCTGGACCACCCCCTTCGCGCGGCCGGTCGACCCCGAGGTCAGGCCGATCACCACGCCGTCGCCCCACCGGCCCGGCCGGGTCTCCGCCCGGCCGGTCAGGGTCCATCCGTCCAGCACCGTGGCCCGTGCCGGACCCACCGAGCCGGTGTCCCAGGTCGAGGCGCTCCATGGTGAGGTGATCGCGACGTCCGGGTCCAGGTCCTCCTGAGCCGCGGCGAACTCCGGCGCGGTCGCATGGCCGCTCAGCAGGGCGAGCGTGCCGTCCACCCGTCCGACGGCGAGGGCGCAGACCACGGTCCGCCAGGTGTTCTCGGCCTGGAGCAGGACGGTGGGCCGCGGTCCGGTGCAGCCCGCCAGCACCTCGGCGAGCTCCCCGGCCGCCGCGAGGGTGGTCGCGAGGTCGTGCGGGCCGGCGCCGTCGATCGCGACGACCTGGCCGGGGTCGGCCCCGGCCCGGCGGTCCAGTTCGGTGACCAGCGCGCGCATCTCAGCCCTGCACCATCTCGCGCTCGTCGCCGAGCAGGGCGATCCGCCTGCCCCGCATGGACCCGACGTGTGCCACGGCGGCCTTCCACTCGTCGCTGGCGAGGGCCGCCCGGGCCGACTCCTCGTCGTCGAAGCTGAGGACCGACAACCCGTCCCACCCCTCGGAGCGTTCCTCCAGTGCGCTGCTGACGGCCGTGTGGCGCCACGCGCGCAGGCCGGGCAGCGGGTAGGTCATCTCCGCGTGCTCGCCGCGCCACCAGGTGATGAACTCGTCGTGGGTCCACTCCGGTGGACGAGCGGCGAGCAGGACGAGATTGAACATGACGCCTCCTTGCGCAATGGCCGGCGGTACCGCCGGCTCAGATCGACTCGATGTCCAGCTGCGGCGAGCGACCGATCATCAGGGCCGCCACCCGGTCGTCGGCGTCGAGCCGGGCCGAGGCGACGAAGGTCGACTCGAAGGCGCCGGCGCGCCGGGCCTGGCCGAGGACCAGCTCGTCCCGGCCGACGACGGCCTCGGACAGGACGTGGTGGGTCAGCACACCCTTCTCGCGCTGGGCGAGATAGCCCTCCAGCTCGGCACGCCCACCGTGGAAGTCGGTGGCGGCCCCGCCGCCGGTGCCGAACACGATCGAGAACCGGAACCCCGGTGCGATCAGGTCGAGGATCCGCTCCGGGGTGTCGGAGTCGATGGTGCCGAACCAGCGGGACAGCACGCTCCGCGTCGCCGCGCTCACGCCGCCGCCTCCGGCTGCGGGTACAGGGAGAAGCTCGGGTGGAAGAAGACCTGGTAACGGGCGATCAACCCGCCCGGCGAGACGAGCGCGACCCCGGAGAACGCCCCGGTCCGACGACCGTCCTGTTCGGTCACGACGCCGTACACCATCTCGAGGTCGCCGTCGACCGAGCTCCGGAGCACACCGTGACGCCGTCCGACGGGGGGACGCCCGGAGATGTAGGCGGCGAGGTCGGCACGCCCGGACCCCGTCACCTCCCCGCCCGGGAGCGCGATCAGGAACTCGATGTCCGGCTCGACGAGGTCGAGCCCGCGCAGCGGCTCGGTCCCGTCCAGCCGGGAGTAGTAGTCGACGATGACCATGCGACCGTCCTCTCCGACGGGGGCGTGTGAAGAGAATGACTTGAATTCAATTCAATACGACCATACGACCCGGCCCGGGCCGGTACAAGAGGGCTCGGCCCGCGGACGGACTCAGAACTCGGAGGGCCCCTCGTCGACCATGCGGACGCAGCAGCCGCCGATGAACCCGGCGATCGCCGGCAACTCCAGCGAGCCGTCCGGGCGGTACCACCGCCAGACGCTCACGACCAGGCCGAGCAGGCTGCGCGCCATCATCAGCGGGTCGTGCCGGGCGAACTCGCCCCGGTCGACGCCGTGCTGCACGAGGTCGGCCCAGTTGCGCTCGATCCGGGCGACGAGCTTGCGGCACGCCTGGCGCTCGGCCTCCTCCCGCTCCGAGGAGCGGCGACCGGCCAGCAGCGCGATGTTCGCCTGCAGGATCCGGTTCTGCTGCACCTCCTGCGGTGACACCTCGAAGGCCGCCCGCACCGCAGCACGCAACCCGTCGTGCGCCGTCGACGACTCGGCGACCGCGGCCCGGAACGCCTCGTCGGAGTTGCGCAGCCCCAGTCGCATGATCGTCAGCAGGCAGTGCGTCTTGGACTCGAAGTAGTGGTAGAGCGCCGGCTGGCCGATGCCCACCCGGGTGGCGACCTCGGACCACCGGGTGGCCTCGAAGCCGACCTCCCCGAAGCACTCGACGGCGGCGGCGAGAATGGCCGGCCGCTTCGAGCGGGGACCGTCGTCGGGCTCGGTGAGCGCGGCGATGCTCATCGTCGGGCCCCTTTCGCGTGGCGGTCGCGCCAGCGTAGCCGTTCGCCCGAACCGGCTTCGGGTCACGTCCGCGCGGCACCGAGCACCTCGTCGAGCAGGGCCGCGGCGCCGGCGGGCTCGCCGTCCGGCAGCACCCGGCTGGTCGCGGCCCGCCGGACGTGCAGGTGGGCCGGATGCTCCCAGCTGAACCCGATGCCACCGTGCACCTGGACGTTCTCGGCCGCCACCCACGTGTACGCCCGGCCGCAGACCAGCGCGGCGGTGCGGGCGGCGATCGGGAGGGCGGCCTCGTCGTCCGCCGCGCAGGCCGCCGCCCAGAGCGACGCCGACCGGGCCGCCTCGAGCTGGACCAGCATGTCCGAGCACCGGTGCTTCACCGCCTGGAAGGTCCCGATCGGCCGGCCGAACTGCACGCGGTCGCACGCGTGCCGCACGGCCATGTCCAGGGCCGCGCCGGTCCCGCCGGTCTGCTCGCAGGCCAGCGCGGCGAGGGTGCGGTGACGGGCCCTCGACAGGACCGCGGCGGCGGTGTCGGGCCCCGCGACGAGCCGGGCCGGGCTCTCGTCCAGACCGACCTCGGCCAGCGGCCGGGTCGGATCGAGCGCGCGGACCCCGGCGGCCGTCGTCCCGGGGGACCCGGCGTCGACCGCGAGCACGACCGGCCCGTCCGGCGAGGAGGCGGCGACCAGCAGGACGTCGGCCTCGGCCCCGTCGACGACCAGGTCCTTGCGACCGGTCACCCGCCAGCCGTCCGGGGTCCGGACGGCCCGCGCCGGGGCGTCGGCCGACGCGTCGTGCACCGCGACGGCCGCCGTCGTCCCGCCCGACACCAGCCGCCCGATCAGCTCGTCCTCGCCGGTCCCGGTCAGCACGCCCAGCGCCGTCACCGACGTCGACAGCCAGGGGAGGCGGGCCAGCGAGCGGCCCATCTCCTCGGCGACGACGGCGACCTCGCGGAACCCCGCGCCGGCACCGCCGAGGCGCTCCGGGACGTCGAGGCCCGCGGCGCCGAGCTCCCCGGCGAACCGCCGCCAGACCCTCCGCCGCTCCTCGGGGCCGGCCGGGCGGCCGTGCAGGACCCCGTCGGCGTCGCCGTGGCGGCTGAGGAAGTCGCGGACGACCTCCCGCAGCGCCTCGGCGTCGCCGTCGGGGGTCAGGGTCGGGACCGGAGCCCGGGCCGGGGCCGGGGTCGGCGCCGCGGTCATCGGACGGGCTCGGCGTCGTCGGCGACCTCGGCGAGCACGTCGGCGAAGCGCTCGCGGGCCCGGGCCCGCAGCGTCGGCCGGATGTAGGGCGGGAAGAGGCCGTCGTCGGGCTCGGTCCCCCGCAGCAGCGCCTGCGCGAGGTTGATCTTGTGGACCTCGGTGGCGCCGTCGGCCAGTCCCATGTGGAACGACTCCATGACCCACTTCCCGAACGGGAGCTCCTGGGAGATCCCCAGCGACCCGTGGATCTGGATGGCGCGCCCGGCGATGTCGGCGAGGACCTTCGGCATCGCGGCCTTGACCGCCGAGATGTCGGCACGGACCCGCTTGTAGTCGTCGTAGCGGTCGATCCGCCACGCGGTGCGCAGCACGAGCAGCCGGAACTGCTCGAGCTGGATCCACGAGTCGGCGATCATCTCCTGGACCAGCTGCTTGTCCGCCAGGCGCGTGCCCTTGCTGCTGCGCGACACCGCACGGCGCTTCATCATCTCGAAGGCCGACTGCACCAGACCGACGGTGCGCATCGCGTGGTGGATGCGGCCGCCGCCGAGCCGGGTCTGGGCGACGGCGAACCCCTCGCCCCGCCCGCCGAGCAGGTTCCCGGCCGGCACCCGCACGTCGGTGTAGCGCAGGTACTGGTGGGTGCCGACCGGCTCGTCGTGGCCCCACACCGACACGTCGCGCACCCGTTCCAGGCCCGGCGCGTCGGCCGGGACCACGAACATCGACATCGACCGGTGCGGCGGCGCGTCCGGCTCGGTCACCGCCATCACGATGAGGAACTCGGCGAACAGGGCGTGGCTGGAGAACCACTTCTCGCCGTTGATCACCCACTCGTCGCCGTCGAGCCGGGCGGTGGTCCGGAACCCGGTCGGGTCGGACCCGCCGTGCGGCTCGGTCATCGAGAAGCAGGACACGATGTCGCCCTCGACCAGCGGGTCGAGGTAGGTCCGCTTCAGGTGGTCGGTGCCGTAGTGCGCGAGGATCTCGGCGTTGCCCGAGTCCGGGGCCTGGCAGCCGAACACGACGGGGCCGGAGTGGGTCCGGCCCAGCTTCTCGTTCAGCAGGGCGAGACGCAGCTGCCCGTAGCCCTCGCCGCCGAGCTCCGGACCGAGGTGGCAGGCCCACAGCTTGCGCTCCCGGACCTGCTGCTGCAGCGGTCTGATCAGCGCGTTGCGGACCGGGTCACGCGGGTTCCACGCGTGCTCGACCACCTGGTCGACGGGCTCGACCTGCTCCCGCACGAACGTCTCGACCCAGTCGAGCTCGGCCTGCCATGCCTCGTCGGACTCGAAACCCCACGACATACCTGGTCCTCCTCAGCGTGTGAGCACCGTGCAGGCGGAGATGCCCGGTGCCCCGTAGACGTGTGTGAACCCGACCCGCGGCCCGCCCGGGACCTGTCGGGGGCCGGCCTCGCCGCGCAGCTGCAGCACGTTCTCGTGCACCTGCCGCAGGCCCGACGCGCCGATCGGCTCCCCGTTGGCCAGGCAGCCGCCGTCGGTGTTGACCGGCAGGCGGCCGTCGACCGCGGTCGCGCCGGACCGGATGAGCTCGTCCTGCTCGCCGTCGGCGCACAGCCCGGTCTCGGCCATGTGCATCAGCTCGGCCCCGGACTCGGTGTCCTGCACCTGCGCGAGGTCCACCTCGGACGGGGCGATGCCGGCCTGCTCGAACACGGCGCGGGCGGCCTCGACGGTGGGGGAGTCGGCGCGGTCGGTCGCCAGCCACGGTGAGAAGACCTCGAACGAGCCGTAGCGCCGGCTGCGGAACGCCGCGCCGCGCAGGAACACCGGGCGGTCGGTGTGCTCGCGGGCCCGGTCGGCCCGGCACAGCACCAGCGCGACCGCGCCCTCGCCCGGCGAGCAGTACATGTACTGGGTCAGCGGGTCGGAGATCATCGTCGAGGCGGCGATCTCGGCCGCGCCGAGCTCCTTCCGGCGCCAGGCCATCGGGTTGGCGGCCCCGTTGCGGAACGCCTTCTCCGCGACCAGGGCGAGCAGGTCCGGAGCCATATCGTGCTCGTGCAGGTAGCGCTGGATCTTCATCCCGAAGAACTGGGTGGTCACCATGAGCCCGGTCTCGCCGTACCAGGAGCCGATGCCGTGGTCGGCCGGGTCGGTGTCGAAGGCGCCCCGGGGGTGCTTGTCGAAGCCGATGACGATGCCGAGGTCGTGCGCCCCGGAGGCGATCGCGGCCTGGGCGGCGATCAGTGCGGAGCCACCGGTCGCGCAGCCGTTGTGGACGTTGATGAACGGCAGGCCGGTGAGCCCGAGCTCGGACACGAGCGTGTCGGCGTCGCCGGCCGAGTGCGAGCCCCCGAAGCCGAAACCCATGTCGGAGAACCGGAGGCCGGCGTCGGCGAGCGCCGCGCGCGCGGCGTGCACGGCCTGCGCCCGCCCCGGGACGCCCTCGGTGCGGCCGAACCGGTGCATCCCGGCCCCGATGATCGCGACTCCGGTCATGAGAGGTCTCCCGCGGGGGCGAAGGCGAAGGTGTGCGTCGGTCCGTCGTCGGCCCGCCGGAACGGGACGATCGCGAGCTCCATCGGCATGCCGATCCGCAGCCGGGCCGGGTCGGACTCGGTGAGGCGGGCCTCGACCAGCAGCTGCCCGTCGAGCTCGACGTAGCCGACGCCGTAGGGCTCGTGGCCCGCGGTCCCGGTGTAGGGCGGCTTGGGCCGGAACCCCTGCACGGTCCAGGTCCACAGGGTCCCCGTGCGGTGCAGCGGCACGTCGGCCATCCGGTCGCCGGAGCAGCGCGGGCAGCCGGTCTGGCGGGGGAAGGTGTGGGCCCCGCAGTCGGTGCACCGGCTGCCCAGCAGCGCCGGGCCGTCGGGGGTGTCGGTCAGCAGCCCGTCGTCCACGAACGTCACGGCGCGGCCAGCCGTCCGCCGTCGACGGCCAGCAGGCTGCCCGTCGTGTAGCTCGCCGTCGGCCCGCACAGGTAGAGCGCGGCGCCCACGATCTCGGACGGTTCGCCGACCCGCCGCGACGGCCAGCTCCGGGCCATCTCGTCGACGGCCGCCATGTCCCAGGAGGCGCTGATGTCGGTGCGGAACGGCCCGGCCACGATGGTGTTGACCCGGACCGTCGGGCCGTACTCCTGGGCGAACCCCGCGGTGAGCGTGTTGAGCGCCGCCTTGGCCGCGGCGTAGGGGAGGTCGCCGGCGGTGGGGCGGCCCGAGGCCATGGAGGAGATGTTCAGCATCGCGCCGCCGCCCCGTGCGGCCATCCGCCTGCCGGCGACGGCCATCATCCGGAACGGGCCCTTGAGGTTGACCGCGACGATCTTGTCGAACAGCTCCTCGGTGACGCCGTGCAGGCTCGGGTACACCGGCGCGATCCCGGCGTTGTTGACCAGGACGTCGACCGGCCCGAGGCCGTCCTCGACCTCGTCGAGCAGACCGTCCAGCCGGTCCCACTCGCCGACGTGCGCGCCGTGCCCGGTCACCCGCCGCCCGGTGGCCTCGGCCAGCTCGGCGGCCAGCCCGGTGCAGGCGTCCTTCTTCCGGGAGACGATCGCGACGTCCGCACCCGCGGCGGCGAACGCGATCGCGATCTCCCGGCCCAGGCCGCGTGAGCCGCCGGTGACCAGCGCCCTCCGCCCGGCCAGCGGGGCGCCTGCGGCGCGGGCCCGTGCGACGGCCTCGGTGACGGTGCTGCCCGTCGCGGTGGTGCTCATCGGGGGACGTCCTTCCATGCCACACCGCGGTCGGCGCGGGGTTCCGGCGGGAGGCCGAGCAGCCGCTCGGCGATGATCGTGCGTTGCACCTCGTCGGAGCCCCCGGCGATCCGGTAGCCCGGTGCGCCGAGCACGTGCTCCACCCAGCGGTGGGTGCCGTCCCCGGCGTCGGCGACCAGCCTCGGCCCGAGGACCTGCGCGGCGGCATCGGACACGAGCGCCAGCCGCTGGGCCCACACGAGCTTGCGCAGCGAGCCGACGGCTCCGACGTCGGTGCCGGCCAGCCGGGCCTCGCGGTCACGCTGGGCGGAGAGCTCGGCGATCCGTTCGGCGACCCAGACCTCGCCGAGGACCCGGCGGACGTCGGGATCGTCGGTCCGGCCGAGCGCCCGCGCGTCGCCGAGCAGGTCGGCGAACCCGCCGCCGAGGTCGGCGTTCGCACCCGAGTGGCCGCGTTCGAAGCCCAGGGTGGCCAGGGTGACGCCCCACCCGCCGCCGACCTCGCCGAGGCGCAGCGTGTCGGGGATGCGGACGTCGTCGAGGAACACCTCGCAGAACGACGTCCCGCCCGACATCTGGCGCAGCGGCCGGACCTCGACGCCGGGGGTGTCCATCGGGAGCAGGAACGCGGTGAGGCCGCGGTGCTTGACGGCGTCGGGGTCGGTCCGGCAGATCAGCTCGCCCCAGCCGGCGAACTGCGCCCCCGAGCTCCAGACCTTCTGCCCGTTGACGACCCAGCCGTCGCCCTCGCGGACGGCCCGGGTGCCGAGCCCGGCGAGGTCGGAGCCCGCCGAGGGCTCGGAGAACAGCTGGCAGGCCAGCTCGTCGCCGCGCAGCAGCGGGGTGACCAGCAGCTCGCGCTGGGCCGGCGTGCCGAACAGGCGCACGGTCGGGGCGACGAGTGCGGTGCTGACCGAGGTGAGCTCGTGCTGACCCGGGGTCTCGAACTCGCGCTCGACCTCGGCGAACACCTCCTCGTGCAGGTCGCTGAGCCCGGCGCCGCCGTCCTCGAGCGCCCAGGTCAGGGCGCCGTACCCGGCGTCGTACCGGGTCCGCGTCCAGTCCTGGACGCGTGCGATCAGGGCCCGTTCCTGCTCGTGCGGCAGGTCGTGGAACACGGCCACCGAGCGGTCGTGGCGCTCGCGGCGCGGGGGCAGGTGCCCGGCGACCCAGGCCCGGGCGGTACGGCGGAACTCCTCGAGCTCGGCGCGGCTCGGCGGGGTGGTCGGGGTCATCGGGCGGTCCACCCCCCGTCGACGGTCAGGACCTGACCGGTCATGTACGAGCTCGCCGGCGTCGCCAGGAACAGCAGGGCGGTGTCGAGCTCGTGCGGGCGTCCGGGACGTCGCAGCATCGTGTTCCTCCCGATCCAGCGGACGGACCGCTCGTCGGCGAACAGGTCGGTGTTCATCTCGGTCGCGAACCAGCCCGGGGCCAGCGCGTTGACCCGGACCCGGTCGCCGCCCCAGTGACCGGCCAGCTCGCGGGTGAGCCCCAGGAGCCCGGCCTTGGAGGCGGCGTAGCTCGCCCCGCCGAGCGGCGCGGCCGACACCAGCCCGAGCACCGAGCCGATGTTCACGACGGACAGGCCGTCCGGCCCCGGGTGCCGGGCGGCGAGCTGGGACAGGTGGAAGGGGGCGACGAGGTTGGTGTCCAGCACCCCGGCGAAACCGGCCGCGGTCTCCTCGGCCGGCGGGCCGGAGCCCTCGACGCCGGCGTTGTTGACCAGGACGTCGACCGTCCCCGAGCCGAGCGCCCGCGCCGCCTCGATCAGGTTCTCCCGGTCGGCCCCGTCGGCGACGTCGGCGACCACCGGGTGCAGGCGGTCGTCGCCGTCGGCGACCTCGGCCAGGCGCCCGGCCCGCCGCGCGGCGACGACGACGGTCGCGCCCGCCGCGGAGAGCACGCGCGCGAACCGTGCGCCCAGCCCGGAGGACGCCCCGGTGACGACGGCGGTCCGGCCGGTCAGGTCGAACAGCTCCGCAGGGGCGGGGGCCCGGCCCTCGGCCGTCACGACGGATCCCGGTCGAGCAGGGCGGCGGCCGAGCCGATGAGCGCGCGGATCGTGGGCGGCAGCTGCTCCTGGACCGGGTCGTGGTGGCGGCCCTCGCGGTGCCGGCGCAGGTTGTGCCCCATGATCGCGGCCATCTTCAGCCGCCCGAGCGCGCGGAACCAGGTCGTGCCGGCGGCGGTGCCGCCGTCGTGGCCGCGGGCGGCCCGGTAGGCGTCGTCGAGCTCGTCCTCGTCCGGGAGGCCCGAGACGACACCGCCGACGCCCGGGAACAGCGCGCCGTCGGTGAACACCCCGAACCAGCCGAGGTCGACCCGCGGGTCGCCCAGCCCCCAGATCTCCCAGTCCACCAGCGCGGTGGGCGTGGTGCCGGTGCACAGCAGGTTGCCGAGCCGGAAGTCGCCGTGCACGAGCACCGGGGGAGCGGGCTCGGGCACCGTCGCGGCGAGCCGGTCGAGGAGCTCCGCCGCTCCCGGGCGGATCCCGGCCGGGACCGCGTGCATCGTCCGCGTCCAGCGGGCGAGCTCGTCGGCCGGCCCGGCGACCTCCGGCGGGACGCCGCCGGCCCGGACGACCCCCGCGACGAGCCGGTCGACCGGGACGGCGTGCAGCGCCCCGAGGACACGCGCGGCCGCGAGCATCCGCAGCCGGCCGAGCACGTGATCGGTGTCGGACGGCTCGAGGACGGGCTCGGACGCCGTACCCTGCGCGAAGTCCATCGCGAACCACGCCGGTGCCTCGTCGCCGCGGGCGACGACGGCCGGCACCGGTACCCCGCTGCCGGCCAGCGCCGAGAGCACGTGGGACTGGCGCAGGACGTCGTGGCGCCCGACCGGTTCGCGGCCGGGGGGCACCGCCTTGACCACCAGCGGCATCCCGCCGGCGTCGATGCGGTAGGTCAGGCCCGAGCGGCCGCCCTCGAGCGCCGTCAGGGGGCCTGCGGCGCCCGCGCCGAGCTCGGCGCGCACCCGGGCGGCGAGCTGCGGATCGGCGTCCGCCGGGGTGTGGGTCCGGGGCATCGCTGTCCTCCTCCTCGAGGTCGGTCCACCGGGACACGGGCGCCGACGACCAGCGCGGTGCGCCGGACCGCCGACACCACTCTCGTGCGGGTCAGCGACCCGTCCACTTGGGCTCGCGCTTCTCCAGGAACGCGGCGACGCCCTCGGCGGCGTCGTCGGAGTTCAGGGTGACGCCGACCGCGAGGTGCTCGAGCACCATGAGGGACGCGATGTCGGCGTCGAGACCGCGGTCGACCGCCATCTTGGTCAGCTTCATCTGGAACGGGCTCTTGTCCGTCAGGTGGCTGATGAACTCCTCCACGGTCGCGTCGAGCTCGTCCGCGGGAGCGCTGGCGTTCACCAGGTCGAAGTCCGCGGCCTCGGTGCCGCTGAGCAGCTTGCCGGTGAGCATCAGCTCCTTGGTCTTGCGGATGCCGAGCATCCGCGGCAGCCGGTAGATCGGGCCGGCGCCGCCGAACAGGGCACGACGGATGTGGAAGTCACCGATCTGCGCGGTGTCCTCGGCGATCGCGAAGTCGCAGGAGATCATGACCTCGAACCCGCCCGCGGT
This sequence comes from Pseudonocardia sp. ICBG1034, assembly GCF_020131375.1. Classification (NCBI taxonomy): domain Bacteria; kingdom Bacillati; phylum Actinomycetota; class Actinomycetes; order Pseudonocardiales; family Pseudonocardiaceae; genus Pseudonocardia; species Pseudonocardia sp. ICBG1034. The sequence continues at coordinate 1,858,237 of NZ_JAHLEK010000015.1, forward strand.
GACGTAGCCCTCCAGGACCGCCACCGACGGCGTGGACATGTTGTAGAGCCGGTCGCAGACCTTCGCCGAGACGACGGCGACGTCCATCGCGGTGCTCGTCCCGATGAAGTCCGCCTGCAGGCTGTCGAGGTCGAAGCCGGAGGAGAAGGTGTTGCCGCGCCCGCGCACGACGGCCACCCGCAGCTCCGGGTCCGCCTCGATCTCGGTGATGATCTCGTCGAGCCGGTGCAGCATCGGGACCGTGATGCAGTTGCGCTTGTGGGGGCGGTTGAGCCAGATCCGCGCCACGTGACCGTCACGCTCGAACTGGATGTCGTCCTCGACCGTCATGCCGTCCTCCGTAGTTGAATTGAACTCAGTTAAGGTTGCGTGACCGATCCGGTCGTGTCAAGGGGTCGGGTCCGGCCGGTCGGGGCCCAGCAGTCCCCGGATCGGTTCCGGGCCCGCCCGGCCGGCGTTCCAGCCGTCCCAGTGCACGACCTCGTCGGGCCCGGGCCGGGCTGCGGGTCGGAAGTCGGTGCCGACCGTGAACGCGAGCGGGGTGAGGCAGACCTGCTGCACCCGGTCGAAGGGGATGTCCAGCACCTCGGCGACGTCCCGTTCGCGGGCCAGGTGCATGGTCGTCCAGCAGGTGCCGAGGCCGCGGGCGCGGGCGGCCAGCATGAAGCTCCACATCGCCGGGAGCACCCCGCCGAGCAGTGAGCTGCTCGTCATCGCCGCCGCGCCGTCCAGTCGTGCCCCGTCCAGGCAGCCGATCACGATCGTCCCGACCTCGTGCAGGGCGCGTTCGAGGGCGTCGGCCGAGCGTGCGGTCCGCTCCTGCATGCGCTGCTCGGTCGGGTCGGTGCGGGGCACCCGGCCGATGTAGCCCGCCGACTCGCGGTAGCTGTCGCGGTAGACCTCGGAGTAGATGCGGGCCACCGCTCGCCGCCGTTCCGGGTCTCGGACCACCACGAACCGGGTCCGGGCCACCGCCGACCCGGCAGGGGCCTGCATCGCCAGTCCGACGCACTCCCGGATGAGCGCGACCGGTACGTCGCGCGTGGTGTCCAGCCTCCGGCGCACGGCTCGGGTGGTGGACAGTGCCTCGTCGATGAGCATATCTTGAACCAATATCAGTTCAAGTTCTGTGTCAAGTGTGCGGAGGGAACGGATGACCGAGCGTCGGTTCGAGGGCTCGACGGTGCTGCTGACCGGGGCGACCGGTGGTCTCGGCGCGGCCGTCGCCGAGCGGCTGGTCGGCGAGGGGGCGGAGGTCGTGCTGACCGACGTCGACGAGACCGGCTGCGTCGCGCTCGCCGGGCGTCTGGGTGGGCGTACCCGGACGGCGGCGCTCGACGTCTCCTCCGAGAGCGACTGGGAGCGCGTCGTGGCCGGCGCGGGGCCGCTCACCGGGCTGGTGAACAACGCCGGGATCGGCAGCCTGGGCACCGTGGTCGGCGAGTCCCGGACCCGGTGGGACGAGGTGGTGGCCGTCGACCAGCTCGGCACGTGGCTGGGAATGCGGCACTGCGGGCCGGTCATCGAGCGGTCCGGCGGGGGCTCGATCGTCAACGTGGGGTCGATCCTGGGCACCACCGGGGGCCTCGGCAACAGCTTCGCCTACGCCGCGGCCAAGGGGGCGGTCCGGTCGATGACCCGCAATGCCGCCCTGCACTGGGCCGAGGCCGGGGTGCGGGTCAACGCGGTCGTCCCCGGCTTCGTCGGCACCGACCAGCTCCTCGGTCGCTTCGCCGGCACCGACCGGCACCGGGCGATGCTGGCGAACACCCCGATGGGCCGGCTGGGGCGGCCGGAGGAGGTCGCCGCCGCGGTCGCGTTCCTGCTGAGCCGCGAGTCCGGCTACACGACCGGGTCGGAGCTGGTGGTCGACGGCGGGTGGTCGGCCCGCTGACCGGTGGCGGGGTCAGGTCCGGCCCGGTCGGGCACGAGCACGGCCCGCCCGAGCACCCGCCCGGCGCGCAGGTCGTCCAGCGCGCGGGCCACGTCGGAGAGCGGGTAGGTGGTCGTCCGGGAGCGGATCCGGCCCTCCCGGGCCAGGCCGACGGTCGCGACCAGCTCGTCGCGCGAGCCCCAGAACGGCAGGCGCAGCCGGGCCCCGGACGGCAGCGGCCCCGGCTTGCTCACCGGCAGCACGCCCCCCGCCCCACCGACGACCACCAGCTCGCCCGCGGTGCGCAGCAGCGGCCCGGCCCCGTCCAGGGTCGCCTGGGCGCCGACGAAGTCCAGCACGACGTCCGCGCCGCGCCCGTCGGAGACGACGTCCACCACGGACGCCACCTCGGCCGGCCCGCAGACGGCGTGCGCACCGCACTCGCGGGCGAGGTCGAGCGCCGCGGCGCGGGTGTCCACCGCCACGACCCGGGCGCCGGTCAGGGCGCGCAGCACGCCGACGGCCAGGTGCCCGAGGCCACCGACCCCGACCACGACCGCGACCGCCCCGGGGTCGCCCAGGAGGTCCATCGAGCCGGCCACCGCCCGGTACGACGTCAGGCCGGCGTCGGTGAGCGCCGCCGCCTCGGCGGGGTCGAGCCCGTCGGCGTCGACCAGCCGGGCCGCGTCGACGGCGATCTCGTCGGCCATCCCGCCGTCGACGCCGAGCCCGAGCCCCGCCGGTAGCTCCCGCCTGCGGTCGCAGTCGTTCGTGGCCCCCGAGGCGCACCGGCGGCAGCGCCCGCAGCCGTACGGGGCGTGCACGACCACCTGCCGGCCGAGCAGCCCCGGGTCGGTCCCTGCGCCGAGATCGGTGACCGTCCCGCAGATCTCGTGCCCGAGGGTGAACGGGGGCTCCCACATCGCGGTCGGCGCATCGAGGACGTGCAGGTCGCTGTGGCAGATGCCCGCGGCGAGGACCCGCAGCCGGACCTGGTCGGGACCGATCGGCGGCGGCGGCAGCTCGAGGAGCCGGGCCGTCCCCGTCGCCGTCATCCGGTAGGCACGCACGGTGGCTCCTGAGGTGATCGGTGGTGGTCGGTCATACCGCGGTGTACCCGCCGTCGACCGGGACGGCCGCCCCGGTGACGAAGGAGGCGGCGTCGCTCAGGAGGAACACCACCACGTCGGCGACCTCCCGGGGGTCGGCGGTACGGGCCTGTGGCGCCGTCACCCGGCCCGGCACGCCGGTACGGGACTCCGGGGTGAGCCCCGGGTGCCGGGCGCTGTTGCGGGCGAGCCCGGTCCCGACCGGGCCGGGGCAGACGCAGTTGGCCCGCACACCCCGGTCGGCGTACTCCGTGGCGATCGACCGGGTGAGGGCCAGGACGCCCCCTTTCGACGCGTCGTAGGCCGCCGACCGGCCCGCCGCCACCAGCGACGCGACCGAGCCGACGGTGACGACGGCGCCCCCGCCCGCCCGGACGAGGTGACCTGCTGCGGCGCGCACGGCGAGGAACGTGCCGGTCAGGTTGACGCCGACGACCGTCTCCCAGGTGGCGAGCGTGGTCTCTCCGGTCGGCGTCCCGTCGGTGACGCCGGCGCAGGTGACCAGGCCGTCGATCCCGCCCAGCTCGCGCGCCGCCCGGTCGAACGCCCGCGTCACCGCGTCCTCGTCGCGGACGTCGCACCCGATGTGCCGGCGCCCGCCGACCGCCGGGGCATCGGCGTCGACGTCCAGGCCGGCCACGGAGGCACCTGCGGCGCCGAGCCGGTCGCAGACCGAGCGCCCGATACCGCTCCCGGAGCCGGTGACGACCACTCTGCGACCCGCCATCGGCAGGCTCACGCCGGCTCCGCGGCCCGGCCGGTCGCGTCCTCGGCGAGGGTGCCTCCCGAGGTCTCCCGCAGGACCGCGATCACGCCGAGCCCGACGAGCGCGGCGAACACCAGGTAGAACGCCGGGGCCAGGGTGTTGCCGCTCAGTGACACGAGCGAGGTCGCGATGACCGACACCAGTCCGGACCCGATGACACCACCGATGTTGAACCCGATCGAGACACCCGTGTAGCGGACCCGGGTGGGGAACAGCTCCGAGTACAGCGTGTAGATCACGCCCTGGCAGATCCCGAACGGCACGTTCAGCACGAGGGCGGCCACGACGGCCAGCCCGATCGACCCCTGCTGCATCACCCAGTAGCAGGGCACCGCGAGCACGGCGAAACCGACGAGTCCGGCGGTCAGGACGGTCCGCCGGCCGAAGCGGTCGCTCAGCGCGCCCGCCCACGGGATGAGCCCGATCGGGAGCAGCACGATGAGCACGATCAGCCACAGTGCCCCGGTGAGCGAGTATCCGAGCACGGCCGAGAGGTGGACGAGCAGGTAGACCGAGCTGAGCCCGCCGGCCGTCATCGTCGCGTAGGCGACGCCGATCACACCGAACACCGACCGCCGGTGGTCGCGCACGACCTCGGTGATGGGCGCCTTGGGCGGCTCGGAGGTGTCGATCATCTGCTGGAACAGCGGCGAGTCCTCGACCCGCATCCGGTACAGGACCGCGCCGACCAGCAGCGGACCGGCGATGAGGAACGGGATGCGCCATCCCCAGGCCGCCAGCTGTTCGGGCGTGGTCAGCGCGGTCACGGTGCCCACGACGGCCGCCGCACCGGCGAGACCGAGCGCGATGCCCACCGAGGTGGCCGATCCGAACAGGCCCCGGCGCGTCGACGGAGCGGACTCGGTGGCCAGCGACGCCGCACCTCCGATCTCCCCACCGGCGGAGAAGCCCTGCCCGATCCGCAGCACCGTGAGCAGGATCGGGGCGAGGACCCCGACCTGCGCATAGGTGGGCAGCAGTCCGGTGAGCACGGTGGCGACGCCCATCACGGCGACGGTGACCATCAGCACCGTGCGGCGACCGCGGCGGTCACCCAGGCGGCCGAAGAACAGCCCACCGACGGGCCGGGCGAGGAAGCCGCTGGCCACGACCGTCAGCGTCGCCAGGACCCCGATGAGCCCGTCCTGGGAGGGGAAGAACAGCGGGGCGAGCACCACCGCGAGGTAGCCGTAGATGGCGAAGTCGTAGTACTCGATGGCCGTGCCGACGGCCGCGGCCGTGCTGGCTCGGCGACCGATCCGGGCGGCGTCCTGGGAGGTCGTGCTCGACATGGCGCTCCTTTGCGCGCTGGAGGGATCCGGGGTGATGGTGCGGTCAGTGCGGGGCGGCGCCCGGTGGGAGGTCGGTCCGCCGGCGGGCGGCGTCCGCGGCGGCGAGCCCGAGGACGACGGCCGGTGCGAGTCCGCCCGCATAGGCGTTGCGGTAGAGGCCGCCCACGTCCGCGCCCGCGGCGTACAGCCCGTCGAGCACACCGCCGCCGGAGGACCGGACCCGCCCGCGTCCGTCGGTGTCGATCCCGGCGAACGGGAAGGTGATCGCCGCGGTCGCCTCGACGACGTAGTACGGCGGTTCGTCCAGCGGGCGGGGGAGGACCGACCGCGGCGGGCGCGGACGCCCGCCGGAGGCGAGCCGGGCGATCTCGGCCGCGATCCGCGGGCCGTCGTAGCCCCACTCCGGCGGTACGTGGGCGAAGTCCTCCGCCGACCCGGCCACCACGCAGCGGGCGCCGCGCCGCCGGGCCAGCTCGAACTTGTCGTTCGCCGGGCCGCCTGCCACGTAGGGCGCCCGGACGCGTTCGCGGTGACCACGGGCGTCGGTCACCAGCAGGCCCCGGCACTCCGGCTGGTCCACGAGCGCGATCGTGGTCAGGTGGTCCCCGAGGCTCTCGTCGACGAACCGGTCGCCCGCGAGGTTGAACAGCAGGGCGTGCTCGCTGTAGTACAGGGCCGCCTCGACGTACAGCTCGGGCGTGAGGTGGACGCCGGCCGGCACGAGGTGGCCGTAGAAGCCGCCGCCGGAGCCGGTGACCCGGGCACCGGCAGCCGTCGCGAGGCGCAGGCCGTCCCCGGTGCTCCACGGGGTGGACCGTGCGGCGATGTCGCGGGCCCGCGGGTGCACGAGCTCGGCCCGCAGGTCCGGGTCGGCGGGGAACCCGCCGGTGGCGAGCAGCGTCGTCGTCGCGGTGACGTCCTGCCGGGTACCGTCCGCGGTCACGATCCGTGCGCCGGCGACGCGACCGGTGGGGTGCGTCAGGAGCCGCTCGGTGCGGGCGTCCAGGAGGATCTCACCGGCACCCGCGACGCGTCGGCGGCAGGCGGCGACGAACGCGCCCGTGTCGATCCGGTGGCCGGTGCCGTAGCGCAGCACGGGCACCGCGGGCCCGAGGTCGACCCCGAGACCACGGACGAAGTCGAGAGCTGCGGGGAACCCCGCGACCACGGCGTCCCGCAGCTCGGGGGAGCCGCCGGGGTTGACCTCCGCCATGACCTCGGGGGTGGCGGCCGTCCACAGGTAGCCGGCGTACCGCGCGGACCCGCCCAGGTCCGGGGCGCGGTCGACCAGGACCACCCGCAGCCCGTGCCCGGCGGCGCGCGCCGCCGCCGACAGGCCCGCCATGCCGCCGCCGAGGACCAGGAGATCGGCCCGGGATGCCGTCCGCGGCTCGTCCATGGTCCCCCCGTCGGCACGACGTAGCGGAGTGCAGGTGAATTGACTTCAGTTAGGCTAAGAGTCCGAGGAGGGGGCGTCAAGCGATCGGGCCCGACGGCCGTCGGCGGACGCCCGCGTCCGTGCGGGTGCGAGACCGGGCGCAATGCGAGGGGCGGACGCGTACGGCGGCATCGCCTCGCGGGGTTTATCCGCGTCCACGACGGGTCACCCCGACGGGTGGAGTTGACACGGCCAGAGCCGATCGGGACGCCGGACGAGTCGGAGCGCAGCACCGACGGCGCGTCCCCCGCCCCGTACGCCGCCACGGTCGACGACGCCGACGTCGTCGACCACTTCCGGCGTCTCACACCGGCGCTCCTGGACTGCGCGACGGTCGCCGAGGTGCTGGACCGGGTGCTCGACGCCGTGACACGCGTCGTGCCCGTGGCGGCGATGGTGAGCGTGACGATGCGCGACGACGAAGGCCACTACTACACACCGGTGTCCACCGGCGGGCCGGCCGAGGAGGTCGACGTCGTGCAGTACCGCAGTGGTCGCGGTCCCTGCGTCGACGCCGCCCGGGAGGACGGCCCCGCGTCCGCGGTGTCGGACGACCTGCGGCGCGAGGAGCGGTGGCCCGAGCTGGCCGGGACCGCGGTGGGTCACGGGTTCCTCTCGGTGGCCGCGGTCGAGCTGCTCCCCGACGCCCGGCCGCCCCGGCTGCCGGGGGCGCTCAACGTGTACGCCTCCGAGCCGCAGGCCTTCGGCCGCGCCGACCTCGACCGCCTGACCATCCTGGCCGGCTACGCCTCGCTCGCGCTGGCGACCACCGACGCGATCTCGGCCGCGGAGCTCAAGCAGGCACATCTGCAGACGGCGATCGAGACCCGTGATGTCATCGGCCAGGCCAAGGGCATCCTGATGGCCCGCCGCGGGCTGGACGCCGACCAGGCGTTCGACCTGCTGCGCCGGACCTCGCAGGACATCAACGTGAAGCTGGCGCGCCTGGCCCGCACCGTCGCCGAGCGTCCCCAGGACATCGACTCCCTCTAGCGGTCCCGGGCCGGCGTTTGGGCACCCGTGCAGCGGGCAGACGCGCCGCATCCCGAGCACCGGCCCCGGGGCGGTGCGAGGGCCAGGCCGGGGCGGTTGAGTTGGTACAGCCGTCCCGGCCGAACGCTCCTGCCCGGCCGGGCCTCGGGCGGGCACGTCCGCCGTCCCGCCGACGCGGTGGGGATCTCACCTGTGGACCGCCCCTGAATGAACTCCTCGAGTGTGGTGTCGAGCGCGATGCCGTCCTGCAGGAAGGTCTCGGCGAGCAGGAGGCCCCGTCGGCGACGTCGGGATGCTCGAAGTGGTGGTCCTCGATCTCCTCGGCCGGCACGGGGGCCGACCTGGGTGAGCGCCCGGCGAGCGCCGACTACGCGGTCGGCTCCGAGTTCGCGAACGCCGAGGACTTCCGGACCCGGCCGGCCCACCCGGCCCATCTCGCGGTACCCCGGGACCACGTCCGGTCCGTGCGCAGCGTCCAGTTCCTGGTGGCCGACCCGGGCTGACCCGGGGCGGGCGGCGGGTCAGTCGCGCGGGTCGCGTTCGGCCCGCTCGCGACGGAGCCGGTCGAGGTCGTCGTTCGCCAGCGCGCTCCAGAACCTCAGCGCGGCGTGCTCCATCTCCAGGCCCAGCTCGATCGTGATCATGCGCGGCTCGGCCCACTCCTCGCGACCGTGCCGGGCGACCATGTCCTCGTAGTCGGCGATCCGGGTCTCGTGCTGGCGGATCTGCTCGCGGGCGAGCTTCTCGACGTCGTCGGGGGATCCCGCCTCGTTGAAGAACAGCTTGAGCTCGGCGATGTCGCGCATCTGGAAGTGCTCGGCGGTGGGCGCCGCCAGCCACTCACGCAGGGCCGCCCGGCCCTCGTCGGTCAGGGAGTAGGTCTTGCGCCGCCGTCCGTGCTCCTCGGTGTCGAGGGCGAGCAGGCCGGCGTCGGCGAGCCGGTCCGGCTCGGAGTACAGCTGCGCGTGCGGAAAGTGCCAGAAGTAGCCGACGGAGCGGCTGACCGCGCGCTTCAGGTCGTACGGCGTCGAGGGCCCGCGCAACGCGATCATGCCCAGGACCAGATACGACGTCGTGGACAGTCGCATCCGCGCTCCTCTCGTGCCGGCCGGTGCTCCGCGGACTCTAGACGAGGCGGGTCGTCGATCCGCGGATGCGGCTCGACCCTCGCACGTGCGTCCCGCCACCGACGACCGCCCCTCCTTCTGCCGGATGTCGCCGGACGGGGTCGCTCCCGACGCCGGTGGAATCCGGGGCTTCCCCTCTGACCATCTGAACCGTATGGTCTGAAACAGACTAACGACGAGGGGGTCGGATGGACCTGGTGACGACGCTGCGATGGGCGGTCGAGCGCAACCCCGATCGGCCGGCGGTACGCGGAACCGGCAGGTGGCTCTCCTATCGGGAGTGGGACGCGCGGACCGACCGGCTGGCCGGAGCCCTGCGGAGCCTCGGCGTGGAGCGGGGGGCCCGGGTGGGCCTGGTGATGCACGGTGGCGAGCAGCTCGCGAGCCTGCACCTGGCCGTGCAGAAGCTCGGCGCGGTCTCGGTGCCGCTCTCGACCCGGTTCGGGGTCGAGGAGCTCGGCTACTGCCTGGGCGACGCCGACGTCCGCCTGGTGGTCGCCGACGCCGCGCACGCCGAGCGGGTCGACGCCGCCGGCCTGGGGGACCTGCTGCGGGACGTGGCGGCCGTCGACGAGCTCGCCGAGCGGCTCGACAGCCCCGTCTGCGTCGCCCCGGGCGAGTCGGACCTCAGCGTCATGCTCTACACGTCGGGGACCACGGGGAAGCCGAAGGGTGTCCCGCGTACCCACCGGGCCGAGCATCTGGCAGCGGTCGCGCACGTGATGCAGACCCGGCAGCGGCAGGGGGTCGCGACCCTCGGGGTGATGCCGCTGTTCCACACGATGGGCCTGCGCACGCTGCTGGCCTCCGTCGTGGTCGGGGGCACGTGGGTGGGCCAGCCCGCGTTCGACGCCGACGAGTCGATGCAGCTGATCCTCGAGGAGAACGTCGGTTCCCTGTACCTGGTGCCGACGATCTACTGGTCGCTGCTGCGCACCGGACGGCTCGGGGACGCCCGTGCGCTCGACAACCTCGCCTACGCCGGCGCCGCCATGACCCCGTCGCTCGCCGAGAAGCTGGTCGAGCAGGTCGCGCCCACCTCGTTCGTCAACCACTTCGGTTCGACCGAGATCTACACCTTCACCATCGGGCCCGACGTCGCCGCCAAGCCCGGCTGCGCCGGGCGGGCGGGGCTGTTCTCCCGGGTCCGGCTGATCGCGCCCGACGCGGGCGCCCCGGTCGACGAGGAGGTCCCGCGCGGGACGCAGGGTCAGGTGATCGTCTCGATGGCCTCGCCCGAGGCCTTCGGCGGCTACCGGAACCGGCCGGACGCGAACGCCAAGGCCATCCGGGACGGGTGGTACCACACCGGTGACCTCGCCGTCGCCGACTCCGACGGCGACCTCTGGGTCTCCGGCCGCACCGACGACATGATCAACTCCGGTGGCGAGAACATCTACCCGGACGAGATCGAGTCGGTCCTGACCCGCTGTCCCGCCATCGACGACGTCTGCGTGGTCGGGCTGCCCGACGAGCGCTGGGGACACGCGGTGACCGCGTTCGTGGTCCCCGTCCGCGGGACCGACCCGCTGGCCGCGGCCGAGCAGGCCCTGGCCTGGGCCCGGGATCAGCTGCCGTCGCTGAAGCGGCCGAAGCGGGTGATCGCCGTCGACTCGATCCCGCGGTCCGGGGTCGGCAAGACGCTGCGCCGCACGCTCGTCGCGGGCGAGTACGACCTGAGGGGAGAAGCACGTGTCTGATGTGTCCGATGTGTCCGTGGCCGCCCGCACCTGGGTCCCCAGCCGGGACGAGGACGCCGCGCTGGTCACCGGCCGGGGCGCGTTCCTCGACGACCTGGACCCGCTGCCCGGCACGCTGGTCGCCACCGTCGTGCGCTCCACCCGTCCGCACGCCCGGCTGCGCTCGGTCGACCTGAGCCGCGCCCGGGCCCATCCGGGGGTGGCGGCGGTGATCGGCCCCGATGAGGTGCGCGCCGCGCTGCGGCCCTTCCCCCTGTCGACCGGCGCGGTGATGCCCTACCTGCCCACCGGTGTGGACAAGGTGCGCTTCGTCGGCGAGCCGATCGCCGTCGTCGTCGCCTCGGACCGCTACGTCGCCGAGGACGCCGCCGAGCTCGTCGCCGTCGAGTACGACGACCTGGGTGCGGTCACCGCGGCCCGCGCCGCGCTGGAGCCGGACGCGCCGCTGCTGCACGAGGACGCCGGGTCCAACGTCGCCACCGACCGGACCTTCTCCTTCGGCCCCGTCGAGGAGCGGTTCCGCGACGCCGCGCACGTGGTGACCGGCCGCTACGACTTCCCGCGCTACTCCTCGGTGCCGATGGAGTGCTACTCGGTCATCGCGCAGTGGAACGAGGGCGACGCCGGCCCCTCGGTCGAGGCCTGGGCGAACTTCCACGGACCGTTCTCGATGGTCCCGGTCATGGCCGGCGCGCTCGGTATCCCGACGTCGCGGGTGCGGCTGCACGTCCCCGCCGACATCGGCGGCAGCTTCGGGATCAAGGCCGGCATCTACCCGTACGTGGTGCTGATGGCGCTGGCCTCGAAGCACTCCGGCACGCCGGTGCGGTGGGCCGAGGACCGCGTCGAGCACCTGATGGCGAGCTCCACCGGTGCGGACCGGGCGATGACCTTCTCCGCCGCGGTCGACGCCGACGGCACCGTGACGGCCCTGCGCACCGACCTGATCGACAACGTCGGCGCCTACCTGCGCCCGCCGGAGCCGTCCACGCTCTACCGCTGCTACGGCAACATCACCGGGCCCTACCGCATCGACGCCGTCGAGATCCGGGCCCGCGCCGTGGTCACGAACACCATGCCGACCGGGCTGAACCGCGGCTTCGGCGGCCAGCAGCTCTACTTCGGGCTGGAGCGGCTGATGGACGCGGTCGCCGCGGCGACCGGGCTCGACGTCGTCGAGGTGCGGCGCCGCAACCTGGTGTCGGCGTTCCCGCACGAGACGGCGACCGGGGGCGTGTACGACTCCGGCGACTACGCCGCGGCGCTGGACCTGGCCGTGAAGAACGCCGACCTGGCCGAGCTGGAGCGCCGGCGGGAGGCGGCCCGGGCCGAGGGCGCCTTCTACGGCATCGGCACCGCCCTGGTCGTCGACCCGTCCGGCACCAACATCGGCTACGTCGGGCTGGCCACCCCGGCCGAGGACCGCAAGCCGGGCCGGGACAAGTCCGGCTCCACCGAGCACGTCCGCATGTCGGTGGACCTGCAGGGGATCGTCACCGTGCTGCTCGGGTCGGTCCCGCAGGGCCAGGGCCACGCCACGGTGGCGCGCAAGGTCGCGGCGCAACGGCTCGGGCTGCCCTCGGAGCAGGTGCGGGCGGTCGTCGACATGGACACCGCGACGACCCCGTGGACGGTCACGTCCGGGTCGTACTCGTCGCGGTTCGCGCCGCTCGTCACCAGCGCGGTCGTCGCCGCCGCGGACACCATCGCCGCCACGGTGAAGGCGGCCGGGGCCACGCTGCTGGAGGGGGCCGACCCGGGCGAGCTGACCCTGCTCGACGGGAAGGTCGTCCACCCGGACGGCCGTTCGGTCGCCTTCCGGCACGCCGCAGGCGTCGTGCACTGGGACCCGGCGTCGCTGCCCGACGGCGTGCCCGCCCGGCTCTACGCCGAGGCCGAGTTCTCCCCGCGGGAGACCCGCGCGGCCACGGCGGACGACCGGATCAACTCCTCGCTCTGCTACGGCTTCGTCGCCGAGATCGTCGCGGTGCGGATCGACCCGGACACCCTGGAGATCGAGGTCGACCGGGTGTCCTCGGTGCACGACGCCGGGACCGTCCTCGACCAGACCCTGCTCGACGGCCAGGTGTACGGCGCGCTCGTACACGGCCTCGGCGGTGCCGCCTACGAGCAGTTCACCCACGCCGACTCCGGGCAGCCGACGGCGGCGACGTTCCTCGACTACCTGTGCCCGACCAGCGCCGAGGCCGGGTTCGACCTGCGTACCGACCACGTGGTGACCCCGTCACCGCTGACCCCGCTCGGCGCCAAGGGCTGCGGCGAGGGGTCGTCCATGAGCTTTCCCGTGGCCTACGCCAACGCCGTCGCCGACGCGCTGGCACCCCGCGGGATCGACATCACCCGCCTGCCGCTGCACGGCGAGGTACTGCACCAGCTGCTCACCGAGAAGGAGAACTCCTGACATGGCACTCACCGGCGGCGACGTCGTCCTGACCCGCGAGCACGACGGGCGGGTCGCCTACCTGACCCTGTCCCACGGCAAGTACACGGTCGTCACGATGGAGATGCGCAGGCTCGTCGCCGAGCGCTTCGCCGAGATCGACCGGGACCCGCAGGTCCGCGTCGTGGTGGTCCGCTCCGACGGCCAGCACTTCACCTCCGGCGGCGACATCGCCGGGTTCATGGAGGTCGACCCGATCGACCTCACCGACCTCGGCCAGGACGTCACCGCCCCGGCCCGCAGCACCAAGCCGGTGATCGCCGCGATCGACGGCTACTGCTTCGGTGTCGGGCTGGAGATGGCGCTGTCCTGCGACATCCGGCTCGGCACCGGCCGCACCCAGCTCGCACTGCCCGAGATGAACCTCGGCATGATCCCCGGCTCCGGCGGCACCCAGCGCCTGGCCCGGCTGATCGGCCTGTCCCGGGCGAAGTTCCACATCATGACCGCGACCCGGATCCAGGCCCAGCAGGCGCTCGACTGGGGCATCCTGGCCGGCCTGTACGACGACCGCGACGCGCTCTACGCCGAGGTCGACGCGCTGGCGCTGAAGATGGCCGGCTTCTCCCCGGCCGCGCTGCGCACCGCCAAGGAGGTCCTCGACCGCGGCGTCGACGGCCCGCTCTACACCGGCATCGAGCTGGAGCGGAAGGCCTACTCGATGCTGCGGGCGACCGAGGACTTCGCCGAGGGCGTGAAGGCCTTCGGGGAGAAGCGCACCCCGAACTTCACGGGCCGCTGATGAAGGCCGCACCGTTCGCCTACGTCCGCCCCGGCCGGCTCGACGACGTGCTCGGCGAGCTCGCCGGCGGCGACGGCAAGGTGCTGGCCGGCGGCCAGTCCCTGGTGCCGGTCCTCGCGATGCGCCTGGGCCGCCCCGGCACCCTGGTCGACATCACCGCCGTGCCCGAGCTGACGTCGGCGGGACCGGACCGGGACGGGTACCGGATCGGCGCGGCGGTGCGGCAGCGCGCGGTCGAGCACGACCGGGCCGCCCATGCCGTCCCGCTGATCGGGATGGCCATGCCGTTCGTCGGGCACCGGGAGCTGCGCAGTCGGGGCACCGTCTGCGGCAGCCTCGCCCACGCCGACCCGGCCGCCGAGCTGCCCGCCGTCGCCTGCTGTGCGCAGGCGACGGTCGAGCTGGCCGGCCCGGCCGGGCGGCGGAGCATGCCCGCCGAGGAGTTCGTGACCGGCGCGATGACCACCGCGGCCGGGCCGGAGGACGTCGTCGTCGCGGTCACGTTCCCGCACGCCCGGCCGGGGGAGGGGTTCGGGTTCGCCGAGATCGCCCGCCGGCACGGCGACTTCGCGCTCGCCGGCGTGGTCACCCGGGTCCGGGTCGGTGACGACGGCGCGGTGACCGAGGCCCGGCTGACCGGGTTCGGGATCTCCGACCGCGCCGTCACCCGCGACGTGACGCCGCTGCTCACCGAGCACGAGGACGACCTGCGTCCGGCCACCGCCGCGCTGGCCTCCGACGTCGTCGACACCGGCGGGGACACCCACGGATCCACCGGCTACCGGCGCCGGTTGTTCGGGGTCCTCGCCGCCCGCGAGCTGTCCCGTGCGCTGCACCGCGCCCGGGACCGGAAGGAGCGTTCATGACCACGGTGGAGCCGAGGCGGGCACGTACTGCGGAGCCGCGGGACCGCGTCGCCGCCGACGAGCCCGTCGGGATCACGATGACGGTGAACGGCACCGGGACGACCGTCACCGTGCCGCCCCGCGCGCACCTCGGTGACGTGCTGCGCGAGCAGCTCGGCCTCACCGGCACCCACCTGGGCTGCGAGCACGGCGTCTGCGGCATGTGCACCGTGCTCGTCGACGGCGAGGCTGCCCGCGCCTGCCTGCTGTTCGCGGTGCAGTGCGAGGGCGCCGAGATCGTGACCGTGGAGGGCCTGGGCACCCCCGAGGACCAGCACCCGCTGCAGCAGGCGTTCTCCGCCCACCACGCGCTGCAGTGCGGGTTCTGCACCCCCGGGATGCTGATGAGCAGCTACGACCTGCTCAGCAACACCCCGGAGGTGGAGAGCGAGGAACTGCCCGAGCAGATGTCCGGTGTGCTCTGCCGGTGCACCGGCTACCGCGGGATCCTCGCGGCCGTCGACGACGTGCGGCAGCGCCACCCGGACGGGGTCCCCGGGCCCCGGGCGTGCGGCGCGCGCACCCTGGTCGGGCGGGGGACAGGTGGCGGCAGCGGCGCCGGAGCCCCCGCCGAGGAGGTGCCGGCGGCGGCGCTCGCGCAGGAGGTGCGGCTGCCCTCCGGCCCGCCGTCCGCGGTCGTCGAGGTCACCAGCGCGCTCCGGCAGCCGGTCGAGCGGGTCTGGGCGGTGCTCGACGACTTCGACCTGCTCGCCCGCTGCCTGCCCGGTGCCCGGCTCACCGAGGTGCTCGACGGCGACCGCTACCGGGGCCGCGCCGTCGTCGCGCTCGGCCCGGTGAAGCTGTCCTTCGACGGCCTGGCCCAGGTCGTCGAGCGGGACCCGGCCGCGCACCGGCTGCGGTTCCACGCCCAGGGCGCCGACGCCGGCGGCAGCGCCACCCAGGCCGACGTCGTGCTGGCGGCCGAGGCCGGGCCGGACGGTGGCACGGTCCTGACCGCGCACGCCGACGTCCACCTCACCGGCCGGGTCGCGCAGTTCGGCCGGGCGCTGGCCGGTGACGTCTCGCGGCGGCTGTTCGAGCAGTTCGCCACGAGCGTCGACGAGGCCGCGGAGACCGGATCGGTCACCGAGCCGGGCCGCGGCGCGCAGCTCCGCCTGGTGGCGGGCACCGTCCGCGACACCGTCCGCGCACTCGTCCGCCGCGGGTTCGCCCGCGTCCGCGCGCCGCGGCGCCGGTAGCCGTCCCGCCCCCTGTCCGATGAGTGATCGCAAGGAGGCGACACGATGACCGCACCGACCGACGAGCCCGCCGAGGGCTCCACCGCCGCACCGCCCACCCCACCGGCCGAGCAGCGGCCGTCCCGGCGCATCGAGCCCGGTCCGGGCATCCGGTCCGGGGTGCGCGGCCTGCCCCGGCGGCTCACCCCCGCGACGATCGGGGCCGGGGTGGTCGCGGCCGTCTTCGGCTGCACCGGCCCGGCGCTGATCGTGATCGACGGCGCCGCCGCGAACGGGCTGGACGGCCGGCTGATCGCGTCGTGGATCTTCGGGATCTACGTCTTCGGTGGCCTGATCTCGCTGTTCCTCGCCCTGCGCTACCGGATGCCGGTCGTCGGCGCCTACTCCATCCCGGGCGCGGTGCTGGTGGTGGGGGCGCTGGGGACGTTCCCGTTCTCCGCCGTCGTCGGGGCGTTCCTCGTCGCAGGGCTGGTCGTGCTCGTGCTCGGGCTGTCCGGCCTGATCGGCACCGTGTCCCGGTGGCTGCCGCAGCCGATCGTGATGGCGATGATCGCCGGGGCGCTGATCCGGTTCGGCACCGGGGTGGTGACCGCGGCCGAGTCCGCGCCCTGGGTCGTCGCCGCCGCGGTCGCCGGGTTCCTGCTGCTGTCCCGGTTCGTGCCGGCGGTACCCGGCGCGCTCGGCGCGCTGGTCGCCGGGCTGGCCGCGGCCGCGGTCACGGGCGGTTTCGCCTCGCAGGCCACCGCCGTCGACGGCTGGACGGCACCGGTGCTCGTGGCGCCGACGTTCGACCTCGCCGCGATCCTGGCCGTCGGGATCCCGCTGGCGGTCCTGGTGATCGCCGCGGAGAACGCCCAGGCCTACGGTGTGCTGCTCAGCCAGGGCTACCGGCCCCCGATCAACGCGATGACGGTCGTCAGCGGTGTGGGCGGGCTGCTGGCCCCGCTGACCGGCGGCCACAACGCCAACGTCGCGGGCCCGATGACCGCGATCTGCTCGGGCCCTCAGGCCGGGCCGGACCCCGAGGCCCGGTACGCCGCGAGCGTCGTCAACGGCGTGCTGTTCATCGCGTTCGGCGTCCTCGCCGGGATCGCGGTCACCGCGGTCACGGCGCTGCCGACCGAGCTGGTGGCGGTCGTCGCGGGGCTCGCCATGATCGGGGTGCTGGTGTCGTCGTTCCGGGGGGCGTTCGGTGAGGGCCGGTTCCGGACCGGTGCGCTCACGGCCCTGGTGGTGGCGATGAGCGGGGTCGCGCCGCTGGGGATCTCCAGCCCGTTCTGGGCGCTCGTCGCGGGGGTCGCGATCTCCGCGGTGGTCGAGCCGGGTGACTTCAGGGTGCGGTCCGAGGCCGGATGAACGCGTGCGCGCCGGCACGGTGACACGGTATGGAACAGATGGCCCGGGGTGATCCGTGGAACTGCATCAACTTCGGTACTTCGTGACGATCGCGCACGAGGGGAGCTTCACTTCCGCGGCCGCCCGTCTGTATCTGTCCCAGCCGTCGTTGTCGGTGCAGATCCGCAAGCTGGAGCAGGACGTCGGTGCTCGGCTGTTCGAGCGGACCGGCCGGCACATCGTGCTGACCGCGGCCGGATCCGCGCTGCTCGAGCACACGGAGATCGCGCTCGCCGAACTCGAACGCGGCCGGGAACGGGTGGCCGAGGTCAGCGGTCTGCGCGAAGGTGAGGTCCGGGTCGGCGTGTTGCCCAGCATCGGCGCGCGGATGCTGCCCGAGGTGCTGGCCCGGTTCCGGCGCGCGCACCCACTGGTCGGGGTGCGGATCGTCGAGCACGACATCTCCCGGGAGTTCGAGCAGCTCGTACGCTCCGGGGAACTGGACCTGGCGATGACCCGGATGCCGCTGACCCTGAGCGGGCTGTGCGTCGACGTGCTGGTCCGCGAGCCGGTGCTCGTGCTGGTTCCCGCCGCGCACCGGCTGGCCGGCCGAGCGGAGGTCGCGCTCGCCGAGCTGGCCGGCGAGGATCTCGTCGGGATGCGTACCGGGTACGGCCTGCGCGACCTCGCCGATCAGTTGCTGGCCGAGGCCGGTGTCCGCCCGCGGGTGGTACTGGAGACCGGACAGTTGGCGATCGTGCACGGGATGGTGGCGGCCGGCATGGGGGTCGCGCTGCTGCCGAGGATGGCCGCGGGCGACGGCCCCACGGTCCCGATCGCCGACTCCTGTGCGTTCCGTGAACTGGGCGTGGTGTCGCGGGCCAGCGCGCACGTGTCCCCGCCGGTACAGGCGTTCCGCCGGTTGCTGCTGCGCACGGCGCGCGAGTGAGGGCGGAGCTCGGCCACGCGTCCGCTACCGGTGGACGACAGCTCGTCCGTCCCGCTCGCCGGTCCAGCGGGCGACCGCGTCGGTGTCGACGTCCAGGAGGTCGAGCGCCCGACCGGTGGTGTGCTCGACGATGTCGGCGACGCTGTGCGGGTGTGCGTAGAAAGCGGGCACCGGCGGCATTACGATCGCGCCGGAGGCGGTGACCTCGGACATCAGCCGTAGGTGGCCGGCGTGCAACGGGGTCTCCCGCAACAGGAGCACCAGGCGCCTGCGCTCCTTGAGCACCACGTCCGCGGCCCGCACCACGAGCGACTCGTCGTAGCTGGCGGCGATCCCGGACAGCGTCTTCACGCTGCAGGGCGCCACCAGCATCCCGGCCGTGCGGAACGAGCCGGAGGAGATCGGCGCGCCCAGGTCGCCGTCGGAGTGCACGACGTCGGCGAGTGCGCGCACGTCGGCGACGCTGTGGTCCGTCTCGTAGCCGATGGTCGCCCGCGCCGCCTTCGTCAGCACCAGGTGCGTCTCGACGTCGGGCACCTCGCGCAGAAGCTCCAGCGCCCGGATCCCGTACACCGCCCCGGACGCCCCGGTGAGCGCGACGATGATGCGTCTCATCGGAGGTCCCCCAGCTCCGCGAGATGGCGCTCGAGAGCCGACGGGTCGGCCGGGGCCACCGTCATCTGCCGGTAGCGGTCCCGGTCGGCGGCCGGGACGGTGGCGTCGAGGCCCAGCTTCGCGGTGAGCCCCTGCTCGGCCGAGGGATCCAGGCTGCTGCCCTTCGCGTTCGGCACCACCAGCAGGTCCCGGTCGGGTTGGGTCCGGGTGGCCACCGCCCAGGCCACCTGCTCGTCGTCGATGATGTCCACGTCGTCGTCGACGACGGTGACCTGCTTGATCGTGGACGCGGTGAGGAACAGCGTCATCATCGCGGTGGTCGGCGCTCCCGGCGTGGGCCCGCGGAGCGCGACGACGGCGGTGAGCCGGCACGAGCCGGACTCGGGTAGCCGCAGCGCCGCCACGTCCAGCCCGGCCCGGCGCAGGGCCCGCAGGCAGGCCGCCTCGCGCGGTACGCCGCCGGCGTAGAAGTGCTCGCGGCCGCCGGAGAGGATCGTCTGGAAC
Source organism: Pseudonocardia sp. ICBG1034 (assembly GCF_020131375.1). NCBI lineage: Bacteria > Bacillati > Actinomycetota > Actinomycetes > Pseudonocardiales > Pseudonocardiaceae > Pseudonocardia > Pseudonocardia sp. ICBG1034. Next base: position 1,877,245 of record NZ_JAHLEK010000015.1, read on the forward strand.
ACCGCGTCGTCACGGTGCCAGCCGTCCATCAGCTCGATCACCGGGGCGGGGCCGCCGGGACCGTAGGTGCGCGGATACTCCCCGAACGGACCCTCGGCCTCGCGGCGTCCGGCCCGGAAGCGGCCCTCCAGCACGAACTCCGCCCGGGCCGGCACCAGCGCGTCCACGGTCGGGGCGGCGACCAGCTCGACCGGAGGGGCCAGCGCGTTGGCCACGGCGTAGTCGTCGAGCTCGCGGTCGGCGGGGGACTGGCTGGCGAGTACGAGCGCCGGGTGCACCCCGACCACCAGGGCGACGTCGAGGTCGTGACCCGCCGCCTCGGCCTCGGTGAAGATCCTCCGCAGCCGCCCGGGCAGCAGCAGCGCACGCAGCTCCCGCTCGCCCGCGGCCAGCAGCCGGTTGATCGAGAGGTTCATCCGCCCGCTGACCGGGTCGCGGACGGCCAGCAGCGCCGAGGTCAGGTACCTGCCGCCGTCCTCGGAGTGCTGACGGGTCAGCGGCAGCGCCGAGAGCATCCGGTCGCCGTGCATGCGGTTCGCCAGCACCGGGGCCCCGGACGCCTCCACCTGCGGGCAGTGCTCCGGGGCGTCCAGGGCGGCGGCGAAGCGGTCGGCCACCCCGGCCGGTTCGCAGCCCAGCACCAGACCGAGGTGCGTCCGGCTCGGCACGGTGTTCCCCACCAGCGGGAACTCCGCGCCGATCACGTCGCCGAACCGCACGGCGCGCCGCCCGTCGGCACGGGTCAGCACCGCGGCGACGTCCTGGTCCGGGTCGATCGGGGACCTCAGCCGGGCGAGCTCGCCGCGGCCGTCGAGCACGTCGAGCCAGGAACGCAGGTCGGAGTTCACGTGAACACCCCACCGCCGTCGACGACGACGGTCTGGCCGGTGACGAACCCGGACGACGGCGAGGCCAGCCACATGACGGCGCCGACCAGGTCGCCCGGGGTCATCTCGCGGCCCAGCGCCCGTCCCTTCGCCGCCGCGGCGATGTAGTCGCCGGTGTTGAGTGTCCGGCTGGCGGCGTCGCTGACGAGGCCGGGCGCGACGCCGTTGACGGTGATCGCGTCGGATCCGAGCTCACGTGCGGCGGCCCGTGTGAGCCCGTCCACGGCGGCCTTGGAGGCCACGTAGTGCGCGAACCCGGGCGCACCCATCCGCGCCACGGTGGAGGAGATGTTGACGATCCGTCCGCCGCCGCGGGCGCGCATGGCCGGCGTCACCGCTCTGATCGCCTGCCAGGTGCCGCGCACGTTGACCGTCAGCACCCGGTCCCAGGACTCGGTGGTGAGCTCGGTCAGGTGCGACTTGGTGCCCAGGCCCTGGTAGATCGCGGCGTTGTTGACCAGCGCGTCGATCCCGCCGAACTCGGCGCCCGCGGTGGCGACGACGGTCTCCCAGTCGGCGTCGGAGGTGACGTCGGCCGTCACGAACACGACCGTCCCCGGTCCGGCGGAGCTCACCCGGTCGGCCAGGGCGGTCCCTACGTCCGCGGCCCCGGCGACGTCGGTGGCCACGACGTTCGCGCCCGCCGCGGCGAACGCGGCGACGTAGTCGCCGCCGATCCCGCCGCCCGCGCCGGTGACGAGGACGGTACGGCCCGCGTGCTCGTTGCTCCGCTCGTTCGTGCTCATCGTGATCCTCCCGGGAGTGCCTCCGGCCGGTCGGCCGCGGCGGTGGGTGACGGTGTCGGAACGGCGCCCGGCGGGCCCTCGCGGTCGAGCGCGCCGCGTGTCTCCGGGACGCACGCCGCCCCGATCAGGAACAGCGCGACGACCACGGCCAGGAACAGCGCCAGCCGGCTGGGGATGTCGGGCACGGTCGGGCTGGCCAGGCTGACGAACGTGGTGGTCAGCCCGCCGATGGCGAACCCGCCGTTCCAGATCAGGGCGGTCGCGGTCGCCCGCAACCGGGTCGGGAACAGCTCGTTGAGGAAGATCGGCACCGCGGCGATGGGGGCGTTGGCCAGCATCGTGATCAGCAGGCCGTAGCCGAGCAGCGCCCCGGTGTCGTCCGGCCCCAGCCCACCCATGGCCAGTGCGAGCAGCGGCAGTGCCACCAGGTTCACGATGCCGGTGGCCAGGAACACCGGCCGACGGCCGAACCGTTCGGAGGCGTGCCCGGCCAGCAACGCGATCGGCAGGATGGCCAGGCTGGTCCAGACCAGCAGCAGCCCGCGCGCGCCCGCCGGCAGCTGGTTGATCTCGGCCAGGAACGTGGGCAGGTAGCCCGAGGTGAGGTAGTACTGCGCGCCCGCGCCGATCACCAGCGCGGTGGCCGCGACCAGCGTCCGCGGCCGCACCGCCGTCGGCAGGTCCCGGGCCCTGGCCGGCGGCTCCGGGGCCGCACCGGCGGCCCGCGCCCGCGCGGCGGCCCACACCGGGGACTCCTCGAGCAGCCGGAAGAACGCGAGGCTCGCCAGCGAGGCCACCAACCCGGTGAAGAACATGATCCGCCAGCCCCACACGTCGAACGCGGGTCCGGGGAAGGCCGAGGACACGGCCAGGAACACCAGCGACGCGATGACGGCGCCGAGCCCGGGCCCGCCGCCGGCGACCAGCCCGGAGACCAGGCCGCGCCAGCGCTGGGGCACCGTCTCGGTGCCGAGGGTGTGGGTCGAGGCGACGACGCCGCCGACGAGCAGGCCCTGCACCAGGCGGAGCGCGACGAACACCAGCGGTGCGGCGACACCGATCGCGGCGTAGGTCGGCAGCGTGCCCATCAGGGCGGTGGCCAGACCGACGCCGCCCACGGTGACCAGCATGGTCTGCTTGCGGCCGTGCCGGTCGGCGTAGCGGCCGAACACCGCCCCGCCCAGCGGGCGCATCACCAGGCTCACCCCGAACGAGGCGAACGTGGCCGCGAGCGTGAGTGTGGGGCTGTCGGTGGGGAAGAACAGGGGGCCCACCGTGGAGGCCACGTAGAGCAGGATGAACAGGTCGAACAGATCGAACGCGAAGCCGACCGTGGACGCGGTGCCCGCGGTGACCATCTGACGGGTCGTCGGCGCGGGGACCGGGGCCGGGCCGGGCACGGCGGCGCTCACCAGGTCACCGGCAGCCGCCGGACGCCGAGGTGGCGCCCTCCGCCCTCGAGCGGGTCGGTCCGCTCGACGTCGCCGTCCACCCGGAACCCGGGGATGCGCTCCAGCACGACCTGGACCGCCGTGCGGATCTCGAGCTTGGCCAGGGCCATCCCGGGGCAGGTGTGGATCCCGGCGCCGAACGCGAGGTGCCGGTTCGGCCGCCGGTCGATGACGATCTCGTCGGCGCGGTCGAAGACCTCGGGATCGCGGTTGGCCGAGGCGAACAGCAGCAGCACCCGTTCGCCCGCCTTCATCTGCTGACCGTGCAGGCAGGTGTCGGCCGTGAGCTGTCGCGGGAACCAGTGCAGCGGGGTCTCGTGGCGCAGGATCTCGTCGATCATGGAAGGGATGAGCTTCGGCTCGTCGAGCAGCCGCTGCTGCACATCCGGATGCTCGGCCAGGTACAACAGCGTGTTGCCCAGACCGAGCGCCGTGGAGTCGTGCCCGGCGTAGGTCAGGATGAACATCATGTTGGCGAGCTCGTCGTCGGTCGCCCCGAGCTCGCGGTTGGCCTCGACGAGTCCGGTGAGGAAGTCCTCGCGTGGGTTCTCGCGCCGGTCGGCGAACAGGCCGACCCAGTACCGGCACACCCGGTCGATGATCTCCGGGCCGCGGGAGCCGGAGGCGTGGGTCAGGAACTCCTCGGAGTAGCCGCGGATCTCTTCGGTGTCCTCCGGACCCAGATCGTAGAGCCGGGTGATGACCTCCAGCGGAAGCGGAGTGGCGAGCTCGGCGGCGAGTTCGGCGCGGCCCCGTCCGGCGAACCCGTCGACGAGGCGCTCGGCGATGGCGCGGACCGCCGGTTCCATCGTCTTCGCCGCGGCGCCGCTGGTCAGCGGCGCGATGAGCTCGCGGAACCCGGCGTGTTCGGGCGGATCGTGGTCGATCGGGGGGAACCGGCTCCCGGACACCGGGGGCAGGTAGACGCCGCCGGTCGAGGAGTAGGTCGTGTGGTCGGTAGCGGCGTCGCGGACGTCGGCGTACCGCGAGATCGACCAGTAGCCGCCGTGGCGCTCGCCGTGCGAGACCGGGCAGTGTCGGCGCAGCTGCGCGTAGGTCGCGTAGGCGCGCTCGGGGGACAGACCGGGATCGTGCGGATCGAAGTGCGGGAGGACCTCGCGCGGACTGTTGTCGGGCACCGTTGCCTCTTCTCTATCCTCGGCTCTCCACCCGCTGGCGCGGTGTGCCCCGAGTCTGCGCGGCAGAGCGCCGCCCGACGATGCGCAGCTGGCTATGCCAGCGATAGTCGTCCGGCCAGGTCCCGACCACCGGGTGCGGGTGCGGCCCCGGCGGGACCGCCGTGCGGGACCCACCGGGCGAGCAGGTCCCGGCCGGACGATCCGTCGACGACCGGCAGGAGGCCGGCCCCGGTGGGTCAGGGCGTGGCGACCGGAGCCGGCCAGACGAAGCGGTCGTCCTCGGCGTAGTCCTCGCACCGGGCCCGCAGCGCCGCGGTGACCTGGTCGGGGGCGTCCGCCCCGACCAGGAGCCGGAACGGGCCGTCGGGCGCGTGGACGTGCCGGCGCAGGGCGTCGACCGCCTCCGCGACGGGCGCCCCGAGCGGCCCCTCGGCCCGCCACGGCACCTCGGCCGTCCCGAACAGCTCACGCCGCAGGTCGTCGTAGACCGCCGACGGGGTCGCGAAGTGCATCCCCGCGCCGGCCCAGTCCGTGTCGAACCCGCCGAGCTGGGCCACGGTGACGCGGACGCCGAACCGGGCCACCTCACCGGCGAGCGCCTGGGAGAAGCCCTCCAGCCCCCACTTGCCCGCGTTGTACAGACCCAGGGTCGGCATGGCACCGACCGCGCCGGTCGTGGAGATCTGGACGATGTGTCCCGCACCGCGGGCGCGGAGATGGGGCAGCACCGCCTGGGCGACCCACAGCGGTCCCAGCAGGTTCGTGTCCACGATGTCGCGCGCCTCCGCCTCGCCCGCCTCCTCGACCGCTCCGACGAGGCCGTAGCCGGCGTTGTTGACGACGACGTCGAGACGCCCGAACCGCGCGACACCGGCCGAGACCGCGGCCCGGACCGCGTCCCGGTCGCGGACGTCCGCCGTCGCGACGTGCAACGCCGACGGGAACTCCGTACGCAGGTCGGCGAGCGCGTCGGCCTGCCGGACGGTCGCCACCACCCGCTCGCCGGCGGCGAGCGCGGCCTGCGTCAGAGCCCGGCCCAGCCCGCGGCCGGCGCCCGTCACGAACCACACGGGTCGTTCGGTCACGGGACTCTCCTCGTCGCGACGCACACTCATGGCATCTACGATACGGAACGTTCCGTATCGATTGCTATCCTGATCGCGTGGACGACGACGGCCGTGACCGACCGCCGGTGCCGACCGGCCGCTCCGAACGGGCGCGCACGGCCGCACTCGAGGCGGCCCTGGCACTGGCGGTGGAGCTGCCGTACCCGCAGGTGACGATGGAGGCGATCGCGGCACGTGCCGGCGTCGGCAAGGCCACGCTCTACCGGCGGTGGCCCCACCGGGGGGCCCTGCTGGTCGACGCCGTGGCCCACCGCAACGCGCGCGCGGCCGTCGGCGACGGGGGGATCCCGGACACCGGTGACCTGCAGGCCGACCTCTCCGCGGTGTTGCGCGCGGTCGTCGACGAGCTCGCGGTTCCCGCATGGGACGCGCTGCTGCGGGCGCTGTGCGTCGAGGCGCTCGTCGACACCGCGGTCGGTGCGCAGGTGCTGGAGGAGGTCTTCGCCCCGCAGATCACCCTGTTCGCCCGGCGGTTCGCGACGGCGAGGACCACCGGCCACATCGACGGCTCCGTGGGGGACGTCGAGGCGTTCGAGCTGTTCGTCGCGCCGCTCTTCCACCGGTGGCAGCTGCGGACCGGGGCGCTCGACCACGCCTACGCCGACGCCGTCGTCCGGCGCGGCTGTCGCGCGCTCTCGCCCTGAGTGCCGCTAAGAGGAGGAGCGGGGGTGCAGCGTCGGAGCCGTCCGGTCGTACTCCGCGGGCCAGTCCCGGCCCGCGGGGGTGAGCCGCACCCGTGGCAGGCCGCCGTCCGGCCCGCCGGCGGGCTCCACGTGGCCGAGCTCCCGAACGGTCGCGGCGAACTGCAGCGCGATCGACTCCTGCACCTCGGAGACCTCGCCCGTCCCGAAGACGACGACGGCTGGAGCGGCGGCGTCGCCGCTCGCCTCCACCCGGCGCAGGAACTCGGCGAGCCGGGAGTCGGACTTGGCGCTCATGGGCCGACGGTAGCCGTCGGCAGGGTGCCGCGGGGACCACCGGCCGAACGGGGGTCGACGCCGAGGGCCCCCGCACCCGCCGTACCCGTGCCGCGCATGATCACCCGGGCCCTGGTCGGCAGGATGGACGTGGTCCGGGATCAGCCGGGCGTGCCGGCCGAACACCTGGATCGCGTGATGCCGTCGATGCCGTGTTCACGAGGTCGGGGTCCAGGTACCGGCGGTACACGTCGCGCGGCCACGAGTCCGTCGTCGCGAGCGAGGCCGCCTGCACGAGCGCGTCGAGGGTGTGGGCCTCGAAGGTCCGGCCGTCGGTCAAGCACTGCCGATAGGCACGGGCTGCGGTGGCACAGCGTTCGTTGCCAACCGGGTACAGGAGCACGAAGGTGCCCGCGTCCCAGCGGTCCTCCGGCTCGTCGAGCATCCGGAGCGCGAGGAGGTGGCCCAGCCAGATCTGTTGGAGGGGGAGTACCGACAGACTGGGGTACGACGCTTCGTCGAACACGGCGGTGCGTCCCGCGATCGTGCGGTAGAAGCCGTCCTTGTCCGACGCCGGCGTCCCGGCGAGGTCCTCGTGGTACTTGACCTCGATGCCGAGGAAGCTGCGGCCCCGGTCGCCGTCGTATTCGATGAAGACGTCGAATGCGGACCGATTCGCCGTGTAGGCGGGGTTGCCGCGGCCGGGCGACCACTCGAAGCGGATGTCGCGGACTCTGCGGATGTCGGGCCAGATCAGGCGCAGCGTCGCGGTTGCCAGTGTCGGATCCGACGCCAGGGGGCCGAACAGGTTGAAGCACAGCGGTTGGCTCGAGAGCAGGTCGGCCCACAGCCGTGGCCGGGACAGTAGTGCTCCGGTGCGGGGTGCGTCCGCCACAGCTTGTTGCACCTGGTCCCGGGCCTGCGGCGAGAGGAAGTTGTGCAGCTCCGGTGGATCGGCGACGGAGGTGTGCAGGCGGGAGCCGAGCTCTTCCCCATCGTGTCGGCCGATCGGGAGCGACTGCTCCTCCCGCCACAGTGCCTGATGTAGGCGTGCCCGTTGCTGCCACGGGTTGTCTCCGCGGATACGGGCCCGGTGCGCATCGAGGATGTCCCGCCTCACCATGCGCGTAGTAGATCGGAAGGGACCTCCCGGCGGTAGCCCAGCGGTGGTCACGGGCACAGGCCACAGCTCGGCGCGTCGGCACCTGAGCAGAACACGTCAGTTGCGAGTGGAGGTACGGTGCAGAGCGATCTCGGAGGCGGTGAGGAGATCCGCCACCGCGGTGACCTCGGCGGAGAGACCGGCGGTGCGGTCCACCTCGTCGTCTGCTCCCGGGGCGCGGCCGGTCGGGGCGTCGTGGAGCAACTTCTGCCGCAACCGTCGTTCCTCCGCCCGGCGGCTCCTCTCGATCGCATCCTCCGCAGCCATCCGCTCCCGGTGCTGCGTCAGCCGCGCTGATGCGCCGAGGATCTCGGTCAGGTGGCCTTCGACTGCGTCGAGTCGCCGTGCCTCCTCCGCGACATCGGCCAGCGTCGTTCTGGCGATGTCCTGTAACGCCTCGTGCTCCAGTGCGGCCTCGGCGTCGCGACGCCGCCGATCCACTGTGAGGCAGCGTCCGGCGCCCAACCAGAGCAGGACAGGCAGCTGCCGGGCGATGTCGATCGTCCGGTCCTGCCACGGCGCGGTCATAGCGATCTTTCCGGCGAGGATGCACAGCCGCCACGCCGCGGCGTCGTCGGGTGTCACGACATATGACCGCGGCTCACGTAGCCGTCTGGTTCGTGCGAGGGCGCGCTGGTCGGCGATCCGGTGGATTCCGCGAATGCTGGGGCGCATCAGCAACGGCACCGCGATCAGGAGGACGACCACGCCGAAGAGGAACGGACCCGGTCCCGTCCCTGTGATCATCACCAGGACGACGCCGATCAGCGCGATCCATCCGAGAGCCACCGCGGCCCGTTCTGTGACGCCCGTCCGATACGGGGGAAGAGAGGCCGTTCCGTCGGACCGTACGCCGAGACCGAGCGTCGGATCCGCCACCACGAACCAACCGCGCTGGTTCCCGGGGGTGCGGAAATGCGCGAGACAGGGAAAGAAGGGGAGCGTCTCCCGCTCAGGAATGTCCTCGACCACCATGCTCGTTCCCGAGGATGCATCGTCACTGCATTCGCCTCACCGCCGCGCCCGATGCGGCGCCCGGAGGACGTCGCAATGCCGATCTTGGCGGGCGTCGGGCCGTGATTCCGCACGACGCTGCGAAGTCTCATCAACTCTGATGATGTCGGCGGCCGGTGCCGGAACAGCCGGCACCTCACCGCGCGACGACGACGATCCCGTCCTCGTCGGAATAGAGGATCTCGCCCGGGGTGAAGTCGACCCCGCCGAACGTCACGGTGCCGTCGACCTCCCCGGCCCCGGTCTTGCCGCTCTTGCGGGGATTCGTGCCCAATGCCTTGAGGCCGAGGGGGAGCGCGGCGAGTGCGACGGTGTCGCGGACGACCCCGTTGACGACGATCCCGGCCCAGCCGTTCGCCACCGCCAGGCCCGCGATGACATCGCCGATGAGCGCGCAGTGGGTCGAGCCGCCGCCGTCGACGACCAGGACGGCTCCGTCACCGGGGCCGTCGAGCGTGGCGCGGAGCAGGGCGTTGTCGTTCTCGCACCGCACGGTCCGCACGGGACCGGCGAAACGGGAGCGTGCGCCGAAGGAGCGGAACTGGACGTCGCAGGAGCGGACGGCGTCGGCGAGGTCGTCGGCGAGGTCGGCGGTGGTGCGGCGGCCCAGGAGGAACTGCGGGTCGATCGACATGGTGCCCACTCTCGTCCGGACCGGGCCCGGTGTCAGCGTGCGGGTCCCGGCGCGTCCGAACGGGGCGACGGAACGGCCGAACGGGACCCCGCTCTGTGACCGTGACCGCGCTCCGTAACCGGCGCGCGTCCGAATCGTTGAATCGGCACGGCTACCAAAGGGGGGCGTCGTGCCAGGACCGAGATGGGACCCGGACTCGGGTCGCTGGGTGCTCGGGGACGAGTCGTCCCCGGTGACCCGACGTGGACGTCGCCGATCGGTCGAGGTGATGGACCGGTCCGACGATGTCGTCGAGGCGTCGGCCCGGGACCTCTCGCCCGAGGACCTCGTCGCCGGGATCGTCTTCCCGTCCGCCCGGGAGCCCGGGCCGGGGCCGGTCGCGCCCCGCGGACGTCCCCGGCCGATCACGGAGCGTGACAGTCTGGCCCGGCCAGGAGCGGACCGGACCGACCACGGCTCCCGGGGCGGGCGTCGTCGCGCACCGGAGACTCCCGGACCGGACGCGCCCTCGGCCGATCCGTACCCCGAGGGCCCGTATGCCGGGGAGCCGCGCCCCAGCGCGACGACTCCGCCCCGGCCGCTCCCGGTGCGCCGGCCGCCGGCGGTCACGTCGCCGCCCGGGTACGACCACGGTGGGCGTCCCCGGCACGGCGGACGGCGTCGGGCCGAGGAGCGCGACGCCGGGCCGTACGGCGTGGACGGGTTCGCGGTCGCCGGTCCCGGTGACGCCCCCGCCCCGTGGGACGGCCCGGAGACCGGACCGGGCCCCGACCCCCGCGACGGCCGGCCCCGGCCGATGGACCCGCACGACCTCGGGTACGACCCGCGCGACCTCGACCTCGACCTCGACCGGGACGGAGCGGAACCCGACCCGGCCCCCGGTCCCGGCGACGTCGTCGTCGAGGACCCGCCGCGCCGCGGACGCCGCCGCGCCGTGCAGGAGGACGCCCGCCGCCGCCGATGGCCGTGCGTCGTCGGCGTCGCCGCGGCGGCTGCCGCGGCCGTGCCGATCGGGCTCGCCGTGTTCGGTGGCACCGAGGACGAGACCCCGGCGGCGTGGCGCGAGGGTTCGGTCGCGTTCGGTGCGTCGACCGGTGGCGGCCAGCCCGGCGTCGTCCCGGCCACCGAGGTGTCCGCGGCACCCACGGCCCCCGCGGCGGCCCAGATCACCTACGAGGTCACCGGGTCCGGCTCGGGGGTCACGATCACGTTCGGCCGCGGCACCTCGGTCGCCCAGGTCTCCGGCGCGGACCTGCCGTGGGAACGCACCGCCCCGGCCGCCGGCGAGCCCACCGACTACTCGGTCACCGCCGCAGGCGGGTCCGGCGAGCTCTCCTGCCGGATCCTCGTCGACGGCGCCGTGATCTCCGAGGAGTCGGCCGACGGCGACTACTCCGCGGTCTCCTGCAACGGACGCCGCTGACGGCGGGCGGTCACCGGGGCCGCTCGTCCCGGAGCAGGGACGAGCGGCGCTCCTCCGTCCTGTTCCGCGGGTCACCGACCGGGGGCCGGCTCCCGCAGGGCCGCGTCCCGCGGGGTTCGCGAGGTGCTCAGTGCGGCGTCTCCCGGAACCGCTTCCGCGACGCCTCCAGCTCGGCCTCGGCCGCGGCCCGGTTCGCCCAGTCGGCGCCCTCGACGCTCTTGCCCGGTTCCAGGTCCTTGTAGATCTCGAAGAAGTGCTGGATCTCCCGGCGGTGGAACTCGGGCAGGTGGTGGATGTCGCGCAGGTTCTCCAGGCGGGGGTCGTGGGCCGGGACGCAGAGCAGCTTGTCGTCGCCGCCCGCCTCGTCGGTCATCCGGAACATGCCGATGGTGCGCACGAGCACGAGGACGCCGGGGAACAGCGGCTCGCCGGTGGTGACGAGCAGGGCGTCGAGCGGGTCGCCGTCCTCCCCGAGGGTGTCCTCGACGAAGCCGTAGTCGCCCGGGTACTGGGTGGCGGTGAACAGCGTCCGGTCGAGCCGGATGCGCCCGGACTCGTGGTCCACCTCGTACTTGTTGCGGCTGCCCTTCGGCACCTCGACCAGCATGTCGAACTCCACGGGGTCCTCCTCGACGCGGCGGCGGAACGGCAGGTTCAGTCAGTACACGGTCGGCCGCCCCGATGCACGTCCCGGCGCGCCGGACGGCCGGGTCATGAGCGATTCCGCTCCCACGACTCCCATGCGGAGAAGTCGCCGAGCCCGGCCCGGGTCAACCGTCGGGCGAAGGCGAACAGCGCCGGGCAGTCGTCCGGGTACACGTCCAGGGACTCGCGCAGCTGCGGCCCCAGGCACGGCAGGTCGGTGAACAGTCGTCGTGTCCACACGGTGCGCACGGCGTCGTCGGCACCGGTCAGGGGGCCGAGGTCACGGACTCCGGTGAGCAGCGCGACGAGGGCGTCGTGGGCGGCGACGGTGCGGGCCGCGGCGGCGACCTCGCCGAACCCGGTCCAGGCCAGTTCCTCCAGACGGTCTGCCAGGCCGTCCCGGTGGGCCCGGAACGGCGCGGCGAACCGGGCCACCGCGGTGTCCCGCTGCGCCCGCCCGCCGACGAGGTCGGCCACCACGTCCCGGAACAGGACCGCGTCCTCCACCATGGGGCGAGGCTAGGCGCCCTGGTGCGCCCCCCGGATGTGCGCTGCCAGCCGGGCCCGGACGTCCGCCACGACGTCCGGAGGGCCACCGCGCAGGTCGTAGGCGTGGTCGGCGCCGGGGACGTCGATGTGTTCGACCAGCGCACCGGCCGCCCGGAGACGGTTCGCGTAACGGACGGCCTCGTCGCGCAGTGTGTCCAGCTCGGCGGTGACGACGACGGCCGGCGTGATTCCGGTGAGGTCGGCGTCGTCGCCCGGAGCGGCCGGGGAGGCCAGCGGGTTGCGGGCGGCCTCCGGTAGCGGGAGGTAGGCGGCGTTGAACAGCCGGGAGATCCGCGGTCCGATGAGGGGCTTCGCGGTCCGTGCCCGCTTCGTCCCGGGCTCGCTGGCGAGGTCGAGTGGCGGGTAGTGCAGCACCTGCAGTGCGATCCGGGGTCCGCGGCCCGTGGCGAGGACGTGGCGTGCGGCCGCGGCGGCCAGACCGCCGCCCGCGCTCTGTCCGCCGACCGTCAGGCGGCCTCCGTCGCCGCCGTGCGCGGTCTCCGGGGCTGCGGCCCAGGCCAGGACGTCGAGCGTCTGCTCGACCGCAGCCGGGAACGGATGCTCGGGAGCGAGGACGTACTCGACGTCGAGCACGGTCACTCCGGTCGCGGCGAGTGTCCGGCACCATTCCTGGTCCTGGTGACGGCCGGGCAGGACGTAGCCGCCGCCGTGCAGGTTGACGTGCACCGGGCTCCCGTCCCCGCCGGGGTACACCGTCACCGGAGCCGCACCGTGCCGGGTGGGCGCGCTCAGCGTGCGGGTCCCGGCGGGCGCGACCCGCGACCGTGGTCCACCGGGCGCGTGGCGGAGCAGTCCGATCGCGGCCCGCACCAGCAGCGGGTTCACGCGTGCACCCGGTCGGATCCGGGATCGGTGCGCGCGGCGAAGCCGGGGGGCAGCTCGTCGGGGCCGACGGCGACCACGGTCTCGTCGTCGACGCCGACGAACTCGAACAGGGTGATCTTCGCGAACTCGGGGATCGTCTCGATCGGGTGGGTCGGCCCCGCGTCGCGCAGCTCCCGCATGCGGTCGAGGTGGTCGTTCTGGAAGCAGACGGTCTCCGTGCCGTCGTCGGCGACCCAGCGCGGGAAGAAGATGGTGCCGTGCAGACGCCGCCGGGCCGGCATCACGCAGACCACGACCGAGGTGCCGGTCGGCTCGTTCCAGGACAGCTTGTAGACGCCCTCGTCGAGCCGGACCAGGTCCACCTCCTGGTCGCGCACCCAACGCCCGCCGACGTGACCGCTGTGGATCCGGTAGTCGATGGTGTGGTCGTTCTTGACGTACATCTCGTACTGCCAGCCGGTGTCGTAGGTGTAGATGAACCGGTGCCCGACGACGGCGGTCAGATCCTCTTCGTCCATGGCAATAGTATTGCCTCAAAACTATTTTGTGGGCAATGCGTCGTGCGACACTGCCCCGGTGACGACGACCGCCGCGCTGATCGGCCGCGAGCTCGGCCCGCTGCGCCGGACCCTGCTGCGCCGCACCCGCATCGCCGCCGATCTGCCGGACCTGTCCGAGGCCCAGATCGAGCTGCTCCGCACGCTGGCGGCGGAAGGGCCGCTCGCGCCGAGCGAACTGGCGGCGGCGCTGCGTCTGGCACGGTCCACGGTGAGCAACCTGCTGCGCACGCTGACCGCCGCCGGATTCGTCGAGCGGCGGGCGGGGGCGAACCAGCGGACGGTGGTCGTCACCGCCTCCGCGCGGGCGGCCGGGGCGCTGGAACGCTACGACGCGGCGGCCGAGGCCCTGCTCGGTGCGGCGCTCGACCGCCTCGCCCCCGCCGAGCGCGCCGCCCTGGCCGCCGCCGCTCCTGTGCTGGCCCGGCTGACCGGCGCGCTCGACGCCGGCTGACCCGGCCTCCTCCCTGCGATGGAGACCCGGATCGTCCTCCGGACCGATTCGCCGGGCCGCGCCGACGGGCAGGCTCGCAGGTGTCTGTCCCCGAGCCACCGGCGAAAGGCCCCACGATGACCACCGAGAGCCCGGCCATGGTCCGCCTGCGCGACGCCGTCGGCCGCACCGTCGCGGCCGGCACCGCCCGTGCCACCCTGCTGATGGACATGTCCGGGACCCGCGCCGTGGGCGAGGCGCTCCCGCGGCGCCGGCGCCCGCTCCCGGCCCTGGCGCGGGCCGTCCTGCGCCGGGTGCCGCGGCAGGTCGTCACCAGCGGGGTCCTCGACCTCACCCGGCGCCGCGCGATGGTGGGCCACGACCACATCGCGTTCGTGCAGATCGAGGACCGGGTCTGGAGCGGGCGGCCCGGCCGCAGGCTCGACCGGCTGGGCCTCACCGATCCCGGCCGGATCGTCACCCCGCTGGCGGCGTTCGACCGGCTCGCCGACGTCACCGAGGCCCACGACCACGGCGTCGTCGCCGACCGCGGCGAGCGGTGGCGACGCCTGACCGTCACCACCGGCGACGGCGAGCCGGGCGAGGTGTGGCTCGACGGCGCCCACGTGCGCCGGATCCGGCTGCCGGAGCAGCGCCAGGACTCGACGACGGTGACGCTCGATGCGTTCGGCACCGACGTCGACGACCGCGACTGGACCCGGCTGCCCGGCTGAGAGCCCGGGTCAGCCGGCGGCTGCGGTCATCCGCTCGTTGTCCCGGCGCACCGTGCGGGCGGCGAGGAACAGCCCTGCCGACGCGATCGCCATCGACAGCGGCACGATCACGGCGAGGGCCTGCCGCAGCCCGTTCGCCGCCGCGTCGGCCGGGCTCGCGCCCGCGGCGAGGGCGTCCGCGGCGAACGCGTCCGACAGGGCACCGGCGATCACCGGCCCGACCGCGCCGCCCAGCAGGTAGAACGCGGCGAAGAACACCGCCGTCGCCGTCGACCGCAGCCGCGGCCCGACGACGTCGGCGACGGCCGGGTAGGCCGAGGTGTAGTAGAGATACTGCAGCAGCCAGCCGGCGCCGAACAGCACGACGAACGTGCCGGTCGCCTCCGGTCCCACGGACAGCGCGAACCAGGTCAGCGGGACCGACACCAGCGTCGCCACCGCACCGACCAGCACCCGCGCACCCGGCGAGCGGCGGGCGGCCCGGTCCGACACCCAGCCGCCGACGAGCAGCCCGGCCAGCCCCGTCACACCGACGACGACGCCGGTCAGCACCGCCGCCCCGGTCAGGGACGCACCGAAGTAGCGCTGGAACAGCGGCACGGTGAACGTGTTGACCGAGTAGGCGGCGAGGTTCGCGCCGATCCCGGCGACGATCAGGAACCACATCGTCGGGACGGCCAGGATCCGCCGGAACGGCCGGTCGACCGGAGCCGGCGTCGCCTCGACCGTGGTCGTCGACGCCGGTTCGGACGCCCCGCGGCGGGGCTCGCGCACCAGGAAGAACCCGGCCGCGATGAGCAGCCCGGGGATCGCGGCCAGCACGAACGGGGCCCGCCACGTCCCGAACGCCTCGGCGATCGCACCGACCGAGAAGTAGGCGAGCACGAGCCCGACCGGCAGCCCGAGCTGGAACAGCCCGAACGCCCGCGCCCGCTTCCCCGCCGGGTAGAGGTCGGCGATCGTGGAGTTCGCGGCGGGCGCGTAGCTGGCCTCACCGATACCGACGCCGACCCGCATCAGCAGCAGCGAGACGTAGTTCCAGGCCGCGCCGCTCGCGGCCGTCAGCAGGCTCCACGCGACGATGCCCCACCCCATGATCCGGGCCCGCGAGCGGTGGTCGGCGAGGCGCCCGAGGGGGAGCCCGCACAGGGCGTAGACGACGGTGAACGCCGCGGCCAGGACGCCGATCTGCAGGTCGGAGAGCCCGAACTCGAGCTTGACGGGCTCGGCGACGATCGCCGGGACGGCCCGGTCGTAGAAGTTGAACGTGTTGGCGGCGAACAGCAGCGCCAGCACCCGGCCGGCGTTGGGGGCCTGTTCGCCCTGCCCGGTGGGCAGGAAGCGTTCCCGTTCGGTCGTCATGTGACCCCCGGTCCTCGGCGTGGACGCGTCGTTGCGGCCACGCCGGCCAGACTGCCCGACGGGGACGAATCCGTCACCGTCCGCGGCTCACACCCTGGTCGGAGTCACCACCATCGACCGGGTCCGGGCCGCGGTGTGGTCGGCCGGGCGCAGCCCGACGGCGCGCCGGGAGCGCGCCGAGGCCAGGGCGAGCACCGTCGCGGCGGCGACCAGGGCCACCGGCACGGCCACCACTCCGGCCGGGAGGACCCGGTGCAGCGAGCCCGTCGCGGCGACGGCGAGCACGAAGACCGCGATGCGGGCTCCGGCGCCGGGGTTCCAGCTGCGCCCGGCCGGGTCGACCATGCCCGACACCCAGTTGGTGACGACCCCGGTGAAGTAGTTGGTGGGGGTGCCGGCCGGACCGATCCGGCGCAGCGCCGCCCCCTGCAGCCCCATCGCCAGCGTCGCCGTCCCGATCATCGGCTCCACGGGGAAGGCGTGTCCCGGCCCGCCGAGCAGCCACGCGAGGCCGAACGCGGACAGGACCGCGAGCTCCAGGCCGAGCGTGACACCGACTGCGCCCCGGGCCGGCAGCCTCCGCTCGGCCAGACCTGCCGTCACGGTGCCGGCGACCAGGCCCAGAACGTAGCCGCCCAGCGCCCAGGCCGCGGGGGCGAGCGCCGCGACCGACCCCAGCCCCCGGCCGAGCGCGACGAAGCTGCCGGTCATGGCGCTGACGACCACGTCGTGGAACGCCGTGAACGAGGCCCCGTCCAGGGCACCCGCCGCCGCGGCCAGCAGCAGCGGTACCGCCGCGAAGATCCGGGTCGTCCGCTTGTCATGATCTGTGGTGAGCACGGCGGCAGCATTCGGCCGTTCGGCCTAAGGGGACGCTAAGTGGGGGGGCAATGATCAGCTCGCCGCCCGGCCGAGTCCCCGCCCACCCGGCCTGCGCGGTGTGCCGAGGACTCGGATGGTTCGATCACCCCATGCTGCGTGCCGAGCGGACGAGCGTATGGCGCCGCGACTACGAGTTCACACTGGACGGCGCGCCGGTCAGCACCTTCAGCTCGCACTGGTGGCGCTCCGGCGGGCAGATCCAGGTCGAGGGCCGCGAGTACCGGATCGGATCGACCGTCTGGGGCAGGACCTACACGATGACCGACTCCGCGGGGACCGTCGTCGCCACGGCGGAGCGGGCTGGTCGCAAACACTGGACCGTCACCGCCGACGGCCGGTCCTACCGCTTCCGTCGGGCCTCGGTGTGGAGCTCCGAGCAGCACCTCGTCGAGGGCGACCGGACCGCGGGGACGATCCGGAAGTCGAGCTGGTGGCGCGGCGGGGCCGAAGCGACCTTGCCGGGTCTGAGCCTGCCGGCGCAGCTGTTCGTCGTCGCGGTCGTGCTCTCGGTATGGGAGCAGCAGAACGCGGCCGCCGCGTCGAGTGGGGGAGGCTGAACCGGTGGGCGAGTGTCCGGACGGATCTGTCCCCGGCCGGCGGTGCCACCCTCCGACACGATGCCCGCTCCGGGTCAGGACGCCACGACGCTCGCCGCCCGGAACGTCTCGCCCGGCATCGCGCGGCCCAACTTCCAGGTGATCGCGATCGGCTTGCTGCCCTGGTGGGAGACGTATCGGCAGGCGCCGAGGCACAGGAACGGCGCGCCCGGGCCGATGTCGTCGCCGGGGGAGTCCCGGACGAACAGCACCACGTGGCTGCCCTGCTCGGCATGGGTCAGGTAGCGCCGGCCCGTCCCCGTCTCCGGGGAGGCCGCGTTCTGCGACTCCCAGTGGAACAGGTCGGGCTGCAGCGCGAAGTCCCGGTACATCGTGGTGGGGGAGAAGTCCCGCTCGGACTTGTGCAGGTTGACCAGCAGCGCGTCGACCCGCGGGACGTCGGCCCAGACCACGCCGGTCGCATGCCCGGATGCCTTGCGGTCGAAGGAGGCCCAGTCCAGGGCGGCCAGGATCTCCTCGCGCCGGTAGTGCGCGTGGCTCTGCAGCGGCACGTTCTGCAGCCCCTCGCCCAGCGATCGCGGCAGGTGCCGGGCCTGGTCGAGCGTGTACGCGGTCAGCTCGCGGATCTCGGCGCAGACCGCGGGGTGGCGGCGCAGGTGGTCGACCCCGGCCTGGTAGCTGTCGAACCCGCCGCGGTCGGGCCAGAGCTGGAAGAACAGCATCCGGGCCAGCCGCTGCTCGCGCTCGGTCAGCTCGGCGTAGCCCGGACCGGCCGGGTCGGCGACGCGGGCGTAGACGGCGGCCCGCTCGGGGTCGTCGACGTGGGTCAGCATGGCGAGCCGCCGGAGCAGCGCGGTCTCGTCCGGTCCGGTGGCCGGGACGGTCAGGCCCGCGTCGCGGCGGAGCGCCGTCCAGGAGCCCTTGCTGCGGTAGACGTCGGCCAGCTCGCCGCCGGACTCGTGCAGGTAGCGGGCCAGGGCCGACTCGCCGTGCGAACGGACGTCGGCGATGAGGTCCCTGCGGGACAGGCGTAGCCGGCTGCGCACGTTGTCCAGCACGATGTCGCGGGCGACCGGGTCCAGCACCATCGCCGAGCCGGACGGCAGGAACGGGAAGCCCTCCTCGACGTCGCGGACGACCCCGGCCCGGCTGCTGCCGGTCAGAGCCCGGAAGCGCAGGTCGAAGCGGAACTCGCGGCGGTGCTGGCCGATGAAGTCCAGGACGGTGAGCACCGCCTTGTCCGGAGCGCGTCGCAGCCCGCGGCCGAGCTGCTGGAGGAACACCGTCGCGCTCTGGGTGGGGCGCAGCAGCAGGACGGTGTCGACCTGCGGCACGTCGAGCCCCTCGTTGAACACGTCGACGGCGAACAGGCAGTTCACCCGACGGTCCCGCAGCCGCCGCAGGGCGCCGTCACGGTCGTCGAGGGCCGTCTGCCCGGTGACCGCCTCACTGGGGATGCCGGCCGCGGTGAACACCCGCGCCATGTACTCGGCGTGCGCGACCGAGACGCAGAACCCGAGCGCCCGCATCGCGGTCACGTCGGTGACCTTGGCCCGGGTCTCGCGGACGACCTTGGCGGCGCGGGCGTCGTTGCCGGTGTAGAGGCCGTCGAGGGAAGTGGTGTCGTAGCTGCCGCGCTTCCACTCGATCCCGGTGAGGTCGACGTCGTCGGCGACCCCGAAGTAGTGGAAGGGCACCAGCAGGTCCGCCGACAACGCGTCCCACAGGCGCAGTTCGGCGGCGGTACGCCCCTCGAAGAACAGGTCACGGACGTCGACGCCGTCGGAGCGTTCGGGGGTCGCGGTCAGACCCAGGAACTCGGCGGGCCGCAGGTGGTCGAGCAACGCGCGGTAGGTGGGCGAGGCCGCGTGGTGGAACTCGTCGATCACGACGACGTCGAAGTGGTCGGGCGGGATGTTCTCCACCCCGTAGGACGCCAGTGACTGCACCGAGGCGAACACGTGGTTCCAGCGCTGCGGGCGGTCCCCACCGACGTAGGTCTCGCCGAAGGCGCCGTCGGCGAGCACGGTGCGGTAGGTGCGCCGGGACTGGTCGAGGATCTCCTTGCGGTGCGCGACGAACAGCAGCCTCGGGTGGGCGTGGCGCAGGCGCGCGTAGTCCAGCGCCGCGACGACGGTCTTGCCGGTCCCGGTCGCGGCGACGACGAGGTTGCGGTGCCGGTCGTGCACCTCGCGCTCGGTCGCGAGGGCCTCGAGGATCTGCTCCTGGTGCGGGAACGGGCGGACCTCCAGCCCGGACAACGGGGTGGTGTCGTCCTGGTGACGGCCCAGGGCGTCGGCGAGACGCTGCGAGTCGGCGGGCAGTTCCGGGTCGTAGGAGTCGAAGTCGGGCGCAGCCCAGTAGGAGTCGAACGTCGAGGTGAACTTGCGGATCAGCTCCGGCGTGGCCACCGAGGACAGCCGGACGTTCCACTCCAGGCCGTCGACCAGCGCGGACCGCGACAGGTTCGAGCTCCCGACGAACGCGGTGTCGAAGCCGGACTCCCGGCGGAACAGCCACGCCTTCGCGTGCAGCCGGGTGGTCGCGCTCGCGTAGCTGACCTTCAGCTCGGCGCCGTGCCGCCGGACGAGCTCGTCGACCGCCCGCTGCTCGGTGGCGCCCATGTAGGTGGTGGTGATGACCCGGAACGGGACGCCACGCTCGTGCAGGACGTCGAGCTCGGTCTCCAGCAGCCGGATGCCGTGCCAGCGGATGAACGCGCACAGCAGGTCGACCCGGTCGGCGCTGGACAGCTCGGACTGCAGCGCGGTGTGCAGCTTCGGTTCGCCGGCGGCGTTGGTGAACAGCGCCGCGTCCGACAGCGGGGTCAGGGGGCGCCGGACCTCGTGCACCCCGGGTGCGATCTCCCGGGTGAGCGCGATGAGCTGCTGCAGGTCGGCGGAGAGCTGTTCCTCGCGCTCGACCTGGGCGAGCAGCCGGTTGACCAGCGCGACCCGCTGCTCCGGATCCCGGTCGGCCAGCGCCTGCTCGACGACCCCGGCCACGTGCCGGGACAGCACCCGCGGCTGGGTCGCCTCCTCGACCTCGTCCCAGCGCGGGGTCAGGTCGCCGACGGCGGCGAGGGCGGTGTCGAGCCGGGCGGTGCGCAGACGTTCGTGCGCCCCGGCTCGCAGGGGTTCGCTCACGCCGTCAGCGTGCCGGGTGACCCCGGCGGACACACGGGCGTCGCGCATCGTCGCCGGCCAGCCGGCGTGTCATCCCGCCGTCCCCTCCCCGGCCCGCACGCCGGTCCCGCCGCCCACCCGCGGGGGCCAGGAGGAACGCCGCGTCCGCACCCGCACCCCGCCGGTGACCCGGCCGCCCGACAGGTCCCCCACGCGCAGGCAGAAGTGGGTCCACATGTGCAGCTGGATCTCCTTGCCGACCCGCAGCACGTCGAACACCAGCCGAGGGCCGGTCCCCGGGCCGCGACCACGTCTCGATCCGGAACGCGACGCCCCGACCGGTGTCGTGGGCGGAGAACTCGACCTGCCCGGCCTCCAGGTGCCCGGCCAGCGTCGCGAACCGGAACGAGGTCGTGTCGCGGTGCACCACCCGTACCGGCCCGTTCCACGGCGCCGGCATGTGCACGACGTACTCGTCACCGACCGCGACCTCGCCGAGCCGCCCGCGCTTCTTGCGGAAGGTCACCACCTCCGACGGGGCGGCACGGTCGAGGTCGGCGCACACCCGGTCCATCAGCGCGGCGGCGTCGAGGCCGCTGTCCCGGACGTCGACGGTGAACACCCGGTGCAGCAGGGGACCCGAGCCCTCGCCGACGGTCTTGAGGTGCGCGTCGACGAACTCCTCCGGCAGCGCCGGCGGGAGATCGGAGGCGTCACCGGTGTCCTCGGCGCGGTCGACGTGCGGGAGGCGTCGCAGGTAGCGGGTGGCGGTGAGTGCGAGGCCCGCGGGGTAGCGGAGCACGGCCCCGGCGCGGGCCACCGGGCCCGGCTGGGGGGTCGGCTCCGAGCGCCGCGCGGTGGTGAGCCGGGTCTGCCTGGCGTAGTGCTCCACCGCATCGACCAGCCGTTCCGGCTCGGCGACGGTCACGGTGACCCCGGGGTGGCGCAGCGCACCGAGGGGGTCGAGCGCCGGGACGGGGCGGTGGAACCGGATGCACGCCCCGCGCTCGGTGGCGCTGCCGAAGGTCACGCCCCGGTCGGCGAGCGACAGCCGCGCCCCGAGGGCCTTGGCCGCCCGGAACGGGCCGGTGACCTGGGCGCCCGCGAGGTTGCGGACCGGCGTGACCAGCGAGAAGTGGCCGAAGCGGACCCGCAGGCCGTCGTCGTCGAGGTCGACGTGGGCGTCCGTGGGGTCGCACACCCCGAACGGCAGCAGCGCCGCGCCGAAGCGCGGGTCGAGGTCGAACGGGTGGCGTCGTGGCGACGCGGCGAAGTCGGGCACGCCCGCGGGTACCCGCTGCACCCGGATCGACGCCGGTCGTCCGTCAGCCCCGCGCCCGCTTCATGATCACCACGACCTCGAGTGCCTGCCCGTTGCCCGTCGAGGGCACGAGGGTCCCGACCGCCTCCCACCCCTGCGAGCCGAGCTCGTTGAGCTCCTGCTCCATCCCGGGGTAGTCGAAGCCCTTCCAGCCGAGCTTGTACTTCAGCACCTTGTGTTCGAACATCGGTCGTCCTCTCCGTTCAGGGGTGGTCAGGTCAGGGGGTGGTCTGCAGCAGCGCCGCGAGGCGGACCAGGACGTCCACCTGGGCCGGGTTGTAGAGCTCCCGCATCGCCGCGCTCGTCGTCTCCGCGAGGACCTGTGCTCCCCGCGGGGCGTCGTCGTCCGGGCCGACCAGGCCCGGATGGGCCTCCCGTATCCGGCGCACGTGCGGCGCCATCCGCTCGGCGAGGTCGGCGCGGACCTCCTCACCGGAGTCGGCGGGCAGGCGGTCGAACTCGCCGTCGGTCGGGTCGGCCGGCAGGTCGCGCAGCAGCTCGCCGTAGGCGGTCAGCTTGCGTGGCCCCATGAACCGGCTCATGAGCAGCATCACCGACCGGTCGGACTCGGTCAGCGCGGCCGCCTGCGCCGGCGCCATGGCCACCGGCAGGTCCGCCGGAGCACGTCGGTCGATGATCGTGGCGAGCTCGAGGCGGGCCCGCTGCAGCCGTTCGATCGTGGCGGCGAGCTCGGCGTCGAGCGTGCGCAGCGCCTGCTCGGGATGGTCGCCCTCGTCGAGGGTGTCCGCGATCTGCGGCAGCGAGAAGCCGAGGTCGGCCAGCCGCTTGATCCGCAGCAGCCGCACGAGGTGCTCGACCCCGTACTGCTTGTAGCCGTTCGCCCGTCGTGCGGGCTCGGCCAGCAGCCCCACCTCGTGGTAGTGCCGCACCGCCCGCAGGCTGGTGCCGGCCAGCTCGGCCACCTCCCGGGTGCTCCACGTCATGGGGTGAGCCCACACCGTGCCGTCGCGGCACGGTCAAGCCGGCAGTGACCTGAACCACACGACGGGCCCTCGGGCTTGAGTGTGCCGTGGCGGCACGGCCTTCCCTCGTTGCAGCACATCACGACGAGGGAGGACGACATGACCATGACCGAGCCGCAGCACGACCGGACCCGCGACCGCGCCACCCCGAGCCTGCTCGACCAGATGGGCGGGACCGCGGGGTTCGTCTACTCGACGATCCCGGTGATCGTGTTCGTGACGGCGAACGCGTTCCTGTCGCTCCCGCTGACCATCGGCATCGCCGTCGCGACCGGGCTGGCGCTGTTCGGGTACCGGCTGCTGCAGCGGGAGAAGTTCAGCTCGGCGGTCGGCAGCCTGCTCGGCGTCGCGCTGGCGGCCGGGATCGTCGCCTGGACCGGGTCGGCGCGCGACTTCTTCGTGATCGGAATCTGGGCCTCCCTGGCCGGGTTCGTCGTCACGGCCGGGTCGCTGCTGGCCCGCCGGCCGATCACCGGCGTGATCTGGAACGCCGTCCACGGGGGCACGCACCCCTGGCGCTCGACGCCCGCGGTCCTGCGCGCCCACGACCTCGCCACCGGTGCCGCGGCGCTGGTGCTCGGTGCGCGGTTCGGGATCCAGCAGTGGCTCTACGTCGCCGAGGCGACCGGTGGGCTGGGGATCGCCCGGGTCGCCATGGGCACCCCGCTGACCGTGCTGGCCGCGCTGGTGGTCGTCTGGGCGTTCCGGCGCAGCACCAAGGCCCTGGTCCGGTGAGCACGCTGCGACGCAGCCCGGCGCTGTGGCTCGCCGCCTACGGGCTGACCCTGCTCGGCGGCGGGATCATGGCGGCGGTCCTGCCGCTGCTGGTCCTGCAGCGCACCGGGGACGTGCTGGCCGCGGGCGTGCTGGCGACGGTGACGACCACGGCGTCCGCGCTGACCGGGCTGGTCTCGGGGCTGGTCGTCGACCGCGTCGACCGCAGGCTGGTGACCGTCGTCGCCGGGGTCCTGGGGGCCGCGGTGGTCGCGGCGCTGCCGGTCGTCGACGCGCTGTGGGGGCTGGGGATGACCGCCTTCCTGGTGCTCGGGGTGCTGGGCGCGGTCGTGCGGGTGCCCGCGATGACCGCGCAGGAGGTCCTGCTCCCGGCGCTGGTGCGGCTCGACCCGCGGCCGGGCCGCCTCGACCGGCTGATCGCGCTGCGGGAGAACCTGTCCAACGTGCTGCTGCTGGCCGGCCCGGCGATCGGCGGTCTGCTGGTCGCCCTGGCCGGCCCGGCGTCGACGGTGCTTGTGGTGACCGCGTCGACGAGCCTGCTCGCGGCGCTGACCGCGGCGCTGCTGGACCCGCGGGCAGGGCGGGTCGAGGGGGTTCTGCGCACCGCTCCGGGGGGTGCGGTGCGCAGGGCCGTGCGGGATCTCGCGGCGTCGTGGGTGTTCCTCGCCGGGCAGCGGCTGGTGCTCGGGGCGACGCTGGTGTCGGCGGTGCTGGTCGCCGTCATCGCGGCCCTGCAGACGACGCTGATGCCCGCCTACTTCACGGCGCTGGACCTGCCCGCGCTCGCCGGGCTGACGCTGAGCGCGCTCGCCGCGGGCGGGCTGGCCGGCTCCGTGCTGTACGCGGCGCTGGTGAACCGGGTGCGCCGCCGGACCTGGTTCGTGGTCGGGATGCTCGGCTTCGGCACCGGCTTCGCGCTGGTCGGGAGCCTGGCCTCGCCGTGGGTGGTGCTCGGCGCCGCCGCGCTCGTCGGGTTCACCAACGCCCCGGTCGGCGCTGTGCTCGGGGTCCTCACCATCGAGGCCACCCCGGACGCCCTGCGCGGCCGCGTCCTCGGGGCGCAGAACACCCTGCTGCTCGCCGCGCCCGCACTGACCGCGGCGCCGGTCGCGGCGCTGGCCTCCGCGGTCGGCCTCGGCGCCGCCGGGATCGCGCTCGCCGCGGTCGCGGTCGGCACCGCGCTCGTCGCGCTGGTGGCGCCCGCCTTCCGTGACCTCGGCGAACCGGGTACGGCCGACGCCGCCGCCCCGGCCCCGGCGACGGCGGGTGCCCGGTGAGCCGGCGGCTGCGGCCGCTGCGCCGCCACCGGATCCCGACCGCGTTGTGACCGCCATCCCGACCGCCGCCACGACCCCGGAGACCACCATGGCCCTGCCCGACCGGATCCCCGCCCGCGACCTGCTGCGCATGCCCGACCGCACCGCCGCCACGATCTCCCCGGACGGCACCCGTATCGCCTTCCTGGCCCCGTGGAAGGGACGCCTGAACGTGTGGGTGTCCGATGTGGATGGCAGCGGCGAGCGCTGTGTCACCGCCGACGAGACCCGCACCGTGCTGCGCTACCTCTGGACCGACGATCCCCGCTACCTGCTCTACCTGCAGGACACCGGCGGCGACGAGAACTGGCACGTGTTCCGCGTCGACCTGACCGCGCCGGACGCGCCTGCGGTGGACCTCACCCCGTTCGAGGGCGCGACGACCTTCGGCCTCGAGCAGCGCCCGGAGCGGCCCGGGAGGCTGCTGCTGCAGAGCAACGCCCGCAACCCCGTGGAATTCGACCTGTGCGAGCTCGACGTCGCGACCGGGGAGATGACGGTGCTCGCGCAGAGCCCCGGCGGCGGCGACGGCTGGATCCTCGTCGGCGACGAGCTGCTGCGCGAGACCCTCACCGCGGACGGCGTCGCGCAGGTGTGGCGCGGCGACGACCTGGTCGCGACCGTCGACGGTGACGCCCATCCGATCGGCGTGTACCCCTACGAGCCGACCCCGGACGGCACCGGCATCTGGGTCGGCACGTACGGCGACGGCGACCGGCTGCACCTCGGCCGGCTCGACACCACCACCGGCGAGGTCACCGAGGTCGACCGGCACCCCGAGCACGACATCGACATCCGTGCCCAGATCTTCCCCAGCCTGCCGTCGGCGCTGATCCGGCACCGGGCCACCGGGGAGCTGCTCGGCGTCCGCTACCTCGGGGCGCGTCAGGAGATCCGCGCGGTCGACCCCGGTTTCGCCGAGGCCCTCGACGCGCTGCGCGGCCTGTGCGACGGCGACCTGTCCGGGGTCTCCGGCGACGTCGACGGGCGCCGCTGGGTGGCGACGTTCGCCCACGACCGCGACCCGCAGACGTGGTTCCACGACCACGCCACGGGGGAGTCGCGGCTGCTGTTCCGGCCGCGCCCCGACCTCGACCCGGCACAGCTCGCACCGATGGAGACCGTCACGATCACCGCCCGCGACGGACGGGAGATGCCCGCCTACCTGACGCTGCCGGTCGGCGTCGCGCCCGAGGGGCTGCCGCTGGTGCTGATGCCGCACGGCGGGCCGTGGGCCCGGGACTGGTGGGGCTTCGACGCGAGCGTGCAGCTGTGGGCGAACCGCGGCTACGCGGTGCTGCAGCCGCAGTTCCGGGGGTCCTACGGGTTCGGCCGTGCCCACATGGAGGCCGCGGTCGGGGAGTTCGCCGGCGCCATGCACGACGACCTGATCGACGCCGTCGACTGGGCCGTCGCCCGCGGGTACGCCGACCCGGACCGGGTCGCGATGTTCGGCGGCTCCTACGGTGGCTACGCGACCCTGGTCGGGGTCGCGTTCACCCCGGACCGCTTCGCCGCGGCGGTGGAGTACGTCGGCATCTCGAACCTGGCGGACTTCCTGCGCACCGTGCCGGAGTTCACCCGGCCCGGCCTGGTCAACAACTGGTACCGCTACGTCGGCGACCCGGCCGACCCGGCGCAGGAGGCCGACATGCTGGCCCGCTCGCCGGTCACCCGGGTCGACGACATCCGCACCCCGCTGATGGTGGTGCAGGGCGCCAACGACGTCCGGGTGGTGCGCGCCGAGTCCGACAACCTCGTCGCGGCGCTACGCGGACGCGGGGTCGACGTCGACTACCTGGTGTTCGACGACGAGGGGCACGCCATCGTCAACCCGGAGAACCTGGCCACCATGTTCGAGGCCGCCGACCGCTTCCTCGCCACCCACCTCGCGCCCCGCGCGGACCGATGAGTCCGTCCGCCCGGCGCGGTCCACCCCGGTGGAGAACCCACCCCGCCGGAAGGACCCGTCCATGACCACCCCCGAGCTCGTCGAGATCACCGCCCGCCCCACCGCCGTCGTCCGCGGCACGGTCCCGGTCACCGACCTGCCCGCGTTCTTCGACCGCGCCTACTCCGTCCTCCCCGGGACCGTCTCCGGGCAGGGCGTGACGGTCACCGGCCCGGCGTTCGCGCTGTACCGGGGGCCGCTGACGGCGACCGCCGACCTCGAGACGGGGTTCCCCACCGACCGCGAGGTCACCCCGGACGGCGACGTCGTCGCCGGCGCGCTGCCCGCCTGCCGGGTGGCCCGCGTCGTGCACGCCGGTTCGTTCGACGGGCTCGGCGCCGCCTGGCAGCGGCTGGGGGAGTGGGTCGCCGGCCAGGGCCTGCGCGGCGGCGACGTGTTCTGGGAGGTCTACCTCACCGAGCCGTCGCCGGACATGGACCCCGCCGACCTGCGCACCGAGCTGAACATTCCGGTGACCTGACCGGAGCGGCACCGATCGGGAGGAGTGGGACCGCGGATCGCGGGTAGGCGCTGAGCGACCCTGTCGTCGCCGCAAGAGGACGTGTTCGTGACCGATACCGCCGCCGTGGTCGCCCAGCTCCGTGTGCTGGAGCAGCTGACCCGCACCGAGAACCGGATCGCGGGCCTGCGCACCGTGCAGGCCCGCACCGACGAGACCCGCCGCGAGCTCACCGACAACGCCCGCCGCGCCGAGGCCCGCCTCGGCCGCATCCAGGACGCCCTGCGCGAGCTCGACGCCGTACCCGACCTGGTCGGTGCCGTCGGCGGCCGGATCCTCGCGTTCGTGAAGAGCCAGGTCGAGCAGGCCCAGCGCTTCGACGAGGCGCTGCTCGGCGACCTCGCGCTGGAGCGGCAGCTGCAGGACCGCGCCCGCTACCTGCAGGCGCTGACCGCGTCGGGGCCCGACCGGGTGCACCGCCTCGCCGGTGAGCTCGTCGAGGCCCACACCGAGACCGTCGAGTGGCTGACCACCGTGCTCGCCGAGGAGGCCGTCGGCGGGCCCGCACCGCTGCGGGCCACCCCGCTGCAGGTCGTGCGCGGCGCCGTCACCGACGTCGTGCGGCTACCGGCCCGCCTCGGCGTCGTCGGCCTGAACCGGGCCGGGCACGAGCTGACCCGGGCCGGGGAACGGGTGCGGCGCACCGCGTCGGCACTCGGCGACGGCGCCGACCGCGCCGGGCGCGACGCCGCCGACGTCCTCGGGTCCGGGCTGGACGCGGCCCTGGAGCGCGCCGAGGACATCGCCCGCCGCGAGCGGGCCGGCGACACCGCCCGCGCCCTGCACGACACCCGCCGGTCCCGCGGCGCGCTCGGCGCCGGCGAACTCCCGGTCGACGGCTACGACGACCTGTCCGTCCCCGACGCGGCCCGTGCCGTCCGCGAGCTCGACACGCCCGAGGACGTGCAGGCCGTGCTGCGCTACGAGGAGCAGCACAAGAACCGGGCGGGCGTGCTCACCGCGGCCCGCACCCGGCACGCCGAGGTGGCCCGCGAGACGGTCGCGCACTGACGTGGCGCCCATGCTCCTGACCCCGCCCGGGGTGTACCGGCCGCAGTCGGACTCGCAGATGCTGGCCCGCGCCGTCGCCGTCTCCGGGCGGGCCCGCGGGGCCGTGCTCGACCTGGGCACCGGCACCGGGACCGTGGCGCTCGCCGCGGCCCGCTGCGGTGCCGGCGCGGTCACCGCGGTCGACCTGTCACGGCGCGCCGTGCTCGCGGCACGGGTCAACGCCCGGCTGCACCGCACCGCGCTGACCGTGCACCGCGGTGACCTGTTCGGCCCCGTCGACGGCCGGCGGTTCGACCTGGTCACCGCCAACCCGCCGTACGTGCCGTCGCACACCGACCGGCTCGTCCGGTACCGCCGGGCCCGCAGCTGGGACGGCGGCCGCGACGGCCGCGCCGTGATCGACCGCATCTGCGACGGCGTCGCCGCCCACCTCGGACCGGGCGGCGCGCTGCTCATGGTGCACAGCGCCGTCTCCGGGGTGCAGGCCTCGCTGGACCGGCTCGCCGCGGCCGGGCTCACCGCGCGGGTCGCCGACCGGTCCCGGATCCCGCTCGGCCCGGTGATGCGGGCCCGCACCGCGCTGCACGAGGCCCGCGGCCTGGTCGAGCCCGGCGCCGCCGACGAGGAGCTCGTGGTGATCGAGGCCGTCCGTGGGTCGTGAGACCGGCGCCGGGCCCGCCCGGGTGCGGCTCACCGACGACGGCCCGGTCCTGGTGACCGGCCCGGTGGAGGTCGAGCTGCCCGACGGCACCCGGGTGACGTCGCGGCGCCCCGTCACCGCGCTGTGCACCTGCCGGCGCACCCGCCGCCCGCCGTTCTGCGACACCAGCCACCGCACCCGCGTGCGACAGGAGGACCCGACGTGACCGCACCCCCGCACCCGGGCACCGGGACCGCGCCGCTGCCGGCGGCGCGCGGCCCGCTGTCCGGCGCCGTCCTGGCCCGGCTGGGCGGCGACCCCGCCGCGTTGCCCGCCCCGGGCGACGCCGACCCGTGGGGCGAGGACCTGCACCTGGCCCTGCACTGCTGCTACGAGCTGCACTACCGCGGCTTCGCCGGGGTCGGCGACGAGCACGAGTGGGACGTGGCCCTGCTCGGCCTGCGCGTAGCGCTGGAGGACCGGTTCCTGACCGCCCTGCGTGCCGCGGTCCCGCCCGGCGACGACGTCGACGCGACCGTCGCCGAGCTGCTCGTCGAGCCGGTCGGGCCGGGCGCGGAGACCGGCGTGACCCACCACCTGCTGCGCCGCGGCGAGCTGTGGCAGCTGCGCGAGTACGTCGTGCACCGCTCGATCTACCACCTGAAGGAGGCCGACCCGCAGGCCTGGGTGATCCCGCGGCTGCCCCCGGCCGCCAAGGCGGGCCTGGTCACCGTCGAGCACGACGAGTACGGCGCGGGCGACGCCGCGGGCATGCACGCCGTGCTGTTCGCCGACATGATGTGCGACCTCGGCCTGTCCGACGCCTACGGCGCGCACGTCGACGCCGTCGGCGCCGAGACCCTCGCCGAGGTCAACTTCATGTCGCTGTGCGGGCTGCGGCGCAGCCTGCGCGGCGCGCTGGTCGGGCAGTTCGCGCTGGTCGAGCTGACCTCCTCGCCCGGGTCGGAGCGCCTGGTCCGCGCGATGCGCCGGCTCGGCTGCGGCCCCGCCGCCCTCCGCTTCTACGACGAGCACGTGGAGGCCGACGCCGTGCACGAGCAGGTCGTGCGCCGCGACGTCCTCGCCCCGCTGCTGCGGACCGAGCCGGGCCTGGCCGCCGACGTCGTGTTCGGGATCCGGGCCGCCGGGCTGCTCGGCGACCGGCTCGGCGGGCACGTGCTGGCCCGCTGGGCGGCGGGGGAGTCGAGCCTGCGCCGCCCGCTCGACGACGGGCCGGGCCGGTGACCGCCGCCCCGGTCGAGCTGGAACAGGGCTCCTTCTGGGACGACACCGACGAGCTGCGCGCCCGCCTCGCCGAGCCGCTGCCGCGGATCCCGCCCTGGTTCGGCTACGACGCGCTCGGCTCGCAGCTGTTCGAACAGATCACCGAGCTGCCGACCTACTACCTGACCCGGTGCGAGCGGGCGCTCCTGGAGCGGTACGGCACCGACATCGCGGCCCGGCTGGGCTGCCCACGCGTCGCCGAGCTGGGGTCCGGGAGCGCGAAGAAGACGCGGCTGCTGCTCGAACACTGCTCGGCGGCCCGGCCGACGACCTACCTGCCGATCGACGTGAGCCGCGAGATGCTGGTGCTCAGCGCCGAACGCATGGCGGACCTGCCGGGGCTGACCGTCACCGGGTTGTGGGGGCGTTACGAGGCCGGGCTCGACCGGCTTCGCAACGACGGCGGCGCCCCGGTGGCGGTGCTGTTCCTCGGCGCGAACATCGGCAACACCACCGCCGACGAGCGCTCCGCACTGCTCGCCCGGATCGGCGCCACGCTGCGCCCCGGCGACGCGCTGCTGCTGTCCGCGGACCTGGTCAAGCCCGCCGCGGTGTTCGAGTCCTGCTACAACGACCCGCCCGGGTACGACGCCTTCGCCCGGTTCCGGCTCAACCACCTCGACCACCTCGCACGCCGGTTCGGCGGGAGCGTCGCCCTCGACGCGGTGCACCCGGCGGCGCACTACGACACCGCCACCGACGTCGTCGACGGGCGGCTGTGGGCGCGCCGGGACCAGACCGTGGTGCTGCCCGGCCTGGACCGGACGCTGGAGCTGCGTCGCGGCGACAGCGTCAACGTCGGGTTCTCGGCGAAGTTCGAGCCCGACCGGCTGCGCACCGACGTGGCCCGGCACGGGTTGCGGGCCGAGGCCGAGTGGGTCGACGACGAGCACCGCTACGGGCTGTTCCTGTTCCGTCGGGACTAGAGCACCAGGACGACCTTGCCGGTCACGTGACCCTGTTCGACCAGGGCGAGCGCCGCCCCGGCCTCGGCCAGCGGCCGGACCTCGCGCACCAGCGGGTCGAGCTCCCCGGCCGCGACGAGTGCGGCGAGCGCGTCGAGCACCGCGGTGCTGCGGTCGCGGGTGACGTCGCGGCCGCCCAGCTGCGCGGCCAGCGGCTTGTCCGCGATCGAGTACAGCGTCGCGGGCGGGACGAGCCCGGCCACCGCGCGCAGGGCGTCGCCGCCGACCAGGTCCAGGGCGCCGTCGACTCCGCCGGGCGCGGCCGCGCGGATCCGGTCGGCGACGCCGTCGCCGTAGGCCACCGGGACGGCGCCGAACCCGGCGAGCAGGGCGTGCTTGCCGGGGCTCGCCGTGCCGACGACCGTCAGCCCGCGGCGGCGGGCCAGCTGCACCAGAGGCAGGCCGACCCCGCCGCCCGCCCCGTTGACCAGCAGCGTCGCCCCGGCGGGCAGGTCGAGGTTCGTGAGGGTGTCCCAGGCGGTGCCCGCGGCGACCGGCAGCGCCGCCGCCTGCTCGGGCGAGACCCCCGGCGGGCGGTGCGCGGCGAACCCGGCGGTGACCCGCGCCCGCGGTGCCCAGCCGCCCTGCATGTCCGGGCAGCCGCCGAACACCTCGTCGCCGGGGGCGAACCCGGTGACGCCGTCGCCGACCTCCAGCACGGTCCCGGCGACCTCGCGACCGAGCACCGCGGGCCCGGCGACGCCGTAGTCGCCGTCGCGCATCCGCCAGTCGCCCGGGTTGACCCCGGCCGCCCGGACCCGCACGAGCAGCTCACCCGGCCCGGGCCGCGGCTCTGAGACCTCGACGAACGCCTGCCGCTCCGGGCCACCCGCCGCCACGAACCCGTACCCGCGCACCCGCCACCTCCGTGATCGGTCCTGGGGCCCACGCTACGTCCGGCGGGCCCGGGATGCGCGAAGATCACGATCCGGTATACCGTTAGCATATGCAACGGACTGTGCCGACCGCGTCCGACCGCCTCCTCCGGGCCCGTGACCGGTTCGTCGCCTCCGACCCCGGCCTCGTCCGGCTCGTCTCGGCGGTCCGCGCCGTGCTGGCGATCGCCAGCACGCTGGGCGTGGAGTACCTCGTCGCGACGACGACGGGCACCCCGCCACTGGTGCCGATGATGCTCGGGGCGGTGGTGGCGATGCTGGCCTCGTTCGGGATCTTCGACGCCACCCGCGCCGGGCAGGCGGTCACGCTGTGCTTCCTGGCCCTGTCGATGCTCGCCGGGATGGGCGTGGCGCTGCTCGTCGACCGGAACCGGCTCGCGTCGCTGACCGCGTTCGTCGTGGTCGTGTTCGTCGCGGTCTGGGTACGGCGCTTCGGGCTGCGGTACTTCGTGTGCGGCATGGGCGGGTTCATGGGCTACTTCTTCGCCCTGTTCCTGAGCCTGCGTCCGGAGATGCTGCCCGGGGTCGCGTTCGTCGTCGCGGTCGCGATCGTCTGGGTGATGCTGCTGACGCTGGTGCTGCTCCCGATCCGCAACGACCGGGTGCTGCGCCGGATGCTGCGCTCGTTCGAGGCGCGGCTGGCCGGGATCGCGGGGACCGTACTGTGCGTCGCCGACCTGACGCCCGGTACCGCGGAGCGGCAGCGGGCCGAGGCCCGGCTGGCGAGCCTGCTGGAGCGGGTCACCGAAGCGGCCCTGGTCATCGACGGGCAGCTCGGGGCCCCCGGCGCCGTCGCCGACGACGACGCCGCCCGTGACGTCCGCCGCGCCGTCCTGGACGCGGAGCTGGCCGTCGCCGCCTCGGCCCGGACCGGCCCGGACGTGCTCGGCCCCGGGACCGAGCGGGACACCGGCACCGCCGGCTCGCCACGCGCGCTCCTCGCGATGCTGCACCGGGGGCGCTGGGACGCGGTCGCGCAGCAGGCGCCGGCAGCGGCGGACCGGACGGCGGCCCCCGGCCCGCGCCGGCTCCTGCTCGACGTCGCGGTGCTCGCCGGGGCCCGCGCGGAGTGGGCCGGGGCCCTCGCCGCCACCCCCACCGGCGCGGGTGCCCCGACGGTGGAGGAGGCGGATGCGTTCAGCCCGGCCGTGCAGCTGTTCGGCGGTGGCCTGCCCGGGTCCGCGGGGACGGTCACCCGGCTGCACCGCCCACCCGACGGGACCCGGCCCGCGTCGCGGCTGTCGCTGACCACCCGGCAGGCCGTGCAGGTCGCGGTCGCCACCGCCGTCGCGATCGCCGTCGGGGACGCGCTGTCGCACCAGCGCTACTACTGGGCGGTGCTGGCCGCGTTCATCGCGTTCACCGGCACCGCGACCGTCGCGGAGACGGTCCGTAAGGCCGTGCATCGCATCCTCGGCACCATGATCGGGCTGGTCGGGGCGATCGCACTGGTGCCGGTGCTCGGGCCGGACGTCGCCGTCGTGCTGCCGGTGATCCTGGTCAGCATCTTCGGCGCGCTCTACCTGTTCCGGCTCTCCTACGTACTGATGATCTTCTTCATCACGCTGATGCTGGGTGAGCTGTACGCGTTGCTGGGCACGTTCTCGGTCGACCTGATGGTGCTGCGGCTGCAGGAGACCGTCGTCGGCGGGGTCGTGGGCTGCGCGGTGTCGGTGCTGGTGCTGCCCACGCGCACCCGCTCCGCGGCAGGCGAGGCGCACCGCGGGCTGCTCGACGCGCTGACCGGGCTGCTGGAGTCGGTCGACCGCACCCTGCGCCACCCGGGTGCCGGCGACGACCTGTGGGCCGCGGCCCGCGCCCTCGACGCGGCGGTACACCAGACGCTGCTGCTCGGCCGCCCGCTCACCCGGACCTGGCTGGGCGCCACCGACCGTGACGTCGCGCGGTGGTTGGCGGCCTGCACCGCCGTGGCCGCGCACGCCCGGCGGCTCGCCCGCTCCGCGCGGCCCGGCGCCGGGACCCCGGCGGTGACCGGGGCCTGCGCGCGGCTCGCGCAGCTGACCGCGGCCGCCGTCGCGGGGCGACCGGTGCCCCCGGGTAGCTGTGACGCCGTGGTGGACCTGCTGGTCGGCGCCGCCGCGGGCAGCGGCCGGACCGCCGTGCTCGCCCGCGAGGCCGGGCTGCTCGCCGCCGAGCTGCCCGCCCTGCTCGAAGGCGCCCGGCCCGACGACCCCGCGGACGGGGCGCCCGCGGTCGGGCGGGTCCGCGGGCCTGGCGGTGCACCGGCCGCGGCGGCGGTCACCGTGGTCGACGCCGCCGGCCGCCAGCTCGACCGGGTCACCACCGCCGACGACGGGTCCTTCGCCGTGCACGTCGCCGCCGGGACCCACCTGCTGGTCGCCGCTCCGGTGGCGGCCGGGACCGCGCCGTACGGCGGGCACGTGGCGCTCGGGCCGGGGACGGTGCTGGCCGACGTGGTGCTGGACGACGGCACCGCACCCGGCGTCGTGCCCGGCGCGGTGCGGCGCGGGGCCACCCGTGCGGCCGCGGCGCCGACCGGTGCCACACCGGTGCGCGGACCGGCACGCAGTGTCGGGCGGTCGTGCGTCCGGCACGCCTGAGCCGGCCCCCGACCCGGCACGCCGAGGCCCCGGCCGCGTCCGGTCAGGCCGTGGCCGTCCGGACCCCCTCGGCCGCGGGGCGGTGTCGGCGGGACAGCAGGACCGCGGCCGTGGTGGCGACCGTGGGCACGGCGAGGAGCAGCAGCACAGGGGCACCCGTACCGCCGAGCAGGTCGGTGTGGAGCACCAGCGCGAAGGCGAAGCCGACGGTGTTGTTCAGGGCGTGCAGGACCACGGCCGTCTCGAGCCCGCCCGTGCGGCAGGTGATCAGCGCTGCGCCGACGCCGAGGCTGAGGTAGTGGATGTTGAGCCACGGGTTGCCCTGGACGTGGATCGCGGCGAACAGCACCGCCGACACCACCACGCCGAGGACCAGCGAGGTGCGCGGGTCCCGGCTCCAGCTGCTCGCGACGCGCAGGACGAGCCCCCGGAACCCGAACTCCTCGCCCGCCGCCTGCAGCGGGGTCAGCAGCAGGGTGACGGCGAGCAGACCCACCAGGTCCACGGTGGAGAACCGCGCGGGCTCGACCGGGGTCACGAGCGAGACCGCGGTGATGCAGAGGACCGAGAGCGGGCCGGCGAACACCAGTGCCCGTCCGAACTCGTCGAACCGGAACCGGGAGACGACCGAGACCAGCGAGCGCCCCCGCACGCCGTAGAGCAGGCGCTGCACGACCATGCTCCAGGGGATGAGCACCGCGACCGAGGCCGCTCCGGCGGCCTGGAAGACGATCGTGACGTCGTCCCCGCCCAGCGTCGGGTTGACCCGCCCCATGGCCAGATCGATCCGGGCCGCCAGCCACGTGATGGCGGATCCGGCCCCGAACAACCCGACGACCACGAGCGTGATGGCCGCGATCCCCCGCCCGACCTGACGACGGTCGCCGACCAGAGCCCGGTGGTAGGGAACGTCCCCCGGGTGTCCGTCGGTCCGCGCGGAACGGACCGCCCGCGCTGCCACGGTGCCGCCTGCCATGCTGTTCTCCCGTCCTCCGGTGCCGGTGGCGCGCATCCGGCGCCGCGAGCGAGTGCACACGTTGACGCGACGTCACACTCAAGACCCGGCAGGGGGTGCAGATGGCCTGGAGCACCAGGGAGCTCGCCGAGCTGGCAGGCACGACGGCACGCACGGTCCGTCACTACCACCAGATCGGACTGCTGCCCGAGCCGGAGCGGCGGAGCAACGGCTACAAGCAGTACGGCGTGAACCACCTGGTCCGGCTGCTGCGGATCGCGCGGCTCGCCCAGCTCGGGGTCGGTCTGCAGACCGTCGCGCAGCTCGGCGACGACGAGCATCCGGTGGAGGCGCTACGGGCGCTGGACGCCGAGCTCGTGGAGCAGATGGACCGGTTGGCCGGCGCACGTGCAGAGATCGCCACGATGCTGAGCGAGCAGCTCGCC
Organism: Pseudonocardia sp. ICBG1034; assembly: GCF_020131375.1. Lineage (NCBI taxonomy): Bacteria > Bacillati > Actinomycetota > Actinomycetes > Pseudonocardiales > Pseudonocardiaceae > Pseudonocardia > Pseudonocardia sp. ICBG1034. The sequence goes on from NZ_JAHLEK010000015.1 coordinate 1,913,040, forward strand.
ACGGACCTGCCGCCGGAGTTCGCCGTGACCACGGCCGTGCCGATGTCCGACGCCGACCGGCGTCTGACGTCGGTCCTGGGACGGCTGCTCGACCGCGACGAGCGTAGGGCCTACGCGGACCTGCTGGCCTCCGACTCCCGCAGCGACGTCGACGACGACTTCGAGCACCTCGCCGCCGATGCGGGGGACGCCGCCCGGCAGGATCTCGCCGTGCGGATGAGCGCGCGCCTGAGGACGCTGCGTGCGGACCACCCCGGCGCCTTCACCCTGGGCTCGTCGGATCCCCGGCGCTTCCACCGGACCGTGGAGCAGGTCTCGCAGGAGCTCTACAACCCGGCCCAGCTCGACGTCCTGCGCCGGGTGGCCGTGCTGTTCCGGCGAGGCTAGGGCGACGGTGTTCACGGGGGCGGGACGAGCTCCGCGTCGAGACCCTCGTTGACGCTCGCGAGCGTGTACACGGGTGGGTCAGCCACACCATGAACTGGGTGTCGGAGGACCGGATCTCCATCCCGATCGCCCGCGAGACCCGGTCGAGCGTGTAGAGGGTCGTGTTGCGGTGCAGGCCCAGCCGTCGCGCGGCCGCGTCGAGGTTGCCCGACTCGGCGATGTAGGCGAGCACCACGCTCTCCGGGCTGCGGTTGTGCCCGTCCGCGCGGCGCAACGGGGCGAGCACCTCGCGGGCGAACCGCCGTCCGTTCTCGGAGTCGGCGACCTCGCGCAGGGCGACGAAGATCCGCAGGTCCTCGTAGCCGATCACCGGGGCGGCGTCGACCCGCCGGGGCCGGGGGCGCCGAACGCCACGCGTGCGGTACCGGACAGCTTCGCCTGCACCGCCGTCGCGACCGCACCGGCCAGCGCGCGCGGCTCGTTCCCGTCGGCTCCGGTTCCGACCGGCGCGACCACGACGAGCTTGACGCCGAGCTGCGCGGCCAGCACGGGGGCGCTGCCGCGGTGCTCGATGCGCTCGGCAGCCCGGGCCGCGGCCTGGAACCGGCGCACGGTCCGGGAGGAGGAAGGCCACATCTGGGTCGGCGTCGACGACGAGCCCGCCGCTCGCCACGAGCCCCACACCCGCGGTGGGCCCGGGTCAGCCGTCCCCACGCTCCGCGGCGAGTGCCTTCCCGGCGCGCACGAGCACGTCGAGCTGGGCGCGGTTGTACAGCTCCCGCATCGCCCGGCCGAGGGTCTGCTCCGCCCGCTGCTCACCGACGGGTGCGTCGGTGTTCGGCGCGACCAGGCCGGGATGGGTCTCGTAGAGCGCGCGCATGTAGGGCACCATCCGGTCGGCGAGCTCCTGGCGGGTGGCCTCGTCGGCGTCGGCCGGGAGCGTGTCGAACCGGTTCTGCGTCGGGTCCGGGCGGGCGGCGGCCAGCATGTCCGCGACGGCCTGCAGCCGCTCCGACCCCAGCACCCGCGGAAGGACGAGGGTGAGCGACCGGTCGGCTTCGGACATCGGCTGGTCGGCGGCCGCGGCGAACTCGGTGGGCAGGTCGGTGGGCGCGGCACCGTCCAGGATCAGGGCCAGCTCGGTGCGGGCCTGCTGCAGCCGCTCGATGGTGGCGGCCAGCTCGGCGTCGAGCGCGCGGGCGGCCTCCTCCGGGTGGGCGTCGGCGTCGTTCATCTCGGAGATCTGGGTCAGCGAGAACCCCAGGTCGACGAGCCGCTTGATCCGCAGCAGCCGGACCAGGTGCGCGACCCCGTACTGCTTGTAGCCGTTCGTGCGCCGCTCGGGCTCGGCCAGCAGCCCGATCTCGTGGTAGTGCCGCACCGCCCGCAGGCTGGTCCCCGCCAGCTCGGCGACCTCTCGGGTGCTCCAGGTCACGACGTCCCCCTCGTCCGGTTCCTGCTCCTTCCTGAAGCCTGCCGTATCCGGCGGGTCAGCGTCCCGAGTGGGCCTCGGCGTAGTGGTCGAAGAACAGCGCGGCGGTCAGCTCGCCGCGCCCGGAGACCCCGAACTTCGCGAACAGCCGCTTGACGTGGTCGAGCACCGTGTACTCGCTCATCCCGCACTCGCGTGCGATCCGCCGGTTCGACGCGCCCCGGACGAGCGCGGCGAGCACCTGCCGTTCACGCGGGGTGAGACCCTTGCTGCGCACCACGAGGTCGGCGACCTGGTGCGGGCGCACCTCCTCCACGACGACGGCGAGCGCCCCACCCAGCGGCGACGCCCGGAACGACAGCCACCGGCCGTCGGTCAGCGGGACCGTGCCCTCGGCCGACAGGCCCGCGGCCCGGCGGGCCGCGACCGCCTGCACGACCTGCGGGACGGCGTCGCCGCCGAGCAGGGCACGGGCGTCGTCGGACAGGTCGAGCACCCGTCCGTCGGCGTCGGCGAGGATCGTCCCGGCCGGGGCACCGCCGACCAGGTCTCGCCCCGTCCGCACCAGCGTGTCGCGCAGGGCCTCGCCGAGCGGGCGGGCGACCGCCGTGGCCGCGGCGACGTCCGCGGCGGCGAACGTGCCGCCCGCCCGCAGCAGCACCGCCGCGCCCCAGGTGGTGCGGCCGTCGTGCAGCGGCACCCGCAGCTCGTCGGTGAACCCGCGCGGGACCAGGACGTCGCGGTAGCGGGCGCTGGCCGCCGGGTCCCCGCCGGTGACGGCGCTGAGCGCCCCGGCCCGGCCGGTCGCGGCGACGTCGGTCAGCTTCAGCACGTCGTCGACGCGGTACTCGTTGTCGAACACCGCGTTCTCGAACGCCGCGTCGCGCTCCGCGCCCACCAGCACGCAGTCCGACCACAGCAGCGTCGCCGGGTCCAGCACCGCCCACACCGCGAGGTCGGCCGGGACCCGGCGGGCGAGCGCCGCGGCGGCACGGCGACGCAGCTCGGCGTGATCGGTCACGGGGCCACCCCCCTGGAAGCAGGGATGGGACCGGCGCCCGCCGCTCCCTACGGTCGTCCCAGCAGCACACCCCACAGGAGGCCGCCATGGAAGCCAGGATCATCACGACTGACGACGCCGACGCGTTCGGCATGCCGCACACCCGCGCCGTCCCGCTCGCGACCGGCGCCGACACCGGCGACGCCTGGGAGGCACTCGAGCTGACGCTGGGCCCCGGGGCCGCGTCGCCGCCGCACACGCTGTCCGCGGACAAGGTGTTCTACCTGGCCGCGGGCGAGCTCGACGTCGACCTCGACGGCGTCACCCACCGGCTGCGCGCCGGGGACGTCGCGCACGTCCCGGCCGGGGTGCTGCACCGCTACCGGGCCGACACCGACGCCCGGCTGGTCGTGCTGGTGACGGGGGCGACGCAGGTGCCGTTCCTGCGCGGGATGAGCGAGCTCGGGCGCTCCGGCCCGCCCGCGCCGGACGCGGTCGCCGCGCACGCCGCGGGGCACGGGGTGCGGATCGCGGCACCGTCGGCGGGCTGACCGGACGGTCCCCGTGATGCCAGACTGCGCCGGAGGAGGTCGGCATGGCGGTGGTGGTGATCGTCGGCTGCGGCGCGATGGGCTCGGTGTACGCCGGGCTGATGGCCGACGCCGGGCACGAGGTGCACGCCGTCTGCCGGCGCGCCGGGCACACCGCGGCACTGCGGGAACGCGGCCTGCGGGTGACCGGGCACAGCGGTGACCGCACGGTCGGACTCGCCTCGGCGGTCCTCGACGCCGCCGACGTCGCCCTCGACCGGCCCGCGGACCTGGTGGTCGTCGCGACCAAGGCCTACGACGTCGCCGTCGCCGCGCGGTCGTGCGCGCACCTGGTCGGCCCGGGCACGGTCGTGCAGACCATCCAGAACGGGCTCGGTTCCCCGGAGGTCGCGGCCGCCGAGCTGGACCCGGGGCGGATCGCGGTCGGCGTCGTCGGCGGGTTCGGGGCGTCGCTGCCCGAGCCGGGCGTCGCGCACCACAACGGCATGGAGATGGTCCGCTTCGGCCCGTGGGACGGGCTGCCCGCCGCCCAGCTGGAGGCCTCGGCGGAGATCTGGCGGTCGGCGGGGTTCGGCGTCGCGCTGTACACCGACCTGGGCCGGATGGTCTGGGAGAAGCTGGTCATGAACGCCGCGTTCTCCGGGACGACCTGCCTGACCGGGCTGACCATCGGCGGGGTGCTCGACGACCCCGACGCCTGGGCGGTCGCCCGCGCCTGCGCCGAGGAGGCCGTCGCGGTGGCGCAGGCGTCCGGCGTGACGCTGCAGGTCGGCGACCCGGTCGAGCACGTCCGCCGGCTCGGCGGCGCCATCCCGCACGCCCGCCCGTCGATGCTGCTCGACGCGCTCGCCCGGCACCGCTGCGAGGTCGACGCCATCAACGGGGCGGTGGCCCGCGAGGGCGCCCGGCTCGGCGTGCCGACCCCGGTCAACGACACCGTCGCCCGGACCGTCCGGGCCCGCGAGAGGACCTGGCTGTGACCGAGCACCTCATCCGCTACTCCGGCCGCGGCGGCTTCAGTCCCGAGGTGATCGCGCACGCGCGCGGCACCACGATCACCACCGAGAGCGGCCGGGAGCTGCTCGACTTCACCTCCGGGCAGATGAGCGCGATCCTCGGGCACTCGCACCCGGAGATCGTCGCGACCGTCCGCGACCAGGTCGGACGGCTCGACCACCTCTACAGCGGGATGCTGTCGCGGCCGGTGCTGGAGCTGTGCGAGCGGCTGTGCGCCTCGGTCGGCGGCGGCCTGGACCGGGCGATGCTGCTGACCACCGGCGCGGAGTCCAACGAGGCCGCGATCCGGATGGCCAAGCTCGTCACCGGCCGGCACGAGATCGTCTCCTTCGCCCGGTCCTGGCACGGCATGACCCAGGCCGCGGCGAACGCGACCTACGTCGCCGGCCGCGCCGGGTACGGGCCCGCCGCCCCCGGCAACTTCGCGCTGCCGGTGCCCGACCGCTACCGCCCCGACCTCGTCGACGACGCCGGGGAGCTCGACTGGCGCCGCCAGCTCGACCTCGGGTTCGCCCTGATCGACGCCCAGTCCGTCGGCAGCCTCGCCGCCTGCATCGTCGAGCCGGTCCTGTCCTCCGGCGGGGTCGTCGACCTGCCGCCGGGCTACCTGGCGGCGCTGCGCGACAAGTGCCACGAGCGCGGCATGCTGCTGATCCTCGACGAGGCCCAGACGGGTCTGTGCCGCACCGGCGACTGGTACGCCCACCAGCGCGACGGCGTGGTCCCCGACATCCTCACGCTGTCGAAGACGCTCGGGGCAGGCTTGCCGCTCGCCGCCGTCCTCACCACGGCCGCGATCGAGCAGGTCGCGCACGAGCGCGGCTTCCTGTTCTTCACCACCCACGTCAACGACCCCCTCCCGGCGGCGGTCGGGCTCACCGTGCTCGACGTGCTCACCCGCGACCGGCTCGACCTGCGCGCCCGCGAGCTGGGCACGCTGCTGCAGGACGGTCTGCGGGACCTGGCCCGCACGACCGGGACGATCGGCGACGTCCGCGGCCGCGGCCTGCTGGTCGGGCTGGAGCTGGCGGGCTCCGACACCGACGCGCTCGGGGCGGCCGTCACCGCGCGGTGCGCCGAGCTGGGTCTGCACATGAACATCGTGCAGCTGCCCGGCATGGGTGGGACGTTCCGGATCGCGCCGCCGCTGACCGCGACCGAGGCCGAGATCCGCCGCGGCGTGGACATCCTCGGCACGGCCCTGGGGGAGGTGGCTCAGCCCTCGACGGCGGCCGCGAGCCGGTCCGGTGGCGCAGCGACGTGACGGCTCGCGCTCGGCGACCTCCCGGTCACGGGGCCCGGATACCCGTCAGCGCGGCGTGACGATCGTCAGCTTCCCGTCGGGCCGGACCCGGACCGCAGCCCCGGCCGGGTCGCCGGCGAGCAGTTCCGGCAGCTCGTCGTCGCGACCGCACCCGATGAACCGCGCACCGCCGTCGTCGAGCCTGCCGACGACGACCGCGTGCCGGCTGCCGTCGCGGTCGTGGCGCACCGTCCAGGTCTCGACGGTCGCCGTGCCGTCGGCGGCGGTCGTCGTCGGGACGGTGGGAACGGCGTCGAGCCGGGCCTGGAGCGCGGCGCTGTCGTCGTCGCGCCAGGGGGCGGGGCGGGTGGAGTAGACCCCGGCGGAGTACTTGGACAGGAACCCGCCGTTCGCGCCGACCAGGCCGTACGTGCCCGGGTCGGCCCGCAGGCGTCGTACGACCTCGGCGACCGCGTGCATCGAGTAGTCGTTCCCCGGCCCGCCGAAGAACGGCAGCCCACCGGTGACGGTGAGCCCGCGCGGGTCGTCGGCGGCCAGCCCGAGGGGGGCGGCGACCGAGGACACCGCGATCGGGAAGCAGGAGTACAGGTCGATCGCGGCGAGGTCGTCCACGCCGGTCCCGGCGCGGTCCAGGGCGTGCCGGACGGCGGCCTCGGCCGCCGGGTAGGCGCCCAGGTCGGGGCGGTCGAGCACGGCGCGCTCGGTGAGGTCGGCGTGGCCGTGCAGGAACACCCACCGCTGCGGGTCGATCCCCAGGTCGTGGGCGGTGCCGACCGAGGTGAGGACGACCGCGGCGCCCTGGTTGACCTGGTCGCGCGAGACGAGGAACCGCGGGTACGGGTCGGTGATCATCCGGTTGCGGTCGTCGGTCGTGACGAGCTCGTCGGGCGTTCGGGCCTGCGGCGCGGCGGCGTGCGGGTGCCCGGCGGCGACCCGGGTGAACGGCGCGAACAGCGCGCCCATCCCGTGGGCGTAGGCGTCCCGGCCGAGGCCGAGCCGGGCGCGGCGGGCGTTCTCGCACAGCGCGTAGTAGGCGGCGGGGGAGAGCACGCCGTGTGCCTCGGCGACCGGGCTGCGCAGCTCCGAGCCGTACCCGCGGTCCTCCAGCGTGCCGCCGACGTGCTCGCCGTGGTCGGGCCGCTCGGCCTCGGGGCGCGACATCAGGTCCCGCACGGTCGACATCGCCTCGGCCCCGACGAGCAGCACCGCCCCGGCCTCCCCTCGGGCGATCGCGCCGGCGAACTCGGTGACCAGCCGTTGCGGGGACTGCCCGCCGACGACGTCGAGCACCGCCCGGCGCGGGTCGGCGCCGACGCGGCGGGCGACCGCGCGCGGGTAGTTGTCCGCCCGGCCCAGCGGCGCGACCGCCCCGGGCAGCGACATCTCGAACTGCCGCACCCCGGCGACGACGGTCAGCGCCGCCGCGACCGCGGCCGGGTCGGCGCCGGTGTCGGCGAGCGCCGCGGCGGCCGCGGCGGCGCCGAGCCCGACCGGTGACAGGGCGGCGTAGCCGGGCTCGCCGATCCGCTCGGAGGCCTCCCCGACCCCGACGACGACGGGTGTCCGCGGGTCGAGGCTCATCCGACCAGCCCCGCGAGCGCGGCGATGCGCTGCTCGCAGTCGCGCGCCATCTCCCGGGTGATCTCGCCCGCGCCGCGCAGCTCGGTGAACGCGCCGACGACCTGCCCGACGAAGAACGACTGCAGCTCCTCCGCGCCCGCGTTCCCGGCGTCGGCGGCGGCGTCGATGCTGGACCAGGCCTGCAGGGTCAGCAGCGGTTGCAGCGGCATCGGCAGCGGCGCCGGCGCGCCGGGCGCGGACCACGCGTCGTGGTAGGCGCTGCGCAGCTGCCGGGCGGGCTTTCCGGTCCGGGCGGGGGAGCGGACGGTGTCGCCGCTGCCCGCGGCCAGGAACTTGCGCTTCACCGACTCCGGCGCCACGTCCTCCACACTGGACAGCCACACCGAGCCGCACCACACCCCGGCCGCACCGAGCGCGAGCGCGGCGGCCATCTGGTCGCCCGAGGCGATGCCGCCCGCGGCCAGCACCGGACGGTCCCCGGCGACACCGACGATCTCCGGGGTCAGCACCGTCGTCGCGATGGTGCCGGTGTGCCCACCGGCCTCGGTGCCCTGCGCCACGAGCACGTCGACCCCGGCCGCGAGCTGCCGTTCGGCGTGCCGGCGGCTCCCGACCAGCGCGGCGACGACCGTCCCGGCGTCGTGCGCGCGCTCCACGAGGTGCGGCGGCGCGGTGCCGAGCGCGTTCGCGACGAGCGCGGGCCGGTGGGCGAACACCGCGTCGAGCTGGGCCTCGGCGCCGCGCCGACTCATCCCCGCCGCGATCGCGTCGCGCCCGGGGTCGACCGGCAGCCGCGGGATGCCGTAGCGGTCGAGCAGGTCGTCGACGAAGGCGAGGTGCTCGGCCGGGAGCTGCGCACGCAGCGCGGCGACCAGGTCCTCCCGGTCGGCCCCGGGGTCGGCGGTCTTCTCCGGGACGAGCAGGTCGACCCCGTAGGGCCGCCCGTCGAGCTGCTCCTCGATCCAGGTCAGCTGCGCGTCGAGCTCCTCGGCGGTGTAGGAGACCGCCGCGAGCACCCCGAACCCGCCGGCACGGCTCACCTCGGTCACCACCGCGGGGGACCGGTTGAACCCGACGATCGGGTGCTCGACGCCCAGCAGATCGGTCAGCGCTGTCCTGATCACACCGGTGAGCGTATTACGGACGGACACCGTCCAGAAGTGGGTCGGTGGTCACAGCACCGTCTGGCAGGATCGCCGCCGTGCCCCCGCCGTCGCGCCGCAGCGGACGTCCGCGCGACCCGGACGTCGACCGTCGCGCCCTCGCCGCCGCTCGCGAGGTCTACGGCGAGCGCGGCTGGTCCGGGCTGTCGCTGGAGGAGGTGGCCCGCCGGTCGTCGATCGGGAAGGGGTCGCTGTACCTGCGCTGGCCGACCCGGGCGGCGCTGCTGGTGGCGGCGGTGCGCGACCGGGCCCGCTTCGTCGCCGACATCGACACCGGCTCGCTGCGCGAGGACCTGGTGACCTTCGCCGAGCTGTGGACGGCGTTCGCCACGAGCGACGACGGCCGGCTGGTCGAGCGGCTGCTCGTGGACTCCCACCGGGTCCCGGAGATCGCGGGGGCGCTCGCCGACGACGCCTATCCCGAGCACGTCCGCGGCGCCCGGACGATGGTGCGCCGCGGCATCGAGCGCGGCGAGCTCCCGGCCGGGACGTCGGTGGCGCTGGTCGCGGACCTGGTCGCGGGGGCGGTGCGCAACCACGTCGCGACCACCCCCGCGCACCTCGCCGCCCGCGACGACGCCCGGGGTCACGCGGTGGCGGTCGTCGACACCGTCCTGGCCGGGGTGCGGGCGCGGGCTCAGCCCTCGCCGTAGGCGGCGGCGATCTCCTGCGGCCCGGCCCACCGGCTGTAGGTGGGGCCCTGCGGCCAGCCCTCCGGCGAGTCCTGCCAGACCTCCTGGCGGCCGTAGGGCAGTACGTCGACCAGCGGGAACAGGTAGGACAGCTGCTCGGTGCCGCGGCCGTCGGTGTGCCAGGTGCGGAAGACGCGGTCGCCGTCGCGCAGGAACACGTTGACCGCGAAGCCGCCCCCGGGCGGGGCGCCGACGTCGGTGCCGAAGCTGCTGTCGGCCGTCGAGTACCAGGTCATGGTGTTGCCGACGCGACGCCGGTAGGCCAGCGCCTCGTCGATCGGGCCCTGGGTGACGATCACGAAGCGGGCGTCGAACTTCTCCAGACCGGCGAGCCGGGTGAACTGCGAGGTGAACCCCGTGCACCCGCCGCACTGCCAGTCGGCGCCGTCGTGCCACATGTGGCTGTAGACGATCAGCTGCGGGTGGCCGTCGAAGATCTCGGCGAGGCGGACGGGGCCGTCCTCGCCGCGCAGGACGTAGTCGGGCATCTCGACCATCGGCAGCCGGCGACGGGCGGCGGCGATGGCGTCGAGCTCGCGGGTGGCGGCCTTCTCGCGGACGCGCAGCGCGGCGAGCTCGCGCTCCCAGGTGGCGGTGTCGACGACGGGGGGCAGGGCGGTGGTGGTCGGCTCGGTCATGTGAGGGGTGACCGGCGTCGCGCCCGGAACTCATCGCTCACAGACCGCGCACAGGAACCGGACAGGAGCGCGACAGAGCCGTGGACGACGGTGGTCCGCGTACCTCCACGACTCGAGGAGACCCCCGTGAGCACCGCGACCCCGGTCCGACCGGGACGGCACCGCGACACCCCGCCGCCGTCCGTCCCCCCACCCGTCCCACCCACCGGCTCCGGCCCGTCCGTCGCGCCGCCCGGGCGGGTGGCGCGGCTGCTCCGCGGAGCCCACGACGGCCCGCGCTGGGCGCGGCCGGGGCTGCTGGTACTGCTCGCCGCGACCGCAGTGCTCTACCTGTGGAACCTGTCGGCCTCGGGCCATGCCAACGACTTCTACGCCGCCGCGGTGCAGGCCGGGACCCAGTCGTGGAAGGCGTGGTTGTTCGGGTCGCTGGACTCCGGGAACGCGATCACCGTCGACAAGCCGCCCGCAGCGCTGTGGGTGATGGTGGCCTCGGCGCGGCTGTTGGGGTTCTCGTCGTGGAGCCTGCTCGTGCCGCAGGCCCTGATGGGTGTGGGCGCGGTGGCCCTGCTGCACGCGACGGTGCGGCGGTGGGCCGGGCCCGCCGCGGGTCTGCTCGCGGGCGCGGCGCTGGCGCTGACCCCGGCGGCGGTGCTGATGTTCCGGTTCGACAACCCGGACGCGCTGCTGACGCTGCTGCTCGTCGTCGCGGCCTGGGCCGGCTCGCGCGCCGTCGACGCCGCCTCGGTGCGGGCGTCCACCTGGTGGCTGGTCGCGGCCGGGTCGGCGGTCGGGTTCGCCTTCCTCACGAAGATGGGGCAGGCGCTGCTGGTCGTCCCGGCGCTCGGGCTGGTGTACCTGGTCGCGGGCTCGCCGCGGCTGCGGACCCGGATCCTGCAGCTGGGTGCCGCGGTGGCGGCGATGGTCGTCTCCGCGGGGTGGTTCATCGCGCTGGTGGAGCTGTGGCCCGCGTCCGACCGGCCCTACATCGGAGGATCGACGACGAACTCGCTGCTCGAGCTCGCGCTGGGCTACAACGGCCTCGGCCGGCTGCTCGGCGGCACCGGCAACGGTGGCGGCCCCGGCGGGGGAGGCGGTGGTGGCGACACCGGCTTCGGCGGCGCGGCCGGTCCGTTGCGGCTGTTCACCGGTGAGCTCGCCTACGAGATCTCCTGGCTGCTGCCGGCCGCGCTGATCCTGCTCGTCGCCGGGCTGTGGGTCACCCGGCGGGCGCCGCGGACCGACCGGACCCGTGCGGCGCTGCTGCTGTGGGGTGGCTGGACCCTCGTCACGGCGGCGGTGTTCTCGATGATGAGCGGCACGATGCACCCGTACTACACGGTGGCGCTGGCCCCGGGGCTCGCCGGAGTGGTGGCCGTCGGCGGGGCGGCGCTGTGGCGGGAGCGGGGTGCCCGGTGGGCGCGGATCGTCGCCGCGACGACGGTGCTCGTCACCGGTGGCTGGGCGGTCGCGCTGCTGGTGGTGAGCGCGGAGTCGTTCTCCTGGCTGTGCCGGCCGGTCGGGGTGGTCACGGTGGTCGCGGCGGGGCTGATGCTCGCGCCCGGCCGGGGGCGAGCGGTGGTGCGGTCCGGTCTGGTCGCGGTGCTGGTGGCGGGGATGCTCGGGACCGGGGTGTACGCGGTGGCGACGGCGTCGACCGGGCACACCGGCAGCATCCCCTCGGTCGGGACGGTGTCGAGCTCGTTCGGCACCACCGCCGGTTCGTCCGGCGGTCCCCGCCCGGGCCCGGCCGGCCCGGGTGCGGCCGTCGGCGCGGACGGGTCCGGTGGTGCCGGGGCGACGTCCCCGGGGCAGGGCGGTGGCGGGCCCGGCCCCGGCGGCGCGACCTCGGTGGAGCTGACCTCACTGCTCGCCGCGACCCGGTCCTCGTCCGGGACGACCTGGGCGGCCGCGGTCGCCACCTCCCAGACCGCCGCGTCGCTGGAGCTGGCGAGTGGGACCGCGGTCATGTCGACCGGTGGGTGGGCCGGCAGCGACTCCGCCGTCACCCTCGCCGAGTTCCAGTCCTACGTGGAGCAGGGCCGGATCGCCTACTACGTGGCGGGCGGCCAGGGCGGCGGCCCCGGTGGGCAGAGCGACTCGACGAGCAGCCGGATCGCGACCTGGGTCGCCGAGCACTACGCGGCGACGACCGTCGGTGGTCAGACCGTCTACGACCTGTCCGCCCCGACCTCCTGACACGCTCGTCGCCACCTCGCGCACCCCATCGGATCGGTGGGGTGCGCGCGGCGTCGAGGTCAGGTCGGTGCGCGCGGTGGTGGTGCGGGCGGTGGCGGTTGTGGTGCCGGACCGCGGTAGCGGTGTCCGGTCGGGGTGACGGTGACCACGATGCCGTCCGGAGCGCGGAAGACGTTCCAGCCGGGTTGTTCGCGGACGTGGTTGTGGAACTCGCACACTCCACGCCCGTTCTCCAGCTCGGTGCGTCCGCCGTCGGCATCCCGCCGGATGTGGTCGAGGTGGCGGATGGGTGCGTCGCAGTAGGGCTCGGTGCACCGGTTCTCCGCGCGTGCTGTCACGAGGGTGGCGAGGAGTCCGGTGAAGGTGCGTCTGCGGGAGTCGCCGCCGATCACGAGGCCCTGGTCGGTGAGCAGGCGGCGCAGGGACTTCGTCCCCTCCGGGGTGGCGAGCAGGTCGGCGGGGACGGGTCCGAGGCCGGGGATCTCGGCGGGCAGCGGGGAGGTGGGGTCGAGCAGGGCCTGGATCGGGACGGTGACCTGGATTTCGAGGTTCACGGCGGTCGCGGTGGCCTGGCCGATGACGCGTTCGACGAGGGTGTCGGCGAGGACCTGTCCGCGGGTGCGGGTCAGGGGCTGCGGGTCGACCTGGACCTCGACGAACGCCTTCTGCAGCGCGGCCAGGCAGGCGGCGCCCTGTTCGACCGGCACGTACGCGGTCAGGTAGCTCATCGCATCCGGCGCGGGCCGCAGGGTGACCCGGCGCTCGACCCTGGCGGCGTGGACGCGGGCGCGGAACCGGGCGGGGGCGATCTCGGCGACCAGACGCCGCGTCATCGCCCGCAGGCGCCCGATCCCGTAACGGGTCAGGTCGTGCACGGCAGTGAGCCGGGCATCGATCCGCGCGCGTTGGGTGGTGTCGAGGTCGCGGCATTCGACGGCGATCGCGGTGACCTCGGCGGCGCTGAGCTGCCCGGTCTCATGGAGGCGCCGGACGTCGTCGAGCCCGGCGCGCAGGTCGCGGGCGTCGGCGACGCGGGTGCGGGCCTCGGTGGTGGAGACCCGGCAGGCCAGTTGGATCTGGGCGACGACGCTGCGGTGGATCTTGTCGACGTCGGTCCGGTCGTCGACGCGGTGGCTGTCGACATGGGCCTGGGCGAAGGCGCGGATCCGGTCCGTCTGCAGTGCGGCGAGCGATGCCCGGAGAGTCTCGATCTCCTGGATCTGGTCGATCAGCTCGGCTTCGGACAACGTGGAGGTGTCGGCGGCGAGGGCGTGGTCGAGGTGGAACCGGAGCAGGGTGAGGTCACCCGAGGGGAACCCGCCTGCGAGCACGCCGGTGGCGTGGGCGGGTGGTTCCTGGGTGGCGGTCACACCGTCGACAACACTCGAACGTGTGTTCGATCCCTAGTTTTCGTTCGCTATCGCGAATCCTTGAGCTGGGGTGATGTCTCCGGCACGAGAGGGAAGCACCTCCATGCCGGTTCTCACCTGGACGGCGCGACCACCGTCGGCCAGGTGGCGGGGGACGGGATCACCCGACTCCCCGGGGGCGGCTGGTGGGGTGGACATCGCGCATCAACCCGTTCGTCGTCGGCCCCGCCGGCAAGGCCCACGACCGACGGGGCGGCACGAGCACGACGCAGGTGCGACCAGCGGGGCACGCCGCCCGACGACCGACCTCGGTGCCCCTGAACAGCGGCGCTCCGACAGCCCCACCCGGTCGGGACGGTGGGCTCGACCGGGTCCCACGCGAACCCCGGGACCTCAGCCCCACCTCTCCCGCACCGAGGTGAACACCTTCTGCCCGTACGAGAACTCCACGACGTTCCCGTCCGGATCGGTCAGCGCGCAGATGTACCCCACCGGCCCCGGCATCTGCCGCGGCTCCCAGTGCAGACACCCCGCGTCGCGGGCGCGGTCGGCGGCGGCGTCGACGTCGCCGCGGGTCGGCACCTCGATCCCCAGGTGGGCGAAGGGGCGCAGCAGCCCCAGCTCGCCACCCTGCTCGGCGTCGAACGACACCAGGACCAGCACCATCGGCGTCTGGACCTGACCGGCGTTGGACAGCCAGGCGCTCCGCCCGGCGTCGTCGGAGAAGCGTTCGACGACGGTGAGGGGTGTCATCGTCGTGTAGAAGTCGATGGCGGCGTCGAGGTCGCCGGTGGGCAGCGCGACGTGGGTCCACCGTGCCTCGGTCAGCTGTGCGTCGGTCACGGGGATTCTCTACCCGACGACGCCGCGGTCGTGCAGCCCGCCGATGGTGCGCTCGTCGAGACCGAGGACGTCGGCGAGTACCTCGTCGGTCTCCCGGCCCAGCTCGGGGGCGGCGCCGGCGTCACCGTGGTCGGCGTCCCACCGGATCGGCGAGCGCGCGGTGATACCGGTGGCGCCACCGGGGAGCGCCAGATCGGCGAGCAGCGGGTGCCCTCCGGCGCGGTGCTCGGCGACGACGTGGGTCATCCCCTGGTAGCGGCCCCACAGCACGCGGGCCCGGTTCAGCTCGGACTCCACGGTCGCCGAGTCGCGCGCGGCGAACCACGGCCGCAGCACCGCCGCGATCGTCTCGCGCAGCCGGTAGCGCTCGGTCTCCGAGGTCAGGTCGGCGTCGAGGGCGGGCTCCAGTGCGGCGAACACGTCACCGGTCCCGGTGACCGACACCAGGGCGTTCCACTGCGCCGGGGTCAGCGCGACGACCATCACCCGGTTCCCGTCGGAGCAGGCGAAGTCGACACCGAAGCTGCCGTAGACGTGGTTGCCGTGCCGCGGCCGCTCGTGCCCGCGCTCGTCGGCCTCGGAGAGCCAGCCCAGGTTCGCGACGCCGGCCAGCGCCACGTCGGACAGCGCGATCTCGGAGTACACCCCGGCGCCGGTGCGGGAGCGCTGGTACACCCCGGCGAGCACGGCCGTCGCGACCGACATGCCGGTCACCAGGTCCCACGCGGGCAGCACGTGGTTGACCGGGGCCGCGCCCTCCTCGCTGCCGGTGATCTGCGGGATCCCGACCTCGGCGTTGACGGTGTAGTCGACGGCGGGGCGGCCGTCCGGGTAGCCCTGCACGCGCACGTGCACCAGGTCCGGGCGACGCGCGACGAGCGCGTCGTTGGCCATCCAGCGACGGCCCACGACGTTGTCGACGAGGACACCGCGGTCCGGGCCCGGCGCCGTCGCCAGGCCCAGGACGAGCTCGCGGCCCTCGTCGGAGCGCAGGTCGATGCTGATCGACCGCTTGCCCTTGTTCAGCGAGGCCCAGTAGTAGGAGTCGCCGGTGCCGTGCCCGGCGGCGGGCCAGCGACCGTGGTCGGGGCCGCCCCCGAGCGGGTCGATGCGGACGACCGAGGCCCCGAGCTGCGCGAGCGTCATGCCACCGGTGGGACCGGCGACGAAACTCGCGCACTCGACGACGTGCAGACCGGACAGCGGACGCGACATGGCGACCATCCTGCCCGGCGACGGGGCCGGACGGATCAGAGGTGTTCGATCAGCCGCTGACGGGCCAGGCGCTCGACCATCTCGGGGAGCGCTGCGGCGGAGACGACGTCGAGGTCGCGGCGGGAACCGCGCACGACGTGGTCGACGAGGTCCGGGGAGAAACGACCGGCGAACTCGGCGGTGAGCCGGTCGACGGCGCCCCGGACGGTGGGGTCGGTGACGGGTGGGTGGACGGAGGCCTGCACAGGAATGGTCGTTTCGGTCGAGGTGGTGTCCGGTACGCGGCGGAGTGCCGCGCCGCGCGGGATCGCGCGGTGCCGGTACGGGGTCGGTGGCACCGGCCGTGGCCGGGGCGCCGGGTGGGCGCCTCCCGGGGACGGTCCGGGCGGTTCGTCGCGGCCGGCGTGTCACCGGGCGCGATCGACTGGCGCCACCGTATCGGACGTACGGGTCGCGCGTCGACCGATTACGCGGGCCCCGGCTGATCGCGGTCCAGGTGGACCTCGCGGTCGGGCTCGACCGCGGCGACCCCGGTGACACCCCGCAGGACGTCCGGGTCGTCGCACGTCCCGACGACCACCCCGACCCCCGTGAGCACCTTCTCCACCTGCAGCCCGGCGGCCGCGCAGGCCCGCGCGACGTCGTCGGCGACGTGCCCGTCGGCCACCGACACCAGCAGCCTCCCGGTCGTGCTCATCGGCCCGGGGCCCGGACGAGGCCCGCGCCGACGTCGCCCGAGGGCAGCGGCAGCCGCTGGGCGGCCTGCGTGAGCTGGGTCCACAGGTCGCGCCCGCGGGCCCCGGTGCGCTGCGACCACAGCGCCGCGATCCCGGAGACGTGCGGGGTGGCCATCGAGGTGCCCGAGATCGTGTTGGTGCGTTGGGGCATCGGCCACGACGAGTACACGTCCACACCGGGGCCGGCGATGTCGACCTGCCCGCCCTCGACCGCGGAGCTGGCCGCGGAGAAGTCGGCGATGGCCAGCGCGGCGTCCACCGCGGCGACCGCCATGATCGACGGGCTGTTCGCCGGGACGCCGACGAAACCGACGTTCCCGGTCGAGCGCTCGGCGTTGTTGCCGGCCGCGGCGACGATCAGGGTGCCCGCGTCCAGCGCGCGCCGCCCGGCGTTCTCGTAGGCGGCGGAGACCTCGTCGAGGTCCGCGCCCAGCGACATCGAGACGACCTGCGCGCCGGAGGAGATCGCCCACTCGATGCCCTCGAGGATGCCGGCGTCGGTGCCGGAGCCGTCGTCACCGAGCACCTTGCCGACCAGGATCCTCGCCTCGTGGGCGATGCCGTAGCGGCGTCCCGAACCGGGGGCGAGCGGCCCGCAGGAGGTGCCGATGCAGTGCGTGCCGTGCCCCTGCACGTCGGCGACCTCCTGGCCGTCGACGAACGAGCGCGACTCGATCTGCCGCCCGGCGAAGTCGGGGTGGCCGAGGTCGAGGCCGGTGTCGAGGACGGCGACGGTGATCCCGGCGCCGGTCTCGGCGGCGACGTCCGCGCCGGTGGCCTGCAGCCCCCAGGTGACCTGGTCGTTGTCGGCGAACCGGGCCGCGACGGGCGCGTCGGCGGTCTCCGACGCGGCGGCGCGCTCGGCCAGGAAGCCCGCCGCGTCGGCGAACCCGCGCAGGTAGTCGGCGCTCAGCCCGGGCCCGGACAGGGCGCGCAGCACGCGTTCCGGCTCCACCGACAGCACCCGGCGGTCGGCCCGCACGGTGCGCAGCCGGGCCGGGTCCAGCTCGGCGACGGCGACGCCGAGCCGGGCGAACAGCGTCGGGTGGGCCCCCGGTGTGTCGTCGCGGCTGCTGGTCACCTCGGACAGGCCGGTCAGCTCCGCCACCGCCGAGCGTGCCGTGTCGTGGTCGGCCACCAGGTCATCGCTGAGCACCAGCAGGTACCGGCCGGTCAGCGTGCCTGCGGTCCGGCCCGGGACGGCCGCGTGCGGGTCCACCATGTCGCCTCCGTCGATCGACTCGTGACCACCCATCGTGCCCCAGTGATCGCGCTCCGGCACGGTCTGCGGGCGAACGGGTGGTGACGGCTCAGGGCCGCTGCCCGACCGTGTCCGCCAGCAGCGCCTCGGCGACCACGTGCAGCTTCCGGTTCGTCTCGTGCGAGAGCCGGCGCAGCAGGGTGAACGCCTCGTCGGCGGAGCAGCCGCGCTGGGCCATGAGGGCCCCCTTCGCCTGCTCGATGCTGACGTGCCGGGCGAAGCGGGCCCGCAGGTGACTGTTCTCGGTGTCCAGGGCGCGGGCCAGCGCCGCGGCGGGGAGGTCGCTGCCGTCGGCGCCGGGGCTGATCAACCCGGTGACGTCCTCGATGTGGTGCAGCACCCCGATGACCCGCCCGTCCGGTGCGGCCAGCGGGGAGTTCACCGTGACCCACACCCGTTCGACGAAGCCGGGCGTGCCCGTCGCCGCGGGCACGTCGTGACGCTGCACCGGCAGGTGGTCGCGCAGCCCGAGGCGCAGCACCCGCGACAGCGACGCCGTCAGCCTGGCGACGCCGTCGGCGCCGGGCCGGTCGGGGTCGTCCGGCAGCGCGGCCGTCAGCGGCCTGCCGACCAGCTCGCCGGACGCGCGCAGGGTCGCCGCACAGAAGGCCGCGTTCGCCCCCACGACCATGAGCTCCCCGTCGACGACCAGGTACGGGGAGCGCGTGGCACGGAACACGGGATCGTCGCAGCAGGCGCGCAGGATCTGCGCGTCCGAGGACCCGGAAAGCATCTCGACCTCCGCCGCGCCGGAACGCGACGGTTCGGCGGGTGCCGCGGCGAGCGGCACCGGAGACCTGGCCCGGCGCGTCCGGCAGATGATGTCTGCGGAAACGGTTCCCGGGTGGACCCCGGGATGCCGGGCCGGTTGCTTGACCCTGCGTGCTCGCGTCCGGAACCTGACGGTTCGCGGACGTCGGGAAGAACGGTAGGACAGTGCGTCACGCCTGCTGACAGCGGGTGTCCGATTACTCCGGACGCCGCGTTCGCGACCCCCGGATGCACTGACCGGATAGTCCAATCCATATCTCGAGTTACGGTAGGGTCGGGCCGACCCCACCCCGGAAGCCCCCAGGAGCAACGATGCTCGGTCTGATGCAGGACCGTCCCCTGACGCTGCCGCACGTCTTCCACCGTGCCGAGCAGTACTTCGGACACAAGGAGATCGTCACCGCCACCCCGGCGGGGACGGTCCGCACCACCACGGTCGCCGAGTGGGCCGTACGCACCCGCCGGCTGGCCACCGTGCTCGACACCCTCGGCGTCTCCGCCGACGGCCGGGTCGGGACGTTCTGCTGGAACACCGACCGGCACCTGGAGCTGTACCTGGCGGTGCCGTGCACCGGCCGGGTCCTGCACACGCTCAACCTGCGGCTGTTCCCCGACCAGCTCGTCTACGTGGCCGACCACGCCGAGGACGAGGTCGTGTTCGTCGAGCGCTCCCTGCTCGGCCTGTTCTGGCCGCACGTGGACCGGATGACCACGGTGCGCCACGTCGTCGTCATCGACGACGGCGCGCCGACCGAGATCCCCGACGACCCGCGCATCCGGCTCTACGAGGAGCTCCTGGCCGCGGCCGAGCCGTTCGCGGGCCGGTTCGTGGTGGAGGACGAGAACACCGCCGCCGCCATGTGCTACACCTCCGGCACCACCGGCAACCCCAAGGGCGTCGTCTACTCGCACCGCTCGACGCTGCTGCACTCGCTCGCGACCCTGTTCGCCGACGGCGTCGGGCTCTGCGAGCGCGACGTGGTCCTGCCGGTCGTCCCGATGTTCCACGCCAACGCCTGGGGCCTGCCCTACGGCTGCCTGCTCGCCGGCACCTCGCTCGTGCTGCCCGGGCCTGGCATGACTCCGGACGCGGTCCTGACGCTGATCCAGGACCACCGGGTCACCGTCGCCGCGGGCGTCCCGACGATCTGGATGGGCCTGCTGCCCAGGCTCGGCGAGTACGACTGCTCGTCGCTGCGGGTCCTGCTCTGCGGCGGCTCGGCGGTGCCGAAGTCGATGTCGGAGGGCTTCCGCACCGCGATCGGCCTGCCGGTCCTGCAGGGATGGGGGATGACCGAGACCTCGCCGGTGGCGACCCTGGGCGTGCTGCGCTCCCAGCACGACGACCTGTCCGACGACGACAAGGCCACCGTGCGCGCCCTGCAGGGACCCCCGGTCCCGCTCGTCGACCTGCGCATCGCCGACCCCGAGACCGGTGCCGAGCAGCCCTGGGACGGCACCACCAGCGGTGAGGTGCAGGTGGCGGGCCCGTGGATCGCCTCGGAGTACTACCGCGGCGAGGGCGGCGGCACGCAGTTCACCTCCGACGGCTGGCTGCGCACCGGCGACGTCGCCGTCGTCGACGGCTCGGGCTACGTCAAGCTCGTCGACCGCACCAAGGACCTGGTCAAGTCCGGTGGTGAGTGGATCAGCTCGGTGGAGCTGGAGAACGAGATCATGGCGCACCCGAAGGTCGCCGAGGCCGCGGTCATCGCGATCCCGCACGAGCGCTGGGTGGAGCGCCCGATGGCCTGCGTCGTGGTGAAGGACGGCGAGACCCTCACCGCCGACGAGCTCCTCGCCTTCCTCACCGACCGGGTCGCCAAGTGGTGGCTCCCCGACGCCGTCGAGTTCATCGACGAGGTGCCCAAGACGAGCGTCGGCAAGTTCTCCAAGAAGACCCTGCGGGAGAAGTTCGAGGGCTACTCGCTGAGCTGAGCGGCCGCCTCGCGGTCCGTGGTCCCGGTGCGTGGCGCCGGGACCACGGCCGCGCCGCCCTGCTCGGGGATGACGCCGTCCGGGACGGCCGCGGCGGCCCCGGCGAGCAGGTCGAGGCAGTGCACCTCGCCGCACCCGTCGCCGACGACCACCGTCCCGCCCCCCACCGCGACCGCGGTCAGGGGCGCGTCCAGCGGCACCCGGCCGAGCGCCGTCGCCGAGGTCAGGTCCCACAGCACCGCCGTGCCGTCCGAGCCCGCGGTCACCGCGCGGCACCGGCCCGCACCGGCGGCCGCGGTCAGGTGCGCCGCGTCGGCGCGCACCGTCGTCACCGCGGCCGACCCGGCCCGCCAGACGTGCACCCGGCCGTCGGCGTCGCAGACCACGCCGTGGCAGCCGTCGTCGTCGACGGCGACGGCGGTGACCAGCCCGGCCGGCAGCGCCGCCGTGACCACCTCCGCCGAGGCGGGCCGCCAGCAGGCCAGCAGGCCGTCCGCGGCGAGCAGCACCGTCGCCCCGCCGGGGGTCGGCGCGGCCACCCGCGGTGCCGACGGCAGGCGGGTGGTGCGGAAGGCCCGCCCGCTGCGCGCGTCGCGCACGGCGACCGTGCCGTCCGGCTCACCGGTCACGACCAGCGCGCCCCGCCCGGCCAGCACACGGCCGGGCAGCGACACCGCACCGGCCCGCACCCCGGTCGTCGCGTAGCGCTCCTCGACGGTGGCGGTCCCGGTGACGGCGAACAGCCTCGTCCCGGACGGGTCGAACCACAGCGGGCCCGCACCGGCCGGGACGCCCCAGCGGCGCGCGCCGGTGGCCGGGTCGTGCGCGAGCAGCCCGTCGGAGCGGCGACCGGCCGAGACGACCAGGCCCGAGCCCGCGGCGACCGCACCGACCGCGGGGGAGACCCCGGCGTGCCCGCCGGCACCAGGCCGGGCCCGTGCCGGGTCCCAGACCAGGACGCGGCCGTGGTCGTCCCCGGTCGCGACGACGGTGCCCGCGGCGTCGGCGGTGACCGCCCGCACCGCGGCGCCGTGCCCGGCGAGCTCGGCGACCGGGCCGGGGCCGGTGGTCGGGACGAGCTGCACGGTCCCGTCCACCCTTCCGACGACGACCCGGCCCTCACCGGCGCACGCGGCCGCGGTGACCGCGACGCCGTCGCCGGGGACGTCGAGCCGCACCGCGTCCTGCGGCACCCCGTCGACCAGCTCGAACACGTGCAGCGCACCGTCGGCGGTGGCCGCGAGCAGCTGCCCCGCGGTCGGCACCACCACGGCGACCACGGCGGGCCCGCCCTCCAGCAGCCCCAGCGGGGCCCCGGTGGTCGGGTCCCAGGACCGCAGCGTGCCGTCCACCCCGCCGGACACGACGGTGCCCTGGCCGGTCGCGGTCAGCGCGGTCACCGGGCCGGCGTGGCCGCGGGCGACCGAGACGGCCGCGCCGCTGGTCACGTCCCACACCCGCACCGCGCCGTCGGCGCCGCCCGCGACCACCCGGGTCGGGGCGGTCCCGGTCACCGCGAGCGCGGTCACCGGGCCGGGCCGCCCGGCCAGGGTCGTGACCTCGGCGCCGCGGGCCGGGCCGTCGGTGGCCAGCACCCGCACCTCGGGGTCGTCACCGGCGAGGGCGACCAGGCCGCCGTCGGGGGACAGGGCGACCGTCCGGGCGTGGACCGTGGAGGCCGGGGGCCGCGGACCGCCGGGCCCGGCGAGCGGGTCCGGGACCGCGTGCCCGGTCCCTGCGTCCCAGGCACCGCTCTCACCGGAGGCGTCGAGCGACAGCAACAGGCCGTCCGGTCCGGCGAGCAGCGCGACGACCGCGTCCCCGTGGCCCTCCAGGACCCGGCTCAGCGCGGCCGACGGCGGCCGGGTGCGCCAGCGGGTGGTCAGCGCGGGGACGCCCTGGGCGGTGAGCCGGGCCCGGGCGGCCCCGGCCAGCGCGGCCTCCCCGGCCAGGACGGCCCCGGCGAGCAGGTGCTGGGCGACCGGCGCGGTGCCGGAGCGGCGCAGGTGGTGCGCCTCGAGGTCCAGGACGCGGCGCAGCGCCTCGGGTGTCACCCCGTCCGGCGCGACGTCCGGGTGCTCCCCGTACGGCGGTTCGCCGGCGGCGATGCGCCGTTCCAGTCCGTCCCAGAACGTCTCGACGGCCATGCGTGTGAGCCCTCCCCGGGGTCGCGTTCGGTTACCTGTCGTGGCCCCGCGCCCCATCGTTAACGCGGGAGGGGGTGTCGCCACCGAACCGGCGGTGACCGGCGGCGAGCCCTCGGTGACCGGCGCGCGGCCCGTGGGTGTCGGGGGCAGGGGCTACCGTCCGTCCCGTGCCCGCCACCACTCGTGCCGTCCTCCCGCTCGCCGAGATCGCGGTGTTCGCGCCGCTGGTCGTCGCGCGCCGCACCGCCCGGATGCTCACCTCGGGCTTCCCGCCCCCGGCGCGTGAGGTCCGCGAGATCCACCGGATGTGGGCCGAGAAGGTCGACGGGTTCTCCCGGGCCGCGGTCGTCCTGGTCACCTCGAAGCCCGGGCCGGAGACTCTCGTGCGGGCGCTGGAGCCGATCCGCACCCGGGTGCGGGCCAACGCCCGCCGTCTAGGCTGACCGCCCGGCGAGCACTCGGGGGTGCGGTGTGACGGAGGGGACGGCGGTCCGGCGCGGACGGCGGCCGATGAGCGACCGTCGCCGCACCCTGCAGCGCCTGGAGATCTCCCGGGCCGCGATCCGGCTGTTCCGCGAGAACGGCGTCGCCGCGACCGGCGGGGAGCAGATCGCCGAGGCGGTCGGGCTGTCGGCGCGCACGTTCTGGCGCTGGTTCCGCACGAAGGAGAGCTGCGTCGAGCCGGTGCTGAGCCTGGCCACCGACGCGTTCACCGCGAGCCTGGCCCGCTGGCCCGCGGGCGTCGGGCTGACCGAGCATCTCGCCGCGGACTATGCCGAGCACCCCGACGCGGGCCCGGACGACGGCGACCTCGTGCTCGCCGTGATCCGGATGAGCCGCGACGAGCCCGCGCTGCGCGCGATCTGGCTGGTCGTGCAGGAGCGGGCCGAGCCGGTCCTCGCCGGGATCCTCGCCGGCCGGTTCGGCCGTGATCCCGGCGACGTCGCCGTGCGGGTGCAGGCCGCCGCGCTCAACGGGGCGCTGCGGGTCGCGACCGAGGACATCGCCGCCGCCACCGCCGACGGGCGCCGTCCGCCCGCCGCGCAGCTGCGCGAGCGGCTGTCGGCGGCCGTCGACGCCGCGACCCACGGCGTCGACGGCGAACGCGCGGCCGGTCAGGGGCCGACCCGCAGCACGTAGCCCGCGCCGTTGACCGCGACGAGCACGGAGCCGTCGTCGGCCGCGGCGACCCCGGCGAACGGGGCGGGCCGGGCGGCCGCACCGCTGCGGCAGTCCGCGGGCACGTGCGGTGGGCGCACGTCGAAGGGCAGCCCCGACGCCGCGACGGTGACCGTCCGGTCGGCCGGGTCGATCCGCAGCAGCCGTCCCGCGGCGGCCTCGGCGCACCACAGCGCGCCCCCGGCCACGGCGATCCCCTCCGGCCGGTGCAGACCCGCGGCGAGGACGGATCCGGCACCGGCGCCGTCGGGGCCGCGGGTGAGCCGCACGACCTGCCCGCCGCCGGTCAGCGTGGCGTAGCCGGTGCCGGTCCCGTCGACGGCCACGTCCACCGGCCCGTCGAGACCCGTGGCGAGCACGGTGGCGGTGCCGTCGTCGGCGAGGTGCAGGACCCGCCCGGCGCCGGTCTCGGCGACCAGCAGCCCGTCCCGGCAGGAGGCGACGCCGGTCGCCCCGGCCAGCCCGTCGGCCAGCGGGGTCCAGGAGCCGGGATGCCCGCGCCACACCCCGGTGCCGGTGGTCACGACCGTGTCACCGTGGTGCCGGGCGAGTCCGCGGACCCCGCCGCGGACCTCGGTGACGACATCGCCGAGCGCGGTGACGGCGCCGCCGGCCACCCGGGCCAGGGAGAAGTGGTCGGCGACGAGCGCGCCCGCACCGTCGGCGGCCACGCCCCAGGGGCCGCACAGGCCCGCCGGCAGCGCCGTGGTCACCGTGCCGTCGACACCGGCCCGGACCAGCCCGCCGTGGAAGGCGCCGGTCACCCAGGCCGCGCCGTCGGCGGTGAACACGACGTTGTCCGCGCCGCCGACGCCGGTGTCGAGGGTGGCGGTGACCCGCCCGCCGTCGGCGGTCCACAGGGCGCCGCGGTCGCCGTTGGACAGGATGCGCAGCCGCCCCGCGGGGTCGAAGCGCACGGCCACCGGCCGGTCCAGCCCGGTCAGCAGCCGTTCGGGGGTGCCGCCGTCGGGGTCGACCCGCCACACCTCGCCGGAGAGCAGGTGCGGGTAGTACAGGAGCCCGTCCGGGCCGACCTCCATCGCGTTGCCGAGCGCGAGCCCGGTCGCGAGCACCCGCGGCGGCCCGCCCGCCGGGTCGATCTCCAGCAGCCGTCCGTCCGGGCACAGCTCGTTGACGAACAGCCGCCCGCGGTGCCAGGCGATCCCGTCCGGTGCGGTGATCCCGTCGGCGACGACGGCCGTCGCCCCGTCGGGGGCCCGGCGCCACACCAGCCCGGCGGGCAGGTCGACCACGAACAGCTCGCCGTCGGCACCGAACACGAGGTCGTCGGGGGCGGTGAGCGGCCCGTCCGGCCCGAGCACCGTCTCGAGCCCGCCGGTCGCCGGGTCGAACGCGGACACGGTCCCGCCGAGGAACTGCGCGATCCACAGCCGGCCGTCCGGACCGGTCACGATCCCGTTGGAGGCCCACAGCGGGTTCGGCGGGCACAGCGGCGCGGCGCGCAGCCCGGGTGCGGTCCGCACGGGTCCCCGGTCCGGTCCCGCGACCGGGCGCACGCTCACGCGTCCCCGCCGGAGAGCACGTCGTCCATCCCACCGGCGCGCCAGTCGCGCAGGATCTGGTGGAACTCGACCGGACCGCCGCCGAACTGCTCGCTGCGCGTCCGCGGGCGGCCCTCGAAGTTGTAGTAGCCGGGCGTGCACCCGGCGAGGAAGGCGTGCTGGTCGCGGGCCCGCTCGCGGATGGTGGCGACCCACGCCGCCTCCGCCGCGGCGGTCGGCTCCACGACCCGCACCCCGCGCCGCGCGGCCTCGGCGCAGACCGCCGCGATGTGCCCGGCCTGCTCGTCGAGCAC
Source organism: Pseudonocardia sp. ICBG1034 (assembly GCF_020131375.1). Lineage (NCBI taxonomy): Bacteria > Bacillati > Actinomycetota > Actinomycetes > Pseudonocardiales > Pseudonocardiaceae > Pseudonocardia > Pseudonocardia sp. ICBG1034. The sequence continues at coordinate 1,938,238 of NZ_JAHLEK010000015.1, forward strand.
GTGCGCGAAGTTCACCGACGCCGAGTTCTGCCCGGCGCCCACGTGGAACAGGTTGGGGAAGCCGCGGCTGACCCAGCCGTGCAGGGTGGACAGCCCGTCGGCCCAGTGCTCGGCGAGGGTGACGCCGTCGCGACCGCGGATGTCGGCCCCGGCCCGGGTGGCGGGGTCCGCGCCGAGCTCGAACCCGGTGGCGAACACGATCGCGTCCACCGGGTACTCGACCCCGTCGACCACCAGGCCGTCGCGGGTGATCCGCTCGACGCCCTGCCCGGCCGTGTCGAGCAGGGTCACGTCCGGCCGGTTGAAGGTCTGCAGGTAGGTGTCGCTGAAGGTGGGCCGCTTGCACATCTGGCGGTACCAGGGCTTGAGCGCCGCGGCCGTCGCCGGGTCGGCGACGATGTCGTCGACCCGGGCCCGGATCTCGTCCATCTTCTCGGCGTCGGCGATCTCGAGCGCCTCGGCCGGATCCTCGGCGCCCCGGGTCCGGGCGAGCCGCTGCGCGCCCCGGATCGGGGCGGTGTCGGTCCACCTGTCCGCGACGCCGTCGGGGCCGGACGAGCCGTGCGGCGCCGGGCGCATGTCCATGAGGTGCAGGAAGTCCTCGCGACGGCGGCGCTGCCAGCCCGGCGTGAGCGCCCGCCACCAGGCCTCGTCGTAGGGGGCGTCGTCGCGGGTGTCGACCGACGACGGCGTCCGCTGCACGACGTAGAGGTGCCGCGCGGCCCCGGCCAGGTGCGGGACGCACTGGATCGCCGTCGCCCCGGTACCGATCACCGCGACAGAGCGGTCGCCGATCCGGTCGAGCGGGCCGCCCCGTTCGTCGCCACCGGTCCAGCCGTAGTCCCACCGGCTGGTGTGGAAGGTGTGCCCGGCGAAGTCGGCGATGCCGGGGATCCCGGGCAGCTTGGGCCGGTTGAACGGCCCGGAGGAGATCACGACGAACCGGGCGGTGACCTCGTCGCCGCGGTCGGTGCCGACCTGCCAGGCCTGCGCGGCGTCGTCCCAGACCAGGGTGGTGACCTCGGTGTGGAACAGCGCGTCGCGGTGGAGATCGAAGCGCTCGCCGATGGCGCGGGCGTGCGCCCGGATCTCCCCGCCCGGTGGGTAGCGGCGGCTCGGCATCCCGCCGATCTCCTCCAGCAGCGGCAGGTAGATCGAACTCTCGATGTCGCAGGCGATGCCGGGGTAGCGGTTCCAGTACCAGGTCCCGCCGAGGTCCCCGGCGACGTCGACGATCCGGATCCGCTCGTGGCCGGCCTGCCGCAGCCGGGCCGCGGCGACCAGCCCGCCGAAGCCGCCGCCGACGACCAGCACGTCCACCTCGTCACGGACCGGGTCGCGGTCGGTGCGCTCGGACCACGGGTCGTCGGCGTAGAAGCCGAACTCGCCGGTCGAGGGCCGGTACTGGGCGGTGCCGTCGGGGCGCAGCCTGCGGTCGCGCTCGGCGCGGTAGCGCTCCCGCAGCCGGTCCAGGTCGGCCGCGGTGGGGTCGGTGGTCCCGGTCGTCGTCACGCTCGTGGCTCCCTCGACGTTGCATGATCACGTGCCCTACCAGCGTGGCACAAACTGCCAAATAGGCACTGTGAGACGAGCGTCTCGTGGCCGGCCCCGGCCGATCTCCTTACTGTCGGGCAGTGACATGAAGACACTCGACGACACCAGACGCGGGCGGGCGCCGATGAGCGACCGCCGGCGCGAGCTGCAGCGCCTCGAGATCTCCCGTGCGGCTGTGGCGCTGTTCCGGGAGCACGGCGTGCACGCCACCAGCGGCGAGCGGATCGCCGAGGAGGTCGGGCTGTCCGGCCGGACGCTGTGGCGCTGGTTCCGCACCAAGGAGAGCTGCGTGGAGCCGCTCCTCGCGCGCAGCATCGACGCCGTCGTCGCGACGCTGCGGCGCTGGCCGGCGGGGGTGGGTCTCGACGAGCACCTGCTCGCCGAGTACCGCCCGCCCCAGGACCCGGTCGACGCCGCCGACGCCGACGCCGCGATGGCCGTCATCGCGCTGTCGCGCACCGAGCCCGGGCTGCGGGCGGTGTGGCTGGCGGTGCACGAGCGGGCCGAGCCGGTGCTCGCCGAGGTGATCGCGGCCCGCGCCGGCCGCGAACCCGGCGACCTGGACGTCCGGGTGCACGCCGCCGCCGTCGCCGCCGCCCTGCGGATCAGCGGCGAGGACCTCGCCGTCGAGCTCGCCGCGGGCGTCCGGTGCGCCGACCCCGTCGACCGACTCGGCCGCGCCCTGCGCGCGGCCACCACGACCCTTCCCCGGGCAGGAGATCCCGCGTGACCACCACCCCGTCCCGTACCGAACCGGTACCGGCGAACCGGACCGGACCGCTGATCGCCGTCCTCGTCGGCGCCGCGTTCGTGATGATCCTCAACGAGACCGTGCTGAGCGTCGCGCTGCGTGACCTGAGCGTCGACCTCGGTGTCCCCGCCACCACCACCCAGTGGCTGACCAGCGGCTTCCTGCTGACGATGGCCGTGGTCATCCCCACCACCGGCTACCTGCTCGACCGCTTCACCCCGCGGCAGGTCTTCCTCACCTCGCTCGGGCTGTTCACCGCGGGCACCGCGATCGCCGGGTTCGCGCCCGGCTTCGCGGTGCTGCTCGTCGGCCGCATCGTGCAGGCCGGCGGCACGGCGATGATGATCCCGCTGCTGATGACCACGATCCTGCGCCTGGTGCCCGCGGAGCGCCGCGGCGCGACGATGGGCACGATCACGATCGTCATCGCGGTCGCGCCCGCGATCGGCCCGACGATCGGCGGCGCGATCCTGTCCGGTCTGGGCTGGCGCTGGATGTTCTGGCTGGTCCTGCCGCTGGCCGTGCTCGCCACGGCGGCCGGCGCCCGGTGGCTGCGCATCGACGGCGGCGGCCGACCGGTCCCGCTCGACGTGGTCTCGGTGCTGCTGTCCGCCGTCGGGTTCGGCGGCCTGGTCTACGGGCTGTCCTCGCTGGGCGGCCACGGCGGCGGGGGGCTCCCGCCGTGGGCGCCGGTCGTCGTCGGGCTGGTCGCGCTGGCGGTGTTCGTGCTGCGCCAGCTGCGGCTGATGCGCTCCGACCGCGCGCTGCTGGACCTGCGCCCGTTCCGGCGCCGCCAGTTCGTCGTGGCGCTGGTGCTCACCGCGCTGGTGCTGCTGTCGCTGATCGGCGTCGCCGCGGTGCTGCTGCCGCTCTACCTGCAGACCGTGCTCGGGACGAGCACGCTGGTCTCCGGGCTCGTGGTGCTGCCCGGCGGGCTGCTGCTCGGACTGCTCGGCCGCCCGGTCGGCGCGCTGTTCGACCGCGTCGGCGCCCGCCCGCTGGTGATCCCCGGCGCGGTGCTGATGGCGACCGGTCTGCTGCTGTTCTCCACCCTCGGCCCGGGCACCCCGCTCGGCGTGGTCGTCGGCTTCCACCTGGTCCTGATGGGCGGGCTCGCGCTGATGATGACGCCGCTGATGACCGAGGCGCTCGGCTCGCTGCCCGACGAGCTGTACTCCCACGGCAGCGCGATCCTGTCCACGCTGCAGCAGGTCGCGGGCGCGCTGGGGACGGCGCTGTTCGTCACCGTCGCCGCGCTGGGCTCGGCGAGCGCCGCCGGGGCCTCCCCGGACGCCGACGGGCTGCACGCCGCGTTCGCCGTCGCCGGCGGGGTCGGGGTGCTGGCCGTCCTGCTGTCCCTGCTCGTCCGCCGCCGCACCGTGGCGGAGGCCCCGGTCAGCTGAGGGCGGCGCGGTGCTCGCGCTCGGTGGCGGCGCTGAGCACCTGCACCTTGTCCCCGACCCGGAGCCCGGCGAAGAACTCCTCCGCCGGCTCCGGGTCGAGCTTCACACACCCCGCCGACGCCCGGTCCCGGTCGCCGCCGTGGAACGCGACCCCGCCGTCGGCGAAGAACACCGACCACGGCATCGGGGCGGGCTCCCCGTCGGGTGTCTCGAACTCGCCGCTGCGGTGGTCGGCGGCCTTGCGGTACACCCGGAACGAGTGCCCGACCGGCGTCTCCTGGCCCGCCCCGCCGGAGGCGACCGGGACCGGGCCGTAGGACACGACGCCGTCGGTGACCAGCCAGGCCCGCTGCGAGTCCAGGTCGACACACGCCCGCGCCGACACCGAGCACGGCGTGCCCGGCACCTGCGCTTCGGCGTGCGCCTGCCGCGCGACCTGGCTGTTCTCACCCTCGGTGGCACCCGAGGAGGTCTCGGAGGCGGCGGTCGCGCCGGCGTCCGCCGCGGCGACCCCGGCGCCCGCGACCCCGGCCAGGAGGACCAGCCCCGCCACCATGCCCGCCGCCCGCCGGCGCCCGATCGGATCCGTCACCGGCGCTCCCCGCTCGTCGAAGTCCGTCACCTCTCCAACGCACGGACGGGGATCCCGTGACGGTCGGCAGGCATTCGGTGTCACCGACGGGTGACCGTCGGTGACCGGACGGGTCACGTCCCGGCGGGCATGTGCACCGGGTCGCCGACGGCGATCGCGCCGGAGGTCAGCACCCGGCAGACCGCGCCGCCGCGGTCGTGCAGCGCGCGGCGCGCCCCCGGCCCGACGGCGGTCTCCATCACCCGGCACGGTGCGGCCTTCCGCACCACCTCCAGCTCGACGTCGCCGAGCCGCAGCAGGGTGCCGGGCGTCGTCGGGACGGTGCCGTGGTCGACGGTGACGGTGCGCCGGGTGCCGCCCGAGGGCACCGGGGCGCCGAGCGCGTCGGCGGCGGCGTCGAGCTCGTCGCGGCTCTGCACCGAGATGTGCCGGTGCCGGGTGCCGAAGAACCGGTCGCCGACGACACCACTGCCCGCGACGACCTCGACCCGCTCGACGTCGTGCATCGGCGCACCCCGCTCCGCGGCCACGTGCAGCCCGAGGACCCTCACTCCACCGTCACCGACTTCGCGAGGTTCCGCGGCCGGTCCACGTCGCGTCCGAGCGCGACGGCGGCGTGCCGGGCCAGCAGCTGCAGGGGGATCCCGAGCAGGATCGGCGCCAGCTCCGGCTCGGTGCGCGGCACCCGCAGCACGGCGTCGGCGAGCCCGGCGGGCAGCTCGGCGTCGGTCACCGCGATCACCGGCCCGCCCCGGGCCCGGATCTGCTCGATCGTGCCGACGTTCTTCGCGAGCAGCTCGTCGTCGGGCACCACGACGACGCTGGGCATGTCCGGGGTGACCAGCGCCAGCGGGCCGTGCTTGAGCTCGGAGGCGGGGTAGGCCTCGGCGTGGCAGTAGGAGACCTCCTTGAGCTTCTGCGCGCCCTCCCGCGCGACCGGGCCGCAACGGGTGCGCCCGACGAAGAACATCGACGACGCGTGCGCCCACCGCTGCGCGACCGCGGCGACCGTGCCGTGGGCGGCGTCGTCGGCCAGGACGGCCTCGACGTGGCGGGGCAGCGCCGCGAGCCCGTCGAGCAGCCGCCGCCCGTCGGCCACCGAGAGGTCCCGCACCCGGCCCAGCAGCACCGCGAGCATCGCGAACGACACGCTCATGGTCGTGACGGCCTTGGTCGAGGCGACCGACACCTCCGGCCCGGAGTGCAGGAACACCCCGGCGCCGCACTCGCGGGAGATCGCCGACCCGATCACGTTCACCGCGCCGATCACCCGGCCGCCCTTGCGGCGCAGCTCCTGCACCGCGGCGAGGGTGTCGGCCGTCTCGCCGGACTGGCTGACCGCGACGTAGAGGCAGTCCGGGTCGACGACCGGGTTGCGGTGGCGGAACTCGCCGGCCGGTTCGGCCGCCGCCGGGATCCGGGCCAGCTGCTCGACCAGCCCGGCGCCGATCTCCCCGGCGTAGTACGCCGACCCGCAGCCCAGGAACAGCACCCGGCGCACCCCGCGCAGCTCGCGCGGGCTCATCCCGAGCCCGCCCAGGCGGGCGGTGGCGAACCGGGTGTCGAGCCGCCCGGCCAGCGCGCGGCGCAGCGCGTCGGGCTGCTCGGCGATCTCCTTGGCCAGGAAGTCGGGGTGCCCGCCGAGCGCGTAGTCCTCGGAGCCGGTGTCGACGGTGGTCGGGCTGATCCGGGTGGAGCCCTCGACACCGTCGGCGCGCACGGTGACGATCTCGCCGTCGTCGAGGAACACGACCTTCCGGGTGTGCCGCACGACCGCGGCCAGATCGGAGGCGACGACCATCTCGCCGTCGCCGATGCCGAGCACGATCGGGCTGCCGTTGCGCGCGACGACGATCTCGTCGGGGGTGCGGGCGTCGAGCACTGCGAGGCCGTAGGTGCCCTCGACGCCGGCGAGCGCCGTGCGCACCGCATCGGCGAGGGTCGCGGCCCCGCCGTCGAGGGCCTCGGCGACCAGGTGCGCGAGCGCCTCGGAGTCGGTGTCGCTGCGCAGCACGACCCCGCGGGCGGTGAGCGCGGCACGCAGCGCGTCGGCGTTCTCGACGATGCCGTTGTGCACGATCGCGACCCGCCCGGACGCGTCGGTGTGCGGATGCGCGTTGGCCTCGCTCGGCTCGCCGTGGGTGGCCCACCGGGTGTGCGCGACGCCCGACCGGCCCGGGGGAGGGGCGTCACCCAGCAGCGCGCGCAGGTCCTCCACCCGCCCGGCGGTGCGCCGCACCGTCACCCTCCGGCGGTGCGCCACGGCCAGGCCCGCCGAGTCGTAGCCCCGGTACTCCAGCCGGGACAGCCCGTCGAGCAGCACGCCCGCCGCCTCCCGCGGCCCCACGTAACCCACGATCCCGCACATGCACTGTCCCCCGTCGTCCGCTCAGCCGTAGACGATCCGGCGCAGCCGCCGCTGGGAGACGTCACCGGGGCCGACCACCCGCGCGGCGAGCTCGGCCGCGATCCGCGGCCAGATCTCGTCGTTGCGCCGGTCGCGGGCCTGCAGCTCGCGGTGCCGGCGGCGGACGAACTCCTCGGTGGTCTCGCCGAAGTAGGCGACGACGTCGGCGACCACGCGGGCCGCCACCGGCTCGGCGAGCCCGGTGGTGGCGGCCACGTGCCGCACGAGATCCGGATCCACGCCGCCGATCCTGACCGGCCGCGGGGCGGAGAGCCAGGAATCTGCCCGGAATCGGGCAGGGATCAGCGATCGCGGGCGATCCGGAAGGTGAACTCCAGCAGCCGCCACTCCCCGTCGGGCTCGACGCCGTCGGGCATCGGGCCGCTGCGCGGGGCGAAGTCCACGACCAGGTCCTCCTTCACACCGAACACCGTGTCCGAGTCGAGGTGCTCCCCACCGGCGACGAACAGCTGCGTGATCAGCTGCCGGTGCCCCGGCGCCTGGATGAGGAAGTGCAGGTGCGGCGCCCGGAAGGGGTGCCGTCCGGTGGCGTGCAGCATCTCCCCGACCGGTCCGTCGGCCGGGATCGGGTAGGCGGCGGGCAGGATCGAGCGGAACCGCAGCCGGCCCGCGTCGTCGGTGCGGAACCGGCCGCGCAGGACGGGGCCCTCGGTCTCGGGCAGCTGCAGGTCGTAGAAGCCGTCCTCGTCGGACTGCCAGATGTCGACGACCGCCCCGGCGACCGGCTCGTCACCGGTGTCGGTGACGACCACGTCCACCCACAGCGGGGTGCCCTTCTTCCCCGCGGAGACGTCGGTTCCCTGGTCCAGCTCCGGCGGGCCGTCGGTGTAGAACGGCCCGAGCACGGCCGAGGACGTGGTGTCCGGGGTGCGGGAGTTGGTCAGCACGTCCACCACACTGGACAGCCCGAGGGTGTCCGAGAGCAGCACGAACTCCTGGCGCCGCTCGTCGGTGAGGTGCCCGGTCCGGGTGAGGAAGTCGATCGCGGCCTGCCATTCGTCCTGGGTCAGGTCGTGCTCGCGCGCGTAGCCGTGCAGGGTGGCCGCGAGCGCGGCCATCAGGGTGCGGAGCCGCTCGTCGGGCCCGCCGAACGACGCGGTGACCTGCGCGGTCAGCGCGTCCAGGGTGGCGCGCACCGGGTCGCCCGGCCGCTCCCCGGTCCAGGCCCGCCCGAGCAGGACGCGCACGCCGTCGCGGGTCACCGGCACCGGGTTCGGGTACGGCCGGGCGACGGCCTGGTCGGCGAGCCGGTCCAGGTCGGCCTCGTCGACGCCCAGCCCGGCCAGCGACGTCGGCCCGCCCGCGGCGACGAGCAGGTCGAACACCGTCCCGGCCGGGTCCGGTCCGAGCGCCTCGGCGATCCGCGGTGCGGCGGCGGCGTTGTGGGCGATCACGTGCGGCAGCAGTACGGCGTGGGTCGGGGCGTGCGGCAGGTCCAGGGAGCCGCCGACGGTGTGGGCGAGCTTGTGCTGCAGCGCCATCCCCGCCCGGTCCAGGCAGGTCCCGGCCAGCCACGCCCCGCGGAGCAGCGCGTCGGTGTCGCCGTCGCGCAGCCCCGCGGTGAGCAGCCGCACCGACTCCAGCGCGGCGGCGTCGGTCAGCGGGTCGCGGTCGACGCTCCACAGCGCCTCGACGGCGTGTGCCAGCGCGTTCACCGCGCTCGGTACGCCCACCCGCGACGGCAGGTCGGCGACGAGCGTCGTGTCGTAGACGACGGTCTCCGGCCGGATCGCCGGGTCGGTCCGGGTGGTCTTCACCCCCGGCGTGTCCACCCCCAGCTCGCCGAGCACCGCGGTGCACTCCGAGCCCGAGTACGTCGTGGGGACGACGACCTGGTCCGCACCGGTCCGCACCGCGAGCGCCTTGGACAGCCCGATCTGCGAGCCGCCCCCGATCGCGACGACGCAGTCCGCCCCGGCCGCGGTGAACGCCGCCAGCGCCTCGTCGGTCACCGTCACCGGGGTGTGCACGGCGGCCCGGTCGAACCGTCCGGCGAGCAGCGACCCGAGCGCGGCCCGCGCCCGGTCCGCCGCGCCCGCGGGGTGGCGGCCGCCGACGAGGAACACCCGCGACCGGCCGAGCCGTGTCACCTCCGCGGCGAGGTCGTCGATCGTGCCGGGGCCGAACACCACCCGCGCGGGGGAGGGTTCGTGGACGAAGCCGGTCATGCGGTCACCTCCGGGGTCCGGTCCAGGATGCTCGCCAGCACCTCGCGCAGCGCGGCCGCCGGGTCGGCGACGAGCGCGTCGCTGCGCCAGGCGACGTGGGCGTCGGGGCGGACGAGGACGCAGCCGTCCTCGCCGACCTCGCGCAGCCGGGCCCAGTCGTCGTAGAGGTCGGTGTGCTCGCGGCCCGGGCCGACCACGTGCGCGGCCAGGTCGATCCCCAGCTCGGCGGCGACGGTGTCCGCGGCCGTGGCCCAGGTGCCGCCCGCGATGCCGGTGAGCAGCGCGAACCGGCCCTTGCCGGTGATGTCGTGGGTGGAGACCCGGTGCCCGTCGCGGCCCAGCCAGCAGTGCGGCAGCCGGTGCCCGGGCCGGGTCGTCGGCCGGTAGAACAGCTCCGGGTCGCGCTCGGGCGGCGGCTCGGGAGTGCCGTCGGCGACGACGCCGGGGCCGGTGTAGGCCTGACCCATCTCGACGCCGTGCGCGTTGAACTCGTAGTCCTTGGCCTCCAGCGCCGCCCGCAGCTCGGCGCGCCGCCGGGCCCCGGTGGGGGAGTCGTCGGCGCGGGCCGCCATCGAGGCGCGCATGGCCTCGGGATCGGCGCCCGGGGTGAGCCCGAGCGCGGTGAAGATGGGGCCGAACTCCTCCACCGAGCGGTTGGCGCGACGCACGATCTGCTCGCCGACGGGGGCGCGCTCGGCGTCGTAGGAGTCCAGCAGCCCCGGCCCGGCGGTGCCGCGCAGCACCATCGCGAGCTTCCAGCACAGGTTGTAGGAGTCCTGGATCGAGGTGTTGGAGCCCAGCCCGTTCGACGGCGGGTGGCGGTGCACGGCGTCACCGGCGCAGAACACCCGGCCCGACCGGTAGCGGGTGGCCCACTGCTCGTTGACCGTCCACACCGAGGTCGAGCGGATCGTCACCGGCACGGAGTCGTCACCGATCAGGTCGTGGACGATCGCCGTCGCCGCGGCGTCGTCGAGCTCCGGCGGGGGACCGGCGAGGTCGTAGCCCCAGATCGCCATCCAGCGGGTCCACGGCCGCACCATGCGCAGCACGCCCATCCCGATGCCGCCGACGTCGGCACCGGGCTGCAGCACCCAGTACAGGACACTCGGCCGGTGCTCGACCAGCGCGGTGAGGTCGGCGTCGAAGACGATGTTCATGCTGCCCGCGAGCTCGCCGCGGCCGTCGAAGGGCAGGCCCGCGTCCCGGGCGACGGCGCTGCGCCCACCGTCGGCGCCGATCACGTAGCGGGCCCGGATCGTCAGCTCCGCCCCGGTGAGCCGGTCCCGCGCGGTGACGGTGACGCCGTCGTCGTCCTGGACGTGATGCAGGTACTCGGTGTCGAAGCGGACCCGGCTGCCGCGCTCGGCGGCCCGGCCCACCAGGATCGGCTCGAGGATGTTCTGGGGCAGGTCGCAGTGCGACGACGGGCTGGCCAGGGTGTAGTCGGCGCGTCGCGCGGGGTGGGTGCCCCAGGTCCGGACCCGGCCGAGCTCGTCGCCGGCGAGCGCGGTGCAGAACACCGTCTCGCCCATGAGGTGCGACGGCGTCCCCTCGGCGACGACGTCGGCCTCCACCCCCTGGTCGCGCAGGATCTCGACGGTGCGCTGGTTGGTGATGTGCGCTCGCGGGGTGTCGGCGGTCCACCGGTACTTGGTGATCACGAGGTGGTCCACGCCGAGACCGGCGAGGAACAGGGCGGCCGAGGAGCCCGCGGGCCCGCTGCCGATCACGAGGACGTCCGTCGTCACGGTGCTCACCGGCGCATCATCGTTGAAGAGTCAACGATCGTCCAGGTCCGTCGTCCGGATCCCCATCGCGCGTCCGGCCTCGGGGGAGATGTCGTCGGAGATCCGGGTGATGAAGGCGTCCATCGCGTCCTGCATGCGCGAGCGGAACGACGACAGCAGCGCCAGTGTCGCGACCGGCTGCAGCTGTTCGACGGTCTGCTGGATCCGGGGCGCGTCGCCGGCGGGCAGCCCGGCCTCGACGTGCTCGTCCCACACCTGCCGGGCGAACAGCTCGACGAACATCTCGGCGACGGCGCCGGTGTGGTCGTCGAGGCGCCGGCGCAGCCCCACCAGCGCCGCGGGCGGGATGCCCAGCCGTACGGCCTCCGCGGCGGCCCGGGCGAGGTCGGGCCGCAGGATGCGCAGCCGTCCGTGCGCCGCGGTCTCGACGACACCCGTCGCGCACAGGTGCCGGACCAGCTCGTCGGCCGACACCGCGTCCGGGTCGAGCCCGAGGTGGGTGGGCAGCTCCGTCCCGTCGACCTCGACGGGCTCCTCCGGCTGCCACGGGGCGAGCATCCCGCGGTAGAGCCGCAGCGCCTCCTCGGCGGTCCGTTCGGGGTCCTGGGTGACGAGCACCTCGATCGCCCCGAGGGAGAAGCCGCGCCGGCGCAACCCGTTGACCAGGTCCAGCCGGTCGAGGTGGGTGTCGGTGTAGCGGGCGGCCCGGCCGGCCCGCTCGCCCGGCGGGAGCAACCCGCGCGTGATGTAGGACCGCACCGTCCGCACGGTCATCCCCGCCCGGCGGGCCAGCTCCTCGATCGGGAAGTCCGCCACCCGGACGATCCTAGACAGTCGATCTCGACATCGTTGACGGAGAAACCGATGTAACGTTCCTGCAGGTCGGAAGCCGACGCCGTCCTCACTGGTGACGGGGGTGTCGCCGTCCCAACTTGCCGTCACCACCGAGATCGGGTCCGATGGTCCCCGACCGCGACGACGAGGTGGGTCATGACCGACGCCGTACTGCCGAGGGGGCTGCGCCGCGCACGCAAGGCGGCCGCCCGTTTCACCACGCCACTGCTGCCCGACGACTACCTGCTGCTGCTCAACCCGCTGTGGTCGGCGCGGGAGCTGCGCGGGCGGGTGGTGAAGGTCGTGCCCGAGACGGCCGACGCCGCGACACTGGTCATCCGCCCCGGCCTGGGGTGGTCGTTCGACCACCGCGCCGGCCAGTACGTCGGGATCGGCGTCGAGGTGGAGGGCCGATTCCACTGGCGGTCCTACTCGCTGACCTCCGAGCCGCGCCGCGACCGCAGGCACATCTCGATCACCGTGAAGGCGATGCCGGAGGGCTTCCTGTCCCGCCATCTCGTCGACGGCGTCGGGCCCGGCACGGTGGTGCGCCTGGCGCTGCCGCAGGGCGAGTTCGTGCTGCCCGACCCGCCACCGGAGCGGCTGCTGTTCCTCACCGCGGGCAGCGGCATCACCCCGATCATGGCGATGCTGCGGACCCTGGACCGTCGCGACACCGTCACCGACGTGGTGCTCGTGCACTCGGCCCCGCGCGACGGCGACGTCATCTTCGCCGACGAGCTCGACGCCCTGTCCGCGCGGCACCCGTCGTTGCGGGTGCAGCTGCACCTCACCGGTGAGCACGGCAGGCTCACCCCCGACGGGCTGGCCGAGTACTGCCCGGACTGGCGCGAGCGCAGCACCTGGGCGTGCGGCCCGGAGGCGATGCTCGACGAGGCCGAGGACCTGTGGGAGTCCGCGGGCCGGGGCGCAGCGCTGCACGTCGAGCGCTTCTCCGCGTCGTTGCGCGGGGGTGAGGCGGAGGGCGGCACGGTCACCTTCGTCCGCCGCGGTTCCGCCGCCACCTCCTCGGGCGACGGCGACGCCACCGTCGACATCGACGGCGCCACCACCCTCCTCGACGCCGGGGAGCAGGCCGGCCTCGACCTGCCCTACGGCTGCCGGATGGGCATCTGCCACACCTGCACCGTCGGCCTGCGGTCGGGCTCGGTGCGCGACCTGCGCGACGGCACCGAACGCCGCGGCGACCCCGACACCCCCGCCGAGAGGATCCAGACCTGCATCACCGCCGCCGCCGGTGACTGCGTCCTGGAGATCTGACACCGAGACCCGACACCGCTCACACCCAGGAGGAACGTCGTGGCCATCTCCGACGTCAAGGAGTTCGCCCACCTCACCGAGGCCGACGTGGAGGCGATCGGGCACGAGCTCGACGCGATCCGCGCCGACGTCGAGGAGCGTCGCGGCCAGCACGACGCCGACTACATCCGCACGATGATCACCTGGCAGCGGCGGCTGAACGTCGCCGCGCGGGTCACGCTGTTCGGCAGCCGGATCCCGCCGCTCTGGTTCGCCGGCACCGCCATTCTCTCGGTCGCGAAGATCCTGGAGAACATGGAGATCGGGCACAACGTCATGCACGGCCAGTGGGACTGGATGAACGACCCGGAGATCCACTCGTCGACGTGGGAGTGGGACAACGTGTGCCCCGCCGAGCAGTGGCGGCACTCGCACAACTACCTGCACCACACGTACACGAACGTGATCGGCAAGGACAAGGACGTCGGCTACGAGATCCTCCGGGTCCGCGCCGACCAGCCCTGGCACCCCGCCTACCTGGGGCAGCCGTTCTGGAACGTCCTGCTGATGCTGCTGTTCGAGCACGGTGTGTCGCTGCACGACCTCGACGTCGACGGCCTGCTGAAGATGCAGCTGGAGGACCCCGAGGAGTTCCGCCGCAAGCTGCTCGACGTCGGCCGCAAGCACGCCCGGCAGATGCGCAAGGACTTCCTGCTGTTCCCGCTGCTCACCGGCCCCGCCGCGGTCTCGACGCTGACCGCGAACGCCACCGCGAACGTCGTCCGCAACATCTGGTCCTACGCGATCATCTTCTGCGGGCACTTCCCCGACGGCGCCGAGGTCTTCACCGAGGAGGAGCTGGAGGGGGAGACGCGCGGCGAGTGGTACCTGCGTCAGCTGCTCGGCTCGGCCAACTTCACCGGCAACCGCCTGATGCACGTCATGTCCGGCAGCCTCGGCTACCAGATCGAGCACCACCTGTTCCCGGACCTGCCGTCGAACCGGTACCCGGAGATCGCGGTGGAGATCCGGGCGCTGTGCGAGAAGTACGACCTGCCCTACACCACGGGCCCGTTCCCGCGGCAGTTCTGGCAGGCCACACGGTCGATCTGGCGGCTGTCGCTGCCCGCCCGCGGGATCCGCGAGTCCGAGCACCGCCGGGAGCGCCGCGGGCTGCGGCGCCGCCCGGCGGCGGCCCGGGCGGCCTGACTCAGTGCGTCCGCGGTCGCCGTCCGGCGGCCGCGAGCGACACCGCCAGCACCGCGACGAGCACGAGCATCCCGGCCGGCGCCAGCACGGCCCAGGGGGCGCGCTCGACGTAGGGCATGCCGTCGGCCAGCAGCCGTCCCCACTCCGGGCTCGGCGGCTGCGGGCCGAGGCCGAGGAACCCGAGCGAGGCCAGCGCGAGCGCGGTGCCCGGCAGCCGCAGCATCGCGTGCCGCACCAGCGGGCCGGCCGCGGCGGGCAGCACGTGCGCCCCGAGCGCGCGGGCGGGCCCGACGCCCAGCACGGGCAGCACCCGCACGTGCGGCTGCGCCCGGATCTCGGCCACCAGCGACGCCGTGTGCGCGGCCAGCGGCGCCCAGCTCACCAGGGCGACGCCGACCGCGGCCCCGACGGCCGACGGGCCGAGCACCGCGGCGACGACCAGACCGGCGAGCACCGGCGGCGCCGCGTTCGCGACCTCGGCGAACCCGGTCGCGATCCGTGGCGCCAGCCCGATCAGCACGCCGACGACCAGCGCCGCCAGCACGACCAGCAGCGCGGTCCCGGTGGTGAGCAGCGCCCCGTGGGCGACCCGGGCGAGCAGGTCGCGCCCGACGGCGTCGCTGCCGAGCGGAAGGGCCGCCGAGGGCGACGCCAGCCGCGGGTGGGCGGAGGTGAACGGGTCGCGCGGCAGCCCGGCGAGCACGACGAGCGCGAGCACCCCGCCCGCGACCCCGGGCACGACCCAGCGGGAGCGGCGCACCGCCGTCACCGCGGTGGGGACGGGCACGTCGCCGGTGCGGGCGGCCCGGCCGAGCACCGCCCGGCGGGCGGCCCCCGCCCCGGCGCCGGCGAGCACGGCGACGGCGAGCAGGGCCAGCACCCCGCCCTGCAGCAGCGGTAGGTCCAGGGTGGCCGCGGCGCCGAGGGTCGTGCGCCCGAGCCCGGGCACGGCGAAGACCTGCTCGACGGCGACGGCCCCGCCGGTGAGCCCGACCAGCACCAGCCCGATCTGGGGCAGCACCGGCGCGGTCGCGCGGCGCAGCACCGCCGCGGCGGTGCGCCGGCGCGGCAGCCCGGCGGTCTGCCAGGTGCCGACCCACGGTTCGGTCGCCGCGGACGCGACGGACTCGGCGAGCAGGCGTCCGACCAGGCCGCCGGCGGGCAGGCCCAGCGCCAGCGCGGGCAGGACCGCGTACTGCGGGCCCGCCCAGCCGTAGGGGGGCAGCCAGCCGAGCCAGACCGCGACGACCACCAGCAGGAACGTCGCGAGCAGGAACTCCGGCAGTGCCGTCAGCGCGGCGCCGGCCGCACCCGAGCCTCCCGCCGTCCCGGCCCGCGCGCCGCGCACACCGCGGCGCAGGGCCGGGACGACCAGCACCGCCGCCACCAGCGCGGCGACGACGAGCGCGAAGCCCACCAGGGTCAGCGACACCCCGAGCCCGGACAGCACCGACCCGAGCACCGGCGCACCGGAGGCCCACGAGGTGCCCAGGTCCCCGGTCGCGACACCGGACAGCCAGCGTCCGACGACCACCCACGGCCCGGCGTCGAGCCCGAGCTCCGCGCGGATCGAGGCCAGCGCCGCCGGCGTCGCCTCCTGCTCGGCGGAGCGGGCCCGCAGCACGGCGAGCTCGGGGGAGCGCTGCGACAGCCAGGGCAGCACACCGACGCCGGCGACCACCGCGGCCCCGGCCAGCACCCGCGACAGCGCGACGACGGCGCCGTCGCGCGGCCCGGACCGCCGCGGCCGGACCGGCGCCGGGACGGCCACCGCGGTCACGGCGCCCCCAGCACCGTGTCCGTGGTGACCAGATCGCGTTCGCGGGGGTCGCGGGCGACCCCGTCGACGCGCGCGGACTCGCCCTGGATCACCCGCTCGTGCAGCAGCGGGACGGCGGCGTCGGCGGCGAGGACGGCGGCCTCGGCGCGGGCGGTCGCGGCGCGGCGCTCCGGTCCGGCCTCGGTGGCCGCGGCGCGCTCCAGCGCGGCCTGCACACCCGGGTCGCAGAACTGGGAGATGTTGAACCCGCCGCCGCAGCCGAAGTCGCTGGCCAGGTAGGCGACGGGGTCGCCGGAGTCGAGCACGGTCGCGCGGGACAGCACGAACGCGTCGAACGCGCCGTCGAGCGCGTCGGCCTCGATCGCCGCGTACTCGCGCACGTCCTGGGTGACGACGAACCCTGCCGCCTCCAGCTGCTGCTCCAGCAGCACCGCGACCTCGGGCAGCTCGCTGCGGTCGGTGAAGGTGCCCAGCGTGATCGGCACGCCGCGCACCGCCGCGGGCGCGGGGCGGGCGGCGAGCGCCTGCGCGTAGGAGGGGTCGTCGCGCAGCGGCGCGGCCCACGGCAGCGCGGGCCCGAGCAGGCCCTGCGCGACGTCGGCGCGTCCCTCGTAGGCGCTCGCGACCAGCGCGGCGCGGTCGACGGCGGCACGGGCGGCGGCGCGCACGGCGGGGTCGGCGAACGGCCCCCGGGCGGTGTTCAGGTAGAGCGTGTTGGTGCGCGGCATGGGGACCTCGTGCACCAGCGCGGGGTCGAGCAGCGGGTACTGGCCGGGCGGGACGGCCTCGACGACGTCGGCGGTGCCGGTGCGCAGCGCCGCCGCGCGGGCGGTGCCGTCCGGGACGAAGGTGACGTCGACGCCGGCGACGCGGGCGGGCTCGCCCCAGTAGCCGTCGTGGCGGTCGAGGGTGGCCGAGGTGGTGCCCTGCACCGCGGTGAGCCGGAACGGGCCGGAGCCGTGCCCGACCGGGTCCACGCGGTCCCCGGTGTAGGCGGCGGGGGCGAGCACGGACAGCTGCGGGCTGGACAGGCGCTGCGGGACCAGCGGGTCGGCCACACCGGTGGTGACCAGCACCGCGTCGTCGCCGTCGGCGCGGGCGGTCAGGTCGACACCGTCGAGGATCCGCGGGGGCGGCGAGGCCCGGGTCGCACGGGTGAGCACGTCCGCGACGTGCGCGGCGGTCAGCGCGGTGCCGTCGTGGAAGACGACGTCGTCGCGCAGCGTGAACCGCCAGGTCGTGGGGTCGACGCGGGACCAGGAGGTGGCGAGCATCGGCAGGGCGTCGCCGGCGGCGTCGAGCTGCACCAGGGTCTCGGCGGTGCGCCAGCGGGACAGCTTGAACGCGTCGTCGCTGAAGGGGGTCAGGCCGGAGCGGGGTGGCTGCAGCATCGCGACGGCGACGCGGTCGCCGACCGCGCCCGTCCCGCCGGTCTGCGGTGGGGCGGCGAAGCATCCGGTGAGCAGCAGCGCGGACGCTCCGAGCGCGAGGGCTGCCGCGATGCGGCGGGGTCGGGGCACAGGTGTCCTCCGGGTTCGTGGGTGGTGGGACGGTTCAGACGGACAGGGGGGCCGTGGCGCCGACGAGCGCGGCGACGGCGGGGTGCTGCGGCGCGGCGAGCAGCTCGGCGGTCGGCCGGTCCTCGACGACCAGGCCGTCGTGCAGGACGACGGTGCGCGGGCAGAGCGCCGCCGCGACCGCCAGGTCGTGCGACACCAGGAGCAGTCCGGTGCCGCGAGCGGCGCAGGTGTCGGCGAGCAGGTCGACGACCTGGTCGCGCAGCGCCGGGTCGAGCCCGCTCACCGGCTCGTCGGCGAGCAGCAGGCGCGGCCCGACGACGAGCGCGCGCGCCAGCGCGACCCGCTGGGCCTGACCCCCGGACAGCTCGCCCGGACGCCGGTCGGCCAGCGCCGCGGGCAGGCCGACGTCGTCGAGCGCGGCCGCCGCCGCACGGGTCCGCCCGGCCGCGGACCGGGTGGCCGGGCCCCCGAGGCGGCGCAGCGGTTCGGCGACGAGCTCGCGCGCGGTCATCCGCGGGTCGAGCGACCCGGCGGGGTCCTGCGGGACGTACTGCACGGCGCGGCGGAAGGCACGCAGCCGCCGCACGGGTCCGGGACGGACGTCCGCGCCGTCGGCGGTGACCGACCCCGCGTCGGCGGGCTCGAGGGCGAGCAGGATCCGGAGCAGCGTGGACTTCCCCGCCCCCGACGTCCCGGCCAGGGCGACGCGCTCGCCCGCGTGCACGGTGAGGTCGACCCCGCGCAGCGCGGGCACCGGCGCCGGGCGACGCCGTCCGGGCCCGGGGTGGACGCGGTGCAGGCCACGGGCGACGAGCAGCGGGCCACCGGGGCCGGCGGACGCCGCGGGAGCGGGCCGCCGGGTGTGTGCCGGCAGGGGAGCGGGATCGACGACGCGCCCCCCGCGCAGATGCACGGCGCGGTCGCAGAGCTCGTGTGCGGCGGCGGTGTCGTGGCTGATGAACAGCAGAGCGGTCCCGGAACCGGCCAGGCCGGACGCCAGCAGGTCGAGCACGCGCCGCCGGTTGACCGGGTCCAGGGCCGTGGTCGGCTCGTCCGCGACCAGCAGGTGCGGGCGGCAGGCCAGGGCGAGCGCCAGCTGCACGCGCTGGCGCTGCCCGCCGGACAGCTCGCCGGGATGCCCGCCCAGGACGCGGCCGGGGTCCTCGATGCCGGTCGCCGCGAGGGCCTCCCGCAGGGCCCCGGGCCGGTCGTCACCCCCGTTGGCCCGCACCGCGGCACGCAGCTGGGTCCCCACCGCCACCAGGGGATTGAGCGCGGTGCGGGTGTCCTGCCCGACGGCCGCCAGCCGGACCGCGCGGTCCCTCCGCGCGGCCGGGACCGCGCCCACGTCGGTACCGCCCAGCAGGACGCGGCCCCGCAGCGACGCGACGGCGGGGAGGCGCCCGAGCACCGCGGCAGCGGTCAGGGACTTGCCGGACCCCGACGGGCCGAGGAGCGCGACCCGCTCACCCGGTCCGACCCGCAGGCCCACCCCGTCGACGACGTCGCGACCGCCGATGGTGACCGTCAGCGCCTCGATCGCGAGCAGGGGGGTGGCGGAGCCGGGTCCGTCCGGGTGAGTCGACATCACCAGAACGATAACCACGACGGTTATCGTTTGTCCCCGATGTCCCGGTCACACGCGCCGGCCCGGTCCCGGACGGGGTGCGACGACGCCGCGCCTGCGGCCCGTCGGCCGAGCAAGCCGGGGCTGCAGCGCCACGAGCCCGCTGGCCTGCGACGATGCAGAAAACCGACCCCCCTGTGAACGGCGTCCGACGGGCCGTGTAACTTTCTTCCCGTCAGCGAGTGAGCCGGACAGAACGGGCCCTGAGGGGTTCGGTCAACAGGCCCCGCGGACAGCGACCCCCGGTGGTTCATCGAGTTTCTCGGTGTGATTGTCTTGGTGGGTCAAGGCGATCCGTCTTCAGGATCCTGCTTCCTTGTGTGGGGGTGGGTGAGTGCGGTGCGGGTGTCTTTTGAGAACTCAACAGTGTGTCGAGCTATTTTGATTCGGTTTGGCGTTTTGTGCCAAATTGTTTGTTTGGTTGCAGCATTCGATCCCGTCGGGTGTTGTGGCCAGTTGTTTGTTGCAAGTCAGGGTTTTGTTGGAGAGTTTGATCCTGGCTCAGGACGAACGCTGGCGGCGTGCTTAACACATGCAAGTCGAGCGGTAAGGCCCTTTCGGGGGTACACGAGCGGCGAACGGGTGAGTAACACGTGGGTGACCTGCCCTCCACTCTGGGATAAGCCCGGGAAACTGGGTCTAATACCGGATAGGACCACTGATCGCATGGTTGGTGGTGGAAAGTTTTTTCGGTGGGGGATGGGCCCGCGGCCTATCAGCTTGTTGGTGGGGTGATGGCCTACCAAGGCGGTGACGGGTAGCCGGCCTGAGAGGGCGACCGGCCACACTGGGACTGAGACACGGCCCAGACTCCTACGGGAGGCAGCAGTGGGGAATATTGCGCAATGGGCGGAAGCCTGACGCAGCGACGCCGCGTGGGGGATGACGGCCTTCGGGTTGTAAACCTCTTTCGCCAGGGACGAAGAGCAATTGACGGTACCTGGAGAAGAAGCACCGGCCAACTACGTGCCAGCAGCCGCGGTAACACGTAGGGTGCGAGCGTTGTCCGGAATTATTGGGCGTAAAGAGCTCGTAGGCGGTGTGTCGCGTCGGCCGTGAAAACTTGGGGCTTAACTCTGAGCGTGCGGTCGATACGGGCATCACTTGAGTTCGGCAGGGGAGACTGGAATTCCTGGTGTAGCGGTGAAATGCGCAGATATCAGGAGGAACACCGGTGGCGAAGGCGGGTCTCTGGGCCGATACTGACGCTGAGGAGCGAAAGCGTGGGGAGCGAACAGGATTAGATACCCTGGTAGTCCACGCCGTAAACGTTGGGCGCTAGGTGTGGGGACCATTCCACGGTTTCTGTGCCGCAGCTAACGCATTAAGCGCCCCGCCTGGGGAGTACGGCCGCAAGGCTAAAACTCAAAGGAATTGACGGGGGCCCGCACAAGCGGCGGAGCATGTGGATTAATTCGATGCAACGCGAAGAACCTTACCTGGGTTTGACATGCACCAGACATCCCTAGAGATAGGGCTTCCCTTGTGGTTGGTGTGCAGGTGGTGCATGGCTGTCGTCAGCTCGTGTCGTGAGATGTTGGGTTAAGTCCCGCAACGAGCGCAACCCTTGTTCCATGTTGCCAGCACGTAATGGTGGGGACTCATGGGAGACTGCCGGGGTCAACTCGGAGGAAGGTGGGGATGACGTCAAGTCATCATGCCCCTTATGTCCAGGGCTTCACACATGCTACAATGGCTCATACAGAGGGCTGCGAGACCGTGAGGTGGAGCGAATCCCTTAAAGTGAGTCTCAGTTCGGATCGGGGTCTGCAACTCGACCCCGTGAAGTTGGAGTCGCTAGTAATCGCAGATCAGCAACGCTGCGGTGAATACGTTCCCGGGCCTTGTACACACCGCCCGTCACGTCACGAAAGTTGGTAACACCCGAAGCCGGCGGCCCAACCCTTGTGGAGGGAGCTGTCGAAGGTGGGACTGGCGATTGGGACGAAGTCGTAACAAGGTAGCCGTACCGGAAGGTGCGGCTGGATCACCTCCTTTCTAAGGAGTCCCATCATGTGGTGGGGCACCACGATGCTCTGTGAGTTGTGCTCATGGTGAGTCTGTGGTTCCTTCATTGAATCGCATTTGCGGCCTCGTTCGTGGGTCGGGTGCGTTGGGTGGAACGCAGTACGTCGGACCGTTTGGCTTGGCACACTGTTGGGTCCTGAGAAGACATCCTGTGGTTCTTCGGAGCTGGTGGGTTGTTTTCTTTGGCCGCTCAGGTCGAGGGTTGTCCTAACGCCCCGGTTGGTTCCGGGTGTGGTGGTTTCTTCTTGGTCTGGTGTGGTTGTGGGTTGAGTGTTGCATAGTGGATGCGAGCATCTTGTTGTGGTCAAGTTGTTAAGAGCACATGGTGGATGCCTGGGCATCAGGAGCCGATGAAGGACGTGGGAGGCCGCGATAGGCCTCGGGGAGCTGTCAACCGAGCTGTGATCCGAGGGTGTCCGAATGGGGAAACCCAGCGCCCGTCATGGGGCGTTACCCGTACCTGAATTCATAGGGTGCGTGGAGGGAACGTGGGGAAGTGAAACATCTCAGTACCCACAGGAAGAGAAAACAATAGTGATTCCGTGAGTAGTGGCGAGCGAAAGCGGAAGAGGCTAAACCGTGTCCGTGTCAAGCCGGCAGGCGTTGCGGGTGCGGGGTTGTGAGACGTGTCGTTCATCTTCTGCCGAGGGTGGGACAGCAGGAATCTGTGTTAGCGGAACGACTCTGGGATGGTCGGCCGTAGTGGGTGATAGCCCCGTACGCGAAAACATTGGGTTCTGTTGTGGGCGTGTTCTCGAGTAGCAGCGAGCCCGTGAAATTCGCTGTGAATCTGGCGGGACCACCCGTCAAGCCTAAATACTACCTGGTGACCGATAGCGGACAAGTACCGTGAGGGAAAGGTGAAAAGTACCCCGGGAGGGGAGTGAAATAGTACCTGAAACCGTGTGCTTACAAGCCGTCAGAGCCTTTCGGGGTGATGGCGTGCCTTTTGAAGAATGAGCCTGCGAGTTATGCTTCGTGGCGAGGTTAACCTGTGTGGGGTAGCCGTAGCGAAAGCGAGTCCGAATAGGGCGTGTGAGTCGCGGGGTGTAGACCCGAAGCGGAGTGATCTACCCATGGCCAGGGTGAAGCGTCGGTAAGACGTCGTGGAGGCCCGAACCCACCAGGGTTGAAAACCTGGGGGATGAGCTGTGGGTAGGGGTGAAAGGCCAATCAAACTTCGTGATAGCTGGTTCTCCCCGAAATGCATTTAGGTGCAGCGTCGTGTGTTTCTCACCGGAGGTAGAGCACTGGATGGCCTAGGGGGCCGACAAGCTTACCGAAGTCAGCCAAACTCCGAATGCCGGTGAGTGAGAGCGCGGCAGTGAGACTGCGGGGGATAAGCTTCGTGGTCGAGAGGGAAACAGCCCAGATCACCGGCTAAGGCCCCTAAGCGTGCGCTAAGTGGGAAAGGATGTGGGATCGCCCGGACAACCAGGAGGTTGGCTTAGAAGCAGCCACCCTTGAAAGAGTGCGTAATAGCTCACTGGTCAAGTGGTCCTGCGCCGACAATGTAGCGGGGCTCAAGCGCACCGCCGAAGCCGTGGCAATGACACTTTTGTGTTGTTGGGTAGGGGAGCGTCCTGCATCTGGTGAAGCCCGGGAGTGATTTACGGGTGGAGGGTGTGGGAGTGAGAATGCAGGCATGAGTAGCGAATGCAGAGTGAGAATCTCTGCCGCCGGATGACCAAGGGTTCCTGGGCCAGGTTGTTCCGCCCAGGGTGAGCCGGGACCTAAGGCGAGGCCGTCAGGCGTAGTCGATGGACAACGGGTTGATATTCCCGTGCTCGTGATAGTGCGTCCATGCCGAGGCTGGTGATGCTAACCATCCGAACCCACCTTCGCTCCTTCGGGAGTGTTGTTTGTGGGGGAGCGTGGGATCCGATCTGGTAGTAGGCAAGTGATGGGGTGACGCAGGAGGGTAGCTCCGCCACGCGGTGGTTGTCGTGGTGTAAGCCTGTAGCCCGAGTCCTAGGTAAATCCGGGGCTCATCAAAGGGTGAGAGGTGATGCGTAGCCGATTGAGGCGAAGAGGGTGATCCCATGCTGTCGAGAAAAGCCTCTAGCGAGTGCTGTTGCGGCCCGTACCCCAAACCGACACAGGTGGTCAGGTAGAGAATACCGAGGCGATCGAGCGAACTGTGGTTAAGGAATTCGGCAAAATACCTCCGTAACTTCGGGAGAAGGAGGGCCGGTTGTCTTGAGGCTCCTTGCGGGCTAGGGACGGCCGGTCGCAGAGACCAGGCCCAAGCGACTGTTTACTAAAAACACAGGTCCGTGCGAAGTCGCAAGACGATGTATACGGACTGACGCCTGCCCGGTGCTGGAACGTTAAGAGGACCTGTTAGCTCTTCGGGGCGAAGCGGAGAATTTAAGCGCCAGTAAACGGCGGTGGTAACTATAACCATCCTAAGGTAGCGAAATTCCTTGTCGGGTAAGTTCCGACCTGCACGAATGGCGTAACGACTTGGGCGCTGTCTCGACCACAGACTCGGCGAAATTGCACTACGAGTAAAGATGCTCGTTACGCGCGGCAGGACGGAAAGACCCCGGGACCTTTACTATAGCTTGGTATTGGTGCTCGGTTCGGCTTGTGTAGGATAGGTGGGAGACTGTGAAATCGCCACGCCAGTGGTGGTGGAGTCGTTGTTGAAATACCACTCTGGTCGAATTGGGTGTCTTAACCTCGGGCCATGATCTGGTTCAGGGACAGTGCCTGGTGGGTAGTTTAACTGGGGCGGTTGCCTCCCAAAGAGTAACGGAGGCGCCCAAAGGTTCCCTCAGCCTGGTTGGCAATCAGGTGTTGAGTGTAAGTGCACAAGGGAGCTTGACTGTGAGACTGACGGGTCGAGCAGGGACGAAAGTCGGGACTAGTGATCCGGCACCACCTTGTGGAAGGGGTGTCGCTCAACGGATAAAAGGTACCCCGGGGATAACAGGCTGATCTTGCCCAAGAGTCCATATCGACGGCATGGTTTGGCACCTCGATGTCGGCTCGTCGCATCCTGGGGCTGGAGTAGGTCCCAAGGGTTGGGCTGTTCGCCCATTAAAGCGGTACGCGAGCTGGGTTTAGAACGTCGTGAGACAGTTCGGTCCCTATCCGCCGCGCGCGTTGGAGACTTGAGGAAGGCTGTCCCTAGTACGAGAGGACCGGGACGGACGAACCTCTGGTGTGCCAGTTGTCCCGCCAGGGGCACGGCTGGTTGGCTATGTTCGGGAGGGATAACCGCTGAAGGCATCTAAGCGGGAAGCCTGTTCCAAGATGAGGTCTCCCACCACCTTCGAGTGGGTAAGGCTCCCAGTAGATGACTGGGTTGATAGGCCGGAGATGGAAGCCCTGTGAGGGGTGGAGTTGACCGGTACTAATAGGCCGAGGGCTTGCCACAACGAGTTGTTCGCATCCACTGTGTGACCCTGAGTCCACAACCATCCACACTGTCCCCGGGTACGCCCGGGGCAGGTGTGGAGTCGGTTTGTGTGCTCGACCCTCGTCCCGGGTTCGGGGTGGGGTGATAGTTGGATAGTGTTGTCGGTGGTCATTGCGGTAGGGAAACGCCCGGTCCCATTCCGAACCCGGTAGCTAAGCCTTCCAGCGCCGATGGTACTGCACTCGCCAGGGTGTGGGAGAGTAGGTCGCCGCCGACATTCAACTTTCATGGGATATGCCCCGGACCTCCGAGTCCGGGGCATTTCTCGTTTCCGGGCCGTTTCTCGGTCCGATGCGTGATACCCGGCCCGGCCCGGGTGTCGGTGTGTCCGTGGTCCGGGCGTGCCGCTCCCCCGGCGGAGTCGGGAGTCGCATCTCGGTCCGGTCCTGCTGGTGGGCCGGCCGCACCTCGCACACCTTCCTGTGACCTCGCACCCGCTGCAGGGCCTGCGAGGTCACAGAAACGTGTGCGACGTGGGATGCGCGGAGGGTGACCGGCGGGATCACAGGCGCCGCGGGCGTCAGAGATCGGCGCCCACGGCGTCGTCGACACACGAGAAGCCGTCGGCGCGCAGCAGCGCCGCGAGCTCGCGGTGGACCCGGGCCGGCCAGAGCAGACCCCCGTAGACGAGACCGGACCCGCCCGACGGGCCGCGTCGAGCGAGGTCGAGCCCTGGCCGCGCACCGTCCTCACCGCGCACGTCGTCGGTCTCGGGACGCGCGGACGGAACACAGACGGGGGTCGGGTGGAACCGGACGGGCCTCGTGTACGACAGTGACGGTATGGACTGTCAGGGCTACCGCGAGGTGCTGTCCGCCCGTCTCGACGGTGAGGCGGGCGACGACGAGCGCGCGGCGGCCGAGGACCACCTCGCCGGGTGCGCGTCCTGCCGCGTCTTCGCCGACGGCGCCGACCGGCTCGGACGGCTCGCGCGGGTCGGTCCGGCGGACCCGGTCCCCGATCTCACCGACCGGGTACTCGCCGCGCTCGGCGTCTCCGCCCCGGCACCGGCACCACCGCTCCCGGCCGTCCCACGGTTGAGCTGCCTCGACGGCGGCTGCTGCAGCGGGTCGGCGGGACATGACCCGGTGGGCGCGGCGACCTCGGCCTGCGGGTGCGCGAGTACCTGCGGCTGCGGCTGCCAGCAGGGCGCGCCCTGCCGCTGCGCCGTGCGCGCCGCCTAGGGGAGCGGTGCCGACCGGGTCGGCCGGTCCGGTGCTGCCGGAACCGCCGGGCGGCGGGCTCGCCGACCGGCCCCCGGAGCCACCCCGTCGGTGGCGCCGCGGCCGGCGCGGTCGTGATGCAATGGCGGTCCCGACATCCCGGCACCGCAGTGACGACGAGGGAGCCGCATGAGCGCACCGCGTACGCCCGGCCCGGGCGCGCTGTCCCCGCAGGCGTCACCCGAGCTCGCCGACGAGCTCACCCGCATCGCATGGCGGGTCGACCGCTGGATCGACCCCGGCCCCGCCTCGGTCGTCGCCGGCGCGGGGGTCGCCGCCGTCGTCGCCGCCCTGCTCATGCCCTGGTCCACCCGCGGCGCCGGGTGGGAGGTCCTCGTCGGCCGGGCCGCGATGGGCCCGCTGCCGTGGCTGTTCACCGTGGTCGCGGTCGTCGCGGTGGGGGTGTCGGTGCTCGCCCTCCTGACCCGGTTCTGGCCGCTGGCCTGGACCGCGGCCGCCCTCACCGGCGTCGGCGCGATCACCGGGCTCTGGGCGGTGTGGTCGCGGCAGACGGCGGTCGCCGGCACCGACGACATCGGGCCGGGCCTGATCGTCACCGTGCTCGGGGTGCTCGTGCTGTTCGGCACCTGGGCGCGCACCGTCGTCGCCTGCGGGCCGCGCGCCCCGCACGGCCCGCCCGCCTGACCCGGCAGGTCAGGCCACGAGCGCGGGGACCCGACGCGCGGCCAGGTCCTCCAGGACACCGACGGCGTCCTCCACCGGCGGCAGCGCCAGCATCGCGCGCTGGGCCGAGCGCATCCGTGCGCGGACGTCGTCGTCGCCCAGGAGCCGGGCGCACGTCGCGGCGACCTCGGCGGCGTCGGGCGTGCAGTGCGCGCCCAGCCCGAGCTCGGCGATCCGGCGGGCGTTGTGCTCCTGGTCCCCGAACTGCGGCAGCACCGCCAGCGGGACGCCGTGCCGCACGGCCTCGCGGACGCCGTTGTAGCCGCCGTGGGTCAGGAACAGGTCCGCGACCTGCAGGAGCAGCGGCTGCGGCACCCACGGCGCGGGATGCACGTGTGCGGGCAGTGCCAGGTCGTCGACCGGAAGGCCGCCGGTGGACAGCACCACCTCGGCGTCGAGCCGGGACGCCGCCTCGGCCACCGTGCGCAGTGCGGCGTGCGGGTCGACGGGGGCGCGGCGCTCGGCACGCCCGGCCATCGCCGGCATCGCCGTCCCCAACCCCGCGACGACCAGCGGCCGGCTCCCGGGCAGCGCGCCGACCCAGCCGGGCAGCGTCTCTCCGCGGGAGACCTGGTCGTCCTGGCGGAACGCCCGCGCCGGCGCGATCTGCGGCCCCGCCAGCGAGAACTGCGGCGGCATGCAGTCCAGCCGCCCCCACCGGTGCAGCGCGGCCGGGTCGTCCGGGGCGGCGAAGCCGAGCTCGTCGCGACGCTCCGCCAGCGCGTCGGCCACGACGTCCGGCGAGAGGACGTTGCCCGCACCCGACGGCGCCGCCACGCACGGCACCCCCAGGTGCTCGGCCACCAGGAACCCCGCGGTCTCGCCGCCGTCGCGCAGCACCAGGTCCGGCGTCCCGTGCGACTCCACCAGCGCGAGCAGCGCCCGGGCCGAGCCCGTCACCTGCGGACCGGCGAACAGGGTGGGCAGCAGCGCCGTCGTCACCTCGGTCGCGGTCAGCGTCGCCAGCGCGGCGGGCCCACCGAGCCGGGCGAGGGCCGGGCCGAGGTGCTCGGCGGAGTCGGCCATCGTCGCGAACACCGGCTCGACCACGACCGGCGCACCGTCGAACACCCCCGCGATGTCGGGCGGGCACGCCACCACGACCCGGTGGCCCGCGTCGCCCAGCGCGCGGGCGAAGGGGAGCACGGCCCGGCCGTGCGAGGGGGAACCGGTGACACTGCAGAGGACGAGCACCCGATCATGATCGACCCGATCGTTGCGGTAAGCAAATGATCAGGTGCGGGTCCAGCGGCCCAGCACCATCAGCGTCCGGGTCCCGGTGACCGTGCCGTTGCGCCGCAGCCGGTCGATCACCTCCTGCAGGTGCGCGAGATCGCGGACCCGGACCTGCACCAGGGCGTCGAGGTCACCGGCCAGGGTGTAGACCGCCTGCACCTCCGGCTGGCGCGACGCCGAGTCGACGATCTCCGAGACGCTCGCGGTGCCGGCGTAGCGGATCTCGCTGAACGCCTCGACCGGCCAGCCCAGTCTGGCGTGGTCGACCTGCACGGTGAACCCGGTGATCACCCCGGACTCGCGCATCCGGTCGACCCGGCGCTTGGTCGCGGCGGTGGACAGCCCGACCCGCTCGGCCATGTCGGCGTAGGTGCGGCGCGCGTCCTCGTGCAGCAACCGCAGGATCGCATGGTCCAGGTCGTCGACCTCGGTCTCGGGCACGGCACCTCCAGCGCAACGGATCCACGGTCTCGTGGCCTGCTGACGGTATCCGTTGCGTATCCGCGGCGATCGCCACCGCAGGCATTGTGTCGGGGCCGTCGTCGCGCTGTCCTGGTGCGGACGCGCCGCCCGACTCGCCGAGGAGCCGAGAATGACCGTGCTGGACGACAAGTACCTCGCCGCCCACGGTCGGGCCCCGATGAGCGGGATCCAGGCGCTGGTCCGCCTCGTGCTCGAGCAGGCCCGCCTCGACACCGCCCGCGGGTTCGACACCGCCTCGTTCGTCTCCGGCTACCAGGGCTCCCCGCTCGGCACCTTCGACGCCGAGCTCGGCCGCGCCCGTGCCCACCTCGACGCCGGGCGCGTGGTCTTCCGGCCCGGGCTCAACGAGGAGCTCGCCGCCACCGCCGTCGCGGGCACCCAGCTGCTCGACGCCGTCCCCGGTCGCCGCCACGAGGGCGTCGTCGGCTGGTGGTACGGCAAGAACCCCGGCCTCGACCGGGCCGCCGACGCGATCCGGCACGGCAGCCTGGCCGGCACCGCCCGGCTCGGCGGCGCCGTCGCCGTCATCGGGGACGACCCGTCGTGCAAGTCCTCCACCGTGCCCAGCTCCTGCGAGCCGATGGCGCAGTCACTGGCGATGCCGCTGCTCGCGCCCGGCTCGGTGTCCGAGGTGATCGAGTTCGGGCTGCACGCCGTGGCGCTGTCCCGGGCCACCGGCCTCTGGACCGGCCTGAAGATCATCGCCGACGTCGCCGACGCGTCCTGCACCGTCGACCTCGGTGCGCTGCGCCCGGAACTGCTCGGCGTCCCCGCCCCGCCCGCCACCGACCGCGCGCAGTCCGGCCCGCTCGTCGGTCCCGCCGCCGTCGAGGCCGAGCACGACCAGCTCACCCGCAGGCTCGATCTGGCCCGCCAGTACGCCCGCGAGACCGGGCTCAACCGCGTCACCTTCACCTCCCGCGACCCGCACCTCGCCGTGCTCGCCTCGGGGACCGGCTACGCCACCGTGCTGCGGGCGTGCGAGGACCTGGGCCTGGGCGAGGCCGAGCTCGACGCGCTCGGGGTACGCCTGATCCGCCTCGCCATGCCGTTCCCGGTCGACGCCGACGCGCTCGCCGGGCTCGTCGGGGGCTGCGCCGAGGTGCTCGTCGTCGAGGACAAGGTGCCGTTCCTGGAGGGCCACCTGCGCGACGCGCTCTACGGACGCGACCACCGGCCCACGGTCACCGGCCGCCGCGACGAGCGCGGCCGCCCGCTGCTGTCCGCCCGCGGCCAGCTCGGCGCCGAGGACGTCGCCCGTGCCCTCGCCGCCCGGCTCACCGCCGCCGGGCGGATCCTGCCCGCCGCGGCGACCGCGCACCTGGAGCGCCTCGCACCGCCCAGGCCGTCGCGGATCGGGCTGGACCTGCTCGGGAACCGGACGCCGTACTTCTGCTCCGGCTGCCCGCACAACACCTCCACCCGCACCGGCGACGACACGCTCGTCGGGGTCGGGATCGGCTGCCACGCGATGATCGCCCTCGACGGCGAGCACCGCGGCCACCAGATCGGGCTGACGCAGATGGGCGGCGAGGGCGCCCAGTGGATCGGCCTGGCCCCGTTCACCGACGACCGCACCCTCGTCCAGAACCTCGGCGACGGCACCTTCCACCACTCCGGCTCGCTCGCGATCCGCGCCGCCGTCGCCGCCGGGGTCACCATGACCTACAAGCTGCTCTACAACGACGCCGTCGCCATGACCGGCGGGCAGCGCGCCGAGGGCCGGATGAACGTCCCCGACATCACGCGCTCGCTCGCCCTCGAGGGTGTGCGCCGGATCGTCGTCACCACCGACAGCCCGCGTGACTACCGCGGCATCGCCCTCGACCCGATCGCGAGCGTGCGTCACCGCGACGAGCTCTCCGCGGTCGAGGAGGAGCTGAAGGCCCTCGACGGCGTCACCGTCCTGATCCACGACGACCGCTGTGCCGCCGAGGAGCGCCGCCTGCGCAAGCGCGGGAAGCTGCCGGCCCCGGCCGAGAAGGTGCTGATCAACGAGCGGGTCTGCGAGGGCTGCGGTGACTGCGGCGAGGCGTCCACCTGCCTGTCGGTGCTGCCGGTGGAGACCGAGTTCGGTCGCAGGACCGCCATCCACCAGGCGTCCTGCAACACCGACTACTCCTGCCTGAAGGGCGACTGCCCGTCGTTCCTCACCGTGGTGCCCGGCACCCGGCCCCGCCGGGAGATCCCGGCGCTGCCGGTCACGCTCGTCGCCCCCGAGCCGCGGGTCGACCCGGACGCGACCCTGATCCGGATGCCCGGCATCGGCGGCACCGGTGTCGTCACCGCCTCGGCGATCCTGCAGATGGCCGCCCACCTCGACGGGCTCTTCGCCGCGGGGCTGGAGCAGGTCGGGCTCGCGCAGAAGGGCGGCCCGGTCGTCTCGGACGTCCGGATCTCCAAGCAGCCCCACCACGGGATCCTGCGCGCCTCCCGCGGCACCGCCGACGTGCTGATCGGCATGGACCTCGTCGGCACCGCCTCCGACGCGACACTCGCGGTCGCCCGGCCCGGACACACCGTCGCCGTCGTCAACACCTCGCTCGTACCGACCGCGGCCATGGTCACCGGCCGCGTCGTGCTGCCCGGCTCCACCGACGACGCCGTCGAGCGGATCGGCGTGGTCACCCGGGACCTGCTCGCCGTCGACGCACAGACGCTGTCCGAGGCGCTGTTCGACGACCACCTCCCGACCAACATGCTGCTGCTCGGTGCCGCCTACCAGCACGGGGTGCTCCCGGTGTCGGCCGAGGCGCTGGAGGAGGCGATCCGGGTCAACGGCGCGGCCGTGGAGACCACGCTGACGGCGTTCCGCTGGGGCCGGGCCGCCGCGATCGACGCCACCGCCGTGCACAGCGCGCTCGTCACGCCGCAGCCGGCCCCGGTCGCCGTCGACGAGGCGTCCGCGGCGCTGGCCCGCTCGGTCGCCGCGGGCACCGGGTTCACCGACCTGCTCGCCACCCGGATCGCCGACCTCACTGGCTACCAGGACGCCGCCTACGCCCACCGCTACGCCGAGGAGGTGCGCCGGGTCGCGGCCATCGCCGCCGCGCGGGCCGGGGACGCGGCCGGGGAGCGCGTCGGCGCCGCCTACGCCCGCGGCCTGCACCGGCTCATGGCCTACAAGGACGAGTACGAGGTCGCCCGGCTGCACCTGGACCCGGTGGAGACCGCCCGCCGCGACGCCGCGTTCGGGCCCGACGCCCGGGTGTCGGTGATGCTGCACCCGCCGGTGCTGCGCGCGCTGGGGATGAACCGCAAGATCGCTCTCGACGGACGGCTGGCCGCGCCCGCGTTCCGGGCACTGCGCGCGGCCCGGAGGCTGCGTGGCACCCCGCTGGACGTGTTCGGCCGGGCCGGGGTCCGCCGCGTGGAGCGTGAGCTGGTGGGGGAGTACCAGACGCTGGTCCGCGCGGCGCTCGACCACCTGGCACCCGACACCGTCGAGGCGGTGGTCGAGGTCGCCGGGACCGCGGAGCTGGTGCGCGGCTACGAGGACGTCAAGCTCGGCAACGTCGAGCGGTTCCGCGAGCAGGCCCGGGCCGCGCTCGATGCCCTGACCGGCTGACTCTCAGCGACTCGCGCGGGCGGGTCTCAGGCGCCCCTCAGCGTTGCGGCGCACAATCGCCGCCGTGGGGGAACGCGCGACGGCACGGCAGTGGCTCGACCGGATCCCGGGGGCGGCCCGCCTCCGGCGTCACGCCCGGGGTGGACACGGGAGTACCTGGGAGCGGGGCCGTCGCCGGGGCGGGGCGTCCGCGGCCGCGGGACGGCCGTGGCGCGCCCGGGTCGACGGCCGGACCGCGCGGCGGCTCGGCGCGGCGGTGCTGGCCGGGGGACTGGTGCTCGCCGGTTGCGCCGCACCGGCCGCGGCCGGCCTCGCCGCGGTCGCGTCCACCGTCCCGGACGGCGCCACCGGCGACCTCCCCGACGCCGCGACACTGCCGGCCGCGACCGTCCTCACCGACCGCGACGGCACCCCGATCGCCTACCTCGACGAGCAGTACCGGATCCCCGTGTCCTACGACCGGATCGCCCCGGCGATGGTCGCCGCGATCGTGGACGTCGAGGACCGCCGGTTCTTCGACGAGTCCGGGGTGGACCCCGTCGGCACCCTGCGCGCGCTGGTCACCGACGCCGCGGGCGGCGCGGTGCAGGGCGGCTCCACCATCACCCAGCAGTACGTGAAGAACTGGCTGATCGACGTCGTCGACCGCGACGACCCCGCCGCCCAGCGGGCCGACCACGCCGACACCCCCACCCGCAAGATCCGCGAGGCGGTGCTGGCCCAGCGCCTGGCGCACGGCACGTCCAAGCAGGACGTGCTCGCCGGGTACCTCAACACCGTCGAGTTCACCGGCAACGTCTACGGCGTCGAGGCCGCCGCGCGCGCCTGGTTCGGCACCGACGCCGCGCACCTCACGGTTCCGCAGGCCGCGCTGCTCGCGGGCGCGGTCAACAACCCCACCCTGTTCGACCCGTTCCGCCACCCGCAGGCCGCGACCGACCGGCGCAACACCGTGATCGCGGCCATGCGCGACGCCGGGTCGCTCACCCCCGCCCAGGCCGCTGAGGCCACCGCCGCGCCGCTCGGGGTGCGCGCCGGCGGGCCGCAGGTCCCGGGGCACAACTGCTACGGCGCCACCGACGGCGCCGGGTTCCTCTGCGAGTACGCGGTGTCCGAGCTGGAGCGGGCCGGGTTCACCGAGCAGCAGCTCGACACCGGCGGCTACACGATCCGCACCACCCTCGACCCGGCCGCGACGGCGTCGGCGCAGCAGGCGGTCGACACGAACGTGCCGCGCACCCAGGACGGCGTCGCCAACACCCTGGCGCTGATCCGGCCCGGCCACGGCGACGCCGCCACCGGCGACCACCAGATCCTCGCCATGGTCGCCAACCGGCGGCCCGGCACCGATGCCACGGCCGGCGACACCACCCGCGACCTCGTCGCCGCGCCGTCGAACGTCTTCGGCGCCGGGTCCACCTTCAAGATCTTCACCACCGCCGCGGCGCTGGAGGCGGGCACCGTCGGCTACGACAGCACGCTGCCCGACCCGGCCTCGGCGTGCTTCCCCGGCGCCGGGAGCAGCTGCTACCCCGTCGGCAACGACACGCCGGACTACCCGGACCCGATCCCGCTGCCCGTCGCGCTCGCGACCTCGCCGAACACCGCGTTCGTCGACCTGGAGGAGCGCACCGGCATCGCGAAGGTCGTCGACATGGCGCGCCGGCTCGGACTGCGCGACACGCTGGCGTCGAACGCGGCGGGCGGGACGCCGGACCCGTCGTCGCCGGACGCGCGGATCTCCCAGCCGCAGTCGGCCTTCTTCGCCGACCTGCCGTCGTTCACCCTCGGGGTCAGCCCGGTGTCCACCCTGGAGATGGCGAACGTGGCCGCGACCGTCCAGAGCGACGGCGTGTGGTGCGCCCCGGACGCCGTGCTGTCGGTGACGGACCGGGACGGCGCCGCGGTGCCGGTGAACCGGCCCGCCTGCGAGCAGGCCGTCGCCCCCGGGATCGCGCACACCCTGTCCGCCGGGCTCGGCGGGGACACCGTGTCCGGTACCTCGGCGGCCGCGGCGCGGGCCGCGGGCTGGACGCGGCCGACGATCGGCAAGACGGGTACGACCAACTCCTCGGAGTCGGTCGCGTTCGTCGGGGGCACCGGGGGGATCGACGGCGTCGCCGGGTCCTCGATGGTGTTCGCCGACGGCCCGAACCCGTCCGAGATCTGCCCCGGGGACCCCGTGCACCTGGGCGACTGCGGGCACGGCGCGTTCGGCGGGACCGTCGCGGCGCCGCCGTTCTTCGCCGCCGTCGAGCCGCTGGTCGCCGGGCGGGCCGACGTGCCGCTGCCCGACCCGGACCCGGCCTACCTGCAGCCCCGCAACGGGTGACCGGGACTACTTCAGCAGTTTCTGGACCTCGCGGAAGCGCGGGTGCGCGGCGTCGCGCAGCCACTCGAACAGCACCATCTCCGAGGTGACGATCTCGGCTCCGGCCGCGCGGGCGCGCTGCAGCGCCAGCTGCTCGTCCTCGACGAACCGTGAGCCGACCGCGTCGGCGACGAGCACCACCCGGCGGTCGTCGGCGAGCAGCTCCAGCACGGTCTGCAGCACGCAGACGTGCGCCTCCACCCCGGCGACGACGATCTCGCCGCGGCCGGGCGGGAACAGCACGTCGTCGTCGGCGGCGAAGCGGGTCTTGGGCATCACCAGGTGCGGCAGCCCGGCGAGCCGCTCGACGGTCGGGCCCAGCTTCTCCGGGACCTGTTCGGTGGCCAGCACGGGGACCTCGAGCAGGGTCGCGGCCTCGGCGAGCCGGGCGGCCCGGGCGACGACACGCTCGCCGTCGCGCATCGCGGGGACCAGGCGCTGCTGCAGGTCGACCAGCAGCAGGACGGCGTTGCCTGCGTTCATCAACACGCCTCCGACGGTACGGGCAACGCCGTCGCGGTCAGCTCCGCGACGCGTCGATCACCCGGTCCAGCACCGCCCGCAGCTCCTCCAGCTCGGGCAGCGGCATCCCGAGCCGCTCCACGATCGCCGGCGGGATCGCCTCGGCCCGCGCGCGCAGCGCCCGGCCCGGGTCGGTGAGGGAGACCGCCATCGTCCGCTCGTCGCCGGGGACCCGGCGGCGGTCGACCAGTCCGGCCGCCTCCAGGCGCTTGAGCAGCGGCGACAAGGTGCCCGGGTCGAGGGCGAGCGCGCGGGCCAGCTCGCCCAGCGAGCGGGGGGAGTGCTCCCACAGCGCGAGCATCACCAGGTACTGCGGGTGGGTCAGGCCCACCGGCTCGAGCAGCGGCCGGTAGAGCGCGATCACGTTGCGGGCCGCGACGGCGAGGGCGAAGCAGACCTGGCGGTCGAGCCGCAGCAGGTCCCCGCCGGTGTCGCCGTCGGTCGCGTCGCCGTCACCCGTGTCACCGTCACGCGTGTCACCCTCGTCCGGGGATGCGCTCGCCATGACGGACATCGTACATTGTTGGTGCACCAAGAATTGGGGGACCAACTGTGAACGAGCGGCCGAACCCACTGCGGTGGCTGGCCTACGTCTACGGCGCCGGGCTGCCCGCCCGGCACCGCGGCTGGGTGCTGCACGACGTCACGACCCGGACCTGGCAGCTGCGCCACCTCGTGCGCACCACCGTGCAGCTGCTGCCGGTCGGGGTGCTGCTGTACCTGCTCATCCCCGGCCCCGTGTACGTCCGGGCACTGTCGGTGCTGGCCGGGGCCATCCTCGGCTACTTCTACTCGGTGGCCTACATGTACGAGTCCGCCGAGCACCGCGTCGCGAAGGCCGGGTACCCGGTCGGGCACGCCGCGGCCGTGCGGGAGCAGGCCGACGCGGGGAATCGGGACGCGGCCCGGGAGCGCTACGAGCGGCGCTGGCGCGGCTGAGCCCGGACGCACGGCAGGATGGACGCGTGCGCACCGTCCTCGACCTGCTCCGGCTGCTGGCCGACCGGGCCGACGGCGGTGCCCGCGACGGTGAGCTGGACCGCGTCGTCGCGGAGCTGGCGGCCTCCGAGCCGGAGGCCGGCGCGCTGACCCTGCGGGTCCGGGCGGCGATGGACGCCGGGCGCCGCCGCGAGTCCGAGCTCGCCGCGCTGGTCGGCATCGCCCGCGACCTCGCCTCGGAGTCCGACCCCGGCTCGGTGCTGCAGGCGATCGTGCGCCGGGCCCGCGGGCTGCTCGGCACCGACGTCGCCTACCTGACCCTGCACGACCCCGAGCGCGGGGACACGTTCATGCGGGTCACCTCCGGGTCGGTCTCACACCGCTTCCAGTCGCTGCGGCTCCCGCTCGGGGCCGGGCTGGGCGGTCTCGTCGCGGCCAGCCGCACCCCGCACTGGACCGGTCGCTACGCGGGCGACGACCGCTACCGGCACACCGAGGAGATCGACACCGCGGTCGCCGAGGAGGGCATCGTCGGCATCTGCGGCACCCCGCTGCTGGTCGACGACGAGTTCGTCGGTGTCCTGTTCGCCGCCAACCGGTCCGCCCGGCCCTTCACCGCCGAGGACGTCGCCCTGCTCGGCTCGCTGGCCGCGCTCGCCGCGGTGTCGCTGGTGCAGACCCGCCGCCTCGCCGACACCGCCACCACGCTGCGCGAGCTGCGCGGTGCGCACGCCGCGATCGCCGAGGCCGCCGACGCCCACGACCGGTTCGCCGGGGTCGTCCTGGAGGGCGGCGACGTCGGCGACATCGCCGAGGCGCTCGGCAGGCTGCTCGGCGGGTGGGTCGCGGTGCTCGACGGCGACGGCGCCACCGCCGCGGCCCACGGCCCGGTCCCGCCCGGCCTGGACGCCCGCGCCGCGGCCCGCCGCGCCGGGGAGCGCGACGGCGGCGGTCGTCCGGTGCCGGTGCCGTGCGCCGGCGGCGTCTGGGTGACCGCGGTGATCGCCGGTGGTCAGCGTCTCGGGACGCTGCTGCTCGGCGGGCTCGGCGCCGGGGACCCCCTGACCCCCGGCCAGGTCCGCACCATGGAGCGGGCCGCGATGGTCACGGCGCTGGTGCAGCTGTTCGCCCAGCGCGCCGACGAGGCCGACCGGTCCGACCGCGCCGACGCCCTCACCGAGCTCCTCGCCGCGTCCGGGGCCCCGCGACCGACGACGCTGACCCGGCTCGCCGCGCTCGGGGTGTCGCCCCGGCGGCCGCACGTGCTGCTGGTCTGCCGCTGCCACCCCGCCCGGCGACGGGCGCTGGGCCGGGAGGCGGCCGCTCTGGGCGGCCGTTCCGGGCTGGTCGGGGAACGGGACGGCACGGTGGTCGTGCTGCTGCCGGGCACCGACCCGGCCGCGGCCGGTGCCCGGCTCGCGCGTCCGGCGTCGGAGCAGGACCCCGACGGGGCGGTGACGGTCGGCGGTGCCGGCCCGCTGCAGCCGGCCGACGGCGTGGACGCGGCGCTGGCCGAGGCCCGTCGCTCGGCGGAGGCGCTGGTCGCGCTGGACCGGGAGGGGGAGTGCGCGTCGGCGTCGGACCTCGGGTTCGCCGGGCTGCTGCTCGGCGGGCGCCCGGACGTCGCCGGGTACGTGCGCGGCATCCTCGGGCCCGTCGCCGAGCACGACGCGCGCCGCGGCAGCGAGCTGCTGCGCACCCTGGAGGCCTACTACGCCGCGGGTGCCAGCCCGACCCGGGCCGCGGCGGCACTGCACGTGCACGTGAACACCGTCGCGCAGCGGCTCGAGCGGGTCGCGTCGCTGCTGGGCCCGCGCTGGCAGGACCCGGACCACGGGCTGGAGCTGCAGCTCGCGTTGCGGCTGCACCGGCTGGGCACACCGCGACCGGAGGGGACACCGTGACCGACCGCAGCGCCGACCCGACCACCGACCTCGGCACCGACCTCGCGGCCGTCGCGGCGGGGCTCGACGCCGAGGACCCGCTCGCCGGGTACCGCGACCGGTTCCTGCCCGCCGACGGCGTCGTCGCCTATCTCGACGGGAACTCCCTCGGTCGTCCGCTGCGGGCGACGGCCGAGCGGATGGAGCGGTTCGTGCGCGCGGACTGGGGCACCCGGCTGATCCGCGGCTGGGACGAGGGCTGGGTCGACCGGCCGCGCAGCCTGGGGGACCGGATCGGGGCGGCCGCGCTCGGTGCCGCGCCGGGGCAGGTCGTCGTCGCCGACTCCACGACCGTGCTGCTCTACAAGCTGGCCCGGGCCGCCGTCGACCACCAGGCGGCGGCGGGGCGCCGCGAGATCGTCGTCGACACCGACAACTTCCCGACCGACCGCTACGTGCTCGAGGGCATCGCCGCCGAGCGCGGCGCGGTCCTGCGGTGGATCACCACCGACCCGGCCTCGGGCGTGACGCCCGAGCAGGTCGCGGCCGCCGTCGGGCCGGACACGGCGCTGGTGCTGCTGTCCCACGTCGCCTACCGCTCCGGGTTCCTCGCCGACGCGCCCGCGATCACCCGGACCGCCCACGACGCCGGCGCCCTGGTGCTCTGGGACCTGTCGCACTCGGTCGGGTCGGTCCCGGTCCGGCTCGACGCGTGGGGCGCCGATCTCGCCGTCGGCTGCGGCTACAAGTACCTGAACGGCGGCCCGGGCGCCCCGGCGTTCGGCTACCTCGCCGCCCGGCACACCACGACGCTGCGCCAGCCGATCACCGGCTGGTTCGGCCACCGCGCACCCTTCGCGATGGGGCCCGGCCACGAACCGGCGCCCGACGTGCGCGCCCTGCTCTCCGGCACCCCGCCGGTGCTGGCATCGGTGCCGCTGGAGTGCGGGGTGGAGCTGCTGGAGCAGGCCGGGATCGACGCCGTCCGCGCCAAGTCGGTGCGGCTCACCGGGTTCGCCCTCGACCTCGCCGACACCCTGCTCGCCCCGCACGGCGTCACCGTGGCCTCACCGCGCGACCCGGACCGCCGCGGCGGGCACGTCACGCTGCGCCGCGAGGACCTCGCCCAGGTCAACGCCCGGCTGTGGGAGCGGGGGGTCATCCCGGACTTCCGGGCCCCGGACGGCATCCGCATCGGGCTCGCGCCGCTGTCGACCTCGTTCGCCGAGGTCCTCGCCGGGATGACCGCGCTCGCCGAGGAGGTCGCCCGATGAGCGACGACGGCACGAACACCCGGCCGGTCGAGGACGGTGTGGTCCGCGAATTCGGTGAGAACCTGTCCTACGGCGGCTACCTCGACCTGGACCGGGTGCTGGGTTCGCAGCACCCCCGCAGCCGCCCCGAGCACCACGACGAGCTGCTGTTCATCGTCCACCACCAGCTCTACGCCGTGCGGACGGCGATGTGACGGGCCCTCACGGCACCTGCGCGCGCCGCCGCGCCGAGAGCCCGGACCGGTACTGCCGCGGTATCGCGTGCCCGCGGAAGTCCTGGTCCAGGGCTGCGTTCAGCGTCCAGTACGGGTCCACCAGGTGCGGCCGCGCGATCGCGCACAGGTCCGCCCGGCCGGACGCGATGATCGTGTTCGCGTCCTCCACGCTGGACACCGCGCCGACGGTGATCGTCGGGACGCCGGTCTCCTGACGGATCCGGTCCGCGAACGGCGTCTGGTAGAGCCGCCCGTAGGCCGGCTTCGCCTCGGTGCTGGTCTGGCCGGTGGAGACGTCGACGATGTCCGCGCCGTGCGCATGCAGCATCGGGGCCAGCGCGACCGCGTCGTCGCCGTCGAAACCGCCGTCGACCCAGTCGGTGGCGCTGATCCGGACGCCGACCGGCTTGTCGTCGGGCCACTCCGCGCGGACGGCGTCGAGGATCCGCAGGGCCAGGCGGGCCCGGTTCTCCAGCGGGCCGCCGTAGGAGTCGGTGCGCCGGTTCGACACCGGCGACAGGAAGCTCGACACCAGGTAGCCGTGCGCGAAGTGCAGCTCGACCAGGTCGAACCCGGCGGAGTCGGCGCGGCGGACCGCCTCGACGTGGTCGGCGACGACCCGGTCCAGGTCGGCCTCGGTCGCCTCGCGCGGGACGGCGCTGTCGGACCGGTAGGGCAGCGGCGAGGGCGCCAGGATCTCCCAGTTGCCGTCGTCGAGGGGCTCGTCGATGCCCTCCCACATGACCTTGGTCGAGCCCTTGCGCCCGGCGTGCCCGATCTGGGCGCCGATCCTCGCGTCGGTGTTCTCGTGCACGAACCGCACGACCCGGGCCCAGGCGTCGCGCTGGGCGTCGGTGTAGAGACCGGGGCAGCCGGGGGTGATCCGGCCGTCGGCGGAGGTGCAGATCATCTCGGTCATGACCAGGCCGGCGCCGCCCTGGGCGCGCCCGCCCAGGTGCACCAGGTGCCAGTCGGTCGGCACGCCGTCGACGGCGGAGTACTGCGCCATCGGCGAGACGACGATCCGGTTCGGCAGCGTCATGCCGCGCAGCCGGTAGGGGTGGAACATCGGCGGGGTGCCGGTCTCGACCTCGAGACCCAGGTCGCGGGTCCGGTCGGCGAGCCAGGCGTCGATCCGGCCGACGTAGCCGGCGTCGCGGAGCTTCAGGTTGTCGTAGGTGACCCGCTGCGAGCGCGTGAGCAGCTGGAACACGAACTGCCGGGGGTCCAGGTGCCGGTAGCGGCGGACGCCCTCGAACCACTCCAGGCTGGTCTGTGCGGAGCGCTGCAGCGATTCGACGACCGGCTTGCGGTCCTCCTGGTACGCCTTCAGCGCGGCCTCGACGGTCGGCTCCCGGTCGATCGCGCCGGCCAGGCCGATCGCGTCCTCCAGCGCGAGCTTGGTGCCCGAGCCGATGGAGAAGTGCGCGGTGTGCGCGGCGTCGCCGACGAGCGCGACGTTCCCGGCGCGCCAGGACTCGTTGCGCATCACACCGAAGGACAGCCAGCCGGAGTTGTTGCCGATCAGGCCGTGGCCGTCGAGCAGGTCGGCGAAGACCTCCTCGCAGAACCGCAGGGAGCGCTCGTCGTTCTCGCCCGGGCGCCGCTCGGCGGCGGCGAACTCGGCGAGCCCGGCGCGCTCCCAGGTGGCCTCGTCGGTCTCGACGATGAAGGTGGAGCGCTTCCCGTCGAAGGGGTAGATGTGCGCCCAGAACAGCCCGAACCGGGTCTCCACGAACTGGAAGGTGAAGCAGTCGAACGGACGGGTGGTCGCGAACCAGACGTAGCGGGCGGTGCGCCGGTCCAGGCTCGGCCGGAACTCCTCCGACA
Organism: Pseudonocardia sp. ICBG1034; assembly: GCF_020131375.1. Taxonomy (NCBI): domain Bacteria; kingdom Bacillati; phylum Actinomycetota; class Actinomycetes; order Pseudonocardiales; family Pseudonocardiaceae; genus Pseudonocardia; species Pseudonocardia sp. ICBG1034. The sequence goes on from NZ_JAHLEK010000015.1 coordinate 1,978,798, forward strand.
GGGCCTCGCGGATGCGGGAGTTGACGCCGTCGGCCGCGATGACCAGGTCGTTCTCGCGGCGCAGCGTGTCCAGATCGGGCGCCTCGGTGCAGTGGCGCACGTCCACGCCCAGCTCCGCGGCGCGCTCGCCGAGGATGCCGAGCAGCCGCTTGCGCTCCAGCGCGGCGAAGGCGTGCCCGTCGCTGCGCTCGCGGGCGCCGAGGACGTCGACGTCGATCGCCGACCAGTGCCGGAACTCCGCGGAGATGCGTTCGAGGGATTCCGGGTCGGCGGCCGAGATGTTGTCCAGGGTCTCTTCGGAGAACACGACGCCGAAGCCGAAGGTGTCGTCGGCGCGGTTGCGCTCGTAGACGACCACCTCGCGCGACGGGTCGGTCTTCTTCAGCAGGATGGCGGAGAACAGCCCGCCGGGGCCGCCGCCGACGGACGCGATGGAGTGGGCGCTCACGGGAGGTTCACCAGTCCTTCCTGGACGACCGAGGCCAGCGGGCGGCCGTCGGCGGAGTAGAGGCGGGCGGTGCCGAGCCCGGTGCCGCGGGTGGCGACCGGGGAGGTCTGGACCAGCGCGACCCACGAGTCCATGCGGCCGTCGTGGTGCCACCACATGGCGTGGTCGAGGCTGGCGGTGACGACGCCGTCGTCGGCCCAGGCGGCGCCGTGGCGGCGCAGGATCGGTTCCAGCAGCGTGTAGTCGCAGACGTAGGCCAGCGCGCTGCGGTGGATCGCCGGGTCGTCGGGCAGCCGCTCCCAGGCCCTCAGCCACACGGTCTGGCGGGCGACGCGCACACCGTCGTGGGTGGTGTAGAGCGCCGACGGGGCGTGCCGGATGTCGAAGGAGCGGTGGTACCGCCAGTACTCGGCGTCGCGGGTGTCCGCTCCGACCAGCACGTCGGCCGTGCTCGGCAGCTCGTCGGGGTCGCCCGCCTCCGGGGGCAGGGTGTCGGCGTGCTCGACGGCGCCGTCGACCGGCACCGCGAACTGCGCCATCGCCCGGAAGATCTCCTTGCCGCCCTGCAGGCCGCGGACCGCACGGTGGGAGAAGCCGCGGCCGTCGCGGACCCGCTCGACCTCCCAGCGGGTCGCGGTGTGGACGTCGCCGGCGCGCAGGAAGTAGCCGTGCAGGTTCGCGACGCGGCGGTCGTCGCCGACGGTGAGGGTCATGGCCCGCTCGGCCTGGGCGACGAGCTCGCCGCCGTAGGCGCGGCCCGACGGGATGACCTGGTGGTGGGCGAGGAACGCGTCGTCCCCGTCCTTGGTCAGGTCCAGCGCCGCGAGCAGCGGGGCGACGGACCTCTCGCTGGTGGAGGGCATCGGAGTGGTCATGCGCGGCGGTACCCCTCGAGGCTCGCGTCGTCGACCTCGGGGAGGTTGACGACGATGTTGTCCGGCGTCCGGCAGGTCAGCCACACCAGTTCCTCGGTGGTCGACATGTTGCCCTCGACGTGCGGCATGAACGGCGGGACGAACACGAAGTCGCCTTGCGCCATCTCGATCCACTGCGCGTAGTCCTCGCCGAACCAGATCCGGCCGGTGCCCGACAGCACGTAGCCGCCGGTCTCGGCCTCACCGTGGTGGTGCGGCAACGAGCGGTAGCCCGGCTCGTTGGAGACCCGGCCGAACCAGATCCGCGTGGCCGGGGTGTGCTGCGGCGACACGCCCGAGACGCGGACGCAGCCACCGGACTGGCCGGTGCCGGTGTCCTCGGACCCGGCGCGGGTCACGACGGGCACGGCGGACCAGGCGAGCTCGGTGCCGTCCTGCTTGCTCTGCTCACTCATGCGCACTCCTCGAACTCGATGCGGATCGGTGTGGTCAGGACGCCGACGCCCTGCAGCGACACCTCGACGACGTCGCCGTCGGCGAGGAAGCGGGGCGGGCTCGTCGCGGCGCCCACCCCGGCGGGGGTTCCGGTGAGCACGACGTCGCCGGGGGACAGACGGGTGAACGCCGAGATGTAGGCGAGCAGCGCGGGCGCGTCGAACACCAGGTCCGCGGTGTCGCCGGACTGCACGACCTCGCCGTTGACCCGGCAGGTCAGTGCGAGCCCGGCGGCGGGGTCCAGCTCGTCGGGGGTGACGAGGACCGGGCCGAGCGGGGTGGTCGCGTCGAACGCCTTGCCCGGGAGCCACTGCCCGGTGTGGTGCTGCCAGGTGCGCACCGACAGGTCGTTCGCCGTGGTGTACCCGGCGACGCCGGCCGACGCCTCGTCCCGCGTCGCCCGGTGCAGCGGGGCGCCCACGACGACGGCGAGCTCGGCCTCCCAGTCCGGACGCCCCGCCCAGTCCGGCAGCGTCACGGTGTCGGCGGGGCCGGTGAGGGTGTCGGCGAACTTGGTGAACAGGGTCGGGTGCTCGGGCAGGTCCCGGCCCATCTCGCGGATGTGCCCCGCGTAGTTGTGCCCGCAGCAGACGATCTTCGACGGCCGGGGGACGACCGGGGCGAGGCCGCCGGCGGGGGTGGCGGGACCCTCCGCGGGGGACGGGGCGGCGACCGCGCGGGCCGTCCGGAGACCGTCCGGGTCGCGGAGCAGGTCGCCGACGTCGGAGTGGGGGAGCACCGCCCACTCCGCTCCGGCGGCGACGGCGGCGACGGTCCCGTCGCCCGACCGCAGGGTCGCCAGACGCATCCCGACCTCCTGATGTGTCGTGTCCTTGACGGCAAACACTGAAACACGATGAACGCAGCCTGGGCAAGCGCGGCCGCGCGATCTGCGTCAGGCGGACAGTGGTCGCGTTTCGTGGCCATGACGTGCCGATCTCGGCTGTGGCCGGAGCATATGTGGGGGTTGCCTGCTCCCGGCGTCGCATGCTCTGATGACTGTCGTCACGTCAGCGACATACGGCTTGAGCCGGGAGAAGGGGACGCCGTGACCGACCAGCCGTTCTGGAACCCCAAGACCGAGCTCATGCCGCGCGCGGACCTGGTCGAGCTGCAGCTCGCGAAGCTGCGCCGGGTCCTGGCCTGGGCGAAGGACCGCAGCCCGCACTACCGGCGCACCCTCGCCGGCGTCGACCCGGACCGGATCCGCACCCGCGACGACCTCGCCCGCATCCCGTTCCTCACCCGCGAGGAGTGGATGGCCTCGCAGGAGGCGCACCCGCCGTTCGGCGAGCTGCCGGTCACCGGCGCCCACGACGCGATCCGGCTGCACACCACCTCCGGCACCTCCGGGCGCACCCCGCTGCGTGCGCTGGACTCCCGCAAGGACTGGTCCTGGGCGGCGGAGATGTGGTGCTACGCGCTCTGGGGCGCCGGGGTCCGCCCGCACGAGGTCGGCTACGTCGCGTTCGGCTACGGCTCGTTCATCGGGTTCTGGGGCCTGCACAACGGGCTGGAGAAGATCGGGGCGCTGACCATCCCGGGCGGCGCGCAGTCCACCGCCCAACGGGTGCGCCAGATCCACGACTTCGGAGCGACCGTCGTCGCGTCCACCCCGACCTACGCGCTGCGCCTGGCCGCCGAGGCCGAGGAGCTGGGCATCGACCTGGTGAACGGCCCGGTCCGCCGCGTGATCCTCTCCGGTGAGCCCGCCGGGTCCATCCCGGAGACCAAGGCGCTCATCGAGCGGAAGTGGGGTGCGGCGGCCTACGACACCGCGGGCATGACCGAGGTGTCGACGATCGTCATGTTCACCCCGGCCGAGCAGCCCGGCGGCTGTCACGTCATCGAGGACCACCTCCTGGAGGAGGTGATCGACCCGGAGACCGGGCGTGAGGTCGGCTACGGCGAGCGCGGCGAGCGGGTCTGCACCTCCTTCGGGCGCTCGACCACCCCGCTGCTGCGCTACCGCACCGCCGACCTGGTCGTGAAGGTCCCCGGCTCCCGGACGACGTCCGGCCGCACCTGGGACCTCTACGAGGGCGGGATCATCGGCCGGGTCGACGACATGAAGCTCGTCCGCGGCACGAACGTCTACCCGGGCGCCGTCGAGGCGATCGTCCGGGGCTTCGACGGGATCGAGGAGTTCCAGATCCGCATCTCCCGCCCCGGCGACCGCGACGAGATCGAGCTGCTGCTGGAGCCTGCGGCGACCGTCGACGACACCGGGTGGGACCTGCTGTCCGGGCGGGTCGCCGCCGAGCTGGCGGACTCCCACGAGGGCCTGCGCTTCCACGTCCGCCGCGCCGCGACCGGTGAGCTGCCCCGCTTCGAGCTGAAGGCCAAGCGGCTCACCGACCTGCGTCCGGCCGTCTGACCGGGCCCGCCGCCGACCCGACCCGCGAGGAGCCCGCCATGAGCACGACCACCACCACGACCACCGCGCCGCCCGCCCCGCGCGCCGCCGCCGACCGGGCGACGGACCTGCTCGGTGCCCCGCTCGACGACGCCGAGCAGGCCCTGCTCGACGTCTACGACCGGATCGTCGCCGCGCTGCGCCGCGACGACCTGCCGCCCTGCGTGGCGGCGAACCTGCGCGCCGCGCTCGCCCCGGTCGCCGTCGCCGTCACCGACCTCGGCCTGCGCTTCGAGCACCTGACCGACCTGGGTGTGTAGTCGCGCGGTGCGCTCCGCGCAGCGCCGATCGGACAGCGACCACGCCCACGGGATAGGCGCCACGCGATCCGGTGCCTAGCGTCGGTGCCGACGACCACCTCCCACCACCACGACCACCACGACGAGAGGACGGCCATGGCCGAACGGTCCTTCGCCGCCGAGGTGCAGAAGCTGCGCGCCGGGGCCGGCGAGACACTGCACGTCGAAGGCATCCTGGCCGTGACGAAGGCGCTGCTGCAGTCCGGCGTCGCCTACGTCGGCGGCTACCAGGGCGCGCCGATCTCGCACCTCATGGACGTCCTCGGCGACGCCCGCGAGATCCTCGACGAGCTCGACGTCCGGTTCGAGAACTCCGCCTCCGAGGCGACGGCCGCGGCCATGCTGGCGGCGTCGGTGCACCACCCGCTGCGCGGCGCGATCACCTTCAAGTCCCCGGTCGGCACGAACGTCGCCTCCGACGCACTGGCCAACCTCGCCTCCGGCGGGGTCACCGGCGGCGCGCTGGTGATCCTCGGCGAGGACTACGGCGAGGGCTCCTCGATCATGCAGGAGCGGGTGCACGCGTTCGCGATGAAGTCGCAGATGTGGCTGCTCGACCCGCGCGCCGACACCACCGCGATCGTGAACGCGGTCGAGTCCGGGTTCGCGCTGTCCGAGGCGTCACACACCCCGGTGTTCCTGGAGCTGCGGCTGCGGTCCTGCCACCTGCACGGCGGGTTCGTCGCCAAGGACAACGTGCGGCCGCCGATGACCGTCGCCCAGGCCGCGGACGCCCCGCGGCGCAGCGTCGACCGGATCGTGCTGCCGCCCGCGTCGTTCGCCCACGAGCGCGAGAAGCTGCAGGACCGCTGGCCCCGGGCGGTGGAGTTCATCCGCGAGCACGGTCTCAACGAGCTGTTCCCGGGCGACGGCACCGCCTCCGACGTGGGCATCATCGTCCAGGGCGGGCTGTACAACACGCTGAACCGGTCGATGGAGCTGCTCGGTGCCTCCGACACGCTCGGCCGCACCCGCGTCCCGACCTACGTCATGAACGTGACCTACCCGGTCGTCGACTCCGAGATCGTCGAGTTCTGCTCCGGCAAGCGTGCGGTGATCATGGTCGAGGAGGGTCAGCCCGACTACATCGAGCAGAACCTGCACGCGATCCTGCGCCGCGCCGACGTCCCGACGGTGCTGCACGGCAAGGACATGCTGGCCGCGGGCGGCGAGTACACCGCCCAGGTCGTCACCCGCGGCCTGGAGCAGTTCCTCGGCAAGTACGCCCCCGACGTCGTCACCCACCGGCCGTCGCTGCTGCGCGACCCGGCCGATCCGGCGAGCCCGTTCGCGCCGCGGGTCGCCGCCGAGGTCGTGCGCCCGCGCCCGCCGGGCCTGTGCACCGGCTGCCCGGAGCGCCCGATCTTCTCCGGCCTCAAGCTGGCCGAGCGCGAGACCGGGCAGCACCAGATCTCCGCGGACATCGGCTGCCACCTGTTCGCCATCAACGCCCCGTTCGACCTGGGTGCGACGACGATGGGCTACGGCATGGGCGCCGCGGGCTCGGCCGCGCTGGCCGGCGGCGGTGCCGAGAAGCGACCGGTGTCGATCATGGGCGACGGCGGGTTCTGGCACAACGGGCTCGTGTCGGGCGTCGGGAACGCCGTGTTCAACAAGTCCGACCAGGTCATGGTGGTCGTCGACAACGACTACGCCGCCGCCACCGGCGGGCAGGACGTGCTGTCCAGCCACGCCGACTCCGAGCGCCGCTCGACCAGGCACCCGATCGAGACGGCCGCGCGTGGTCTCGGCATCACCAACGCCACCACGATCGACCACACCTACGACGTCGCCAAGGTCCGCGACACCTTCCTGAAGGCGTTCCGCCGCAAGGAACGCGGCCCCGAGCTGCTGGTGATGCAGTCGGAGTGCCAGCTCAACCGGCAGCGCCGCGTGAAGAAGGACCGCGCCGCGAAGCTGAAGCGCGGCGAGCGCGTCGTGCGGGAGCGGTTCGGCGTCGACCTGGAGACCTGCACCGGTGACCACGCCTGCATCCGGATCTCCGGCTGCCCGTCGCTGACGATCACCGACAACCCGGACCCGCTGCGCACCGACCCGATCGCGACCGTGCTCGACTCCTGCGTCGGGTGCGGGGTGTGCGGCAACAACGCCCACGCGGCGGTGCTGTGCCCGTCGTTCTACCGCACCGACGTCGTCGACAACCCCACGGCCGGGGAGCGGGTCCGCGCCCGCCTCCGGTCCTGGTGGATCACCCTCGTCGGGCGCGGCCTCGATCGCCGCGCCGCCCGGATGGAGGCAGCCTGATGCCCACCGTGATGCCCGCACCGGCGGGTCCCACCGGGTCCTGGTACACCGGGAGCCGCCCGATCACGCTCGCGATCCTCGCGATGGGCGGCGAGGGCGGCGGGGTGCTCGCCGACTGGGTCGTCGCCGTCGCCGAGGCCGCCGGCTACCACGCGCAGACCACCTCGGTCGCCGGCGTCGCCCAGCGGACCGGGGCGACCGTCTACTACGCCGAGCTGCACCCCCCGGTGCCCGGGACCGACTCGGCCGACGGCGCGGGCCGGGCCGAGCCGGTGCTGTCGGTGTTCCCGACGCCCGGCGAGGTCGACGTCGTCGTGGCCTCGGAGCTGATGGAGTGCGGCCGCGCGGTCCAGCGCGGCTTCGCCACCCCCGACCGCACCACGCTGATCACCTCGACCAACCGCGTCTACTCCATCGACGAGAAGATGCACCTCGGCGACGGTCGCGTCGACTCCGCCGAGCTGGTCGCCGCCGCGGGCCGCGCCGCGCAGCACCTGGTCGCCGCGGACTTCGCCGCGATCGCCGAGGAGCACCGCAGCGTGATCTCCGCGGCGTTGTTCGGGGCGCTCGCCGGGTCCGGGGCACTGCCCTTCTCCCGGGACCGCTTCGAGCAGGCGATCCGCGACGCCGGCAAGGGCGTCGAGCCGAGCCTGGCCGCGTTCGCGGGCGGGTTCGACGCGGCCACCGCCGCGCTCGCCCCCGCCCCGCCCGCGCCCCGCGCGCCGGCGACGGTCGACATCGCGATCGGTCCGCGGCCCGTCTCCGCCGAGGAGCGCAAGGAGCGTGAGGAGGCGCGGCGCAACGACATCGCCGCGACCGACCCGGAGTCACTGGTGGGCGAGGACCTGCGCCCGCTCGCCCGCACCGTCGCCGACCTCCCGGCCGCGGCGCGTTCCACGGTCCTGCACGGCCTCGTGCGGACCGGCGTCTACCAGGACCTCGACTACGCCGCCCGCTACCTCGAGCGGGTCCGCGCGTTCGCCGCCGTCGACCCCGACCCGTTCGGCGACGCCCGCCTCACCACCGAGGCGGCCCGGCACCTGGCGCTGTGGATGTGCTACCAGGACACGATCCACGTCGCGCTGCAGAAGACCCGCGCGCGGCGGCTCGAGCGGGTCCGCGACGAGGCCGGGGTGACCTCGGCGCAGCTGTCCCGGGTGCGCGAGTACCTGCACCCGCAGGCCGAGGAGATCACCGACACGCTGCCGTACCGGCTCGGGAAGGTGCTGCGCCGCTCGAGGGCGTTCACCCGCGCCGTCGACCGGGTCACCCGCGAGGGCATGGTCCTCGACACCACCTCGGTGACCGGCTACGCGATGCTCGCGACGATGGCGCGGATGCGGCCGCTGCGGCCGCGGTCGCTGCGGTTCGTCGAGGAGCAGAAGGCGATCGAGGCCTGGACCGCGCTCGCGCTCGACACCGTCGCCGCCGACGCGGACCTCGCCGTGGAGATCCTCGTCTGCCAGAAGGTCCTCAAGGGCTACGGCGAGACCTACGCCCACGGCAACGACAGCTTCGCCCTGCTCAACCAGGCGGCACGGCAGCTGCGCGGCCGTACCGACGCCGCCGCGGTGCTCGCCCGGCTGCGTTCCGCGGCCCTGGCCGACGAGGACGGCGCCGCCCTGCGGCAGCAGCTGTCCGGGGCCGGCCTGCCCACCACCGTTCCGTCGAGGAAGAGGAAGCACTGACATGACCACCGGCACCACGACCGGCACCGCGTCCGACGTCGAGCTCATCAACCCGGACACCCTCGCGAAGCCGTCCGGCTTCACCCACGCCGTCCGCCACGGCGACACCGTGCACCTCTCCGGTCAGACCGCGATGGACGCGAGCGGGAGCATCGTCGACGGCGACATCGTCGACCAGTTCCGGCAGGCCCTGTCCAACGTCGTCACCGCCCTGCGCGCGGCGGGATCCGAGCCCGCCGACCTGCTGTCGGTGCGGATCTACCTGCTCGACGTGCCCGGCTACCAGGCCCGCGGCAAGGAGATCGGCGCGATCTGGAAGGAGCTGTGCGGGCGGACCTACCCGGCGATGACCGGCGTCGGCGTCACCGCCCTCTGGCAGCCGGAAGCCCTGATCGAGATCGAGGCCGTCGCGGCGCGGCGGGCCTAGCTCCTCCCTCCCCGGGCTCGCTCGCGTCCCCGGAGTTCGCGCGTGCCGCGTCACGCGCGGGCTCCGGGGACGCGCGCGAACCGTCCCGGGCAGGTCAGGGGCGGGGGAGGCGGGCGGCCACGGGGGCGAAGTCGGTCAGGTCGGGCCAGGTCCAGCGGACGACGCCCCGCACGCAGGGTTGTGCGCGCAAGGCGTCCTCACGGACCTTCTCCCGGCGGAGCGCGTCCCCGGGGGTCTCGCCGGGCCGCAGCCATCGGCCGTACTTCTCCATCCCGTCGAACTCGCCGACGAGCCCGGCCTCCGGCCACCAGAAGTCGACCGTCCCGACGTGGCGGCCGCCGGCGTCGTCGATCCGGTGCTGCAGGACCGGGGCCGGCACCCCGAGCGCGTCCATCAGGACCCGGCTGCGGGACTCGCCGGGCCCGTCGGCGCGGCCGTCGGCGAACGCGACGACGGCGCGGGCCCGCCCGATCCCGTGCCGCCCCGCCGCCGTCCGCAGCGTCCCGGCGAGGTCGGCGGGCGTCACGAGCCCGCGGTGCAGGGCGGCATCGGCGACGGTGACGGCCGTGTCGAACGGCGCCGACCGCGCGACGTCGACGACGGTGCGGGCCACCGACGTCGTCGCGAGCCCGTCGACGAGCACGGTGTCGCACGCCCGGACGGGCCCGGTGTGGACCTGCAGGCGGCGGCTCCTGCGCCCACCGGAGGTCCGGTCGCGGACGACGTGCACCACCTGCAGGTCCACCCCGCCGACCGGCAGGCCGTGCCGGACGGCAGCCGAGACGCCGCAGACCACCGCCCCGGGCGCGAGCAGCGGGAGGGTCGCGGCGACCAGCGCCCCGTGCCGGCCCGCCGCGTCCCGCCACAGCGGATCGTCGTGGTCGAGGTAGGCCCCCGGACGCAGCGGCAGCCACTCCCGGGAGCGCAGCGCGCGCCGGACGTCGTCGTCGGTCACGCCCCGGCGGAGCAGGTCGCGGCGCAGCAGTGGTCGGCCCATGTCCACGAGCCTCGCCGAGTCCCCGGGTCTCCGACCCCACGAATCCGAGACCTGTGGACAACGTCCCCGTCGTCGCGCGGGGTTCCGGTGTCCGCGCGCAGTACGACGCGCGCGAGCACCGGGGACGCGCGCGAGCGCGGCCGGGTGGGCTGCGGCGGAGTGGGTCAGGGGTCCAGGACGGTGCTGACGTGTTCGCGCGCCGGCCCGGCGAGGCGGGCGCGCAGGTCGCCGAAGAGCTCCTCGGCGCGGTCGCCGACCCAGCTCTCGGGCAGTGCCTCCAGCGGCAGGCCCGGGTCGAGGTAGGGCAGGCGTCGCCAGACCGTCACGAGCGTCACGAAGTCGGCGAAGGCCTGCTCGGGCTCGCCGTCGGCGTCCCGCCAGGCGTGCAGCACCGGCTCCTGACGGGCGACGAAGGCGGAGTACTGGGCCGCGAGGGCGTCGAGGTCCCACCAGGACGCGACGGTCTCGCGCAGCGGACGGCCGGCGACGTGCCGGCTGCGGAACAGCTCCGTGTAGCCGCGCAGACCGGCGCGGTCCAGCGCGTGCGAGACCTCGGCCTCCAGGTGTGCCGGGGCGACCCACAGGCCCGGGGCGACCGTGCCGAGGCCGAGCCGGATCAACAGGCTGCGCAGCTGATGACGCTGGTCGCGGGCCGACTCGGGCACCGAGAAGGCCACCAGCAGCCAGCCCTCCCCGGCGGCGGCGCGTCGGCGGGAGAAGATCCGCTCGTCGCCCTCGGCGAGCACGTCGGCCAGCGCGGGGGACAGGCGGTACCCGGCGGCGCCGCCGACCTTCTGCGGTTCGAGGAGGCCGCGGCGCTTCAGCCGGGACACCGCGGACCGGACGGCCTGGCCGTCCACCCCGAGCCCGCCGAGCAGCCGCACCAGCGACGCCACCGACAGGGCCCCGCCGCGCTCACGGGCGTAGAGCCCGTACACCGACACGATGAGCCGACGCGGGGGGACGGGAGCGAGGATCTCGTCCGGTTCGGCGACGGTCGTCACGACGACATCGTACGGGCGTGCCCGCACCCCCGGGCGAGCGCGACGCGCCGCACCGTCCGGGAAGGACGGTGCGGCGCGTCTCGGGGGAGCGGAGCTCGTCACCCCGCGGCCCGCAGCGGGGTGGCCCGGCGCCGGGGCGCGTCCGCGGTGACCGGTGCGTGCCGGGCGGTCAGGTCGGCGGTGATCCGGGCGTAGGCACCCGGGTCGACCGGCAGGAGCCACTCGCCGAACCGGCGCCGGCGGCCGATGCCCGCCCCGAGGTCGGACAGCATCTCGTCGATGTTGTGCAGGGAGAACGGGATGATGTTCGTGCCGCGGGCGTGCTTGCCCTCGGTGCGTTCCTCCATCCAGCGCAGCCGCTCCTGGACGAACGCCCGGCGCTCCTCCACCGACGGCAGGTCGATCCCACCTGCCAGGTGCACACCGATCCACAGCGCCGCGACCTCGGCCGACAGCGGGGACAGGAACGACGAGTTGTACCCGCAGAAACTGAGGTCCGCCACGGTGTGCGGGTGGATCTGGCGGTAGAGCTCGAAGTTGCCGCGCTCGTCGACGAGCCGGTCCCGCACGTCCTGGGACAGGAACGGCACCCGCTGGTGGAACCCCGTCGCCGCGACGACGACGTCGGCCGCGATCTCGGTGCCGTCCTGCAGGATCGCGACGGGCCTGCCGTCGCGGGCACCCAGCGCGCTGATGAGCGTGTCCCGGTGGACGGTGATCGAGCCGTCGGCGACGGCCTCGTAGAAGCCCTCGGTGGCCAGCGACACCGTGGACCGCGCGATGTCCTCCAGCGAGCCGTCCGGGACCAGGCCCAGCTTCCGCAGCTTCAGCTGCCGCACGATCTGGCCCTGCAGACTCGCCATCATGCCGTTGCGGACGCCCCGCCCGGCGCCGTGCAGGAACTTCTCGAAGCCGGCCAGCTGGGCGTAGCGGAACAGGCCCTCGCCGAGCCGGGTGAGCAGCAGGTACTTGTAGTTCAGAGCACCGCCGATCCGGCGCGGCATCTTCCACAGCAGCTCGCGCGCGACGACCGTCGTCGAGCGGGACACCGAGTCCAGTGCCACGGCCACGTCGCAGGAGGACTTGCCGTAGCCGATCACGACGACGTCGCGGTCGCGGGCGTCCTCGATGTCGGTGAAGTCCGACGGCGGGCAGTACCGCCCGCCCGCGGCGCGGTACTCCTCCGTGCCGGGGAAGGCGGGGAGGAACGGCTCGGAGAAGATCCCGTTCGCGACGACGAGGTGGTCGAACCCGCCCACCCCGGCGGCCGCTCCGGTGGTGGTGACGGTCCAGCCGCCACCGTCGCGCGGCTCGGCGGACAGCACCTCGGTGTCCGTGCGCACCAGGTCGCGGATGCCGAAGTGGCGGGCGTAGGCCTCCAGGTACTCCTGCACCTGCTGCCCGCTCGGCCACTCCGGGTAGTGCCTCGGCATCGGGAAGTCCGACAGCGAGTAGGTGCCCTTGTCGTTCTGGGTGGTCAGGCCGGGGTAGCGGCGGCTGGCGCTCCACACCCCGCCGACGTCCGGCGCCTTCTCGAACACGGTGACGTCGTGACCGAAGCCGGTCAGGACCTTGGCGGAGGAGAGGCCGGCGAATCCGGCCCCGACGACGGCGATCTTCATGGTGGTCACTCCGAAGCGGTCGCGAGCTGGGGGATGGCGGGGACGGCCTGCTCCGGGCCCATGGCGGAGTAGCCACCGTCGGCGGCCCAGTCCGCGCCGGTGACGGCGGAGGCGGCCGGGGAGAGCAGGAACGCGACGACGGCGCCGACCTCGTCCGGGTCGGCGACGCGGCCGGTGAGGTGGAACGGGGCGGCGACGCGGTCGGTGTGCGCGCGGTCGGAGCCCGACAGGTCGTCCATGATCTTCGACCAGGTCCAGCCGGGCGAGACCGAGTTGACCCGGATCCCGTCGGCGGCCAGGTCCATGGCCATCGAGCGGGTGACCTGCACCAGCGCCGCCTTGGACGCCGGGTAGACCCACCGTCCGGTCTGTGCGACCTTCGACGAGATCGAGGTCAGGTTGACGACCGCGCCGCCGACCGCGGCGAGGTGCTCCCGTGCGGTGCGGGTCGTCTGGACGGTGCTGACCAGGTTGACGTCGAGGGCGCGCAGCCAGTCGGCGCGGACGGTGTCGGCGCCGTCGTCGAGATAGCTGCACGCCAGGTTGACCAGGCCGTGCAGGCCGGACGGTGCCGCGACGGCGGAGACGCAGGCGTACACCGCGTCGTCGTCGGTGATGTCGGTGAGGTGGAACGAGACGCGCTCGCCGAGCTCGTCGAGCAGCGGCTCGGCGCCCGCGGCGTCGACGTCGGCGATCGCGACCGTCGCACCGGCGGCGTGCAGGGCGCGGACGACACCGTGTCCGACCAGGGTGGATCCGCCGGTCACGAGGATCGTGCGGCCGTGCAGGTCAGTCATGGGAGCCTCCGAAACAGAACGGTCATCTAGCGGACCCGTGATGGCAGTCATCTTTTGGCTATATAGTCGGGGTGACTATCCCCACCACGCGGTCGCTGTCCGGGGGACGCGGCCGGGACGACGGAGCCGGGGTCGAGCACGAGGAGGTGCCATGACCGAGGTGCTGAGCGGTTTCTGCCGGGTGGACTCGCCCGATCTGGAGGAGGCGCGCGAGCGCGTCGGCGAGGTGTTCTGCCCGCACCGGCTCGAACCCGTCGACCGCGGCACCCCGACGCCGGTCCGGTTCAACACGGCCGGGTTCGGGGCGGTCGGGCTGTCGTACCTGTCCTACGGGGCGTCGGTGCGGATCCGCCCGCAGCCGCTGCGCTCGTTCGTCCTGGTGCAGATCCCGCTGTCGGGCCGGGCGCTGGTGCGCACCGGCGGGACCGAGGTCGTCTCCGACCCCACGACGGCGTCGGTGCCCGACCCGGACGCCGGGCTGGACATGACCTGGGAGGCCGGCAACGAGCAGCTGATCGTGCGGATCGAGCGCGCGGCCCTGGACGCCCAGCTGCACCGCATGCTGGGGCGGCCGCCGTCGAAGCCGCTGCGCCTGGCGACCAGCGTCGACCTGCGGACGCCGGCCGCCCGGTCCTGGCTCTCGACCGTCGACATGGTCCGCACCGACCTCGACGGGCCCGGCGGCCTCACCCACCCCGTGCTGCGCGCCCAGGTCGAGCAGCTGCTGATGGGCCAGCTGCTCGCCGCGGTGCCGCACTCGGCGACCGGGGAGCTGCTCGCCGTCGCCGACCCGGCACCCGCGGTACCGAAGGTGATCCGCCGGGCCGAGGCGCTCATCGAGGGGCACGCGCGGGAGCCGCTGACCGTCGACGACGTCGCCGAGGCCGTCGGGCTGTCCGTGCGCAGCCTGCAGGAGGGCTTCCGCCGCCACCTCGACACCACGCCGACCGCGCGGCTGCGCGACGCCCGCCTCGCCGGGGTGCGCACCGAGCTCGCCGACGCCGACCCCACCCGGTGCACCGTCTCGCAGGTCGCCGCGGACTGGGGGTTCGGGCACCTCGGTCGGTTCGCCGTCGCCTACAGGGAGCGGTTCGGCGAGTCGCCGTCGGACACCCTGCGCGGATAGGCCCACGTCGCGCGGACAGTCACCGCGCACAACGGATGGCCGCACACGCATCGGTGCGACGAAGCTGTCCGGCACGCCCCGCCCGACCTGGAGGTCCCCCGTGTCCGTGCTCTCCGCCCTGCTCGACGCCGCCCGTTCCGGATCGGTGCGGGTCGTCGACCTCACCACGCCGTTGCAGTCCTCGACGCCGATCCTGGAGCTGCCCGAGCCGTTCGGGCAGACCAGCCGGTTCGAGCTGGAGGAGATCTCCCGCTACGACGACCGCGGCCCGGCCTGGTACTGGAACAACATCCGCACCGGTGAGCACACCGGCACCCACCTCGACGCGCCGAACCACTGGATCACCGGCAAGGACGGCCTCGACGTCTCGCAGGCGCCGTTGTCGACCCTCGTCGCACCGGTCGTGGTGATCGACCGGACCGCCGAGGTCGAGAAGGACGCCGACTACCTGCTGCAGATCGCCGACGTGCAGGCGTGGGAGGCCGAGAACGGCCCGCTGCCCGAGGGCGGCTGGCTGCTGCTGCGCACCGGGTGGTCGGCCCGCGGTGAGGACGAGGCGGCCTTCGCCAACGCCGACGAGAACGGCCCGCACACCCCGGGCGTCGCGCCGGAGTGCGCGCGGTGGCTGGCGCGCGAGACCCCGATCACCGGCCTGGGGGTGGAGACCGTGGGCACCGACGCGGGGCAGGCGCCGAACCTGGAGCCGGCGTTCCCGTGCCACTCGGAGCTGATGGGCGCCGACAAGTGGGGCCTGACCAGCCTGCGCAACCTCGACCAGCTCCCGGCGACCGGCGCCGTGCTCGTGGTGTGCCCGCTGCCCATCGTCGGCGGCTCGGGCAGCCCGGCGCGCGTGCTCGCGCTCGTCGAGGGCTGAGCCGTGCACGCCACGTACGACGCCGTCGTCGTCGGCGGCGGGATCAACGGCCTGGCGGCCGCCGCACGGCTGGCCCGGTCCGGCTGGTCGGTCGCCCTCGTCGACGACCACGACCGGATCGGCGGGTTCGTCGCCGCCCAGGAGCACGACGGGTTCGTCCGCGACACCTGGTCGAGCTGGCACCCGCTGTTCGTCACCGGCCCGGCCTACGCCGCGTTCGGTGCGGACCTGCACCGGCACGGCCTCGCCTACGCCAACACCGACGGCCCGCTCACCGCGACGGTCGCGGGTGACGGCTCGGTCGCGCTCGCCCACCGGTCGGTCGACGAGACCGTCGCCGGGTTCGCCGAGGCCGCCGACCGCGACGCCTACCGCGCCATGATCGACCGCTTCGGCGCGCACGCCGCCGGGATCGGCGGGCTGCTCGGCTCCGAGCTGCACGCCCCCGGCACGCTCGGCCCGGTCGCGACCCTGGCCCGCGCCGCGGGCGTCGCCGGGATGGAGACCTACGCCCGCGACACGCTGACCTCCGGCCGGTCCTGGATGCGCGCGCGGTTCACCGGTCCGGAGACCGACCGGCTCTGGGCGCCGTGGCTGCTGCACGCGGGCCTGGCCCCGGACTCCGCGTCCGGCGGGCTGATGGTCCCGATCTTCGCCGCGACCATGCACGGCGCCGGGCTGCCGGTCGTCGCCGGCGGGGCGGGCCACTTCCTCACCGCCTGGGAGCGGCTGCTCGACGAGCTCGGCGTCGCCGTGCACACCGGCCGCCGGGTCGAGCGGGTCACGGTCGGGTCCGGGCGCGCGACGGGCGCCGCCGGCGACGGGTTCGCGTTCCGGGCGCGCCGTGCGGTGCTGGCCTCGGTGACCCCGCCCGCGCTCTACGGCTCGCTGCTCCCGCCCACCGTGGTGCCCCCGCCGGTGGCCGAGGCCGCCGCCCGCTACCGCCCCGGCCGGGCCGCGATGCAGGTCCACGTGACGCTGTCCGGGCCGGTCCCGTGGGCCGACGCCCGGCTGGCCGGGGTGCCGCTCGTGCACGTCTCCGACGGCTCGGCCTCGACCGCGATCGCCTGCGCGGAGGCGGAGGCGGGGCTGCTGCCGCGCCGGCCGACCGTCGTCGTGGGGCAGCAGCACGTGCTCGACCCGACCCGGGTCCCCGAGGGTGCCGCCGCGCTGTGGCTGCAGCTCCAGGAGCTGCCGTTCGCGCCGGTCGGGGACGCGGCCGGCGAGCTGGACACCGCCGACGGCTGGGACCGTACGCTCGCCGAGGGCTACGCCGAGCGCGTCCTCGACCGGGTCGCCGCGCACGCGCCGGGCCTGCGCGAGCTCGTCGGCCGGGTCGACGTGCTCGACCCGACCGCCATCGCCGCGCACAACCCGAACGCGCTGTGCGGGGACCCCTACGCCGGGTCGGCCGAGCTGGACCAGAACTTCTGGTGGCGACCGCTGCCGACGGGCGGCGGGCACGCGACGCCGGTGCCGGGTCTCTGGCAGATCGGCGCGTCCACCCACCCCGGCCCGGGGCTGGGCGGGGCGTCGGGGTTCCTGGTCGCCGACCGGCTCACCGCCCCCGGCCCGCTGGCCCGGCTGCGGTCGCGCCTCACCGTGGCCTGAGCGCGCCGCAGCCCGGCACGGACCGCCGCCGGTCGCGACCGCCGGGGGTGGAGCACGCGGTGCGTCGCACCGGGCGTCCCACCCCCGGCGGTCATGCGCGGTGCCGGCGCGCGGTGTCCGAGGGCAGCTCCCCGTACCGGTCGCGGTAGTCGTGGGCGAAGCGCTCGAGGTGCCCGAACCCGCAGGCGTGCGCGACGTCGGCGACCGTCGTCGCGCCGGCCTCGACCAGGGCGCGGTGTGCCCGGGCCAGGCGCACCTCGCGCAGCACCGTCGCCGGGCCGGTGCCGAGCCTGCGGCGGAACTCCTCCTGCAGCCGTCGCACGCCGACCCCGGCGGCGCGGGCGATGTCGGCGACGGTGACCGGCTCGGCGTGGTGGGCCTCGATCCAGGCCAGCGCCCGGTCGACGGCGTCGGCGGGCCCGGCGGCGGCCTCGTCGCGCAACGCGTCCGACGCCGTGTGCGGCTGGGTCAGCAGCACCGCGGTGAGCAGCTGCTCCGACAGCACCCGGCGGACCAGCGGCGCGGGCCGCCCGCCGCACTCGGTGAGCACCGCGCACGTGGTGCGCCAGGCCTGCTCGAGCAGCGACGGCGGCGCGGCCGGCGTCGCCGCCCCCGGCGGGAGGAACCGCAGCGCGTGTCCTGGCGGGCGCCCGGTGAGCGCGGCCAGCTGCTCCTCCAGCCGCCCCGCACCGGCCGAGACGACCAGCGCCCCGGCGACCGGGTCGGGTTCCATCACGGTGTGCGCGTCGGCGGCCAGCACGAACGGCCCGGGCACGATCCCGCCGTCGGCGATGCCGGGGGCGCGCACCCGCATCGGGCCCAGCGGCACCGTGAGCGCGAACCGGTTGCGGGTGGGGAAGGCGTCGACGGTCACCTCGGCGCCGTAGCGCACGAACGCGACGTTGATGCCGTCGAGCCCGGCGACCGCGACCGCCCCGTCGGGACGGCCGCGGCGCACACCGATCTCGTGGACCACCGTGACCTGGGCGACCTCGTCGCGCAGCTCGGCGAGGCGGTCGCTGCGCCGCGCCGGCAGGGCGGGCGACGACGGCTCGGTCACGGTCACCTCCGGCTCAGACCGGGAGGCGGATGCCCCGCGCCTCGAGCCGGGGGAGCACCTCCTGGGCGAAGTATCCCAGCTCACCGAGGTAGTCGACGAACGACAACGTCATTCCCGCGAACCCCGCCTCGTGGAAGGCGACGATCCGGTCGGCGACCTCGTCGGGGGTGCCGACGAGCGGGCAGGAGCCGTGCCCCGCGGCGAAGCGGTGCCGGAAGGTCTCCAGCATCTCGGGGGTGAAGGACTGCGCGTGCATCCCCTGCAGCCGCATCAGGTTCTCCACCGCGGCCCAGTCGGCGTTCTCGTCGGCGTAGTACCGCAGGTAGTCCTCGGCCTCGGCGCGTGTGGGACGGCAGACGACGTGGCCGAGGGTGAACGTCCCGACCCGGCGGTCGTACTGCTCGCGGGCGCGGTCCCGGATACCCGACACGATCGCCGCACCGTCCTCGGGCCCGCCGACCACGGTGAACGCGACGTCGGCGTTGCGGGCGGCGTAGTCGCGGCCCTGTGCCGACGACCCGGCGTTGAGCACCGGCAGCGGCCCGTCGTGCGGCTTCGGCATGCCCTCGACCCCCTCGAGCCGGAAGAAGCGGCCCTCGTGTCCGAAGCGGCCCCGCTCGGTCCAGATCCGGTGGATGACGTCCCACCACTCCTGGGCCAGCTCGTAGCGGGCGTCGTGGTCGGTGGGCAGGGTCGTGCCGAGCGCCCGGTACTCGGGCTCGTTCCAGCCGGCGACGATGTTGATCCCGGCGCGCCCCTGCCCGACGAGGTCGGCGGTCGCGAGCTGCTTGGCGACGACGACCGGGTGGTGGAAGGCGGTGTGCACCGTCGCGAAGACGGTGATCCGCCGGATGCGGGCGAGCAGCGCGGCGGCCAGCGTCGTCGGGTCGAGGACGCCCTCGTGGAAGTTGGTCTCGCCGCCGTAGCCGATCCAGCGGGCGATCGGCAGCAGGAGGTCGATCCCGACGGAGTCGGCCAGCTCGGCGAGCCGGAGGTTGTCCTCCCAGCTGCCCGACCAGCGCTCCGGCACGCGGGTGACCGCGAGGCCGGAGGAGCAGTTGGCGGAGAACAGCCCGAGCTTGAAGCCCTTGCCGTCCGCGACGGGCTTGACCATGGTCGCTCCTGGGATGGGGTCGTGGAGTGGTGCGGCGAGTGTGGGCGGCGTCGCACCCACTCCACGATCCGATCCGCGCGGCCGCTGGCCGGACCGCGCACACCCCCTGTCACGAGTGCGTGGCGGCACCCCGCGGCACCAGTGCCATGACGATCGCGCCCAGTACGGCGGGGATCGCGAAGGCGAGGAAGTTCGCGGCGAACCCGGCCCCGGTCGCCATCACGACGCCGCCGTAGAGCGGGCCCGCGATGGCCCCGATCCGGCCGATCCCCAGTGACCAGCCGAGCCCGGCGGCGCGCAGGTGCTCCGGGTAGAAGGTGGCGGTGTAGGAGTTGACGATGATCGTCGTGCCGATCGTGCAGGCCCCGGCGACGGCGATCAGGCCGAGCAGCACCGGCGTCGGGAAGCGGTTCATCAGCAGCAGGATCGACGCCGCCGCGGTGAGGAACATGCCGGTGACGACCGGGCGCGGCCCGACCCGGTCGGCGAGCGCCCCGAGCAGCGGTGCCCCGACGATCGCGCCGAGGTTGAGCGCCAGCAGGAACGCCAGCGCCCCGCCCAGCGGGTAGCCGGCCTGGCGCATGATCTGGGCGAGCCAGGTGTTGAGGCCGTAGACCAGCAGCAGCCCGAACCCGGTGCCGACCCAGAACAGCAGCGTCCCGCGCAGGTGGTGGCGGTCGAGCAGCGCCCGCAGCCCGGCGCGGCCGGTGCCGGCCGGGGCGTCGCCGGGGACGGGCATCCCGTAGCGGGCGGCCAGCGCGGCCGCCTCCTCGCGGCGACCCCGCCCGACCAGGTAGGACACCGACTCCGGCAGCACCGCGGCGACGACGACCAGCAGCACCGCGCCGACCCCGGCACCGATCCAGAACAGCGCCCGCCAGCCCAGCTGCTCCAGCAGCACGATCCCGGACAGCGCCGCGACGACACCACCGACGGAGTAGCCGGAGAACATCAGCGCGTTCGCCGCGTTGCGCCGCCCCGCGGGGGCGTACTCGACGGTGAGCGCGATCGCGGTCGGCACGACACCGCCCAGCCCGACGCCCGCGACGAAGCGCAGCAGCCCGAACACCTCGGGCGACGGCGCGAGCGCACACAGCGCCATCGCGGCCGAGAACCAGGCGATGCAGAGGATCATCAGCCGCCGCCGCCCGATGCGGTCGGTGAGCGTCCCGGCCAGCAGCGCGCCGACGAGCATGCCGACCAGCGCCAGCGAGCCGATCCAGCCCGCGGTACCCGCGTCGAGGGCCCACTCGCCGGAGATCAGGGTGGGCAGCACGGTGCCGTAGACGATGAGGTCGTAGCCGTCGACGACGATCGCCGTCCAGCACAGCGCGATGACCCAGGCGCGGGAGCGGGTCCCGGTACCGGGTGGCGCGGAACGGTCGGACACGTCGGTCATACGTACCTCCTCGGACGGCTTCGTCGAGGACGCACCTTATGTCGTTTACGTGCCGCACGTCACCATCCAGGCATGACGAACGGCGTCCGGGTCCGGTCGCGCTGCGTCCGGACCCGGACGGCCCCGCACCACGGGCGACCCCGGTACGGGCGGCGGCCCCGGCAGGGGGTGCCGGCTCAGTCCGTCGGGGCGTCGACCCCGGTCCCGGCGTCGTCCGGCTCCCCGGCGCCCCCGACCGGTTCCGGTTCGGCCGCGCCCTCGGACGTGGTGTCCGCGGACTCCTCGCGGTCGGCCTCGGTGTCCCCGGCGTCGATCCGCCGGCCGAGCACCCGTTCCTCGAGCTCGTCGAGTGCGCGCTCCGGGTCGATCGGGGGGCTCTCGCGTCCGGTGTCGTTCTCGTCGTCGCTCACCCGACGGGGATACCCGGACGCCGCGAGGCCCATACCGGGCGCGGAAGCCTCAGATCCCGACGGTCGGCTGGTCCAGGCGGACCCGGGCCAGGCGCTCCACGAGCTCGGGCAGCGCGCCCACCGGGCTGCCCCGCAGGTCGTCGCAGGCCTGCGCGACGGCGGCGACCACGGCGTCGCGGCTGATGGCGGGACCGAGCTCGTCGAGCAGCCGACTGACGGCGTCGGTGGCCCGGGCGAGGTCAGGCGTCACCGCAGGCCACCGGCGGACCGGCGGCAGCTGTACGTCCGACGACGACACGAACGGAGTCCGGAACGGATACCCATCTGCGTGTCGGTCATGACGATCCTTCCGTCGATCTTCACCCGGTCGAGGGGTGGTTACCCCGGGAGCGGGCACCTCAATCGCGTCGGGACGGGTGAACCCGCGACCACGGAGCGCGATCATGACACCCTGTCCCGCTCCGGTACGGACCGCACGAGGCACTGTCCGGCGGGTTCCACCACCGCCGCGCCGCCGCCGGACGACCGGGTCAGGCCCCGCCGTGCTCGTCCCGTCCCCGTGGCGGGTCGAGCAGGCCGTGGTGCAGGGCCCGCAGCACCGCGCGGGTCCGGTCCCGCGTCCCCAGCTTCGCCAGCACGCTGGACACGTGGTTCTTCACCGTGCCCTCCGCCAGCACGAGGACCTGCGCGATCTCGCGGTTGCTGTGCCCGGCGGCGAGCAGCCGCAGCACCTCGACCTCGCGGGCCGAGAGGTCCTGCGGGGCGAGACCGGACACGTCGTCGGACGGGGGCGGGCCGTCGCGCACCGCCCGCAGCAGCCGGTCGGTGACGGCCGGGCTGATCAGGGTGCCGCCGTCGGCGAGGGTCCGCACCGCGCCGACGAGCTGGTCCAGGGTCACGTCCTTGAGCAGGTAGCCGCGGGCCCCGGCGCGCAGCGCGGACAGGACCAGCTCGTCGTCGTCGAAGGTGGTGAGGACGAGCACCGGCACGTCGAGCCCACGCGAGCGCAGCTCCGCCAGCGCCCACAGCCCGTCGTGACGCGGCATGCGCAGGTCCAGCAGCACCACGTCCGGCCCGTGCACGGCGACGGCGGCCACCCCTTCCGCGCCGTCCCCGGCCTCGGCGACGACCTCGACGCCGTCGGCCAGGCCGAGCAGCCCGCGGATGCCGTGGCGCACCAGGGTCTGGTCGTCGACGAGCACGACGCGGACCGTCGTGGCCCCCGGCCCGGCACCGCCCGGGCCCGCACCGGCCCTCACGGCAGCTCCGCGGTCACGGCGAACCCGCGCGGTACGGCCGGGCCCCAGTCGACGGACCCGCCGAACGCCCCGGCCCGCTCGGCCAGGCCGCGCAGCCCGTTGCCGGGGACCGCGCCGGCGGCGGCGCCACGGCCGTCGTCGCGGGCGGCCAGCCGCAGACCGCCGCCGGGCACGGGGGACAGGTCGATCCAGACGGTGTCGGCGTCGCCGTGCCGGATGGCGTTGGTGAGGATCTCCTGCACGCAGCGGACCACCGCGAGGGTGCGTTCCTCGTCGGCGGCGACCCCGTCGGCGACGTTCACGTGCACCACCGGGCGGGGCAGCTGCTCGCCGATCCGCTCCAGGGTGGCGGCCAGGTCGGGGGCGCGGCTGCGCAGCTGCCCGACGGTCGTGCGGACGTCGGCGAGCAGGTCACCGGCCAGCGCACGGGCCCGCGCGACGTGCCCGCCAGGGTCGTCGCCGGTGTGCGTCGCGATCTCCAGCTCCAGGGCGAGCGCGGTGAGCTGGTGCCCGACGAGGTCGTGCAGCTCCCGGGAGATCCGTAGCCGCTCCTGGGCCCGGCTGGTCTCGGCGAGCGCGGCGCCCGCGGCCGCGAGCTCGGCGTGCGCGGCGGCGAGGCGTCGTCGCGACTCCTCCTCGCGGTGCAGCGCCACGATGAGCAGCACCGAGGCGCTCTGCAGCAGCAGGTAGATCGCACCGGTGACCGCCGCGACCTGCACCGAGCTGCCCGCGACCAGCGCCGCCGCCGCGGCGACCCCGACGTTGCCGACGACGATCGCGGCGGTCACCGGGCCCCGCAGGTGGTAGGTGGAGACGGACGCGGTGACGACCAGGAGGATCGGCAGCCAGCCGAACTGCGCGCCGAGCAGGACCAGCGCCGCCGAGGCGAGCACCATCAGCGCGAGCAGCACGCGGACCGCGACCACCCCGACGACCTCGTCCAGCCAGCCCCCCACCACCAGCGCGAGGAGGAACGCGGCGTAGGTGGCCCACCACAGCCACGGCGGGCCCAGGGGGCTCGCGACCCCGGCGGCCTGCTCCAGCGCCACCGGGACGGCGAGGATGCCGCACAGGACGGTCATGATGAGCCCGGCCACGACGTTCGGGTCGATCCGGCGCATACCGGACACGGTAGGCCACGGTGCGGCGCGGGCACCGGTGCCGGAAGTCATGGTCCGGGGTCACGACGTCCGGCACTGACCCCGGCGCCGTCCGGCCGCCACCGTGGACGGCATGGATGCGATCGAGGTGCACCGGCTGCACAAGCGCTACGGCGACACGGTGGCCGCCGACGGGGTCGACCTGTCGGTGCCCGCGGGGTCGGTCGTCGGGCTGCTCGGACCCAACGGAGCCGGCAAGACGACGACCGTCGAGTGCGTCGCGGGGCTGCGCACCCCCGACTCGGGCACGGTGCGGGTGCTCGGGCTGGACCCGCACCGCGACCGGCGCGCCGTCCGCGCCGTCCTGGGGGTGCAGCTGCAGGAGGCCGCCCTGCACGACATGCTCACCGCCGCCGAGCTCGTGCACCTGCACCGGTCCCTGCACCGCACCGGGCGCGACCCGGCGGAGCTGCTCGACGCGGTCGGGTTGTCCGCGCACGCCGGGACCCGCTTCGACCGGCTCTCCGGCGGCCAGGCGCAGCGCCTGTCGGTGGCGCTCGCGCTGGTGGGGTCGCCCCGGGTGGTGGTCCTCGACGAGCTGACCACCGGCCTGGACCCGGCGTCCCGGGAGACCGTGCTCGACCTGGTGCGTGACCTCGCCGCCGACGGTGTCGCGGTGCTGCTGGTCAGCCACCGGATGGACGAGGTCGAGCGGCTCTGCGACCGGGTCCTGCTGCTCGACGCGGGCCGGGTCGTCGCCGACGCGACCCCGGCCGGGCTCGTCGCGGCCGCCGGGCTCGGGGAGTACGTCCGGTTCCGGACCGACGCCGCGTTCGACCGGGCCGCGTTGCTCGCCCTGCCCGGCGTCGCGGAGGTCTCCCGGGTCGGGCACGACGTCACCGTGACCGGCGGGGGCGGGCTGCTGGGCCCGGTCGGGGCCGAGCTCGTCCGGCAGGGCGTCGTGGCCACCGGGCTGCGTGTCGAGCGCCCCGGCCTCGACGAGGCGTTCCTGGCGCTCACCGGACACCGGAGCCGTGCGGACCGCCCGGCGACGGCGGGGGAGGTGGCGGCATGAGCGCCCCGGCCCGGTCCGGGCTGCCGCTCGCCGGGTGGCGGGCGCTCGTCGCCGCCGAGCTCAGGATGGTCGCCCGGGACACCGCGGGCCTGGTGGTCCCGTTGGTGCTGCCGCTGCTGATCCTGGTCATGGTCGGGGCCACCGCGCCGGAGCTGCCCCCCGACGTCCTCGGCGGCCGGTCGGTGGTGGAGGTCGTCGGGCTGCCGGTCGCGATCGCCACGGTGCTCGCACTGGTCGGCATGGTGAACGTCCCGAGCTTCGTGGCGGCCTACCGGCGCAGCGGGGTGCTGCGCCGGCTCGGGGTCACCCCGGCGGGCCCGGTCCCGGTGCTGGTGGCGCAGGCGGTGGTCGGGGTCGGGCAGGTCGCGGCCGGTGCCGGGGTCGCGCTGGCGGTCGCGGTGCCGGTGTTCGGCGCGCGGATGCCCGCCGCGCCGTGGGCGGCGCTGGGCGGGCTGGTCCTGGCCACGGCGGCGTTCTTCGCGGTGGGCGCGCTCGTCGCGGCGCTGGCCCCGACGGCGAACGCGGCCGTCGCGGGCGGTGTTCTGCTGTTCTTCGGCACCGGGCTGCTCGGTGGCATGTTCGGCGACCCGCGGAGCCTCCCCGGACCGCTCGCCGGGATCGGCCGGACCCTGCCCTACGGCGCGACGTCGGAGCTGCTCGGGACGGCGTGGCGCGGGGTCCCGCCGGACACCGGCGCCGTCGTCGGGCTGGTCGTCGCGGTGCTGGTCGGGGCGGTGGGCGCGGTCCGGTTGTTCCGCTGGGACCGCTGACGACCTGCGCGTTCGGTCCGCGGGACCGAACGTGGCGCCGATGTTCGGTCCCGACGACCGAGGAATCGTGCGCCGATCTCCCTATCGTCTGCCCCGACGTTCCGTCAGAGCCGACGCGAGGAGGAATCCGATGCGGACCTATGCACTGTCCGAACCGGTGGACGGTCAGCACACCTGGCACGACGGCAAGCGCTACGCCTGGCTGCTGGGTCTGCTGGTCCCGGTCCTGCCGTTCCTCGCGATCGGTCTGCACCTGGCCACCGGCTGGTCGGTGGCGCTGTGGCTGGGTCCGATCGTCGTGCTCGGCATCGTCCCGACGATCGACCTGTTCGCGGGCAAGGACCCGACGAACCCGCCGGACGAGGTGATGGAGGAGCTGGAGGAGGACCGCTACTACCGCTGGGTCACCTACGCCTACCTCCCGCTGCAGTACGCGGGCCTGTTCGCCGGGATGTTCTACATCGCCACCGCCGGGGCGCCGGTCGTCGGCAACATCGGTCTCGCGGTCACCCTCGGCACCGTCGCCGGCGTCGCCATCAACACCGCCCACGAGCTGGGCCACAAGCGCGAGGACGTGGAGCGCTGGGCCGCCAAGATCGCGCTCGCCCCGAGCTTCTACGGCCACTTCTACGTCGAGCACAACCGCGGGCACCACGTGCGCGTCTCCACCCCGGACGACCCGGCCTCGGCCCGGATGGGCGAGAGCTTCTACCGCTTCTGGCCGCGCACCGTGTTCGGCTCGCTGACCAGCGCCTGGCGTCTGGAGCGCAAGCGCTACGCCCGCCGCGACCGGCACCCGTTCCGGATCGGCAACGACGTCCTCAACGCCTGGCTGATGTCGGTGGTGCTGTGGGGCGCGATCATCGCCTCGTTCGGCTGGGGCGTGCTGCCCTACCTGCTGATCCAGGCCGTCTTCGGGTTCACCCTGCTCGAGCTGGTGAACTACATGGAGCACTACGGGATGCTGCGCCAGAAGGTCGGCCCGCCGGACCGCCGCCGCTACGAGCGCGTGCTGCCCGAGCACTCCTGGAACTCCAACAACATCGCCACCAACGTGCTGCTCTACCACCTGCAGCGACACTCCGACCACCACGCGAACCCGGTCCGCCGGTTCCAGACGCTGCGCGACTTCCCGGAGGCCCCGGTCCTGCCGACCGGCTACACCGGGATGATGCTGGCCGCGACCGTCCCGCCGGTGTTCCGCCGGCTGATGGACCCGCTGGTGGTGGCGCACTACGACGGCGACCTGCGCTACGCCAACCTGCAGCCCGGCAAGCGTGACGAGCTGCTCGCCGCCTACCCGCCGCCCGCCGACCCGGCCCCGGTCGCCGACACCGCCGCCGACGTCACCCGCCGCGCGCAGAGCGACGCCGTCACCGCGGCCCGCTGCCCCGGCTGCGGGTACACCTACGAGGTCGCCGCGGGCAACGAGGCCGAGGGCTTCCCGGCGGGAACCCCGTGGTCGCAGGTCCCCGACGACTGGTGCTGCCCGGACTGCGGGGTCCGCGAGAAGGTCGACTTCGTCGCGCTGACCACCGAGGAGGTCTGATGCGCATCGTCGCCGACCTCGACGCCTGCCAGGGCATCGGGATGTGCGAGGCCATGGCCGACGGCTGGTTCGAGGTGGGGGCGGACGACGTGGTCGTCGTCCGCGACGAGCACCCGCCGGAGTCCGAGCGGGCCCACGTCGACGCCGCCGTGCGCGCCTGCCCCGCCCGCGCACTGGCCCTGGAGAACTGAGCACCTCGCCGCGACGCCCGCCCGGCACCGGATCCCCGGAGCCGGGCGGGCGTCGCGCTACGGTCGGCCCCGTGTCGACGGTGACCGCCCTGCTCGCCCGCCTCGCCACCGAGGTCCGCGACGACGTCGAGGCGCTCGGTGCGCGGGTGCTCGTCGAGATCGACGCCGGGCTGCCCGAGCTCGGCCGCGACCCCCGCGTGCGCGAGCTGCTGGTCGCCACCGTGCAGGGCTCCCTGGAAGGGGCGCTGGTCGTGCTGACCGGCCGGGCCCAGGACGACGTGCCGCTGCCCCCGGTCGCCGGGGAGCTCGCCCGCCGACTCGCCCAGCAGGGGGTCCCGGTCACGGTCGTCCTGCGGGCCTACCGGCTGGGCCAGTCGGTGTTCCAGCAGGAGCTCATCGGCCGCATCGCCGGGTCCGGGCTGGGGACAGCCGAGGTCGGGGACGCCGTCCGTGCGCTCACCGCGGTCGCCTTCGGCTACGTCGACCGGGTCTCCGAGGAGATGGTCGCGGTCCACCAGGCCGAACGTGACGGCTGGGTCCGCCGCCGCGACGCGGCCCGCCTCGCGATGGTCGACGCGGTGCTCGCCGGGCGCGGTGGCACCGTCACCGAGGTCGAGG
The DNA here is from genome assembly GCF_020131375.1 of Pseudonocardia sp. ICBG1034. Lineage (NCBI taxonomy): Bacteria > Bacillati > Actinomycetota > Actinomycetes > Pseudonocardiales > Pseudonocardiaceae > Pseudonocardia > Pseudonocardia sp. ICBG1034. Next base: position 2,006,287 of record NZ_JAHLEK010000015.1, read on the forward strand.
CGGCGCTCGGGCACCCGGTCGCGGGGGAGCACCTGGCCGCGGTGCTCTGGGTCGACCCGGACGCCCCCGATCCCGGCCGGGCCCTGGAACGTGCCGTCGCCGACGTCGGCGCCGCCCTCGGCTGCACCCGCGCCCCGCTCGTCGTCGCCCCGGACGCGGTCACGTCCTGGGCCTGGTACCCGGGCACGGGCGGGCCGGCGACCCTGCCGCCCGGACCGGTGTCGGTCGCGCTCGGCGGGCCCGGCCGCGGCCTCGACGGGTTCCGCGGCGCGCACCGCCGGGCCCGCCGGGTGCAGGAGGTGGTCACCGCCGCCGCTCCCGCCGCCCGGCTCCCGGTCACCACCGCCGACGACCTCGGCCCGCTGCTGCTGCTCGACGCGGGCACCGACCTGCTCGCCGACCGGGTCGCCGAGATCCTCGGCGACCTCGCGATCGACGACGAGCAGCACGCCCGGCTCCGCGACACCCTCGCCGCCTACCTGCGCGGCGGCGGCAGCCTCGTCGCGGCGGCGGGCGAGCTGCACCTGCACAAGAACACCGTGCAGTACCGGCTGCGCCGCGCCGAGGAGGTCCGGGGCCGGCCCCTCGGCGACGACCGGCTCGACGTCGAGGTGGCGCTCCTGGCCTGCCGGGTCCTCGGGGCGACCGTGCTGCGCCCGGCCGACTGACCGGCTCCGCGCGCCGACCCGTCGGCTGCCCCGGTGATCCGCCGGGCCACGGTGATCCGCCGGCTTCGCTGATCCGCCGGCTTCGCTGATCCGCCGGTCGCGCGTCGGCCCGCCGGTCGCGCGTCGGCCCGCCGGCTGCGTGCCGGCCCGCCGCCCCGGCAGCAATCCCTCCTGCCGCGTGCCGATCCGTTGTCCGCGTGCTGATCCACCGGCCGCGCGGTGATCCGTTTCGCGCGCGCGTCCGGACACGCGCGGGCAACGGATCACCACGCGGGGCACGGATCATGCTGCCCGCGGGAGCCGCTGCGCGACGCCGGCGAAGTCGTCGAGCTCGTCCCAGGTCCAGCGCACGACCGTCCGGATACCGGGCCGGGCCCGCAGGGCGTCCTCCCGCCGTTTCTCCCGGACGACGGCGTCGGCCGCGCTCTCTCCCGGGCGTCGCGACCGCCCGTACTTGCCAAGGCCGTCGAACTCCCCGACCACCCCGTGGTCGGGCCACCAGAAGTCGACGACCCCGGTCCGGTGGCCCCGCTCGTCGAGCACGGGATGCTGCAGCACCGGGCTCGCCACGTGCAGGCGGGCCATCCGGACGCGACTGCGTGACTCGCCCGGTCCGTCCGCGCGGGCGTCGGCGAAGGCGACGACCGCCCGGGCCCGGCCGACGCCGTGGCGCCCGCAGGCGGCGAGTACCGCATCCCGCAGCCGGTCCGGCGTGACGAGGTGGCGGTGCAGGGCCGCGTCGGCGACGGCCACGGCGGTCTCGAACGGTGCCGTGCGGGCCACGTCGACGACGGTGCGGGCCACCGACGTCGTCGCGATGCCGCGGACGTCGACGACCTCGTCGGCGGACAACGGGGAGGCGTGCACGCGCAGCCGCGGCCCGCCGCGCCCGCCGGACGCGCCGTCCCGGGTGACGTGCACCGTGGTCAGAGGCACGCCCCAGACCGGCAGGCCGTGTCGAACGGCGGCGGACGGACCGCTGACCACGGCCCCGGGGGCGAGCGAGGGGACCGTCGCCTCCACCAGCGTCGCGTGCCGCGTCGAGGCGAACCGCAGACGCTCGTCGCCGGTCTCCAGGTACACACCGGGGCCGATCCCCGTCCATCGCCCGCTGCGCAGGGCGGCGCGGATCTCGGCCTCGGTCGTCCCGAGTCTCAGCAGGTCGCGGCGCAGCAGCGGTTCGTCCACGGCCCCGACCCTGCCCGCGCCCGGCGCCCGCGCCGGAGCGGATCCGCCACCTGTGGAGCATTCCCGCGATTGTGGACGGGCACCCGATGATCGCCCTGTCGCGCGGTGATCCGCTCGGCGCGTGCGTCCGGACACGCGCGCCGAGCGGATCACCGCGCGCGCAGCGGATCATGGCTCGGGCGGAGGACCGGCGCGCGGGCGACCGATCAGCGTGCGGGCGGCGGAGCACCGCGGCAGCGGCGGACCTGTGGAGGGGCCGGGCGGGCGGTGGGTCAGAGCTCGCCCGCGAGCACCTCGTGGCCGCGCAGCCGGGGCAGCCGCAGCACGACGGCGTCGCGGTCGTCGCGGGTGGGGCGGGTGCAGTGCGGGCAGCGGACCCCGGCGGCGTCGCCGTGGCGGGCGGCGCGGCACAGGGGCACGACGGTGGCCGGTGCGGGTGCCTCGTGAGCAGGCATCGGCGTACCCCCGGGACGTCGTCGTCGTGTGGTCACCCCAGGCTAGCGCAGTCGGTGTGGTCCCCGTCACCCCGTCGTCGTCACGCCGCGGTCGGCGAGGTGGGTCCGGTAGAGGCCGGCGTGCCGGTCCGCGGCGGCGGTCCAGGTGTGGTCGGCGGCCAGCGCGCGACCGGCGGCCGCCCGCCGCGGGTCGGGGGCGGCCAGCGCGTCGGCGAGCGCGGCGGCGAACCCGGCGGGGTCGCGGGCGAACCGTGCCGCGTCGCCGAACACCTCGCGCAGCACCGGCAGGTCCCGGGTCACCAGCGGGACCCCGGCGGCCAGTGCCTCCATCGCGGCCAGGCCGAAGCCCTCCTTGGCCGACGGGAACGCGAACGCCGCCGCACCCGCCATCAGGCCGGGCAGCGCGTCGTCGTCGACGGGGCCGAGGATGTCCGGGACGACGCCCAGCTCGTCGGCCCGGGCGAGCACCCGGGCGCGGTAGTCGCGGTAGTCGAACAGCGTCTCGCCGCCGCCGATCACCAGTCGTGCACCGGGCCCGAGCAGCGCCATCGCCTCGACCAGGTCGGCGGTGCCCTTGCGCGGCTCGATCCCGCCGACCGAGAGCACGTAGCGGCCGAACCGGGCCCGCCACGGCGCGCCGGCGCCGGCGGCCCGGGCGAACCGGGCGGCGTCGACGCCGTTGCCGATCACCGTCGCCTCCCGGCCCCAGCCGGCGCGCACCTCCGCGGCGACGGCGCGGGAGACGCACACCAGCGCGGCCGGGTGCACCAGCGCGCGTTCGTGGCAGGCGGCCAGCTCGGGGGTGCTGAACTCGTCGAGGTGGTGCACGGTGCGCAGCAGCGAGCCGTAGCCGTGCGCGCGGCCCTCGGCGTTGGCGGACAGACAGTCCTGGGCGTGCCGCACGTCGACCGCGGGGGCGTCGGCCAGCCCGGCGGCCAGCAGGTCGATCGAGCGGAGGATGCGGGCACCGACCGTCTCGCCGTCGATCTCCGGAACCGGGACCAGATGCACCGCGACGCGGGGGTCGACGGCTCGGAAGAAGCCGGTGTCCCCGCCCCGGGCCAGGGAGAACACCGCGACCTCGTGCCCGGCGGCGGCGAGCGCCTCGGCCAGCGCGAGGGTGTGCACGACCCCGCCGCGCGGCTTGGTGGAGTAGGTGGACAGCCGTATCCGCACCGCTCAGCCCCGGTACAGGTCGGGTCGGCGTTCCTTGAGGTGGTGCAGCACCGCGCGGGCGGAGGCGATCATCTCGTCGGGTTCGACGTCGGTGACGGCGAGCCCGCCCTTGGACCAGGTGCGGGCCAGGATGTCCCCGCCCGGCCCGACGACCTTCGCCCGGCCCAGGAAGTGCAGGGAACCGTTGCGCCCGCTCTGGTTCGCCGAGAGCAGCAGCACCTGGTTCTCGGCGGCGCGGGACTGGTCGTAGAGGTCGAACAGCCGGGCCTGGCGGTCCTGCGCCATCCGGGGGGCCCGGTTGGTCAGCGAGGTCGGCCAGGCCGACAGGCAGGCCAGCAGCTGCGCGCCGTCGAGCGCGAGCGAGCGGGCCGACTCGGGGAAGGTCTTGTCGTGGTCGATGAGCATCCCCATCCGCCCGGCGGGGGTGTCGAACGCGGTGAACCCGTCCCCGGCGGCGAACAGCCCGGCGACGCCCGCGGGCTGGTGCACCTTGCGGTGCCTGCCGAGCACGCCGTCCCCGGTCAGGCAGACCGCGGAGTTCCACCGCACGCCCGGCTCGGGGCCGGCCTCGCAGAACCCGACGCACACCACCATCTCCCGGGCGAGCGCGGCGACCGCGCGCACCTCGGGGCCGTCCGGGTCGAGCTCGGGCGGCAGCACCGCGCCGTCGTCCGGGTCGGCGGGATCGGGGCTGCGCAGGTCGTGCACGTAGCCGCCGAGCGCGCCGTCGGGCAGCACCAGCACGCTCACGCCCTGCTCCCGGGCGTGCGCGACGATCACACCGATCCGCTCCAGGTCGAACGCGACGTCGCGGGTGAAGTTCGCGGCCGCCGCGGCGACGCGCACCTCACACCCCCGCGCGGACCGGGCCCGGCCCGTAGGTCGCCGGACGGCGGTCACGCAGGTGCCCCATCACGCGGCGGGCCGCGTCCACCTCCGCGTCCACGTCGACGGTCGCGACGGCGAGTCCGGCCTCGCTGCCGGTCGTCGCCAGCACCTCGCCCCCCGGGTCGACGATCTTGGCGCTCGCCACCAGCTGCATGTCGCCGAACGTACCGGCCTGGTTGGCCGAGACCCAGACGAACTGGTTCTCCAGTGCCCGGGAACGGTCGTGCAGGTCGAAGCGACGGGCCCACCGGTCCTCGGCGAGGACCGGGGCACGGTTGGTCCGCGACGCCGGCCACGCGGACAGGCACAGCACGGTCCGGGCGCCGTCGTCAGCCAGTGCACGGGCCGCCTCGGGGAACGCCTTGTCGTAGCAGATCATCATGCCGGTCCGGCCGTACGGCGTGTCGAACGCGGCGAACCGGTCACCCGCGGCGTAGCTGGAGTTCTCGTTGATCGGCTGGTGCACCTTGCGGTGCCGCCCGAGCACCCCGTCCCCGGTGACGGCGACACAGGAGTTGTAGGGCCGCCCGCCGGACGCGGCGTCCCCGGTCTCGCAGTACCCGGCGGCGACGACCATGTCCCCGGCCAGTGCGACCAGCCGCCGGACCTCCGGTCCGTCCGGGTCCAGCTGCGGGGGCCGGTCGGCGGGGGTGCCGGGCACGTCGTGCAGCGACGACAGGTAGCCGCCCATCGCCGCCTCGGGAAGCGCGAGCACCTGCACCCCGGCCGCGCGGGCCCGGTCGATCGTGGCGGCGATGCGGGCGAAGTCCTCGTCGAGGTCGCGGACGAAGCCCTGCGCGGCGGCGCCGAACGTCGTGGGCGTCATCGAATCTCCTCGGGGTGGTGGACGGGGGCGCCGGCGCGGCCCATGCCGGTGACACCCGCGGTGACGGCCTCGGTCTGCTCGCCGTCGGGCCAGCGCAGCCGGACCCCGGCACCGGCGACGAGCTCGCCGCACTCGGCGGAGACCGCGGGGCCCGCGTCGGGGGCGGGTGCGCCGGGGTCGTCCGCGGTGAGCAGGCCGAACCCGGGGAAGCAGGTGAACCAGTCGCCCGCGGTGGCGCCGTCCGGCCGGGGGACGGCGGCGACGTCGAGGACGGCGCCGACGCCGGAGGCCTCGGCGAGCATGCCGAGGGTGCCGGCGAGCCCGGCCATCGACACGTCCTTCGCCGCGGCGGGGCGGTGCGGTGCGTCCGGACCGATGGCGCCGACGGTCGCGGCCAGCTCGGCGCGGGTGCGCGAGGTCGTCGAGTCCCACTGGCGTCCGGTGTAGCCGGGCCGCCAGCCGCCGCCGAGATCGGTGGCGAGCCGCACCCGGTGCCCGGGCCGCCCGCCGCCGGCGGGGACGGGGCGGTCGGTGCGTCCGAGCGCGGTCAGCGACAGCGCCGCGGGCACGTCGAGCTGGGTGTGCCCGCCGAGCAGCGGGACGCCGTAGGCGTCGGCCGCCGCGCGTACCCCGCTCAGCACGCGGTGGGCGAAGGAGGCGTCCCGGGCGCCGACGGCGTCGAGCAGCCCGACCGGGGCGGCACCCATCGCCGCGAGGTCGTTGACGTTGACCAGCACCCCGGCCCAGCCCGCCCACTCCGGGTCGCGCTCGACCATCGCCGGCACGATCGCGTCGCAGCAGGCCACGACGTCGGTGCCCGGCACGGGGGCGCCGTCGTCGCCGACGAACCCGGCCGGGCCGAGGCCGCCGACCAGCGCACCCAGCGGTGCCTTGGTGGCGACGACGAGGTCCTGGACGCGGGTCACCGGCCACCGCATCGTGACGTGCGGGGCCCCGGCGACCTCGCAGTCGCGGACCCGGGTCCAGCCGAGCCGGTCGAACAGGACCGCGCCCGCGGCCTGGACGTCGGCGTCGAAACGCAGGACGCCGGCGGCCTCGGCACGCGCGCAGGCGGCGCGCACCAGTGCTGCCCCGACGCGGACCCCGGTGCGGCGTCGCGCGGTGGGGGCGACGACCAGCCTGCTGCCGGTCCACCACCCGATGTCGGGGTGGGCCGCCCGGGCCGGGCCGAGGCGCACCCCGCCGAGCAGGGTCCCGTCGGCGTCGTGGGCGAGCAGGACGACCACGCGCGGGTCGGCGTCGTGGTCGTCGAGGTCGGCGGTGGGCCGGTCGGGGAACAGCCCCTGTTCGACGCAGAACACCGCGCGGCGCAGCGCCCGGTACCCGGCGACGCCGGAGTCGCCCGCGTCGTCGGCGCGGGCCTCGCGGATAGTCACCGGCGGGGTGTCGGTGCCGGCGACCGGGCGGCCGCCGAGCAGCTCGTCGGCGATCCAGCGGGGGGCGGGGGTCAGGTGACGGGGCGCCCCGCTCACGAAGCGGGGGCGGGGGTCGGTGGTGCTCATGGCTCAGCCCCCCGCCGCCGACAGCGCACTGCACGCCCCGCAGGCCGCGCAGCCCGCGGCCTGGTCGGCGCCGCGCATCCCGGCGGCGCGGAGCACCGCGGCGACCCGGCCGGTGACGTCGGCGAGCAGGTCCGGGTCGGGAGCGGGAACCCCGTCGGCGAACGCGAGGGTGCCGGGCAGCGGCCGGTAGGGGACCACGAAGGGGTACACCCCGGCCGCGACGAGCTCCGCGGCGCCGGCGACGAGCTCGTCGGGGTCCTCCCCGAGGCCGACGATCAGGTAGGTCGACACCGAGTTCGGGCCGAACACCCGTACGGCCTCGTCCCAGGCCGCCCGGTACTGGGACAGCCCGACGGTGGCCTTGCCGGGCATCCAGCGGCGGCGGACGTCGTCGTCGAGGGACTCGACGTGGATGCCGATCGCGTCGGCGCCCGCGGCGGCCAGCTCGGCGAGCACGCCGAGGTCGTCGGGGGCGGGCGGCTCGCACTGGACCTGGATCGGCAGCCCGGGGACCCGTTCGCGGATCGCGCGCACGCAGCGCAGCAGGTGCCGGGCACCGCGGTCGCGACCGTTGGAGGTGCCGGTGGTCAGCACCATCTGGCGCACCCCGTCCAGGCGGACGGCGGCCTCGGCGACCTCCGCGAGCTGGTCGGGTGTCTTGACCGCCGTGGTGGCGCCGGACTCCAGGGACTGCTCGATGGCGCAGAAGCGGCAGCGGTCCGCCTCGCCGTAGCGCACGCAGGTCTGCACCACGGTGGAGGCGAGCACGTCGTCGCCGTGCAGGCGGGCGATCTTCTCGTAGGAGATGCCGTCGGCGGTGGTGAGGTCGTAGAACGCCGGCCGGGCGACGGTGTCGACGGCGACGCCCATGTCGGTCACGCCGCCGCCGGGCTCGCGGCGCAGCAGCCGCCCGTCCCGGAGCCGGTAGGGGGAGTCGGCGACGATCGGCACGGTGGTGGCCAGCCCGTCGACGAGCACGTGACCGTCGGCGGACGGCCCGGCCCCGCCGGGGCGGCGGAGCGGGATGACCGACCCGAGGTCGGTCACGCCGGTGGGGCGCCCAGGTCCGGTGTCGGACACGGTGTCGGGGTCGAGCCCCACGCCGCGGACGGCCAGCTCGGCGCGGGCCCGCAGACCGGGCTCGGTACGGGACGGTGCGGACATGCGGACGGACCTCCGGGGATGTGACGGGCCGGGTACGGCGGGGTGCGACCGGCGCACCCGCCCGCGCCGAGATGCAGCCCACGGCTGCCGCGACGGACGACGCGGCGCCCTGAGCTGCATCTCGGTGCGGATGCGGGACGCGGTGGCGTCCCGCCGTGTCCTCAGAGCTGGTACGTCGAGTTGATGATCGCGCCCTTGCGGGCGTAGTGGATGAGCGCGTCCTGGACGTCGAGCGGGTGCGTCGGGATGACGCCCTCGATCAGGTCCTCCTCACGGGCACCGTGCAGCGACAGCCCGAAGCGGCAGCAGAACACCTTGCCGCCCTCGCTCATGAACGTCTTGAGCTGGTCGTTGATGTTGTGCTCGCCGGGGAACGCGGACGTGCCGGTCGTCGGGAAGCCGCGGGTGGCCAGGCAGTTCAGCGAGCCCGGACCGTAGAAGTACATGGCCGACTCGAACCCCTTGCGCAGCGCACGGGTCGCCTGCAGCACGGCCACGAAGCTGACCGAGGACTCGTGCGCGATGCCGTGCACCAGGGTGAAGTAGGTCTCGCCGTCCTCGGCCTGCAGGTCCGGGAAGACCTTCGTGCCGCCGTAGATGCTCGAACCTTCGGGCAGCGAGGGGTGCGGGATCTCCTCGAGGCTCTTCTTCTCGACGTCGGACAGCTCGGCGCTGGTCATGGGGATACTCCTCGTGGTGTGACGGATCCACGCCGGGAATACGGGTGCGTGGGAGCGCCGGGGTAGGGAGAATGCGATGGAATCGGGTCCCACCGTTTCCGGCGAGCACTACGACACCAGTGATCTGTTGCCGGAACGTTGAGAGCGGACTACGACGACAATTCCGGATCAGCTTTTTGTGACCGTCGTGTTGCGTAACACGGGGCAATGTTCCCGTCGTCCGAACGACACGATTCGGTAATACGACAGGTCGACCGTGGGGCCGTTCCCCTGATCCCCCACGAGGAGGCCCCATGACCGCGGTGATCCGGCGCGAGGACCGGCGCACTCCGCCGACCGAGCTCGACGGCGAGCACCGGACGGTGGTCGTCGTCGGCGGCGGACAGGCGGGGCTGTCGATGAGCCGCTGCCTGGACGTGCGCGGCATCGACCACCTCGTGCTCGAACGCGACGTCGTCGCCTCCTCCTGGAAGCGGCACCGCTGGGACACGTTCAGCCTGGTCACGCCGAACTGGCAGTGCGACCTGCCGGACTTCCCCTACGCCGGGCCGGACCCGCACGGGTTCATGGTCCGCGGCGAGATCGTCGACTACCTGGAGGCCTACCGGGCGTTCGTCGACCCGCCGCTGCTCGAGGGCGTCGCGGTGACCCGGCTGCACCGTGACGAGCGGGGGACCTTCGTCGTGGAGACCTCCGCCGGGACGTGCACCGCCGACCAGGTCGTCGTCGCCACCGGCGGCTACCACACGCCGCTCACCCCGCCGCTGTCCGAGCCGCTGCCGGCCGGCATCACGCAGATCGGGTCCCAGGACTACCGCAACCCCGGCCAGCTGCCGCCGGGGGAGGTGCTGGTGGTCGGGTCCGGGCAGTCCGGCGCCCAGATCGCCGAGGACCTGCACCTGGAGGGGCGCAGGGTGCACCTCGTCGTCGGGCACGCGCCGCGGGTGGCTCGCTTCTACCGGGGCCGTGACGTCACCGACTGGCTCGACGAGATGGGTTACTACCGGATGCCGGTGACCCGGCACCCGCGCCGCGAGGCCGTGCGCGCCCAGGCCAACCACTACGTCACCGGGCGCGACGGCGGTCGCGACATCGACCTGCGTCGCTTCGCCGCCGAGGGCATGCAGCTCTACGGTGCGCTGACCGACCACGCGGGCGGCCGGCTCACCTTCGCCCCCGACCTGGAGTCCTCACTGGACCACGCCGACGAGGTCAGTGAGTCCATCAAGGACACCATCGACGGCTGGATCGCCGAGCAGGGTGTCGACGCGCCGGTCGAGGAGCGCTACACCCCGGTGTGGCGTCCGGAGCGCGAGGTCACCGAGCTGGCGCTCGACGGCTCCGGGATCACCTCCGTGGTGTGGTGCATCGGGTTCCGGCAGAACTTCTCCTGGATCGACCTGGGGGTGTTCACCGGCCGTGGCTCGCCGGTGCACAGCCGGGGCGCGACGGCCGTCCCCGGGCTGTTCTTCCTGGGTCTGCCCTGGCAGTGGACCTGGGGGTCCGGGCGGTTCTCCGGGGTGGGCGCGGACGCGGCGTTCCTCGCCGAGCGGATCCGCTCGCAGCGCGGTCTGACCTCGACCGGCGGCCGCGGCGACGTCTGCAACGTCCTCGCCCTGGGGTCCTGAGTGGACAATCCCGACGACTCGTCCGACCTGGGGGGCGCCTCCGGCTGGGGGCGGGTCACGGCGCCGGCCGACGTCGAGCCGGAACCGCCCTTCGGTGAGCCGTGGCAGGGCCGGGCCTTCGCGCTCACCGCGCTGACCATGGGTCGCATCTCCGGGCGCAACCTGGACGCGTTCCGGCACGCACTGTCCCGGTTGGACCGCGCCCGCTACCACGACGACGGCTACTACGGCCGCTGGCTGCACGCCGCCGAGCTGATGCTCGTCGACTCGGGCGTCCTGGCGCGCGGCGCGGTGGAGGCACGGGCCCGGCGCGGTCGCGGCGAGGACGTGCCCGAGCCGGCCGACCCCCCGGTCGCGAAGCCCGACTACGCGCCCACCGCGCCCGGGTCGCTGCGGACCGTCGACGCCGCGCCGCGCTTCGCCCCCGGCGACCCGGTCCGCGCCCGCCGCGAGCCCCCGGACGTCGCTCCGCCCGCACCGTCGGCGGGCCCGGTCGGCCGCGGGCCGTGCAAGCTCCCGCGCTACCTGCGCGGGACGCCCGGCGCCGTGACCGCGGTGCGGCCCGCACACGTGCTGCCCGACACCCACGCGGTGTTCGCCGGTGAGCACCCCGAGCACGTGTACACCGTCGCGTTCGCCGCGCCGGACGTGTGGGGCCCCGGCGCGGACCCGCACGTCACCGTGCACGCCGACCTGTTCGAGTCCTACCTGGAGCCACGATGACCGACGACGATCCCGGTCCGGCGCTGCGCACCGCGGCGCTGGAGGAGCTGCTGGTCGAACGGGGGCTGGTGGACCCGGCCGTCGTCGACGGGTTCGTGCGCACCTACGAACGCGACGTCGGCCCGCTGAACGGCGCGACGGTCGTCGCCCGCGCCTGGACCGACCCGCGGTTCCGGGAGTGGCTGCTGCGCGACGGCACCGCGGCCATCGCCTCGCTGGGGTTCACCGGACCGCAGGGCGAGCACATGGTGGTGCTCGAGCAGACCGAGCAGGTGCACCACGTCGTGGTCTGCACGCTGTGCTCCTGCTACCCGTGGCCGGTCCTCGGGCTGCCCCCGAGCTGGTACAAGGACCCCGCCTACCGCGCCCGGGTCGTGCGGGAGCCGCGGACCGTGCTCGCCGAGATGGGGCTCGACGTGCCCCCGGAGCGGCGGATCGAGGTGTGGGACTCCTCGGCCGAGGTCCGCTACCTGGTGCTGCCGCGCCGGCCCGCGGGCACCGACGGACTCACCGCCGAGCAGCTCGCCGGGCTGGTCGGGCGGGACGCGATGGTCGGGGTCGCCGAGGCGGTGGAGCCGTCGTGAGCGCTCCGCTGCTCGACGTCGCGGGCCCCGCCGCCCCGCCGCGCGCCAACGGCGAGCTGGTGTTCACCGCGCCCTGGGAGGGACGCGCGTTCGGGCTGGCCGTCGCGCTCGCCGAGGCGGGGGTGTTCACCTGGGACGGCTTCCGCGACCGGCTGGTCGCGCGGATCGCCGCCGACCCCGCCGCCCCCTACTACGGCTGCTGGCTCGCCGCCTGCGAGGACGCGCTCGTCGCCGCGGGTCGGCTGGGCGGGGCCGACGTGTCCACCCGGGCCGCGGGCCTCGCCGCCCGCCCGGCCGGGCACGACCACGCCGGGCACGACCACGCCGTTCACGGCCATGGGCACGGCCACGGTCACGGCCGGTAGGAGAACGTCCACCCGTGGTGACGGAATGGTGCGGTGGACGCATTCCGCGCACTACCCCACGCGAATGCGGAACGGAACCGGGCCGACCCGAACGGGGCCGTGCGCGACCCGGCCGGTGTCACCGCTCGATAACCGATCATGTCTTCGCGGGGCCGATGCCCCGATGCGCGGATAGATTGGGGTCATGAGCGGATCCGGGTCGGTGGTCCTGCGGACCGTCGCCTGGTGTGCCGGGGTCCTGCTGGTGGGTGCCGGAGTGCTGGCCGCCGTCGTCGTCGGGTTCGGCGCGTTCGTCGCGCCGGGGGAGGCGCGCGCGTCCCGCGAGATCGACCCGGCCACCGAGTTCGCCCGGCTCGTCGTCGACGACCCGGCCGCCGCGCTGCGTTCGTGCACCCCCGCCCGCGGGACCCTCGTCGACGCGCTGTCCGGCGCGCTCCCGGTCGGTGCGGTGCCCGGCGCCGACCGGTTCACCGCGACCGACGGGGACCTCACGTTCGTCTCGGCGCCGATCACCGGCACGCTGCGCGGCGCCGGGGACCGCGCCGTCTGGGTGTGGGGGCGGCAGGGCTTCGCCGCCGTCACCGACGACGCGCGCGCCCTCACCCCCGGGCTCCCCGGGCCGTCGCTCTACGCCACCGGCCCGGACGCGGCCGGCGCGGTCCGCTCCGCGACCTGTGTGGAGGCCGCGCAGCGCGCCGACCGCTCCGGCAGCGCGCCGACCCAGGGCCCGGTCGCGCCGCGCTGAGACGGCTCAGCCGCCGGGCAGGATCAGGCAGCTCGACGTGGCCTCGCCCAGCAACCGGCCCCCGGCGTCGGTCAGCTCGGCCCGGGCCAGCGCGGTGCGGCGCCCGGCCTGCACGACGTGGCCGGTGCACGTCACGGTGCCGGTGTCGACGGTGATCCGGCGCAGGAAGCGCACCGACAGGTCCAGGCTGGTGTAGCCGGTCCCGGCGGGGAGCGTGGAGTGCACCGCGCACCCGCAGGCGGAGTCGAGCAGCGTGGCGTACACCCCGCCGTGCACCGAGCCGATCGGGTTGTACTGGTGCTCGCCGGGCTCGAAGGCGAACGCGACGCGCCCGTGCTCGGCGGAGACGGCCCGGAACCCGACGAGGCTCGCGATGGGCGCCCCGGGGAGGCGGCCGTCGACGATCCGGCGCAGGTACTCCAGTCCGTCCAGACCGGACGCGGCGGCGGCGAGCACCATCGGGTCGGTCCACTCGTGCTCGCGGCGGCGCGTGGCGGTGGCCGGGCCGGTCGTGGGTTCTGCTGCGGAGGTCATCGTGGCTCCTGCTCGGGGACGGGGGCTCCGGGGCCCGGTTCGAGGTGGACGTCGTCGGCGCGGCCCAGGCGGTGTCCGGCGGCGCACACGCTCACCAGGCGTACCGGGGCACCACAGCCGGTGTGCACGCGGACCACGGGCGGGCCGGCGTCGCCGGCGAGGTGCCGGTCGCCGAAGTCCATGAGCGCGGCCAGGACCACGCCCAGGTCGCGGCCGCGGCGGGTCAGGCGGTACTCGGCGCGGGTCCGGGCGCCGGGCTCGCGGTAGTCCACCCGTTCGACGACGCCGTCGCCGACCAGCTCGGACAGCCGCCGACTCAGGACGGTGCGTGCGACGCCCAGGCCGTGGGCCAGCTCGTCGAAGCGGGCGACCCCGCGGCCGAGGTCGCGCACGATCAGCACCGTCCACGGGTCGGCCAGCAGCGCCGCGGTGCGGGCCACCGAGCACACCTGGGACGCGGCCGCCGTCCGTGCGTCCATCCCCGCCTCCTGGGTATCGCTGCGCTACTCAGATGGCAGGGTAGCCCGGCGCGGCGCACGGCGACAGTGCCCGGTCCCGTCGTGCGCGATTGATCGTGCGCACAGCGGGAAGTCGGGAGGGGACAACACACGAGCACGAGACCGAGGAGGAACCCACGGTGGCGAACGAACTGCAGGGCCGGACCGTCGCGATCCTGGCCACGGACGGCGTGGAGAAGGTCGAGCTGGTCCAGCCCCGCGAGGAGCTGCAGAAGGCCGGCGCCCGGGTCGAGGTGGTCTCGCTGTCCACGGACCCGATCCAGTCGATGTCGGCCGACATCAACCCGGACGAGAAGCTCGACGTCGACCGGGCCGTCGCGGACGTGTCCGCCGACGACTACGACGCGCTGGTACTGCCCGGCGGCACCGTGAACCCGGACAACCTGCGCGCCGACGCCACCGCGGTGGCGTTCGTGAAGGCCTTCGTCACGGCGGGCAAGCCGGTCGGCGCGATCTGCCACGGCCCGTGGACGCTGGTCGAGGCCGACGTGGTGAAGGGCCGCACCCTCACGTCGTTCCCGAGCATCCGGACCGACCTGCGCAACGCGGGCGCGACCGTCGTCGACGAGCAGGTCGTCAACGACAGGGGCCTGGTCACCAGCCGCAACCCCGACGACCTTGACGCGTTCTGCGCGAAGCTGATCGAGGAGTTCGCCGAGGGGAAGCACCCGGTGCACCCGGAGGGTGCGACCGCCTGACCCACCCGCACGACGCCGACGGGCCCGGCACCCCGAGCGGGTGCCGGGCCCGTCCGCGTCCGGGTCAGCCCTCGACGGGGCCGGCCATCTGTGCGGCGTCCTCCGGGTGGTCGCGGCACCGGTCGGTGTCGGGGCGCGCCTCCAGCCGCTCGTCGTCGATCTGCTCGCCGCACACGTCGCAGCGTCCGTGCTCGCCCTTGTCCAGACGGGTCAGCGCTGCCCGGACCCGCGCGGTGCGGGCCCGGCGGGTGTTCTCGTCGAGGTCGTGGGCCATGGTCTCGTAGGCCCGCGAGCCTTCGTCGCCGAAGTCGAGACCCTCGCCGACGCGGTCGTCACCCGGCGCCGGCCGCTCGGTCACCGCCGAGCTGTCCTCCAGCTGGTCCAGCTCCTCGGTCAGCAGGGTGCGTGCCCGCTGCGCGTCCATCGGGTCTCCTCTCGTGCCGCGCGACCGGACGGCCGCACGGGGACCGGACTACCCCACCGGCGGGCGCGCACACGCACGCCGTTTCGCCCCGGGCGACGCGGGTAGGCGCGGCGTGGCCGACGGGCGCGGCCGTGGTCCTCCCCGGTCGCACCGCCGGCGCACCGTCCCGGCCCGTCGGCGGGTTCGTCCCGTCGCCGGTCACGGACCGATCGAGAGGGAGCCCCGTGTCCGACAGTCCGCCCGCCCAGCAGCAGAGCCCGCCCGGTGACACCGGTGCGATGGACCCCCGGCCCCGCGACGAGATGCGCGGCTACCAGGGCCGCGACCTGCTCGCCGGCACCGTCGCCCTGGTCACCGGCGGTGACTCCGGCATCGGGCGCGCGGTGTGCGTCGCGTTCGCCAAGGAGGGCGCCGACGTCGCCCTGGCCTACCTGGAGGAGCACGACGACGCCGAGCACACCGCCGGGCTCGTCCGCGCCGAGGGGAGGCGCTGCCTGACCCTTCCCGGGGACCTCGGGGACGCCGCGCACTGCGCCGACATCGTGCGGCGCACCGTCGAGGAGCTGGGCGCGCTCGACACCGTCGTGAACAACATCGCCACCCAGGAGCCGGTCGACGCGCTCACCGACATCGAGGACGACGCCTGGCTGCGGACCTTCGAGGTCAACATCCACAGCTACTTCCGGGTCACGAAGGCGGCCCTGGAGCACCTGCCCGACGGCGGCGCGATCGTGAACACCGGATCGATCAACGGCCTGCGCGGGAACAGGAGCCTCATCGACTACTCGGCCACCAAGGGCGCGGTGCAGTCGCTGACCTACTCGCTCGCGCAGTCGCTGACCCCCCGCGGCATCCGGGTCAACTGCGTCGCCCCGGGTCCGGTGTGGACGCCGCTGATCCCGGCGACCATGCCGCCCGACACGGTCGACGGATTCGGCGAGCAGACCCCGATGGGTCGTCCCGCGTCCGCGGACGAGATCGCGCCGTCATTCGTGTTCTTCGCGGCGCCGCGGCTGTCGTCGTACTACACCGGTGAGGTGCTCGCACCGGTCGGAGGGGAGACCCTGCCGGGCTGAGCGTCCGGGCCCCGCCGCGGCCGGCGGCCCGGCGGGATTCCTCTAGTCGTCGGCCAGCCGCTCGCGCAGCCGCGCGAGGGTCCGTGACAGCAGCCGCGAGACGTGCATCTGCGAGATGCCCAGCTCGGTGGCGATCTGGGACTGGGTCCGGTCGCCGTAGAAGCGCAGGACCAGCATCCGACGCTCCCGTTCGGGCAGCTCGTTGAGCGCCGCACGCATCCCGGGGCCGTGCGCCGCGAGGTCCAGGGCCGGGTCGTCGGAGCCCATCCGCTCGGCGAGCGACAGGCCCTCACCGGAACCGTCGTCGCCGACCGGCGCGTCCAGGGACTTGGCGTGGTGCGACTCCAGCGCGCCGAGCGCATCGACGACCTCGCCGACCGGCACGCCCGCCTCGGCCGCGATCTCCGACGGGCGGGGCGGGCGACCGAGCCGCTGCCCCATCTCGTCGGCGACCCGGCCGACGGTGACGGCGAGCTCCTTGAGGTCGCGCGGCACCCGCACCGCCCACGAGTAGTCGCGCAGGTGGCGCTTCATCTCACCGCGGATGCTCGGCACCAGGTAGCCGAGCGGGCCGCCGGTCGCCGACGCCGGGTCGTAGCGGTCGACCGCCTTGACCAGGCCGAGCATTCCGGCCTGCTCGATGTCCTCGACGCCCCGGCCGGGGGCGGCGAAGCGCCGCGACAGGTTGCGCACGAGCGGACGGAACTCGCGGATCACGTGCTCGCGCAACGCATCGCGGCCCGGCGTGCCCGGTTCGGTCACGGCCAGCTGGTCGAGATCGGGGATCAGGTCGTCGTAGCCCCGCCGGCCGTCGCGGGAGGTCGTCGCGGGCCGGGTGGGTAGAGTGGGACTCTGCATGGTCCCTCGCAATCGCCGATGGCAGGTGCGGGGTCCGCTGCACGGTTGAACGGATCTCGTATGGACCGGTGGGCGGGCGGACCCGCGTCGGCGGTGTCCTACGTGCCCGGTGCCGGCAGCCCGACCGTAACCCCGGTCCGGGCGGTCCACAACCCCGGGGCGGGGACCGCGGTCCGGCTCAGGCCCGGGCGTGCGGCGGCGTCACGAACACCGCGGTGTCGTAGTAGGTGCGCAGGGCGGTGACCGTGCCCGAACCGTCCTCGTCGGTGGCGTCGGTGAGATCGAGGACGGTGACACCGCGCACGGTCACCGGGCCGCCCCCGGCGAGTACGGCGTCGCTGTGCCATTCCAGTGCGACCGAGTCCCCGGTCTGCACGGCGTGGCGGAAGGTCGTCGCGACGTGGTCGAACGGGGAGCGGTACTCCTGCCAGAACGCTCGGAGATCGGTGCGGGCCCCGCGGCCGTCGAGGCGCTCGGCCGTGGCGTCGTCGCGGAAGCGGGCGAGCAGGTCCTCCGCCCCGCCGTCCCGCTCGAACGCCTGCAGTGCGTCGGCGAAGCCGCGGACCCGCCGGTCGGTGAGTGCCGTGTCGTCGGGGCCGGGGTGGTCGCGGCCGGAGTCGTCCAGGTCGGTGTCCCGGTGCGGTGTGTCGCCGGGCGCGGCGTCGGCGGGTGCGGAGTCGTCCGGTGCGGTGTGTCGCTGCATGGTGCGCGACTACCCGCCGGAGGCGTTCCGACCCGTCTCGGACCGGACGCGTCCGGCGGGCTGCCGTCGGGGCCGCGACACCGGCCCCGGCAGGTCCGCTCAGGCGTCGGTCTCGACGACGGTGGCGCCCTCGGCGGCGCGCTGGACCGCCTCGCAGCCCTTGTGGGCGGCCGACTTGCTCTCGTAGGCCTCGCCGACGGCGACGACCTGCCCGTTGCTCGCCTTCAGCCGGAACCGGAACTTCCCGCCCCGGTCCTCGTACACCTCGAACTTGCCTGCCACAGGGGCCTCCTCGGCTTGATCGACCACCGATGGTTGGTGCGAATGGCCGCGCACGTTAGCCCAGATGGCGTTGCGACGGGCAACGGAGTGTGCCCCTCGTCGGGGCGGGCCGGGCAACCCTCCCGGCGTGTGAGGGTAGAGTCCGGTCCTTCGACGGCCTGGCCGGTGCACGTGCCGGGCCGTCCCGGCGGGAAGAGGAGGGTGCCGTGGGTCAGGACGACCGTCCCGCCGATCCCGATCGGGTACCGGTCACCCGGGTCGAGGTGCTGGACTTCGTGGGTGAGCTGTTCGGCCACGGTCCGGTGCCCCGTGCGGCGCTGCTGGCCGCGGCCCGCGCCGAGGACGCCAGGGCCCGCCTGCACGAGGTGCTCGACGACGCCCTGCCGGACCGCCCGCTGACCGGGCTGGACGACCTGTGGCGCCACGTCGACGTGCCCGAGGACCTCGGCGCGGTGCGCGGACTGCCGTCGCCGCGCTAGTCGTCCGCGTCGCCGGTCCGCGGCTCGGACAGCGCCCGCAGCTCGCGGGAGAGCAGCTCCAGCCCGTGGATCCGGGCGTGCAGCGCCTCGATCCGCGACTCGGCGGCGGTGCGGTAGAGCGCCAGCCGGTCCCGGGCGTCGTCGCCGACCGGGCGGCCCGCGTCGAGGTCGGCGCGGGCACCGTCGATCACCGCCATCAGCGCGCGGATCTGGTCCAGGCCGAGGTCGAGCGGCTTGAGCGTCTTGACGAACCGCAGGCGCTCGACGTCGTCCTCGGTGTAGAGACGGAAGCCGCCGGTGCTGCGGGCCGACGGCGTGACCAGCCCCAGCTCGTCCCAGTGCCGGATGGTGCGCAGCGACAGCCCGACACGCGTGGCCACCTCACCGATCTGCTGCACCACACCACCTCTCTCTCCCGTGCGGCCCCGACCGTACCGCCGGACCGGGGCCGGTCTCAGCGGGCTCTCAGCGGGGCGGGCCTTCTCAGGGGCGCCACAGCGAACCGTCCCTAGCGTCGTCGACATGCCGACTGCACTGGTCACCGGAGCGAGCCGCGGGCTCGGCGCCGTCTACGCCCACGAGCTCGCCGAGCGCGGATGGTCCGTCGTCCTCGTGGCGCGCGACGCCGCCCGCCTCGCCGACGTCGCCGAGCGGATCGGCCGCGCCACCGGCGCCATCGTCGAGATCCTGCCCGCCGACCTCACCGACCCGGCCGGGCTGGCCGCCGTCGAGCGCCGGATCACCGACCGGGACCTGCCGATCGAGCTGCTGGTCAACAACGCGGGCGTCGAGACCGACGCGGTCTTCGCCGAGGCGCAGGTCGAGGCGCTGACCGGCGAGATCGACCTCAACGTGACGGCCCTGATGCGCCTCACCCGCGCCGCGGTCCCGGCGATGACCGCCCGCGGCCGCGGCGGCGTGCTCAACATCGCGAGCTTCGCCGGGTACCTGGCCTCGGGCGGCAACGCCTACGGCGCGTCGAAGTCCTGGGTGCTGGCGTTCACCGACACCGTCGCGGCGTCGCTGCAGGGCACCGGCGTCACCGTCACCGCGGTCGCCGCGGGCCGGATCCGGACCGACGACGACCCGCAGGGCCCGCTGTGGCTCGACCCCCGCGACGTCGTGCGCCGATCGCTCGACGACCTCGCCCGCGGCCGCACGCTGTCCGCGCCGGGCTGGGTGTACCGGGCGCTGGTCGGCTACCTGGAGGCGCCGCGCACCGCGCTGCGGCTGGCCGCACGGGTGGCGGGCCGGGGCCGGGAGCGCTGCGAGCGCCTGGAGCGGGGGAGCGGACACACGCGGCCGTCGCCGGTCCCGACGCCGTTCCGTGACGCGCCCGCCCCCGCCCGGCCGCAGCCGGCTGTCGCGGTGCACGCGGTGGGCCCGGCGACGCCGGTGCCGCCGGTCCTCCCCGAGGAGCCGGCGCGGCCCGCGCACGTCGCCGCCGCGACCGTCCCGGCGCCGCGCGTGTCGGGTACCGGCCCGCTGCCCGTCGTGACCGGTCCGGCCGGGACCGGGGCCGCCCCGGTCCGCCCGGCCGCCGCGCGGGCGGCCGCCTCCGCGACGGCCCGCGCCGCTGTCCGCAGGCTGCCCGCCGCCCCGCGTCCGGTGCAGCCGGCCCGCGACGCCGCGACCGTCCGGCTCGCCGCGGGGTGAGGACCGCGCCCCGCCCGCCGGTCTCGCGGCCACCCCGCGGGCCCACGACGACGGCGCCGCCCGCCGGGGAGATCATCGGCGGAAACGGACAGATGTGACGAGACTCGCGTACCCCCCACTGTCGGAACCCGGAGTCATGCCCTAGCGTTCTGCACAGTCGAAGGGGAGTACTCCCGAACACGGCGTCGCCGTCATCACGGCACCGGCCCGAGCCGGTCCCGGTTGCGCCGGTCCACCGCGGTCACCGCGGCGGGCGGAGGAGACCTTCAGCGCCCCTACCTGCGCTGGAGGACCCTGTCATGAACGTTCCGCTCTGGGTGTGGCTGGCGACGCTCGCCGTCGTCGTCGGCATGCTCGTGTTCGACTTCGTCGGACACGCCCGTGACCCGCACGAGCCCACGCTGCGCGAGTCGGCGATCTGGTCGGCCGGCTACATCGCGATCGCCCTGCTGTTCGGCGTCGGCGTCGGCGTCTTCTCCGGCTGGCAGTATGGCGGCGAGTACATGGCCGGCTGGCTGACCGAGAAGGCCCTGTCGGTCGACAACCTGTTCGTCTTCCTGCTGATCATGACCAGCTTCGCGGTGCCGAAGGTGCACCAGCAGAAGGTGCTGCTGATCGGCATCGCGATCGCGATCGTCATGCGCGGTGCGTTCATCGCGGTCGGCGCGGTGATCATCGAGCAGTTCGTCGCGGTCTTCTACCTGTTCGCGGTCATCCTGTTCTGGCTCGCCTGGTCCCAGATCCGCGAGGCGATGTCCTCCGACGACCACGAGCAGGCCGACGCCGGTGACTCGAAGCTGATCCGCCTGGTCCGCAAGGTGCTGCCCACCTCCACCGAGTACGACGGCGCGAAGCTCGTCACCCGCGTCGACGGCAAGCGGCTCCTCACCCCGATGGCGCTGGTCATCGTCGCCATCGGGCTGACCGACCTGCTGTTCGCGTTCGACTCGATCCCGGCGATCTTCGGCCTCACCCAGGAGCCGTTCCTGGTGTTCACCGCGAACGCCTTCGCCCTGCTCGGCCTGCGCCAGCTGTACTTCCTCATCGGTGGCCTGCTGGAGCGCCTGATCTACCTGGCGCACGGCCTCGCGGTGATCCTGGCGTTCATCGGCGTGAAGCTCACCCTGCACGCACTGCACGAGAACAACGTGCCGTTCATCAACGACGGGCAGCCGGTGCCGGTGCCCGAGGTGCCGATCTGGCTGTCGCTGCTGGTCATCACCGGGACGATCGCCGTCGCCGCCGTCGCGAGCCTGGTCGTCTCCCGGCGCCGCGCCGCGGCCGCCCCGGAGGTCGCCGGACCCGACACCGACGGCGCGGACGACGCGACCGTGGACGCGGGTCAGATCCCCAGCACCACCCGGGCGACCGAGAAGTAGATCAGCAGCCCGGTCGCGTCGACGAGCGTCGTGACCAGGGGAGCGGACACCACCGCCGGGTCGATCCCGACCCGGCGGGCCAGCAACGGCATCGTCGCGCCGACCGTCGCCGCCCAGCCGCAGATCGCCACCAGCGTCACCGCCACCACGACGGCGACCTGGACCCCGACCAGCAGCGACGCGACGGCCAGCCCCAGCGCACCGAGCAGGGTGCCCAGCAGCAGACCGACCCGCAGCTCCCGCCACACCACGGCGGGCAGGTCGGCCAGGCGCACCTCCCCGACGGCGATCGCCCGGACCGCCGCCGACGCGGACTGGGCACCCGCGTTGCCGCCGGTGCCCACGAGCAGCGGGATGAACAGCGCCAGCGCGGTGACCTGCTCGAGTGCGTCCTCGAAGATCTGCAGCACGTTGACCGTCAGCACCGCGGCGAGCAGCAGCACCGCCAGCCACACCGCGCGGGTGCGCGCCAGCTTCGTGACCCGCACGTACATGTAGTGGCCCGACCACGGCGCCGCACCGGACTGGCGGGCGACGTCCTCGGTGTCGGCGCGCTCCAGGATCTCGACGGCGTCGTCGATCGTCAGCAGACCCAGCAGCCGGTCCTCCGAGTCGACGACCAGCAGGTCGAGCAGGTTCGCCTCGCCCATCAGGCGTGCGGCGTCCTCGGCGGCGTCGGTGGCCCGCACCCGCGGCGCCCCGTCGTCGACGAGGTCGGCGACGGCGACGTCCGGCCGGGCCAGCACCAGGTCGCGCAGCGAGACGGTGCCGGTCACCCGGCGCCCGGCGTCGGTGACGGCGAGGGTGTACACCGTCTCGGCCTGCGCGCCCTTGCGCCGCACGACGGCCAGCGCCTCGGTCACGCTGCTGTGCAGCGGCACGGCGACGGTCTCCGGCGTCATCACCCGCCCGACCGAACCGTCGGGGTAGCCGAGCAGCGCCGCGGTCATCGACCGCTCCCCGGCCGACAGCCCGGCCAGCACCCGGTTCGCGACCTTGGCCGGCGCCTCGCCGAGCATCCGGGCGCGGTCGTCGGGGTCCATGTCCTCGACCAGGGCGGTTACCGCGTCGTCGCGCAGCCCCGCCAGCAGCTCCTGCTGGTCGACCGGGTCGAGCTCCTCGAACACGTCGAGCGCGCGGTCCTTGCCGAGCAGCCGGAACACCCAGCCCGCGTCGACCGGTTCCATCCGGGCCAGCGCGTCGGCGATCTCGTGGGCGGGCCGTCCGTCGAGCCGGTCGAGGACTCCGGCGGGGTCGTGGCGTTCGACGAGATCGGTCCAGCGTTCCATGCGGGTGATCCTGCCGCCGGGGCCTGCCGCGTGCAGCGGCGGGAGTATGTCCGTTTCGGTAGGATCGGTGACGTCTACCGCACATCCCGGATGACTGCCCCCGGGAGCGGGAACCCGGTCGGTGGCACCGAGGAGGTCACGATGTCCGTCACACCCCCGCCCCTGCCGCCCCCGTCGCCCGGCGGCGGGACCGGCGACCCCGACCCACGCCCGGTGGCGCGCCCCCTGGACCGCGACGAGGAGCTCCGGCTCTCCGGCCTCGAACAGGAGCTGCGCCGCTCCGACCCGGACCTGGACACCGAGCTGACCGCACCGCACCGGCCCGCGCGCGTCGCGGGCGGCCGCGCGGACCGGATCCTGCAGGCCGTCGCGATCACCGTGATCGTGCTGGTGATCGTGCCGGGCGACTGGGTCGCCGGGCTGCTGTCGTTCGGGCTGCTGCTCGGGATCCCGGCGGCGATGGCCTGGATCGCCGTCCGTGCACACCGGGAGAACGTCGCCCGGGAGCAGGCCGAGGGCCGCGACGACGAGCGCGCCTGACCCGCGCCCGGTGCCGCGGCGCCGGTCACGGGAGCGCGGTCAGGTCGTGGGCGGGGCCGCCGTCGCCGCCTCGGTCGGGTCGGTCGTCGAGCGGACGGCCGGCAGCCCGAGGTGCTCACGCAACGTCGTCCCGGTGTACTCGGTGCGGAACGACCCGCGCTCCTGCAGCAGCGGCACGACCCGGTCGGCGAACTCGTCGAGCCCGCCCGGGGTGACGTGCGGGACCAGCACGTAGCCGTCCGCGGCGTCGGACTGCACGGCGTCGTCAATCGCGTCGGCGACCGTCCGCGGGCTCCCGACGAAGGTGTGCCGCCCGGTCACCTCGATCACCGTCTCGCGCAGGGACAGGTTCTTCTCCGCGGCGAGGGCACGCCACTGGTCGGCGACGGCCTTCGGGTCCCGGTACTGGCGCACGCTGGCCCGGCCCTTCGACACGAGCTCGCCCTCGACCGGGTCGAACTCCGGCAGCGGGCCGTCCGGGTCGCGCCCGGACAGGTCGGTGTTCCACAGCTGCTCGGCGAACACGATCGCGGTCTGCGGGCTGACCTGCTGGGAGCGGATCACCTCGGCGCGCTCGGCGGCCTCGGCGTCGGTGTCGCCCAGCACGTACGTCGCGGCGGGGAGGATCTTCAGGTCGTCCCACGCCCGGCCGTAGCGGGCGAGGCGGCCCTTCACGTCGGCGAGGAACGCGCGTCCGGCCTCCGGCTCGGCGTGCCGGGAGAAGATCGCGTCGGCCGACGCGGCGGCGAACTCGCGACCCTCCTCGGAGTCACCCGCCTGCAGGATCACCGGGCGGCCCTGCGGGCTGCGCGGCAGCGAGAACCGGCCGTGCACGTCGAACTGGTCGGAGGTGTAGGCGAACTCCCCGCGGTCGTCGGGACCGGTGCGCGAGTCCCAGATCGCGGCGGTCGCGGCCAGCTGCTCCTTGGCCCGGGAGTAGCGCTTCTCCTTCGGCAGGAAGCCGCCGCGGCGGAAGTTCTCGCCGGTGAACGCGTCCCACGAGGTCACCACGTTCCAGGCGGCCCGGCCGCCGGACAGGTGGTCCAGCGACGCGAACTGGCGGGCGACGTCGTAGGGCTCGGTGAAGGTCGAGTTGATCGTCCCGGCCAGGCCGAGCCGGTCGGTGACCGCGGCCAGCGCGGACAGGACCGTGAACGTGTCCGGGCGGCCCATCACGTCGAGGTCGTAGATCTCGCCGCGGTGCTCGCGCAGGCGCAGGCCCTCGGCGAGGAACAGGAAGTCGAACCTCGCCCGTTCGGCCGTGCGCGCGAAGTGCGCGAACGACTCGAACTCGATGTGGCTGCCGGACGCCGGGTCGCTCCACACGGTGGTGTTGTTGACGCCCGGGAAGTGTGCGGCCAGGTGGATCTGCTTGCGCGCCATGAACGGCCTCCCGAGGGGTTCAGCGGTCTCCTACCGGTGCAACACCGTGCGGCCGGTCGTGTTCCCGCCCGGCGTGGTCGCGGACGACGGAGGCCCCGACCCCGCGGGTCATCGCTTGCCGGCGCTCCAGGCGTAGGGCAGGTCGGTGCCGTTGAGGACGTGGTCCCCGACCGTCTGCAGCTTGTAGATCAGCGGGTTGTGCGTGGAGATCACCCGGGCGTTGCGCCAGTGCCGGTCCAGGCGCAGCTTCTCCGAGGTGATCGACGCGCCGCCGACCTCGAACAGCTGGGTGGTGGCGTCGAGCACGGCCGGGATGACGGCGGCCTGGGCGTGGGCGACGTCGAGCTCCACGCGGTCGAGCAGATCGGGGTCCTCCCCGCCCGCGTCGAGCAGCCGGTCGAGCTGGTCGGCGATGGTCAGCACCAGGGCCCGCGACGACCACGCCGCGGCGGACAGCCGCCCGACGACCTGCTGGACCAGGGGGTCGTGGCGGGGCAGGTCGGCCGCGGCGTGGGTGAAGGTGCGGGTGCGCTCCCGCACCCAGCCGGCGACGTCGTCGGTGGCGCGACGCGCGATGCCGGCGAGCACGGCGAGCTGGACGAGCTGCAGGTAGGACGTGCCCCAGGACCGGCCGGCGGAGCCGTAGCCCGGACCGAGGACCCGGTCGGCGGACACGGCGACGTCGGTGAACACGGTGGTGCCGCTGGCGGTGAGGCGCTGGCCGAAGCCGTCCCAGTCGTCGTGCTGGACGACGCCCTCGGCGTCGCCGTCGACGAGCACCGAGATCCGCTCGCCGTCGAGGTCGGCGGCGACGAGGATGCGGTCGGAGTAGAGGCTGCCGGTCGAGTAGTACTTCGTGCCGTTCAGCCGGTAGCCGCCGTCGCCGTCCGGGGTCAGCGCGGTCCGGTAGCGGTCGATCGCGCCGACGCCGGGCTCGGTGATGGCGTTGCCGACGAGCTCACCCCCGGCGACGGCGGCCAGCCGGGCGTCGCGGTCCGGGCCCGGGGCGGCGAGCAGCAGGTCGTCGACGTACCACCAGTGCACACGCAGCGCCTGGGGCAGGTTCGACTCGGCGGCGGCCAGGTCGACGAGCAGCCGGAACTGCTGGCGGACGGTGGCGCCGTAGCCGCCGAGGGCGACGGGCAGCCGCAGCGCACCGAAGCGTTCGGCGCGCAGGGCGGCGACCTCGTCGTGGGCGAGGGTGCGGCCCTGCTCGCGGGTCACCGCGCCCTCGGCGATCCGGGCGAAGACCGGTGCGAAGACGGCGTCGAGCTGCTCGTCGGTCCAGGCGGTCCGGCCCGCGACGCCGTCGGTGCCGGCGGGGGCGGGGGAGGTGGTGGTCATGAACGGTCCTTCCGGAGAGGGGCGCGCGGCGGTGGGCGACGACGGCGGGGCCACGGCGGGGTGCGCGGGCCCGACGGGCGCGCGGAGCGGGACGGGTGCCGCCCGGGGACGACTCGGGAGGTCGCCTCGGGACGACGGCTCAGGGTCGACAGAGTGCCGACGCCACGCGCGTGAGGTCGACATGCCCCCGCGTGGTCAGCAGCACCGATCCGGTCACGGTCGCCACGCTAGCCGCCACCCCGGGTGTCGCCCAAGCCTCCGGCGACCCGGATCACTCGCATCCTGCCTGGTGGGAGCCGTGATCGCGGCCGTCCGGACAGGTGTCCCGAGGTGTGAGAGATCTACTGTGGACGGTTCGCGATCGATGGGTGGGACGTCGTGCCGATCCTGCGGGCGCCGCCCGGGTCAGACGGTGAGCGCCAGCCCCCGGGCGCGCAGCACCCGTCGCTCCAGGGGGCGGAAGACCAGCAGTTCGACCCCGATGCCGACGATGAGGATCAGCAGGATCGCGGCGAACACCTGCACGATGTCGTTCACGTCGGCACCGTTCTTCAGGTAGGCGCCCAGTCCGACCCCGAGCGCGGGTCCGGCGGCGATGATCTCCGCCGCCATGAGCGACCGCCAGGAGAACGCCCAGCCCTGCTTGCAGCCGGCGAGGTAGCCGGGCAGCGCCGCGGGGAGCAGGACGTGGCGGGCCATCCGGTACCCCGTCGCGCCCAGGACCTGGCCGGCCCGGGGCAGGATCGGCGGCACCTGGTCGATGCCCGCAACCAGGCCGTTCGCGATCGAGGGGACCGAGCCGAGCAGCACCACGAAGAAGATCGTGGCGTTGGTCAGCCCGAACCACAGCACCGCGGCCGGCACCCAGGCCACCGAGGGCAGCGACTGCAGACCGGTGAGCAGCGGGCCGATCGCCGCACGCACCACCGGCACCTTCGCGACCACCACACCGAGCGGGGTGGCGATCACCAGGGCGAGCAGGAAGCCGAGGGCGGCGCGGCTGACCGAGGTCCACAGGATCGACCAGATCTCGCCGCTGGCGACGGTCTCGCCGAACGCCTCGGCCACGGCGCCGGGGGCCGGCAGCTTGTACTCGGGCGTGACCGCCGAGGCCCAGACGAGCTGCCAGACCACGACGATCAGGGCGAGTGCGACGAGCGGCGGCAGCCAGGTCCGCAGCAGCCGCTGCCACCACGGGGTGGTGCGCTCGACCGGGGTGTCGAGGGCGTCGAGCCCGGCGACCGCGGCCGCGGAGTCCCGGTCGTTCTCGACGACCGTGATCGAGGTGTCCTCACGCGGCATGGCTGGTGATCACCTGCCGCAGTCGTCCGGTGATGTCGTCGTGCAGCTCGGCCTGGGCCTCGGCGTCGTGGCCGTCGGCGGGCACCGTCCACTCCCGCACCACGGTGCCGGGCCGCGAGGACAGCAGCACCACCCGCTCGGCGAGCCGGACCGCCTCGCGGACGTCGTGGGTGACGAACACGATCGTGGTGCCGGTGGCCCGCCAGACGCGCAGGAGCTCGCCCTGCAGGACGTCGCGGGTGATCGCGTCGAGGGCCGCGAACGGCTCGTCCATCAGCAGCAGCCCGCCGGTGCCCTGGTTCTCGCCGAGACCGGTCGCGGCGGCGAGTGCCCGGGCCAGCGACACGCGCTGGCGCATGCCGCCGGACAGCTCGTGCGGACGCTTGCCGCCCATGCCCTCCAGGCGCACCAGCGACAGCAGCTCCTCGGCGCGCTCCTGCCGGGCCGACCGGCCGTGCCCGGCGAGCTTGAGCGGCAGCTCGACGTTGCGCAGCGCGGTCAGCCACGGCATGAGCGCGGCCTCCTGGAACATGAACGACGGCCGGGCGGACCCCACCGTGACCTCGCCCGCCGTCGGGGCGTCGAGCCCGGCGAGCAGGTTCAGCAGCGTCGACTTGCCGCAGCCGGACGCACCGAGCACACAGACGAACTCGCCGGCGCCGACCCGCAGGTCGATCCCGTTGAGCGCGGTCACCGCCCCCGGCCCGGTGCCGAAGGTCTTGGCGACCCCGGACAGGGCCACCGCGGTGTCGCGGGTCCGGGGACGTCGGGTGGTGAGGTCGACGGTCATCGGTGGGTTCCCCTCGTGGGTGGTGGTGTCAGTTCCGGGCGGCGAGGCCGGCCGGGTCCACGGCGGCCTCCCCGGAGCTCGTCCGGACGGCATCGACCGCGGTCGGGTCGAGGAAGCCGGTCAGGTCCGCCTCGCTCTTCGCGATGCCCGCCGTGACCGAGTCCTTCGCCAGCTGCGGGAAGGTCGAGGCGAGCGGGTCGGAGTCGAAGGACAGCTCGGTGAACGCGCGGTCGAGGATGTTGGCCGCCAGCGGCTTGCCGGTGATCTCGCCGATCGCCTCGTTGGAGACGGTCTTCGCCTGCGCGGGGTCGTCGCGGATGAGGGCGATGGCCTTCTGCTCGCCGCGCAGGATCGCCTCGACGGTCTCGGGGTGCTGCTGCAGGAACTCGGTCCGGACGATGACGACGGTCGTCGGGAACTTCCCGCCGGGCCACAGGGACTTCTCGTCGACCAGGACCTTCGCCCCGGCGTCGACCAGGCGCGAGCTCCACGGCTCGGGCAGCCAACCACCGGCCACCTTGCCCTGCTTGAACAGGTCGAGGGTCTGCGGGTTCTCGATGTTCTGCACGGTCACCGCGTCCGGGCCGGAGCCGATCGGGAGGTTGTTCTCCTTCAGCCAGGTCTTGAACGCGATGTCCTGGGTGTTGCCGAGCTGCGGCGTCGCGATGATCGTGCCCTTGAGCTGCTCGGGTGAGGTGATGTCGGGCCGGGTGACCAGCTGGGCGCCGGCCGAGGTGGAGCCCGCGACGAGGCGCACGGCCTCGCCGCCCGACTTGGTGAACGCGTTGATCGCCGGGCCGGAGCCGATGAACGCGACGTCGATCGAGCCGCCGAGCAGGGCGTTGACCTGGTCCGGACCCGCGTTGAACGTCTGGGTGGTGAGCGTCGTGCTCCCCAGCTCGGCGGCGAACAGGCCCTGCTTCACACCGACCAGGGCGGGGGCATGGGTGATGTTCGGGAAGTAGCCGAGGCGGACCTCGGTCGCGGGGGAGGTGGCGCCCGCGGCGGTGGTGCTCTCGTCGGCGCGGGAGCAGCCGGCCAGCAGCCCGAGCGCGGTGAGGAGCGCGAGCAGGACGGCGGCGGTGCGCGCCCGGGATCCGGGGCGCAGGACGTGCGGGGACATCGCGGAACGGGGTCCTTCCGTGGGGGGCGGGCGGTCGGGGACGACCGCGGCGCGCCGGGGCCGGCCGGCCCTGGGAGGGCGTGCCGGGGTTCGGGACGGGTGGCGGGCCGGAGTGGTGTCCGGCGGGCGGTTCCCGGTCCGGCGGGTGCGTCGCACGCCGGGTGCGTGGCGTTACGGCCTGCGGGACGGGGACCGGTCAGCGACAGAGTTCGCTGTAGGCGGGGGCGCGCCGGCTCGGCCAGAACGGCTCGAGGCCGGTCGGGCGCAGGGGCACCGCGTGCCACGCGGTGCGCGTCTGCCGCTGGGGGACGGGGGCCGTCGCGTCCCCCACGAGCCGTGCGGTGCGCGAGGGCCGCCGCTGGCTCGTCGTCACCCGACCAGGGTGCGCGGTGGTCACCTCTCCGGACAACCCGGAGTCCACCAACCAGGAACGGCCGCGGGATGTCCGGACACCTTCCGCGGCATCCGGGTGATGATTCCGCAGGTCGGGAGGTCTGCTGCGGTGCGGGTCACTCGATCGCGATGCGGGTTGACACCGTCGGGCACCGGATACCTACAGTCGGGACGCACACCATCCGGAGCGGCCGAGAGACCCGGCTCGACGACGCCGCAGCAACCCCCCGCAGCACGCGGGTGCGGGTGCTCCAGCCGGGTCCGATGGAGGATCCCATGCGCACGGTCGCCGAGCAGGTGCGCGCCGCGCACCATCCCCGGTACCGCCGCCACGTCGACCTGATGCGGGTCGCGGGCGCCACCTGTCGGGCCTGACCGGCGTCCCGCCGGGCGCCCACCCGCCCCGCCCCGGCCGTCCACGACGGCCACCCGTCCCGGCCGCCGCGGTCCGCGGTCCGCTCCGACGTCCTCTTCGTCCCGTCGTGCCCCCCCCCGGGCGACGAGAAAGCGATGCCGTATGTCCACATCGGACACCACTACCGGCGGCCCACTGCACCTGGCCGTCGCCCTCGACGGCGCAGGCTGGCACCCCGCCGCCTGGCGCGACCCCGCCGCACACCCCCGTGGGCTGTTCACCGCCCGCTACTGGACCGACCTGGCCCGCACCGCCGAGCGCGGGCTGCTGGACCTGGTGACGATCGAGGACGCACTCGGCCTGCAGTCCGGGGACCACCTGAGCGGCGCCGACCGGCGCACCGACCGGGTGCAGGGACGCCTCGACGCCTCGCTGGTCGCCGCCTTCCTCGCTCCGACGACGTCGCGGATCGGGCTGGTCCCGACCGTCACCACCACCCACACCGAGCCGTTCCACGTCGCGTCCGCACTGTCGACGCTCGACCACGACAGCCACGGCCGCGCCGGGTGGCGGGTGCAGACCTCGGTCCGCGCCGACGAGGCCGCCCACTTCGGGCGCCGCAGCGTCCCCGGCCTGCGCCGTGCCGACCTCGGCACCCCGGCCGCCCGCGAACTCGTCGCCGAGCTGTTCGGCGAGGCCGCCGACGCCGTCGAGGTCGTGCGCAGGCTCTGGGACTCCTGGGAGGACGACGCCGAGATCCGCGACGCCCTGACCGGGCGCTTCGTCGACCGGGACAAGCTGCACCGGGTCGACTTCGCCGGGGAGCACTTCGGCGTCGCCGGGCCGTCGATCGTGCCGCGCCCGCCGCAGGGCCAGCCGCTGGTCGTGTCGCTGGCCCACGGCTACGACCCGGCGCTGCTCGCCGCCCGGGTCGGCGACGTCGTGTTCACCACACCGCACGACGCCGACGACGCCGCGCGCATCGTCTCCCAGGTCCGCTCCGCGGAGGCCGCCGCGGGCCGCACCGCGCCACCGCTGCGGATCCTCGGCGACGTCGTCGTGGTGCTCGCCGGCACCCAGCGGGCCGCCCGCGAGCGGCTCGCCCGGCTGGACGCACTCGACCCGCTCTCCTCCGACGCCGCGATCCTCGCCACCACCCCCGCCGGGCTCGCCGACACCCTGCTGTCCTGGCGCCGCGCCGGGCTCGACGGCTACCGGCTGCGCCCGGCCGTCCTGCCGGCCGACCTCGACGCCGTCGTCGACGGCCTGGTCCCCGAGCTGCAGTCCCGCGGCGCGTTCCGCACCGCCTACGGCGAGACCACCCTGCGCGAGCGCTTCGGGCTGCCCAGGCCCGCCAGCCGCTACGCCGCCGGGGCCGGGTCCGCCGCCGTCCCGACCTCCTCCGGAGCCACCGCATGAGCAACAGGAAGCAGATCGTGCTCGGCGCCTACTTCCCGGGCGTCAACCACGACACCGTCTGGAGCGACCCGGCCTCGGGCAGCCACATCGCCTGGGAGTCGTTCGAGCACTGGGCGCGCACCGCCGAGCGCGGGCGCCTCGACCTGCTCTTCCTCGCCGAGGGACTCCGGCTGCGCACCCGCGGTGGGGAGATCTTCGACCAGGACGTCGTCGGACGCCCGGACACCTTCACCGTGCTCGCCGCGCTGGCCGCGGTCACCGAGCACATCGGTCTGGCCGGGACGATCAACTCGACCTTCAACGAGCCCTACGAGCTGGCCCGGAAGTTCGCGACGCTGGACATCCTGTCCGGCGGGCGCGCGGCGTGGAACGTCGTGACCAGCTCCGACGCCCCCACCGGCGAGAACTTCCGCCGCGGTGCCTACCTCGGCCACCACCAGCGCTACGAGCGGGCCGGGGAGACCCTCGCCGCGGTCCGCGCGCTCTGGGACTCCTGGGGTTCCGACGCCGTCGTCGCCGACCCCGCGTCGGGCACCTTCCTGCGCGACGGCCACGTCGGCGACTTCGCGGTCTCGGGCAACCAGTTCGACATCGCCGGGCGCTTCACCACCCCGCGCAGCCCGCAGGGCCACCCGGTGGTGCTGCAGGCCGGCGAGTCCCCGGCCGGTCGCGACTTCGCCGCCGCGTCCGCCGACGCGATCTTCTCCCGGTACCAGAAGTTCGACGAGGCCCGCGCCTTCTACGACGACGTCAAGGCCCGGGTCCGCAAGGCCGGCCGGGACCCCGACGAGGTGCGGATCCTGCCCAGCGCCGGCGTCGTGCTCGGCGACACCGACGCCGAGGCCCGCGAGCGTCACGAGCACATCCACGACCGGCAGGTCGACCCGTGGACCTCGATCGTGCTGGCCGAGATGGTCTGGAACCGCGACCTGTCCGGCTACGACCCGGACGGCCCGCTGCCCGACGTCGAGCCCACCCCCGACGCCCCGACGTGGATCGAGGGCCGGGCCCCGCTGACCCAGGACGCGCACGCGACCGTCGCCGCCTGGCGCGAGCTCGCCGACGCTCACGGGTACTCGCTGCGCGACACCGTCAAGCACGTCTTCGACCGCGCGGTGTTCGTCGGGACCCCGGAGCACGTGGCCGACGAGATCGACCGCTACGTGCAGAACGACGCCTCCGACGGCTTCATCCTCGGCTCCCACGTCAGCCCGTCCGGCCTCGACGAGGTCGTCGACCGGGTCGTGCCGATCCTGCAGGAGCGCGGGGTGTTCCGGACCGACTACACCCCGGGCGCCACGCTGCGGGAGAACCTCGGGCTCGCGCACCCGTCGCGCTTCGGCGAGCGCCGTGCGGCGGTGGCGTCGTGATGCGCCGGTTCCGGTTGTGGCGGGACCTGCCCGCCGGCCGCTCGGCCGTGCTGCTCGCGGCCACCGCGCTCACCCTCACCGCCTGCGGCTCCGGCGCCGGTGGCTCCGCCGCCGACGCGGGCCCGCCGCAGCCGGGCGGGACGCTGGTGTTCGCGGTGTCCTCGGACCAGGGTTGCGCCGACCCGCAGCAGGTGCAGAGCAACGACTCGATCTACTCGCTGCGCCAGGTCGTCGACTCGCTCACCGACCAGGACCCGTCCACCGGCGCGATCGTGCCCTGGCTGGCGACCCGCTGGTCGTCCGACGCCGACGCCACCGCCTGGACGTTCACCCTGCGCACCGGCGCCACCTTCTCCGACGGCGCGCCCGTCGACGCGGCCGCGGTGAAGACGAACCTCGACCGGGCGGTGCAGCTGGGCGCCCGCGGCAGCCTCCCCAAGGGCTACCTGGCCGGGTACACCGGCACCGACGTCACGAGCCCCACCGAGTTCACCGTCCGGTTCGCGAAGCCCAACGTGCAGTTCCTGCAGGGCACCTCCACCCACAGCCTCGGCCTGCTCTCCCCGGCCAGCGCCGTCCGCTCCGACGACGAGCGCTGCGCCGGCGTCGTCGGCTCCGGTCCGTTCACCCTCGAGCGCTACGCCAAGAACGACGTCACCGTGCTCGCGAAGCGGGCCGGCTACGACTGGGGCTCGCAGCTGTTCACCCACCCCGGCGAGGCCTGGCTCGACCGGGCCGAGTTCCGCGTCGTCCCCGAGTCCGGGGTGCGGGCGGGCAGCGTGCAGTCCGGTGAGGTCGACGCGATCGCGAGCGTCGGCCAGCAGGACGAGGCCCCGCTCACCGGGGCCGGGGTCCAGCTCCCGGCCCGGCCGAACCCGGGCCTGCCGTTCGGGATCACGTTCAACCAGGGCACCCCGCTCGGCGCCGACGCCGCCGTCCGCGAGGCGGTGAGCCGGGGCATCGACCGCAACGAGGTCGTCGCCGCGGTCTACCCGACCCAGACGCGGGCGGCGACGAGCCCGCTGTCGTCGACGACGCCGTCCTACGCCGACCAGTCCGCGCTCGTCGGCTACGACCCGGCCGCCGCCACCGCCGCGCTCGACCGCGCCGGGTGGGTGCCCGGCCCGGACGGCATCCGCGCCAAGGGCGGGCAGCGCCTGACCGTGCCGCTGACGTTCGCCCAGAACATCGGCACCACCAAGCCCGCGCTGGAGCTGATCCAGCAGCAGCTGCGCCGGATCGGGATCGACGTGGCGCTCCGCGAGATCCAGATCGCCGAGACCCAGGCCGTCCTCGACGGCGGGGACTTCGTCGCCGCGTGGGGCAACCTGACCCGGGCCGACCCGGACATCCTGCGGTCGACCTACGGCACCGACGGGACCAACCGCTACCGGCTGCCCGCCGGGCCGCTCCAGGCCCCGCTGGCGGAGCAGGCCGCCACGGTCGACCCGGCGCGACGCGCGGCACTCGCCGGGCAGGCGCAGAAGCTGCTCGCCGAGCGGTTCGACACCGCGCCCGTCGTCGAGCTCACCACCGTGCTCGGCGTCGGCCCGGACGCCCATGGCGTCGCGTTCGACGCGTCCTCGCGCATCCAGCTGCACGACGCCTGGAAGTCCGACGCGCGATGACCGTCCCCTACCTGCTGCGCCGCCTCGGGCTCGCCGCCGTCGTGCTGTGGGCGGCGTGGACGGTCAGCTTCATCGTGCTCTACCTGCTGCCCGGCGACCCGGTCGCGACCATGGCCTCGGGCGACGGCGAGCCGGTGTCGCCGTCGGAGCTGGACGCCCTGCGCGCCCGCTACGGCCTCGACCAGCCGCTGCCGGTGCAGTACGTGACGAAGCTCTGGGCGGCGCTGCACGGCGACCTCGGCACGTCGTTCGCCAGCGGGCAGGACGTGCGGACCGCGGTCGCGCAGGCCCTCCCACCGACCCTGCAGATCGCCGCCGCCGGGCTGCTCGTCGCCGTCGTCGGCGGCACCGCGGTCGCGCTCGCCGCGACCTGGGCCCGGACGCCGTGGCTGCGGCAGGTGCTGGCGTCGCTGCCGTCGCTGGCCGTGTCGCTGCCGGTGTTCTGGGTCGGGCTGATGCTGGTGCAGCTGTTCTCGTTCTCCCTCGGCTGGCTGCCCTCGGTCGGCGACCGCGGACCGGAGTCGCTGATCCTCCCGGCGGTCACCCTCGGCCTCCCGACCGGCGCGCTCGTCGCCCAGGTGCTCGCGAAGAGCCTCACCCAGGCGCTGGATTCGCCGTACGTCACCACCGCCCGCGCCAAGGGGGTCGGCACGGCCGCGGTGCACCTGCGCCACGCCCTGGGCAACGCCGCGATCCCCGCCCTCACCGTGCTCGGCTACGTCGTCGGGAACCTGCTCGCCGGGTCCGTCGTCGTCGAGACGGTGTTCACCCGGCCCGGCCTGGGCCGGCTCACCGTCGCCTCGGTCGGGGCGCAGGACATCCCTGTCGTGCAGGGCATCGTGCTGTTCGCGGCGCTCGCGTTCGTCGTGGTCAACCTGCTCGTCGACCTGGCCTACCCGCTGCTCGACCCGCGGGTCGCCGTCGCCCCCGGGAGCACCCGATGACCCTGCTCGACCGCGCCCCCCTCGCCGCGCCCGGCGTCCGTGACACACCGCCCCCGGCCGGTCGACCGCCGCGGGCCCGGCTCGGGCGGTTCCTGCGCTCCCGGCCCGGGCTGGTGCTCGCCGGGGCGGTCGTGCTGCTCGTGCTGACCGCGGCGTTCGTGCCGTCGCTGCTCGCGCCCGGCGACCCCGCGGTCGGTGACACCGCGCGCCGGCTCGCCCCGCCCGGGCCCGGCCACTGGTTCGGCACCGACCACCTCGGCCGCGACGTCTGGACCCGGGTCGTGCACGGCGCCTCGCTGTCGCTGCAGGCCACCGTGATCGCGGTCGCCGTCGCGCTCGTCGCGGGCGGGCTGATCGGGCTGCTCGCCGGGTTCGCCGGCGGCTGGGTCGACGAGGTCCTCATGCGCGGCGTCGACGTGCTGCTCGCGATCCCCGCCATCCTGCTGTCGCTGGCCCTGATCACCGCGCTCGGCTTCGGGACGGTGAAGGTCGCGATCGCGGTCGGCGTGGCGAGCGTCGCGAGCTTCGCCCGGGTGATGCGCGCCGAGACCCTGCGGGTGCGCCGCGCCCTCTACGTCGAGGCCGCTCGCGCGGTCGGCACCCGCTGGTACGTCTCGCTGTGGCGGCACGTGCTGCCGAACGCGGCCGGGCCGGTCGTCGTGCTCGCGGTGCTGGAGTTCGGCCTGGCGATCCTCGCGGTGTCCGCGCTGAGCTTCCTCGGCTACGGCGCCCCGCCGCCCGCCTCGGAGTGGGGCTCGCTGGTCGCCGACGGCCGCAACTACCTGGCCGTCGCCTGGTGGGTGTGCGCGATGCCCGGCCTGGTCATCGCCGCGACCGTGCTGTCGGTCAACCGCATCTCCCGCGCCCTGGACGGCGAGTGGGGGCGGTCAGGATGGGGACGGACACGGTGAGCGCCCTGCTGCAGGTCGAGGGCCTGGAGGTCACCTACGCCGGGAGCGGCGGGCCGGTCCACGCCGTGCGCGGGGTCGACCTGACCGTCGCACCCGGGGAGGTCGTCGCCGTCGTCGGGGAGTCCGGGTCGGGCAAGACCACCCTCGCCGCCGCGGTGCTCGGGCTGCTGCCCGCCGCCGGCGCCGTCACCGCGGGCACCGTCTCCCTCGACGGGACCACCCTCACCGGGCTGTCCGAGCGCGCGTACCGGTCGGTGCGCGGCGCCCGGATCGGGTTCGTCCCGCAGGACCCGGGCGTCGCGCTGAACCCGGTCCAGAAGGTCGGCGTGCAGGTCGCGGAGGTGCTGCGCACCCACGGGCTCGCCGACCGCCGCTCCGCACCGGCCCGTGCCGTCGAGCTGCTCGGACAGGCCGGTCTCGACGAGCCCGGGACCCGCGCCGGGCAGTACCCGCACCAGCTGTCCGGCGGGATGCGCCAGCGCGTGCTCATCGCGATCGCCATCGCCGCCGGGCCCGCGCTGGTCGTCGCCGACGAGCCGACCAGCGCACTCGACGCGACCGTCGCCCGGCGGATCCTCGATCACCTCGACACACTGCGCCTCGACCTCGGCACCGCGCTGCTGCTGATCACCCACGACCTCGCCGTCGCCACCGACCGGGCCGACCGGATCGTCGTCATGCGGCACGGGCGGGTCGTGGAGCAGGGCACCCCGGCCGAGCTGCTCGCCGGGGCCCGCGACCCCTACACCCGGGAGCTGCTCGCCGCCGCCCCCGGTCTCGCACTCACCGCCCCGCCGGTGCTCCCGCCCGTCGACACGGCGGGGACCCCGGTCGCCGAGGTCCGCGACCTGGTGAAGGAGTTCCCGCTGCCGCGCGCCCGCGGCTCCTGGACGCGGCGGACCCATCGCGCCGTCGACGGGGTGTCGTTCACGATCGCCCGCGGCGAGACCGTCGCGCTGGTCGGGGAGTCCGGATCGGGCAAGTCGACGACGGCGCGGCTGCTGCTGCGCCTGGAGGACCCCACCTCCGGGCAGGTGCTGCTCGGCGGCGACGACGTGACCCGCGTCCGCGGTGAGGCGTGGCGGGCGTTGCGCCGCCGCGCCCAGCTGATCTACCAGAACCCCTACGCCTCGCTGGACCCCCGGTTCGCCGTCCGCGAGATCGTCACCGAGCCTCTGCGGGCGTTCTCCGTCGGGTCGGCCGCCGAGCAGGCCGACCGCGCCGCGGAGCTCGTCGACCGGGTCGCGCTCCCGTCCGGGATGCTCGACCGGCGGCCGGGGGAGCTGTCCGGCGGTCAGCGTCAACGCGTCGCGATCGCCCGGGCGCTGGCGCTGTCGCCGGACCTCGTCGTCGCCGACGAGCCGGTGTCCGCGCTCGACGTCTCGGTGCAGGCCCAGGTGCTGGAGCTGCTCGCCGAGCTGCAGGAGCGGGACGGCCTGTCCTACCTGTTCATCTCGCACGACCTCGCCGTGGTCCGGCGGGTCGCCCACCGCACCGGCGTGATGCGCGACGGTCGGCTCCGCGAGCTGCGGCCCACGGCGGAGCTGTTCGACGACCCGCGCGACGACTACACCCGGGAACTGCTCGCCGCGATCGCCGGCAGGAAGGCCGCGGCGCCGTGAGCCGGTACATCGACACCGTCCTGTCCCGGCGGCGTCACATCGACTACGTGCGGATCTCCTCGACGCTGTGTCGGCCGGTCGATCGACCCGACGGATCGACACCGACACCTCGTCACCAGGAGACATCCCATGAGCGTTCCGACCCTGCCCACCGCTGATCCGGGAACCCAGCTGCTCGACGGGCTCGACGCCCTCGTGCGTCGCCACCGCGCGCTGCGCGGCGGTGGCGACCCCGGCAACGACGCCCTGCACGCCGAGCTGATCACCGCCGAGGTGGCCCAGCAGCTCGCGGCGGCCCGTTCCGCGTTGCGCCGCCGCCCGCGCGTCGCCTGACCCGTTCCGCCGGGACGCGGCACGCCCGTCGCGTCCCGGCGGACCCGGGACGACACCGGGATGCAGCTCAGGGGGCGCGGGGTGACCCCGGGCGCCCGCCGGGATGCATCTCGGCGGGCGCGGGAGCGCGGCGCGGTGCCACCGGGCCGTCCGGCGTGCGGGCCACCGCCGGACGCGATGCTGCTCAGGACGTCGTGATCCGGCCGAGGACGGCCACGGTGCGGGCCCGCTCGGCGGCGTCGCCCACCGGGCTGACGAGCAGGTCGGTGGCGCCGGCGTCGGCGTAGCGGGCGATCCCGTCCGCGATCACGTCCTCGTCCCCGGCGACGACGAGCCCGCCCGGCGAGCTCAGCCCCTCCCGTTCCAGCACCCCGGCGTAGGACGGCAGCCGGGCGTAGTCCGCGTAGTCCGCCGCGGCGGCGGCCCGCACCCGGTCCGGCTCGGTCGTCGCCGACACCGGCACCCCGACGACCACCCGCGGCGACGGCCGTCCGGCGGCCGCCGCGTCGAGCAACGGCCGGACGTGCCCGGAGATCGTCCGCGGCCCGGTGAGGAAGGTGATGGTGCCCGTGGTCCGCTCACCCGCCAGCCGCAGCATCCGCGGGCCCAGCGCGCCGAGCAGCAGCGGGACCTCCGGCGCGGCGCCGGGCACCGCGGTGTCCGCCGGATCCGACCCGGGACCGGACGAGCCGGGGACCCGTTCGCCGCGCAGCAGCGGGGCGAGCACGTCGAGGTGGTCGGACAGTGCGGCCACCGGCCGCGTGAACGGCACGCCGTACACCTCCAGCAGCCCCGGGTGGCTGACCCCGAGCCCGAGCGTGAGCCGCCCGCCCGACGCCGCCTGCACGGTCAGCGCCTGCGCGGCCAGCACCCGCGGGTGCCGCGGCTGCACGACGACGACCGACGCGCCCAGCTCGACGTCGGGGACCTCCCTGGCCACGGCGGCGTACAGGGTGAGCGTGTCGAACCCGTAGCCCTGCGGCAGCCACACCGTGCGCAGTCCCGCCGCGGCGACCGCCCGGGCGCGGTCCACGATCTCCTCCACCAGGTTCGCCGACCCGGAATCCTCGAGCCCGGCCGCGAGGTTGACACCGATACCGATCATGGACCCACCGTGCGACGCCGGCCGGGCCCGGACCAGGAGCGAACCGATGGGGGTACCCGTGGTGACAGGATCGGCGACGGCCCGGTCACGGACCGCGACGGCGGACCGCCGCCGTGAGCTGGGCGCCTGCCTGCGCTCCTACCGGGAGCGGGTCGCACCGGCGACGGTCGGGCTGCCCGACCGCGGTCGCCGGCGCACGCCGGGGCTGCGCCGCGAAGAGGTCGCGGCGCTCGCCGGGGTCGGTCTGACCTGGTACACGTGGCTCGAACAGGGGCGGGTGACCGCCTCCGACGAGGTCCTCACCGCGGTCGGCCGGGTGCTGGGCATCGACGGCCCCGGGATCGCCCACCTGACCCGGCTGTCCCGCGACGGGGGACCGGCGGCGGGCACCGCACCGGAGGAGCTGGCCCCGGTGCTCGCGAGCTGGCCCGATCACCCGGCGGTGCTGCTCGACGCCCGGCTCGGCGTCGTCGCCGCCAACGACGCGTGGGAGGCCGCGGTCGGCCGGCCCGCCGACGACGACCCGGGGCGGCGCCACGTGCTGTGGCAGCTGGCGGCCGACCCCGCGGCGCGGGCCCGGTTCGAGCCGGATCCCGGACCGGCGGTGCTGTCGTGCCCCGGCCCCGGACCCGACGAGCTGCTCACCGCACTGCACCGCCGGTTCCGGATGGCCTCGGACCTCGACCCCACCGATCCGGGCACCCGCGGGGTCCGCGACGCCCTGCGCGCCGACGCCCCGGAGCGGGCGCCGCTGTGGGAGTGCCGTGGCGTCGGCGCGTTCGGGCGGCCCCGGGTGCGTCTGGGCGGCGTCGACCGGACCGCCTACCTGCTCGGTGAGGCCGGGGTGCCGGGTGCGGCGATCCTGGCACTGCTGCCGTCCTGACCGGCTGCCGCCCTGACCCGCTGCTCGCGCACCCCTCGCGCGGCCGTCGCACCCGCCGCGGCGGGTGCGACGGCCGCACGCGGGGTGCGACGGGGCTACTTCACCTCGTTCAGCCGCCCGGTCGCGACGTCGAACACGAAGCCGCGGACGGCGTCGGTGCGCGGGACGAACGGGTTGGCCCGGATCCGGGCGACCGACTGGCGCACATCGGCGTCGAGGTCGTCGAACGCCTCGGCGGCCCACTGCGGCTTGATGCCGGTCTCGTCGCGGATGGAGGCCTTGAACCCGTCGTCGGTGAAGGTCAGCATCCCGCAGTCGGTGTGGTGGATGAGGATGATCTCCTCGGTCCCCAGCAGGCGCTGGCTGATCGCGAGCGAGCGGATCTCGTCGTCGGTGACCACACCGCCCGCGTTGCGGATGACGTGGGCGTCGCCCTCGTTCAGACCGAGGATGCGGTAGACGTCCAGCCGGGCGTCCATGCAGGCGACGACGGCGACCTTGCGGGCCGGCGGCAGCGGGAGCGGGCCGGAGAAGCTCTCGGCGTAGCGGGCGTTGTTCTCGAGCAGTTCGTCGGTGACGGACACGGGGTCCTCCGGAGTGTGCGGTCGGTGGCGCGGGGGTCGTACCCGCGCACGGGGCACGGGGCGGCCACGCGGCGACCCCGCGGGGTCGCTACGCGGCCCACCGACAGAGCTCGTCGAACGCCACGATGCGCCGGCCCGGCCAGAACGGCTCCAGCAGCGTGCGCATCACCGCATGATTCGATCGCGATACCCGGTCCGGAGCAAGGAACCGTCCACCGGGTGGGCGTGCGGCGGGGCGTGTCCGGACACGCCCCGCACCGGCTCACTCCGGCCCGGTGAAGAACTCCAGGGCGATGTTGTCCGGGTCGCGGAAGGAGACGCCGCTGCCGTAGTGCGCCTTCTTGACGCCCTCGTGGGCGATGCCCAGATCGGTCAGCTTCTGGGCCCACTGCTCCAGCTCGGCGTGCGAGCCGACCGCGAAGCCGACGTGGTCGAGGCCGGTGCGCTCCTCGTCGAACGGCTCGCCGGACTCGCGGCCCTGGTGGGTGTGCAGACCGAACAGCATCCCACCGTCGAGGGCGAAGACGGTGTGGTGGAAGCGGCCGCCCTCCTCGTCCTCGTCCAGGACGGGCTCGGCGCCGAACAGCGCCGCGTACCAGCGCGTGCTGCGTTCGAGATCGCTGACGGTCAGGGCGACGTGCTGCAGACCGGGGAAGGCCACGGTGTCCCTCGCTTCGTTGCGTGCGGGTGTCCGCATGTGTCTATCAGCCGGAAGCGGCCGCGGGGCCCCTCCGACCGGAGGGTCGTCACGGTGCCGGAAGGGCCGGGTACCCGATCGGGGTCCGGTCGCCCTCCCAGCCCCAGCGGCGCACC
This sequence comes from Pseudonocardia sp. ICBG1034, assembly GCF_020131375.1. Taxonomy (NCBI): domain Bacteria; kingdom Bacillati; phylum Actinomycetota; class Actinomycetes; order Pseudonocardiales; family Pseudonocardiaceae; genus Pseudonocardia; species Pseudonocardia sp. ICBG1034. The sequence goes on from NZ_JAHLEK010000015.1 coordinate 2,047,638, forward strand.
GGGACCGAGGTGACGTCGTAGGCGTCGACGGCGAGGTCGGTGTCGATCCGGGTGATCGAGCCCCAGTCGGCCTGGTCCGGGTCGTCGGCGGTGTCGATCCGGGTCGCGACGACCTGCTCGGTGGTGGTGCGGCGCATCGCCGCGAAGCTGCCCCCGGCGACGTCGGCGAACGACACGTCCACAGCGAACCCGAGCGACGACGGGCCCAGCACCAGGTAACGCGGGGTCTGCACCAGCCCGGCCCGGACGGCGGGCAGGTCGCGCAGGCAGGGCGCCGACCAGAGGATCGACCAGTCGACGTAGACCGGGCCGTCGGCGTCGCGCAGCATCGGCACCACCGGCGCCGGGGTGATCATCCGCGGGGCGGCGGCGGCCACCCAGCCACCCGGCCCGACGGCGGTGTCGACGGCGTGCACCCGCACCCGGTCGACGTCCGCCGGGAACGCGGAGACGGGCACCCGCACGGTGCGCCAGCCCGGCCGGTCCAGCGGCACGGCCTCCTGCACCCGCTCGGTGGGGTAGGTGCCGCGGGCACCGGTCGCGGTGTCGTCGAGCGACACGCGTCCGTCCGGGCCCGGCGATCCGGCCCGGGCGTACTCCAGCTCCAGGGTGTTGCCCTGCCCGGTCCGCCCGGCGACGTCGACCGACAGCACCCGGTCGCCCGGCCCCGGCGCGACGGCGAACCAGCGGGTGCGGAGCTCGCCGGTGGTGCCCGGGCCGCCGTCGAGACTGCCCCAGGCGAGCCCGCCGCGCGGCGGGTCGTCGACCCAGCCGCGGCCCTCGGTGAACCCGGTGAGGGTGTCGGCGCCGCCGGCGGCGGGCAGCGCGCCCGCGTCGACCGGGACCGTGACGTGGTCGAGGATCCCGCAGGTGTCGCGGCCGGTCAGCTCGCTCCACATCTGTCCGCCGACGCTGTAGCCCCCGCCCTGGCGCACCGGGGCGACGACGAAGGACTCCACCACCACCGACACTCCGGTGACCAGGGCGACCACCACGATCCCGGCGGGCAGCGCCGCCGCGGCCCGGGCCGTGGAGTCCCGCCGTGTCCGGTGTCCTCGGCGTACCGACCGGTGTACCGCGACGGCGGACACGGCCAGCACCACCACCGCCACCACGGCCCACACCGCGGGTGAGTTCAGCGGCGCGAACGGCCCGTCGGCGCGCGGCACACCCCAGCCCGACCACAGGAACCACTCGTTGCGTCCGGAGAAGGCCAGCGCGACCAGCACGACCGCCGCCAGGGTGCCGGCGGCGGCCGCGCCGCGCACGGTCGGGTCGGCGGGCCGCCGGGCCGCGGTCACCACCAGCACCGCCCCCGCGGCGACGGCGAGCGCCCCGGTCCCGGCGAGCGTCCCGAAGTAGTGGGTCCACTTCGACGGCGCCGGGGTGAGCAGCACGAACCCGAGTGCGAGTCCGGCCAGGGGGACCGGTGTCCACCGCAGACCGGGGCCCCACCGGTGCGCGCCGCGTGCGACCAGCGGCAGCGCCGCGACCAGCATCGCGACGGCGAGCAGCACCGGCACCCGGCGGCCGAGGCCGCCCTGCTCGGTGCCGAACCCCAGCAGGTAGCTCCAGCGGCGCAGCTCCTGGAACCACGGTGTGGCCGGGCCGTAGAACTGGTGCATCTCGGTGGCCCGCGCGACCGTGTACAGGCTCTGCCCGGTGAAGACGGGGGTGAGCCCGGCCGCGGCGATCCCGGCCGCGGCGACGGTCGCCGCGACCCCGACGGCGAGCCCCCCGCCGCCGTGGCGGGTGACCCGCCGCCACAGCGCCGGGAGCAGCAGCGCCAGCGGACCGGCGACGGTCACCGCCGACGGAGTCACCGCCAGTGCCAGCCCCGAGGCCAGGGCGGCGGCCGCGGTCCACGTCCCGCCGCGGCGCCCGGGCCGGGCGGCGGCGCGCAGCGCACAGCACAGCGCCGCGGTCGTCGCGAGCGCCGCGAACGGCTCCGGGCGGACCCCGAGGTTCAGCGGCAGCCACCACGCCAGCAGCGTGACGCCGAGCGTGCCCCGCACCCAGGCCCGGCGGTGGTGGCGCGCCAGCACCGCGGGCAGCGCGACGCGCGACAGCAGCAGCCACACCGCGATCCCGGCCAGCACCGAGGGCACGCGCAGCACCAGCGGCCCCACCCCGGTCTCGGCCAGCGCCCGCACCAGGCGGATCACCAGAGTGTACGGCGCCTCCGAGGCGTTGCCCCAGCGGTAGACGTTGCCGAAGTCGCCGGTCGCGGTGCCCGTCGCGTTGCGCGCGATCGCCTCGGTGAAGCCGTCGTCGGTGGACAGCGGCCCGAGCACCGTCCACACCGCCAGGGTGACGACGACGAGCACGTCCGCGGCGGCCCGTCCGATCCCGGCCGGGGTGGCCACCGCGGCCAGCCGGGCCCGCCGGAGCCGGGCCGCGCCACGGCGGCGCCGGAACCGGTCACCGGCGAGGCGGGCCAGCAGCACAGCGGCGAGGGCGGCGGCGAGCCACTGCGACCCGATCAGCACGGTCTTGGCCGGCGACGACGCGGCGGCGAACCAGTCCGCGGTGCGCGCGGTGACCCGCAGGCCGTCGGCGTCGGCGGGGGAGAGCTGGGTGGTGAACGCGGCGACCGCGCGCACGACGTCGCCGGGGAACGCGAGCGGGGCGGCGTCGCCGAGGGTGACCCGGGACCCGGCCTCGTCGGTGTCCAGGACCAGCCCGCAGGCGTCGCCGGGCGGGACGGGGGCGCGCAGCAGCTCACGGCCCCCGACCAGGACCCGCAGCTCCCCGCCCGGTCCGGTGAGCACGGCGAACCCGATCCCGGTGGCGCCGGGCCGCTCCGAGCCCACGACGGTCGTCGCCGTCCCGGTGTCGGTCGAGCGGGCCTGCGCGGTGCGCAGCACCCGGCAGCCGACGTCGACGCGCACCGCCTCCGGCGCGTAGGGCTGGAACGCCGCCGTCGTCGACACCGGCTGCTCGCCCGCCCGGGGCCAGGTCACGGTCGTGCTGCGGGTGTCGACGGGGGCGAACGGCACCAGCGCCGCGAGCAGGCCCGCGAGCAGGCCGGCGAGCAGGGTCGCGACCACCAGGCGGCGGGGGACGGAGGGCGGGGCGGGGTGGTCTGAGGGGTGCATCGACTTCCGGATCGACTCGGCGGGGGAGCGCGGCGGGGCCGGCCCGCCCGTCAGACCGCGGTGACCGGCACCGTGTGCCGGCCGGTCGCGCCGTCGGGGATCGAGACCTGTTCCCGTTCCGTCTGCACCGTGCCGGTCCGGTCGGTCGCGCGCACGCGCAGGGTGTGCTCGCCGGGTTCCAGTTCGATCTCGGTGCGCCACATCCGCCAGGTGTCGGCGCCGACGTCGGCGCCGAGGCGGGCCGGGACCCAGGTCCCGCCGTCGACGGCGACCTCGACCCGGGTGATGCCCACGTGCGGCGCCCACGACGTCCCGGCGACGACGACCCGCCCGGCCGGGACCGACGCCCCGGCGACCGGGGTGTCGATGCGGGACTGGGTCTTCACCGGGCCCTCGCGAGCCCAGCCGCGTTCGGCCCAGTACGCGGTGGCCGCATCCCAGGTGGTCACCTCGATGTCGGTGATCCACTTGCAGCCGGAGACGTAGCCGTAGAGGCCGGGGACGACCATGCGCACCGGGAAGCCGTGCTCCACCGGCAGCGCCTCGCCGTTCATGCCGAACGCGAGCAGGGCGTCGCGGCCGTCGGTGACGACGTCGACCGGGGTGCCGGTGGTGAACCCGTCGACGCTGGTGGACAGCAGCTGCTGGGCCCCGGGCCCGATCCCGGCCTCGGCGAGCAGGTCGGCCAGGCGCACCCCGGTGAACCGCGCGTTGGAGATCAGCGCGCCGCCGACCGGGTTGGACACGCACACCATCGTGATCGGCACCTCGACGACCCGGCGGGCCCGCAGCTGGTCCAGGGAGAGGGTCAGCTCGCGCTCGACCATGCCGTGCACACGCAGGGTCCACGAGGCGGTGTCGACCCGCGGGACCTGCAGCGCGGTGTCGATCCGGTAGAAGTCCGCGGTCGGGGTCAGCCAGGCCGGTGCGCCCGGCAGGGTCGCGTCCGGCGGGAGCGCCGGTACCGGCGGGGCGGGCGGCAGCGCGAGTGCCGCCGGCCCCGACGTCGACGGCGCGGCGGCGAGCAGCCGCCCGGCGACGGTCGCCCCCAGTGACACGACGGCGACCCCGCCGGCCAGCGAGAGGGCCTGCCGGCGCGACAGCGGGGCGGCGGCGCCCAGGCCGTCCCGGGCCGCCCGGGTGAACGCGGCGTGCACCGCGAGGAACACCGTCGGCCCGACGAGGAGCGCCACGGTGGGGGCGAGCAGGTCGACCGGCCGGAACGCGGGCGCGAGCACCGTGGTGACCAGGGCGGTCACCCCCATCGCGACGAGGACCGCCACGCCCGGGGCGGGCCGTCGCCGGGCCAGGAGCCCGGCGGCCACGCCCAGCCCGGTGATCACCAGCGCCATCCCGGTCAGCAGCGCGAGCTTGTCGGCGGTGCCGAACGTGGCGATCGCGAACTGCTTCAGCCACTCCGGGGTCAGCCGGACGAACTGGTCGCCGACGGTCAGGAACGGCGACGACGCCGGCGCCACCAGCCCCGCGACGAGGTCGCCCACGGCGAGGGCCGAGCCGACGCCGAGCAGACCGGTGACCACCGCCCGCGGCCGGGTGAGGGACGCGGCGGGGTGGAGCGGGGTCGCGGTCACAGCAGGGTGTTCGCACGACGACGGGCCCGGGGTTCGCACCCCGGGCCCGTCGTCTCGTGCTGTCGGTCGTCAGCTCTTGGGCATGAGGACCTTGTCGATCACGAACACGGTGGCGTTCGCGGTCGGGATGTTGCCGCAGAGGATGTTGGCGGTGTTGCCCTGCCCGTCGGTGACGGTGGGGGCCTCGGCGGTGCCGCCGATGGTGAGGTCGCCGCCGGCGAGCTCGGTCAGGGTCTTCTTCTCCACGATGCCCGCGGCGTCGAGGCGCTCCGGGGTCACGTGGTAGGAGAGCAGGCCCTGCAGCTGGGTGGTGTCGGCGAGCAGGGCGTTGAACTTCTCCTCGCCGAGCTGCTGCTGCACCGCGGCGAAGGCGTCGTTGGCCGGGGCGAAGACGGTGATGCCCTGCTGCTGGTTCAGGGTGTCGGCCAGGCCGGGGACCTTGCCGACGGCGGTGACCAGCGTGGTCAGCAGCGGGTTGGTGCTCGCGGCGGTGGCGACCGGCTGCGGGCCCATCGAGTTCAGCGAGCCGGGCTCGTCGCCCTGCGGCAGCTGGCTGCAGGCCGGGCCGAAGACGTCGTCGTTGGTGGTGACGCCGTCGGCGGCGGCGGTGGTCGCCGGGGCGGAGGAGGAGGCCGGGGCCGCCGCGGGCGGGGCGGAGGTGTCGCTGCCGCCGCCACAGGCGGTGAGGCCGAGCGAGAGGGCGGCGAGCAGGCCGACGGTGGCGAGGGTGCGAGAGGCGCGCATGGCTGATTCCCTTTCGAGGAAACTGTCTGTCCTGTATGGACTTCACTGAATTGTTCGGGCGGTGGGTCCGGGCGGTTCGGCGGTTCCGGAAGTTTTTTCGGATACTTCTTCCGGGTGGCGTGGAACGATTCAGACGACGGTGATGATCGTGCTCGGCCACCCCGTCGCGCCGTCCGGGATCGGGTCGACGCGGACGTCGGTCTGGACGAGCCCGCGGCGGTCGGTGGCCCGGGCGGTGAGGGTGTGGCTGCCGGGGGAGAGGTCGAGCTCGGCCCGCCACATCCGCCAGGTGTTCGGGTTGACCTCGGTGGCCAGCTCGGCCCGCACCCACGGGCCGTCGTCGGCGCGGACCTCGACGGCGGTGATCCCGACCGGCTGCGCCCACGCGACCCCGGCGACCTGCACACGTCCGGCCGGGAGCTTCGAGAAGCCGACCGGGGCGTCGATGCGGCACTGGGTCTTGATCGGGGCGCGCTCGGCCCAGCCCCGATCGCGCCAGTACACGCTGCGCTCGGCGAAGGTCGTCAGCTCGATGTCGGCGAGCCACTTGGTGGCCGAGACGTAGCCGTAGAGCCCCGGGACGACCATGCGCACCGGGAAGCCGTGCTCGACCGGCAGCGCCTCGCCGTTCATGCCGAGCGCGAGCAGCGCGCCCCGGCCGGGTTCGAGCACGGTCGCGGTCGGGGTGCCCGCCGTCCAGCCGTCGCGGCTGGTGGAGACGATCTGGTCCGCGGACGGGTCGACCCCGGCCTCCAGCAGCAGCGGGGCCAGCTCGACGCCGACGAAGTCCGCGGTGGACACCAGGTTCCCGCCGACCGTGTTGGACACGCAGGTCATCGTGATCGTGCGCTGCACGAGCGGCCGTCGCAGCAGGTCGTCGACGGTGAGGACGAGCTCGCGCCCGACCCGGCCGTGCACCCGCAGCGACCAGTCCTCGGCCCGCACGGCCGGGATCGTGAGGGCGACGTCGATGCGGTAGAAGTCGGAGTTCGGCGTCACGAACGGGACGGTGCCGAGCTGGGGGAACGCGGCCGACGCGGGTACCGGCGGGGCGGTCTCGGCGAGCGTCGCCGCGGCCAGCCTGCCGGTCAGCGCGGCCCGCGAGGCCGCGATCCCGCTGCCCGAGGAGGACAGCGCCAGGCCGGCCCCGCCCGCGACGAGCGTCCCGGCGGCGACGGCGGCCGAGGCCCCCGCGAGCACGGTGCGCCGGGGGACCCCGTCACCGCTCCCGCCGCTCCCGGTGCGGGTCCCACCGTGACGGCGGGCGAGGCGGTCCAGCCCCCGCTGTACCGCCACGCCCACCACCAGCGCGACGACCGGGGCGGCCAGGTCGGTCGCGGTGGGCACCGGACCCGTCAGCACCGCGGCCACCGCGAGCAGCCCCAGCGCGGCGACGACCGCGGTCCCCACCGCGGGCCGTCGGCGCGCCGCGAGCCCGGCCAGTGCGCCGAGCAGCACCAGCAGCACGCCGATCCCGGCGAGCAGGACCGGCTTGTCGGCCGTCCCGAACGCGGACTTGGCGAACTCCACGACCGGCTGCGGCGAGAGCCGCACCACCGCGTCGCCGACGGCCACGAAGGGCGACGACGCCGGTGCCACCAGGGCCGCCACGAGATGCCCCGATGCCACTGCCGCGGCGATCGCCAGCAGTTCCACCAGGATCGCCACGGAACGCGACGGAAGGGCCAGGGGCCCGTTTCCCTCGGTCCGGTTCTCGGTCAGCACAACCGTTCTTCGGAACCGGCGGCGGAAACGGTTCGACCGGGTTCCGACGATTCCGCCGCGGAACGGGTCAGGCCAGGCCGAGCGAGTCCGGCTGCACCGGGATCGGGGCGTCGGCGCCGAGCCCCTTCTGCGCCGCCGCGGTCCGGACGGCCTCGATCACCAGCGGCAGCGCGGCCCGTCGTGCGGTGGTGGTGCGGTAGGCCAGTGACACCGTGCGGGTCAGGGCGTCGCCGAGCGCGACGATGTCGACCCCCGGCGGGCGCAGCGCCAGGCCCAGGTCGGTCACCAGGGTGACGCCGAGCCCGGCCGCGACCATCGCCATCGCGGTGGCCTGCTCCTCGACCTCGTGGTCGATCCGCGGCTCGAAGCCCGCGCTCTGGCAGGCCAGCCGGGCCGCCTGCCCGAAGTGCGACCGGGCGGGCGACACGATCCACGGGTGCTCGGCCAGCTCCGACAGCATCACGCTCGCGGCCGGCACGGCCCCGGCGGGCACCGCCGCGTAGACCCGCTCGACGGCGATGACCGCCCGCTCCAGGCCCTTATCCCACGTCATCGGGTAGTTCGAGTAGTCGATGACGAACGACAGGTCGAGCTCGCCGTCGCGCACCGCGGCCGCGGTCTCCTCCGGGGCGAGCTCGCGGGTGCGGACCTCGACACCGGGGTGGGTACGGGCCAGCGCGGTCAGCGCGTCGGGCAGCAGGCCCGAGGCGACCGAGGCCCACACCCCGGCGGTGAGCTTGGCCGCAACGGTCTCGCCCGCCTCCTCCAGGGCCTGGGTGGCGCGCTCGACCGAGGCGAGGATCTCCTCGGCGTGCTCGGCCAGCAGGACCCCGAGGTCGGTGAGCTGGACCCGGCGACCTCTCCGCTCGAACAGGCGGGTCCCGACGTCGCGCTCGAGCTGCGCGAGCTGCTGGGACACCGCCGACGCCGTGTAGTGCAGCGCGGTCGCCGCCGCCGTGATGGTTCCCCGCCGGTGCAGCTCGCGCAGCATCCGCAGCCGAGACAGGGACAGCTCCATGTCGCTGAGCCTATTGCGCTGTGCAGGAACGGTGAACAGCGCCGTGAATGATCCGTAAATGGACGCGGGACCGGGTGCGACCCCAACCTGGGGCCACCGGTCGGGAACGACTGCGGCCGGGGGACGACGAGGTCCGCGATGTCGACGAGACCGGAACGGCCCCTGGCGGCGACGACCGGTGCAGCACGAGCAGGAGGTGGGTCGCCATGACGACGATGCAGAACCCGGCCGGGAGCACCCCGCAGACGGCGGCCACGGCCGCCCCGTACGTCGCCGGCGCCCCGGCGCCCACCGTCGCTCCGGTCGTCCGCCGCCCCGAGCCGTACATGCGCCTGCAGTGGAACGACGCCGTGACCGGCGCCGTCGGCTACCTGGTCGTGCACACCCTCCGGGCGGGCCTCGCCACCGGCGGCACCCGGATGCGGGCCGGCTGCACGTTGTCCGAGGTCGAGGACCTCGCACGCGGCATGGCCAACAAGACCGCCACCTTCGACCTGCCGATCGGCGGGGCCAAGGGCGGCATCGACTTCGACCCGAAGGACCCGCGCGCCGTCGAGGTGCTCGAGCGGTTCTGCGAGGCCATGCGCCCCTGGATCGACGCGCACTGGGTGACCGCGGAGGACCTCGGCGTCCCGCAGCACCTGATCGACGAGGTCTTCGAGAAGATCGGCCTCGGCCAGAGCTACCACGCCGCGATCAGCCGCGCCGCCGACCCGGCCGCCACCCTGGAGCGGGTGCGCACCGGGCTGACCGCCGAGGTCGACGGCGGGTTCGAGCTGGGCGACGTGATCGGCGGCTACGGCGTCGCGCACGCCTGCCTGGCCTCCGCGGTGTCCTGGGGTCAGATCCCGGCCGACACCACGGTCGCGATCCAGGGCGTCGGCACGATGGGCGGTGCGGCCGCCTACTACCTGTACGAGGCCGGGATGAAGGTCACCACGCTGGCCGACGCCGCGGGCACCCTGCACTGTGCCGACGGCCTCGACGTGCCCGCGCTGCTGGACCTGCGCGACGGCTTCGGCGAGATCGACCGCACCCGGCTGCCCGCCGGTGTCGAGCAGCTCCCGCGCACCGCGATCCTCTCCGCCGAGGTCGACATCCTGGTGCCGGCCGCGATCTCCTACGCGATCACCCCGGACAACTCCTACGACGTCCGCGCCCGCGTGGTCGTCGAGGCCGCGAACGCCGCGACCACCCCGGAGGCCGAGGCCATGCTCGCCGCCCGCGGCGTGCCGGTGCTGCCGGACTTCGTCGCCAACGCCGGTGCGGTCGCCTGGGCCTGGTGGCTGCTGCTCGGTGAGGTCGACGACGACCCGCAGAACTCCTTCGACCGGCTGCGCACCGTGATGCACGCCAAGGTCGCGCAGCTGCTGGCCGCGTGGACCGAGGACGGCGTCACCCCGCGCGAGACCGGGCACCGCTGGGCCGACGACCCCGCCCCGACCACCGGGCCGGTCGTCATCCCCTGACCCGCTCCACCCGCGGCGCCCCGTGACGCCGCGCGGCACCCGTGCACCCGGGGCCGCGCGCCGGGACGGGGCCGCCGCGCGTGCCGGGGCCCGTCAGCCGGCGAGGGCGGCGATGCGGGCGGCGAAGGCGCCCAGATCGTCGAGACCGCCGTCCCGGATGCTGCGGGCGAGCAGGTCGTCGTCGACCTCGGCGTAGAGGTGCACGATGAGGTCGCGCGCCCCGGCGAGCGCCACCATCCGGCCGGCGAGCCCGTCGTCGAGCACCCCCACCTCGGCGAGCACGCGGAAGGCGTCGCCGTAGTCCCGCGGGGTCCGGTGGCCGTCGGCGGCGATGACGTGGTTGGCCAGGTCGATGCAGATCTGCGCGGCCGTCTGCACCAGGTGACGACGGCGGAACGGGTCGGGGGCGTCCTCGGCGAGCAGGTCCCGGTAGTGCTCCAGCATCACCAGCAACCGGCGCACGCGGTCGGCGTCGACCATCAGCGCAGCCCTTCCCTCGCGACACGGGCGAGGAAGGAACGGGTCGTCTCCTCCAGGACGGGGCGGAACTCGATCCAGCGCATCCGAGCGTCCACCTCGAACCGGACCCGTGCGACCTCGTCGGCGCTGAACAACAGCCGGCCGGACTCCGCGACCCGGCCGCGCAGCTCGAGGCCCGCGCGCCCGAGGTCGACGACGTCGACCCCGGTCCCGAGCACAGCGGCCAGGTCGGCGGCGAGCAGCTCGGTGGCGACGGGAGCGGGCTCACCGGCGAACAGCACCGCCACGTCGTGGTCGCTGTCCGGCCGCGGGGCCCCGCCGGCTCGCGACCCGAACAGATAGGCCACCGCGACGTCGTGCGCGGTGAACACCGGGCCGAGATCGGGATCCACGACGGTCATCGTGGCACACCCCCGTGTCCCGTCGTGGGCATCGACCCGGATGCTCCTCCCATGACCCCCGCGACCCCGCCGCAGATCGTCCTCGGCACCATGAACCTCGGCACCCGCGTCGACGAGGCCACCTCGTTCGCGCTGCTCGACCGCTTCGTCGAGCGCGGCGGGGTGTGGCTCGACACCGCCGACGTCTACGCCTTCTGGAACGACCCGGCCGGGGAGATCGGGGCGAGCGAGCGGGTGCTCGGCGCCTGGCTCGCCGCCCGGCCCGGCGTGCGCGAGCAGGTCCGGATCTCCACCAAGACCGGGGTGCGCGGCGGGCTCGGCGCCACCGCGGTACGCGACGCGGCCGCCGGCAGCCTGGCCCGGCTCGGCGTCGAGGCCGTCGACCTGTTCTGGGCGCACACCGAGGACCGCGCGACCGACCTCGACGAGACCGTCGCCGCGCTCGGCGCCCTGGTCACCGACGGGCTGGCCGGGCGGCTCGGGGCGTCCAACCACGCCGCGTGGCGGGTGGAGCGGGCCCGTGCGAGCGCCGCGGCACAGGGCGTCGCCGGGTTCGACGCCGTCCAGTACCGGCACTCCTACGTGGTCCCGCGGCCCGGTGCGGCGCTGCCGGACTCCGGGCACATGCTGCTGACCGCCGACGCCGCGGACCTCGCGACCGCCGAGGACCTGACCCTGTGGGCCTACACCCCGCTGGTCAACGGGGCGCTGACCCGCACCGACCGCGCCCTGCCCGACGCCTACGACCACCCCGGCACCACCGCGCGGCTGGCCGCGCTCGACGCCGTCGCCGCCGACACCGGCGCGACCCGTAACCAGGTCGTGCTCGCCTGGATCACCACCGGCGGCCACGGCCGGACCGGGCTCGCGGGCGAGCAGGCCGTCGGGCCGGCGTGGCCGCTGGTCGGGGTCAGCCGCGCCGCCCAGCTCGACGAGGCCCTCGACGCCCGTGACCTGCACCTCACCGAGGAGCACCGGGCCCGGCTCGACGGCGCGGCGTGACCGCGGCCGGGGCGCGCCGCGGCGGGGGTGCTCAGCCCCGGCGGTCGTCCCGGTCGCGGTCCGCGCCGAACTCCCGGTCGTGGCGCAGCCGGGCGTCGACGTGCTGCTCGGCGCGTCGCGCCTCCCGGGTCGACGCGGCCGCCCCCACCGGGTAGCCGGCCTTCATCACCCGGGTCTCGCACGCCTCGACCACGTAGACCGTCGAGTAGAAGTAGCCGATCACCGCGCCGGAGGCGATGGCGCCCAGCCGCACCCACGCCGGGCCGGGCACCACCAGGAACAGCAGGACCAGCAGCGGGATCAGCTGGACCGTCGTGCGGAGGAGGTGGCGCAGCACCCAGGTGCGGGTCGTGACGTCGTGCAGCACCCAGCGCCGGTTCCGGACCGGCAGCCGGGCACCGAAGGCGTAGGCCACCCAGCGGAACGGGTTCGGACGCCGGATCCGGTCGTCCATCGGACGTCCCCCCTCATCGGATCGTGCACCCGGGTCAGACACCCGGATGCCGGACGAGCACGGCGAACGGGTCCGTCCAGTGCCGCCCGCCGTTCTGCGGGGCGACGGTCACGCCGTCGGCACCCGGCAGCGGCTGCGGCAGCGGCCTGCCCGCCGCCGCGTCGGCCACGAGCTCGCGGACCCGCTGCCCGGCCCGATGGTAGAACTCCAGCTGCACCGCGCGGCCGAACAACCCGAAGCCGAGCCGGAACAGGGGGTTCGGGATGTGCGCGGGCCGGGAGAACGCGCGGATGACGAACTCGACGTCGCCGGTCGTGAGGTCCTTGACCACCTCGTAGGTGAGCCTGCCCTCCTCCAGGTGCCCGTGCAGCGTCTCGTAGGTCCAGCCCCAGACGCGCCGGCCGTCGACGGTCTCGTCGACGAGACCGGTCACGCGGACGCCGAGGTGGAAGCGCATCGGCCCGAACCGGCCCTCCAGCAGCATGTCCCGCCCCAGCAGCGGGTCGGACGGGCGGAACACGCCGCGCAGCCGGTTCGGGGCGGTGAACTGGTAGTCGCGCAGCACCGCGCAGGCACGTTCCCACGGGCCGTCGGGGACCGGGTCGCCGGGCGGCTCGGTGCCGACCAGGGCCCGGCCGTGGTCGACGTGCCAGCGCGGGTCACGGGTGTCGGTGGGGGTCTCGGCGTCGTCGAAGTTCACGCCGCGTGCGGCGAGCCCGTCCAGGTCGGCGCGACGGTCCCCGGGGGCGGGGCGCTTCAGGACCGACGGCCCTTCTCCTCGCGCCGCATCGAGTCGCCGATCAGCCAGAACATCGACGGCCACAGGCCGACGAAGACGGCGCGGCGTTCGGCGTTGCCGCGCTCGTCCTGGTCCACGGTCTTCGCGCGCAGCCACAGCGCGATGGAGAAGCCCACCGAGCCGAGGGAGAACCACTGGAGCTGGGCACCGCGCAACCCGACCCGGTGCAGGACACGTCCGACCGTCATGGCGGTTCCTTCCCCGCTCCCGGCGGATGTAATCCCGCAGAGGGGGTATGTCCACGCCGTGCGGACTTCCAGGACGGCCACGACGAGAGATCGGACCACCCCGGTGACGGGGGACCGGCGGTCCCGGCGGGTGTCGGCGGTGCTGCGCTGGCCGGTGGGCCTGGCGCTGGTGTCGTGGCGCTACTTCTGGCGCACCACACCGATCCACCGCAGCGACGTCGTCGGGGACCTGGGGGACCTGCCACCCGCCTCGCCGCAGGGCGCCGAGGGCGACGACGTCCAGCGCCCGTCGGACGGGGTCGGGACCCTGCTGCACCGGCGCTACAGCGTGCGCATCCGCGGGTCCCGGCTGAGCCCCGAGGAGCTCATGACGCGCCTCGCCGCGGACCCCGACCGCTGGTCACCGGAGTTCGCGGTGTTCCGCCGCACCCGTGGTGAGCCCGGCGGGATGGCGGTCGGCGACGAGTTCCTGATCCGCATGCCCGGCCCGTGGGACGGCCCGGTGCGGGTGGCCGCCGCCGGGCCGAGCGCGTTCTCCTTCGTCACCCTCGACGGGCACCTGGAGGCCGGCCGGATCGAGTTCCGCACCCGTCGCGACCCGGACCACCCGGAGATGCTGCGCTTCGACATCGAGTCCTGGGCGCGGCCCGGGGACCGGCTGTCGCACGTGCTCTACAACACCCTGCGGGTGGCCAAGGAGGTGCAGTTCAACATGTGGACGCACGCCTGCATCCGGGCGGCCGCCATCGCGGGCGGCCGCCCGGACGGCGGCGTGACGGTGCGCACCCGGCGGTTCGCGACCGCCGGATGACGCGGCGGGCCTCACCGGGCGGCCCGCACCTCACGGATCATGACGACCCCGAGCCCGGCGACGGCGATCCCGCGCAGCAGCTCCACGTGCAGCCCGCTGAGCACCGGGGCCTCCGGCAGCGGCACGAACAGCAGCAGCGCCCCGGCCAGCGCGGCCGCGCCGATCCAGCGCGGCACCCCGGCGGTGCGCATCAGCGCCACACCCGTCAGCGCCAGCCCGGCCAGGAGGACCAGCCCGCCGACCATCTGCAGCAGAGCGAAGCCGGGGGCGGCGAGGATGCTGCCGTCGTCGGGGACCAGCTCCGGGGCGGCACGGGCGATCGCGGGCGCCACCAGCCCCTCGACGACGAGGTGGCCCTGCGCGCTCAGCGCGTTGCCCAGGAAGTACAGGCCGAACCCGAGCGTGCCGAGCACACCGGCCCGCGGGGCGAACCAGCCCCAGGCCGCGGGCAGGCCCATCATCAGCGCGAGCGAGCCGGCGTAGATCGACAGCTGCGCCCACGGGGAGCCGGGGGCGAGCAGGGACGCGACGGAGTGGGCGTTCCCGTCGACGACGGGGTGGGCGACGCCACCGGCGAGCGAGAGCACGGCGGAGGCGAGCAGCATCATGCCGCCGCCCACCACCAGGCGTCGCCGGGCGGGGTCGACGGCGGGAACGGCCGGGGCGGTGGGGGCGTCCTGCACGGTCACGGTGGATCCTTCCGGAGAGGCGCGTCCGGTCGGTCCGGCGCGACGGGACCACCGTGCGCCCGGCCGCTTGCAGCCCGCTTGCGGACGGGCTGCGGGCGCCGCGGGCACTGTCGCCCGGGCGCGGGGCGGGGCAGACTCGCCGATCATGAGCACCGACGCTCCCGCCTTCACCGAGATCTCCTACGACGTCGACGACCGGGTCGCCACGATCACCCTCGACCGCCCGGACCGCCTCAACGCGTTCACCCCGACGATGGCCCGCGAGCTGATCGCCGCCTACGACCGCGCCGACGCCGACGACGCCGTCCGCGCGATCGTCCTCACCGGCCGCGGCCGCGGCTTCTGCGCCGGCGCCGACCTGGGCCGCGGCGGGGCGTCGTTCGACCCCACCGACCCGCAGCGCGCCGCCGACCGGGCGGGCGTCGGCACCATCGGCGGCGTCGTCCGCGACGGCGGCGGCACCGTGACCATGCGGATGGCGGCGCTGCGCACCCCGGTGATCGCCGCCGTCAACGGGCCGGCGGTCGGCATCGGGGCGACGATGACGCTGCCCGCCGACATCCGGCTGGCCGGGGCCTCGGCCCGGTTCGGGTTCGTGTTCGCCCGCCGCGGGCTCGTCCCCGAGGCCGCGTCGAGCTGGTTCCTGCCGCGCATCGTCGGCGTCTCCCGGGCCATGGAGTGGGCCGCGACCGGCCGGGTGTTCGACGCCGCCGAGGCCCTCGACGGACGTCTGGTCTCCCGTGTCCTGCCCGACGACGAGCTGCTCGGCGCCGCGTACGCGATCGCCCGCGAGATCGCCGACAACACCTCCGCGGTGTCGGTCGCGCTGACCCGCCAGCTGCTGTGGGGGATGCTCGGCGCGCCCACCCCGTGGGACGCCCACCGCGCCGACTCGGCCGCGATCGCGCATCTCGGGCAGGGCCGCGACGTCGCCGAGGGTGTCACCTCGTTCCTGGAGAAGCGCCCGCCCGCCTTCCCCGACACCGTCTCCGACGACTACCCCGGCCACGTCCTGCCGCACTGGCCCGCGCCGCCCGCCGACCTGACGGACTGACATCCGGGTGCGCCGGCGACCCACGGCGCCCCTACCGTGGCCTCGATACGCCTGCGCGTCGCCCGCCGGCGGCCGTGGTCCACCGTCACCCTGCACGCCCGGGTCGCCGGGCGGGGGTGACCCCGGTCCCGCTCCGTTGCGCCGGGCGGGGGTCGTCTGTTCGGGTGGGCGGTGTGGAGCACTCGGAGCTGACCCGCCGGCGGTGGCTGGACCACGGCCGCCTGTCGTCGCACGCCTGTCGCTGACCCGGCCCCGCGCACCGACTCCCCGCTCCGCCTCACCCACCGGCAGGTCCCGTGTCCAGCTCCGCCGTGTCCGATCCCGCCCCGACGTCCGGTGCCACACCGCGCCGCGCCGCCGTCGCGAGCCTCGTCGGGACCACCATCGAGTGGTACGACTTCTATCTCTACGCCACCGCCGCGGCGCTGGTGTTCGCCCCGCTGTTCTTCACCGACGCCGACCCGGCGACCGGCGTGCTCGCCTCGTTCGCGACCTACGCCGCCGGCTTCGGGGCGCGGCCGATCGGCGCCGTCGTCGCCGGGCACCTGGGCGACCGGATCGGCCGCCGCGCCGTCCTGGTCGGGTCGCTGGTGCTGATGGGCGTCGCGACGACGCTCATCGGGCTGCTGCCGACCTACCCGACCGTCGGGCTGCTGGCCCCGGTGCTGCTGGTGGTGCTGCGGCTGGCCCAGGGGCTCGCCGTGGGCGCGGAGTGGGCAGGTGCGGTGCTCATGGCCGTCGAGCACGCCGAGACCGAGCGCCGGCGCGGCCTGTTCGGCAGCTTCCCGCAGATCGGCTCCTCGGCGGGGATGCTGCTCGCGTCGGGCGTCTACACCGCGGTGCTCGCGATCGCGGGCAGGGAGGCCTTCCTCGCCGGGGCCTGGCGGATCCCGTTCCTGCTCAGCGCCGTGCTCGTCGTGGTGGGGCTGGCCATCCGGCTCACCCTCGCCGACCCCGCGGTGTTCACCGCCGCCCGCGACGCCGGGACGCTGTCCCGCCGCCCGGTGCTGGAGGTGCTGCGCACCGACTGGCGCACCGTGCTGCTGACCGTCGGCAGCCGGATCGCCCAGAACTCCGTCTACATCCTGGCGACGACGTTCGCGCTGACCTATCTGGCCCGGGGCGACTCGGGCGCTGCCGAGGGCGCCGGGCTGACCGCGGTGATCATCGCGTCGGCGATCGGGCTGTTCTCGACGCCGCTGTGGGCGGTCCTGTCCGACCGGGTCGGCCGCAAGCCGGTCTACCTGGCCGGCGCGATCGGGGCGCCGCTGTTCCTCGGCGCCTTCTTCCTGCTGCTCGACACCGGGTCCACCGTGCTGGTCGTGGTCGCCATGGTGGTGCTGGTCAACCTCTTCCACGACGCGATGTACGGCCCGCAGGCGGCCTGGTACGGCGAGCTGTTCGACACCCGGCTGCGCTACAGCGGGGCGTCGCTGGGCTACCAGATCGGGTCGGTCATCGGTGGTACGACGCCGCTGGTCGCCACCGCGCTGCTCTACGCGGGCGGCGGGACCCCGTGGCTGATCTGGGGGTACTTCGGGGTGCTGTTCGCGATCTGCGTCGTCTCGACCGTCCTGCTCCCCGAGACCCACCGCGGCGGGCTGCGCACCGCCCGGGAGAAGGTGTCGGCATGACCGGCCGCATCCTGCTCAACGCCTTCGACATGGCCTGCGTGGGCCACCAGTCCGCCGGGCTGTGGCGCCACCCGTCCGACGAGGGGCACCGCTACACCGACCTCGACCACTGGACCTCGCTGGCCCGGATGCTGGAGGACGGCGGCTTCGACGCGCTGTTCCTCGCCGACGTCCTCGGCGTCTACGACGTCTACGGCGGCTCCCGTGACGCCGCCGTCCGCGCCGCCGCGCAGGTCCCGCTCGCCGACCCGCTGCTGCTCGTCCCCGCGATGGCGGGGGTCACCTCGCGGCTCGGGTTCGGGGTGACCGTCTCGGTCGCCTACGAGCACCCCTACGCGCTGGCGCGGCGGCTCACCACCCTCGACCACCTGACCCGCGGCCGGGTCGCGTGGAACGTCGTCACGTCCTACCTGGACTCCGCGGCGCGCAACCTCGGCCGGTCCGGGCAGATCCCGCACGACGAGCGCTACGAGCTCGCCGAGGAGTTCCTGGAGGTCTGCTACAAGCTGTGGGAGGGCTCCTGGGACGACGACGCCGTGGTCCGCGACCGTGCCCGCGGCGTGTTCACCGAGCCGGACCGGGTGCACGACATCGCCCACCACGGCCGCTGGTTCGACGTGCCCGGCCCGTTCCTGTCCGAGCCGTCCCCGCAGCGCACCCCGGTGATCTTCCAGGCGGGCGCGTCGCCGCGCGGTGCCCGGTTCGCCGGCACCCACGCCGAGGCCGTGTTCGTGTCCGGTCCGTCGCCCGCAGTGGTCCGCCGCTCGGTCGACGCGGTGCGCGCCGAGGCCGCCCGCGCCGGGCGGGACCCGCGCTCGGTGAAGGTCTTCGCGATGCTCACCGCGATCGCCGGGGAGACCGACGAGGCCGCCCGCGCGACGCTGGCCGAGTACCTGGAGCTGACCGACCCGTCCGCGGCGCTGGCGCTGTTCGGCGGCTGGTCCGGCGTCGACCTGGCCGGGGCCTCGCCGGAGCAGAAGCTCGAGTACGTGCAGACCGACGCGACCCGCTCGGCGCTGGCGTCGTTCACCGGGCCGGACCGCGACTGGACGGTGGGGGAGCTGGCGGAGTTCATCACCGTCGGCGGGCGCGGGCCGGTCGTCGTCGGGTCGGGGGCGGGTGTCGCCGAGGAGCTGGAGCGCTGGGCCGACGAGGCCGACCTCGACGGCTTCAACCTGGCCTACGCCGTCACCCCGGGGACGATGGCCGACGTCGTCACCCACGTCGTGCCCGAGCTGCGCCGACGGGGCCGGATGCCCGCCGCCGCCGACGCGGGCGGCCCCACCCTGCGCGAGCGCTACGGCACCGGCGACGGCGCCCGGCTCGCGAAGGACCACCCCGGGGCGGCGCACCGTACGCTCTGACGCCACGCCGTGATCACCGGGTGCGGAGCGCGGGGAGCAGCTCCCTCACCCGGCCGCTCCACTCCCGGTGACCATGGTGCCGACGGTCGCGTTCCGCGCTGCGGGGCCACCCCGCAGGGGACGTCGCGCCCCCCGACCAGGTGGCACTGCACCACCGACGCGTGACGCCCCGCGCCGTCGCCGTACCGCCGTGTTCACCTCGGTCCCGGCCGGGGTGGCGATCGGGGGAGTGCGGGCATGGTGGGGTGGACGGGCAGCCGGGGCGCGACGGTGGCGGCGGCGGTCGTGATCGGGGTACTGGTACCGGCCACCCAGCAGGCGTCCGCGGCCCCCGCCCGGGAGGCGCACCCCGTCGCGGCCAGCGCGCCCGCGGCAGGGGCCGGGTCCGCCGCATCCGGGTCCGCCGCACCCGGTGCCGGCCCGGGCCCGGCCGCGGCGCCCGTCGCCCCGGCCCCGCAGGCCCCCGCGATCACCCACCGCGAGGAGCGGGTCGACACCCCGGCCGGGCCGGTGACCGTCGACATCGTCGTCGCCGACCTGAACCGGTCCGAGCTGCGCGCCACCCTGCTCACCGGCGCAACGGTCGGGGAGCGGTCGTCGGTGCCCGCGCACGCCCGGCGCGGCGGCGCCGTCGCCGCGATCAACGGCGACTTCTTCGACCTGGCCCGCAGCAACGCCCCGGCCGGCCCCTCGGTCCGCGACGGCCGGGCACTCACCTCCGCCGTGCCGCCCGGGCGGCGGCTCGCCCCGGGCGTCCCCGGCGCCCGGCAGGGCGACGTCCTCGCCATCGACGACGACGGCACCCCCCGCCTGGACCGGCTCACCCTCGACGCGTCCGCGACCGGGCCGAAGGGCCGCCTGCGCATCGACACCCTCAACGCCTACGCCGTGCCCGTCGGCGGGATCGGGCTGTTCACCTCCGACTGGGCGGGCGACCGGGCCGCCACGCTGTGCGGCAGCGACACCGACCGGGACGCGCCGTGCGCACCGGACCGGTTCGAGGTCGTGGTCCGCGACGGCGCGGTCACCGCCGTCGGCCCGCCCGGCGGGGGAGCGGTCCCGACCGGGGAGCAGGTCCTCGCCGGCCGCGACCAGGGCGCCGCCGCGCTGCGCGGGCTCGCCGTCGGCGACCGGGTCACCGTGCGGCAGGCGCTCACCGCCGCGTCGGGGACCGTGCCGCGGACCGCGGTCGGGGCGTCACCGATCCTGCGCGACGGCACACCCGTCGCCGGGCTGGACGCCCGCTCGCGCGACCCGCGCAGCGCCGCGGGCCTCACCGCGCAGGGACGGCTGATCCTGCTCACCGCCGACGGCCGCGAGTCGACCTCGGTCGGGATCACCCTGGCCGAGACCGCCGAGCAGCTGCGCCGGGCGGGCGCCGTCGACGGCGTCAACCTCGACGGCGGCGGCTCCTCGACGATGGTGTTCCGCGACCAGGTCGTGAACAGCCCGTCCGAGGACGCCTACCGGCTGGTGCCCAACGCGCTCGGCGTCGTGGAGAACTGAGCGTCCGGGTCGCGGGCCACGGTGACCCCGAGCATCGCGAACAGCTGCTCCACCAGCCAGTCCCGCAGCTCGGCGTGGGCGGGCACCCGGCCCGCCTCCAGCCACACCAGCACCGAGCCCTCGACCAGCGCGACCCAGCCGCGCAGGGTCATCAGCTGCAGCGGGGTCGGGTCGGGGACGCCGCCGCGCACGCACAGCAGGTCCACGATGTGGTCGCGCACGCCGTCGACCATGGCGTCGGTCTCCCCGGTGGAGACGACCGAGCCGCTGCGCAGCAGCGCGACGTAGGCCCGCGAGTGCCGGCCGACGACGTCGAGGAACACGTCCAGCGCGTCGGCCAGCTGCCCGTCCAGCGGACCGTCGGTGGGCAGCGCGACCCGGTCGATGAGCTCCTCGGCGACGCTGCCCAGCGCCGCCACGTGCAGCTCCTCCATCCCGGAGAAGTACCGGTAGAACAGCGCCCGCGACACGTCCGCGGCCCGGGTGACGTCCTCGACGGCCACCTCCTCCGGCGAGCGGGCGCCGTAGAGGTCGAGCGCGGCGGACACGAGCTGTGCGCGGCGGGCCTCGGGCGACATGCGCCGGGGTGGACGTGCGGGTGAGGTCATCACCGACGAGGGTACGGACCCCACGCCTCAGCGCCCGAGATCGACGACGATCGTCCCGTCCGTGGCCCGCCCGACGCACAGCGCGGTCAGGCCCGGCCCGGCCGGGTCGCCCACGGTGGTGCCCTCCACGAGCCGGACGTGGCAGGTCCCGCAGAACCCCTGCCGGCACGAGTACGGCACCTCCGGGCGCAGCGCGCGGACCGCGTCCAGCGCGGTGCGATCGGCGGGGACCGCGACGTCCGGGCCACCGGCGATCCGGACGGTGAACGGGCGGCCGTCGCGGATCGGGGGCGGGGAGAACCGCTCGGAGTGGAACCGCTGCCCGGCGGGGAGCGCCCGGCGCAGCGACTCGATCATCGGCGGCGGGCCGCAGCAGTAGACGGCGGCGTCGGCGTCGGTCCCGGACAGCAGCGCGGCCGCCGACGGGACACCCGCGACGTCGTCGGGGCGGCGCAGGACCCGGTCCGGGGCCAGCGCGGCGAGTGCGTCCGACAGCGGCATCGACGCCCGGTCCCGGCCGGTGTGCACCAGCCGCCACGGCACCCCGGCGGCGTGCGCGGCCCGGACCATCGGCGCGATCGGGGTGATCCCGATGCCGCCGGCGACGAACAGGTACGACGGCGCCGTGGCCAGCGGGAAGGCGTTGCGCGGGCCGTGCAGCCGCAGCCGCACCCCCGGGCGCAGGGCGTGCATCTCGTGCGAGCCGGTGCCCCCGGGCACCTTCCGTACCGCGATCCGGTACAGCGACCGGTCGTCCGGGTCGCCGCACAGCGAGTACTGGCGCATGACCCCCGAGGGCAGCTCGACGTCGACGTGCGCGCCGGGCCGCCAGCCCGGAAGCGGCTCGGTGCCCGCCGGGACGAGGTCGAGCTCGGCGACGTCGGGGCAGGGACGGCGCACGGCGTGCACCTCGACGAGCAGGGTGCGGTCCACCGGGGTGACCGGGCGGCGACGCCGGGCACCGGCCGTCGCGAGGGTCTGGGTCACCGCGGTGAGCACCGACAGCGCGGTGGCCCCGCGGTTCGGGTGCGGCGGCGGCGCGGTCGAGCCGGTGCCGGGCAGCAGCGCGGGACTCACGCCGCGGACCCCTCGGCCGGGCCGGCGTGGCCCGCCTCGGCGGCGCGGGCGGCGGGGGAGACCGCGAGGTAGGCCACCGCGGCGTCGGTGTCGCCGTGCGCGGCCGGGTGGAACCGCGGGCTGAGATAGGTCAGGACGGCGCGGGTGAACAGCCACGGTCCGGGCACCAGCCCACGCCGGGAGTCCCGCAGGTAGTCGCGCAGCCGGGCCCGGCGCTGCGGTGTCCCGCGCAGGTGCGGGTCGCGGGCGCACAGGTGCCGGGTGCCGTCGACCCACAGCTTCGCCAGCGCCGGGCCGGCCACCGCCATCGCCCGGATCCGGCGCAGCCAGCGGCCGTCGAGGTGGGTGTAGAGGTCGTGCGCGACGTTGCGGTGCTCGACCTCCTCGGCGCCGTGCCAGCGCAGCATGTCCAGCATGTGCGGGTCGGCCCCGGCCGCGTCCAGCGCGGCGGAGTCGAGGATCCAGGAGCCGAGGACGGCGGTGAAGTGCTCGATCGCCGCGATCAGCCCGACCCGCTCCACCAGCCACTCCCGGGCCGCGTCGCCGGTCAGGCCGCGGTCGCCGAGCAGCTCCTTGAAGATCCACTCGACCTGCTCGACGAAGCGGGTCACGTCGACGCCCGCCTCGACGAGGTGGTCCAGCGCCCCTTGGTGAGAGGTCGCGTGCACGGCCTCCTGGCCGATGAACCCGCGCACGTCCTCGGCCAGCGCCTCGTCGCGGACCATCGGCAGCGCGCGGGAGAAGACCTCCACGAACCAGCGCTCGCCCTCGGGCAGCAGCAGGTGCAGCACGTCGATCAGGTGCGAGGCGAACGGCTCGCCGGGGATCCAGTCGGTCCGCAGCTCGGCGAAGTCGAAGCGGACGTCGCGGGCCTGCAGGGCGATGCGGTCGGCGGCCGGGTCACCGGCGGCGGGGCGGTTCACGGCGGTTCTCCTCTCGGACGGGTTCTCAGCGGGTGCCGTCGACGCGGGCGAGCGCGCGGACGAGGCCGGGGGACAGCCGGGACGCGAGCAGCCCGACGTGCGCCTCGGCGGTGACCGGGGCGACCGGCAGGTCCCGCTCGACGGCGCGGACCAGGCGGGCGGCGACGCGCTGCGGGGTGTACCCGCGCCGGGAGTAGGCGGCCGCGGCGTCGCGACGGCGGACGGCCTGGGTGGCGTCGTCGGTGCCGGCGAAGCGGGTCGCCCCGGTGATCGGGGTGTCGACGAACCCGGGGCACAGGGCCGTGACCCCCACCCCGGCGCCCGCCAGCTCGGCGCGCAGGCACTGCGACAGCATCAGCACCGCCGCCTTGGTCGTGGCGTAGGCCGGCAGCGAGCGCGACGGGAGGTACGCCGCCGCCGAGGCGGTGTTGACGATCGTGCCGCCCTCGCCGTGCGCGGCGAGCAGCGCGCCGAAGTGCCGGCAGCCGTGCACGACGCCCCACAGGTTCACGTCGACGATCCGCTGCCACTCCTGCGCCGTGGTGTCGGCGAACGACCCGGCGACGGCGATCCCGGCGTTGTTGACGACGAGGTCGGGCACCCCGTGCTCGGCCGCGACCTGCTCGGCGAGGGCGGCGACGGCGGCCTCGTCGGCGACGTCGACGACCGCGGCCACCGCGCGCCCGGGCCCGTGCCGCCGGGTCACCAGGTCGACGGTCTCCGCGGCGCCGGCCTCGGAGACGTCGGCGACGACGACCCGGCCCCCCAGATCGGCGACCTGGCGGGCGATCTCGCGGCCGATCCCGCTGCCCGCCCCGGTGACGACGGCGAGCCCGCCCTCCCAGCGCGACGCCCGGCCCGGCCGTCCCCCGGTGCGGACCAGGGCGGCGCCCCGGGCCCCCGCCCGCGCCAGCGCGGGCGCGGCGGTCCCGCCGCTGCGCTCGGCGACGAGCTCGCGGACACACCGGGCGATCACGCCCGCGCGCCGGCGGACGATCCAGTGCCCGCCGGGCAGGTAGCGGACCCGCAGGTCGGGGGCGTAGCCGGCGGCGCTCGTCGCCATCGCGGGGGTGACGTAGGCGTCGCCGAGCGGAGCCAGGATCTGCACCGGGACGTCGGTGCGGCGCGGCTGCGGGCGGCCGAGCCGCCGCGGCAGGTTCCGCCGGTAGAGCTCCAGGCCGTTGACCGCGTCGCGCACCGAGGGGCGCGGGATCCGCTCGGTCCGCGCCACCAGCGCGCCGAGCAGCCCGCTGCGGATCATCAGCTCGGGCAGCACCGGCACCCGGAACGCCAGGGTGTACCAGGAGTGCAGCGCCTGGGTGAGCACCGGCCGCAGGTCGCGGAGCCCGCGGCGGCGCAGGAACAGCGCCACGTGGTCCAGGCACGGGCCGGAGATCGAGGTGAACGACGCGACCCGGCCGTCCATCGCCGAGGGGGTGCCGTCCTCGCGCGTGACGGCGTGCCAGGTCTGGATCGAGCCCCAGTCGTGGGCGAGCAGGTGCACCGGGGCGTCGGGGGAGACGGCGTCGGTCACCGTGCGCAGGTCGGCGGCGAGGAGTTCCAGGTCGTAGCCGGCCGGGGCGCCGGGAGCGGCCGAGCCCCCGTGCCCACGCACGTCGTAGGTGACGACGTGGTGGTCGGCGGCGAGGTCCGCGGCGACGCGGTCCCACACGTGCCGGTCGTCGGGGTAGCCGTGCACCGCGACGACCGTCGGGTGCGACGGGTCGCCCCGTTCCTCCACGACCAGCTCCAGGCCGTCCTGCGTGGTCACCGTCCGGGTGCGGCTCGCGGACTCCACCTCGTTGTGAGACACACCGTCATCGTAGAAAACGTGTCAACAAGGCGCCACTCCCGGCCCGTCATCCGTCCCGGTGGCCGGGCGGGGCACCGCGCCGACGACGGCTGCGCCGCCGGGTCAGCCCCGGTCGTCGGCGGTGCGGGTGGGGTGCGGCGCCCGCCCGGCCGCCCACATCGTCCCGACCCGGGCGGCCACCGCGTCGTGCGCGGCCGCGGCCGCGGTCCCCGTGGTTCGGACCCCGGCCAGCGCGTAGAGCAGCTCGCCGTCGGCGCCCAGGTCGAGGTCCAGGACGCCGTGCACCCGGGCGAGCTCCAGCACCAGCGCCGGGGCCGTGGTGCCGGCCGCGGCGGCCGCCCGGCGCAGCGGCCCCTCGTCGGCGCCGGGCAGCGTCCGGGCACCGAGGGCGGCGGCGAGCAGGCCGAGCGCCGCGACGTCGGCCGGCCCGACCGGGACCAGGCACAGGTCCGGGCACGGCCCGGGGCCGTACCCGGGGCGGTGCTGGGCGGCGCGCAGCGGACCGGCCATCCGGCGCCAGCCGCGCAGCGCGTCCGCGGTCCCCGCCGGGGCGTCCGCGTCGCGCGCGAGCGACACCAGCGCGCACCCCAGGCGCCGGTCGGTGCGGTCCCACGCCCCGGGGTCGCGTGGCACGGCCCGCACCACCGTCCCCGTCGCCGCACCGGTCATCGCGCCTCCTCGTCGGCCCCTCGGTGACGCAGGTCGCCCGGTCCCCGCGCCCCGTTACCCGGCGTGGTCAGAACTGACGAGGGGCGTAGGTTCGAGCGGTCGTCCCCGTCCCACGAACAGAGGTCCCGCGTGTCCACCGCTCCGCCCACCTGGTTCACCGACGCACTCGCCGAGCCGGGGGAGCCCGGTCGCACCGAGAGCGACGGCGTCGAGATCCGCTTCCGCAGCTGGGGCACCCCGGGCGGGCCCGGCGTGCTGCTGGTGCACGGCGGCGCGGCGCACCTGCACTGGTGGGACCACATCGCCCCGCTGCTGGCCGAGGGCACGCGCCGGGTCGTGGCGGTCGACCTGTCCGGGCACGGCGACTCCGGGCGGGCGCCGTCCTACGACCTGGACCGCTGGGCCGTCGAGCTGCGTGCGGTGATCGACGCGTCGGGTCTCGGCCCCCGGCCGACGGTCATCGGTCACAGCATGGGCGGGTTCGTGACGCTCACCGCGGCGCTGCGCTACGGCGACGCGCTGGCCGGCGCCGTCGCCGTCGACTCCCCGGTCCGGGACCGGTCGCCGGAGGAGCGGGCCGCCCGCGAGCAGCGGGCGTTCGGCCCGGCGAAGGTGCACCCCGACCGCGACGCGCTGATCGCCCGGTTCCGCACCATCCCCGAGCAGCCCGGCGACCTGCCCTACGTGCACCGCCACATCGCCGAGCACAGCATCCGCGCGGTCGACGGCGGCTGGAGCTGGAAGTTCGACCCGGCCATCTTCGCCGGCATCTCGCTGACCCCCGGTGACCTCGGGCGGCCCGGCTGCCGGATCGCGCTGTTCCGGGCCGAGCACGGCCTGGTCCCGGCGGACATGGGGGAGATGGTCGTCGACCGGATGGGCCGGGCGGCGCCGGTCGTCGAGATCCCCGGGGCCGGGCACCACGTGATGATCGACCAGCCGCTGGCCCTGGTGACCGCGCTGCGGACGCTGCTCGCGGACTGGGAGCACTCGGTTCCGGTGGTGGCCCCCGCGATCTAGGGTGGCCCCATGACAGAGCAGTCAGAGCTGACTCCTTCCGGACCGGCCCCTTCCGAGGAGGAGGTGCTCGTCGAGCGGCGGGACGGCGTCCTGCTGATCACGATCAACCGGCCCCGTGCGAAGAACGCCATCGACGAGAAGGTGGCGCACGCCGTCGCCGCGGCCGTCGACGAGCTCGACGCCGACCCGGACCTGCGGGTCGGCGTGCTCACCGGGGCGGGCGGGGTGTTCTCCGCCGGGATGGACCTGAAGGCGTTCCTGCGCGGTGAGCGCCCGTCGTTGCCCGGCCGCGGGCTGTGCGGCATCACCCGGCGTCCGCCGGTCACCCCGATGATCGCCGCGGTGGAGGGCTGGGCGCTGGCCGGCGGGTTCGAGATCATGCTGGCCTGCGACCTCGTCGTCGCCGGGCGCGGCGCCCGGTTCGGGGTGCCGGAGGTGAAGCGGTCCCTGGTCGCCGCCGCGGGCGGCGCGCTGGAGCTGGCGAACCGGGTCCCCCGGGCGCTGGCCCTGGAGATGCTGCTGACCGGCGACCCGATCGACGCGACGCGCGCCGAGGCCGCCGGGCTGGTCAACCGGGTCGTCGACGACGGCGGCGCGCTGGACGCGGCGCTGGAGCTGGCCGGGCGGATCGCCGTGAACGGCCCGCTCGGGCTGGCCGCGTCGAAGCGGATCGTGCGCGAGAGCCCGGACTGGGGCGCGGACCGCTGGGAGCGCCACGACGCGGTCGTCGGCCCGGTGTTGTCCTCCGAGGACGCCCGCGAGGGCGCGACCGCGTTCGCCGAGAAGCGCGACCCGGTCTGGCGCGGCCGCTGACTCAGGCGACGAACGCCTCCCAGATCAGGAAGGCGTTCAACCCGACCACGACCGCGGCGACGACGACCGCCGCGGTCGTGGTGACGCGGTGGTTGACCAGGTCGCCCATCACCTCGCGGCGGGCGGTCAGCCACACCAGCGGGACCAGCGCGAACGGGATGCCGAACGACAGCACGACCTGGGAGAGCACCAGCGCCTGGGTCGGGTCGATCCCCGTGCCCAGCACCACCAGGGCCGGGGCGAGGGTCAGCAGCCGGCGCAGCAGCAGCGGGATCCGCCGCCGCAGGAACCCGGCCATGATGACCTGCCCGGCGTAGGTCCCGACGCCCGACGACGCGAAGCCCGAGGCCAGCAGCGCGATGGCGAACCCGTACGCGGCGACGGCGTCGAGCTCGCTGCCGAGCCCGGCGAAGATCCCCTCCAGGGTGTCGGTGCCCGGCACATCGGTGCCCGCGAACAGGGCTGCCGCGACGACCAGCATCGACAGGTTCACCAGCCCCGCGACGCCCATCCCGAGCACGATGTCGGTGCGCCCGACCCGCAGCAGGAACCGGGTGTCCTCGGGCCCGCGGGCGACCAGGCGGCCCTGGGTCAGCGCGGAGTGCAGGTAGATCACGTGCGGCATCACGGTGGCGCCGAGGATGCCGGTGGCGAGCACCAGCGAGCCGACGCCGTCGAAGCCGGGGACCAGACCTGCGGCCAGCGCGGGACCGTCGACGTCGGTGCGCACCACGGTGGACACCAGCCCGACCATGATGATCGCGAGCAGGAACACGATCGCCCGCTCGAACGGCCGGTGCCCGCGTGACTGCAGGCCCAGCAGCACGAAGGCGATCACGCCGGTGATCACCCCGCCGGTGAACAGCGGGATCCCGAACAGCAGGTGCAGGGCGACCGCGCCGCCGATCACCTCGGCCAGGTCGGTCGCGATCGCGACGAGCTCGGCCTGGGCCCACATGAACCGGTTCCGCCACGGGGTGAGGTGCTCGCGGCACAGCTCGGGCAGGTTCTTCCCGGTCGCGAGCCCGAGCTTGGCCGAGAGCGACTGGATGAGCATCGCCATCAGGTTGGCGACGACGATCACCCACACCAGCAGGTAGCCGTAGCCGGCGCCGGCGGAGAAGTTGGTCGCGAAGTTGCCCGGGTCGACGTAGGCGACGGCGGCGACGAACGCGGGCCCGAGGACGGCGAGCCTGCCGCGCCAGCCGCGCCGGCGCAGCTGCTCCACGCTCACCGGTGCCGCCGCTGCGGCGGTGTCCGTGCTCGTCATGTGCGCCCCCGCGAGGTGATGAGGTCCGGCGAAGAAGCAGTGTAGGCACGGCTAACTCCGCTGGTACAGAACTGTGACGGTGCAGGCCGTGCGGCTCACAGGTAGCGGTGCATCACGTGCAGGCCGGTGGTCGTGCCGTCGGGCAGGGTGAAGGCGTCGGGCACCGTGCCGACCGTGGCGAAGCCCAGCGAGTGCCACAGCGCGACCGCGCGGGTGTTGGTCGCCACGACGGCGTTGAACTGCATCGCGGAGTAGCCGTCCGCGCGGGCGAGGGCCAGCACGTGCTCGCCGAGCGCGCGTCCGGTGCCGCGCCCGGCCTCGCCCGCGTCGACCGCGAAGCTCGCGGTCGCGACGTGCGAGCCCGGTCCGGCCTGGTTGGGCCCGGTCTTCGCGGTGCCGACGACCCGGCCGTCCCGCACCGCCACGACGACCCGCGCCGGCGGCGGGAGCATCCACATGCGGGTGACCCAGGCGTCGTCGGCGTCGGGCGGGACGGTGTAGGTGCGGCCCTCGGCGAAGATCGGTCGGAGCACGGCGAGGACGGCGGGGAGGTCGTCGTCGGTGGCGGCGCGGATGTGCATGCGCTCAGGGTAGGTAGAGGTCGCGCGGGCCGGCGTCGAGCGCCTCGACGTCGCCGCCGGTGTGCTCGGCGAGCCAGTCGGCGAAGGCGCCGGTCTCCGGCTCGGCGACGGCCACGGTCAGCGTGACGTCCGTGCCGTGCGTGACGTCGCACAGCCGGTACGGGGAGTGGCGCAGGTCGTGCTCCAGGCGGCCGGCGCGGTCGTGGCCGACGGCGAGCAGCAGCTCCCGGTGCCGGACCCGGCGCAGCTCGCCGACCGTGTCCAGGGCTGCGGTCAGGGCGCCGGAGTACGCGCGGACCAGCCCGCCCGCGCCGAGCTTCGTCCCGCCGTACCAGCGCGAGACGACGGCGACGACGTCGGTCAGCCCGCGCCGGGTGAGCACCTCCAGCATCGGGACGCCGGCGGTGCCCGAGGGCTCGCCGTCGTCGCTGCTGCGGGCGGTGAGGTCCCCGGTGCCGGGGTCACCGATGCGCAGTGCGGTGCAGTGGTGGGTGGCGTCCGGCCCGGCCCGGCGGACGCGGTCGATCACGTCCTGGGCGGTCCCGACGTCGGCGACCCGGGCGACGGTGCAGAGGAAGCGCGACCGGGCGATCTCGGTCTCCGCGCTCCCGTCGCGGGCGATCACCCGCACGCCGCGACCGGCCTCACACCGTGACCGCGCTCGCGATCGGCGGCGCGTCGGGATCGATTCAGTGCATCCTGGGCGTGTCCGGTGACGAGGCCGCCCGCCTCACCCGGCGGGCTCCCTCGTCCACACCAGGCGGTTCCACCGCCGACATCGAAGGGACCCCCACCCATGAGCGACACCCTCCGCGTCCTGCGTTCCGGTCTGACCCGCGTGGCGCGCCGGATCGACGACTACACCCTCGCGGCGTTCAACCCGGTCTACCCGACCCCCGCCGACCGGGAGCGCTGAGGGCGCCCCCGGCCGGGGGAGTGCGGTCAGTCCTGCTGCTCCGGCGCGGCCAGCTTCAGCGGTCGCAGGTACACCCACAGCACGAACAACGCCCCGATGACCAGCATGCCGATGCCGGTGTCGAGGTTGAGGTTCGTCCCGCCGGTCTTGGCGAGGTTCTCCGGGTCGTCGCCCGACACGATCCCCATGACCAGCAGGACGATGCCGTAGACCCCGAACAGCAGGGCGATCACCGAACGCAGGTCGAACAGGTTCGCCGCGGTCGAGGAGACCGGGGCGTCGGTCCCGTGGTGGTCGGGGTGGTTCTCACTCTTCGAGCTCATCGCAGGTCTCCGCTCAGCCGAACACGACGTAGAGGACGACGGTCAGGGCCAGCACCAGCGCGCCGAGGACGTTCGGACTGCGGTACCAGCCGGCGTCGTCACCGTCGGTGGAGTGGGTGCGCGCCTCCTTCGGGGTCAGGCTCCAGGTCAGGCCGACCAGTTCGGCGTCCGGCTTCGGGGTGGTCACCATCGAGACCCCCGCGGACACGCCGACACCGACGACGAACGCCGCGATGGCGCCGACGAAGCTGCCCGCCTGGCTGGACATCGTCCAGACCTCGGTGCGGACCAGGACGTCGACCAGCACCGCCGCGGTGGTGCCGGAGAGCAGGCCGATCCAGGCCGACGGCCCGGTCATCCGCTTCCAGAACAGGCCGAGGATGAAGATCGCGAACAGCGGCGCGTTGAAGAAGCTGAACAGCGACTGGATGTAGTCCATCAGGTTCGCCGACCCGGACGCGATGAACGCGGTGCCGATCGCGAGCACGCAGCCGATGATCGTGACCAGCCGGCCGACGCCGAGGTAGTAGCGGTCGGCGCGGCCCGGGCGCACCCAGTCCTGCCAGATGTCGTAGGTGAACACCGTGTTGAACGAGCTGATGTTCGCCGCCATGCCGGCCATGAACGCGGCCAGCAGACCCGCGATCGCGACGCCGAGGATCCCGTTGGGCAGGACCTCCTTCATCAGCAGCGACAGCGCGTTGTTGTAGGTGATGCCCTCGACGGCGTCGCCGCCGCCCGACTTCACCGCGGCGATCTGCGGGACCAGGATCCCGGCGATCATGCCCGGGGTCACGATGACCAGCACGACCAGCGCCTTCGGGAAGGCACCGATGATCGGGGTCCGCCGCGCGGCGGACATCGACTTGGCCGACAGGGCGCGCTGGACCTCGGCGAAGTTCGTCGTCCAGTAGCCGAAGGACAGCACGAACCCGAGGCCGAACACGATGCCCAGCACCGACAGGAACGGGTTCGCGATCTCGGTGAGCGGGGTGCCGGGCCAGGCGTTCAGGTCCGCACCGGCGCTCGGGCCCTCGGTGACCGCACGGGTCAGGCCGTCCCAGCCGCCGACCCGGTTGAGCCCGGCGACGGTCAGCGGGATCAGCAGCGCGAGGATCACGAAGAACTGCAGGACCTCGGTGTAGATCGCGGCCGACAGCCCGCCGAGGGAGATGTAGCCCAGGACGACGACGGCCGCGACCGGGATCGCCAGGTACAGCGACCAGCCGAGCAGCGCCTCCAGGACCAGGCCCAGGGAGAACAGGTTGACCCCGGCGATCAGGATCGAGGCGACCGCGAAGATCACCGCCTGCACCCGCTGGGTGGTCTTGTTGAACCGCTTGAGCAGGAACTCCGGGACGCTGCGGGCCTTGGAGCCGTAGTAGAACGGCATCATCACGATGCCGAGGAACACCATCGCCGGGATCGCGCCCAGCCAGTAGTAGTGCACCGTCGGGATGCCGAACTGGGCCCCGTTGGCCACCATGCCGATCAGCTCGATCGCACCGAGGTTGGCCGAGATGAACGCCAGACCGGTGATCCAGGCCGGCATCGACCGGCCGGACAGCAGGAAGTCGAGGCTGGAGGACACCGAGCGCCGCGCCGCGAAGCCGATGCCGAGCACCAGTACGAAGTAGAACGCGACCAGCAGGTAGTCGACCAGGTTCGGGTTGAGGCGCAGGACCTCCTGGGCGGTCATGCCGCGTCCTCCCGGGACGTCCCCGGGGCCCGCCGGGCCGTCTCGTGATGATCCATCTCGGGTAGCTCCTCGCCGTCGAGTGCGTGCGCTGCCGGTCCGCCGGCCGGTGGTGCACGACGGCACGTTGCGCGGACCAACGCACAAGCTAGACCGCACTCGATCAGAAGTGAACACTTTCGCTCGAATTCGAGACCGCTCGGTGACCTCCGCGCACGGTTCGACCGGGTCTCGACACGCAGGGTCGACCCTTGCCGCACGTTCGGTTGTGTTGCATTCTGTGCGGGTGAAGTCCCGACGGTGTCCGGCCCGGACGCGATGAGCCTGCTCGCCGAGCAGCGGCGCGAGGTGATCGTGGAGCAGGTCCGCACCCGCGGCGCGGTGCGGGTGTCCGAGCTCGCCGACCACCTCGGCGTGTCCGAGATGACCGTGCGCCGCGACCTCGACGTGCTGGCCCGGCGACGCCTGGTGGACAAGGTGCACGGCGGCGCGACGGCCGTCGGCGAGCACACCACCTCCGAGCCCGGGTTCGCCGCGAAGTCGGTGTGCGAGCTGGAGGAGAAGGACGCCATCGCCGCCGCGGCCGCCGAGCTGGTGACCCCCGGCGCCGCGATCGGCCTGTCCGCGGGCACGACGACCTGGCGGCTCGCCCAGCTGCTCGCCGCCGTGCCGCGGCTGACCGTGGTGACCAACTCCGTCGCCGTCGCCGACGCGTTCCACACCGGTGGCGCCGACGCCCGCGGGACCACGGTGATCCTCACCGGGGGCGTGCGGACGCCCTCGGAGGCACTGGTCGGCCCGGTCGCGATCACCGCGCTGCGCTCGCTGAACCTGGAGACGGTGTTCCTCGGGGTGCACGGCATGAGCGCCGCGGCGGGCTTCTCCACCCCGAACCTCACCGAGCGCGACACCAACCGCGCCCTCATCGAGTCCGGCAGCAGGCTCGTGGTCGTCGCCGACCACACCAAGTGGGGCACCGTCGGGATCTCGACGATCGCCGAGCTGTCCGAGGCCGACGTCCTCGTGACCGACTCCGGTCTGGCCGACGCCGACCGTGCGGTCCTCGAGGGCGAGGTCGACCACGTGATCATTGCCCGCCCCGGAAGGTGACGCCCGTGCAGAAGGTGCAGAAGCTGACCACCCGGATGGCCGACGGCCGGGAGATCATCTGGTTCGACGGCCCCGACCACGCCCCCCGCGACCCGGCCGATCTCGTCGACGCCCGCGACCTCCCGCGGGTCGTGCCCGCCTCCCAGCTGCGGTACGACGCGCCGGCCGGGGAGTGGGTGACGATCGCCGCGCACCGCCAGGACCGGACCTACAAGCCGCCGGCCGACCAGTGCCCGCTGTGCCCCAGCCGCGACGGCCGCCACACCGAGGTGCCGAGCCCGGAGTACGGCGTCGTCGCGTTCGAGAACCGGTTCCCGTCGTTCGGGTCGGCGCCCGGCGCGCCGCTTCCCGAGCCGGGCGCGGTGCCGCAGGCGGCGTCGGGCCGGTGCGAGGTCGTCTGCTTCACCGACGACCACGACACCCCGTTCTCCCGGCTGACGCCCGACCGCGCCCGCCTGGTGCTGGAGGCCTGGGCCGACCGGACCGCCGAGCTGGGCGCCCGGCCGGGGGTCCGCTACGTCTTCCCGTTCGAGAACCGGGGTGCCGAGATCGGCGTGACGCTGTCCCACCCGCACGGCCAGATCTACGCCTACCCCTACGTCCCGCCGTTCCCGCAGCGGATGCTCGCCCACGTCGCCGCGCACCGGGAGGCGACCGGGGAGAACCTGTTCGACACGCAGCTGGCCGCCGAGCGGGCGGGGGAGCGGGTCGTCGTCGCGGGGGAGCACTGGACGGCGTTCGTGCCGCAGGCGGCGCGCTGGCCGGTCGAGGTGCACCTGTACCCGCACCGTCCGACCCCGGACCTGCCCGCCCTCGACGAGGCCCAGCGCGCCGAGTTCGCGACCCTCTACCTCGACGTGCTGCGCCGCCTCGACGCCCTCTACGACGACGAGCTGCCCTACGTCGCGGGCTGGAACCAGGCCCCGGTGCTGGAGTCCGACGGTCGCTCCGACGCCCGGCTGCACCTGCGCCTGCACTCGATCCGCCGGGCGCCCGGGAAGATCAAGTACCTGGCGGGGTCGGAGTCCGGCGCGGGCGCGTTCATCTCCGACGTGCTGCCCGAGGCGGTCGCGGAGCGGCTGCGTTCGCTGTAGCCGGGGTCGGACGGCGGCTGCGGAACGCGCGGTGATCCGTTGTCCGCGCGCGTCCGGAAGCGCGCGTCCGGCGGATCTGCGCGCGGAACGCGGATCATCGAGCGGGACGTGGACCGCGGACGTGCTCCGCCCCGACGTGCGTCGAGGCCGGTACCCCTCCCCAGGGGCACCGGCCTCGGACGTCGGTGACGCGGTCGGTCAGACCCGGACCGCGTTGTGGAACGGCATCGCGTCGATGTCGGAGTACTTGACCGGCTCGCCGCTGGTGGAGGCGTGGAGCACCTTGCCGTTGCCGGCGTAGATGCCGACGTGGCTCACCGGGGAGTAGAAGAACACCAGGTCGCCGGGCTTGAGCTGGCTCTTGGAGACCGGGGTGCCGTCCATCTGCGACTGCGCGCTGGAGGTACGCGGCAGGTCGACGCCGATCTGCTCGAACGCCCAGACCATCAGACCGGAGCAGTCGAACGCGCTCGGGCCGGTGGCGCCCCACTTGTAGGGCTTGCCGAGCTGCTGCTTGGCCTGGGCGAGCGCCTGGACGCCGTCCGAGGAACCGGTCAGACCGCCGACGATGTCGCCGAGCCCGCCGCCGTCACCGTCGTCGTCACCGCCGCCGCCGTTGCGGGCGGCCGCCTCGGCGGCCTTCGCACGGGCCTCGGCCGCCTTCGCGGCGGCCTCCTTCTGGGCGACCGCGGCGATGCGGGCCGCGTCGGCCTTCTCGAACGCCTGCGGGACCGACGCGGTGACGTGCTCGAAACCGCTGGTCAGGGTGGACGCGGCGTCGCTGGTGCCGGTGCCGCCGTGCTCGGAGCCCGCGGCCGGGACCGACAGCTTCATCGTGGCCTCGTCGGCCGCGCCGGTGAGGTCCATGTCCGCGGAGGTCTCGGGGGACTGCTCCGGCGAGCTGAGCGTCGACACGACGCCCATGACCGCGGTGGCGCCGACCAGGGTGGCCGACATGGTCGCGACGACCGCCCGCGGGTGACGCCCGAGCGGCCCGGTGTCCGAGGTGCCGCGGAGCAGGCCGATCGCGGTCCGCGAGGTGACGCCGGCGGGGGTGTCCGGCACGTCGCGGGTGATGACGGTGTCGACGCCGGACGCGGCGGGGAGGCCGGTCGCGGGGGTGTCGATGCGCTCCAGGTCCGGGCCGGGGGCCTCGGAACGGCGGGCTCGGCGGCTGCCGGGCGCGGGGGTGTCGAAACCGGCCTCGGAGTACCGCGCGAGCAGATCGGCGGCGGAGATGCCCGCGCCGGCGTCACGGTCCCGGCGACGCCGGGGGACGTCGCTCTCGGGTGTATGGAGGTCCGGGGTGAGTGCAGTGGTCATTCGGGGGTCCTCGCCACCCCGGATCCGCCCCGGTCCTCGTGACCGGACACGGCTCCGCCCGCTGCGTGCTGGGTGGGCGCCAGGGGGAGTGTCGGCCAGCGGGGAGCGGGGGACCGACCAGGCGCACCAGCCGACATCTCGTCGACCAGCCAGGAGCGACCGTAACCGCTCCGTGACACGCGCACCGACCGGGCTCGCCGGGTGTGCGGCGAACGGCCGGTCCGGAGCGACCCACGCACCGGACCCGCGTCCAACGGTGGGTGCGGTGCGCCGTTCGGGTCGTACGGTCGGTGTGCTGCGCCGAACGGTGTGTGCGAGCCGGTGTCGCGGTGCGCACCGTGACCGGGAAAGCCCCGGACGGACCAGCCCGTCACGAACCCGGCACGCCCGCCGGCCACGCCCGGGCGGCACCTCCTCCGGTGACTGCGCCGGGAGGCCGTCCGGGCCGTGGCGGACGGAGCAGCGCGCGGGAGGTGTCCCGTGCCTGGTGAGCGCGGGTACCGGGTGCTCTGCCACGATCGGGGTGCGTGCCGACCGTGACCGGCGTGGCGCGCACCGGCCGGCCCGACGCCGGGGTCCGGTGCCCGGGGCGGGATCCCGGTGCGGCGCGACGTGACGTCGGCCGCACACGGTGAACCGGGCGGCGGTCCGCGACGTAGGCACACGGGGTCATGTCCGCGAGCGGACGGGTCCCCGGGGCCGGACCACCGACACGGACCCACCGACGAGGACACACGACCCGGGAGGTCGCAGCAGTGCCGGACCGAGCAGGCGGCCCCGTCTGGGTGGGCGAGCTCGCCCACCGCCGTGCCGAGCACGGCACGGGTCGTGGGGCCGGTGACCTCGTCGTCCCGCCGCGGTTCGGCTCGGCCCGGCTGCTGGTGACCGACGGCGGCGTGCCCGTCGGGCAGGCCGACGTCCCGCTGCACGAGGGCCGGGCGCGCGCCGCCGACCTGGCCCGGGCCGCCGCGGCCGTCGCCGGGCGTGAACCGCCGGGGGAGCCTGCGGTGTCGGCCGAGCCGCTCACCGTCGTGGTCGCGACGCGGGGGCGGCCGGAGAGCGTGCGCCGCTGCCTGGCCGCGGTGCTGGCAGGCGACCACCCGGACGTGACCGTGCTCGTCGTCGACAACGATCCGCCCGACGAGCGCACCCGCGAGGTCGTCCGTGACTGCGCGGACCCGCGGGTCCGCTACGTCCGCGAGCCGCGCCGGGGTGTCTCGGTCGGGCGCAACCGCGGCCTCGCCGAGGCCCGCACCGCGGTCGTCGCGTTCACCGACGACGACACCGAGCCCGACCCGCGGTGGGCGTCGCGGATCGCCGGGTCCTTCGCCGAGGACCCGGGGCTCACCGCGCTGAGCGGGCCGGTGCTCGCCGCGCGGCTGGAGACCCCCGAGGAGCGGGCCGCCGACGTCGCGCTGGCCTGGAACAAGGGCTTCCTGCCGCGCCGGTTCCGGCTCGACGACCCGCCCGCGGACTCCCCGGTGTTCCCGTTCTCTCCGGGCCTGTTCGGGATCGGCGCCAACCTGGCGGTGCGCGCCGAGCCGGTCCGTGCGCTCGGCGGGTTCGACGAGGCTCTGGGACCGGGCCGGCCCACCCGGGGCGGTGAGGACATCGAGCTGCTGGTCCGGATCGTGCTCGACGGTGGCACCCTGGCCTACCTGCCCTCGGCGTGGGTGTGGCACCACCACCGGCCGTCGCCGGGGGAGCTGCGCGAGCAGATGGGCGGCTACGCGCTGGGTCTGGGCGCGTTCCTGGGCAAGGTCGCACTGGACCCGCGGGCGCGCCGGCTCGCGGTGCGCCGGTTCCCGGCCGCGGTCGGGCGCCTGCGTGACATCGTGCGCCGCGAGTCCTCGACGCCGGCGACGGTCGCGCGGGCCCGGCAGGAGCCCGCGCCCGCCGCGGTCGGCGCGCCCGGCCCGACCCCGGGGCCGGTCCCGATCGCGACCGAGGAGCGCCCGGCGCCGCAGGACGTCGCCGCGCTGCCGGGCGGCGCGGGTGCCCGCAAGCTGCGCGGGCTGGTGTCCGGTCCGGCGCTCTACCTCCAGGCGCGCCGTCAGGTGCAGGCCGAGGGCGGGACGACCCCGCCGCTGACCGGCCCGGCCCGG
Source organism: Pseudonocardia sp. ICBG1034 (assembly GCF_020131375.1). Taxonomy (NCBI): domain Bacteria; kingdom Bacillati; phylum Actinomycetota; class Actinomycetes; order Pseudonocardiales; family Pseudonocardiaceae; genus Pseudonocardia; species Pseudonocardia sp. ICBG1034. Next base: position 2,085,007 of record NZ_JAHLEK010000015.1, read on the forward strand.
CCGCTGCGGCGGCGCTGACCGCGGTCCGGGCCCGGCGGGCCCGCCACCGGGCGCCGACCCCGGGGTCACCGGCCCGACGGCGGACCGGAGCCCGGGATCAGGTCCCGGTCCAGCTCGGGGTGCCGCCCTGCCCGAACCCGGCGACCGTCGTGCGGAAGTCGGTCGATCCGTAGACCCGGTCGACCACCGCGGTGTCGTCGGCGGACCGGTCGTCCAGCAGCCGTTTGGTCGCCCAGATCGTCAGGGGTGCGCCGGTGGTGAGCCGCCCGGTGAGCGCGTCCAGTCCCGCGTCGAGGTCGTCGACGACGGCGTGCAGGAACCCCGGCACCCGCGCGGCCTCCGCTGTCTCCAGCATCCGCGCGGTGAGCAGCAGGTCCGCGGTCAGCGGTCGGCCCAGGGCCTCGACCATCAGGTCCAGGGTCCGCGCGGACAGGCAGTTGCCCAGCGTGCGGGCGATCGGCACGCCGAACCGGGACCCGGGCGTCGCGATGCGCAGGTCGGCCGCGCAGGCGATGCCCAGCCCGCCGCCGACGCAGTACCCGGCGACCGCGGCCACGGTGGGCACGCCGACGGCGCGGACCCGGTCGAGCACGGCGGTGACCCGACGCTCGTAGGCCACCCCGTCGGCGCCCGAGGTGAACGCGCGGAACTGGCCGATGTCGGTGCCCGCGGCGAAGGCCCGGCCGCCCTCGCCGCGCACGACGAGCGCCCGGACCTCCGGGTCGGCATCGGCCCGCTCGCACGCCGCCACCAGCCCCTCGTACATGTCCCAGGTCAGTGCGTTGCGCCGCTCGGGACGGCGGAAGGTCACGGTGAGTACCCCGGCCGCGAGCTCCGCGGTCACCTCCGGGCTCACGCGTGGCCCCCGCGTGCGGGGTCGGACAGCTCGGCGAGGACGTCGTCGGTCGCCGCGCCGAGCGGGGGCCCGGCGGTGCCCCGCCGCGCGGGGGTGCGGGAGAAGCGCATCGGCGACCCCAGCTGGCGGACCGCGGGCAGGGTCGGGTGCGGGGCGTCCCAGAAGAAGTCCCGGCCGGTGAGCAGCGGGTCGGTGAAGACCTCGTCGTAGCCGGCGATGGACGCGCAGGGGACCCCGGCCGCGTCGAGCGCGGCGAGCACGTCGGACGACGACCGGGTGCTCGTGACCGTCTCGATGCAGTCGATCAGCGCCACCCGGTTCGCCAGCCGCGAGCCGGGGTCGGCGAAGCGCGGGTCGCGCTCGAGGCGTTCCAGCCCGAGCGCAGCGCACAGCGACGTCCAGAGCCGGGTGGTGTTCGCACCGACCGTCACGTGCCCGTCGCGGGTGCGGACGGCCTGGTAGGGGGCGTAGCGCTGGTGGGCCGAGCCCTGCCGCGTGGGCACCTCCCCGTCGCCGAGGTACATGCCGGCCTCCCACACCGCGAGCGAGACACCCGACTCCAGCAGCGAGACGTCGATGTGCTGACCGGTCCCGGAGCGGTCCCGCTCGCGCAGCGCCGCGGTCACCGCGAGCGCCACGTAGAGCGCGGTCACCAGGTCGCAGACCGGCACGCCCACCTTGACCGGGTCGCCGTCGGGCTCCCCGGTCACGCTCATCAGCCCGCTCGCGGCCTGCGCCATGATGTCGAGCCCCGGCCGCGTCGCGGCCGCACCGTCGACACCCCAGCCCGACGCCGAGGCGTACACCAGCTCCGGACGGCGCTCGGCCAGGGCTGCGTAGCCGAGCCCGAGCCGGTCCATCGCGCCCGGACGGAGGTTCTCCACGACCACGTCGGCGCGGTCGACCAGCGCCAGGAACGCGGCGCGGCCCCGCTCGTCCTTGAGGTCGAGGACGACGGACTCCTTGTTGCGGTTGAGCCGCAGGAACGGGGAGCTCTCGCCGTCGAGGAACGGGCCCGCCGCCCGGGTCGGGTCGCCGGTGCCCGGTGGCTCGACCTTGACCACCCGGGCTCCGAGGTCGGCGAGCTGCATCGTCGCGAACGGCGCGGCCATGAAGGCCCCCACCTCCAGCACGAGCACTCCGGTCAGCGGTGGGTCGGTCTGCATCGGCAGCCCTCCGGGGTCGTCGGCGTCGGCCTTGATATACGGTATACGGAAACGCGGGAGAGGTGGGTGCGGTGACGGCGGTGCACACGGGTACCGGTGGCCGGATCGTCGCGCCGCCGTCCATGGCGGAGCTGGCGACCGACGCCCTGCGCGCGATGATCTTCTCCGGCGAGCTCGCGCTGGGGGAGCGGCTGGTCGAGGCGCGCCTGACCGAGCGGCTCGGGGTCTCCCGCCCGCCGTTGCGTGAGGCGCTGCAGACGCTGACCCACGAGGGACTGGTCGTCGCGCACCCGCGGCGCGGCGCGACCGTGCGCACGCTGACCCGGCACGACGTCTACGAGATCGTGACCCTGCGCGAGGACCTGGAGGCGCTCGCCGTCCGCCTCGGTGTGCCGGTACGCGTGCCCGAGCGGCTGGAGCGCTGCCGGGCGGCCCTGGCGGCGTTCGAGGAGGTCGGCCGGGCCGGCGACGAGAGCAGGTTCCTGCACCACAAGTTCGAGTTCCACCTGTCGCTGGTCGCACTGGCCGGGCACTCGCGGCTGACCGAGGCCTACCGGGCGCTGTCGTTCCAGATGCAGCTGTGCATGGCGATGAACCGCACCGCCCGTCGCGAGTCGCTGCTGGAGAACGTCGAGCGGCACCGTGAGCTGCTCGCCGTGGTCGAGGCGGGGGACCCGGAGGTCGCGCAGCGGGCCCTGACCGAGCACGGCCACACCTCGTTCCTGCTCGACCTCGTCGACCGGCTCGACGGCGGTACGCCGGAGTCCGAGGAGTGGCTGGCCCGCCGACGCGGGGCCTGAGCTCCGGTCGGCGCTCACGCGAGCGTCCCGCCGATGCCCTCGGCGGCGGCCCGCAGCAGGGCGGCCGCCTCGGGGACGCGGTCGTGCCCGAAGCGGTGGATCGGGCCGGACACCGACAGCGCCGCCGGGCTGGACACCCCGGCGAGCGGGACGGCCACGCAGAACACGCCGACCTCCTGCTCCTCGGCGTCCACGGCGAACCCGGCCCGGCGGATGCGGTCGAGCTCGTCGAGCAGCCGGTCGGGGTCGACGACGGTGTGGTCGGTCGCCGCGGGCAGTCCGGTGGAGCCCAGCAGCCGCCGTGCCGCGGGTGCGGGCAGCTGGGCGAGCAGTGCCTTCCCGACGCCGGTGCTGTGCAGCGGCACCCGTCGCCCGACCTCGGTGAACGTGCGCATCGAGTGCGGCCCGGGCACCTGCGCGGTGTAGACGGCGCGCTCCCCGTCGAGCACGGCCATGTTGGCGGTCTCGCCGAACCGCTCCGCCACCGCGCGCAGGTCGTCCCCGGCGCGCACCCCCAGCACCCGCGACGCCCGGTCCCCGAGCCCGATCAGCCGGGGTCCGAGGGTGTAGCGGCGGTTGGTGACCTGGTGGGCGTGGCCGAGCTCGCGCAGGGTCGCGACGATCCGGTGGATCGTGGGCTGCGGCAGGTCGACGGCCACGGCGAGCTCGCTGATCGACAGCTCCCCGTCCGCCTCGGCCAGCACGTCGAGGATCCGGAAGGCCCGGACGACGGACTGGACGCCACCGCCCGGGCCTGCTCCCGTTCCCGGCACCGGATCAGCCCCAGCCGGGGACGACGAAGATCAGCCAGCTCAGCAGCGGCGCCACCGCGCACATGCTGAAGCCCCAGATCATGAGCCCGCGGAACACCCGGTCGGTCCGGTCGGCCGGCGCGTTCGCGACGACGAGCGCCCCGCTGGTGGAGAACGGCGAGGAGTCCACCACCGACGACGACAGCGACAGCGCGATGATCAGGCCGACCGCGCCCACCTCGCCGGCGAGCAGGAACGGCACGGCCAGCGGGATCAGGGCGCCGAGGATGCCGGTGGTCGAGGCGAACGCGGACACGATCGCGCCGATCAGGCAGATGATGATCGCGGCCAGCAGCGGGGACCCGATCGTCGTCACGAGGTTGCCGAGCCAGTCGATGGTGCCGACCCGCTCCATCAGCGACACGAAGGTCACGATCCCGCAGATCAGCAGCACCGTCGGCCACGCGACCTGCCCGACGGCCGCCTTGGCCGACGACGGCGAGATGACCGAGAGGACCGCGGCCACGGTCAGCGCGGTGAAGCCGACGTCGAGGCCGAACGCGAGTGCGCCGACGGCCAGGGCGACCAGGCCCAGGATCGTGAACACGTGGTCGCGTTCGAGCGGGCGGTGCGGCTCGTCGTCCGGGCCGACCGGCTCGGCGGCCCCGGACCCACCCGACCCGGACCCGCCGGTGACTGTCCGTGACCGGCCGTGCGGCACGGCGCCGCCGCCCAGGGCGAGCGATGTGCCCGGCTCGGCGGCCACGGCGACCCGGTCGCCGCCGGCGCCCGAGGATCCCGCGGCATCCCGGGAACGGCGGAGCAGTTCCCGCCCGCCGAACATCAGGAACACGACGACGCTGAGCACGAGATTGAACACGAACGACGAGACGAACAGCAGTCCCGGATTGCTCGGCAGGTTGTTGCGGGCGACGACACCGTTCACGATGCTGCCGAAGATGCTGATCGGTGAGAAGCCGCCGGCGCTCGCCCCGTTGATGATGAGAAGGCCCATCAGCATCGGGTTGATCTTGTAGCGCTGGGCGAATCCCATGCCGATCGGCGCGATGATGGCGACCGCGGCGGGGACGACGGCGCCGACCGCGGTCAGGACCGCGGTGACGCCGAACATGACCCACGGGATCAGGGCGATCCGGCCGCCGACGGCCCGAACGGCCAGCTGGACCAGGCGATCCACCGTCCCGTTGCCCTTGGCGATGGCGAACAGCAGGGTCACGCCGACGAGGATCACGAACAGGTCGCCGGGGAACCCGCCGACGATGTCGTCGGTGTCCTCCCCGACGAACGCCGTACCGACGACGAACGCGGCGACGAAGGCCAGCGCGCCCATGTGGACCGGGAGGATCGTCGCTATCAGGAACACCAGGGCGAGTGCCACGATGGTGATGAGTTCGATGGACATCGTTTTCCTCTGGGGTCGGCACTGACGCAGACAGGAACTGATGACGCGGTCCGTGCGACGTCGCCGGGCCGCATTTTCCGCAATGCGGAAAACGAATTCGATATCCCGAGTATCAGCAGGATCACACACGCCCGTCAAGCGGCGTCGATGCCGCCCGCCGAGGTGCGTGCCGGCCCTGCTGCACCCTCTCGACGGCAGACTGTAGACGGTATACCGTCATCAGCGCGAGACCCGGATTCCGCCATCCGGAACCATCGGTCACCGAACGTGGAGGACCTCATGACGTACGCAGCCGGTCGGCACTTCCTGCAGATCCCCGGCCCGACGAACGTGCCGGACTCGGTGCTGCGCGCGATGTCGGCCGCGACGATCGACCACCGCGGCCCGGACTTCCAGGCGCTGGGGACGGAGCTGCTGCGCGACGTCCGCCCGGTCTTCGGCACCACCGGCCCGGTCGTGATGTACCCGGCCACCGGCACCGGGGCGTGGGAGGCGGCCCTGGTCAACACCCTGAACCCGGGGGAGACGGTGCTGTGCTTCGAGACCGGGCACTTCGCCACGCTGTGGCAGGAGATGGCGGGCCGGCTCGGGCTCCGGGTGGACCTCGTGCCCGGCGACTGGCGGCACGGGGCGGACCCCGCCGTCGTCGCCGAGCGGCTCGCCGCCGACACCGGCCGTCGGATCGCCGCGGTCTGCGTGGTGCACAACGAGACCTCGACCGGTGTCACCAGCCGGGTCGCCGAGATCCGCGCCGCGATGGACGCCGCCGACCACCCCGCCCTGCTGCTGGTCGACACCATCTCCTCGCTCGGCTCGATGGACTACCGGCACGACGAGTGGGGCGTCGACGTGACCGTCGCCGGCTCGCAGAAGGGGCTGATGCTGCCGCCGGGGATGAGCTTCAACGCGATCAGCGCCAAGGCCCTGGAGCGCTCCCGCACCGCGACGATGCCGCGCATCTTCTGGGACTGGGGCCCGATGCTCGCGGCCAACGAGCGCGGCTTCTTCCCCTACACCCCGAACACCAACCTCATGTACGGGCTGAAGGAGGCGCTGCGCCTGCTCCACGACGAGGGCCTGGGGAACGTCTTCGCCCGCCACACCCGCCACGCCGAGGCCACCCGGGCCGCGGTGCGGGCGTGGGGCCTGGAGGTGCTGGCCCTCGACGAGCGCGAGTACTCCAGTGCGCTCACCGCCGTGCTCGTCCCCGACGACGTCGACGCCGACAAGGTCCGCGCGGTGATCCTCGACCGCTTCGACATGTCGCTGGGCGCCGGTCTCGGCCGCCTCGCCGGGCGCATCTTCCGGATCGGCCACCTCGGTGCGTTCAACGACCTCACGCTGGCCGGGACCCTCGCCGGTGTCCAGATGGGCCTCGGTCTCGCCGGGGTGCCGGTCGCGGGCTCCGGCCTCGACGCGGCGCTGGAGCGGCTGCAGACCGACTGACCCGCCCCGACCGCCCCCGCACCGTCGCGAGAGGACGCCACCCCATGACCGCCGAGCTGACTCGTCCCGCCACCGCCACCACCGCCGTCCCGGGTCTGGAGGAGACGCTCCGGTCCCGGGTGACCGGCGAGGTCGCCTTCGACGACTACAGCCGCCACCTGTTCTCCCGCGACGCGAGCATGTACGCGATCACCCCGCTCGGAGTGGTCTTCCCCCGTACCCACGACGACGTCGCCGCGGCCGTGCGCACCGCGGCCGAGTTCGGCGTGCCGGTCGTCCCGCGCGGTGCCGGCACCAGCCTGGCCGGCCAGACCGTCGGACCGGGGCTCGTGCTCGACCTGTCCCGGCACCTCAACCGGATCGTCGAGCTCGACCCGGTGGCGCGCACCGCCGTCGTCGAGGCGGGGGTGGTGCAGGACCAGCTCAACCGGGCCGCGGCCGCGCACGGGCTGATGTTCGGCCCGGACACCTCCACGAGCAACCGGGCCACGATCGGCGGGATGATCGGCAACAACTCCGCGGGCAGCGGGTCGCTGACCTTCGGGATGACGATCGACCACGTCCGCGCGCTCGACGTCGTGCTGTCCGACGGCTCCACCGCCCGGCTGGAACCCGTCGACGCCGACGAGCGCCGCCGTCGCGCGGCCGCGGACACCCTGGAGGGCGCCCTCTACCGCGAGCTCCCCGCGCTGGTCACCGAGAACGAGGACGCGATCGCCGCGGGCATGCCGCTGTTCTGGCGCCGGGCCTGCGGCTACCGGCTGGACCGGCTCGCGGGCTTCGCGGAGTCCGGGACGTTCGACCTGGCGAAGTTCGTCGTCGGCGCCGAGGGCACGCTGGTGCTGGCGACCCGCGCCGTCGTCGACCTGGTGCCCAAGCCCGCGCGGACGGTCTACGCCGTCGGCCACTTCGACACCGTGCACGGCGCCGTCTCCGCCACCACCGACGCGCTCAGCTGCGATCCGCACCAAGTCGAGATGATGGACAGGACCATCCTCGACCTGTCCCGCCGCAAGATCGAGTACGCCGATCTGGGCAACCACCTCGTCGGTGACCCGGCCGCACTGCTGTTCGTCTCGTTCTCCGGCGACGACGAGGCCGGACTGGTGGCGAAGCTGCGCGCGCTGGCGGCGCTCTGGGAGCGCCACGGCCACGGCTACCACACCCTGGAGCTGGTCACCCCCGCCGAGCAGGCCGCGCTGCTCAAGGTCCGCAAGTCCAGCCTCGGGCTGCTCATGGCGGCGGGGGAGGGCACCCGGCGCCCGCTGGCCTTCGTCGAGGACACCGCGGTGGCCCCCGAGCACCTGGCCGAGTACACCGCGCGGTTCAAGCAGATCCTCGACGAGAACCGCCTCGAGGCGGGGTTCTACGGGCACTGCTCGGTCGGCTGCCTGCACATCCGCCCGTTCGTCGACCTCACCGACCCGGCCCAGGTCGCCACGATGCGCCGGGTCGCGGAGCGGATCAAGGACCTGGTCGCCGAGTACGGCGGCGTGAACTCCTCCGAGCACGGCGACGGCCTGGCGCGCTCGGAGTTCAACCGCGAGATCTTCGGCGACGAGCTGTACGAGGCGATGCGCCGGGTGAAGGCCCTGTTCGACCCGGGGAACGTCATGAACCCCGGCAAGATCGTCGACGCCCCGTCGATGACCGAGAACCTGCGCGACCGCGACGCGCTGCCGCCCGCCCCGCGGCTGACCACGGCGCTGTCGTTCGAGGTGATCGGCGGCCCCGGCGTCACCGGGATGCGCGACGCCGCCGACCGCTGCATGAACATCGGCCTGTGCCGCAAGACCACGGCCGGGGTGATGTGCCCGTCCTACCAGGTCACCCTCGAGGAGGAGCACTCCACGCGCGGCCGGGCGAACGCGCTGGTCAAGGCGCTGTCCGAGCCGGACCCGGCCGCCGGGCTCGCCGACGGTCGGCTGCACGAGATCCTCGACCTGTGCCTGATGTGCAAGGCCTGCAAGAGCGAGTGCCCGATGGGCGTGGACATGGCCTCGCTCAAGGCCGAGGCGCTCCACCAGCAGCACGCGGTGCACGGCACGCCGCTGCGCTCGCGGCTGTTCGGCGCGATCCGCACGCTGAACCGGCTCGGGTCGGCGACCGCGCCGCTGTCCAACCTGCCCGGCCGGGTCGGGGTGCTGCGCCGGCTCGCCGAGCGGACCGTCGGGATCACCGCGCGCCGCCCGCTGCCGCGCTTCGACCGGGACAACCTGGTGCGGTGGTTCCGGCGCCGTGACCCCGCGCGGGCCGCCGCACCGGCCGGGACCGTCGTGTGGCTGGCCGACTCGTTCACCACCTTCACCGAGCCGCACATCGGGCGGGCCGCGATCGGCCTGCTGGAGCGTGCCGGGTGGCGGGTCGAGCTGGCCGGCGGCGGCTGCTGCGGCCGGTCCAGCCTGTCCAAGGGACTGCTCGACGACGCCCGTCGCAAGGCGACCGGCCTGGTCACCTCGCTCGCCCGGGACACCCCGGCCGACGCGCCGATCGTCGGCTGCGAGCCGTCGTGCGTGTTCACCCTGCGCGACGAGACCCTCGCCCTGCTCCCGGACAGCGCCGAGGCCCGGTCGGTGGGCGAGCGGGTCCGCCAGGTCGAGGAGCTGCTCGTCGAGGCCCTCGACGACGGCCGCCTGGTCCTGCCGGAGCGGTCGGCGCTGAGCGGGCGGCGCGTGGTCTACCACGGGCACTGCCACCAGAAGGCCGAGGTCGGGACCGCGGCGACGCTCGCGCTGCTGCGCCGCATCCCCGGGCTGGAGGTCTCCGAGATCGACTCCGGCTGCTGCGGGATGGCGGGCTCGTTCGGCTTCGAGGCCGAGCACTACGCGACCTCGATGGAGGTCGGCCGGGACCGGCTGCTCCCGGCGATCGACGCCGAGCCCGCCGACACCCTGGTCGCCGCGACCGGCGTCTCCTGCCGCCAGCAGATCTTCCACGGCGCCGGGCGCACCGCCTGGCACCCGCTGGAGCTGGTGCGCGAGGCACTCGGCCCGGCCGGGACGGTGTGAGCGGATGCGACTGGTCCGCTACGACTCCGGCCAGGGCCCCCGCACGGGGCGGGTCGAGACCGGCGGCGACGGCGACGTCGTCCGCGAGCTGGGCCCGTCCGGGCCGGGGGCGGTCGCCGGGCGGCTCGCCGAGGTCGTCCTGCTCGCCCCCTGCGACCCCCGCACCATCGTGTGCGTCGGGAGCAACTACCCCTGCCAGCTCGCCGAGAAGGGGCGCCCCCGCCCGGAGCGGCCCGCGCTGTTCCTCAAGGCGCCCAACGCCGTCGTCGGGCCGGGGGAGCCCGTGCTGCGCCCGGCCGGGGTGCAGCGGCTGGAGTACGAGGGCGAGCTCGCGGTGGTGATCGGTCGCCGGGCCCGTGACCTGGACGAGCGCGCCGCCTGGTCGCACGTGCTCGGCCTGACCTGCGCCAACGACGTCACCGCGCACGACTACCGCGCCGACGGGCAGTGGGCGCGGGCGAAGAGCGCGGACACCTTCTGCCCGCTCGGGCCGTGGATCGAGACCGAGCCGGGCGCGGGGCCGTGGGGGCTGCGGACCACGCTGAACGGCCGCACCGTCCAGGAGGCCGACACCGGGACGATGATCTTCGACGTCGCGCGGATCCTCGCCCACGTGACCCGCTGGATCACGCTGCAGCCCGGCGACGTCGTGCTCACCGGCAGCCCCGGCGGGGTCGGGCCGATGACCGCGGGGGACCGGGTCACCGTCGAGATCGACGGCGTCGGGACCCTGGAGAACCCGGTCGCCGACCGGCCCGCGCCCGTCCCGCACTGAGCCGGCGCGGCCCGCCGCAGCCGGCCCGGCTCAGGCCCGGCCCACCGGCTCCGGCGTGTCCAGCTCGGTGGGAGCGGGAGCGCCCGCCACCCCGGCCGCGCTGCGGTAGACGTCGCCGAGCCGGGCCGCCCACGGCGCCGCCGCGAACCGGTCGAGGAACCGCCGCCGGGCCCCGGCCCCGAGCCGGGCGCGCAGCTCGGCGTCGCGGGTCAGCCGCACCAGCTCGTCGGCGATCCGGGTGGCGTCGACCGGGGCCAGCAGCCCGGTCTCGCGGGTCACGATCTCCGGGATCCCGCCGACCCGCGTCGCGACCGCCGGGGTCCCGGTGCCGTGGCCGAGCAACAGCATGCGGGGCATCGTGTCGTGCCGGGTCGTGTGCAGCTGCACGTCGGCGGCGCGGAGCAGCGCGACCGGGTCGGTGCTGCGGCGGAACGCCACCCGGCCGGACAGGGCCTCGTCGGCGGCGACGCGCGACTCCAGCCACGGCCGCAGCGGCCCGTCGCCGCCGAGCACCACGGTGAGCGGCTCGTCCGGTCCGATCCCGGCGACGGCGTCGAGCAGCATGTCCTGCCCCTGGCCGCGGCGCATCGGCGCGACCGAGACGGCGACGACCTCGTGGCCGTCCACGCCGAGCCCGCGCCGCAGACGCTCCCGCTCCTCGGGCGTGCCCTCGCCCGGGTCGGCGGCGCCGTCCGGGATCACCGACAGGCCCTCGGTGGACCCGGCGGCGCGGCGGTACCAGTCGCGCTGCAGGGCGGACGTCGCGATCGTGCGATTCATGAACCGCTTGCGCGCCAACGTCTTCGCGGTCCGCCGGAGCTGGTCGCCGCGGTCGGCGGGGTGCTCGTGGATGTGGTGCAGCGTGGACACCGCGGGCACCCGCAGCCGGGCCGCGGCGGCCGAGCCCACGACGTCGGGCCGGGCGCCGTGGGTGTGCACCAGGTCGACACCGTGCTCCCGGAACGCGGCGAGGACCTTCAGCACGGCACGCGGGTCCCACGGCGCGACGTTCAGCTCGACCGGTGGCGCCCCGGCGCGGGTCATGCCCTCGGCGACGTCGGAGTGCCCGGACGGGGCCAGCGCGACGACCACCACCCGGAACCCGGCGTCCGGGGCCGCGGCGGCGAGGTCACCGAGCGCGGCGGCGACGCCGCGGTCGTCGAGCGACTCGACGAGGTGTCCGATCGTCAGGGTCCTGCTGTGTTCGCTGGTGGGCACGGTGACGTGGCCTCCCGGGGTGGCGCTGCGGGGTCGGTCGTCGGCGGTCGGCCGGTGACCCGGTCGTGGCTCGCCGGTCACCATGACACTACCGAGTGACGACGTCGCGTGACGGGGTCGGACGCTGCGCGCATCGGGCGACACCGGGCGGGGGGTACCTGCCGATCGGGGGAGTGCCGGGGAGCGCCCGGGGTCCGTTACGGTCACTCCGGTGCGCACGGTTCTCGTGATCGGGATCGGGGCCGGTGACCCCGACCACCTCACCCTCCAGGCGGTCCGCGCCCTGCGCCGGGCCGACGTCGTGTTCGTCATCGACAAGGGCCTCGACGGCGGGGGGTCGCAGGACGACCTGCTGGCCCTGCGCACCGAGCTCCTGCGGCGGCACCGCCCGGACGGCGGGTACCGGCTGGTCACCGCGCCCGAGGTGGGCCGGGACCGCGGCACCGAGGTCGAGCGCGACGACGAGCGGTACCGCGACGTCGTGGTCGACTGGCAGGACCGCCGTGCCCGGCTCTACCGCGAGATGCTCGACGCCGAGCTGGCCGACGGGCAGACCGGCGCCTTCCTGGTCTGGGGTGACCCTTCCCTCTACGACGGGACACTGCGCCTGCTCGACCGGGTCCTCGCCGGCGCGGGGGAGCAGTGGTCGGTCGAGTCGGTCGCCGGGATCTCCAGCGTCGCCGCCCTCGCCGCCGCCCACCGGCTGATCCTCAACCGGGTCGGGCGCCCCGTCCTGATCACCACCGGGCGCCGGATCGCCGAGGGGATGCCCACCGACGTCGACGACGTCGTCGTGATGCTCGACGGCCGCACCGCCTTCGCCACGCTGCCCGACGAGCAGCGCCGTGAGCTGCACATCTTCTGGGGCGCCTACCTGGGTACGCCCGACGAGCTGCTCGTCGCCGGGCCGCTCGTCGAGGTGACCGACGAGATCCTGAAGGTCCGGGCCGAGGCCCGGGAGAACAAGGGGTGGATCATGGACACCTACCTGCTGCGCCGGGGTGCCGACGAGCGCTGACCCGCCGCGGCCCGACGACGAGGAGGTCGCATGCGCTACGCCGACGGACCCACCACCGAGGCCACCGCCCGGGTCGCCGCACCGCCCCGGGCGGTGTGGGAGCTGGTGACCGACCCGGGGTTCCTGGCCCGGGTGTCGACCGAGATGCAGCGCGCCTCGTGGGGCGAGGGTGACGAGCCGGGCCTCGGGGCCCGGCTGCACGGCCACCACCGCCACGACGCGATCGGGGAGTGGAGCACCGTCTCCACCGTCACCGGATGGGAGCCGGGGCGGCTGTTCGAGTGGACCGTCGAGCCCGGTGGCGACGGGGGAGCGACGGCCGTGTGGCGGTTCGAGCTCACCCCCGACGGCGACGGAACCGTGTTGCGCCAGTGGGCCCGGATGGGTCCCGGGCCGTCGGGCCTCTCGCAGGCGATCGAGCGGTGGCCGGACAAGGAGGAGCGGATCGTCGAGGGCCGGCTGCGGGAGTGGCGGACCGGGATGGAACGCAACCTCGACGCCGTCCGCGAGCGCCTCGGCTAGTTCCCCGTCCGGGGTGACGGCCACGCACCGGGACGTGCGAGCGGTGGCCGTTCTGCGACGACCCGTCACCCCGGCGTCACCCGCTCGTTGAACGGAGGGGATCTCCCGCGATCCTGAGAACACGGAGCGTGTTCGTCGTAGATCGTTGAGCCGTTCGGTCCAGTCGGCCTGTCACTCGGCGTCCGGAGCCGACCCGTGATCGCCCGGGTCGCCGAGATCCTCTCAGGAAAGCAACCTCGACGGGTCACCGTTTCGTACCGTCCCGAACCGGACGAGCCGGGTGACCCGGCACGATCCGGCCGCTCCCCCAGGGGTGCCCCCGCACCCCGGCCACGCCGGTGCCCGCGCCGTCCTCCACCGCTCCCCAGCACCCTCGCCCACGGCGAGGCGGAAGGACCGCTCGAGATGGGCAAGCACACCCGGACCGGCCTCCGTTCGACCGGCGTCGCCGCGGCGGTGGCCGCCGGCCGGTCCCTGCGCGGACGGCGCAGGCACGCCGCTCCCTCCGCGGGCACCGCGCGCCGGATCGCCGCCCCCGCGACGCTCGCCGCGCTGCTGCTGACCACCGGTGCGACGACCGGGACGGCGTTCGCCGGCACCGGGGCCGACGACGGTTCCTCCGGCACCTCGGCGGACTGCCCGGACGGGTCCACCCCGATGGGCGGCTCCTGTTCCGGCGGCGCCTCGGGATCCGAGTCCTCGTCGGGGTCCTCCGGCGGGCTGGGTGACCTCGTGACCGGGGCGGACGTCGTCGGCTCGGTGCTGGGTGCGGGCGGCTCGGGATCGGGCCCCTCGGGCGGGGACTCGTCGGACCAGGGGTCGGGGACGACGAGCGAGACGTCCGGCAAGGACTCCGGCGGCGAGGACTCCGGCGGCGACGACTCGGCCGGCAAGGACTCGGCCGGCAAGGACTCGGCCGGCAAGGACTCGACCGGCAAGGACTCCGCGGGCGAGGACTCGGGCCGCGAGGACTCGACCGGCGAGGACTCGGGCGGCAAGAGATCCGGCAGCGATGGTTCTGCCGGCACGAGCTCGGGCGGCTCGGACTCGGGCGGCTCGGACTCCGCAGCCCCGGCCGCGGGCACGAAGGACTCCGGCAGTCCCTCCACCGGTCCGCTCGACGCGGTCCCCGGCCTCGGCGACCTCACGAGCGGCCTCGGCACGGGCGTCGACCTGAACACCCCGACGAAGCCCCTGACGTCGCTGCCCGACCCGGCGCAGACCCTGTCCGACGCCGGTTCCTCGGTGCCCGGCGCCGGGCAGGCCGGCTCGCTGGTCGACACCGCGGTGGGCGCCGCGGGCACCGTCGTCGGCACCGACACCGGCAACAGCCCGTTGGCCGGCCCGACCGACACCCTCACCGGTCTCGGCGACGTCGTGCCGGAGCTGCCGTCGGTCCCCGGCGTCACCGACGGCAGCACCGACGAGCTCCCCGACGTCCCCGGCCTCACCGCGGGCGGACCGCTGGAGGGCCTCAACGAGATCGCGGGCCTGCCCGACACCACCCCGCTGACCGGCAGGGACGGTCCACTGCCGGACCTGTCCGGCGTCGCGCGCACGGCGGGCCTGCCGGACTACTTGGGTCTCGGCGGCCTGCCGGACGTGGCCGGTGTCGTCGGTGGCCCGAGCACCGGGCCCACGCAGGTCGACCTGGCGTCGAAGAACACCGACGGCGTGGCCGGGACCGCCACCGTCGACTCCGACACGGTCTCCGGCACCGCGACCGGCATGGACCCGGACGCCCGCTACGTGTCGTTCTTCTACGGCGCGACCTCCAGCGCCACCAACAACAACCCCTGCATCCTCGACGGCACCAACCCGCTGCCCGGCGGCCAGACCGTCGGCGAGTGGGAGGTCGACGAGAACGGCAACGGCACCCTGGAGGCGCCCAACCCGTCGGGGAACATGTACAAGCTGACCGGCGGCACCATGTCGATCCGCAAGGTCGAGCACGGCTTCGACAAGGCCACCGCCCCGCCGGTGAACCCGCTGTCGTACTCGCTGTCCAGCTGCGGCGCGATGGAGCGGGTCTCCACCGCCGACCCGGTCACCGACGCCGTCCCGAAGCTCCCGACGGCGAACGTCCCCGGCACCCCTTACGTCTCCGGTCCGGGTCTGCAGGGCTGATCGACGCGCGGGCGGCGCGGTGCTGTGGTCGGATCGGTCCGTGCTCGGCAGCGCTCTGGATACCGTCCTCGACCGCACCCTGGTCCCCGGCTACTCACGGATCGGGTACCTGCTGCGGCGCCCGGGGTGGAGCGGTGACCGCGCCGACCCGCCGCGCGGCGCCCTGACCGGGCGCACCGCGCTCGTCACCGGCGCGGGCGGCGGGCTGGGGGAGGCGATCGCGACCGGGCTCGTCCGGCTCGGTGCGACGGTGCACCTGCTCGTCCGCTCCCGGGACAAGGGGGTCGCCGCGCAGGACCGCATCCTGGCCGCCGTCCCCGGCCTGTCCCGCGACCGGCTCCCGGTGCAGGTCTGCGACCTGGGTGAGCTCGCCGACGTGCGCGCGTTCGCGACCCGGTTCGCCACCGAGGTCGACGCGCTGGACGTCCTGGTGCACAACGCCGGGCTGCTCCCGCCCGAGCGCAGCGAGACCTCCGAGGGCAACGAGCTGACCCTGGCCGTGCACGTCCTCGGACCGCTGCTGCTGACCCGGCTGCTCACCGACACCCTCGCGGCCGGCGCCGAGCGGTCCGGAACCGACTCCCGGGTGATCATCATGTCCTCGGGCGGCATGTACGCCCAGCCTCTGCGTGACGACGACCTGCAGTTCCGCACCGGTGACTACGGCGGCACCGCGGCCTACGCCCGCACCAAGCGGATGCAGGTCGTCCTGACCGGTCTGCTCGCCGACGAGCTGGCCCCCCGGCACGTCACCGTGCACGCACTGCACCCCGGGTGGGCCCGCACCCCGGGCGTCACCGGGTCGCTGCCGCTGTTCGACAAGGTCGTCGGCCCCGTGCTGCGCACCCCGGCGCAGGGCGCGGACACCGCGGTGTGGCTCGCGGCCGCGCCGTCGTCGGCGGTCGGGACCGGCCGGTTCTGGCACGACCGCGCTCCGCGCCCGGCGCACTACCTGTCGCGGACCCGGGAGACCCCGGCCCAGCGCGAGCGGTTCCGCGCCGAGGTGGACCGGCTCACCGGCTGAGCCCGGGCGCCTCCAGCAGGGTCCGGGCGGCGCGCGTGACGTGGTCCAGCACCGTGTCCGGGGCGGCCCGCCCGACCGCGCCGCCGGGCAGCAGCGGCTGGACCAGGCTCAGCCCGAGCAGCCAGGTCAGGACCAGCTCCGCGCGCAGTTCGGCGTCGGCCCGGTCGGCGGCGCCGGTGGCCTGCGCGGCGAACGCCTCGGTGAACGCCCCGGCCAGCTCCACCCGCACGGCCGCGGCCGCCTCCGACGTCCCGGCCGAGCGCACGACGGGCCCGAACAGGTCGCGCTCGGGCCCGTCGCCGCCGTCGAGGATCGACCGCAGCAGGCGGGTCAGGAGCTCCTCGGGCGGGCCGTCGTGCAGCACGGCGAGGGCGCGCTCGGCGGCGACCCGGGCGAACAGGGCGTCCTTGCTGCCGAAGTAGCGGAAGAGCAGCGCCTGGTTCACCCCGGCCCGGTCGGCGATCGCGCGGACCGAGGTGCGGTCGTAGCCGTGCTCGGTGAACAGGTCCGCGGCCGCGGCGAGCAGGGCGCTGCGGGTGCTGTCACCGGAACGGGCGGACGGGGCGGCGGTCACGGGGGAGTGCTCCTTCGTACGACGGGTGCGGCGCGGGAACCGGCCGCGGCGGATCCGGTGTCGGCGACCGTAGCGTCCGGGCGCCGGCGCATGGCGCGGCGCGGCGCGGGGTACGCACGGTCGATACCGAACACCGCCCGACACACGGCCACACCGAGGAGACCCGCGACCGATGGCATCCGCTTCAGGTGACGAGAACGAGTTCCAGCCGGAGGCGCCGGACATGGCCTCGGCGATGCAGCTGGACACCGACGAGGCGCTGACCGGTCCGTCGGACACCGACCCGCTGGACTCCGGCTACGTCCCGCCGGACCGTCCCTACGGCGTCGAGGACAACGCGGTGACCGCGGCGGGTCAGGAGGAGGGCGAGTCGCACGAGGCGCGACTGGCCCGGGAGCTGCCCGACGAGCTGCCCGAGGGCGACCCGGGCCGCTCCGGCCGGCTGACCGCCGCCGCCGACTCCGCGGCGGGCGACCCGGCCGTCGACGGCGCCGGGACCGACGTGGGCGTCGACGGCGGCGCGGCCAGTGCCGAGGAGGCCGCCGTGCACGACGTCGACGAGGGCATCGTGCCGGTGGTCGACGAGTCCCCGGTCGGGGACCCGGAGGTCAGCGACCAGCTCGCGCGCGACGCCGACCACGCCGACGAGGCGGCGGCCGATGCCGAGTGGGACGCCTCGACCGACCCCGAGTGGGCCGAGCAGAACAGCTGAGCGGCACCCGGCACGCACGAGGGCCCCGGTACCGCGTCGTGCGGTCCGGGGCCCTCGTCGTGGGTGGGAGCGCGCGCTCAGGGGGTGGTGGGGCCCGCCGCGCTACCGGTCAGCCGGGCGATGGCGCCGTCGAGGTCGAGGTGGTCGTGCTCCTCGCCGAGGTCGACGATCTCCAGCGTCGAGTCGACGAACTGGGCCAGCAGGTCGCGGTCGACCTCCAGGACGGCGGACCCGCCGTCGGAGCGGATCTCCAGCTCGACGACGTCGTAACCGTCGATGCGCCGGGGCGCCATCCGGATGTCACCGATGCCGGTGGGCGTGGTCAGGCCCTCGATCACGAGGTCGCGGGCGACGAGCCACTCGATCCAGCGGTCGGAGGACCGGCGCACCGAGAACGAGATCGCGAACGGGTCCGAGGCGCGGTACGCCCAGCGGCTCACGATCGGCGACGCCTGCCCGTGCAACACGGTGAAGACGTCCTGCTGGACCGACTCGCTGGCCATCGTGCTCCGCCTCTCCTGGACCCCCCGGCCGCCGCGGTACCGCGACGACCTCACACGGAACATCGTCGGAACGGGCCCGGACGCTGCACCCGGCGCCGGGTTTCACCCGTTCGCGCCAACTGTCATTCACCTCACGGTACCCAAGGCGCGCAAAGGGTGTAACGCGAGGCCGGGTTCCGGCGAGGGGCGCCGTCCGGTACGAGACCCGGTGACGCTGGGTGCCGGTGCGGGCCGACCCTCCCGTCAGCCGCGGTCGACGCGGTCGACCACCCAGATCCCGCCGGTGCCGGAGCGGACCGGCTGGGTGAGCCGGATCGTCGAGCGCTGCGCCGACCGGCCGTCGGTGGCGGCGTACACGCCGTTGCCGAGGCGGGTGACGGTCGGGTTCCGGTAGCCGAGCTCGCTGCCGACGTAGGAGATCGTGACCTCCTCCGGGTCGAGCAGCCACGGGTCGCCGCCGGCGTCGGACTGCTGCTGCATCCGCTTCGCGGTCGCCGCGTCGCCCGCGGGCCACATCGGCGACGCCGCCGCGGCCGCCCCCGGGGCGCCGGTGCGGCCCGTCCCGGTGCCACCGCCGTCGGTGCCGCCGCGCCCGGGTGCGGGCGCGGCCGTCGTGCGGGACGGGTCGGCGGTGCGGCTCGGCGTGGGGGTCGTCGTCGGCGTGGGCGTCGGGGTCGGTGTCGGGGTGGCGGTCGGCGCCGTCGTCGGGACCGGCGACGGGGTGCGCCACGCCGCGGGCAGCTCGCCGTTGCCGCAGCCGGCCAGCAGCAGCACGAGGACCAGCAGCGCCAGCCCCACGAGCACGCCGCGCAGCAGCAGCCGCGGCCCGTACCGGCCCACCCGCAGGCGGGACACCGACACGTCGGGGGTCGGCACCTTCGGCAGGTTCGGCACGGTCACGCGGGCACCTTACGATCACCGGCCCGCCCGGGCGGGCCGACCTCGCCGCC
Source organism: Pseudonocardia sp. ICBG1034 (assembly GCF_020131375.1). Lineage (NCBI taxonomy): Bacteria > Bacillati > Actinomycetota > Actinomycetes > Pseudonocardiales > Pseudonocardiaceae > Pseudonocardia > Pseudonocardia sp. ICBG1034. The sequence goes on from NZ_JAHLEK010000015.1 coordinate 2,103,881, forward strand.
ACCATCGCGTGATCGGCGCCGCACGGTCGGTGCCCGGCCGGCGGCGGCCGTCGCGCACTGCCGGGGCGCCGGTGGAGTGACTAGGGTCGCGGTACGGCCGCACGGGCGGCCCCGCACGACGGGCCCGGGGCACGGGCCCCCCGCACGAGCCCACCGAGGTGCACCCCATGGCGACCGGCAGCCCGGCGACGGAGAAGTTCCTCGCCGCCCGCGACTTCCTGCTGACCCACCGCGAGGACTACGACACGGCCTACCGCGACTTCCGCTGGCCGGAGCTCGAGGAGTTCAACTTCGCGCTCGACCACTTCGACGTCGTCGCCGCCGATCCCGAGCGGGGCGCGCGGAAGGCGCTGTGGATCGTCGAACAGGACGGCTCGCAGGCGCACTGGACGTGGGCGGAGCTGTCCGAGCGGTCCAACCGGGTCGCGAACTGGCTGCGTGCGCAGGGCGTCGCCCGGGGCGACCGGATCATCCTGATGCTCGGCAACCAGCTGGAGCTGTGGGAGACGCTGCTGGCGGCGATGAAGCTGGGCGCCGTCGTGATCCCCGCGACCACCCTGCTCACCCCGGCCGACCTGCAGGACCGGGTGGACCGCGGGCGGGCCGCGCACGTCGTCGTCGGGGCGGACGACGCCGGCAAGTTCGACGACGTCGACGGCGACTACACCCGCATCGCCGTCCGCGGCGCCGTGGCGGGCTGGCGCGACTACACCGGCGAGGCCTACTCGGCCGCCGCCGAGTTCACCCCGGACGGCGCCACGAAGGCGTCGGACACGCTGCTGCTGTACTTCACCTCCGGCACCACGGCGAAGCCGAAGCTGGTGGAGCACACCCACACGTCCTACCCGGTCGGGCACCTGTCGACGATGTACTGGATCGGCCTCGAGCCCGGCGACGTGCACCTCAACATCTCCTCGCCCGGCTGGGCCAAGCACGCCTGGTCGAACGTGTTCGCGCCGTGGATCGCCGAGGCGACGGTCCTCGTCATGAACTACGCCCGGTTCGACGCCGAGTCCGTCCTGTCGGTCCTGGACTCCTGCGGCGTGACCAGCTTCTGCGCCCCGCCGACGGTGTGGCGGATGCTGATCCAGGCCGACCTGTCCGGGCTGGCGACGCCGCCGACCAAGGTCGTCGGGGCGGGGGAGCCGCTCAACCCCGAGGTCATCGAGCAGGTCGAGAAGGCGTGGGGCCTGCGCATCCGCGATGGGTTCGGCCAGACCGAGTCCTCGGTGCAGATCGGCAACCCGCCGGGGCAGCCGGTCAAGCCGGGCTCGATGGGCAGGCCGATCCCCGGGTTCGTCGTCGCACTGGTCGACCCGGCCACCGGGAAGGTCGCCGACGAGGGCGAGATCTGCCTGGACCTCGACCACCGCCCGACCGGTCTGATGGTGGGCTACGCCGACGACCCGGAGCGCAACGCCGAGGCCATGGCCGGCGGGTTCTACCACACCGGCGACGTCGGCTCCCGCGACGAGTCGGGCTACATCACCTACGTCGGCCGGGCCGACGACGTGTTCAAGGCCAGCGACTACCGGATCAGCCCGTTCGAGCTGGAGAGCGTGCTGATCGAGCACCCGGCGGTCGCCGAGGCCGCGGTCGTGCCGTCCCCGGACCCGGTCCGCCTCGCCGTGCCGAAGGCCTACGTGGTGCTCGCCAAGGGGCACGAGCCGACCGAGGAGACGGCGACGGCGATCCTGCAGTTCGCCTACGACAACCTCGCGCCCTACAAGCGGATCCGCAGGCTCGAGTTCTTCGAGCTGCCGAAGACGATCTCCGGCAAGATCCGCCGGGTCGAGCTGCGCGGCCGGGAGGGCGAGATCCACGCCGACCCGGCCGCGACGCCGCCCACCGAGTACACCCTGTAGACCCGGCGGGGCCGGGTCACCCGTCGCCGAAGTGACCCGGCCACTGCTGGTAGGGGATGCGGGTGATCTCGAGGACCTCGCCCATCCGCGACCACTCGTTGCGGCCCAGGCGGGCCAGCGGGGCGAGCCGGTGGATGTCGGGCAGGGAGTTGCCGCGCTCGTCGGTGACGAACACGCTCTCCTCGATCGCGGCGTGTACGACCCGGCCGATGACGACGGTCGAGTTGCCGAGCTCGATGTTCGCGTGCAGCACGCACTCCAGGGCGACCGGTGACTCGGCGACCCGCGGCGGCGCCACGACCGACGACGCCTCGGCCGTCAGCCCGACCGAGGAGAACTCGCTGATCTCGGCGGGGAAGTCGGTGCCGGTCGCGTTGATCTTCTCGAACATCGGCTCGTTCGCCAGGCAGACGACGAACTCGCGGGTCTCCGACACGTTGCGCAGCGAGTCCTTCTTCCCGACCGACGTGAACTGGATCATGGGCGGGTCCACGCAGGACACCGTGAAGAACGAGTGCGGGGCGAGGTTGTCGACGCCGTCGGCCGAGCGGGTGGAGACCCAGGCGATGGGTCGGGGGACGACGACGCTGGTCAGGAGCTTGTAGAACGGGCCGCTGCCCATCTCGTCCGGCTTGAGGTCCGTGCGCATGCCCATGATCCTGCCCGGCCTGCCCGCACCCTGCGCGCGCGCCGCTCTAGGTTCGGCGCATGGGAACACGTGGCCGCGCGGCCGGACTGGCCGCCGGCATCGCCGCCGACGCACTGCTCGGGGACCCGCGCCGGGGCCACCCGGTCGCCGGCTTCGGCACGCTCGCCGCCCGGCTGGAGGGCCGGATGCACCGCGACGCCGTCGCACCCGGGGTGGCCTACACCGCGATCCTGGTCGGGTCGGTGGTCGCGGCGGGGGTGGTCGCCGAGGTGGCCGCGACGCGTGCGGGGGCCCGGGCCGAGCCCGTCGTGCGGGCCGGGCTGACCGCCGTCGCCACCTGGGCCGTGCTCGGCGGGACCTCGCTGGTGGGGGAGGGTGCCGCGCTGGCCGCGTCGCTCGACTCCGGTGACCTGGCCGCCGCCCGCGCCCGGATCCCGCACCTGTGCGCGCGCGACCCGGAGCTGCTCGACGCCGACGGCATGGCCCGCGCCGGGGCCGAGTCGCTGGCCGAGAACACCTCCGACGCCGTCGTCGGGCCGCTGGTGTGGGGCGCGGTCGCCGGCATCCCGGGGCTGCTGGGCTACCGCGCGGTGAACACCCTCGACGCGATGGTCGGCTACCGCTCCGCCCGGCACGCCCGCTTCGGGTGGGCCTCGGCCCGTCTCGACGACGTGGTCAACCTGGCCCCGGCCCGGGTCACCGCGGTGGTCACGGTGGCCGTCGCGCCGCTGGTGGGTGGCTCGCCCGCGTGCGCGCTGCGGGCCTGGCGCCGCGACGCCGCCGGGCACCCCAGCCCGAACGCCGGCCCGGTCGAGGCGAGCGCCGCCGGTGCGCTCGGGCTGCGTCTGGGCGGGCCGACGGTCTACGCCCACGGCACCGAGGCCCGCCCGTCGCTCGGCGACGGGCACCCGCCCCGGGTGGCCGACCTGCACCGCGTCGCGCGGCTGTCCCGGCTGGTGGCCGGGGCGGCCGGACTGCTCGCCGTCGCGACGGCGGCGGAGCTGGGGCGGCGGCGCGGCTGAGCCGGTCGCCCCGGCCGCGGTGCTGTGGCGCCCGGAGTCCGTTCACCGCGCGAACCGTCTCCGGCGACAGCGGTCCGTTCGGGTGGCCCCGGCGGCCCGCCGCCCGGGTCCCGGTGAGTCCGGCCGATCTCCACGCCTACCCGGTCGGTGAGGGTGGATCGTGGGAATTCGCTGACCAGGTAAGCGAGTTCGGAGAGAGCCTGCCCGGAGGGGGCGGCCCGGCGCACGGCCGGCGGGGCACGGCCGACGGGCCACCATGTCGGACGGGTGAGATCGCTTACCGGGTAAGCGAATCCGGCCGGGGCCCGCGACGGGTGTGGCGCGGTGCGGGATCAGCCCGAGCCCGGGCCGGACCCGGCGGCGGCGTCGCGGGTGGTGCCGGGGGCGCTGTCCTCGGCCCGGTCGGCGGGGACGGGCTCGTCGCCGAAGCCGTCGCGGCCGGAGAGCTGGTCCCGCAGGCTGCCCGCCGTCTCGCGCTTCCCGCTGCGCTGCAACAGTTCCAACCGGATGAACAGCACCAGGGCGACCAGGGCGACGGCGCCGAAGGTCAGCCACTGCAGGGCGTAGGAGAAGTTGCTGAACGGCGCTCCGCCCCCGACCGGCTCGACCGGGATCGGGTCCAGCACGCCGGGCTGGCCGGCCTCCAGCACGACGACGCCCTCGACCGGGGTCAGTCCGGTGGCGGCGGCGACCGAGCGGGAGTCCGACACGTAGACCTGGCGGGTGCCGTTCTCGACCAGCGGCGGGCGGCCCTGCGGGTCGGTCTCGTCCAGGCGCAGCCTGCCCTCGACGGTCACCGGTCCGGCGGGCGCGGCGGCGTAGTCGGGCACGGCGCCCCGGTCCGCGGCCGGGACCGACCCCCGGTTCACCACGACGGTCCGGCCGTCGGTGAGCCGGAGCGGCGTCAGCACCTCGAAGGCGGGCGCGCCGTCGACGACCCGCAGGCGGACCAGGGTCTCCGCGGCACGGTCGAAGGTGCCGGCCAGGGTGACCCGGCGCCACTGGTCGTCGGCGCCGATCGCCGTACCGGGCGGGACGAGCGTGTCGAACCCGACGGCTGGGGTCGCGTCGGCGGTGGCGATGGCCCGGCTCTGCGCGGAGCGCTCGGACTCACGGTCGAACTGCCACGGCGCGAGCAGCGTGTAGCAGGCGACGGCGAAGGCCAGCACCGCGACGACGAACGCGATCCACCCGGGACGCAGCAGGAAACGCACGCGGCCCAGGGTAGCCGCGCCCGCAGGCGTTCCCGCCGGGGCGATACTTCCGGCCGTGGTGGTTCAGGGAGCGGTCCTCGTCGCGGGGACGACGTCGGACGCGGGCAAGAGCGCCGTCGTCGCCGGTATCTGCCGGTGGCTGCACCGGCGCGGCGTCTCGGTGGCGCCGTTCAAGGCGCAGAACATGAGCAACAACTCGGTCGTGACCCCGGACGGCGGCGAGATCGGCCGCGCGCAGGCGATGCAGGCCTTCGCCAGCGGCATCGCCCCCTCGGTCGACCTGAACCCGGTGCTGCTCAAGCCCGGCGGGGACCGGACCTCGCAGGTCGTCGTGCGCGGCCGCGCCGACGGCCAGGTGTCGGCGCTGTCCTACCGGCACCGCACCGCGGCGCTGTCCGACGTCGTCGCCGACTCCCTGGCCCGGTTGCGTGCCCGCCACGACGTCGTGGTCTGCGAAGGCGCGGGCTCGCCCGCGGAGATCAACCTGCGGGCCACCGACCTCGCCAACATGGGCTTCGCCCGGCGCAACGACCTGCCGGTGCTGGTCGTCGGTGACATCGACCGCGGCGGGGTGCTCGCGCACCTGTTCGGCACCCTCGCCGTGCTCGACCCGGCCGACCAGGCGCTGATCGCCGGTTTCGTGATCAACAAGTTCCGCGGGGACCCCCGCCTGCTCGACCCCGGCCTCGACCGGCTGCGCGAGCTCACCGGGCGGCCGACGCTGGGCGTGCTGCCCTTCGCCGAGGGCCTCTGGCTCGACGCCGAGGACTCGCTCTCGGCCGTCGCCGACGGGGTGCTCGGACGCCCGGCCCCGCCGCGCGGCGGGCAGTGGCTGCGGGTCGCCGTCGTCCGGTTCCCGCGGATCTCCAACGCTACCGACGCCGAGGCGCTGGCCTGCGAACCGGGCGTCGCCGTGCGGTACGTGACGGAGCCGTCGCGGATCGCCGACACCGACGTCGTCGTGCTGCCCGGGACCAAGGCGACCGTGTCGGACCTGGCCTGGCTGCGCGCGTCCGGGATGGCCGACGCGGTGCGCGCGCACGCCGCGGCCGGGCGCCCGGTGCTGGGGATCTGCGGCGGGTACCAGATGCTCGGGCACACGGTCTCCGACCCGGACGGCGCCGAGGCCGCTCCCGGCACGACCGTCGCCGGGCTGGGGCTGCTGGACCTGGAGATCGCGTTCGACCCGGTCAAGCACCTCGCCACCCCCACCGCGACGGCGTGGGGCGAGACCGTCACCGGCTACGAGATCCACCACGGCCGCGTCGTGCGCTCCGGCGACCCCGGCCTGATCGGGGACGAGGGCAGCGACCGCGGCAACGTCCTGGGCACGCACTGGCACGGCCTCGCCGAGAACGACGGCTTCCGGCGGTTGCTGCTCGCCCGCCTCGCCGACGAGGCAGGACGGACCGGGTTCGTGGTGGCACAGGACACGTCGTTCGCGGCCGAGCGCACCCGGCAGGTGGATCTGCTGGCCGACCTGGTCGAACACCACCTCGACACGTCGTCACTTGAACATGTGATCGGACACGGTGCGCCGCCGGACCTCCCGGTGCTGACCTCCGGTCTGGCAGCCTCACCCGCGTGAGCACGAGCACCGCCCCCGCCGCCGGACCTCCCCGCTTCCCGTTCTCCGCCGTCGTCGGCCACGACGACCTGCGGCTGGCGCTGCTGCTCAACGCCGTGCACCCGGGTGTCGGTGGTGTCCTGGTACGCGGGGAGAAGGGCACCGCGAAGTCCACGGCGGTGCGCGCGCTGGCCGCGCTGCTGCCCTCGCACGCGGTCGTCGACGCCTGCCGGTTCGGCTGCGACCCCGCCGCGCCGGACCCGTCCTGCCCGGACGGGCCGCACCCGGCGGGCGCAGCGGGCGGTCCTCGCCCGGCCCGGCTGGTCGAGCTGCCCGTCGGCGCGACCGAGGACCGCCTGGTCGGCTCGCTCGACCTGGAGAAGGCGCTGTCCGAGGGCCGCCGCGCCTACCAGCCCGGCCTGCTCGCCGACGCCCACCGCGGGGTGCTCTACGTCGACGAGGTCAACCTCCTGCACGACCACCTCGTCGACCTGCTGCTCGACGCCGCCGCGATGGGCCGCGCGCACGTCGAGCGCGACGGCGTGTCCGTCTCGCACGCGGCCCGGTTCCTGCTGGTCGGCACGATGAACCCGGAGGAGGGCGAGCTGCGCCCGCAGCTGCTCGACCGGTTCGGGCTGACCGTGGAGGTGCGGGCCAGCCGCGACGTCGACACCCGGGTCGAGGTGACCCGGCGGCGGATGGCGTTCGAGGACGACCCGGCCGGGTTCGTCGCCCGCTTCGCCCCGGACGAGACCGCCACCGCGGCCCGGCTCCGCGCCGCGCAGGCCCACGTCTCCGCCGTCGCGGTGAGCGACCGGGAGCTGCGTCGGATCGCGTTCGTGTGCGCCCGGTTCGACGTCGACGGCATGCGCGCCGACCTGGTCATCACCCGGGCCGCGGCCGCGCACGCCGCCTGGGAGGGCCGCGACGCGGTCACCGCCGACGACGTGCGCGTCGCCGCCCGGCTCGCGCTGCCGCACCGCCGTCGTCGCGACCCGTTCGACGAGCCCGGCCTGGACCCGGCCGAGCTGGACCGCGCCCTCGCCGACGCCGAGGACCACCTGGGCCCCGAGGACGACCCGGACCCCGACGACGACCCGGACCCCGGCGGCCCCGGCCCCGACGACCCGGCCGGGCCGCAGGACGGTCCGGACGGCCCCGACGCCGGCGAGGAGCCCGACGACGCCGACCCGACCGGGGACACGCCCCCCGCCGGCGGCGACCCGCGCGGTGACGGCGGGACCGGCACCGGTGCGCGCGCCGAGGCTCCCGGCACCGACGGCACCGACGGCGCCACCGACCCGGCGACGCCCGGCGACGACCGGGCCCCGGAGACCGCCGAGGCCCCGGCCGGCGGCGACGGCGGGGACGGCCGGGCCGTCGTCGTCGGGGACGCTGCGCGGCTGCACCGGGCGACGGTCCGGAAGTTCACCGTCCCCGGGCTGGGCGCGGGCGCGCCGGGCCGCCGCTCCCGGGCCCGCACCGACGCCGGTCGCGTCGTCCGTCCGTCCGGGGCCGGGACCACCCGTGCCGCGGACCTGCACCTGCCCGCGACCGTGCTCGCCGCCGCGCCGCACCAGGCCGGGCGCGGGCGCCGCGGGCCGGGCCTGCTGGTCCACCGCGACGACCTGCGCCGCGCCGAGCGGGAGGGCCGCGAGGGGAACCTGGTGCTGTTCGTCGTCGACGCGTCCGGCTCGATGGCCGCGCGCAAGCGGATGACCGCCGTCTCGGGGGCCGTGCTGGGCCTGCTCCGCGACGCCTACCAGCGCCGGGACAAGGTCGGGCTGGTCACCTTCCGGGCCCGGTCCGCGGAGCTGGCGCTGCCACCGACGTCGTCGGTGCCGACCGCCCAGCAGCGCCTGTCCCGGCTGCGCACCGGCGGGCGGACCCCGCTGGCCGGTGGCCTGCTCAAGGCCCGCGCCGTGCTCGACGCCGAGCGCCGCCGCGACCCGCGCCGCCGCCCGCTGGTCGTGCTGCTCACCGACGGGCGGGCCACGGTCGCCGCCCGCGACGGCGGGGACCCCGTCGCCGACTCCCGCCGCGCCGCCGGGCTGCTGGCCGCGGACGGGGTGCACACCGTCGTCGTCGACTGCGAGGCGGGCCACGTCCGCCTCGGGCTCGCCGCGCCGCTCGCCGCCGCCGCGGGCGGCGAGCTGGTGACACTCGACGAGCTGACCGCCGACAGCGTGGGCGACCTGGTCCGGGAGACCCGGTCCGCCCGCGCCGCCTGAGAGGAGACCACCGTGCCGCAGGGACAGGTGTCCGTCACGCCCACCGACGGGCTCACCACCCGCCAGCGTCGCAACCGGCCGCTGCTGGTCGTGCACACCGGGGTGATGAAGGGGAAGTCGACCGCGGCGTTCGGGATGGCGCTGCGCGGCTGGAACCAGGGCTGGTCGATCGGGGTGTTCCAGTTCGTGAAGTCCGCGAAGTGGAAGGTCGGCGAGGAGGAGGCGTTCCGCGCCCTGGGCGAGGTCCACTCCCGGACCGGGCAGGGCGGGCCCGTCGAGTGGCACAAGATGGGCTCGGGCTGGTCCTGGTCGCGCAAGGCCGGCAGCGAGACCGACCACGCCGCCGACGCCGCCGAGGGCTGGGCCGAGATCCGCCGCCGGATCGGGACCGAGGCGCACCGCGTCTACGTGCTCGACGAGTTCACCTACCCGCTCAAGTGGGGCTGGATCGACGTCGACGAGGTCGTCGACGTGCTCACGAACCGGCCCGGGCAGCAGCACGTCATCATCACCGGCCGCGACGCCCCGCAGGCCCTGGTCGACGCCGCCGACCTGGTCATGGAGACCACGAAGGTCAAGCACCCGATGGACGCCGGGCAGAAGGGCCAGCGGGGGATCGAGTGGTGAGCACGGCCCGCGCGCTGGTCGTCGCGGCGCCGTCGTCGGGGAGCGGGAAGACCACGGTCGCGACCGGGCTGATGGCCGCGCTGTCGCGGCGCGGCACCCGGGTCGCACCGTTCAAGATCGGGCCGGACTACATCGATCCCGGCTACCACACCCTGGCCGCGGGCCGCCCGGGCCGGAACCTCGACGTCGTCCTGCAGGGCGCCGACCGGCTCGCCCCGCTGGCCCGGCACGGGGCCCGGGACGCCGACGTCGCCGTCGTCGAGGGGGTGATGGGCCTGTTCGACGGCCGCATCGCCGACGGCGCCGGGTCCACCGCACAGGTCGCGGCGGCCCTGGGCGCGCCGGTGGTGCTGGTCGTCGACGTCCGGGGGCAGTCCCGGTCGCTGGCCGCGCTGCTGCACGGTTTCCGCAGCTTCGATGACTCCGTGCAGGTCGCCGGGGTGATCCTGAACCGGGTCGGGTCCGACCGGCACGCGCAGGTCTGCCGGGCCGCGGCCGAGGAGGTCGGGCTCCCGGTGCTGGGCGCGGTCCCGCGCCGTGCCGAGCTGGCGGTGCCCTCGCGGCACCTGGGCCTGGTCACCGCCGCCGAGCACGGCACCGCCGCGACCGCCGCGGTGGACGCGATGGCCGCGCTCGTCGCCGAGCACGTGGACCTGGACGCCGTCCTCGCGCTCGCCCGCCCGCTGCCCGGCGGACCCGTCTGGGACCCGGCGGCCGAGCTCGGGACGGACCCGGTGCCGGGCCGTCCGGTGGTCGCGCTCGCGGGGGGCCCGGCCTTCGGGTTCGGCTACGCCGAGCACGCCGAGCTGCTCAGCGCGGCCGGTGCCGACGTGACGACCTTCGACCCGCTGCGCGACCCCGCGCTCCCGGCGGGCACGGCCGCGCTCGTGCTGCCCGGCGGCTTCCCCGAGGAGCACGTCGGCGCGCTCGGGGACAACGCGCCGCTGCGGGCACAGGTCGCCGCGCTGGCCGCGTCCGGGGCGCCGGTGCACGCCGAGTGCGGCGGGCTGCTGTACCTGTGCCGCGACCTCGACGGGACACCGATGTGCGGGGTCCTCGACGCGTCGGCGGGGATGACACCGCGGCTCACCCTCGGCTACCGCGACGCGGTCGCGGTGTCGGCGTCGCCGCTGTTCGCGGCGGGTGAGCGGGCCGGGGCGCACGAGTTCCACCGGTGCGCGGTCACCCCGAGGGCCGGGGCCACCCCGGCCTGGGCGTGGCGCGGCGGCGAGCCGGAGGGCTACGTCGACGCCCGGGTGCACGCGTCGTTCCTGCACACCCACCCGGCCGGGGTGCCCGGCGCCGTCGCCCGGTTCGTCGCGGCGGCCCGCGCCGGCGCCCCGGCCGCGCTCGCATGATCACCGGCCGGGGAGCGGAGCGTCCGCGGGCCGAGCGCTCCGCTCCACGGCCGGTGGTCACCGTCGGGGTGGGGCTGCGGCCGGGCACGTCCGAGGCCGCGGTACGCGCGCTGCTGGACCGGGTCGCCGCCGCGCACGGGCTGGAGCTCGGGGACGCCGCAGTCGCCACCCTGGACCGGCGGGTGTGGGAACCGGGGTTGCGGGCGGCCGTCGCGCCGCGGGAACCGCACGGGTTCGCGGCCGCCGCGCTGGCCGCGGTCGCGGTGCCGCGGCCGGATGCCCGGGTCGCCGCGGCCGTCGGGACCCCGTCGGTCGCAGAGGCCGCCGCGCTGCTCGCCGCCGGCGACGGGGCCCACCTGGTCGTCGGTAAGACCGCTGGTCAGGGCGTCACCGTCGCCGTGGCCGCCCGATCGGCGGATGTGGGATTGCCCTCCGGGGTCTCCTCCGAAACATGCGGGCCCGGCTATCGTCCGGCGTCGCCGTCGAGCGGGGGGCCCGCGCAGGGAACCGCTGCCACCGCCGGGCGTCGGAGTCCGGGAGAGGAACGTCGTTGAACGCGCACCACGAGCAGTACCTGGTCGGGCTGGACCTGGCCGGCCGCCGGGCCGTCGTCGTCGGTGGGGGACAGGTCGCCCAGCGCCGTGTCGCCCGCCTGATCGCCGCGGGAGCGGTCGTCGAGGTCGTCTCGCCCGAGGTCACCCCGGCGGTCGAGGGCATGGCCTCGGCCGGGGAGATCACCTGGACGGCCCGCCGCTGGACCGACGGCGACCTCGCCGGCGCCTGGTACGCGATCGCGGCCACCGACGAGGCCGCGACCAACGCCGCCGTCGTCGCCGAGGCCGAGCGGGACCGCGTGTTCTGCGTCCGCGCCGACGACGGCGACAAGGGCACCGCGGTCACCCCCGCCACCGGCGGCTACGACGGGCTCACCGTCGGCGTGCTGGCCCGGGGCGCGCACCGGCGGTCCGCGGCCGTGCGCACCGCGCTGGTCGAGGCGCTGGCCGCCGGTGTCGTCGACGAGTCCGCCGAGCCCCCGCAGGCCGGTGTCGCGCTGGTCGGTGGCGGCCCGGGCGACCCGGAGCTGATCACCGTGCGCGGACGGCGGCTGCTGTCCCGCGCCGAGGTCGTCGTCGCCGACCGGCTCGGCCCGCGCGACATCCTCGACGAGCTGTCCCCCGAGGTCGAGGTCATCGACGCCTCGAAGATCCCCTACGGCCGCGCCATGGCCCAGGAGCGGATCAACGAGCTGCTCATCTCCCACGCCCGGGCCGGGAAGTTCGTGGTCCGCCTCAAGGGCGGTGACCCGTTCGTCTACGGCCGCGGGTTCGAGGAGGTCCAGGCGTGCGCCGCGGCCGGGGTGCCGGTGACCGTCGTCCCGGGCATCACCAGCGCCTTCGCCGCACCGGCCGTCGCCGGGACGCCGGTGAGCCACCGCGGGGTCGCGCACGAGATCGTCGTCGTGTCCGGGCACGTCGCGCCGGGTGACCCGCGCAGCCTCACCGACTGGACCGCGCTGGGCCGGATGACCGGCACCATCGTGCTGATGATGGCCGTGGAGCGGCTCGGGAAGTTCGCCGAGGCGCTGATCACCCACGGCCGCCCGGCCGACACCCCGGTGCTGATCGTGCAGGACGGCACCACCCGGATCGAGCGGTCGGTCCGCGCGACGCTGGAGACCGCCGAGCAGGTCGCGGCCGAGCAGGAGATCAGCCCGCCGGCGATCGTCGTGATCGGGCCCGTCGCGGGGCTGCAGGCGCCCGTCGGGGGGTGACCCCGACAACTCGTTGCACACTGCAAGTTTGCAATGTGCAACGATCGCGGGCGTGACGGACGAGATCGATGACGTCGTCGACGCGGTGATGACCGCGAGCCGGGCGATGCTCTCCGTGGTGGCCCGGTCCCTGGCCGCCGCGGGCGAGCACACCGGCGGTGACACGGCCGGCGACGTGACCCTGCCCCAGTACCGCGCGCTGGTCGTGCTGGCCCAGTACGGCACCCGGCGACCGGCCGACCTGGCCAGGGCGCTGACCGTGTCGGCGTCGACGGCGACCCGGATGTGCGACCGGCTGGTGACCCGCGGCCTCGTCGCGCGCACCCGCACCGGTGACGACCGCCGCGAGGTCGCCGTCGCGCTCAGTCCGGCCGGACGGGCGCTCGTCGACGAGGTCACCCGGCTGCGCCGCGCCGAGATGCACCGGCTGCTCGCGACGCTGCCCGCCGCCGAGCGCACCGCGGTCCGCGACGCGCTGCGCCGCTTCGCCGAGGCCGCGGGCGAGGTCGGCGAGACCGACTGGGCCGTCGCGCCCGTGCCCGCCGAGGACGGTGCCCGGTGACCGCGGTCCGCGCGCTGCACCGCGCGCTCGTCGGCACCCGGCCCGGGCTCGTCGGCCTGGCGACGGTCATCGGGATCGGCGCCGGCATCGGGTCGGTGCTGTTCCACGAGCTGATCCTCGGTGTGACGTGGCTGGTCACCGGCCGGGAGGACTTCTCCGACGCCGGCCGGGTCGCCTCGCCGCACCTGCCCGGGCTGGGGGTCTGGTTCCTGCTCGTCGCCCCGGTGCTCGGCGGCCTCGTGTACGGCCCGCTGGTCCAGCGGTTCGCGCCGGAGGCCCGCGGGCACGGGGTGCCGGAGGTGATGCTCGCCGTCGCGCGCCGGGGCGGGCGGATCCCGGCCACCGTCGCCGCGGTGAAGGCGCTCGCGTCGGGGATCTGCATCGGCACCGGCGGCTCCGTCGGCCGGGAGGGCCCGATCGTGCAGATCGGCTCCGCGCTCGGCTCGGCCATCGGGCAGTGGCTGCGGGTGCCCGCCACCCGGCTGGTCCTGATGGTCGCCTGCGGCGCCGCGGGCGGGATCTCCGCGACGTTCGACGCCCCGATCTCCGGGGTGGTGTTCGGCCTGGAGCTGATCCTGCGGTCGTTCAGCGCCGAGGCGTTCGGCGTGCTGGTGATCAGCTCGGTGGTCGCGAACGTCGTCGCCGAGGTGATCGCCGGGGACCGCGCGATCCTGACCCTGCCGCACTTCGACCTGGGCAGCCCCGCGCAGCTGCCGCTCTACGCGCTGCTCGGGCTGCTCGCGGGGCTGCTGGGCTGGGCCTTCGCCCGCATCCTCTACGCCGTCGAGGACGCCTGCGACGCCGTCTGGCGCGGCCCGGAGTGGCTGCGCCCGGCCGCCGGCGGGCTGCTGCTCGGCGCGCTGCTGCTGGCGCTGCCCCAGATGTACGGCGTGGGCTACCCGGTGCTGGAGGCCGCGATCGGCGGCCGGTACGTCGTCGGGTTCCTGCTCCTGCTCGTCGTCGGGAAGATCCTCGCCTCCAGCCTCACCATCGGCATCGGCGGCTCCGGCGGGGTCTTCGCGCCGTCGCTGTTCGTCGGCGGCACCGCCGGGACCGCCTTCGGCTACGCCGCCGCGGGCCTGTTCCCCGCGCTCGACCTGCACCCCGGCGCGTTCGGCCTGGTCGGCATGGCGGCGGTGTTCGCGGGGGCCGCGCACGCCCCGATCACCGCGGTGCTCATCGTGTTCGAGCTCACCGGCGACTACGCCCTGATCCTGCCGCTGATGGCCGCCGTCGTCCTGGCCACCGGCCTGTCGAACCTGGTGTCGCGGGACAACATCTACACGCTCAAGCTGCTGCGACGCGGGATCGACCTCGCCGCCGACACCCCGACCGACGAGGCACTGCGCCGGGTCGTCGTCGCCCAGGTCATGCGGCCCGCCGACGGCACGACGCCCGACCCGGAGCTGCCCGCCCTGGACCCGCACGGCTCCGTGCACGACGTCCTCGGGGTGCTCGCCGCGCACCGGGGCGCCGCGCTGCCCGTGCGGGAGGGGCCGGACGGGCCGCTGCTCGGGACGCTGACCGAGCACGACCTGCTCGACCATCTGCGGGGAGTGGCCGGGCGGGGGACGGTTGACCGCTAACCCGGTCGCGTGATGGGCTCCGGCCGACGACGGAACAGGAAGCCGGTGCGAGTCCGGCGCGGTCCCGCCACTGTCACCGGGGAGTGCCCTCCCCACACCGGCGCCACCGCCCGCGAGGGTGGGAAGGCCGGGGAGGGCGTACCGATCCGGGAGCCAGGACACTGCCCGTCGTCGCGGATTCCCACTGATGAGGGCGCGGACCCTCGAGGAGGACATGCGATGAGCCACGACCTGGCGGTGCTCGGTACCGATCCGTCCGGCGACGACGCGTCCCGCACGGGTGCGCACGACCTGTTGGCCGAGGCCGGGACGGTCTTCGCCTTCCCGCAGGCCGAGTCGACCGCCCTGTTCTACGCCGAGGCGTGGCGGGTCGAGCCGGTCACACCGCGCGACGCCGTCGCCCGGATCGGGGCCTGGGCCGCCGCCGGGCCCGCCGATGCCGCGGTGCTGCTGGTCGGGGGCGACCCCGCGGGCGACGCCGCGCTCGGCGCCGTCCTCGACGGTCTGGCCCGCACCGCTCCCACGCTGCGCGTCCGGATCGCCGAGGGCAGCCGCGTCGCACCGCCGCACCGCAGCCCGCTGATCGGCTGAACCCACCCGGGGCCCGGGCTCAGGCCCGCCAGCTGCCCAGCGGGTCGGCCCGGGTGAGGTCAGGATCGGCGGCGTCGAGCGTGCGGGTGCGGCCGGGGCCGGTGAGCGCGGTCTCGAACCGCACGGTGACCCGCCCGTGCCCGGCGCCCTGGACCCAGCCGTGGCCGTGCTCGGGGTGGGCGACGTCGTCGCCGGCGCGCCAGGGCCGGTCCGGGTCGGGTTCGCGGTCGGGCCGGTCCGGGCGGATCGGGCCGGGCGCGTCGCCGGGCTCCTCGGTCGCGCCGGTCCCGGTGGCCGCGTCGTTCTCCGGAGCTGCGTCGAGCACGGTCACCCCCGCCGCGGCGGCCGGGCGGGCGGCCGCGGGCGGGGCGTCGGGGGCCGGGGCCGTCGTCCACCCGCTCTCCGACGGCACCGCGTCGAACAGCGCCAGTGGCGGCTCGTCGCCGAAGCCGGACACCGACACCCCCAGCAGCCGCACCCCGCCCTCGCCGACGGCGCCCTCGGCCAGCCGCCGGGCCACCGCGACCAGGGTCGCCAGGTCCCGGGTCCCGAAGGGGGTCGTCTCGGACCGGGTGTGGGTGGTGAAGTCCCCGGTCCGCGCCTTCACCGTGACGGTTCGGGCGGTCCGGCCGTCGGCGACCAGGCGCCGGTGCACGGCGACGCAGATCGACTCCACCGCGGTGTGCACCGCGCTCATCGCGGTCAGGTCGGCGTCGAAGGTCGTCTCCGCGCTGATCTGCTTGGCCGCGCCGCGCGGGGCGACCGGACGGTCGTCGACACCGCGGGCCAGGCGGTGCAGCTCGGACCCGACGGCACCGCCCAGCACCCCGGCGACCTCGCGGGCGTCCATCGCGGCGAGCTGTCCGATCGTCTCGATCCCGATCTTCCGCAGTGCCTCGCCGGAGACCGGCCCGATGCCCCACAGCGACCGCACCGGGAGCGGGTCGAGCACGGCGGCCTGCTCGGCGTGGGCGATCACCCGCAGCCCGTCCGGCTTGGCCAGCTCGGAGGCGATCTTCGCGACCTGCTTGCCCGACCCGGCACCCACCGAGGCGGGCAGCCCGGTGCGCTCGCGCACCGCGCCGCGCAGCCGGGTGCCCCACTCCCGCACCCGGTCCGGGGAGGCCCCCACGAGGTCGGGCGGCTCCACGAACGCCTCGTCGACCGACACCGGCTCGAGCACCGGGGAGAACTCGCCGAGGACGGCCATGACCTCCTCGGACAGCGCCTTGTACAGCGAGAACCGGGGCGGCAGGACGGTCGCGTGCGGGCAGCGCCGCCGCGCCTGCCCCATCGGCATCGCCGAGCGGGCCCCGAACACCCGCGCCTGGTAGCTCGCCCCCGCGACGACGCCGCGCGGTCCCGCGCCGCCGACCAGGACCGGCCGGTCGGCCAGGGTGGGCCGGGTCAGCTGTTCGACGGAGGCGAAGAACGCATCCATGTCGAGATGCAGCACCCAGCGGTCGGCCGCCGCGGTCACCTCACCATCACCCGTGCATCGTGCCCCGGCGCACCGACAGGACCGCGTCGCCGTCGGCGACGGTGACGACCGGGGCCACCGGTCCCGCCCCGGCGACGGCGCCCGGGTGGTCGTCGAGGCCGGTGGCGACGTCGGCGACCCACCAGCTCCCGCCGGTGCCGGTCCAGCCCAGCACCCGGGCCGGGGCGTGCGGCGGGGACAGCGTGATCGCGTCCATCGGACTCGACAGGCCCTCGCCGGTGGCCTTGAGCAGCGCCTCCTTGCGGGTCCAGGTGACCAGGAACCCGGTGCCGTCGGGCGTGCCCGCGGCGAGCTCGGCGGGGGAGAGGGCGTGCCGGACGAGACCGTCGAGGCCGGACAGCGGGCGGTGCGCCTCGACGTCGACGCCGACCGGGCCGGTCCCGACCGCGACGCCGACCAGCGAGCCGGAGTGGGTCAGCGAGAACCCGGGGTCGTCGCCGCGCCCGGCCAGGCGAGGCTTGCCGTGCGGCTCCCCGCAGCGACAGGTCCGGTCCAGGACGAGCGCGGCGGGGTCGGCGTCGAGCCGCTCGGCGAGCACGAGCCGGGCCAGGGCGTGCGCGGCGAGGTAGCGGGCGCGGTCCTCGTGCCTGCGCAGTGCGAGGAGCCGCTCGCGTTCATGGGCGTCCAGCAGCGCGACGAGGTCGGCGCGGTCGCCGGGATCGGCCGGGGCGGCCCACCAGACGGTGACGGTCACGGCGTCCAGCCTTCCACGTCGCTCCCGCGCCGGGCCGCACCGCCGGGAGTGATCACGGATCGGGCACGCGGAGGGTCGCCCGCCGACGTCCCCGGTGCCCGATCCGTGATCGTGCCCGTCCCCTCAGCCGCTGCGGCGGGCGGCGAAGTCCGTGCGGACGTGGGCCGGGCGGGCCTGCGGGGCGGGCCCCGCCGTGCGCGGTGCCGGCGGGCCGCCCGGGGCGCCGGACCGGCCGCGCCTCGCCGCGCGACGCTCGGCGCGGTTGGCGGGGGTGGGCGCCCCGGCGGGACCGGTGTCGGCGGTGGGGACAGGGGTGTGTCGGGTCGTGGGCATACGACCTCCTCGGAGCATCGGGTCGGACTCGGACCGGGTGCGGAGGGCCGGTGACGCGCGGGGACGCCGGAAGGGCCGCACGAGGGCGGCGACGGTTCCGGGCCCGGTGGACGTCACGGGCCGGCGGCGGAGCGCGGAGATCGACTCCGCGGGCCGCTCAGAGGAACCGGATCAGCATGGCGGCGACGCTACGACGACCGCCCGGGCCGGGGCCACCGGTTTTCCCGGGGGCCGCCGACCTATCGTCGCGGGCATGGAGACGGCGGACGTGCTGGTGGTCGGCGGCGGCATCGCCGGGGTGTCGGTCGCGTGGGAGCTGGCCGCGCACGCCCGCGTCGTCCTGACCGAGGCCGAGCAGGACCTGCCGGTCCACTCCACCGCCCGCTCGGCCGCCACCTACATCCCCGGCCACGGCTCCGGCCCGTTCCGCGCGCTGATCGACGCCTCCGGGCCGCGATTCGCCGCGCTGCCCGGGCAGCTCGGCACGCCGCCGCTGCTGTCCCCGCGCCCGGTCCTGCACCTCGCCGACGACGAGCAGGCCGCGGACCGCCTCGCCACGACGCTGCGCGAGCAGCACGGTGAGCCCGGCGCCCCGGTCGCCCTGGACCCCGCGCAGGCGTGGCGACGCGCGCCGGTGCTGCGCCGCGCCCCGCGTGCGGCCGCGTGGACCGCCGGCGCCTGCGACGTCGACACCGCGGCCCTGCACGACGGCTACCGGCGCGGGCTGCGCGCCCGCGGTGGCACCGTGCTGCGCGGCGCCCGGGTGGCCGCGCTGGACCGGGACGGCTCCGGCTGGAGCGCGACGACGACCGGCGGGCACCGGGTGCGGGCGGGAGTGGTCGTCGACGCGGCCGGGGCCTGGGCCGACGCGGTGGCGGCGCTGGCCGGCGTACCCGGCGCCGGGCTGACCCCGTACCGGCGCACGATCGCCGCCTGCCCGGTCGGCGACCCGTCGGTGCTCACCGTCGACGGTGCCGTCCTGCCGATGATCGCCGACGCCGCCGAGCGCTGGTACCTCAAGGCCGAGGCGGACGTCGTGCTGGTCTCCCCGGCCGACGAGACCCCGGCCGAGCCGGGCGACGCGCGGCCCGACGAGCTCGACGTCGCCCTCGCCCTGGACCGGGTGGGCTCGGCGACCACGCTCGGGCTGCGGTCGGTCCGGACCGCGTGGGCGGGGCTGCGGACCTTCGCCCCCGACCGCGCCCCGGTGCTGGGCGCGCGCCCGGAGCACCCGGGGTTCTTCTTCGTCGCGGGGCAGGGCGGGTCGGGCATCGAGTCCGCCCCGGCACTGGCGGCGCTGGCCGCCTCGGTCGTCCTGGGCCACCCCGCCCCGGCCGACGTCGAGCTCGACCCGGCTGTGTGCTCGGTCACACGGCCGACGTAAGCGGTCGCTTACCCATGGCTGGCACCATGGTCCCCATGGCGCTGACCACCACCGGCACCGAGACGCACGACCTGTTCTCGGGCGACTTCTGGACCGACCCGCACCCCGCCTACGCGGCCCTGCGCACCGAGGAGCCGGTGCGCGAGCTCGCACTGCCGGACGGCAAGGCGTGGCTGATCAGCCGCTACGCCGACGTCCGTGCGGCGTTCGTCGACCCGCGGCTGAGCAAGGACTGGCGCTGGACGCTCCCCGCCGACCAGCGCGAGGGCCAGCCGGCCGCGCCGATCCCGATGATGATCCTGATGGACCCGCCGGACCACACCCGGCTGCGCAAGCTCGTCGGTCGCTCGTTCACCGTGCGGCGGATGAACGACCTGCAGCCCCGGGTCGAGGAGATCACCCAGGAGCTGCTCGACGCGCTGCCCGCCGAGGGCCCCGTCGACCTCATGCGCCAGTACGCGTTCCTGGTCCCGGTGCTGGTCATCTGCGAGCTGCTGGGGGTGCCCGCCGAGGACCGCGACATGTTCTCGGCATGGTCGTCGGTGATGGTCGACGACTCCCCGCAGGAGGAGAAGTTCGCCGCGATGGGCAGCCTGAACGGCTACCTCGCCGAGCTGATCGAACGCAAGCGCACCGAGCCCGACGACGGCCTGCTGTCCGGCCTGCTCGCCGTCAGCGACGCCGACGGCGACCGCCTGTCGTCCGAGGAGCTCGTCGCGATGGCGACGCTGCTGCTCATCGCCGGGCACGAGACCACGGTCAACCTGATCGGCAACGGCGTGCTCGCCCTGCTGACCCACCCCGAGCAGCGCGCCCGGCTGCAGGCCGACCCGTCGCTGATCACCTCGGCGGTGGAGGAGTTCCTGCGCTTCGAGTCGCCGGTCGCCAACGCCCCGATGCGGTTCGCCAGCGAGGACGTCGAGTACTCCGGGGTGACCATCCCGGCCGGGTCGACCGTCATGCTCGGCCTCGCCGCGGCGAACCGGGACCCGGAGTGGCTGGAGGACCCGGAGCGGCTCGACATCACCCGGGACTCGTCGTCGGGGGTGTTCTTCGGCCACGGCATCCACTTCTGTCTGGGCGCACAGCTCGCCCGCACCGAGGGGCGGGTGGCCATCGGCAAGCTCATCGCCCAGCGGCCGGACCTGGCGCTGGCCGTCGATCCGTCCGAGCTCGTGTACCGCGAGTCGACACTGGTCCGGGGCCTGTCCCGGCTGCCGGTCACACCGGGCGAGCCCGCCTGAGGGCGCCGCCGCCGGGCGCGACCGAGGAGGGTGCGCCCGGCGGGCGGTGTCGGACCGGCCCGGCAGCCGTCGGCGCAGCGGGGCGGTGCCGGCGCAGCGGGCGGTGTCAGCGCAGCGGGGCGCCGGTCTTCTCCCGCACCTCGTCGGCGCCGACGCCGGGCGCGGTCTCGACCAGCTCGAGCCCGTCCGGCGTCACGTCGATGACCGCCAGGTCGGTGACGATCTTCGTGACGCAGCCCAGGCCGGTGATCGGCAGCGAGCAGCGCTCGACGATCTTGGGGGACCCGTCCTTGGAGACGTGGTCCATCATCACGATCACCGAGCGCGCGCCGTGGACGAGGTCCATCGCCCCGCCCATCCCCTTGATCATCTTGCCGGGGATCGCCCAGTTCGCGAGGTCGCCGTTCGCGGCGACCTCCATCCCGCCCAGGACGGCGACGTCGAGCTTCCCGGCCCGGATCTGGCCGAAGCTCTCCGCGGAGCCGAAGAAGGCGGCGCCGTCGGCGACGGTGACGGTCTCCTTGCCGGCGTTGATGAGGTCGGCGTCGACCTCCTCGTCGGTGGGGTAGGGGCCGACGCCGAGGATCCCGTTCTCCGAGTGCAGGACGACCGTCCGGCCCTCGGGGATGTGTCCGGGCACCAGGGTCGGCATGCCGATGCCGAGGTTGACGTACGCGCCGTCGGGCAGCTCGGCCGCGACCCGGGCGGCCATCTCGTCACGGTTGAGGGCCATGGTCAACGCACCGTCCTGAACTCGACCGGCTTCTCGACGCCGGGGACGTGCAGCACGCGGTGCACGTGGATGCCGGGGGTGTGCACCGCGTCGGGGTCGATCTCCCCGGGCTCGACCAGGTGCTCGACCTGGGCGATCGTGGTCCGCCCGGCCGCGGCGCAGTCCGGGTTGAAGTTGCGCGCCGCGCGCCGGAACACCAGGTTTCCGTGCCGGTCGCCCTTCCAGGCGTGGACCAGCGCGAAGTCCGGGGTGAGGGCGCGCTCGAGGACGTAGGTCACGCCGTCGAACTCGCGGGTCTCCTTCGCCGGGGACTCGACGGCGACCGAGCCGTCGGACGCGTAGCGCCAGGGCAGCCCGCCCTCGGCGACCAGCGTGCCGACCCCGGCCGGGGTGTAGAACGCCGGGATGCCCGCGCCACCGGCCCGCAGCCGCTCGGCGAGCGTGCCCTGCGGGGTCAGTTCCAGCTCCAGCTCACCGGCCAGGTACTGGCGGGCGAACTCCTTGTTGTTGCCGACGTAGGAGCCGATCGTCCGCCGGATGCGCCCGGCGGTGAGCAGGGTGCCGAGGCCGAAGCCGTCGACGCCCAGGTTGTTCGAGATCGTCTCCAGGTCCGTCGCGCCCTGCTCCAGCAGTGCCGCGATCAGCACCGTCGGAACCCCGGACATGCCGAACCCGCCGACCGCGAGCGACGCCCCGTCGCCGATGTCGGCGACCGCGTCCGCGGCGGATGCCACCACCTTGTCCATCACGCACCTCCGTCGCCGGCGAGGGTACGCGGTGTACGACAGACGCACAAGCGTTCGCTGTGCGAACACCGTCCGACGGGTCGGGACCCACCCTCCGCGCGCCGAGGTGCAGCTCGGGGGTGTCCGAGAGGCCGACCGGGAGCTCTGAACTGCATCCCGGTGACGTTCCAGGGGCGGGGGTGCCCTCTCACGGTGCCGAGCCCAGCTCAGCGGGGCCCGAGGGTGCCCCGCACCCCGCTGAGCTGCATCTCGGCGACCGCCGCCGTCGCGGCGCACCGTCGGCCGGGCGGGCGCGGCGTGGGTCAGGCCGGGGCGGGGGCGGTGTGCGGGTCCCCGACGGCGATCTCCCCGCCCGCGGCGACCTCGGCGTAGACCCCGGCGCACGCCCAGACCCCGCCGACCTGCGGGATCTCGATGCGGTTGTTCTTCGCGATCGTCCGCAGGGTGTCCGGGTCGTCGGGCAGGTCGCCCTGGGGGAGCGTGGTCATGACGCAGCGCATGGTGGCGAAGGAGAACGTGATCCGGGCGTCGTCGCCCAGGGCGCTGGTGCTGCCGGGCCAGTCGTTCTCGACGAAGCCCGCCCCTTCGTCGCGCAGCACGATGTTGGGGCGGTAGCGGAGCGGGTCGAAGGTCGCGTCCGGGTTCAGCTCCCGCAGCCGGTCCAGCGTCGACTCGGTGAGCACGTGCAGCGACGACAGGTCGAAGAACGTGCCCGGCGCCCCGAACGCGGAGATGTCGAACCGGCTGATGACCTCGCCGGAGTCCTCGTGCCGGGTCGTCGTGTCCTCGATGAGCTTGCGCGGCGCGAGCTGCTGCGGGGTGAGGCCCTCGATGTCGGGCCACAGCTCCTCGAAGTAGCTCCCCTCCGGGGGGACCGAGATCAGCGAGACGTCGCGGCCCAGCGCCGCGGAGAGCGCGGCGTCGAGGCCCTCGTCGTCGCTGCGCAGCACCGAGCCGTCCGGGAAGGTGATCTCCACCGGTGGGGTGGGCTCCCCGACGGCCGGCTCGGCCACGAACCGTGCGGAGAAGCTCAGCAGGCCCAGCCAGCGCTTGGGCACCTTGGCGCTGGCGATGATGCCGGTCCCGTTGTCGAGCACCGCGTAGGCGCGGTCGCCGAGCAGCCCCCGTTCGGTGATGGTGGCCCGGGTCAGGGACTCCCCGAGCATCGACTTGACCGGATAGCGGTAGAGCGCTGCGACCGTCATGTCCGGTGTATATCGGCCCGTCCGTTCGACGTGCACGGCCCGAACGGACGGGCCCGCGGGAGCGGTCCTCAGCTGAGGACGCTCCTCCGGTCGACGGCCGCAGATGCGCGGCCCTCGGCGCCCGATTCACCCGGACGTCGCAGCTCAGTGGCCGAGCAGTGCCGCCCGCAGCTCGTCGGCGGAGGCGTACACCGTCGTGGCGCCCGCGGCCTCCAGCTCGCCCGGCTCGGCGTAGCCCCAGCCCGCTCCGGCACAACGGAGGCCGTGCTCGGCGGCGCCCTCGACGTCGTGCAGCCGGTCGCCGACCATCAGCGGCTCGTCCGCGCCCGAGGGGGACCCGAGCCGGCGCAGCGCCTCGGCGACGACGGCGCCCTTGGTCGGCCGGTCCGCGGCGCGGGTGTCGCCGACGATCTCGGCGAACAGGTCGGTCCAGCCGTGGTGGGCGAGGATCTTGCGGGCCGAGGTCTCGCCCTTGCTGGTGGCCAGGGCCATCGTCACGCCGGCCGCGGACAGGGCACGCAGCAGCTCCGTGACGCCGGGGTAGGGCGTGCAGTCCAGGCAGCCGTCCTCGTCGCCGTAGAGGCGCCGGTACACCGGCAGCACGGCGGCGGTGCCCTCGTCGCCGAGGATCGGGGGCAGGCTGCGGTAGAGCGGCGGACCGAGCAGGTGTGTGCCGAGCGCGGACTCGGGGACGTCCAGGCCCACCTCGTCGATCGCGCGGCGCATCGAGCCGAGGATGCCGGGGGCGGAGTCGACGAGGGTGCCGTCGAGGTCGAGCAGGATGTGGGTCAGCACGTCGGGTCATTCTGCCTCCCGGGAGACCCGGCCGTCCCTTCTCCCCGAACGGTCGCAGGTCGTACACTTGTACGCATGGCGAACACACTGCTCGGGCCGCTGTCCGGCACCGACCGGGTCGACGGCCTGCTCGACGACGGCGCGTGGATCGCCGCCCTGCTGGAGGTCGAACTGGCGCTGTCGGCGGTCGCCGCCGAGCAGGGCGCGGTCACCGAGCACGACGCCGACGCGGTGGAACGCGCCGTCGCCGCCGTCGCGGGCGTCGACCCGCACGCGCTGGCCGCCGAGTCGGTCGAGGGCGGCAACCCGGTGATCCCGCTGGTCAAGCGGCTCAAGGCGGCCGCGGCGCGGATCCAGCCCGGCGCCGAGCGCGCGGTGCACCCGGGCGCCACCAGCCAGGACGTCATGGACACCGCGCTGATGCTGCTCACCCGACGGGCCGGGCACCGCGTCGTCGCCGACCTCACCGCCTGCGCCGACGCCGCGGCCGCGCTCGCCGCCACCCACCGCGACACCCCGTGCGCCGCCCGCACCCTCGGCCAGCAGGCGCTGCCCACCACCTTCGGCCTCGTCGCCGCCACCTGGTGCACCGGGCTGGACCGGGCCCGCACCGGGCTCGACCGGGTGCTCACCGCGCTGCCGGTCTCCTACGGCGGCGCCGCGGGCACCCTCGCGGCCGTCCACCCGTTCGGCCCGGCCGTCGCCGACGCGCTGGCCGCGCGGCTCGGCCTCGCCCCGCAGGGCGTGCCGTGGCACACCGAACGCAGCCGCATCGGCGAGCTCGCCGGGGCGCTCGGTGTCGCCGCCGGGGCCTGCGCCAAGCCCGCGGGCGACGTCGTGCTGCTGTCCGCCACCGAGCTCGGCGAGGTGTCGGAGTCCGCGCCGGGGGACTCGTCGTCGATGCCGCACAAGCGCAACCCGGCCGCGGCCGTCACCGCCCGAGGCGCCGCGAAGCGCGCCCCCGGCCTGGTCGCGACGCTGCTCGCCGGCGCCGAGCAGGAGTTCCAGCGTGCCGCCGGTGCCTGGCACGCGGAATGGGAGACGCTCGTCGCGCTGCTGCGGGTCACCGCGGGCGCCGCGGCCCGGCTGCGGGTGAGCCTGGAGGGACTGCAGGTGCACCCCGAGGCGATGGCCCGCAACCTCGACCTCGCCGCGGGCGCCCAGGGCCACGGCACCGGGCACGCCGCCGACCTGGTCGACACCGTCCTCGCCGGGCGGCCGGCGTGAGCACCCCCGAGGACGTGGGCGCCCCGCGCACCGAGCAGGTCCGCTCGCTGGCCAGGGGGCTGGCCGTCATCCGGTCCTTCGACGCGCAGCGCCCGCAGCAGACCCTCGCCGACGTCGCCCGTGCCACCGGGCTCACCCGCGCCGCGGCGCGCCGGTTCCTGCTCACCCTGGCCGAGGAGGGCTACGTCCGCACCGACGGCAGGCTGTTCACCCTCACCCCGCGGGTGCTCGAGCTCGGCTGGTCCTACCTGTCCGCGATGGGCCTGCCCGAGATCGCGGCCCCGCACCTGGAGCGCCTGGTCGCCACGGTGCGCGAGTCCGCGTCGGTGTCGGTCCTCGACGGCGACCCGCACACCGGATACGACGTCGTCTACGTCGCCCGCGTCCCCACCTCGCGGATCATGACCGTCACCATCACCATCGGGACCCGCTTCCCGGCCTGGGCGACGTCGATGGGCCGCGTCCTGCTCGCCGCGCTCCCGCCCGCCACCCTCGACTCCTACCTCGGCGCGCTGGAGCCCGCGGCGCTGACCGCGCACACCGTCTCGACGCCCGGGCAGCTGCGCACCGAGCTGGACCGGGTCCGCACCGACGGGCACTGCGTCGTCGACCAGGAGCTGGAGGCCGGGCTGCGCTCGGTCGCGGTGCCCGTCCACGACCGCGCCGGGAGGGTCGTCGCGGCCGCGAACGTCTCCACCCACGCCTCCCGCAACGACGCCGACGGCCTGCGCGCCGACATCCTGCCCGAGCTGCGCGCCTGTGCCGCCGCGATCGAGGCGGACCTGCGTGCCGCCGGGTGACCGGGAACAGACCGCGCCCGCGGTGGGTTGGCCCTCCCAGGAGCTGATCACGAGCGACGGAGGCACGGTGAGCGGACGTCTGCACCTGGCGGTCGAACTCGGAGCGGCGGGGCGTCACCCCGGCGCGTGGCGGCTCGGCGGCGCCGACCCGGCCCGGCTGTTCACCGCCCCGTACCACCTGGACCTGGTCCGCACCGCGGCGCGCGGCGGGCTCGACCTCGTCGCGCTGCCCGACTCGCTGCAGCCGCCCGGGGCCGACCCGGCCGCACTGCCCGGCACCCTCGACGCCGTCGCCGTCGCCGCGCGGGTCGCGCCCGCCGTCCCCGGTATCGGGGTCGTGCCGACGGTGACGGTCACCCACACCGAGCCGTTCCACCTGTCCAAGGCCGTCGCCACCCTGGACTTCGTGTCCACCGGGCGGGCCGGCTGGCAGCCCGACGTGTCGCGCACGCAGGCCGAGGCCGACCTGTTCGGCCGTGCGCGCGCCGACCGCGACGCGGCCTCGCTCTGGCGGGAGGCCGGCGAGGCGATCGAGGTCGCCGCCCGGCTGTGGGACTCCTGGGAGGACGACGCCGAGATCCGCGACGCCGCCACCGGCCGCTTCGTCGACCGCGACCGGCTCCACCACATCGACTTCACCGGCGAGTTCTTCTCCGTGACCGGACCGTCGATCACCCCGCGCCCGCCGCAGGGGCAGCCCCTGACCGTTCTGCGCGGCGACGAGACCGAGGCGCTGGCGACCGTGGGCCGCTACGCCGACGTCGTCCGGGTCGCGGCCGACACGGTCGCCGGTGCCGCCGAGGCCCGGGACCGGGTGCGTGCCGCCGTCGCCGACGCCGGGCGCCACCCCGAGCAGGTCACCGTGCTGCTCGACGTCGAGATCCTGCTGGGCGACGACGCCGCCGCGCGGCTGCGCGAGCTCGACGCACTCGCCCCCGCGGACGCCGACACCGCCCCGGCGACGCTGCGCCACGTCGGCGACCCGGCCGCACTCGCCGCCCTGCTGCGCGACGCCGCAGAGGAGCGCGCCGCCGACGGGTTCGTCCTGGTCCCGCTGGCGCTGCCGTCCGGGGTGGACGAGATCGTCGACGGCCTGCTGCCCGCACTCGGCGACGCCTGGACGCCCGCCCCCTACGACGGCACGCTGCGCGACCGCTTCGGGCTCGCCCGCCCCGCGGACCGGTACACCCGGACGGCGGGCTGACCGGCACACTCGCCGGGTGCGCGTCCTCACCGCCGACGACCGGCTGCGGGCCCTGCTCGCCCGCCAGCTCCTCACCGGGCGAGCGGCCCTGACGGTGCCGCGCGCCCTGGAGCGCATCGGCGGGCTGCAGACCCAGCACGCCCCGTCGGGCTACCTCGGACTCTGGTCGCGGCTCATCGGCTTCGAGCGGCCCGCACTGACCGCGATGCTCCACGACGGACGCGTCGTACAGGCCTGGGCGATGCGCTCGACCATCCACATGCTCAGCCGCCGCGACCACCGGGTGTTCACCGCCGCCGTCCGCGCCGAGCAGCGCGCGGACTGGCTGCGGCTGTCCCGCGACGTCACCGACGCCGACATGACCGCCGCCGCACGCGTCGTCGGCGGGCTGCTGGCCGACGGGCCGCGCCGGCACGCCGAGATCACCGCCGCACTCGCCGACGCGGGCCTGCCCGCGGGCGTCTTCCCCGGCGTGCAGCACTGGATCGGGCTCGTGCGGGTCCCGCCCGCCGGCACCTGGGCGACCCCGCGCGCCCACGTCTACGGCCTCGCCGCGCCCGGCCCGGAGCCCGGCCCCGCCGCGGCACGGGCCGCGCTGGCCCGCCGCTACCTGCGGGCCTTCGGGCCCGCGTCCGCGCCGGACGTCGCGCGGTTCGCCGGCTGGCCGGTCCGCGTCGCCCGCGCAGCCCTGGCGGGGGAGGACCTGCGCCCCCTTGCCGCCGAGGACGGCACCGCGCTGCTCGACGTGCCGCGCGCCCCGCTGCCCGGGCCCGGCTCCCCGCTGCCGGTGCGCTTCCTCGGCCCCTACGACGCGGTGCTGCTGCTCGGGCACGCCGCGGCCACCGGGATCGTGCCCGCCGAGCACCGCCACCACGTGTTCGCCACGACCCGGCCCCGCTCGGCGCCGGTGTTCCTGCTGCACGGCCGGGTCGCCGGCACCTGGGAGCACCGCGACGGCCGCGTCGCCACCACCCCGTTCACCCCGCTCGACGCCGCCGACCGGCGCGCCGTCGACGACGAGGCCGAGCTGCTCACCGCCTGGTACCGGGACCCGGGGCCGGGAGCGCCCCCGGCGTGACGCACGATGGGATCATGACCGGCACGACGCAGCCGAAGCCGACCAGGCCCGCACCGGGCACCCGGGAGCGGCTGCGGCGCGCGCCGGTCGAGTCCGGTCTCGGGATGGCGCCCGACCCGTCGTCGACCCCGGAACGCGTGGTGGTGCGCGCCCCGCTGCACGACGGCGTCCGCACCGCCGACGGCCGGGTCCTCCCGGTGCTCCCGGCACTGCTGGCCGACGCGGGCCTCGGCTACCTCGTCTTCTCCACGGCGCGGCTCACCGGAGGCGCGCCCACGGTCGACCTGCGCCTGGACGCGGCCGGGGTCCCCGCACCGGACGCGCGGTGGCTGCGCGCCGAGCTGACGCTGCTGCACCTCGACGACGAGGTCGGCGTCGGCCGGGCCGAGATGCGCGACGACACCGGGGTCGCCGTCGCGCACGTCGTCGCCACCTTCGCGCTGACCGGTGCCCCCGCGGGCCCCGGCGGGCTCGCGACCGCGCCCGCGCCCGCGACGGGGACCACCGACGCCGGCACCGACGCCCGGGCCGCGCTGCCGCCGTTCGACGCCACCCGGCTGCGGACCGAGCACCTCGAGCGCGACGCCGACGGCGACGTCGTGTTCACCCCCGGCCCGTCGACGACGAACCTCAACGGCACCACCCACGGTGCGGTCCTGTCCGGACTCGCCGCCGCGGTCCAGTCCGCGCACCCCGGCGCCGCGGACGCCCGGCCGTTGTCCACGACGGTGGAGTTCCTGCGCCCGGTGCAGGTCACCGACCGGTTGCGGGCCCGCACCGTCGTGATCCGCGACGGCCGCCGCTTCCGCACCCTGGGCACGGAGCTGCTGCTGCCCGACGGACGGGCCGCGGTGCGCGCCGTCGGCACCGCACTGCGCCGATGATCGCCCGGACGGGTCGTCGCTGTTAGCGTCGTCACCGTCCCCGGCTCGGAGGTGCGCACGTGTCGACCCCGCAGGTCCCCGCCCCACGACCCCACCGGATCGCCGTCATCGGGTCCGGACCGTCCGGCCTGTACACGGCCGAGGCGCTGCTGGCGGGTGACCCGTCGGTGCACGTCGACGTGATCGACCGGCTGCCCGCGCCCTACGGTCTGGTCCGCTACGGCGTCGCCCCCGACCACGTGAAGATGAAGTCGGTGATCCGCGCGCTGGTGCGGACCTTCGACGACGGCGACCGCGTCCGGTTCCTCGGCAATGTCCACGTCGGCCCCGGCGGCATCCCGGGGGAGGCGCTGCGGGAGCATTACCACGCCGTCGTGCACGCGACGGGCAGCGCGGTCGACCGCGACCTCGGCGTCCCGGGGGAGGATCTCGCGGGCTCGGTCGGCTCCGGTGCGTTCGTGTCCTGGTACTGCGGGCACCCCGACGCGGTCGGTCCCGGCCCGCTGCTCGACCGCCCCGGCGTGGTCGTGGTCGGCGCGGGGAACGTCGCCGTCGACGTCGCGCGGGTCCTGGCCCGCCCCGCCGACGACCTCGCCGCCACCGACGCGCACGACGCGGTGCTCGACGCGCTGCGGGCGAGCGCGGTCACCGACGTGCACGTACTGGTCCGGCGCGACCCGCTGCACGTGAAGTTCACCCCCGCCGAGCTGCGCGGTCTCGGCGGCCTCGACGACGTCGACGTCGTGGTGCACGACGACGGCCTGCTCGCCGCGGGCGTGGCCGAGCCGGAGGAACGCCGGATGCGCCAGAACATCGAGATGCTCACCGAATGGGCCCGCCGGTCCTCCACCGGCGCGTCCCGGCGGATCCACCTGCGGTTCCTGCGGTCCCCGGTCCGGCTCGTCGACGACGGAACCGGCCGGGTCGGCGCCGTCGAGATCGAACGCAACGCCCTCGGCGACGACGGCCGGGTGCGCGGCACGGGGGAGCGGGAGACCCTGGAGGCGGGCCTGGTCGTGCGGGCCATCGGCTACGCGGGCGAGCCCATCGAGGGGCTGCCGTTCGACGCGGCCACCGGCACCGTCCCGCACGAGGCGGGACGGGTGCTGCTCGGCGGGGAGCCGGTGCGCGGCAGCTACGTGGCCGGGTGGATCAAACGGGGCCCGACCGGGGTGATCGGCACCAACAAGGGCGACGGCGCGCAGACCGCGGAGTCGGTGCTGGCCGACCTGCCGACCCTGTCGACGCCGCCGCGGCCGGGCGGCGTCGCCGTCGTCGAGCGGATGCGCTCCTACGGCGTCGACCCCGTGCTGTGGGAGGACTGGCTGCGTCTCGACGCCGCCGAACTCGCCCTGGGGGAGCGGCGCGGCGGCACCGACCGGGTCAAGATCGCGGACCGGGCGGAGATGCTGGACGCCGCCCGCCGCCACAGCTCGCGGTCGTAGCGGCCGGTTCCCGCACGGGCGCCGTACGGCTCAGTACGGGTCGACCGCCATGACGCAGGACATCGCGCCCATGCCGCGGGAGAAGTCGTCGGCCTCGTCGGGGGTCATCGACATGGTGCAGGTGACCGAGCTGTAGGCGACGCCCTCACGGACGTCGACGCAGAACTCGCGCAGCGTGCGGCCACAGCTCTGCAGCGCCGAGGCGATCTGCATGACCCCGGCCATCCCGTCGCCGGTGACGACGGTGTGCCGGCGGGGCATCCGGGACGCGATGTCCGCGGCGCCACCGGAACCGGTGGGGAAGGTGAAGGTGGTGGTGGGACGGTCGGCGGTGATGCTCATGATCGTGTGGCTCCATGCGTTGCGCGAGAGAGAAGCGGGAACGCGAGCCAGGTCTCGTGGATCCTCACCGCGGTGTGCGGGAGGGAAGCGCCGGGATTGCGGCGCGGGCGCGTCGGCGGCCTGGATCAGCCGACGCGCAGTGCTACTACCGCGAGAAGTCGTGCGGGCAGCGCTGCGGCCGGAGCAAGGGTGTGCTCGACGGTGCGCATGACGATCACACTAGCAACCGGATGCGGCCTGCGCCACAGGGGATGCCCCCACTAGCCTCATCGGTGTCCGCCACGCCCTGACCCGAGGGGGAGCCCCACCGTGATCACCGCGATCGTCCTGGTGCACACCGCCGCCGACCGGATCCCCGAGACCGCGCAGGCCATCGCGGACCTCGACGGCGTCTCGGAGGTCTACTCCTGCGCCGGTGACGTGGACCTGATCGCGATCGTCAAGGTGCGCGAGCACGAGCAGCTCGCCGACGTGATCGCCAGCCGGCTCAGCCGGATCGACGGCGTCGTCGGGACCGACACCCACATCGCGTTCCGGTCCTACTCCAAGGCCGACACCGACGCCGCGTTCGCCATCGGGCTCGACTGAGCCCGGCCCCCGCGGGTCAGGCCGACGCGAGCTCGGTCGAGAGCGCGGCCCAGCGGGCCAGCAGGTCCGCGGCCGCACCGGAGTCCACCGCCCCGGCGACGGCCTCGAGCGCCGCCCCGACCGACGCGGTGAGGTCCGCACCGACCCCGCGGTGCGCGGCGAGCGCCCCGGCGGCGTTGAGCAGCACGGCGTCGCGCACCGGTCCGGTCTTACCGGCCACCAGGTCGCGGACGACGGCGGCGTTGACCTGCCGGGTGCCGCCGCGCAGGTCCTCGGCGGTGGCCACACCGACCCCGAGGTCGGCCGGGTCGAGCCGCTCCTCGCGGACGGTGCCGCCGTCGCTGATCCAGACGGTGCTGCGCCCGGTGGTGGTCAGCTCGTCCAGCCCGTCGTCGCCGCGCACCACCAGTACCGACTTGCCGCGCCGGGCGAAGACCTCGGCCATCGTCGCGGCGTGCCGGGGGTCGGCGCAGCCGATCAGGCCGGTCTCCGGCTGGGCCGGGTTGGACAGCGGCCCGAGCAGGTTCATCGCGGTCGGGACGCCGAGCTCGCGACGGACCCCGCCGGCGTAGCGCATGGCGGGGTGGAAGGACTGCGCGAAGCAGAACGCGATCCCCAGCTCCGCGGCGCACCGCTCGACCGCGGACGGGGTCAGCTCGATCGCGACGCCCAGCTCCTCCAGCACGTCGGCCGTCCCGCACTGCGACGACGCCGCGCGCCCGCCGTGCTTGACCACCGGCGCACCCGCCGCCGCGACGACGATCGCCGCCATCGTGGAGATGTTCACCGTGTGCGCCTGGTCCCCGCCGGTGCCGACGACGTCGACCGAGCGCCCGGGCACGTGCACCCGCAGCGCGTGGGCCAGCATCGCGTCGGCCATGCCCGAGATCTCCGCGGGTGTCTCGCCCTTCGCGCGCAGCGCCACGAGGAACCCGGCGAGCTGCGCCGGGGTCGCCTCGCCGGCGAAGACCTGACCCATCGCCCAGGTCGCCTCGTCGGCGGTGACGTCCTCGCCGCGCATCAGGCGGCCGATCACGGAGGGCCAGGTGGGTGCGCTCACGACGTGAGGTGTCCTCTGTCTCGCTACTGCTGCGGGGTCAGGGTGCCGGGCCGGTGGTCGCGCAGGACCTGCGCGACGACCTCGGCCGCCTCGATCGGGTCGAGCGGGTGCACGAGCACGGCGTCCGCCTCCGACCAGGTGGCGAGCCAGCGGTCGTCCCGGCGGCGGACGGTCAGCACGATCGGGGGGCAGTCGACGATCTCGTGACGCAGCTGCTTGGCCACGCCCATCCCACCGGTCGGCTGCGCCTCGCCGTCGAGGACCAGCAGGTCGGCCTCACCGGCGTCGCAGGCCGCGAGGACCTCGGCGATGCCGGCCGCCTCCACCCAGCGCACCCGGCCCACGTCCGGAGCGGGCCGCCGCCCGACCGCCTCGATGATGCTCTCGCGGACCTCGGGACGGTGGCTGTAGACCAGCACCGTGCTGGTCCCCGTCACCGATCCGGCCGCGCTGCCGATCTCTGCCGCTCGTCCGCTCACGCCGGGGATACTAGGGGAACCCTCCGTCGCCCCCGAACGTTGTCGTGCCGGCGGTCCGGGACGGGGCCGCCCGGTCGCCCCGACCTGGCGAAGCGTTGCCGATCATGGGGTCCGTTCGCCGATCGTGATGTGGCGAGGGGTATCCCGACAAGCCGTAGAAGTTCGGCTCGGGTCATAATGCCCGACGTGACGACAGCGGCACCCAACATCAGCGCGCGGATCCATTCGCTGAACCGCCCCAACCTGGTCAGCATCGGCACCATCGTCTGGCTCTCCAGCGAGCTGATGTTCTTCGCCGGGCTGTTCGCGATGTACTTCACCGCGCGGGCGCAGAACGACGGCCCCTGGCCGCCGCCGCCCACCGAGCTCGACGTCCCCTACGCGCTCGCGATCACGATCGTGCTCGTGGCGTCCTCGTTCACCTGCCAGTTCGGCGTGTTCGCCGCCGAGCGTGGCGACGTGTTCGGCCTGCGTCGCTGGTACGCCCTGACGCTGGCGATGGGGACGTTCTTCGTGCTGGGCCAGGCCTTCGAGTACTACACCCTGGTCACCTCGCACGAGACGACGATCGCGTCGAGCGCCTACGGGTCGGTCTTCTACCTGGCGACCGGCTTCCACGGGCTGCACGTGGTCGGCGGCCTGGTCGCGTTCGTGTACCTGATCATCCGCACGAAGCTCAGCAAGTTCACGCCCGCCCAGGCCACCGCGGCGATCGTGGTGTCGTACTACTGGCACTTCGTCGACGTGGTGTGGATCGGGCTGTTCGCCACGATCTACTTCATCCGCTGACCGATCGCGCCGCCCGTTCCCTGACAGCACCCGCCACGACGTCGAGGTTGGAAGACCCCCAGCGATGACCGAGAACCAGAACCCACCACCGGCCGACCGGCCGGACGAGAAGGCCGGGGGCCGCACCCGTCCGCACGGCAAGATGAAGCGCCGCATCGCCGGCGCCCTCGCCATCGGGCTGGGCCTGCTGTCCGTCGGTTTCCTCTACGCCGCCTTCGCGCCGCAGCCGCAGGTCGCCCAGGCCCAGCAGGACACCGCGCTGATCGCCAAGGGCGAGCAGCTCTACAACAACACCTGCATCACCTGCCACGGTGCGAACCTGCAGGGTGTCCAGGACCGCGGCCCGAGCCTCATCGGCGTCGGTGACGCGGCGGTCTACTTCCAGGTGTCCTCGGGTCGTATGCCGATGGCGCGCCAGGAGGCCCAGGCGGCCCGCAAGCACCCGCTGCCGATCTTCGACCCGGAGACCCAGGAGGGCCGGGCGAACCTCGAGGCGCTGGGCGCGTTCGTGCAGGCCAACGGCGGCGGGCCGGTCACCCCGGCCGCGACCGGCGAGGCCCTGCGCGGCGACGACCCGGGTCGCGGCGGCGTGCTGTACCGCCTGAACTGCGCCTCGTGCCACAACTTCACCGGTGTCGGCGGCGCGCTGTCGTCCGGCAAGTACGCTCCCGCGCTCGAGCCGGCCAGCGAGGAGCAGATCTACACCGCGATGCAGACCGGTCCGCAGAACATGCCGCGCTTCTCCGACCAGCAGCTCACGCCGCAGGAGAAGCAGGACATCATCGCGTACATCAAGTCGGTGAACCACGCCAACGACCCGGGCGGCTACTCGCTGCTGGGTCTCGGTCCGACGGCCGAGGGTGTCTTCATCTTCGCCGTCGTGATGTCCGGTCTGGTCGGGTTCGCGAT
The DNA here is from genome assembly GCF_020131375.1 of Pseudonocardia sp. ICBG1034. Classification (NCBI taxonomy): domain Bacteria; kingdom Bacillati; phylum Actinomycetota; class Actinomycetes; order Pseudonocardiales; family Pseudonocardiaceae; genus Pseudonocardia; species Pseudonocardia sp. ICBG1034. The sequence goes on from NZ_JAHLEK010000015.1 coordinate 2,138,364, forward strand.
CTGGTTGGGGGCGAAGAGTTGAGCAGCGAAGTCAGCACCGGGTCGGAGCGTCGTCCGACCAAGGAGGAGCTCGACGCGATGTCGCCCGAGCAGCTGGCCCGTCTGGCCGGTGAGCTCGACGAGGTCGAGGTCGTGCACAACACGCCGGCGTTCCCGATCCCGGGGACCCGCGCGGAGAAGCGCGCCGAGCGTTCGGTCGCGCTGTGGTTCGTCATCTCGGCGATCTCCATGATCGCCTTCGTGGTCGCGTTCATCGCGTGGCCGTGGGAGTACGTCAACGTCGGCGAGCCCGGCCACGCGCTCTACAACCTCTACACCCCGGTCATCGGCTTCACCTTCGGCTTCTCGGTGCTGTCCATCGGCATCGCGGTCATCCAGATGGTGAAGAAGCTGTTCCCGGAGGAGACCTCGGTCCAGCAGCGTCACGACGGCCCGTCCACCGACGTCGACCGCGCCACCTTCCTGGCCCAGGTCGCCGACGCCGGCAAGGGCACCACGATCGGGCGTCGCAAGCTGATCATCCGCAGCGCCGGCCTGGCCGCGGCCGTGGCCGGTATCGGCACCGGTGTGGTCGCTCTCGGCGGCATCATCCGGAACCCGTGGGCCGAGGGCGACGACGCCCCGCTGTGGCACACGGGCTGGCGTCCGGAGAACGGCGAGACGGTGTACCTGCGCACCGACACGGGTATCCTCTCCGAGATCGCCCGAGTGCGACCCGAGGACATGGAGCCGGGTGCCATGATGACCGTCTTCCCGTACCGCGAGAGCGAGCGGGGCAACGAGGAGGAGCTGCTCCACGCGCAGCGCGCCTCGGACGCGCCGGTCATGCTCATCCGTCTCCGCCCCGGGACCGAGGTCACGAAGCGCCCCGGTCAGGAGAATTTCAACTACGGTGACTTCTACGCCTGGTCGAAGGTCTGCACCCACCTCGGGTGCCCGACCTCGCTGTTCCAGGCGCAGGACAACCGCATTCTCTGCCCGTGCCACCAGTCGCAGTTCCTGGCCACGCAGGACGCCGAGCCCGTCTTCGGGCCCGCCGCCCGGCCGTTGCCGCAGCTGCCGATCACGGTGAACGAGGAGGGCTACTTCGTCGCCCGCAGCGACTTCGTGGAGCCCGTCGGACCCGCGTTCTGGGAGAGGCCGAAGACGACATGAGTTCGATCACGACACCCACCACCTCCTCAGGTGGCCTCGCGGCCAAGGGCGGCGCGGCACTCGACCAGGCGGACCAGCGCTACCACGCGGCCGCCGGACTGCGGAAGCAGTTCAACAAGGTCTTCCCGACCCACTGGTCGTTCATGCTGGGCGAGATCGCCCTGTACAGCTTCATCATCGTGCTGCTGTCGGGCACCTACCTTGCGCTGTTCTTCGACCCCTCCATGCAGGAGGTCGTCTACAACGGGCCGTACGACCCGCTGCGCGGCGTCCACATGTCGCGGGCCTACGAGTCCGCGCTGGAGATCTCGCTCGAGGTCCGCGGCGGCCTGTTCATGCGTCAGCTGCACCACTGGGCGGCGCTGCTCTTCGTCGCGGCGATGATCATCCACATGTTCCGGGTGTTCTTCACCGGCGCGTTCCGCAAGCCGCGTGAGGCCAACTGGACCATCGGCGTCGTGCTGATCCTGCTGGGCACCTTCGCCGGCTTCACCGGCTACTCCCTGCCGGACGACCTGCTCTCGGGCGTCGGGCTGCGGATCGCCTCGGGCATCACGCTGACCGTGCCGATCATGGGCACCTGGGTGCACTGGGCGCTGTTCGGCGGCGAGTTCCCCGGGACCGAGATCATCCCGCGGCTCTACATCATCCACGTGCTGATCCTGCCCGGCATCATCCTCGCGCTGATCGCCGTGCACCTCGGCCTGGTGTGGTACCAGAAGCACACCCAGTTCCCCGGCCCCGGCCGGACCGAGAACAACGTCGTCGGCGTGCGGATCATGCCGCAGTTCGCGGCGAAGGGCGGCGCGTTCTTCTTCGTCGTCGCCGGTGTGCTGGCCCTGATCTCCGGGCTGTTCCAGATGAACCCGATCTGGCACCTCGGCCCGTACGACGCCTCGCACATCTCCGCCGGGTCGCAGCCGGACTTCTACATGCTGTGGTCCGAGGGCATGGGCCGGATCTTCCCGCCGTGGGAGTTCTACCTGTTCGGGACGTACACGATCCCGGCGGCGTTCATCCCCACCGCGGGCTTCCTGCCGGTGCTGTTCGTGCTCGCCGGGGCCTACCCGGCCATCGAACGGCGCTTCACCGGGGACGACGCGCTGCACAACCTGCTGCAGCGTCCGCGCGACGTGCCGGTCCGGACCGCGCTCGGCGCCATGGCGATCTCGTTCTACCTGTGGCTCGTGATGTGCGGGTTCAACGACTGGATCTCGTACTTCTTCCACATCTCGCTGAACGCGACCACGTGGGCCGGCCGCATCGGTCTGCTCGTCGTGCCGCCGATCGTGTACTGGGTGGCCTACCGCTGGTGCATCGGTCTGCAGCGGTCGGACCGCGCGGTGCTGGAGCACGGCATCGAGACGGGCATCATCAAGCGGCTGCCGCACGGTGAGTTCATCGAGGTGCACCAGCCGCTGGGCGGCGTCGACTCGCACGGCCACGCCATCCCGCTGGAGTACCAGGGCGCCTCGGTGCCCAAGCGGATGAACCAGCTCGGGTCGGCGGGTGAGCCGGTCTCCGGTTCGCTGCTCACGCCGGACCCGGTCGAGGAGTCCCGCGCGCTGGCCGTGGCCCGCCACGAGGCCCACGAGCGGGAGCTCGAGGAGTCCCGCCGGCGCCACGAGGCGCGGGCGGAGCTCGAGTCCCGCAGCGGTGAGCTCGCGGGCCGCCCGGACGACGGTGGTCGTCCGCAGCAGCCGCGCGACTGAGCACGGTCCGGGCCCCGGCCCGGAAGCACTCCACGGCGGCCCCGCCGGAGACACGGTCTCCGGCGGGGCCGCCGTCGTGTGCCGGTGCGTCGTCGTCCGTCCGGCGGGGCCGCCGTCGTGTGTGCGGGCTGCGCGCGGTCGGACGCCGCGGCCCGTGTGTCCGGCCACGGCGTCGTCGCCCGGGGCGCCGTCGGGAGGACCGCGGATCGCCGTCCTCAGACCCCGGCGGGCTCGTCGGGGGAGCGGTCACCGGTGCGGTGCGACGCCTCCCGGGCCCGGTCGGCCCACTCCCGCCAGGCACCCCCGCCCCGGGCCGGCTCCGCCCAGGGCGGGTCGCAGTACACCAGCCGGGTCCCGCCGGTGGTGAGCCAGCGGTGCAGGATCCGGACCTCCTCCGACGGGGCCCCGCGCAGCGGCCCGTCGCCGGGCAGGACCGTCTGCGCGCCGGTCCGCAGCGCCTCGACGACCGGCATCGGCCGCACCCCGCGCGGGGCGTTGCCCGCCGCGGCGAGCCGTCCGTGGCGCAGGACGGCGAGCTCCCAGCCGCCCCGGCCGTCGGGCCGGGCACCGACCAGCTCGTCGATGCCCGCGAGCGCGGCCAGGGTGCCGCCCCGGTCGACCCCGGCGGCCAGCGTGGCCAGCCTGTCCCGGGCCCGTGCGGCCGCCTCGTAACGCCCGCCGGCCGACCGGTCGTCGACCTCGGTGGCCAGCACCCGCAGCGGGCCGTCGTCCCGCCCCGCGACGAGGTCGCCCCAGGCGTGCACGGCGGGCGCGTAGTCCTCGACGGGCTGCAGGCCGGCGCACGGGGCGGCGCAGCGGCCCAGCTCGTGCAGCGCGCACGGCGTCGCCGAGGGGTTCCGGGCCGGGATGCGGATCGTGCACCGGCGCAGCGGCAGTGCGTCGAGTGCCGCGTCGAGCACGTCGGTCGCAGCCCGCTGCGACCCGAACGGGCCCAGGGCACCCGCCCGCGGGGTGGCGACGACCGACAGCCGCGGGAACGCCTCCGCCGTCGGCGCCACCCAGTAGGCCCGGCCGGGGTTGCGCGAGCGCCGGTTGTACGGCGGGCGGTGCGCGGCGATGAGCGCCAGCTCGCGCACCGAGGCCTCCAGGGCGTGCGCGCAGACCACCGCGTCGACCTTCTCGGCGCGGGCGAGCATGTCGCGGACCCGGCGGCGCTTCTCCCCGGCCGTGAAGTACGACCGCACCCGCCGGTGGAGGTCGCCGCTGGTGCCGACGTAGAGCACCTGGCCGTCGCCGCCGCGGAACAGGTACACACCGGGCTCCGAGGGCACGTCGTTCGCCAGGTGCCTGCGGCGCCGCTGGGTGGTGGTGGGCCGGTGCGGGGCCCGGTCACGGACGAGCTGCAGCAGCTCCTCCAGGCTCTGCACACCGAGGTTCCCGATCCGCTCCAGCAGGTGGTGCAGCACCTCGACGGTCGCCCGGGCGTCGGTCAGCGCCCGGTGGTCCGGGGTGGTGGCGCAGCCGAAGTGCCGGGCCAGCGTGCCCAGCTTCACACTGGGGCACTCGGCGTGCGGGAGCACGGCCCGGGCGAGCCGGGCGGTGCACAGGACCGGCGGGCCGGGCCAGGGGCGCTCGAGGCGCTCGCAGGCGGCCTTGAGGAACCCCGTGTCGAACGGGGCGTTGTGGGCCACCAGCACCGCGCCGCGGAGCATGTCGAGCACCGAGGGCAGGACCGCGCCCAGCGGTGGCGCGTCGTGCAGCATCGCGTTCGTGATGCCGGTCAGCCGGGTGATGTCGGCCGGGACCCGTACGCCCGGGTCGACGAGGGTGCCGAGCTCGGAGATCCGGTTGCCGCCGCGCACCGCGACGGCGCCGACCTCGGTGATGGCGTCGGTCCGGTGGCTGCCGCCGGTGGTCTCCAGGTCGACCACGCAGAAGGTGACGTCACGCAGTGGCGTGCCCAGCTCGTCGAAGGTGAGCTGCGGGGAGCAGGAGGTCACGCCCTGCACCGTAGCCGTGGGGTCCGACAGTATGTTCGAACACCCGGCCCCGGTCCGGGGGAGCCGGGGCGCGGACACCGATCCGGGGACGTCCCGGCTGCGGACGGCCACGCCGACGGCGATCCGGGCCGGGCGGGGATAACCTGGACCGATGGCGTACGACGACACGGAGCGACCGGAGCCCACGTGCTCCGGGGTCCCGTCGTGCGCCGCGGACACGGCCGCGAGCGACTGGCCGGAGCTGCCCGCCCCGCTGCGGGCCCGGCTCGCCGAGATCGCGGGTACCGCGCTGGGCGGGCTGCCGCCCGGGGACGTCCCCACCCCGCTACGCCGCTTCGCCCGGTTCACCCCCGCCAAGCGGGCCCGTCTCGGCGGGCAGGTACTGGTGGCCCGGCTGCAGCAGGACACGGCGTTCCGGGCGGCCGTGGTGGCGTGGTGGGCCGAGAACCGGCCCGGTGAGCTGGAGCTGCCCGAACCCGCCACGACACGACCCGCCGGCGACCCGCCCGTGCCCCCGGGCGGGCCCGGGGCACCCACCCCGGACACCGGAGCCGCTGAGGGAGCCGGCCCGTCCGGTCGTCCCGCGGCGCAGCACGCAGCCGCGTCACCGGTGGACGGGGCGACCCCCGCCGCGGAGGCCGCGTCCGTCGCGGATCCGCTGCCCGCACCCGTCGACAAGCTCGACGCGGCCGCGGTCGCGCTGCTCACCGCCGATCCGCTCGCGCACCGGCGGGTCGCCGAGGTGGGGCAGACCGCGGACCTGGCGAACCTGCGCGCCGAGCGCGACGAGGCCCTGGCCAAGGTCGACAAGCTCACCGCCGAGCTCGAACGGGCGCGCGCCGAGCTGGTCGAGGAACGGGAACGCGCACGGGCGCTCGTCGGGGAGCGGGAGACCGAGTACCAGCAGATGCGCCGCCGGGTCAGCGACCAGGGCGCGCGGTTGCGTGCCGCACTCGACGCCCGCACGGAGCTGGAGGAGGAGGTCGCGCGGCTCCGCGGCGGCGTCGACGACGAGCTCGCCCGCTCCCGCGCCGAGACCGCCGCCGAGCGCGAGCGGGCCGACCGGGAACGCCGCCGGGCCGACGCCGCGGCCGGTCAGGTCGCCGCCGCCCGCCAGGCGGCCCGCGAGGCCCGGCGCGGCGACGAGGTGCGCCTGGAGCTGCTGCTGGACACCGTCAGCGGCGCGATCTCGGGTCTGCGCCGCGAGCTCGACGTCGGCGCGGGCGGACCGCGGCCGGCGGACCTCGTCGCGGGACCGGGCGACCGCGGGACCGGCGCGCGCGTCGCGGCCCCCGTCGACGGGCTGGCCGCGCTGGACGCGCTGCTGACCGTGCCGTCGGTGCACCTCATCGTCGACGGTTACAACGTCAGCAAGACCGGCTACCCGGACCTGCCGCTGGCCGATCAGCGCTCCCGGCTGGTGGCCCAGCTCGGCGCACTGGGTGCCCGCACGGGGGCCGAGATCACCGTGGTGTTCGACGGGGCCGCCGTGATCGCCGCGCCGGTGCGCGGCAGCCGCGGGGTGCGGGTGCTGTTCAGCGACGCCGGGGTGATCGCCGACGACGTCGTCCGCGACCTCGTCGCCGCCGAGCCGGCGGGCCGGCCGCTGCTGGTCGCGACGTCGGACCAGGAGATCGTGCGCTCGGTGCGCCGCCGGGGCGCGCACACCGTGGCGTCCGCGGTGCTGCTGCGCCGCCTCGGCGGGTGAGCGCTCACCCCACGTCACGGTGCCGGGGCCCGTGCCCGGCCGGCGGGACCACCGGCATCGGCAGCGCCGTACGTCCGGCTCGACCGGGCGCCGGTGCGCCCGGCTCGACCAGACGCAGGTGCGGGATGAGGCCGCCCCCGGCCAGCACCTGCAGTGCCCGGCGCTCCGGCTCGGCGAACTCCAGCGGGGCGACGGTCGTGGCCACCGTGCCGGCCGGCAGGTCGACGGGAAGGTAGGGGATCGGCCGGTCGTCCTCCGGGACCTCCAGCAGCACCCCGATGACGCAGGCACCGCACGCGGCACCGCGGACCTCGCAGCGATCGCAGTCGACGATCATGGCTCCTCCTTCGTCGGACCCGAGGTGGTCGAGCACCGCGGACGCTAGGGGAGGGGTCCGACAGAATGGCCGCGCCGGAGAAGAAACCGGGGCGGGGCCGTCACCGCGGGCCGCCGCGCTCGTTCACCTGAACAGCACGACATCCTCACCAGCTGTGCCGTCGAGCGAGCACCACCACTCGTACGGAGCAGTGCCACCCCGGCGGGCGACCGACCCGGTCACGCAACGGTGAGGACGCGGAACTCGTCCGCTCCCCGGAGTGTCGGACGGCGGCCCGCATCCCCGACGCGCAGCGCGCGTGCGGAGCCGCCGTCCCGACCCCCGCCGATCCCGCCGCCGGGGACCACCGGCGGCCGGCGCCCCGCCGAGGACTAGCGTCGCCGACCGTGGCGCGCACGCTGCTGGTGACCAACGACTTCCCGCCCCGGCCCGGCGGCATCCAGTCCTACCTGTCCGACCTCGCCCGCGCGCTCCCGCCGGACTCGCTCGCGGTCCACGCACCCGCCTGGCGCGGCGCCGCCGACCACGACGCCGCGCTGCCGTTCCCCGTGCACCGGCACCGGTCGCCGCTCATGCTGCCGGTCCCCGAGGTCGCCCGGCGCGCCGCGGAGCTGGCCCGCGAGCACGACGCCGGGACCGTCTGGTTCGGCGCGGCCGCGCCGCTGGGGCTGCTCGGCCCGTACCTGCGCCGCCGGGCCGGGGTGGAGCGGGTCGTCGCCACCACGCACGGCCACGAGGTCGGCTGGTCGATGCTGCCCGGCGCGCGCCGGGCGCTGCACCGGATCGGCCGTGACGCCGACGTCGTCACCACGGTCTCGCACTGGACCCGCGGCCGGCTCGCCGGCGCGCTCGGCCCGGACGCGGCGCTGGAGGTCCTGCCGCCCCCGGTGGACACCGTCCGCTTCGCACCCGACCCGGACGCCCGTGCCGCGGTCCGGGCCCGGTACCGGCTCGGCGACGCACCGGTCGTGACGTGCGTGTCCCGGCTGGTGCCGCGCAAGGGCCAGGACGTGCTGGTCGCGGCGCTGCCGCGGATCCGCCGCCGGGTGCCGGGCACCCGGCTGCTGCTCGTCGGCGGCGGGCCCTATCGGGACCGGTTGCGCACACTGGCGGCACGCGCCGGGGTGACCGACGCCGTCGTGCTCACCGGCGGGGTCCCGGCCGCCGAGCTCGCCGCGCACCACGCCGCCGGGGACGTGTTCGCCCTGCCGTGCCGCACCCACCTCGGCGGGCTCGACGTCGAGGGGCTGGGGATCGCGCTGCTGGAGGCCGCGGCGTCGGGGCTGCCCGTCGTCGCGGGGGACTCCGGCGGCGCGCCGGAGACCGTCGAGGAGGGTGTGACCGGCCACGTCGTGCCGGGACGTGACGTCGCCGCCGTCGCCGACCGGGTCGCGGACCTGCTCGGCGACCCCGCCCGGGCGACGGCGATGGGCCGCGCCGGACGGGCCCGCGTCCGGCGGGTCTGGGGCGGGCCGTCGTCGGCGGCGCGCCTGCACGGCTTCCTGACCGGCCACGACGGGCCGCGCTGAGTGCGCGACCCGTCGTCGACGGCGGGGGTCAGCCCTTGTCGGCGGTGGTCCCCGCGTAGAGCGCCTCGATCTCGCCGGAGTAGGACTCCACGACGACCTTGCGCTTGACCTTCATCGTCGGCGTCAGCTCGCCGCCGGCCTCGCTGAAGTCGTGCGGCAGGATCGTGAACTTGCGGATCTGCTCGGCCCGCGAGACGGCCTGGTTGGCGTCCTCGACCGCGGCCGCGATCTCGCCGCGCAGCTCCGGGTCGTCGACGAGGTCGGCGGCCGAGCTGCCGTCGCCCGCGGGCTTGCCGTTGCGCTCGCGCCAGCCCGGCAGGGCGTCCGGGTCGATGGTGACCAGCGCGGAGATGAACGGCTTCTGGTCGCCGATCACGATGCACTGCCCGACCAGCGGGTGCGCCCGCAGCCGGTCCTCGAGCACGGCCGGCGCGACGTTCTTGCCGCCGGCGGTGACGATGATCTCCTTCTTGCGGCCGGTGATGGTCAGGAAGCCGGCGTCGTCGAGCTCGCCGATGTCGCCGGAGTGGAACCAGCCGTCGGACTCCAGGGCCTCCTTCGAGGCCTCCTCGTTCTTCCAGTAGCCGCGGAAGACGATGTCGCCGCGCAGCATGATCTCGCCGTCGGAGGCGATCCGGACCGCGCAGCCGGGGACCGGGCGGCCCACCGAGCCGACACGCTGGGCGTCGAGGGTGTTCAGGGTGATGCCCGCGGAGGTCTCGGTCAGGCCGTAGCCCTCCAGCACGGGCAGCCCGATGCCGCGGAAGAAGTGCCCGAGCCGGCCCCCGAGCGGGGCCGAGCCGGACACCGCGGCCTTGACCCGGCCGCCGACGGCGGCGCGCAGCTTGCCGTAGACGAGCTTGTCGAACAGCGCGTGCCGGGCCTTGAGCAGCAGGCCGGGCCCGCCCGCGTCGAGCGCCTCGGAGTAGGCGATCGCGGTGTCGGCGGCCGCGTCGAAGATCTTGCCCTTGCCGTCGTTGTGCGCCTTGAGCCGCGCGCCGTTGTAGACCTTCTCGAACACCCGCGGCACCGCGAGCAGGAAGGTCGGCCGGAAGTCCGCCAGGTCGGGCAGCAGGGTCTTCACGTCGGGGGAGTGGCCGACGATCGTGCGGGTGGACAGGCAGCCGCACTGGATGGCCTTGCCGAACACGTGCGCGAGCGGCAGGAACAGCAGCACCGAGTCCCCGGGCTCGAACAGGTGCGGGATCGTCGCGGCGATCGTGCGGATCTCGGCGACCAGGTTGCGGTGGGTCAGCTCGCAGCCCTTGGGGCGGCCGGTGGTGCCCGAGGTGTAGATCAGGGTGCACAGGTCGTCGGCGCGCACCCCGCCGCGCCGGGCGTGCACCACGTCGTCGGGGGTGTCCGCGCCGAGGCCGCGCAGCTGCTCGACGGCCGAGGGGGCGTCCGGGGCCGACGCGGCGGGCTCGATCTGCCAGACGGTGCGCAGCTCGGGCAGGTCTCCGCGGACCTTCTCCACCGACGCGGCGTGCTCGGCGGTCTCCACGACGATCCCGACGGCGCCGGAGTCGGACACGATCCAGGAGATCTGGTCCGGCGAGGAGGTCTCGTAGATCGGCACGGTGACCCCGCCCGCGGCGAGGATCGCGTAGTCGAACAGGGTCCACTCGTACCGGGTCCGCGACAGCAGCGCGACCCGGTCCCCGGCCTGCACACCCGCGGCGATCAGCCCGGCGGCGATCCGGGTGACCTGCTCGCCGAACTCGGCCGCGGTCACCTCCGACCAGCTCCCGTCCGCGCCCTTGCGGCGGTAGAGCACGTCCGACGGGTGCTGCGTGGCGTTGTCGAACACGGCGTCCGAGAGCGATTCCTCGTCTCCCACGGACACCGCGGCGGGAACGCTGTACTCACGCACGGGGATCGACCTCCTGGCGGCCTCGACAGGCTGAACGCGGTCGCCGCGACGGCTGCGGCGACACCTCGGAGCAGAACCTACCGGAGAGTAGGGTCCACGTACATCGATTCGGACATAACGGATCGGTCGGTGGTGCCGCCGGTCCGGTCCGGGCCGCGACGGTACCCGTGACCGGCGCCGTCGCACGGGGTGGCACGCTGACCGGGTGCCCGCGATCGACGTGATCGACGAGACCTTCCTGGCCGTGCCCCGCGAGCGGGTCGCGGCGGAGTTCGCCGACCCGGCCCGGTGGCCGTCGTACTGGCCCGACCTGCGCCCCGAGGTCGCGCACGACCGCGGACCGGCCGGGCTGCGCTGGACCGTGACCGGCGCGCTCGTCGGGACCATGGAGGTCTGGTGCGAGCCGGAGGGCGACGGCACCGTCCTGCACTTCTTCCTGCGCGCGGACCCGGACGGCCCGCCGCCCGGTGGCCGGCTGCGGCGCCGCCGGTGGCTGCGCGCGGAGTCCGACCGGCGGCACCGCGCGTTCAAGGCGCACGCCTTCGCGCTCAAGCGGCGCCTGGAGGGCGGGCGCCCGGCGGGCGTCGCGCCGTCGGCGTTCCGGCCGGACCGGACGGCCTGAGCGTGCGGCTGCACGTCGTCACCGACGTCCACGGCGCCACCGTCCCGCTCGCCCGCGCCGCCGAGGGCGCCGACGGGGTGCTGGTGCTCGGCGACCTGCTGGAGTTCATCGACTACCGCGACCCGACCAACGGGATCATCTCCCGGCTGCTCGGGCCCGAGGTGGCCGCGGAGTTCGGCCGGATGCGCCGGATCGGGGCGCCGCGCGCGCAGGTGCTGGGCCTGCTGGAGCGCTCCTGGGCCCGGTTCGCCGACCCGGCCGCCGCCGTCGCCGAGGCCGTCGCCGCGCAGTACGCCGAGGTCTTCGGGGTCCTGGGCGGGCTCGGGGTGCCGGTCTGGGCGATCCCGGGCAACGTCGACGTCCCCGACGCCTGGCCCGATACCGACGGCGTCACCCGCGCCGACGGACGGGTGGTCGAGATCGGCGGTCGCCGGTTCGGCTTCCTCGGCGGGGTGCCGCTCCCGCCCGGGATCGACCCGCGCCGCACCGGCCCCTGGCGGCCGCACTTCGTGACCCACGAGGACTGGACCGCGCGCCTGGACGCACTCGGCCCGGCCGACGTGCTGTGCACCCACGTCCCGCCGGCGCACCCGGGCCTGACCTACGACGTCGTCACCCGCCGCGCCGAGATCGCCAGCGCACCGCTGGCCGCGCGGATCCGGGCCGAGCAGCCGTCGCACGCCCTGTTCGGGCACGTGCACCAGCCGCTGCACCGCCGCGCGCGGATCGGCCGCACCGAGTGCGTCAACGCCGGACACTTCCGCGCGCACGGCACGCCCTACGTGCTCCGGTTCTGACCACCGGATAGCCTCCCGCCATGGCCGACGCGACCTCGTCCTCGATCCACATCGACGCCCCGCCGGAGCGGGTCATGGCGGTGATCGCGGACTTCGCGTCCTACCCCGAGTGGACCGACCAGATCACCAGCGTCGAGATCCTCGACGCCGGTGCCGACGGCCGCGCCCGCCAGGTCCGCTTCGCGATGGACGCCGGGGCCATCAAGGACACCTACACCCTCGACTACGACTGGGCCGCCGACGACCGCTCGGTGTCCTGGACGCTGGTCAAGGGCGGCATCCAGCGCGCCCAGGACGGCGCGTACCGGCTGGTCGGCGACGCCGGCGGCACCACCGTCACCTACGAGCTCAGCGTCGAGGTCAACTTCCCGATGATCGGGATGCTCCGTCGCAAGGCGGAGAAAGTGATCATCGACGCCGCACTGAAGGGCCTCAAGCGCCGCGTCGAGAAGGGCTGAGCCGGTCGGCGGCGCCCCGGACGCGATCGTTAGGCTCCGCGCTGTGCGCGTCGTGCTCTTCACCGGCAAGGGCGGGGTCGGCAAGACGACCCTGGCCGCCGCGACGGCCGCGCACGTGGCCGGGACCGGCAGGTCCGCGCTGGTCGTGTCCACCGACCCGGCGCACTCCCTCGGCGACGCGCTGGACGCCGAGCTGGGCGCCGAGCCCACCGAGGTCACCGAGAACCTGTGGGGCGCCCACATCGAGGCCCGGCACCTGCTCGAGGGTGCCTGGGGCGACCTGCAGGGGCACCTGCGCACGATGCTCGCCGGGGCCGGGGTGGACGAGCTCGTCGCCGACGAGCTGACCGTGCTGCCCGGCGTCGAGGACCTCCTCGCGCTGGTCGAGGTGCAGCGCTACGCCGAATCGGGCCGCTTCGACGTCGTCGTCGTCGACTGCGGGCCGACCGCGGAGACGCTGCGGCTGCTCACCCTGCCCGAGGCGCTGTCGGGCTACCTGGAGCGGCTGTTCCCCGCGCACCGCCGCGCCGTGCGCGGCCTGGTCGCCGGGCTCGCCGGGGCCAGGGCCGACGGCGCGGGCTGGGACCGCACGATCGACGCGCTCGGGGTGCTGGCCGAGCAGCTGCGCGGGCTGCGCGGCCTGCTCGCGGACCGCTCCCGCACCTCGATCCGGCTGGTGCTGACCCCGGAGCGGGTCGTCGCGGCCGAGACCCGCCGCACCCTGACCGCGCTCGCCCTGCACGAGCTGCGGGTCGACGGGCTGCTGGCGAACCGGGTGATGCCCGGCCCGCCGCCGTCGCTGCGCGGGCCCGCGGCGCGCTGGCTGCGCGAACGCGCCACCGAGCAGCAGTCCGTGCTCGCCGAGCTGGGCGAGCTCGGTGCGGACGTGCCGGTGACCGCGGTCCGCTACACCGCCGCCGAGCCGACCGGCGTCGGTGCGCTGCGCGAGCTGGCCCTGTCGGTCTACGGCGACGACGACCCCGCGGGCACCGCCGACGGCGCCCCGCCGCGGCCGTTGATGGAGCTGCGCCGCACCGCAGGTCACGGCGTCTCGGCCGACACCGAGTTCGAGCTCGACGTGGCGCTGCCCGGCGCCCAGGACGCCCCGCTGGACCTCGCCCGGGTCGGCGACGACATGGTCGTCGGCATCGGGTTCTCCCGGCGCGTGGTCTCGCTGCCGTCGGTCCTGCGCCGCTGCGAGGCCACCGGTGCCCGGCTGGAGGGCCGCGGCTCCGACGCCCGCCTGGTGATCTCCTTCGTGCCCGACCCGGGCACCTGGATGACCTCGTGAGCGGCCGTGACACGCGGGGCGGCACCCACTGCGGCGATCACGGTGGCATCCCGGAGGACCTGCGGGTCACCGCGGTGGCGCTGCTCGACCGGCTGCGTGTGGCCACCGAGACGATGTCGGACTCGCTGCGGGCCGCCGGGAGCGATCCCGGCCCCGGCGATGCGGGCTCCTGCACCGCCTGCCCGGTGTGCGCGCTGATCGCCGTCGTGCGGGGGGAGCGGTCGGAGCTGGTCACCCGGCTCGCCGCCCACGCCGGCGGGCTGCTCGCCGTGCTCGTCGCGGTGCTGGAGGAGGCCGCCCCGCCCGCACGCCAGGAGCCCCGCCGCCCGCACGGCGGCGGACGCTCCGTGCAGCGGATCGTGGTGCACCGGACGTGAGCCCCCGGATGTCCGATGTCCGCACCATCGGGGTGGACGTCGGGGGCACCAGCGTGCGCGCGGGCGTCGTCGACGCCGAGGGGGAGATCCTCGACTCCGCCTCCGCGCCGACCCCGCGCACCGACGACGCGCTGGAGGCGGCCATCGCCGGCGCCGTCGACGAGCTGCGGCGCAGGCACACCGTCGCCGCCGTCGGGCTCGCGCTCGCCGGGTTCGTCGACGCCCCGCGCGGCCTGGTCCGCTACGCGCCGCACCTGTCCTGGCGCGACGCCCCGGTCGCCGAGCGGATCGGCGACCGGCTCGGCGGGATCCCGGTCGTCGTGGAGCACGACGCGAACTCCGCCGCGCTCGCCGAGCGGCGCCACGGCGCCGCGGCCGGTGCCTCGGTGGCGCTGGTGATCGCGCTGGGCACCGGGATCGGCGGCGCCCTGCTGCTCGACGGCGAGCTGTTCCGCGGCGCGCACGGCGTCGCACCCGAGCTGGGGCACCTGCGGGTCGTCCCGGACGGGCGGGCCTGCCCGTGCGGCAAGCGCGGCTGCTGGGAGCGCTACTGCAGCGGGACCGCCCTCGGCGCCACCGCGCTGGAGATGCTCTCGGGCGGCGACGTGCCGGGCCCGTCCGGGCTGGCCCGCGAGGCCGCCGTCGACCCGGGGCGGGTCACCGGCAAGCGGGTCGCCGCGGCCGCCCGCGAGGGGGACCCGGTCGCCCGCGCCGCCGTCGACGACATGGGACGCTGGCTGGGGGAGGGGCTCTCGCTCGTCGCGGACGTCTTCGACCCGGACCTCGTGGTGATCGCGGGCGGGGTGTCGGCGTCGGCGCCGCTGTTCCTCGACGCCGCCCGCGAGCACTACGCCCGCATCCTCACCGGGGCGGGCAACCGGCCGCTGGCCCGGATCCGGACCGCGCAACTCGGCGCGGCCGCCGCCGTCGTGGGCGCGGCGACGCTGGCCCGCGAGAGCCTGCGGCCCGGCGCCCGGCGCTGACCGCGCTACAGCCGCGAGCCGTCGTCCCAGGGGTCGGGGCCCTCGTCGGAGTCGGGGCTCCACAGCCGCAGCAGCAGCCAGCCCAGGCCGGCCGCGATGAGCACCAGCCCCAGCGGCAGCGGCCAGGTCCCGCCGACGCCGATCAGCCCCGGCGCGATGCACAGCAGCAGCCCCACCGCGATCAGCCCGCCACCCACGACGGCCGGTGGTCCCGGCCGCGGCAGCGGCGGCGGCTCCGGCGGGTGGTAGTGGTCGTCCGGGTCGGCACCCGTGCCGGTGCCCGGGTGCGGGGCGGCCGGGCCGGGCCGGTGCGCGGGCCGGTCGGCGCCGCCCGCCGCGCCCGCGGCGTCACCGGCGTCGCCGCGGTCCGTGCGGTCGGCGCGCTCCACGGGCTCGGCGGGCCAGTCCGGTACCGAGCCCTCGTCGCGCCAGGCGGCGACGATCGCGTCGAAGTCGTCGTCGGGCCGGTCCTCGCGGTCACGCGAGGGGTCTGCGGAGCTCATACCGGTCCGTCCCTCCCCGCTCGCGGCGGCTCCATCCTGTCACGGCCCGTGTCCCGCCCGACACCGCCCACGGGCCCGCGCGGGCGCTGCGCGGGGACCGCCCGACCCCGGTGACCACCGCCCCGTTGTGAGGAGGTGTCGACGCTCCGTAGGCTGTCGCCGAAGTCGGTAGGGAGGCAGCGCAGGGTGCTGTACTGGTGGTCCAAGTTCGTGCTGCTCGGCCCGTTGATGAGGCTGTTCTGCCGGCCGGAGGTGCGCGGTGCCGAGAACGTGCCCGGTGGTGCCGGCGCGATCCTCGCCAGCAACCACCTCGCGGTGGCCGACTCCTTCTTCCTGCCGTTGATGCTGCCGCGCCGGGTGACCTTCCTCGCCAAGCGCGAGTACTTCACCGAGCCCGGGATCCGCGGCTGGTTCAAGAAGCAGTTCTTCACCGGCGTCGGGCAGGTCCCGGTGGACCGTTCCGGTGGGTCCGCGGCGCGCGCCGCGATGGACACCGCGGTCCGGCTGCTGAACGAGGGCAAGCTGCTCGGGATCTACCCGGAGGGCACCCGCTCGCCCGACGGGCGGCTCTACAAGGGCAAGACCGGCGTCGCCCGGATGGCCCTGGAGGCCGGGGTGCCGGTCATCCCGGTCGCGATGGTGGGCACCGACAAGGTCAACCCCATCGGCTCCAAGATGTGGCGCCCGCGCAAGGTGAGGATCGTGATCGGCGAGCCGCTGGACTTCTCCCGGTACGAGGGCATGGCCGGGGACCGGTTCATCGAGCGCTCCATGACCGACGAGATCATGTACTCGCTGATGGAG
Source organism: Pseudonocardia sp. ICBG1034 (assembly GCF_020131375.1). Taxonomy (NCBI): domain Bacteria; kingdom Bacillati; phylum Actinomycetota; class Actinomycetes; order Pseudonocardiales; family Pseudonocardiaceae; genus Pseudonocardia; species Pseudonocardia sp. ICBG1034. The sequence continues at coordinate 2,154,474 of NZ_JAHLEK010000015.1, forward strand.
CTGTCCGGGCAGACCTACGTCGACCTCTACGCGGCGTCGGTCAAGGAGAAGGCCGCGGCCGGTGCTCCACCGCCCGCGCCGTCGCGTCCCGCCCCGCAGCGGCCGGACGCGAACGTGCCCGACTCCCGCGCCTCCTGATCGACTCCGGAAGTGCGTCTCGGCGATCTGACCCACCGATGTGGAGCTGGGCGAGGGCTCCTTTGTCGGTGAGAGCCCGTGGTGGACCGACCTGTCGCCCGGCAGAATCCGGCGGTCGGTGACCTCTCGGGAAGCGAAGCAGGCGACCGAGCCGGCTGGAGCCGGACGGCGACCCGCTCACCTGTCCGGTCAGTGGAGCTTCCGGCTTGCGAGAAGGGCGTCGAGCATGCTCGTTTCGATCCGGTAGGTGGACGACCTCCTCTACGATCGAAGGTGGTCGAGCCGTGGGGGAGCTGAGTGGCGGACGAGCAGGCAGCGGACGTCGTGGAGTTCTGGCGTTCGGTGGAGTTGTTCACTTTCCAGCGTGTCCCGCGTGCGGCCCGGGTCGGCCCGGGGCAACCGCCGACCGCCTTCGACATCGCGGGGCCTGGCCCCTTGCCGTGGCAGGAGGGCCACGAGGCTGCTCGGCGTGACGCCGGCCCGGACAGGGAGTGGCGTTACGTCGTCCATGCCGGTCTGTTCGATGCAGTCCGCGTCCAGCGTGAGATCGTCCGGGTGTTCGGAGAAGACCGGGCGGGGCCCGAACGACGCTCCGGGCAGGGCGCGCTGTTCGCCTTCGCGATCGGGGCGGACGGCTACCTCGTCGAGAACTCCGCTGCGCTGTCGTCGTGCGCGTGGGCCGTCGGGCGGCTCCGGGCACCAGGACCGCGCGCGAGGAACTGGCTCGACGGGTTCGAGCAGGAGGGCGAGGCGTTCGCAGCGGCGTTGAACAGGCTGTCTGCTCCGTCGCCCGCCGCCTCCGATGCCCCGAGTTCGCCCGACCCGCATGGTTCAGAGGAGGCCTCGGGTGCCCGTCGGGTCGCCCGCGCGGTCGGACGACACGTCAGCGGTGCCGCGACTGACGCGCTCAACGAAGGGGCGAGGACGCTCGGCGGTCTCGTCACCGGTGCCGCCTCGGTGGCGATCACCGGGGTGGCCGGACCGCTGGTCGGCGGCTACGCGGGCTCCGCCGCCGGCACGTTCGCCGAGAAGCTGCTGACGATCACGCGACCCGACGGGAATGGAACGCACGCCGGGCCGACACCTCAGGAAAGCAGGCCACCCCGTCCCCCGGCCACGACGATGACCGCCGGTTATCTGGCGACATTCGTGGCGGAGTTGGCGCGACTCCTGCATATCGACCGCAGCCTGGAGCCCACCGGTATCCGCGTCGTGCTCCAGTCGGTTCCGACATCGCGACGGTACGACGACGACACGTCACCGATGCTGAACAGTTTCATCGGAGCCGACCTGTCCCGGATCGCTGCCGCGCTGCGCAGCGGTGACGCCGGAGATGCGCTCCGGCGCTACCTCACCCCGGACCGCGGCATCGATTTGGGTCGGCGAATCGACACGTTCGTGGACGGTGCCTCCGTCCTGGCACACGTCGAGCCGTCGATGCGTCCGCCGGGTCGCTGGCCGGTCGGCCGACAGAACCCGCTGGCGATCGGTCAACAGCTGGCGGTCAACCGGATCGTGGGTGAGCTGGCAGACGGCACGGGAGTGACGACCGTCAACGGACCTCCCGGGACGGGCAAGACCACGTTGCTCCGTGACGTCGTCGCCGCAGTGGTGGTTCGTCGTGCCGAGACCCTCTCCGCCCTCCCGTCGCTGGACGCGGCCTTCGTCGGGGAGGTCTCCTATGTCGACAACGGAGTACGCCGCCGCGTACCGACTCTGCGTCCGGACCTGACCGGGTGGGAGGTCGTGTTGGCCACGAACTCCAATGCCGCGGCCGAGAACGTCACCCACGAGCTGCCGAGCGCGCCGGAGGACGAGATCGACCGGCTCCGGACCGTCGGGCACTTCCCGGACCTCGCGTCCCGGTTCCTGGACAAGCCGGCCTGGGCACTCGTGGCCGCGGCCCTGGGAAATCGGAAGAATCGACGTCGCTTCGCTGACATCGTCTGGTGGCCCGGGGACACCGAACAGGTACCGGGTATCCGGGTTCGACTCCGCGCGGCAGCCGACGATCCGACGTCCTGCGAGGGCGAATGGGCGGCGGCTGTCGAGGCATACCAGCAGGTTCGCGACCGCGTCGAACGGCTGACGTCACACCGCCAGACTGCTGCCGACGCGCTGCGACGACACACCGGCCACCCGGAGAGACGGAGGGCCCTGGCCGCCGACGCGCTGCAGGCGGAAGCGATCTCGGTCGCCGCGGACCGACGGCAGGAGCAGAGCGTTCGGGAACAGAACGCCTGTGAGCTCCGTAATGCTCAGGTGGACAGTGAGATCGCGTCGCACCTGCTGGAGGAGCCCGGGTGGTGGGCACGGTCATGGACTCTCGGGGCGGCTCACCGATCCTGGCGGCGCAGACATGCCGAGCTCCTCCGACGACGCGTCGAGACCCTGACGTCGGTGAACGCCGCTGCGCTGCAGCTCGAGCACGTGAGGAGAGAGGCCGACCTCGCCCGCGCCGAGCTGGTCGCCGTACAGCAGGCATTGCAGGCAGCGGACCAGGTTGCGGACCAGGATGCCGTGATCGTTGCCGAGGCCCGCTCGCGCTGGCCGCAGCACGTTCCCGCCGGAGACCCGGATGACCCGGGGTTCCAGCGTCACGCCCCCTGGGCGGACGCGGAGATCGAAGCTGCGCGTGCCGACCTGTTCGAGTCGGCCCTACGGCTGCACCGTGCGTTCATCCTCGCCACTGCACGCCGCATCCGCCCTGCCCTGATCGCTGCCAACAAGATCATTGGTGGCGACCTCTCCCCGGATCGTCCGGTCGCTCGCGCCGCATGGCAGGCGTTCTTCGTGATGGTTCCGGTGGTGTCGACGACCTTCGCCTCGTTACCCCGCTTGTTCGAGCACCTCGGGCGGGAGGACCTCGGGTGGCTGCTGGTCGACGAGGCGGGTCAGGCCACGGCGCAATCGGTGGTCGGCGGGCTGTGGCGGGCGCAGCGGGCTGTGCTGGTCGGCGATCCGATGCAGCTCGAACCGATCGTCCCGCTCCCCGTGCCCGCTCAGACCGCGCTCGCGAACCGCCATGGGGTCGACCACCAGTGGCTGCCGGAGCGGCGTTCGGCCCAGCTCGCGGCCGATCGGCTCAACCGGTTCGGGACCACCGTGGGGTCCCCTGACGGGGAGGAGATCTGGGTGGGTGCACCACTCCGGGTTCACCGGCGGTGTGATCGACCGATGTTCGACATCGCCAACACGGTCGCCTACGCGTCCTCGCCGATGGTCTTCGCGACTCCGGTGCGGGAGCCACGCCCGTGGCGGCCGAGCCAGTGGATCGATGTGCGGGGTCCGGTCACGGACAACGTCGTCCGCCCGGAGATCGAGCGGTTGGCGGCCCTCGTCGCTGAGCTGACGGCCGGTGGATGCACCCGCGAGGAGATACTGGTGATCGCACCGTTCCGCACCGTCGTCGGTGCTGTGAGGAAGCGGCTGTCGGGGCTACTGGAGGACGATCGAATGGGGACCGTTCATACAGTGCAGGGCAAGGAGTCACCGGTCGTGATCCTGGTTCTCGGCGGATCTGCCGGCGCCCGTGCGTGGGTGGCTGAGAAGCCGAACCTGTTGAACGTCGCGGTGTCCCGGGCGCAGGAGAGGTTCTACGTCATCGGTGATCGCGCGGACTGGGGCCGTCGGCGGTTCTTCAGCTCGGCGGCGGAGTGGCTGCCGGTGTCGTCCGACGGATGAGCTCGATGCCCGGGCTCGGTCGGTCCCGATATCGCGCGAGCGCAGTACGATCGCCGCACTGTTTCGTATGGGAGGCGCGATGTCCGCCGGAACCCACCAGGCCGTCACGCTGGCCGACGTGAGTGCACGTCGGGACTACATCGTGGACGTCGGGCGCCGTCATGGTGTTTACAACATCCGTGTCTTCGGTTCCGTCGCGCGTGGCGAATCGACCCCCACCAGTGATCTCGACCTGCTGGTCGACCTGGAACCCGGCCATGGTTATGTCGACATGGTTTCCTTCGCGCTCGCGGTCGAGGACTCACTTGGGGTTCTCACACAGGTCGCCACGGTGAACGGTCTCAAACGCCGTGTCCGTGATCAGGTTCTCGCCGAGGCGGTGGCAGTGTGACTGTCTTCTCGAAGATCGCTTGTGATGGAGGGATCCCTGTTGGTCCGACGTGACCAAGAGCGGATCGCGGACATGTTGGAAGCCGCTGAGAAGATCCGGGTCCGGGTTGCGCGCGGCCGCGCGCGGTTTGATGCCGACGAGGACTTGCAGATCGTCTTGACACATCTGATCCAGGTGCTCGGTGAGGCTGCTGCACGCGTGAGCCCCGAGCTGGCTGCTGCTCATCCGCACCTGCCGTGGCGGGCACTGGCGGGAATGCGCAATCGTGTCGTGCACGAGTACTTCGAGATCGATCTCGAAATCCTCTGGTCTGCTGCGTCTCAGGAAGTCCCGGCCCTGGCGGTCCAGCTGCGTGCGGTTCACACAACGGAGGACGCCTGACCCGGAGCGGTCCCGATCACGGCAACAGAGGCACGTACGCTCGTCGGGCGGCACAGCTCAACGACCGAACCCGAGCCCAGGACGGCAATGCGCTTCTTCTACGACACCGAGTTCATCGAGGACGGCACGACGATCGACCTGGTGTCGATCGGGATCGTCGGCGAGGACGGCCGCGAGTTCTACGCCGTGTCCACCGAGTTCGACCCGGACCGGGCCGGCAAGTGGGTGCGGGCCAACGTGCTGCCCAAGCTGCCCTCGCCCAGCGACCGGGCCTGGATGTCGCGGGCCCGGATGCGCGAGGAGATCCTCGACTTCTGCACCGGCGCCCCCGGCGACGTCGAGCTGTGGGCCTGGATCGCCGCCTACGACCACGTGGCGCTGTGCCAGCTGTGGGGTGCGATGCCCGCGCTGCCGCGGCCGATCCCGCGCTTCACCCGCGAGCTGCGCCAGCGGTGGGAGGACGCGGGCCGCCCGGCGCTGCCCCCGCCGCCCGCCGAGGCGCACGACGCGCTCGCCGACGCCCGGCACAACCTGCGGCGCTGGGAAGTGATCGCCGAGACCCTCGCGACGGGGGCCGCGCCCCGGTAGGGATCGGCCCCGGCCTAGGCTGGGCCGCGTGAACTGGTCCGTCGACGCGCCGATCGACGTCCTCCCGGAGCTGCCGCCGCTGCCCGCGGACCTGCGCTCCGCCCTGGACGACGCGCTCTCCCGCCCCGCCGCCCAGCAGCCCGAGTGGCCCGACCCGTCGCAGGTGGGCGACGTGCGGAAGGTCCTCGAGTCCGTCCCGCCGGTGGTGCTGCCGCCGGAGGTCGACCGGCTGCAGTCGCGGCTCGCCGACGTCGCGAACGGTGAGGCGTTCCTGCTGCAGGGCGGCGACTGCGCCGAGACCTTCGTCGACAACACCGAGCCGCACATCCGGGCGACGATCCGCACGCTGCTGCAGATGGCCGTCGTCCTGACCTACGGCGCCTCGATGCCGGTGGTCAAGGTCGGCCGCATCGCCGGTCAGTACGCCAAGCCGCGCAGCTCGCCGATCGACGCGAGCGGGTTGCCGTCCTACCGCGGGGACATCGTCAACGGGCTCGCCCCGGACGCGCAGGGCCGCATCCCGGACCCGTCGCGGATGGTGCGCGCCTACGCGAACGCCTCGGCGGCGATGAACCTGGTCCGCGGCCTGACCGCGACCGGGCTGGCCGACCTGTCCAAGGTGCACGACTGGAACAAGGACTTCGTCCGCACCTCCGCCGCGGGCGTGCGCTACGAGGCCGTCGCCGCCGAGATCGACCGCGCGGTCCGCTTCATGGACGCCTGCGGGGTGCGCGACCACAACCTGCACCAGGTCGAGTTCTACGCCAGCCACGAGGCGCTGCTGCTCGACTACGAGCGCGCCATGCTGCGCCTGGACCTGGAGCGCGACCCCACAGGCGGGGAGTCGCCGAAGCTCTACGACCTGTCCACGCACTTCCTCTGGATCGGGGAGCGGACCCGTCAGCTCGACGGCGCGCACGTCGCCTTCGCGGAGCTGCTGGCCAACCCGATCGGCATGAAGATCGGCCCGACGACGACGCCCGACCAGGCCGTCGAGTACGTCGAGCGGCTCGACCCGCACAACCGCCCGGGCCGGCTGTCGCTGATCTCCCGGATGGGCAACGACAAGGTCCGCGACGTGCTCCCGGCGATCGTCGAGAAGGTGACCGCCTCCGGGCACAAGGTCATCTGGCAGTGCGACCCGATGCACGGCAACACCCACGAGGCCTCGACCGGCTACAAGACCCGGCACTTCGACCGGATCGTCGACGAGGTGCAGGGCTTCTTCGAGGTGCACCGCTCGCTCGGCACGCACCCCGGCGGCATCCACGTCGAGGTCACCGGCGAGGACGTCACCGAGTGCCTCGGCGGTGCGCAGCGGATCTCCGACACCGACCTCGCCGGCCGGTACGAGACCGCCTGCGACCCGCGGCTGAACACCCAGCAGAGCCTGGAGCTGGCGTTCCTCGTCGCGGAGATGCTGCGCGGCTGACCCGTCCGTCCCCGGGGCGGCTCCACCCGGAGCCGCCCCGGTGGTGTGTCTCAGGCCCCGGTGCTGGCCCGGGCCGCGAGCCGCGAGGGCAGCAGGGGAGCGGCGGCGCCGTCGCCGTCCCCGGCGAGCACGGCGGCCAGCCGCTGGGCCGCGGCCCGGCCGAGCTCCTCCGCCGGCAGCGCCACACTCGTCAGCGACGGCGCCGTCACCTGGGAGTACGGCAGGTCGTCGAACCCCGCGACGGCGATGTCCCCCGGCACGGCCAGCCCGAGCCGGTGCGCGGCGGCCAGCACGCCGTAGGCCATCGTGTCCGCCGCCGCGACGACCGCGGTGGCCCCGGCCGCCCGCCAGCGCGGCAGCGCCTCGGTGCTGACGTCGGCGGCGGCGTCGAGGGTCAGCCCGGCCCGGGTGCCGTCGTCGAGGACCCGCAGGCCGTGCTCGGCGGCGACCCGGGCGAGCAGCTCACGGCGCACGGTGAAGGTGGCCGAGGGCGTCGAGCCCTCGAGGTAGGCGAGCACCGTGTGCCCGGCCTCGGCGAGGTGTGCGACCAGCGCGCGCACGCCCGGTTCCAGGTCGAAGGTCACCGTGGCCGCGCGGCCCTCGAAGCCGGGAGCGTCCATCAGCACCAGTGGCGGACCGCCCGCTTCGAGGTCGTCGAGGAACGTGGGCGACGGTGCGTGCACCAGCAGCCCGGCCGGGCGGAACGCCGCGACCCGGCGGACGTCGTCGGCGCCGGGCTGTTCGCCGCCCTCGATCACCGACAGCATCAGCTGGTGCCTGCTGCCCAGCGCCTGCCGGATCCCGGTGGTGACCCGCCCGAAGTAGGGGTTGGGGAGGTCGGGGGCGAGCAGCACGACGAGGTCGGTGGTCCCGCGGGCGAGCGAGCTCGCCGCGTGGTCGACCACGTAGCCCAGCTCGTCGACCGCGGCGCGGACCCGCTCGGTGATCACCGCGGACACCCGTCCGCGCGACTTGCCGTTCACCACCAGCGACACGGTGGACACGCTCGTCCCCGCCCGCCGGGCCACCATCGCCGCGGTCACCCGCCGGCCCACCGGTCCTGCCATCCGGCGAGCCTACCCGGACGCGCCACACATCAAGCGCTTGACGTCATGCGCTTGACAAGTCACAGTCGACACGTCCGGACCGCCCCGGACGACCACGACGACGAGGTGGGACACCGGAGATGACCGAGAAGATCGTCCTGGACTGCGATCCGGGCCACGACGACGCGATCGCGCTGCTGCTCGCCCACGGCGACCCGCGGATCGAGCTGCTCGCCGTCACCACGGTCGTCGGGAACCAGACGCTGGACAAGGTGACCCGCAACGCGCTCTCGGTCGCGACCCTGGCCGGGATCACCGGCGTGCCGTTCGCGGCCGGCGCCGACCGCCCGCTGCTGCGGGAGATCGCCGTCGCCGCCGACATCCACGGCGAGAGCGGCCTGGACGGCCCGGAGCTGCCCGCACCGGCGTTCGCCGCGGTGGACACCCACGCCGTGGACCTCATCGTGGAGACCGTGCTGGCCCACGAGCCGGGCACCGTCACCCTCGTCCCCACCGGCGGGCTGACCAACATCGCGCTCGCCGCCCGGCGTGCCCCCGAGATCGTCGACCGGGTCAAGCGGGTGGTGCTGATGGGCGGCGGCGTCGCCGTCGGCAACCGGACCCCGGTGGCCGAGTTCAACATCGCCATCGACCCCGAGGCCGCCGCGATCGTGTTCGAGGCGGGCTGGGAGGTGGTCATGGTCGGGCTCGACCTGACCCACCAGGCGCTGGCCGGTCCCGAGGTGCGCCGCGCGATCCGCGCCGTCGGGACCGGCCCGGCGCGCTTCGTCGACGAGCTGCTGGACTTCTTCGCCGCCACCTACCGCGACGTCCAGGGCTTCGAGGCCCCGCCGGTGCACGACCCGTGCGCCGTCGCCCACGTCATCGACCCGACGATCGTGCGGGCGTTCCCGATGCCGATCGTCGTCGAGACCGCGGGCCGGCACACCACCGGGATGACGGTCGCCGACCGGCGCGGCCCGGCCCCGCAGGGATGCCGGACGCACGCCGCGCTCGAGCTCGACCACGCCCGCTTCTGGGGGCTCGTCGTGGACGCCCTGCGCGCCATCGGCGACCCCGCCCTCCCGGCCACCACCGTCGCTGCAACGGAGCGGATCGCATGACCACCCCCGACCGCCGCCCGGTCGTCACGCTCGTCGTGGCGGTGCTGGCCGCCTGCGTGGCGTTCCAGCTCAACGCCTCGATGCTCAGCCCCGCACTGGTCACCATGGCCCGCGAGCTGGGCACCGACGACGCCACCGTCGGCCTGTCCCAGACCATGTTCTTCACCCTCGCGGCGATGTTCTCGCTGTTCCTGCCGCGGCTGTCCGACATCGCGGGGCGCCGACGGGTGCTGCTGGTGATGCTCGCGGTCATGCTGGTCGGCAGCGTCGTCGCCGCCCTCGCCGTCAGCGTGCCGATGCTGTTCGCCGGCCGGGCCCTGCAGGGCATCACCGGGCCGGTCGTCCCGATCTGCCTGCTCATGCTGCGCAGCGAGATCGCCGACCCGCGCCGCTACGGGATCGTGCTCGGCCTGATCACCGCCGTGAACGGCGGCGTGGCCGGTCTCGACGCGCTGCTCGGCGGCTGGCTGGCCACCCACCACGGCTTCCGCTCGATCTTCTGGGTCATCGCCGCGGTCACCGTCGTCGCGCTGGTGCTCGTCGCCGTGTGGGGCGTGGAGTCCCGCCCCTCGCAGGGCACCCGGATGGACTGGCGCGGGGTCGTCCCGCTGGTCGTCGCGGTCGGCGCGCTGCTGCTGGCCTTCGACGAGGCCGCCGCGCTGTCCGACGCGCACCGGGGTCTGGTCACCGGGTACGCGCTGCTCGCCGTCGTCGCCGCGGTGGTGTTCTGGCGGCTGCAGGGCCGCACCGCGCAGCCGCTCGTCGCGCCCGAGGACCTGCGCCGGCGCGCCACCTGGGCCACCCTCGGCACCACGCTGCTGACCATGACCGGCGTGTTCGCCGTGGTCAACGGCCTGGTCGCGTCGATCGCGCAGAACCCGGCGGCCGGGTTCGGGCTCGGAGCGGACCTCACCGCGCTCGCCCTGCTCGCCCCCTACGCGCTGATCGGCTGGCTGGTCGGGCCGTTCGCCGGTCGCCTGGCCCCGGTGCTCGGCTACCGCACCGTCCTGCGGGTCGGGCTGGCCGGCAGCGTCGTCGCCACCGTGCTGCTGGCGGTCGTGGGCGTGCACTCGTTCGCGGTGCTGGTCGTCGCGACGCTGCTGCTCGGCGTCACCTACGCCGGCATCGCCAACATCATGCTGAACGGCCTGGGCGTGCTGCTCTCGCCCGCCGACCGGCCCGGCATGCTGCCCGGGCTCAACGCCGGCGCGTTCAATCTCGGCGCCGGGATCAGCTTCGTGGTGCTGCCCGCGGTGCAGGTCGCCGTCGGCGGGGCCGGGCAGACCGGGGTCGGCGGCTACACCGCGGGCATGCTGGTCGGGGCCGCGTGCACCGCGGGCGCGTTCGCGCTGTCGCTGCTCATCCCGCGCCCGGCGGCCGCCGAGACCGGCGCCGCGCACGACGTGGTGGACGCCCGATGAGCCGGGTGCTGGTCGTCGGCTCGCTCAACGCCGACCTGGTGGTGCGCACCGAGCGCTTCCCGGGGCCGGGGGAGACCGTGGCCGGGTTGGACCTGACCGTGGGCCCCGGCGGCAAGGGTGCCAACCAGGCCGTCGCCGCCGCCCGGCTCGGGGCCGCCGCGGGGGTCGGCGTGGGGATGGTCGGCGCGATCGGCGACGACGACCACGGCCGGACCGTCCGCGACGCCGTCGCCGCCGCCGGTGCCGACGTCGACGGGGTCACGGTGCGGACCGGCACGGCCACCGGCACCGCGGTCATCACCGTCGACGCCGCGGGCGACAACACGATCGTCGTCTCGCCCGGCGCCAACGCCACCCTGGAGCCGGGGGACCTGCCCTCCTTCGACGACGTCGCGGTGCTGACCCTGTGCCTGGAGATCGGTGTCCCGACGGTGCTGGCCGCAGCCGGGGCCGCCCGGGCGGCCGGGACCACGGTGCTGCTGAACCTCTCGCCCTACGCCCCGGTTCCCGCCGAGCTGCTCGCCGCCACCGACGTGCTCGTGGTCAACGAGCACGAGGCCGCGCTGCTGGGGGAGCACCCGGTGCCCCGGTCGGTCGTGACACGCGGGGCCGCGGGCTGCGAGGTGCACGACGCGGGAGCGGCTACGGTGTCCACAGTGGATGCGATGCGGGCGGACGTGGTGGACACCACCGGGTCCGGCGACGCCTTCCTGGCGGCCGTCGCCGTGCGGCTCGCCGCGGGGGACGACCTGCCGGACGCCGCGCGCTACGCCGTGCGCGCCGGTGCCCTCGCGGTCACCGTCGACGGGGCGCAGCTGCCCGCGATCGGCGACGCCGAGCGCACCCGCTTCGGGCTGTAGGGCCCCTCGAACGCCGGTGTCCCGGCCGGGCCGCCACCCGGCCGGGGCGCCGGCTCCCACCCGCGACGCGGACTCAGAGCACGGTCAGGGTGATCGTGTCGCCGGGCTCGGCGTCGCCGCCCGCCCCCGGGTCCTGACCGACGACGCGGCCGTCACGGCGGCCGAAGGGGAAGCTGCGCTCGATGTCGACCTCGAAGCCGTCCTGACGCAGCAGCGCCTCCGCCTCGTCTGCCCGCATGCCGATCACGAACGGCACGGAGGTGGTGGGCGCCGCGGGCTCGGCGGTCGGCGCCGGGGGCGGCGGTGCCGGCTCGGCGCCCCGGCTGGTCACCAGGGTGACCGCGGCACCACCGGCGAGCCGGGTCCCGGCGGGCGGGTCGGTGCGGATCACCGCACCGGCGGGGACCTCGCTGCTGAACTCCTCGGCGCTCGTCGAGCGCACCGGGGTCAGCCCGGCGCGGCGCACGGCGTCCTCCGCGGTGTCCACGGCGCTGCCCGCGGGCACGTCGGGCACCGCGGGACGACCGGTCGACACCACCAGGGTGACCGTGGTCCCGCGCAGCACCCGGGTCTCCGGGGCCGGGTCCACCTGCGCGACGAGGTCGGGCGCCACGTCGTCGTCGGCCCGTTCGGTGACCGTGGGTGTCAGGTCGGACTCGGCGACGAGCGCGGTCGCCCGCTCGCGGTCCAGACCGGTGACCGCGGGCATCGTGGTCCAGCGGCCCGACCCGAGCCACCAGGCTCCCGTCCCGGCCAGCGCGGCCAGCAGCAGGAGCAGCACCATCCACAGCGCGAACACCCGGCGGCCGCGACGGCGGCGCCCGGCCAGCTCCTCGCGGGTCATCGGCTCCGGCTGCCCGGCGGGGGTGACGGCGGTGCCGTGCGCGCCGCGGGCCCGGGTCTGCACCCGGGTGCCGCCGGGGCCCGGCGCGGCGGCGTCGAGCGGCCGGTGGCGCAGGGGGCCTGCGGGGAGGGTGGGGCCGTCGTCGGGCGGGGGCGGGCCGGGCGGGCGCGGCGTCGCGGTCCGGGGCAGGCCCAGCCGGTCGGCCATGTCCAGCAGCTCGCGGCGGAAGTGCTCCGCGTCGACCGGGCGCTGCTCGGGGTCCCGCGAGGTGGCCCGGGCGACGAGCGCGTCCACGGCCGGCGGCAGCCCCGGGACCAGCGCCGACGGCGGCGGCACGTCCTCGTTCACGTGGCGGTAGGCCACCGACAGCGGGTTGTCGGCGGTGTAGGGCGGCTGCCCGGTCAGCATCTCGTAGAGCACGACCCCGGCGGCGTAGACGTCGCTGCGGCCGTCGGCGCGACCGGACACGACCTGCTCGGGGGAGAGGTAGGCCATCGTCCCGAGGATCATCCCGGCGTGGCTGACCCCCGCCTCGGCGGCCGCGGTGAGCAGGCCGAAGTCGGCCACCTTCACCTCGCCGCCGGAGGAGATCAGCACGTTCTCCGGCTTCACGTCGCGGTGCACCATGCCGAGCCGGTGCGCGCGGGCCAGCCCGGCGAGGACCGGTTCGAGCACCCGGACCGCGGCCGGGAGCCCCAGCGCACCGCGGGCGCGCAGCACGTCGCGCAAGGTGCCGCCGTCGACCAGCTCCATGACGACGAACAGGCTGGCCTCGCCCAGTGGCCCCGCGGGGACGGTGCCCCGGTCGTAGACGGCGACGACGCACGGGTGGTCGATCCGGGCCGCCAGCCGCGCCTCCCGGTCGAACCGGGTGCGGAAGGCGTGGTCCCCGGCCATCCGCGGGTCCATCACCTTGATCGCGACGGCGCGTTCGAGACGGGTGTCGGTGCCGTGGTGCACCGTCGACATGCCGCCCCGGGCCAGTACCGGGCCGACCCGGTAGCGACCGTCGAGCAGCACCTCGCCGGGGCCGTCGGCGGCGAGCCGCCCGGCCCCACCCGGGGCGCCGGGATCGACCGGACCGGACGGTGAGCTCATCGCGGGTCAGGTTACCGGTGGGGATCGGGTCGGCCGTGCAGGTGGTCGGCGTAGGACCCCACCGGGTCGGCCGGTCCGGTGGGAGTCGGCGCCGCCCGGGGCGGTGTGGGACAGTGTCCGGCTGTGAACGAGTCCCTCCCCGCCGCTGTCACCGAGGAGACGCTGAGCGTCGCCGAGGTGGCCGACCGCCTGTCGATCCCCGTCTCCCGGGTGCACCAGCTCGTCCGCGACGGGCAGCTCCTGTCGTTCAAGAACGGGCACGACGTCGTCGTCCCGACCGCGCTGCTCGACGACGACGGCGTCGTGCGCGGGTTGCCGGGCACGATCGTCGTCCTCCGCGACGGCGGCTACGACGACGACGCCATCCTGAGCTGGCTGTTCACCGAGGAGGAGTCGCTCTCCGGTGCCCCGATCACCGCGCTGCGCGCGGGCCGGCACAAGGAGATCAAGCGCCGCGCCCAGGCCATGGCCTTCTGAGGGTTCTCCCCGGCCCGGCTCACCCGCGGGACGGACGCCCGGCGCGTTCGCGCGCCAGCTGGGTCCCGCGGGCGGCCAGCGCCCGGCCGAGCCGGGGCAGCGCGACGGCGGCCCGGCGCCGGTTCGGCACCGCGACCCGGTGGGTCAGCACGTCGTAGCCGGCGTCGGCGATCTCGTCGAGGATCTCCGCGTACAGCACCCGGGCGGCGCCGACGCAGGCCCGCGACACCGGCTCCAGCATCGGGATCCCCGGGTCGGCCCGCCGGTAGGTGGCCCGGGTCCGGGCGACCAGGTGGGCCAGGGCGCGGCGGATCCGCGGGTCCGGGCGCCCGGTGCGCCGGCTCCAGGCCAGCAGCTCCCGGTCGACGCCGAACGCGGCGAGCTCGTCGGCGGGCAGGTACACCCGGCCGCGGTCGAGGTCCTCGCCGACGTCGCGCAGGAAGTTCGTGATCTGGAACGCCACGCCCAGCAGCGCGGCGTGCGGCTCGGCCTCCGCCCGCGGCACGACCGTCCCGAGCACCGGCAGCGTCTGCAGCCCGATCACGGCGGCCGAGCCGTGCACGTAGACGGCCAGCTCGTCGTCGGTGGCGTAGTCGGAGACGGTGAGGTCCATCCGCATCGAGACCATGAAGTCCCGGAACAGCGACGCGTCGAGGTCGTGGCGGCGCGCGGTCTCGGCGACGGCGAGCACCTCGGGCCTGCAGCCGGGCAGCGGGGCGCCCGCCAGTGCGGCCGCCAGCTCCGCGTCGAGCGCGTCGAGCCGGGTGTGCGGGTCCCCGCCGCCCGCGCCGTCGGGGTCGTCGACGATCTCGTCGGCGAAGCGGGCGAAGCCGTAGAGGGCGTGGATGTCGACCCGTCGTGCCGGGGGCAGCAGCCGGGTCGCCAGGAAGTAGGTGCGCCCGTGCTCGGCGTGCAGCGCGCGGCAGGCCGCGTAGGCGGCCCGCAGCTGAGGGTCGGTCAGGCCGGCGGCGTCGAGCTCGACGCGCCCGGCCCGCTCAGCCGCGGACGCCCGCATCGGCGGTGGGCGCGGTCGACGGTGCCTCCGGGGCGCCCCGGCGCAACCCCAGCGGGTCCGGGCGGAGCAGCGACACCGCGGCCAGGACACCGGCCACGGCACACGCCAGCAGGTAGTGCGGCACGTAGAGGGCGGTCTCGCCGTCGGGGAAGTACACGATCATCAGCCAGACCGAGCCGACGACCACCCACTGCAGTCCGCGCGCGCTCCACGGGGACATCGCGAGCAGGCAGAACCCCCAGCTCAGGTACCACGGCAGCGTGGTGGGGGAGAGCACGGCGGCCAGCGCGAGGGCGATCGCGGCGTTGCGCACCGCGGCCCGCGGGTCGTCGCGGCCGCGCCACCACAGCAGGGCGATCAGCAGGCCCATCACCAGCGCGCCGAGGAAGCGGAACGTGTCGACGAACGCCTGGGTGTTCACCTCACCGGCGAACATCCCGGCCACGCTCGCGGTCGCCTGACCGAACGCGGTCGGCACCGACAGCCAGTTCACGATCATCGACGGGGCGCTGAGCGCGGGCAGCCAGCCCAGCCCGAGACCGGTGAGCCAGGTGGCGCCGCCGAACACGACGCCGAACACGGCCACCGACGGCACCCCGGCCCGGACCAGCCGCGACCAGAACCCGCCGGACAGCTTCGCGGCCCACACCAGCACCAGGAACGGCAGCACGATCCCGGCCGAGGCCTTCACCGCCATCGCCAGCGACGCGACGACGATCGCCCACACGAACCGCTGCCGCAGCGCCAGCAGCGCCGCCAGCGGCAGCAGGCCGACGACCAGCAGGTCGTTGTGCACCCCGCCGACCATGTGCACGACCATCACCGGGTTCGCCACGGCCAGCCACAGCGCGACCGCGGGGCGCCCGCCGAGGCGCCGGGTCAGCGCGGGCAGCACCGCCACGAGCAGCAGCAGCCCGGTGACCAGGGTCAGCCGCATCAGCACGACGCCGAGCAGCACGTTCTGGCCGGCCAGCAGGACCACGCCCTGCGCGAGCAGGATGAACAGCGGCCCGTAGGGGGCGGGGGTGTCCTGCCAGAAGAAGTGGACGTTGTCGGTGAAGATCCCGCCCATGGTGTCCGGCCCGACGACGTACGGGTCGTACCCGGCCAGCGGCAGCGCGCCCTGGGCGAGGTAGCTGTAGGGGTCGCGGGTGAACAGCGGCGCCGTGACGAGCATCGGCAGCATCCACACCGCCGCCGTCGTCAGCACCGCGCGGCCACCGGCGCGACGGGCGAGCACGGCGCGGCCCAGCCGCACCCACGCCCACACCATCAGCACCAGGCCGACGTAGATCACGATCGTCGCGAGCATCGCGCCGTGGCCGTAGCGCCAGAACGACAGCGCCGAGTTGCCGATCACCGGGTCCCGCATCGGGATCCCGCCGCCGCCGAACGAGCCGAGGAACATCAGCACGGTCCCGGCCAGCCCCAGCAGCAGGACGCCCCGCGGCGGCGAGCCGAGCCGCTCGACCAGGCCGGGGCCCGCGGGGTGCGGTGCGGGTGGCGGGGGCACGACCGCGCCCGCGCCGGGGTCCGGCGCCACCGGTTCGGGTGCCGCCGGGCGGGGGAGCGGGGGCGAGGGCTGAGCCGTCATCGTGTCCGTGTGTGCTGGTCGGGCATCGTCGTGAAGCATGATTCCACGCCCCTCGGCGCTCGTACTCGGCGCCCGCCCGCAGTGCCCCTCCTCAGGGCCCCGTGCGTGCGGCGGCCCCGCGTCCGGCGTGCTCGGCCGGGCGCGGACCGGTGATCCGTTCGGCCGCGAGCCGGCCGGAGATCAGTACCGGCGGGATCCCGACGCCCGGGGTCGTCCCGCACCCGGCGAGCACCGCGTTCGCCGTCCCGCGGACCAGGTTGCGCGGCCGGAACGGGCCGGTCTGGGCCAGTGTGTGCGACGCCGAGAACGGCGTGCCCGCGGCCATCCCGGCGGCCGCCCAGTCCTGCGGGGTCCACATCCGGGTCCAGCTCGGCTGCGCGGAGGGGTCCACCAGCCCGCGGTCGGCGAGCACACCGAACAGCTCCTCGGCGTACGCCGGGCCGACCCGGTCCCAGTCGATGCCGGGCGCCACCGCGGTGTTCGGGCACGGGGCGAGCACGCTCATGACCTCGCGCCCGCCGGGCTGCAGCGACGGGTCGGTCAGCCCGGGTCGGGTGACCAGCAGTGACGGGTCGGACATCAGCCGTCCCTCGTCGATGATCTCGCGGAAGGTGCCCGCCCAGGAGCCGCCGAAGGAGATCGTGTGGTGGTGCTGCGCGGTGCCGGGGGCGGGCGCGGGCATCCCGGCGTGCACGACGACGGCGCTGGGCGACCAGCGCAGCCCGACCGGGCGCCGCGGGGCCCCGCCGAGCAGGGCGTAGGCCGCGGGGAGCTCCGGGGTGAGCACGACCGCGTCGCACGGGGTCAGCGACTCGTCGGCGCCGTCGGGACCGGTGTGCCGGACCGCGGTGACCCGGTTCCCGGAGCGGTCCAGGCCGGTCACGGTGCGGCCGTAGTGGATCTCCGCTCCCGCGTCGGCGGCGGCGCCGGCCAGCGCGGTGCCCATCATCCGCATGCCGCCGCGCGGGAAGTACACGCCCGCGACGGTGTCCATGTAGGCGATCACGCCGTAGGCGCCGAGCGCGTCGCGCGGGGAGACACCGGCGTAGAGCGCCTGGAAGGAGAACACCCGGCGCAGCCGCTCGTCGGGCAGGAAGCGGTCGATCCGCTTCCCGAGCCGCCCGAAGCCGCCGAGTGCGGCGAGCCGGGCCAGGTCGGGGCCCAGCAGCGACAGCGGCGAGTCCATGTTCGCGCCGATGAAGTTGTCCATCTCGGCGCGGTAGAGGTCGGTGAGCCAGCGGCGCAGCCGCCGGTACCCGGCCGCGGAGTCCGGGCCGCACTGCTCGCGGATCTCGTGCTCCATGGCGGCGGCGTCGGTGTGCACCGCGATGGCCGAGCCGTCGGCGAACTCGGCCCGGTACGCCGGGTCGAGCCGGACGAGGTCGAGCCGGTCCGCGGTCGTCTCGCCGACGGCGGCGAAGGCGGAGTCCAGCAGCTCCGGCATGGTCAGCACGGTCGGCCCGGTGTCCAGGGCGTAGGTGCCGTGGTCGTCGGTCACGTCGAGCCGCCCGGCGCGGCCGCCGGGGAAGCCCTCCCGCTCGACGATCGTGACGCGGCGGCCCGCGCCCAGCAGGTGCAACGCCGTCGACAGTCCGGCCAGCCCCGCCCCCACGACGACGACGTGGTCGGTGCGCCCCTCGATCCGCCGCACCCCGCTCACCAGGCCCGCCGGGTCGCGCGCTCGGCCAGCTCGAACAGGTGTGAGCGGCCCGGTTCGGCGACCGGTGCGGAGTCGAGGGCGTCGAGCGCGGCGCCGGTGAGCGCGGCGATCCGCTGCTCCACCGACTGCACCGCGCCCAGCTCCGACAGCGCGGAGCGGGCCCGGTCCAGGCTCGCGGCGTCCAGGTCGGGGTCACCGAGCGCGGAGAGGACGACGTCGGCTGCGGCGCGGTCCCCGCGCTGCTCGGCGCGCTGCAGGGCCGCGGCCACCAGCAGGGTCCGCTTGCCCTCACGCAGGTCGTCCCCGGCGGGCTTGCCGGTGACCCGCGGGTCGCCGAACACGCCCAGCAGGTCGTCGCGCAGCTGGAAGGCGACGCCGATGTCGGCACCGTAGCGCCGGTAGGCCGCGACGACCCGCGGGTCGGCCCCGGCGATCGCCGCGCCCAGGTGCAGCGGCCGCTCCACGGTGTAGGCGGCGGTCTTGAACCGGTCGATGGTCAGTGCGGTCGACTCGGCGGTGTCCCCGGAGGCCTGGGCCAGCACGTCGAGGTACTGGCCGGACAGCACCTCGGTGCGCATCGCCCGCCACGGCTCGGCGGCGCGGGTGTGGGCGCCCTCGGGGAGCGCGGCGGCGTGGAACATGTCGTCGGCCCACACCTGGGCCAGGTCCCCGATGAGGATCGCGACGGCGGCGCCGAACCGGGCCGGCGGGCCCGACCAGCCGTTCGCCGCGTGCATCCGGGCGAACTCGACGTGCACCGTGGGCCGGCCGCGCCGGGTCGAGGAGGCGTCCATCAGGTCGTCGTGGACCAGCGCGCACGCCTGGATCAGCTCCAGCGAGGCGATCGCGCTCAGCACGCCCTGCGCGTGCGGGTCGGCCGGGTCACCGCCCGCGCCGCGCCAGCCCCACCAGGCGAAGGTGGGCCGCAGCCGCTTCCCACCGCCCAGGACGAACCCGGCCAGTGCGTCGGCGGCCGCCGCGACGACCGGGTCGATGCCCAGCACCTCGGTGCGTCGGCGGTCCAGGTACCCGGCCAGCACCCGTTCCACGTGCTGGGGCAGCGCGTCGTCGAGCGGCGCCGGACCTGCCGTGGACAGGCCCGGGGATCCGGACGGACCGGACGGTGCGGACACGGGGGAGACGGGGTCGGCCACGACGACCAGGCTATCGGTGCACCCGGGACCCGGCCCGTCGATGCCGTCGTGGTGCACGTCATGGCGGGGCGCGGGCGGTGCGCGCCGGTCGGTGGACGACCGACCGGCGGTGCGCACCGTAAGGTCGTCGGGGTGACGACGAGCTCCGCATCCACGGTGACCGAACGGATCAACGTCGACCGCCCCTTCTTCGCGGTGGAGTTCTTCCCGCCCAAGGACGACCGGGGCGAGGCGGAGCTGTGGCGCGCCATCCGCCGCCTCGAGGTGCTCGACCCCGCCTACGTGTCGGTGACCTACGGCGCGGGCGGTTCCAGCCGCGACCGCACCGTGCGCACGGTCGAGCGGATCGCCACCGACACCACGCTCTGCTCGATGGCGCACCTGACCGCCGTCTCGCACTCGACCGACGAGCTGCGCCACGTGATCGGGTCGCTGGCCGCCGCGGGCGTCCGCAACATCATGGCGCTGCGCGGGGACCCGCCCGGCGACCCGCTCGGCGAGTGGGTCGCCCACCCCGAGGGGCTCGAGTACGCCGACCAGCTCGTCGCGCTGATCAAGCGGTCCGGCCCGTTCTGCGTGGGCGTCGCCGCGTTCCCCTACGGCCACCCGCGCTCGGCCGACCTCGACGCCGACACCGAGCGGCTCGTCGGGAAGTTCCGGGCGGGGGCGGAGTTCGCCGTCACCCAGCTGTTCCTGGAGCCCGACGGCTTCCTGCGGCTGCGCGACCGGGTCGCCGCCGCCGGTTTCGACCAGCCGATCATCCCCGGCATCATGCCGCTGACGTCGGAGAAGACCTTCCACAAGGGGCCCGAGCTGTCGGGCTCGCCGCTGCCGGCGGCGCTCGTCGAGCGGCTCGCGCCCTACTCCGGTGACACGGCGGCGTTCCGCGCCGCGGGCATGGAGGTCACCGGCGAGCTGTGCGAGCGGCTGCTCGCCGAGGGTGTCCCCGGGATCCACTTCTACTGTCTCAACCGGTCGACGGCGACGACCGAGCTGGTCGAGCGTCTCGGGCTGGCGCCGCGCCACGAGGGCACCCGGCTCTCCACGCCGGCCTGACCGTCCGCGGCGGGGCCCGCACCGGCCCGCCGCGGTGAGCCCGCCCCGGCGGACCCGGCCCGGCCACCGGGTCCCCGGCCGGGACCGCCCGGCCCGGTGGTTCCGGCCCGCCGGACGGGCGGGTGGTCAGGAGGCCGGGCGCACCAGGTGCAGGTCCGGTGCCGGGCGGGCGCCGACCGGCCCGACATCGGCCCAGGTCGTCTTGCCGCCGCGGTGCCGGCGCACCCCCCAGCGCTGCGAGAGCCGGCCGACGATCTGCAGCCCGCGTCCGCGGGTCGCGGTGGGGTCGTAGGGCTGCTCGCGTCCGCACACGACCGAGCCGTCGCGCACGCGCAACCGCACCGCGCCGTCGCGCACCCGTGCGGTCACCAGCATCGGGGTGTGCGCGTGGTCGACACCGTTCGCCACCAGCTCGTGCAGCACCAGCGTCGCGTCGCCGACGGTCACGTCGTCCACCAACGGGGTCAGGAACCGCGTCAGCTCGTGCCGGGCCGTGCGGCACGCGGCCGCGTCGGGCTCCACCCTGAGGATCCAGGACTGCGCGGTCACGGGCCCGCCCCCTCCACGTCCTGCCGGGCCGGCCCGCCCGACGCGACCCGATTACCCGATGTGCCCGCCTCGCACACCCCCGCGGTCGCCCACCCGTGGGCGGACCGGAGCGGGTACGGTCACGGGTCCGACGCGTAGAGCCAACTGCGCGTGCCCGCAGCCGCGAGCACGACGTGGAGGCTCCGCTTGCGCATCGCCGTCATCCGTACCCCCGAGGTCCCGCGAACGTGCGGCGCGGGGATCACCGCCGCCTCGCTGGCCGCCGCCGGTCACGCGGTCCGGGTGTTCACCGACGTCCCCGACGACCCCGACCTGACCGCCCCGGCCGGAAGCGGCACGCTGCGCGTGCAGCCGTGGGACGCCGGGCAGGACACCGCACTGGCCGCGGCCTGGTCCGACGACCCGCCCCAGGTGGTGCACGCCATCGGACCGCGCGCCGGGGCCGCCGCCGTCGCGACCGGGGTGCCGGTCGTGCAGGTCTATCCGGCCGACTGCCCGGGTCCGGCCGCGATCCCCGCGGCCCGGACCGGGTCCGCGCAGGGGGCGGCCCGCGTGCTCGCCTCCAGCGAGGAGCAGCACGCCGCCCTGCTGCGCCGCGGGGTGCCGCGGGCGGTGCTGCGGACGGTGCCCGCCGCCGTCGACACCGACGTGTTCACCCCCGACGGCCCGGCGCTGCGCCGGGACGACCGGCCGCGGCTGCTCGCGGTCGGCTCGCTGGCCGACGGCGCCGGGATGGACACGGTGATCCGGGCGCTGTCCCGGATCCGCACCGCCGAGCTGCTCGTCGCCGGCGGCGCGGCGGACCCGGATCCCGACCGCGCGCGCCTGTTCGGCATCGCCCGCGAGGCCGGCGTCGCCGGGCGCGTCCGCTTCCTCGGGCCGGTCGAGGGCGGCCTGATGCCGCGGCTGCTGCGCTCGGCCGACGCCGTGGTCGCCGCACCGGAGCGCGACGTCGGGGTCGGGCCGGTCCTGCAGGCGATGGCCTGCGCGCGGGCGGTCGTCGCGACGAGCGTGGGCGGGCTGCAGGACGTCGTCGTCGAGGGGGTGACCGGGGTGCTGGTCCGCCCGTTCCGGCCCGCCGAGCTGGCGGTCGCGCTGCGCGGTGTGCTCGGCGACGACGCCCTGCGCGCCGGGCTCGGGATCGCGGGCCGGGACCGTGCGGTGTCGCGGTTCGACCGGGCGCGGATCGCCGGTGCCCTGACCGTCGTCTACGGCGAGCTGGTCGGTGAGCCGGCCGCCGAGCCCGCCGAGGAGGACGACCCCGAGGACCGCGCTCCGGTCGGCGCCGCGGGCTGACCCGACGGCCACGCCGGGGCGCGGAGGTCCCGGACCGCGCCCTCGACGGCCGCGTGCCGGTGCGGCCCGGGTGCCCCGGGCCGGCGGATGACCTGGAAGTGCCCGGTACGGCGGACCCGCCGGGCCAGCGCGACGCGGTGCCGGGGCGGGGCGACCAGGCGGCGGTGCACCCGCTGCAGCCCGGCCCCGCCCGCGAGCGCGACCGGCAGCGCCACGACCACGTGCCACCACGACGTCGCCCAGAAGTGCACGGTCGCGACGAACAGCGCGGTCCAGCCGAGCGCGGCCGTCCGGAGCAGCGTCAGCCGCAGGCGCAGCGGCCGGTCGCGGCAGCCGCGTCGCAGGACCGGGGCGGTGCGCGTGAGCACCCACAGCCAGTACAGCGCGAGCAGGGTGAGCGCGAGGTAGCCGGTGACCCGTCGGAGGTCCATGTGGCCCCCCCTCGGCCCCGGTCCACTCGGTGTTACGGCTCACACACGCAGTGTCGGTATGGGATGCGGTGTCCGGTACCGCCTGCGCCGTGCGAGTGATCATCCGCGTGACTGATGAGCAACGCTAACCGTCTGCTCCTAGCGTGATCGTCATGCGCACAGCCGACGATCAGTGGGACATCACCAGCAGCGTGGGCGCCACCGCCCTGGCCGTCGCCGCGGGGCGGGCGCTGGAGACCCGTCGCGCCGACCGGCTGGTCGACGACCCCTACGCCCAGCGGTTCGTCGACGCGGCCGGGACGCTGTCGGCGGCACCGCGGGACCCGGACGACGCCGCCGACCCGTGGGTCGTGCAGGCCGGCTACCAGGGCGTGCGCTCCCGGTTCTTCGACGAGGCCCTGACCGGTGCCGGGACGACCCAGGTCGTGCTGCTCGCCGCGGGCCTCGACGCGCGGGCCCTGCGCCTGCCGTGGCCCGCCGGGACCACGGTGTTCGAGGTCGACCAGCCGAAGGTGCTGGACTTCAAGGACGGGGTCGTCGCCGGAGCGGGGATCACGCCGACCGCGCGCCGGGTCACCGTGCCGGTCGACCTGCGCCACGACTGGCCCGCCGCGCTCACCGCGGCCGGCTTCGACCCGGACCGGCCGACCGCCTGGCTGGCCGAGGGCCTGCTGCCCTACCTGCCCGCCGACGCCGAGCGGCTCCTCTTCGAGCGGGTGCACGCGCTGTCGGTGCCGGGCAGCCGGATCGCCGTCGAGCACTTCGGCGACCAGGTGGAGCGGATCGCGGACGATCCGTCGTTCCGCGAGGCGGCCCAGGAGATGCTGCACACCACCGACGTCCGCGAGCTGTTCTTCGCCGAGCCCCGGGCCGAGTCCTGCGACGACTGGCTCCGCCGCCACGGCTGGACGGTCACCGCCCGCCCGGTCCGCGAGGTCGCCGCGGGCTACGGGCGGCCGCTGCACGACACGGTCACCGACACCCTCGGCTCGGCGACGCTGCTGTGGGCCGACCGGCCCTGAGCGGCGGGCTCAGCGGGCGGCACGGGCGTCGACGAGCAGGGCCAGGTGCAGCGCGGTCCGCACCTCGGGGTCGGTGAGGTCGAGGCCCAGCAGGCCGGACAGGCGGCGCAGCCGGGCGTAGGCGGCGGGGCGGCCCACCCCGAGCCTGCGGGCGACGTCGGCGACGACCCCGCCCGCCCCGACCAGGGCCCACAGCGTGTCCCGGGCGTCGGCGCGCCCGGCGGCGGGCAGCGCCGCCACCGGGCCGAGCACGTCCGCGGCGAAGCCGAGCAGGGCCGGGTCGTCGCCGAGGCGGTGCACCAGCCCGCGCAGCGCGGGCACCCGGACGGGACCGCGGCCGCCGGTCGCGGCGTGCGCGGCCGCGTCGTCGCGGGCCCGGCGCAGCAGGTCCGCCACGGCGGCGAACGGGCCGGGCCCGGCCGCCGCCGCGGCCACCGTGGTGGGCAGCGCGGCGAGCAGCGGGCCGCCGTCGCCGGGTACGAGCACGACCAGCTCACCGGGTGCGGGGGAGACCACCGTCGCCCCCGGTGCGACGACGGCGAGCGCCGCGTCGACGGCCTGCTCCGAGTCGACGGCCTGTTCCGGGTCGACGGCCCGACCGGGGGCGTCGTCTCCGGTCGGGCGCAGCGCCACCACCGACAGCGGAACCTCGGTGTCCAGCCCGGCGGCGCGGGCCCGCACCGCCAGCCGTCCGGCGTCGGACGGCACCGCGACGGCAAGGTCGGCCACCAGCGCGTCGCGGGCGGACCGCAGCAGGCCCTCCGGCGACGGGTCGAGCAGCGACACCGCGTCCGCGGCGGCGTGGAGCAGTGCGCGGACCCGGTCGGCGGTGCCCGGCGTCGGCCGCGACGGCACCGCCAGCCGCCCCCACCGTGCGCCGGGCCGCCCGACCGGCGCGGTCACCCAGCCCTCCGGCCCGGCGGGCCCGGCCAGCCGCGAGCGCGCCGCCCAGTCCCGCAGGTCCGGTCCGCCCGCGGTGAGCAGCACCCGGTGCGCGAGGTCCTCGCACACCACGGGCGCGTCGATCCGGCGGGCCAGCTCGTCGACCACGCGCTTCGGCGGCACCCGGTGCAGGGCGAGCGAGCGGAACGCGGCCTCGACGCCCGGCGGCTCCGGGTCGTCGTCGCGGTGGGCGACCCGCCCCAGCACACCCGCGACGATCTCGGCGAAGCGCACCGTGCGCCGCAGCTCCACCAGCGGGAACCCGGCCGCCCGGGCGGCCTGTACCAGCCCGGCGGGCAGCGACGGCAGCTGCCGGCCGATCTCCACGACCAGCCCGACCGCCCCGGCGGCCCGCAGCGCGTCGACGTAACGGGCGGGGACGGTGGTCGGGTCGGCCACCGGCACCCCGACCGAGAGCACCAGCACCCCCGGCGGCAGCGTCCCGGCCGGGTCGGCGACCTCGCTGACGTGCACCCAGCGCACCGGCGTGCCCAGCGCCGCCCGCCCGGCCCGTACGGCGGGCGCCCCGGCCCGGACCTCCGGACGGGCCAGCACGTCGGCGATGGTCGGGTGCACCGGGATCCACTCCGTCCGCCGCGCGGTCGAGGACGATACGGATCGTATCCCTGACCGGGGTCGCCGCGGCGCCGACGATCAGAGGCGTACCGCGCCGCTACCGAGGGAGCCCCACGTGACCGCCGTCGAGAACACGACCCGGACCGAGGCCGGAGCCACCCCGGACGCGCCCGTCCTCTCACCGCACGCCGACGCCGCCGGGCGGCATCTCTGGATGCACTTCGCCCGGATGCACGGCCGGGACGGCGCTGCCCCGATCCCCGTCATCACCCGCGGCGAAGGCGTGCACCTGTGGGACGACCGCGGCCGCCGCATCCTCGACGGCCTCGCCGGCCTGTTCGTCGTGCAGGCCGGCCACGGGCGGCGTGAGCTGGCCGAGGTCGCCGCGAAGCAGGCGTCGGAGCTGGCGTTCTTCCCGGTCTGGGGCTACACGACCCCGCCCGCGGCCGAGCTCGCCGAGCGGCTGGCCCACCTCGCCCCCGGCGACCTGAACCGGGTCTTCTTCACCTCCGGCGGCGGCGAGGCCGTCGAGAGCGCCTGGAAGGTGGCCAAGCAGTACTTCAAGCTCCGCGGCCGCCCGCTCAAGCACAAGGTGATCTCCCGGGCGACGGCGTACCACGGCACCACCCACGGGGCGATGGCCGTGACCGGGCTGCCCGCGATGAAGAAGGACTTCGAGCCGCTGGCGCCCGGCGGGTTCCGCGTACCCAACACCAACCTCTACCGCCACCCCGAGTTCGACGGCGACGCCGAGGCCCTGGGCCGCTGGGCCGCCGACCGGATCGAGGAGGCCATCGCGTTCGAGGGCGCGGACACCGTCGCCGCGGTCGTGCTGGAGCCGGTGCAGAACTCCGGCGGCTGCCTGACCGCGCCGCCGTCGTACTTCGCCCGGGTCCGCGAGATCTGCGACCGGCACGACGTGCTGCTCGTCGCCGACGAGGTGATCACCGGCTTCGGCCGCCACGGCGCCCCGTTCGCCAGCGCGAAGTTCGGGTTCACCCCGGACATCATCACCTGCGCGAAGGGCATGACCTCCGGCTACGGGCCGCTGGGCGCGATGATCGCCTCGGAGAAGGTGATCGAGCCGTTCCTCGCCCCCGGCGTCACGTTCCCGCACGGCTACACCTGGGGCGGGCACCCGGTCTCGGCCGCCGTCGCGCTCGCGAACCTCGACCTCATGGAGCGCGAGGACCTCTACGGCAACGTCCTGGCCCACGCCGGCGCGTTCGGCGCGACCCTCGACCGGCTCCGTGACCTGCCGATCGTCGGCGACGTCCGCGGCGACGGCTACTTCTGGGCGATCGAGCTCGTGCGGGACCGCGACACCCGGGAGACCTTCGGCCCGCAGGAGCGGGAGCGGCTGGTGCGCGGGTTCCTGCCCGGGGCCCTGTTCGAGGCGGGCCTGTACTGCCGCCCC
The DNA here is from genome assembly GCF_020131375.1 of Pseudonocardia sp. ICBG1034. Lineage (NCBI taxonomy): Bacteria > Bacillati > Actinomycetota > Actinomycetes > Pseudonocardiales > Pseudonocardiaceae > Pseudonocardia > Pseudonocardia sp. ICBG1034. The sequence continues at coordinate 2,180,670 of NZ_JAHLEK010000015.1, forward strand.
GACGACCGCGGCGACGTCGTGATCCAGCTGGCGCCGCCGCTGATCGCCGGGCAGCCCGAGTTCGACGAGATGGAGCAGATCCTGCGGCACGTGCTCACCGAGGCGCAGAAGATCGTGTGAGTCGGCGGGCGACCGCCGCGTCGGGTTGTTGCCGAACCCGCGGGTAACTAGGTTGACCCCCGCAGGCGCCGCACCGCGGCGGTGCATGCCGACGGGGGGCTCCATGACGACCGACGACCTCACCGGCGGACGCGAGGTCGTGGTGACCCAGGCGCGGTCGCACACCGAACGCGGCATCCTGCGGCGCTGGGCCGAGGAGCGGCACCCGGGCGCGACGGTCGTCGGGATCGGGGCGAACGGCGAGGTCCCGTCCGCACTGGGGGAGGCCCTGCACGGCGACGACACGGTGATCGTCCCGGCCCGCGTGGCCTGGGTGACCCCCGAGCCCGAGGACGGCGGCCCGGTCCGCAAGCTCACCGGGCTCGCGACGTCGGCGGTGATGCGGATGGCGTGGTCGCCGCTGCACCCGTCGATGGCCCGGCACCGCCCGGACGCGGCGCGCGTCGTGGCGGGGGAGCCGGCGACCGTCGCCGACCTGGTGTCGCGGTTCGTCGCCCAGGAGAGCGGGCGGCCGGGCAGCAACGGCTTCACCCGGTTCGTCGCCCGCCAGGCCGTGCTGGCCTGCGACCGCGCGGAGCGGCGCATCCTCGGCGACCGCTACAAGGTGCCGCGCCGGATGGTCGAGCAGATCACCTCCTCGGCCCGGTTCCCGGCCCTGGTCGAGCGGCTCGCCCGCCAGACCGGCAGCCCGGCCACCGAGGTCGAGCAGCGCCTGGAGTCCTGCCTGCACGAGATGGCCGCCGTGCAGAGCCCGCCCGCCATCGACCTCTTCCGGGCGATGATGGGGCCGATGCACGCCAAGGCCTGGGACGTGCAGGTCGACGAGTCCGGGCTGGAACGGCTGCGCGAGCTGAACAAGGAGCACGCGCTGGTGTTCCTGCCCAGCCACCGCTCCTACGCCGACCCGCTGCTGTTCGCCGAGGTGCTGCACGACCGCAACTTCCCGCGCAACCACGTCCTGGGCGGCAACAACCTGTCGTTCTGGCCGATGGGATCGCTCGGGCGCCGCGCCGGGATCGTGTTCATCCGCCGCACCTTCGGCGGGGACACCGTCTACAAGGCCGCGATCCAGGAGTACCTGGGGCATCTGCTCGCCAAGCGCTTCAACCTGGAGTGGTACATCGAGGGCGGCCGCAGCCGCACCGGCAAGCTGCGCAAGCCCCGCATCGGGCTGCTGCGCTACCTGGTGTCCGCGCTGGAGGAACGCCCCGAGCTCGACGCGGTGCTCGTCCCGGTGTCCATCGTCTACGACCAGCTGCACGAGGTCGGCGCGATGGCCGCCGAGCAGCGCGGCGGGCAGAAGAAGGCCGAGGGCCTGGGCTGGCTCTACGGCTACTTCCGCGACCAGCGCCGCCACATCGGCACCGCCCGGGTGCGCTTCGCCGAGCCGTTCGCGCTGCGCCGTGCGCTCGCCGACGCCGGCCCCGGCCGGGCCCAGCTGGAGAAGGTCGCGTTCCGGGTGTGTGCGGGCATCAACCGCGTCACCCCGGCGACGGCGACCTCGCTCGCGACGTTCGCACTGCTCTGGGCGCAGGACCGGGCGCTGACCCTGCAGCAGGTCCGGGAGGTCGTCGCGCCGCTGGCGGACTACCTGGAGGCCCGCGGCATCCCGGTGCCGATCGCCGAGCTGCGGACCCGGCACGGCCTGCGGATGACCCTCGACCGGCTCGCCGAGGCCGGGGTCGTCACCATCTACGACGGCGGCACCGAGCCGGTCTTCGCCGTCAGCACCGGCCGCCATCACGTCGCCGCGTTCTACCGCAACGGCGCGCTGCACCACCTGCTCAACCGGGCGATGCTGGAGATCGCGCTGCTGCGCGTCGGCGACGCCGCCCCCGACGAGGACATCGTCGAGGTCGCGTGGCGCGAGCTGGCCCGGCTGCGCGACCTGCTCAAGTTCGAGTTCTTCTTCTCCACCCGCCGCGAGTTCCGCGCCGAGATCATCGGTGAGCTGGACCTGGTCGACCCGCAGTGGCGGACCCGGGCGGCCGACCCGGCCGACGTGCGCGGTGCGCTCCGCCAGGCTCCGCTGCTGGTCGCGCCGGGCGTGCTGCGGTCGTTCCTCGACGCCCAGCTCGTCGTGGCCGACCGGCTGGTCGCGCTGGGCGAGGAGCCGATGGCCGAGGAGAAGGAGTTCCTGGAGGACTGCCTCGGCGTCGGCCGGCAGATGCTGCTGCAGCAGCGGCTCGACCGCGCCGACTCGGTGTCGCGCGAGCTGTACGCCACCGCCGTGCGCCAGGCCGACAACCGCGACCTGCTCGGCGAGCCGGAGTCCGGCACGGCCGGGGCGTCGCTGGGGGAGCGGCGCGCCGCCTGGCTGGCGGAGGTCAGCGCGGTGATCCACGATCTGGGACGGCTGGGCGAGCTGCAGCGCGTCCGACTCGAGGTGGTCCTCGGCTCCGGCGGGACGACGGCGTCCGAGGCGGTCCCGGCGTCACCGGTGGTCCCGCCCTCCGGGGCGAAACAGCGTGCGGAAGGGGATACGGGTGTCGCCAGCTGACGGGACGCCGGCCGGGGACACCCGGGACCGGCTCCGGGCCATCCGGGAGGCGGAGCCGGGACCGGGGACGGTCGCGTACTTCGACTACGACGGCACCGTCATCGACGGCTACTCCGCGGGGGCCTTCTACCGCAAACGGCTGCGCGAGTTCGACGTCGGGCCGGTCGAGATGGTGCGCACCGTGCTGTCGGGCATGCGCGGGATCCGCACCGACGACGACTTCAAGGAGTTCCTCTCCATCACGCTCGCGACCTGGAAGGGCCGCAGCGAGGACGAGCTCCACGCCCTCGGGCGGACGCTGTTCCGTGACGAGATCGCGGGCTCGCTGCACCCGGAGGTGTGGGAGCTGGTCGCCGCGCACCAGGAGCAGGGCCACCAGGTCGTGATGGCGTCCTCGGCGACGCGGTTCCAGGTGCAGCCGATGGCCGACGAGCTCGGCGCGGACCGGGTGCTGTGCACCGAGCTGGAGGTGCGCGACGGCGTGCTCACCGGCCGGGTCGCGGGCACCTCGCTGTGGGGCACCGGCAAGGCCGAGGCGGTCCGCGCCGACGCCGCCGCGCACGGTGTCGACCTGGCGGGCTGCTTCGGCTACGCCAACGGCACCGAGGACGCGGAGTTCCTGTCGGCCGTCGGCCACGCGGTCGCGGTGTCACCGACCGACTCGCTGCGCGCGCTCGCCGGCGAGCGGGGCTGGCCGGTGCTCGACTGCGCACCCCGCGGCGGGCTGTTCCCCAGCGTCACCGACGTCGCCCGCACGGCCGTCTTCTACGGCGGCATGGCCGGCGGGCTGGCCGCCGCGGCCGGGGCCGGGCTGCTGCACGGCTCGCGCCGCCGGTTCGTCGACATGGCCGGCTCGGTCGGTGCCGACGTCGCGTTCGGGCTCGCCGGGATCGACGTCGAGGTGACCGGCGCGGAGTACCTGTACTCCGCCCGTCCGTGCGTGTTCGTGTTCAACCACCAGTCCAAGTTCGACGTGCCGGTGCTGATGAAGCTGCTGCGCGAGAGCTTCACCGGCGTCGCGAAGAAGGAGGCCGCGCAGATCCCCGTGTGGGGGCAGCTGTTCTGGGCCGCCGACGTCGCGTTCATCGACCGCTCCAACTCCCGTGCCGCCCGCGCGGCGCTGCAGCCGGCCGTCGACAAGCTGCGCGACGAGGGGATCTCCCTCGCGATGGCTCCCGAGGGCACGCGCTCGCCGACGCCCCGGCTCGGCCCGTTCAAGAAGGGCGCGTTCCACATCGCGATGCAGGCCGGGGTGCCGATCGTGCCCGTGGTCATCCGCAACGCCGGGGAGATCATGTGGCGCGGCGCCCAGACGTTGCGCGGCGGGACCGTGCAGGTCGCCGTGCTGCCCCCGGTGGACACCTCGTCCTGGGTCCCCGAGGACGCCGGGAAGTACGCCGAGGAGGTCCGCGGCCGGTTCCTCGACACCCTCGCCGCGTGGCCGGAGCGCCGCATCGCCCAGCAGTACGACCGCAGCGACCACGGCCAGGAGGACCCGGCATGAGCGACTCCCCGGCGGGCTGGGGTTCGGCCCGCGAGATGTCGCCGTTCGAGGTCATGATGTGGCGGGCCGAGGGCGACGACCCCCGTTTCCGGTCCCCGGTCCTGGCGGTCGAGCTGCTCGACGCCAAGCCCGACTGGGACCGGCTCGTCGCCGCCGTGGACTGGGCGACGCGGATGGTCCCGCGCTTCCGCGAGCGCATCCGGGAGCCGCTGGGCGGGCTCGGTACGCCGTACTGGATCCACGACCTCGAGTTCGACCTGCACTACCACCTGCGCCGGGTGCGGATCCCCGGCGCCGGACCGGGCTTCTGGGCGGAGCTGTCCCCGATCGCCGAGCAGTTCATGATGACCCCGTTCGACCGCGAGCGGCCGCCGTGGGAGGCCATGCTCGTGGAGGGGTTGCCCGGCGGGCGTGCGGCGTTCCTGCTGAAGCTGCACCACGTGCTCACCGACGGCCTGGGCGTGGTCCAGCTCCTGTCGCAGCTGCACAGCCGCAGGCGGGAGCACGACGACACCAAGCCGCAGCCCGCCGCGCCCGAGCCGACCTCGCCCGACCCGCTCGCCGAGGTCGACCGGCTGGTCCGCCGCGAGGCCGGGATCGTCCCGGCGGCCGCCCGTGCCGCCCGCGACGTCGTCGGCGCGCTCACCCACCCGCTGTCGGCGGCCCGCGACACCGCCCGCTACCTGGACTCGGCGCTGCGGGTGCTGTCCCCGCCGCCGGGCAGAGGTTCGGAGCTGCTGCGACCGCGGGGCATGTCCTGGCGGTTCGTGGCGCTCGACGTCGACTTCGCCGACCTGCGGGCGGCGGGCAAGTCGGTGGGCGGCTCGTTCAACGACGCCTTCGTGGCCTCGCTGCTCGGCGGGTTCCGGCTCTACCACGAGGCGATGGGGCACCCGGTCACCGGCGACGCGACGCTGCGCACCTCGGTACCGGTGTCGGTGCGCCGCGAGGGCGACGCCGCAGGCGGAAACCGCTGGGCACCGGCCCGGCTCGCCGCGCCGATGGGCATCGCCGACCCGGCCCGGAGGATCCGGGAGGTGGGGGAGCAGATGCGTGCGGCCCGCGAGGAGCCGGCACTGGAGAGCCCCGACGTCGTCGCGCCGCTGCTGGCCCGGCTGCCCGGCCCGCTGCTGACCCTGGTCGCGGGCGGGTCGACGCAGGGCAACGACCTCCAGGCGTCGAACGTGCCGGGGCTGCGGTCCGAGGCGTTCCTCTGCGGCGCCCGGATCGACCGCGTCTACCCGTTCGCGCCGCTGCCCGGCTGCGCCGCGATGATCTCCGTGGTCACCCACGGGGACCAGTGCTGTGTCGGCGCGAACGTCGACGCGGCCGCCATCACCGATCGCGAGGAGTTCGCCCGCTGCCTGGCCGGCGGTTTCGCGGAGATCCTCGCGCTGCAGCCCGGGGCCGCGGAGCCCATGATCGTCGGATGAGCGCGTACCACGTCGGCGGCTCGGGGGAGCCGCTGCTGCTGCTCCACGGGATGACCTCGTCGTGGCGGGCCTGGAAGCCGTTGCTGCCGATGCTGGAGGAGCACCACGAGGTCTGGGCGGTGACCATGCCCGGCCACCTCGACGGCCCGCCGATGCCCGAGGGCGAGTTCAGCGTCGACCTGCTGGTCGACGGCCTGACCGAGCAGCTCGACGCGATCGGCGTGCCCGAGCGGCCGCACGTGGTCGGCAACTCCCTCGGCGGCTGGGCCGCGCTGGAGCTGGCCCGTCGCGGCCGGGCCCGGTCGGTCGTCGCGCTGTCCCCGGCCGGGGCCTGGTCGGTGCCCGCGGACCTGTACCGGCTGCTCGCGACGTTCCGGATCGGGGCGCTGCTCGCCGGCTGGGCACCGGTGCGCGCGCTGGCCTCGTGCGGGGTGATCCGCAGGCTGCTGCTGCTCACCCTGGCCGAGCACACCGATCGCTACACCCCCGAGGAGGTCGCGGAGCTGTTCGACGACCTCGCCGGCTGCACCATCCTGGAGCCGCTGCTGTCCGCGGCCCGGATGGACACCGCGATCGCCCCGTTCGAGCAGCTGCCCTGCCCGGTGCGGATCGCCTGGTCCGGCTCCGACCGCACCATCCCCTACGGCCGCTACGGCCGCCCGATGATGGACGCCGTCCCCGGCGCCGAGCTGGTGGTGCTCCCCGGCGTCGGGCACGTGCCGATGGTGGACAACCCGGCGCTGGTGGCCTGGACGATCCTGCAGCACACCCGCTACCAGGTCGCGTCGTGACCGGCCCCGTCAACGCCCCCGCCGACCTCTCCGCCGCCCTCGACGGCTGGGCCCCCGGACCGCTCGTCGGCACCGACACCGTCACCCCGTGGTCGGTCGCCGCGTTCTCCGGGCTGCTCGACCTCGACCCGGTCGCCGCCGACGGGGACCCGCTCCCGCCGCTGTGGCACTGGCTCGCCTTCCTCGACACCCCGCCGATGTCCGCGCTCGGCGAGGACGGCCACCCCCGCGAGGGCCACTTCCTGCCGCCGGTCCCGGACCGGCGACGCATGTTCGCCGGCGGACGCCTGACCTGGCACGCCCCGTGGCGGGTCGGCGAACCGGTGACCCGCCGCCAGGAGCTCGGCCCGGTCCGGGTCAAGCAGGGCCGCAGCGGCGAGATGGCGTTCGTGACGACGCGGGCGGAGTTCCGCCGCGGCGACACGCTGCTCTGCGTCGAGGAGCAGGACATCGTCTACCGCTCGCAGCCGGCCGGCACCGTCCGGGGCACGGTCGCGCCGGACCCGGCGCCGCGCCCGGAGCACGAGTGGGCCTTCACCGTGCCGACCGGCCCGGAGCTGCTGTTCCGGATGTCGGCGCTGACCTACAACACCCACCGCATCCACTACGACCTGCCCTACGTCACCGGCGTCGAGGGCTACCCCGGCCTGGTCGTGCACGGCCCGCTGTTCGCCCTGCTCGGCCTGGAGATCGCGCGCCGCCACCGCCCGACGGCGTTCGTGCGCGGCTTCGAGTACCGCCTCACCGCACCGGCTTTCGCCGGCGCCGACGTCTGGGTCGGCGGGACCCCGCACGGGGACCGCATCGACGTCGCGGCCGGGTCCGACGGGGCACCGGAGTCGGTGCGGGGGAGCATCGAGCTCGCGACCTGAGCCTGCCCGGGTCGCGCCCCGGTGCACCACGGCTCCGCCGTCAGTTCTCCCCGGTCCCGGTCCCGGTCGCTGCCCCGCCCCCGGTCATCGCGGCGATCGCCTCGGTGACGGCCTGCTCCACCCGCTCACCGTCGACGCCCGTCCGGGTCAGGACACCGTCGCCGTCCTCCTGCTCCAGCAGGGCCAGCAGGACGTGCTCGGTGCCGACGTAGTCGTGCCCCATCCGCAGTGCGTGCCGGAAGGTCAGCTCCAGGGCCTTCTTCGCGGCCGGGTCGAACGGGATGAGAGCGGGCACCGTCGTCGCCCGTTCCGGGAGCGCGGCGACGGCGGTCCCGCGCAGCGCCGTGGTGTCGGTCCCCAGTCCGGTCAGCAGTGCGACGGCCAGCCCCTGCGGCTCGGCGAGCAGCCCGAGGACCAGGTGCGCCGGGGTGATCCGGTCGTTCCCGGCCGTACGGGCCTCGTTCTGCGCGGAGACCACGACGTTGCGGGCCCGCGGGGTGAACCGCTCGAAGCCCTGGGCCATGTTCTCCGGGGCGTCCGGACGGGGGACGAACCGCTTCTGCGCGGCCTGCTTGGAGACCCCCATGCTGCGGCCGATGTCGGTCCACGACGCCCCGGCCCGGCGGGCCCGGTCCACGAAGTGGCCGATCAGGTGGTCGGCGACCTCGCCGAGGTGGTCCCCGGCGAGCACGGCGTCGGAGAGCTGCTCCAACGGGTCCTGGTGGACCGAGGTGATGGCCTGGATGAGGTCGTCGAGGCGGACGGTGCCCCCCAGGGGCGTCGGTGACGTCATGCGTCAACCGTAAGTTGACGACGGTGGTTCGTCAACCTCGGGTTGACGATCACTCGTGTTCGGGCAGCAGGGGCACCTGCAGTCCCTCGTCGTGGCCGAGGCGGCTGGCGCGGCCCACCGAGGCCGAGCCGAACCGGCTCCGGACGGCGTCGAGCGCGGTGTCCAGGGCCGGGCCGGCGTGGGCGTCGAGGGGGAGCTCCAGCTGCAGGGCGTCGTCGCGGTCCAGGTTGGTCAGCGACAGGCCGAGCAGGGTGATGCCGCGGGCGTGGATCTCGGGAAGGGCGTCGCTCAGCAGCCGGCGGGCGGCGGAGAGGATCGTCGGCGTGTGCGCGGTCGCGACCGGCAGCGTGTGCGACCGCGTCATCCGGGCGTAGTCGCCGAACCGCACCCGCAGCACGACGGTGCGGCAGACCCGGCCGCCCGTCGCGGCCCCGCCCGCGTCACGCGGCCCGGACGGGCCGTCGCTGTCGAGGTTCTCGTCCGGCTCGTCGCGGTCGGACCCGCGGGGGGCGCGCAGGCGCCGGGCCAGCCGGTCGACGGTCGAGGCCAGGATGCCGTCGAGCTCGGCGTCGGTGCGCGGGCGGCGACCCAGGGCCCGCTGCGACCCGATCGAGCGGCGTGTCCGGTGCGTGTCCACCGGGCGGGGGTCCCGCAGGTGCGCGAGCGCGTGCAGGTGCCGTCCCGCGGCCGGCCCCAGGTAGGACACGAGCGCGGCCTCGCCGAGCGCGGCGACGTCGGCGACGGTCCGCACGCCCACCTCGTGCAGCCGCCCCGCCGTCACCGCCCCGACGCCCCACAGGCTGCGCACCGGGAGCGGGTGCAGGAACTCCCGCTCCCGCGCCGGGTCGACGACGAGCAGCCCGTCCGGTTTCGACGCCCCACTGGCCACCTTGGCGAGGAACTTGGTGCGGGCCACGCCGACGCTGATCGGCAGCCCCGCCTCCCGGGCGACCCGCTCGCGCAGCCGCGCGGCGATCTCCCGGGGCGTGCCCGCGATCCTCGCCAGACCGCCGACCTCGAGGAACGCCTCGTCGATCGACAGTCCCTCGACCTCCGGGGTCGTGTCGCGGAACAGCGCGAAAACCCGGCGGCTCGCCTCGGAGTAGGCCGCCATCCGCGGCGGGACGACGATCGCCTGCGGGCACAGCGCCCGCGCCTGGCGGCCGTTCATGGCCGTCCGCACGCCGTGCGCCTTCGCCTCGTAGCTCGCGGCCAGCACGACACCGCCGCCCACGACCACCGGCCGCCCCCGCAGGCGCGGGTCGTCGCGCTGCTCGACCGACGCGTAGAACGAGTCCAGGTCGGCATGCAGGATGGTGGCCAGGCCGCGCACGAACACATGTTCGCATGCGTCGGGGTCCGCGGCGAGCGGCTGCGCCCGACGGCTCAGGCGCCCCCGGTCCGGCTGCGCCAGCGTTCCCGGGCCCGGCGTGCGGCCTTGGCCACCGCGGCGTCCGGGTGGTGCTCGCCGAGCGCGGCCAGCACCTCGCCGACCCGCGGGTGGTCCAGCTGCCACACGGCGTCGAACACCCCGAGGGTCTCGGGCGGGAACTCGGCGGCGAACGCGTCCGGCCAGTCCTCGGCGTCGACGGTGTCCAGCGCGACGGCCAGCACGTCGATCGAGGCGATGAGCAGCAGCTCCGGCTCGACGGCGTCGGCGTCGATCTCGCCGCGCGCGACCAGCCGGCGCGCCACCATGCCGCGGTGCGGGCCGTCGAGGTGGTCGTGCAGCAGGGTGTCGACGGCCTCGGCGCCGAAGCGGTCCGCGGCCACGCCGGTCGCGGTGAGGGCGACGAGCAGGGTCTGGCCCGGTGCGAGCGCCGCCGCCACGAACTCGGCCACCGCCCGCGCCGGATCGGGCTGCGCGGCGTGCCAGGCGTCGATGTCGCGGCGCCACTCGTCGGGCGGGACCTCCCCGGCCAGCTCGACGATCTCCGCGGCCGAGGCGACCGCCGGGTCCGGCCGGGTCGGGTAGTGCAGGTCCTCCGCGGCGAGCAGCAGCAGCGCGCACGCGACCCCGCCCGGGGTGAGCTGCACGATCCCGCCGACCCGGATCCCGTCCGCCCCGTCGGGCTCGTGGCGCGACCCGGCCCATTCGACCAACCCGAGCCGCTCCAGCTGCTCCAGCAGCGTCGCGGTCCGGAGCGAGGCGACGTCGGCGTCCCCGTCCGCGTCCTCGGTCCAGTCGAGCAGCACGTCCAGGGCGTGGCGCAGGTCGTCGTGGTCGACACCGTCGTCGACGTGGCGCAGCAGGAACAGCAGGGCCGGGGTCGCGTCCTCCGACGGCGGACCCTCCTCGGCGCGCAGCAGCGCCTCGATCGCCTCGTCGTCGATCTCGCCGGTGAACACCACGTCCGCGTCGGGTGCGGTGTCGTCGACCGGCGCCGGCGCGGCCTCCCGGACGGGCAGGTCCGGGTCCGCGGTGTCCTCGGCGGCGACGTGCGGCCAGCCCGTCGACAGCGCGCCCACCTCGCGGGCGGCGAGCACCAGGTCCTCGTGGGCGGAGGTGTCATCCAGCCCGGCGAAGCGCGGCACCGCCACCAGCCGACCCGACTCCCGCCGGACGGCGCCGGCGCGCACGCTCGTCTCCAGCACCCAGGTCAGGGTCCGCAGCCGGGTCGAACGGTCGAGGCGGACGACACGGTCCGGCTCGTCGCCGGTGCCGAGCAGACCGACCAGCTCGCGGGCGTCGGCCAGGCGCAGGTTGCCCGTCGCGGTCAGGGACCGGCCGCGCGGGCCGCACCAGCCGGCCAGTGCCCGCGCATCGTGCAGGATCCGGGCCTGCGCCGCGGACGCCGCCCGGTCGGCGGGCGAGGGGATCCGCACCGGGTCCGGGTCGTCGCCCAGCTCGGTGAGCAGCGGCGACCCGGCCCCGGCCTCCAACTCGTCGTACTCCTCGACGTACTCGCCGCACAGCCGCCGCACCTGCGACGGCCGCGGCGAGCCCGGGGCGAGCAGCCCGCGCTCGTCGAGGAACTCCACGAACGCGGCCACGCTGGCGGGCACCAGCCGCACCGGCAGCCGGTGCTCCAGCACGATGTGCGGGCACCAGCCGTCGAGGAAGGTCTCGACGTGCTCCAGCGGCCAGTCGGCGAGGTCGCCGTCGCCGGCGAGCCACTTGTACTGCAGCAGCAGCTCCGCCGACATCGGTTCGGCGACCACCTCGTTCTCGGTCAGCCACGCCGCGAACCCGTCGAGGAGCTCCTGGGCGGCCGCGTGGAACTCGTCGTCGGAGTCCGGGCCGAACCGCATGCGCATGGCCCGAGTGTGCACGCCCGGCACCGGCCACCACACCCACGGGCGCCGATCGGCGTGTCCGGAGCAGGTCGTGCCGCGGGCGGGCAGGATGGGCCCGGACATGACCACACTGTTCGCCCTGCTGATCGCCGCGACCGCGATGGTCGGCAACACCGTCGCCGCCCTCTGGGAGGCCCGCGGCAGCAGGCTGGCGAAGTACGGGCGCCCGGTGTGGCTGCAGCCGTGGTTCCTGGCCGGGCTGCTCGCCGACGTCGTGGCCTGGGTGCTCACCGTCGCCGCGCTGCGGTACCTGCCGGTCTTCGCGGTGCAGTCGATCCTGGCGGGCGCGATCGCGCTGACCACGCTGGCCGACCACGGCTGGAACCCGTGGAACCTCATCCGGCGCGACCGGTGGGCGGTCGCCGCGGTGCTGGCCGGGCTGGTCGTGGTCGCCGCGAGCGCCGAGCCGGACCGCCCGGACGCGCTGCCCCCCGTGGCCACCCCGGTCCTGCTGGTGTCGTTCGTGGTGATCCTGGCCGTCGCCCCGTTCGTGTGGCGGGCCGGGCGGCCGATGCTGCTGGCGCTGCTGGCCGGGCTGGGCTTCGGCGGGACCGCGCTGGCCGTCCGCGCGATCCACCCCGGCCCGCTCCGGTGGGAGACCGCGGGCAGCCTGCTGCTCGACCCGTTGGTGTACGGCGTCGTCGCGATGGGTGTGCTCGGGGTGCTGGCCTTCGCCCGCGCCCTGCAGGACGGCGCCGTCGGCCCGGCGACGGCGGTGCTGTCGGTGACCGAGGTGGTCGTGCCCGGTCTCGTCGGGATCGCCCTGCTCGGCGACCGGATCCGGCCCGGCTGGGAGGGGGCGGCGCTGGCCGGGGTCCTCGTCGCGCTCGGCGGGGTGATCGCGCTGACCCGCCCGGACCCGGAGTCGGTCCGCCGCCGCGTGCACTGAGCCGCGGCCCGGGGAACAGCTCCGCCCGGCTGGGGTGTTGCCCCCACATGACGAGCACCCTCACCGCCCACGACGCGTGGCGCGCCGCGCGCGAGCAGACCCTCCGCGAACCGCACGGCTGGCTGTCGCTGACCGCGCTGCACTGGCTCGACGACGGTGACGGTGCCGTCCCCGGGCTGCCCGGGACCTGGCGCGCCGCGGGTCCCGACGAGGTCGCGGTCACCGCCGTCGCGGCCGACGGGGTCGTGCTGCCCGGCGCGACCGGCCCGCTCGACGGCACCGCGCACGTCCGGCCCGTCGACGGCGCCCCCGGCGTGATGGTCGCGGTGGGGGAGCGGGTCGTCGAGATCGCGCGGCGCACCGACTCGTGGGCGCTGCGCGTGCGCGACCCGCAGGCCCTCACCCGGACCGCGTTCACCGGGGTGCCCGCCTGGCCCTACGACCCGGCCGCCGTCGTCGACGCCGTGTTCACCCCCTACGACGCGCCGCGGACGGTGACGGTCGACGCCGTCGTCGCCGGGTTGCAGCACTTCCCGACCGCGGTCGGCGAGGTCGCGTTCACCTGGGCCGGTGCTCCGCAGCGGCTCGTGGCGCTGGCCGGCAAGGACGGCGGCCTGTCGCTGCACTTCCGCGACGCCACCTCCGGGGACACCACCTACGGTGGCGGCCGCATCGTGGCGACCGACGACCCGGCGCCGGACGGGACGCTGGAGGTGGACCTGAACCGGGTGGTGAACCTGCCGTGCGCGTTCACCGCCCACGCGACCTGCCCGCTGCCGCCCGCCGGCAACACCCTGGACGTGCCGGTCGAGGCGGGCGAGCGGACCCCGTCGTCTCCCGGCGCGGCCTGACGGGGGCGGACGTCCTGCAGGTCCCGACCTGCCCGGGCCGCCCCGCGCGGGGTCGCGGACCTGCCGGCGGACGACCGGCCGACGCCGCGACCCCGCGACCCGCTCAGGAGAAGAAGCGCTGGTGGAGGTCGGTCACCAGGAGCGTCAGGAACAGCGCCGAGGAGGAACCGAGCAGCACGTTCGACAGCCACCCGGACCGGCCGGCGGCCGGGATGCGCCGCGAGTTGAGCAGCAGCATCAGGGTGACCGCGAGGAACGGCATGAACACCGAGCCGAGCACGCCGTAGACCAGGGTCAGCCCGAAGGGCCGGTCGATGAACAGCAGCATCATCGGCGGGAAGGTCAGCCAGAGCAGGTAGCCGCGGAAGGGCCGCGACCGCTCGACGACGGTGGAGACGAACGCGCCCTCGCGGCTGCCGCCCGCGGCCTCGCCGTCGGCCGCGACGGTCGCCGTCCCGCCCACGGCGGCCTCGGTGCCGGCCGTCGCGGCGGCCTTCCCGTGCGGCAGGCGCAGCGTGCGGACCAGGTCGGCGAACAGCAGGCCCACGCCGTTCCAGACGCCGAACAGCGAGCTGGAGGTGACCGCGAGGAAGCCGACCAGGAACAGGATGCGGGCCCACTCGCCGTAGCTCGCGCCGAGCGCCTCGCCCAGGGTCAGCAGGCCGCGGTCGTTCTCGGTGAGGTCCTGGCCGAGCAGCATCGTGGAGCCGACGACGAGCATCGCGACGACGAAGACGCCGGTCATCGTGTAGCCGACGGCGTTGTCCAGGCGCATCATCGACAGCCAGCCGGTGCCCTTCCAGCCCTTCGCGAACATCCAGTACCCGTAGGCGGCCATGGTGATGGTCCCGCCGACGCCGCCGATCAGGCCGAGGACGTAGACCGTCGACCCGGCGGGCAGCGTCGGGACCAGCCCGGTCGCGAGGTTCCCGAGGTCGGGGGACACCAGCACCGCCACCGACACCACGGACACGAACTTGACCAGCACCAGCACGGTCATGAACTTCTCGAACACGTGGTAGCGCTGCGCCCACACCAGGGCCAGGCCGACGACGCCGGCGATCATCGCCCAGTAGCGCACCGACAGCCCGCCGAACAGCGCGTTGAGCGGCAGCCCGACCGCCGACATCGCGGTGGCCCCGTAGACGAAGCCCCAGATCACGATGTAGGCGGCGAAGAAGCCGGTGGCCCAGCGGCCCAGGTGTCGCCAGCCGTCGAGCAGTGTCGAGCCGGACGCGAGGTGCCAGCGCCCGACACCCTCGCCCAGCGCCAGCTTCAGGACCGTGCCGAGCACCGCGGCCCAGAGCAGCGCCGTGCCGTACTGGGCGCCCGCGACCATCGTCGCGACCAGGTCGCCCGCGCCGACGCCGGTCGCCGCGGCCAGCAGACCGGGGCCCAGGCTGCGGAACCGGGCGCGCCCGGTCGGTGGGATCAGGGGTTCGGACGGGTGTCGCTGCAGTCCGGTGGCGTCGTTGCTCATGCTCGGGCTCCTCGTTGCGCCGGAGGTGGTGACGCGACGGTAGGAGCGCGCCCGGCGCCGCCCGGCGGTTCTTAACCGGGTCTTGGGAGTCTCATCCGTGCAGCTCGCGGTACGCGGCCGCGGCCCCGGGGTGCAGCGGTACGTCGCCGGTGTCGACCAGCGCCGGCTGGTCGAGGTACTGGGTGCCCAGCGCCGAGGCGGGCACGAGGTCGGGGGCACGCTCGACGAGCAGGCGGGCCACGGCGCCGGCGTCGGCGTCCGGCAGCCGCGGCGCGGCGACCAGCAGGTTCGCCACCCCGACGGTGGCGACGGGGCCGGGCGCGCCGTACGCCCCGGCGGGGACGGCCGCCGCCGTGTAGGGGCCGGTGCCGAACCGGGCCCGCAGGGCGGGCAGGTGCTCGGCGAGGGGCAGCAGCCGGATCGCCCGGCGTGCCGCGAGCTCCCCGACGGCCGGGGTCGGCACCCCGCCGGACCAGAGGAAGCCGTCGATCCGGCCGTCGGCCAGCGACGCCGTCGCCGTCGCGAGGTCGAGCTCGCGGGCCCGGACCCGGGTGCCGGACACGGCGAGCAACCGGGCCCCGGTCAGGGCGGCGCCGGACCCGGGGGCGCCGAGCGACACCGGCCGGTCGGCGAGGTCGGCGAGCCGGGTGAAGGGCGTGTCGGCCCGCACCGCGAGCTGCAGGTAGTTCTCGTAGACGCGGCCGATCGCGCGCAGCTCCAGCGGCGCGGTGAACGGTGCGGCCCCGGCCCGCGCGGCCAGCACGAGGTCGGTCAGCGCGAGCCCGACGGCCGCCCCGCCGCGGGCGACGAGCACGGCGTTGTCCCGCGACCCGCCGGTGACGACCGGGCGCAGCGCCGGTCCGGCCGGGGCGGCGACCCCGGCGAGCAGCGCGGAGAACTCGGCGTAGAACCCACCCGGCTCGCCGGCGGCCAGCGGCAGCGCGGCGTCCGGGCCGGGGGAGCACGCGGCGAGCAGCCCGAGCAGCCCGAGCCCACCGAGGACCGCGCGCCGGGGGAGCCGGGTGGCCGCGTCCCCCGGGGAGGCCGCCCGCGGCCCGGTCACCGCGCCCGCCCCAGGACCAGGGTGGCCAGCAACCCGCCCCCCGCGGCGGGGCCCAGGTCGAGGCGCCCGCCGTGCGCCGCGGCGAGCCGGTCGGCGATCGCCAGCCCCAGCCCGGAGCTGCCCCCGGCGCCGGGGGAGGCTCCCTGCCAGAACCGCTCCCGGGCCCGGCCGAGGTCGGTCCCGGCGATGCCGGGGCCGTCGTCGGCGACCGAGACCGTGACCCCGTCCGGGCCGCCCGCCCAGCGCACCCGCACCGTCGTGCCCGCCGGGGTGTGCCGGACCGCGTTGTCCAGCAGCACGTCCAGCACCTGTTCGAGGTCGGTGTCCGGCCAGTCGACGTCGACCGCGTCGTCGACCGCGTCGTCGGGCCCCCCGTCGAGGCGGCCGGCGCGTCCGTCGAGCACGACCCCGGCGGCGTCGGCGGCCGGGCGCCACGCGTCGACCCGGCCGGCGGCGACCAGCCCGGCGTCGCACCGGGCCGGGTCCGCGGCACCGGCCGCGACCGCCGAGGCCGTCGCCTCCGCGGAGGCCAGCCCGAGCATGCCGTCGAGCAGCCGTTCCAGCCGGTCGACCTCGCCGAGCGTCGAGTCGTAGGCGGCGCGCCCGCCCGGCCCGACGTGCGGGTCCAGGCCGTCCGCGCGCAGCCGCAGCGCCGCGAGCGGGTTGCGGATCTGGTGCGAGGCGTCGGCGACCAGCCGCCGCTGCTCCTCCGCACCGGCCCGCACCGACGCCGACATCCGGTTGAACGACTCGGCGAGCGCACGCAGCTCCACCGGCCCGTCGGACACCGTGATCTGCTCCCCGGCCCGGCCCTGCGCGACGGCCCCGACCCCGCGGGCCAGCGCCCCGACCGGGCGCAGCACCCAGCGGGCGAGCAGCAGCGCGATCGCGGCGAACACCGCCGCGGCGGCCAGCGCCCCGGCCAGCACGAGCACCCACGTCACGGTAACGTCGGACGCGGCCCGCGACGGGTCGGCGCGCAGCAGCACGGCGCCGTCGGCCCTGGTGCCGGTGCCGACCGGCTGCCACAGCAGCACCGGGTCCCGGTCGAACGGGGTGAGCCGGGCGGGCGCGTCGGCGGGCTGGTTGCGCAGTGCCGCGTCGAGCGCCGCGGGCACACCGGGGTCGCCGGGTCCCAGACCGGCGGACACCACGGTGCGGCGCTGCGCGTCGACGACGAGCACCCCCTCGCCGTACAGCTCGGCGTGCCGGCGGGCGCCGCGGTCCAGGTCGTCGCGCACCGTGTCGTCGCCCCCGGCCACCAGCGCGGCGAGCGCGACGAAGCGGTCCAGGTCGTCGGACCGGGTCAGCGTCCACACCTGGGCCCGCGCGGTGGCGCGCTGGTCGAGCAGGGGGGCGACGAACGCGGCCACGGTCAGCAGGGAGAACAGCGACAGCACCAGCAGCAGGCGGCGGCGCACGCCGTCACCGGCCCAGCCGGAAGCCGAACCCGCGCACCGTCGCGAGCAGCCCGGGCCGGTCGAGCTTGGCGCGCAGCGCGGCGACGTGCACGTCCAGCGACCGGGACGCGGCCATGCTCCCGTCGCCCCACACCTCCTCGAGCACCTGGCGGCGGCTCACCGCGACCCCGGGGCGGCGGGCCAGCGCGGCCAGGACCGCGAACTCCGTCGCGGTCAGCGCCGTCTCGGTGCCGCCGACGGTGACCCGCCGCGCGTCGAGGTCGACGCGCACGTCGTCCGCCTCGACCACCCCGGGGGCCGCCGTCCCGGCCGGGACCCGGCGGGCGACGGCGTCGATCCGGGCCAGCAGCTCGCGCAACCGCACCGGCTTGACCAGGTAGTCGTCGGCGCCCAGGTGCAGGCCGCGGACGACGTCGTGCTCGGCCGAGCGCGCCGTCAGGACGATCACCGGCACCGCCGAGGTCCGGCGCAGGCGGTGCAGCAGGCCCAGGCCGTCGCCGTCGGGCAGGCCCAGGTCGAGCAGCACCAGCTCGGCCTCGCCCAGCAGCTCGGCGGCCTCGGCCGCGGTGGCCGCGTGCAGCACGCCGTGCCCGCGGGCCCGCACGGCGTCGACCACCGCGCCGGCCACGCCCGCGTCGTCCTCGACCACCAGCACCCGCACAGGGCACGAGCTTGCCGCACCGCGCGGCGGTTGCAACCTCCCCGCAACCGGTGTCGTGGATCACGCGTGTGGTGTTCACTCGGCTCCGTTGCCCCGACGACCGCGGCAGGACGGCGAGCGCCGCCCCGGTCGTGGCGAACCGCTCGCAGGAGGTGCCCGTGACCACCACGCAGGAGAAGACGGCGGCACGCACGACCGCGGAGGGCTGGCTCACCGCCTTCGCCGACGCCCTGTCCGCCCGTGACATCGACCGCGCCGTCGCGCTGTTCGCCGACGAGAGCTACTGGCGCGACCTGGTCGCGTTCACCTGGAACCTGAAGACCGTCGAGCACCACGACGGCGTCCGCGACCTGCTGACCCACACCCTGGACGCGACCGACCCGTCGCACTGGGAACTGTCGAAGGAGCCGACCGAGGCCGGTGGTGTCACCGACGGGTGGTTCACCTTCGAGACCGCCGTCGGGCGCGGCTCCGGGCACGTCCGCATCGTCGACGGGAAGGCGTGGACCTTCCTCACCACCCTCGACGAGCTCAAGGGGCACGAGGAGCCCCGCGGGGAGAACCGGCCGTTCGGCACCGAGCACGGCGCCAACCCGGACCGGGTCACGTGGAAGGAGCGCCGCGAGGCCGAGCTGGCCGAGCTGGGTCGCACCCGCGACCCCGAGGTCGTGATCATCGGCGGCGGCCAGGGCGGTATCGCGCTGGGCGCCCGGCTGCGCCAGCTCGGCGTCGACACGATCATCGTCGAGCGCAACGAGCGGCCCGGCGACTCGTGGCGCAAGCGCTACAAGAGCCTCGCCCTGCACGACCCGGTCTGGTACGACCACCTGCCGTACCTGAAGTTCCCGGACAACTGGCCGGTGTTCGCGCCGAAGGACAAGATCGGCGACTGGCTGGAGTTCTACACGCGGATCATGGAGCTGAACTACTGGGGCTCCACCACCGCGCGCAGCGCCGAGTTCGACGAGGCGTCCGGCCGATGGAGCGTCGTCGTCGACAAGGCGGGCGAGCAGATCACCCTGCGCCCGCGTCAGCTGGTGATCGCGCTCGGCGTCTCCGGCAAGCCGAACATCCCCGACTTCCCGGGCAGGGAGCAGTTCCGGGGCGAGGTGCAGCACTCGTCGCAGCACCCCGGCCCGGACGCCTACCGGGGCAAGAAGGTCGTGGTCATCGGGTCGAACAACTCCGCGTTCGACATCTGCGGGTCGCTGTGGGAGGTCGGCGCCGACGTCACCATGGTGCAGCGCTCGTCCACCCACATCATCAAGTCCGACACGCTGATGGAGTACGGCCTCGGGGACCTCTACTCCGAGCGCGCGGTCAAGGCGGGCGTCGACACCCACACCGCCGACATGATCTTCGCGTCGCTGCCGTACCGGATCATGCACACCTTCCAGAAGCCCGCCTACGACAAGGCCCGCGAGGTCGACGCGGACTACTACCGGCGGCTGGAGGAGGCCGGGTTCGAGCTGGACTTCGGCGACGACGACTCCGGCCTGTTCATGAAGTACCTGCGCCGGGGCTCGGGCTACTACATCGACGTCGGTGCCGCCGAGCTCGTCGCCGACGGCAAGGTGAAGCTGGTCCGCGGGCAGATGCAGGAGTTCACCGAGAAGGGTGTGCGGCTCGCCGACGGCACCGAGCTCGACGCCGACCTCGTCGTGTTCGCGACCGGCTACCGGTCGATGAACGGCCTCGCCGCCGACATCGTCGGCCAGGACGTCGCGGACAAGGTGGGCAAGGTGTGGGGCCTCGGCTCGGACACGACCAAGGACCCCGGTCCCTGGGAGGGCGAGCAGCGCAACATGTGGAAGCCCACCCAGCAGCAGAACCTGTGGTTCCACGGCGGCAACCTGCACCAGAGCCGGTTCTACTCGCTGTACCTGGCGTTGCAGCTCAAGGCGCGTGAGGCGGGCATCGACACCCCCGTCTACGCGCTGCAGGAGCGCCACCACCTCTCCTGACCGCCGAGCGGGAGAGACCTGTCGGGACGGTCACCGCCGCACTACGGTGCGGTGGTGACCGTCCCCGACATCGCGGTGCAGACCGCGCGGGCGCTCTGGGCCGAGCTCGAACCGGTCCACGACGTCGTGTACTTCGCCCCCGAGGCGCGGGCCGCCGCTGAGGCGGCCGGGTTCCGCGGGTTCTGGCGC
This sequence comes from Pseudonocardia sp. ICBG1034, assembly GCF_020131375.1. Classification (NCBI taxonomy): domain Bacteria; kingdom Bacillati; phylum Actinomycetota; class Actinomycetes; order Pseudonocardiales; family Pseudonocardiaceae; genus Pseudonocardia; species Pseudonocardia sp. ICBG1034. The sequence continues at coordinate 2,200,498 of NZ_JAHLEK010000015.1, forward strand.
GGCTACTTCGCGATGCGCGCCGCCCCGCTGGGGCCGGTGGGCGCGGCTCCGGTGACGGCCGCGTTCCACGGCTTCCACCCGTCGATGGTCGCCCGTGCGCTGCCCGGGGTCTGGTCGCTCGGGACCCCCGACGGGGCGCTCGCGGCCCGGCTCGCCGGTTCCGCCGCCGCGCTGCGCCGGTCCGGGCTCGACGGCGCCGACCCGGCCGCGCTGCACCGGGCCGCGGAGCTCGCCTGGGCCGCCGCCGGGGAGATCGACGCCGACGGCCGCGTCCTCGCCGCCGCGAACGCCGCGCTGCCCCGCCCCGACGGCGACCTCGAGGCCCTCTGGCAGGCGTCGACGACGCTGCGCGAGCACCGCGGGGACGGTCACGTCGCGGTCCTGGTGGCGCGGGGTGTCGGCCCGGTCGCCGCGCACCACCTCAAGATCGCCGCCGGGGAGACCGACGGCGAGTGGCTGCGCACCGCCCGCGGCTTCGGCCCGGACGCCTGGGCGGCCGGCGCGGAGGACCTGCGTGCCCGCGGCTGGGTCGACGCCACCGGCGCGCTCACCGCCGCCGGCGCCGACGAGCACGACGAGATCGAACGGCTGACCGACCGGGCCGCCGCCCGCCCGTGGGCCGCACTCGGACCGGAACGCACCGCCGAGCTCGCCGCGCTGCTGGCGCCGATGGCCACGACGGTGCTCGCCGCCGGGGACGTGCCCGTACACGGACCGGTCGGGCTCGTCCGGGACGGCCGATGAGGACCGCCACGACGGTCGAGGCCTCCGGCGGTGACTGGCGCGAGACCGTCGAGTTCGTCGTCGAGGCCGAGAGGCTGGGCCTCGACGACTGCTGGGTCGCCGAGGCGTGGGGGTCCGACGCGCCGTCCGCGCTGGGCTACCTCGCCGCGAGAACCGAACGCATCCGGCTCGGTTCCGGGGTGATCCAGGTCGGCACCCGCTCGCCGGTCGCGATCGCCCAGGCCGCGCTGACCCTGCACGACATGTCGGAAGGCCGGTTCCTGCTCGGGCTCGGCCCGTCCGGCCCCCAGGTGATCGAGGGACTGCACGGGGTGCCGTTCGCCCGCCCGCTCACCCGGCTGCGCGAGACGATCGAGGTGGTCCGGGCCGCCTGCGCGGGGGAGCGCATCGCCTACGACGGCGAGACCGTCGCGATCCCGCTGCCCGGCGGTGAGGGCCGCCCGATGCGGCTGTCGACCACGCCGGTGCCGGACCTGCCGGTGTTCGTCGCAGCGCTGTCGCCGCGGATGCTGGAGCTCACCGGACGGGTCGCCGACGGCTGGCTGGGCACGAGCTTCGTCCCGGAGGGCGCCGACGCCTACCTCGCCCATCTCGACACCGGTCTGCGCGCCGCCGGGCGGGACCGGTCCGCGATCGAGGTCTGCCAGGGCGCCGAGGTCGCCTTCGCCGCCGACGAGGCCGACCAGGCGGCGATGGTCGACGCCCGCCGCCCCGGCATCGCGTTCAGCCTCGGCGGGATGGGCACCGCGCAGCGGAACTTCTACTTCGACGCCTACCGCCGCCAGGGCTGGGGTGAGCGGGCCGACGCCGTCCGCGCCGCCTGGCAGGGCGGGGACCGGGCCGGCGCCGCGGCCCTGGTCACCGAGGAGATGGTGCTGGGGACGACGCTGGTCGGCACCGAGGAACGGGTTGCCGCGCGGTTGCGGGACTGGGCCGCCGCCGGCGTCGGCACCGTCCGGCTCTACCCCGCGGGGGAGACCCTCGACGAGCGCCTCACCACCCTGGCGCGGGCCGTCGAGCTGGCCCGCGCCGCGGGGTGATCACACGTCGGCGGCGCGCTTCTCGGCGAACCGGCGCCACGCCGTCCAGACCAGGCCGGCGAGGAGCAGCAGGTACAGCACCACGGTGATCGGGCTCGACACCAGCACCGCCGGGTCGTTGTCGGAGTTGCCCATCGCGTCGCGCAGCGAGTACTCCGCCAGCGGCCCGAGGATCACCGCGATCAGCACCGGCGCGACGGGGATGTCGTAGAGCCGCATCGCCAGCCCGAGCACGCCCACCACCAGCATGATCACCAGGTCGACCTGGCTCGCCCCGGAGGCGTACACGCCGAACGCGGCGAACACCGCGATGCCCGCGTACAGGTAGGACTTCGGGACCCGCAGCAGCTGCGCCCACAGCGGCGCGAACGGAAGGTTGAGGATCAGCAGCACGATCATCGCCAGGAAGAACCCGGCGAGCAGCGCCCACACGATGTCCCCGGAGCGCTCCAGCAGCAGCGGGCCCGGCTGCAGGCCGTACTGCTGGAACGCGGCGAACAGGATCGCCGCCGTCGCGGAGGTGGGCAGGCCCAGCGCGAGCAGCGCGCCCATCGCGGTGCCCGCGGTGGCGTTGCCCGCGGCCTCCGGAGCCGCGACGCCCTCGATGGCGCCCTTCCCGAAGGTCGGCTCGGCCTTGCGCCGGTCGAGCCTGCGCTCGGTCCCGTAGGCCAGGAACGTCGGTACCTCGGCGCCACCGGCCGGGATGACACCGAACGGGACGCCGATCGCGGTGCCGCGCAGCCACGCGGGCAGCGCCTGGCGGAACTCGGCCTTCGACAGCCACCATCGGCCGGTCGGCATGACGGCCCTGGTCTCCTCGGCCCGGCCGACCTTCGCGGCCTGGCTGAACACCTCGCCCAGCGCCAGCAGCGACACCGTGATCACGACGATGGAGACGCCGTCGAGCAGCGGGGAGAACCCGAAGGAGAACCGCGGGGTGCCGGTCGGCTGGTCGATCCCGACCAGGGCGAGGGTGAGTCCGATCGCGAGCGCGGCGACGCCGCGGATCGCCGAGTCGGCGACGACGGCGGAGATCGCGACGAAGGCGAACACGGCGAGGGCGAGGAACTCGGCGGGGCCGAAGCCGGTGGCGAGCCGGGCGAGGGTCGGGGCGAAGAACACGACGAGCGCCGAGGCGACCATGCCGCCGATGAACGCGCCGATCGCGCCGGTGGCCAGCGCCTGGGCCGCCTTGCCGCGCAGGGCCATCCGGTGGCCCTCGAAGGTGCTGGCGATGGCGGTGGAGTTGCCGGGGGTGTTCATGAGGAACCCGGCGATGGAGTCGCCGAACAGGCCACCGAAGTAGATGCCGGTGAACATGATCAGCGCGCTGGTCGGTTCGAGGACGAAGGTCAGCGGCAGCAGCAGCGCCACGGCCATCGCCGAGCCCAGCCCCGGCAGGACCCCGACCGCGGTGCCCATCAGCGCACCGAGGAACACGAACAGCAGTGCGGACGGGCTGAGGATGTCGGCGAAGCCGCCGAGCAGGTCGGTCAGCTGTTCCACGGTCAGAACCCTCCGACGAAGCCGGCGGGCAGCGAGATCCCGAGCAGCATGCTGAACACGACCTGGACCGCCGAGGACACGGCGAGCCCGCCGAGCGCCATCGCCGGCCAGCGCCGGTTGCCCAGGGCGGCGGCGACGGCGACGAACAGCCCGGTCGCGGACAGGATCCAACCCAGGTGGGGCAGGACGACGATGAACGCGGCCACGCCGCCGACCGCGGTCAGCACGGCCGGGGCGTTCACCCCGGTGTCGACCGGCGCGTCCCCGCCTGCGGCGCCGTCGCCGTCACCGGTGCCCGCCGCGGCCGGGGCCGGGGCGTCGAACTCCGGCCGTGGCCGCAGGATGTCGAACGCCAGCAGCGCGGCGACCACGTAGCACAGGATCGCGACGATCCACGGCATGGTGGTCGGGCCGAACAGGCCGCCGTCGCCGACGACCTGCATGGTCAGTGTGCCGTAGGTGAGGAAGACCCCCAGCGCTGCGAGGATCGCGGGCACGACGAGCGCGCCCCGGGACAGGTGTGCAGGACGGCTCATGCCAGCCCCAGCTCCTTCAGGAGGTCGTCGATGCGGGACTGCTCGGAGACCAGGTAGCGGTCGTAGTCCTCGCCGTAGGTCTCGCTGCGCACCCAGCGGTTGCGGGTCACGGCCTCGCCCCAGGACTCGGTCCCGACCATCTCGCGGGCGATCTGCTCCAGCTCCGCGCGGGCCTCGGGGCTGATCCCGGCGGGAGCGACGAGCCCGCGCCAGTTGACGAGGTCGACCTGGGGCATGCCCAGCTCGTCCATGGTCGGGGCGTCGACGCCCTGCAGCCGTTCGGGCGCGACGACCGCCAGCACCCGCAGCTGCCCGGACTCCACCAGGTCGCGGAAGTCGTTGTAGCCGGAGATCCCGACGCCGACGGTGCCGGCCGCGGTCGACAGCAGGCTCAGCGTGAGTTCGCCGCCGCCGGGGTGCGGGGTGTAGACCATCCGCTCGACGGGGATCCCGCGGGCCTGCGCGAGCTGGGCGGCGACCATGTGGTCGATGCCGCCCGCCGAGCCGCCGCCGACCGGCAGCGCGGCCGGGTTCGCGGCCCAGGCGGTGAGCATGTCGTCGAGCGTGCGGAACGGTGACTCGGCCGGGACGGCGACGACCTCGAAGTCCTCCGCGAGCCGGGCGATCGGCGTCGTGTCCTGCAGGCTGATCGCGCTGCCGGACTGACTGATCCCGCCGAGCATGACGGTGCCGGTGACCATCATGGTGGTCTCCTCGCCGGCGAGACCGGCGAGCTGGTTGAGGCCGATGGTCCCGGCGGCACCCGGGATGTTGACCACCTGCACGGTGTTGACGATGTTCCCGGTGCGCATGGCCTGCTGCGCCTCGCGGGCGACCAGGTCCCAGCCGCCACCGGCGGCCGCGGGGGCGATGAGGGTGAGGTTGGAGCGCGCCGCCTGTCCCTCCCCGGACCGGGCGGCGTCGGCGAAGGCGGTCACCGCGAGTGCGGTGACGAGGACGATTCCCAGGGCTGCGATGACCTGCCGTCGTGGCATGGGGGCAGACGTTGGCACACGTCCGCTCCGTCCTCCACTGTCCGGATCGGAAACTCTACGACCTCTGTGACCAGAACGAACTTTTCTCCGGTATGTCCGTTCGGCGTGGTTAGTCTCCGTCCCGTCCGCGAAACGCCTGATGGGGAGCGACATGACGATCTGCGTGGCCTACGGCCCGACGCCCGAGGGCGACGCCGCCCTGGACCTGGCGGTCCGCGAGTCCCGGCTGCGGGGCGCCCCGCTGACGGTGCTGGCCACCGGCCGCCAGGAGCTGTTCGACGCCGACGGCACCGGGACCCACGACCACGTCTCGCTCGAGGTGGCCATCGGGTCGCGGCTGGCCGGGCTGCGCGCCGAGGGCGACCCGACCACCGCCGTGCGCGTCGTCGACGACGGCGGCGACCCCGCCGAGGCGATCCTCGACCTGGCCGCGCAGGAGGACGCGCAGCTGCTCGTGGTCGGGGTGAGGCGGCGCAGCCCGGTCGGCAAGCTGCTCACCGGCAGCACCGCGCAGCGGATCATCCTGGACTCCCCGATCCCGGTCCTCGTGACCCACGCGGCGCGCTCGTAGGCTCGACTCTCCCCAGGTCAGGCGTGCCTCACCGGGTGTCGGACGGATCACGAACGGGTGTGGGTGCCCCGAGGGCGGGGCACTCCCGGTGCGTCCCGAACCGACATCGGAAGGAGCGGTGAGCACCATGGCCACCCCGATCACGAGCCCGCTCGACAGCGGCGCCACCGACATCACCGGCCGCGTGCTGCAGGAGACCCTGGTCGACCTCGTCGACCTGTCCCTGGTCGCCAAGCAGGCGCACTGGAACCTCGTCGGTCGTCAGTTCCGCGACATCCACCTGCACCTCGACGAGCTCGTCGACCTGGCCCGCGAGCACGGCGACGCCGTCGCCGAGCGGGCCGCCGCGATCGGTGTCGCTCCCGACGGCCGCGCGCGGACCGTCGGCCGCGACACCGGGCTGCCCGAATACCCGGCGGGCTACGTGTCCGACGAGGACACCGTGCTCACGATCTCGGCGACCGTCGACGCCGCCGTCGACCGGCTGCGTCCGCGCATCGAGCAGGCCGGCAAGGCCGACCCGCTCACCGAGGACCTGCTCATCGAGCTGGGCCGCGCGCTGGAGGAGGCCCGCTGGATGTGGCAGGCACAGGCCGCCGGCTACCGCGGCGAGGTCTGAGCAGCACCCGCACGACCACCGGCCCCGGGCGTCCCCACCACGACGTCCGGGGCCGTGGTGTGTCCGGGGCCGTGGAGTCCGGGGTCCGGCTCAGCGCACCGCCGTGGCGGCCGCGGTGACCGTGGCCCGCCAGATCGCCATCGCCGCCCAGAGCACGAACACCCCGACCGGCAGGGGCAGGGCGTCGGGAAGGTCCGCACCGTAGGACGGCCGTAGTCCGCCGGTCCGCCACACCCGCCCTGCCTCGTTGACGGCGTCGGCCGTGGTGAGCAGGGCGAAGCGGCGCCCGATCCCCGAACCGGTGAGCCGGTAGGTCAGGTCGCCGAGCTCGACGGTCCACCGCGGGCGGGAGAGCGGCCCGTCCGGGTGGTCGACCGATCGCTGGATGTGCGCCCGGATGTCGCCCTCCAGCGCGAACCGGGCGATCCCCTCCGACCGCAGCGCGTAGGGGTGTCCGTCGATGACGAGGTCCCGGTGGGAGTGCCAGGCCCGCGCGCTCCACCCGGTGACGGCCCGGCCGTCGGCGGTGACCTCGTAGCGCACACGGAGCAGGCCCGCCGGGGTGGAGGTCGCACGCAGCTGCACCCGCCCAGCGTGCCACCGGCGCCACCGCCGCGGGAGGATCACGCGGTGAACCGTGCGGTGGTCCTCGCATTGCTGGCCGCGTGCGCCGGGGTGGTGGACGTCTGGGCCGTGGTCGCACTGGGCGGCGCGTTCGCCGGCGTCGTCACCGGCAACCTCGTGACGGCCGGGCACGCCCTCGCCGTCGCCGAGCCGGCCCGGCTGCTGCCGCCTGCGGTCGCGGTGGCCGGGTTCGTCGTCGGCGTCGCGCTGTGGTCGCTGCTGCGACGCCGGTGGCCGACGGCGGTGTCGGTCCCGCTCGTCGCCGAGCTGGTGGTGCTCGTCGTGCTCGCGGTGGCCTGGCCGCTCGCCCCGGGCGCGACGCTCCCGCTGCTCGCCGGCGCCGCACTGGCGATGGGCGGGCAGAGCAGCGTCGCGCAGCTGCTCGGACAGTCCACGACCTACATGACCGGCACGCTGACCGGCGCCGTGTCCGACCTGGCCACCGGCGACGGGCGGCGGTGGCCGGCGCTGCGCCAGCTCGCGGCGATCGTGCTCGGCGCCGTCGCCGGCGGGCTGGCGCTGGCGCACCTGCCGGCCGCCGTCCCGGCGCTGGCGGCACTGCTGGCCGCCGCCGCGGTCGTGGTCCGTGCCGTCGGGGACCGGCGGGTGCAGGATGATCAGGTGGGGCCCTCCGCCCCGCAGGACGACGACGTCGAAGGAGCACCGACCGTGCCGCTGCACCCGCAGGTGGAAGCCCTCCTGAACCTCATGGCCGAACAGGGCGGGGCGCCACCGGAGACCATGACCGTCGCGCAGAACCGCGCGATGATCCGGGAGATGGCCGCGGTGTCCGGTCTGCCCGAGCCGGTCGCGGCGGTCCGCGACGACCGCGCCGGCGACGTGCCGGTGCGCATCTACACGCCCGAGGGCACCGGCCCGTTCCCGGTCCTGGTCTTCTACCACGGCGGCGGCTGGGTGATCGGCGACCTCGACAGCCACGACCCGGTCTGCCGGTCGCTGGCCAACCGGTCCGGCGCCGTCGTCGTCGCGGTCGACTACCGGCTCGCCCCCGAGCACCCGTTCCCGGCCGCCGTCGAGGACGCCGTCGCCGCCCTGGAGTGGGTGCACGCCCACGCCGCGGAGTTCGACGGCGACCCGTCCCGCATCGCCGTCGGTGGCGACTCCGCGGGCGGGAACCTCTCGGCCGTCGTCGCCCAGCACGCCCGCGACCACGGCCCCGCCCTGCGGTTCCAGCTGCTGGTCTACCCGGCCGTCGACGCCGCCGACCAGAGCCCGTCGATGACCGAGAACGCCCAGGGCCCGCTGCTGACCGTCGCCTGGATGGAGTGGTTCATGGGCCACTACCTCACCGGCGACCAGGACGCCCTGGACCCGCGCATGTCCCCGGCCCGCACCACCGACCTGTCCGGGCTGCCGCCCGCGCTCGTCGTCACCGCCGAGTTCGACCCGCTCCGCGACCAGGGTGCCGCCTACGCCGCGGCGCTGAACGCCGCGGGCGTGAAGGCGGAGCTGCGCGAGTCGCCGGGCATGATCCACGGGTTCCTGCAGTTCGGTGCCGCGGTCGACGACAGCCGCGCCCTGCTCGACGAGGCGGGGGCCGCCCTGCGCGCCGCCCTGGCCTGACCCGCTGCGCCTGCACCCCGGGGTTGCCCCCAGGGGCACTTTCGTGGCTTAGAGGGCTACGAGGGTGCCCCTGGGAGCAGCCCGGGTGGGGGTGGCCGGCCACGCAGCGGCGTGGGAATGCCCGTCGCGGGCCGGTCGTTGCCGATGCTCAGAAGGCCGTCCGACCCGAGGAGCACCGTGCCCCGCCTGTCCCCGCCGGTGGCGTTCGCCGCCGTCGCAGCGACGTTCGTCTGGTTCCTCGCCGCGTCGTCCGCGCCGTCCCCGCTCTACGTCGTCTACCAGGAGCAGTTCGCCTTCACCGAGTTCACGCTGACCACGGTGTTCGCGGTCTACGTCCTCGCGCTGATCGCCGCCCTGCTCGTGGCCGGGTCGCTGTCCGACCACATCGGACGCAAGCCGGTGCTGCTCGGTGCGATCGCGCTGGAGGTCGTGTCCCTGGTGCTGTTCCTGCTGGCCGACGGCGTCGGCTGGCTGCTCGTCGCGCGCGTCGTCCAGGGCGTCGCGACCGGCGCGGCGACGGCGACGCTGCCCGCGACGCTGGTCGACCTCGCCGCCCGCGGTGACCGGCCGGACCGGGCGGGCGCGATCAACGGGACCGCTCCGCTCGCCGGGCTGGCGCTCGGTGCGCTCGGCTGCGGCCTGCTCGTCGAGTACGCGCCCGCCCCGACCCGCCTGGTCTGGGCGCTGCTGCTCGCCGGCCTGGTCCTGGCCGCCGTGCTGGTCACGCTGATCCCGGAGACGATCGACCGTCGGCCCGGGGCGCTCGCGTCGCTGCGCCCGCGGGTCGGGGTGCCGCCGCGGGTGCGGGCCGGCTTCGTCGCGATCGTGCCGATCCTGCTGGCCAGCTGGGCGCTCGGCGGGCTCTACCTGTCGCTCGGGGGCTCGGTCGTCGCGCAGGTCTTCGGGGTGCACGACCACCTGGTCGGCGGGCTCACCGTCGTCGCGCTCGTCGGGACCGGCGCGGTGACGGCGTTCGCGCTGCGCGGGCGGGTGCCGTCGACGCTGCTCGTCCCGGCGGCCGGGCTGCTGGCCGTCGGCACCGTCGTCACCCTGGCCGGGGTGTTCACCGGGCTGCTCGCGCTCGCCGCCGTCGGCGCGGTCGTCGCCGGGCTCAGGTTCGGTGCGGCCGCCTACGCCACGTTCGGGACGATGTCCTCGCTCGCGGCCCCGCACGAGCGCGGTGAGCTGTTCGCCGCCCTCTACACACTGGCCTACCTGGCGTTCTCGGTGCCGGCGATGGTCGCGGGCGTCGCCGCGACGCTGGGCGAGCTGCGCCCCACGGCGCTGGTGTACGGCGGCGTCGTCGCCCTGCTGGCCCTCGTCGCGGCCGTGCTGGGCCGCCGTGTGCCGGTTCCCGCGACCGGAGAACCGGTCCCCGCGCCGACCTGCGGAGCCTGATCGGCGGACGGCGCGAGCGGTATGCGTTACTCCGTCCGTCGGTGAACGCGGGCAGGCGACCACTCGTCGCGTACTCCGCGGTGGGCGGGTGTCACGGGTTGTGACCGATGGTCTCGGCGTGGTTACGGTGTCGGCCGCTCCGGGTCCTCCCCGCACTCCGGCCCGGGCGGCACCTGCTCCCCGAGGTAGAGGAACGACCATGGCTGGACGACACCGCAAACCCACCGAGACCGGCCGGAAGGTCGCCCGGATCAGCGCGTTCGCCGCGATGGCGGCCGCCCCGCTGGGCGTCGCCGGGACCGCCTCGGCGGCCGAGTCGACCTCGTCGGCCCCGTCGGTCGAGCGCTCGGCCACCTGGGAGAAGCTCGCGCACTGCGAGAGCACCGGCAACTGGGACGCCGACACCGGCAACGGCTTCAAGGGCGGCCTGCAGTTCACGCCGTCGACCTGGAAGGAGTTCGGCGGCCGTCAGTACGCGCCGAGCGCCGAGCAGGCCACCAAGGCCCAGCAGATCGAGATCGCGAAGAAGGTGCAGGACGAGCAGGGCTGGAAGGCCTGGCCCGCCTGCACCAAGAAGCTCGGCTGGCGCTGACGCGCCACACTGACGGCATGGATCTGGACGCGGTACGGCGGATCGTCGCCGAGGACTCCGGGCTGTGCACCGTGGCGGTCGTACGCGCCGACGGCCGCCCGCACACCTCGCTGGTCAACGCCGGTGTGCTCGACCACCCCGTCACCGGCGCCCCGGTGGCCGCCTACGTCACCTACGGCCCCGTCAAGCTGACGGCGTTGCGTGCGCGACCCGCGACGTCGCTGCACTGGCGGGCCGGGTGGCGCTGGGCGGCCGTCGAGGGCAGCTCCGAGATCATCGGGCCGGACGACCCGCGGGACGGCGTCGACGTGCCGCAGCTCCTCCGGGACGTGTTCGTGGCGTGCGGCGGGACCCACGACGACTGGGCCGAGTACGACCGGGTGATGGCCGAGCAGCGGCGGGCCGCGGTGCTCGTCGTGCCGGAGCGGGTGGTCGGGAACCACTGACCGGACGGCCCACTGCCCGATTTCCACTTGCCTGTCCGGTACATCACGCGGTGCGATGGTCCGCGTGAGGATGTCGTGACGGCCGCGCAACCGGGCCCGCAGCCGGTCGGCCCGCTCGGGACGGCGGAGCGCGCACCGGCGCCGGACCTCGCCCGCGGGGCGATGCTGTTGCTCATCGCGCTCGCGAACACGCCGTTCTACCTGTACGGACGGGCCCACTCCGAGGCCGGTTTCCACCCGGTCGACGGTTCGCCCGTCGACCGGGTCGTGCAGGCCGCGCTGATCATCGGCGTGGACATGCGGGTGTACCCGATGTTCGCGTTCCTGTTCGGCTACGGCCTCGCAGTGATCCGTCGGCGTCAGGCCGAGGCCGGGGCGCCGGACGCCCGGGCCTTCGCAGTGCTCCGCCGCCGCAACCTGTGGCTGATCGCGTTCGGTCTCGTGCACGCGCTGCTGCTGTGGGGCGGCGACGTCCTGGGCGCGTACGGCCTGTGCGGGCTGGTGCTGACCTGGCTGTTCCTGCGACGCTCCGACCGGACCCTGCTGGTGTGGTCGGCGCTGGGCACCGTCGTCCTCACGGCGTTCGCCGCGTTCTCGCTGTACGGGGCCTGGGCGGTCGTCGTCGGGGGAGTGCCGGTGCAGGCCGGCGGGCTCCCCGCCTTCGTGACCGCGAGCGCCTCGGCCACCGACCCGCTCACGGCGGCGCTGGACCGGATGCTGCTGTGGCCGTTCATCGTGCTCGGCCAGGGACTGTTCGGGCTCGCGGTACCGGTCGCGATGCTCCTCGGGGTCTGGGCCGCCCGGCGCAGGGTGCTGGAACGGCCGGCCGAGCACCGGCGGCTGCTGTGGCCGGTGGCCGTCGTGGGGGTCGCGGTCGGCTGGCTCGGCGGGCTGCCGCACGCGCTCGCCCACGTCGGCGTGCTGCCGGAGCTCGGCACGGTGGTCTGGGCGTTCACCGCCGTACAGATGGTCACCGGTCTGGCGTGCGGGATCGGCTACGTCGCGGTGTTCGGTCTGCTCGCCGCCAGGCTCGAGGGGCGGCCACCGGGGCGGGTCGGGTCGGCGGTGACCGCGCTGGGCAGGCGGTCGATGACCGGCTATCTGGGACAGTCCGTGCTGTGCGCGCCGGTCCTCGCGGCCTGGGGGCTCGGGGTGGGTGGGCTGCTGGGCAGCGCCGGGATGGCCGTCTACGCGGTCGGGGTGTGGGCGGTGACCGTCGTCGTCGCCGTCGGACTCGAACGGGCCGGCCGCACGGGCCCGGCCGAGCAGCTGCTGCGACGGTTGGTGTACCGGCCGGGCCGGTGACCCGGCGGTCGGGAGCGGCCGTCGGTGCCCGACCGCGGACCCGGCGGAACCGCCGCGGCGCGGGCCTCGTCCAAGCCGCATGACCACCTACGCCCACGACCCGGTCGCCTCGACGATCGTCGCCTGCTGGCCCACCGGCGACGGCGCCGTCGCCCACCGGGCCGCCCGCGTCCCGAAGTCCCTCGACCACTCCCTGGCCCGCCGCACCGCGAAGGCGCTGAGCGCCCTGTCGACGCACCTGTGGGCCACCTACGCCGACCAGGCCGCGCACGAGCTCGACCCGGAGGCGCTCGCCGCGGCGGTGCGGCACCCGAACCAGCCGGTCGGGGACCTGCTGCGCGTCATGGAGGACGGCTGTGCCGAGACCGCGCACCTGCTGGGCCGGATCGTGGCGCGGGCACCGGGGCGGGCGTTCCGCGAGGCCGTCGCCGCCGACGTCCGCGCCGAGACCGACGCCGTGCTCGACGCCGACGACGGCGTCCTCACCGGACGCTCCGCCCAGGCCGTCGTCCACCCCCGGTGCGACGCCCCGGCCGAGCAGCTCCTCGTCGCCCACTCGCTGCTGCACGACGACCCGTTCGGCCCGCCCGCGATCGCGACGTCGGTCGAGCCGAACGCGGCCGCCGTCGCGACCCTGCGCTGGCTGCGGGCCTCGGCCGCGCTCGTCGCGGAGCGGGTCGGGCACACGGTGCCCGACGTCGTCGCGCTCGCCGAGGCGATCGGGCACGAGGACCTCGCGGTGACCCGGCACGTGCTCTGCACCCTCGCCGGGACCGGTGAGGAGGAGGTGGTCCTCGACCTGCTCCAGGAGGCCGTCCTGGCCCGGCAGGGCTGGTTCGTCGTGTGCCCGGAGCCGGCGCCGGACCCCGAGCGGGGCCACCGGGCGGTCTCGACCGTGCTGGACCCGCTGGACCCGGCGTCGTGCCTGCTCGACGGCCTGGTCCGCGGGCTGCACGGCTGTTTCCGGGTGTGGCTCGACGACGTCGTGGCCCGGGAGACCCCCGGCACCGACCCGCGGCTGGTCGGGACCGCCCGGACCGCGGCGCTGCGCCTGCGCTACACCGACGAGGTGCGGCGCTCGGTCCGGGCGGGCCGCTGAGCGGCTCGGCCGGCGACGACCGGCCCGGCCGGCCACCGGGCGTCGCCGGGGCGCGGGTGGACGATCACGCCGTTCCGGGCCGGCGCCCCGCGAGCAGCTGCACCGCGGTCCCGGCGACCGGCAGCACCAGCAGCAGCGCGAGCGCCGCGGCGAGCCCGACGACGGCGGCGAACCCGCCGATCACCGCCGCCCCGATCCCGGCGCCGGTGAGGAAGCACAGTGTCGCCACCCCGATCGCGCCGCTGCGCCGGTCCTGCGACACCGCGGTGCCGACGGCGGCGATCATCGCGGGCTGGCCGGTGCCGAACGCCAGCGTCACCAGCATCGGCGCGAGCGCCAGCACCCACGGCAGGTGGCTCGCCACCCCGGCCACGGCCACGACCAGCCCGACGACGGTCGTCGCGCACGCGCACGTCAGGGTCTGCCGCGGCCCGATCCGGGCCTGCAGGAACGCCGACGCCGCCGGGCACACCAACGCCACCACCGCCGAGGGCACCAGCACCAGCCCGGTGGCCAGCGGGCTCCAGCCGCGCTCGGCGAGCTCCAGCGGGATGCCCAGCAGCAGGGCGAACCAGCTGGCGGGCACCGCCGAGGCGCACAGCGAGCTGCGCACCACCGTCGCGTTGCCGACCACCCCGCGCGGCAGGAACCCGTCGGGCCGGGCCCGCACCCACAGCGCCGTCACCGGGACACCGACCGCGAGCAGCACCCCACCGGCGACGGCCGCGACCGCACCCGCGCTGGGCGACTGCACCAGCAGCACCAGCCCGGTCACCGCCGTCGCGACGATCACCGCACCCACCAGGTCCACCCGGGCGCCGTCGCCGCGGACCACCGAGTGCCGCCACAGGTAGGGGACCGCGAGCAGCGCCAGCACGGGCAGCGCGACCGCGGCCCGCCAGCCGCCGACCGTCGTCAGCGCCCCGCCGATCAGCGGGCCGAGCGCGGACAGTGCGGCCGAGATCCCGGCCAGCCGCCCGAGCACGCCGCCGCGTCGTTCCGGCGGGGTCCTGGCGGCCAGCAGCGCCGAGGCGAGCACCGGGACCGACGCCGCGCCGAGCCCCTGCACGATCCGGGCGGCCATCAGCAGACCGAAGCTCGGCGCGGCCGCCGCGGCGAGCGCTCCCAGCCCGAGCAGGCCCACCCCGACACACAGCGGCACCCGGATGCCGACGGCGTCGGCGAGCCGTCCGTGCACCGGCGTCGCGACGGCCAGCGCGACCGCGTACCCGCTCACCATCCAGGTCGCGACCGCGGTGTCGACGCCGAGTCCGTCGGCGAGCAACGGCAACGCGACCGTCACCCCCGACGTCGAGGTGCCGGCGAGGCCGAAGAGCAGTCCGAGCACGATCGACAGGAGCACACGTCGATCCTCACCCCCGGACGCGACCGGTGCACCGTGATTCGCTGTGAACCGTGCCGAACCGACCCGTCATCCGCCCGGCGACCGCCGAGGACGCCGACGCCTGCGCCGCCGTCTACGCCCCCTACGTCCGGGACACCGCGATCAGCTTCGAGGCCGAGCCGCCGGGCCCGGTGGAGATGGCCGAGCGGATCGCCGCCGCCCGGGAACGGCACGCCTGGCTGGTCGCCGTCGGCCCCGGCGGTGAGGTGCTCGGCTACGCCTACGGCGGGCCCTGGAAGTCCCGCGAGGCCTACGCGTGGACCTGCGAGGTCTCGGTCTACCTGGCCCCGTCGGCGCAGGGGCGGGGGCTGGGCCGGGCGCTGTACGAGGCGCTGTTCGCCGAGCTGGTCGCGCGCGGCATGGTCGTCGCCGTGGCGGGGATGACCGTGCCGAACGAGGCGAGCGCCGCGCTGCACCGCGCCCTGGGGTTCAGCGAGGTCGGGACGTTCCGCGGTGTCGGTTGGAAGCACGGGGCCTGGCGCGACGTGACCTGGTTCCGGCGGGCGCTGGTCGAGGCGCCGCCGGACGGCCCCCGGGACTGACACCGCCGGACGCGTGCGAGGATCACCGCCCGTTGCGCCCCGCACCGTTCCGGCCCACCGGCCGGGACCGGCGCCGGCGCGCCCCGCCCGTGACCCGGGCCGGGGGAGCGGTACCGCACGGGGAGCAGCATGGACGGCCTGCGCCGTGAACTCGACGGACGCCAGATCGGCATGATCGCCGTGGGCGGCGCGATCGGCACCGGGCTGTTCCTCGGCTCCGGGCTCGCCATCTCCATCGCCGGGCCGGCGGTGATCGTCGCCTACGTCGTCGCCGCGGTCGTCGCACTGGTCCTGGCCTACGCGTTGGCCGAGATGGTGGTGCGCCACCCCGAGGCCGGGGGGTTCGGGCCCATCACCCAGCGCTACCTCGGGCACGGTGCCGGGTTCGTGCAGCGCTGGATGTACTGGGCCGCGCAGGTCGTGAACATCGGCAGCGAGGTCGTCGCAGCCGGGCTCTACCTGACGTTCTGGTATCCCGACCTGCCGCTGTGGATCCCGGTCGTCGGGTTCTCGGCGGTGATGCTCGCGGTCAACGCGGGCGCGGTCCGCTTCTTCGGCGAGACCGAGTACTGGTTCGCGATGATCAAGGTCGTGACGATCGTGGCGTTCATCGCCGTCGGCCTCGTCGCGATCGTGTTCGGTCTGCCCGGGCAGCAGCCCGTGGGCCTCGGCGCGCTCACCGCGCACGGCGGGTTCGCCCCGAACGGCCTCGGCGCGATCTGGCTCGCCCTGACCGTGGTGACCTTCTCGTTCCTCGGCACCGAGGCCGTCGCCGTCACCGCGGCCGAGTCCTCGGACCCGGTCCGCGACATTCCGCGCGCGGCCCGGCGCACCGTGGTGCGCCTCGCGGTCTTCTACGTCGGGGCGATGCTGGTGGTGGTGACCCTGCTGCCGTGGAACACCGTGACGACCGGCGACGACGTCACCGAGTCGCCGTTCGTCCGCCTGTTCGCACTGGCGGGGGTGCCCGCGGCGGCCACGGTGATGAACGTCGTGGTGCTGACCGCGGCGCTGTCGGCGATGAACACGAACCTCTACGTGACCGCGCGCATGACCTACTCGCTGGCCCGCGACGGCTACGCGCCCCGTTCACTCGCCCGGGTCAACCGGCACGGCGCCCCGCAGCGGGCGCTCGCGCTGTCCGCCGTCGGGCTGGCGCTCGCCTCGCTGGTCTCGGTGTTCGCCGAGGCCACCGCCTTCCCGCTGCTCGTCGGGCTGGCCCTGTTCGGGGCGCTGGTGACCTGGCTGCTGATCTTCGCCGCGCACCTGGCGTTCCGCCGGTCCGGCGCGGGGCAGGAGTCCCCGGTACGGCTGTGGGGCGCCCCGTACACGACCGTCGCGGCGATGCTGTTCGTCGCCGCGGTGCTGGCGACGACGCCGTTCACCACCCAGTTCGCGACGGCGGCGCAGGCGGGTGTGCCCTTCCTGGCCCTGCTCGTCGTGGTCTACCTGGTGGTGCGGCGCCGCCGCCGGCGGGTCACGCCTTCTTCAGCTCCGAGTGGAGCTTGAGGACGGTCTGGCCGTCCTCCTGCTCCAGCACGTAGGCCGGGTTGTCCTCGGTCCCGTTGCGGGACTGCTTCGACCCGTCGATGGTCTTCTCGATGCGGTCGGTGGAGTGGTCCACGACCTTGCCGGTCGGGGTGCCGTTGCCCCAGTTCCACGCGACCCACGTGCCCTTGGCGAACTTCTGCGTCATGGGACCGGATACCCCCGCGCCGGCCGGTCAACCCGGCACGGGGGAACGCCTCACCAGATCCGGACGCGCCGGTCCGGGTCGGTGTAGAGCCCGTCGTCCTCGGTCACCCCGAACGCCTCGTGGAACGTGTCGAGGTTCGTGACGACCGCGTTGCACCGCAGGTCCGGCGGCGAGTGCGGGTCGGTGGTGAGCCGCCGGATCGCCTCGGCGTCGCGGGTCACCGCCCGCCACACCTGCGCCCAGCCGAACAGCACCCGCTGCTCACCGGTCAGGCCGTCGATCACCGGCGGCTCGGAGCCCTCGTGCGCGATCCCGTAGGCCTTCAGCGAGATCGTCAGCCCACCCAGGTCGCCGATGTTCTCGCCGACCGTCAGCGAGCCGTTGACCTTGTGGTCGGGCAGGCCGGCCGGGGACAGGCCGTCGTACTGGTCGATCAGCATCTTCGCGCGGGACTCGAACTCGGTCCGGTCGGCGGCCTCCCACCAGTCGGTGAGGTTGCCGTCGCCGTCGTAGCGGGAGCCCTGGTCGTCGAAGCCGTGCCCGATCTCGTGGCCGATGACCGCGCCGATGCCGCCGTAGTTCGCGGCGTCGTCGGCGTCGGCGTCGAAGAACGGCGGCTGCAGGATCGCGGCCGGGAACACGATCTCGTTGAGCCGCGGGTGGTAGTAGGCGTTGACCGTCTGCGGGGTCATCAGCCACTCGCCGTGGTCGACGGGGCCGCCGAGCTTGGCGTACTCGAAGTCGTGACGCCACTCCGCGGCCCGGCCCGCGTTGCCGAGCAGGTCGGCCGGGTCGATCTGCAGCTCGGAGTAGTCCTTCCAGGCGTCCGGGTAGCCCACCTTCGGGGTGAACTTGCCGAGCTTGTCCAGCGCCCGCTCCCGGGTGGCCGGGCTCATCCAGTCCAGGGTGGAGATCGACCGCCGGTAGGCCTCGACGATGTTGTCGACCAGCTCGGTGATGCGCTCCTTGGCCCGCGGCGGGAAGTGCCGCTCGACGTAGATCTTCGCGACTGCCTCGCCGAGCGCGCCCTCCACCAGCGACACCCCGCGCTTCCACCGCTCGCGCAGCTCCGGGGTGCCGGACAGGGTGCGGCCGAAGAAGTCGAAGTCGGCCTCGACCAGGTCGGCGGACAGGAACTCCGCGCACGACCCGGCGACGGTCAGCGCCAGCCACGCCTGCCACTGCTCCAGCGGGCGCCCGGCCCACAGCTCACCGGCCGCGGTGACGAAGCTCGGCTGGCGGACGATGACCTCGTCGTAGGCGTGCGTGGGCACCCCCAGCGCGGACTCCCACTCGGCCCAGTCGAAGCCCGGGGCGGCGGCGCGGAGCTCGTCGCGGGTCATCAGGGTGTAGGTCTTCTCGGCGTCCCGGTTGAGGACCCGGTCCCACGACGCGTCGGCGAGCGCGGTCTCCAGGTCCATGACCTGCTCGGCGACGCGCTCCGGCTCGGCCAGCCCGACCAGCTCGGCGAGGCGCCGGAGGTGCTCGACGTACTTCGTGCGGATCTCCGGGTCGCCCTCGTCGCCGTAGTACGACTCGTCGGGCAGCCCCAGCCCGGCCTGGTTGAGGTTCACCAGGTAGCGGGAGGAGTCCTTGAGGTCGGTCGCGATGAACTCGCCGAACAGCGCGGCGCGGCCCTCGCGCTGGCGCCGGCCGAGCACGGTCGCGAGCGCGGCCCGGTCGGTGGCGGCGTAGATCTCGTCGAGCAGCGGGCGCAGCGGCGCGGTCCCGAGCTCCTCGGCCCGCTCGACGTCCATGAAGGACCGGTACAGGTCGCCGATCTTGCGGGCCTCGGTGCCGGGCTCCGACGACGAGGCGCACTCCTCGACGATCTCGTGCACCTGGTCCTCGGCCCGGTCGCGCAGGACGCGGAACGCGCCGTCCTGCGAGCGGTCGTCGGGGATCTCGTGGGTCGCCAGCCACCGGCCGTTCACGTGGGCGAACAGGTCGTCCTGGGGGCGGACGTCCGGGTCGACCCAGCTGAGGTCGAGACCGGACGGTCGCGAGTTCGGGGCGGACTCGGTGGTCGTCATGGGTCCATCCTGCCTGTCGGGTCCGACGGTTTCGAGCAGCCGACGACGACACGCCCGCGCCGCCCGGCCCGTCGGGGGAGAGCGGGTGCTGGGCGGGTGGTACCCCGTGGCCGTCGGCCCAACCGCGGCACGCGTGTAGAACCGTCACCGATGACCGACATGTGGGACGACCTGTTCGAACCCCCGGACCCCGCCGACGTCCTCGGGGACCTCCACGAGGTCGCGACGAGCGTCTTCGACCTCTGCTACGACGGCTCCGAGCCGGAGTGGGCGGCGTGGGCCTGGTCGATCCTCACCCGGGCCGGACTGGCCGCCGCCGGCACCGAGTACGAGCGCGGCGAGCTGGTGCTGCGGCTGCTCGCGCTGAACATGTTCCACCGCGAGTTCTGCGCCCGCGCCCTCGACCTGGGCGTGCCGGGGGAGTGGGACGTCGACCCCGACCGCGTGCTGGGCGACCACCCGCGCCTGCACCCGGTGCTGCTCGGGATCATCGCGGAGCGGCGCAGCCTGGACCTCGCCGACTCCACCGACCCCGGGGACCTGGACTTCGACGTCTCGGTCGCCGCGACCGCTCTCGACGCGCTGGTGCGCTCGGAGTACCGGCGGGTGGTGCCGCTGCTGGTGCAGGCGGCCGGGCCGGTGGACCTGGCCGCGTCGGTGTGGGCGTCCACCGGGGAAGGGGCGCGGTTCCCGCTGTCCGACACCGCGGTCCGGGAGCTGACGGCCGCGCTCACGCCCGCCGGGCACGCCGCGCTGGAGTGGGTCCGGGGCGGCGCGCGCCGGAGTTGACCGGACAGGTCACCGCACAGTGGACACCCGGTTGTCGACCGCCGAACGGCGCACGCACCATCGCGGACGTGACGATCCACCTCGACGCGCCGGTCACCCGGCCCCGCACCACGCCCGCCATCGACCTCCTGGAGGGCGAGCGCCTGCTCGCCCGCCTGCCGGGGGACGGGGCGGACCGATGTGGCGGGGACTTCGAGGCGTTCACGCTCACCCCGCTCGGACGCACCCTGGGCGCCGAGATCACCGGGATCGACCTGCGGGAGCAGGTCGACGAGCAGCTGCGGGCCGAGCTGCACCGGGCACTGCTGGAGTGGAAGGTCCTGTTCTTCCCCGGCCAGCACCTGACCAGCGAGCGGCAGCGTGAGCTCGCACTGCTCTGGGGCGACCTGGAGACCAACCCGATGCTCGACACCGGTGACTCCGCCGACGTCGTCCGTTTCGGCACCGGGAAGCGCACCTACGAGAACATCTGGCACGCCGACACCACGTTCCGCACCGCTCCGGCGATGGGCGCCATGCTGCGGATGGTGCAGACGCCGCCGTTCGGCGGGGACACCATGTGGGCCGACATGGCCGTCGCCTACGACAACCTCACCGACGAGGTGAAGGCACGCGTCGACGACGCCGTCGCGGTGCACGACATGGTGCCCGGCTTCGCCCGGTTCCTGGACCCGGAGCGGCTGGCCCGCGGCCACGCGCTGTTCCCGCCGGTCACCCACCCCGTCGTGCGGACCCACCCGGAGACCGGGCGGCGCACGCTGTTCGTGAACGCCTCGTTCACCACCGCGATCGTCGGTCTGCCGCGCGAGGAGTCCGACGCGCTGCTGCGGCACCTGTTCGCCCAGGCCCACGTGCCCGAGTTCCAGGTCCGCTACCGCTGGTCGGAGGGGACGCTCGCGTTCTGGGACAACCGGGCGACCCAGCACTACGCCGTCGGCGACTACCACCCGCACACCCGGGTCGCCGAGCGTGTCGCGATCGCGGGTGACCGACCCTTCTGAGGCCCGGCCACCCGAGTTCGAGTTGCCGAACACGGGGGCCCCTCGATACTGGGAGGAGGCGGTCCACCAGAGCGGCCGCCACCGCGAACCGGTCGGTCCCGGCGTGTCCACACGCAGCAGGATCGGCGCCTCCCACGAGCGTCCGTACGCGCATCCCGCCCCGCCGCCACCACCCGCGGCGGGGCGTGCGTCGGCCTGCTCCGACCGCGAAGGAGCACCCCCGTGCCCGCGATCCTGTTCGGCTCCATCTCCACCCTCGTCGACACCTCCGAGCTGCAGCGCGAGGCGTTCAACGAGGCCTTCTCCCGGCACGGCCTCGACTGGCACTGGGACCGCGACGACTACCTCGCCATGCTGGAGTCCAACGGCGGTGCCCAGCGCATCGCCGAGCACGCCGCGTCCACCGGTGAGACCGTCGACGCCGACGCAGTGCACGCCACCAAGTCCGAGGTCTTCCGGACGAAGCTGCGGGAGTCCGGCGCGACCCCGCGTCCCGGCGTCCGCGAGACCATCAAGGCCGCGCACGGCCGCGGGGTCACCGTCGGGCTGGTCACGACGACCTCCCGCGACAACGTGGACGCGGTCCTCGACGCGCTCGGACCGGACGTGACGCGCACGGACTTCGCGCTGCTCGTCGACCGTGCGATCGTGTCCGCACCCAAGCCCGACCCGGCGGCGTACACGCACGCGATCGCCGCGCTCGGCGAGACCGCCGACAGCGTGGTCGCCATCGAGGACAACGTCGGTGGCGTCGCCTCGGCGACCGGTGCGGGTGTGCGCGTCGTCGCCTTCCCGAACGCCAACACCGCGGGTCACGACTTCTCCCAGGCCACCGAACGCGTCGAGTCGCTCGACGACGGTGCGCTGCTCGCCGACGTCACCCGCTGACGCCCGGCCGCACCCCTCCCGCACGGCCCCCACGGGCCCGGTCGTACCGACCGGGCCCGGCACGGGCGTGCCCACGAGTCCCATGCCCCGCCCCGGATCGACCCTGATCGGAGACCAGAGGACATGAGCAAGCCCCAGGCAGCGCAGACCCTGCCGCCGAGCCCGACACTGACCACCACCGACACCGCGTTCCGGGTCGAGAGCTGGGAACGGATCGAGTTCACCCTCTCCTACGTCGACGGCGCCTTCGCACCGGAGAACACGCATGTCGCGGACCTGTACCGGGACCGGGGCCGCTGCCTGATGGTCGTCGACGAAGCGGTGCACGAGCTCTACGGCGACCGCATCCGCGCCTACTTCGACCACCACGGCATCGCACTGACCACGGTCCCGCTCACGATCGCCGAGACCGCGAAGAGCCTGCGGACCCTGGAGCGGATCGTCGACGCGTTCGCCGAGTTCGGGCTGAACCGCACCGAGCCGCCGCTCGTCGTCGGGGGTGGGCTGACCACCGACGTCGCCGGCTTCGCGTGCGCGTCCTACAAGCGGGGAACGCCCTACATCCGCATCCCCACCACGCTGATCGGCCTGATCGACGCCAGCGTCGCGATGAAGGTCGCGGTCAACCACGGGAAGCACAAGAACCGGCTCGGTGCCTTCCACGCCTCGCACGACGTGCTGCTGGACTTCTCGTTCCTGGCGACGCTGCCCGAGGCGCAGGTCCGCAACGGTGTCGCCGAGATGATCAAGATCGCGACGGTGGCGAACGCCGACCTGTTCGACCTGCTGGAGAAGTACGGCGAGGACCTGCTGGCCACCGGGTTCGGGCACCGGGACGGCACGCCGGAGCTGCGCGAGATCTCCCACCGCGCCACCTACGACGCCGTCCGCACCATGCTCGAGCTGGAGCACCGCAACCTGCACGAGCTCGACCTCGACCGGGTCATCGCCTTCGGGCACACCTGGAGCCCCACCCTGGAGCTGGCGCCGGAGACGCCGATGCTGCACGGGCACGCGATCAGCGTCGACATGGCGTTCTCCGCGACCCTCGCCGAGCGGCGCGGCTACATCTCCACCGGCGAGCGGGACCGCGTCCACCGGCTGTTCAGCGGGCTCGGCCTCACCGTCGACAGCCCGTACCTCACCCCGGAGCTGCTGACCGAGGCCACCGAGTCGATCATCCAGACCCGGGCCGGGCTGCTGCGCGCGGCGGTGCCGAAGCCCATCGGCACCTGCCACTTCGTCAACGACGCCACCCCCGCGGAGCTGACCGCGGCCCTGGCCGCGCACAAGGAGGTCGTCGCCGACCTGCCGACGGCGGCGGGCGGGGTGGACATGTGGTCGCTGAAGTGACCGGCGCACCGACCCGGCCCGCCCGCCCGGTCACACCGACGACGATCCTCGCCGAGCTGCTCGACGACCTCGTCACCCGCGCCGGGGCGGGCGCCGACGCCGACCTCGTCCGGGCCCGGGACCTGGCCGCGGGCCTCGACCCCTACCTCGACGAGCACACCTCGCCGGCGTCGTCGGCACTGGTCGAGCTGGAGGCGCGCACCCGGTCCGCGGCGTGGACCGGGACCCTGGAGCAGGAGATGCTGTCCGGTCACGTCGAGGGCCGGTTCCTCGCGTTCCTCGTCGCCATGACCGGCGCCCGGCGGGTCCTCGAGGTCGGCATGTTCACCGGCTACTCGGCGCTCGCGATGGCCGAGGCCCTGCCCGACGACGGCGAGCTGGTCGCCTGTGAGCTCGACGCCGACGTGGCGGCGTTCGCGCGGGACTGCTTCGCCGCGTCCCCGGCGGGACGCCGGATCCGGGTCGAGGTCGGCCCGGCCGCGGACACCCTGGACCGGCTGCGGGGCACCGCGTTCGACCTGGTGTTCGTCGACGCCGACAAGGCCGGCTACGCCGGGTACCTCGACACCGTCCTCGACGGCGGTCTGCTCGCCCCGGGCGGGGTGGTCTGCGTCGACAACACCCTGATGCAGGGGCTGCCCTGGACCGGGGACCGGACGGCGAACGGCGACGCCATCGCCGCGTTCAACCGCCGGATCACCGACGACCCCCGCGTGGAGCAGGTGCTGGTGCCGCTGCGCGACGGGCTGACCCTGATCCGACGGTCCGCATGAGCCGCACCACCGCCCTGAGGGGCCGGGCCCGTTCGTCGGGCCCGGCCCCGGCGCGGCTCGCCTCGGGCGTCGTCGCGCTCGCCGCCGCCGGGCTCGCCGGGCGTGCGCTGGGCACCGGCCGCGACGGCGCCCCGCGCGAGGGCACGGCGGCGACCCGGGTCCGTACCGCGGGCACCCTCGCCCTGCTCACCGCCGCCCTGCCCGCCGACCTGGTGATCACCGGCGTCGCCGCGCTGGCCGGGCTCCTGCGCCGTCGTGAGCGGGCCCGGCCGCACCGGCCGCTGACCGTGCTGCTCAGCGGCGGGAAGATGACCAAGGCGCTGGAGCTGGCACGGGCCTTCCACCGTGCCGGGCACCGGGTCGTGCTCGTCGAGCAGGCCCGCTACCGCTTCACCGGGCACCGGTTCTCCCGGGCGGTCGACGCGTTCCACGTCGTCCCCGCCCCGGACGCGCCGGGCTACGCCCACGCGCTCGCCGACATCGCCCGCCGGGAGGGCGCCGACGTGTACGTGCCGGTGTGCAGCCCCGTCGCGAGCTGGTACGACGCCGACGCCAAGCGGCTGCTCGAACCGTTCTGCGCGGTCGTGCACCCCGACGCCGACGTCGTCGCGATGCTCGACGACAAGCACCGGTTCACCGCGACCGCCGCCGGGTTCGGCCTGACGGTGCCCGCGGCGCGGCGCATCACCGACCCGGCGCAGGTCGTCGACCACGACTTCGCCGCCACCCCGGGGCGCACCTGGATCCTCAAGTCGCTGCGCTACGACCCGGTGCGCCGCCGCGACCTGACCCGGCTGCCGCTCCCGACCCGCGCCGAGACCGCGGCGTTCGTGGCGACCCTGCCGATCTCACCGGACAACCCCTGGATCCTGCAGGAGTTCGTCGAGGGCACGGAGTACTGCACCCACGCCACCGTCCGCGACGGCGACGTCCGGCTGTACTGCTGCTGTCCGTCGTCGAGCTTCCTGCTCAACTACGACCACGTCGACCACCCGGCGATCGAGGACTGGGTGCGGCGGTTCTGCGGCGAGCTGGGGGTGACCGGGCAGCTGTCGTTCGACTTCATCGAGGCACCCGACGGCCGGGTCCTGGCCATCGAGTGCAACCCGCGCACCCACTCCGCGATCACCCTGTTCCACGACCACCCGGGCGTCGCCGCGGCCTACCTCGACGCCGGTGCCGGCACGCTCGTGCCGGCACCGGCGACCCGGCCCACCTACTGGCTGCACCACGAGCTGGGCCGGCTCCTCGGCGACCCCGGGTCGTGGCGGGAGCGGCTGCGGATCGTGCGCGACGGACGGGAGGCACTGCTCGACGTGCACGACCCGTTGCCGTTCCTGCTGGTCCCGCACCTGCAGATCGCCTCGCTGCTGCTGGGCAACCTGCTGCGCGGACGGCCGTGGGTGACGGTCGACGTGAACATCGGCAAGCTCGTCGAACCGGCGGGGGACTGAACCGTGCTGCGTGTCCTGCACCTCGTCGGCTCGGGCGTCGACGAGTTCTTCTGCGACCTGTCCCGGCTCTACGCCGCGGACTGCCTCGCCGCGACCACCGACCCGGCGCGCTACGAGTTCGTCGTCGCGTACGTGACGCCGCAGGGCTGGCGGTTCCCGGCCGGGCTCGACCCGGAGCAGATCGCCGCCGCGCCACTGCTGACCCTCCCCGAGGCGGTCGCCGAGATCGTCCGGGCGGACGTGGACGTGATGGTGCCGCAGATGTTCTGCCGGCCCGGGATGACCCACCACCGGGCGCTGTTCGAGCTGCTCGGGATCGGCTACGTCGGCAACACCCCCGAGGTCATGGCGCTGGGCGCGGACAAGGCACTGGCCCGCGCGGTCGTCGCCGAGGGCGGGGTCGCCGTCCCGGCGGGGGAGACGGTGCGCGCCGGGCAGGTGCCGACGGTCCGGCCACCCGCCGTCGTCAAGCCGGTGGACACCGACAACTCGGTCGGCGTCACCCTCGTCCACGACCCGGACGGGTTCGAGGTCGCCGTGAAGGACGCCCTGGTCCACGGCGACCGCGCCCTGGTCGAGGAGTTCGTGCCGCTGGGCCGCGAGGTCCGGTGCGCGGTGGTGGAGCGCGACGGCCACCTGGTCGGCCTGCCGCTGGAGGAGTACCGGATGGACGCGGTCGACAAGCCGGTCCGCCTCGCCGACGACAAGCTCGCCCGCACCGGCGACGGCGACCTGCGCCTGGTCGCGAAGGACGCCCGGTCCTGGATCGTCGACGCAGGCGACCCGGTCACCGGGCCGGTGCAGGACGCCGCCCGCGCGGCGTTCCGCGCCCTGGGCTGCCGCGACTACGGGCTGTTCGACTTCCGCATCGACCCCGACGGCCGGCCCTGGTTCCTGGAGGCCGGGCTGTACTGCTCGTTCGCCCGCACCTCGGTGGTCGTCACGATGGCCGAGGCCGCGGGGATCGGCGTCGCCGACCTGTTCGCCGACGCCGTCACCCGCGCCGCCGCCCGCACCACCGCCCCACCCGGCTCCGACCGCTGATCCGGCTGCCGCCGCCGGTGGGGCGCGCCGTCGCACCCCGCAGGTGGCTCGCGCACCCTCCGCGGCGGGTGCGGCGACCCCGTCCGGGGTGCGCGACGGGGGCTCAGCGGGCGGCGCGGGGCCGGACGTGCTCGCGCACCATGCCGCGGTGCATGACCCGGTCCCCGACGACGCCCGCGTGGTCGGCGCGGTGCAGCACGCAGGCGTTGTCCCAGATCACGACGTCGCCCGGTGCCCACCGGTGGTCCAGCACGTTGTCCGGCCGTGTCGAGTGCTCGATCAGCTCCCGCACGGTCGCCGCGGACTCCTCGGCGTCCATCCCGCCGACCTCGGCGCAGCGGGCCGCGGTCGAGAGGTAGAGGGCGATCCGGCCGGTGCGCGGGTGCGGGCGGAACACCGGGTGCCAGGCCTCGGTCTCGGTACCGGCGTCGTCGGGGGACAGCCCGGTGACGACGTGGCGGATGCTGCGGCCGTCGAGCCGGGTCCGCAGCGGCTCCGGGAGCGTCTCGTAGGCGCGGTACTGGTTGGAGAACTGCGTCGCGCCGCCCCGGGCGGGGACGGTCACCGCCCGCAGCGCGGTGTAGGCGGGCGGGGCCGCGACGTAGCTGGTGTCGACGTGGAACGAGCTGCGCGGCGGGGTGTCGCGGCCGACGTTGGAGATCACGTTGAGGTCCGGGTGGGTCTCCAGCGGCGTCTCACCGGTGGTGAACGCCAGCGGGCCGAGACCTCGGAGGAACGCGAGGAAGCCGTCGTCGCCGACGTCGTCCTGACCGGGCAGGACGAGGACGCCGTGCTCGGCGAGCAGCGCCCCGAGCGCGTCCGGGTCGAGGTCGGGCAGGGACGTCCCGGTGACGCGGGCGCCGACCGGGTGCAGGGCCTCGATGTCCATCACCCGAGTGTGCGGGCGCCCGCGGTCACCCGCGCGCCGGACGCGGGGGCCGGACGCCGGGGTCAGGACGCCGTGCGGCCCCATCGGCGGCGACGCGGGCGGTCGGCGGGCTCGTCCTCCATCGGGGCGGCGATCGCGAGCCGCCCGACCTGCTCGTTGAGGACCTTGAGGTGCACCCGGACGTCGTCGTGGGTCGGGTCCAGCACCGCCTGCTCGGCGATCTCCGCGGCCTGGTCGACCGACTGCTTCAGCGACGCCTTGGCCTTGTTCAGCCGGGCGGCGATCCGCTTCGCGGGCGGCTCGGTGAGCCGGAACCGTGCCGGCTCGATCGAGTCGCCGACGGCGGCCAGGCGCTGCACCGCCTCCAGCTCGGAGTCCAGCCGCTTGCCGATCTCGGTGAGCCACGTCCGCACCTGCATCGCCGAGATCACCGTGGTGATCCGGTGGAAGCGCTGCACCTGCTCGGTGCACTCGGCCACGTAGGTCCGCCAGTACCGCGAGAGCGGTGCGGGTGACGGCTCGGATCCGGGTCGCAGGAGTGACACGTGCGCAGGCTACCGGTGATCACGACGAGGTCGCCGTGGGTCACGGGATGCGCCCGTCCGTCGCCAGCACCGGCGCGTCGGCGGTCACGGTGTCGGGGTAGATCAGGCCGCTGCCGGTGTTCAGCACGACGACCGTCTCCGACCCGTCGAGCCACCCCGACTCCCGCAGCCGGCCCGCCGCGGCGACACAGGCCGCGCCCTCCGGGCAGATCCAGGTGCCCTCGTCGCGGGCGAGGGCGTGCTCGGCGGCGAGCAGCTCGTCGTCGGAGACGGCGACGGCGGTCCCGCCGGTGTCGTACACGGCGTCGAGGACGAGGAAGTCGCCCAGCGCCTTGGGCACGGTGATCCCGAACGCGACCGTGTGCGGGTCGGCCGGGGCCGTCGACTCGCGCAGCCCGGCCTCGAACGCGTCGACGATCGGCGCGCAGCCGGTGGCCTGCACCGCGACCAGCCGGGGCAGGGGGCCGGAGATCCAGCCGAGCTCCCGCATCTCCGCCAGGGCCTTGTGGATCGCGATGATCCCGACGCCGCCGCCGGTGGGGTAGAGGATGACGTCCGGGCAGCGCCAGCCGAGCTGCTCGACGATCTCGTAGCCCATCGTCTTCTTGCCCTCGATGCGGTAGGGCTCGCGCAGCGTCGAGGTGTCCTGGTACCCCGCCCCGACGGAGTTGCGGCGGGCGACGGCGTCGGCCACGAGCCTCCCGGCGTCGCCGATCAGGCCGTCGACCAGGTACAGCTCCCCGCCGGACACGGCCACCTCGCGCCGGGTGATCTCCGGGGCGTCGACCGGCATCGCGATCAGCGCACCGAGCCCGGCGCGCGCGGCGTAACAGGCCCAGGCGGCACCGGCGTTGCCGTTGGTGGGCATCGCGACCGCCCGGACTCCGAGCTCGGCGGCCCGGGACACCCCGACGGCGGCGCCGCGCGCCTTGAACGCCCCGGTCGGGACCAGCCCCTCGTCCTTCATCCGCAGGCCGGGCAGCCCGAGGCGGGCGCCGGCTCGGGGGAGCGGGAGCAGCGGGGTCATGCCCTCGCCCATCGTCACCACGTGCGCGGGGTCCCGCACGGGCAGCACCTCGTGGTAGCGCCACAGGTCCGGCGGGCGGGCGGCGATGTCGGCCGGGGTCACCAGCGTGCGGGCCCGGTCGAGGTCGTAGCGGGCGAGCAACGGGGCACCGGAGGCCGAGGTGCCCTGCACCGTGTCGGCGTCGAGGACCTCGCCGGTACGGGAGCACTCCAGGTGGGTCAGCGTCGAGAAGTCGGGCACGGGTCCAGCTGATCTCCCGCCGTGCCGTGGCGCAACCGGAGGGGTGCGGCGACGCGGGCAGGAACAGGCCGCCACGACTACGCCGTTGCGACGATCCTGTTAGCCTCGGGAGCATAAGCGTGAAAGTTCAACAATCGAGAGGAACCCATGCGCCCGCTCCCCGCGCCGCTCTCCGACATCGCACTCCTGCTCGTCCGGCTGCTCGTCGGCGTCGTCCTCGTCGCCCACGGCCTGCAGAAGCTCTCGGGTGGTGTCGGCGGGGTCGCGTCGGGCTTCGCCGGCATGGGCATCCCGCTGCCCACGGTCTCCGCGCTGTTCGTCATCGCGGCCGAGCTCGGAGGCGGTCTGCTGCTGATCGCCGGTGCCGCGACGACCGTGGCGGGGCTCGCCGTCGTCGTCGCGATGGCGGGGGCCTACCTCTTCGCGCACGTGGGCCTGAACCCGTTCGTCGACTCGGGCGGCTGGGAGCTGGTCGGCGTGATCGCCGCCGGTGGACTCGCGCTGGCCGCGACCGGACCGGGCCGGTTCTCCGTCGACGCGCTCGTCGCCGGACGCCGTCGCAGGCCCGCCCGGCACGCGGCGGGTGTGTCCGCGGGGGAGTAGTACCCGCCCGCACGGGGGACCCCTCCGCATGCCCGAGGGACACACCGTGCACCGGCTCGCGCGGCTGCAGCGCCGCCGCTACGCCGGACGGCCGGTGGCCGTCTCCAGTCCGCAGCGCCGCTTCACCACCGGCGCCGAGATCGTCGACGGGCGGGTGCTGGTCGACGTGCAGGCCCACGGCAAGCACCTGTTCCAGCACTACGGGCCGGACACCACCGTGCACGTCCACCTCGGGCTGTGGGGCCGGTTCCCGAACCGGAGGCTCCCCGAGGAGCCGCCCCGCGGCCAGGTCAGGATGCGGATGGTCGGCGAGACGCACTACGCCGACCTGCGCGGTCCGGCCGCCTGCGAGCTGCTCGACGACGTGGGTGTGAAGGACCTGCGGGCCCGCCTCGGCGAGGACCCGTTGCGCGACGACGCGGACCCGGCGCGAGTCCGGGAGCGGTTCGCCCGCTCCCGGGTCCCGCTGGCCGCCCTGCTCATGGACCAGACGGTGATCGCGGGCATCGGCAACGTCTTCCGCGCCGAGACGCTGTTCCGCACCGGACTGGACCCGATGACCCCGGCGCGCGACCTCGACGACCGGTCCTTCGCCCTGCTCTGGGACGACCTGACCGAGATGCTCCGCGACGGCGAGCGGCGCGGCCGGATCGAGACGCTGCGCCCCGAGCACGACCCGGCCCTGCTGGCGCCCCCCGACCGCGGCGCGGTCTGCGCCAGCGTCGTCTACGCCTACCGCCGCACCGGACAGCCCTGCCTGGTCTGCGGCGCCCCGATCGCGCACGCCGAGGTCCGCACGCGGAACCTGTTCTGGTGTCCCGGGTGCCAGGCCGGAGGCAGCGCCCGGCCGCTCACCGAACGGTGACGATGGATGTCCGATCTGTCCTGTACCGGGCGGTAGCGGTACCGTTGAGGTCATGCTGTCGACCGGTCCCGCTCGTCCGGAAGCGGGGCGTCGGCCGATCGTCCGCTGGGACGCCGCGCTGTCCGGGGCCGCGCTGGCCGTGACCGGCATGCTGGTCGCCCTGGGCGTGTTCGGTGCCGTCTTCCTCGTCGCGTTCCTCGACTACTGCCCGCCGCGGACGTGCAGCTCCTCGGCCGTGCTCGTCTCGGTCGGCGGGTCGCTGGTGGTCGCGGCCGCCGCCGGGATCGCCGGTCTCGCCATGACCGTGCTGCGGGTCGTCGAACGACGCCCGGCCTGGCCGTTCGCGCTGGCCACCCTCGCCGTGACCGGCTCCGCCGTCGTCTTCGGGGCGGTCCACTACGCGAGTGCGATCGGGTACTGACGCATTCACGGGTCGATTCCCAGAATGCGTGCGCCGAGCCGGATCTCGCGGCCGGAACCGTTGCACGCGCCGCAGTGCCGCCACGATTTCGTGGCCAGTGCGCCGTACTGCCGCGGGGTGCCCTTGCAGCGCCCACACCGGGTGAAGGGGTGCAGGTAGAGTGAGCCGATGTACAGGAACAGGGCCACCGCACCGATGATCACCAGAATGGTCGTGCCGCTCGCCCCGCTCTGTTCCTCGGCTGCGGACAGCAGAAACTCCGTCATTCTCGTCGCCCCCCGATGAATGGAGCGCGACCCCCTGTCGCCGCCCCCGGTCACCGAGGTTACGTCGCCGTTTACGGAATCCTTGACCGGTTAATCACTGTTGACGATCGCCGGTCCGCTCGGCTGCGTCCGCCGCCGCAGCGCGCTGCGCCGTCCGGCGGAAACCGACCGCGATCGCCGCCGACATCAGCATCATCACCGCGACCACCCACATCCCGGCGCGGGAGTCGCCGGTCAGGTCCTTCAGCCACCCCGCGACGAACGGCCCGGCGAACCCGGACAGGTTGCCGAAGGAGTTGATCAGCCCGATCCCGGCGGCGGCCCCGGCACCGGTGAGGAACGCGTTCGGCAGCGCCCAGAACGGCGGGATGGCGGCGAAGACCCCGATCGCGCAGACGGTCACGCATGCCATGACCAGCAGCGGTGAGTCCATGTACAGCGCGCCCGCGATCGCGACCGCCCCGACGACGGCGGGGACGGCCACGTGCAGCCCCCGCTCCCCGCTGCGGTCGGAGTGCCGGGCCCACAGCACCATCGTCACCGACGCGATCGCGTACGGCACCGCGGTGATCAGACCGACCTCGACCAGCGAGTAGTCGGCGCCGAACTGCTGCTCGAACCCGGCGACGATCTGGGGGAGGAAGAACGCCAGGACGTAGAGCCCGAACACGATCCCGAAGTAGACGACCGACAGGGCCACCACCCGGCCGTCGCGCAGGGCGGCGGCGACCCCGCGGTCCTGCCCGGCCGCCGCCGCGTCCTCGGCGGCGATCCGCTCCTCCAGTGCGACCGCCTGGTCGGTGGAAAGCCACCGGGCCCGGGTCGGGCGGTCCGGCAGCAGCCACAGCACCGCGATGCCCAGCAGCACCGCCGGGATGCCCTCGACGAAGAACATGAAGCGCCAGCCGGCGTCGAAGCCCAGGGCGCCGTCGCCGACCGAGATCAGCCACGTCGACAGCGGACCGCCGACCACCGAGGACAGCGGCACGGCCAGGAAGAACAGCGCGACGATCCGCGCCCGCTCCACCCGCGGGAACCAGTAGGTCAGATACAGGATGATGCCGGGGAAGAAGCCGGCCTCGGCGATGCCGAGCAGCACCCGCACGACGTAGAAGCCGATCTCGCCCTGGATGAACGCCGTCGACGATGCGACGACGCCCCAGGTCACCATGATCCGGGCGATCCAGATCCGGGCGCCGACCCGGTGCAGGATCACGTTGGACGGGACCTCGAAGAAGAAGTAGCCGATGAAGAACAGCCCGGCGCCCAGGCCGTAGGCGGCCGCGGACAGGCCCAGGTCGGCGTTCATCGTCAGCGACGCGAACCCGACGTTGACCCGGTCGATGTAGTTCAGCAGATAGGCCAGGGCGAGCAGCGGGATGAGCCGCTTCGTCGCCGTCCGTACGGCCGTCGAGACCAGCACGCCTTCCCCCTCCGTTGCGGTGCGCACGCCCGCGCAGTCTCTCCGCCGGAGGGTCAGTCCTTCAACCAGGCGTAGGCGGTGTGCCGGGAGACACCGAGCGCCGCCGCCATCGCGCTGACCTCGCAGCCGGCCTCGCGCCCGGCGCGCAACAGCGCGCGGCGACGCTCGCGCGGCGCGTCCGCCGCCGCCCGCAGCTCCTCCAGCACGGCCGCGGACTCGGCGGATCCCCGGCGGCGGCCCACCCCGGGCCGGGAGAACGCGCGGACGGCGTCGGCGTCCCAGACCTTGCGGCCGCCCGGGCCGGGGTCGGGCAGCGGGGCCGGCGCCTGGCCGCGGGAGACGTAGGAGTTCCAGGTGCCCACCTGCACGCCCCAGTGGGCGGCGCACTCGTCGCTGGTCCATGTCGTCACGAGGGTCGAGCCTGTCACGGGGCGCCGGGTGCGTCGCCGCCGGACGATGTGTCGATCTCGGTAAGCCGTTGTCGACGGACCGCCGGGGTCATCACATTCTATGATCAGGTCGTCACGGTCGGCGCCGGCCGAACCGGACGAGGTGTACGGGCGCGCGCGATTCTGCGCGCCCTACGGCCGCAGTGCGGTGACCACCCAGCGCAGCGACGTCCGGTCGGTGCAGGTGGCGAGCAGCTCGGCCTGCTCGGTGCTCTCGGCGTCGCGGCGACGGGCGTCGAACAGGTCCTCGACCAGGCCGGGCACGTCGCGGTGCTCCCCGGGCAGCGGCTCGTCGCCACCGGGCAGTCCGAGGCGGGCGACGACCAGCCGCAGCGTGCGGTGCCCGATCAGTCGCATACCCGGGGACAGCAGAGCGGAGTTCCGCGGGGGAGTGGTGCCGGCGGCGGGCTCCCGCCCGGGCAGCGGCACCGCACCGGGCGGCGTGCCGGGCAGGCTCACTGCGGACACTGCGATCACGCCGCCGTCGAGCAGGGCCCAGGCGTCGATCGCGGGACGGTGCGTCTCGCGTCCCGACGCGGTGGCCAGGCCCTGGTCGGCCAGCCACCGGCGCAACCGCGGCCGCAGGTCCCAGCGCACATCGAACACGCCCTCGGCCAGGTCGGACGGGGTGAACACCTCGTCCCACCGCGGGCCGCCGGACGCCCCGTTCCCGACACCCGTCTCGGGCTGGATCGCCATCTTCGTCCCCCGACCCGGGGCACGCGCGTTCCCGGGGGACCAGGATAGGACGGTCCGGACGGGCGCACAGGCTGGTGCACACGGCCGTACCCACAGGTGTGATGACACGACCGGCGCGGCGGTGAACGGCGTCGCCGGCACGCCGATCAGCAGGCGGTGTCACACTGTGTGATCGATTATGCCGATGTCTGCGTGACAGATGACACGATCGAGCGAGTCCGCCGCAGGCGGTAACGAGGCAGGATGAGTCGAGCGATCCACAAGTGACGGCGACGTGGAGGCGACATGGACGGGCAGTTCGACAGGGTTCCGGCGGTGCACCCGGGGATGATCCCCGCGGCACGGCGCTCGGTGGAGAACCTGCCGTCCGGACGAGGTGTGGTCGACGGCGAGCGGGGCCGCGTGCTGGCCCGCTACGCGCGGCTGATGCGGTCCGGCCGGCCGGAGGTCTGCCTCCCCGGGCGGCGCGAGATCGAGGACCGCGAGCGGTTCGGTGCCTCCGCGACCGGCAGCGACGGCAAGGTCATCTACCCGGACCGGGACGCGGCCGAGTGCGCCGCCCGTGAGCTGGAGGCCCTCGGCGGTCGCCCGCAGCGGGCCTACCTGTGCCGGCGGTCCCGCCGCGGGCACTACCACCTGACCACCGACGCCGTCGCCCAGCGCCGTCGCGGCCCGGCGGAGCTCATCCCGCAGCCGCGCCGTGGCGACTGATCCGACCCGACATCCGACGACCCCCGGTGCCCGAGGCGCCGGGGGTCGTCGCGCGTCCGGGGCCGGTTCCCCACGGATGTCACACCGATGTGATGCGCGGCACACGCTGATCGTCTAGCGTGGGATGTGGCGGCGGTCACGTCACCGCCGAGCCGACGTTCCCACCACCACGCATCGGAGGGCCCCGTGAACCCGCACCTGCTGGAGGAGCGCGTCGCCACCGTCAACGGCGGCCGCGATCTCGCCGACCCCGCCCGTGCCCGCCTGCGCGCCCACAAGGCCACCGCCGACGCCTGCCGACGGCGCGCCGCCGAGCGCCGTGCCGAGCTGGAGCGCGTCCTCTCCGGAGGCACCACCGGTGACGCCCTGGACCTCATGCTGGAGCTCGACGCGCTCGAGCGGGTGCAGGACCGCATCGACAACCGGCTCTCCGAGCTGTGCGACGCGCTCACCGAGCCGCGCACCCCGCGCTACGGCGACGCCCAGCCCGTGTAGCCGCGCCCCGCGGCCCGTGTGGATCACCCGCGCCCGTGGTTCGATGACCGGCGGACACCGCCGTCGGACCACGAGGGAGAGCACACGTGCGTGCAGTGCAGGTCAGCGAGCTGGACGGGCCGTCCGCGGTCCGCGTCGCCCAGGTCGAGCCGCCGGTCCGCGGTGACGGCGAGGTTCTGATCGACGTCGCCGCGGCCGGGGTGAACTTCCCGGACGTCCTGCTGACCAAGGGGATGTACCAGTACAAGCCGGAGCCGCCGTTCACCCTCGGCTCCGAGTGCGCCGGCACGGTGCGCGAGGCGGGCCCGGACAGCCGGTTCGCCGCCGGGGACCGGGTCGTCGCGTTCACCATGTCCGGGGTGTTCGCCGAGACCGTCTCCGCTCCGGAGCAGCACGTCTTCCCGCTGCCCGACGAGGTGGAGTTCGCGGCGGGCGCCTGCCTGCCGATGAACTACCTGACCGCGCACTTCACCCTCGACACCCGCGGCGGCCTGCGGGCGGGGGAGACGGTGCTCGTCCAGGGCGCGGCCGGGGGCATCGGGACCGCGGTGATCCAGCTGGCGGCCGCGATGGGGGCCACCGTCATCGGCGTCACCTCCACCGAGGCCAAGGCCGAGGTCGCCCGGCGCGCGGGCGCGACGCACACCGTCGGCGTCGACGGGTTCAAGGACGCCGTGAAGGAGTTGACCGGCGGTGCGGGTGTCGACATGGTCGTCGACCCGGTCGGCGGGGACCGCTTCACCGACTCGGTGCGCTGTCTCGGCCCGCTCGGCCGTCTCATGGTCGTCGGATTCACCGCGGGGGACATCCCGACGGTCAAGGTGAACCGGCTGCTGCTGAACAACGTCGACGTCCGCGGGGTCGGTTGGGGTGCCTACGCGCTGGGACGCCCGGACTTCATCCGCTCGGAGTGGGACGCCCTGCTCCCGCACCTGCGTTCCGGCGCGCTCGACCCGCTGATCAGCGAGCGCTTCGGCCTCGACGACGCCGCGACCGCCCTGTCACGCATCGACGACCGCACCGTCACCGGCAAGGTCGTCCTGCTGACCTGATCCGGGTCAGCCCGCCGGCTCGAGGTTGTGCCGGACCGCGGTGCGCGGCAGCGGCGCCGTGGTCTCGGCGGCCGCCGCGCGGGGCGCCGGGGTGGGGCCGACGTGGCGGTGCGGCGCCGGCACCACCACGGGCTCGGCGACGTGCAACCGGTGGCGCGCGGCGACCGCCCGCCCGGCCGGGCCGGTCGCGGTCAGCGCGTGCAGCGCGAGGGCCCGGTGCGCCGGGACCTCGCAGCGGCGCAGGAAGCGGTCCAGCTCGCGCACGGCGTCCCCGGGGTGGCGGGCGAGCGCCCACGCGGCGAGCTCGGCCTCGGCGACGTCCGCCCGCACCCCGCTCATCCGCACGCACACGTACTCGACGTCCTCGTCGGCCAGCTCCCCCGGCGCGGGCAGGTGCATGCCCTGCTCGGTCAGGTACTCGTGCACCGCCCACAGCCCCATCGGGGTCAGCGCGACGACCGTGGGGTCCGGGTCGTCGCGGTGCGCGACCCGGGACAGCTCGTCGAGCTCGTCGGCGTCGAGGGTCTCGGTCAGCTCGATCGCGCCGAGCAGCTCGCAGGCGTCCAGCAGGGCCGTCACGTCGCGGCGCCACAGCCGCTGCTCGACGTCGCCGGCGAGGTCGTCGACCACGCAGCCCGCCTCGTCGTTGACGGCGTCGCGGACCTGGCGGTGGAAGTGCTCGAGCGGGACCGGCCCGCCGCCGGTGGCGTACAGGCCGACCCACAGCATCGGGAACGCCTGCGACATCGACATCCCGAACAGCGACGGTGCGCCGAACACGTCGGTCCCGCCCAGGCTGTCGCCGAGGCGGCCGACCGACTCGAACACCCTGCGCCACAGCTCGATCGGCCGGTTCAGCAGCGGGCCCGCGCTCTTGACCGGGAGCAGCCGCCCGCGCACCACACGGACCAGGCGCGCCGAGCGGGCCCAGCGCAGCAGCAGCGACACCTCGGGCAGGTCGTCGCTGGTACGGGCGGTCTCGCGGTAGATGTGGTCGAGCTGCAGGTGCGCGGCGAGGTCGAGCGCGTCGGTGCGGTCGAGGCGGCCGTCGGAGGTGAGCCGGCGCCCGGCCCGGACCCACAGGGTCAGCTTGCGGAGCAGCTCGAGTGCCTCGGAGTGTTCCGCGGCCTCGACGAGCGCCGCTGCGCCGGGCATCGGTACCGGCGGCAGCTCGGGGTTCCACTCGGTGCGGGTGGGCCGCTGCACCTCCCGCCGCATGATCTCGGCGAGCGCGTGCCGGTCGACGTCGGTCTCCCCGGCGCCGGCGCGGTCGAGGAACCGCTGCACGGCGGCCGGGTCCGCGGGGTCGACGCCGTGGCGGTGCAGCTGCACGCCCCAGAACTTGCCCAGGTCGTAGTTGCGCTCGTCGGCGAGACCGTCGTGCAGTGCGGGGGTGGAGTCGAGGACCTGACGGTGCAGCGCGTCCGCCGGGTGCGACTGCGGGTCGAACCAGTCGTGCTCGTCGACGAAGTCGATGAGCGCGTGGAAGGCGGGGGCGACGTCGTCGGGCTCGAGCACGGTCACCTTGCGCGGGAACCACATGCCCAGCGCGTCGGCGATGTGCGAGCGCGTCCAGCGGCCCAGCCTGCGGTCGCGCGCGTACTTGTAGTCCAGCACGGCGGCGACGAGCGCGGTGTCCACCTCGACGCGACGGCGGCGGGCCCAGAGGGAGAACTGCTCCAGCAGGCGGCTGCGGGCCTCGGCGTACCCCTGGTCGTCCCCCGGGGTGAAGACGAGACGCATCCGGCCCACTGTGTCAGGTCCCTCCCATCCGCTCCGGCTGCGGCGCAGCACTTCTCGATGATCGTCGGTGCGCGCGGGGGCCGTGCACCGGGTGGTCGCAGGAGGTCCAACGAGCGCGGTCGGCCCGGGTCACTCCCGACCGCTCACCGTCGGTGGGCGGTCGGTCACAGGCCCTCCGATCGTCCGGCCGTCCCCGCGACCGTGAGCCCTCGACCCTGCCACGGACGACGACGGCCGGACACCCCGGGAGGGTGTCCGGCCGCCGTCGTGTGCGACGAGAGGTGGTCAGTCGCCGCCGACCGGGCTGTCGCGTCGTTCGGCGGTCGCCCGCGTCGACCCGTCGCCGGTCGATCCGTCCGGTCCGTCGGTCCCGGTCGCGACGGCACCGCTGCCGTTGCCACTGCCGGGGGCGTTCTCGTGGTCCGGGTCGAACGCGCCGACCTTGACGTAGAAGTGCTCGCCGTGGTTGTCGGTGGCCCAGTCGACGGCCTGCTCCAGCACCTGCGCGCCCTTCTCGTCCCGCAGCACGACCTTGTCGCGGCGCAGGTCCTTGAACAGCGCGAAGCACAGCAGCACCATGATCACGACGAACGGCGCCGCGACCAGGATGGTCAGGTTCTGGATGCCGTCCAGGGCGTTCTCACCGCCGGTGACGAGCATCAGCACGGCGACCGCGCCCATGACCGAGCCCCAGAAGACCACGACCCACTTGCTGGGCTCGATGGTGCCGCGCTGGGACAGCGTGCCCATGACGATCGACGCGGCGTCGGCGCCGGACACGAAGAAGATCGCGACCAGGAGCATGACCAGCAGGCCGGTGAAGGTCGCCCACGGGTAGGCGGCCAGCATCTGGAACAGCTGGACGTTGGAGTCGTCGGAGAACTGCGCACCCTGCTGGGCCTGGGTGATGGCGGTGCCGCCGAAGATGCAGAACCAGACCAGCGAGACCAGGCTCGGCGCGAGGATGACGCCGCCGACGAACTCACGGATGGTGCGCCCGCGCGAGATCCGCGCCAGGAACATGCCGACGAACGGCGTCCACGAGATCCACCACGCCCAGTAGAAGATCGTCCAGCCCGACAGCCACTCGAGCATCGGCTCGCCGCCGACGGCCTCGGTGCGCCCGACCATCTCGAAGAACTGGGAGAAGTACGCGCCGATCGACGTCGGGATCAGGTCCAGGATGATCACCGTCGGGCCGACGACGAACACGAAGAACGCGAGCACCGCCGCCAGCACCATGTTGGTGTTGGACAGCCACTGGATGCCCTTCTCGACGCCGGAGACGGCGGAGAGGATGAACGCGGCGGTCAGCACGATGATGATCGCGGCGAGCACCCAGGGGCTCACCTGGCCGTCCACCCAGCCGACGGTCTGCATGCCGCCGCCGATCTGGAACGCGCCCAGCCCCAGCGAGGCCGCGGAGCCGAACAGCGTCGCGAAGATCGCGAGGATGTCGATGCCCCGGCCGATGGAGCCCTCGGCGGCCTTGCGCCCGATCAGCGGGATGAAGGCCTGGCTGATGAGCTGACGGCGGCCCTTGCGGAAGGTGGAGTAGGCGATGGCGAGGCCGACGACGGCGTAGATCGCCCACGGGTGCAGCGTCCAGTGGAACAGCGACGTCGCCATCGAGGTCTGCAGCGCGTCGATGGTGCCGGGCTCGGCGGCGCCGGGCGGCGGCGACTGGAAGAAGGTCAGCGGCTCGTTCACGCCGAAGAACATCAGCCCGATGCCCATCCCGGCGGAGAACATCATCGCGATCCAGGAGACCGTGCGGAACTCGGGCTCCTCGTCGTCGGCGCCGAGCTTGATGCGCCCGAAGCGGCTGAAGGCGAGGAACAGTGCGAAGGCCACGAAGGCGGTCGCGGCGAGGATGAAGCCCCAGCCGCCGCCGCGCATCAGCCCGCCGAGCATCGCCTCGGCGGTGGCGCCGAGGGTGTCGGCGCTGAGCAGCCCCCACAGCACGAACAGCAGCGCGAGCGCGGCGCCGACGCCGAACACGATCCAGTCGGTGCGGGGCCGGTCGTCCCCGGTCGTGTCCGGACGGCCGTCCGGTGGTGATTGGGCCTGTGTCATACGTGGTCACGCCCGTGTGCCGGGCGCATCCCCCCTCCGCTCTCGTTCGTGCAGAAATGGTGCACAAGTCGTTTGTGTGCCGAAAGTGTAGGTACTGGGCCGTCCCGTGTCGCTGTGCAGGCCGAACCGTGATGTCAGGAGGTGGTCCAGCCCTCGTCGGAGACGCCGCCGGGGACCGGTGCGGCCGGGTCGTAGGGGGTGCGGGTGAAGACGAACGTGGCCAGCCACAGGTGGTCGCGGGCGATCCGCAGGGTCTCCCCGGCGAAGTAGCCGTCCAGGCCGACCCAGGTGCCGTCCGGGCCGGGCCGGAACCGCGACGCGCGTCCGGGGCGCCCGAGGCCGCCGAGGTGCAGCAGCCCGCCGCCGACCGAGCGCAGCGCGTAGGGGGAGGGACCCCAGAACCACGGTCCGAGCAGCTCGGGGTCGACCGGGCAGGGCTGCGGGGTCCACGGCGCGACGATGCGGGGCTCGGCGACGCGCAGATCGTTCAGCAGCCCGGCGGCCAGCCCGCTGTCCATCCCGGAGGTGGTGTTGCCCATCGCCAGGGCGCCGGCGCCCTCCTCGCGGTCCACCCAGAGCCCGGCGAGGAACCCGGGCATGGATCCGCCGTGCCCGACCAGTGTCGTCGTGCCGCCGCCCTCGGGCCGGTCGAACCGCAGGACCTGCACGCCCAGGCCGTAGCCTGCCCAGGCCGGCGACGTCGGGTCGACGCCCGCGGGCAGCGTCATCTCCTCGACCGTCGCCGGGGAGAGCACGTCGCCGGTGTCGCCGAGCAGCAGGGCGCCGAGCCGGGCCAGGTCCGCCGCGGTGCACCACAGCTGCCCGGCGGCGGCCATCACCCCGGCGTCGTGCTCGGGCTCGGCCAGGACCAGGTCGGCCCACGGGTGCACCGCCCGTCCCGCCGCGGCCGGGGGCTGCGGACGGGTGCTGGTGCGCGTCATGCCCAGCGGGAGCAGCACCTCGTCGCGGGCCACCTCGGACCAGGCGCGGCCGCGGACGCGGGCGACGACCTCGCCGAGCAGACCGAACCCGAGGTTGGAGTAGTGGAAGCGGCGCGCCGCGGGCAGCACCCGGTCGGTGTCGGACAGACCGAGCTCGGCCAGGGTGCCGCCGGGGGTGCGCTCCCACCACGGCCCGGGGCTCTCCGACCCGGCACCGGCGAGGTGGGACAGGAGCTGGCCCAGGGTGCGGTCGCCGAGCGGGGTGCCGGGCAGGTGACGCTCCAGCGGGTCGTCGAGGTCGAGCAGGCCCTCGTCGCGCAGCCGCAGCACCGTGACCGCGCAGACGGTCTTGGAGATCGAGCCGATGCGGTACTGGACGTCGTCGGCGGCGGCCCCCTCCGGCAGCGCTCCGCGGCCGGCGTGCCAGGCCAGGGCGCCGTCGCGGACCACCCCGGCGACGAGGGAGGGGACGCGGCCGTCGCGCTGGGCGCGGGCGACGCGGGCGAGCAGGGTGCGCTGGGTGCTGGGGAGCAGCTCGGTCACGGGGCGACCCTAGATCCCCGGCGTGCTCACAGTCCGCGGATGTCGGCGAACGAGCGCAGCCGCACGGCCCGCTCCGACAGCGCGGCGGGCACCGGCTCGGGTACCGGCATCCGGTCCGCCGCGGTCAGCGGGCCCAGGTCGAGCCCGGTCAGCTCGCCGATCCGGGCCACCGGCACCTGGAAGGTGCGGTACGGGCCCAGCGGGGGCGGGTCCCCCGGCGCCTGCTCGGCGAGGTCGCCGAGCAGGGGCGTCTGGTCCAGCAGGTACGCGGTGGTGCCGAGCGCGCCGCCGACGACGAAGGCGCCGATCTTCCAGAACAGCCGCGGGATGCGCACGCCGCGGTACTCCGGGTCGTCGTCGGCCAGCACCGGACCGGTGAACACCACGAGCCGCCGGTCGTTGTCGCCCGCGTTGTCGAGCAGGTAGTCCTCCAGCCCGCCCCAGGTCTGCTTGTCCTGGTTGAACGCGGCGGCCTGCGGGGCGGCATTGGTGTAGTGGAACGTGTCGGACTCCGCCGTCGCAGCCTCGGCGGCCCCGCCCCACACCGGGTCCTGGCGGCGGACCAGGTGGCCGCGGTCGAGGTCGTTGTCGGCGTAGAGC
Organism: Pseudonocardia sp. ICBG1034; assembly: GCF_020131375.1. Classification (NCBI taxonomy): domain Bacteria; kingdom Bacillati; phylum Actinomycetota; class Actinomycetes; order Pseudonocardiales; family Pseudonocardiaceae; genus Pseudonocardia; species Pseudonocardia sp. ICBG1034. The sequence continues at coordinate 2,242,123 of NZ_JAHLEK010000015.1, forward strand.
TCGGCGCCGGCCTGCTGCCCGGCGGGCAGCCGGTCGTCGAGGCGCCAGTCGTCGGAACGTTCGAGCTGCCGCAGGGTCGCCCCGTCGATCGCGACGGCGGTGGCCGCGGCCAGGCGCCGGTCGGGCCGGTGCAGCGTGGCGAAGTGGGTGTAGGGGAGCAGCAGGGTGTCGGTCCCGGGCAGCGTCGGCATCGGCGTCGCGACGCCGAGGAAGTCCGGGTCGAAACCGGGGGCGGCGGGGGCGCTCATCGGCGTGACGGTAGCGGCGCCGGGTGAACGACGGGTGCGCCCGCGCCGCCGTCGGTCAGGCGGCGCAGCAGCGGGGCGGTGCGGAACCCGACCAGCGAGCGCATGACCAGCGACGTCGACGTGCGCTCCACCCCGCCGATCGCGAGGAGGTGCCCGGCGATCCGGTAGAGGTCGTCGGCGTCGCGGGCGACCAGGTGCACCAGGAGGTCCTCCGGTCCGGAGACGCCGTGCACCTCCAGCACCTCCGGTACCCGGTCCAGTGCGTCGGCGACGGCGGCGAGCTCGCGCTGCACCACCCGCACCGTCACGAACGCGGTCAGCGGGTAGCCGAGCGCCGCCGGGTCGACCCGGCGCTCGAAGGTGTCCAGTGCGCCGAGCCGGTCCAGCTTGGCCAGCCGGGCCTGCACGGTGTTGCGGGACAGGCCGACCCGTTCGGCGAGGGCGAGCACCGTCGCGCGCGGGTCCTGCGCCAGGGCCAGCAGCAGCCGGGCGTCGTGGCCGTCGAGCGCTGCCCGCCCGTCACCGGTCGTTCCCGTCACGTGGTGCCCCCTCCTCGTCTCCGCGGGTGCGCATTATGCCGCCCCGACGCGCGTCCCGCCCGGCCCGTCGCGTGCACTCTGCTCAGTCGTGGGGGCTGTGGTTGTGCACTCGTCGATGTGGTGGTGGGCTGGCTGGGCAGGCTGCATGGGCGATGAGGCTGGAGTGGTGGGCGATGGGCACGCAGACGGTGGCGACGGACACGCTCGTCGAGATCGAGAAGCGGGTGCTGTGGCTGTCCACCGCGATCGTCGACGCGGCCAACCGGCGCGGCGACCCCAGCGGGCTGAAGGTGGGCGGGCACCAGGCGTCGTCGGCGTCGATGACGACGATCATGACCTCGTTGTGGTTCGAGCACCTGCGGGCCGGGGACCGGGTCTCGGTCAAGCCGCACGCCTCGCCGGTGCTGCACGCGATCAACTACCTGCTCGGCGAGCTCGACGAGCGCTACCTGGGCACGCTGCGTGCCTTCGGCGGGCTGCAGTCCTACCCGTCGCGGTCCAAGGACCCCGACCCGGTCGACTACTCGACCGGCTCGGTGGGGATCGGCGCGACCGCCCCGATCTGGGGTGCGCTGGCCCGCCGCTACGTCGACACCCACTTCGGCGGCGCCGGACAGGGCAGGCAGTACTCCCTGGTGGGCGACGCCGAGCTCGACGAGGGCGCCGTCTGGGAGGCCATCCTCGACCCGATGGTCGGTGAGCTGGGCGAGGTCGTGTGGATCGTCGACCTCAACCGGCAGTCCCTGGACCGGGTCGTCCCCGCGATCGGCGCGCCGCGGATCGAGGGCATGTTCTCCGCGGCCGGCTGGCAGGTCCTCACCGTCAAGTACGGCAGGCTGCTGCACGAGCTGTTCGACCGCCCCGGCGGCGACGCGCTGCGCGCCCGGATCGACACCATGCAGAACGCGGAGTACCAGCGGCTGCTGCGCTGCGACGCCGACGAGGTCCGCACCCGGCTCCCCGACGGGCACGCCGATCTGGAGGAGCTCGTCGCCGGCCTCGACGACGACACCCTGCTCGCCGCGGTGCGCAACCTCGGCGGGCACGACACCGCCGCGCTGCGCGACGCGTTCTCCGCGATCGACGACACCCGGCCCACGGTGGTCCTCGCCTACACGGTCAAGGGCCACGGCCTCGCGACCGCGGGCCACCCGCAGAACCACGGCTCGATCCTGAGCGCCGACCAGGTCCGCGAGCTGGCCGACGCCGTCGGCGCAGACCCCGACGACCCCTGGCGGCGATTCGACCCGGAGTCCCCGGCGGGCGAGGTGGTGGCCGCCGCGGCGCAGCGCCTGCACCGCGACCCGGTCGACGACCAGCCGGTCCCGCCGCTGCCGACCGACATCGGACGCACCCCGACCGGGCGGGCCACCACCCAGGCCGCGCTCGGCCGGGCGCTGCTCGACCTCACCCGCGAGGCCCCCGAGGCGGCCGGCCGGGTGGTCACGCTCTGTCCGGACGTGTCGTCGTCGACGAACCTGGGCGGCTGGGTGAACAAGGTCGGCGTCTGGTCCACCGCGGAGCGCAAGGACTGGTTCGACGACGATCCCGAGACGATCCTGCACTGGCGCGAGCGGCCCACCGGCCAGCACCTGGAGCTGGGCATCGCCGAGGGGAACCTCGTCGGGGCGCTGGGGGAGCTGGGTGCGACCTGGTCGCGCTGGGGCCGTCCGGTGCTGCCGATCGGGGTGCTCTACGACCCGTTCGTCGAGCGCGCGCTGGAGCCGTGGTCGTTCGGCATCTACGCGGGTGGCCAGTCGATCCTCGTCGGTACGCCCTCCGGGGTGTCGCTGGCCCCCGAGGGCGGTGCCCACCAGTCGGTGACGACGCCGTCGGTCGGGCTGGAGCAGCCCGGCTGCGTCACCTACGAGCCGGCGTTCGCCATCGACACCGAGTGGACGCTGCTCGCCTCGCTGGCCCGGCTCGGCCGGCCGGACGGCACCAGCGCCTACCTGCGCCTGTCGACCCGGCCGGTGGACCAGACCCTCGCGGCGGTCCCGGCGGACCCGGCCGCGCGCGAGCGGCGCCGGCGCCAGGTGGTCGCCGGGGCCTACCCGCTCCGCCGCGCCGCGGGCACACCGGCGCTGACCATCGCGGTCGCCGGCGCGCCGACGACCGAGGCACTCGCCGCGGCGGACCGGCTCGCCGAGCTCGGCCACGACGTCGACGTCGTCGTGGTGACCAGCCCGGGGCTGCTGTTCGACGCCCTGCAGGCCCGCGCCGGACGCCCCGCCCGTCCGCAGGCCGAGCCGTGGATCCTGGAGTCGGCGTTCCCCGCGCGCCGGGCCGCGCCGCTGGTCACCCTGCTCGACGGGCACCCGCACACCCTCGCGTTCCTCGCCGGGGTCAACCGGGTCCCCGCGACGCACCTGGGCGTGCACCGCTTCGGTCAGTCCGGCGATCTCGCCTCGGTCTACGCCCACCACGGGCTCGACGCGGACACGGTCGTGGCGGCCGGGCTCGATCTGCTCTAGGCGGAACCGGACATCGGGTGACGTACATCGCTGGTTCGCACAATCGATAATGACTACGGTTACCGACCATGCTGCTTCTGGGGTTGGCGTCGGTCACCTTCCGTGAGAGATCCGTTCCGGACGTCGTGCGCCTGGCGGTCGACGCCGGGTCCGAGGTCGTCGAGTGGGCCGGGGACCGGCACGTCCGCCCCGGTGACCGGGCGGCGGCGTCGGCGGCCCGCGGTGCCTGCGCGGGCGCAGGGCTGCGGATCGGCACCTACGGCAGCTACCACAAGGCCGGTGCGTCCGACCCCGGCGAGTTCGACGCCGTCGTCGCGACGGCGGCCGAGCTCGGTGCCCCGCGGGTGCGCGTCTGGGCCGGGACGGCGGCCTCGGCCGACGTGTCGCCCGCCGGGCGCGCCGCCACCGTCGACGCACTGCGGCGCTGCGCCGACGCCGTCGCCGAGCGGGGGATGGGGCTGCTCGTCGAGCACCACGTCGAGTCCCTCACCGACGGCCTCGACACCGCGCTGAGGCTGCGCGCCGAGGTCGGCCACCCCGCCCTGGTCACCCACTGGCAGCCGCGCGAGCTGCCCGACACCGACGTCTGCCTGGCCGAGGTCCGCGCGCTGCGCCCGGCCACCGTGCACGCGTTCTCCTGGGGCGCCGACGGATACACCGAGCGGCTGCCGCTCGGCGACCGCGCCGACCTGTGGGCCCCGGTGCTCGCCGAGCTCACCGCGCAGTCCCGCGACGACGGCACCGACACCGAGGTGCTGCTGGAGTTCGTCCCCGGCGACACCGCCGCCTCGCTGCGCCGCGACGCCGCCGCGCTGCGCGACCTGCGGGCCGGGCGCGACCTGGCCGGTGCGCGATGAGCGCCCGTCGCCCGCCCGCCGATGCCGACGCCGGCTCCGCCGCCGCCGCTCGCACCGTCGCCGCCGCCCGGTCCCGTGCCTCCCGGATCGCCGCCCTGCTGCCGGTCGCGCTGGTCGCCCTGCTGCTCGCCGGGTGCGGTGGGACGGCCGCGCCCGCGCCGGAGGCGGCCGCCGAGCGGCCCGCCGTCAGCCGGGACGTCGCACCGCTGGAGCCGGCACTCTCGGTCACCGACCCGCGCGGCACCGCCGTCACCGTGCCGGCCCCGCCGACGCGCATCGTCTGCCTGACCGGCCTGTGCGACGACATGGTCGTCGAGCTGGGGCTCACCCCGGCCGGCACCTCCACCCCGGCCCTGCTGAAGAACCCCGTCCTGCTCGGCGAGCGCGCCGCGCAGGTCCCGACCGTCGCCGGCAGCTTCGGCAGCGAGGACGTCGAGTCCATCGCCGCGCTGCGTCCCGACCTGGTGATCGGGCTCGGCGGAGTGCACGAGCCGCTGCGTGCGGCGATCGAGCGGTTCGCCCCGTTGTGGCTGGTGCAGCCGACGACCTGGGAGGAGTCGGTCGGCTACCTGCGGGACCTGGGGTCGCTCACCGGACGCACCGCCGAGGCCACCGCGGGCGAACGGCGCTTCCGCACGACGCTGGCCGACGGCGTCGAGCAGGCGCGCGCCACCGGCCAGGCCGACCGGAGGGTCCTGCTGATGTACGGCAGCGCCGACACGATCGGCGTCGACACCACGGACACGGTCAACGGGAACCTGCTCGCGACGCTCTACGACTACCCGTTCGTCCCGCGCGGCGCCGACGTCGAGACCGCGAGCACCTACAGCGTCGAGGAGATCCTCGCGCAGGCCCCGGACGTGGTGTTCGCGTTCTCGCTGCTGTTCTCCTCCGCCGACCGCACCCTGACCGACCAGCTCGCCGCGAACCCGGTGTGGGCCCAGGTCCCCGCGGTGCAGCAGGGGAACGTGCACGAGATGGACCCGCGGCTGTGGGGCAGCGGGCGCGGCACGCGCAGCCTGGGCGCGATCGTCACCCAGTCGCTCGCGGTGGTCCCCGGCCGGTGAGACGGGCCCTGCTGCTGCTCGCCGTCGCGGCCGGGACGGTGCTGCTCGCCGCGCTGGTCCTCGGGACCGGCACCCCGGCCGTCGCCCCGCACCGGCTGCCCGCCGCGCTGGGCGCGGCGGGCGGGATCGAGCACGTCGTCGTCACCGAGCTGCGGGTGCCGCGGCTGCTGCTCGGTGTGCTCACCGGCGCCGCGCTCGGGCTGGCCGGGTTGCTGCTGCAGGACGGTCTGCGCAACCCGCTCGCCGTCCCCGAGCTGCTCGGGGTGTCCTCCGGTGCGGCGGCCGCGGTGGCGGTCACGGTCGTCACCGGGGCCGCGGTCCCGTTCGCGCCGCTGCTGCCCGCCGTGGTCGGCGCGGTGACCGGGGGAGCGCTCACCCTGCTCGCCGTCCGCGGCGCCGTCGGCCCGGCCGCGGTCCTGCTGATCGGAGCCGGGGTGGGCGCGGCGCTGCAGGCGCTGCTGCTCGCGGCGGTCGCCATGACCGGCTCCTCGGAGCAGGGCGTGCTGGTGCGCTATCTGCTGGGCTCGCTGACCGGCACGACGTGGGCGACGGTGACGCCGGTGCTGCCCGCGCTGGCGGTCGCGTTCGTCGCGGGGGTCGCGGTGCTGCCGCTGCTGGGGCCGCTGCGTCTCGGCGACGACGCCGCCTCCGCGCTGGGCCTGCGCACCGGGGCGGCCCGGGCGGCGGTGCTGGGCGTGGCCTGCCTGCTCGTCGCGGCCGTGGTCGGCCCGGCGGGGCCGGTCGCCTGGGTCGGGTTCCTCGCCCCGCAGCTGGTGCGGGTGCTGCTCCCCGCGGCCCGGCCGCTTCCCCGCGCCGCGGCCTGCGCCGGGGCGGGCGCGGCCGTGGTCGTCGTCGCGGACCTGCTGGCCCGCACCGTGCTCTACCCGGTGGAGCTGCCGGTCGGCGGCTTCACCGCGGGGGTCGCGATCGTCGCGGGCGGGCTGCTGCTGGTGTGGCGACGCCCGCGGGCCGCCCGCACGGCCGGTCCCGCCCGCGCCGCCGGTCCCGCCGCGGCGGTGGACCGGTGAACCGCCCGGTGGGCCGGGGGGCGCCGCTCGCGGCCCGGTTCGGGCTGCTCGGACTGTGCGTGGCGGTCGCCGCCCTGGCCGGGCTCCTGGTCGGCACCGCCGTCGGGCCCGGCACCGCGCTCGCGGCGCTGGCCGGGTTCGCGGACCCCCTGTCCACCGACCTCGTCCGGGAGCTGCGGGCACCGCGGGTCCTGGTCGGGCTCGCGGCCGGTGCCTGCCTCGGCGTCGCCGGGACGGTGCTGCAGGCGGTGCTGCGCAACCCGCTCGCCTCCCCGGAGGTGACCGGCGTCGGCTCCGGCGCGGTGCTCGGCGCGGTGCTGGGGACCGTGCTCGGCGGACCGGTCGGCACCCCGCTCGGCGTGCTCGGCGTGGCCCTGCTCGGCGGGACGCTCGGCGGCGGGGTGCTGTGGCTGCTCGCCGGTCGGGCCGCGGGGCCGGGCACCGCGGACCCGCTGCGGCTGGCCGTCGTCGGGGTGCTGGTGTCGGCGGTGCTCGGCGGGACGACGTTGCTGCTGCTCACCGCCCGCCCGCAGCTGGCCGGGTCGATGGTCCGGTGGCTGGTCGGCTCGCTCAACGGGCGTGGCTGGGAGCACTGGGACGCGCTCTGGCCGGTCGCGCTGACCGCGGTGGTCCTCGCGGTGCTGCTCGGTCCGGTGCTCGCCGTCCTCGGCGTCGACGACGACCACGCCCGCGGCGTCGGCCTCGCCGTGTCCGGGTGGCGCTCGGCCGCGGTGCTGCTGGCCGTGCTCGCCACCGGCGGGGCGGTCGCGGCGGTCGGGGCGCTCGCGTTCGTCGGGCTGCTCGCCCCGCACCTGGCCCGTGCGGTGCTCGGGCTGCGGGGCGCGGCCGACCCGCGGCTGCTCGTGCCCGCGTCGGCGGCGGCCGGGGCGGGCACGGTCGTCGCGGCCGACGTCGTCGCCCAGATGCTGACGGCGCTCGCCCCGGCCGGGGACCGGCCGATCGGGGTGCCCGCGGGAGCGGTGACGGCGGTCGCCGGCGCGGTGGTGCTCATCGGGATCGTCCGCCGACGGTCCCGTACGACGGTGGGAGGTGCGCTGTGACGGTGCTCAGGGCCGAGGCGGTGACGGTGCGCTTCGACGGGCGCACCGTGCTCGACGGCGTCGACCTGGCGGTCGACCGCGGGCAGTGGCTGTCGCTGGTGGGACGCAACGGCTGCGGGAAGACCACGCTGCTGCGGGTGCTCGCCGGGCTGCACCGGCCCGACGCGGGCGCGGTGCACCTGGCCGAGCGGCCGCTGGCCGGGACCCCGCGCCGGGAGGTCGCGAAGCGGGTCGCGGTGCTGCCCCAGGCCCTGCCGCCGCTGGGCGGGGTGACCGTGCGGGCGCTCGTCGCACAGGGCCGCTACGCCGTCCGCGGGCCGCTGGGCATGCTCGGCGGCGGCGCCGACGCGGCGGTCTCCGACGCGCTGGCGGCCACCGGCACGCAGGCGTGGGCCGACACCCCGGTCGAGCTGCTGTCGGGCGGGGAGCGCCAGCGGGTGCGGATCGCGCTCGCCCTGGCCCAGGACGCCCCGGTGCTCCTGCTCGACGAGCCCACCACCTACCTCGACGTCCGCCACCAGCTGGAGGTGCTCGACCTGGTCCGGGAGCTGCAGGTGCAGCGCGGCCTGACCGTCGTCGCGGTGCTGCACGACCTCGCCCAGGCCGCGCGGTGCGCGGACCGGATCGTCGCGCTGCGCGACGGGCGGGTGCACGCCGACGGCGCACCCGGCGACGTCGTCGACGACCGGCTGCTGGCCGAGGTGTTCGGCGTGCGCGGGGTCGTCTCGACCCACGAGGGGCGACTGACCTGCAGCTACCTGGACTCCACCCCGGCCCGGCCCGCCAGCGCCTGACCGCGCACCCATCCCGTCGGGACCGGTGCTGCCGCGCACCGGGCCGGGGGGCCCGGACGGGGGCGGCCCGCTCAGCCGCGGGCGGCCCGGCGCAGCGGCGGGGTGAGCCACGCCAGCGCGACCCCGGCGGCCAGCACCGCGGCCCCGGCCGCCAGACCGCCGCGCGGGCCCGCCGGTGTCGTCGCCACGACGCCGGCCAGGGCCGCCCCGGCGGGGGTGCCGAGGCCCCAGGACAGCATCCGTGCGGTCGTCGAGACCCGGGCGCGGGCGTGCTCGGGCGTGACCTGCAGCCGGTAGGTGACGGCGTTGAGCACGACCGTCGAGTACGCCGCCCCGAACGCCGTCGCGGCGAGGAGTGCGGGGACCCAGTGCGTCGCCGACACCACCGCGACCGCGCAGGCCAGCGACACCGGCAGCCCGGCCAGCGCGAGCCGCGCCCCGCCCCAGCGCTCCGACAGCCGCGGGACCAGCCGGGCCGCGGCGAGCCCGCCCACACCCCAGCAGGCGAACAGGAGGCCGAGCCGGGCGTCGCCGTCGGCGCGGATGCCGAGCACCCGGTCCGCCCACGGCACGGTCATCGCGAGCCAGGCACCGCCCGCGACGGCCTGGGTGGTGCCGACCAGCGTCAGCGTGCGGACCACCGGATGGCCCATGAGCAGTGCCAGGCCCTCACGCACGTCGGCGAGGATCCGGGTCGGCGCGCGGGTGCCGGGCCCGGGGGACAGGCTCCCGGCGACCGACCGGATCAGCAGCGCCGACGCGACCGCGGTGAGCGCGGTGACCGACAGCAGTCCGGCCGGGGCCAGGGTCGCGACGGCCAGCCCGGCGAGCGGCGGCACGACCAGCTCGACGACGGTCGTCGCGCCGTAGAGGGTGGAGAACGCCGCGGTGATCCGGTCGGGCCCGACCAGCGTGGGCAGGGCGCCGAAGTTCGCGGCGTCGAAGAAGACGAAACCGGTCTGCACCGCGACCGCCGTGCCGAGCACCTGCCACGGTGTGAGTACCCCGGCCCACCAGGCGAGCGGGATCCCCGCGAGCACCGCGCCGCACGCCAGGTCGACGCCGACCATGAGCCGCCTGCGGTCGACCCGGTCGGCCAGCGCTCCCGCGACCAGCCCGAACAGCAGGTAGGGGAGTGCCTCCGCGGTCGCGATCGCCGCCGTCCACGCGGGCGAGCCGGTCAGCCGGTAGACGAGCACGGGCAGGGCGACCGCGGCGACCAGGGAGCCGGCGACCGAGACGACCCGGGCGGCGAGGTAGCGGCGCAGGTCGGCGCGTTCGTGCTCGGGGGCGGTCGGGGCCGTCTCGCTCACGGGGTCCTTCCGTCAGGGATGCGCGAACCATAGTGTGAAACGACAGTCATCACCAATAGTAGGTAACGAGACGTGGACCACTGTTGAAAATCGATGTCGTTTGTGACCACGATGGAGTGGTCCGGAACCGGACGATGTCACCCACTGGAGGAGAAAACGATGAAGGACATCTTCACCGAGCTCGAGGCCGAGCGCGCCCTGCCGCACAACTCCGCGAGCCACTCCAACGCCCTCGTCGAGAACCCGTTCGCGACCGAGCAGGCCGCCGAGCAGGAGTGACACCCGCCGCGGGCCCGGCACCGGTGACGGTGCCGGGCCCGCGGTCTGCCGTGACCGACCGACGGACCAGGGAGTGCGAGTGGAACGACTGCGACCGGGCGTGAGCGTGTTCGAGGTCCCCGGGCGGGGCTCGGCGCTGCGGGAGGCCTCCGGCCGGTTGCGTGGGGTCGAGCTGCCCCGCGGCACGGTCGAGGCGCTGACCCGCTGGTTCGACGGCGCCGACCCCACACCTCCGCCGGGACTCGACCCGGAGCGCGGCGCGTTCGCCGCGGCCGGGTACCTCGACGACACCCGCCCGGCCCGGACGGCCACCGTGACCGTCGCCGGTGACGGCGCGCTGGCCGACGCCGTCGCCACCGCGCTCGCCGGGCCCACCGTGCGGGTGCTGCGCGGGACGGTCGAAGAGCTCGCGGCCGTCCCGGCCCGCCCGGACCCCACGCGCCCGCCGACCGGCGTCGTCGCCACGGGTGGTGCGGATGCGTCCACGACGCCGACCGCGGTCTGCCTCGTCGCCGACGGGCCGGCACCCGCATCCTGGACCGCGCTGGACCGGCTGCCCGACCGCGGGACGGCCCTGTTCCGGCTCGCCGTCGAGGGCCGGCACGGGATCCTGGAACCTCCCGCCCTACACCCGGGCGACGCCGGGCACGCCGACGTCCGCGCCCGCCGCCTCGCCGCGGCCGGATCCGGGCACCCGCACCTGCTCGCGTACTGGGAGGCCGCCCCAGCCGCCCCGACCGGGCCCGGCGACCACGCCCTGCTGGCCGCGCTGCTCGCCGCCGACGTGCGCGCCTGGGCCGCCGGCCACGACGTCCCGGCGGTCGGTGACCTCGTCCCGTCCGCCCTGCCGGCCCGGCGCCGTCTGCGGGTGGTCGACCTCGACACCGCCGCGATCGCCGACCACCCACTCCTGCCGGTCCCCGACAGCGCGCCGTGACCGACCCCGCCCGGCCCGGCCCGGCAGCCCGGGCCACCGACGACCTCGACCTGACCGCGCCCGACGGGGTGCGGCTCGCCGCCACCCTCGTCCGCCCCGCCGCCGCGACCTGGCCCGCGGTGCTCATCCGCACCCCCTACGGCCGCGGGCGGCTGCTGCCCGAGGCCCGCGGCTGGGCCGCGCACGGGTTCGGCTGCCTCGTCGTCGACGTCCGGGGGCGCGGCGGCTCGACGGGGGAGTTCCGGCCCTACGCCCACGAGACCGGCGACGGCGTCGTCGCGCTCGCCGCGCTGCGCGCGACCCCCGGCTGCGACGGCCGGGTCGTGCTGGCCGGCGCCAGCTACGGTGCGCACTGCGCGGTCGCCGGTGCCCTCGCCGACCCCGGCGTGTGCGGGGTGCTCGCCGCGGTCCCGGCACTCGGGCCCGGCGAGACCGCCCGCGAACCCGGCGGTGCCGCCCGGCTGGCCTGCCGGATCGGCTGGTGGTCCGAGCACGGTGCGGGCGCGCGTCCCGCCGCCCCGTCGGCGGCCGCGACCCTGCCGGTCTCCGGTGCCCTGACACCCGCCCCGGACGGGTGGGCCGACCTGTGGGACGCACCCGAGGAGACCCCGTGGCTGTGGTCGGGGATCGCGCGGGCCGCGATGCCGCTGCTCGCCGTCGGGGGCACCGCGGACCCGTTCGCCGCACGGACCCGGGAGCTCGCCCGGCGCTGGGGCGGGCCGTCGCGGCTCGTCCTGGGGCCGTGGGGGCACGAGCTCGACGCTCCCGCACCCGGCGCGGTCCTGGCCGGACGGCGGATCGGCGCGGTCTACGCCGCCTGGGCCCGTGCCGCGGTGCAGGGCCGGCCGCGGGGGCGCGGGGCACTCGTCGCGGTGGGGGAGACGGGGCGCTGGGTGCGGGCCGGGGACGGGCCGGCACTCACGGTCGCCGCGGCGCCGCCGGACGGGTTCCCCGCCGGCTTCGTCGCCGACCCCGAGCGGCCCGTCCGGTCCCGCCCGCCCGGCGCACCCACGCCGGCTCTCGCGCCGACCGACGGCGCCGCTCCCGCCGCTACGCCCCCTGCGGCGACCCCTGCGGCGACCACTGCCACCAGCACCGGGACGACCGCCGCAACCACCAGCGCGACCACCGCCGCAACCACCAGCGCGACCACCGCCGCGACCACCGAGTCGGCCGCCGCGGGCCGTCCTGCCGACCGGGTCGTCGCCCACACCCCGCCCCTGCCGGCTGGGGTGCTCGCCGGGCCCCTGGTCGTCACCGTCACCGGCGACACCGACGCCCCCGACGCCGACTGGGTCGTCCGGGTCGGGCTCCGCGGCCACGACCTGGTCACCGCCGTGCACCGGCGCCGCGGTCCGGCGTCGCGGGAGGTCGTCGTCACCACCCCGCCGGTCGGTGCCGCGCTCGCCGAGGGCGACCGGCTGCGCATCGAGATCGCCGGGCACCACTGGCCCGCACACGCCCGCAACCCGCACACCGGGCGGGACCCGGCGCACGCGACCGAGCTGCGCGCCGACCGCCGCACCGTCCACGCGCTGCGCCTGGACCTGCCGCACGTCCGACCCGGCCGCGACGAGGTCGCCGCGGCCGCCATCCCCGAGGAGGTCACCCTGTGACGGCACCGACCGTTCCCGTACTGCCGGTGGAGGTGCTGGTCGACCCGCTGGGCGGGATCGTCCGCCGGCTGGTCGACGTCGCCCCCGTGCCGGGGCTGCCCGCCGCCTACACCGCCGTCACCGCGGAGGTGTCCGACGCGCGCCGGCTCGGCGCCTGGCCCGCGGACCGGGTGAGCCTCGGCACCACCTTCGGCGACCGCGACGGCGCCCGCACCGCCGCACTCGGCGAGGCGGTCGAGCGCTACTGCGGCAACCGCGTCCCGCGCGACCTGCCGCTGACCACGGCCGCGGAGCTGCGCGCCGCGGGACACCGGTGCTGGGGACCCGAGGAGCTGCCGCTGCTCGCGCACTGGCAGGACGGCCGTCCCTACCAGCGCTTCACCGAGGACCTGCCGATCCGCTGGATCGCCGGCGTCGAGGCCGACGGGGAGCCGACCTGGCTGCCCGCCTCCTGGGCGCTGCTCAACCACCACAGCGGGGCCCGTCGCGACGAGCCCCGCTTCCACCACCTCAACTACGCCGGCATCGCCACCGGCGACGGCGCCGTCGACGCCCACCGGCGCGGCCTGCTCGAGCTCGTCGAACGCGACGCGCTGGAACGCTGGTGGCACCTCGGGCTGCCCTCCCACGGCATCGACCGGGCGTCGGTCCCCGGGCTCGACGCCGCGCTGGCCGGGGCCGCGTTCGACGTCCATCTCGTCGAGCTGCCCACCGAGTACCCGGCGGCCGTGGTCGGTGCCGTCGTCGTCGACCCGGAGACCGGGATCGTCGCCGGGGGTGGCGCCGCCCGTTTCGACGCCGCCGAGGCCGCCACCAAGGCGGTGCTGGAGGCCGTCCACACCTGGGTGTTCACCCGCGGACTGCTCGACCCCGACGGCTGGGTGTACGCCTCGATCGAGGCCGGTGTCCTCGCCCGCGGCCTCTACCTCGACCACCGCGCCGACCGCCGTTACCGCGACGACGCCGGCGGGCGCTACGCCGCCGTGCGCGACCTCGGCGCCCAGGTGCAGGTGTGGCTCGACCCGCGCGTGCAGGAGGAGTATCTGCCTCGGTTCACCGCGCCCGCGACCCGCGGCCCGCTGCGCACCGGGCCGGCCGGGGACCTCGCGTCGCTGACCGCCGCGCTGCTCGCCGACGGGCACCGCATCGCCCGCGTGGACCTCACCACGCCCGACGTCGCCGAGACCCCCTGGCGGGTGGTCCGCACCTGCGCCACCGGGCTCGTCCCCAACGCGCCCGCCGCGTTCCGGTACTGGGGGCTGCCCCGCTGGCGCGACACCGCCCGCGCCCACGGGCTCGACCTCGACCCGGCCGCCGGTCCCGACGGGCTCGTGCACTGCCCGCCGCCGTTCCTGTGACGGTGCCGCCCCCGGGCGGGGCCGCACCGCCCCCGGGCGGGGCCGCACCGCCCCCGGGCGGGGCCGCACCGTGCCCGGGCCGGGCCGCACCGGGGCCCGGACCGGAGGGGCAGCGGCACCGGGCCGGCCGCGCCGAGGAGGCCCGGACCGCCGCGGCGTTCCGGCTCGCCTGGTCCGGCGCCGACCCGGGCCCCACCGACCACGCCGCCCGCCCCGCCGAGGCGACCACGGCGGCCCGGCCGGTACCCCTGCCCCGCGACGGCACGGGGACCGGTGCACTGCTGGCGCTGTCGCTGGCCGCCGACCCGGACCGGGTGGTCGGCGGGGTGCGGCTGCGCCGGGTGCCGTCGGCGGGCGGCCGCTACCCGGTCGACGCCCGGGTCGGCGCTCGCGTCTACGACCCGCTCGCCCACGCCCTCGACGGCGGTCCCGCCGACCCGGGTGCCGACGACCACGCGGACCTCGTCCTCCACCTCGCACCGGAGCGGACCACGTGGCGCTACGGCCCCCGCTCGCTGCCGGTGCTGCTGCTCGACCTCGGCCACGCGGCCGCCGCCGTCCTCGCCGCCGCGGCGACGCTGCGCCGACCCCGCACGGCCCACCTCGTCCCCGACGGGGACCGCTCCCGTGTCGTGCTCACGAGCGGACCCGGCCCCGACGGCGCCGTCCCGCTCGGTGCGAGCGCGGATCCGCACCCGGCGGCCGTGCTCCGCGCACGCCGCTCGGCGCCGTTCGCGAGCCTCCGTCCGCCGGTCGCGGACCCCGGGCTCGACCGGGTCGCCCGGACCCGGCTCGGCGCGGGACAGCACGCGGCCCTGCTCGACGCGGGCCACCCGCTCGCGGCAGCGCTGACCCGGCGGGCGTGCGGCCTGCCCGACCTCACCGGCGTCGGCGGGCTGCTCGTCGTCACCGGGGACGTCGACCCCGGCCCGGACACCGTCGCCCAGCACGTCCGGGCCGGCCTCGCCGTCCACGACGCCTGGCTGACCGCCACCGCGGCCGGGCTCACGGCCCGGCCGGTCGGCTGCTGGGTCGAGGCGGTGCTGCACGGACCCGGCGGCCGGGGCCGGGTGCACCACGCCCTCGCGCTCGGCGCCTGACCCGCCGGGGAGGACCGGTCAGGTCGCGGGCGGCAGCGGGGGAGCGGGCGGCTCGTGCGGCGGCTCGTCGCCGGACTTCCCGCCCGGCTTGTCGTCGCCACCGCCGGCGAGGAAACGCTCGAACTCCGCGGCCAGCTCGTCGCCGCTGGGCAGCTCGCCGCCCTCCAGGCCGTCCCGCAGGTCGCCGGACTCCCGGGCCGCGACGACCTGGTCGTACTGCTCCTCCAGCGCCGAGACGACCTGGCCGACCTCCTCCGACGCCGCCATCTGCTCGGCGATCTCGGACTCGGCCTGTTCGGCGGCACGGGTCAGCGTCTCGGTCGGCAGGTAGAGCCCCGCCGACAGCCCCGCGTGGTCCAGCAGCACCCGCGCGGCCTGCGGGTACGCCGAGCGCGACAGGTAGTGCGGCACGTGCACGGCATAACCCACGACGTCCTGCCCGGCCTGCCCGAGGCGGTACTCCAGCAACGCCGCGGCACTGCCCGGGACGTCCGCGGTCGCGAACCACGGGGTGTGGCCCTCCACCAGCTCCGGGCGGGTGCCGTGCGCGGTCACCCCGATCGGACGCGTGTGCGGCACGGCCATCGGGATGCCCTGCAACGTGATCACCAGCCGGATCCCGAGCTGCTCGACCAGCAGCCCGACCGCGGCGACGAACCGCTCCCACTGCATGTCCGGCTCCGGACCGGCGAGCAGCAGGTACTGCGTGTCCCCGGTGTCGGTCAGCGCGACGACGTCGAGCTCCGGCGGGTCGTAGTCGGCCCAGCGGTCGGTCTCGAACCGCAGCGGCGGGCGTCGCGACCGGTAGTCCACGAGCTGGTCGACGTCGAACCGGGCCACCCGGACCGCCTCGCGTTCGTCGGTCAGCGCGCCGACCGCGAGCGCACCCGCGTTGCCGGCGTCGACGAAACCGTCCAGCACGACGATCAGGACCGGCTCGTCGAGCGCCGGCGCGGCCGGGTCGACCTGGTACAGCTGAGCGGGATCGAGCACCGGCGTCCTCCGAGTCGTGGCGTGCACCGCGACCCTATCCGGAGCCCGCTACGGCCTGCCCGGGCGCGGTGTGACCACCGACCCGTGTGACACGGCCCCGCCGGCGCACCCCGCCCGTCCGGGATGGACCAGAATGGTCGTTCGTCATGCACACGTCACGTCGCGCTTACCTCGTCTGGTCCGCCGGTCTGTTCGCCTACGTCGTGGCGGTGCTGCAACGCAGCTCGTTCGGCGTCTCCGGGCTGGAGGCGGCGGAGCGGTTCGGCGCGTCCCCGACCGTGCTCGCCGGGTTCCTCGTCCTGCAGCTGCTGGTCTACGCCGCCCTCCAGGTGCCGGTCGGGCTGCTGCTCGACCGGTTCGGCGCCCGCACCATGGTGCTCGCCGGCGCCGTCACCATGACCGCGGCGCAGGTGCTCGTCGCACTCGCCACCTCGCTGCCGCTGGCCATCGCCGCCCGTGTGCTCGTCGGCGTCGGCGACGCCCTGACCTTCATCTCGGTGCTGTCGGTGCTGGCCACCTGGTTCGCGCCGCGCCGGGTGCCGCTGATGACGCAGATCACGGCGCTGCTCGGCCAGTTCGGCCAGGTGCTCTCCGCGATCCCGCTCGCCACCGTCCTGCACGCCTACGGCTGGACGACCGCGTTCCTGTCCGCCGCCGGGATCGGCGTCGTCGCCACGGTCGCGGTGCTCGCCGTGTTCCGCGACCGCCCGCCCGGCAGCCCGGCCCAGGCCCCGGCGAGCAGCCCCCGCGAGGTCGTCGACGGCCTCAAGGGCGCCTGGGCGCACCCGGGCACCCGCCTCGGGCTCTGGTCGCACGCCGGCACCCAGTTCTCCGGCCTGGTGTTCGCGCTGCTGTGGGGCGTGCCCTACCTCGTCGCCGGACAGGGGATGACACCCACCGGCGCCTCGGTGATGCTGACCGTGCTCGTCCTCGCCGGCGCCGTCGTCGGCCCGGTGTTCGGCGAGTTCACCGCCCGCCACCCGCTGCGCCGCTCCTGGCTCGTGCTGTCGGTCATCGGCGCGACCGCGCTCGTGTGGACGGTCGTGCTGCTCGTCCCGCCGCCCGCTCCGCTGTGGCTGCTCGTGCTGCTCGTGGTGGTGCTCGCCGCGAACGGTCCCTGCTCCGCCGTCGGCTTCGACTACGCCCGCACCTTCAACCCCGCCCACCGGCGCGGCACCGCCGTCGGGATCGTCAACGTCGGCGGGTTCACCGCCTCGCTCACCACCACACTGCTGGTCGGGCTCGTGCTCAGCGTGTCCGGCGGCTACACCCCCGAGGCGTTCCGGCTGGCCTGGCTCGTCCAGTTCCCGATCTGGGCGCTCACCGCCGTCGCGGTCGTCCTCGCGCGGCGCAAGGCCCGCCGGGTGATGGCCGCCGAGGGCACCGTCGTCCCGCCGCTGCGGGAGGCGCTGCGCCGCAACCGGCGCCGGCGACAGGCCCGGTAGACGACGACGGGGGCGGGACCATCGCGGTCCCGCCCCCGTCGCACACGGAGCGGTCTGCCCGTCCGGCGGGCCTCACCCGGTGTCGCCTGCTCCTTCGGCGGGCCTCAGCCGGTGTCGCCCGCTCGTCCGGCGGGCCTCACTCGGCCAGCAGCCGGTACAGCGCCTTGCGGGCCTCGGTCAGCGCCTCGGTCGCCGACGCCACCTGCGCCTCGGAGCCGGCCTCGGCGACCTGCCGCGCGGCGGCGGCGAGCCGGCCGAGCTCGGTGACCAGGCCGGTCGCCGGGTCCGACTCGGCGTCCTCGGCGTCCTCGGCGAAGGGCGCCCACACCGCGTCGAGCTCGGCGCGGTGCTCCTCGACGTGCCGGGTGCCCTCCTCGGTGAGGTGGACGACCCGACGACCCTCGGTCTGCTCGGACCGGACCAGGCCCTCGTCCTCCAGCTGGGACAGCATCGGGTACACCGAGCCGGGGCTCGGCTTCCACTGCCCGCCGGAGCGGCCGGTGATCTCCTGGATGATCTCGTAGCCGTGCCGCGGGCCGTCGGCGACGACCGCGAGCACCGCGGTGCGCACGTCGCCGCGGGCACGCCTGCCGCGCCGGCCGCGGGGCCCGCCGGGGCCGAACCCGCCCGGGCCGAAGCCGCCGGGACCGAACCCGCCCGGGCCGAAGCCTCCGGGACCGAACGGGCCGCCGGGGCCGAACCCGCGGCCGGGACCGAAGCCCCGCCCGCCGGGCCCGCGTCCGTGGCGGTGGGCGCGACCGCGGCGGTGGCCGGGGCCGCCCTCGTCGCGGGGATCGTCACGGTCGTCGCCGTGGACGTCGGGGGTGTCGTGCATGGCTGCCTCCTCCGGGCCGCAGGGGAACCCGGCGCCGCGGTGGCCCCGGGGGTGTCGGTGGGTGCGGGGCCCGAAGGGGCTCCGGAACATGTCGCGCGTGGTCATGACGCGTGGTCCTCTCGTCGTGAGCCTCCTCGTCGATCGGCTCGTGTGCCATCACGATATATCGCGACTGCTCTGCGTTGCAACGGTGGTGGTCTGAGAATGTCCTGAGGGTGCGCGGAGCGGCCCGTGGCGGGTTCACTGTCCCGGCGGGCCGGCGGGCGGTCCGCCGGATGTGAGGGGGAGTCGTGGGGCGTCACGACGCAGGAGCCGGCCCGGCCGGCGAGGCACCGGAGGACACGGCCGAGGAGCTCGACCTCAGCGATGTCTCCGCGGCGCAGCTGCGGGACCGGCTCTCCGCGCGGTCCGACGGCCGCGACGACCAGGTCGTCGACGCCGCGCGCGAGCTGCGGGCGAGCCTGGACCGGCTCGGCGCGGGTCTCGCGGCGCGGCGTGCGGCGCTCGTCGGACGGGCGGGGGAGATCGCCCGGGCCGCCGTGCCCTACGTCGGCGGCGCCGTCGCGACCGGGGTGGGGGCGGTGCTGGTGGCGCGCCGGGCCCGCCGTCCGCGCCGCCCCCGGTACCCCGGGGCGGTCTGACCCGGGCCGGTCGGGGTCAGTGGCTCCCGAGCCCGGCGCGCACCCGCATCAGGGCGAAGCCCAGCAGGTTCCGGCCGGGCCAGCGGTCCGGCGCGCCGAGGTCGGGGTCGTCGGCGGCCAGGCCGATGCCCCAGATCCGGTCGACGGGGGAGGCCTCGACGAGCACCGCGTCGCCGGTGCCCAGCAGGGCCGCGGTGAGCCGCTCGGCGGAGCGGAACTTGGCCCGGTTGCCCTCGACGACGACCTCGACCCGGTGCGCGGCCCACACCTGCGAGTCGAAGCCCCGGACCTCGCGCCCGGCCCGCTTGGCGGTGTCCGGGTCGTCGTCGGACAGGACGCGGGCGAGCGCGTCGTCGTCGCCGAAGGTGCGGGCCTTGGCCGCCATCATCCAGTGCTCGGCGGTGGCGTAGCGGACCCCGTCGACGACGAACGGCGACGGATGCCACTGGCTCAGCACGTGCACGTCGCCCGGCGCGGGCTCGGAGCCCCAGAACGGGACGAACCGCGGGCGCGCCCCCGCCGCGACGGCGGCCCGCAGGGAGGCGACGTCGGTCGGGGCGTCCTCGCTCACACCCTCCGATCCTAGGGTGTCGGCGGGGCCGCCGCGTCGGCCAGCGCGGACAGCAGCTCGGCCGCGCCCACCCGTCGCTCGGGCGGGACCCGGCCCAGCAGGTCGGCGACCGCGGCGCGACGGTGGGCGTCGACCTCGCGGATCAGCTCCCGTCCGGCCGGGGTCAGCTCGACGAGCAGGTGCCGCCGGTCGTCCGGGTCGGGGCGGCGTTCGACCAGGCCGGCCCGCCCGAGACGCACGAGCACCCGGGTGGCGTTCGACGGGTGGACGTCGAGTTCACGCCCGACCGCGGTGACGTTGGTGCGCCCCGCGTCCGCGATCAGCATGAGGACCCGCAGCTGGGGCACGGTCACGGCGTCCCCGGCCGCCGCCACCGCGCGCACGCTGATGCCGGTGAACGCGCGCGCGAGCGCCAGGCCCGCCTCCACCGTCGCGCCGTCCGGGTGATCCCGATCTCGGCCGTGTGCGTCGGTCATCCCCGTCCACCTCCCCCACCAGCGATCTTTACTCCGCGCTGACCGTTGCGTCGATCAATCTTTGCCATTGCACAACTACTGCGCAAGCGCAACAATAGGGACGTCGAAGGGAGAGTTCCATGAAGGTGTCGGACATCCTGCGGATCAAGGGCGACACGGTGCACACCGTGTTGTCGTGGAACACCGTCGCCGAGGCCGCGACCCGGCTCGCCGGTCCGCCGGCGATCGGCGCGCTCGTCGTCTCCGACGACGGCCGTCGCGAACGCGTCGACGGCATCGTCTCCGAACGCGACATCGTGCGCCGGCTCGCCACCGACGGCGCGGGCCTGCTGGATCTCACCGTCGCCGACGTCATGACCCGCCACGTCGTGACCTGTTCGCCGGAGGACTCGCTCACCGAGGCCATGGGTCTGATGAACCGCTGGCGCCACCGCCACCTGCCCGTCGTCGACGGCGGACGGCTCGTCGGGATGATCAGCATCGGCGACGTCGTCAAGCAGCGGCTGGCCGAGATGAGCACCGAGGCCGGGGTGCTGCGCGACATCTACCTCGCCTCGCACTGACCCCGCCCCCGGTCGTCCCCGGTGTGACGTGACCGTTTCGCCGGGAACGACCGGGGTGCGCCGCGCGTTGGACCGGACATGACTGCAGCGAGTGCCACCGCAGGTCGCCGCGCCGGCCGCACGGCCGCGTTCGCGACACTGTTCCGTGCCCTCACCCGTCGCGGCCGCCCCGGCGAGCCCGGCCCCGTCGAACGGTTCCGGGCACTGCCCGCCATGGCCGGCGACGCCTGGCGCGGCACCTACCCGCACCTCGGCAGGGGCCGGGTCGCGCTGTTCCTGATGGCCCTGGCCTACCTGGTGTCGCCGGTCGACCTGGTGCCCGAGGCGTTCCTGACCGTGTTCGGCCTCGGCGACGACGCGGTCGTCGCGATGTGGCTGGGCGGAGCCCTGCTGGTCGAGGCCGACCGCTACCTGGGGTGGCGGCGTACCGCACCGGTCGTCGTCGACGGTCAGGTGCAGGTCGACCGCACGTAGTCCCGGATCCGCTGCGACGCGGCCTGGTACTCCGGGTCCGCCCGGTCCTGCGCGATCCCCGGGTCACGGGCGACGGCGAGGGTGTCCCCGCCGTTGGCCTCCAGCAGGGCGAGCTGACGCTCGACGAGCTGGTCCACCCGCTCGAAGTCCGCGCGGATCTCCTGCGGTGCGAGCGAGGTGACCTGCTGGTTCGCCTGCCGGACGTTCGCGGTGACCTCGTCGACGTCGGAGATCGAGCGGCCGATGCCCACCCCGTTGAACGGCTGGGTGGCGGTGCGGCTCGCCTCGACGGCGTCGCAGAAGGGGCTGGAGGGGCGGTTCTGGGTCGTGACGACCGTGCGGGACGACGAACCCGGCTGGGTCGCCAGCGAGCTGCCGCAGCCCCCCACCAGGAGCAGGGCCAGTGCCGCCGGGACGAGCAGTCCTGGCCGCCGTACAGCCGTCATCCCCGATCCTCCGCTCACCGGCGGGGAAGGTGCCCGCGCCGCGAGGAGAAGTCTAGGGCGCGTGGTGTGAGGTGGATGTCGGCGGTGGGTCGGCGGCGCGGACGCGGATCGGGTCAGCCGGCGAGGACCGTCCGCAGCACCGCGGGCCGGTCGGTGATGATCCGGTCCACCCCGGCGTCCGCGATCCGCCGCATGTCGTCGGGGGCGTCGACCGTGTACGTCCCGGTCTGCATCCCGCGCGCCGCGACCTCGGCGACCAGCGCCGTGTCGACGACCTCGAACGACGGGTTGATCTGGGTGACCCCGTGGGCGGCGGCGTCGTCGAGCTCCGCCGCGGTCGGGCGCCCGTCGAACAACCAGCCGGCCGGGACGTCCGGGGTGGCCTCGGTGAAGCGCCGCATCGCGTCGTGGTCGAAGGACTGCACGACGACCCCGCGCCGGCCGTCGACCTCGTAGCCGACCTCCTTCTCCACGCCGGGGTACCGCGCCGGGTCCTTCAGTTCGATCAGCAGGTCCGCGCGGCCGCCGAGCCGGTCGCCGAACTCCGCCAGGGTCGGGATGCGCTCCCCGGCGAAAGCGGGGGAGAACCACGACCCGGCGTCGAGACGGCGCAGCTCGGCGAGGGTGAACGCGCCGACCGGTGCCAGGGCGCGGGTGGGGAAGACCCGTGCGACGTCGGTGGTGCGGGCCAGCGTGGCGTCGTGGACGAGCACGAGGTGGCCGTCCGCGGTGCGCTGGACGTCGACCTCGACGGCGTCGGCCCGCTGGGCCAGCGCCTCGTCGGCGGCGGCGAGGGTGTTCTCCGGGGCGTCGGCGGAGGCGCCGCGGTGCGCGACGACCTCCGGACCGGACCGGGGACGGTCGGTGTCGGCGAGGGCGGACGTGGCCGTCGCGAGGAGGGCGGCGGGGACGAGGAGGGTGCCGAGCAGGCATCGCACGAGGTGGGTCCTCAGGATCGGGGGCGGTGCCTGGGAACCATCGTGGCGTGGCCGGTCCGGCCGGTGTCGAGCGGGTGTCCGCCGGGGGACGAGCGGGCGAGGACCTGGTGGTCAGGGGAGGGTGACGGCCGCCTCGAACGCGGGCAGGTAGCCGTCGCGGTAGCCCTGGGCGGTCGGGTGGTAGACCGCCGGGGCCGACGCGGGCGGGGGAGTGATCCACGGGTCGGCGGAGCAGATCCCGTGCCCGGCGAAGGCGGCACGGACGTCGACGAACCGGCCCCGGAACCGCCCTGCCGCGTCGGCGAGGGCGGCGTCGAGGGTGTCGGCCGCCCGGTTCAGCGCCTCCCGGCGGACGGCGTTCGGGACGCCGGGGACGTCGCAGTCGGCGCCCGGCTCGAACAGCCGCGGGTAGCCCAGGACCAGGATCGTCGCGCCGGGGGCCTGCAGCCGGACCCCGACGATGGTCGAGATCAGCCCGCCGGGCGCGACCCAGCGGGCGGCACGCTCCCCGCCGCGGACGGCGCGCAGGCAGGTCTCGTCGTCGCGGGCGGTGCTGCAGGCGGCCAGGACCGGACCGAACCCGGTGTCGTTGCCGCCGACGGTGATCGTCACCAGGGTGGTGTCGGCGGAGACGGCGCGCACCTGCCGGGCGATCACCTCGCCGCTGGTGGCGCCGCTGCACGCGACGCTGACGAACGACGCCGGGTCGTGCCGGGCCGCCCACAGTGCCGGGTAGGACGCGGTGCTGCGCCGGCAATCGCCGGTGGCCGGGTCCGGCCGGGCCCCGACACCCGCGGCGTAGGAGTCACCGAGCGCGACGTACCGGACGGGGGCGGCGGCCGCGGTGGCCGGTGCCGGGTCGGCGAGGGCCGCCGGCGCCAGGACGACCAGCAACGCGCACGTCAGCAGGGGGACCAGGAGGCGGCGCACCCGTCCAGACAACCCGCGCGACACCGTGACGGCAATCCGGGCACCGGGTGAGCGGGTGCACGCGCCGTCGACGACGAGGTGCGCCGAACGGGTCCCGGCCCGGCCGCGTGCGCGGAGCGCGCGTCGCGGAGCCACCGCGCACGCGTCGTCACCGTGGGTGAGGGCGTGGACCGCGACGCCCCGGGCCACGACCACTCGGCCGCGGCGCGCGGCCGACGGGAAGCCCAGCTCAGGGCCCTGTCCGAGGTGGACCGGCCGGGCCGGCGCCACGGTGAACGGCAGGTGGCCGGGGCGGGCGGCCGGCGGCGTCCGCTCACCGCCCGCAACGTCCCGTCGGTCTCGTGATCACCCGATCGGGTTCTTCCGTCCGTTGCGTCCGGCTAGCGTCGGTGTCAGATCACGGAACGGTCACGAACCGGACGCGGCTCCTCCCCAGGGGGCCGCCCGCTCCCCACGGGTTGTCCGCCGTTCCGGGATCCGGAAGGAAGGGTCGTGGCACGGCATCGCTCCCCCCGGAGCCGTCAGGCGAGTCTCGCGCTCCTGGCCCCGCAGTTCGCGGTGGCCGGGATCGGGGTCCCGGTCGGCTCGTTACCCGCAGGTCCGCACGTCCGGCGCGCCCGTGACGCCGGGGCCGAGGACGGCTCGCGCCGGCCGGCCTCGACCCGGATCGCGGCCGCCGTCGTCGCGGTGGGCGGTATCGCCGCCACCGCCCACGCGGGTGTCGGCTCCGGCGACCTGTCCGCGACCGTGACGTCCTGGTTCGACACGGCGGGATCGTCGTCGGTGTCGAGCCAGGACGCCGCGCTCCCCGCCGCCGTGCCCGCCCCGCGGGCCGCCGCGGACGACGCCGCCTCGCCGATCGCGGACCCGGCCACCATCGCCTCGCTGGCCGCCCCGGCCGCCGCCCCCTCGGCGGCCGCGCGCACCGTCGCCGTCGCCGACACCGGCCGCGCCAGGGCCGCCTCCGCGGTCCAGGCCGCCACCGCCTCGGTCGACCAGGTCCGCAAGGCCGCCGAGGAGCGCGCCCGGGCGGTCGAGGCCGCCCGCGCCGCGGGTGCCACCGGTGCGCTGCAGTCCGCCTCCGCGGGCGGTGCGGTGTCGATCGTGACCGGCCGGGTCACCTCGGGCTTCGGTTCCCGCTGGGGCACGAAGCACATGGGCCTCGACATCGCCGCCCCGATCGGCACCCCGATCCACGTACCGATCGCCGGCACCGTCATCAGCTCCGGCCCCGCCAGCGGGTTCGGGATGTGGGTCCGGGTCCGGCACGCCGACGGCACGGTCACCGTCTACGGCCACATCAACCGCTCGCTGGTCTCGGTCGGCCAGAAGGTGGCCGCAGGCCAGCAGATCGCCGAGGTCGGCAACCGCGGCCAGTCCACCGGCCCGCACCTGCACATCGAGGTCGTCGACCCGAGCGGAACCAAGATCAACCCGAAGCCGTGGCTCGACGCGAACGGGTTCCGCTACACCTGAGTCAGGAGTTCTGGACCGACTCCAGCGCACGGATCTTGTTCGTGGCGTCCAGCGCGGCGACCTTGTACGCCTCCGACAGCGTCGGGTAGTTCAGGACGGTGTCGACGAGGTAGTCCACCGTCCCGCCACAGCCCATGATGGCCTGCCCGATGTGCACGAGGTCGGTGGCGTTCGTGCCGAACACGTGCACCCCGAGCAGCCGGTGGTCCTCGGGCGACACCAGCAGCTTCAGCATGCCGTAGGAGTCGCCGACGATCGCGCCGCGCGCGAGCTCGCGGTAGCGCGACAGCCCGGTCTCGTACGGGATCGACGCCGCCGTCAGCTCGGCCTCGGTCCGCCCGCAGAACGAGATCTCCGGGATCGTGTAGATGCCGATCGGCTGCAGCTCGTGCAGCTCGCGGACGGGCTCGCCGAACAGGTGGTAGGCGGCGAGCCTGCCCTGGTCCATGCTCGTCGACGCCAGCGCCGGGAACCCGATCACGTCGCCGACCGCCGCGATGTGCTCGACCGAGGTCCGGTACTGCTCGTCGACCTCGATGCGCCCCCGGTCGTCGGCCCGGACACCGGCCGCGTCCAGGCCCAGCTCCTCGGTCATGCCCTGGCGGCCCGCCGAGTACATGACCATGTCGGCCGGGATCTTCTTCCCGCTGGCCAGGCTGGTCACCGTGCCGCGGCCGTTCACCTCGACCGAGGACACCTCCTCGCCGAACCGGAACGTGACCGCCGAGTCGCGCAGGTGGAACTTCAGCGACTCCACGACCTCCGGGTCGCAGAACCCGAGCATCGAGTCCCGCTTCTCCACCACGGTCACCCGCGTGCCGAGGGCGGCGAACATCGAGGCGTACTCGATGCCGATCACCCCCGCGCCGACGACGACCATCGAGCCCGGCACCCGGCCGAGCTGCAGCACCTGGTCGGAGTCGACGACCCGCTCGCCGTCGAACGCGACGGTGTCCGGGCGGGCCGGGCGGGTCCCGGTCGCGACGACGACGTGCGAGGCGGTGACCTGGTTGTGGTCACCCCGCCCCGTCCCCTCGACGACGACGGTGTGCGGGTCGGTGAAGCGCGCCGTCCCGGTCAGGATGTCGACGTGGTTGCGCAGCAGCTGGCTGCGCACGATCTCGGTCTCGCGGCCGATCACGTGCCGGGTGCGGGCCAGCAGGTCGTCGATGGTGATCTCGGACTTGACCCGGTAGCTGGCGCCGTACATCTCGCGCTGGCTGAACCCGGACAGGTACAGCACCGCCTCGCGCAGCGTCTTCGACGGGATGGTGCCGGTGTTGACGCAGACCCCGCCCATCATGTGGCCGCGGTCGGCGATCGCCACCCGCTTCCCGAGCTTCGCCGCGGCGATCGCGGCCTTCTGCCCACCGGGACCGGAGCCGATCACCAGCAGGTCGTAGTCGTGGGCGGGTGACTCGTCGGCACTCACCCGCCCAGCGTGGTGGCCGCCGCGTCGGGCGGCAACCACACCGGTGTGAACAGCGTGTCACGCGCGGTAGGAGCGTCTCCGTTCGTCGGCGAGGAAGTGCGCGGTCTCCCGGGTGGCGGTGTAGAGCGAGCGGTAGTGCGGGTGGAAGCGGTCGTAGACCTCGCGGGCCGCCGGGTCCGGCTCGACCGTGCGGGCGACCGGGTTCCAGTCGCGCAGCCGCGGCTCGGCCCCGGTCGCGACGGCGGCCAGCCACGCGTCGCCGAGCGCGGCGCCGACGGTCTGCTCCGGCACGTCCTGCGGGACCCCGGTCACGTCGGTGACGATCCGGGTCCACAGCCCGCCCTGCACCCCGCCGCCGACGGCGACCAGGCGCTTCGTGCCGCCGCCCGCGGACCGCATGACCTCCAGGTTGTGCCGGACGCCGTGCGCGATGCCCTCCAGCGCGGCCCGGTAGACCTCGCCGCGGGTGTGCCCGGTGGTCAGCCCGGCGAGCACGCCGCGGGCGTCCGGGTCGAACAGCGGGGTCCGCTCCCCGGCGAAGTAGGGGAGCAGCAGCAGCCCGCCGCTGCCCGGCGGCACCTCCGCGGCCTCGGCGACGAGCCCGGTGAAGCCCTCCCCGGTGAGGTCGCGCAGCCAGTTCGTGATCGCCCCGGACGTCGCCATCCCCGCGGCCAGGGTGAACGACCCCGGTACGACGCCGCGGGTCGTCCACATCGCCGGGTGCGGGTGCGGGCGGTCGATGACCTCGATGAGGAACATCGTCGTCCCGTACATGACCATGACCTCTCCGGCGCCGGTGACGCCGGCGCTGGTGGCCTCGGCCCAGGCGTCGACGGTGCCGGCGGTGACCGGCAGCCCCTCCG
The DNA here is from genome assembly GCF_020131375.1 of Pseudonocardia sp. ICBG1034. Classification (NCBI taxonomy): domain Bacteria; kingdom Bacillati; phylum Actinomycetota; class Actinomycetes; order Pseudonocardiales; family Pseudonocardiaceae; genus Pseudonocardia; species Pseudonocardia sp. ICBG1034. The sequence continues at coordinate 2,268,877 of NZ_JAHLEK010000015.1, forward strand.
GCAGCCCGGTCGCGGCGGCCGCCGCCGCGCTCACCCGCCCGGCGACCTCGGTCGGCCACAGCAGCCGGGGCAGCGTGATGCCCGGGGCGGTGCGCTCGGCCCAGTCGGGCGCCCAGTCCGCGGCGGCGAGGTCGTACATCGGGTCGCACTGGCTGGCCGAGTGGTGGTCGAGCACGTACTCGCCGGTGAGGCGGTGCACCAGGTAGGACGAGCACATCAGGAACATCTCGGTGCGGGCGAACACCTCCGGCTCGTGCCGGGCCAGCCACCGCCACTTCGGCCCCACCGCCTGCGAGGACAGTGGTGTCCCGGCCCGAGCCAGGATCGCGTCCTCGCCCAGCTCCGCGTTCAGCTCGTCGATCTCGGTGCCGGCGCGGGTGTCGACGCCGTAGAGGATCGCCGGGCGCAGCGGGCGGCCGTCGCCGTCGGCGGGGAGCAGGGTCGGCCCGATCCCCGACACCCCCAGGCCGGCGAGCTCGGCGCCGTCGTCGAGGGCGGGCAGCAGCTCCCGCACGACCGCGACGAAGTCGCCCCACCAGACGGCCTCGGCGTCGTGCTCCACGTGGCCGGGCAGCGGCTGTGCGGTCTCGTGCGCCCGGTCGGCCCGGGCCAGCACCCGGCCGCGGGCGTCGACGAGGACGCCCTTCGAACCCGACGTACCGATGTCGACGCCCAGATACACGTGCATGGGACGTTCCTACCGTCCCCCACCCGCGGTGCACACAGAACGGGCGCAGAACATTCGTGCACGTCGACGCGCGCGGTGGGCCGGGGCGCCGCAGACTTCTCCGGTGCAGCTGCCCACACCCCACCCGGACACCGCGACCGACTGGGTGCGCGCGCACCTCGGTGACCTCTGCCGCGACGAGCCCGTCGCCTCCGGAGCGTTCCGCGGCGGGCAGACCGCGGCCGACGCCGCCGTCGCGGCACTGGACCTGACCGGCTATGCGAAGCGGCGCAACGAGGTGCTGCCGGTGTCGCGGCGCGGTGCGACGGCGCTGTCGCCGTGGATCCGGCACGGGCTGGTCGACCTGCCGACCGCCTGGGACGCCGCCGCCGACGCCCCGCCGCGCGACCGCGCCAAGTTCCGCGACGAGCTGTGCTGGCAGGAGTACGCCCGCCACCTCTACGCCCGGCTCGGCACCCGCACCCGCTCCGCGCTGCGCGCGGCCCCCGCCCGCGCCGAACGGGGATGGGACGAGCCGTGGCCCGCCGAGATGGCCTGCGTCGACGCCTGCCTCACCGAGCTGCACACCGACGGCTGGCTGGTGAACCAGACCCGCATGTGGCTGTCCTCGCAGTGGACCGTGCGCGCCGGGCACGAGTGGGCGGGCGGGGAGAGCGAGTTCTTCGCGCACCTGCTCGACGGCTCCCGCGCGGCGAACCGGCTCGGCTGGCAGTGGACCGTCGGTGCCGGCACCGGCAAGCCCTACGGCTTCTCCCGCTGGCAGGTCCGCAAGCGCGCCCCGCAGCTGTGCGGGAGCTGCGCGCTGTCCGACGCCTGCCCGATCGAGCACTGGCCCGCCGATCCGCCGTCGCGCCCGGCCCCCGAGCACGACCCGCGGCTGCGATCGGACCCCGACCCGGAGACGACCGGGGGGCCGGCCGCCCCGGTCTCCACCGGCGCCGCGCCGGAGGCGGTGTGGCTGACGGCGGAGTCGCTCGGCGACGCCGACCCCGCCCTCGACGCCCACCCGGACCTGCCCGCGGTGTTCGTGTTCGACGAGCCGCTGCTGCGCCGGCTGCGGCTGTCCGGGAAACGGCTGGTGTTCCTCGCGCAGACCCTCGCCGACCTGGGTGAACGCCGTGCCGTGCTGGTGCACCGCGGCGTCGTCGCCGACGAGCTCGACGGCACGCCCGTCGCGGTCACCCACGCCCCGGTCCCCGGGTTCACGACGCGCTCCGCCGCCGTCCGCCCGGTCGTGGTGCACCCCTGGCCGTGGCTGTACCGCCCGCACGCCGGTCCGGTCACCTCGTTCACCGCGTGGCGCAGGCGACTGCCCCGGCGCGGGGGGAAACCATCCACGACACCCCCTCGGCAAGGGGTGTGAGGCGGGACCGTCCACAGCCGGTCGGGTGACGGCGTTCCGCACGTCCCGGCCCGCGACGACCGTGGCGGCATGACCGCCTGCCCCCGGCCCGACCCCCTCCCCGGCCCCGACCCGTCGCCCGGGTCGGAGGACCTGCCCGCCACCGGACGGCCCCCCGACACCGCGTCCGGTCCCGGTGTGCGGCTCGACCGGCCCGCCGAGCTGATCGCCGCGGTCCCGGTGCTGCTCGGCTTCCACCCCCGGGACTCGCTGGTGCTCGTCTCGGTCACCGGGCCGCACCTCCACGACCGGCTGGGACTCACCGTGCGGGTCGACCTGCCGCGCTCGTCGGCGTCGGCCCGCCGGGTGTGCCGGGAGGCGGTCGGGGTGCTCGCCGGGGAACGGCCCGACCGGGCACTGGCGCTCGTCGTGCGCGACCCGGGCCCAGCCGGGCCGGGTCCCCGCCGGAGCCGCCGGGACGTGGGGGCCGCCGCGCGGCGGGAGCTGCTCGACGCCGGGATCGAGCCGATCGCGGCACTCTGGGCGACCGGTACCCGGGCGGGGGACCGGTGGGGCTGCTTCGACCTGCCCTGCACCTGCGGCGGGCTGCTGCCCGACGCCGCGTCGACCACGCTCGGGGTCACGGCCGCGGTCCGCGACGGCCGGGTCGTCCTGCCCGACCGCGCCGCGGTGCTCGCCCCGCTCGACTCCGACGCCGGCACCCGTCGCCGCCGGGCCCGGCTGCGCGACACCGGCGCCGCACCGGACCGGGTAGGTGCCGCGACCGGCACCGCCCTGCTCGACGCCTGCCTGGACGAGGCCGCGGCGAGCCGGCTCGTCGTCGACGACCGGCTGGCGCTGGCCCTGTGCGGCGCCCTCGACGTCGGCGACGTGCGCGACGAGGCGCTGCGCCGCTGCCTGGGCCCCCGCGCGGCGGACGCCGAGCAGCTGTGGGCGGTGCTGGTCGCGGCCCTGCCGTCACCGCAGCGGGCGCACCCGCTGGCCCTGCTCGCGGTGTGCGCCCTGCTGCGCGGCGACGGCGCGCTCGCGACCGGGGCGACGGAGCGGGCGCTGGCCGAACGGCCCGACCACGTCCTCGCCGGGGTGGTGGCGGCGAGCCTGCACGGCACCCGCGACCCGCGCTCACCCGCCGCACGGTGGGCGGGCCCGGGCGGGCTGCGGCGGCTGCTCACCGCGATGCTCGACCCGGACGCGCCCGACGACACGGCCGCCCGGTGAGCCGGCCCCGGGCCGCGCAGGTTCAGCGGGACCGGGCGAACTCCCAGGCGTCGCCGACGATCTCGGCGATCGCGGTCCGCGACGGCTTCCAGCCCAGATGCTGCGCGGCCTGCTCGCTCGAGGCCACCAGCACCGCGGGGTCACCGGCGCGTCGCGGCGCGACGACGGCCGGGATCGGGTGCCCGGTCACCGCGCGGCAGGCCTCGACCACCTCGAGCACGGAGAACCCGTGACCGCTGCCGAGGTTGTAGATGTCGTGCCGCCCCGCGACGGCGTGGGTCAGCGCGAGCAGGTGGGCCTCGGCGAGGTCGTCGACGTGGATGTAGTCGCGCACACAGGAGCCGTCGGGGGTGGGCCAGTCGTCGCCGTAGACCGAGATCGACTCGCGGGTGCCCGCGGCGACCTGCAGGACCAGCGGGATCAGGTGGGTCTCGACCGCGTGCCGCTCCCCGAGCGGGGTGTCGCCGGACAGGTGCGCCCCGGCCACGTTGAAGTACCGCAGGCTCGTCGCGGCCAGGCCGTGCGCCGTCGCGTAGGAGGTGATCATGTGGTCGATCGCGAGCTTGCTCGCCCCGTAGGGGTTGGTCGGCCGGGTCGGCGCGGTCTCCGGGATCGGGACCTGCTCCGGCTCGCCGTAGGTGGCGGCGGTGGAGGAGAACACCAGCCGCGGTACCGCGTGCTCCCGGACGGCCTCGAGCAGCCGGAACGAGGCCACGACATTGCCGTCCCAGTACTTCTCGGGCTTCTCGACGGACTCCCCGACCAGCGAGCGGGCGGCGTAGTGCAGCACGCCGTCGAACCCGCCGCGGCCCAGGACCTCCCCGGCGCGGGTACCGAGCTCACCCTCGACGAACTCCGCGCCCGCGGGCACGGCGTCGCGGTGGCCGGTGGACAGGTCGTCCAGCACGACGACCTCGTGGCCGGCGTCGAGCAGGTGCGCGGCGCACACGCTGCCCACGTAGCCCGCGCCGCCGGTGACGAGCAGTTTCACGTGTGCGGATCCTCCTCAGACGGCGCGGACGAGCACGGCGTGCGCGACCGGCGGAGCGACGGTCGACTTCTCGTCGTCCGAGCTCACCGGCACCGGGTCGCCGAAGCGGGAGATCGGGCCGACGTCGATCGCGTTGCCGGGCACGATCCCCGCGAGCTTCAGCTCGCCCATGAGGTCGGAGTCCAGCTGCACGTGCTCGGCGATCCGCCGGATCTCGACGCGACCGCCACCGCGGCGGGCCAGCTCGTCGAGCCGCTGCAGGCCGACCTCGAGCGTGGGCGGCACCGACGACGACGTCGACGCGTCGTCCCCGCGCTCCAGCTCCTCCAGACCCGGGATCGGGTTGCCGTAGGGCGACACGGTCGGCTTGTCGAGCAGGCGGAGCAGCTTGCGCTCGACGTCCTCGCTCATCACGTGCTCCCAGCGGCACGCCTCGGCGTGGACGAGCTCCCACTCGAGCCCGATCACGTCGATCAGCAGCCGCTCGGCGAGGCGGTGCTTGCGCATGACGGCGACGGCGCGGCCGCGGCCCTCGTCGGTCAGCTCGAGGTGGCGGTCCCCGGCCACGACGACGAGTCCGTCGCGTTCCATTCGGGCCACCGTCTGGCTGACGGTCGGCCCGCTCTGTCCGAGGCGTTCGGCGATCCGCGCGCGCAGCGGGACGACGCCTTCCTCCTCGAGTTCGTAGATGGTGCGGAGGTACATCTCCGTGGTGTCGATGAGGTCGTTCACGTGGGGCCCCTTCGTTCGACGTCCAGTCTACCCAGCGCGGCTCCCGCGCACGGCGAGCCCGTCCGGGGCAGGATGGGCCGCGTGTCCGGATCCATGATCCCCCCTGCGGAACTCGCCGGCCTGCTGGGACCCGCCCCGGCCGCCGGCACCGTACGGCCCGTGGTGCTCGACGTCCGGTGGCGTCTGGTCGGCCCGCCCGGACGCGAGGACCACGACGCCCACCGGATCCCCGGTGCGGTGTTCGTCGACCTCGACACCGAGCTGTCCGCGGGCCCCGCGCGCCCCGGCCCCGGCGGGCGCCACCCGCTGCCGGAACCCGCTGCGCTGCAGGAGGTCCTGCGCCGGGCCGGGATCCGGGACGACGCCGGCGACCAGGTCGTCGTCGCCTACGACGACCTCGACGGCTCGGTCGCCGCGCGCGCCTGGTGGCTGCTGCGCTGGGCCGGCGTCGCGCCCGGCCGGGTCCGGGTGCTCGACGGCGGGTTCGCCGGCTGGCAGGCCGCGCGGCTGCCGGTGGCCGGCACCGGCCCGGGTGCCGGGGCGCCGGAGCCGGAGCCCCTGCCGCCCGGCGATCTGGTGGTCCGGCCGGGCGGGATGCCCGTCGTCGACGCCGACGGGGCCGCCGCGCTGGCCCGCGACGGCGTGCTCCTCGACGCCCGCGCCGCCGCCCGCTTCCGCGGTGAGACCGAGCCGGTCGACCCGCGCGCCGGGCACGTCCCCGGTGCCCGCAGCACCCCGGCCGCGGGGAACACCGGCCCGGACGGGCGCTGGCAGCCCGCCGGCACGCTGGCCGAGCGCTTCCGCGCCGCCGGCGTCGCACCCGGTGTCGCGACCGGCGCCTACTGCGGGTCCGGCGTCAACGCCTGCGCACTGGTGCTCGCGCTGGAGGAGTCCGGCCTCACCACCCCGGACGCCCCGGCCGCGCTGTACCCCGGGTCGTGGTCGGAGTGGAGCGCCGACCCGGACCGCCCGGCCGAGACCGGGGACCGGCCGTGGGCCGCGCGGGAGTGACCGCGCCCGCCGGCCTGGCATACGGTTCCGGCCCATGAGCGCTCGCACGTCGGTGGTGTGGACTCCGGAGTTCCTGACCTACCAGCTGTCCGACGACCACCCCCTCAACCCGGTGCGGCTGGAGCTGATGATGGAGCTGTCCCGCGGGCTGGGGGTGCTCGACGGCGTCGACCCGGTCGTCCCGGACCCGGCGGGCGAGGTGGACCTGACCCGGGTGCACACCCCCGGCTTCCAGACGGCGGTCAAGTCCGCCCCCGAGGCGCCGTTCGGTGTCGGCCACGGGCTGGGCACCGCCGACAACCCGATCTTCTTCGGTATGCACGAGGCGTCCGCGCTGATCGCGGGCGGCTCGGTCGCCGCCGCCCGGGAGATCGCCGAGGGCCGCGCGGACCGCGCGGTGAACATGGCGGGCGGGCTGCACCACGCGATGCGCGACCGCGCCGCGGGCTTCTGCGTCTACAACGACTGCTCGGTCGCGATCGCCTGGCTGCTGGAGCAGGGCTACGAGCGCATCGCCTACGTCGACGTCGACGTCCACCACGGCGACGGCGTGCAGGACTGCTTCTACGACGACCCCCGGGTGCTGACGATCTCGCTGCACCAGCACCCGCTCACGCTGTGGCCGGGCACCGGCTGGGCGGGGGAGATCGGGCGCGGTGCCGGCGAGGGCTACGCCGTCAACGTCTCGCTGCCCCCCGGCACCGGCGACGCGGGCTGGCTGCGGGCCTTCCACGGCGTCGTCCCGTCGCTGCTGGAGTCGTTCCGTCCGCAGGTGCTGGTCACCGAGTGCGGCGCGGACACCCACTCCGAGGACCCGCTGGCGAACCTGGAGCTGTCCGTCGACGGCCACCGGGCCATCTACCACGCGTTGCGCGAGATGGCCGAGACCACCGCGGGTGGCAAGTGGCTCGTGCTCGGCGGCGGCGGGTACGCGCTCTACCGGGTCGTCCCGCGCTCGTGGACGCACCTGATGGCCGTCGCCCTGGACCGCGACCTGGACCCGGACACCTCCATCCCCGCGGACTGGACCGCGCTCGCGGCGACCCGGACCCGCTCGCCGCTGCCGGTCTCGATGTCCGACGGGGCCGACCCGGCCTTCGAGCGGTGGGGCGGCTCGTTCGGCGAGCGCGTCGACTCCGCAATCCTGGAGACCCGTCGTGCGGTGTTCCCGCTGCACGGCCTCGACCCCGACGACCCGCGGGACTGAGACCGACCATGACCGAGAAGACCGACGAGACCCCGGCCGACGCCCCCGGGCACCCCTACCCGCGGCACTGGGAGGCCGACGTCGTCGCCTCCGACGGCGGGATCGTGCACCTGCGCCCGATCCTGCCCGGCGACGCCGACGCGCTGCTCGCCTTCCACTCCAAGCTGTCCGACCGCACCCGCTACCTGCGCTACTTCGGCCCGTACCCGCGGATCTCGGCGCGGGACCTGGAGCGGTTCACCGTCGTCGACCACCGGACCCGGGTCGCGTTCCTGGCGCTGCTCGGCGACGAGATCATCGCGGTCGGCCGCTACGAGGGGCTGACCCCCGGCGGCGGGGCGGCCGCCCAGGAGGGAGCGGGCACCGACAAGCCGGTCACCTCCGCGGAGGTCGCGTTCGTCGTCCGCGACGACCACCAGTCCCGCGGCCTCGGCTCGATCCTGCTCGAGCACCTCGCCGCCGCGGCCCGGGAGAACGGGCTGTCCCGGTTCGAGGCCGAGGTGCTGGTGGAGAACCACGCCATGGTGCGGGTGTTCCGCGAGGCCGGCTACGGCGTCACGCGGGCCTTCGCCGAGGGCGTCCTGCACCTCGAGTTCGACATCGACCCCACCGAGAAGTCGATCGCGGTCCGCTACGCGCGCGAACAGGCCGCCGAGGCCCGCAGCGTCGCGAACCTGCTGCACCCGACCTCGGTGGCGGTGATCGGTGCGTCCGCGGACGAGACCAAGATCGGCCACGCCGTCCTGCTGAACCTGCTGCGCGCCGGGTTCACCGGCCCCGTCTACCCGGTCAACCCCGACGCCCGCTCGGTGCGGGGCGTGCGCGCCTACCCATCGGTGATCGACATCCCGGACGAGGTGGACCTCGCGGTCGTCGCCGTCCCGGCCGCGAACATCGACGAGGTCATGGACTCCTGCCTGGCCAAGGGCGTGAAGGTGCTGGTCGTGATCAGCTCCGGCTTCGCCGACGCCGGCGACGACGGCGGCACCGTCGCCGAGCGCAGGCTGGTCGCCGAGGCGCGGGCGCACGGGATGCGGGTGGTCGGGCCGAACGCACTCGGCGTCGCCAACCCCGACCCTTCGGTGCGGCTCAACGCGACCCTCGCCCCGCGGATGCCCGGGCACGGGCGCACCGGGTTCTTCTGCCAGTCCGGTGCGCTCGGCAGCGCCATCCTCGCCAACGCCCGCACCCGCGGGCTGGGCCTGTCGTCGTTCGTGTCGGCGGGCAACCGCGCCGACGTGTCCGGCAACGACCTGATGCAGTACTGGCAGACCGACCCGAGCACCGAGCAGGTGCTGCTCTACCTGGAGACCTTCGGCAACCCGCGCAAGTTCGCCCGGGTCGCCCGCAGGCTGGCCCGCACCAAGCCGGTGATCGCGGTGAAGTCCGGCCGGCACACCGGGACGCTGCCGTCGCTGGCCTCGGTCGGGGCGCCGATCGACGAGTCCAGCGTGCAGGCGCTGTTCGAGCAGTCCGGGGTCATCCGCGTGCAGACACTGCCGCAGATGTTCGACACCGCCCTGCTCATCGCCCACCAGCCGCTGCCGAAGGGCCGCCGGGTCGCGGTCGTCGGCAACTCCACCGCGGTCAACCTCCTGGTCCTCGACGGGCTGCTCGACGAGGGCCTGGAGCTGGCGGGGGACCCGGTCGACGTCGGCACCCAGGCCTCCCCGGAGGCGTTCGCCGGCGCGGTCCGCGCGACCCTGGACGGCGACGCCCGCCCGGACGCGCTCATCGCGGTGTTCGTCCCGCCGGTCGCGGTGGCCGGCCGGGACCACGCGCACGCCCTGCGCGACGCCGCGGGCGGTGCCGGGGTCCCGGTCATCGCGGTGTTCCTCGCCGCCGAGGGCATCCCGGCGGAGCTGTCGGTCGCCGGCGCCGACGGCACGCCCGGCCGCGGGTCGGTGCCGAGCTTCGCCAGCCCCGAGCGGGCCACGTCGGCGCTGGGCCGGGTCAGCCGCTACGCGCAGTGGCGTGACACCCCGGTCGGGGAGTTCGTCGTGCCCGAGGGCATCGACGCCGACCGTGCGCGGGAGCTCGTGGCGTCGTTCGGGCCGGACACCCGGCACCCCCTCACCGACGACGAGGCCGTCGACCTGCTCGCCTGCTACGGCCTGGAGGTGATCACCTTCCGCCGGGCGAAGGGCGCCGACGACGCCGTCGCCGCCGCCGAGCAGCTCGGCTACCCGGTGGTCATCAAGGCGACCGCGGACCAGTGGCGGCACCGCGGCGACTTCGTCGGGGTGCGCCTGGACCTGGTCTCGGAGGAGGCTCTGCGCGTCGCGCACGCGGAGCTGTCGCGGGTGACCGGGTCCGACGAGGTCTACGTGCAGCGGATGGCCCCGAAGGGCACGTCGTGCACGGTGGAGGTCGTCGACGACCCGTCGTTCGGGTCGCTGGTCGCGTTCGGGCTGTCCGGGATGGCGACCGAGCTGCTCGACGACCGCGCCTACCGGGTCCTGCCGGTGTCGACCGAGGACGCGGCCCGGCTGGTGCGGGCCCCGCGGGCGGCGCCGCTGCTCACCGGCTACCGCGGCACGGACCCGGTCGACCTCGCCGCGCTGGAGGACGTCGTGCTGCGGATCGGGCGGCTCGTCGAGGACCTGCCGCAGGTCCGCTCGCTCGCCCTCGACCCGGTGCTGGCCTCGCCGCAGGGCGCGTTCGTGGCCGGGGCCCGGATGACGATCGGCCCGGTGCCCGACCGCCGCGACGCGGGCCCCCGCCGCCTGCGCTGACCCGCCCGCCCACCCCCGGGAGCCCCCGGTGCCGTCGCCGGGCACCCGCCGGGTGGCCCCCAGGGGAACCTTCGTGGCTTAGAGCGCTACGAGGGTTCCCCTGGGTGCACGGCGCGCCGTGCACGGGGGCCGCGGACACACCCCCCGGGGGGGGGCGGGCGTCGCAGCGGTCAGGTGCGGAAGGTGACCTGCAGGGTCGGGGCGCTGGTGTCGGCGAAGAAGTCGTTGCCCTTGTCGTCCATCACGACGAACGCCGGGAAGTCCTCGACCTCGATCTTCCAGACCGCCTCCATGCCGAGCTCGGGGTACTCGAGCACGTCGACCTTGCGGATGCAGTCCTGGGCCAGGCGGGCGGCCGGGCCGCCGATGGAGCCCAGGTAGAAGCCGCCGTTCGCGGCGCAGGAGTCCACGACCTGCTTCGACCGGTTCCCCTTCGCCAGCATCACCAGGGACCCGCCGGCCTCCTGGAACTGCTGGACGTAGGAGTCCATCCGGCCGGCCGTCGTCGGACCGAAGGAGCCCGAGGCGTAGCCCTCGGGGGTCTTGGCCGGTCCGGCGTAGTAGACGGCGTGGTCCTTGAGGTACTGCGGCATCGGCTCGCCGGCGTCGAGCCGCTCGGCGATCTTGGCGTGCGCGATGTCGCGGGCGACGACCAGCGGCCCGGTCAGCGACAGCCGGGTCTTCACCGGCAGCTGCGACAGCTGCGCGCGGATCTCGTCCATCGGCCGGTTCAGGTCGACCCGCACGACCTCGTCGGACAGGTCGGCGTCGGTGGCCTCGGGCAGGTACTGGGCCGGGTCGCGCTCCAGCTGCTCCAGGTAGACCCCGGACGGGGTGATCTTCGCCTTGGCCTGGCGGTCCGCCGAGCAGGACACCGCGACGCCGACCGGCAGCGAGGCGCCGTGCCGGGGCAGCCGGATGACGCGCACGTCGTGGCAGAAGTACTTGCCGCCGAACTGGGCGCCGATCCCGAAGTTGCGGGTCAGCTCCAGGACCTGCTGCTCCAGGTCGGTGTCGCGGATGGCGTGCCCGAGCGGTGAGCCCTCGGTCGGCAAGTTGTCCAGGTAGCGGGCCGAGGCCAGCTTGGCGACCTTCAGGTTGAACTCCGCCGACATGCCGCCGACGACGATCGCCAGGTGGTACGGCGGGCAGGCCGCGGTACCGAGGCTGCGCAGCTTCTCGTCCAGGAACGCCGCGAGCCGCTTCGGGTTCAGCAGTGCCTTCGTCTCCTGGTAGAGGAAGGTCTTGTTGGCCGAGCCGCCGCCCTTGGCCATGACCAGGAACTCGTAGTACGGGTCCCGGCCCGGCTTGGCGTACAGCTCGACCTGCGCGGGCAGGTTGGTGCCGGTGTTCTTCTCGTCCCAGAAGCTGATCGGCGCCATCTGGCTGTAGCGCAGGTTCAGCTCCTGGTAGGCCTCGAAGACCCCGCGCGACACCGCGGCCTCGTCGTCGCCGCCGGTCAGCACGGTCTCGGTCTTCTTGCCGACGACGATCGCGGTGCCGGTGTCCTGGCACATCGGCAGCACCCCGCCCGCGGACACGCAGGCGTTGCGCAGCAGGTCGGTGGCGACGAACCGGTCGTTGCCGGAGGCCTCGGGGTCGTCGATGATGGCGCGCAGCTGCTTCAGGTGCGAGGGTCGCAGCAGGTGCTGGATGTCGGTGACGGCCGCGCGGACCAGTCCGGTGATCGTCTCCGGAGGGACCTCGAGGAAGGTGCGGCCCGCGGCCTCGGTCACGGTTCCCGCGGGCAGGTCGAGCTCGCGGTACTCGGTGTCGTCCGGGCCGAGCGGGAGCACGTCGGTGTGGTGGAACTCGGGCATGGCGGGGACGCTACCGGCCGTCGCCGGGCGGGCACCGCAGGTGGAGACGCAGACGACGTGTGAGGCGCACTAACCGGACGACCCTCCGGTTAGTGCTGTAGTGTGGACCACATGCCTGGCTCGATCCTGGGAACCTCCGTCCGCCGCGTCGAGGACGCCGACCTGATCACCGGTGCGAGCACCTTCGTCGGCAACCTGGTCCACGGTGCCGACGCACCGGCGGGCCTGGCCCACGTGGCGTTCGTCCGCTCGCCGGTGGCGCACGCGCTGCTCACCGGCATCGACACCACCGAGGCCGCGGCCGCGCCCGGCGTCCTCGCCGTGTACACCGCGGCCGACCTCGACCTGCCCGCCCACCACGGCCTGATGGTCCTCAACCCCGCGCTGCCGCGCCCGCCGCTGGCGACCGACCGGGTGCGGTTCGTCGGCGAGGCGGTGGCGCTGGTCGTCGCCGAGAGCCGCGCCGCCGCCGTCGACGCCACCGAGCTCGTCGAGGTCGACTACGACCCGCTGCCCGCGGTCACCGACATCGAGGCCGCGCTCGCCGACGACGCCCCGCTGCAGTTCCCCGACCAGGGCAGCAACCTGGCCGCGGGCGAGCGGGGGACCGGCGACCCGCTCGACGGCGCCGAGGTCGTCGTCCGCGCGCGGATGGTGAACCAGCGCGTCGCGGCCGTCCCGATGGAGGGCAACGCGATCGTCGCCGACCCCACCACCACCGACTTCCCGCTCACCGTGCACGTCTCCACCCAGATGCCGCACGGCTTCCGCACCCAGCTCGCCGGACTGGCCGGGCTGGAGGCCGACCAGGTCCGGGTGATCGCCCCGCACGTCGGCGGCGGGTTCGGCGCGAAGGCCGGTGTGCTCGCCGAGCACACCGCGACCGTCGCGGCCGCCCGGGCGCTGGGGCGGCCGCTGGCCTGGGTCGAGACCCGCTCGGAGAACCTCGTCTCGATGCCGCACGGCCGCGGCCAGGTCGGCTACTACGAGCTCGGCCTCACCCGTGACGGCCGGATGACCGGCCTGCGCGTGCGGGTCGTCGGGGACGCCGGGGCCTACGCCGGCTTCGGCGGCGCGCTCCCGCTGCGCACCACCTACCTCATGGCGACCGGCGTCTACGACGTCACGAACCTGCGCTACGACGCCGTCTCCGCGCTGACCAACACCACCCCGATGGGCGCCTTCCGCGGCGCGGGACGCCCGGAGGCCGCCGCCCACCTGGAGCGCCTGGTCGACGTCGCGGCCGCCGAGCTGGGCATCGACCCGGTCGAGCTGCGCCGGCGCAACCTGCTCGCGCCCGACGTCTTCCCGTACACCACCCCGACCGGTGCCCGCTACGACGTCGGCGACTACGACCTGCCGCTGCGCGAGGCCCTGCGCATCGCCGGCTACGACGAGCTGCGTGCCGAGCAGGCCCGCCGCCGCGAGGCGGGCGACCCGGTGCGCCTGGGCATCGGCATCGCGGTCTACGTCGAGGTCACCGCCGGGGGCGGGGGCGGCGAGTACGGCTCGGTGACCGTGCACGACGACGGCTCGGCGACGGTGTCGGCCGGCACCTCGGCGCACGGTCAGGGGCACGCGACGTCGTTCGCGATGCTGGTGTCGGACCGGCTCGGCATCCCGATGGACCGGATCCGCTACGTCCAGTCCGACACCGCGCTCGTCCCGCGCGGCGCCGGGACCGGCGGCTCGCGGTCGCTGCAGCTCGGCGGGACCGCGGTGTCCGAGGCCGCGCACGAGCTGTACGAGCGGGCCCGCAAGCTCGCCGCGCACCTGCTGGAGGCCGCCGCGGAGGACGTCGAGATCACCGACGAGGGCACCTTCGGCGTCGCCGGGGTGCCCGGCGGTCCGACCGCGACCTGGAGCGACGTGCACCGCCAGGCCGCCGCCACGGGGGAGGAGCTGCACGTCGGGCTCGACTCCGCGCAGGACGGGGCGACCTTCCCGTTCGGGGCGCACCTGTCGGTGGTCGAGGTCGACACCGACACCGGCCGGGTCACCCCGCGCCGGCACGTCGCCGTCGACGACTGCGGGCGGATCCTGAACCCGCTGCTCGTCGAGGGCCAGCAGCACGGCGGGCTCGCCCAGGGCGTCGCCCAGGCGCTGCACGAGGAGGTCCTGTTCGACGACGAGGGCCAGCCGCTGACCTCCAGCCTCGCCGCGTACACGATCCCGACCGCGGCCGACCTGTTCTCCTTCGAGACCGCGACGACCGAGACCCCGACCCCGCTGAACTCGCTGGGGGCCAAGGGGATCGGCGAGTCCGCGACGATCGGGTCGACCCCGGCGGTGCAGAACGCCGTGGTCGACGCGCTGTCGGACCTGGGGGTGCGTCACATCGACCTGCCCTGCACCCCCGAGCGGGTGTGGCGGGCCGTCGCCGCGGCCCGGGCCGGGGCACCGGAGGACGCCTGGCGGGAGCCGCCCGCGGTGTTCGACGACCTGCCGGTGCGCGGCGGTGGCGCCGAGGACGACGCCGCGATCTGACCCGGCCTGCGGGCCCGGCCCGGGTCGGTCGCCGCCGGGCCGTGGGAGTGCCGTGGCGGATCCACACCCGCCGTCCGGCATCCACACCTGCTGCAACGGGTGTGGGCACCGGACAGCGGGTGTGGTTGCGCCACGCCGCGCCGGCGGGGCGTTCCCGGACGGGGGCGTCCCCGTCGCCGTGCCGGCGGAGCGGCGGTCGCGGTCCGTCGCGGCGTCGCCCGTACGGGTGAGTTCGGGCGGTCCACCGGCCGGGACACGCGATAACCCACCCCCTGTCTGTTCCGCGCGTCCCCGGTGGCGCAGACTCTCCGCCGGACGGCAACCGATACCGGGAGGCACCCGCACGATGAGGCTCGCGACGATCCGGACCGCGACCGGGCACCGGGCGGTGCGCGTCGACGGCGACACCGCCGTCGAGACGGGGGAGGCCGACGTGCGGGCGCTGCTGGAGCGCCCCGACTGGGTCGAGCACGCCGCGGGCGCGGCGGGGCCGGTCCACGAGACCGCCGGCCTGGACTACGCGCCGCTGGTGCCGTCGCCCGAGAAGATCATCTGCATCGGGCTGAACTACCGCGACCACGTGCTCGAGATGGGCAACGAGCTGCCCGAGTACCCCACGGTCTTCGGCAAGTTCGCGCCCGCCCTGGTCGGCGCCCACGACGAGATCGAGCTGCCCGAGCAGTCCGACCGGGTGGACTACGAGGCCGAGCTGGCCGTCGTCATCGGGCGTTCGGTCCGGCGCGCCGACCGCGAGGCGGCGACGGCCGCCATCGCCGGGTACACCGTGCTCAACGACGTGTCGATGCGCGACTACCAGCGGCGCACCAAGCAGTTCCTGCAGGGCAAGACCTGGGAGCACTCGACGCCGCTCGGGCCGGTGCTGGTCACCCCCGACGAGCTGCCCGCCGACCCGGCCGCCGGTGGCGCGCTGCGGATCTCCTCGGAGCTGTCCGGGGAGACGATGCAGGACTCCACGACCGACCAGCTCGTGTTCGGCGCGGTGGACCTGGTCGTCTACCTGTCGGAGATCCTCACGCTCAACCCGGGCGACGTCATCGCCACCGGCACTCCCGGCGGCGTCGGCGACGCGCGCACGCCCCCGCGCTACCTCACCGACGGCGCCGAGATCGTCACCGCCGTGGAGGGGATCGGCGAGTGCCGCAACGTGTGCCGGGCGGTGCGGTGACCCCCGCGCGCACCCCCGGCGACGGCCGCGCCCTCGTCCCGCCACCGGTGGGCGACGCGCTGGCCTGGGCCGGCGACGGCCAGGCCCACCTGCGCGGGCTGATGACCCGGATGGCGGGCGAGGCGTTCCGCGCCCCGTCGGCGCTGCCGGGCTGGACCCGCGCGCACGTGCTCACCCACCTCGCCCGTAACGCCGACGCCATGGTGAACCTGCTGACCTGGGCGCGGACCGGCGTCGAGACCCCGGCCTACCCTGATCCCGCGTCCCGCGACGCCGACATCGAGGCCGGGGCCGGGCGCAGCTCCGACGAGATCCGCGCCGACGTCGTCGCCGCCTCCGACCGGCTCGCCCACGCGGTCCGGGCGATGCCCGAGAAGGCCTGGTCGGCGACCGTGCGCAACCCGCAGGGCGTCGAGATGCCGGTGACGGCGGTGCCCTGGAACCGGGCCCGCGAGGTGTGGATCCACGCCGTCGACCTCGACGTCGGCGCCTCGTTCAAGGACCTGCCGATCCCGATGCGGGAGGTGCTGGTCGCCGACGTGGTCGCGCGGCTGGAGCGCAAGCCCGGCTGCCCGCACGTGCGCCTGGAGGAGGTCCGCACCGGCGCGACGCTGGAGTTCGGGCCGGGACCCGCCGGGCCGGACGGCGCCGAGCCGCGCGACCTCGGCACGGTCCGCGGCAAGGCGCACGACATCATCGCCTGGCTGCTCGGCCGCCCGTTCGACAAGGGCCTGCGCGACGCCGACGGGAAGCTCCCGCCGCCGCTACCGGTCTGGCTCTGACCCCGGCTCCGCCGCGGGCCGGTCGCGGCCCTCGAGCGCGTCCAGGCGTGCGGTGGCCCGGCCGAGCTGGCGGGCCATCTCGTCGAGCCGGGCCTGCAGCAGCGCCATCTCCGCGGTGAGCACGGCGACCGCGCCCGCCGCGGCGACCGGGTCGCCGATCAGCCCGTCGGCCGCCTCGGTGCCGTGCGGGTCGGGGTGCTCGGCGAACCCCGCCGCGTCGTCGGGCGTGGTCAGCGGGCCCGTCGCGACGTCGTCGGGCAGCAGGGTGAGCTCGGCCAGCTCGGCGAAGCGCTGCGCCGACAGCACCGGGCGCGCCCCGGCGCACCGCAGGCACACCGGTTCCAGCCGGCGCCAGCCGTGCTGCCCGGAGCCGGTGTCGGCGAGCACCGCGACCCGCGCCCCGCAGCGGCAGGGCCGCATCCGGATCGTGCGCACCCGCTGCCGGGCGTAGCGCAGGCCCAGCTCGTAGCGACGGAACCGGCCGGAGACGGCCACCTCGAGCAGGATCGCGCCCTGGTGCTCGGGCGCACACGCCAGCTCGCGGGCGTCGTCGGCGGTGTGGAAGCAGTAGAACCCGCAGTCGCACCACCGCGACGGGCAGGCGTGCCGGCAACCGTGCGCGCACACCGCGTCGTCGACCGTGCGGTAGACGTGCGCCCGCCCGAGCGTCACACCGCTGAAGCCCACCGTCGTGCCGTCCGCGGACAGCATCGGGAACGCCAGCTTGTGGCCCTCCAGCGGGCCGGTCGGGTACTCCAGCGGGGTCCGGCGGAACAGCCCGCGCACCCGGTCAGTCCTTGCGGGACCCCGAGTGCGCCGGCTGCGGGGCGGCCGGCGTCCACTCGGTGAACTCGGGCTCGACGGTGCGCGCCGGGCGCGGGCGCTCCTGGGCGTCGGCCACCCGGTCGGCCTCGTGGTCCACGGCGAATCCCTCGGAGATCTTGCGGCCCAGCCTCATGACGCCTCCCGTGTGCTCCGGGTCCCGGCCACCTGGTGGACGTGGCCGCCGTCACCAGGCTGACCGTTCGCCGCGGGGTTGTCCAGGGCGGAACGGGTGAGGAGGGTGCGGGGACGGATCACAGCCGGCGCCGGGCCCGGCCTCGGTAACGTCCTGTGCCAGGACGGGGACCGGGGGTGGTCGATGCGGGGCGAGGCGCGCTACGGGCTCGAGCACGAGCTCGCGCTGCTGCGGGACGACGGGACGGTGGCCGACCACCGGTCGCTGACCCACGCGCAGGTCGCGGCGGTCGTCGACGAGCTGCCGGAGCTGCCCGGGGACCAGACCGACCTGCGGATCGGCGACGCCGGCATCCGCCGCAAGCGCTGGTACGCCGAGGGCTACGAGCGCCTCGACGAGAGCGGCGGGCTGCTCCGGTTCGACCCCAAGGGCATCGAGATCCGGACCCGCGTGCACGACTCGGTCGAGGCCGCCGCCGACGCGCTGGCCGCCGACGCGGTCACCCTGGCCGCGGTGGCCGCCCGGCACGGACTGCGCCCCGTCGCGTTCGCCCACCACCCGCAGCTGTCGGCCTACCGGCTGGACCCCCCGCCGAACGCCCACGAGCGGGCGCTGATGGCGGACTCGCCGGAGGAGCGGACCTCGCACCTGCACATGGTGACCTGGGGGCCGGACCTGAACCTGTCGTTCCCCGAGTCCGGCACCGACCCCGCCGTGCTGGCCGACGCGGCGGCGAAGCTGACCTTCTACAGCCCCTACCTGGTGCCGTGGTCGTTCTCCTCGCCGTTCCGCGACGGCCGGGTCTGGGGCGGGCTGTCGGCGCGCACCGCGCGTCGCACCGGGGCGCGCCCGGCGGCGCTGGCCTACCTGCCGCCCGACGCCCCGCTGCTGGTGACCGACCCCAGCCTGGTGCGGCACGCGGGCATCCCCGGGGAGGTGGGGCGGATCGAGTTCAAGGCGTTCGACGCCGTCCCGGCGATCGCGGGGGAGGAGCCCGCCGACGGTGTGGGCACCGACCTGCCCGCGGCGCTGCTGAGCCTGCTGACCGGCCTGCTGCGCGACGACACGCTGCCCGGCCGGCGCCGGACCCCGGACACGGCGGCGCACCGCCGCTCGGCGCTGCGGGGCTGGGCCGACCCGGCGGTGCGGGCGGGGTCGCAGGCCGTCCTCGACGCCGCGACCGCCGCGCTGGCCGGCGACGACGCCCACGGTGCGCGGCTGGCGTCGCTGGCCCGGCGGCTTGCGCGCCGCGAGACCCCCGCGGACCGGATGCTGGCCCGCCACCGCGCGGGCGGCGGCATCCCGGGGCTGGGGGGCACCCGGCGACGCACGGCGCAGGCTGAACCGGTCCCGCCCGGCCGACCGGGCCCCGGCGACGCGCGCCGGGGCCCCGGCCCGGCTCAGCGGTAGCTGTGCTCCTCGGCGGGGTACTCGCCGTGCGCCACGTCGGCGGCGAACGCGGCCGCCGCGTCGTGCAGGGCCGAGCCGAGCTCCGCGTACTTCTTGACGAAGCGCGGCACCTTCCCGCGGTTCATCCCGGCCATGTCCGACCAGACGAGGACCTGGGCGTCGCAGTCGGGCCCGGCGCCGATGCCGACGGTCGGGATGCGCAGCTCCCCGGTCACCCGCTTGGCGACGTCGGCGGGCACCATCTCCAGCACGACGGCGAACGCGCCCGCCTCCTGCACGGCCAGCGCGTCCTCGACGAGCCGGTCGGCGGCGTCGCCGCGGCCCTGGATGCGGAACCCGCCCAGCGCGTGCTCGCTCTGCGGGGTGAACCCGAGGTGGCCCATCACCGGCACGCCGGACGCGGTGAGCGCCTCGACCTGCGGCGCGAAGCGCGCACCGCCCTCGAGCTTGACCGCGTGCGCCCCACCCTCCTTCATGAACCGGAACGCCGTCTCCTGCGCCTGCGCGGGGGAGATCTGGTAGCTGCCGAACGGCAGGTCGGCGACGACGAGCGCGCTACGGGCGCCGCGCACCACGGCGCGGGTCAGCGGGACCAGGTCGTCGACCGTGACCGGGATGGTGTTGTCGTGGCCGAACACGTTGTTGCCCGCGGAGTCGCCGACGAGCAGCACCGGGATGCCGGCGTCGTCGAAGATCTCGGCGGAGTAGACGTCGTAGGCGGTCAGCATGGGCCAGCGCCGGCCCTCCTGCTTCCACTGCAGCAGGTGGTGGACGCGGGTCCGCTTCGGCGGGGTCGCGGGCGCCCGGTACGGGGCCGCCACCTCTCCGCTCTCCTGTGTGCTCACCGGTGAGCTCCTTCCGTGCCTCGAGGCCCACGCTGGTCGTGGGTCCCCGGGTTCGCCGTCGATGGCGGACGCCAGGGTGGCAGCGCACGGGCCCCGACCGCCCCGTGGTGTGGGCACCCTCACCCGGGCCGTGACCCGCGACCGGTCACCGTCGGGGGTCGGTGGCATGCTCACCGCCATGCTCCCTCGGCTGTTGCGACCACGTGCCCACCGACGAGAGACACCGGCCCCGGCCCGCCGGCGGACGCGTCCGGCCGCGCTCGCCGTGCTCGGTGCGGCGACCCTCGTCCTGGTCGGCGCGTGCGCCGACGCGGGCACCGGCGACCAGCCGCAGGCCGCGCAGAACCCGCCGGACCTCGCGCAGTTCTACGACCAGCAGCTGCAATGGGGCCCCTGCGCGGACTACGCCCCCACCGCGGACGACGCGCAGACCTACGCCGACCCGCAGTTCGACTGCACCCGGGTGACCGTCCCGCAGGACTACGCCCGGCCCGGCGACGGGAAGACGATGCAGATCGCGCTGCTGCGCAAGAAGGCGACCGGAGCGAAGATCGGCTCGCTGTTCGCCGACCCGGGCGGCCCCGGCGCCTCGGGCACCTCGTTCGTCGCGCGCCAGGCCGCCACCTGGGCCACCAACGGCCTGGGGGACCGGTTCGACCTGGTCGGGTTCGACCCCCGTGGCACCGGTGCGAGCCTGCCGAAGATCCAGTGCCTCACCGACGCGGAGAACGACGAGGAGCGCACGAAGACCTTCGCCGACCCCTCGCCCGCCGGGGTCGCCGCCGCCGAGGCCGACAGCCGTCAGTTCGCCGAGCGCTGCACCCAGCGCACCGGGGCCGACGTGCTGGCGAACGTCGGCACCCGTGACGTCGCGAAGGACATGGACGTCATGCGGGCCGCCGTCGGCGACCAGAAGATGACCTACGCCGGTTTCTCCTACGGCACCGAGCTCGGCACCGCCTACGCCGAGGCGTTCCCGCAGAACGTCCGCGCGCTGCTGCTCGACGGCGCGATCGACCCGACGCAGTCGACCATCGACTCCACGGTCAAGCAGAACGCCGGGTTCCAGCTCGCGTTCGACAACTTCGCCAAGGACTGCACCAGCCGCCCCGGCTGCCCGCTGGGCACCGACCCGGCGAAGGCGACCCAGGCGTTCCAGGCGGTGATGCGGCCACTGATCGACACGCCCGCGAAGGTCGGCGACGGGCGCGTCCTGAGCTTCTCCGACGCCCAGACCGGCGTCAGCCAGGCGCTCTACGTCTCCCAGCTGTGGCCCGCGCTGCAGCGCGGGATCTCGCAGGTCGCGAACAGCAACGGCGACCTGCTGATGCGCCTGGCCGACCTCTACTACGAGCGCGACGACCAGGGCCGCTACTCGAACATGCTGCAGGCCTTCCAGTCGATCAGCTGTGTGAACCAGCCGGCGCTGAAGGAGCCGTCGGAGGCCCTGGAGCTGGCGACGCGGGCCGACGAGGCCGCCCCGTTCCGCTCCACCGGCCGCGGCCCGGTCGGTGCCCGCGACGCGTGCGCGTTCTGGCCGGTCCCGCCCACCAGCGAGCCGCACACGCCGAAGGTCGACGGGCTCCCGCCGGTCGTCGTGGTGTCGGTCACCGGTGACCCGGCCACGCCGTACCAGGCCGGGGTCGACCTGGCCCAGCAGCTGAACGGCAGTCTGATCAAGGTCAACGGCAACCAGCACACCGCGTCGCTGCAGGGTGACGCGTGCACCGACACGCTCGCGATCGACTATCTGGTGAACCTCACGCTCCCGCCGCAGGGCGCGGAGTGCACGCTCGCGCCGAGCTGAGGGCCGTCGTCGGGGGGTGTGCGGGCGACCACGACCGGGTCGCCCGCACACCCCGGTAACTTCCGCGTAACACGGGGTTCCTAGGCTCCGCCGCATGGACCGCCAGCAGGAGTTCGTGCTCCGCACGCTCGAGGAACGCGACATCCGTTTCGTCCGTCTCTGGTTCACGGACGTGCTCGGATACCTCAAGTCGGTGGCGGTGGCCCCGGCCGAGCTGGAGGGCGCCTTCGCCGAGGGCATCGGCTTCGACGGCTCGGCCATCGAGGGCTTCGCCCGCGTCTACGAGTCCGACATGGTCGCCAAGCCCGACCCGTCGACGTTCCAGGTGCTGCCCTGGGAGACCGCCTCGGGCGAGCACTACTCGGCGCGGATGTTCTGCGACATCGCCATGCCCGACGGGTCGCCGTCCTGGGCCGACCCGCGGCACGTGCTGACCCGTGCGCTGAACAAGGCGGGCGAGGCCGGGTTCACCTGCTACGTGCACCCGGAGATCGAGTTCTACCTGCTGCGCGACCTGCCCGGCGACGGCACCCGGCCCGTCCCGGCGGACTCCGGCGGCTACTTCGACCAGGCCAGCCACGACGTCGCCCCGCACTTCCGGCGCAACACCATCGAGACGCTGGAGTCGATGGGCATCTCGGTGGAGTTCTCCCACCACGAGGGCGGCCCCGGCCAGCAGGAGATCGACCTGCGCTACGCCGACGCCCTGACCATGGCCGACAACCTCATGACGTTCCGCTACGTCGTGAAGGAGGTCGCGCTCACCCAGGGCGTGCGGGCCTCGTTCATGCCCAAGCCGTTCTCCGAGCACCCCGGCTCGGCCATGCACACGCACTTCTCGCTGTTCGAGGGCGACCACAACGCCTTCCACGACCCGGACGACCCCTACGAGCTGTCCGCGACCGGCAAGGCGTTCGTCGCCGGCGTGCTCAAGCACGCCCGGGAGATCACCGCCGTCACCAACCAGTGGGTCAACTCCTACAAGCGCCTCATCACCGGCGGCGAGGCCCCGACCGCGGTGTCCTGGGGCCACGCGAACCGCTCCGCGCTCGTCCGGGTCCCGATGTACTCGCCGGGCAAGTCGTCCTCGCGCCGGGTGGAGGTCCGCACGCTGGACTCCGCGTGCAACCCCTACCTCGCCTACGCCGTCATCCTGGGCGCCGGTCTCACCGGCATCCAGAAGGGCTACGAGCTGCCCCCGCCCACCGAGGACGACGTGTGGGCCCTGACCGACACAGAGCGCCGGGCGCTGGGCTACGAGCTGCTCCCGCAGAACCTCACCGAGGCCCTCGACGTCATGGAGAAGAGCGAGCTCGTCGCCGAGTACCTCGGCGAGCACGTGTTCGACTTCTTCCTGCGCAACAAGCGGGCCGAGTGGGACGCCTACCGCCGGAACGTGACGCCGCACGAGCTCGCGACGTACCTTCCCGTGCTGTGAGCGATTTCGAGGATGAGATCATCCTGGGCCCGCTGCCGAAGGGCATCACGCGGGCCGGCGAGGGCCAGTACAAGCGGGTGTGGAACGTGCTGGGCCACACCTACTGGGCGAAGGCCGTCAGCGAGACCAGCTTCGCCTTCGAGACCCTCGACCCGCCCGGCACGGGCGTCCCGCCGCACGTGCACACGACCCAGGACGAGCACATCCACGTCCTCGACGGCGTGTTCACGCTCTACCTGGACGGGCAGTGGGAGAAGGCCGGGCCGGGGGACACCGTCCTCATGCCCAAGGGCCTGCCGCACGCCTACTACAACAAGGAGCAGGGCAACGCCCGTGCGCTGTTCTGGGTCAGCCCGGCCGGCCGGCTGGCGTCGCTGTTCGACCGGCTGCACGACCTGACCGACCCGGCCGAGGTCGTGCGGCAGTCGGCGCTGCACGACGTCGACTTCCTGCCGCCGGGCAGCGTCCCCGGCGCCGACTAGCGGGTGTTGCCCGACGCGCGGTGGTAGCCGGCGAAGATCTCCTCGAGCTCCCCGCCGGTGATCACCGCGTCGAGGTCGTCGAAGCCGTCGGGCGCGCGGCGCTCGACCTCGTCGATGACCCGTTCCGGGCCACCCACGCGGTTGCGGAGCACGACGTCGGCGGTCATCGGCAGCCGTTCGGCCTCGTACGCGGCCAGCGCCGCCGCCGGGTCGCCGCCCGCGGCCAGGTGCCGGGCGAGCGACTCGGCGTCGAGGATCGCCTGCCCGGCGCCGTTGGAGCCCATCGGGACCATCGGGTGCGCGGCGTCGCCGAGCAGGGTGACCCGCCCGTGCGACCAGCGCGGCAGCGGGTCCCGGTCGCACATCGGGAACTCGAAGATCTCCGGTGTCGCGGCGACCAGCGCGAGGTGGTCGACGTCGTCGAGGTGGAAGCGGCGGGCGTGGGCGAGGGTCTCGTCGCGGTCGGCGGGCCGTGACCAGTCCTGTCGCTGCGGGGCGGGGTCGCCGTCGGCGCCGGTCGCGATGCACACCGCCCAGTTCGTGAGGACCGTGCCCGGCGCGCTGCCGGCGCCGACCGGGTAGACCACCAGCTTGGCCGCGTTCCCGCCCGCGACGACCATCGAGCGGCCCCCGCGGAACGCCGGCCAGTCCGTCGCACCGCGCCACATCGACACCCCGTTCCAGCGCGGCGGTCCCTCGCCCGGGAACAGGCCCGCCCGCACCGCGGAGTGGATGCCGTCCGCGCCGACCAGCACGTCGCCGGTCGCCTCCGGCAGGGCGTCGTCGGCGAAGCGGACCCGGACACCCCCGTCGGAGTGCTCGACGCCGGCGACCCGGTGCCGGGTGCGGATCGCGTCGGACCCCAGCCGTGCGCGCACGGCGTCGGTGAGCATCCGGTGCACCCGGCCGCGGTGCCCGGCGACCTGCGGGAACGCGAAGCCGGCCGCCACCCCGCAGGGTCTGCGCAGGATCGGCTGCCCGAGCCGGTGGGCGTAGGTGAGGTCGGTGGTCGCGATGCCGACGTCGGCCAGCTCCGCGGACAGGCCGAGCCCGTCGAGCACCCGCACGGCGTGCGGCAGCAGGTTGAACCCGACACCGAGCTCGCCCGCGCCGGACCCCTGCTCCAGGACCGTGGACCCGATCCCGGCCCGCTCCAGGGCCAGCGCCGTGGTCAGTCCTCCGACACCCCCACCGACGATCACGACGTGCATGCCCCCGAGCCTGACCGCTGGACGCCCCTGAGGGAAGGGCGGCCCGCGATGGGGCAGGATCACCGGTCATGGACCGTCGCACGGGGACCTCGCTCGCCCGGCTCGGCCTCACCGGTGAGGACGCGGCCACGACCCTGCGCGGTCTGGGCTGGTGGGCGACCGACGGGCCGGCGCCCGGCTGCGAGGAGATCATGTGGGCGCTGGCCCGCAGCCCCGACCAGTCCCTCGCCCTGCGGGCGGTCGAGCGGCTGGCGCAGACCGCCCCGTGGCCCGCGATCGACCGGGCGCTGCGCACCGACCGCGGGCTGCGGGGGCGGCTGCTGGCGACCCTGGGGTCGTCGACGGCGCTGGGCGACCACCTCGTCGGCCACCCGGACCGCTGGCCGCTGCTGGCCGACACCGCCGAGCGCGGGAACCCGCCGCCGGACCTGGCCCGGCGCACCGCGAACCTGCTGCGCGCGGTCGGGGCCGACCCGGCCGCGCCGCCGCCGGGGACGGCCGGCGGAGCGCGGGCTTCGCTGACCGGCGCCGAGGCCGTCGCGGCGCTGCGCACGGCCTACCGCGACGAGCTGCTCGGCCTCGCCTCGGCCGACCTGGCCGCCGTCGGCGACCCGGGTCTGCCGGTGATGGAGGTCGACGACGTCGCCGCCCAGCTCGCCGACCTCGCCGAGGCCGCGCTGTCGGCGTCGCTGGCGGTGGCCGCGGCCGAGCAGGACCCGCCCGAGGAGCTGCGGCTCGCGGTGATCGGGCTCGGCAAGTGCGGTGGCCGGGAGCTCAACTACGTCTCCGACGTCGACGTCGTGTTCGTCGCCGAACCCGGCGGGGAGCTCACCCAGGCCGCGACGAAGCTCGCGTCGCGGGTCATGCGCATCGCGGGGGAGGCCTGTTTCGAGGTCGACGCGAACCTGCGCCCCGAGGGCCGCCAGGGCGCACTCGTGCGGACCCTCGACGGGCACGTGGCGTACTACAAGCGGTGGGCGAAGACCTGGGAGTTCCAGGCGCTGCTCAAGGCCCGCCCGATCGCCGGGGACCGCGAGCTCGGCGCCGCCTACGTCGAGGCGCTGTCGCCGATGGTGTGGCAGGCCTCCACCCGCGACGACTTCGTCACCGACGTGCAGGCCATGCGGGCCCGGGTCATCGAGAACATCCCCTCCGAGCAGCGCGAACGCGAGCTGAAGCTCGGCCGCGGCGGGCTGCGCGACGTCGAGTTCGCCGTCCAGCTGCTGCAGCTGGTGCACGGCCGGGGCGACGACTCGCTGCACTCGGGCAACACCCTGGTCGCGCTGGCCGCGCTGTCGGAGAGCGGCTACGTCGGCCGCGACGACGGCGCCAACCTCGCCGCGTCCTACCGGTTCCTGCGCCTGCTGGAGCACCGCCTGCAGCTGCAGAAGCTGCGCCGCACCCACCTGCTCCCGGCCGCCGACGACATCGACGGACTGCGCTGGCTCGCCCGGGCCGCGCGGATCCGCCCGGACGGGCGCCGCGACGTCGTCGGGGTGCTGGTCGACGAGTGGCAGCGCAACGCGCGCCGCGTCACCCGGCTGCACGAGAAGCTGTTCTACCGGCCGCTGCTGTCGGCGGTGTCCCGGCTGGCCGCCGACGGCGCCGACGCCGTGCTGTCCCCGGAGGCGGCGAAGGCACGGATGAAGGCGCTGGGCTGGGCGTCGCCGGAGGGGGCGCTCGGGCACCTGCGGGCGCTCACCGGCGGGGTGTCGCGGGCCGCGTCGATCCAGCGGGCGCTGCTGCCGGTGCTGCTCGACTCGCTGTCGCGCAGCCCCGACCCCGACCGCGGCCTGCTCGCCTACCGTCGGGTGTCCGAGGCGCTCGCCGACACCCCCTGGTACCTGCGGCTGCTGCGCGACGAGGGCGCGGTCGCGCAGCGGCTGATGACGCTGCTCGGGACGTCGGCCCTGGTCCCGGACCTGCTGGCCCGCGCGCCGGAGGTGCTGCGGATGCTGGCGACCTCCTCGGGGGTGCAGAGCCCGGAGCTGACCCGGGACCCGGCCGAGGTGTCGATGGCGCTGCGCACCACCGTCGCCCGGCAGAGCACGCCGGAGGCCGCGGTGGCGTCGGCGCGGTCCTACCGCCGCCACGAGATGCTGCGGATCGCCTGCGCCGACCTGCTCGGCCTGCTGCCCGTCGACGCGGTGTGCACGGCGCTGAACTCGGTCAACGAGGCGGTGCTGGCCGCGACCCTGGACGCGGTGCTGCGCGCGGAGCCCGAGCGCCCGGCCGTCCTGTCGGTGATCGGGATGGGTCGTCTCGGCGGCGGCGAGTCCAGCTACGGCAGCGACGCCGACGTGATGTTCGTCTGCAGGCCCGCCGAGGGCGTCGACGACCACACCGCGGTGAGGTGGGCGACCCGGGTCGTGGAACGCGTGCGGCGGCTGCTCGGCTCCCCCAGCCCGGATCCGGAGCTGTCGGTCGACGCGGACCTGCGTCCGGAGGGCCGGTCCGGGCCGATGGTGCGCACCCTGGCCTCCTACCGCGAGTACTACGCCCGGTGGGGTGAGGTGTGGGAGGCCCAGGCGCTGCTGCGGGCCCGCCCGATCGCGGGGGACCGGACGCTGGGCCGCGAGTTCACCGCGCTGATCGACCCGATCCGGTACCCGGCCGACGGCGTGTCGGCGGCCGCGGTGTCGGAGATCCGCCGGATCAAGGCCCGGGTCGACGCCGAGCGGCTGCCCCGCGGCGCGGACCGCACCACCCACACCAAGCTCGGCCTGGGCGGGCTGGCCGACGTCGAGTGGACGGTGCAGCTGCTGCAGCTCCAGCACGCGGGCGACGTCCCCGAGCTGCGCACCCCGTCGACGCTGCACGGGCTGCACGAGGCCGCGGAGGCCGGGCTGATCAGCGCCGGGGACGCCGCCGAGCTGGAGGAGGGCTGGCGCACCGCGACCGCGGCCCGCAACGCGATCATGCTGGTCAAGGGCAAGCCCGGCGACCAGCTCCCGCGTTCGGGGCGGGAGCTGGCCGCCGTCGCCGTCGCGCTCGGGTACCCGGCGGGCGGCGACCCGGGGGAGTTCCTCGACGACTACAAGCGCGTCACGCGGCGGGCCCGCGCGGTCGTCGAGCGGGTGTTCTACGGCTGGTCCGAGGACTGACCGGCCGGTGCCGAGCGCAGCGCCGCGGCGAACCACTCGAACGCCGGAACCGCGGGCTCGCGGGCCGGCCAGCCGTTGAGCACCCCGAGCAGCGTCCAGTAGCGCTCGACGCGGCGGTCGGCGAACAGCTCGACGCTGTCCGCGGTCCGGGCGCGGGCCGCCGCGTCCTGCCCCTCGACGCCGGGGATGCGGGCGAGGACCCGGGCCGCCTCCGGGCTCGCCGGGTCGACGCCCGCGGCGAGCGCGGCCCCCGCGTGCTCGGCCACCGCGGCGGGGTCGGCCCCCCGCTCGTGGTGCTCGGGGGCGGTGGCACCGGCGACGGCCATCTCCCGGCACCGGGCCCGGAACCCCGGGTCGGCGACGAGCTCGGCCAGCTCCACCCAGGCCCCCACCTGCTCGGGGGTCGGGTCGTCGGGCAGTTCGGCGGGCATCGACCGCATGCCGGTGGCGATGCCCGCGCCGGGCGCGTCGTCGTCGATGCCGGCGAAGGTCTCGGTCACGAAGTCGTCGATCAGGTGCTGGCGCTGGGCCGCGGACAGCCGGGCGAGGTCGTTCATCAGGGTCACGCTCCGTTCGTCGGGTGGGGTGTCACCGGCTCGGGTGCGGGCGAGCAGGGCGCACACCGCCCGCTGCGCTCGCAGCTCCCGGATCCGGTCGTCCAGGGCCCGGACGTGTGCCGCCGCGATCTCGCCGACCCCCCGTCGGCGGGACAGCACGGCGCGCACGTCGTCCAGGCCCAGGCCGAGCTCGCGCAGGGTGCGCACGAGGTCGAGCCGTGCGACCGCGGCCGGTCCGTAGACCCGGTGGCCCGCATCGTTGCGGTCGGCGGGGACGAGCCCCTCGTCCGACCAGAAACGGAGCGTGCGCACGGGGACCTCGCTGCGCCGGGCGAGCTGCCCGATCGTCAGCGTGACAGGGTGATCATCGGTAGGTGGTGCGGTCACGGGTACAGCGTCGGGTGTTCCAGCGGCTGGAGGTCAAGTGCGAATCGGTTTCGGGATCCCGCAGTTCGGTGCGTCCGCGGCCCACGTGGACGGGACGATGCGGTTCGCGGCGGGCGCCGAGGAGCGCGGCGCGGCGAGCCTGTGGACGGGCGACCGGCTGCTGGTGGCCGTCGACCCGACGGTCGGCTACGGCGGCGGGCCCGGCGGCCCGGGCAGCGTGCCCGAGCAGTTCACCGCCGCGCACGACCCGCTGGCGCTGCTGACCGCGGCGGCCGCCGCCACCGCGCGGGTGCAGCTCGGCACCAGCACGCTCAACGCGCCCTGGTACCCGGCGGCGCTGCTGGCCCGGCAGGCGGCGACGATCGACAACCTGTCGGGCGGACGGCTGCTGCTGGGCCTCGGCATCGGCTGGTCGCCCGAGGAGTACGACGCGGTCGGGGTCCCGATGGGTGAGCGCGGCGCCCGGCTCGACGAGACCCTCGACCTGTTCGACACCTGGTGGCACGACGACCCGGTGGAGTTCACCGGGCGGTTCGCGAGCGTCGCGCCGTCGTACGTGCACGCCCGGCCGCAGCACGTGCCGGTCTACCTGGGCGGCTTCAGCCCCCGGGCGCGCCGCAGGATCGCGGAACGGGCCGACGGGTTCCTGCCGGTCGTCACCTCCGACGTCACCGACCTCGACGCCGCGGTCTCCGCGCCCTGGGCGGACCTGCGTGCCGCCGCGGCCGAGGCGGGCCGCCCCGCCGACGCGGTCGGCGCGGTGCTGCGGGTGAACCCGAAGCCGGGGGAGACCGCCGCCGACGCCGCCGCGCTGGTGCGCCGGGCGGCCACCGACACCGACGTCGACCACACCTTCGTCGACCTCATGTACCTGGCGGACGACACCGACTCGGCGCTGGAGGCGGTCGAGGAGATCCTCGGCGCGGTGTGACCGGACCCCGCTGGTTCACTGGGGTCCGTGGCAGACCTCGACGTGATCACCCGCGGGTACGAGCTCGTCGCGGCCCGGCCGGCGTCGCTGCTGGCCGCGCTGCTGGCCCTGACGGTCGTCGCGTGGCGGCCGACCTGGCGGCTGACGCGCACCGCGGTCACGATCGCCCACGAGGGCGGGCACGCACTCGTCGCGGTCCTGGTCGGGCGGGGCCTGGCCGGGATCCGGCTGCACGCCGACTCCTCCGGCGTCACGCACTCCACCGGCGCGGGGCGCGGGCCCGGGGTGGTCGCGATGTTCTTCGCCGGCTACGTCTTCCCGCCGCTGCTCGGCCTCGGCGGTGCGGTGCTGGTCGCGGCGGACGAGGCGCAGGCGATGCTGTGGATCGCGGTGGTGCTGCTGGCCGCGACGCTGCTGCAGATCCGCAACCTCTACGGCGGGCTGGCCGTCGTCGCGACCGGGGCGGTGCTCGTGCTCGTCGCGCTGCGTGCCCCGGCCGACCTGCGGACCGGGTTCGCCGCCGCGCTGACCTGGTTCCTGCTGTTCGGCGGGGTGAAGGCCTGTCTGGAGCTGCGCCGCGGCCGTCGCGGGGGCCGGCTGCGCCACTCCGACGCCGACCGGCTCGCCGAGCTCACCCCGCTCGGCGGCGGGGCGTGGGCAGCGGTGTTCGTGCTCGTCGCGTTCGCCGCGACGCTCGCCGCCTGCTGGGTCGTGTTCGCCCCCGGCGGGGCGCCCGCCTGACAGCATGGGGCCATGGCAGAGGACTTCAACACCAGGGTGATCCGTGAGTTCCGCGAGAACGACGGCCGGGTCGGCGAGCCGTTCACCGGCCTGCCGATGATCCTGGTCCACCACGTCGGCGCGAAGAGCGGCGCCGAGCGGATCGCGCCGCTGCGCTGGTTCGCCGACGGTGACCGCTGGGTCGTCGTCGCCTCCGCGGCCGGCGCGCCGCGCCACCCCGCGTGGTTCCACAACCTGATGGCGAACCCGGACGTCACCGCCGAGATCGCCGACGGCGAGGGCGGGGTCGAGACCGTGCCGGTGCATGCGGCCGAGCTTGACGAGGCCGACCGCGACCGCGTCTGGACCTGGATCAAGGAGAACAACGGCGGCTTCGCCGACTACGAGCGCAGGACCGACCGGACGATCCCGCTCGTGGGCCTCACCCGGCGCTGACCGCCGCCCACCCGCCGTGTGAGGCCGGGGTGGGCGTGCGCGGCGCGGTGATGGCAGGGTTCGCGGTATGACGATCTCCCTCGAGCAGGCCCAGACCATCGCCGCCGCTGCCCTGGCCCACGGCACCGAGCAGGGCTTCAACCCGCTCACGGTCGCGGTGCTCGACCCGGGCGGCGCGATCGTCGCCCTAGCCCGCCAGGACGGCTCGGGCTTCCTGCGGCCCGACCTCGCCGTCGCCAAGGCCAGCGGTGTGCTCGCCCTCGGCATGACCAACCGCGCGATCGCCGCCCGCGCCGCGGACTCCCCGGAGTTCTTCACCTCGGTGGCCAACCTCGCCGGCGGCAAGATCCTCTCCGTGCCCGGCGGGGTCTTCGTCAAGGACGCGGCCGGCGCGCTGCTCGGCGCCGTCGGGGTGACCGGCGACGCGTCGCTCAACGACGAGGCCGCCGCCCTCGCGGGGATCGAGGCCGCCGGTCTGGTGGCGGTCACCGGCGCCGAGTAGTCCCGCCGTCCCGGAATGTGCCGCACCCCCGGGCGACGAGGTCAGCCCGGGGGCGCGGAGGGGACACGATCCTGCCGCCGAGGAAGGACCGTGCACGTTCGTGGTCGCGCCGAGGGCGCAGGGTGACGCAGGGGGTCGCGCGTTGCCGGTGCCGTTCCTTGGACACCCGGGCGGTGTCACCGAGCGGAGTGGACGGGCCGGTGCGGCCCTCACTCCGTGTGACCTGGAACACGGTAGCTCTGAGTCAAGCATTCGCGTCCCGTCCTTGTCAACGAATCCGCGGACGCGGGCGACGAGATGATCTCTGCACCGATTCCGCGTGCGGGATGCTCCGAGCGGACCTGACCCCGAGCGGGGGTCGCATCCGTCCGCGGTGACCGCCTCGTGACGCGTCCGCATCCGGGAAGACCCCGACCGTGCGAACTCCGGCACCTGATGGTGGGGCAGGGGTGTTCTGCGATGTTTCCGTGACCGGCAGTGGTTAGCGTCGGCGACGTCCTACACGACATCGGGAACCGCGTGGTGCCGACGGCCGTACACCGGTCGGCGGACGGGCGTCTCCACGGTGCCGTTCGGAGCAGCCGGAGCGGGCCGACGTCCTCCCGTCTCCTGATCGCATCCGAACGGTGACCACCGGGGACGTTTCGCCACGACCCCCACGGGTCACTCGGTGCCGACCGGTCAGATTCGGTTCGTCACGAACGGACCGTAAGCGAGGGAGACAGACATGGGCATCATCGCGTGGATCGTGCTGGGGCTGATCGCGGGCGCCATCGCCAAGGCCATCATGCCGGGCAAGGACCCGGGCGGAATCATCGTCACCCTGATCCTGGGTGTCGTCGGCGCGCTGCTCGGCGGCTGGATCGGCAGCGCGGTGTTCGGCGTCGGCCTCGGCGGGTTCTTCAACCTGTCGACCTGGCTGCTCGCCATCGTCGGATCGCTGATCCTGCTCGCGATCTACCGCGTGATCGTGGGCCGCAAGGTCCGCGCCTGACACGCGCGTAACACCCTCGTCGGCGCCCGCCCGGAGACTCTCCGGGCGGGCGCCGACGTATGTCCGGACCCGTCCGACGGCGGCCGCGCGGCGGGTGGCCGGGGGAGCACCCGGGACCGCCGGCCCGCCCCGCACCGCAGGCCCGTGGGCCCGGCCCGACGGACCGCGAGGTCCGTCGGGGAGACTGGGGCCAGTACCCGACCACCGATCTGGAGTTCTCGATGCCGCAAGGGACCGTCCGCTGGTTCGACGCCGAACGGGGTTTCGGCTTCCTCGCACCCGAGGACGGCTCGCCGGACGTGTTCGTGCACGCCTCCGAGATCGTCGGGGGCGGCGGCGCGCCGGTGCTCCGGGAGGGCCAGGTCGTCGAGTTCGAGGTCGGCGAGAACGACCGCGGTCCCCAGGCGCTGCGGGTGCGCGTCACGGCCGAGGCGGCCGACAGCGCGGTGGGCCTGCTCGGCACCGTCACCTGGTACGAGCCGGGGAAGGGGTACGGCTTCGCGACCCCGGACGGCGGCGGCGCCGACATCTTCGTGCACAGCTCCGCCATCGTGACCGGCGGCGTGGTCACCGAGGGTCAGCGGGTGGCCTTCCTGGTGGTGGAGGGCGAGCGTGGCCCGCAGGCCGGGCACGTGGTCCCGCTGGGAGCGGGGGCCGGCCTGCCCGCCACCGACGACACCGCGGACGACGCCGACGGCACGGTGGCCTGGTACGACGAGGACAAGGGCTTCGGCTTCGTCACCCCCGACTCCGGCGGCGACGACGTGTTCGTGCACGCCCGGGCCCTGGCCGAGGGGCTGACCTGGCTCGCGGAGGGCGACCGTATCGCCTTCGAGGTGGCCCAGGCGGAGAAGGGGCCCCAGGCCCGTGACGTGCACCTGGTCCGGGCCGGCGAGCCCTCGACGGCGCCGAAGCGGTCGGCACCCGCCGCGGGGCCGGCGGCGCGCGAGGTCCCCGCGCGGGGCGGTGAGGGCGTCGTCGTGCGCTACGACGAGGACCGCGGCTTCGGGTTCATCTCCCCGGATGCCGGCGGGGACGACCTGTTCGTCCACGTGTCCGTGATCCGGGACGCGGAGCCACTGCAGAAGGGCGACCGCGTCCGCTACGCGGTGCGGCAGAGCGACCGGGGCCCGCAGGCCGACCGCGTCGAGCGCCTCTGACGGGGCGGCCGACGACGCGCCGGACGCGCCGAGGCCCGGCTCCCTGACGGGGGCCGGGCCTCGGTGTGACGTGGGTCAGGTGCGGATCACACGTCGTAGTACAGGGCGAACTCGTACGGATGCGGGCGCAGCCGCAGCGGGTCGATCTCGTTCTCCCGCTTGTAGGAGATCCAGGTCTCGATCAGGTCCGGGGTGAACACGCCACCCTCGAGCAGGTAGTCGTGGTCCTGCTCCAGCTTGTCGATGACCGCACCGAGCGAGGCCGGGACCTGCGCGATGTCCTTGGCCTCCTCCGGCGGGAGCTCGTAGAGGTCCTTGTCGATCGGCGCCGGCGGCTCGATCTTGTTCTTGATGCCGTCGAGACCGGCCATCAGGATCGCCGAGAAGGCGAGGTACGGGTTGCCGGACGAGTCGGGGCAGCGGAACTCGACGCGCTTGGCCTTCGGGCTGTCACCGGTCAGCGGGATGCGGATGCAGGCCGAGCGGTTGCGCGCGGAGTAGACCAGGTTGACCGGGGCCTCGAAGCCCGGGACCAGGCGGTGGTAGGAGTTCACCGTCGGGTTGGTGAACGCCAGCAGCGACGGCGCGTGGTGCAGCAGGCCGCCGATGTAGTAGCGGGCGGTGTCGGACAGACCGCCGTAGCCGGACTCGTCGTGGAAGAGCGGCTGCCCGTCCTTCCACAGCGACGAGTGCACGTGCATGCCCGAGCCGTTGTCGCCGAACAGCGGCTTCGGCATGAAGGTCGCGGTCTTGCCGTTCTGCCACGCGACGTTCTTCACCAGGTACTTGAAGAGCATGACGTCGTCGGCCGCACGCAGCAGCGTGTCGAACTTGTAGTTGATCTCGGCCTGGCCTGCGGTGCCGACCTCGTGGTGCTCGCGCTCCACCTCGAAGCCCGACGCCTGCATCGTGCTGACGATGTCGGCGCGCAGGTCGGCGTAGTGGTCGACCGGCGGGACGGGGAAGTAGCCGCCCTTGTAGTTGACCTTGTAGCCCAGGTTGCCCCCGACCTCCTCGCGGCCGGTGTTCCACCAGCCCTCCGCGGAGTCGATGTGGTGGTAGGCCTGGTGCGGGTCGGTGCCGAACCGGATCGAGTCGAAGACGTAGAACTCGGCCTCGGGCGCCATGTACGCGGTGTCGGCGATGCCGGACGCGGCCAGGTACTCCTGGGCCTTGCGGGCGACGTTCCGCGGGTCCCGGGAGTAGGGCTCACCGGTGATCGGGTCGTGCACGAAGAAGTTGATGTTCAGCGTCTTGTGCTTGCGGAACGGGTCGAGACGGGCGGTCGTCGTGTCCGGGTGCAGCGCCATGTCGGACTCGTTGATCGCCTGGAAACCGCGGACGGAGGAGCCGTCGAAGGCGGCACCGTTCTCCAGGAGGTCGCCGGCCGTCTTGGCGGGGACGGTGAGGTGCTGCATGACGCCGGGCAGGTCGCAGAACCTGATGTCGACGTACTCGACCTTCTCGTCCGAGATGTACTTGAGTACCTCTTCGGCGTTGCTGAACACTCTCTGGGCTCCTTCATTCGCTGGTGGAGATCGTGGGTGACGGTAGGAGTGGCGTGTTGCTCACCCATCACTCACCTGTTTCACCGACGTTAACTGACCCGACCGCGACATCGATCACGTTCGTCATCGGTGTCCGGTCCGGTCCCGCTCGGTGGTGCGGCTACGGCGCCTACGCTAGAGAGCATGGCCCGTTGGATCGAGTCCTGGCTCCCCGGTTCATCCGCCGGAGGTTCCGCCCCGGCGGGACACCCCGGTGAGCGTTTCGGGCTGCCGGCGACCGGCCACTACTCCGTCGCCGGGTTCGGCCGCCGGGTCGCCGGCGTCTGCCTGGACTGGTTCCTGTCCTACCTGCTGGTGCTGCTGGTCGCCGGGGTCGACGCGCTCGGCACCCCGGGGTTCAGCTGGTGGGTCCTCGGGACCTGGTTCGTGATCACCGCACTGTCCGTGTCGGTGCTCGGCACGGCACCGGGGCACCTCGCGCTGGGGATGCGGGTCGCGCGCACCGACATGGCGACCCACGTCGGTGTCCCGCGGGCGCTGCTGCGCACCGCGATGATCGCGGTGGTGCTGCCGCCGTTCCTGCGCGACACCGACGGGCGCGGCTGGCACGACCGCGCGAGCCGCACGGTCGTGGTGCGGGTGCTGCGGGGCTGAGGCCCGGCGGCTCAGGCGCTCGCCGGGGGAGCGCCCAGCACCGATGCCCGGGTGCCCGCCAGGTGCACCCGGAGCACGGCCACCGCGCCCTGGCGGTCCCGGGCGCGCAGCCCGGCGAGCAGCTGCCGGTGCTCGGCGACCAGGCGCTCGGCCCGGCCGGGGAAGCGGCCGCCCAGGGCACCCATGTTCATCCGCAGCTGCCGGTCGCGCAGCGTCCCGTAGACCTCCAGCAGGATGCTGCGGCACCCGGCCCGCACCAGCACGGTGTGGAACTGGCGGTCGGCCTCGACGAAGGCGAGCTCGTCGCGCGCGGCCACGGCGGCGAGCTGGTCGTCGATCGCGGCGTCCATCGCGGTGGCGATGTGCTCCAGGGTCTCGTCGTCGACCCCCACGACGGTGGCGATCGCGTGCGACTCGATGACGTCGCGGGCCTCGACGACGGCGTCCACCTCACCGGGGGAGACCGGCACCACGAGCGCGCCGCGCTTGGGGTAGAGCTTCAGCAGACCCTCGGCCTGCAGCTGCAGGAACGCCTCGCGGACCGGCGTGCGGCTCAGCGCCAGCGGCCGCGCGACCTGACCCTCGCTGATCAGCTCGCCCGCGGGCAGGGAGCCGTCGAGGATCCCGGCCTTGGCGAACCGGTACGCCCGTTCGGTGGCGCTACCGCTCGCCCGTGACCCGTCGTCCACGCCCGAAATGATGCCCGAACACGTCCGGCCCGGGTTCGCGAGGCTTGCCCACCCCGGTCGGCATCCCTACCGTTCCCCTCCAGGAATGCGGCATAGATGCAAGATGGATACCGGGAGGACCGGGTGATCCTCGCTCACGGTGCGGCGCAGGACCGGGGTGTGGCGTCGCTGCTCGACGACCTCGTCCGGCGCACGACCAGCAGGCTGGGCGGTGGTGGCGGCACCGTCGCGTTGCTGGGCGACCCGGCACCGGTCGTGCACCGCGATCCCCTGCCCCCGGTCGAGGACGTCCTGGCCCGCCTGGTCCGGGAGCCCCGCACCCTCCTTGTGGAGGGGGACGGCCCTGGCGCACCGGACGTGCTCGGAACTCCCCTCTGGTGGGACGACGAGTTGCTCGGAGCCTGTGCTTTCGGTGGGGGTGGGAGCTTCCGCGATTCCGACGTCGCCGCGGTCGAGGGGTTCGCCGAGCAGGCGGCCGTCGCGGTGATGGCGGCCCGGCTGCTCGCCGACGTCCCGGCGGTCGCGACCGCCCCCGCCGCGGCGCGGCTGCTGCCGGAGCTGCGGGCCGAGCTGGACCGCGCGCTGCGTGCGCTCGGGGCCCGCGGCGGCGTGGTCACCCTGGGTACCGAGCGGGTGCCGGCCCCGGTCGTCGCGACGGGGGTGCACGAGGTCGCGCGGCTGCTGCTCGACAACGCGGTGCTGCACTCCGGTGCGTGCACGCTGCGGGTGGGGCTGGCGTTCGAGACGGGGACGGTCCGCCTGCTCGTCGAGGACGACGGCCGCGGTTTCGACCCCGGCACCGCGCCCCGGTCCGGGCTGCACCGGGTCGAGTCCACCGTGCGCGCCGCCGGCGGCCGGCTGGAGATCGACAGCGTCCCCGGGTGGGGGACGCGCGTGCGGGCCTGCTGGCCCGACCCGCCCACCCCCTGCACGGCGGATCCGCCCGTCGCGCCGCCCGCCGGCCACCAGCCGGCCCGCGGCCAGCACACGCTGACCCTGCGGGAGCGGGAGGTCCGCGCACTCGTCGAGCAGGGGCTGGCCGACAAGCAGATCGCCACCCGGCTGGCCATCTCGGTCAAGACGGTGGAGAAGCACGTCGGAGCGGTGCTGCGGAAGACCGGTGCCCGCAACAGGACCATGCTCGCCCGCTTCGGCGCGGGCAACTGAGCGAGGGCCGCCCCCGAGCCGCACGCAGGACGGCGTGGCCGCCGTCGCTGCGGCCGGCGGGGCCACCTGGTCGACGCCGCGTCGGCGACCGGCCCAGTCGACGCCGCCGCACCGGCGCCGACTGGGCCGTACGGCCCTCTCCGGAGGGTGTGGGGGTGGGGGTGAGGTAGGGAGAGTCCTCATATCTGTGCGGGTGACCGCGCTCATAGCGTCCTCGTCGTGGCCCGGTACGGACCCGGGCAGCTCGACTCGACGAGGAGTGAGGCCCGGATGCAGCGACTGACCCTCCAGGACGCAGAGAAGGCGCTGGCCGCCGGACTGGCGAAGGCGACCGAGATCGGCCAGCCGATGAACGTGGCGATCGTGGACGACGGCGGCCACCTGCTCGCCTTCGCCCGCCAGGACGGCGCGATCCGCGCGAGCATCGACATCGCCCAGCGCAAGGCGCGCACCTCGATCCTGATGAACCTGCCGACCGCGGCGCTGACCCCGCTGGTACAGCCCGGTGCCGAGCTCTACGGCCTGGAGCACACCGCCGGTGGCATGGTCATCTTCGGCGGCGGCATCCCGATCCACCGCGACGGTGAGCTCGTCGGCGCGGTCGGGGTCAGCGCCGGCTCGGTGGAGCAGGACGTGACGGTGGCCGAGGCCGCCGTCGCGGCACTCGCGTGAGCCGCGGGGACGCCGGCGAGCTCGCAGCCGAGTTCGCCGGGACCTTCGTCCTGATCCTCATCGGCTGCGGCACCGTCGCCCAGGTCGTGACCTCCGAGGGCGCCAACGGCGACTGGGGCACCCTGGTCTGGGGCTGGGGCGTCGCGGTCACCATGGGCGTCTACATCGCCGGCCGCGTGAGCGGGGCCCACCTCAACCCGGCCGTCACCCTGGCGCTGGCCGTGTTCAAGGGCTTCGCCTGGCGCAAGGTCGTGCCCTACTGGCTGGCCCAGACGGTCGGCGCCTTCCTCGCCGCCCTCGTCGTGCGGGCCGTCTACGCCGGCCCGATCGCGGCGGTCGACCCCGGCCACACCGTCGCCACGCAGACCATCTTCTCGACCCTGCCCGGCGAGCACGTCACGATCTTCGCCGCGTTCGGCGACCAGATCGTCGGCACCGCCCTGCTCGTCTTCGTGATCTTCGCGCTGACCAACGCGCTCAACAACCCGCCCGGCGCCAACATGGCGCCCTTCATGATCGGTTTCCTGGTCGTCGGCATCGGCATTGCGTTCGGTGCCAACGCCGGCTACGCGATCAACCCGGCCCGTGACCTGGGCCCCCGACTCGCCTCGTTCGTCACCGGTTACGACACCGCGTTCGTCACCGCCGCCGGCGTCCCGTACTGGTGGCTCCCGATCGTCGCCCCGCTGCTCGGTGGCCTGATCGGAGGCGGCGCCTTCGTCCTGCTGGTCGAGCGCTTCCTCACCCCGGCCGAGCTGGAGGCCGCCGCGACCGGCGAGACCCCCGTCGGCCGCGTCCCGCACCCGCAGGCCCCGGTCGAGCAGCCCGTGGCGTCCCGCCTGGAGGAGACCCGATGAGCACCACCCTCGGCCCCACCGACTACCCGCTGTCCGTGCAGCGGCCCGACCTGCTCCGCACCCCGACCGGCCGGCCGCTGGCGGAGGTCACCATGGCCGCCGTCGTGTCCGGGGAGATCCGCAACGAGGACCTCCGCATCTCGCCCGAGACCCTGAAGCTCCAGGGCGAGATCTCCGACTCGGTCGGCCGCCGCCAGCTCGCCGAGAACATGCGGCGCGCCGCCGAGCTCACCGCCGTCCCCGACGAGGAGGTCCTCGCGATCTACAACGCGCTGCGGCCCCGCGCCTCGTCGGCCGCCCGGCTCGCGGAGATCGCCGACCGGCTGGAGAACGACTACGCCGCCGCCACCTGCGCCGCGCTCGTCCGCGAGGCCGCGCAGGTCTACGCCGCCCGCGACCTGCTCGCCCGCGAAGGAGACTGACCGATGACCAGCACCCTCCCCGAGGCGGGCACCCCGGCGACCGGGGCCCGGACCTCCAAGCGCACCGACATGCTCGAGTCCCGCCCGGTCAACCTCGACGGCTTCGTCGAGGAATGGCCGGAGAAGGGTCTCGTCGCCATGGAGAGCGACTTCGACCCGCAGCCGAGCGTCCGCGTCGAGAACGGCGTGATCGTGGAGATGGACGGGCGCGAGCGCTCCGAGTTCGACTTCATGGACACCTTCATCGCCGACCACGCGATCGACGTCGAGGTCGCCGAGCGGGCCACCGCGATCCCCTCGACCGACATCGCGCGGATGCTCGTCGACCCGGGCGTGACCCGGGCCGACCTGCTCGACATCACGCGCGGCCTCACCCCGGCCAAGCTGCTCGACGTCGTCAAGCTGCTCAACGTCGTCGAGATCATGATGTCGATGCAGAAGATGCGGGCCCGTCGCAGCCCCGCCAACCAGGCGCACTCCACCAGTGCCCGGGACAACCCCATCCAGGTCGCGGCCGACGCCGCCGAGGCCGCGCTGCGCGGCTTCGCCGAGATGGAGACGACCCTCGGCGTACTGCGCTACGCCCCGCTCGTCGCCATCGGCCTGCAGGTCGGTGCCCAGTCCGGGCGCGGCGGTGTCATCACCCAGTGCGCGCTGGAGGAGGCCACCGAGCTCGACCTGGGCATGCGCGGCATCACCGGCTACGCCGAGACGATCTCGGTCTACGGCACCGAGTCGGTCTTCGTCGACGGCGACGACACCCCGTGGTCGAAGTCGTTCCTCGCCAGCGCCTACGCCTCCCGCGGCATCAAGATGCGCTTCACCTCGGGCACCGGGTCGGAGGTGCAGATGGGCAACGCCGAGGGCCGCTCCATGCTGTTCCTCGAGATCCGCTGCATCCTGATGGCCAAGGGCGCCGGCGTCCAGGGCCTGCAGAACGGCTCGATCAGCTGCATCGGCGTCCCGGGCGCGGTCCCGGGCGGCATCCGGGCCGTCGCCGCCGAGAACCTGGTCTGCAACATGGTCGACCTGGAGTGCGCGGCCGGCAACGACCAGTCGTTCTCGCACTCGGCGATGCGCCGCACCAGCCGGCTCATGCCGCAGCTGTTGTCCGGGCAGGACCTGGTGTGCTCCGGCTTCTCCGGCGTGCCGAACTCGGACAACATGTTCGCCGGGTCGAACCTCGACGTCGAGGACTACGACGACTGGAACACCATCCAGCGCGACCTGCAGATCGACGGCGGCCTGCGCCACGTCCGCGAGCCGGAGATCCTCGCGGTGCGCGAGAAGGCGGCCCGCGCGATGCAGGCCGTGTTCGCCGAGCTGGACCTGCCGCGGATCACCGACGAGGAGATCGAGGCGGCCACCTACGCCAACTCCAGCGCCGACTACCCGCTGCGCGAGGTCCTCGAGGACCTCAAGGGCGCCCAGTCGGTCATGGACCGCGGCATCACCGGCCTCGACCTGGTCAAGATCCTGGAGCGCACCGGCTTCCACGACGTCGCGGAGAACCTGCTGCAGGTCCTGCGCCAGCGCGTGTCCGGCGACCTGCTCCAGACCTCGGCGATCCTCGACGAGAACTTCGTCCCGCAGGCCGCCATCAACGACGCCAACGACTACGCCGGTCCCGGCACCGGCTACCGCCTGACCGGCGACCGGTGGAACGCCCTGAAGAAGCTGCGCCACGTCACCAGCGCCGAGAACCCCGAGGAGGAGGTCTCGTGAGCACCGCTACCGAGAACCCGTTGTCGCTCACCGAGATCGGGCCCGCCGAGCGCGGCACCCGGCCCGACGAGGTCGTCATCGCGGTGTCCCCGGCGTTCGCCGGGTTCTTCACCCGCACGATCGTCGACGTCCCGCACGCCGAGGTGCTGCGCCAGCTCATGGCGGGCATCGAGGAGCAGGGCGTGACGTCGCGGCTGATCCGGGTGTGGGACACCGCCGACCTGGCGGCCATCGCCCACACCGGCGCGAAGCTGTCCGGCTCCGGGATCTGCGTGGGCCTGCTGTCGCGGGGCACCACGATGATCCATCAGAAGGACCTCGCCCGGCTGTCGAACCTGGAGCTGTTCCCGCAGTCCCCGCTGCTCGACGCCGAGGTGTTCCGCGGCATCGGTTCCAACGCCGCGCAGTACGCCAAGGGCGAGTCGCCGCAGCCGGTGCCGACCCGCAACGACCAGATGGCCCGCCCCCGCTGGCAGGCCAAGGCGGCGCTGCTGCACCTCAAGGAGTTCGAGCAGATCCGCAACGGGGTGCGTCCGGTCGAGGTCGCCCTCGGCGCACCGGTCGCAGGCTGAAGGAGACACAGGTGCACGGGACGGACGGCTCGCGGCTGGTCGTGGGCGTGGACATCGGCAACTCGACGACCGAGGCCTGCGTGGCCTCGATCGACGCCGGCGGCCGGGTCACCTACCTCGGGACCGCCCTGACCCGCACCACCGGGGTCAAGGGGACCCCGGACAACACCGACGGCGCGGTGACGGCGGTCCGCCGGGCCCTGGAAGGGGCCCGGCGCTCCGCCGACGAGCTGGACGAGGTCCTGCTCAACGAGGCGACACCGGTGATCAGTGGCCTCGCCATGGAGACGATCACCGAGACGATCATCACCGAGTCCACGATGATCGGGCACAACCCGGCGACGCCGGGCGGCAGCGGGATCGGGGTCGGCGTCACCGTCGCGGTGGAGGAGCTCACCGGCCCCGGTCCGGTCCCCGGGGGACCGGTGATCGCCGTCGTCGGGCGCGGGTGGGACTTCGACCGCGTCGCGCGGGTGCTGAACGACGCGCTCGGACGCGGCCTGGAGCTGGTCGCTGCGGTGCTGGCGCAGGACGATGCGGTGCTCGTCGCGAACCGGATCGACGTCTCGATCCCGATCGTCGACGAGGTCGGCGCCGTCGAGCGGGTGCCGCTCGGCATGTCCGCGGCGGTGGAGGTCGCCCTGCCGGGGCGCACCATCCGGACCCTGTCGGACTCCTACGGCCTGGCCACGGTGTTCGGGCTCGACCCCGACCAGACCCGGCAGGTCGCGCCGGTGGCGCGGGCGCTGACCGGGAACCGCTCGGCCGTCGTCGTCCGGACCCCGGCCGGGGACGTGACCGACCGCCGCGTCCCGGTGGGGGAGCTGGTCCTGACCGGGGCCGGCAAGACCCTGCGGGTCGACGTCGACGCCGGCGCCGACGAGATCATGGAGACCCTGGCCCGGGTGCAGCCGCTCGACGACGCGACCGGCCAGCCCGGCACGCACGTCGGCGGGATGCTCGCCCAGGTCCGGGACACGATGACCGACGTGACCGGGCAGCCGGCCGGGGAGATCCGGATCCGCGACGTGCTGGCCATCGACACGTTCGTCCCGCGCGAGGTGCGGGGCGGGCTGGCCGGTGAGGTGTCGCTGGAGAACGCCGTCGCGCTCGCCGCGATGGTGCGCACCAGCCGCAGCCGGATGCAGGTCGTCGCCGACCAGGTCGCCGAGACGCTCGGCTGCTCGGCCCGGATCGGCGGCGTCGAGGGCGAGATGGCGGTCCGGGGGGCGCTGACCACCCCGGGCACCGACACGCCGATCGCGATCCTCGACATGGGCGGCGGCTCCACCGACGCGGCGCTGCTGCTGCGGGACGGCACGTGCACCGCGGTGCACGTCGCCGGCGCGGGCGAGCTGGTCACCAAGCTGATCGACTCCGAGCTGGCGCTCGACGACCGTGAGACCGCCGAGCAGGTCAAGTGGTTCCCGCTGGCCAAGGTGGAGAGCTTCTTCCACATCCGCCACGAGGACGGCTCGGTGCAGTTCTTCACCGAGCCGCTGCCCTCGCACGTGTTCGCCCGGGTCGTCGTCATGACCCCGGACGGGCCCGTCCCGGTGACGACGCGGCACTCCATCGACCACGTCGTGCGGGTGCGCCGGGAGGCGAAGCGCCGGGTGTTCGTGGTGAACGCGCTGCGGGCGCTGCGCCAGGTCGCCCCGAGCGGGTCGCTGCGCATGCTCGACTTCGTCGTGCTGCTCGGCGGGTCCGCGCTGGACTTCGAGATCCCGCAGATGATCGCCGACGCGCTCGCCGGGTCGGGCGTGGTCTGCGGTACCGGCAACGTGCACGGCACCGAGGGCCCGCGCAACGCCGTCGCCTCCGGTCTGGTCGACGCGCACGCGAGCTCGCTGGTCAGCAGCGGGGAGCCGGCGGCATGAGCCACCCGGGCCCGGCGTCGGCCCCGGAGCCGCCGTCGGTCGTCGTCGGGCACCACCCGGACATCCCGGACCCGGTGCTGCGCGAGGTGCTGGCCGGCGCCGAGGAGGAGGGTGTCCCGGTCACGACCTGGCCGGACCCGGACGCCGTCGGGGGCCCCGACGGCGTCGTCGCGCTGGCCCACCGGGCGGCGCAGCGGTCCCGGCTCGACGTCGGCGTCGGGATCGACGCCGACGGCTCCGTGGTCGTGCACCACACCAAGCTGCCCGCAGACCGGCCCGCCTTCACCGAACCCGGTCCGGAGCCGGCCGGCCCGGAGGGGACCGGGGACCGGCCGCACGGGCGCCGCGCGGGCGCGGCGGCGGCCCGGATCGTGACCGGGCTGCCGCTGCCCGGGCCGGCCGGTGCCCGGCCGTGACGCGCCTCCCGGCCGCGGCGACGGCGACGGGACGGGCGACCGCGCGGAGCCTCCTCTGGCTGACGGTGCTCGCCGCGCTGGTGGCGTCGTCGACGGCGGCGCAGGCGCTCGCCGTCGTCGCC
The DNA here is from genome assembly GCF_020131375.1 of Pseudonocardia sp. ICBG1034. Classification (NCBI taxonomy): domain Bacteria; kingdom Bacillati; phylum Actinomycetota; class Actinomycetes; order Pseudonocardiales; family Pseudonocardiaceae; genus Pseudonocardia; species Pseudonocardia sp. ICBG1034. Next base: position 2,312,743 of record NZ_JAHLEK010000015.1, read on the forward strand.
GCTGCGGGGGCGGTGCTGTGGGTCGGACCGGTCGCCGGGACCCTCACGAACGGCTCGACCGGGACGATCCGGGATGCGAGGCTTCCCCGGTGACCACGGAGCACACCGACATCGCGCGTCCGGCCACCACCCCGCCGGTGAGCGACGTGCTGGCCGGGCTCGCGGCGGTCGGGCCGTTCTTCGAGCTCCTCGACGTCACCGAGGAGCGGGCCGGCGGACGGTCGGTCCGCCCGTTCGCCGCCGTCCTCGCCCCCGACGCGCTGCTGGACCGGGTCGAACGGACCCGGGTGGCGCTCGGGGCCGAGCCGCCGCTGGGCCGGCGGATCGCCGCGTCGATCGCGGTGCAGGGGCTCGCGGCGAAGCTGCTGTCCGGGCCGGTCGCGGCGCTGGCCCTGCACGGTGTCCTGGTCGACCTGCGGCCGGAGACGCTGTGGTGGTCGGCCACGCCGCTGGGCGACGTCGTCGCGCTCGACCCGCCCCGGGTGGTGCGCTGCCCGTTCCCCGGGCCGGACGCGCTGGCCCCGCTGGTCGACGACGTCCTCACCCCGCTCGTGGAGATCGCGGGCGAGCGGTTCGGGGTGTCCGGGACGGTGCTGTGGGGCAACGTCGCGTCGTCGGTCGCGGGTGCCAAGCGGGTGCTCGACATCCAGCGCCCCGACGCCGCGGACGCCGTCGCCGCCGTCGCCGCGGACCTGCTGGAGCACCCCCGGCTGACCGGTACGGGGGAGCGGCGGGCCCCGGTGGCGCCGGACCACGCCTGGACGTTCCGGCGGCGGTCCTGCTGCCTGTACTACCGGGTGCCCGGCGGCAGCACCTGCGCCGACTGCGTCCTGGCGGACCTGCGCGGCGAGCCGGCGTCCGGCGACCCGACCGACTGACCCGGTGGCCCGGCCGGCGGCGGTGTCAGCGGCGGCGGGGTCAGCGGCGGCGGACGGTGCGCTGGATGCTGCGCATCTTGGCGCCCTGGGGCATCGGCCCCTTGGGCATCGCGGCCGAGCGGCTGCCGAGGGCGTTGAGCTTGCCCTCCAGGGAGTCCATCTCGGCGGCGGAGATGTTGCGGGGCAGCTTCATGAGGTGGCGCTGCAGGCCCTTGAGCGGGACCTGACCCTCCTCGTTGCCCACGATCACGTCGTAGATCGGGGTGCTGCCGGCGACCCGCGCGGTGCGCTTCTTCTCCTGTGCGAGCAGGGTCTTCACCCGGTGCGGGGCCCCCTCGGCGACGAAGATGATCCCGGGCCGCCCGATGACCCGGTGCACCGCGTCGAGGTGGGTGGTGCCCGCGATGCCCTGGGTGATCCGCCACTGGCCGCGCATGTTGTCCAGCGCCCAGCCTGCGGCGCCCGGCTGCCCGTCGGCCTTCACGTAGATCGACTTCTGGACGCGGCGGCCGAAGATGCTGAACGCGGCCAGCGCGCCGATCAGGATGCCGAAGGGCACGAAGAACCAGACGAGGCCGAGGAGCCACCCGATGAGCGTGACGACCACGATCGACCCGACGAACACGCCGATCATGATCGGGAGGAGCTTGGAGTCCTCCTTGCGCTGCATCTGGAACGCCTGCCAGATCTGCTGGCGACGCTGCTTCGACGCGGCCTTCTTCTGGGCCTTGAGCGCCTTCTTCTCTTCGGGCGAGGGCTTACGGGGCTTGCCGGGCATGTGACCAGCCTACTTCCGACCGGTGATCGACGGTGCGAGGAGGTCTCAGCCGCGTGCCAGCAGGGAGCTGGCCTCCTGCGCGGCCGGGCCGGAGTCGGCCAGGTGAGCCAGGGCGGGGGAGAGCTCCTCGCCGCGGTGGGCCACGGTCTGGGCGTAGAGCCGGCCGGCCCGGTAGGACGAGCGCACCAGCGGCCCGGCCATCACGCCGGCGAAACCGATCTGCTCGGCGGCCGTCGAGTGCTCGACGAACTCCTCGGGCTTGACCCAGCGCTCCACCGGGTGGTGGCGCTTGGTCGGGCGCAGGTACTGGGTGATCGTGATGATCTCGCAGCCCGCGTCGTGCAGGTCCTGCAGCGCGGAGGTGACCTCGTCGGGGGTCTCGCCCATGCCGAGGATCAGGTTCGACTTGGTGACCAGACCGAACTCGCGGGCCTTGGTGATGACCTCGAGCGACCGGTCGTAGCGGAACGCCGGGCGGATCCGCTTGAAGATCCGCGGGACGGTCTCGAGGTTGTGCGCGAACACCTCGGGGCGCGACTCGAAGACCGGGGTCAGCTGGTCGTCGATCGAGTTGAAGTCCGGGGCGAGCAGCTCGACGCCGGTGCCCGGGTTCAGCTCGTGGATCTTGCGGACGGTCTCGGCGTAGAGCCAGGAGCCGCCGTCGTCGAGGTCGTCGCGGGCGACGCCGGTGACGGTCGAGTAGCGCAGGCCCATCTGCTGCACCGACTCCGCGACCCGGCGCGGCTCGTCGGTGTCGAGGTCGGCCGGCTTGCCGGTGTCGATCTGGCAGAAGTCGCACCGCCGGGTGCACTGCTCCCCGCCGATGAGGAACGTCGCCTCCCGGTCCTCCCAGCACTCGTAGATGTTGGGGCAACCGGCCTCCTCGCACACCGTGTGCAGGCCGCCCGACCGGACGAGACCCTTCAGCTCGGTGTACTGCGGACCGGTCTTGGCGCGGGTGCGGATCCAGGACGGCTTGCGCTCGATCGGGGTCTCGCTGTTGCGGACCTCGAGGCGGAGGAGCTTGCGGCCTTCGGGTGCGATGGTCACGGGTCCAGCCTACGCCCGGGGTCCGGTGTGATGCCGGTCGCGGCGGCCGTGACCTGCCACAACCTGCCCGCGAGCACCGGGTCCTGCGCGGCCGCCGAGCGCCGTGCCGGACCGGCGGGGCCGCGGGCCTCCCCGAGCCCGGTGGGGCCCAGGTAGTCGCCGCCGTGGACCGGCCCCGTCACCGCGGCGAGCTGCGGCCCGACACCCTCGGACACCGGGGAGGTGAGCCGGCGCTCCCACGGGGCGAACAACCGCGCCTGCAGCGTCGCGCCCCGCCGGAAGGAGTTCGCGAGCAGCGACGACTCGGTCATCCCCGGGTGCGCGGCGACCGAGAGCACCGGGTCCCCGGACAGCCGCAGCCGCCGGTCCAGCTCCGCGGCGAACAGCAGGTTCGCCAGCTTCGACGCTCCGTAGGCCGCGTTCGGGGACCAGCGCCGGCGCCGCCACCCCAGGTCGTCGGGGTCGAGCCGGCCGGTGCGGTGGCCCAGGCTGGACGTCGTGACGACCCGCGACGGCCGCTCCGGGTCGCCGGCGGCCCGCAGCGCGGGCATCAGCAGCCAGGTCAGAGCGGCCGGCCCCAGGTGGTTGGTGCCGATCTGCAGCTCGAAACCGTCCGCGGTGTCCGCACGCGGCCCCATCGCGACGCCCGCGTTGTTGACGAGCACGTCCACCCGGTCCCCGGTGCGCTCCCGGATCTCCGCCGCCGCGGCCCGCACCGAGCCGAGGTCGGCGAGGTCCAGCAGCACCAGCTCACCACCGGCCCCGCGCACCGCGGCGCGGCCGCGGGTCACGTCGCGGGCGGTCATCAGCACCCGGGCCCCGGCCCGGGCCAACGCGGTGGACAGCGCGAGACCGAGCCCGGAGGTCGTGCCGGTGACGACGACGGTCCGGCCGGTCTGGTCGGGGATCGGGTGCACGACGCGACCGTAGCGAGCGGGCCCCCGCGGCCGCCGCCGGTGGTCGGGCGGCGCGGGCGGGCCGGTGCGGCTAGCGTCGCGCCCCGTGGACTTCCGGATCTTCACCGAGCCCCAGCAGGGCGCCCGCTACACCGACCTCCTGCGGGTCGCCCGCACCACGCAGGACGCCGGCTACGACGCGTTCTTCCGCTCCGACCACTTCCTCGCGATGGGCGACGGCAGCGGCCTCCCCGGCCCGACCGACGCCTGGGTGACCCTCGCCGCACTCGGCCGCGAGACCGAGCGCATCCGGCTCGGCACCCTGGTCACCAGCGCGACGTTCCGGCTGCCCGGACCGCTCGCCGTCGCCGTCGCGCAGGCCGACGAGATGTCCGGCGGCCGCGTCGAGGTCGGGCTCGGCTCGGGCTGGTTCGAGGCCGAGCACCGGGCGCTGGGCATCCCGTTCCCGCCGCTGGCCGAGCGCTTCGAGATCCTCACCGAGCAGCTGGAGATCCTCACCGGGCTGTGGGCGACCCCGCTCGGCGGTCGCTTCACCCATCAGGGACGGCACTACACCGTCACCGACTCCCCGGCGCTGCCGCGCCCGGTGCAGGACGCGCCGCCGGTGATCGTCGGCGGGATGGGGAGGAGGAAGACACCGGCGCTGGCCGCCCGGTTCGCCACCGAGTTCAACGTGCCGTTCCAGCAGCCCGAGGCCGTCGCCGCGCAGTTCGGCCGGGTCCGCGACGCGTGCACCGCCGCCGGGCGCGACCCGGGCTCGCTCACCTACTCGGTGGCGCAGCTGCTGTGCCTGGGCAAGGACGACTCGGAGGTCGACCGCCGCGCGGCCGCGGTGGGCCGCGACGCCGCCGAGGTCCGCGCGAGCAGCCTCGCCGGCACCCCCGGCGAGATCGTCGACCGGCTCGGCCGCTGGGCCGAGATCACCGGCACGACCCGGGTCTACCTGCAGGTCCTCGACCTGTCCGACCTCGCCCACATCGAGGACTTCGCCGCGACGGTGGTGCCCCAGCTCGCCTGAGGCACGGGGGCCGGGGGATCAGCCCAGGCCGGACATCAGGTCGACCTGGCGGACGACCGGGTGCTCGGCCACCGGCAGCCGGCCGTCGAGCGCGTCCAGCACCGCGGCGGCCGCCGGGCCGGCGACCTCGTCGACGGTCACCTCCCGGTCCAGCTCCGCGGTCAGGGTGGTGACGCCGGCGTCGGCGATCCCGCACGGCACGATCTTCCCGAAGTCGCCCAGGTCGGCGTCGCAGTTGATCGCGAATCCGTGCTGGGTGACCCCGCCGGCGATCCGGACGCCGATCGCGGCGACCTTCCGCTCGGGGGTGAAACCCTGCGCGGGCAGCCAGACGCCGGAGCGCCCCTCGACCCGGCCCGCGCTCGTCACGCCCAGGTCGTGGCAGACCCGGATGAGGGCCTCCTCCAGGCGGCGGACGTAGTCCACGACGTCCATCGGCTCACCGAGGGCGACGATCGGGTAGCCGACGAGCTGCCCCGGCCCGTGCCAGGTGATCCGCCCGCCGCGGTCGACGTCGACGACCGGGGTGCCGTCGGTGGGCCGGTCCTCCGGACGGGTGCGCCGCCCCGCGGTGTAGACGGGCGGGTGCTCGAGCAGCATCAGCACGTCCGGCCCGCCGTTCTTGCGGGCCTCGGCGTGCGCCTTCTGGGTGTCCCACGCCGCCTGGTACTCCACGCGCCCGAGCCGGTCGACCCGGACGTCGTCGGTTCCGGCGCGGCAGGACAGATGCGGTGCGGGCATGGCGGCGAGCTTACGCCGCGCCCAGCCGGGCGAGGACGGCCTGCGCGGCCCGGCGGCCGCTGACCAGCGCACCCTGGGTGGACGGGGTGTCGCGGTGGTCGCCCGCGACGAACAGGTTCTCCCCGAGGTCGACGTCGCGGCGCACCGGGCGCCCCGCCTCGAACAGCGGCAGCGCCTCGTCGACCTGCGCGGTGTGCAGATGCACCCAGTCGTCGGTGCCGACACCCCAGATCCGGGCCAGCTCGCGGCGCACCGCGGGCTCGTCGACCCCGGTGGGCCCCGGGGTCCCGACGATCGAGGACGCCACCAGCGGGCGCCCGTCGGCGGAGTAGCCCGGCGCGGCCGCGGTCATCACCATCGTGTTGACGACCGGCCCGCCGGTGCCGTCCAGGTGCAGCAGCGGGGAGGCCGTCGGGGCCTGCGGCGGGACGTGGAAGAACGTGGTCAGCGCGTTCATCCGCGGCTCGGCGACCCCGGGCAGCAGCGCAGCGGCCGTCCTCGGGTCCGCCGCGACGACGACCGCCCGCGCGGACAGGGTGCCGTCGTCGGTGTCCAGGGCGGGTGCGGGCCCGCCGCGCACGGCGTGCACCCGGGTCCCGAGCGTCACGGTGCCCGCGGGCAGGGCCGCGGCCAGCCGCCGGGGCAGCGCTTCCATACCGTCGTCGGGCACGACGATCGTGCCGAGGGCGAAGCTGCGCCACACCAGCCGCACGAACGCGGCCGAGGTCTCCAGCGCGGTCTCGGCGAGCACCCCGGACAGGAAGGGGCGCAGGAACCGGTCGGTGACCGCGCCGCCGAGCCCGGCGGCGTCGAGGTCCCGGGCGGCGGAGGAGTCGACCAGCGTCGCGGTCCGCGACGGCGGCGAGGCCAGCACCTTCGCCGTCCACGCGACGAGCTTGGCCTTCTCGATCGGGCCGAACAGGTCGTCCAGCGCGGTGGCCGGGGCGGACGCCGGGCGGCGCAGCGGGTTGACGAAGCGGTGCAGTTCGCCGTCGCCGGCCCGGATGGCGGCACCGGGCTCGAAGGGCCGCGCGGCCAGGGTGTCGAGCCCGTGCGGGGCGAGCGCGGCGTGCAGCGCCGGGTAGGAGGTGTTGAGCACCTGGAACCCGCGGTCGCAGCGGAACCCGTCGACGACGTCGGTCGCCATCCGCCCGCCGACCCGGTCGGCGGACTCCAGCACGCGCACGGTCAGCCCGTGCCGGTGCAGCACGGTGGCCGCGCGCAGGCCGGACAGGCCCGCCCCGACCACCAGGACGTCGACGTCGGACGGGATCATGACCCGACCGCGGCCGAGAGCGCGTCGCCGACGGTGTGGTGGCGGAACTGGAACCCGGCCTCGAGCAGCGCCGCAGGCACCGCCCGCTGGCCGCCGAGCAGCATCTCGCGGCCCATCTCGCCGAGCACGGTGGAGACCACCGGGCCGGGCACCGGGAACGGCGCGGGCCGCCCGACCGCCGCGGCCATCTCCTTGGTGAACTCGGCGTTGGTGACCGGCACCGGGCCGGTCACGTTCGCCGGGCCGGACAGGGCCTCGGTCTCGACGGCGAACCGGATCGCCGCGACCTGGTCGTCGAGGGAGACCCACGGCATGAACTGGGTGCCCTTGCCGATGCGCCCGCCGAGGAACCCCTTGAACAGCGGGCGCAGCATCGCGAGCAGCCCGCCGGAGGGGGACAGGACCAGGCCGGTGCGGACCAGCACCACCCGGGCGCCGGCGTCCACGGCGGGGGCGGCGGCGGCCTCCCAGTCCCGGCACACGTCGGCGAGGAACCCCGAGCCCGACGGCGCGGACTCGTCGACGACGACCTGGCCGGTGTCGCCGTAGTAGCCGACGGCCGAGCCGCTGACCAGCACCGGGACCTTGTGCCGGGCCACGGCCTCGGCGAGGACCTCGGTGGGGACGTTGCGCGAGTCGCGGATCAGCTGCTTGCGGGCGCCGGTCCACGGCCGGTCGGCGATGCCGGCGCCGTTGAGGTTCACGACCGCGTCGGCGCCGTCGAGGGTGCCGTCCTGCACGGTGCCGGCGGGCGGGTCCCAGCCGCGCTCGTCGGGGGCGGCGGGGGTGCGCCGCACCAGGCGCAGCACCTCGTGCCCCGCGCCCCTCAGGTGGGCGACCAGGGCTGTTCCGATCAGTCCGGACGAACCGGCCACGACGACTCGCACGGCCGCGATCCTTCCCGGTCCCGGGCGGACGCGCGAGCCGGACATGCCGCGACCATCGTCACCCGTTCACCCGGACCGGTGACGACGGCGGCCCGCCCCGGGTGGACCGGGACGGGCCGCCGTGTGTCGCAGGGGTGCCTACAGGCCGAGCTCGGCCTCGAAGGCGCCCTCCTCCAGCCGGGCCTTGACCGCGGACAGGAAGCGGCCGGCGTCGGCGCCGTCGACCAGGCGGTGGTCGTAGGTCATCGGCAGGAAGCAGACCGAGCGGACGGCGATGACGTCGTCGCCCTCGGGGCCGGTGACGACCTTCGGCTCCTTGGAGATCGCGCCGGTGCCCAGGATGGCGACCTGGGGCTGGTTGATGATCGGCGTGTCGAACAGCGCGCCCGCGGACCCGATGTTCGTGATCGTGAAGGTGCCGCCCGACAGCTCGTCCGGACCGATCTTGGAGTCGCGGGTGCGGGCCGCGACGTCGGCGATCTTCTTGGCGATCCCGGACAGCGACAGGTCGTCGGCGTCCTTGATCACCGGCACGAGCAGGCCGCGCGGGGTGTCCACGGCGATGCCCATGTGCACCGAGCCGTGGTAGGTGACCTGCTTGTTGTCCTCGGAGATCGAGGCGTTCAGCGACGGGAACGCCTTGAGCGCCTCGATGGTGGCCTTGGCGATGAACGCCAGGAAGGTGAGGTTGGCGCCCTCGCGACGCTTGAAGTCCTCCTTGACCCGGTTCCGCAGCTTGACGATGCGGGTGAGGTCGACCTCCTGGACGGTGGTCAGCTGCGCCGAGGTCGCGAGCGACTCGTTCATCCGCTGCGCGATGACCTGGCGCAGGCGCGGGAGCTTGACCGTGGTGCCCGGCTCCGGCGCGTTGTCCGCGCGGGTCGGGACGGCCTTCGGCTCCTGGGGCGCGCCACCGGAGGCGGGCTGCGCCGCCGGGGCGGACGGCTTCTCCTGCGCCGGGGCCTTCGCCTGCTCGGCGGCGGCGAGGACGTCCTGCTTGCGGATGCGGCCGCCGACGCCGGAGCCGGTGACCGAGTCGAGGTCGACACCGTGCTCCTGGGCCAGCTTGCGCACCAGCGGGGTCACGTAGGGCTTCTCGCCCGAACCCGAGCCCGAGCCGTTCGAGGAGGGCTCGATCCTCCCGGCGGGGGAGTCCTCGGAGCCGGCCGGGGCCTTCTCCTGCTTCTCCTCGGCCTTGGGGTGCTCGGCCTTCGGCTCCGGCTTCGGCTCGGCCTTCGGAGCCTCCTTCTTCGGCTCCTCCTTCTTCTCCGGAGCCTTCTCCTGCTTCGGCGCCTCGTCCTGCGCCGGGGCGGCGGAGCCGTCGCCGACCAGCGCGAGCTGCGCGCCGACCTCGACGGTCTCGTCCTCGGCGACGGTGTGCTCGAGCACGGTGCCCGCGACCGGCGAGGGGATCTCGGTGTCGACCTTGTCGGTGGAGACCTCGAGCAGCGGCTCGTCGACCTCGACGGCGTCGCCGACCTGCTTGAGCCAGCGGGTCACGGTGCCCTCGGTGACCGACTCGCCGAGCTCGGGCATCGTGACCGGGGTGCCGGAGCCCCCACCGGACGACGAGCCACCGGAGGACGGCTCCGGGGCCTCCTCCTCGGCCTGCTCCGGCTCGGGCTCGGGCTCCGCCTCGGTCTCCGCGGGCTCCTCGGCCTTCCCGGAGGAGCCGGAGTCGGACGAACCGGCGTCGTCGGCCTCGTCGGCGTCGCCGATGACGGCGAGCTCGCCGCCGACCTCGACCGTGTCGTCCTCGCCCGCGATGATGCGCTTCAGGACGCCCGCGGCGGGCGACGGGATCTCCGTGTCGACCTTGTCGGTCGAGACCTCGAGCAACGGCTCGTCGACCTCGACGGTGTCGCCCTCGGCCTTGAGCCAGCGGGTGACGGTGCCCTCGGTGACACTCTCGCCCAGGGCGGGCATCTCAACGGTGACGGCCATGTCGGGTGGAGCTCCTCTTGTTCCGCGTGGGTGTTCGGGTTGTGGGGCCGGGATCAGCCGTGGGTGTGCAGCGGTCTCCCGGCCAGCGCGAGGTGGGCCTCTCCGAGGGCCTCGCTCTGTGTGGGATGGGCGTGGATCAGGGCGGCGACGTCGGTGGGCAGAGCCTCCCAGTTGTAGACCAGTTGCGCCTCTCCGACGAGCTCCCCGATCCGGGAGCCCACCATGTGCACGCCGAGGACGCGTCCGCCCTGTCCGGCGGGCCCCTGGGCGACGAGCTTGACCGCCCCGGAGGTCTGCAGGATCTGCGACTTCCCGTTGCCGGCCAGGTCGTAGGTCAGGGTGTGCACCTCGCCGTGGAGGTCCCGCGCGGCCTGCTCGGTCAGCCCGACCGAGGCGACCTCGGGGTCGCAGTAGGTGACGCGCGGGATGCCGTCGTCGGTGACGGGGCGGGGCGCGAGCCCCGCGACGTCCTCGGCGACGAAGATCCCGTGGGCGAAGCCGCGGTGGGCGAGCTGCAGGCCGGGGGTGACGTCCCCGACGGCGTACACGCCGTCGAGGTTCGTGCGCAGCCGCTCGTCGACGGTCACGAAGCCGCCGTCCATCGCGACGCCGGCCTCGGCGAAGCCGTGACCGGTGGTGTTGGGGCCGCGGCCGACCGCGACCAGCAGCAGGTCGGCCTCGATCTCCTCACCGGACTCCAGCGACACGGTGACGGTGTCGCCGCTGCGGGTCGCCTTCGCGAACCGCACCCCGGTGCGGGCGGTGATCCGGCGCCGCCGGAACGCCCGGGCCAGCTGGGTGGAGCAGAACTCGTCCTCGTTCGGCACGAGCCGCGGCAGCGCCTCGACGATCGTGACCTCGGCCCCGAACGAGCGCCACACACTGGCGAACTCGACGCCGATCACGCCGCCGCCGAGCACGACGACCCGGCGCGGGGTCTCGTCGAGGGAGATCGCGGCGTCGGAGGTGACTATGCGGTCGTCCAGCTCCAGGCCGGGCAGTGACCGGGCGTAGGAGCCGGTGGCGAGGACGACGTGGCGGCCGGTGATGCGCTCGTCGCCGACCCGGACGGTGCCGGGGCCCTCCAGGATGCCCGCACCGGGCACCACGGTGATCCCGCGCGAGGCGACCAGGCCCTGCAGGCCCTTGTACAGCCGGGACACCACGCCGTCCTTGTAGGCGTTCACCCCGGCCATGTCGACGCCGTCGAACGTGGAGCGGATGCCGACCTGCGCGCCGTCGCGGGCGTGGTCGGCCACCTCGGCCGCGTGCAGCAGCGCCTTGGTGGGGATGCAGCCGCGGTGCAGGCAGGTGCCGCCGAGCTTGTCCTTCTCGACCAGCACCACCGACAGGCCCAGCTCCGCGGCCCGCAGCGCGCAGGCGTAGCCACCGGAGCCGCCGCCCAGGATCACCAGGTCGGCGGAACGAGCGCCCGGGTCGGACACCGATCAGCTCCCTCCGGGGGTCACCGCCGGTGGACCGGCTCCGCCGGACGGGACCCCGCTACGCGGCGCCCATCTTGTCATCCGGCCGCGACTGCGCCAGTGGGGTGTCGGGAGCAAATCCGTGATCCCGTTCGTTGGGCCCTCGGAGCTACCGTGTCCGGTTCGTAGGGGTGCGACCGGATCGACGAGAGGACGACGCGCATGGGTCTGCTCGACCTGTTCCGGTCACGTGGACCGTCGGGCCCCAGGTCCGGCCGGGGATCCGGCTCCGGCGGGAGGCGTGGCGCGTACGCGGAGGGGGAGGCCCACCTGCGTGAGTGGTCGGCCGCCCGGATCGGGGTCGAGGCCTTCGTCGAACCGCGCACGACCGTGACGGAGACGACGGTGGTCTTCGTCGCCCACGACGGCGAGTGGACCCGCAGGCGGGTCGCGAACCCGAACGCGGCGAAGAAGCTGGCCCGGTCGCTGCAGATGCCGATCTACGACGTGCAGCTCGTCGGGTACCCGAACCGGATGCGCGAGCACGACGCCCGTGACCGCGCCCTGCGCAAGCGCGAGCGCCGGGAGCGGATGCTGCGCGAGCTGCGGGCCGAGGACCGCGACGCCTGACCCGCCGGGTCAGGGGCGCAGCGAGCGGGCGCGCCGCTCGCCGAGCGCGCGCATCGCGGGCTCCAGGCGCAGTGCGGGCCCGGGTGCGAGCGCGGTGAGGCGCAGCAGCGCGCCCCGCCAGGCGGGCAGCGTCCGGTAGACCCGGCCGGTGCCGAACATTCCGACCAGCGCCGTCGCGACCTGCTCGGGGGTGACCAGCACCCCGGACCGCACGAGCGCCTGGCCCTGGCCGCCGGGCGTCATCGAGCGCAGCAGCTCGGTGTTCACCCCGTCCGGGCAGACCGCGTGCACCCCGATGCCCTCCCGGCGCACCTCCGAGGCCAGCGCGGACACCACGGACAGCGCGCCCGCCTTCGACGCCGCGTACACCGACAGGCCCGGAACCGGGCCGAGGCCGGACAGCGACACGGTCACGCCGATCTCGCCGCCGCGGGCGGTCCCCGCCGCCGCCTGCTCGCGGAACGCCGTCACCGCGGCCCGGGCACCCCAGATCGGGCCCAGCAGGTTGACCTCGACCAGCGCGCGGGCGCGGGCCTCGGCGATGTCGGTGACGGTGCCGTCGAAGCCGACGCCGGCGTTGCTCACCCAGGCGCCCAGCGGCGCGAGCTCGCGGGCCCGGGCCACCGCCGCCGCGGACGCGGCCGGGTCGGTCACGTCGCACACGGTGCCGGCGGCCGCCCCGATCCGGGTCGCGGTGGCCTGCGCCGCGGCCTCGTCGAGGTCGGTGACCAGCACCCGGTAGCCGCGCCCGACGAGCTCGCGGGCGATCTGCTCGCCGATGCCGCGGGCCGCGCCGGTGACCACCGCGGAACGGGGGGAGTGCGCGGGGACCTCGTGTCGACGACGCTGCCGGCTCATGGGCGGCAGTATGCCCTACCCGTGGGTAACCCCCGGTCCGGTGTCGCCGCCCGGATCCGGTCCGGCCAGACTCGGGCCCCGTGACGGCCGCGATGCACCTGCCCCGCTTCCTCGTCCGCCAGCGGATCACCCTCGGCGTGAACCGCTACGACGTGCACGCCGCGAACCCCGACGGCAGCGCGGGCGCACTCATGGCGTTCGCGCAGCAGAAGCGGTTCGCCTTCAAGGAGCAGGTGACCTTCTGGTCCGACGACAGCCGCTCCCGCGCGGTGTTCTCCTTCCGCGCCCGCCAGCGTCTCGACGTCCGCGCCGAGCACGACGTCCTCGACGAGCACGGCCGGGTGATCGGCACCTTCGGCAAGCGGTTCGGGGCGAGCCTGCTGCGCTCGACCTGGACGCTGACCGCGCCGGGCGTCGCCGCGACCGGGCGCGAGCGCAGCCTCGGCGTCGCCCTGCTGCGCCGGGTGGCCGAGAACCTGCCGCTGCCGTACCACTTCGACGTCACCGAGGACTCCGGCGGCACGCTGCTGATGAGCAGCGACCGGCGGTGGTCGCTGCGCGACTCCTACGACGTCTCCGTCCCGGACCCGCGCATCGACTTCCGCCTGGCCGCCGCCTTCGCCGTCGCGCTGGACGCGTTGCAGGACCGCTGAGCCGGGGTCAGCCGTTCGCGGCCACGTCCTCCAGGAACGCCAGCAGGGTGCGCACCGGCACCCCCGTGCCGCCCTTGGTGGTGTAGCCGCGCGGCCCGCCGGTGTTGAACGACGGCCCGGCGATGTCGATGTGCGCCCACGGCAGCCCGGCGGGCACGAACTCCTTGAGGAACACCCCGGCCAGCAGCATCCCGGCGAACCGCTGCCCGCTGACGTTGCTGATGTCGGCCACCCGCGAGTCCAGCTCGCCGCGCAGGTACTCCGGCAGCGGCATCGCCCAGGCGTCCTCGCCGGCGGCGGTGCCGTGCGCGGCGACCCGGTCGCGCAGCTCGTCCGACCCCATCACCCCGGCGGTGCGCATGCCGAGCGCGACGAGCTGGGCGCCGGTCAGCGTCGAGGTCTCCACCAGGTAGTCGGGGTCGTCCTGGGCGGCGCGGACGATCGCGTCGGCGAGGATCAGCCGTCCCTCGGCGTCGGTGTTGAGCACCTCGACGGTGGTCCCGCCGAACATGGTCAGCACGTCGCCGGGCTTGTACGCCGTCGACGACGGCATGTTCTCCGCCATCGGCACGGTCGCGGTCACCGTGACCGGCAGCTCCAGCTTCGCGGCGAGCACGACGGTCGCGACGACCGCGGCCGCCCCGCCCATGTCCGAGGTCATGTCGGCCATGCCGGCGTTGGGCTTGAGCGAGATGCCGCCGGTGTCGAAGGTGATGCCCTTGCCGACGAGCGCGACCCGCTTCGACGCGGCCGGGCCGCCGTTCCAGGTCAGGCGCACCAGCCGGGGCGGGTTCGCCGACCCCTTCCCGACGCCGGTGACGCCGCCGTAGCCGTTCTCCCGCAGCCCGGCGTCGTCGAGGACCTCGGTGACCAGCCCGGCACGCTCGCCCAGCGCCACCGCGTGCGCCGCGAAGGTCTCCGGGACCAGCACGTTCGGCGCGGTGTTGACCAGGTCCCGGGCGGTGACGACGGCCTCGGCGACGAGCGTCGCCCGCCGCACGGCCGCGTCGTCGGCGCCGGTGAACGACCAGTTGCCGACCGGCGCGGCCGCGGCGTCGGTGGAGGTCCGGTGCCGGTCGAAGCGGTAGCCGCCCAGGACGGCGCCGACGACCGCGGCCTCGGCGTCGACCGCGGACAGCGTGCTCAGCACCGAGCCGGTCCCGGCCAGCGTGCGGGCGGCGGCACCGGCGGCGCGGCGGACCGCCTCGGACGCCTTCGGTCCCTCGGCCGGGCGGCCCAGACCGACCGCGACCAGACGCGGCGCGGACAGCGCGCCGCGGGTCGGCAGCGACACGACCTGCTCGGCCTTCCCGGTCGCTCCGACGGTGGTGAGCAGCTCCAGCAGGTCCCCGGAGAACGCGGCGTCGACGCCGGCGGCGCCCGCGGCCAGCGCCGGGCCGGTCCCGTCGGCGGCGTCGGCCGCGGGGGCGTGCAGACCGACCACGACGGCGTCGACGACCGCCTCCGGCTCGGCACCGCTGTGTGCGGCGGTCTGCGGGAGGGTCGGGACGTCGATCGGCACGGGTGGCACTCCTCGGGGTCGGACGGGAACGGTGGGTATCGGACGAGTGGTTCCGGGTCGCCCGATCTCACCCTGCGTGGCCGGTGCACGCGTCCCGTGCGCCGGGTGGGTGGGGAGCCGGGTGGCGGGCGGGACGACGAGACCGGACCGAGATGGTAATGACACCCCCGCGGCGCCGCGCGGCACAGGGGTGGATGGGAAGGTGAACGGGTGCCCCGCCCCCCGTACCGGATCCCGACCGTGACCGCGGTCGTCGTCGCCCTCTCGGCGACGTTCGGTACCGGGCTGTATGCCGCGCTCGGCCCCGCGGCCGCGTCGGCGGGCACCTGGTTCCCGCTCGGGGTGCTCCTCGCCGCGCTGCTCGCGCTCGGCGTGGTCGGGTCGACCGCGCACCTGTCGCTCGCCCGCCCGGCCGGTCCGGAGCTGGCCCGCGGTGACCTGCCCGCCCCCGCTCTACGGCTCGGGGTGGTCGCGCGGGTGACCTCGCGGGCCGCCGCCGGGTCGGCCGCGGCGCTGGTGTTCGGCGCCTACGTGCTGCCCACCCAGCCGGTGACGATCGCGGTGGTGGCGGTGCTCGCCGTCGTCGCGGTGAACGCCTTCGGGGTGCGGATCTCGCCCGGTGCGGCGCGCGGGCTGGTGGTGGGCACGCTGCTCGCCCTGACCGTCGCGATCGTGGTGGGGCTGCGGTCGGACGGCCCGCACGCGGTGCTGTCCTCGGCGATGCCCGCCGCGGCCACCGGAGCCGGCATCGCCGGCGACGGCGCCGGGACGCCCGACGACCCGGCCGTCGCCACGCTGCAGGCCGCGATCGAGCCGGGCCCGCTCGGCGTGCTCGCCGCCGCCGGGTTCGTGTTCCTCGCCTTCACCGGGTTGTCCCGCGTCGCCGAGCTCGGGGGCAGCCTGCGGGACCCGGTGCGGGCGATCCGCCGGGCCCCCGCACTCGCCGTCGTGATCACGACGGTGCTGCTGCTCCTGCTGTCGGCGGCCCTGCTGCGCGGGCTCGGTGCGTCCGGGTTGGCGTCGGCGTCGGCCCCGCTGGCCGCGCTGATGGACACCAGCAGCAGCGCCCAGGTGGGGGTGCTGGTCCGGGTCGGTGCCGCCGCCGCGACGGTCGCCGCACTGCTCGGGGCGCTGTCGCGGGCGGCGGCCGGCGCCGCCCGGCTGTCCCGCGAGGGGGAGCTGCCCGCGTTCCTGGGCCGGGGCGGGTCGCGCGGCACGCCGTGGGTGGCCGACCTGACGCTGGGGGCGCTGACCCTGGCGATGACCCTGCTGCTGTCCGCGACGACCGCGATCGTCGTCACCGTCGTCGCGGCCCTGGTCCACCACGCCGTGCTGCACGCCGCGGTGCTCCGCCTGCCGGGACGCCCGGTGCGGGCGGCGGTCGTCGCCGTCGCCGGTGGGGTGGGGTGCCTGGCCGTCGCCGCGTCGATGCCGCCGTGGCCGCTGGTCGCGACGGCCGGGGCGCTCGCCGCGGGCTGGGTGCTGTGCGCCGTCACGGCGCGCTCGCGCGCCCGCACGGCGGCCGAGGAACCCGTGCGCCGCAGCGATCCCGAGGAACAGGCGGCCTGAGGCCGATAGGGTCGCGGGCGTGACCGACGAGCTCCTGCCCAGCCCGCTGCACGACCGGCACGTCGCCCTCGACGCCACCCTCGGCGAGTTCGGGGGGTGGTCGATGCCGATCTCCTACCCGGGCGGCACCGTCGCCGAGCACACGTCGGTCCGCGAGACGGCGGGCCTGTTCGACGTCAGCCACCTGGGCACCGTCCCGATCTCCGGGCCGGGCGCGGCCGCGCACCTGAACGCCTGCCTCACCAACGACCTCGGCCGGATCGGCCCGGGCCGCGCCCAGTACACCCTGGCCTGCGACGACCGCGGCGGCGTCGAGGACGACATGATCGTCTACCTGGCCGCCGACGACGACCTGCTGCTCGTCCCGAACGCCGCGAACTCCACCCGGATCGTGTCCGCGCTCGCCGCCGACGCCCCGCCCGGGGTCACGATCACCGACCGGCACCGCGAGCTCGCCGTGCTCGCCGTCCAGGGGCCCCGCTCCGCCGAGGCACTGAGCGCGGCGCTCGGTGCCGCGGGGGAGGGCGTCGCGGACCTGGACTACATGGCGTTCACCGACCTCGAGGGCGGTCTGAACGACGGCGGTGTGCGGATCTGCCGCACCGGCTACACCGGCGAGCTCGGCTACGAGGTGGTCCTCGCCGCGGAGGCCGCCCCGGCGATGTGGGACGCCCTGCTCGACGCCGTCCGCGCGGTCGGCGGCGGACCGTGCGGTCTCGCGGCGCGCGACACCCTGCGCACCGAGATGGGCTACCCGCTGCACGGCCACGAGCTGTCCACCGAGATCAGCCCGGTCCAGGCCGGGAGCAGCTGGGCGGTCGGCTGGGACAAGCCGGCGTTCTGGGGCCGCGACGCCCTGCTCGCCGAGCGCGCGGCGGGCCCGGCGCGGCGCCTGCGTGCGCTGCGGGCGACCGGGCGGGGTGTCCCGCGGGCGGGCATGACCGTCCTCGACGGCGAGGGCGGCAGCCCCGTCGGCGTCGTCACCTCTGGGACGTTCTCCCCGACGCTGCGCACCGGCGTCGCGCTGGCCCTGGTCGACACCGCGGGCGGGGTGGCCGTCGGCGACGCGTTGGTGATCGACGTCCGGGGACGTGCGCTGCCGGTGGAGGTCGTGAAGCCGCCCCTGGTGCCCTCCCACGTGCGGTGACCCGTTCCGATGGTCGGGAATCCGACTGTCTGCCGGGTGGACGCCGGGGATACCGTTCGTGTCATGAGCGCGCCGAAGTTCTCCGTGACCCGCAACCCCGCCCCGGCGTCCCCGCAGCGGCGCGCCGACGTACTGGCCGCCCCCGGCTTCGGGCGGTACATGACCGACCACATGGTGACGATCCGGTGGACCGCCGGGACCGGCTGGCACGACCCGGCGGTCGTGCCCTACGGCCCGATGACGCTGGACCCGTCCTCGATGGTTCTGCACTACGGGCAGGAGATCTTCGAGGGGCTCAAGGCCTACCGCCAGCCCGACGGCTCGATCGCGTCGTTCCGGCCCGACGCCAACGCCGCCCGGTTCGCCGGCTCCGCGCGTCGGCTCGCGATGGCCGAGCTCCCCGAGGACCTCTTCCTCGCCTCGCTGTCCGAGCTCCTCGCGGTCGACTCCGAGTGGGTGCCCGAGGCCGGCGGCGAGGACTCGCTCTACCTGCGGCCCTTCATGATCGCGACCGAGGTCGGGCTGGGGGTGCGGCCGTCGTCGGAGTACCTGTACTCGGTCATCGCCTCGCCGGCCGGGCCGTACTTCGCCGGCGGGGTCAAGCCGATGGACGTGTGGCTGGAGACGGAGTACACGCGCGCCGCGCTCGGCGGCACCGGCACCGCCAAGTGCGGCGGGAACTACGCGGCGTCGCTGCTGCCGCAGTCGGTCGGCGCCCAGCACGGCTGCGCCCAGGTCGCCTACCTCGACGCCGAGGAGCGCCAGTGGATCGACGAGATGGGCTCGAACAACCTGTTCTTCGTCTTCCGCTCCGACGACGGCTCGGTCGAGGTCGCGACGCCGGACCTGCGCGGCTCGGTGCTCGCCGGCATCACCCGGGACTCGCTGATCACGGTGGCGAAGGACCTCGGGATCTCCGTGGTCGAGCGCCGCATCTCCGGCCAGGAGTGGCTCGGCGGCGCCGCGAGCGGCGTGCTGACCGAGGTGTTCGGCTGCGGCACCGCCGCGGTGATCACCCCGATCGGGACGGTCAAGCACAGCGGCGGCGAGGTGACCGTCGGCAACGGTCAGCCCGGCCCGGTCACCCTGCAGCTGCGTGAGGCGCTGACCGCGATCCAGCGCGGCGCGGCCCCGGACCCGCACGGCTGGATGCACACCCTGGTGCCGGCCCCCGCGTCGGTCTGAGCCGTCCCCACCGCATGATCACCGGCTGTGGAGTCCTGCGCCCGCCCGGCGGGCGTTCCGCTCCACAACCGGTGATCACCGGCGCAGGGCCCGCCGGATCGCGGCGAGGGTGCCCTCCGGTGCGTCGTGCACGTCGTGCCAGGTGAAGCGCAACAGCGTCCACCCCTGTGCGACGAGCGCGTTCCCCTTCGCCCGGTCGGCCCGGAAGCGGTCGGGGTCGGTGTGCCAGGCCCACCCGTCCAGCTCGATGGCCACCCGCTCGGCGGGGAAGGCCAGATCGATCTCGCGTCCGCCGCCCACGGGCAGCCCGCGGACGATGCCGCCGATCCCGGCGGCCCGCAGCAGCCGCAGCAGCATCCGTTCCAGCTCCGAGTCCGCGCGGTCGAGCGCGGCCACCAGCAGCCGGTGCGCCGCGGCCATGCCGTGCGCGCCCGTGTTGCGGCAGTAGGCCTCGTGCAGCAGCGCCGGGTGCACGACGCGGCGCTGCAGGACCCGGTCGAGGAACGCGGCCCCGTCGGGCAGCACGGCGCAGGTCTCCAGCACCGTCAGGTGCTCGGCGGTGACGGCGACCCCCCGGATCCAGGTCCGGTCGGGACCGGGCACGTCGCGCCGCCGCAGCGCGATGCCGCCGGGCGCGAGCCGCCGGGCGCAGCGGGGGAGCGTCACCCCGACGTCGCGGGGGCACCGGTCGGTCATCCCGCTCCAGCATGCGGCGGCCGGCCCGTGGACCAGCCCGGAGGGCCCGGCCCAGAGCGCCGCGGCCCGGACGCGCATCGCCGCGGTCGGGACGCGGGTCGCCTCGGCGAGGACGCCCGGGTGCAGGTCGACCCACTCGCCGCGGACCACCCGTCGCCGGACGGCCTGGCGGGACAGCCCGGTGGCCCGGGCCTGGGCCATGGACAGGACCCCGTCCTGGGCGAGCAGCAGGTCACGTAGCGGGACCGGCGGACGGACGGGGGAGGGTGGCGGCATCGGTGCAGGGTGTCGGGTCCCGCTGGCGAGCGGTCCCGATCCCGCGCACCCCGTCGCAGGTGCGAATCCCGTCCATGATCACCGGTTGTGGAGTCCTGCGCCCGTCTCGCGAACGGAACGCTCCACAACCGGTGATCTCGGGGGCCACCCGACCTGCCCGGCCGGATCACACCCCGCGGACCACCCGGGTCACCCGGTGAGCGCGGCCGCCAGGACGACGAGGACCGCGGTGCCGCCGAGCTCGCAGGCCGCACCCAGGACGTCGCCGCTCATCCCGCCGAAGCGTCGCCGGGTGTGCCGGGCCAGGCCCACCACGAGCACCGCCGCGAGCAGCACCGCCCCGGCGACGGCGAGCACCACACCGACCGCGCCGAGCGTCCCGGCCCCGGCCGTGCCCGCCGCCAGGACGGCGGTGTCCCGCTGCGGCTCGACGGTGACGACCAGCGCGGCGGCCGCGGCCGCCGCCAGACCGACCCACCACAGCGGCGCCACCCACACCGGCTGCGACCCGGCGACCGTCGCGCCCAGACCACCCGGGCGCGCGGCGGGCGTCCCGCGGCGCGCGACCCAGCAGAACCCGGCCCGCCCGGTCGCCGCGGCCAGCGCGCAGACGACGAGCACGACCGCGGGCGGCGCGGACGCCAGCTGCGCGAGGGCGGCGGCGCGGGCGCCCAGCACCACCAGCAGCGTGACGACGGCGAACGGTCCGGCCCCGCCGTCGGCCATGATCCGCAGTGCCCGCTCCGGCGGGCCGTAGCTGCCCAGGCCGTCGGCGGTGTCGGCGATGCCGTCGACGTGCATCCCGCGCGTCGCGAGTGCGCCCGCCCCGACCGTCAGCAGGCCCGCGACCAGCGGGGACACCCCGGCGGCGGCCAGACCGGTGAGCAGTGCCCCGCCTGCGACGCCGAACCCGGCGCCGACCAGCGGCGCCCAGCGCAGGGCGGCCGCGGCGACGCCGTCGGGCAGCGCGCCGTCGTCGGAGGTGCGGACCCGGGCGGGCACGACGGTCAGCCAGCTGACCGCCAGCGCGAGCCCCGCGAGGGGACCGGGCCGGGGTCCGCTCACCGGCCGGCGCCGGCAGGCGCCGTCACGTCACCCGGGACGACGCCGGTGTCCTGCGCGGTCCCGGTCCCGGCGAGCAGCCGCGCCGCGGTGACCACCAGCGGCAGCGCCGTCACCGCGGCGGTGCCGTCCTCGGTGCGCACCGCCAGGTCCAGCAGCGGCACCAGCGACAGGTGCTCCAGGACGAGCGTCGCGGCCGGTTCGGTCGACGGCTGCGCGGCGACCCACCAGTCCTTCGCGCCGGGGGCCAGCTCGTCGGCGAGCAGGGCCGCCGCGCCGACGGCCAGACCGTCGAGCACCGCGGGCACCTTGCGCTCCGCGGCCCGGGCGAGGAACCCGGCGAGCACGATCAGGTCCGTGCCGCCGACGGTGCGCAGCAGCGCCAGCGGGTCGCGCAGGTGCGGACGGGCCCGGCGCAGCGCGTCACGGATCGCGACGGCCTTGCGCATCCAGGCGCGGTCGTCGATCCCCGAGGCCCGCCCCACGACGGCGACGGGCTCGGCCCCGGTCACGGCCGCGACGAGCGTCGCGGCGGGGGTCGTCACGCCGACGGCGAGCGTCGCGGGGATCAGCAGGTCCGCGCCGGCGTCGATCTCGGCGTCGGCCAGCCGCCGCCCGGTCAGCCACGCCGCGGTGGCGCGCTCACCGTCCAGGGCGTCCTCGCGGTCGATCCGGCCGGTGCCGTGCGCGACGAGCCAGCCCGGCTCGGCGCCGTCGGCCCCGGACACGAGCCCGACGTCGACGACCCGCACGGTCGCCCCGGCGGCCCGCGCGGCGACGGTGACCGGCAGCCGTCCGGCCGCGGCGGCGGTGGCGCGCACCGCGGAGACCTGCGGCGGGTAGGCCGAGACGCCGTTCCCGGCGATGCCGTGGTCGGCGGCGAGCAGCACCACCCGGGCGCGCACGGGCGCCTGCGGGGGACAGGTGCCCTGGCAGGACGCCAGCCACACGCCCAGCTCGCCGAGCCTGCCGAGCCCGCCCGTGGGCATCGCGAGCTCCTCGACCAGGGCGACGGCCGCACGGCGGCTGCGGGAGTCCGGCCGTCCGACGGTGACCGGGACGATCTCCACGTCGGACTCGGTGACCGAGGCGGGGGTCGTCGCGGCTCCGGCGACGGCGCCCGCGGCCGCCCCGGTCGCGGGGCGGACCGCACCCGGGACCCCGGCGGGAGTGCCCGCGACGTCGCCGTCGGGGTCGGCGACGTCGGTGCCGACGGGCCCGCCGGCTCCGGCAGCCGGGACACCGGTCCCCTCGGGAGCCGCGGACCCGCCGGCGGAGCCGGGCGCGCCTGCTTCCGCGGCGTCGAGCACGGAGGCGGGGCCCGCCACGACGGGACCGGCGGGTGTTCCCGCGGCCGACGCCGTGGGGACGGGTGTCGGGGCGACACCGGTCCCCGGTTCGGTGACGGCGGCGGCGGGCAGGGTGAGCGCCCGCCCCGCCACCACCAGCACGACGTCGTCGCACACCCGCGCGACGGCGGCGTTCAGCTCACCCAGCCGGTCCCGGAACAGCCGCCCGGCGCGGGTGTCCGGCACGACCCCCAGCCCGGTCTCGGCGGAGACCAGCACCAGCGGTCCCGGTGCGACGGCGACCGCGGCGACCAGGCCGTCGACGGCGGCGTCGACCGTGGCGGGCACGACCGGGGCGTCCCAGGCGCCGGCGTCGTCGAGGACCCCGGTCAGCCAGGTCGCCAGGTCGTCGACCAGCACCGGGCCGGGCCGGGCGAGTGCGGCGGACAGCTCGGTGCCGCCGACCTCCTCGGTGGTCCAGTGGGCGGGACGCCGGGCGGTGTGCGCGGCGATGCGCGCGTCCCAGTCGGTGTCGCCGGGGATCCGCCGGCCGGTCGCGAGGTAGCGGACCGCCGCGTCGTCGCCGAGCAGTTCCTCGGCGTGCCGCGACTTGCCGGAGCGCGTGCCCCCGAGCACGAGCGTCCGCAGTTCGACGGGAGGAGTCACGCCGCACATCGTGTCCTACCGGTCCCCGGTAGCGTCGCGAAGGTGCTCGATCATCTGGTCCTGGCCACCCCCGACGTCGACGACACCGCCGCTGACCTGGCCGGACGTCATCTCCACACGCTCGAGGGCGGGCCGCACGTCGGTGTCGGCACCCGCAACCGGCTGGCCGGGATCGGGCCGGGCCGGTACCTGGAGGTGGTCGGCCCCGACCCCGCGCAGGACGAGCCGGACGCACCGCGCCCGTTCCGGATCGACACCCTGACCGCACCCGCGCTGGTGACCTGGGCGGTGCGTGTCGACGACCTCGACGCCGCGCTCGAGGCGGCCCGCGCCGCCGGGCACGACCCGGGACCCGCCCGGGACATGTCCCGCAGGCGCCCGGACGGCACGCTGCTCGCGTGGCGGCTCGCGTTCCCGCCCGACGACGCGGGCGGGGTGCTGCCGTTCCTCATCGACTGGGGCGCCACCCGGCACCCGTCGTCGGACCTGCCGGTCCCGGCGAGCCTGCGCACGCTGCGCCTGACCCACCCCGATCCGGAGCGGGTGACCGCACTGCTCGACGCGGTCGGTGCGGGTGGGGAGGCCGAGGTCGTCGCGGGGGAGTCGCCGTCGCTGCAGGCCGTGCTGGACCTGCCCGGCGGGCCGCTCGTGCTCTGAGCGCAGGGGCCCGCCGGGACGGTGTCAGACCGTGTCGCCGCGCTTGACGCGCGGCTTGGGAACCCGCATGCGGCGCGGCTGGGTGGCGCGGGAGAACGCGTACCACCCGGTGCCGAGGCCCTTGATCTCCTCGTCGGGGAACTTCGCGCGGGCCTTCTTCAGGACCTGCATGCCCAGCAGCGTGCCCTCGACGACCATCACGATCAGCATCAGGAACGTGAACAGCGTGACGTACTGCTGGATCACCGGGTTCTGGATCAGCGCGGCGACCAGCACGAGCGCGGCCAGCGGCAGGAACAGCCCGATGACGTGCGGGCGCGAGTCGACGATGTCGCGCACGTACGCCCGCACCTTGCCGCGGTCGCGGGGGAGCAGCACGCGGTCGTCGCCGGCGTCCATCCGCTTGCGGCGCTCCAGCGCCTTCGCCCGGCGCTCGTCCTTCGACGGCCGGGTGGCGCGGGCCAGCTTCGCGGCCTCCCGCTGGGTACGCGGCGGGGGCGGCGCGGGACCGCGCCGCCTGCCCTCGGCGTCACGGCGCTTCGGTGTCGCCCGGCCCTTGCCGGGGGTGGTGTGGGGACGCGAGCGGGTCGCGCCCTCGTCCTCCGTCTCCGCAGCGTCCGTGCCCGCCGGGGACTCGACGGCCGTCTGACCGGCCTGGTCGGAGCTCTCGGAGCGGCGCAGGAACCTCACAGGTGTCCACAATACGGGCCGCCGCTAGCCTGCCCCGCATGCGCATCGTGGTGGCTCCCGACTCCTTCGGCGGAACCCTCAGCGCACGGGAGGCGGCCGAGGCGATCGCCGCGGGCTGGCGGCGCGGCGTGCCCGGCGCCGACGTCGCGATCGTCCCCCTCGCCGACGGGGGCACCGGCTTCGCGGAGGTGCTGCACACCGCGCTCGGCGGGACCGTGCACGAGCTGGAGGTCACCGGCCCGCTCGGTGATCCGGTGACCGGGTCCTGGCTGCGCGTCGGCGACACGGCCTACCTGGAGTGCGCCTCGGCGTGCGGGCTGCACCACGTCCCGCGCGAGGACCGGGTCCCCGGGGTCGCCCGCACCGCGACGACGTCCGGGGTGGGGGAGCTGCTCGCCGCCGCCCGCGACGCCGGCGTCACGACCGCCGTCGTGGGGCTCGGCGGGTCCGCCACCACCGACGGCGGCGCCGGTCTGCTGGCCGCGCTCGGCGCCGTCCCCGTCGACGACGACGGCCTCCCGCTCCCGCCCGGCGGCGCGGCACTGGACTGCTGCACCCGTCTCGACGGGGCCCCCGACCTGGGCGGGATGACGCTGGTCGCGGCGAGCGACGTCGACAACCCGCTGCTCGGACCGCACGGCGCCGCCGCCGTGTTCGGCCCGCAGAAGGGCGCCGACGACGCCGCCGTCACCGAGCTGGACGCCGCGCTGACCGTGTTCGCCGGGGTCCTCGCCGACCTGGCCGGGCGCGAGGTGCGCGATCTGCCCTCGGCCGGCGCCGCGGGTGGTCTCGGCGCCGCGCTGCTCGCCCTCGGGGCGCGGGTCGAGTCCGGTGCCGGGCTGGTCCGCGGCCTGGTCGGGCTCGACGCCGAGCTGGACGCCGCCGACGTCGCCGTCACCGGGGAGGGCAGCTTCGACTGGCAGTCGCTGCGCGGGAAGCTCGTCACCGCCGTCGCCCGGGGCGCGGCCGACCGCGGGACGCCGTGCGTGGTGCTGGCCGGTCAGGTCAGCGTGGGCCGCCGGGAGGCCGCGGCGGCCGGGGTCGACGCGGCGTTCGGGGTCGCGGAGGAGTTCGGCCTGGAGGCCTCGATGGCGGACCCGGCCGGGACACTCGCCGACCTGGCGGAACGTGTCGCACCGCGCTGGAGCCGGTGAGCCCCGTCACCCGCCCGTCGGCGATTCGCACGGTCTCCGCACGGATGCGGACCGGCCCGACGTCGTACTATGGATTCCGACGCCCGGTGGGAACAGGGCGGACCACGCACGTTGTTGGGAGAGTCATGACCGTTGACAACACCTTGGACGCGGGCGCGACCACGGAGCAGACGCACGGCGTGGAGCTGACCGACTCCGCTGCCGTCAAGGCGCGCACCCTGCTCGAGCAGGAGGGCCGCGACGACATGCACCTGCGCATCGCCGTGCAGCCCGGTGGCTGTGCCGGCCTGCGCTACCAGCTCTTCTTCGACGACCGGTCGCTCGACGGTGACCTCTTCCGTGACTTCCACGGTCTCAAGGTCGGCGTCGACCGGATGAGCGCCCCGTACCTGCAGGGCGCCACGATCGACTTCGTCGACACCATCGAGAAGCAGGGCTTCACGATCGACAACCCGAACGCGGGCGGCTCCTGCGCCTGTGGCGACAGCTTCAACTGACGTCGCACAGCAGTACCTCCGAAGGGCCCCGCCGGTGATCTCCGGCGGGGCCCTTCGCCGTGGGTGACGTAGGGTCCCCCGTGTGCCTATTGCCGTGACGGGTTCGATCGCCTCCGACAACCTCATGCATTTCCCGGGGAAGTTCTCCGAGCAGATCCTCGCCGACCAGCTGGACCGGATCTCGGTCAGCTTCCTGGTCGACGACCTGACGGTCCGCCGGGGCGGCGTGGCCGGCAACATCGCCTTCGCGCTCGGTGTGCTCGGCCAGAACCCGGTGCTGATCGGCGCCGTCGGCGCCGACTTCGCCGAGTACAAGCAGGTCCTCGACGACCTGGGTGTCGACACCTCCGGGGTGCACACCCACGACGACGTCCACACCGCCCGCTTCGTCTGCACCACCGACGACGACATGCGCCAGATCGCGTCCTTCTACACCGGCGCCATGGCCAAGTCGAAGGAGATCGAGCTCGCCCCGATCGCCGAGCGCGTCGGCGGGTTCGACCTGGTGCTCATCGGCGCCAGCGACCCCGAGGCGATGCTGCGCCACACCGACGAGTGCCGCACCCAGGGCTACCCCTTCCTCGCCGACCCCTCCCAGCAGCTCGCCCGGATGGAGGGCCCCGAGGTCCGCCGCCTCATCGAGGGCGCGACGTACCTGGTCACCAACGACTACGAGTACGAGCTGCTGCTCAAGAAGACCGGCTGGAGCGCCGAGGAGGTCGACGCGAAGGTCGGCACCCGGATCACCACCTTCGGCGAGAAGGGCGCGGTGATCGTGGAGTCCGACGGCACCGAGACCCGCGTCGACGTCGTCCCACCGACCGAGCAGGTCGATCCGACCGGCGTCGGCGACGCCTGGCGCGCCGGGTTCCTCACCGCCCTCAACGGCGGCCTGTCGGTCGAGCGCTCGGCGCAGCTGGGAGCGCTCATCGCGACCTACGTGCTGGAGTCCGACGGCCCGCAGGAGTGGACCTGGGACCGCGACGCCGCGCTGACCCGCCTCGCCGACGCGTTCGGCGAGGCCGCGGCCGACGAGCTGCGCGCCGTCCTGCCCGCCTGACCCCCTCCGGACGCCGACGGGCCGGCACCCCTCAGGGGTGCCGGCCCGTCCGTCGTGCGGGGACCGCTCAGATCTTGACCGGGTAGGTCGGGGTCGGGACCTCCGGCACGATCCGCTTCTCGACGAAGATCCCGTGCCACAGCAGGAAGACCAGCACCGCCCAGATCCGGCGGGAGTGGTCGACCGGGCCCTCGCGGTGCGCGTCGAGCATGCGGTGCACGGCCTGCAGGTCGATCAGGTGCCCGGCCCCGGAGTTCTGCAGGATGTCGCGTGCCCAGGCGTACATCTCGTCGCGCAGCCAGTGCCGGATCGGCACCGGGAAGCCGAGCTTCGGCCGGTTGAGCACGTGCGGCGGGATGATGCCCTCGCAGGCCCGGCGCAGCGCGTACTTCGTCGTGCCGTTCGAGCCGTGGGTGATCTTCTGCGACTGCGGCAGCGACGAGGCGATGTCGAAGACCTCGGGGTCGAGGAACGGCACCCGCAGCTCCAGCGAGTGCGCCATCGTCATCTTGTCGGCCTTGACCAGGATGTCGCCGCGCAGCCAGGTGAACAGGTCCACGTGCTGCATCCGGGCGACCGGGTCCCAGTCGTGGCTGGCGAAGTAGTGCGGCGCCGTCACGTCCTGGTGCGACACCCGCGGGTCGTAGCCGCGCAGGACCTCGTGGAGCTGGTCGTCGCGGAAGATGCGGGCGTTGCCGTAGTAGCGCTGCTCCATCGACAGCGACCCGCGGCGCAGCAGGTCCTTGCCCCGCATGCCCTCGGGCATCTTGCGCGACGCCCGGCGCATGAGCGGCTTGAGCGTGCCGGGGACCTTCTCGAACGGCGACAGCGACAGCGGCTCGCGGTAGATCGAGTACCCGCCGAACAGCTCGTCGGCGCCCTCGCCGGACAGCACGACCTTGACGTGCTGGCGGGCCTCGCGGGCGATGAACCACAGCGGGACCAGCGCCGGGTCGGCGACCGGGTCGTCGAGGTACCAGATGATGAGCGGCAGGGCCTCCATCATCTCGTCCGGCTTGACGGTGCGGACCACGTGCCGCACGCCGATCGCGGCGGCGGACTCCGCGGCCACGTCGACCTCGGAGTAGCCCTCCCGCTCGAACCCGGTGGTGAAGGTGATCAGGTTCGGGTTGTGCTCCTTGGCGAGCGCCGCGATCGCGGTGGAGTCGATCCCGCCGGACAGGAACGCGCCGACGGTGACGTCGGCCCGCATGTGCTTGGCGACCGAGTCGCGCAGCACGTCGGCGATCTCGCCGTGCACGATCGCCTCCGCCTCGGCGCTGGCCGGGGCGTGGCTGGGCAGCGAGATGAACTTCGGCGCGAAGTAGCGCTGGTGCAGCGGCTCCTCGCCGGGGCGCACGGTGACGTGCGTGCCGGACTCGACACGCGAGATCATCCGGTGCAGCGACATCGGCTCGGGCACGTACTGCAGGGTCAGGTAGTGCTGCAGCGCGGCCGGCTCCAGGTCCAGCCCGATCTCCAGCTCACCGGCCAGCGACAGCAGCGACTTCTTCTCGCTGGCGAACGCGGTGCCGACCGGGGTGGTGGCCAGGAACAGCGGCTTGATGCCGAACGGGTCGCGGGCCAGGAACAGCTCGCGCTCCACGACGTCCCAGATGGCGAAGGCGAACATGCCGCGCAGGCGCTGCACGGCGTCGGGGCCCCAGTAGTGGAACGCCGCGACGATGACCTCGCCGTCGCCGTCGGTGGCGAACGCCGCGTCGTAGGTCTCGATCAGCTCCTCACGGAGCTCGAGGTAGTTGTAGATCTCGCCGTTGAAGACGATGGTGTAGCGGGTGTCCTCGCCCGGCACCGGCCCCCAGTGCAGGGGTTGGTGGGAATGGTCCACGTCGATGATCGACAACCGGTTGAACCCGAGGACGAGGTCGTGGTCGTTCCACGTCTCGCTCTCGTCGGGTCCCCGATGCCGCGCACAGCGCAGCCCGTCGGCGATCGGGTCGACCCGGGTCGCGGCGTCCGCCCCGGCGGTCAGCAATCCCAGCAGTCCGCACACACCGATCAGTATGCCGAGTCAGCCGGACGGGTCTCGCGCGCCCCGGTGCGAAACGGTCTTCCCGCTGCGAGACTGCCTGTTTCCCCTGCGGCGGTGACGACGTTCACGCCCTGTCCGGGAACCCCCGGGGGGCGCGGCCCGACCGGGGTTCGTCTAGGCTCTACGCGAGGTCGAAGACGGTGCTCCATACGGGTGGCACATGATCCCCTTCGACCGCGGTGTCGTGACGGCGGAGCAAGGAAGAACGTGCTGGCAGTGCGGCGTACGCAGGAGACGACAGGAAGGCGGCGTGCAGTGGCCCGAACCGAAGGCCGCTCCCGGATCGCCCGGGCGGCGAAGGTGGCCGTGGTCGGCCTGCTGGCGACTCCGGCTCTGGCCGGTTGCTCGGTCCAGGAGGTCATCCGGTTCGGGTGGCCCGAGGGGGTGACCCCCGAAGCCGAGTCGATGCGCAACCTGTGGACCTGGTCCGCGATCGCGGCGCTGGTCGTCGGTGTCATCACCTGGGGCGCCATGTTCTGGGCGATGATCCTGCACCGGAAGCGCAAGGACGACGACGGCTCGCTGCCGCGCCAGACGCAGTACAACCTGCCGGTCGAGCTCGTCTTCACGGCGATCCCCACCGTCATCGTGGCCGTGCTCTTCGGCTTCACGGTGAACGTGCAGAACTACATCGACAAGGAGAACCCGACCGCGGGCGGCCCGGCCGACCTGCGGGTCGACATCGTCGGGTTCCAGTGGAACTGGGAGTTCTCCTACCCCGACGAGGCCGGCCAGGGCGGACGCCCGGTGAGCACGCTGGGGACGAGCGACACGATCCCGATCATGGTCCTCCCGACCGACCGGTCGATCCAGTTCACGCAGCGCTCGCCCGACGTGATCCACTCGTTCTACGTGCCGGAGTTCCTCTTCAAGCGCGACGTCTTCCCGTTCCCGGAGCGGAACGAGCAGGACAACACCTACATCATCGACCGGATCGACCGTGAGGGTGCGTTCGTCGGTCGCTGCGCCGAGCTGTGCGGCACGTACCACTCGCAGATGAACTTCGAGGTGCGTGCCCTGGAGCCCGCGCTGTTCGACCGGTACATCCAGCTCCGCAAGGAGACCAACCCGCAGACCGGGCAGGCCTACTCGACCGGCGAGGCGCTGCAGGCGCTGAACTGCGGCGAGTGGTGCGCGCCGGAGGCGATCAGCACGCAGCCGTTCTCGACCGACCGCGGCCAGCTGGCCGCGCAGGTCACGGGCTGAGGGAGGACGCGCACCCATGAAGATCGAGTCCCGGCTCTTCGAGATCGTCACCGGCTTCTTCATCCTGGCCGCGCTGGCGTACATGTTCATCGCCGGTGAGGTCGTCGGCGTGACCGCGCTGTGGCTGACCGCCGGTCTGTCGCTGATCGTCGGCACGTACTTCCGGTTCGTCTCCCGCCGCCTCGAGGAGCGCCCCGAGGACAACCCCGAGGCCGAGGTCTCCGACGGTGCCGGCGAGGTGGGCTTCTTCTCCGCCGGCAGCTACTGGCCGCTGGGCCTGGCCGCCGCGGCCGCCTTCGCCGCCCTGGGTGTGGCCTTCTGGTACGCCTGGATGATCGTCATCGGCATGACGCTGGTGCTGATCGCCGTCGGCGGCCTGGTGTTCGAGTACCACCGGGGCCCCGCCGCCCACTGATCGACCGCAGCCCACGACGGCCCCGCCCGGGATCCCCGGGCGGGGCCGTCGTCGTCCCAGCTGCTGCCTCTCACGTCCGCGGCTCCCCCGGCCTGCCCCCAGGGGAACTCTCGTGGCTCAGAGCGCTACGAGAGTTCCCCTGGGGACACCCCTGGGTCGCCCCGCGGCTCAGGCGGCGTCGTCGAGGTGGACGACGTCGGGACGGGGCTGGGCGAGAGCGCGGGCGTGACATCGGCGTAGCTCGTCGACGATCTCGGTCGGTCGTCGTCGCAGGTCCGAGGGCAGCGTCTGCACCACGACGACACCGTGCCTGCTGAGGGCGGCCCGCCTGCGCACGGTGCGGGCGTAGTCCTCCGGGGAGAGGTGGAACTCGATTGAGTCGATCTCCCAGGCGAGGCCCGCGTCCGGCCACCAGAAGTCGACGACGGCGATCAGGACGCCACGCCGGTCGGTCAGCCGGACGTTGGACCGCGGCACCGGCAGTCCGCTGCGGAGCACCAGCTTCCGCGCCCTGGCCTCGGCCACGGAGCGCACTCCCGCGGTCATCTCGCCGAGGACCGCCCGGGGCAGGGCGACTCCCCGGCTGCTGCAGACAGCCAGCTCCTCCCGGAGCTCGTCGATCGTGCCGTGCCCGTGTTGCAGGAGATCGGCGAACAGGTCCCGTACGAAGTCGCGATCGCGGGAGCACCGAGCCGCGTCGACTGCCGCGCGCACCACCGGTGCGACCGGGTGCCGGCGTGCTCCCGGGACCGGCAGACGCCGCGTCCGTTCCGTCCGCAACACCGACCACCTTCCGCGGCGACGGTCGTGCGGGACGAGCACGTGCACCGGGCCGTGGGGCGACGGCGCGGTACGCACACCGTGCAGGTGCAAGGCGTCGAGCCCGGTCAGCATCGCGTCCGGCCCGGCGACGATCAGGGCTGCCCGCTGCCGGTCGTCTCGGACCACGGAGCCGTTGGACAGCTTGACGACCCCGGGACAGAGACTGCGCCACGGCCCGCCCGGCCGGCAGCGGCGGGCGATCGTCCTGCGGTCCAGGCCCAGCCTCTCGAGCTCACGGACCGGGACGACGGGTTCGCGGAGCTCGGACAGGACCTCAGCGGGTGAGGGGGCGCTGCGTCGGGGCACCCGACCAGCGTGCCCCGTCCGGCCCCGCAACCGGGACGACTTCCTCCCCTGTGGACAACCATCCTTGCGCCGCTCCCGCCCGGACTGCCCCGAGTGTCACTTTCGTGGCTTAGAGCGCTACGAGAGTGACTCTGGGAGCTACCCGGAGGGCGGGGCGGGGGCGGTGTGGGGCGCGGGGCGCGGTCAGCCCCGGGCGGCGCGGCCGAGCGCGTCGCGGGCGATGATGACCTGCTGGATCTGGCTGGTGCCCTCGTAGATCCGGAAGAGCCGGGCGTCGCGGTAGAACCGTTCGACGGCGACGCCGCGCATGTAGCCCGCCCCGCCGTGCACCTGCACCGCGCGGTCGGCGACCCGGCCCACCATCTCCGAGCAGAAGTACTTCGCGGCGGCGGGCCCGGAGACCATGTCGGTGCCGTCGTCGAAGCTGCGGGCGGCGTCGAGGACCAGGCCGCGGCCCGCGCGGGCGTCGGTCACCGAGTCCGCGACCAGGCCCTGGACCAGCTGGAACCGGGCGATCGGCTTGCCGCCCTGCTCACGGGTGCGGGCGAACTCGACGGTCTCGTGGACCAGCCGGTCGGCCATCCCGACGCAGACCGCGCCGATGTGCAGCCGGCCGTGGGCGAGGCACTTCGCGGCGACGAGGAAGCCCTTGTCGATGCCCTCCTCGCCGCCGACGACGTTCTCGAACGGGACGCGGACGTCGTCGAGGTACACGTCGGCGGTCCAGGCGCCGAACTGGCCCATCTTGTGGTCCTTCGGCCCGACCGAGAGACCGGGGGTGCCCTTCGGGACGAGGAAGGTGGAGATGCCGCGGTTGCCGGGGGCGTCCGGGTCGGTCCGCGCGAACACCATGATCACGTCGGCGACGGGGGAGTTGGTGATGTAGCGCTTGGAGCCGTTGAGGACCCAGCCGTCGCCGTCGCGGACGGCCCGGGTGGTCAGCGAGGAGGGGTCGGAGCCGGCGTCGGCCTCCGTCAGCCCGAACGAGGCGGTGACCTCGCCGGAGGCGAGCCGGGGCAGCCACTGCTTCTTCTGCTCCTCGGTGCCGCCCTCCAGCAGCACGTGCCCGGCGATGCCGTTGTTGGTGCCGAACAGCGAACGCAGCGCGGGGGTCGTCCAGCCGAGCTCGAACGCGAGGCGGACCTCCTGCGAGGCGGTCAGGCCGAGGCCGCCGTACTGCTCGGGGATGGTGAAGCCGTAGAGGCCCATCTCCTTGCACTGGGCGACGATGCGCTCGGGGACGGCGTCCTCGGCGTCGATCCGCTCCTCCTGCGGCACCACCTCGGTGCGGATGAAGTCACGGACGGAGTCCAGGACGTCGGTGAGGTCGGCGGGGTCCACGGGCACACCTTCTCGCGTCGTCGCGTCTGTTACCGAGGGGTAGCTCACCATGTCGCCCCGTCCCACGCGACCCCGGCGGGGTGTTCGTCACCGCCTATCCTCGGGGTGCACCCGTGCCGCGCCGAGCAGGAGGACCGCATGTCCGAGGAGCCGGCCGACCGCGACCTCGCCACCCGCCCCCACCCCGCCCCCGACGAGCCGGGCGGCAGCCACCTGGACCCGCACCTGGTCCGCGCGCTGGAGGGCTGGGGCAACGGCGCGCTGCGCGAGTACCTGCTGCGCGACGGCGGCCTGCACCTGCCGCACCCGCCGGGCTGGCCGTCGTCGTGGCCGGGGCGCACCCGGCTCGGCGCCCAGATGGCCTACCTGCTGACCGGGCTGCCGCTGGCGGTCGTCAGCGGGGTCGTGGTCCTGGTCGGGCTGGTGCTGGGCGCGGGGACGTTCGTGATCTGGATCGGGCTGCCGATCACCGTCGGGCTGCTGGCCGCGGCGCGCGGGTTCGCCGAGCTGGAGCGCCGGGCCACCGAGGCCGCGACCGGCGGCCCGCTCCCGCCGCACCACTACCGACCCAACCGCGGGCGCTCGCTGATGGGGCGGCTGTTCCGGGCCCTGGCCGACCCGCAGAGCTGGCGCGACGTCGCGCACGCCGTCACCGCGCTGCCGGTGCGGACGGTGACCGCGGCGATCGCGCTGGTGTGGTCGGTCACCGGCCTGGGCGGGCTGTTCTACGTGTTCTGGCAGTGGTCGCTGCCGCGCGGGCCGAACAACTGGACGCTGTTCGGCTCGATCACCGGCATCGACTCCACCCTCGGCGACGTCGCGCTCAACACCGGGCTCGGCGTCCTGCTGCTG
Organism: Pseudonocardia sp. ICBG1034; assembly: GCF_020131375.1. Taxonomy (NCBI): domain Bacteria; kingdom Bacillati; phylum Actinomycetota; class Actinomycetes; order Pseudonocardiales; family Pseudonocardiaceae; genus Pseudonocardia; species Pseudonocardia sp. ICBG1034. The sequence goes on from NZ_JAHLEK010000015.1 coordinate 2,346,262, forward strand.
ATGACCCTGCCGACGGTCGTGCGCTGGCTGACCGACGTGCGTGCGCTGCTCGCCCGCGGCCTGCTCACCAACCAGACCGCCGCGCTGCGGGCCCGCGCGCTGGCGCTGGCCGCCGGCCGCCGGGCGGCCGTCGCGGCCGAGGCGCAGACCCTGCGCCGGCTCGAACGCGACATCCACGACGGGCCGCAGCAGCGCCTGGTGCGGCTCGGCATGGACCTGGAGTCCGCCGTCCGGCGCCTCGACGACGACCCCGAGCGCGCCCGCCCGCTGCTGCACGAGGCCCTGGAACAGAGCCGCGAGGCGCTCTCGGAGCTGCGTGCGCTGTCCCGGGGCATCGCGCCGCCGATCCTGGCCGACCGCGGGCTCGGACCGGCGCTGCGGGCCGCCGCGGGGCGCTGCCCGGTCCCGGTCGACCTCGACGTGGGCCTCGACGACGGCGCCCGGCTGCCCGCCCTGGTCGAGAACACCGCGTACTTCGTGGTGACCGAGGCGCTCACCAACATCGCCAAGCACGCCGGCGCGACCGCGGTGACGGTCACCGTGACCGTCGACGAGACCCTGCTGCGGGTCTGCGTCCGCGACGACGGCCGCGGCGGCGCACACCCGGGCAAGGGGCACGGTCTGGCGGGGCTCGCCGACCGTCTGGAGATCGTCGAGGGACGCCTGGAGGTCGACAGCCCGCCCGGTGGCCCGACCGTCCTGACCGCGGAGGTCCCGGTCGCCGGCCTGGGGGACGCGTGACCCAGGATGGGGCCATGACGATGCGGGTGGTTCTCGCCGAGGACTCGGTGCTGCTGCGCGAGGGCCTGGTCCGGCTGCTGGAGGAGGCGGACGCGACGGTGCTCGCCGCCGTCGGGGACGGCGCCGCGCTCGTCGCCGCGGTGGAGGAGCACCAGCCCGAGGTGGCCGTCGTCGACGTCCGGATGCCGCCCTCGTTCACCGACGAGGGGCTGCGGGCCGCGCTGGAGATCCGCAGGCGGTTCCCGTCGGTCGGCATCCTGGTGCTGTCGCAGTACGTCGAGGAGTCCTACGCCACCGACCTGCTGGAGGCCGGCGGCGGGGTCGGGTACCTGCTCAAGGACCGTGTGTCCAAGCTCGCCGACCTCTCCGACGCACTCGGCCGGGTCGCCGCGGGCGGCACCGTGCTGGACCCCGAGGTCGTCTCCGCGCTGCTGACCAAGCGCCGCCGGCGCGACCCCCTGGCCGAGCTGTCCCCGCGCGAGCGCGAGGTGCTGGAGCTCATGGCCCAGGGCCGCACCAACATCGCCATCGGGCGGCTCATGGTGATCACCCAGGGCGCGGTGGAGAAGCACATCTCCTCGATCTTCACCAAGCTCGGGCTGCCGCCGTCGTCGGACGACCACCGCCGCGTGATGGCGGTCCTGGCCTGGCTGGGCTAGACCGAGCGCAGGTCCAGCGCCAGCTCGGCGGGCCCGCCGTCGTCGACGGTCACCGGGATGCCCCAGTCCTGCTGGTAGCGGTGGCAGGCGGCGAACCCGTCCGACGGATCGTCGCAGGCCGCCGCGGTCACCGCGACCTGCAGCACCCCGGCGCCGACGGCCGGGTCCAGGCGCAGCTCGCGGGTCAGCCCGGTCGCGGTGCCCCCGCCGGAGAGCAGCAGCGACGGCGGGTCGGCCGCCACGGTCAGCGACGTCGGGTCGCCGTACCGGTCGTCCAGGTGCTGCCCGGTGGGCGGGGCGAACCCGATCCGCAGCGCCACGCCCGGGGCGAGGGCCGTCGGGGTCCGCCGGACGACGTGGGCGTCGCCGGACACCAGGGACCCGGCCGGGACCGGCAGCCGCACCAGCCGGTGCGCCGCGGACTCGACGACGACCAGCGTCTCGCCGTCGACGAGCAGGTCCGACGGTTCGGCGAGGCCCTCGGCCAGCGTCGAGACGAGGTTCGTCGCGGGGTCGAACCGGCGCACCGCGCCGTTGTAGGTGTCGGCGACGGCGACCGAGCCGTCGGGCAGCACGGTCACCCCGAGCGGGTGCTGCAGCAGCGCCTGCGCGGCCGGGCCGTCGCGGTGCCCGAACTCGAACAGGCCCTGCCCGACGGCCGTCGCGACCGCGGCCCCGGGGCCGTCGCCGACCCGGCGCAGTGCGGAGATCTCGGAGTCGGCGACCCACAGCGTCCCGTCGGGGCCGGCGGCCAGCCCGGACGGCTGGGCGAAGAACGCCTCGTCGAACGCGCCGTCGCGCAGTCCCTCGTTGGTGGTCCCGGCCAGGACCCGGGCCTCGCCGGTGGCGGGGTCGAGGGTCCACAGCTGGTGCGGTCCCGCCATCGCGACGACGACCGTCCCGCCCCACCACGCCAGGTCCCACGGCGAGGACAGCAGCGCCGACGCGCCACCGACGGCGACCCGCTCGCGCAGCTGCTCACCGGTCCCGGCCAGGGTGGACACGGTGCCGTCGGCCAGGTCGACCCGCCGGACCGCGTGGTTGACGGTGTCGGCGACCAGCACGGCGTCGCCGGAGGGGAGGACCAGCAGCCCCTGCGGCTCGGAGAACCGGGCCGCCGCCGTCGCGCCGTCGGTGAGCCCGCGCTCCCCCGACCCGATCCGCCGCACCTCGGTCTCCAGGTCGGGCTCCAGCTCGACGAGCTGGTGGTGGGCGGTGTCGGACACGAGGAACGTGCCGCCGGGCAGCGCGACGACCTTCCCGGGGAACCGCAGCGCGGTGTCCGCCGCGGGCGGCGGGACGTACGGGTCGTCCCCGCGGCGCAGCCGGTCGCCGTGTGTGCCGACCAGCTCCCGGACCAGCGCGGCCAGCCCGGGGCCGTGGCCCTCGCCCGCCATCCGGGCGACGACGAACCCGTCCGGGTCGATGACGGCCAGGGTCGGCCAGGCGCGGGCGGCGTAGGCGTCCCAGGTGGTGAGCTCCGGGTCGTCGAGGACGGGGTGGGTGACGTCGTAGCGCTCCACGGCGGCCTCGACGGCGGCCGGGTCCGCCTCGTGCAGGAACTTCGGCGAGTGCACCCCGATGATCGTCAGGACGTCACCGAACTCGGCTTCCAGGGGCCGCAGCTCGTCGAGCGCGTGCAGGCAGTTGACGCAGCAGAACGTCCAGAAGTCGAGCACCACGATCCGCCCGCGCAGCCCGGCGAGGGTCACGTCCTCGCCGCCGGTGTTGAGCCACCGCCGTCCGCGCAGTTCGGGCGCCCGCACCTTCATCCGTTCACCAGCAGTCACACCGGCCCCAACGACGGACCGGCGCGCGCGTGTTCCCCGGCCACGCCACACTGACCGTCATGCCCGAGCTGCCCGAGGTGGAGAACGCACGCACGGTCCTCGCCGAGGCCGTCGGCCGCACGATCACCGCCGTCGACGACCGCGACGACTGGGTCTGCCGCCCGCACCGGCCCGGTGACATCGCCTCGGCGCTGAAGGGCGGGCGGCTCACCCGGGCGAACCGGATCGGCAAGACCATGTGGTGCGACACCGAGACCGCGGACGGCGAGGCGGGGCCCGCACTCGGCGTGCATCTCGGTATGGGCGGACGGATCGTCGTCACCGACTCCGACGGTGAGCGCATCGGCGGCGGCCCCGCCCGCCCCGACCGGCAGCCGCGCAAGGCCGAGTGGGACCGGTTCACCATGACCTTCGACGACGGTGGGCAGTTCCGGCTGTTCGACAAGCGCCGGCTCGGCCGGGTCCGGCTCGACCCCGACCTGTCCGGTCTCGGCCCCGACGCGGAGGGGATGGAGCCCGCCGAGTTCCGCGACCGGCTGCTGCGCGGCACGTCGGCGGTGAAGGCACGGCTGCTCGACCAGTCCGTGCTGGCCGGCGTCGGGAACCTGCTGGCCGACGAGACGCTGTGGCAGGCGCGGATCTCGCCGAAGGCCCCGGTGCGCGACCTGACCCGCACCGACCTGGACCGGCTGCACCGCAACCTCGACCGCGCGCTGGAGCGGGCCATCGCGAACGGTGGCGTGCACACCGGTGAGGTCGTCGAGCACCGGCACCCGGGTGGGCACTGCCCGCGCTGCGGGGCCGAGATGGTGCACGGGACCGTCGGCGGGCGGTCGACCTGGTGGTGCCCGCAGGAGCAGGTCTGACCGGGGGCCGTGCACAATCACCCCATGCCGGACACGTCCGACACCGCTCTGCTCTTCCTCGACCGCGGCCTCGTGCGCGCCGACGACACCCCACCCGACCCCGCGGCCCAGCGCCGCGCCCACACCCTGGTGCGGACCGCCCGCGGTGCCCGGTGGGTCGTCCCCGTGCTGCTGCTCGTCGTACTGGTGCTCGCGCTCACCCCGGTGGCGGGCGCGGCGTTCTGGGTGGCGGCCGTCGTCGTGCTGGTCGGGGTCGTGGCCGTGGTGCTGCTACTGACCCGCGCGGCCGCCGTCGCGCACGCCACGGCGGGGCTCCCGGTGCCGATCGAGATCACCGGGAAGGTCGCGACCGCGATGCGTGCCGTGCTCGCGATGACCGGCGCGCTGCGCACCCACCGGAGGGCCGGCGGCGCCGCCGAGGGGGTCGCGCTGCTGCGGCAGTGGACGACGGCGACCGAGGCGTTGCGCGCGGCGTGGCTGCGCGACGACATCGGTGCCTGGCACGACCACGCCCGCACCCTCGCCGCGGCGGGGGAGCGGGCCACGCGCATCGCCGGCCGCCTGACCGGCGCCGCGACGCCCGACGGGGACGCCGCGGGCTGACCGGCGCCGTGCTCGGGGGCCGCGCCGGGTCAGGCCGCGGCGGTGTCCGGTCGCCGGGTCCGCCGGGCGAGCACCAGCGACAGCACCGTCACCCCGGTGAACGCCAGCGCCGCCCCGAGCGTCCACCCGGCGAGCACGTCGGAGAGCCAGTGCACACCCAGGTAGATGCGAGTGAACCCGACGGCCCCCGCCCACAGCACCGCGAACGCGGTGAGCAGCACCCGGCCTCGCGTGCGCAGCACCGGCCACAGCACGAGCACCAGCGTCGTCCATGCGGCGGCGACCATCGTCGCGTGCCCGGACGGCAGCGACTCGTTCGCCACGGCCATCACCTGCAGGTCCGCCGGCGGACGGGCCCGGTCGAGGAGCCGTTTGACCACCGTGAACACCACGCTGGCGACGGGCGGCACCGCGGCCAGGCACAGGCCCTCCGCGACCCGGCCGCGCACCGCGAGCACGGCCCCGCCGACGAGCGCGACCGCCGTGCTCCCGACGGTGTTGCCGAGCTCGGTGACGACCAGCGCGACCACGGTGACGCCGGGGATCCGGTCCGCGGCCAGTCCGACGGCGGTCTCGGTGTCACCGCCCTGCAGCACACCCGTCCACGCCAGGGCGATGAGCACCCCGGCGAGGACGAGCAGGACCGCAGCGACCGGACCGGTGACGCGGGCCCGCAGCGGGGCCGACGAATGATCGTTCACCGGCCGATTCTCCCCCTGGCGACGCTCCTCCGCCGGAGAGGTGCCTCAGCGACCACGCCAGGCCCGGTAGCGGCCGATCAGCGCGGCGGTGGAGGTGTCGAGACCGGCCTCGGCGGCGTCCGGCGGGTTCGGGTCGTGGAGCGCGGGGCCGAACTGCTTGGCCATGACCTTGCCGAGCTCCACGCCCCACTGGTCGAAGGAGTCGATGCCCCAGATCGTGCCCTCGACGAAGGTGACGTGCTCGTAGAAGGCGATGATCTGCCCCAGCACCGACGGGGTCAGCTTCTCGGCCAGGATCGTCGACGACGGCCGGTTGCCCGGCATCACCTTGTGCGGCACGACGTCGGCCGGGGTGCCCTCGGCCTCGATCTCCGCGGCGGTCTTGCCGAACGCCAGCGCCGCGGACTGGGCGAACAGGTTCGCCATGAACAGGTCGTGGGAGTCGGCGGCGTCCTCGCCGGGCAGGTCGTGGTGCGGGCGGGCGAATCCGATGAAGTCGCACGGCACGAGCCGGGTGCCCTGGTGCAGCAGCTGGTAGAACGCGTGCTGACCGTTGGTGCCCGGCTCGCCCCAGAAGATCTCGCCGGTGGTCGTGGTGACCGGGGTGCCGTCGCCGCGCACGGACTTGCCGTTGGACTCCATGGTCAGCTGCTGCAGGTAGGCGGGCAGCCGGTGCAGGTACTGGGAGTACGGCAGCACCGCGCGGGTGTCGGCGCCGAAGAAGTTCGCGTACCAGACGCCGAGCAGCCCGGAGATCACCGGCAGGTTCTGCTCGAGCGGGGTGTGCCGGAAGTGCTCGTCCATGGCGTGCATGCCGGCGAGGAACTCCGCGAAGTGCTCGCGGCCGATCGCGCACATCAGCGACAGCCCGATCGCGGAGTCCAGCGAGTAGCGGCCGCCGACCCAGTCCCAGAACCCGAACATGTTGTCGGTGGAGATGCCGAACTCCGACACCTTCTCCGCGTTCGTGGAGACCGCGGCGAAGTGTTTCGCGACGACCCCGGTGTCGTCCGTCCCGAGCCCGGACAGCAGCCAGGACCGCGCGTTGCGGGCGTTGGTCAGCGTCTCCTGCGTGGTGAACGTCTTCGACGAGACGACGAACAGCGTGGTCGCCGGGTCGAGGTCGCGGGTCTTCTCGTAGAGGTCGGTCGGGTCGATGTTGGACACGAACCGGCACTCGAGGTCGCGCTGGGCGTAGTCGCGCAGCGCCTCGTAGGCCATGACCGGTCCCAGGTCGGAGCCCCCGATGCCGATGTTGACCACCGTGCGGATCCGCTGCCCGGTGGACCCGGTCCACGCCCCGGAGCGCACCGCGTCGGTGAACTCGCCCATCCGGTCCAGGACGGCGTGCACGTCGGCGACGACGTCCTGGCCGTCGACGGTGAGCGAGGCGTCACGCGGCAGCCGCAGCGCCGTGTGCAGCACGGCCCGGTCCTCGGAGGTGTTCACGTGCTCACCGGCGAACATCGCCTCGGTGCGGGCGGGCAGCCCGGCCGCCCGCGCCAGGTCCGTCAGCAACCCGACGGTGTCGCGGGTGATGCGGTGCTTGGAGTAGTCGAGCACCAGGTCGGCCCCGGTGGCGGTGAGCGCACCGGCGCGGTCGGGGTCGTCGTCGAACAGCGACCGCAGGTGCCGCGGCTCGACCTCCGCCGCGTGCTCGGTCAGCGCCGTCCATTCCGTGGTCGCCGTGATGTCGTGGCTGTTCGTGTCGGACACGACGGCCATCATGGCGCAGCGCCGGGGCCCGAGCGCGACGGCACGACCCGGCGGCGCGTCACTGGGCCGCTCGGGCGTACCGCCCGGCGCGCGCAGGGTCGTGCGGGACGAGCGGTCCGTCCGGATCGCCGGGCTGCACGGGGCCCCGACGGTCGGTGACCCCCCCGGTGGGTGAGCCACCGGCCACTGCGACGTCCGGGTGATCTGGGCTCCGACAGGGACACGCTGCGTGCCCGCGACCTGCGACGACGCCGGATCGGGGCGACCGCTCGACCGGTCGTGCCGTGTGGGCCACCGGCCACAGTGCTCCCCGGTCGGGTGACACGCGGTGGCGTACATCTCGTCGCGTGCTGCGGCCGTCTCGTCGCGCAGGGTGGCTGAACCGGGCGGCGTAGCGCGTTCGTGCCTCTAGGGTCTTGTGCAGTCCGTGGTGACGAGCTCACCCGCGGTGATCATCTCGTACCTGGAGGAACCGTGTACCGCTCCCTGACCGGAACCCCGCGCGACGTCGCGCTGCTCGTCGCCCGCCTGCTGCTGGCCTACATCATGGTCATGCACTCGTGGAAGAAGATCGACGCCGGTCTGTTCGACACCGCCGCCGTGTTCGCGAAGTTCGGCATCCCGCTGGCGATCGGCGCGGCGTCGTTCACGATCGTGGTCGAGCTCGTGTTCTCGGTCTCGGTCGCCCTCGGTGTCCGCATGGTCCTGCCCGGCGCGATGATGACCTTCGTGATGGCCGGCGCGATCTGGTTCGTCCACGGCAAGAACGGCCTGTTCATGGCCGACAACGGCTGGGCGCTCGTCGGCACCATCATCTGCGCCACGCTGATCCTCATGTCCACCGGCCCGGGCCGGTTCAGCGTCGACGAGCTCCTGTCCCGCCAGGCGGCCCGCCGGATGGAGCAGACCCAGGCGATCCCGCGCCAGACCGTCTCGGTCTGACCCGCACCTCCCGGTCCGCCCGCGCGCCCCGGAGCCGGGCGGGCCGGTGACCCTCCTCCCGGACCGCCCGCGAGCGCGACCACGGCCCGCACCCCGACGCCACGGGGTGCGGGCCGCATCCGTGCCCGGCGCTAACCTCCGCGGGTGAGCCACGAGCGGACGACCGAGGGGCGGGCACTGCCCCGGCTGACCGCGATCCGGTACGTGACCCCGCTGCGCGAGGGCGGGTCGCTGCCCGGGCTGATGGAGGCCGACGACCTCGGTACCTACGCGGTCAAGTTCACCGGCGCCGGGCAGGGCCGCCCGGTGCTGGTCAACGAGATCGTCTCCGGGGAGCTCGCCCGCGCGCTGGGTCTGCCCGTCCCGCGGATCGCGACGATCGTCGTCGACGGGACGCTCGGGCGCACCGAGCCGGACGAGGAGGTCCAGGAGCTGCTCCGGAACTCCGACGGGCTCAACCTGGCCGTCGACTTCCTGCCCGGGGCGCTCGACCTGGACCCGGTCGCGTTCGACGTCGGGCCCGGGTTCGCCGGTCGGGTGCTCTGGTTCGACGCGCTCGTCGGCAACGTCGACCGCTCCTGGCGCAACTCGAACATGCTGCTCTGGCACCGCAGGCCCTACCTGATCGACCACGGAGCGACCCTCACCTTCGCCCACGACTGGTCGGCCGCGCCGCGGTTCGCCCACCGCCCGTTCGACGCCGGCGACCACGTGCTGCTCGGCGCCCGTCCCGACCTCGACGCCGCGGACGGCGCACTGGCCCCGCTGGTCACCCCGGACCTGCTCGAGGGGGTGCTGGCGCTGGTGCCCGACGAGTGGATCGCCGACGTCGACGGCGTCGGGGGCCCCGACGCCGTGCGCGCCGCCTACGTCCAGGCGCTCGCGGCCCGGGTCGCGGCGCGCGGGGAGTGGCTGCCGGGCGTCGCCGCGACGGTGGCGGCGGGCAGACCGCGGCCGGTCGACCGTGCCCCACGCCGTCCGCCGTGGCTCCGGATCGGCGGCGTCGGCGGCGGTGAGGGCCGGTGAGCGGCCTCGTCGCCTACGAGTACGCGCTGCTGCGGGTCGTGCCCCGGGTGGAACGCGGCGAGTCGATGAACGCCGGGGTGCTCCTGCACTGCCGGGCCCGCGACGTCCTCGCCGTGCGGGTCCACCTCGACCGCGCCCGGCTGGCCGCGCTCGACCCGACCGCCGACGCCGACGCCGTCGACGAGCTGCTGGCGACCGTGGCCGCGGTGGCCGCGGTGCCCGAGCCACCGCGCTCGGACCGGCACGCCACCGGCGCGCTGGCCGCCCGCGGGCCCGGCGCGGGGGAGGACATCGGACGCCGCTTCCGGCGTCTCACCACCGCACGCAGCACCATCGTGTGCCCCGGCCCGGTCCACACAGGACTCACCGAGGACCCGGCCGCGGAGGCCGAGCGGCTGCTCGCCCGCCTCGTCCGGCCGCTGTCCTAGGGCGACCCCGGCCGGAACGCACGACGGCGCCGCCCGGTGACCGGTGCGGCGCCGTCGGGTGTGGACGGTCTCAGGAGGAGGCGGCCCGTCCGGCCTTCTCGATCGAGTCCGCGAGCTGGTCCTCGCTGAGCATCGGGAAGAAGCCGCGGAAGCCCTGGTCCTGCACGCCGCTCCAGTCGTAGACCTGGGTGACCGTCGTGCCGTCGCCCTCGGGCGCGAGGTGCCAGGTGTAGGTGTGGCCCTCGGCGCGCACGTCGCCGATCGTGTCCTTCTTCGCGTCGATCGGGTGCATCGACGGCGCCCAGCCGATCACGCGGTCCTGCTCGAAGGACGTGACGGTGTTCTTCATCTGGTAGTCGCCGAGGTCGCCGTTGTGCATGTTCATCACGAACTCGTCGCCGACACCGCTGATCTCCGTCGAGCCCTCGACGCCCCGCAGCATCCCGGCGCCGTCGATCTCCTGGTGCCGGGTGGGGGTGGACAGCAGCGCGAACAGCTGCTGCGGGGTGGCGGACACGGTGCGGGTGACGGTGATCTGGTCGCTCACGGGTTCCTCTCCCACCGGTCGTCGTCGACGGCGCCGGGGTGCGCCGGATGCGACCGGTCATGATCAGGGGAGAGGTGCCCGCAATCGTCGCGCCCGAAACGGGGGTGGTCGGCGCGGGGGCGATCATGTTGCATCGGGGGATGACCGACGCACACGACGGGGTGGACCCGGTCGCCCTGACCCGCTGGCTGGCCGCCGAGGTGCCGCGGGTCGAGCTCGGCGACGGCCCGGTGGCCGTGGAGCGGATCTCCGGCGGGCACTCCAACCTGACCTTCCGGGTCACCGACGCCCGCGGCACGCCGTACGCGCTGCGTCGCCCGCCGACCGGGGGCGTGCTCGCCACCGCGCACGACATGGGCCGGGAGTGGCGCTTCCTGACCGCGCTGGCCGGTACCGCGGTCCCGGTGCCGGAGCCGGTCGCCCTGTGCTCGGACACCGCGGTGCTGGGCGCCGGCTTCTACCTGATGGGCTGGGTGGACGGCGTGGTCCCGGGGGACCGCGTCGCGGGCGAGGCCGTCCCCGAACCGGAGCGGCGGGCCTGCGGTCTCGACACCGCCGAGGTGCTCGCGGCGCTGCACGCCGTCGACCCGGCCGAGGTGGGGCTCGGCGACCTGGAGCGGCCCGGCCGCTACCTGGAACGGCAGCTGCGGCGCTGGCATCGGCAGGCGCACGCGGGCGCGTTCACCGACCTCGCCGCGCTCGACGCCGCGCACGCCGCGCTGGTCGAGGCGATGCCGCCGGAGCCGTCCGACGGGCCGCGGATCGCGCACGGCGACTTCCGGCCGGGGAACCTGTCGTTCCGCGGCGGCCGGATCACCGGCGTCTTCGACTGGGAGCTCGCCGCCCTGGGGGAGCCGCTGGCCGACCTGGGGTGGCTCCTGGCGTCCTGGGAGCGTCCGGGCGACACCCTGCCCGCGATCACGAGCGGCCCGACCGCGGCGCCCGGCTGGCCCGACCGCGACCTCGTCGCCACCCGCTACGCCGAGCGCTCCGGGCACGCGCTGGACCAGCTGCCGTACTGGGTGGCGTTCGCGCACTGGCGCTGTGCCTGCATCGGGGCCGGGGTCTGGACGCGCTACGCCCAGGGCAACATGGGCTCGGGCGCCGAGTCCGGGGAGGCCCTGGAGCACCGTCGCGAGCGCGTGGTCGCCGACGCGGAGGCCGCGCTCGCCGCGTTGCGGCGCGGGCCGACGGGGCGTCCTCGCGGGGCGTAGTCTGCTGCCCACCACAGGTGATCACCCGGGCCCGGGTGGTCCCCGTCGCGCCGCGCCACACCGACGCCGCGCACGGCCCGTCCGCGACCGGGGGAGTACGACGATGTCCGAGGCCGACGACCGCACCCGAGAGATGAGCCGGGAGACCGCCCGGCCGCGTCCCCGCAGCGGGGTGAACCCCGGTCGGCTGTGGGCCGGCGGTGTGGCGACGGCGGTGATCGCCGCGTTGATCGCCCTGGTGGGGCTGCTGATCCTGCAGGTCCTGCTGCAGATCCCGTACCTGGCCCCGGCCGTCTCCGAGCCGCTCGACGGCTGGGCCGCGGCGCAGAGCCTGGCGATCTGGGCCGCGGTCGCCGGGCTGGCGGCGACCGGGCTCGCGCACCTGCTGCTGGTCGCGGTGCCGAGCCCGATGTCCTACTTCGGCTGGATCGCCGGGCTGCTCACCGCGCTGGCCGCGGTGTCCCCGCTGATCCTCACCGAGCAGCCCTGGACCGTCCGCATCGCCACCGCGGTGATCCACCTCGTGATCGGGATGTCGATCATCAGCCTGGTGACGACGACGGTCACCAGCGCCACCGACCGGGCCTGAGCTCAGGCGTCGACGGGGACCCGGGCGTCGCCCAGGCGGACCGGCAGCGTCCGGTAGCCGCGCAGCACCCGGGTCCCGCGCAGCTCGGCCGGGCCGTCGGCGCGCAGGTCGGGGTAGCGGTCGAACAGCGCTCGCAGCCCCACCTCGCCCTCCATCTTCGCCAGCGCCGCGCCCAGGCAGTAGTGGATCCCCTGGCTGAACGCCACGTGCCGGTCCGCGCCCGCGCGCCCGACGTCGAACCGGGCGGGGTCGGGGAACACGTCCGGGTCGCGGTTCGCGCCCCCGAGGTGGGTGAGCACCAGCGCGCCCCGCTTGACCGGGAACCCGCACACCTCGGTGTCGCGGGCGGCGACGCGCCCGGTCCGCTGGACGGGGGAGTCGTAGCGCAGGACCTCGTCGACGGCGTTCGGCCACAGCGCCGGGTCGGCCTGCAGCCGGGCGAGCTCGTCGGGGTGGGTCAGCAGCAGCCGGGTGCCGTTGCCGATGAGGTTGACCGTCGTCTCGAACCCGGCGGCCAGCAGCAGCATCGCCAGCGACAGCAGCTCGTCGTGGGTGAGCCGGCCCTCCTCCTCGTCGTAGGCGGCGACCAGCGAGGACAGGATGGAGTCGTTGGGCTCCCGGCGCAGCCGCTCGAAGTGCTCGGCCATCCAGTCGGTGAGCGCGTCGATGTCACGCTCGGAGCGGTGGAACGTCGCGTAGTCCAGGCCCATGTCGAGGGAGTAGGCGCCGCCCTCGCCCCACTCCAGGAACTTCTCCCGCATCTCCACCGGGGCACCGAGCATCTCGGTGATGACGGTGGCCGGCAGCAGTGACGCGTAGCCGGAGATGACGTCGGTGCGCCGGTCGGTGCCGGCCCGGGTCTCCAGGTCCGCGAGCAGCTGCGCCGCGATCTCCTCGGTGCGCCCGCGCAGCGAGGAGATCGCCTTGGCGCTGAACGAGCGGGTGACCAGCTTGCGGATCCGGTTGTGGTCCGGCGGGTCGTTCGACAGCAGCGACGGCGGCTCGGCCGGCCCGAGCGGCCAGGTCCCGCCCGCGGCGAGCAGCGCGCGCAGCAGGCCCGGCGCGTTCTCCGGCATGCGCAGCCCGACGCAGAAGTCGGGGCTGCGCAGCACCTCGGTGGTGATCTCGTGGTCGACCGTGGTCCAGGTCAGCGCGGAACGCACCATCCGGCCCTGTCCACGGATCTGCTCGTAGGCCGGGTACGGGTCCCGGACCGCGTCCGGGTTGATGATCATGTGCGCGCCCAGGTCACCCTTGGCCGCCTGACGGGTCACCTCCCGCCGCATCGCCCCGTGCCGCAGCACCCACCGGATCCACCGTCGTACTCCCCGCGATGCCGCCATCCCGGCCTCCCCGCCTCGTCGTCGAGCTCGGTTCCGAAGCTACCAGGAGTAAGTTACCGCGGGTAGGTATGTTTCCGGCCCCGGCGGACGGTGGGCCGGGCCCCACCGGGTACCAATGGCGGGTGACCGCCGTCGGGGAGCCGCGCCTGCTCGCGGTGAGTGACCTGCACGTGCGGCACGCGGAGAACGCCGACATCGCCGCGGGGCTGCACCCTGGACACCCGGGGGACTGGCTGATCGTCGCGGGTGACGTCGACGAGCGGATCGAGAGCGTCGTCGCCACGCTCGCCGTGCTGCGGGAGCGTTTCGCGCAGGTGCTGTGGACCCCGGGCAACCACGAGCTCTGGACCCGCGCCAAGAACGCCCGGGCCGACGCGGTCGAGCATCTCGCCGGCGTCGCCCGCTACGACGAGCTGGTCCGTCGCTGCCGGGATGTCGGGGTACTGACCCCGGAGGACGCGTGGCCGGTGTGGGACGGCCCGGGTGGACCGGCCGTCGTCGCGTCGCTGTTCGTGCCCTACGACTACTCGTTCCTGCCCGCCGGCACCACGACGTCGGAGGAGGGGCTGGCCGCGGCGTACGCCGCCGGTGTCGTCTGCACCGACGAGTACCTGCTCCATCCGGCCCCGTACGCCACGCGGGCCGAGTGGTCCGCGGCCCGGGTGGCGTCGACGGCGGCCCGCCTGGACGCGATCGATCCGGATCTGCCGACGGTGCTGGTCAACCACTGGCCGCTGGTCCGCGAGCCCTGCGACGTCCTCTGGTACCCGGAGTTCGCGCTCTGGTGCGGCACGACGGCGACGGCGGACTGGCACCGCCGCTACCGGGCGCGGGTGGTCGTGCACGGCCACCTGCACATCCCGCGGACGGTCACGGTCGACGGCGTCCCGTTCGTCGAGGTGTCGCTGGGTTATCCGCGGGAGTGGCGACGCCACTCCGAGCGGGTCGGCGGCCACTTCCCGGACCTGTTGCCGCGCACGGTGTTGCCTGCGTCATAGTTAGGTAAGGCTTACCTTGCTATAGCCTCGGGGGTCCGTCGACACCCGAGGAGAACGATGACTGCGCTGCGCGTCGCCGTGATCGGCGCCGGTCCGGCTGCCGTCTACGCCGCCGACACCCTGCTGAAGTCCGATGCCGACGTCGCCGTGGACCTGTTCGAGAAGCTGCCCGCCCCGTTCGGGCTGGTCCGCTACGGCGTCGCCCCGGACCACCCGCGGATCAAGCAGATCGTGCACGCCCTGCACCGCGTGCTGGACCGCCCCGGCGTGCGGCTGTTCGGCAACGTCCACTTCGGGACCGACATCACCCTGTCCGACCTGCGCGACCACTACGACGCGGTCATCGCGGCCACCGGCTGCGACCGGGACCGGGACCTCGACGTCCCCGGCGTCGACCTTCCGGGCAGCCACGGCGCCGCCCGCTTCGTGCAGTGGTACGACGGCCACCCCGACGTGCCCCGGGACTGGACGCTCGACGCGTCGTCGGTCGCGGTGATCGGCGCCGGGAACGTGGCCCTGGACGTCGCCCGGATCCTGGCGAGCACCGCCGAGGGCCTGTCGGGCACCGAGATCCCGGACTCGGTCCACGCCGGGCTCGCGGTCAACCGGGCCACGGACGTGCACGTGTTCGCCCGCCGCGGGATCGCGCACGCCCGGTTCAGCCCGATGGAGCTGCGCGAGCTCGACCACGTGCCGGGCGTCGAGGTGGTCGTCGACCCGGCCGACGTCGAGTTCGACGACGTCGCCGCCGCCGAGGTCCGCTCGGCCAAGCACGTCGAGATGGTGGTGCGGACCCTGCAGGGATGGGCGCTGCGGGACCGGCGCGGCGACCCGCGCCGGGTGCACCTGCACTTCCTCGCGCGCCCCGAGCGGATCCTCGGCACCGACCGCGTCGAGGGCATCCGGATCGAGCGCACCGAGTACACCGGCCACGGCGACGTCCGCGACACCGGCGAGTTCACCGACATCCCGGTCGGTGCGGTCTACCGGGCGGTCGGCTACACCGGCTCGCACCTGGCCGGGTTGCCCTTCGACCACGAGCACGGCGTGCTGCCGCACCGCGAGGGGCGGGTGCACGACATCGACGGCCAGGAGCTGCCCGGCGTCTACGCCGTCGGCTGGATCAAGCGCGGCCCGGTCGGGCTGATCGGGCACACCAAGGGCTGCGCCTCGGAGACCGTCGCGAGCCTGCTGGCCGACGCGCCGCAGCTGCCCCGGGCGCCCCGCCGCGACCCGGCCGAGGTCGACGCGCTGCTGGAGCGCCGGGGCGTGGCGTACACGACCTGGACCGGCTGGCTCGCGCTCGACAAGCACGAGCGCGGCCTCGGCGAGGCACGCGGCCGCGAGCGGACGAAGGTCGTGCCGCGCGAGGACATGGTGGAGATCAGCAGGACGGGATGACCCTCCGGCCCACGACGCCGGATGCCGGGGTGGGTGGTCGCGGAACCCCGCGGCCGCCCACCCGATCACTCCCGCGGGTCCCGCGGCCCGGGCAGTGCCCGTGGGGGCCGGCGCCCGACCGGTTCGCGCCGTCCCCGCTCCCGGGGCGGGACGAACAGCCACCACAGGATCCACAGCCCCGGGCCGCTGGTCAGCAGGATCGCGGTGGCCAGCCAGCCGTCGCGCCACAGGGCGCCGGCGATGATCCAGCCCGCGATCCACACCACCATCGCGACGAGCCGGATCCGGATGCGACGACCGTGCTCGACCGTCAGCGGCTCCGTCAGGTCGGTGACGACCTGGACCCGTTCGCGACGGCGGCGGCGCATGTCTCCCGACGCTACGCGGGCCTAGCCGCGCGTGCGCTCCCCGAAGCGGCGGCGGAACTTCTCGACCTGGCCCGCGGCGTCGAGGACCCGGGCGTTGCCCGTCCAGAACGGGTGCGACGCCGAGGTCGTGTCCACCTTGATCAGGGGATAGGTGTTCCCGTCCGACCACTCGACGGTCTCGCGCGAGGTCTCGGTCGACCGGGTCAGGAACTCGTCGCCGGTGGACGTGTCGCGGTAGACGACCGGACCGTACGGGGGGTGGATGCCGGGCTTCACGGTGTTCCTCCTGCGTCGCGGGTGTTACCGTCGACTGTAATCGACAACGATTACTGTTTGCAGGAAGGGGTGGCGGTGGACGGGTTCACGGTGGTCCGGTGCGGGGCCTGCGCCCACGCGCCGTCGGGGTTCGACGAGGACGCGCACGGCACCGTCGCGGCCCTGCCCGGCGTCGACGAGGTGCTGGTCGAGGGCCTGCGCGCGGTGGTGCAGGACAGCACCCAGGGGGTGCTCGTGACCGCGGGGTGCCGGCTCGGGCCGGGGGTCTGCGCGGCGCGGCGGCCCGGGCTGATGGTGCTGGTGCAGGCGTGCGACGCCGCCCGCACGCGTCCCGAGTCGCCGGTGGTCGCGGTCGGCCCGGTCCGCAGCACCGACGACGTCCGTGCGGTGACCCGCTGGCTGCAGGACGGCGGCGCCCCCGACCCGCAGGCACTGCCCGCACGGCTGCGCTGCGCGATCACCCCGGAGACCGCCCGCGGCTGACGCACGCGGAGCGCCTCCCCGGACTGCCGGCCGGTGATGTCGGCGCGGGGCGACAACTCCCTCGCGCGGGCGCGCCCCGGTCGGGCAGGGTCGGGGGAGTGAGCACGCTGCGCCGGGACCCGATGCCGTTGCGCGGCCGGACCGCGCTCGTGACCGGAGGCGGCCGGCGCGGCGGGATCGGGCACGCGACCGCCTGCCGGCTCGCCGCCTACGGCGCGGCCGTCGTCGTGCACCACTTCGCCCCGCACGACGCGACGCAGGAGTGGGGCGCCGACGACGTCGACGCCGCTCTCGCGGAGGTCCGGGGACATGCGACGGCACCGGTCGCCGGGGTGCACGCCGACCTCGCCGACCCGTCCGCGCCGCAGCGTCTGCTCGACGCCGCCCGCGAGCTCGCCGGGCCGGTCGACCTGCTCGTCGCCAATCAGGCCCTGTCGGGCTCGGACGGTCCGCTGGGGGAGCTGTCCGAGGAGCTGGACCGACACTGGGCCGTCGACGCCCGCGCGTCGATCCTGCTGGTCCAGGCGTGGGCGAACGCGCACGACGACACCCGCCCCGGCGGCGCGGCCGTCCTGCTCACCTCGGGGCAGGCACGCGGGCCGATGCCGGGCGAGGTGGCCTACGCCGCGGCGAAGGCGGCCGTCGCGGGCATCACCCCGACGCTGGCCGACCAGCTCGCGGACCGGCGGCTGCGGGTCACCACGGTGAACCCGGGGCCGGTCGACACCGGCTACCTCGGCGCGCACGCGTTCCGGGCGATGGCCCCGATGTTCCCGTTCGGCCGATTCGGCGAGCCCGACGACCCGGCACGGCTGATCGCGTGGCTGTGCACCGACGAGGCGGCCTGGATCACCGGACAGGTGATCGACTCGGAGGGCGGGTTCGCCCGGCACCGGAACGGGTGGCGACCGTGGTGACGTGGAGCGGACGACGGGATTCGAACCCGCGACCCTCACCTTGGCAAGGTGATGCGCTACCAGCTGCGCTACGTCCGCAGTCGCACCGTCCCCGGCGCGTGCTGCCCCACGATAACGCACCCGCTCCCGGGGGCCGCGCCGCACCCCGGCGATGATCACTACGTCGCCGGGTCCGCGGGTACACCGCCGTCATGAGCGGACGGTTGGACGGGACGACGGTGATCGTGACGGGCGCGTCGAGCGGTATCGGTGAGGCGACCGCACGGGCGCTGGCCGCCGAGGGGGCGACGGTGGCGCTGCTGGCCCGGCGCCGGGAGCGCCTCGAGGCGCTCGCGACGGAGCTGCCGAGGGCGTCGGTGCACCCGGTGGACGTCACCGACGACGACGCGCTGCACGCCGCCGTCGCGGCGGTGGTCGAGCAGCACGGCGGGCTGGACGTCCTCGTCAACAACGCCGGCTTCGGGTCCTGGGGTCCGGCGGCCGAGTCCGACGTCGCGGACTGGCGCACGATGATCGACGTCAACCTCACGGGCGTCCTGTCGACGACGCACGCGGCCCTGCCGCACCTGGCGACGGCGGCCGGTGGGCCGCGCGGCGTCGCCGACGTGGTGACGATCAGCTCGGTGGCCGGGCGGCGGGTACCGTCGCCGGAGAGCAACGTCTACGCGGCCACCAAGCACGGGGTCGGCGCGTTCTGCGAGGCGCTGCGCCAGGAGTACGCCGAGCGCCACGTACGGGTCGGCCTCGTGGAACCCGGGCTGGTCGCCTCGGAGATGACGACCTCGGGTGCGGAGTACGCACCGGACGCGACCTCGAAGGGCGAGCGCGGGGTGCTGAAGCCCGCCGACATCGCCGATGCCGTCGTCTACATCGTGACCCGCCCGCGGCACGCGGCGGTCAACGAGATGCTCGTGCGCCCGGTGGAACAGGTGCGCTGAGCCGCGGCGGGGAGGCCCGGAAAGCAGAATCCCCGGGGCCGGACTTCCGGCCCCGGGGATCCGGGAATGGTGCGCGATACTGGGATTGAACCAGTGACCCCTACCGTGTCAAGGTAGTGCTCTCCCGCTGAGCTAATCGCGCGAGGCGGCGGCGGGAATCGAACCCGCGTACAGGGCTTTGCAGGCCCTTGCCTAAGCCACTCGGCCACGCCGCCGGAAACCGGCCTGCTGTCGGGGCCCGGCAGAGCGGACGACGGGATTCGAACCCGCGACCCTCACCTTGGCAAGGTGATGCGCTACCAGCTGCGCTACGTCCGCACCGTGCACCGCGTCCCGGGCCGTGCGGCCCGTCCGCGGTGCGGTGAGAGAACACTAGCACCCGCCCCGAGGGGGGTCCGACCGCCCCCTCTCTCCACCACCGGATGTCCTCTCACGTGCGGAGACGGGCCCCGCCCGGTGGTGGGGTACGTCGGGTCAGTCCCGGGCGGTGGTGTCGAGGAGGTCGGCGAGGGCCGCGTCGAAGTCGAGCCACGAGTACTCGGCGGCGGCCGGCACGGCGTCGTAGGTCGCCTGCAGGAACTCCGACAGCGTCGCCGCGGAGGTGGTGAACAGGGCGTGGCCCGACGGAGAGGTGAGCTCGAGCTCGATCCGGGTCGGGTCGTCGCTCATCGGCTGCACCCGGACGTCGCCGGTGCCGGCGGAGTCGACCAGCCCGTCGCCGAGCAGGTCGCGGGCGAAGACCCAGTCGACCGTGGTGTCGTGACCGGTCTTGAACGAGGCCTGCACGGCGTAGGGGTCGCGGCTGGTGTAGGACAGCTCGACCTTCACGGGAACGACAGGCGCGTCCGGAGCGATGAGCTCGAACATGGCCGTCGCCCGGATCGTCTTGGACTCGTCGCGCATCGGTGATCCTCTTTCGTGGGGGCGTTGCGTGGGGCGTCAGTGTGGGAACGAGACAGAAGGCCTCGGGGTGACGGGTTCGATGCGCAAGAACGTGGATCACCGTGGGATGACCCCCGATCGAGTCACAACGGTGTAACTCGCTGCGTGTGGCGACAGGGCTGAACGGGCTCCGCGCCGTCCTGGCGTGTGAGCCGTGTGACCGAGAACGACTACTCTCGTCGGAGTTCGAACCGGAACGGGTACGGACACCGAACACAGCAATCGTGAGGACAACGCTGGTGGCAGGCATCGCCGATCCGCCGGACCGCCCCGAGCACGGGCGGGCCGCCGGGCCTGCCGCGCGCCGTGATCCGTCGCGTCGTGACGACGCGGGGGACGCTCGACTCGTGCAACGGATCGTGTCGGGCGACTCGACCGCACTGGGTGAGCTGTACGACCGCTTCGGGCGTCAGGCCTACTCCCTCGCGCGACGTATCTGTGCCGACGAGGGGCTGGCCGAGGACGTCGTGCAGGAGGTCTTCCTGGCCTTCTGGCGCGACCCGTCGCGCTTCGACCCGGCCAAGGGCCGTTTCGGTACCTGGCTGCTGACCCTGGTGCACCACAAGTCGGTCGACGCCGTCCGCCGGGAGAGCGCCATCCGGCGCCGCACCGTCCCGGCGTCGGACGACGGCGAGGAGTGGAACGCCCCGCCCGGCCCGGGCGCCGACGAGGGGGCCATCGGCGCACTCGTCGCGGGCCAGGTGCGCGACGCGCTCGGTCAGCTGCCCGCGGACCAGCGGAAGGTCCTCGCGCTGGCGTACTACGGCGGCTACACGCAACGCGAGGTGGCCGCGATGACCGGGGTGCCGCTGGGCACCGTGAAGTCCCGCATGTTCACCGGGGTGGCCAAGCTCCGGAACCTGCTGGGGCCTGCGCTCGGGGAGGCCGGGGGAGACCTGGCGGGAGGGCTGTCGTGAACGGCAACGAGGGGAGGCCCTGTCCGATGAACGAACAGACGGTCGGGTGGGCGCTGCACGCCCTCGAGCCCGACGAGGAGATCGAGGTGGTGCAGCACCTCGAGGGCTGCGACGAGTGCCGACGGCTCGCCGCGGACGTCGCCGGGACGACGACCGTGCTCGGTGGCGCGGTGCCGCAGGTCGAGCCGCCGCCGTCGCTGCGTGAGTCGATCCTGGAACAGGCCCGGCAGACCCCGCAGGTCGGGCGTGAGTCCGACCGCCCGGTGCCGCGGCACGCCCTCCGTGACGAGACGTCCTCCAGCGGCGCCGCGCCCGACGGCGGGTCACGCGTCCGCCGGTCGCGGTCCGATCGGTCCGCCGGGGCCGCGACACGCCCGTCGGGAGGGCCCGGACGCGGTCCGGCCCGGAACGGGTGGTCGCGCCGCCCCGGACGGGTCCTGGTCGCGGCGGCCCTCGCACTCGCCGTGATCGTGGGCGGGGGAGTGGCGATCGGTCAGGTGCAGTCGCTGCAGGCCGAGCGGGACGCGAGCCTCGCGCAGGCCCAGGAGCTGCGCGACGTGCTCTCCGCCATCGCGCAGCCCGGGACACCGCACGCGTTCCTCTCCGCGGAGCCGGGGGCGCCGATGGTGGCCGCGGTCGTTGTGAAGGACGGACAGCGCCAGGTCATGCCCATGGGGCTGGACCCCAACGAGACCGCGGACCAGACCTACGTCCTGTGGGGACTCGACGGTGACGGAACTCCGCGCGCGGTCGGCACGTTCGACGTGCGAGCGGGGCAGTCGGGACCGGTGTCCGTAGAATCGCCCGACAGCGGGAGCTACGGGACATACGCCGTCTCGCTCGAGCGCGGAAGGGAGGCTCCTCCCGCGCCGACCAGGGTAGTCGCGGCCGGGCAGGTGGAGACCTGAGTACGACGGAGAAGAACGACGTCGGTGTGTCGGCGTCCGGGAGAACCACCTCCGGGCGTCGGTACACCGGTATCCGCAAGAAGTACCGGCGGGCGAAGGTCCGCTACCGGGTGTTCCGGGCCCGCGTGGCCCGCAACCCGGTGCTGGACCTGACCTATCGCATCACCATGGGGGTCCTCGGCACCGCGATCGTGATCATCGGGATCATCGCGCTGCCCGCGCCGGGCCCCGGCTGGGCGATCATCTTCCTCGGCCTGGGCGTGCTCGCCGCCGAGTTCGGCTGGGCGCAGCGGCTCCTGCACTGGGTCCGTGTCCGCTACGACGGCTGGGTGGCCTGGATGGGCCGCCAGAACCGCGTCGTGCAGCTGCTGGTGATGACGCTGATCCTCGGCACGGTCGCGGTGTGCGCGTGGCTGTTCGGGATCTTCGAGACGGCCGGCGGCTGGGTGGGGATCCACTGGGAGTGGCTGCGCTCGCCGCTGCTGCCGCTGATCCAGCCGCCGCCCCCGCCGGTGCCCGTGCCGGGATCAGAGCTGGTCACGGGCCCGCGGTGATCCACGGGTGACCCCCCGTGAACGGCGGTGGGACCGGCTGTGTAGAGTCGGTGTCACCGCTGAGGGCGATTAGCTCAGGGGGAGAGCGCTTCGTTCACACCGAAGAGGTCACTGGTTCGATCCCAGTATCGCCCACGCAGGTCAGAGGCCCAATCCGAGTAATTCGGGTTGGGCCTCAGTCGTTCCTGGGGAACATTCAAGGAACATTCCCGGATCACCGCAGCACCGCCATTCCCGCGGCCGGGCTGTCGTCCGGGTCCTCGTCGTCGGGGCCGTCGGCGCCGAGCATCGAGCCGCCCAGGGCGTCGAGGATGCGGTCGTGGTTCTCGGTCCGGCGCGTGTAGAGCTGCAGCGTCGTGGTGACGCTCTCGTGGCCCATCACCCGCTGCACCATGTTCGGCGGCACGCCGTCGTCGACGAGCCAGGTGGCGTACGAGTGCCGCAGGTCGTGGAACCGCAGCCCGGTGCCCGCCGCGCTCGCCACCGCCTTGACGGCCGCCGCGTAGGTCTCGCGGACCAGCGTGTTCGCGCGTCCCTCGTCGTCGATCCAGCGGCCGGTGAACTCGTGGGAGCCGGTGTGTTCGACCGAGCCGAGCAGCCCGGCCCGGACCAGCGACGGCCGCCAGATCCGCGAGCGGAACAGCGTGCGCCGCAGCGGCTTGCCCACGGCGTTGGCGAACACCAGACCCCGCTCACCGAGCCCGTAGCGGGCGACGTGGTCACGCAGCTGCGGCACGAGCCAGCGGGGGAGCGGCACCGTCCTGCGGCCGGCCCCGGTCTTCGGGTACGGCTTGTAGTCGGTGTTCCCGCTGACCTCGACGACGGTGCGGATGACCCGCAGCGTCCCTCCGGCCAGGTCCAGGGCGTCGCTCTGCAACCCGACGGCCTCGCCCCAGCGCAGCCCCGTCCACGCCGTGGTGGCGACCAGCATGCGGTACCGGGCCGGGACGGCCGGGAGCAGATCGACCGAGAGCTGGTCACGGGTGATCATCAGGTCGTCGTGGTCGTGCTTGCGGCGGCGGGGGAGGGTCACGTCCTCGCACGGGTTGTACGGGATCAGCCGGTTCCGCACCGCCGAACGCAGAACGCCGGAGGTCAGCCGCAGCGCCTCGGCGACCGTCGCGGGGGAGCGGCGGCGGCCGAGCTCGCTTACCCAGCTCTGCACGGACAGGTGGTCGATCTTGCCGAGCTGCCAGTCGCCCCACTGTGGAAGGACGTGGGTGCGCATGACCGAGGCGTCCCGGGCCCGGGTGGTGGACTCCCCGGTCCTGCTCGCCAGCCATGCTTCGGCGTGCTCGGCGAAGCGCTGACGGCCGGCCTGCGGGTCGACGTAGGTGCCGTTCGACGCCGACGTCCGCACCGTCGCGAGGAAGTCCCGCGCCTCGCGCTTGGTCGCGAAGTTCTTCGAGCGCTGCCGCCCGGACGGGTCGCGCCACTTGGCCCGGTACTGCCCCTGCGGTGTGACGTGGATGCTCACGACGCCGACGCCATGTCGAGCAGCCAGGCGTGGAACGACTCACGCGGCACGAGCCACCGGCGGCCGAGTCGCTTGGCCGGGATCTCGCCCTTGCGGATCAGGTCGTACGTCATCCCCAGGTTCAGCCCGAGCAGGCCGGCCACCTGACGCACGGTGTAGACCTGTGGCGCCGGGATGTCGCGCAGCGAGACTGCGTCATCGCTCCGGTCCGGTAGCCGCAGGACCGAGTAATTGTCTGTCATCTCCGTTCCTTCCTCATCCGGCCGTGCTGGTCAGCTCCTCGCGGGCGGCACGCCTCCTGGCCCGGGCCTGTGCTGCTGCGGTGTTGGCCAGTAGCGCGTCGGCGGTGGTGTGCCAGCCGATTCCGGCGAAGTGCAGCGCGGAGATGACGACCTCGGTCGTGTCCTCGCCGTCGTCCAGGCGCTCGACGTCCTCGGCGGCGGGACGGGGGTTGGCGTGGTCGCGCTGCCAGTCCCGACGTGCCTGCCGCAGCGCAGTGAGGGTGGTCGAGTAGCGGCGGGAGCGGGTGGAGAAGTGGCCGGCGAAGCCGAGCATGTGCGCCCATCGCCATAGCCGTCCCCAGGAGGTCGACCAGTCCTCGGGGTCCCAGCCACCGGGGCGTTGGCCGAGGCGCCAGCAGGCGTCGATCTGGCGGCCGGTGTGGGTGGTGTGGTCGGTGTAGGAGCGCACCGTGTCCGGGCGCAGTCGGGTCGAGAGGTGCCCGGCGGTCTCGGTCGCCTTGGTCGCGTACTTGGCGAGGTAGGCGGCGACGGCGGTCGTGGTGATGTCCGCGGCGTCGTCGAGGTCGCGGGCGGCGAGCCGGACCGGGCGCGGGTCGACCTGCTCGCCCCAGGCGATCGGCCAGCCCTGCGGCCGGTAGAGGTGCGGGGCGGTGGTGAACGCGGTCTCGGTGACTGCTCCCCGGAGCAGTAGTGCGACCTGGGCGGCGGAGACGCCGGGCGGGGGCGACAGGGTCAGGTGGGACAGGGCTGGGTCGGGGTCGCGGCCGTCGAGCCGAACGAGTGCGTGGAGGTGGACGGCGCCGCGGGCCTGGAACTCTGCGACCTTGGTGTAGGACAGGCGCAGCTTGTGGCCGGTGAGCTTCTCGAGCTGGCGCAGGTTGCGGGTGGCGGCGATCATCGTGCGACGCCAGAGTTCGCCGACGTGCAGGTTCCACACCGCCTGGTGCGGGTGGTCGTAGCAGTCCAGACACAGCGGCCGGCCCACGCGCGGGTCGTCTTCGGCGTGGCGCTCCCAGCAGGCGTGGGACACCCCGTGCTGGCAGGTGGTGTCGTCGCGGCGGGGGCGGCACGGGAGAGGCCGGCCTTTCCGGTCGGTGCGGTGGGCGTGGACCGGCCCGAACGAGGGTGCGGTGACGGTCAGGAACACGCACGGGTGCCCGGCCACGCTCGCGGGGGTGCCCTTGCCGCCGACGAGTCCGGCGGTGACGAGCTGGAAGGTGTCAGCGCGGTAGGTCTCGGCACAGGAGGGGCACACGGAGGCGCGGCGGTTGCCGCAGGCGGTGTAGATCAGCCCGTCGGGCATCTCGGCGGTGTGGCGCTCGGAGGTGATGCGGCCGGTAGCTTCCTCGACGCGGAACACGGTGCCGGACAGGCGGATGGGGTGGGCGCATCCGGCGGCGGGGGTGACGTGGCGCAGCCATCCGGCGAAGTCCTCGCGCCGTGCGGCGGCGGTGACGATGTCGGCGGCGGGGGTGGTTCCGGCCAGACGGGACAGCCGTCGGGCCGCGAGGCTGTCGACGGTCGCGGAGCCGTGGCCGGTGCCCATCACGCCACCCGACTCGGAGCAGCGGCGGTGCGGGCGTGGTCGCGAGCCGACTCGGCCCAGCGAGCGGCGTCAGTCAGCGCAGCGCCCTGAGCGGCGGCAACGGCCGAGACGTAGATCTGCGGGACCGCGTGGTCCCGCACCGCGACACGGGCGAGAACACCCCACCACCGGGCCTCCCGGGCGTGGGAGTGGGCGAGCGCGGTGCGCCACTGGACCGGGCTGATCGCGCCCCGCTGGTAGCGGGCGGTAGCGGCACGGCGGGTCTCAGCGGCGCGGTGAAGTCCGACGTGGACCAGCTCGGCGGTCGTCGGGCGGGCGGTCACGCCGCACCGCCAGGGGTGTCATCGAGGTCCTGGCCGTGGGCGATCCCCGCGGCGAGCCGTCGCATGGCGGCACGGTCGGCCAGGGCGTAGACCTGCTCGTCGGACAGGTGTGCAGCCTTGATCCGGCGCGGGACACCGCCCTCGGCGAGCAGGAACCCGATGCCCTTGCTCTCTGGAGCCACGCCCGCGGCGGAGTGGCCGCGGGCGGCCCAGCCGTGGCCGAGCACGATGTCCGAGCTGGCGTCGGTGGTGCAGCGGAACGCCCACCGGTACCCGAACAGGTCCCGCAGCGACGTGGGGATGATGTCCGAGCTGGGCCGCTGCGTGGCCGCGACGACGATGATCCCGGCCGCGCGGCCCCGGGCCACGAGATCCCGCACGAGCACGGAGAAGGCTTCCTGTTCGCGCTTGGTCCCGACGGTGGCGGAGAAGTAGGCCAGCTCGTCGAGCACTACCACGATCGGCGGGACGCCGTCGGCGGGAGCGATCTTGCGGCGGCGCTCGTCGTCCAGGACGGCGTAGCGCTGATCCATCTCCGACTGCAGGTCCAGCAGAGCGCTGACGGCGTCGTCGAGGCTGTTGGCGACGAACCGGTCCGCGCACGAGCGCCACAGGCCAAGTTCGACGATCTTGCCGTCGAACAACCACAGCCGGCAGTCGGTCGCGAGGGCGGCGTGGGCGACGATGTTATTGAGCCCCACCGACTTGCCCGCGCCGGGCTCCCCGGCCAGGAGCATGTTGCGGTAGATCAGCGGGACCCGGACCGGACGCCCGTCCTCGGCGATCCCGAGGTGGATCGGCTCCCAGATCGACGGGCCGTCGTCGGTGCGGCGCTCCCGGCGGTGGGCGCGGTACTCGTCGGCCCAGCGGCGCAGGACCAGCAGCGGGCGGACCAGCCGACCGGTCGCATCCTCGGCAGGGATCGTGAGGGGCAGGGGCTGTATGGGCAGGTGCTCAGACATAGTCCGACCAGTCCCCACCACGCCCGCCGTCGGACGGGCCGTCGAACGCGGGCTGAGGGGCCCCGGGCAGCGCCGCACGGGACGCCTCACGCCGCGGAGTCGGAACCGGCGAGTCGGGGCCGTCGTTGGTGGGCCAGCCCGGGTCATGGATGTCGCCGGAGGCGTAGCGGAACAGGTCCGAGCGGATCAGATTCGGCGCCAGCGGGTCCCGGCGGATGATCTCGACCCGCACAACGTTGGTGAACCGCGGCCACACCACCACCCGCGCCTCCCGGGCGAAGCACGCCGACGCCAGCTCCTCCGCCTGATCCGCGACGGCATGCGGAGCGATCCCGGCGCGCAGCACCACCCACACGACCTCACCGACCCGCGTCGGACGCGCCCACACCGTCAACGGGCACGCCCGCGAGCGGGAGTTCAGCACCCGGCACTCGACCAGCACCTGACGGACCCGGTGGCGGGTGAGCACGGCCTGGGCGCGGTGGAACAGGAACCGCCGCGTCCACGGCAGCCCCGCCAGCACCAGCGCGACCGCGACGAACAGCGCGACCCGCGTCGTGGTGTCGAAGCCGGTGTCGGGTACGGCGACGAATCGGCCGGCCTCGTCACGGACGTAGTCCGGGCCCAGCGCCACCCACACCCACACACCGACGACGAGGACGAACAGCTCCGCACGCAGCCGCAGCAGCAGTGCGGCGACGCGGACGGCGGGGTTGGCGGGCGGGGCGGAGATGATCTCGAAGGAGTCCACACGGGACTTCCCGGCACCGAAGGTGCGGGCAGGAGCGGCGTTGCGAGCCATGACAGGGCCTTCCGGACGCGGGGCGAGCGACGAGGCGGGGAACGCGAACAGCGGTGAGGCGTCGGGGTGCGGGGCGGGACTCCGGGGAAAACAGCCCCGACCCGCACCACCGACCAGGCACGCGGTCAGGACGCCTTGGACGCCTGCGCGTGCGCGGGCTCGATCCGGTCGGCCTTGAACGCCACACCGGCCCGCTGGCCCTGCTGCCACGGGATCGCGATCAGCCCCACCGGGCGGACCTCCGCGCCCTGCTCCACCTGCGGAGCACCCGGGGTCGTGATCGTGAGGATCTCCGCACCCTCGGCGTCGACCTTGACCAGCTGCGTCGTGAACAGCGGCGTCCCGGTCTGACGGTCCGTGCGCTGACGGCCGTCCATGTCGTTCTTCGGACGCGGAGCCGCACCCACGGTGTAGCGGGTACCGGTGGTGTCGACCTTGATCGTCGCCATGACCGTCCTCCAGGGACTCGGTGTGATGGCCCCGTGTTCGGGGCGATACCGAGAATCCGCTGATGAGCGGGACGTTCCTACCGCACTACTGGACTTCTGGGGACGTCTAAGGGATGGTTGGGACGTCCTAGAAGTCCCCGGGGGGCGTGATGGCAAACGACCGGCTCCGCGACGCGATCCACCGCGCCGGCCTCACCACCGAGAAGGTCGCCGACCACATCGGGGTAGACCCGAAGTCGGTCGAGCGCTGGATCACCCGGGACCGGACCCCGTACCCGAAGAACCGGCACGGCATCGCCGCGCTGCTGCGCGAGTCCGAGGCCTACCTCTGGCCATCGGCGGTCTCCGACGCAAAGGCCACCGAGGCGTCCGGCTCTGAGGTGGTGCAGGTGTACCCGAGCCGTAGCGCGATCCCTCGTGATCTGTGGGACCGGCTGCTCGATCAGGCCACGGGCCGGGTCGACGTCCTGGTCTACGTCGGCATGTTCCTGACCGAGTCCCCGAACTTGCTCCCCACTCTGGAAGCCAAGGGAGCCGCGGGGGCTCGCATCCGGTTCCTGTTCGGTGACCCGGTCAGCCGCGAGATCGCTCGCCGCAGCATGGACGAGGGCATCGGCAAGGGCGCGATCGCAGCGAAGATCCGCAACGCGCTCGCCTATTTCCGGCGCATCGCCGACTCACCCGGCGTCGAGATCCGCTGCCACGCCACCACGCTCTACAACTCGATCTACCGCTACGACGACGAGATGCTGGTCAACCCGCACGTCTACGGTCTCACCGCCCCGCACGCGCCCGCGCTCCATTTGCGCCGACTCTCGGCCGGGTCGCTGTTCGAGACCTACGCCCGCAGCTTCGACGCCGTCTGGGAGACAGCTAAGCCGCCCAAGTGGTAATCCTGGGCGCATGGGCCGCATCGACTACTACGACGATCCCACCGCCCCGGCGGCGAACAGCCTCGTCGTCGCCGTGGTCGTCGTCGTGCTCGACGGCAACCGGGTCCTGATGATCCAGCGCAGCGACAACGGCCGCTGGGCGCTACCCGGTGGCGGCCAGGAGCTCGGCGAGTCCGTTCGAGACGCCGCTGTCCGCGAGACCCGCGAGGAGACCGGACTCGACGTCGAGGTCACCGGAGTCGTTGGGATCTACTCCGACCCCCGCCACGTCATCGCCTACGACGACGGCGAGGTCCGCCAGGAGTTCGCCCTCTGCCTCACCGGCAGAGCCACCGGTGGCGAGCTGCGCACCAGCTGCGAGAGCATCAAGGTGGAATGGGTACCTGCCGAGCGCCTATCTGAACTTGACGCTTCGGAGGCCACTCGACGTCGCGTTGAACACGCACTCACCGGAGCTGACCCTCACATCGATTGAACTAGGCCCGCAGAAAGCATCCGTTCCCGGGTGCGGTAAATGGCTGCGCGTAGCTCAGGTTCAGCTTCATCGAGGAACCGACTCACAAGGTGATCTGGACCGTACCGGCGGCGAACCTCAGCCCAGCGCTCATCTGGGGTGAGCGATTCTCCGGAAGGGCCTGTGGTGGCGTCGCAATACCATAGGGCGTCTCGCGTTGCTGTCGCTTCGTCGGGGAATGTTTGCAGGTCTCCAATTTTCCGAAGGCGTGCCTCAATTCTTGCGCACGAGTGATTCGCTACAAGGTTCACGACTCTGTTCGAGAACTCCGATAGTTGTAAGTATCGAGCCCCATCGAGAGGGTGGAAGCCGGACTCCGCAACAAACGGCGAGTATCCGATATCGTGAAGCAGTGCGGACTGCTCCAAGATTCTTCTCTCGCCGCGCGTAAGCATTCGTCCGACTTGTCTTGCTCTTGTGTGAACGGAGCGCACATGTCTCCACCGCAGCGGAATCCACTCGGCTAGCGATGCCTCCGCGAGTGCGTAAGCTGCCTGGATGGTCATATCTAGATTGTACTGGTGTCAGTCCAGTTCTCCGGGCTGGCTCAGCACAATAAAGCGAGCGCGTTGGTATAGCTCGTCGAAGGTGATGATCTCGGTGTCGGAGACCGCCGTACGGTAGAGTTCGAAGTTCTCAAGCATCTCCCCATTGATGCCATTATCGGTTTCGAACTGGGCAAGAGTCCCGATTAGAAGCACTTGGCGGGGTCGACTCATGCTTACTTCTACATCCATCGGGTCTCCACTCGGTTCAGTGAAGCGATGGAGCTGTTGAGTTACTTGGCGAACCGCCTTCCGTGCAGTCTTCTGTACCTGTGCGACGCCACCGACTAGCTCGTCACTCGGTCGATAGACATCCGGCTTCCGATACGGGGTGCTAGCTAGGAGCGGTTTGGCAGGGGTCTTGATCTCGCAAAAGAGAAGCGAGCTAATGTATCCGCGAGACCGCATTACGGCATCGCTACGCTTTCCTGCGCCAGTGAATAGGTTCGCTCCGGTCGTGATTCTCTCCAGCTTGCCGCCGTCGACCTCCTCCGTAGATATCAAGTTGAGGCCGTATCCGAAGATCCAAGAGTTGCGCTCGAAGAACTCTTGCCAGGTCTTCTCCGGTCCGCTGCCTAGTCTCTCCATTTCTCCAAGAAAGTAGTCGCGGTCTGTCAGCATTCTACTGAACTCGTCGAGCTGGCCCCTGCGATTTACCAGCAGTGCGATATCTTGCGACGTAAGACTGCCTCCAATAGCCTGACCGATGGCGGCCAGGATCTCCGATTTCTCTTTGCCTTCCACGGCAGAGAGGATCTGGGCCTCGGTCGTCGATACGAGAGAGAAAGTTGAGCCGTCTCCCGTCTCAACGTTGCGTAGTTCCTGTAAAAAGGCAATCAGCTTCCAGAATCCTTCGCGACCCTCGGCTGTATCGACTGACGCCTTGATTGCTCTGAACTCGGGCATGTCGGGCAGTTCGAAGTCTATTGCGGGTTCCCCGGACCTGCGCTTGTCCTTCTTCCAGAACTTTAGGCGTGGAGAGAAGACTTCGTTGACCTTTATCAGTGTTACGGTGCACATTACGCACACTTGCGGCTTCTCGCGAAGTACGAAATCAGTTACCAGGCGACGTCGGCGCTTGTCGTAGAAATAGTAGAATCGCTCGTCGTTGCTTCGAATCTCCAAGTCTTCGAAGCTGTCTGTTCCGATAACAAACTCGCGATCGTTGCTTGGGAGATCGAAGGTGAGTTCGTTCCAATTAACTCGCACGGTAACCTCTACTGATCCAACTAGTTGAAGTTCGGGGTCGAACTGACAGCGGGTGCGCGTCCTACGCTGTGAGAACTTTCTTTACGTCTTCAAGCCGGCCCTGACGGGCCGGACGGGCGGCGTCGCTGCGGCATCGCCTATACCTCCGGCCCGGCGAGCCGCGCGCGCACGCCCGCTACCGAGGCCCAGCGGAGATGCATGGAAGTCCTCGACGGCGGGCGGCACTCAGAAGCTGAAGCCGACTCCGATCGAGCCGCCCCCCTTCGGCTGCTTCACCTCAAAGTCGTTGATCCACCACGCATCAACCGACGAGGCCTTCACCCGGAACACCGGCGGATGAAGCGACGGTCCCGAGGATGCCGCGACCATGACGTCGACCAGGTGCAGCACAGGCGCGGGGGCAATAGCCGACTGCTCGATCACACCGACCGCTGGCTGGATGACGTCGAGCACAGCTTCCCGCTTCTCAGCGTCAGAGCCTCGGAAACGTCGTGCGTCAGGGGTATTCCACACGGAGTTGAAGAGCGAGTCGCGAGTGGCGTCGACGTAGGACTGGCTGCTCACCGGTCGTCCCTGGACGAGCCACGTGCCCACGAGGATGTTGATCAGCTGGGGCCCCGGTTGACCGGCTTCGGTCGCTTGGATGATGGCGATCAGGCCGGGGTCGACATCCGCACTGCTGTAGGCCGCGATGCCTGCGACGTCGGCTGCGCTGCTCACCATCATCCTGCTCCTCTTCCCGTAAGCGGTTCGTCCGCTTGTCGGGCAGGGCATGTACTGCGTTAGCCCAACCGCAGCCTGGTCATCAGAACTGTGGAGAGTCGCGCGATGCCGTTGCGTGACCACCCCAGCCCCGAGCCGGCCAATGGTCGTACATGGTCCGTGCGCCATCCAGGGCGAACCTGCGCGGGGACCCCTAGCCCCACACAGAACCGTCGCTCCGCGACCGCCTGCCGGCGGCCCTGGACACCACACGAACCATGCTCGTGCGGCCTCGTATCGGGGCAGGGAGGGGAGTGGGCAGGGGAGACGCCATGCCGTCCGGCCCGATGATCACGAGGAACATCGAGGGAACATCCCTCCCAGGTACCCCGGGTACGGGCCGCACCGAGCCAGTAGAAGCCCGGCAGGTCAGCGCGTTGTACGAGCCTCGCCAGCAGCAGGAACGCAAGCCGGGCCGCATTCACACCGAAGAGGTCACTGGTTCGATCCCAGTATCGCCCACAGTCAAAACCCCTGGTCACAGGCTCAACGAGCCGGATGTGACCAGGGGTTTCGTCGTTCCCCAGGGTGTTCCCGGAGCATTTCCGGAGCATCGCTCATTCCGGAGCGACGGACGCTCCGCCGTCGTCCGGATCGTCCTCGTCGTCGAGGGCCTGGAGGATGCGCTCGCTGTTGTCGGTCCGCCGGGTGTAGAGGTCCAGCGTCGTCGAGGACCGCTCGTGGCCCAGGACCCGTTGGACCATGTTCGGTGTTCGTCGGCGCCGGCGAGGGCTCGGTCCGCGACGTGCGCGGGCTCCGGGTGCTGCCCGACCGGGCGATCGCCGAGCCGGCGCGCTTTGACGTCCTGCACGTACCCGGAGGCTCCGGCCAGGAGGCGCTGATGGAGGACCAGGAGGTCCTGACCTGGCTCCGTGACCAGGCCTCCGTGGCCGGCGCCGTCCTGCCGGTCTGCACCGGGGCGCTCCTGCTCGGCGCGGCCGGCCTGCTGCAGGGGCGCCGGGCGACCACGCACTGGTCGGCCCGCCACCTGCTCCCGTCCTTCGGCGCGGTCCGCGACGACCGCCGGGTCGTCGTCGACGACACGTGGGTGTTCGCCGGCGGGGTCACGGCCGGGATCGACGGCGCGCTCCGGCTCGCGGCCGAGCTGCGCGGGCGGCAGGGGGCCGAGGTCATCCAGCTGGGCATGCAGTACGACCCGGAGCCACCCTTCGACGCCGGCCCGGACACGGCGCCCCCGGAGGTGCTGGCCCGGGGGCGGAAGGCCCAGGGGGATCTCACCGCGCGTCGGGTCGCGGAGCGCCTCGGTGTTCGGCCCGTTCCGGCGGCCGTGGGCCCGTTTGGCACCGGGGGCTGAACCGCGTGCGGTCGTGGGAAACCGTTGGCCGACCGGCCGCGGCCCGCACTGCCGTTCCCGTAGCCCTGGACCGAACCGAGTATCACGCCCTCATCCCCGCAGGATCCACGCCCTAGCTGTGCGGTCGAGCTTCGCCGCGAAGAAGGCCGATGCCGTGCGCAGGATCGCGTTCGCCCGCCGCAGCTCAGCGTTCTCCTTCTCCAGGGTCCGGATCCGGTCCCGTTCCGAGGTCGGTGTCCCCGCCCGCGCACCCTGATCGATCTGGACTTGTTTGACCCAGCCTCGCGACGTGTCTCGAGTGATCCCCAGCTGTTCCCCGACGCGGGTGCACGCCGCGGTCACGTTCGCCTGCTCCTCGCCCTCGACCAGGTCCAGGACCCACCGGACCGACCGCTTCCGAATCTCATCGGGATACTTCTTCGGCGCTGGCATGACTCCAACCCTTCCGTGGGGCCAGAGCCTCCATCAAGACCGGGGCGGTTCACTTGCCTCGTAGCGAGGCCCCAATCCTTTGCCCGATTCGAGTGAATCTTCCTCGTCTCGGTGACGGTGCTGTGCTTGCCTTCGATGAGGGGTGTGGCGCCCAGACCGGGCAGTTCGGGGAAGGAAATCGATGACGCACGAGCACGACCCGTCGACCAGGGATCGCGTGACACGGTTGATGGGCGTGCTCCGGCAGATGGCCGCGGCCCGCTTCGCGCCGGTGCGTAGCGTCGACCGCTACCACAGGACCCTGTGGCTGCACGACGCGCAGCAGGCGACCACGATCCAGAGCCCGGACGGGCCGGGGGCCGAGGTGCTTCGTGTCTCCCGCGTGCACCGCGATCCCGAGCCGGCGGCGTCCCGCGAGCTCAAGCGGTGGCTGGACCGCTCCGGCACCGACGACCTCAGTGAGCCGCGGCTCAAGGAGCGCGTGGTCGTTCGAGGACAGGGCGAGGTCTCGCTCGACGAGCACCCCCACATCCGCGGGCAGTTCGACGCGTGGCTCGTCGACTGGCGGGCGTGGGCGGAGCAGGAGCGGCTGCGGAGGCCTCGTCGCCGGGTCTTCGAGGCGCTGTTCGACATGCACCGGCTCGCACAGGACCAGCCGGAGTCCGTCGAGCTCGTGCTCGCCTCCGGGCTGTTGCAGACCCCCGGCGTGCGGGTCCACATGATCAGCCAGGCCGTGCGGATCGACCAGGACCTCGAGTCCGGCGACATGATCTGCGTCCTCGCCGACGAGTCCGGCCTCCGCCTCGAGGACGACGAGCTCCTGGGCGGGCTGGACTCCTTCGACCTGTCCGGTAGCGCGATCCTGCGGGACAAGCTCCTCGAGCGGGCTGTGAGCCCGATCGAACCCGCTCTGCCCGAGTTCCTGAAGGAGTGGGCGGCCCGGGTTCTGCAGGTCGCGCACAAGGTGAGTGACGGCTGGGAGCCTGAGCGGACCGAGCACTCCTTGGTGTCGATGAGTCCGGCACTCGTCGCCCGGCCGCGCGGCGCCTACGCGATCAGGGCGTACTACGACGCGATCGCCACGTCCCTCGCGGATGAGTCCTCGCCCGTGCCGCTGGGGCTCGCGCAGCTTGTTGAGGCAATCGAGCCTGAGCAGCGCCTCGCCTGGCTGGAGCGCACCGGCTTCGGCACTGCCACGGCGGGGGAGGACCCGCTCTTCCCACTGGCCGCGAACGAGGAACAGTCTCAGATCATCCATCGGCTCGATGCGGACAGCGGCGTCGTGGTCGAGGGTCCGCCCGGCACCGGGAAGACCCACACCATCGCCAACCTGGTCAGCGCGCTGCTCGCCCAGGGCAAGCGGGTCCTGGTCACCGCAGAGAAGGCGCAGGCCCTCCGGGTGCTGCGAGACAAGCTGCCGCCCGAGATGCAGGAGCTGTGCGTGTCGCTCACCGACGCCTCCGCGAAGGGGAACTCCGACCTCTCGCGCAGCGTGGCGGCCCTCGCCGGGAGCAAGACCGACTTCAACCCCTCCCGGGCCGACCGCGAGATCGCGGACCTCACCGAGAAGCGCGAGGCCGTCCGTCGGGACCGCGCGCGGCTCCTGGAGGAGATTCGCGCCGTCCGCGAGGCGGAGACCTTCGAGCACCCCGAGGTGGCCGTCGGCTTCCGGGGCACGCTCGCCCGGATCGCGGCAGAGCTCGGTCGCACGCAGGAGCGGGACGGCTGGCTGGGGGAGGGCGTCGCGGGCGAGCTCCCGGTGTCGGCCGCCGAGCTCGGTGAGCTGGTGCGGCTGCTCGGGGAAGAGACCGACGAACGCCGTAGCCGTCGTGACCAGCGGATTCCTACCGGTCTGCTCGACCAGCGCCGCTTCGGTGAGCTAGCGGAGGCGGTCGCGCTGGGTGAGTCGGTCCGGCGGGGTGACACGTCGCTGTTGGTGGCCACGCTCGAGACTCTCGACGGTGAGCAGCTCGTCCGGCTGGGTCCCGCCTGCACCGAAGCCGACGAGAGCCTCCTGGCGTTGCGGGACCTGCCCGCGCACCGGGACTGGGCGCGGGACATGACGTCCGCACTGCTGGGCGGAACGGGGCCGCACGCCTGGCAGCGCGCAGTGGAGCGTCTGGGGCTGGTGGACGCCGCGATGCAGCACGACCAGGCGGCCGGGTTCGCGGGCGTCTCCGTCCACGCCCAGGTCGATCTGGACGCCGCCGCGCACGCCTTCGCTGCGCTCGGCGCCCACCTCGACGGTGGTGGCTCCCTCCGCAAGATGTTCAAGAGCCCCGAGCAGAAGGCCGTCGCACCGTTCGAGGCCGCCGTGCTCGTGGGCGGACGGCCGGTGGACTCCGCGGCCGCGGCGCACGCTGCAGCCCATCACCTGGCGGTCCTCGCGATCGGGCAGCAGATCAACGTGGCCTTCGGGCCCCTTCGCATCGGCGTCGGCCTCGGCGAGCCCCGCGTGGTGCTGATCGACCTCCTCCAGCAGCTCCGGTCGGTGTGCGGGGTGATCGCGCGGGTCCTGGCCGCCACTGACGCCCTCCGCGCGGTGCTCGCCACGTTGCCGCCTGCCGCGAGGCCCGCGCTGTACGACATCGGGGCCGTCGAGCAGGTCACGGCTGTCGCGGTCCAGGTGACCCACGCCCGGTCGGCCGCGATCGCCCGTGCCGAACTCGACGCCGCTCGCGACGACCTCGTGGCCGCGGTGCCGCTGGAGGTGCGCCCGCACGAGCTGGCACATGCCCTGCGGGCGTTCGAGGCGGCGGACCAGGGCGCCTACGCAGAGGCCCTCGCCTCGCTGGCCCGTGCCGCGGACCAGCAGACGGCCCAGCTGCGCTGCGACGAGCTGCTCGACCGCGTCCACGTCGCGGCGCCGCACCTCGCCGTGGACCTGCGCGAGCACCCGCTCGACGACTGGACGGAGCGTCTCCGCCGCTGGCCGGAGGCCTGGGCGCGGGCGTGCGCGGCGACCTGGCTTCAGGTCCAGATCGATCCGGGCCGGGAGCAACGCCTCGAGGCGGACCTGGCGATCGCGACCAAGGATCTGGCCCGGCTGACCGGGCGGCTGGCCGCCGCCCGGTCCTGGCGTGCCTGCCTGAGCCGGATGAACGCGACCCAGGTGCAGGCCCTGCAGTCGTACAAGAACAACATGGCGAACGTCGGCAAGGGCACCGGCAAGTACGCCGAGCGCTACCGGCAGGCCGCGCGGGACGCCATGCGCGTGGCGCAGGACGCGGTCCCCGCCTGGGTCATGCCGATCCAACAGGTTCTGGCCTCAGTCCCGCCGCGGGCGAACGCCTTCGACGTCGTGATCGTCGACGAGGCGAGCCAGGCCGAGCTGACGAGCGCGTTCCTGCTGTGGCTCGCGCCGCGGGTGATTGTCGTCGGCGACGACAAGCAGTGCACACCGTCCGAGGTCACCAGCGGCTCCTTGCAGCCCATCTTCGACCGGATCGACGCGGAACTGCCCGACATCCCACAGTACCTGCGTACGAGCTTCACCCCTAGGGACAGCATCTTCTCGCTGCTGCGCAGCCGGTTCGGCCAGGTCATCCGGCTGCGGGAGCACTTCCGGTGCATGCCGGAGATCATCAGCTGGTGCTCCAACTCGTTCTACCGGGACGCGCCGCTCGTCCCGCTCCGGCAGTTCGGGGCCGACCGGCTCCCGCCGCTGCGCGCCACCTACGTCGAGGGCGGGTTCACCGAGGGCACGGCCAGCCGAACGGCCAACGTCGTCGAGGCCGAGGAGGTCGCGGCGGCACTGGCCGCATGCCTGGAGGACGAGGCGTACGACGGGCTGTCGTTCGGGGTCGTGGTCCTCCAGGGACAGGCGCAGGTAGAGATCATCGCGTCCGCGCTGAAGCAAGTGATCGACCCGGAGGAGTGGGACCGGCGGCGAATCCGAGTCGGCACCCCGCCCGAGTTCCAGGGCGACGAGCGCAACGTCGTGTTCCTGTCCATGGTCGTGGCCCCGAAGGAGCGGGCCGCGTTCCCCTTCACCAAGCGGGACGCGGAGCAGCGTTTCAACGTGGCCGTCTCCCGCGCCCAGGACCAGCTGTGGTTGTTCCACTCGGTGACCGCTGATCTGCTGCGCCCAGCGGACCTGCGGCGGTCGCTGCTGGACCACATGACGTCCGGCGCCGACGCGGAGCTCCCCCCGGTGCTCGCCGACGTGACCCGGAACCGTCGCCACGACGCCTTCGACTCGCTCTTCGAGCAGCGGGTCTTCCTCGACCTCGTCGGTCGCGGCTTCCACGTGACCCCGCAGGTGGAGACCAACGGGCGCTTCATCGACCTGGTCGTTACCGGGGCAGCGGGCAAGCTCGCCGTGGAGTGCGACGGGGACGCGTTCCACACCACGCCGGAACAGCAGCTCGCGGACCTCCACCGCGAGCAGGAGCTCAAGCGGTGCGGGTGGACGTTCCAGCGGATCCGGCAGTCCGAGTACGTTCTGAACGCCGAGCGCGCCCTGGCTCCGGTGTGGGCCGAGCTCGACACCCTGGGGATCGGACCGTTGGTGGCGAGCGAGGCACCGGCCGAGAGCCCCGAGATGCCCGAGCTCGCCGAGACGGTCAAGGCGACGGTGGCGCTGGAGCCTATGGAGGACGACCCCCCCACGCCCGTCCTCGGCGTCCCGGTGGTCCCGCCACCTGTCGTCGAACAGCCGGACGAGGACCCCGACGCGGACCGATCCGGCCTTGTCCTCATGCTGGCCGGCCGAGGCGCGCTGTCGACGAACCAGGTCGCGGACCTCCTGGCCGTGAGCCTGCCGGAAGCACGCTCGATGCTCGCTGCGCTCGTCGAAGAGGGCCGTCTCGAGAAGGTGGGGCGGACGAAGGGCACCCGCTACGTCCTGCCCGGCACGGAGGATTGAGTCACCTACACGATTGGGGTTCCGAAGGGGACGAGGACGGCAACACGGTCACGTTCGGTACATCATCAACGGGGCGCCCTGGGGTCGGGGCGGCGCAGCACGGCGGAAATGGGGGACGGACATGGCGCGGCTCAGCACCATCCTGGATCAGATCGACTCGGGGTCGATGCTGCTCCCGGAGTTCCAGCGCGGCTACGTGTGGAACAAGGACCAGATCCGTGGCCTCATGCGGTCCCTCTATAAGGGCTTCCCCGTCGGCGCGCTGCTCGTCTGGGAGGCGGAGGGGCAGCGGCAGGCAGTCCGTGGCGCAGAGGCCGGCAGCGGCACCAAGCAACTCCTCCTCGACGGTCAGCAGCGGATCACCACGCTCTACGGCATCATCCGCGGCCGCCCACCAGCGTTCTTCGAGGGTGACCCGGCGATCTTCACCCGGCTCTACTTCAACGTGGAGACCGAGGCCTTTCAGTTCCTCGCTCCGTCCACCGCGCGGGCCGACCTGCTGTGGGTGGACGTCACCGGCCTCTTCAACGCCGACCAGGCCAAGAAGTACGACCAGCTGATCGACCAGCAGTGGATGCGCCCGAACCTCGGCGTGTACCTGTCCCGACTGTTACAGCTCGAGAGCATCCTCGAGCGAGACTTCTTCGTCGACCGGATCACCGGTGCGGACAAGACGGTGGACGTCGTCGTCGACATCTTCAACCGGGTCAACTCGGGTGGCACCCGGCTGTCCAAGGGCGACCTGGCGCTCGCGCGGATCTGCTCGGAGTGGGGCGATGCCCGCCCGGCGATGCGCCGAGCGCTGGAGGGCTGGCGGGCGCGGCAGTTCACGTTCTCGCTGGACTGGCTGTTGCGCAACGTCAACGCGGTGGCCACCGGAAGGGCGCCGTTCGCCGCCTTGGAAGGGGTGTCCGCGGATGAGTTCCGGACGGCGCTCGACCACGCGTCGCAGAACATCGAGCACTTCCTCGGCCTCGTCAGTGGGCGGCTGGGCATCGACCACGACCGCGTGATCAGTAGCGGCCGCTACGCGTTCCCGATCGTCACTCGGCTGTTGCACAACGGACAGGGCCGGTTCGTGGACGGTGCGGAGGCGGACAAGGCTCTCTACTGGTTCGTCCACGCCGCCCTGCGCGGCCGGTTCGCGGGCTCCGCCGAGACCGCGCTGGCGAAGGACCTCGACATCGTCGACAGGTCCGGTGTGGATGGACTGATCACCGCGCTCGAACGCTCCCGTCGGGGCGGCCTGACGGTCGAGCCGCAGGATCTCGAGGGGGTCGGCCGCGGGGCGCGCGCCTACGCGTTGCTCTACATGCTCACCCGGGTCAGCGGTGGGCGGGACCTCGGAACCGGCGGCCTGCTCGACGGCGAGAGCGGCGAGCTGCGGGTGCACGAGATTTTCCCGAAGGACGCTCTGTACCGGCACGGCTACTCCCGGTCCGAGGCGAACGCCGTCGGGAACCTCGCCTTCGCGGTGCCCGCCACCGCGACCACCTTGAACCGCCGCAGCCCCCACGAGTACCTGATGTTCTGCTCGGCGGAGGCGTTGGCGAGCCAGTGGATCCCGGCCGATCCCGAGGCGTGGCGCGTCGAGAACTATCGCGCCTTCCTCGACGCCCGTCGCAGGCTGGTTGCGGCGGATGCGAACGCGTTCCTCGGGCGCCTCGTCGGCGCCGAGGTCGCCTGGACAGAGGGCTTGCCGCAGGTGCGGGTCGCCGAGGACACGGACGAGCGGGACGCCCGCGCGGTGCAGATCCGCGACCTGCTCACCGAGCTGGAGGCGGCCGGGTACGCGAATCCGGCGCTGGATGCGGAGATCGCCGACCCCGAGACGAGCCGGGCGCTGGCCGTGGCGGAGGCGTACTGGCCGGAGGGGCTGCAGGTCGGGCAGGGCTCGCCCGTGGTGCTGGAGCTGGATCCGGACGAGGCGGACCTGCCCCGGCTCGCCGAGCTGGGCTTCGAGGTCTTCACCTCGGTCGACGCCCTGCGCGGCTTCGTCCAGCGCCGCAACGAGATCGCGGCGGGGGATCGGGACGACGAGGGCACGGGCGCCCCCGGCGTCGCACTCGTGGAATCCGCACCCGAGGCCGAGCCCGTCGTAGGCCCGGCTCGGCAGTTGGAGCTC
This sequence comes from Pseudonocardia sp. ICBG1034, assembly GCF_020131375.1. Lineage (NCBI taxonomy): Bacteria > Bacillati > Actinomycetota > Actinomycetes > Pseudonocardiales > Pseudonocardiaceae > Pseudonocardia > Pseudonocardia sp. ICBG1034. Next base: position 2,386,592 of record NZ_JAHLEK010000015.1, read on the forward strand.
ATCGAACCCGAGGTCGCGCAGCTCGAGCTCCCGGAGGTCGAGCAACAGGCTCCCGCGGAGACGCCCACAGCGCCGGCTGCGGCCACGCCGGAGCCCGCTGCCCCGGTGCACGTCCCCGCGCCGAGCGTCGAGCCGGAGCCCGTCGTCGCGCCGGAGACCACGCAGGCCGAGGCCCTTCTGGAAGCCCGCCTCGTCGAGGTGCTCGACGTCTGCAAGGGCGAGCTGAAGCACAACCCGCGACCGTTCGTGGGGCTGCTCGTCGAATACGGTCCAGTCGACGCGGTGCGTCGGGCTCTCCGGAAGCCCGCCAACGACACGTTCTCGTTCCTCTGGGAGCGCAGGCGGCTCGATCTCAGCGTCGAGGCCGTCATGCTGGACGAGCGTTTCCACGATCTGTTCACCGACGAGGAGCGGGCCACGGCGCGTGCTCGGCTGGGCGAGTTCGACTACGAGGCCGCCCGGGCTTGACGACGGCGGGCCGCACGCAGCTCGGTTTCCAGCCGCCCGAGTGCCTTGCTCTGGATTTGTCGGATGCGCTCGCGGGTCACCCCGAGCTCGCCGCCGATGGTGTCCAACGTGGAGGCGTCGCCGACGAACCCGAAGCGACGGTCGATGATCGTTCGCTCGCGCTCGGACAGGATCGAGAGGGCGGCTGCGATGTCCTCGGCGTCGAATCCCCGCAGGTCCGGGGCGGGTGGGTCGAGGTGGCGTTCGGCGACGCCCTGCAGGCCCTCCTCACCGAGGGCGTTCTGTGCACTCTCGTACGGCACCGTCGTCGGCAGCGTGGCGGCCAGCTCGGCCGTGGCGGGATCGTCGTCCGGGTGGGCGCGGCGAGCGAAGGTGTTCAGGCGCTCGACGATGTGTACCGGGTAACGGATGGTACGCGACTGGTCGGCGATGGCGCGGGTGATGGCCTGCCGGATCCACCAGGTCGCATACGTCGAGAACTTCGTGCCCTGGACGATGTCGAACTTCTGAACGGCCCTGATCAGGCCGAGAGCGCCCTCCTGTACGAGGTCGAGGGCGTCCAGACCCGGAGCTCCGTACCCGCTCGCGATGGAGAGCACGAGTCGGAGGTTGGCCGTGACGAAACGCTGGTACGCGCCCTCGCCGGCCGCCATCAGCAACCGCAGCGGGAGAGCGGCCGGTGTCGTCTCATCGCTGTTCTCGAGGCGTTCGGCGGCGAGAAGACCGACCTCGATCGCCCGCGCCAGCGCGACCTCCTCGGCCGCGTCGAGCAGCCGCGCGCGGCCGGCCTCCTGCCGGTACCGCCAGAAGGAGTCCGTGGCCTCCGCGTCGTCGTCGAGGTCCGGGACAGACTCGTCCGGCTCCTCGGTGGCCTCGACCACCGGGGGCGCCGGCAGCCGCTCGACGGGCGGATCCCACACCGCCTCTAGGGGGAGGGGGGCCCCGTCCTGTGTGGCAACCAGCCCGAGGTCGGCCAGCGAGATCGAGTCGAGATCGAGGGTCGTGTGCTCCGAGAACGCCTCAGTCAAAGCGGCCGGGACCGGGACCGGGACCGGGACCGGGACGACCAACGGGCGGAGCGGCCTCGGTACCCGGGCACCGTCGTCGACGAGCCGCCGGAGAAGGACGGACAGGTCGGCCTCGCTCAGCCCGTGGTCGCGAGCCATCGTCGAAATCGCCACGACCGTGAGTTTACGGGCCCGGAGCGCGCTGAGCGCGAGGTCGACCGCGCTCGGGACGAGGGTGGATCGGGCGTCGGGCATCCCTCAGACCTCGGGGACCGGGACGAACCTGCCCAGCAGGCTGAGGGCACCCGCTCGGCTGAGCTGCTCGTGATAGCGCTCGTTGCGGAAGGCGCGCAAGCAGCCATAGCAGCTGGTCTCCGGCCCGCACTCGCACGAGGCCACCCGCCGGACGGCCGCCTCCAGCACGGTGGCCAGCTGCCGCGCGATCCGAGGGGTGTTCCCCGCCCCGCCCGGAGTCGTGTCGAAGAGGATTAACGACGGGAACCCGTCACCGCCGTGGTGCACGGTGCCGTCGATGTCGTCCCGGCTGATCTCGAGCTCGGCGGCGGCACCCTCCAGGAGGGCGTACACGGTGGACCGCAGCGCCGACTCGGGGACGACGGTCGCCGTGCCGGTCGGCAGCTCCAGCTCCACGAAGTCCGTCTGGTACTGGTGCGCCAGACTCTGCGACCGCATCGGGCCGGCGCACTCGGTCCCCTTGAGCAGGTGCTTGTGGCTCTTCGCCTTCTTGCGCCCGGCGACCATCGAGGTGCCGAACCCGCACCATTCGCACAGCTGGTAGCCGCCCCGGTTCGGGCCCTCGTTGACCACGACGAACTCACCGCGAGCACCGGAGCGCCAGCGCAGCTCCGCTCCGGTGGGAAACCGGACGACGTCCTCCTCGACGTCGGCGTGGGAGTCGATGATGTAGGTGGCCCCCGACCAGGAACGACGAGGTGCCTGCCCCGATCCTTGACGGACGCTCTCCGAGGCGACGAACCCGAACTCCGGCACCACGTACGCCTTTGCGGCCTTGGTCTGGACGGTCTCGCAGGCGGGACACTCGGCTGCGGGCGGTGAAGCGTCCTGCCGGTAGTGCCCGCAGGTCTCGCAGACGGTGTAGTACTGCCGGAAGAGGTCCTTCCCAGGGAGCCGGTAGACCCCGCCCGAGGTCCATCGGTACCCGCCCGCGATCACCTGGGCACCCGGGGCGTACTCGTTGATCGCCATGGTGAGGTCCCGGGTCAGCTCCAGCGGCTTGTCGATGCCACCCTGCAGCCGGTCGGTGCGCAGCTCCACCGTGTCGACCGGGAAGCCGTACTTGGGCAGCACGTTCCGGTTGGCCAGGTATCCGATCAGCTGGCGGCTGCGCAGGGTGGCGACGACCCGCTTGCACTGGCCCGCGAGGGCGTAGTTCGCCTCGGCCGCGGCGGTGCGTTCGCGTTCGGTGAAGTCCTCGACATCCTGCGCGAGCTGTTGCCCCGCCTGTTCGACGAGGTCCAGGAGGACCTCGGCCCAGGGGCCGGACTCGACGTCGATCTCAGCGGCGACGTCCGCGGGCAGGACCTCCAGCAGGCTGTCCCGGACCCGGCGGGGGACGGGGGTGAGGAACCGCCGCAGCTGGGCGACCGGGCCGACCCAGTCGGGCGGTGTGGGAACAGGCGGCAGGAAGAACTCGCCCGCGGTGGTCCACTCGCGGGCGAACTGCCGTTTCATCGTGCCGAAGAACGCGGCGATCGCCACGGAGTGGGCGTGCCTCCGGTCGATGCGCACGTTCGCCAGCGGCACGATCGGCGGACGCATCTCACCCGCGATCATCTTCTCCGGTTCGGCGAACCGGGTGAGGTCGTGCGACCGACGCTGGGCGTAGGTCAGCACGAGGGCGGCGGAGTCGGAGCGTCGGCCCGCCCGACCGGCGCGCTGGACATAGTTGGCGGTCGACGGCGGCATGTTGCGCAGCACCACCGCCTGCAGCTCGCCGACGTCCACGCCGAGCTCGAAGGTCGTCGAGCAGGAGAGCGCGTTGACCTCGCCCCGGACGAACTGCCCCTGGATCTCGGCGGCCTTCTGGCTCGTCCATTGGGCGGTGTGCTCCATGACCTTCATGGGCACCGGCTTGGCGTCGAGGTAGAGGTGCCGGTAGTGGTCGCGCTCCTCCGCGGCGCGGGGCCGGACCCACGGATCGAGCATGCCGTCGCAGCGCAGCGTGGGGCAGACCCCGCGCACGGACACCCCGGCCATCCGACGGCATCGTTCGCACCGGAAGAGCTGCTCCTGTTCCTCGACCGGTCGGATTCGGAACCGTAGGTGGTTGAGCCTGCGCACGGGGCCGAGGTCCTTGGGCGAGACGACCGAGAACCAGCTGTGCGGGCCCTCCTTGCCCGGTGTGCCGACGGGGTCGAGCGCCATCCAGACCGCGTCGAGCAGCGCGCGCGGCGCCGCCGTCGATCCCACGGACTCGAGCACACGGGTGAGGTAGTCGATCCGCCGGTTGGTACCCGTCGTCGGGAGCCAGCTCAGCACCTTCCGCTTGGCGTCGGAGCCGTCACCGCGGACGTAGATGGGGCCGGTGCGCGGTTCGAAGATCGGCGAGTTGGGCGGCACCTCCTCAGGCATGTCGATGGCGCCCTGGAACCGTAGGGTGCGGACGAGCTCCTGCAGGAGGTCCCAGCCCTCCTCGTCGGTCAGGCCGAGGTCGGCCAGGCAGCCCGGCAGCGCCCAAGAGGCCTTGCGGACCATCTCGACGCGCATCAGCCCGACGCCTTCGAGCGACTGGCGGTCGTCGAAGCTGATCACCTCGTGGACCGTCCACTCGAGGGCCTCGCGGCGGGCGACGACGGAGGAGGCGTCCTCGTCGAAGACCCCCTCCCGCTTGGCGGCCAGGTAGGCGTAGTGGGCGAGGCCGTCGAGCTTCGCCGGTTCTCGCTCCATCCGCTGGTGGTCGGCTAGCGCCATCGTGAGGATCCGGCGCTGTGCGAGTTTGCGGTGGGTGTCCTCCAGGTAGGGCGCGAAGTAGGCGGCCGTCTGCCTGCTGTCGCTGAAAAACAGGAGCTTCCGACCGTTGCCGGGCAGATCCGACGAGGGCCCGTCCGCGGCGGGGAGGGCCTGGTAGAGCGCGGAGCCGAGTACCGACGCCGAGGCCTCGCCGCCGCTCTCCAGGAGCCGGATCAACCGGGTGCCCCGCGCCCCGCACGCAGCACAGGAGCCCAGCGCCGCGGACTCGGACGACAGCAGCTGGACCGTGCGGAAGTCGGTGGCGGTGCAGTCGCCCGCACCGCAGGTGAGCGGCTGGTCGAGGTGCACGGCTCCGCAGCCGGTGCAGAGGTATCGCCGGTCGCCCTCGGTGGACTTCTCCTCCTCGAGTGCGGCGTCGTCCTCGTCGTGGGGCGTGCGATCGGTGCTGTCGCCGTCCTCCAGCAGCAGCCAGGCGTGGCGGCGGTGCCCGCCCGCCTTCCACGGGACGTGGCGGGGGACCGGGCCGCTGTCGTCGAGCGCGCCGTGCAGGTGGGCGGCACCGCAGCGCTGGCAGCCACCGAGCTCGAAGACGACCCGCTCGCACGTCTCGCAGCGTTCCCGACGACTCAACCCGAGGTGGGGGCCGTCCGGGCCGAGGCAGCTGAATGCGCCCTCGGTGGCGCGCACGAAGAGGTGGAACCGCGACGAGAGCGCCGGGGACCGGTCGGGGGCCCGTAGCGCCCCCGCCAGGCGGACGAGGTCGGTCAGGTGCCGCTCCTGCTCGACGTCCTCACCGAAGACCGTGCGGGCGACCTCGGCGAACGGGCGTGGTCCCGTGGACAGCGCGGTGCGGAACGCGGTCAGCCGGGACTCCGAGCGGAGGGCGGCGACCGCGTCATCGGGCCCGTCCCAGCCGTGGTCGCGGGCCGCCTTCAGCACGTCGGTGTGATCGACGTGCGCACCCAGCCGGGCGTAGTCGCCGGCGGGGAGCGGCCCCCACGTCGGTCGGTCCGGGGCCGCGACGACGGTCGAGGTCACCAGGTCCTGCCTGCCCGGTGTGTCGTCGTTCCACTCGAAGGGCAGATCGAAGAGGTCGGTCGCGAAGCGGGTCACCGCGGCCGGGGAGTCCTTGGCCCCCACCGTCGCGCTCGTCGCGATCGCCTGCAGGTCCCGGCCCGACGACACCCGGTCGCGGAGCCTGCGCAGGAGCATCGCGAGCTCCGCCCCCTTGGCTCCGTCGTAGACGTGGGCCTCGTCGACGACGACGAACCGCCAGTGCCCGGCGTGGTCGCCCTCAAAGAGATCGAGGTCCTTCGGCCGGAGCAGGAGGTACTCGAGCATCGCGTAGTTGGTCAGCAGGATGTGCGGCGGCGTGGCGCGCATCTCGGCGCGGCTGAGCAGCTCGTTGGGCAGCCGGCGTTCGTGTGGATGGAGCTGGGCGAAGGTCGCCTCCGCGTCCCGCACGGAGTCCTGGGTCTCGCCGGTGTAGCGGCCGAAGGTGATCTCCGGCGAGTCCGCGAGCAGGTGCCGGAGCCGCTTCATCTGGTCGTTGGCCAGCGCGTTCATGGGATAGAGCAGCAGCGCTCGCACACCCGGCCCGAGCCGACCGGCGGCGGACTCCTCGGCGAGGTGGCCGAGGATCGGCAGCAGGAAGCTCTCGGTCTTGCCCGAGCCGGTGCCGGTGGCGACCACGACGTTGCGTCCGGCCCGGACCTTGCGGATCGCCTGCTCCTGATGCCGATAGAGCGGGCGGTCCGCGGGGAGCTCGGGCCCGGTGACGGAGATGAACCGCTCCGGGAGCACCCCCTCGGCCACGAGCTCCGCGAGGGTCGCGCCGGGCGCGTAGGCGGACGTCGCCTCCAGCAGCGGTCCCTTGGTCAGCAGCGGGCTCGTGTCGATCACGTGCTCCAGCGCCGAGGCCAGGGAGGCGTCGCGCAGGGGAAGCAGGGAACGCAGGTACCGGCGGTAGCCGAGGGTGATCTCCCGGCTGGACTCCAGCGGATCGAACGTCACCGTTGCTCCTTCGCGGTGTCAGGCACGGTGGGCGTGCCAGTGGGAGACGAGGTACTCGGCCAGGGCGAGATCGGAGGCGGCCGTGCCGGGGTCGGCGGCGACGACGGCGAGCCAGGCGACACGCAGGCCGGGCTCGGCCTCCGCCGCGTCCGGGTCCCCGTGCGCGGCGAGCCGGGCGACGATCGCGAAGCCGAGCGAGACCTCCCGTGGGGAGGAGGCTCCGGGTGCGCGCACGTGCGTGAGCACCGAGAACAGCTCGCCGAATGCCGAAGAGTGCGCGAACGCGCGCAGCTCGTCCAGCCCGGTGAGCGCGGCGGTGGCGGCAGGAGGTGGAGCGTCCGTCACGTCGAGAAGCGGCTGCGGGGGCACGGGCCCGTCCCACCGTCGCTCGCCGGTCAGGATCTCCAACCCCGCGGGACTGGCATACCGTTCCGCGGCGTCGAGGAGCAGGGCCTCCTCCGTGCTCAGCTCGGCGGGCGACCAGTCCACGGCTCCGCTGCGGTAGGGCAGCAGCGGTGAGGTGAGCAGCAGCGACAGCAGCGGGCTGCTGTCCCAGAGCGGCGTGATCGCCTCGGGCCGGTCGACCCGGGCGAACCGGTGGGCGGCTAGCCCGGAGCGGATCAGGATGGGCACGGTTCGGTGCGCGGGCATCGCCGTCCGGGCCCCGGCGACGAGCGCAGCGTACGGATGCTCGCCGAGGACCGCGGCGCACTCCTGGGTGACGAGCGCTCGGCTGCCCGCGTCGGTCGCGGGTCCGCCTGCGTCCGCGGCCGCCCAGAGGAGGCGGTAGGCGGCGATCCCGGTGGGCGGGGGCGCCTGGCCGGCCAGGTAGGCAGCCGCCTGGAACTCCACTCCGGACAGGGCGGTCGGCACCCGGTTCGGGTCGCCGATGCGGAAGGACCGCTCCCTCCGGCCGGTGAAGTCAGGTACGCCGACCCGGACGTCCAGGAGCCCACCGTGGACGTAACCCGGGCCGAGCGGCACGGCGGACTCGCCGGGCGCGACGGTGATCTCCCACGGCCGGAGCCATGGCGTGAGCGGCGACGTCACCCGCACGACGAGCTCCGGTGCGGGGTCCCGGTTGACCAGACGCAGCTCGTCGCCGCGGCGGAGCACCGCCTCGGCCACGGCGGAACCGCGGATCCGGGCAACCTGCGCGGTGAAGCCGTCGCCGAGCACGAGCGAGAGCGAGAGGCTGCCGCCGGAGCGCACGGAGTCGAGCAGCGCGGCGAGTCGGTACCGGTACACGCCGTCGGCCACTCGGGCTCCGCGGACCAGCTGGTCACGGCCGCCCGCGGGATCGGTGGCGACCAGCGCGGGAACGTGACCGAGCGCCTCGCGGAGGCGGGCGGGCAGCTGCACGTCGAGGCACGCGCCGTGGGCAAGGTCGTCGAGGGTGAAGGCCTCGGGCCGGACGCCCCAGACTCCGTTCTCTCCCGCCACCCGGCGCCGCAGCGCGCAGTGGGGGAGTTCGACCACGGCGTCCAGGCGGTGCGTCGAGTCCGCGGCACGGATCGTCACCGACGTCCGCATCTCGATGGACTTCAGCGACACGACGGAGGGGACCAGCACCCCGGCGGGGGCGCTGAGCCTGACGTCGGCGGAGGTGAGTCCGCCGTTCTCGCGAAGCAGCCGCAGTCGGCGCTTCGTCGTCAGCGTGACGCCCTGGGCGAGGGTTACCGATGCCCGCACCGGCGACTGCCCCGGCGCCGAGGCGGCGACGCGGAACCGCCCCACCAACGGCCCCGTCGACCCGTCCGCGAGGGAGACGACGGCACCGCCGAAGGCGGTCCACCGCCGGGGTAGCGCCGCGTCGTCGCGGAGCAGCTCGATGGTCCAGGTCTGGCTCGCGCCTCCGGGCAGACGGAGCCTCGGGGGCTCCCCGTGGACCGGCTCGCCATCCGGGCCCAGGAGCCCCTCGATGGGTTCGCCGAGCAGCAGGTCGGCTCGTTCGGTGCTCTGCACCGGCCGCCAAGGACCCGGCGGCGGCCCGAAGTCCACCGCCGAGCGGATGGCAGCCGCGCCGGCGAGCGACACTCGCGCGAGCCACCACCGGGACCACCCGACGGGCGGCGTCGCGTGCTCCAGGACCTGCCAGGTCCCGTCGACCGCGTCCGCCGTGGGGGTACCGAGGTGGAGAACCCAGACCTCGCCTGCGGGTAGGGCGGCACCGGCGGGCAGCCGGGATCCGGTCTCGTCGAAGACGACGAGCGGGTCCGTGATGTCGACGACGTCGACGACGTGGACACCACCGAGCACGTCCGTGCAGGTCGCGATCCGCGAAGGCCGCGCCAGCAGGAACCCGTTACCGGCGCGAGGACACTCGCCCCCGCCCACCAGGACGGAAGCCCCGTGGCGTTCGTCGGGGAAGGCGACGACGAGTGCACCTCGTTCGAGATCAAGCCGCAGGAGTGGAGCACCCACCACCGACCCGACGGCGCCGCTGGCCATCACAGCAGCGGTCAGGCCCGGCGAGGGAAAGAGGTCTCGCAGTACCGGGTGCATGCGCCATGCGTGAGCCCATCCCGCGAGCCAACCGGTCGCCGGACCGCCGAGCAGCGCCTCCAGAGAGGCCGCGAGATCCTCAGAGCGCCGGGCCAGCCACGCCGTCGCGACGAGGGTGCAGGCGGGCCACCTGGCGAAGACCGTACCGGGATCCGAATCGGGCGCCTCGCGGAGACGGAGCCTCTCGTACGCGGCGAGCGCTCGGAGGAGGAGCTCGCGGCGGTGGGCTTCGCCCTGCTCGAGGTCCGCGCCGATCGCGCCGATGAGGTCCCCGTCGAACAGGCGCTCGGAGTCGTCGAGCAGGTCACGAGGCCGAACGGACGCGGACGTGGGCGAGGGGGCTTCCTGATCGCGAAGCGTCGGTAGCCCCATGCCCGTCCCCCCTTGCCCTTACCCCTACCGCGCCACGCATGATCGACTCTCCGCGGATGCTGCAGAGTGCGATCGTTTCACCCCTGTGGGTGATAGTCGTGCGCAGGGTCACACGGAACGGCGAGCTCTCGACGAAGGCCTGCGTCCCCACTGGTTCGCCTGAGCTGAACTGGCTCCCAGGGCGACATACCCGACCACTGACGCCACGGGGCGTCGGGGACCTCACGGACAGGGACCGCCACTCGAACCGCGTGACGATGTGGGACCGACAGGCGTAGGCAGCACCGACGGGACTCCACAAGGTCGCGGTTCCGAACGCATCGAGTGGCCGTCAGCCGACCTGCACGATGGTGCCGGAGCGGCTGTACGAGGTCGGATCGGCTGCGTCGGCGAAGGACCACGAGGTGATCGTCGCCGAGGAAGGAACGCGGTAGACGTAGGTCATGTCGGCCTCGAAGCCGGGCTGCAGGGCGTCGTTGCAGACGGGGTTGCCCTGGATCTTGTAGAGGCTGTCGAGCGCGTCGAACTTCCGTCCACGGTCGTCGATGAGCACGTTCGTGATCGGCGAACTGCAGGTAAGGTCGATGCTCTGCGGTCCGTCGTTGACGACGTGAGTCCGGACGGCGAAGTAGCGGGCGCCGTCACCCGGTCCCTGAGGTGCGTAGGTCGCCGAGGGCGACCCTGCACTGTCGGACACCATGACGTCCGGTACGAACTCCGCCGAGGTCACGGTCACTGTGATGCCCACATCGGTCAGCCGGTCGCCCACCTCACCCTGCGTCTCGGGGGCGGCCGCGACCGGAGTGCCGCCTCCGCCGGTCGAGGACGAGGCCGACACCGCCGGGGCGGGCGCCGTGGGACCTGCTGCTGGTGCGCCGGTTGGCGCCAGAGCCAGGGCGACGATCACCGCCGGCACGGTAGCGATCGCCCCGCCGAGCGCCATGCCACCGAACAGCAGGGGCCATCGACGCGGCCGAACAGGGGCGGCGGTCGCCACCGGCTCGTCGGGCCCCGAGTTCTGCGGCGGGATCGTCGGCGCGACATACCCCGTGACGAACGAGTCGGTGGAAGGCGGCTGGGTGGTCTCGGACATCCCGTTCTCCTTAGGGCTGACGGCCGGACGTGCTGCGGCCGAATGGCCGATTCACCCCCGTGTCGCGCGATACCGCTTGCCCGTTTCTGATTTCATCACTTTCGATGACTGTCGCGCTTGACTTCGGGCAAGGCCTCCGCCGCGCCGCGTCCGGCGTGGTAGCCCCCGATAGAGCACCCGTTTGCAGGCCGGCGCCGCGTCGCACCGAAAGGTGCTGGTCAGCTCATAGCGCTTGAACCCCTCCTCTGGGGACTGAGCGAATACCCACGTGTTCCACACGGTGCGCCTCTGCTCCCAGGTGCCCTTCCGTCAGGCGGTCAATCCAGCCAGGACCAGATACGGGATCGACTGCGGTCATGTCGGATCCGCGCGGCGCGGTAGGCCTCGCCGACCTCGTCGGGGCTCGCGGCGGGGTGGATGTCGAGGGTGATCCGCTCTGATCGGGGGCGTCGACGGTCGGGATGTAGTCGACCGGTTCACGACGATCTCCGCACCGGCGGACGGCAGAGACTCGCCTTCTGTCGGCGGTATGAACGCCCGCCACGAGAATCGGTGTGGGGCCTGCTCGTAGCAGAGCGCTGCTGCTAGACCCCGCGCTGGATCACCGACAGCTCGTCACGGGCTCGGGTGGCGGCGACGTAGGCCAGGGAGCGAGTGCGAAGTTCGGCATCGTGGCGGCCGGACTCGTCGAGGACGGCGAGGCGGGCGGTCTCGGCGGCGGTGCGTTGCCCGACGTCCGCGAGGACGACCTTGGTGAACTCCATGCCCTTGGCCCGGTGCATGGTCATGACCAGCGGCTTTCCCGCGGTGGGCTGCTCGCGGTCCACAGCGCGGACCGGGACGCCGCGTTCGGTGAGGCCGGTGACCACGCGTTCGCGCTGGAAGCGGTCCTGGACGAGGACCGCGATGGTCTCGGGGGCCTCGCTGGCCGCGAGCCAGCCCGTCAGTCGGGCGGCGATAGTGTCGAGCTCGCCGGTCAGCGACGTGACCTGGTCGATCCTCGGGTTCGGGCCGGAGCGGGCCGACCGGTAGCCCGTCGCCTCAGGCTCCTCCTCCAGGTCCACATAGGAGCCACCGTCGAGGATCGAGAGCGCGTAATGCAGGTTCTGGGCGGTCGTGCGGTAGTTGAGCGTGAGCCGCCGGGAGCGGCCGACGATCTTGATGCCGTAGCGGCTCAGCACGGTCCGCGGGCCGTAGATGCGCTGGTGGGAGTCCTCCGCGATGAACAAGTCGTCCGTGCCGTCGGCCGCGAGAGCGCGGAGCAGCTGCCAGTGGGCGGGGGAGAGGTCCTGGCCCTCGTCGACCAGGACGTGGTCGGCGAGCGGGCCGGTCTCCCGCAGCCGCGCGGCGGCGACGGCGGCGGCCTCGCCGAAGTCCAGCGTCCCGTCGATGCGGTTCTGGGCCCGGTAGGCGGAGATCAGCGACCAGACCGCGGACCGCTTGGCCCGGTCGAGCGGAACGCCGCGCCCGGGGCGCCGCACGCGGAGGTACTCGGCCTCGGTGCCCACGGCATGGGGCAGGACGATCAGCGAGTACTCGGTGGCCAGGAACGTCTCGTTGGCGATCTCGGGCGGCAGGTCGGTGCCCGCCGTGTCGAGGACGGCGCGCCAGCGGGTGCCGGGGACGCGGCCGTTCGGGCTCGACCGCTCCTCACCCAGCACCGCCTGCACGGCCTTCGCCACGTCGCCACCGCGGATCACCGCGGCGGCGAGAGCATCGACGCCAGCGATGAACACACCGGGATCGCCGAGCTTCGCGGCCTGTGGCACCCGCGGGTCGAGCTGCGCGAGGCTCTCGCGAAGAGCGTCGGCAAGGTTCGTGGTGAACGTCGTCAGAACGATGCGGGCCTGCGGGTTCTGCCGGGCCAGCCGCCGCGCGCGGTGGACGAGCACGACCGTCTTGCCGGTCCCCGCGCCGCCGGACAGCCGGAACGGCCCGTTGTAGTCCTTCGTGACGTAGGTGCGCTGCTCGGGATGCAGGAACACCCGCCACGCGCCGAAGTCCCCGTCCTCGATGACCCGACGCAGCTCGTCCTGGTCGTCGATGAAGGCGAATTGCGCGGCGGCGGCCGGCTTGCGGAGCGAGACGAGGAGCTGGTCGTCCTCGGTGCCGGTCGTCGGCGCCGGGTCGTCCAACTGGAGCTTGTCGTGGATCTCGTCGATCGAGTCCGTGCTGGTCAGGTCGACGAGCAGGAGCCCGATCCAGCCCTCGTGCCGCTGTGCGAGGGCGAGGACGGCGTCCTCGTCCGTCGCGGCGAGGGCGGCGTCGGCGATCTCCTCGGGCAGGCCGAGCCGGTCGACGAGCGCGGTCCGCGTCCGCCCGTGCCGAACCAGCAGTGGCTTATCGACGACCGGTTCGTCCGCCTGCACGACGGCCTCCGGTTCGGCGACCACGGTGGCGGCCGGCTCCGGCACCGTCGGTTCGGGCACGGCGGGTGCCTCCGTCCCCGCGGGCGTCTCCTCGATCTGCGGTAGCCCGTTGATCGGGTTGACTTTCAGCCGGACGCGTTCGGCGACCTTGTTCGCCTCGTCGTGTGGCCAGACGCCGTGGATGACGTAGTGCCGCTCCCCGTCGCCGTCGAGGCGGAACATGACCGCGCGCCAGAAGTCGTCCACCCGGCCGGTGCGCACCCGCGGGTCCGCGGACCCCTGGATCGGCTCGACGTGCAGCCCCGGGACGGTGTCGTCCGCCGACAGCTTCTGCAGGAAGGCCATCGCCTTCGACCGCACCGAGCCGTCGAGCTTCTTCGGCCATTTGGTCATGATGAGCGTGGGCACTTACGCCTCCCCGGCCTTGCTGAGCTGCGCGATGATCGCCGCCGGATCGGGCGGGACGACGACCCAACCGGCCGCCGCCAGGTCCGTGCGGTCCTCGGCGGGCATGTCCTCGGTCTCGACGACGACGTTCAGGCTCGGCCAGGCGACGTCGATCATGATCCCCTCGGGGCTCTCCCCGCCGATCGCGGGCGCCAGCGGGGCGCCCGCCGCGGCGAGGGCGAGCACGAGCTCACGCTCCGAGCCGGCCCGCGCCTGGTCGGCCGCCCTCGCCCAGTCCTCGGGGAGCTCGGGAAGATCGGCCGAGGCTGCGGGCGCCGTCACCGGGACGGCGGCGGGCGTGGCGCCCAGCGTCGTCGTCGAGACAGCCGTGGGCCAGTCCCGCAGCGCGAGCGCGTTCGAGAGCCGCAGCCACTCCCGCCACGAGTCGCCGTGCGCGGCGTCCAGCACCTCGGCGCGGTCGTCGAGGACGAGCGCGGTGGCGACGAGCGGGCCGTCCAGCTCGATGGCGACCGCGCAGGACCCGGAACGCCAGACCATCGCCTTGCGCGGACCCGAGGACGCCGCGTCCGTGCCGAGCAGCACCCTCCGGGCCGCCTCGGAGAGCTCGGCCTCCGCCGGGAGCAGGACGACCGCGGTCTGGGCCAGCAGGAACATCGGCACCGCCCGCGCCACCGACCGGACGTGCGCGGGCTCGGGGGAGGACACCCAGCCGAGGAGCCAGTCGACCGGGCACGAGCGCAGCGCCTGGTAGGCGGCGGGCGAGGCCATGAACTGAGCATTCGCCATGAGCTGTCCGACGGTGGCGTCCGAGTACCAGCCCGGTGCGGTCACAGAGCCCTCTTCCCCCGCGACCACCTCCCGCGCCGACACCGAGATCACCACCCGCCCGGTATCCCGCAGGATCTGTCGCTTGGCGGCGTCGTCCGCCAGCCGGTTGTGCGCCACGGTGGCGTGGAAGGTGAGCCCGTCGGTGAAGATCGCGACCGTGGGCACCGAGGTGTCGTTGGTCTCCAGCACGAAGTCCGGGCGGGAGTTCTCGATGTTCACCTGCGGCGTCAGCGTCCACTGCCGCGGCTGCCCCGGGATCGTGAACCGCACGGAGTTGCCGAACGGGCCGGGGACCTCCTGGGTCGCCGCGCCGAGCTTCTTCAGCCGCTCCACGAACACCTTGCGGAAGCGTTGTTCCAGGTGGGACTCGGGGTCCTCGGCGGGCGGGGCCTTCGTGATCGTCCAGTCCGGCACCTCGTCCAGGCTGGAATCGTCAGGCCGGAACCCGAGCAGCGTGCGCAGGTGCCGTTCCGCCGACGCCCGGGATGCCCGTCGGACCTGTCCTGGCGCGACGAACGGGAGCAGGCAGCGGTGGCAGGCCAACCGGGGTTCGGTGCGGCACTCGCAGTCCCGCACCCGCTCCCACGCCGTCGCCAGCAGCGATCGCAGCACGTCAGACTGGACGAGCTCCGCCAGATAGCCCGTCCCACCGGGGACGGCGTCGTGCAGCAGGATCGCCTCGTGGTTGTCCGAGCCGTCGCTGAGCGTCGGGTCGACGACGTGCTCCACCCGGATGTGGTCCGGGTGCCCCCCGAGCTGCTCACGTAGCCCGAGCAGCAGCGCGGCGGCCAGGCTGGGCGCGGCGAAGTCGTCTCCGATGGTCACCGCGCTGGGCAGCCGGAGCAGCAGGCCCTGCGTCCGCAGGGTCCGGGACAGGGCGACGGTGGTGGTGTGCTCGTCCGTCGAGGTCCGATACCGACACCACGGTCGGTGCTCGTGGGCCTTGTTCTGGCCCGCGTCCGTGTCCAGCTTCCCGCAGCCCTCGCACACCCGGAACAGCGCGCCGGAGATGTCCTCCCCGGCGATCGTTCGGGTGGCGCCGTGCCCGGCGGTACCGAGGTTGACCCACCGGATCGCGAGCGCCTTCAGGTACGTGCAGCCGAGCCCGATGTCCTCGGCGAACCACCGGTCCCCGAAGTCCGCCGGGTCCACGTCTGCCGCCGTGACGACCTGGAAGTAGCGGTTGTCCCGCTGGTCGCGCCGGTCGGTGATCGTCGCCTCGTCGCGGCGGATCTCCGCGGTGACGTGCGCCAGCTCGACGACCCCGAGCCGCTGCCCCGTGTCGCCGACCCCGCTGCTCCCGCACCGCGGGCACGTCGGCACAGACTTGGTCTTGCCCTCCGCGTCGACGTCCACGGCGTAGCCGCAGGCCGGGCAGAACACCCACGGTCGGATCGCCACCCCGTCCACCCCGAGGTCGACGGCGTCGATGGTGATCTCCAGCCCCCGTGCGTAGAAGCGGGCGCCGGGCGCGAACTCCCGGATGGCCTGCGCGGAGCCGCGCTGGATCCGGGCGTGGTCGGTCTGGAACTCCTTCGAGTCCGGGTTCATCCAGCTCAGCCCGACGTCGAGGGTGACGTTGTCGTCGAGCAACGTGTAGTTGGGCAGCAGCCCGTACTCCTCGAGCACCCCGATCCAGTACTCGCCCTGCAGATGCGCGAGCTGCCCGGAGGTGAGCTTGCGCGCGGTCTCGGCCGAGCGCTGCGCGCGGCGGTCGTCCTCGGTGGCGGCGGTGGACTGGGCCTGCGCGATGAGGGCGGGCAGGGCGTCGTCGATCGCCTTCTGCCGGTGCTTCAGCTCCTCCACGGTGCCCTGCCAGCGGCCGCTCGCCGCGTGCACCTGGGCGGCGAACGCGCTCGTCCCGGGCCCGTTCGGCGCGACCAGCCACGCCCGCAGCCCGCTGACGACGTCGTCCGGCAGCGCGCTGAACGCGCCGAGGAACCGGTCGAGATGCGCCGACGCATGCGTCTCGGCATGGCTGATCAGGTCGCCGAGGAACGTGCCGGGCTGACTGGATCCGATGGCGCTGCGGGCCCGACGCGGGTGGGGCCGGGTCTCGTCGCGGGCGAACTCGTCCGCGAGGTGCGCGGTGTATTGGCGGCGCAGGATCTCCTCGGCGCGCAGGTAGGTCGCGGGCGGCCGGACCTCGCCGTTGATCACCGAGAGCGGGTCGCCGAGCTTCGGCAGCTGCTCGCCGCGCCCGGTGATGAACGCGAGGTTGAGCGCGTTGCCGGTGAGCCGGCCCGCGCGGCCGACGCGCTGCAGGTAGGAGGCGACGGTGCGGGGGAGCGAGGCCAGGACGACGGCGGAGAGGTCGCCGATGTCGATGCCCATCTCCAGGGTCGGCGTGGCGACGAGGACGTTCGGCGCCGCCGGGCTGTTCTGCGCGCCCTTGAACCCGTTCTCGTAGTCCAGCCGGACCTCGTCCTCCAGCAGGCTCGTGTGCTCCCGCGCGACGACCCGCCGCATGTCCGGGGAGGCGTAGAGCCGCTGATAGAAGTTCTCCGCGAGCGGGCTCGCCTGCAGCCGCCCGGGGCAGGTCACGAGCATGCAGGGGGCGCCGGTGAGCTGCTCCACCGTGGTCGTCGACCCGGTGACCGGGGCCCGGCAGGTGCCGCAGATCAGCAGGTTCCGGCCCGCCGCGAGGTCCTCGGGCGCGGTCGGCCCCACGACGACGCCGCCCGCCGGGATGGCGAACACCGCGGCCCCGGAGGTGCTGGTGATCGAGGTGAGCACCCCGTCGCGGGTCAGCTGTTCGAGCAGCAGCCGGGCCAGCCGGCCGCCGTCGGTGGGGCTCACGTCGAGCACGCGGGAGGTCCACTGCGCGTACCAGGACTTGGGCGGGGTGACCGGCTCCAGGCCCTCGCCCGCGGGGTCCCCGCTCCCGCCGATCCGGGGGTAGCCAGGCGCCGGGCGGCCCTTGGGGAAGGCGGGCATCCCGTCGCCGCGCGGGCGGCCGCCGGAGACCCACCAGCGGTTGCCGTCCTCCTGGCGGTAGCGCTCGAACCACGGGTGCTCGACGGCGCCGAGCGACCGCATCCGGTCCAGCAGACCGCGCACCCACTGCAGCAGTACGACGTCCGGCTGCTCACCGTCCGCGGTGTCCGATCGGGTCTGCACGGCGACGCCGGCCAGCACCGTCCGCGCCGCCGCGATCATCTTCGGCGGCTGCCCGGCCTCGACGCCGACGGCCGCGGAGCCGGTGAGCTCCAGGGTGCGGCCGGTGCGGGAGTTGAGCCCGAACTCCAGCATCGCGTCGAGCGCGAGCCGCTTCTGGACCCGCGACCGCACGCTGATCGGGATCTGGCGGTACTTCTCCGCCGTCCAGAACGGGGTGAAGGACTCGCGATCCGCGCAGTCCGGCGCGAGGAGGCGGTAGCGCTTCGAGGCGTCGTCTCCTGCGCTGCGCATCACCTCGTCGACCAGGCCGTCGAGCGTGAGCGGACCGTCCGCGACGGCCTCGCGCAGCACCGCGCGCAAGGTCAGCGTGTGCGAGCGGGCCTGCACGAACCCGGCGCGGTGCGCGGCGTCCTGCACGGAGTCGGTGAAGACCAGCGCCTTCTTCTCCCCGGGCGCCACCTGCGCCGACCCGAACAGGGTGGACAACGACACCGACAGCAGCGTCGCGATCGCGCTGCCCAGGAACCGGATCCCGTCCTCCTGCCCGCAGGCGGGGCAGGTGTCCTTGCGGGAGTCCTCGTCCGCCTCCTGCCCGGCGTGGGTGAGCACGGGCAGCACCCAGCCGTCGCGCAGGTCGGGATCGTCTTCGGCCGGGGTGGCGGTGAGCAGCTCGCGGGTGCGGACCGAGAACCAGGCCAGGCCCGACGCGGGCGGCTCACCGCCGAACACCGCGTCGGCTTCAGTCGCGGCGGACATCAGCGGCCGGAAGCGACCTTCGCGGCTGGCGTGGTCGCGGCGGATGGAGTCGTCGTTCGCGGCGAGGCTGCCGCCGACCGGCGCCAGCCCGACGCCCCAGCCGGACCGCCCGCACCGCCGGCAGTACAGCGCGGGGAACGACGGCCGGACGTCCTCAGCGTCGTGCACCCCGGTCGGCGGGCCGTCGTCTCCCCACCGGAACACGGCGGTCGGGTCGGCAGCGCGGTCGATGCGGGTCAGCTCGCGCACCCACAGGTGCGCCTCGACGGACAGCGCTGGGCGTCCGATCGCGGCCCGAACGTGCCCGAGCGCGGCGACGACGCGGGACAGCAGGCTCTCCCACGCCGGGTCGCGCCCGGTCGCGGCGAGGCTCGGCGTGGCCGTGGGCCCCACGACCCGCTCGACGAGTGCGCTCAGGCCGAGTGCGTCCCCGGACTCGCGTGCCATCGCCGCGACGAGCGGATGGGCCTGGCTCAGCCGCAGCAGCAGGTCTGCGCCCGCGGCGGTGAACTCGCCGGGCTCCTTGCCGTAGAGCAGCGCGAACACGGCCCGCGCGAGCTTGGCACCGTCGGGATCCTCGCCGAGCAGGTCCAGCGCGGCGTTGATCTCGGCGACGCGCAGCTCGGAGAGCGGGGTGGGGGTGTAGCCCATCGCGCCGACCACGGCGGTCGAGTCCTCGGCCCACTCATCCTGGGAGAGCCGCGACTCCGTGACCACCGCATCCGGCCCGAACGGCTCCCCGAACACGGTCTCGGCGAACCCCAGCATGACGCCGGGATCGCCCTTGTCGCCCAACGTCGCGGAGGTGGCGACGGGGGTGATCCGGCCGAGCGGCCGCGCCCGGTCCTCATCGGACAGTCGGGGGTCGGTGTCGCTCCAGTAGCTCTTGAGCGTCATCCCGAGCCGCCGCAGCAGCATCGCGACGTCCGTGCCCTGCGCGCCGTCGTAGGTGTGGAACTCGTCGAGCACCAGGTAGCGCAGGCTCGTTGCGGACGCGCGCCAGATGTTGCGGTCCACGTGCCGCAGCAGGAGCTGGTCGAGCATCTTGTAGTTGGTGAGCAGGATGTCCGGCGGCTCGTCCTGGATGATCCCGCGGTCGGTGATCAGCCCGTCCTCGGTGACCATCGTGCGCGGCGCGTCCTGCTGGCCGGTGTAGAGCGCGGCGGTGACCGAGCGCAGCGCCGACTTCTCGGTGAGGAGCTTCGTGAGGCGGCCGGCCTGGTCGTTGGCCAGCGCGTTCATCGGGTAGAGGATCAGCGCCTTCGTCCCGGTCACGCCCTCGCGCTTGGCCCGCAGCACGTGGTCGAGGAGCGGGTAGAGGAACGCCTCGGTCTTGCCGGACCCGGTCCCGGTGGTGACGAGGGTGGGCAGCGGCCTGTCGTTGACGAGCGAGGAGAGCCGCGCGAACGCCGCCGCCTGATGCCCGTACGGCGTGTGCCCCTCGTACCACTCCAGACTCCGGCGCCAGCCCTCGTCGGCGGGCCGGAACGGCAGCCGCAGCCGCACGTACGGCCCCTTGAACATCCCCGACTCGGGATCGCCGAGGAACCGGTCCAATGCGTCGCGAGCGCCGGGATCGGTAAGGCCGAACGTCGTGGTCAGGTAGTCGACCAGGCTGTGCCGGATGCTCCCGGCCTGGATCGTGGGGAGGAGCTCACTCATGAACGCTCCGCAAGCCGCCGCTCGAACTCCGCATACGCGACCCGCATGTCGTGCTCACGGTCGAGCGTCTGGAACGGCAGTTCGTAGACGTAGGTGTTGCCAGCCTGGTTCGTCGCGGTCCGCTCCTCCTCGGTGATCTTGTCGTCGCCCTTGCGGCGCCAGACGGTTAGCACGGAGTTCGGCACCAGGCGGCCATTTGCGTCGTAGAAGTAGGTGTTGCGGTCGTAGCCGTAGAGGACAGCGAACTGGGTCTCATAAATTGATGCAAGTTGATCCGCGGAAACTCTCATCGAAAGTGCGACCAGTGCGTCGATCTCCACCTGTGCCTGCGTGCGATCGGAGGCCCTACGGAGAGGCGTGGATTGGGTCCACGCTTTGTCGACCCTGATTAGACTCTGTCGGTTCCCGTACGAGATGCCGCCAGTCCAATCAAGATTCCCCGATGGTGTAACGCTGTCCCATAGGTCTGAATAGGCTTGACTGACGCATACTAGGCGGCCTGCTCGAAGAAGCAGATCAGGTAAAAGGGGGAAGTCGGTCGCGACTAGAGGCGTCCGCTCGAACTCTGCTCGCCCGATTCCACTCTTCGGCGACGTTCGAATCAATAGGTCGGCCAATAGTGAGCTAGCAGATGCCGCGATGCGCAGAATGTCTCGATTCGAGATGCTTGGGCCGCCGACAGCGAACAAACCGTTAAGATGGGTGGGTCCGGGAGGGATTACGGTGGGGATCAGGGTGCGTTCACCAGTATTGGCTGCCATCGCGCGCCATGCGACGCGGTAGAATCCGCTGGCCGGAATCCTCTCGTCGGAAGCGTTCCACGATGTGAACGACATATGGAACGCCTTAATGTCCTTCGCGGGCTGGTAGCTGGTCGCGGGTATAAAGTTCGCAGCTAGCGTCTCATGATCAAGACTAGACCAATCGCGATTACTGCGAAGGCTAGGATTCGGGGTCTTGTAGGCGGGATTAAGCACGTGGATGTGCGGACCTTGCAGGATTACGCCCTGCCAGTTACCTGGAGTAGCCCAACCAACGTCGAATCTACCTTTTACGCGATCGCGGAACTCCTCCCAGCCCATTGAGAAGTCTATTGAGAGTGATCCTACTTTGGTTGAATCACTCAGTGCTTCTAGTGTTGACATGATTGTTGGATTGACGGCATAGATCATTCGAGGCGAGGATTGAGAACCGTCGCCGACTTCGAGGATGGCGTGCCAGATGGTGAGCGCCTTCTCGTTGATATGGAGGATCCGGGAACGGTGCGGCTGGATATTCCAATTGCCGTCGCGATCCTTTGCGCCAGGTGGGGGTCCGCTGCCATCGTGCGCGAAGGAGCGAACGATCGTCTCGGGGGTGTATATTGAGGCAGCCTGAAGAAAGTTGACCGCGCCGCGGTCCCTTCCGTAGATGTGAACGCCGAATGTAACATGGTTGTCAATCTCAAAGAGCGCAAGTTCGTTGAGGAATTGCCAATGGCGCCTCAGGTGTCGGTAAGATGCTCCTCGGAGGGCGGCCGCCTTTTGCTCTGTGAAATGACTCTCCGGATGCACGAGTCCTGATATGCCTGCTGGGCAATGGTGGCGCCACGCCATCGCCATGAAGCAGCGATAGAGATCCGGTCGTAGGCTTACTGTGTGCGGGTATTGCTGTGCGGACCCAAGAAGCGATCGCAGGCTGGCTGTCTCGACGAGGCCCTCGACCACAGAAGCGCGCATCGATTGCGACGTCAGCAATTGGGCGCGCTTAGTGGATTTTTCTGACTGGGAGGGCTTCGGGGCAAGCTCCCACCACGGATCTCGCTCTGCGAGGAGCGCCTCGAGATCGTCATCGGGCCGCACCCAGGGCGGGTTCCCGACTTGCAGGTCGAAGCCGCCGCCAGCGGCGAAAACCGTGGCGAAGTCGAGGTTCCAGTGGAAGAAGCCTTGTTGTCTGGCGACTCGCTCGCACACCACCAGCCACGGGTGCTCCACGAGGAGTGCCTTGATCGGCCGGGCGCCCGCGAAGTCCAGGGCCAACTCCTCGGCCTCGCCCAGCTCTTCCCAGTTCGTCGCCTCGCCGAGCGAGATCTGACCGGCCGTCCGCTCGGCCTTGCGCGTGTGCTCCTTGCCGAACTCCGGGTTGCGGCCCAGCAGCGCCTGGAGCCCCGCGATCCACTGGTCCACAGTGGGCGGTTCGACTCGCGCACCGTCGACCGTCACGGCAGCGTCGGTGAGGGGCCAGAACCAGAGGGCGGTCCATGCGTCCATGACCCGCCGCAACCGCCGGTAGGCGCCGGACTCGTCGGCGAGGGAGGCTTCGATCTCCTCGCGCGTCACCTCACCACCTGCGGGGAGCGAGCCCGCGCCCCACACCGGAATGGACCGCCGGATCTGCTGTTCGGCGATGTGCAGGCGTCGGTAGCTGATCTGCCACAACGCCTCCACGCGGTTCGCCAGCTCCGCCAGGGCCGCGACCTGCGCCTTCGAGGGCTTGGTCTTTGTGGACCCGCGCCAGGTCTTGAGCTTCTTCACTGCATCCGGGACCAGGCTCGCGGCCTCCTTGGCGTCCGCGGCCGCGCCCCAGCCGTCGGCGGGCAGGAGGAAGTGGTGGATGCCGTCGCCGAGGTCGGAGGCGATCCGGCCGGCCTCGATGTCCGCGGGCAGCGAAGTGAGCGGCAGATCCTTCGGGACCGCGGAGAGCCAGCTCTTGTCCGCGACCTGGCTGCGCCGATAGACAGCGCGGCGGGCGCCGATTAGGGAGTTGCCGCGCTTGAGGTGCAGGCCGAACCAGGGGGCGGAGAGCCCGGAGACCATGGTGTCCAGCCACAGCGAGATCTCGGCGAGCTCGACCGCGGTGGCGTTGAGGTCCACGCCGTAGACGTTGTGCAGCGCCAGGTAGGCCTTGACCTCCTGCAACCGGCGCGGGTACTCGTCCGGGTCGATGCGCTCGCCCAGCTCCTCCTGCCGGCGCTTGAGGTACTGCTCCGCGAGCTGCCGCACCGCCTCGATGGCGAACGCGCCCGAGCCCAGCGCGGGCTCGCAGACCGTGAGGCTGAGGATCTCCTCAGCGCTGGTGCGCGATCCGTCCTGGTCGAGCAGCTCCTCGAGGGCCTGCCCGACGGTGAACCGGGTCAGCACCTCGGGGGTGTAGTAGGAGGCGGACTGCTGGCGCTCCCGGCCCGCGAGCCGGAAGACGAACGACCCGGTCTGGTGCAGGACCGGCTTCTTCTCGCCCGTCCGCGGGTCCTCGGCCTTCACGAAATCGGCGGCGGCGATGCCCTCGGAGCGGCTCACCGGCACGACCCAAGAGCCCTTGCTGCTGTCTCCGCCCTTCGCGACCTCGTAGAGATCGGTCTCGGCGAAGAAGCCGGTGTAGGACATCAGGCCCTCGTACACCGCGCCGAGCTGGTTGATGCCGAGCTCGGCGTAGGAGATGAAGCCGCGGTCCTTCCCGCTGCGCTCCTTGCTCAACAACAGGTGGGCGAGCACCTTCTGCAGCGCCGCATTCCCCAGCCCGACGGCGTCGATGAACCGCGTGGCCTTGGGCAGGAACAGGTCCGCACGCAGGGCGTTGAAGTGGAGCCCGTCGGAGGGGCCTGCCTCGTCCTCGTCGTCCGACTCGGACTCGACCACTGCGGGTGTGTGCCCGGTGTCGACCAGCCCGAACAGCACCGACAGCGACTCGCAGAGGTGCGTGCCCGCCTGCGCCCGCGGGGTGGCGAGCTCGACCTGCACCAGCTCGCGGAGGCGGTCGAGGCTGTAGCCGGCGTCGTACTCCGCGGCGCCGGCGGGCAGCACGCCCAGCTCGGGGGAGGCCTCGGCGTAGAGCAGGAACAGCACGCGGTAGAGGAACCGCAGGGACTGCTTGGCCAGCTCGTTGGCGTCCGCACCCGGCAGCGGGTCGAGACCCTGCGCCTTGCGCCGGGCCACCACCTCGTTCGCGATGATCTCGATGGACAGCCGCACGCCCTCGCGGAGGTCCTTGGACACCCCGACGGTGTGCTTGACCGACTTCTCGAGGGTCTCCAGCCACCAGAGCTTCCCGGCGGCGTCCGGCGCGACGGACTCGGCGGACAGGCAGGTCAGCGCGCGATCGATCTCCCCGCCGCGCTTGGTCTCGTTACGCTCGCAGATCAGCTGCAGGTCCACGGCGAGGTAGCGGCCCTCGGCCCAGCGCTCCTGCTCGGCGAGGATGATCCACCGCCCGGCCAGGATCAGGGCGAGGTCCGGGGCGGCGGACTCGTCGACGAACAGCGCCGACACCAGCCGCGCGGCCGAGGTGAACTCCGGCCCGTCCTCCTCCAGCGCGAGCGGCTCCAGGAGCGTGGGCTGGTCCTTCGCCAGGGCGTCCTCGTGCGTGGCGGCGGGGCGGGCGAGCACCACGGCCAGCGGCGCCCGCTCGGTGATGCCCGCCGCGGAGATCCGCCACAGCGGCCCGGTCTCGGCGACCTGCAGGCCGTGCTGGCGCAGCTCCAAGACCTGCACGATCTCGGTGTAGACCTCGCGGGCGGCCTTGGCGACGGTCTCGGAGTCGTGCACCACCGCGGACTCGCGGTCGGCGAGCTCGGCCAGCGCGGCGAGATCGACCTCCAGCTTCTGCCGGATCTTCGTGAACCGGGTGCGCGGGGTGGGGCGGTCGGCCTTCTCCTCGGCGTCCCACGTCTTGCGCCGGGCCAGGACCTCGGTATGGAACGACTGGGCGGTGGCCTCGGAGCCGAAGTAGTGCTCGGAGATCCAGCTCTCGCCGACGAGGATCGCGTCCGACCCGCTCACTGGGCTTCCCCCTCCGGGACCACGACAAGCAGCGGCCGCACCAGCTGCCGGTCCGGTCGCATCGCCTCCACCAGTTCCTTCTCCTGCGCCACCGTGACCCGGCGCTGCTTCAGGCCCGCGTTCTGGGTGGCCTTCTCCGCCTCGGCGTCCCAGCGGTCGAGGCGCTGGGACCAGGAGTCCACCCGACGGGCGACGTCCGACTCGTTGGCGCGGACGAGCTGGCCCATCTGGGCCTGGGCCTTCGCGACTGCGGGCTGGACGAGCCGCTGCAGCTCCTCGACGTTCTCGACGCCGCCGGGGTTGGAGCGGGTGCGGTCCCAGCCGACCGCCGCGAGCATCGCCGCCGCGGACTCGTGCGGGGTGAGCAGCGCGAGGTCCGGCATCGGGAACGCCGCGCTCAACCAGGTGGCGGCCACGATCTCGCCGCCGCGATTGGTGAGCGTGCCGAGCAGCAGCACCGTCGGGTCGTCGACCTCGCCGCGGACGGCGAAGATCTCGTTGCGTCCCAAGGAGGACAGCGCCCGGTCCGCGGCCCAACCGAGGACGGGGTGCAGCGGGCTGAGGTAGTGGGCGTCCGGCCAGTTCGAGCCGGTCTCGTCCTTGAGGGCGGCGGCCAGCCGGTCCTTCCCGCGGGAGGTCGTCGTCGCCAACATGAGCTGCGAGGTGACCTTGCGATCGGTGAGGTAGGTCTGGGGGAGGACCTCCAGACGTTGGGCGAGGTCGTCCGGCGGGACGAGGGAGGCCGTGCCGAAGCCGGTGTTCGGTCGCCACTCCACGCCGTCGTTCGAGACGGGGTTCGTGGGATCGGTGAACGCGGCGGCGAGGGCGGTGTCGAGGTAGGTGAAGTCGTCCTCGAAGAGGCCGGTGCCCGCGGTGGGCGGCGCGGCCGGGGTCGGCTCGGGCGCGGGGTCGGTGTTGCTGAGCTGGGCGAACAGGCTGGAGAGGTCGGTGCCAGCCTGGACCTGCGCGGGGGTGCGGACGACGTCGTCGAGAGACTTCTCCTGCGCCAGCACGCTGCGGATCTGCTCCTCCTCGGCCTTCACGTCGTAGGAGCCCATGAGGGAGGCGGCGTCGCCGAGGGCGGTGTGCGCCTCGCTCTCCTTCTCCATGAGGCTGCGCAGGATGCGGACGTCCCCCGCGAAGCGCTCGCTCGCCGGATCGAGGAGCAGGGCGGTGATCCGCGGCGGGTGTTTCTGGCCGTAGCGGTCGATGCGGCCGTTGCGCTGCTCGATGCGGATCAGGCTCCACGGGATGTCGTAGTGCACCAGCTCGTGGCACTGGGCATGCAGGTTCACGCCCTCCGACGCGACGTCGCCGGTCACCAAGATCCGGACCTTCGCGCTTTCCTGCTTGAACTCGCGGACCACACGTTGCTGCTCGTCGTCCGCCAGCCCGCCGTGCATGATCTCGACGGCGTCCGCGGGGAGCCCGAGGTCCTTCGGCAGCTTCTCGGCGAGCCAGCGCAGGGTCTTGACGCGCTCGGCGAACACGACCGCCCGCTTCGGGGAGTTCTTGCCGACGCCGGTGCTCTCCAGGTGCTCGACGAGTGCCGTGTACTTGGCCGAGGGCTGCGCGAGAGCCTCCTCGGTGAGGTCCATGAGGCGCTGCAGGGCTGCGCGTTCGACATCGGCTTTGGAGTCCGGACCCAGGCGATTCGTGCGCTCCTTGATCGACTCCTGCAGCGCCGCGGGGGAGGAGAGGAACGCCTTCGCCAGGGTCCAGGGGAACAGCGCGGAGTTCTTGCCGGAGTAGGGGCTCGCGCCCTTCTCGGGCCACAGCCACACGTCCTCGAGCTCGCGGGCGATCGCGTTCTCGGCGGGGTTCGCCGGCACCAGGACGTTGTGCGGGGGCTGCCGCTCGGCCCAGTCCGCCCCGACGACCGACTCCACCTCGGGGCTGTGCCGGTGGCGTCGGATGACGAGGTGCTCGATCTCCTTGGCGTTCAGCTCGCCGGACGGCGGCACCGCGGACGGGTCCAGCAGGCGGATGAGCTCGGCGAACGACTCCTTCTTCCCATTGTGCGGCGTGGCGGACGCCAGGATCAGCGCCTCGGCGTTGCGGGCCAGGATGCGCGCGAGCTTGTTGTTCTGCGTCGCGTTGTTGGCGAGGTTGTGGGACTCGTCGATCACGACGGCGTCCCAGCGCTGCTTCTTGAGGCTCGCCAGGTAGCGGTCCGACTTGAGCGTGTCGATGGAGATGATCACGCGCTTGAAGTAGGTGAACGGATTGCGTGTGGCGGGCAGCTTCTGGCGCACTCGCTGGATGCCCGCCGAGTCCAGCCGGACGAAGGGCAGCGCGAACCGGGTCCACATCTCGTGCTGCATCTGCTCCAGCACGTGCCTCGGGGTGACGATCAGGATCCGCTCGCCCCGCCCGCGTCGGACCAGCTCGGAGAGGATCATGCCGATCTCGAGGGTCTTGCCGAGCCCGACGGCGTCCGCCAGGAGGATTCGGGGCCTCAGATTCTCTGGGTCTAAGGCTCGTCGGACGGCGGACTGCTGGTAGCTGAGCGCGTCCGCCAGACCCTGCGTCGCGACGGTCAGGGAGCGGTCGCCGAGCGGGATCGGGGTCTTGCGGAAGGTGGACTCCACCCACAGCCGCGCGGTGCGGTAGTGCGGGCTCGCGTCCGCGACGACCCGTGCCTGCGCGGGGTCGAGGGGCTCGATCGAGTCGAGGCTCGCGTAGAAGCTGGCGGTGGTGTCCCGCACCAGCTCGGTGAGCCCGCGGACGTGGACCAGGAGCCCGTCCGCGGTCTGCTCGGTGGACTGGACGAACCAGTCCTCGTCCCGCACGACCACCACGGAACCGGGCGCGAGCGCCTGCTGGACCTGGGACTCACTGGTCGCTGTGATGGCGGCTCCCCCTTCGTGCGGAGAGACTTCTGGCGTGATACACCACCGAGCCCCCCAATATCGTGCGTGTCCAACTTAGTGGGGTCGTCACGTGATGCTCACGGGGGCTCACGATCGGGTGAACTCCACTCGTCGAGCGGAGTGACTTCCCCAGCTCCGGGCCGAATTCTGGAGGAATGGGGGGAAGCGGACATCGCTGCGGGGCCAGGAACAAGGAGGCCCCGGGGTACTTCCGAAGACGGGTGGTCGAGTCCTGGGACCGGTGCTACCAGCACCAGACCGCATGGTCGTGGGGAGTCGGCTGGTATCGGACGAGGCAGGCCGAGCGACGGCGTCAGCGCGCGGCCATGGCTCGCATTCCGCGACCGAGGGGGCCCGTTCCGGCCGGTCGGCTGACAGAACGGCAGAAGGCGGAGATCGCTCGTTCCGTGCTGACCGTCGGCTGGCAGCGGACGGTCGCCGACCAGCTCGCCACGGCGCTGAACGACGACGTATGGCGGTCCGCCCCGCGGTGGCGGGTCGGCCGAGTCGACTGCTCGGCCCTCGCCGACCTCGCGAACGAGGTGGACGAGGCGAAGAAGGCCGTCCACGACGCCGTCGGCACGGTCGCGGCGCGAGCGGCGACGCGTCTGGGACGAGGTTCTCTCGAGCAGCAGATCCTGGCGTCGTTCGCCCGCCGAATCCCGCTGCCTGGGGACGAGCAGGCGGACGCGGTCGTCCACGGACTGCGGGTGACGGGCGTCTTCGTCTGTCTGGTGGGGAACGGCGACGCGCTCTCCTGCCCGTGCTTCCGGGGGTTGGCGAAGGACCGCACGAAGGAGGAGCTCACCGAGCTGTTGGAACGGCGGCTCGACGAGATCGTGGCCGAGTGCCGGACCCGATGGCAGCAGCCATGACCCGAGCTCTGCGAAGATCGAGGGATCTGTGATCGTCTGAGGGGGAGCTGATGGCGGACGCTCAGGCCACGGTGGCGGCCGCTCGCGACCTGGCCGCGCGCGGCACCTCCCTGCTCGGCCGGGCCGACGAGCTACGCGCTCGTGCCTCACACCAGCTCGACGCCCTGAAGGCGGACGAGGTACAGCGGCGGCTGCAGGCCATGCCGGTGTCCACGCTCAGGGAGGCGGCCGGGCGGGGCGTGCGGTGGGCCGCGATCGAGCAGGCCGGGCTGCGGAGTGTCGCCGACGTGCAGGACGCGCGCCGGCTCGTCGGGGTGCCCGGCGTGGGGGAGCGGTCCGCGGAGCAGGTGACCCGGGCCGCGCGGGCGGCGGCGGTCGCGGTCCGGAGCGAGACCCGGTTCCGGTTCGATCCCGACCGGGCCACGCGGGCACAGGCCGAGCTCCTGGCCACCCTCGCCGCCTTGCGGGCCGCCGATGAGGCGCAGACGCTCCGGCCGCACCTGGGTCGGCTGCTGGACCGCACCGAGCCGCTCGCCGACCAGGCCGCGCTGCTCGTCAGCTGGTGGAAGCGGAACCTGGCCGGGCGGCGGCGGCGCGCCGAGGCCCAGCGTGCGCTCGACGACCTGGCGGGCCTCCTCGCCGAACCCTCGACGAGCGCGGTGGTCGCGGGCATCGCGGAGCACGAGCAGCGTGTGGATCCAGGCGCTTACCGGCAGCGGCAGCTGTGGGCGGACTACGGGCGGGACGCCGCGGCCGTCAACGCGCTGCTGTCCACGATGGACGACCGCGTGGACGAGGCGTCTGCGCAGGGGTTCGTGCCGGACGAGCTGCGGCAGCGGATCGTCGCGGTGCCGCTGGACACCTCGCTCCTGCGTGCGACCCTGCGCGGCTACCAGCAGTTCGGCGCCCAGTACGCCCTGCATCAGCAGCGGTCGATGCTCGGTGACGAGATGGGCCTGGGCAAGACGCTGCAGGCCCTGGCGACGATGTGTCACCTCGTCGCGAACGGGCAGCGCCGGTTCCTGGTCGTCTGCCCGGCCAGCGTGCTGGTCAATTGGCTCAAGGAGACCGAGCGGTTCACGACGCTGTCCGCGTACGTGCTGCACGGGCCCGAGCGGGAAGACGCGGGTGCCCGCTGGCTGCGGGACGGCGGGATCGGAGTGACGACGTTCGGCACCCTGGCTCGGCTGCCCGAGGCGGTGCGGGACGCCGAGACCGCCCTCCTCGTGGTCGACGAGGCGCACTACGCGAAGAACCCCGCCGCGGCACGTACCCAGGCGATCGCGGCCGCTGCGGGCCGCGCCCAGCGCGCCCTGTTCCTCACCGGCACCCCGATGGAGAACCGGGTCGAGGAGCTCCGGGCGCTCGTCGGG
The DNA here is from genome assembly GCF_020131375.1 of Pseudonocardia sp. ICBG1034. NCBI lineage: Bacteria > Bacillati > Actinomycetota > Actinomycetes > Pseudonocardiales > Pseudonocardiaceae > Pseudonocardia > Pseudonocardia sp. ICBG1034. The sequence goes on from NZ_JAHLEK010000015.1 coordinate 2,416,020, forward strand.
CACCTGCAGCCGCGGCTCGCCGCACGGATCGACGCCCGGGACGCGCTCGCCGGCGCCACGGCCTTCCGCCGCGCGGTCGCGGACGTCTACCTCCGACGCAACCAGGACGACGTCCTCGACGAGCTGCCGGAGCGCATCGAGACCGAGGCGTGGGTGCAGCTGACCGCGGACGACGCGGCGCGCTACCGGGCGGCGGTCGCCGCGGGCAACGTGATGGCGATGCGACGGGCTGCCCTGGAGTCGGCCCACTCAGCGAAACTCGAGCGGATCAAGGAGATCGTGGCCGAGGCGGCGGACGACGGGATGAAGGTCCTCGTTTTCAGCACGTTCCTCCCGGTGCTGGACCTACTGGCCCGGGAGCTGCCCGAGGTGCGCGGCCGCATCGACGGCTCGGTTGCGCCTGCAGCGCGCCAGGAGCTCGTTCAGGACTTCGCCGACCGCGCGGACCACGCCGTCCTGCTCAGCCAGATCGAGGCCGGCGGGGTGGGCCTGAACATTTAGGCCGCGTCCGTCGTCGTTCTGGCAGAGCCGCACTGGAAGCCGAGCGTGGAGGAACAGGCGATCGCGCGCGCCCACCGGATGGGCCAGGTCCGGCCCGTCCATGTACACCGCGTCCTGGCCAAGGATTCCATCGACGAGCGGATCGTCGAGATCCAGCAGGGCAAAACCCAGCTGTTCGACGCCTTCGCTCGGCGCAGCGAGGCCAAGGAGCGCGACGATCGTGCGATCGACCCCGGCTCAGTGGAACGGCAGGTCGTAGCCGCTGAGCGGGAGCGTCTGAGTCTGTAGGTTGTGACCGGTAGTCGTCCGGTCGATCAGGTCCGCCAAGAGAGCCTCCGCTTCATCGAGCGGGCGAGGCCGCTCAGTGTGGCCATCTCCGCAAGCGAACCTCCTTCAGGGGCGGGCGGCCGCCGAATGGGCATGCAGTATGACCCAGAGCCCCCGGTTCGACGCCGGCATCCCGGACACGGCGCCTCCGGAGGTGCTGGCCCGGGCGCGGGAGGCCCAGGGGGACCTCACCGCCCGCCGGGTCGCGGAGCGTCTCGGTGTCCGGCCCGTCCGGCACCGGGGGCTGAACCGCGCCCGGTCGTGGGAAACCGCTGGCCGACCAGCCGCGGCCCGCACTACCGTTCCCGTAGCCGTGCACCGAACCGAGGAGGTGGGATCCGTGACCGCAGCAGACAGCCGGGTGCTCCCCTCCGGGGACACGGCCGGGCGGTAGATCGCCCGGGAGCGTCCTGTCCCGAAGGGCACGACCATGCGACTCCGCACCGAACAGCGCCACGACGACCTGGTCGAGACGGCGTTCTCCCTCGACGACGTCCCCGGCATCCTCTGGACGCCGACCACCCCGTCCCCGCTGGTCCTCCTCGGCCACCCCGGCGACTGAGCCGGATGCACCCCCGGCTGCTCGCCCGGGCCCGATCCTGCGTGGCGGCCGGATTCCCCGCGGCGACCCTCGAGCTCCCGGGAACCGGTGAGCGGCCCCGCCACCCCGACGCCGACCGGGCCCGGGCCGACCTGAGACGCGCGGTGCGGGCCGGTGAGCCGGTGCCCGACGTCGTCGTCGACCGGCTCGTCCTCCCGTTGGTCGAGCAGGCGGCCCCGGAGTGGCGGGCCGCGCTGGACGCGCTGCTCGCCCGGCCGGACCTGCGTGGGCCGGTGGCCTGGTCGGGCGGGATCATCTCACTCGGCGTCCGGATGGCCGTGGTCGAGCCGCGCATCGCGGCCGCGGTCCTGTTCGCCGGAAGCTACGTGCCCCGCGCGATCGTCGAGGAGGCCCGGACGGTCACCGTCCCGCTGCTGGTGCTGCTGCAGTGGGACGACGAGGGCAACGACCGGCAGCAGGCACTGGGCCTGTTCGAGGCCCTCGGCAGCCGCGAGAAGACGCTGCACGCCAACACCGGGGGGCACACCGGCGTCCCCGCCTTCGAGGGCGACGACGCCGCCCGGTTCCTCACCCGGCACCTGAGACTCGCGCCTGAGGTGAGCGGTCAGCCGAGCTCGTGCGGTGCCCGGTCGTCGACGCGCTCTGGGCGAACCGGTGGGCCCGGTACCGGACCTGACCGCGATCGGCGCCACCCACCTGGCAGCCCGGGCGGACGCGCGACGAGGGCGCTCGCCCGCGGCCCGGCCACCGCCACGAGCGGGCTGACCCGCCGCGCGATGGACGCGAGCCACCGCTCCGCGCTGTGCGACGTGGGATACCGGTAGGAAGCACCCGACTCAGCGGGTGCCGGTGACCTCTCCCGAGGGCAGGACGAGCAGGTCCTCACTCACCGGGGTACGGCCGCGGAGGCGGTCGTGCAGCCACTCGACCTGCAGCGTCCGCCACCCGGGCCCGAACGCGACCGACGAGGCCTCGGTCATCGAGTGCCGGGCGCCGGTGTAGAGGGTGACCGAGGTCGGGGAGGGGGACCGGCGCGCCATCTCGTGGACCCAGGACGAGGGGGAGAGGTCGTCGGCCGTGCCCCCGACGATCTGCCACGGCACCGGCATCGCCTCGGCGTGCGGCCGCAGGTCGTACCGGGCGGCCATCGCGTCGAAGGCGTCCTCGTCGTCGTAGAGTCCGGCCATCCACATGTGGCGCGCCTTGAACGTCGGCGGGGCCTGCTCGAAGATCGTGTGGGCGCCGGGCTCGAAGCAGGGCAGGGCCACCGAGCAGCCGAGCAGGCCGGGCTGGGTGGAGGCGAGCTGGGACATCCAGAACGACCCGAAGCTGGTGCCAGTGGCCACGACCCGGGTGGCGTCGAGCTCGCGACGGCCGCGGATCCAGTCCATGACGGCGTCGCCGGCCTCGGCCCACGCGGTGGGGGTGACGTGGACGCCGCGGATCGCCGCCTCGCCCTGGCCGGGGCCGTCCATGGCCAGCACGGCGACGCCGCGGGCGAGCCACGGGCTGCCGGTGCGGGCGACCAGCATCTCGCGGGGCGCGTCCATGCCCCCGACGGCCAGCACCGTGGGCAGCGGACCCTCGACGCCGCGGGGGAGATGGAGCCATCCGGGAAGCGCGGCGTCGCCGAACGGGACGTCGACCCGCTCGACGCGGTGTGCGGCGCTGCGGGCCCACGCCAGGTAGGCGGCGTTCTTGCGGTCGTCGAGCTCGTGGGCCAGCGCGTCGTCCTCCCAGACCGGCCAGCACGCGAGCGACCACATCTGGGCTGCGGCGAAGTGGTGCACCGCGGCACTGTCCGGGTGGCCACGTCGCTCGGCGTCCTCGGCCCGGCGCGTACGGCGCTCGGCGAACGACCGCACCACCGGGACGTAGTCGGCGAGCTTGCTGATCCCCGCCCGGAGGGCGGCCGTCTCGGCCGGCGCGAGCTCGTCGCCGACGGCGCCCAGGTGGTAGCCCAGGCGGGGCTGGTCGAACTCGACGTCGCGGACCCGCAGGGCCTCGTCGACCAGCCAGCGCTGCTCCCGGAACCGCCGTGGTCCCCGGCCTCGGGTCATCGTCGTCGTCCTCTCCTCGTGCGGTCTCCGTCGCCCGGCCCGCCCCCGGACGCCCGGTCCACGGCCTCGCGCACCGGCCCGCGGTGCACGGGGCCGTGTCCGGGCAGCAGCAGGTCGGCGTCCAGTCCGGCCAGCACGGTCAGTGCCGCCTGCATCTCGGCGTCGGTCCCGTGGTCGAACCACGCCGGGAGCAGCTGGGGCCCGGTGACCGGGGACAGGGTGTGCCCGGTGACGAGGCCGTCGCCGGTGATCATGGCGCCCGAGGCCGGGAGGTGGAAGGCGGTGTGGCCGGACGTGTGGCCGCCGGTCGGCACCGGCACCGGCGCACCGGGCAGGTCGAGAGCCTCCCCCGTCGGGAACGGTCGCGCGTGCGGGGCGGCGACGTCCCTGCCCGCCCCGGCCCGGGCGACGCGGACCGCCCAGGGCAGGACCCCGGCCGCCACAGTGCGGCCAGCACCCGGGCGGGCGCCAGCTGTTCCAGGTGCTCGCGGCGGGCGTGGGCGACCTCGACCGGGTGGAGGTGGACCGGGGTGCCGTAGCGGTCGTGGAAGGGGTTGACCGCGCCGAGGTGGTCGACATGGGCGTGGGTCACCAGGATGGCGACGACGTCCCGAGGGTGGAGGCCGAGGGTCGCGACGGAGTGCTCGACGGCCGGCACGTCGGCGGGGTAGCCGCCGTCGACCAGGGTGAGGGCGTCGCCCTCCCGCAGCAGGACCCAGTTGACGTCGGTCCCCGTCACGAGGAAGGTGCCCCGGTCGACCTGCTCCACCACCGGCGGGCCGGCGGGTCCCGACCTCACCGCCGGTCGGGGGCGCGGGCGCCGGGACGCGGTGCGGCCAGGGCCGCCACGCCGACGGCGATCCCGACCGCGTTCAGCCCCGCACCGAACCAGTTGCTCCCACTGCGCGGTGCACGCACGGCGGCGGCGAGGTGGTGGAGCCCGAAGAGGGCCGACAGCACCGCGAAGCCGCGGACCTGCGCGCGGTCGGCCTCGGGCCCCAGCCCGGCCAGACCGGCCGCGGTGACGAGGGTCCCGACGTTCCAGACGGTGATCTCCCGCTGCCATCCGGCGTTGCGGCCCCAGGCGGTGCCCCGGGCGAACCGCCGCCCGAATACTCCCTGCAGCACCGCGGCGAGCGTGAAGCCGGCGACCCACACGTTCCGCGCGGTGCGGACCGACGGTCTGCGCATCGTCGCCCTCCGCCTGTCGTACCCACTTGTTGAATCGACGTACAACAGGCGGCGACGCTAGTAAGCTGCCCCTCCCATGTCAAACACCTCGTCCGGGCCGGCGTTCCGGCGGCTCGACACCGCGACCCGCCGGCAGCAGCTGCTCGCGACCGGGGCCGCGCTGTTCGCGACGCAGCCCTACGACGAGGTCTGGGTGGACGACGTCGCCCGCACGGCCGGCATCAGTCGCGGGCTGCTCTACCACTACTTCGGGAGCAAGCGCGGCTTCCTGTCCGCCGTGGTCGAGCAGGAGGCCGCGACGCTGCTCGCCGTCACCGAACCCGACGACCGGCTGCCGCCCCCGGAGCGCCTGCGGGCCGTCCTGGACGCCTACCTCGACTACGTCCGGGCCCATCCGCACGGCTACCGCGCCCTGTTCCGGGGAGCGCTCGGTGCCGACACCGCCATCCGGTCCATCGTGGACGGGAACCTGGCCCGCCAGCAGGAACGTGTGCTGCGGGCCGTGGTCGGCCCCGGCCCCGCACCGGAACCGGTGCGGCTGGCCGTGCGCGGCTGGCTGTCGTTCCTCGTCGCCGTCTGCCTGGACTGGCTGGAGAACCCCGTCCTGGACCGGACCGCGGTCCGCGAGCTCTGTGCGGACACGCTGACCGGGGCGCTCGGTGCGAGCGGCCACGGGGCGCCGCCCACGGCGCCGGACCCGGACCTCCGCGCCGCGCCCCCCGACTAGTACGTGCCGGGTCAGCCGACCCGGGGGATCCCCAGGATCCGGCGGCGCAGCGCGTCCCGGTCGCCCTCGGCCGGTGCGGTCCCGTCGACGAAGTCCCGCAGCAGCCCCACGAACCGGTCCGGCTGCTCGGCGTGCGGGAAGTGCCCCGCACCGTCGAAGACCTCCAGCCGGCTGTCGGGCAGCCGGTCGTGCGCGGCGAGGGTGTGGGCGAGCGGGATGACCCGGTCGCGGTTCCCCCCGACCAGGAGCACGGGCACCTCCTCGAGCAGGTGCAGGCGTTGCGCCCCGTCGAGGCGCTGGCCGGACGGCTCCAGCGCACCCCGAGCGGTCTGGACGAACGCGCCGCGGGTGCCGCGGTCGGCGAAGGCCTCCAGCGCGGTGTGCACACCGTCGATGTCCGAGCGCGGTGCGGCCCCGACCCGGTGGGCCAGCCGGTGCGCGGCGCGGCGCATCCACGGCGGGGTCAGCGACGCCGCCGAGCGGAGCACCAGCTCGGTGCCCGGCAGGCTCGCCGCGCGCAGCGCGAGGGTCAGGTCGTGGCCGAGGCCGCCGGAGGACACGAGCACGACCCGCTCGGTGAACTCGGGGAACTGGTGCGCGAACTGCATCGCGATGCCGCCACCGAACGAGTGCCCCACGATCGTCGCCCGCTCGACGTCGAGCGCGGCCAGCAGGTCCCGCAGCCCGGTCGCGTACCCGCCGAGGGAGTAGTCGCCGCTGCGCGGGGCCTCGCTGGCGCCGTGGCCGAGCAGATCCGGCGCGATCACGTGCAGCCCGCCGCCCAGCGCGTCGAACACCGGGGCCCAGGTGCGTGAGCTCGCGGCGAGACCGTGCACGAGCAGGACCGTCGGGCCCTCGCCGCGGCCGGTCTCGCGGTAGCTCACACGCTGTCCGTGCAGCAGGATCTCGCGCTCCTGGGGGGACTGGTCCGCCACTGGGCACCTCCGTACGTCGACGTCTCCATGATCCCCTCCGGACGGGCCCCCGGCGGTGGGGTCCGCCGGTGTCCTGGAGGCGTCGGCGAGGGGGGCTGTCAGGGGGTGGCCGCGCCGTCGAACGACACCCCGGCCCGCTGCTGAGACAGCTCCCACACCCGGCGGGCGGCGCCGGCGTCGCGCAGTGGGCGGTAGAGCTCCTGCTCGGCGGGTGGTCCGCCCACCCGGCCGGGCCCCTTCGGCCCGTAGAACACGGCGTGCCCGGCGTCCGGTGCGGTCGCGGCGAGCAGCGCGGGCAGCCCCGCCGAGTCGGCGGTCCCGACCAGCAGACCGGCCCGGGACAGCGCCCCGATCACCCGTCGCCCGGCGGACCGCCGTTCCCGGCCGAGATCGGGCCGAGCGTTCAGGAGGTTGGTCGGCGCGACTCCCGGGTGCGACAGGTTCGCGGTGATGCCCCAGCCCGCGGCGCGGCTGCGCCGGTCCAGCTCCAGGCCGAACAGCCCGAACGCGATCTTCGAGTGCCGGTAGGCGGCCATGCCGTCGTAGGACCGCTCGGAGTCCGGGTCGTCCCACAGCACCGTGCCGCGGGCCGCGGCGACGCTGATCTGGCAGACCACCCGGGCGCGGCCCTCGCGCAGCAGCGGCAGCAGGTGCGCGACGAGCGCGACGTGACCGAGGTGGTTGGTGCCGAACTGCAGCTCGAACCCGTCGGCGGTGGTGCGCCGCTCCGGCGGGGTCATCACGCCGGCGTTGTTGATCAGCAGGTGGACGGGGCGTCCCTCCGCGCGCAGGGTCTCCCCGAGCGCGGCGACCGAGGACAGCGAGGACAGGTCGAGCTCGCGCAGCGAGACGGCGGCACCGGGGTGCCGGTCGCGGATCCGGTCGGCGGCGGCGGCGCCCTTCGCGGCGTTGCGGACGGGCAGCACGACCTCGGCACCGGCGGCGGCGAGCCGGTCGGCGATGCCGAGTCCGACGCCGTCGCTGCCGCCGGTGACGACGGCGCGGCGCCCGGTCAGGTCGGGGAGGGTGAGGTCAGGGGTGCGTGGCATGGGCCCAGCCTGGCCGGGTCGCGGCGCGGTAACCACGGATCGTCGATCCGTGGTTGCGGGCGCGGCGCGCACGGTAGGACCGTCGGGGAGCCGCGGTCGCCGTCGGTGGCCGGGGACCCGCGCGACACCGCGCCGCGGCCCCGACCGTTCGCAGCCGCGAACGTCGGCAGACCTCTCCCGGGGCGCCGCGCGGACGCGCCGTACCCCGTCGTCACCTGCGGCAACACCTGTGGCGACAGGAGTCACACGTTAGGTGTGTGATCATGTCCCCCGATCGACGTGATACCGGCAACGACGGTTGCAGAGGGTCCCCGTCTCGGTAGCGTCCGGACCGTGTCCACTCCGATCAGCCCGCGCAGCCGTCGTCGCGTCCTGCACCCCGTCGCGAGGACGGCGACGTCGCTGTTCGTCGTCGGCGCGGTCGCCGCGGCCGGGTGCGTGGGCGCGGTGGGGGCCACGGCCACGCCGGTCGCAGCCGCCGCCTACACGTCGGTCCCGGCGGCCGGCCTGTCCGTCGCGGCGACGGTGACCATCGACGGTACGCAGTACCCGAACCCGCTGCGCATGCTCGACGGCACCGGCGTCACCGACGTCGCCCAGTGGGAGGGGACCCGGCGCGCGGAGCTGCTGGCGGCGTTCCGCGAGAACGTCTACGGCCAGCCGCTGCCCAAGCCGACCAAGCAGACCTTCGACGTGCGGACCAGCGACGACGGCGACGTCACCCTCAAGAAGGTCACGATCGGCATCACCGGGCCGGAGGGCACCGGAGAGTTCACGCTGCGGCTGTTCGTCCCGAAGGGCCAGACCCCGCGCGGCACCTTCCTGATGATCGACCACCGGGGCTCGGTCTCCGACGACCCGGGGCAGTCCTCGGACTACGCACCGGTCTCGACGATCACCAAGGCCGGGTACGCGTTCGCCCAGATCGACGCCAACGACATCGCCCCGGACGACAGCGGCAGCTACCGCAGCAAGATGATCAACCTGTTCCACCCGTCCGGGAGCGACCTGCCCGACGACGCCGGCCGGGCCGTCGCCGCCTGGGCCTGGGGTGCGAGCCGGGCGATGGACTATCTCCAGACCGACAAGGACATCGACCCCTCGAAGGTCGCGGTCATCGGGCACTCCCGCAGCGGCAAGGCCGCGCTCTGGGCCGGCGCCCAGGACCCGCGCTTCGCCGCGGTCATCTCCAACAACTCGGGGTCGACCGGCGCGAAGCTCGCCCGCCGCGGCGACGGGGGAGTGGGCGCCGAGACGGTGTCGAGGGTCAACAGCTCCTTCCCGTACTGGTTCCCGAAGACCTACCAGGCCTACGGGAACAAGGTCGACGAGCTGCCCGTCGACCAGCACGAGCTGATGGGGCTGGTCGCGCCGCGCAAGCTGGTGGTCGCCAGCGCCAGCGACGACTCCAACGCCGACCCGGAGGGCGAGTTCCTCGCCTACGAGGCGGCGAGCGAGATCTACGACCTCTACGGCCTCGGCGACAACGGACTGGGCACGACGGGCTGGAAGCCCGCCACCGACACGGCCTTCTCCGGGCCGGCGATGAGCTACCACCTGCGCTCCGGTGGGCACGGCCTCAAGGCGGCCGACTGGAACATCTATCTGAAGGGCGATCTGTTCACGCAGGCGTCGCCGCGCTGACCGCCCACGATTGGTACGCCCGTACTCGAATGACCGTTTCAGGCGATCTTCCTGGAATGCACACGTCGAGCGTTTGACGTCCCGGGGAAGTGTGCCGTCGTCCCCGGAGGCGGGGACGGTCGGGCCGCGATCCCGCGGTCCCGCAGGTGGAGCGCACGCCGGCGGTGTCCGTGCCCCGTATCCGGTGCGATTCCGGTCCCTTGTTCGGAATTGCCGGACAACGGGTCGGTGCGGTGCCGGAGTGGGTGTACCGGGGCTTCGGGGGTACCGTCGTGATCGCGACGGCAATTCTGCGGGAAAGCGTTCGGAAATGGTGCGCGGAGGCGGTCTCTCGCGCGATGAGTGGTCCCGCGACGTGGCGAGCGGGTTCCACGACGTGGGACGGCACCCGTCTCGTCGTCCGGTGTCGGTGCCTCCGTGGCAGGTGCCGTTGCTGCTCACGGGCTCGGACCGACCCGTTGATGTGGCACTCGTCACATAGTTGGTCAGGTAATTGCGATGCGCAATGCAATGTTGCGTAGCGGAAGAATGCGCCGGAATGCGTCCGACCTGCGCCGATGTGTTTTCCGTGAGGATCGGGCCGGACGTGACGTCGCGATCCGATCACCGACCGTCGCACGCAATTCCGTGTTGCTCGACGCAATGGCGGCGGGCGCAATGGATTCGTAACCGGAGAACCGCGATGCTGTGGTTACCGTGCGACCCACCACCGAACCGCACCGGCCGCCTGCACACCACGCGGGGAGCGGCCGTCCCGGACAGACAGGACTCTGATGCGATCACCTCGAGTCGCGGCGCTGCTCGCGCTCTCCCTGACCTCCGCGCTGGTGCTCAGCGCCTGTGGCGGCGGGGGAGGCGGCACCACGGGCGACGCCCAGGGCGCCCCCACGATCTCGGTCTTCGGCACCGAGCCGGAGAATGCGCTGCTGCCGGGCAACACCCGCGAGACCGGCGGCAGCAAGATCCTCGACGCGCTGTGGTCCGGGCTGGTCGACTACAACCAGCAGGGCGAGCCGGAGAACAAGGTCGCCGAGTCCATCGAGTCCCCCGACTCGCAGAACTGGACGATCCGGCTGAAGGAGGGCTGGACCTTCCACGACGGCACGCCCGTCACGGCGAAGAGCTTCGTCGACGCGTGGAACTACGTCGCCCTGAAGACCAACGCGCAGTCCAGCTCGGAGTTCTTCTCCAACATCGCCGGGTTCGACCAGGTCAACCCGGACGAGGGTGAGCCCACGGCGCAGGCGATGTCGGGTCTGCAGGTCGTCGACGACCGCACCTTCACCGTCGCGCTGACCTCGCCGTCGCCGGTCTTCGTCAACACCCTCGGTGACGTCGCGTTCTACCCGATGCCCGAGTCGTTCTTCGCCGACCCGGCCGCGTTCGAGGCGAACCCGGTGGGCAACGGCCCGTTCCGCTACGAGTCCCGGGTGCCCGACCAGAACGTCACCGTGACCCGCTACGCCGAGTGGGGCGGCGAGCAGCCGGTCTCCGTCGGCGGTGTCGAGTTCCGGTTCTACGCCGACAGCGAGGCCGCCTACCAGGACGTCGTCAGCGGCAACCTGGACTTCCTCGAGACCATCCCCGGCTCGTCCCTGATCGACAACCTGTACCAGCAGGACCTCGCCGACCGGAACGGCAACCAGCCCTACGCCGGCATCAACACGATGACCTTCCCGATCTACGACCAGCGCTACGCCGACCCGCAGCTGCGGCAGGCGATCTCGATGGCCGTGGACCGCGAGGCGATCATCAACAACGTCTACAACGGACTCGTCCAGCCGGCCACCGGGTTCATCCCCGAGGGCGTGCCCGGCAAGGTCGACGACCAGTGCGGCGAGCTGTGCACCTTCTCCCCGGAGCGGGCCAAGCAGCAGTTCGACGCCTCCGGCTTCACCGGCCCGATCGAGCTGATCTCCAACGTCGACTCCGCGATCAACCGTGAGTGGATGCAGGCCGCCTGTGTCAGCATCAGCAACACCCTCGGCGTGCCCTGCAACTTCGTGCCGGTCCCGACCTTCTCGGAGTTCCTGGACCAGCGCCGGGCGGAGAACCTGACCGGGATCTTCCGCTCCGGCTGGGTCGCCTCGACCCCCACCATGGACTACGTCCTGCGCCCGCAGTACACGACGGGAGCGGCGAACAACAACAGCGGCTACACCAACCCGCGCTTCGACGCCCTGGTCAACCAGGGCTCGACCGCCGCGACCGCCGAGGAGGCCTACGCGCTGTGGGCCGAGGCCGAGCGCGTCCTGATCCAGGACATGCCCGCCGTCGCGATCAACGACCAGTCCGCGCAGTTCGGCTGGTCGCCGCGTCTGCAGAACGTCGAGATGACCTACGGCCGCGAGCTGGACCTGGAGACCGTGACCGTCCAGGAGTGACGCCGCCCCACCACCACACGCCGGCGGCCGGGTGACCACCCGGCCGCCGGTGCACGTGCCCGGTGCGAACCGCCGGGCACCCGAACCCGGAGGTGACCCGTGGGGCGCTATGTCCTGCGACGACTCCTGCAACTGGTGCCGGTGTTCCTCGGCACCACGTTCCTCATCTACTTCATGGTCTGGGCGCTGCCCGGCGACCCGCTCGCCGGCAAGTGCGGTGACCAGGCCTGCCCGCCCGCGTTCATCGAGCGCATGCGCGAGGAGTACGGGCTCGACCGGTCGATCTTCGTCCAGTACTTCACGTACCTGGGCAACCTGCTGCGGGGCGACTTCGGGGAGAACTTCCGCGGCCAGGAGGTCGCGACGCTGATCGCGAACGCCTACCCGGTCACGATCAAGCTCGCGGTCGTCGCGCTGGTCATCCAGGCGATCATCGGCCTGACCGCGGGCGTGCTCACCGGGCTGCGGCCCGGCGGGTTCCTCGACAACGTCGTGCTCACCGCGACCCTGTTCCTGGTCGCCGTGCCGGTCTTCGTGACCGGCTACGTGCTGCAGTCGGTCCTCGGGCTGCGGCTGGGTCTGATCCCGCCGACCGTCCCGGCGGACCCCGGGTTCCTGGACCTGGTCGTGCCCGGCTACGTGCTCGGCAGCCTGTCGCTGGCCTACGTGGCCCGGCTGACCCGGACGTCGATCGCGGAGAACCTGCGCGCCGACTACGTCCGCACCGCGACCGCGAAGGGCCTGACCCGGCGTCGTGTCGTCGGGGTCCACCTGACCCGCAACTCGGCGATCCCGGTGATCACCTTCCTCGGCGCGGACTTCGGCACGCTCATGGGCGGGGCGATCGTCACCGAGGGCATCTTCAACATCCGTGGGATCGGTGGGCTCATCTTCGGCTCCATCCAACGGCTCGACGGGGTGGTCGTCACCGGCGTCGTCGTCCTGCTGGTGATCGTCTACCTGCTCGCGAACCTCGTCGTGGACGTCACCTACGCGCTGCTCGACCCGAGGATCCGCCTTGACTGACCCCACCACCGCCACCGCCGACAAGCCCGTCGCCGCCGCCGGCCGCGCCGAGGCGACGGCCCGCACCCGCAGCCTCAGCGGCGACGCCTGGCACGACCTGCGTCATCGCCCGCTGTTCCTCGTCGCGGCGGGCCTCATCACGTTCCTGCTGGTCATGGCCGCGTTCCCGCAGCTGTTCACCTCGGTCGACCCCACCCTCGGCGACCTGTCCCGGGCCCGCGAGGACCCGTCGGCCCAGGCCTGGTTCGGCTACGACCACCTCGGCCGTGACGTCTACGCGCGCACCGTCTACGGGACCCGCGTCTCGATCGTCGTCGGGGTGCTGGCGACGACGGCGGTCGTGGGAGTCGGCGCCGTCATGGGCCTGATCGCCGGGTTCGCCGGCGGCTGGGTCGACTCGCTGCTCGCCCGCGTCGCCGACGTCTTCTTCGGCGTGCCGTTCATCCTCGGCGCGATCGTCGTGCTCTCCACCTTCCGGGCGTCGGTCGGGCAGAGCGTGATCGGCATCAGCGGCCTGGTGATCGGCACGATCGGGCTGCTGTCCTGGCCGATCGTCATGCGGATCATGCGGTCCGCCGCGATCGCCGCCCGCAACCAGGACTACGTCAAGGCCGCCCGCGCGCTCGGTGCGAGCCCGTGGCGGATCATCCGGCGGCACATGCTGCCCAACACCATCGCCCCGGTGATGGTGTACGCGACGATCGCGCTCGGTGCGTTCATCGGGGCCGAGGCCACGCTGTCGTTCCTCGGCGTCGGCCTGCGCGACCCCGTCGTCTCGTGGGGCGTGATGATCAGCGAGGCGCAGAGCTATCTGCGGACCTCGCCGCACCTGCTCCTGTTCCCCGGCGCGTTCCTCGTCGTCACCGTGCTGGCCTTCGTGCTGCTCGGCGACGCCGTGCGCGACGCGTTCGACCCGAAGGGCCGGTCATGACCCCGCTGCTCGAGGTGGAGGACCTGCACGTCGAGTTCCGCACCCGCGACGGCGTCGCCCGGGTGCTGAACGGCGTCGGCTACCAAGTGCACGCGGGGGAGACCCTCGCCGTCCTGGGGGAGTCGGGGTCGGGCAAGTCGGTCACCGCGAACACGGTGATGGGCATCCTGCCGACCCCGCCCGCGACCGTCACGGCGGGCTCGGTCCGCTACCGCGGCGAGGAGCTGCTCACCGCGACCGAGGAACGGCGCCGCGAGCTGCGCGGCGAGAACGTCGCGATGATCTTCCAGGACGCGCTGTCGGCGCTGAACCCGGTGTTCACCGTCGGGTTCCAGATCGGGGAGCAGCTGCGGACCCGGCGCGGGATGAGCAAGCGCGACGCGCGGGCCCGCGCCGTCGAGCTGCTCGACCTCGTCGGGATCCCCGGGGCGGCGCAGCGGGTCACGAACTTCCCGCACGAGTTCTCCGGCGGGATGCGCCAGCGCGTCATGATCGCGATGTCGCTGGCGCTCGACCCGGACGTGCTCATCGCCGACGAGCCGACGACCGCGCTCGACGTCACCGTGCAGGCCCAGATCATGGATCTGCTCGCCGAGATCCAGCGCGAACGGGAGATGGGGCTGGTCCTCATCACCCACGACCTCGGCGTCGTCGCGGAGGTCGCCGACCGGATCGCGGTGATGTACGCGGGCCGCATCGTCGAGCAGGGCGACGTGCACCAGCTCTTCGCGAACCCGGCCCACCCCTACACCGAGGCGCTGCTCGCGTCGATCCCGCGGCTCGACAGCAAGGGCACCGAGCTGCGGGCGATCACCGGGCTCCCGCCGACGCTCACCGCCATCCCCGACGGCTGCCCGTTCCACCCGCGCTGCCCGCGCGCGGTGGAGCGCTGCCTCGGGACCGACCCGCCGCTGATCCCGCTGCCCGGAGCGCGGGCGTCGGCGTGCCTGTTCGCGGAGGACCTCGTATGAGCGAGCCCGTTCTCGAGGTCGACGACCTCGTCAAGCACTTCCCGGTGAAGGTCGGTGCGGTCGTCAAGCGCACCGTCGGCCACGTGCGCGCCGTCGACGGCGTCTCGTTCGCGCTGAACAAGGGCGAGACGCTGGGCATCGTCGGCGAGTCCGGCTGCGGGAAGTCGACCCTGGCCCAGGTGCTGATGCGGCTGGAACCGCCGACGTCGGGCTCGGTGCGCTTCCACGGCGAGGACATCTTCGCCCGCCGCGGGGCGGAGCTGCGGGCGCTGCGCCGGCAGATGCAGATCGTGCTGCAGGACCCGTACACCTCGCTGAACCCGCGGATGACGGTCGCCGACATCGTCGGGGAGCCGTTCGAGATCCACCCCGAGGTCGCGCCGAAGGGGGAGCGACGGGCGAAGGTGCAGGAGCTGCTCGACGTCGTCGGGCTCAACCCCGACTTCGTCAACCGCTACCCGCACCAGTTCTCCGGGGGGCAGCGGCAGCGCATCGGGATCGCCCGCGCGCTCGCGCTGCGCCCGGAGATCATCGTGTGCGACGAGCCGGTGTCCGCGCTCGACGTGTCCATCCAGGCGCAGGTGATGAACCTGCTCGGGAACCTGCAGCGCGAGTTCGGGCTGTCCTACATCTTCATCGCCCACGACCTGTCCATCGTACGGCACCTGTCGGACCGGGTCGGCGTGATGTACCTGGGCAAGATGGTGGAGCTCGGGACCGAGCAGGAGATCTACACCCGGGCGTCGCACCCGTACACCCAGGCGCTGCTCTCCGCGGTGCCGGTGCCCGACCCGTCGGTCCGGGAGGGGCGCAAGCGGATCCGGCTCACCGGTGACGTCCCGAGCCCGGTGGACCCGCCGAGCGGCTGCCGGTTCCGCACGCGCTGCTGGAAGGCCACCGACATCTGCGCGACCGAGGAGCCGCCCCTGGTGACGCGGCCGGGTGGGCACCATCCGAGCGCATGCCACCACGCCAGCGAGGAGTACCTGCTGCCGACCTGACACACCGGGCGGAGCGGACCTCGGGCCCGCGGACGGCCGGGGTCCGCCCGGCCGCTCCTCAGACCCGCGCGCCGTGCCGACGGGCGTCGTCGCGGGACAGGGTCCGCCCCGCCCCGCACACGGGGCACCGCATCTCGTAGCGGCTGCGCAGCGGCAGCACCGGCACGAAGAACAGCGTGAACCGGGTCCTCCGGTGCACCGCGGGCTGCGGACCCGCGTGACCGCAGGTCCCACAGCCCAGCGCGACCAGGCCCAGCGGGCGCTCCTTGCGGGACAGCCCGAAGATGACCAGCACGCCCCCAGGTTAGAGGCGTGCCACCTCCCGCAGCGCGGCGAGCGCCCCGGCCTCGACGAGGTCGGCGTTGATCGCGGCCCCCGCGAACGCCCCCGCGGCCGCCGCGGCCCCCACCTGCGCGCTCAGGTCGGTGATGTTGCCCGCGACCCACACGCCCTCGACCGTGCTGCGGCCCGTCGCGTCGGCGACGAGGTGCTGCCCCATCCCGCTCGGGTGCTCGGCCGGGACCAGGCCCAGCTCGGCGAGGAAGCCGGCGCGGGCCTCCATCCGGGGCGCCACCGCGACGACCTCGCGCGCCAGCACGCCGGTCGGCGTGACCAGCCCGGTGATCGCGCCGTCGGACCGCACGACCTCGCTCACCGGCCCGTCGACGACGGCGATGCCGAGCGCGTCGAAGCGTTCCCGCTGCTCCGTGGTCGGCCCCGTCGAGTGCGACACGTAGACCACGTCCGCGCTGAGCTGCCGGAACAGCAGCGCCTGGTGCGCGGAGCCGGGGGAGGTCCCCAGCACCGCGATCGGGCGGTCGCGCACCTCGTAGCCGTGGCAGTAGGGGCAGTGGACGACGTCGGCGCCCCACCCCTGCGCGAGTCCCGGCACGTCGGGCAGCACGTCGACCAGTCCGGTCGTGACGAGCAGTCGCCGGGCGTCGAGGGTGGTGCCGTCGGCGAGGGTCACGGTGAAGTCGTCCCCGGTGCGGCGGGCGCCGACGACCTCGCCGTCGACGAGCGTGCCGCCGTAGCGGCGGACCTCCCCGCGGCCGGTCGCGAGCAGCTCGGCCGGGGCGACGCCGTCGCGGGCGAACAGGCCGTGCGCGGCGGCGGCCGGGGCGTTGCGGGGCGAGCCGGAGTCGACGACGACCACCGACCGCAGGGAGCGGGCGAGCATCATGGCCCCGTTGAGTCCGGCCGGGCCGCCACCGATCACGACGACGTCGTGGCGCTGTGCTGTGTCCATGTCCCCAGCCTGACGAGCGACCGCACGTAACGGCAAGTTCCCTTGCCGAACCGGCAAACGTGCAGAATGGGTGCATGTCCCTGTACGTGCACCACGCCGGCGACCCCGCCGGGCCGCCGGTCCTCGCGGTCCACGGCGTGACCGGCCACGGTCTGCGCTGGCGGCCGCTGTTCGCGGCGCTGCCCCGGCTGCGCTGGATCGCCGTCGACGTCCGCGGGCACGGGCGGTCGCCGTGGGCGCCGCCGTGGAACCTGGAACGCCACGTCGCCGACCTGGTGGAGGTGCTGGACGCCGAAGGGGTCGGGCGCGCCGCCGTCGTCGGGCACTCCTTCGGCGGCGCCGTCGCCACGCACCTCGCGCGCACCGCTCCCGACCGCGTCGACCGGCTCGCGCTGCTCGACCCCGCACTCGGGCTGGACCCGCAGGACATGCTCGACGCGGCCGAGGACACCCGCGCCGACGTCATGTTCCCGACCCGCGACGCCGCACGCGCGGCCAAGGCCGGGAGCTGGGCCGACGTCCCCGGCGCGCTCGTCGACGCCGAGGTGGACGAGCATCTCGAACAGCGCGACGGCGCCTGGCGCTGGCGTCTGAGCCAGGCGTCCCTGGTGGCCGCGTGGGCGGAGATGGCGCGCCCGGCGGTCGTCCCACCGGCGGGTCTGCCGACGCTGGTCGTCCCCGCCGGCCGGGCCGACTACGTCTCCGACGACTGGCTCGCCGCCTGCCGCGCCGCGCTCGGCGCGGACCTGACCGTCGCCCCCGTCGACGCGGGCCACATGGTCTACCTGGAACGCCCGGCCGAGGTGGCGGCGCTGCTGCGGGAGTTCCTCGGGTGAGCGACCGCGACGACGGGCACCTGCGCGAGCTCGTCCGGCTCCGCCGGGTCCGGGACCGGATCGACCGCGAGTACGCGCGTCCGCTCGACGTCGCCGAGCTCGCCCGCGCCGAGCACGTGTCGGCAGGGCACCTGTCGCGGGCGTTCCGCAGGGCCTACGGCGAGTCGCCCTACAGCTACCTCATGACCCGGCGGATCGAACGTGCGATGGCGCTGCTGCGACGCGGCGACCTCACCGTCACCGAGGTCTGCTTCGCCGTCGGCTGCTCCTCGCTCGGCACGTTCAGCACCCGCTTCACCGAGCTCGTCGGGATGCCGCCGTCGGCGTACAAGCGCACCGCCCGGGACGGCACACCGGGGCTCCCGGCGTGCGTCGCCACACAGGTCACCCGACCGGTCAGGAATCGAGAAGCACCGGGACCCGCGACCTCCCTAGCGTGAGCGTCATGACCGAACCCGCCGTCACCATCCACGCCGGATTCCTCCCGCACACCGACCCCGAGGCCTCCCTCGCCTTCTACCGCGACGGCCTGGGCTTCGAGGTCCGCCTCGACGTCGGCCAGGGCACCATGCGCTGGCTCACCGTCGGTCCGCCCGGGCAGCCCGACGTCTCGATCGTCCTCGCCCCGCCCGCGGGTGGACCCCGGCGTCACCGACGACGAGCGCCGCACCATCACCGAGATGATGGCCAAGGGCACCTACACCGCCGTGCTGCTCGCCAGTAACGACCTCGACGCCGCGTTCGACAGGCTCCAGGCGAGCGGGGCCGAGGTCGTCCAGGAACCGGTCGACCAGCCGTACGGGGTGCGCGACTGTGCCTTCCGCGACCCCGCGGGCACGATGGTCCGCATCCAGCAGCGGCCCTGACACGGGCCGGACGGGGGATCCACCATGCACGCAGCCGACAGCCACGACCTCATCCGCGTGCACGGAGCGCGCGAGAACAACCTGCGCGACATCTCCGTCGAGCTGCCCAAGCGGCGGCTCACGGTGTTCACCGGGGTGTCCGGCTCGGGCAAGAGCTCCCTGGTGTTCTCGACGATCGCCGCCGAGTCCCAGCGGATGATCAACGAGACCTACAGCGCGTTCGTCCAGGGCTTCATGCCGAACCTCGGCCGCCCCGACGTCGACGTCCTCGACGGCCTCACCACCGCGATCATCGTCGACCAGGAGCGCATGGGCGGGGACGTGCGCTCCACCGTCGGCACCGCCACCGACGTCGGGGCACTGCTGCGGATCCTGTTCAGCCGGCTCGGGAAGCCCTACGCCGGCCCGGCGAAGGCGTTCTCGTTCAACGTCGCGACGATCAGCGGCTCCGGCGCGGTGACCGTCCGCAAGAACGGCCGGCAGGTCAAGGAGCGGCGCGAGTTCGAGATCGTCGGCGGTGCCTGCCCGCGGTGCGAGGGCCGCGGCTCGGTGTCCGACTTCGACCTCACGGCCCTGTACGACGAGTCGAAGTCGATCGTCGAGGGCGCCCTGACGATCCCGAACTACTCCGTCGACGGCTGGTACGGCCGGATCTTCGCCAACTCCGGCTTCTTCCCCGGCGACAAGCCGATCAGCAGCTTCACGAAGCCCCAGCTGAACGCACTGCTCCACAAGGAGCCCACCCGGATCAAGGTCGACGGCATCAACGTCACCTTCGAGGGGCTGATCCCGCGGATCCAGAAGTCGTTCCTGGCCAAGGAGCGCGAGGCGATGCAGCCGCACATCCGGGCGTTCGTCGACCGGGCCATCGTGTTCCAGCGCTGCCCGGACTGCGACGGGACGCGGCTGTCCGAGCTCGCCCGCTCCTCGAAGGTCCGGGGCATCTCCATCGCCGACGCCTGCGCGATGCAGATCTCCGACCTCGCCGACTGGGTCCGGCAACTCGACGAGCCCGCGGTCGCGCCCTTGCTCGGCTCGCTGCGCCACACACTCGACTCGTTCGTCGAGATCGGGCTCGGCTACCTGTCGCTGGACCGGCCGTCCGGGTCGCTGTCCGGCGGCGAGGCCCAGCGCACCAAGATGATCAAGCATCTGGGATCGTCGCTGACCGACGTCACCTACGTCTTCGACGAGCCGACCATCGGCCTGCACCCGCACGACATCGCCCGCATGAACGACCTGCTGCTGCGCCTGCGCGACAAGGGCAACACCGTGCTCGTCGTCGAGCACAAGCCGGAGACGATCGCGATCGCCGACCACGTCGTCGACCTGGGGCCGCGGGCGGGCGCCGACGGCGGGCACGTCGTCTACACCGGCGACCTCGACGGGCTGCGGGCCTCGGGCACGCTGACCGGCCGGCACCTGGAGTACCGGGCGTCGCTCAAGCCGTCGGTGCGGACCCCGAGCGGGTACCTGGAGATCCGCGGGGCGGACCGGCACAACCTGCGCGGAGTCGACGTCGACGTCCCGCTCGGGGTGCTCACCGTCGTCACCGGGGTCGCCGGGTCGGGCAAGAGCTCGCTGATCCACGGCTCGATCGCCGGGCGCGACGGCGTGGTCGTCGTCGACCAGGGGGCGATCAAGGGGTCGCGGCGCAGCAACCCCGCCACCTACACCGGGCTGCTCGAGCCGATCCGCAAGGCCTTCGCCAAGGCGAACGGCGTCAAGCCGGCCCTGTTCAGCGCCAACAGCGAGGGCGCCTGCCCGAACTGCAACGGCGCCGGCGTCGTCTACACCGACCTGGCGATGATGGCCGGCGTCGCCACCACCTGCGACGTCTGCGACGGCCGCCGCTTCGACGCCTCGGTGCTCGGCTACACCTTCGGCGGGCGCGACATCAGCGAGGTCCTCGCCATGCCGGTGGCCGAGGCGGAGAAGTTCTTCGGTGCGGGCGAGGCCCGCACCCCGGCCGCGCACAGGATCCTGGAGCGCCTCGCCGACGTCGGGCTGGGCTACCTCACCCTGGGCCAGCCGCTGACCACGCTGTCCGGCGGCGAGCGCCAGCGGCTCAAGCTGGCGGTGCACCTGGGGGAGTCCGGCGGGACGTTCGTCCTCGACGAGCCGACGACCGGGCTGCACCTGGCCGACGTCGAGCAGCTCCTCGCGCTGCTCGACCGGATCGTCGACGGCGGCCGCTCGGTGATCGTCATCGAGCACCACCAGGCCGTGATGGCCCACGCCGACCGGATCATCGACCTGGGACCCGGTGCCGGGCACGACGGCGGCGCGGTCGTCTTCGAGGGGACGCCCGCCGAGCTCGTCGCGGACCGGTCGACGCTGACGGGCGAGCACCTGGCGGCCTATGTCGGCGCCTGAGGACACCCCGCGGCACGAGGTCGCGGTGCTGGTCCGCCCCGGGGTGCGGCCGATGGAGCTCGGCCTGGTGCACCAGATCCTCGGCGGTGCCCGGTCGGCCGACGGGGAGCCGCTCTACCGGGTGCGCACCTGCGCGCTGCACCCCGGGACGGTGCCGACCGACGCGGACTTCCACGTCGTGGTCGAGCACGGGCCGGAGCTGCTGGCCCGGGCCGACACCGTGGTCGTGCTCGCGACGCGCGACGACCACGAGCCGTCGGTCGTCGCCGACCCCGGTCTCGGCACGGCCCTGGCGTCGCTGCGTCCCGGCACCCGGCTGGCGTCGATCTGCACGGCCGCGTTCCCGCTGGCGGAGGCCGGGCTGCTCGACGGTCGTCGCGCCACCACCCACTGGCTGTCCGCGGAGGCGTTCCGGTGCCGGTTCCCGCGGGTCGACCTGGACCCCGCGGTGCTCTACGTCGACGAGGGCGAGGTGCTCACCGCGGCCGGCGAGGCGTCGGGCATCGACCTGTGCCTCTACCTGGTCCGGCGCGACTTCGGCGCCGCCGTCGCCAACGACGTCGCCCGCCGGACCGTGGTCCCGCCCTACCGGGAGGGCGGCCAGGCGCAGTACATCGCCCGGCCGGTCGCGGACGACGGACCCGGCACCGGCACCGCCGCGGCCCGCGAGCGGATGCTCGCCGACCTGGCCCGGCCCTGGACGCTGGCCGAGCTGGCCGCATCGCTGCACGTCGGCGTGCGGACACTGACCCGCCGGTTCCGGGAGGAGACCGGGCAGAGCCCGCTCGGGTGGCTGCTGCGCCGGCGCGTCGAGCGGGCCCGGGAGCTGCTCGAGACCACCGACCTCCCGGTCGGCCGGATCGCCGACGAGGTCGGGTTCGGCACGGCGACGGCGCTGCGCCGCCACGTGTGCCGCGAGCTCGGCGTGCCCCCGCTGCACTACCGGCGGACCTTCCGCGGCGGCTGAGCCCGCCGGACGAGCAGGGGTGCGGCGAGCAGCGCCGCGGCGACCACCGCGGCGACCAGCGGCACCGCGCCGGGCCCCAGGGCGGCGGCCGCGACGAGCGGCCCGCCGAGGAGCGCGACGGCGACCGCGGCGGCCCGCACCGCGACCGTCCGCGGCGGCACGGTCAGCGCGAGCGGCCCCACGAGCCGGGCCGCCCCGACCGCGACGGCGACGGCCACCGCACCGACGACCAGCGCGGCGGTCGGCGGGACGTTCACGACGACGAGCAGCGCGCCGACCGCGACGACGACGGCGGCACAGGGGAAGGTCGGAGAGGACATGCCCCGATGCTCGGCCGGGCCCGGCCGGACCGGGAGTGGCCCGCGGGCCACCTCGCGAACGGATCGGGCCGTCCGGGATCAGCCCCCGGTGCGTGCCCCGTTCCCCAACGCGTCCCGGATCTCGCGCAGCACCGCGGTCTGCTCCTGCACCGCGGAGATCAGCACCGCCAGCTGGTCGTCGCCGTGGCGCATCTCCTGGTACAGCGCGCTCACCGCGTAGGCGGTGGCGGCGGTGTGGCCGTCGGTCGCCTGGGGGTAGTCCTGCGCCTTGTCGGCCGCCTCGAGGAGGTCGAGCGCGTGCTCGATGACGTGCTGCCCGCTCTCGCGGTGGCTGTGCGGTTCCGGCATGTCCGAATCGTACTCATTCCGGGTGACGCGGCCCGGCGACTTCGGTCGCGCTGCGCACGACCTTCGACGGGTGCGCCACCGTCGCGCCGCCCGGCAGGCTGACGGTCGATCCCGGGGGGTCGGGAGACGGGAGGGGACCGGTGGCCGTCCCGTTCGAGCGGAAACCTGCTGGACGGCGCCGGTCCGCCCCCTATGGTCGACGTGTGCCGGTCCGCCCCGCCGTGATCTCCGCCGTGCTGGTGGTCGCGGTGCTCGCCGCCGGGCTCACCGTCGCCGAGACGCAGGCCACCGCCGGGGTGCTGCAGTGGACGCTGCTCGCCGTCGGGCTGGCGATGATCGGCTCGATCGCGGTGCGCTACCGGGCGCCGCGGGTGTTCGCGGTGCTCGCCGTGCTCGGCCCGCTCGTCTCGCCCGTCGCCACCTACCTGCCGCTGGTCGGGGTGTTCGTGATCGCGACCCGGCGCCGTGCGGTGGAGACGCTGCCGGTGCTGGCACTGGCGGTCGGGGCCGCCGCGGTCACGCTGTACCGCAACGTCCCCGACGGGCCGACGGTGCTCGTGCTGCTCGGCGGGGCCGTCGCGTTCCAGGCCATCTCGGTGACCGCGGGCCTGCTGACCGGGATCCGCCGCGCGATGGTCGACGGCCTGCGCGAGCGGCTCGCCCGCGCCGAGGCCGAGCGCGTGGTGCGCGAGGAGCAGGCCCGCGCCGACGAGCGGCGCCGGATCGCCGGGGAGATGCACGACCGGCTCGGGCACCGGCTGTCGTTGCTGTCGGTGCACGCCGGGGCGCTGGCGCTGCGCGGGGACCTGCCCGCCCGCACCGTCCGCGAGACCGCGCGGGTGCTGCGCGACACCACCCACCGCGCGATGGAGGACCTGCGCACGATCGTCCAGGTGCTGCACGAGCCCACCGGCGACGTACCCGACGAGGTCGACGACCTCGGTGCGGTCGAGGAGCTCGTCGCCGAGGCCCGCGCGGTCGGCGCGGACGTCCGCCTCCGGTCGACGGCGCTGCTGACGGTGTCCCCGCCCGGGCGGCCGCTGGCCGGCGTCGTGCACCGGGTGGTGCGCGAGGGCCTGACCAACGCCGCCCGGCACGCCCCCGGGGCCCGGGTCGAGGTCGCCCTCGACGGGCGGCCCGGCCGGGACCTCACCGTCACCGTCACCTCCGGGCCGTCCGCGGCCGGTCCGACGCCCGAGGGTGCCGGGACCGGCCTGGTCGGGCTGCGCGAGCGGGTCGAGACCCTCGCCGGCGGGACGCTGACCCACGGCCCGACGCCGTCGGGGCACCTGCTGCGCGCGGTGCTGCCGTGGCGGGAGGAGACGGGATGACCGCCACCGCGATCCGGGTGCTGCTCGTCGACGACGACCCGCTCGTCCGCTCCGGGCTGCGGGTGATGCTCGACGGGCACGCGCTGCCCGGCGACGGCACCGGACCGGTACGGCGCATCCAGGTGGTCGGCGACGCCGGTGACGGTGACGAGGTGCCCGCCGCCGTCGCCGCGGGGCGGCCGCACGTGGTGCTGATGGACCTGCGGATGCGCCGCGTCGACGGCGTCGCCGCGACCCGGGAGGTGACCTCGCGGCCCGACGCCCCGACCGTCGTCGTGCTGACCACGTTCGACGCCGACGAGCACGTCGTGCGGGCGCTGCGCGCCGGGGCGAGCGGGTTCCTGCTCAAGGACGCCGCGCCCGAGGGGATCGTCGAGGCCGTCCGCGCCGCCGCCGACGGCGACGCCGTGCTGTCCCCGGCGATCACCCGGCGGCTGATCGGCATCGTCCGCGGCGACGGCGCCGGGCCGGTCGACCGCCGGCGCGCCGCCCGGGCCCGGCTCGACCGGCTCGCCGACCGCGAGCGCGACGTCGCCGAGGCCGTCGCCCGCGGCGGCTCCAACGCCGACATCGCCGCCGAGCTGCACATGTCGGTGGCGACGGTGAAGTCCTACGTGTCCCGGCTGCTGCGCGAGCTGGGCCTGGACAACCGGGTGCAGATCGCGCTGCTCGTCCGCGACGCGGCGGACTGACCCGCCCGGCGGACTAGCGTGGCCGGTGTGACGACGAGCGAGACGGTCGCCGCGGCGATGGCGGACGCGGCCGCGGCCTGGCTGGACACCCTGGACGAGGACCGGCTCGCGACCGCCCGCGGCGACGGCCCGTCCGGCGACGCCGGGTCCGACGCCGAGCGTCGTCGCTGGTTCTACACCCCCACCGACCACGGCGGGCTGACGCTGCACGCGCAGACCCCGGTCCAGCAGCAGCGCGCGATGCGGCTGGTCGCCTCGGGGCTGTCCGAGGCCGGCTACGCCACCGTGGCGACGGTCATGGGGCTGGAGAACGTCCTGGACCGGGCGCAGGACTGGCCCACCCGGCCGCACCGGGAGCGGTTCCGGGACCCGGCGCTCTACCACCTGCGGATCTTCGGTGACCCGGGCGCGTGCACCTGGGGCTGGCGCTTCGGCGGGCACCACGTGTCGGTGAACGCACTCGTCGTCGACGGGCGGGTGGCCGCGGCCACGCCGTGCTTCCTCGGCGCGAACCCCGCGACGACGCCGCTGCTCGGCGGGGGTGTCGCGCGCCCGCTCGGGCCGACCGAGGAC
The DNA here is from genome assembly GCF_020131375.1 of Pseudonocardia sp. ICBG1034. NCBI lineage: Bacteria > Bacillati > Actinomycetota > Actinomycetes > Pseudonocardiales > Pseudonocardiaceae > Pseudonocardia > Pseudonocardia sp. ICBG1034. The sequence goes on from NZ_JAHLEK010000015.1 coordinate 2,440,887, forward strand.
CTGGCCCGCGAGATCGTCCGCGGGCTCCCGCCCGAGCTCGCCGGGGTCGCGGTCCTCTCCGCCGGGGCGCCGCCGGACCTGGTGACGGCGAACCGGCCGCTGGTCGCGCCGGGCGATCGGCCGCTGCCGACCTCGGCGATCCGGCGGGAGAGCCCGCCCGGGCCGGTGGACCCGGTCGAGGGCACCGAGGCCGTCGCGCTCACCGGCGCGCCGCGCGGTGTCCCGGCGAGCGCGCTCGACGACCGCGGCCGCGACCTGCTGCGCCGCCTGCTCTCGGCCTACCTGGACCGGGCACCCGCCGGGGTCTCACCCGCCGGCCGCTACGACGACGACGCCGCCCTCGACGAGGTGCACCTGGCCTGGGCGGGGTCGCCGGAGGCGGGGGAGCCGCACTACCACCGGCTGCAGGGGCCGCGGCTGCTGCTGGAGTGGGACAACACCCAGGACGGCGCGGACCACGCCCACTCGGTGTGGCGTGACCCGGAGAACGACTTCGGCGTGGACCTGCTCGACGACCACCACCGGGCCTTCGCCCACCGGTGAGTCCCCTCACGACGGCCTGTGCCGCAGGGGATCGGACGGCGAGGATCGGGGCATGTACCCGCCCCCGCCCGAGCTCGCCGCGCACGCCAACGTCACCGCTGCGGCCTACGACGAGGCCGCCGCCGACCCGGAGGCGTTCTGGTGCGCGCAGGCCCGGCGCCTGGAGTGGGACCGCGCCCCCGCGCAGGGTTACGACGGCAGCCGCTGGCCGGAGGTCACCTGGTTCGCCGACGGCACGCTGAACGTCGCGCGCAACTGCGTCGACCGGCACGTCGAGGCCGGTGCCGGGGAGAAGGTCGCCCTGCACTGGGAGGGCGAGCCGGGGGACCGGCGCACCGTCACCTACGCCGACCTGCAGCGCGAGGTCGCCCGCTGCGCGCATGCGCTCACCGCGCTCGGGGTGGGTCGCGGCGACGTCGTCGTCGTGTACCTGCCGGTGCTGGTCGAGACCGTCGTCGTGATGCTGGCCTGCGCCCGGATCGGGGCGGTCCACTCGCTGGTCTTCGGCGGGTTCTCCGCCTCGGCACTGCGGTTCCGGCTCACCGACGGGTCGGCGAAGCTGCTCGTCACCACCGACGGCCAGTACCGGCGCGGGAAGGCCGTCCCGGTCAAGGTCAACGCCGACGAGGCCGCGTCCGGTGTGGACTCGCTGGAGCACGTGCTGGTCATCCGGCGGACCGGCTCGGAGGTCGACTGGACCCCCGGCCGCGACGTGTGGTGGCACGACGTCGTCGACACCGCGCCCGAGGTCCACGAGGCGCAGGCGCACCCCGCCGAGAGCCCGCTCATGCTCGTCTACACCTCCGGCACCACCGGGACGCCCAAGGGCCTGCTGCACACCATGGGCGGCTACCTCACCCAGGCGTCGTGGACGGCGTGGGCCTGCTTCGACCACAAGCCCGACGACGTCTACTGGTGCACCGCCGACCTCGCCTGGGTGACCGCGCACACCTACGAGGTCTACGGCCCGCTGTCCAACGGCGTCACGCAGGTGATCTACGAGGGCACCCCGGACACCCCCGAGCCGGGCCGGCACTTCGAGATCATCGCCCGGTACGGCGTCACCGTGTACTACACCGCGCCCACCCTGGTCCGGACGTACATGAAGTGGGGCCCGCAGGTGCCCGCGGCACACGACCTGTCGTCGCTGCGGCTGCTCGGCACGGTCGGTGAGGCGATCAACCCCGAGGCGTGGCGCTGGTTCCACACCGAGATCGGCGGCGGCCGCTGCCCGATCGTCGACACCTGGTGGCAGTCCGAGACCGGCGCGGCGATCTGCGCGCCGCTGCCCGGGGTGACGCCGCTGGTCCCGGGCTCGGCGACCCGGCCGCTACCGGGCCTGTCGGTGCGGGTCGTCGACCGCGACGGGCGGACCTGCGACCCCGGCGAGGGCGGCATCCTCGTGATCGACCGGCCGTGGCCGTCGATGGCACGGACCGTGTGGGGCGACCCGGAGCGGTTCCGCGCGTCGTACTTCGCCGACTACGCCGAGCAGGGCTGGTACAAGGCGGGCGACGGCGCCGTCGTCGACGAGCACGGGTACGTGACGCTGCAGGGCCGGATCGACGACGTCATGAACGTGTCCGGGCACCGGCTCGGCTCGATCGAGCTGGAGTCGGCGCTGGTGTCGCACCCGCGGGTCGCCGAGGCGGGCGTGGTCGGGGCACCGGACGCGACGACCGGGCAGGCCGTCGTCGCGTTCGTGACGGTCACCGACGGCCCGACCGAGGGCCTCGCCGACCAGCTGCGGGCACACGTGGCGCGTGAGATGGGGCCGGTCGCCCGGCCCCGTGAGGTCGTGCTCGTCGCGGAGCTGCCGAAGACCCGCTCGGGCAAGATCATGCGACGGCTGCTGCTCGACGTGACCGCCGGGCGGGAGCCCGGCGACACGACGTCGCTGGTGGACCCGGCCGCCTTCGCGGAGCTGGCGGCCGGGTACCGGCAGGGCTGAGCTCAGGCGATGCGGCGCAGCTTCTGGATCACGAGCTCGCCGTCGAGCAGGTCGCCCATGATCCCGACGAAGTGCACCAGGTGCGGGGTCTGCAGGTGCGCGTCGAGCTTCGCCTCGGACTCCCAGTTCTCGTAGAAGAAGAACACCGCGGGGTCGTCCCAGCCCTGGTGGAGGTCGTAGTTGACGTAGCCGTCCTCCTGCGACGTCGGCTCGATCAGCTTCTCGAGCTCCGCCTTCAGCTCCTCCTCCTTGCCCGGCTTCGCCCGCATCCGGGCGATCACGGTGAGCAGGTCGCGGTTGTCGTCGGTGGGAGTGGGCATCGTTGCCTCCGGCTCGATTGATTGTGCACAACGAGTATGGCGCATCCCGCCCCGCGAAGTCTGCCCGCAGTCGCTACCGTCGGCAGGATGATCGGTGCGGCGGACACCCGGGAGACGGCGGACGCGATGGCCGGGGCCGCGTCGGCCTGGCTGGACACCCTCGACCCGGCGCAGCGGGAGGTCGCCGTCGGGCACGCCCCGACCGGTGACGGCGACGCCGACGCCGAGCGCCGCCGCTGGTTCTACACCCCCACCGACCACGGCGGGCTCACCTTCCACGACCAGCTCCCGCCGCAGCAGCGCGCCGCCATGAAGCTGGTCGCGTCCGGGCTGTCCCGGGCCGCCTACGTCACCGTCGCGACCGTGATGGGGCTGGAGAACGTCCTCGACCACACCGAGGGCTTCGTGACCCTGTTCGACCGGACCCGCGGCCGGGACCCGCAGATGTACCACCTGCGCGTCTTCGGCGAGCCGGGGGACACCGGCACCTGGGGCTGGCGCTTCGGCGGGCACCACGTGTCGGTCAACTTCCTCGTCGTGGACGGTGTCGTGGTCGCCTCGACCCCGTGCTTCCTGGGTGCCGACCCCGCGACCTCCGAGCTGCTCGGCGACGCCGTGCTCCGCCCGCTCGGACGGGTCGAGGACCTCGCCCGTGACCTCGTCCGCTCGCTGCCCGCCGAGCTGCGCGGGCGTGCCGTGCTGCTGGACAAGGCCCCGCCGGACCTCGTCGCCGCGAACCGCACCGAGCCGCAGGAGGGCGACAACTGGATCCCGCTGGCGGGGATCTGGCGCACCGAGTCCTTCGCCGACCCCGAGCAGCAGCGCAAGCTCGACGACATGAGCGAGGCCATCGAGGAGCGGGCCGCGTTCACCGACGCGCAGAAGGAGACCGTCGCGCTGTCGCGCACCCCGGCCGGCGTGCCGGCGTCCGACCTGGACGCCGGGGGCCGCGAGATGCTGCGCGCGTTGCTGGGCACCTACCTGAAGCGGGTCGCCGAGCCGCTGCAGCCGATCTCCCGCTACGACGACGACGCCGAGCTCGACGCCGTGCACCTCGCCTGGGCGGGGCCGCTGGAGGACGGCGCCCCGAACTACTACCGGGTGCAGGGTCCGCGCCTGCTCATCGAGTGGGACAACACCCAGCGCGACGCCAACCACGCGCACTCGGTGTGGCGCGACCCGTCGACGGACTTCGGCCTGGACGTGCTCGGCGCGCACCGGGCGGCGCACCACCTCGGCTGACCCGGCCGCCGCGGGGCGCCGGCACCGTCGAACCACGGGTCCGGTCAGTCCCGGTAGGCGGGCGCCCGGCTCGGCCCCTCGCGGTGGTCGCGCTCCAGCAGCGGCCGCCAGCGCGGCGCGACCAGGGTGGACAGCACCACCACGCTGGTGGAGCGGGCCACCAGCGGTGAGCGGCCGAGCGCGAGCAGGGTGTCCTGCAGGTCCTCGTGCGACGACGCCGCCAGCCGGCACATCACGTCCGACGAGCCGGTCGTCGCGTACGCCTCGGTGACCGCGGGCAGCGCGGCGAGCTCGGCGGCGACGTCGCCCAGCTCGCCCTGCGCGATCTCCAGCGTCACGAACGCCTGCACGCCGTACCCGGCCGCCGGGAGGTCGACGTCCGGCCCGTACCCGGTGACGACCCCGGCACGCTCCAGCCGGTCCAGTCGCGCCTGCACCGTCCCGCGGGCGACCCGCAGGGTGCGCGAGAGCTCCAGCACCCCGGCCCGCGGCCGGTCGCGCAGCGCGGCGAGCAGGTCGACGTCGAGGGCGTCCAGGGACAGCACCCGGCTGAGCCTAGCCGCGGCTCAGCCGGCCGGGACGGGCTCGCGACGGGCGAAGTCCGGGGCCCGCTCCGGCCGGAAGCCCACGCCCACCAGGTAGGCGGGCACGATCTGGGCGGCCGGGACCGCGCGCATCAGCCGCAGCAGCGGAGCCGGGGGACCGTCGAGCCGTCCCGCCAGCGCCGGGCCGGCGATGTTGCGGTGCATGATCCGCTGCAGGCCCTGGACCAGCACCGTCGGGAGCAGCCTGCGGTTGCGGACCCGGCCGAGGTCCCGCTCGGTGAGGGTGCCCCGCTGCAGCGGGGCGGCGAGCAGGGTCGCGGCGGCGACCGCGTCCTGGATCGCGAGGTTGATCCCGACGCCGCCGATGGGGGACATCGCGTGCGCGGCGTCGCCGATGCAGAGCAGGCCGTCGACGTGCCAGCGGCGCAGCCGGTTGAGCTTCACGTCGAGGTGCTTCACCTCGTCCATCGACGCGATCTCGTCGACCCGGTCGGCGTACTCCGGCATCAGGTCGGCGATGTCGGCCCGGAACGCCTCGACGCCCGCGGCGCGCAGCCGCGCGTCGGTGCCCTTGGGGGCGAGGTAGCCGATCTGGTAGTAGCCCTCGCGCGGGATCACCACCGCGAAGCGCCCCTTCCCGATCCGCGGGCGCAGGGTGGCCCGCTGCTCCTCGGGGCGCCGCGGCAGCCGGAACCACCAGGTGTCGAACGGGACGTCGTACTCGGTCACGGGCAGGCCGGACCCGGCGCGCAGGACCGAGTGCCTGCCGTCGCAGGCGACGGTGAGGTCGGCCCGGATCTCGCCGGTGGTCTCCTCGCCGGGCGCGGTCGTCGTCGCGTACCGGACGCCGACGACCCGCCCGTTCTCCCGGACCAGCGACGTGGCCCGGGTGTCGAGCCGCAGGTGGAAGGCGGGCTCGCCGGCGGCGACATCGGCGAGCAGGTTCAGCAGGTCCCACTGCGGGACGAGCGCGACGTAGGGGTGACGCACCCCGACCCGGCGCAGCAGGGACATGTCCCCGATCCGCTGCGCACCGCCCCGCTCGTCCGGGATCACGACCTCGTCGACCCGGCTCTGCGGCAGCGCGGCGAACCGCTCGCCCAGCCCCAGGTCGTCGAGCAGGTCCAGGGTGGTGGGGTGCACGGTGTCCCCGCGGAAGTCCCGCAGGAAGTCGCCGTGCTTCTCCAGCACGGTCACCTCGACCCCGGCCCGGGCCAGCAGCAGCCCCAGCATCATCCCGGCCGGGCCGCCCCCGACCACGCAGCACGTCGTCCGCTCCGACATCGCACCCACCTCATTTCAACTGATGTTGAATTACGATGAGTATGCGCTCCCCGGGCACCGTCACGCAATCGGTGTGACCGGGTGTGCTCGGCCGCCGAAGCGGACCCGTGCACGACGACCTCGAGCGTCCGGCCCACGGTGGGTCCGCTCAGGAGTGCGCCGCGGCGCGGAAGGAGCGCAGGAGTGCGGGGCCCCCGGGGCCGTCCCACGCGACCTGGGTCAGCAGCAGCGAGATCACCCCGGTCGACGGGTCGGAGCGCCACCCGGTGCCCAGGCCGCCGTCCCAGCCGTGGCGGCCGCCGTCCTCGACGGCCAGGCCCAGGCCCCAGCCGCAGCCGTCGTCGAGGAACGGTGCGGCGCCGGCCCGCTGTGCGGCGCTCAGCCGGTCGGTGGTCAGCTCGGCGACGGCGCCGGGGGACAGGACCGGGCTGCCGCCCCCGCGCAGTGCCCGGGTGAACGCGAGCAGGTCGTCCAGGGTGGAGACCAGGCCGCCGCCCCCGGACGGGAACACCGGCGGGGCCGCCCACGCGCCGTCGACCGGGTCGGTCACGGTGAAGCCCCCGCCGGGTGCGGCGGTCAGCAGCGGGACGAACCGGGCCCGGTCGGCGACGGGTACCGAGAAACCGGTGTCGCGCATGCCGAGCGGGGTGAACACCCGCTCGGCCAGCACGGTCTGCAGGTCGGTGCCGCAGCGGCGGGCGAGCAGGACGCCGAGCAGGTCGCCGCTGGTCTGGTAGAGCCAGCGCGATCCCGGCTGCGCGACGAGCGGCACCGCGGCGAGCCGTGCGGTCCAGGTGTCGGGGTCGGGCAGCGGGTAGCTGCCCGGCGGCCCGTCGCTGCCGAGCCCGGCGGTGGCGCGCTGCACGGGCAGATCGGCGCCGGGCCGGGGGAGCATCCCGATCCCGCAGCGGTAGGTCAGCAGGTCGTAGAGGGTGATCGGCCGGCGCGCGGGGACGGTGTCGTCGAGCTCGGCCGCCTCGTGGCGCAGCACCCGCGGCGCGGCCAGCTCCGGGAGCCACGCCGCGACCGGCCCGTCGAGGTCCAGCATCCCGTCCTCGACGAGTGCGAGCGCGGCGACCGCGACGACGGGCTTGGTGATCGAGGCGATCCGCACGACCGTGTCGCGGCGCAACGGGTGTCCGGCGCCGTCGTCGCCGAGGACGTGCACCACGGTGCCGTGCCGGGGGTCGTCGACGGCGGCGACCAGCCCCGGGACGCGCCCGGTGTCGACGGCGCCGCGCAGGAGCGCGGCGGTGCGGTCCAGGGTGACGGACACGGGGCCTCCCGGGGTCGGTGGGTCTCACCCGTTCCGACCGCGGCGGCCCCGCGAACTCATCGCTTGATGCCGACCCCGCCGACGATGCAGCGCTGCACCGGGTCCTCGGTGCGCAGCTGCGGGCCGTCGGGCCACCACCGGTAGCAGGGGACGATGCCCGGGTCGACCAGCTCGAGCCCGGGGAACAGGCCGCTGATCTCGGCGTGCGTGCGGAACCGGCCGCTGCCCATCGGGCTGTGGACGAAGACCTGCTCCATCCGCCGGGCCAGCTCGCTGTCGGCGTTCTCCGGGTCGAAGAAGTGCGCGATCGCGACGACGCTGCCGGGGGCGAGCCGCTCGATGTAGCGCGCCATGATCGCCTGCGGGTCCACGGCGTCGTCGAAGTGGTGGATGGTGCCGATCTGGAACAGCGCGAGCGGCTGGTCCAGGTCGAGGAAGCCCTGGACCGACGGGTCGGCCAGCACCGTCTCCGGCTCGCGGATGTCCGCGGCGGAGAAGCGGGTGAACTCGTTGTCCTCCAGCAGCGCCTGGCCGTGCGCGATGACGGTCGGGTCGTTGTCGACGTAGGCGACCCGGGCCTCGGGCTGCAGCCGCTGCACCACCTGGTGGGTGTTCTCCGCGGTCGGCAGGCCGGAGCCGCAGTCCAGGTACTGGGTGATGGAGGTCTGGGTGGCGACGAAGCGCGCCGCCCGGATCAGGAACGCCCGGTTGTCGATCGCGAGCATGTTGACCTCGGGGGCCACCTGCCGCACCCGTTCGATGGTCTCCCGGTCGACCTCGTAGTTGTCCTTCCCACCGAGCGCGTAGTCGTAGACCCGGGCGATGCTGGCCTTGGTCGTGTCGATGTACGCGGGAGCGCGACCCTCGGTCGGCTGGGCCATCGGCGGAGTCCTCACTGCGTCGTCGGCGCCGTCGCGCCGGGTCGTCGGTCGGTGCCCGGGCGACGCCCGTCGTGGCGCCGATCACCGGTGCGGCCACCGTAGCGGACCGGCCCGACGGGCACGCACCGTCACTGTCCGGAAGTGCCCGGTGATCGAGACCGCTGACGACCTGCGGAACCGTTGTGTAGGCTGGGTCACCCGATCGGCAGTCCCCGCAACCCGCAGGAGCCCGTCCCGGTGGTCCCCAGCCCGAACAGCCCCACCCCGCCCGGTGCCGACCGCGGCCCGACCGCGCGGCGCATCGTCCTCGGTTCCCACCTGCGCCGGCTGCGGGAGCGCGCGGGGATCTCCCGGGCCGACGCGGCGTACGCGATCCGCGGCTCGGACTCGAAGATGAGCAGGCTGGAGTCCGGCAAGGTCGGGTTCAAGCAGCGCGACGTGGCCGACCTGCTGACGATGTACGGCGTCGCCGAGGGCCCCGAGCGCGACCAGGTGCTGTCGATGGCCGAGGAGAGCAACTCCAGCGGCTGGTGGGCCCGGTACAACGACGTCGTCCCCGGCTGGTTCGAGGACTTCGTGGGTCTGGAGGCCTCGGCGTCGCGGATCTCGTCCTACGAGCTGCTGTTCGTCCCCGGCCTGCTGCAGACCGAGGACTACGCCCGCGCGGTCGTCAGCGGCGGCCACACCGATCTGCCGCCCGCCGAGCGGGCCGACGTCGAGAAGCGCCTGGAGGTGCGGCTGCGGCGCCAGCGCGTGCTGCACCGCAAGGACGCCCCGACCTTCTGGACCGTGCTCGACGAGGCCGTGCTGCACCGGCCGGTCGGCGGGGAGGCGGTCTTCCGCGCCCAGCTCGACCATCTGGTCGAGCTGTCGTCGCTGCCGAACGTCATCGTCCAGCTGCTGCCCTGGGACCTGTCCGGCTACGGCGCCGAGCACGCCTTCACCATGCTGCGCTTCGCGGAGCCCGAGCTGCCCGACCTGGTGTACCTCGAGGAGATGACCGGGGCCTCCTATCTGGACAAGCGGGCCGACGTCGAGCGCTACGGCCGGTCGATGGACCGGCTCACCGTCGACGCGCTCAGCCCGGAGCAGACCAAACAGGCCCTGAGCAAGCTGCGCGCCGAACGCTGACCTGCACCGACGTCGCTCCCGGGCGACGAACGGCACAGGTGCCCCCACAGTGGGGGACACCGTCCGATGCCGACCGCCCACGGCCGGTACGGCGCACTCGGGCGCGGCCGGACGACCGCCGGGCGCGTCCGTCCTGTTTTGCACGACCGAACCGCTTGCCCCCTGCTAGCTTCTCCGCAACGGAGAATGCACGTGCAGATGAGGTGAGCATTCGCATGGAACAGATGCACCTGAGCGGCCCCGCGGCGATCGATTCGCTGGCGTGGCGCAAGAGCGTGCGCAGCGGCTACCAGGGCAACTGCGTCGAGCTCGCCGTCGTGACCGGGGGGACCGTGGCCGTCCGCAACTCGCGGGACCCGCACGGCACCGTGCTCGCCTTCCCGGCGACCGAGATGGCCGCCTTCCTGGCCTCGATCAGGAACGGCGAGCTGGACGACCTCGCCTGAGCCGTCCGCTGACCTCCCGCGGGCGGCCGGCCCGACCCCGGCCGCCCGCGGTGAGCCGAGAACGATCTTCTCGGTGTAGGAAGGAACGGTGAGCCGTTCCGAGCAGGCCCCGTCCTACCGCGGCGCGAGCGCCCACTACCTGTCCCCGTCGCGACGGGACCCCGTCAAGGTCGGCTCCGAGGAGCCGGTCACCCGGCGGGTCATCGCGGGTGCGCTGGCCGCGCTGCACCTGCGGCCAGGGTCCCCGGTCGCCGTGCTCGACGTCGGGTCCGGCACCGCCGACGGGTTCGCCCTCCTCACCCGCCCGGCACCGGACGCCGCGCCGATCGTCGCGGAGGACCGGCTGCGCTACGTCGGTCTCGACGTCGATCCGGAGATGGTCGCCACCGCGCGGGACACCGTCGGTTCGCCGTCGGCGTCGTTCGTGCTCGGCGACGTGCGCGACGCGCTGCCCGACGGCGCGTTCGACCTCTACCTGTCCTGCGGGGTGCCGTACTCCCACCTCACCCGCGACGAGCTCGTCGCCGCACTGGGATCGGTGCTGACGGCCGTCGCGGCACGGGGGCGGCGCGCCGCGGTCGTCGTCGACGTCCTCGGCCGCTACTCGGTGGAGTGGCAGCCCCGCTGGGGCACCGAGCGCTGGGACTACGCGATGAGCTTCTTCGCCGGTGGCGGCGGGGCGATCTCCGAGCCGATGACCTTCTACGGCCGCGCCGAACTCGACGCCACCGTCGACGCCGCGCTGGCCGGCAGCGGTGCGCGGCTGGTGTCGCGCACCGCCGTCGACCGGTCGGTCCTGGTCGGACGGCACACCGCCACCGGCACCTTCCACCCGGCGGTGCCGCGCTTCCGGACCCTGGTGAACGACCTGGTCCGCGACCCGTCCCGGGTCGACCCCGACGACCTCCGGTTCACCCCCGCGACCGGAGGCGCCCCGGAGGAGGTGCTGTCCTGGCTGCGCGGGTTCGCCGACCGCTGGAACGGCGCCCTGGAGCCGTACCGGGGGGCGGGTCCGCTCGCCGACGCCGACGCCGACCGGCTCGCCGCGACCCTGCTCGGACTCGAACGGGCCGCGGGCCCCGGCCTGGGCCTCGGCCACTCGCTGACCATGACGCTGGTGGCCGAGCCCGCCTGAGCGCCGCCCCCGCGGGTCAGTGGTGCTTGTCGGTCAACGGCGGGAAGCGGTTCGGGCCCTCGTCCTGCTCGAACATCTCCGCGGCGGGCCCGACGATGAGCCGGTCCGGCGGGGACGCCACCCCGGTGTCCTTGCCGGGGTAGTCGAACAGGCCCAGGACGTGGCGCATCGCCTCGAGCCGTGCGCGCTTCTTGTCGTTGCTCTTGATCACCGTCCAGGGAGCGTCCTTGGTGTCGGTGTAGAAGAACATCGCCTCCTTGGCCTCGGTGTAGGCCTCCCACTTGTCCAGTGAGGCGAGGTCCATCGGGGACAGCTTCCACTGGCGCACCGGGTCGACCTGACGGATCAGGAAGCGGGTGCGCTGCTCGTCGCGTGACACCGAGAACCACAGCTTCACCAGGTGGACCCCGGAGCGCACGAGCATCCGCTCCAGCTCCGGGGTGGCCCGCAGGAACTCCATGTAGGAGCGGGGGTCGGTGAAGCCCATGACCCGCTCGACGCCGGCCCGGTTGTACCAGGACCGGTCGAACAGCACGATCTCCCCGGCCGAGGGCAGATGCTGCACGTAGCGCTGGAAGTACCACTGGCCGGCCTCGCGCTCGGTCGGCTTCTCCAGCGCGACCACCCGGCAGCCGCGGGGGTTGAGGTGCTCGGTGAACCGCTTGATCGTCCCGCCCTTGCCCGCGGCGTCGCGGCCCTCGAACAGCACGACGATCCGGTTGCCGGTGTCCTTGACCCAGTTCTGCAGCTTCAGCAGCTCGATCTGCAGCAGCCGCTTCTGGCGCTCGTACTCCAGGCGGGACAGGCGGTCGTCGTAGGGGTAGCCCTGGCGCCAGGTGTCGACCGGGCTGCCCTCGGGACCGACGAGGGTCGGGTCGTCGTCGTCGGAGTCGTCGACCCGGAAGTTCCCGGGGTCGGTGGCGGCGGGGTGCGGGATCAGGGTGTCGGGGGCGTCGGCCTGAGGCTCGACCGGGGTCTCGTCCACGTGTGGCAACGCTGCGCGCCGGTCATGGCCGCGGGGCCACACCCGGATGACGGCCGGGTGATCAGCGGGCAGCGGGACGGGGCCGGTCGTGCCAGTAGCCCTGCGCGTGGACCCGGTCCGGGGCGACGCCCGCCTCGTGCAGCAGCGCCCGCACCCGCGCCACCCGCGTGCTCTCGGTGGCGTTCCAGGCGTAGAAGTGCTCGCCGAGGCGGGCGGCCGCGGCACCGTGGGTGCCGGCCCAGTCGGCGACGGCGTCGAGCAGCGGGCGCCCGGGCCGCCGGCAGAGCTCCACCGTCACCCCCGGATGGGCGTCGGTGAGCCCGACGGCGTCGGCCGGGTCGCCGACCTCGACCAGCACCCGGCCCCGGTGGTGCGGCGGGAGCGCGGCGAGGATGCCGCGCACGGCGGGCAGCGCGGTCTCGTCGCCGGTGATCAGCACCTCGGTGGCGGGGCCCGGGTCCCACTGCACGCCGTGACCGGGGTTGCCGCGCCGCACGTCCGGCCCGGAGAGCAGGACGGGGTCGCCGGGCCGGGCGACCGCGGCCCACGCGCTCGCCGGGCCCGGCCGGGAGTGGCGGAACACGTCGAGGTCGACCTCACCGCGCCCCGGCCGGACCGCGGCCGGGGTGTAGCTGCGCAGCACCGGCCGCGTGCCGGCGGGCAGCTTCCGCAGCCGGGCCCGCCACTCGCGTTCCGGCAGGCCGGAGGTGAGCGAGGCGGGATAGCCGTCGTCCGGCGGGACCAGCAGCTTGACCCGCTGGTCCCGGCCGTGCGGGGCGAACCGCGACAGCTCCGGACCGCCCAGGACGATCCGCCGGAACCCGGGGGAGGGCACGCCGACGGCGAGCACCCGGGCGGCGAACAGGACGTTCGGCGACCCCGACAGGGGGCTCATCGGCCCAGCGTCCGCTCGATGTCGTCGAGCACCCTCTGCCCGCCGAGCGGCCCGACGCCGGTGATCCAGACCGACTGGTCGACCGGGTGCAGCCGCGGGAAGACCTGCGCGCGCACCGCCTGGACGGCCGGCGGCACCGCCGACGGCGACGCCGGGTCGGTCGCGGTCAGGAACACCTCGTCGGCGCGGGCCTGCTGGACCAGCTCGGGGGAGAGGTCCACCGAGATCGAGTTCTCCCAGTCCCGGGGCGGGATGGTGAACCCGGCGCACTCCAGGGTGCTGCCCGCGAACGACGTCGGCCCGTACAGGGTGAGCAGACCGTCGCGGGGGCGGATCATCTGCGCGGTCCGCCCGGCCGTGTCGTGGGTGCGCGCCACCTCGGCGCAGCGGTCCCGGTAGCGGGTGAGCAGCTGCTCGGTGTCGGCCTCCCGGCCGAGCGCCCGGCCGACGAAGCGGACGTTGTCCTGCCACGGGTCGGCCTGCGAGGCCATGAACGCCGTCGGCGCGATCGCGGTCAGCCGGTCGTACAGCGCGGCGTGCCGGGACTCGGTGCCCAGGATCAGGTCGGGTCGCTGGGCCGCGATCCGTTCCAGGTCGGGCTCGGCGACGGTCCCGACGACCGCCACCTGCGCACCGGCGCCGCCGAGGTACGCGGGCACCCCGGTGCCCTCGGACAGGACCCCGGCCCCGACCGGCGGGGCGTCGAGGGCGACGGTGGTGTCGAGCTGCACCGGCTCCAGCACGACGACCCGCCGCGGCGCGGCCGGGACCGTGACCTCGCCGCGTGCGGTGGCGACCGTGCGGGTCTCCCCGCCGTCGGTGGGGCCCGAGCCGGGCGCGGAGCACGCGGCGAGGAACAGGGTGAGCAGGGCGGCGAGGGCCACCGCGGCCCGGGACGGCGTCACGGACGATCTCCTTCGGTCAGGTGAGGTGACCCTAACCCGGGGCCGGTTCGGGATGGAGTGTCCGGTTCGACGGGAAACCGGTCGCCCGCGACCGCGTCACCGGGGCACCCTGTGGCGCGATGATCGAGCAGTTCGTCCGTGAGGGCTGGGTGCACATCCCGGGCGCGTTCACGACGGCGGCGGCCGCCCGCTGTCGTGCGCTGCTGCGCGCCGAGCTCCTCCGGACCGAGGGGGTCGACCTCGACGACCCGGCGGGCTGGACGGCACCGGTGCTGCGGGTGGCCGGTATGGGCGACGCCGGGTTCACCGCGTCGGCCGACACCCCGGCCCTGCACGCCGCGTTCGACGCGCTGGTCGGTCCCGGCCGCTGGCGGCCCCGGACCGGGATGGGCACCTTCCCGGTCCGCTTCCCGGTGCCCGGCGCACCCGGCGACGACGGATGGCACGTCGAGTCCTCCTTCACCGGGCCCGACGGCGGACCGCGGCTGTCGGTGGACTCGCGGGGCCGGTCCCTGCTGATGCTGTTCCTCTACTCCGACGTCGGCCCGGACGACGCCCCGACGCTGCTGCGCTCCGGATCCCACCGCGACGTCGCGCCACTGCTCGCGCCCCACGGTGCGGCCGGTGCGGACTGGCTGCCGTTCTGCGGCGAGGCCGTTCCCGCGACGGCGCGACGCCCGGAGGTCGCGGCCTGCGGCCGGGCCGGCGACGTCTACCTGGTGCACCCGTTCGTCGTGCACCGCGCCCAGGCGATGTCCCCGGCGGCCCGTCGGCCCCGGGTGATCGCCCAGCCACCGCTGGAGCCCGCGAGCGAGCCGGCGTTCGACCTGCTGGCCGGGACCGCGCCCGTCGAGCGCGTGGTGCGCGAGGCGCTGGGGTGACGGGTCAGAGCTGCACCCCGCGGGTCAGCGCCCCGTCGACCACCAGGTTGGTGCCGCTGATCCGGCTCGCCCGCGGGCTGACCAGCGAGACCACCGCGTAGGCGGTCTCCTCCGGGGTGCCCATCCGGCCGGTCGGGTTGAGCCCCATCGCGTGCGCGTACAGCGCGGGATCGTGCTGCTCGACGTTGGCCCACACCCCGCCGGGGAAGTAGACGTTGCCGGGGGAGACGGCGTTGGCCCGGATGCCCTTCGGTGCCAGGTCGAACGCCAGGCCGGAGACGTAGTGCACGAGCGCGGCCTTCATGACGCCGTAGGACCCGTCGGCGAAGTCGATCTCGCGGCCGGACACGCTGGACACCGCGGTGACCGAGGCGGCGTCGCTGCGCTCCAGGTGCGGCAGCGCGGCCTCCACCAGTCGCACGGTGTGCAGCAGGTCGACCTCGAAGCTCGAGCGCCAGTTCTGCTCGCCCGGGCCGATCGCCAGCGCGCTCACGTTCGCGACGACCGCGTCCACCGCCCCGAACCGCTCGGCGCTGTCGGCGACCCAGCGGCCGAGGGCCTCGCCGTCGGCGACGTCGACGGCGGTCCCCGCCACCTCGCCGGCACCCGCGGCGCGCAGCTCCTGCTCGGCCGCGGCGACCCCGTCGGCGTCGCGGGCGCAGAACGCGACCCGCGCGCCCTCCGCCGCCAGCCCGGCGACGACCGCGCGCCCGATCCCGCGCGACCCTCCGGTCACGAGCACGACACGACCGTTCAGCAGCATGTCCATGGAAAGGGCCTCTCTTACAGGGAGCGGGCCTGCTCGCGCAGGTGACGGTGGACGCCGCCGTAGGCCGCGGCGGCCGGGAGCAGCGCCTTCGCGATCTTGGTGACGGCGCTGTAGTTGGTGTCGACGACGTTGGCCAGCGGCGACTCCGCGGCCTGGGTGAGCAGCTGGTAGGCGTCCAGCCGGTCCAGCCCGTACAGCTCGCCCAGCCAGGCGATCATCCCGACCTGGCTGGCCCGCCACGCGTCCTCCAGCGGACGGGAGGACCCGACGACGACGTAGTGGGTGTCGGTCTCGATCCGCGGCCACGCCGGGACCGGGGCGTTCTTGATCAGCTCGACGATCAGCACGACGTCCATCGCGCCCTCGACGGCCGTACCGCAGCTCTCGCCCTCGCCCTGGCGGTAGTGGCCGTCGCCGACCGAGAACAGCGCACCGGGCACGTTGACCTGCAGGTAGCAGGTGGCCCCGGCGCGCATCTCCGGGGTGTCCATGTTCCCGCCGAACACGTCGGGCACCAGCGAGCTGCGCACCTCCCGCCCGGGCGGGGCGACGCCGACGGTGCCGAGCATCGGGTTGCACGGCAGCTCCAGGCGCAGGTCCGCGCTCGTCGCCTCGAACAGCACCGTCCCCGCGGCCCGGTCGAGCTGGTAGATCCAGGTCCGCTCGGGGAGCGGCTCGTGCAGCAGCGCGGTGCGGTCGGTCGTCGACAGCGCCCCGAACAGCGGGATCAGGGTGGAGGCACCCCAGTCCCGGGCCGGGGTCAGCTCCACGAGGTGGATGGCCAGCGTGTCGCCCGGCTCGGCGCCCTCGACGTGGAACGGCCCGGTCTGCGGGTTCACCTCGCTCATGTCGAGCACCGCGCTCGGACGGTCCGAGGTGGACGTGAGCCGCCCGGAGAACGCGTCCTCGGTCCACAGCCGCAGGCAGGTCCCGGGCGCGACCCGGCGCACCGGTGGCACGCCCCCGAAGGTCCAGGCGAACTCGTGCCGTTCCGGCCGGTATTCCACGACGTGCATGGATCGCATCCTGGCCCCCTCCACGCATCGCGGGCAACGGTTTCCCGCCGCACCGCGACCGCCCGGTCGTCGAACTCCCCGGGTGGGCCGCCGAGCCGGTACGTTGCCGCGATGGCCCGGTACTTCGACGTGCACCCGCAGAACCCGCAGCCGCGCAGCATCGGACAGGTCGTGGACCTCGTGCGGTCCGGCGGCCTGATCGCCTACCCGACCGACTCGTGCTTCGCGCTGGGCTGCTCGCTGGGCAACCGCGACGGTCTGGAGCGGATCCGGCAGATCCGCAAGCTCGACGACCGGCACCACTTCACCCTCGTGTGCGCGGAGTTCGCGCAGCTCGGGCAGTTCGTGCAGATCTCCAACTCCGTGTTCCGCGCGGTGAAGGCGTCCACCCCGGGCAGCTACACCTTCATCCTCCCGGCCACCAAGGAGGTGCCGAAGCAGCTGCTGCACCCGAAGAAGAAGACCGTCGGCGTGCGCATCCCCGACCACGCCACCACCCAGGCGCTGCTGGCCGAGCTGGGGGAGCCGCTGCTGTCCTCGACGCTGCTGCTGCCCGGCCACGACGAGCCGATGACGCAGGGCTGGGAGATCAAGGAGGAGCTGGAGAACCAGGTCGACGCCGTCATCGACTCCGGGGACTGCGGCACCGAGCCGACCACCGTCGTCGACCTGTCCGGCGACGAGCCGGAGATCGTCCGGCGCGGTGCGGGGGACCCGTCGCGGTTCGAGTGAGGACCCCTCCGGCGCGGCCGCCCGGCCGCCCGTCGTGCCCGTCCGGGCGCCCCGGTGACCCGCCTGCGGGGGGCGCGCCGCCCGCCCGTCCACGATCCACCGCCCACCGCATCAGAGCGAGCGCTGGGCGGACCGACGAGTAGGCTTCGCAACCGTCCCGCCCGCTACCCGAGCGGGTACTGACGTGGCGTCCGACCCCGGGCGCCGTCCGAACGGTTCGGAGGACGATCGCGTGGCGCGAGACGACCCGCCGCCCAACCCGTCCGGCCCGGCGGGTGCCTCGGCCGGGGACGCGGTGCTGGCCGCGATCGCGCACCGGTTGCGGGCCCGTTCGGAGCGCCAGCAGCTGCTGACCGAACGGCTGCGAGCCGGTGAGCTGCGCCCGGGTGCGCTGGCCGACCTCGCCGAGCTGGCCGCGGCCGCCCGCCGCGGGGCCCGCGACGGCGACCACATCCTCGTCCTCGCCGGCGCCCCCCGCGGGCCCCGGCTCGCGGCCCCGTCGACCCCGCTCGGGCAGGCGCTCAACACCGTCGTCTCCGCGAGTGAGGCGGCCTCGCGCACGATCGTCCCGCCGACCCCGAGCGTCTCGGTCGACGCGACCGCCGAGCCCGTCCTGGGCCAGATCCTGGCCGAGCTGCTCGCCCACGCAGCGAGCGCCACCCCGGCCGGGGACCGCATCGAGCTGCTGACCCGCTGGGGTCCCGACGGCGGGATCGTCGTCGAGCTCCAGGGGACCCAGTCGCCGCGGCACCGCACCCCGGTCGAGGAGCTGGACCGGGCGCTGGGCTCGGCGACCCCCGGCGGCCCGGTCGCCCCGCAGGAGATCGGCCTGCACGTGGCCGCGCGGCTGGCCCGCGCCATCGGCGCCCGGCTCGGCGTCCGCGCCCCCGCCGGGAACTCCGCGATCGCCCCGATCGCCGTGCTCCACCTGCCGTCCTCGGTCCTCGGCGGTGGCCGCTCCGAGTCCGCCGCGCCCGCCGCGGAGCCGCAGCCGGCCGAGTCCGCCGAGCAGGCCGGGACCGGGACGACGGCGTCGCTGCGCCGCCCGGCACCCGCCCCCGCGCCCGCACCGGACGCGGCGGCGGACGTGCCGTGGCCGCCCCGGGAGGCCCCGGTGGCGGAACCCGAGCGCAGCTGGCCGCCGGTCGCCCCCGAACGGGACGAGCCCGCGGCGCCCGCCGGGCTGCCCCGCCGTGCCCCCCGCCCGGCCGGCGGGATCGCGGCCGCGGCCCCCTTCGCCGGCTCCGGTGCCCCGGCTGCCCGTCCGCAGGCCCCCGGCCCGGCCGGTCCCGGACCGAACGGGTCCGGCCCCGGTACGCCCGGCCCCGGCCCGGGCCCGCGCCCGCCGTACGGACCGCC
Organism: Pseudonocardia sp. ICBG1034; assembly: GCF_020131375.1. Lineage (NCBI taxonomy): Bacteria > Bacillati > Actinomycetota > Actinomycetes > Pseudonocardiales > Pseudonocardiaceae > Pseudonocardia > Pseudonocardia sp. ICBG1034. Next base: position 2,459,183 of record NZ_JAHLEK010000015.1, read on the forward strand.
GTCGCCGGGCACCGGCCCGGCGCGCAACGGCGCCCCGCCACCGCCGCCCGCGCCGGAGGACCCCCCGGCCACCGAGGCACTGCCCGTCACCGGCGCGGCGGGGGCGACCCCGCCGGTGGAGCTGTTCGGACCGTTCGACTCGGAGGTGCCGGTGCCCGTGGACGACGCGGACGACACGCCGATCTTCGCGGCGGTCGCCTCGGCCTGGTTCCGTGAACCGGGATCGACCGAGACGACGGCGCTCCCGGTCACGCAGAACGACAACTGGCGCACCGCGGGCGACGCCGAGTTCGACGCCGCCCGGATCCGGGCCGACCGGGTCGTCGACCTGCCGACCACCGCACAGGGCCTGCCGCAGCGTCTGCCCGGGCAGGCGATGGTGCCGCCGTCGTGGCGGGACACCCCGAACGGCCTCGCGCCGACCGGGTCGCGGGAGCGCCAGCCCGACCGGGTGCGCAACCGGCTGGCCAGCTACCAGCGGGGTCTGCGCGAGGGCCGCCACCGCGCCGCGGAGGACCACGGACCGCACGGACCGGCCGGTGGTGCGCGCAACGGCGCCGTCAACGGCGCGCCGGTGCCCGGCGGGCACCGCAACGGCCACCACCTCGACGACGGCGACGACCGCAGCGTCGGCTGATCACCACTCGTGCGGCGTCCCGGCGGCCCAGCCGTCCGGGTCGTCCCACGCCTGCAGGGTGCGGCCGCTGACGAAGCGCCGCCGCGCCCCGGTCACCGGGTCGTCGAACTCCAGGGCACGCGAGAGCAGCTGCAGTGGGCGGGTGAAGTCCTCCGGTGCCCGCCGGTGCAGCTCGGGGTAGACGTCGTCGCCGAGGATCGGCACGCCCAGCCCGTTCAGGTGCACCCGCAGCTGGTGGGTCCGCCCGGTGCGCGGGGTCAGCCGGTACAGGGCCCACTCGCCCCGCAGCCCGGCGAGCTCGACGCGGGTCTCGGCGTTCGGCTCGCCGTCCTCGGTGACGGCGGCGAACACCCCGGGGCGCTTCACGATCCGCGACACCTCGGTGCGCGGCAGCTCCAGGTCCGGGTCGAACCGGGCGAGCGCCTCGTAGGTCTTCGTGACCCGGCCGCGGGCGAACAACGTCTGGTACGCGCCGCGCAGCTCCGGGCGCACCACCAGCAGCAGGACCCCCGCGGTGGCGCGGTCGAGCCGGTGCGCCGGGCTGAGCGCGGGCAGCCCCAGCTCGTGGCGCAGCCGCACCAGCACGGTCTGGCGGACGTGGCTGCCCCGCGGGATCGTCGCGAGCAGATGCGGCTTGTCGACGACGACCACGTCGTCGTCGGCGTGCAGCACCGGCAGCCCGAACGGCACCGGTACCTCGTCGGGCTCGTCGCGGTAGAGCCACAGCGTCGTCGACGGCGTGTACGGCGTGGCCGGGGTGACCGGGCCGTCCGCGGTCACGATCTCCCCGGCCGCCAGCCGTGCGTCGATCCGCTCCGCGACGTGCGGGAACCTGTCGACGAGGTGGTCGCGCATCGTCGCCCACCCGCCGGTCGCCGGGGTGCGGACGCGGGCCGGCGCGAGGCCGTCGACCGTCGGGAGCGGGGACGCCTCCCGGGACGTGCGGCGCCGGCGGGATCTCACGGGGCAGCAGCCTACGATGGCCCCTCGTGAGCTGGACGTCCTACGGTGCCTACCTGTCGATCGTCGTCGGGCTGGTGCTGATGCCCGGCCCGGACACCTTCGTGATGCTGCGTGCCTCGCTGGTCGGCGGGCGCGCGGGCGGACTCTCGACGCTGGCCGGCGTGTTCACCGGCAACGCCCTGCAGGGCGGCGCCGCGGCGTTCGGGCTCGGTGTGCTCGTCGCGAGCTCGCACACCGCGTTCACCGTGATCCGCTGGGCCGGGGTGGTCTACCTCTGCGTGCTCGGGGTGCAGGCGCTGCGCGCCGCGCGCCGCGGGGACTACCCCGTGGTCCCCGACGGCGGTCCGCGGCTGCCGGCGCGGCGGTCGTTCCTGGTCGGCTTCGGCTCGAACATCACCAACCCGAAGGTGCTGGTCATGTACCTGTCGGTGCTGCCGCAGTTCCTCGTGCCCGGGGTGACGACCACCGCCGACGCGCTGCTGCTGGCACTGTCGGTGGCGGTGCTCGGCGGCGTCTACGGGGTCGGACTGGTCCTCGCCGTGCACCGGGCGCGGGCCTTCTTCACCCGGCGTCGCGTGCGCCGCGCCGGTGACGTCGTCGCCGGGGTCGCGCTGATCGGGTTCGGTGGGGCGCTGGCCGCCGCCTGACCTGCAGGGTTGCTCGCATGGTGGGTCCGAGTTCATGATGTGGTTACGACATCGTCGTCGATGCCAGGGGGATCATCGTGTCGGACACCGTCATCGTGGTGAACACGGCCGTCGCCGTGCTCGCCGTCGTCGTGCTGATCGTGAGGTTCCGGCTCAACCCGGTGATCTCCCTCGTGATCGGCGCCGTCTACCTGGGCCTGACCGCCGGCCTGGGGGTGACGGGGACGGTCGACGCGGTCACCGGCGGGTTCGGCGACATCCTGGCCGACGTCGGGCTGCTCATCGCCTTCGGTGTCCTGACCGGCGCGATGCTGCACCATGCGGGCGCCATCGAACGGCTGGTCTCCGCGCTGCTGACGGCCTGCGGCCCGCGCGGGATGCCCTACGCCACCGCCGTCACCGTCTCCACCGCACTCCAGTCGATCTTCGTCGACGTGCTGCTGGTCATCTCCGCACCGCTGGCCCGTCGGATCGCTCCGCGCATCGGGGACAAGGGGCTGCCGCGGATGGCGACCGCGCTCGCGATCGGCCTGGAGTGCGGGATCGTGTTCATGGTCCCCGGTGTCGGTGCGGTCGCACTCGCCGGTGTGCTCGGGGTGCCGCTGGGCCAGATGCTGATCCTGGGCCTGGTCGTCGTGGTGCCGACCGTGCTCATCGCGACCGGGATCATGTCCGTGCTGCTGCGCCGCGGCTGGTGGGACCCGGCCCGCGACGAGCAGGAGCCGGTCGCCGCGGGCGTGCCCGCCGGTGCGGAGGCCGACCCGCCGGACACCGCCGCACCCGACGCCGGGAGCGCCGGGGGACGGCCCACCGGTACCGGCTCCCCGGGCGGCGGGGGCACGGACGGGGGAGGCGGAGCCGGGCCCGGCGGGGGTGCGGTCCCGGCCGCCGTCGGCACCGCGGTGTCCGGCTCCGCGCGTCGCGAGCTGCCGCTGGCCCTGCTGTTCGGCCCGCTGCTGGTGGGTCTGCTGCTCATCGCCGCGGGCGCCGTCCTCGACGCGGCCGGGGTCACCCACCCCGTCATCGCGTTCCTGGGCGAGCCGGTGATCGCGCTGCTGCTCGCGCTGATCGGGACCACCGCCGTCGTCGGGGTCGCCCACGGGCGCGGCATGGTCGAGTCCGCGGTCTCCGACGGGTTCCGCGAGAGCGGGCAGATCCTGATCCTCACCGGCGTCGGCGGCTCGCTCGCCACGACGATCTCCGAGGCGGGCCTCGGCGAGATTCTCGGCCGCTTCTTCTCCGCGAGTACCGCCGCACCGCTGCTCATGGTGTGGCTGATCGCCGCCGTGCTGCACGTCGCGATCGGGTCGGTGACGATCTCGGCGATCACCGCGGCCGGGGTGCTCGCCCCGGTCGCCCCGGTGATCGGCCTGGCCCCGGTCCTGATCGCGCTGGCCGCCGGCGCCGGGGCGCTGTTCGCCGTCCACGTCACCTCGAACACGTTCTGGCTGCTGCAGTCGCTGCTCGGGCAGTCCGTGCGCGGGACGCTCAAGACCTGCTCGGTCGGGGTCTCCATCGCCTCCGTCGTCGCGATCCTGGTGATCCTGCCGCTGTCGCTCGTCGTCTAGGGAGAGTCGTGTCGCAACTTCCGCTGTCCGGAGTCCGGGTGCTCGAGCTCGGCAACTACATCGCCGCCCCCACCGCCGGACGCCTGCTCGCCGACTTCGGCGCCGAGGTGATCAAGGTCGAGCGCCCCGGTACCGGCGACGAGATCCGCAACTGGCGGCTCTACGCCGGGGACACCTCGATGCTGTACCGGACGCTGAACCGCAACAAGCGCTCCATCACCCTCGACATGCGCTCGGCCGCGGGGAAGCAGGCCGTGCTGGACCTGGCCGCCCGCTCCGACGTGGTGCTGGAGAACTTCCGGCCCGGCACGCTGGAGAAGTGGGGGCTGGGCCCGGCCGAGCTCGACGCCGTCAACCCCGACGTCGTGCTCGTGCGGATCTCGGCGTTCGGGCAGACCGGGCCGCTGTCGTCGCGGCCGGGGTTCGCCGCCGTCGCCGAGGCGATGGGCGGGCTGCGCGCCCTCGTCGGGGAGGCCGACCGGCCGCCGTCGCGGACCGGGGTGTCGATCGGGGACTCGATCGCCGGGCTCTACGGCGCGTTCTCCGCGATGATGGGTCTCTACCAGCGCGAGAGCCGCACGGACCGGCCCGCGCTGGACCGGCGCTGCATGGACGTCGCGCTCAACGAGGCCGTGTTCTCGATGATGGAGTCCCTCGTCCCCGACCACCTCGCCTACGGCGTCGAGAGGCGCCGCGTCGGCGGGCGGATGGAGGGCATCGCCCCGTCCAACGCCTACGTCTGCGCGGACGGGGGCAGCGTCGTGATCGCCGGCAACGGCGACTCCATCTACGGCCGGTTCATGACCGTCATCGGCCGCGCGGACCTGGGCGCGGATCCGGAGCTGGCCTCCAACGCGGGCCGCTGGGCGCGTCGCGACGAGCTCGACGGCGCCATCGAGACCTGGACCCGCTCGCTGCCCCGCGACGAGGTCCTCGCGAAGCTGGAGGAGGCCGGCGTCCCGGCCGGGCCGATCCACTCCGCCGCCGACATCGTCGCCGACGAGCAGTTCCGCGCCCGCGACATGGTCCAGTACTTCGACGTCGACACCGGCGGCGCCGAACCCGCACGGGTCGGGTTCCCCGGCATCGTGCCGGTGCTCGACGGCCGGTCGGTCCCGGTCCGCTCGGTCGGGCCGGACCTGGGCGCCGACACCGCCGACGTCCTCGGCGGGCTGCTCGGATACACCCCGGACACGATCCGGGCCGCATCGGGGGAGGACGCATGAGCACCGACGGGGTCGTCCTGCGGGACGTCACGCTGCGCGACGGGCTCCAGCTCACCGGCAAGCCGCTGCCCACCGACCGCAAGGTCGGGCTGGTCCGCGCGCTGCTCGGCGCGGGCGTGCCGGAGCTGGAGATCGGGTCGCTGGCCCGCGGCGACCTGGTGCCGCCGCTGGCGGACACCCTCGACGTCGTCGCCGCGCTGACACCGGAGGAGCTGGAGCGCTGCTGGGTGTGGGTGGCGACGCCGCGGCACGTGCAGAAGGCGGTGGCCGCCGGGGCCCGCAACGTCCAGTACTGCTTCTCGGTGTCCGATGCGCACAACAACGCCAACATCGGCCGTGACACCGCCGTCTCCCTCGACGCGATGCCGCAGGCCGTCGAGCACGCGCGTGCCGCGGGCGGACGCATCCAGCTGTGCCTCGCGACGGCGTTCACCTGCCCGTTCGACGGACCCGTCGACCCGGACCGGGTGGTCGAGATCGTCGCCGACCCGCGCACCGCGGGCTCCTGCGACGTCGTCGTCTGCGACACCCTCGGTCAGGCGAACCCGGCCGAGGTCGGGTCGCTGGTCGGGCGGGTCGCCGCGGGCGCCGACGGCCGTCGCGTCGCCTTCCACGGCCACGACACCTGGGGCCAGGGCGTCGCGAACGCACTCGCCGCTGTGCAGAACGGTGCGACCGTCCTCGACGGCGCGCTGGGCGGACTGGGTGGCTGCCCGTTCGCGCCCGGGGCCAGCGGCAACACCGCCAGCGAGGACCTGCTGTTCGCGCTGCGCCCGGACTGGCTGACCCCCGCGGTGCTGGCCGACCTCGTCACGTGGTCGGAGGACCTGCTCGCCGAGCTGGGGGAGCCGATGCGCTCGGCGACCGCCCGCGGGGTCCGCTCGAACGCCCAGGCATTCCCGTGGACGGCGGGGCCGCGCCGGGACCGTACGGACGACGGTCAGTAGCGCCGCGCGTAGGACGTCGGGGGCTCGCCGAACATCCTGGTGAAGTCCCGGCTGAGGTGGGCCTGGTCGGCGTAGCCGAGGTCGGCGGCGACCTCGGCCCACCGGACCGGCACGCCCGCCGCCATCAGCTCGGTCACCTCGTGCAGCCGGTAGCGGCGGATGACCCACTTCGGACCGACCCCGACGTGGTCGTGGAACAGCCGTTGCAGCGAACGGACGCTGGTCGCGGTGTCGCGGGCCAGATCGTCGACCCGGACCAGCGACCGGTCCCCGGCCACGGTGGCCACGAGGTCCCGTGCCTGTGCCGCGGCCCGGTCCGGCCCGTCGGCGGGGAGCCTCGCGCGCAGGTGGTCGGTCAGCCCGTTCACGTCCGCGGCGACGACTCCGGCGACCGGGCATCGGCGGTCGGTGACGGTCGAGACGGGTGCGCCGACCAGCGCCCGGGCCGTGCCCGCCCGCAGCGCCGCCCCGACCACCCGGCCGGTCCCGGTCAGCTCGCGGTGGACGTACCGGGTCGCCGGCCCGGCCAGCATCGCGGCGGCCCCCGGCTGAACGGTCAGGTGCACCTGCGGGTAGGGGACGACCTTCTGCCGGTAGGGCCGGTCGTAGTGCCAGTCGACGATCCAGAACCGCTCGACGAAGCCCGCCAGATCGGCCGGTGGGGGCACGGTGCGCACCCGCTGGTGACGGGCCCGGGCCGGCGGGAGGCGGCGGGGGTCCTCGTCCACGGTGGGCGAGTATGCCGGGATCCGGCGGAACCGTCGCGTTCGTCCAAGACCCCGGGCACGCCCGGGCCCTAGCGTCGCCGTCATGCACCGTCACATCGTCGCCGCCGCGGCCGCACACGTCCCGCTCGTCGCGGCCGCGGCCCGGCTCCCGCTGACCCGTCCCACGCCGTGCTCGGAGTGGGACCTGCAGGACCTGCTCGGCCACCTCCTGTACTGGACCCCTGTGCTCGCCGAGGTGGGGCGGCGCTCCGGGCACGGACCGGCCGACGGACCCGAACCGGCCGCTCCGGTCACCGGGGACTGGCCCGTCCGGCTCCACACCGCCCGGGAGGACCTGGTGGCCGTGTGGTCGGAACCGGCGGCCTGGGACGGCACGGTGACCATGGGCGAGCAGGTCCCGGCCGCCGTCATCGGCGGGATGGTGCTGGGTGAGCTCGTGGTGCACGGATGGGACCTCGGCCGTGCGGTGGGGGTCGACCCGCAGTGGCCCGCGGAGGTCCTCGACGCCACGCTCACCGCGGTGTCGGCCATGGCCGAGCAGGGGCAGGGCATGGGTGTGTTCGCGCCCGCCGTCGAACCGGGCCCCGGGGCGACGCCGATCGAGCGCATCGTGGCGCTGACCGGCCGGGACCCCGGCTGCCGTCGCTGAGCCGGCCGCCGGGTCAGCCCGGCGGGCGCCCGCCGAGGGTGCGGGTCAGTCGCTCCGCGGCCCCGACCAGCAGGTCCACGCACTTCTCGCACTCCGAGCGGCCGAACCGGATGGTCGGTCCGCTGACCGTGAGCGCCGCGGTCACCTCCCCGGCGTGGTCGAACACCGGCACGGACAGTCCGGAGCCGCCGTCGTCGCGCTCGGCGACGGTGATCGCGAACCCGTCGCGGCGGGTGTCGTCCAGCAGCTCGCGCAGCGTCTCCGGGTCGGTCACGGTGTACTCGGTCAGCGACGGCAGCGGGCCGGCCAGCACCTCCGCGGCCAGCTCGGGCGCCCAGGCGAGCAGGACCCGGCCCGCCGAGCCGGTGTGCAGCGGGATGACCTTGCCGACGTGCATCTCCCGGCGCAGTGCGTGCCGCGTCTCGGCGACGGCGACGCACACCCGGTGCCTGCCCTCGGCCCGGAACAGCGACGCGGTCTCCCCGGTGGTGTCGCGCAGCTCGCGCAGCAGCGGCCCGGCCAGCTCCAGCAGGTCCACCCCGCGGGCCGCGGCCCCGGCCCAGTAGGCCATCCGGATCCCGATCCGGACCCGGTCCCCGACCCGGTCCAGCAGCCCCTCGGCGACCATGTTGGACACCAGCCGCTGCACCGTCGAGGTCGGGATGGCGGTCGCCTGCTGGATCTCGCCCAGCCCGAGCACGGGGCGCTGCAGGGTGAACGCGTCCAGGATGTCGGTGATCTTGCCGAGGACCAGGAGCCGCTTCGGGCCCTCGCTGGTCATCCCGCGACCCGGTCCAGGAAGGCGCCCGCCGCCTCGCGGTAGCGCTCCCAGGCCGCCGGTGCCGGGTCGGCCTCGTAGCGTGCCGGTTCGGCACCGGCGCTCCACGACGGCGGCGTCGCGCCGCCGTGCAGCGCCCACGCGGCCTGGCGGGCGGCGCCGTCGGCCACGTACTCGCCGGGCTCGGGCACCCGCACCGGCACCTCGAAGACCTGCGCGGCGATCCGGCAGACCGCCTCGGAGCGGGCCGCCCCGCCGACCAGGGTCACCCCGGACACGGTGACGCCCTGCTCGCGCAGCGCCTCCAGCCCGACCCGCTGCGCGGACAGCATGCCCTCGACCGCGGCCCGGGCCAGGTTCTCCCGGGTCCCCGACGCCAGCGTCCAGCCGTGCAGGGCGCCGGTGGCGTCGGGCAGGTTCGGGGTCCGCTCGCCCTCCAGGTAGGGCACCACGACCAGGCCGCCCGCGCCCGGCTCGGCGGCCAGCGCGAGGCGGCCCAGCTCGTCGTGGTCCACGCCGAGCAGCCGCCGGGTCGCATCCAGCACCCGGGAGGCGTTGAGCGTGCACACCAGCGGCAGGTAGGCGCCGGTGGCGTCGGAGAACCCGGCGACGATCCCGGAGGGGTCCTGGGCGCGACGCTCCGAGCGGGCGAACACCGTGCCCGAGGTGCCCAGCGAGACGACGACGTCGTCGCCGGCGTCGACACCCAGCCCGGCGGCCGCGTTGTCGCCCGCCCCGGCGCCGACCCGGATCCCGCCCGGCCCGTCGACGGACTCGGCCGGGCCGAGCAGCCGCGGCAGCGCCGGCGTCGACCCGAAGAAGCGTTCCAGCAGCTCGGGGCGGTAGACGACGCCGTCGAACCAGCCGGTGCCCGAGGCGTCGGACCGGTCGGTGACCAGCTCGTCGAGCCCCGCGCCGCCGGGGACCCCGCCACCGCGGAGCTTCCAGGTCAGCCAGTCGTGCGGCAGGCACACCGCCGCGGTGCGGGCGGCGTGGTCGGGCTCGTGCGCGGCGAGCCAGCGCAGCTTGGCCAGGGTGATCGAGGCCACCGGCACGACGCCGGTCGTCTCCGCCCACTGCTGCGCGCCGAACTTCTCGACGAGCTCGCCGGCGGCGGCGGCCGAGCGGGTGTCGTTCCACAGCAGCGCGTCGCGGACGACCTCGCCGCGCTCGTCGAGGCAGACCATGCCGTGCTGCTGGCCCGCGACCGACAGCGCCGCGACGCCGTCGAGGCCGCCCGCGTCGTCGATCGCGGCCTCCAGCGCCTCCCACCAGAGCCGGGGCGCGATCTCCGTGCCGTCCGGGTGTGCGGCGCGCCCGGAACGGACGAGCTCGCCGGTGTCGGCGTCGCGGACGACGACCTTGCAGGACTGGGTGGAGGAGTCCACCCCGAGCACCAGTGCCATGCCCCCCAGCCTGCCATCGCCGGACCGGCGCGGCGGGAGACAGGCGGGGTGGATCGGTGCCAGGGTGGTCCCATGAGCGACGAGCAATGGTTCTACTGCCTCAAGCACGGCACCGTGGAGACCGCCGAGGGCTGCCGGTCGGCCGACCGGCTCGGCCCGTACCCGGACAAGGCCACCGCGGCCCGCGCGCTGGAGATCGCCAAGGAGCGCACCGAGTCCGAGGACCGCAAGGACCGTGAGTGGAACGCCGGGGGCTCCGGGGCGTCCTGAGATGAGCGCGTCGAGCGACGGAGGCCGGGTCGTCGTCGTCACCGGCGGGAGCCGGGGGATCGGGCGGGCGGCGTGCGCGGCGTACGCGGCCCGCGGCGACACGGTCGTCGTCGCCAGCCGCAGGGTCGAGGCGTGCACCGCGCTGGCCGCGGAGCTGACCGCGGAGCACGGCACGCCGGCACTGGGCGTCGGCTGCCACGTGGGCCGCTGGGCGGACTGCGACGCCCTGGTGGACCGGGTGCTCGCCGAGTACGGCCGAATCGACGTGCTGGTCAACAACGCCGGCATGTCCCCGCTCTACGGGTCGCTCACCGAGGTCACCGAGGAACTGTTCGACAAGGTCCTCGCCGTGAACCTGCGCGGCGCCTACCGGCTCGGGGCCCGCTGCGGGGAGCTCATGGCCGCGGCGGGCGGCGGCGGCGCGATCGTGAACGTCTCCTCGGTCGCGGCGGTGATGCCGGGCCCCGGCGAGCTGCCCTACGCGCTGGCCAAGGCCGGGCTCAACGCCCTGACCGTCGGGCTCGCCCGCGCCTACGCGCCGTCGGTGCGGGTCAACACGGTGATGCCCGGTCCGGTCCGGACCGACATCGCCGAGCACTGGACCGAGGAGTTCCGCACGCGGATCGCCGGCACCGTCCCCGCCGGACGGGTGGGGGAGGCCGCCGAGGTCGTCGGCGCCATCCTCTACCTGACCGGCCCGGACGCCGGCTACACCACCGGCGCGACGATCAAGGTCGACGGCGGGATGGCGTGGTCGACGTGAGGTCCCCGGCCGACGTCGTCGACCGTGCCGCGCTCGGGGCCTGGCTGCGCGACCAGGGCCTCGGCGACTGGTCCGGCGAGCTGGAACCGGTCGGCGGCGGCACCCAGAACGTGGTGCTGCGCACCGTCGTCGACGGCAGGCCGCTGGTCCTTCGCTCCCCGCCGGTGCACCCGCGGCCGGGGTCGGCCCGCACCATCGCCCGCGAGATCACCGTGCTCGGCGCGCTGCGCGGCACCGACGTGCCGCACCCGGGGCTCGTCGCCGCCTGCACCGACGCCGGGGTGCTCGGCAGGCCGTTCTACCTGATGTCCGACGTGGACGGCGTCAACCCCGGCGAGCGGGTCTCGCCCGAGCAGGCCGCGACCCCGGCGCTGCGGCACGGCGCGGTGCTCGACGTGGCCCGGGCCGCGGCCCGGCTGGGACGTCTCGACCCGGCCGCCGTCGGGCTCGACGGGCTGCGCCGCCCCGGCCCGTTCCTGGAACGGCAGGTGCCGCGCTGGACCGAGCAGCTGGCGTCCTACTCCGAGGTGCCCGGCTACGACCCGGGCGACCTGCCCGACGTGGCCGTCGCCGCGGACTGGCTGACCCGGCACCGGCCGCCCGAGCCGGAACCGGGCGTCGCGCACGGGGACCTGCACCTGAACAACGTGCTGCTGGACCGGACCCGGCCGCGGGTGGCCGCGCTGGTCGACTGGGAGATGTGCACCGTCGGTGACCCGCTGCTCGACCTCGGCTGGCTGCTGGTCACCTGGCCGGTCGACCCCGTCGGCTTCGGGGCCGGGACCGAGCTCGCCGGGCACGGCGGGCTCCCCACCCGGGCCGAGCTCGTCGCCGCCTACGCCGACGCCGGCGGCCGCGACACCACCGGCATCACCTGGTACGCGGGGCTGGCCGCGTTCAAGCTGGGCGTCGTGCTGGAGGGCACCTGGGCGCGGGTCGCCGCGGGCGAGGCGGACCGCGCGGTGGGGGAGCGGCTGCACGGCGCGGCTGTCGCGCTGCTGGAGCTGGCCGTGCGCATCGCCCGCGACGAGTGGGCCGTCAGCGTGGGGTGAGCCGCACCGGGATGCCGCCCACCGGCACCGGCAGCGAGGTGTTGTCCCAGCGCAGCCGGTAGGAGGGCTCGATGCTCCACCGGTAGCGGCGCAGCATCTCGTGCAGGATCGCGGTGACCTCGAGGGTCCCGAAGTGCAGCCCGATGCACTTGTGCACGCCACCGCCGAACGGGATCCACGCGTCGCGGTCGGAGCGGTCCTCCCGCCGGTCGGGGGAGAACCGCTCGGGGTCGAAGCGCTCCGGGTCGGTCCAGCAGGACCGGTCGTAGTGGTTCACCGCCTGCGCGACGACGACCCGCGTCGCCGCCGGCACGTGGTGCCCGGCGACCGCGGTGTCCTTCACCGCCGTCCGCATGACCAGCGGTACCGGCGCGTCGAGCCGCAGCGCCTCCCGGATCACCAGGTCCAGCGAGGTCAGCTCGCGCAGCTCGGCCACGGTCGGGGCGCGGTCGGAGATCCGCTCGGCGAGCGCGTCGGACTCGGCTCGGCAGCGCTCCTGCCAGACCGGGTTGCGCGCGAGGTGGTGCGCCGCCGACGCCGTCGTGGTGGTCGACGTGTCGTGCGCGGCCATCATCAGGAAGATCATGTGGTTGACGACGTCGTCGTCGGAGAACGTCTCGCCGTCGTCGGTGCGGGCGTGGCAGAGCGCGGAGAACAGGTCGGTGCCCCCGCCCGCGCGCTTGGCCGCCAGGTTCGCGCGGAACCAGTCCTCCAACAGCGCCCGTCCGCGCAGCCCGCGCCGCCAGCGGGTCCCGGGCAGGTCGTGGCGGACGAAGGAGTTCGCCGCGCGCACGCAGTCCACGAACGCCCGGTTCACCGCCTCCGCCTCGGGCCCCGAGCGCGCGTCCATGAAGACCGCCTGCGCCACGTCCAGGGTCAGCCGCTTCAGCGCCGGGTAGAGCCGCAGCCGCTCCGGCCAGGTCGGCAGCACCTCCCGCACCACCGGGGTGGTCGCGGCGACGTAGCCGGCGATCCGGTCGGCGGTGAAGGCCTCCTGCATGATCCGCCGGTGCGCGCGGTGCTCGTCGAAGTCGAGCAGCATCAGGCCGCGGTGGAAGAACGCGTCGACGGTCGCGCGCCACCCCTCCTGGGAGAACGCCTTGTCCCGGTTGGTGAGCACCTCCCGGGTCGCGGCCGGGCCGGTCACGACGATCGCCCGGCCGACCGGGGACCGCATCCACCACACCGGGCCGAGTGCCTCGGTGCGGGCGCGGGTGAAGCGGTGCCCGAACCGGATGTAGGCCAGCGCGTGGCCGAGCAGCGGCATGCCCTCGTCACCGGGGACCTCGGCCAGCCCGTGCGGTGCGGGACCGAACGGCACGGGGCGGTGGCTGCGGGCTCCGGTGGCGAGCAGCGCGTCGTCGAGCCGGTCGGGTGCGGGCAGGGTGAGGACGGACGACCAGCGCTCACGCGCCTGCTGCACCAGCTTCACGGCATTGCTCCTCGGGCCTCGACGTCGGTGTCCCCGCCGAAGTTAGACACATCCGGAGCAACTGTCCAGATGATGGACGGGTCGTGTCATGATGTCTCCCATGAGCGAGCGGCGGACGATGGCGCGGCGGGCCCGCGACGAGCTGCGCGGTGAGGTCCTCGACGCCGCCGAATGCCTCGCGGTCGCGGGGGAACGCCCGTCGATGCCCGAGCTCGCCCGCCGGGTCGGGGTCAGCAGGCAGACCCTCTACAGCGAGTTCGGCGACCGTGACGGCCTCGCCTCGGCCCTGGTGCTGCGCGCCACCGACCGGTTCCTCGACCGGATCGAGGCCGCCCTCGACGGTGAACCCGACCTGTACGCGGCGTGGGTCGCCGCGGTCGACGCCGCCCTCACCGAGGCGGGGGAGAACCCGCTGATCAAGGCCCTGCTCAGCGGCGACGCGGCGGTCCCGTCCGCGTTCGGCACCGACTCCGGTCCGATCATCGCGGCCGCGGCCGAGCGGTCCGCGGGCTACCTGCGCCGGGTCCGGCCCGGGGCCCGCGAGCACGACGTCCGGCTCGCCGCCGAGACCGCCGCCCGACTCACCGTCAGCCACATGGTGCTGCCCTCGGGCCCGGCCGCGCGCTCGGCGGAGGACATCGCGACGGTGGTGGTGCGGACGCTCGGCGACGCCTGGCTCCGGACGGCGTCGCCTGCCCCGCGGGGCAGCCGCAGCACGTCCGGCGGCACCACCAGCGCCGGGCCCGCCGGAACCGTCAGCTGACGATCACCACGTGCAGTGTCCGCGGCCCGTGCACACCCTCCACCCGGTCCAGCTCGATGTCGCTGGTCGCGCTCGGCCCGCTGATCCAGGTGTGCGGCCGCGCCGGGTCCAGCGCCGCCACCGCCTCCGGCACCCCGGCCACGACCTGGTCGGCGCGGATCACGCAGACGTGCAGGTCGGGGACCAGCGTCGCGGCCCGCCGGCCCTGGCCCGGACCGTGGTCGAGGATGATCGTGCCGGTCTCGGCGATGCCGATCGCGGCCGTCGACAGCACGCCGTCGCAGCGGTCCAGCTCCGACACCGCGACGTCCGGCCCGTCCGGGACGACCTCGACGTCGTCGGGCACCAGGCCGGCCGGGAAGCCCGGCGGCACCAGGATCCGCAGCGGGCCGGAGCCCGCGAGCGGGGGCCGGCCGGCCAGGGCACCGGCGACCCGCGCCGCCGCGGTGTCCGGGTCCGCCCGCTCGACGACGGCGCGGTAGTCCGCGACCCGCTCGTCGAACAGGTCGACGACCTGGGCGTGCGGCAGCGACCGGTCGGGGACCGGCCGCACCACCTCGACGTCGAGCACCGGCTCGACGTCGGGCACGTCGGTCAGGGCCCGCCGGGCCTTCGCCAGGATCGCCTCGCGCGCGCTCATGCCCCGTCCCCGTTCTCACGCCCGCCGTCGGTGTCGTCGCTCCGGCTCCGCCCGCCGTCGGCGTCGTCGCTCCGGCTCCGCCCGCCGTCGGTCCTGGTCCACCACTCCCGGAAGGACTCGGCAGCCGGTACCGGCACGTCGCGCGAGTCCGACCAGGCGTTCGCCGGGCCGGGCACCGCGCCGAGGATGCTGCGCCCGCCGGGCGCGGTGCGGCCCAGCCGCCCGGCCAGCCTCCCGCCGATCCCGGCGACACGTTCCGCGGCGCCGGTGCGCGTGGCCGAGGACAGCGTCCACGACGCCGCCCTCATCGCGACGTCCTGCACCGACGGCACCCGGCTCGCCCGCCGGTGGGCGTCGACGACCTCGGCGCGCAGGTGCACCAGCACCTCGGGGATGTCGATGCGGACCGGGCAGACCTCGAAACACGCCCCGCAGAGGCTGGAGGCGTACGGCAGCGAGTCGGTCTGCGGGTCGGTGCCCACCCCCCGCAGCTGCGGGGTGAGGATCGCGCCGATCGGGCCCGGGTAGACCGAGCCGTAGGCGTGCCCGCCGGTGCGCTCGTAGACCGGGCACACGTTCAGGCAGGCCGAGCAGCGGATGCAGCGCAGCGCCTGCCGCCCGGTCGGGTCGGCCAGGACGTCGGTGCGGCCGTTGTCCAGCAGCACCACGTGCACCTCCTGCGGCCCGTCGCCGGGGGTGACCCCGGTCCAGGTGGAGGTGTAGGGGTTCATCCGCTCCCCGGTCGAGGACCGGGGGAGCAGCTGCAGCATCACGTCCAGGTCCTGGAAGGTCGGCAGGACCTTCTCGATCCCGACCACCGACACCAGCACCTCGGGCAGGGTGAGGCACATCCGGCCGTTGCCCTCGGACTCGACGACGGTGAGCGTCCCGGTCTCGGCGACGGCGAAGTTCGCCCCCGACACCGCCACCTTCGCCCGCAGGAACTTCTCCCGCAGGTGCTCCCGGGCCGCGGCGGCCAGGCGCGCCGGTTCGTCGGTCAGGTCCGCCGGGGCGGCGCGCCCGGCGCGGCCCATCTCGCGCAGGAAGATCTCCCGGATCTCCGCGCGGTTGCGGTGGATCGCCGGGACCAGGATGTGGCTGGGCAGGTCGTCGCCGAGTTGCACGATCAGCTCGGCGAGGTCGGTCTCCCAGGCGTGGATGCCCGCGGCCTCCAGCGCCGAGTTCAGGTCGATCTCCTGGGTGGCCATCGACTTGACCTTGACGACCTCGTCGGTGCCGTGCCGCCGCGCGATGTCGACGACGATCGCGTTCGCCTCGACCGCGTCGCGCGCCCAGTGCACGGTGGCGCCGGCCGCCGTCAGCGACCGTTCCAGCTGCTCCAGGTAGTCGGGCAGGTGCCGCAGCACCCGGTTCTTGATGGCCTCACCGGCCAGGCGCAGCTGCTCCCAGTCGTCGACCTCGCCGACGACGCTGCCGCGCTTGGTGCGGATGGTGGACGTGGCGTGGGCCAGGTTGCGGCGCAGCTGGGAGTCCTCCAGCGCGGCGCGCGCCGCCGCCGGGAACGCCGGGGTGCCGAGGAACGTGCCGCTCATGCCGGCACCCCCGCGCTGCCCGCCGAGCGCGGGGTCGCGGCGCGCTCGTCGCGCGCCTCGATCACCGGCTCGGTCGAGGCCAGGACCTCGGCCAGGTGCATCACGCGCATCCCCGACCGCTGCCGCGACAGCAGACCGCCCACGTGCATCAGGCAGGAGTTGTCCCCGGCGACGAGCACCTCCGCGCCCGTCGAGCGGACGTGACGGGCCTTGTCGTTGCCCATCGCGATCGAGGTCTCGGAGTTCTTCACCGCGAACGTCCCGCCGAACCCGCAGCACTCGCCCGAGCCCGGCAGGTCGAGCAGGGTCAGCCCGCGGACCGCGCGCAGCAGCCGGGTCGGCCGGTCGCCGACCCCCAGCATCCGCAGCGAGTGGCAGGTCGGGTGGTAGGTGACGCGGTGCGGGAAGTAGGCCCCGACGTCGACGACGCCGAGCACGTCGACCAGGTACTCGCTCAGCTCGTACACCGGCGGTGCGGACTCGACGCCGCGGACCAGGCCCGGGTCTCCGGAGCGGCGCGCGACCAGGCCGTGCTGGTGGCGCACCGAGCCCGCGCACGACCCGGACGGGGCGAGGATCGCGTCGTACCCGGCGAAGGCGTCGAGGTGGTTGCGGACGAGCGGGACGGCCTCGTCGAGGTAGCCGGTGTTGACCATCGGCTGCCCGCAGCAGGTCTGTGCGGCGGGGAACTCGACGTCGACACCGAGCCGGCGCAGCAGGGAGACGACGGCCCTGCCGGTGTCCGGGAACAGGGCGTCGTTGAGACACGTGACCATGAGGCCGACGCGGGGCCGGGAGATCGGCATGGCGCCTCCGGTGAAGTGGTGGGACGGAGGGTGTGGTCCGACCAAGGTAGCGGTATGGTCGGACCACACACAAGCAGGAGGACGACGTGCGTGTTCCCGCCGCCCACGAGATGGTGCTCGCCCACGTCGAGGAGCGCCTGACGAGTGGCGAGTGGCGCCCGGGGGACCGGCTGCCGCCGGAGCGCGAGCTCGCCGCGACGCTGGGCGCGTCCCGCCAGGCGGTCCGCGAGGCACTGCGGGTGCTGCAGGCCCAGGGTGTGATCCGCTCACAGGTGGGCACCGGTGCGGACTCCGGGACGGTCGTCGTGCCCGCCCCGGCGCGGGCACTCGGCCGGGTGCTGGCCCTGCACCTGGCGGTCGACTCGTTCCCGGTGGACGACGTCACCGAGGCCCGGGTCATGTTCGAGCGGTTCTCCGCCGGGCTGGCCGCGCGCCGGCGCTCGGCGTCGGACCTGGTGGAGTGGACGGCCGCGCTGGACGTCATGGACGACGACCTCGACCCGGCCGCCTTCAGCGACGCCGACATCGCCTTCCACGTCGCGATCGCCGCGGCGGCCGGGAACCGCCTGGTGGGGGAGCTGACCCGGGCGATCCGGGAGTCGGTGCGCGGGATGCTGCTCGACGCGATGCAGGCCCAGGGGGACTGGCCCGCGCTGCGCGAGCGGCTGCGGGCCGAGCATCGGGAGATCCACGCGGCGCTCGCCGACGGCGACGCAACGCTGGCCGCGGACCGGATCGAGGCGCACATCCGCGCCTTCCACGGCCGGGTCGGACCTGCCTAGGCTCAGCGCCGTGACCACCTCCGACCTGCCCGACGCCGCCGTCGTCGCGGTGTCCGCCCGGTACCGTCGCGGGTTCGCCGACCTCGTCTCCCCGCTCGACGCCGCGCAGCTCGCGGCGCCGAGCCTGTGCGCCGGGTGGGACGTGCGGACCGTCGCCGGGCACCTGGTGTCCGCGCTGACCACGACGGTGCCGTCGTTCCTGGTCCAGGTGCTGCGGGCGCGCGGGAACGTGGACCGGGCGGTCGACCGGGCCGCGCGGCGGGACGCGGCCCGTCCGGTCGCCGAGATGGTCGCGGTGCTGCGGGAGCGGGCCGACAGTTCCTTCGCCCCGCCCGGCATCGGGGCGCGGGGACCGATGACCGACGCGATCGTGCACACCGCCGACGTCACCGTCCCGCTCGGGCTGCCGTTCGACCCCGATCCCGGCGACGTGCGCATCGCGCTCGACTTCGTGGTCGGGACGGTCCCGCTCGCGTTCACCACCCGGCGCCGGCTGGCGGGCCTGCGGTTCGTCGCCGACGACTCCGGGTTCGCGCGGGGCGAGGGCGCGGAGGTCCGGGGACGCGGCGTCGACGTGCTGCTGGCCGCCTGTGGGCGCCCGGCCGTGCTGGACCGGCTGACGGGGGACGGCGTCGCGACGCTCGCCGCCCGGCTGACCGGGCGCTGACGCCGCAGTCCTCCGGTCCGGCGAGCGGACCGGTGTGCGGGGCCGCGCGTGGCCCGGCGGGCCGGTGACCGGGGGACCGGCGACGGGTGTGTCAGGCGTTCGCGTCGCGGTGCAGGCCCAGCAGGTGGACGTAGGCGGCGGCCGACAGCGGGATCGAGTTCCGTTCGGCCTCGCCGAGCTCGCGACGCACCTTCCCCGGGACCCCGGCGACCAGCGATCCGGGCGGCACCACCGTGCCCTGGGTGAGCACCGCACCCGCGGCGATCAGTGACCCGGCGCCGACGTGCACCCCGTTCATGAGCACCGCGCCCATGCCGATCAGCACGTCGTCCTCCACGGTGCAGCCGTGCACGACCGCGCGGTGGCCGATGGTGACGCCGTCGCCGATCGTCGCCGGGAAGCCGGGGTCGGCGTGCAGGACGGAGCCGTCCTGGACGTTGGTACGGGCGCCGAGGGTGATCGGTGCGAGGTCGGCCCGGATCACGCACGTGTACCAGATCCCGGTCTCCGGACCGACGCTCACCTCGCCGGCGAGCACGGCGCCGGGCGCCACCCAGGCGTGCTCGTGGACCTGCGGGGTGTGGCCGTTCACGGTGATCATGGGGTCAGCCTAGGGCGGTCTCGAACGCGGCGAGGACGTCGTCGCTGAACAGGACGAACCGGACCTCGGTCACCGCGGTGCCCGCAGCGGCGACCTCCCGGACGGTGGCGACCGCGATCCGGGCGGCGTCGTCGAGCGGCCACCCGTAGATCCCGGCCGAGACGGCGGGGAACGCGACGGTCCGGGCGCCGAGCTCGTCGGCGATCCGCAGCGACTCGCGGTAGGCGCTCGCCAGCAGCGCCGACCGGTCCTCCCGCCGCGCGTACACCGGTCCGACGGTGTGGATCACCCAGCGGGCGGGCAGGTTACCGGCGGTCGTCGCGACGGCCTGTCCGGTGGGGAGCCCGTCGGGCAGGTCGTCGGCGCGCAGCCGCTCGCACTCGGCGAGGATCGCGGGCCCGCCACGCCGGTGGATGGCGCCGTCGACGCCGCCCCCGCCGCGCAGGCCGGAGTTGGCGGCGTTGACGACGGCGTCGACCCGGGCCTCGGTGATGTCCCCGCGCTCGCAGACGATCCTCATGCGCGTGCCTCCTCGCGCAGCCGTCCCAGCAGCGGGATGGCCGCGATCTTGTCCTCGGTCAGGGACTCCCACACGATGCCCCCCTCGGGGCGGTTCCGCCGGTGCTCCCGGCAGTCGACGACGCGGTCCGGGGTGACGATCAGGTCGACCGGCGCGTCGTGGTCCGCCCACGGGACGACGTCGGCGTCGCGCAGCTGCAGCTCGTGCACGGTGGTGACGACGAGGGTGTCGTCGGAGATCAGTCCCGCTGCGCGGGCCAGCGCGAACTCCAGGTCGGCGAATCCGCCGCCCTTGCCCAGCCGCGCCCCGTCCGCGCCGACGGCCACACAGCCGGTGACGACGAGGTCCACCGGCTCCAGCTCGTCGACGGCGACCCGGCGGGCCGACCGCGTGGCGTTCTTGATCGACACGGCGCGGTGGGGAGGGTCGGCGAGGTGGTCGGGGTCCAGCAGGAAGAACGGGTCGTCCTCGGCCAGCCTCGGGACGGCCATGTACACGGTCTTGCCGTCCTCCAGCGCGTACCGGCGCACCGGGAGCTGGGCGGAGTCCGGATTGGACTTCACGGTGCGGGCGGCGCGCCACACGTCCAGCTCGCGCAGCCGCCGGGCCGCGGCCTCGGCGCCGACGAAGTTCGAGATCCGGTTCCGCGCCCCCGGGAACCGGGAGGCCTTCTGCTCGGTCAGCGCGGTCCAGACCTCCTCGCGCAGCTCCGCCTTGCGGGCGAGGGTCCCGGGGTCGCCCCCGGCGTCGTGGTCGTGACGGCGGCTCATGCCCCGATGATGTCAGTGCTCGCGCAGGGCCCGGATCAGCTCGTCCTTGGTCATGTCCGAGCGACCTGGGATACCGACCTTCTGCGCCTGGGCGTAGAGCTCGTCCTTGGTCTGGTCCTCGTAGTCGCCGTGCTCGCCGCCGCGCCTGCCGACGGTGCCGCGCCCCTCGGCGGCCGCGGCGTTCGCGATCCGCGCGGACTTCTCCTTGGAGTTGCCCTCCTCGCGGAGGCGCTCGTACATCTCGTCGTCCTTGATGCTGCTCGCCATGGTGGTCGACTACCCGCCGAGCAGCTCGGCCAACCTGTCCAGCAAGGGCACCTGACCCTTCACGATCTTCTCCCGGGCGGTGGCGAGGTCGAACCACGCGGCACGGTCCAGCTCGGGGAAGCGGAGGGTGCGCCCGGAGCGGGGCGGCCACTCCATCTCGACCCAGCTGCCGTCGTCGGGACGGCCGGCGACGGCGTCGGCGCCGGTGAAGCCTGACCCGTCCAGTGCGAAGGCGGTGACGGTCTTGCGGGACTGGCGGACCGTGCCGAGCCCGACCGGCTCGCCGTCGGGCGGCGGGGCGCCGATCTCCTCGGTGAACTCGCGTCGGGCGGCGTCGAGCGGGCTCTCGTCGGGGCCGTGCTCGCCCTTGGGCATCGACCAGGCGTGGTCGTCCTTGCGGGCCCAGAACGGTCCACCCATGTGGCCGAGCAGCACCTGCGGGCCGCCCGGCCCGGCCCGGTGCAGCAGGAGTCCGGCGCTGGTCACGGGAGGCACGCGGGGATCATCCCAGACGGGCGGGCCGGTCGAGCCGGTGCACGTGGGCCAGCGGGGGGTCGGCCGGGTTGTCCGGTGGCAGCTCCCCGGTCGCGACCCGGCGGAACCCGGCCTTCTCCAGCGCCCGGCACGACGCCCGGTTGCCCGCCGCGACCGGGACGACCACCGCCGTCGCGTCCGGGTAGCGCTCCCAGCCCTCGGCGACGGCGGCGGCGATGATCCGCGGGCCCAGCCCGCGCCCGGTCAGCTCCACCGGCCCGATGAGGTAGTCGACGGTCAGCGCACCGTCCGGGATCGTCAGGATCGGCGCGATCGCGGCGACCTCCTCGGGGTAGTCGTGCCAGCGGGCGCGCTGGACCAGCCCGACCGGGACACCACCGAGCTCGGCGACGAGGTCCTCGCCCGGTTCCTCACCGCGCAGCCCCGCCCCGAAGTCGCGTTCGAGCGCCTCGTCGGTGGTCTCGTGGAACCACCACCGGTGCACGTGCGGCGCGGCCAGCCAGCGCCGCAGGAGGGCCAGGTCGGCCCGCACCAACGGGCGCAGGGTGACGGGGGCGTCGAGCGACGGCCCGTCGGCCGGTGTGACGGACGGCGGCACGGGCCGGAGCGTAGCGGCGCCGCGGCCCGCCGCCGACCGGTTTCCTCCTCCGCCCGGACGAGGACGGGGCGGTGGGCATCTCGTCCTCGCTGCGGATCCGGCCGGACCCCGGCCCGCCTAGGGTCGTGTTCCGATGGAACGCCATCGGACGAGGGGGACGACGATGACGAGCGACCACACCCGGCGGGCCGCACCGGCGGGGGACGGCGGGTCCGCCGCGGACCACGGGGGCGGGTCCGCCCCGGCCGACCCCGGAGCGGCTCCCGCACGGACCCGGTGGTGGCGGCGCGACTACAGCCCGGAGGAGATCGAGGCGGGCAAGCAGGCCTGGCGCGACGCGATGCCGTGGGACCACCCGATGTCGCGCGGCGACAAGGTGCTCGTCTTCTCCACGCTCGGCCTGCTCGTGTTCATGCTGGTGACGATGCCGCTGCGGCCGTTCCTGCTGGCGTCGCACCCGGTGTGGCTCGCCGCGGTCACCGGCAGCCTCTCCGCGGTCGGCGCGGGCGCGGCGTTCGCCCGGATCGGCGAGGCGGACCTGTGGGTCGTCATCACCGCCGGAGTGTTCGGCATGATCAAGTTCGACTGGCTGTTCTGGCTGGCCGGGCGCCGGTGGGGCGAGAAGATCGTCGCGCTGTGGGCGCCCGGTGACCTCGCGAAGCGGTTCGTCGGCCGGATCCGCAGCTGGCCGCGCTGGGCGATGCCGATCGCCGTCGTCGCGGCCGCGCTGCCCGGCATCCCGGCCGCGGCGGTGTTCGCGGTCGCCGGACTGGGGAGGATGCGGCTCGCGACGTTCCTGCTCTTCGACGCGATCGGCGCCGCGCTGATCACCGGGCTCGTCGCGGGGCTCGGGTTCGGCCTCGGGCAGGACGCCGTCGACGTGGTGCTCGCGGTCGACAGGTACGCGTTGTGGATCAGCCTGGCGCTGGTCGTGCTCGTGTCGGTCCAGGCGAGCCGCAGGCAGAAGCAGCAGGCCCCGCCCGCCGCGTGACGGTGCCCGCGCCGGCTCGGGACCTCAGGTCCCGAGCCGCTGCTGCAGGCCGCTCGCGCGTCCGGCCGGACGGCCGATCGCGGCGCGTACCGCCTCCTCGGTGCCGATGATCCGCACGGACTCCTTGGCCCGGGTGACGGCGGTGTAGAGCAGCTCGCGGGTCATCAGCGGCGAGTCCGCGGGCGGCAGCACCACGGTGATCCGCTTGAACTGGCTGCCCTGGCTGCGGTGCACCGTCATCGCGTGGACGGTGCCGACGCCGCCGAGGCGTGCCGGTTCGAACGCGACCGGGGCGTTGTCCCGGGCGAACACCGCGCGGCGCCCCGACGCGGCCCGGACCACGACGCCGGTGTCACCGTTGAACAGGCCCAGGTCGTAGTCGTTCGTGGTCACCAGCAGCGGGCGGCCCGGGTACCAGGGGGCCTCGGCGGCGAAGCCGGGACGCTCGGTCTCGATCCACCGCTCGATCTCCGCGGTCCACCGGGTCACCCCGTGCGGGCCGCGGCGGTGCGCGCAGAGGACGCGATGGTCGTCGAGCACCCGCAGGGCCTGCTCGGCGTCCCCGGCCTCGGCGGCCCCGATCACGTCCACCGCGGCCCGGGTCACGTCCTGGCGGAACGTGTCCAGCCGGCGCGGCTCGAGCTCGGCCGCGTCGCCGTCGACGAAGGACAGGTCGGCCGCGCCGCGGCGCAGCAGCGCGACAGCGGCGTCGGGGTCGTCGCCCTGCACGGCCGCCGCGAAGTCCGCGATCGTGCCGCCGAAGCGCCAGTTGCGCTCCAGTCTCACCACCCCGTTGCGCACCACGGCGGGCGGGCCCGGCTCGGCGGGCGCGGGGGTGCCCGCGGCGCCGGAGGCGGGCACGGGCCGGTCCACGCGGAACGCCCCGCAGGCGCTCAGCGCGTCCTGCAGCGCGGGCTCGGCCCGGCCGCCCGCGGCGGCGAGGTCGCCGAGCACCGCACCGGCCTCCACCGACGCGAGCTGGTCCGGGTCCCCGACCAGCACCAGCCGGGCGTCCGGCCGGACGGCCTCCAGCAGCCGCGCCATCATCGTCAGCGACACCATCGACGTCTCGTCGACGACCACGACGTCGTGCGGCAGCCGGTTGCCCCGGTGGTGGCGGAACCGGCCCGAGGTGCCCCGTGAGCCAAGCAGCCGGTGCAGCGTCGACGCCGTCGCCCCCGCGACGGCGGCCCGGTCGGTCTCCGGCAGCCGCCCGTGGGCCTCGGCGACGGACTGGGTCAGCCGGGCCGCGGCCTTCCCGGTCGGCGCGGCGAGCGCCACCCGCAGACCCGGCGCCCCGGGCGGGGCGGTCGCGCGGTGCAGGTCGTGCAGGACGGCGAGCAGGGCCGCGACCGTCGTCGTCTTGCCCGTGCCGGGGCCGCCGGCGATCACGGCGACCGGCCGCAGCGCGGCGACCGCGGCGGCGAGGCGCTGCCGTTCGGCGCCGGGGTCGCCGAGCAGCCGGTCCAGTGCCGCGCACAGCCGGTCGGGGTCGACGGTCGCGACCGGCCCGGCGCGCGCGGTGAACTCGCGGCGGACCAGCTCCTCCTCCTGCCAGTAGCGCTCCAGGTAGAGCAGGTTCCCGAGCAGGCGCAGCGGCCGCCCGGCGGGACCGTCCTCGCCGACGGCGACCAGCGGGCTGTCCGCGCAGGCCGCGCGCCACGTCGCAGGCTCCGGCCAGGGCAGCCCGGACACGTCGACGGCGACCTCGCCCTCGCCCGCGGTCGTGGCCGCGGCGCTCGCCAGGTCCACGCAGACCGACCCGTTGCGGATCGCGCGCACGGCCAGCGCGGCGGCGAGCACCACCGGTTCGGGCTCGGCGGCGGCCGGGTCGTCGGCGGCGGTCGGGTCGCCGCGCCCGCCGAGGGCGGCGAGCCGCCGGGCGACGTGCACGTCGCCCGGCGCGAGGATCTCGGCCTCGTTGAACGCGGCGAGCACCCCCGTCGCGGTGCGGGCGGCCCGCGGACCGAACGGGTCCCGCTCGGGGGCCGGGGGTGCCGTCGGAGCCGGGGTGGGGGGTGCGGTCGTTGTCACGGGGTGCCTCCGTCCAGCAGGTCCGACAGCTCCTCGACCAGGGCGGCGGGTGGCCGCCAGGCGAAGACGCCGCACGGCGCGGCCAGCGGCCCGGACCCGGTGACCGGGGTGTCCGGCCCGCACATACCGCGCAGGAACAGGTAGCCGACCCCGCCGAGGTGGGTGTCCGGGTCGTAGCCGGGCAGCCGCCAGCGTAGGTAGCGGTGCAGCGCGACGGCGTAGAGCAGCGCCTGGAGCGGGTAGTGCGCGTCGGCCATCGCCGTGGCCAGCCGGTCGGCGGTGTAGTGCGCCGCGGTCAGCGGGTCGCGCCCGGACGGGCCGACCGGGCCCAGCCAGTTCGTCTTGTAGTCCACGACGAGGAACCGCTCCCCGGCCCCGTCACGGACCCGCAGCACCGAGTCGATGCTGCCGGTCAGGTAGCCGCGCAGCTGCTGTCCGGCGAGGTCGGGGGAGTCGAGGAGGTCGGCGTAGCCGTGCAGCGGGTCGCCGGGCCCGAGGTGCCTGCGGACGGCGGCGGCCAGCCCGGCCAGGGTGAGCCGCCCCGTCGGGGTGTCCCCGCCGCAGAGTGGCAGCTCGAAGTCCAGCTCGGACAGCCGGTCGCCCGGCGCGACGTCGGCCAGCGCCAGCCCGGACGCGATCGGCCCGAGCGGGGTCCGCAGCACCGGGACGAGCGCGTCGGCGAGCTCGTCGGGATCGAGGTCGGCCGGCTGGTGGCGCAGCTCCTCGGTAACGTGCGCGACGACCTCGGCCCGCAGCGCGGCGTCGCCCTGGGCGGCCGCGCGGGTGTCGAGGTGTTCCAGCACGGCGTGCACCAGGGTGCCGAACCCGGTGCCCGAGGGCAGGTCGGCCATGGGGGAGGGGAACGCCGCGGGGCCGGCTGCGCCCGCCGTGGCGTCCCCGGTGGGGCCCGCACCGGGCAGTGGGGCGGGGTCGGGCTCGTCGACGATGCCCTCGTCCTCGGGCTCGGTCAGCACCCCGGGCGCGGTCGCGGCCGGTTCCGGGTCGGCGTCGACGGCCGGGTGCGGATGGTGCGCGGCGTGCGCGGCCGCGGTCAGCGCGGTGTAGGACGTGCGCCGCCACGCGGTGTCCAGCGTGCGGGTGAACGTCGCGACGGCCAGCCCCGCGTCGGGCGGGACCGGGGTGCGGTCGGCGGGGTCGCGGTCGTGCAGGGTCTCCACCGACGCGCCGGCCGGGGCGAGCCGCTCCCGCAGGAACGCCAGCGCGTTCGCGTCGCCGGGGACCTTCGCGGTCGGTTCCGGCTCCGCGCCGGGCCCGGCGTGCCCGAACAGCACCCGGTGCAGCGACGCCGCCGCGGTCGTCGTCCCCGGGACCCACCAGGCGACGACCTGGCTGCAGGCGCGGGTGAGCGCCACGTACAGCAGCCGCAGGTCCTCACCCGCCTCCTCGGCCTGGTGCAGCGCGGTGCGCCGGGTGCGGTCCGGCCCGGTGGACCCGCCGACGTCGAGCAGCCGGCGCTGGCCGCCGGCACCGGCCGGGGTGTCGTGGTAGAGCAGCGTCTCGGGCCGGTCGTCGACCCAGCGGTCCCACGCGAACGGCAGGTACACCACCGGGAACTCGAGCCCCTTGGACCGGTGCACCGTCACGATCTGGACGGCGTCGGCGTCGGACTCCAGCCGCCGGCTCCGCTCGGCGGAGGTGTCGCGGGCGGCCTCGCCGATCCGGTGCCGCAGCCACTCGGTGAGCGCCGTCGGGCCCAGGTGGCGTTCCAGCGCCGCGGAGTGCAGAACCTGGCCGACGTGGCGCACGTCGGTGAGGTCGCGCTCGCCGTCGGGGCTGCGCAGCAGGCGCTCGGCCGGGGCGTAGCGGGCGAACACGGCCTCCTGCAGGGCGGCGACCCCGCGCTCGGCGAGGACCTGGTGCCAGGCCCGCAGGTCCGCGCCGAGCTGGTCGACCAGCCTCTCGGCGTCGGGCCCGCACAGGTCGGCGACGGTGTGGCCGACGAACCGGGTCAGCGCGGCGGCGCGCAGCCGCATCGAGCGCTGCGGCTGCTCGACGGCCTCCAGCAGCGTCAGCCACTCCGCGGCGACCGGCGTGGTGAACACGCTGGTGGAGCCGGTGAGCACGGCGGGCACCCCGGCCTCGGCGCAGGCGTCGCGCACCAGCAGGCCCTGGGCGTTGGTCCGCACCAGCACCGCGACCTGCCCGGGGCGCAGTCGTCCCCCCGCGAAGCGGGCGGTGCCGTCGAGCAGCTGCGACAGGTCGACGGCGACGTCGCGCGCCACCACGGCGCGGGCGCTCTTGGCCCGGGCCAGCCCGCGCCCGGTCAGGTCGAGCCGGTCCCGATCGACCAGCCGCAGCCGCAGGGGGGCGTCCTGGCGGGCGGTCAGCCGCCGCCCGGTGTGGTGGGCCCGGACCGGGTGCACGACGATCCCGGAGTCCCCGAGGGCGGCCTCGCCGAACACCCCGTCCAGCGCGGTGAGCAGGGCCGCGTCGCTGCGGCGGTTGGTCGAGAGGGTGCGCCGGGTCGCCGCCGCGTCGGCGGCCCGCAGGTAGCTGTGCACGTCGGCACCGCGGAAGGCGTAGATCGCCTGCTTCGGGTCGCCGATGAGCACCAACGTGGTGTCGGGGGCCGAGTGGAACGCCAGGGAGAGGATCTCCCACTGCAGCGGGTCGGTGTCCTGGAACTCGTCGACGAGCACCACCGAGAACCGCGACCGCAGCCGGTCCCGGGCGGCGGGGCCGCGGACCGGGTCGCGCAGCGCCGCGGCGAGGCGGGTGAGCATGTCGTCGTAGCTGTAGATGCGCGAGCGCCGCTTGCGGGCGTCGACCTCGCGGCGCACCGCGGAGGCGAAGCCGTACCGGGTGGCGGCCGGGGTGGCCGGGTCGGCGTCGCGGGGCTCCAGCTCGGCCTGCGGGTCGCCGACGGCGCGGCGGGCCAGCGCCAGGGCCGCGGCCCGGTCGAACGCCGGGCGGCCGGCGTTCGGGGCGGCGTACTTGCGCACGTAGAAGTCGTCGACGACCTCGGTGACGACGTCGTCGACGTGGTCGACGAACTCGGCGTCCGGGTCGTTGTCCCCGGCCACCCCCAGGCCGGCCAGCATCTGCATGCAGAACTGGTGGGTGGTGGCGATCGTCGCCGCGTCGAACGACGCCGACGCCGTCGCCAGCCGGGCCCGCCGCCGCTCCAGCTCGGCCGGGTCGGTGGCGGCCAGGTGCGCGACCACGGGGTCGACCTCCGGCGTCGGCGGGGTGGCGCCGGCGAGTACGGCGGCGAGCGCCCGCTCGGTGCCCACCAGCCGCTCCCGGACCCGCTCGCGCAGCTCCTGGGTGGCGTCGCGGCCGAAGGTGACCAGCATCAGCCGATCCAGGTCGGCGACGCCCTCGGCGACGTAGCGGGTCGCCAGCGCGGCGATCGTGTAGGTCTTCCCCGTCCCCGCGCTCGCCTCCAGCACGACGGTGCCGGACGGCAGCGGCCCGTCGACCTCGAAGGTCGGTGCCGACAACACGCTGGTCGTGGTCACGGCGCGTCCTGCCTCTCGTGGTCGAGCAGCGGTGCCCACAGCCGGACGGCGAGCTCACCGAAGCGGGTGGGCTCGCCGCCGGAGCCGGGCTCGGGACGGGCGACCAGCGGGCCGCCCGCGGCGCCCCGGACGTAGACGTGCGGGGCCTCGGCGTGCTCGAAGCGCGACCACTCGCTCTCCGCGGCGGCGAACGCGTTGGCCGGGACCACCCCGCGGGCGCGGTTGCGGGCGTAGACGGCGGCGGCGTCGGTGGGCAGCGGCAGCGGTGCCCGCAGGCCCTCACGGCGCAGCGCGACCAGGTCGGCCAGGGTGCGGCGGGCCAGGCCGGGGTCGACCGGGCCGAGCACCGAGCGGGCGGCGCCGCCGGGGCCGCGCCCGACGGTCACCGCCGTCCAGGACCGGCCGGGGTGCGCGGCGCTGAGCGCGAGCAGCTGGACCCACGCCCGCAGGCGGTGCTTGGCCTTGAGCCGCGAGTACTCGACGCGCACCACGACGTCGCCGTGCAGGCCCGGCACCGTCCCGGCGACGGCGCGGCCGTCCTCGGGTGTGCCGGTGAGCTGCGCGACGAGGTCCTGCGAGCCCGCCTCGCCGGTCGCGACCGCCGCGGCGACGGCGACCAGCGGCTCGACCTGCCCGCCGACCTCGGTGAGCACCCGGTGCCCGATCCCGCCCGGCGGGAGGTCACCGCGCAGCGTCTCGGCCCGCGCGACGGCCTGCGGTGCGGCCCCGGCGAGCCGGTCGGTCAGCAGCCGGTCCCCGATCTTCCAGGTGGCCAGGCCGTCGAGCTCGACCGGCAGCGCGTCGTCGGGCTCGACGTTCTCCTCCGGCGGCAGCACCCGCACCCGCTGGCGCAGGAACGCCCGCACCGGGTGCTCGACGAAGGCGACCAGCTCGTCGAGCTCGACCACCCCGTCCGGCGGGTCCTCCGGCGGAGGCAGCGGGTCCGCGCCGAACAGCGGGGTCACGGTGCGCGGCCCGGCCGCGGCCTCGGCGCCGCGCAGCGCGGCCCGGTCGAAGCTGAACGGTCCGGCGGCCAGCAGCGTGCCGGAGGTGAAGTTGCGACGGTCGAACGGCTGCAACGGGTGCCGGGCCCGCAGGGCCTGCGACGCGGGCGTGCCGGTCCCGGTCCGGACGCAGGCGTCGATCGCGTCGCACAGCTCCCCGACCGGCACCGACGGCGGCCGGTCGGCGCCGGTGCGCTCGTCGGCCCCGGAGGACACCACGACCAGGTGCCGGGTGGCCGAGCAGAGCGCGTCGAGCAGCAGCTGGCGGTCCTCCCCGCGCGGGTCCCGCTCGCCGACGACCGGATCGCGGGCCAGCACGTCGTCGCCGTCGGGGGCGCCGGCGCGGGGGAACACCCCGTCGTCGCAGCCCAGCAGGCACACGACCTTGTGCGGGACGGCCCGCATCGGCACCAGCGTCGCGACGGTCAGCGTGCCGGTCCGGAAGTTCGCCCGGCTGGGCCGCCCGCGCAGCCGCTCGGCGAGCAGGCCGCGCACGTCGGGCAGGTCGAGGTCGACCGTGGCGGCCTGCGGCCCCGCGGAGGCGACGACGTCGGCCAGCTCCGCCCGGGCCTGCCCGGCCTGCCAGGCGTCGGTCGGGGTGGTGTCGGTCAGTGCGGACAGCCCCTCGACCAGCGCGTCCACCCAGACCGACAGCGGCTGCGGGCCGCGCAGTGCACCGAGCACGGTCGCGAGCCGGTCGACGAACTCGGCGAGCCGCCCGACGAGGTCCACGTCGGAGGAGTCGACCTCGTCCAGCGGCAGCGCGGTGCCCAGCCAGGCCGGGGCGCCGGGCGTCTCGGCCATCGCGACGCCGACGAGCATCCGGTCCAGCCCGGCCCGCCAGGTGTTCTGCTCGATCCCGTCGAGCCGGTAGGGCCGCCGGTGCGCGGCGTCGAGCCCCCACCGGACCCCGGCGGCGGTGACCAGCTCGGACAGCCGCTCCAGCGCGTCGTCGTCGAAGCGGAAGCGGCGGCGCACGGGGGCGGAGGCGACCAGGTCGAGCACCTGGGAGGCGCTGACCCGGGACCCGGCCAGCTCCAGCAGCGACGACACGGTGCCCAGCAGCGGGTTCGCCTGGCGCAGGGCCCGGTCGGCCAGGCGCACCCGGAGCCGGTGCCCGGGGTGGAGCTCCTCGCGGGAGGGGCCCGCGCCGTCGGGGGAGTCCGCGTCCGGGGCGAGGCCGAACGAGGCCGTGATCAGCGGCGCGAACACCTCGATGTCCGGGCACATGACGATGATGTCGCGCGGCTCCAGGTCCGGGTCGGCGGCGAGCAGGCCGAGCAGCACCTCGCGCAGTACCTCCACCTGCCGGTCCGGGCCGTGGCAGGAGTGCAGCGCGACGCTGCGGTCGTCCGCGTCGAGCAGGGGACGGTCCTCCGGGGCGGGGGGCACGGCGTCGTCGCGCAGGGCGGTCTGCAGGCGGCTCAGCAGGGTCGGCGCGCCGCTCCCGGCGGGGGCCGGGTGGTGGGTGTCGGTCACGCCGGGCCCGGCCGCGGGGAGCCGCAGGGCCAGCTCCCGGGTGTCCCGGCCGAGCGAGCGCAGCAGCGGATGACGCACGGCCCCGGCACTGGTGTCGGCGGCGCGCGAGGGCACCCCCGGTGTCCGCGCGGCGCGCACCGCGTCCCACATCGCCGGCGACGGGTGCGGCAGCCAGAGGTGGACCTCCCGGTGCGCCGCGAGGGCCTCCAGGACGGTCAGGTGCTCGGCGGCCAGCCGGGTCGGGCCGAACAGCGACAGTCGCGGCCCGACCTCGGGGCCCGGGTCGGCGCCCCCGCGCAGGCGGGCCACCGCGTCGTCGAGGCGCTCGGCGGGACCGGGGACCCCGAGTACGGCGTGCAGGCGGCGCCACAGCTCCGGCTGCCACGCCAGGTCGGCGTGCACCGCGTCCTCCCCGGCGCGCCAGCGGCGCAGCAGCTCGGGGCGGTGCGTGGCGTAGGAGCCGAACAGGCCGGCCAGCGTGCGGGCGAGCGCGTAGCGGCGGCCGTGCCCACCACGCTCCAGGTGCGCGGCGAGAGCGGTGAACCGGTCGTCCCCGGGGTTCGCGACGGCCCCGTCGATCTGCTCGAGCAGCGGCCACACCGACCGGCCGGGCGACCACGGGTCGGCAACCGGGTCGGTGCCGGTGACGTGCGCGACGACCCCGCCGAGCAGCGCGGCCGGCGCCGGGAACCGGACGTTCGCGCAGACCCCGCCGCTGCCCGTCCCCGCACCGAGCCGGTGCGCGAGCCGCTGGGCCAGCCAGCGCTCCACCCCGCGCTCGGGGACCGCGACGGTCTCGGCCGCGAACGGGTCGTCCGAGCCGGCCGCCAGGACGTCGGCGAGCGCCTCGACGAGGGTGTCGGCGCGTTCGGCCCGATGGATCTCCAGCACGGACCGCACGGTAGCGGCGACCCCCGACAGTGACGGGTGAGACCCCTCTACCAGGAGGACACGCGGTAGTTCTTCAGGAACACTCCGTGCAGGTCCTCGCCGGCCTCCCCGGCGACGATCGGGTGGTAGACCCGGGCGGCGCCGTCGGCGAGGTCGAGCGGGGCGTGGAACCCCTCCTCGGCCAGGCGCAGCTTCATCGGGTGCGGGCGCTCGTCGGTGATCCAGCCGGTGTCCACCGCGGTCATCAGGATCCGGTCGGTCGCGAACATCTCGCCCGCGCTGGTGCGGGTCAGCATGTTCAGCGCGGCCTTCGCCATGTTGGTGTGCGGGTGCCCGGGGCCCTTGTAGCCGCGCCCGAACACGCCCTCCATCGCCGAGACGTTCACGACGTACTTGTTGCGCGCCGTGGACGCCGCCATCGCCGGGCGCAGCCGCGACACCAGCACGAACGGCGCCGTCTGGTTGCACAGCTGCACCTCGAGCAGCTCGAGCGGGTCCACGTGCTGGACGTGGTCGACCCAGCTGTTGACCGCCGCGGTGTCGGGCAGCAGCCCGCCCGCGTCGACCGCGGTGCCGGCGGCCATCCGCTCCGGCGACGCCGAACGGGCCGTCGTCGCCAGCGCGGCCAGGTCGCGCCCGCCCGGGACCGCCCCGGCCAGCAGGAGCGGGTGCTCGCGCGAGGCGCTGGTGAACGACACGATCTCCGGCAGCTCGCCCGCGGGCAGCTCCTCGTGCTCGGCGGCCTCCAGCGCGGAGTAGGAGCCGGGTGAGCGGCGCACCGTCTGCGCGGCGTTGTTGACCAGGATGTCCAGCGGTCCCGCGGCGGCGACCTCGTCGGCGACGGCGACGACCTGGCCCGGGTCACGCAGGTCCACCCCGATCACCCGCAGCCGGTGCAGCCACTGCGCCGAGTCGGGCAGCGCGGCGAAGCGGCGTGCGGCGTCGCGCGGGAAACGGGTGGTGATGGTGAGGTGGGCACCGTCGCGCAGCAGCCGCAGCGCGATGTACATCCCGATCTTGGCGCGGCCGCCGGTGAGCAGCGCGCGGCGCCCGGACAGGTCGGTACGGGCGTCGCGGTGGGCACGGTGCGCGGCGGCGCAGTCCTGGCACAGCTGGTGGTAGAAGGCGTCGACGACGGTGTAGCGCGTCTTGCAGACGTAGCACCCGCGGGCGCGGTGCAGCGTCCCCGCGGTCGCGCCGGGGGTGGTCGACACCAGCGGGATGCCGGCGGTCTCGTCGTCGATGCGCCCGGCCGCGCCGGTCGCGGTGGCGGCGGTGACGGCCTCGTCGGAGGACTTCTCGGCCTGCCGCTTCGCGGCGCGGCGCCGCAGCCGCACCGACTTCCAGATCCCCGCGGTCGCCCGCCGGACGACCACGGCGTCGGGGTGTTCGGGTGGCAGCTCGTCGACCCGGGCCAGTACCTTCAGCGCGGTCGCGAGCTCGTCCGGGTCGATGCCGGGGCTGGACACCGGGACACTCCTGGGATCGGTGGTCGGGGGACGGGCGTCGATCCTAGTTCCCCCGATTCCGGCTCAGGACGCCAGCGGCTGCGCGAGCCCGACCTCCTCTGCCATCTCGGTGAGGACGGCGATGTTCAGCTCGAAGGCGTGCACCGCCTCGGCGAGCAGCCGCTCGCGCTGCGCCGGGGTCCAGGCCGCGTCGTCGAGCAGGGCGCGGTAGCGGGTCCGGAACGCCGACGGGCTGCCGAGGGCCCTGAAGTCGTAGAACAGCCGCCCGGGGCCGTCGATGCCGTAGGTGCGCTGCAGGATCTTCCCGACGACCTGGCCGCCGGCCAGGTCACCCAGGTAGCGGGTGTAGTGGTGGGCCACGAACAGCGCCGGGTCCGAAGCGGCCTCGCGCAGCCGCGCCACGTAGGCCGCCGTGGAGGGCAGGATCCGCGGGACCCCGCCGCCGAGGGCGTCGAGGTCGGCGTGCAGGGCGGGCACCCGGCGCAGCTCGTCGATCACGAACGGGGCCGCGACCGGGTCGGCGGCCAGGGCGTCCCCGGCCTCCTCCAGCGCGGTGTAGATCGCGACGTACTGCTCCGCGAGCAGGGTGTAGGCGTCCAACGGGAGATCACCGTCGAACAGCGCCCCGAAGTAGCTGCACCGGTGGGCCCGCTCGTGCACCGCCCAGGTGGCCTGGCGGAGATCGGCGGACAGCGTGCCCGTGATGGGGGTCGTGGCGTCCATCGGCCCTCCCGTGACGTGACGTCTGGTGCGACGGCACGGCGCCGGATCTGACACCGTGTCAGATCACGATGGTAGGGCCCCGACTCGGGTAAGGCTAGCCTCAGTCGCGCGCAACCGTCGAGACCGCTCGCAGCACGGCCGCGACCGCCGTCGCGATCGTCGCGTCGAGCTCCGCCGGGTCGACGTCGACGATCCGCCTGCTCGACAGCGCCCCCGCCACGACGGCGGCGAGCACCCGGGGGTCGTCGTCGACCATGCAGCCCTGCGCCGCGCCCTCGCGCAGCACCGCCACCAGCCGGTCGGAGATGGGGTCGGCGTGCGCGGCGATCCGGCGGTAGGCGGCCGGGTCGAGGGCACCGGCCAGCGCCTGGCCGGGCGGGAGATGGAACTCGGCGAGGCGGCGCAGCTGCAGCCGGGCGAAGGCGGCGAGCCGTTCGCGGGGGTCCGCGGCCTCGGCGAGCGCGGCGTCGAGCTGGGCGACGTAGCGCTCCGCCTCGTGCTCGACGAACGCGACGAGCAGGGCCTGACGGTCGGGGAAGTGGTTGTAGAGCGCCGAGCGCCCCACGCCGGCGGCCGCGGCGACCCCGGACAGGGTCACCGTGTCGAAGCCGCGCTCGTAGAGCTGCACGCGCAGGGCGTCGAACACCCGCTCGCGCACCTGCTCGCGGTGCGTCGCCAGCGAGCCCAGGACCTTCGGCACGCGGGCCAGTGTAGGCCCGCGTGCCGGTCGGCCCGGAACCTCAGAGCTGCGCGAGCACCGACTCGACGCCGGAGATCTCGACGGTCGGCGGGACCGGCTCGACGCCGATCCAGCGCACGACGCCGTCGGTGATGATCGCGGCGTAGCGCTGCGACCGGGTGCCGAGGCCGAACTTCGACCCGTCCATGTCCAGACCGGCGGCCTTGGCGAAGTCGCCGTTGCCGTCGGCGAGCATGAGCACCGCGTCGCCGGCGCCGCGGGACTCGGCCCAGGCCTCCAGGACGAACGCGTCGTTGACCGAGGTGCAGGCCACGGTGTCGACGCCCTTGGCCTTGAGCTCGTCGCGGCGCAGGACGTAGCCGGGCAGGTGGGTGTCGGAGCAGGCCGGGGTGAACGCGCCGGGCACACCGAACAGCACGACCGTGCCGGTACCGAGCACCGAGGCGCTCTGCACGGGCTTCGGGCCCTCGGCGGACGGGGTCATCAGGGTGACGTCGGGGATCTGGTCACCGGCGGCGAGAGCCACGGGTTCCTCCTGGTGCTGCGGGGTGGAGCGGTCGGGACCGACCCTAGTCCGCCACCGCCCCGCCCGGCCCCGCGCCGTCGTCACACCCCGTCCTGTCGCCGGGCACCGCCGCACAGGTTCGGGCACCGCCGCACAGGTCCGGACCCGTGCGACGCGTTCGGAACCCGTGCGGCGCCGGGGGCGGCGGTCGCGATCGTGAACGAGAGGGGCCGGATCGGGCGCGGTGGGGGTGGGGAACGGGTTCGGTGGCGGCATGGACGGACCCTTCCCGGACCACGGTGTCCGGTTCCGTGCGGACCTGCGGGCGGCGGGCGTCGATGACGGCGAGATCGGCCGGGACCTCCGTCGCGGCGAGCTCGTACCGATCCGCCGGGGCGCCTACCTCGACCACGGCGACCCGGCTCTCGTCGACGCCCGCGGCCGGCACCGGGCCGCGGCCGGTGCGGCGCTCGACCGGCTCGGCCCCGGCGCCCACGCCGGCCACGTGTCCGCGCTCGTCCTGCTCGGCATCGCCTTCCGGGACCTGCCGCTGGACCGCGTCCACGTCACGCGTGACCGCTCCCACGGTGGTCGTCGCACGCGGGACCTGCACGTCCACCCGTCCTCGCTGCCGCGGGAGCACCGCGGGCGGGCCGGCGGGCTCCCCGCACCGGTCCTCCAGTGGCCCGTGCAGGTGGACGGCCTGCGGTACCGGGCGACTTCGCGTGGCCGGAGCACCGGGTGGTCGGTCCGACCTGACCCCCGTCACCGCGACCGCCTCCCGCCTGCGCGCGGCCCTCGGCCGCTGACGACACCGGCGCCGCACACGTCGTGGACGCGCCGCACAGGACAGAACCTGTGCGGCGGCGACACGACCTGTGCGGCGCCGGTTCGGAGTGGGGTCAGTGGCAGCTCGTGGGCGCCGGCGGGACGTCGAGGGTGGGGTTGCGGTCGAAGAACCCGGCGGGCTTCAGGACGAAGCCGGTGTAGTCGACCGGCATGACCGGCCAGTCCTCCGGCCGCGGGAAGTGGGTCAGCCCGAAGGTGTGCCACAGCACGACGTCCTGGCCGTCGAGGTCGCGGTCCGCGGCCACCCAGTTCGGCAGTCCGTCCCCGCCCGGGTTCTGGTTGACGAAGTCACCGGCCGGGTAGCGCTGCGCCGGGTCGTAGCGGGTCACCCACAGCGCCTTCGAGGCGAACGTCGCCCGCGCGTGGATCGACGACGCCGGGTCCGCCAGCAGGGTGGGCTGCCCGTGCGGGTGCAGGACGTAGCCGACCGGCCGTCCCAGGGCGTTGGTGCTCTCGGTGTTCACCACGTGCCAGACCCGCCCCGACCCCGGGTCGGCGTCCCGCTGGGCCTGCGACTCGCGGGTCAGCCGGGTGGCCGAGCGGGCGAACGCGTTGCCGTGGGCGTTGCCCTCGCCCATCGGCACGCGGACCGCCTCGACCTCCTCGACGGCGTTGGCCGTGCCGTCGACGGTCATGTCCAGCCGCGCGGAGAACAGGTGCTGGTGGAACGGCGCACCCAGGCCGGGCGCGACCTCGGTGGCGTACTCGCCGGGCGTGCCGGAGGTGAACACGATGCCGGTCGCCTTGCACTCCAGCTCGATGGTGCCGTCGAGGTAGAGGTACCAGTAGAAGCCGTAGTCGTAGTTGCCGATCGGGGTGAAGAACGAGATCACCAGGCGACGCTGGCGGCGCACCTCACGGGCGCCGGTGAAGATGTCGGTGTGCTTCCAGAGGACGCCGTGGTCCTCCTCGTGCATGCAGATGGCGTTGCTGATCGTGCGCGGGTTGCCCAGGTCGTCGGCGACCACCGCGTCGAGGTAGTGGATGTCGCCGAGGCAGTCGCAGCCCAGCTGCAGGGAGTCGGCGTAGCGGGCGAACATGTACTCGCCGCAGTCGAAGTAGTTCTGCCAGAACCGCACCGGCGCCGGGTCGGCGTAGGGCACGACCATCTCCGCGACCGAGGCGCGGTAGCAGATCGGGCGCTCGTCGAAGGCGATCTGGTGCAGGGTCAGGCCCTCGCGCTCGTTGAACCCGACACGCAGGTCCCACTTGCCCCAGCGGACCCGGCCGTCGGTGACGGTGAACGAGCGCCCCTCGGGCTGCGTGATCTCGATCGGCTTGAGCGAGGTCATGTGCTCGCCCTGTACGGCCGGGTCGTCGAAGTTCCCGCTGGTCGCGGGCACCGGCACGACACCGGTGTCGATCACCCGGTCGACCGTGCGGGCGGTGAGGTCGACGTAGGCGACGAGCCCGTCGACGGGATGTGCCCAGGCGTGGTCGGCCTCGTGGTCCTGGCGGAACCCGAAGGCGCGGGCGAGGCGGCGGCCCTTCTCCCCGGGGATGTCGTAGACGCCGGCCGACAGCGGCACGGCGCGCACCGAGGCGGGCTCCAGCCCGCGCTTCTCCAGCGCGGCGAGCCAGTCCGGCGAGGCGTTCAGGACGTCCTCGATGAACTCGAACTCCGAGTCGATGATCGGCGGCTGCCCCTCCCGCTCGGGCTCCAGCTCGCGGCAGGAGACCAGCTCGCGACGGGTGACCGAGACGACCGTGTCGTGGGAGCGCCCGGTGCCCAGGTCCAGCAGCACCGCGCGGAAGCTGCGCTCGGCGTCGGCGCCGTCGGGGTGGGCGAGGACCTCGGCCTTGGGCGGCTCCTCGGGGGCGAAGAACGCGAAGCGGACGTGCTCGGTGAGCAGCCCGGCCGCGGCGAGGACCTCGCGGACGACGGTCACCTCGGCCTCCGTGGTCGGGGCCAGTGGGTGGCTCGCGGTGGTGCGCGGCTCCTGGACGGCGGTCATCGGGTCTCCTCCTGGAGGTCGGTTCCGGCGGTGTCGTGCCCGGTGTCGTGCCCGGTGACGGTTCCGGGTGCGTCGGGCGAGGGCAAGGTCCCGGGGCGGCCACCCGTGAACCGGGTCAGGACCGTTCCGAGTACGAACGCGGCGACCAGGACCCCGCCGATGGCGGTGGCCAGCGCGGGGGAGCCGCCGATGAGCGTCGGGAAGTTCGCGACCGTCAGCCACAGGCAGACCAGCAGACCGGCCAGTCCCAGCGCCGGGGCCGCGACGGTGTGCCAGAACCGGGTGTCGACGCGCGAGCGGCGGAAGAACACGAGCACCGCAGCGCAGGTCAGCGCCATCAGGGCGAGCACCCCGAGGGTCGCGGTCCCGGCCATCCAGGCGAACACCTGGGTCACCGGGTCCATCCCGGTCACCGCGAACACCGCGATCAGCGCCAGCGCGGTGCCCGACTGGGCCGCCGAGGCGGCGTGCGGCGAGGCGTGCCGGGCGTGGCTGCGGCCCAGCGCGGCGGGCATCGAGCCGGCGTTGCCGAGGGCGAACAGGTAGCGCGAGAGCACGTTGTGGAACGACAGCAGCGCCGCGAACAGGCTGGTGACCAGCAGGACCTGGGCCAGGTCACCGCCGACGGGGCCGAGCACCGCGGTGATCGTCGCGACGATCATGTTCCCGGGGTCCTCGGTCGCGCGGGCCACGGCGCCGTCGTCGCCCCAGGCGGAGACGACCGCCCACGACGACAGCGTGTAGAACGCGCCGATCAGCACGAGGGCCAGGTAGGTCGCGCGGGGGATGGTGCGCCCGGGGTCGCGGGCCTCGTCGCGGAACACCGCGGTGGCCTCGAACCCGATGAACGACGCGATCGCGAACATGATCGCGATGCCGAGCGAACCGGACAGGAACTGCGACGGCACGAACAGCGCCGTCGAGCGGCCGGAGCCGAGCCCGCCGGTCGCGGCGACGACGGCGTCGAACACCAGCACGATCGCGACCTCGGCGACCAGCAGCGTGCCCAGAACCCTGCCGGACAGCTCGATGTGGCGGTAGCCGAGCACCCCGGCGACGACGAGCGCCAGGGCCGCGTAGAGGTACCAGGGCAGGGCGGGCCCGCCGTAGTGCTGCACCAGCGCGTCGACGGTCGCGCCCAGGTAGCCGTACACCGCGGCCTGCACCGCGGTGTAGGTGACCAGCGCGAGGAAGGCCGAGCCCAGGCCCGGCGCGGCACCGAGCCCGCGGGCGACG
The DNA here is from genome assembly GCF_020131375.1 of Pseudonocardia sp. ICBG1034. Lineage (NCBI taxonomy): Bacteria > Bacillati > Actinomycetota > Actinomycetes > Pseudonocardiales > Pseudonocardiaceae > Pseudonocardia > Pseudonocardia sp. ICBG1034. Next base: position 2,498,029 of record NZ_JAHLEK010000015.1, read on the forward strand.
TAGGCGTAGAACGCGCCGGCACCCGGCACGTGCCGCGACATGGCGCAGAAGCCCACCGCGAACAGCAGCAGCACCACCGCGCACAGCACGAAGGTCATCGGGAACGCGGCACCGTTGCCCGCGGCCAGTCCCAGCGGCACCGTCCCGGCGACGACGGTCAGCGGCGCGGCCGCGGCGACCACCATGAACACGATCGACCCGGCGCCCAGCGTCCCGCGCAGACGGTGCCGGTCCGCGGGCTCCGGGGACGGCGACGGTGGTGACGGGCGGGGCGCGGGTGCGCTCACGGTTCCTCCTGGCGGTCGAGGCGGGCGTCGGGTGCCGGGACGGTGGCCGGTGCCACGGACCGTGCACAACGCCGGATCCCGTGTGGTGCGAATCACCGGCGGTGGTCTTCCCGTGCTGCGGGAACGGCGCCGGAGTTTTTCTCGTTCGACCCGTCGTCGCTGGTCATGGCGTCGACACGGGGAGCTAGTGTCCGCGGGCGAGGATCACCGATGAGGGCGGGAGGGGGCGTCGTGACGTCGTTGCGTGACCGGTCACCGGTGCACGGTCTGGCCCGGCGACGGGTGGGCCCGGCCGACGTCGCGGCGCAGTCGATCGCCGGCTCGGCACCCTCGGCGGCGATGGCGGCCACCCCGGTGATCGTCGCGGGAATGGCCGGGGCGGGGACGGTGTGGTCGTTCGTCGTCGCCGGTGTGCTCGCGCTGCTCGTCGCCGCCTCGGTCGCCCGGTTCACCCGCCGGATGGCGGCACCCGGGGGGATCTACACGCTGACCGCGCAGGGCCTCGGCGCCGGACCGGCGTTCGCGGCCGGGATCGCGACGCTGGCCGGGTACCTGCTGCTGTGCGGCGCGGCGATCGCGGGTGCCGTGGCCTACCTCGGGCCGTTGTGCGGGCCGTGGGCGACCGGGCCGCTCGCGTCGGCACTGCGCGCCGTCGCGGTCGGTGCGGTGGTGACCGCGCTGGTCGTGCGCGGGGTCCGCCCCGCGGCCCGGGTGGTGCTGCTGGTGGAGGCGGTCGCGGTCGCGGTGCTGGTCGGGGTGTTCGTGGTGCTGCTCGTCGGCGGCCCGCTGCCCGGCCCCGGCGCGCCCGCCACGCACGCCGGCCATCGGGAACGCGGCACCGTTGCGGGCGTCCCAGCGGCCCGTCCCGGCGCGGCGGTCAGCGGCGCGGCCGCGGCGACCACCATGAACACGATCGCCCGGCGCCCGTTCCGCGCAGACGGTGCCGGTCGCGCGGTCTCGGGGACGGCGACGGCGGTGACCGGCGGGGCGCGGGTGCGCTCACGGTTCCTCCTGCGGTCGAGGCGGGTTCGTCGGGTGCCGGGACGGGCCGGTCCACGGACCGTGCACAACGCCGGTGCCGGTGGTGCGAATCACCCGCGGTGGTCTTCCCGTGCTGCGGGAACGGCGCCGGAGTTTTTCTCGTTCGACCCGTCGTCGCTGGTCATGGCGTCGACACGGGGAGCTAGTGTCCGCGGGCGAGGATCACCGATGAGGGCGGGAGGGGGCGTCGTGACGTCGTTGCGTGACCGGTCACCGGTGCACGGTCTGGCCCGGCGACGGGTGGGCCCGGCCGACGTCGCGGCGCAGTCGATCGCCGGCTCGGCACCCTCGGCGGCGATGGCGGCCACCCCGGTGATCGTCGCGGGAATGGCCGGGGCGGGGACGGTGTGGTCGTTCGTCGTCGCCGGTGTGCTCGCGCTGCTCGTCGCCGCCTCGGTCGCCCGGTTCACCCGCCGGATGGCGGCACCCGGGGGGATCTACACGCTGACCGCGCAGGGCCTCGGCGCCGGACCGGCGTTCGCGGCCGGGATCGCGACGCTGGCCGGGTACCTGCTGCTGTGCGGCGCGGCGATCGCGGGTGCCGTGGCCTACCTCGGGCCGTTGTGCGGGCCGTGGGCGACCGGGCCGCTCGCGTCGGCACTGCTCGCCGTCGCGGTCGGTGCGGTGGTGACCGCGCTGGTCGTGCGCGGGGTCCGCCCCGCGGCCCGGGTGGTGCTGCTGGTGGAGGCGGTCGCGGTCGCGGTGCTGGTCGGGGTGTTCGTGGTGCTGCTCGTCGGCGGCCCGCTGCCCGGCCCCGGCGCGCCCGTCCCGCCCGCCGGCCCGGGAGCGGTCGCCGCGGGCGTGGTGCCCGCGCTCGCGGCGTTCATCGGGTTCGAGGTGGCGACCTCGCTCGGGGCCGAGGCCCGGCGCCCGTTCCGGTCGGTGCCGCGCGCGGTCACGGCGACCGCGGCGGTGACCGCGGTGCTCTACGTCTTCGCGGCCGCGGTGCAGGTCGCCGGGTTCGCCGCCGTCCCGGGCGGGCTCGCCGGGCAGACCCAGCCGGTGCAGGTGCTCGCCGTCGCCCGCGGCTGGTCCTGGATCCCCCCGCTGCTCGACGCCGCGCTCGTCCTGTCCTTCCTCGCCTGCGCGGTCGCGACGACCACCGCACTGTCGCGGGTGCTGTTCGCCCTGGCCCGCGACGGCGTCGTGCCCCGCCCGCTGGGGCGTACCCACCGCCGGTTCCGGACCCCGCACGTCGCCGTCGGGCTCGGGGCGCCCGCGGCGACGCTCGCGGTCGCCGTCCCGGTCGCGCTGGGCGTCCCCGTCGGGACGGTGCTCGCCGCGCTGCTCGGCGTCGCGACGGTCGGGTTCCTCGTCGGCTACGCGCTCGTGTGCCTGGCCGCGCCGGCGTTCCTGCGCCGCATCGGCGAGCTGACCCCGGCCGCGGTCGCGACCGCGGTGGTGGCCGTCCCGTCGCTGGTCGCGGCCCTGGTCGCGTTCGTCGTCGCCGCCCCGGCCACCGGGATCGCGCTCGCCGCGGCGCTCGGGGCCGGTGCGGTGTGGGCCGTCGTGCTGCGCCGCCGCGGGCGGCTGCACGGCCTGGGCGTCTACGACGAGACCGTCGCCTCCGACGTCTGGGGGCGGGCCCGGTGACGGTGGACCCGGCGCCGATCAGCGGACGCCAGCCACGGGCCGTGCGGACCGCGCTCGCGGTGCTCGAGGAGGTCGTCGCGGCCGGACCCGGGGTCACCGCCAAGGAGATCTCGGCGGCGCTGCGGCTGCCCCCGGCGACCACCTACCGGGTGCTGAACCTGCTCGTCGGTGAGGAGTACCTGGTCCGGCTGCCCGACCTGCGCGGCTTCGCGCTCGGCCGCCGTGCCGCGCGGCTGTCCCCGGTCGCGGTCCCGCGGCTGCCGACCGCCGCGCGCACCGTCGTCGACCACCTGCGCGGCCGGGTCCGCTGGGGCGTGCACCTGGCGATCTTCGACGGCGCCCGGCTGCAGGTCCTCGATCCGGACCCGGACCACCCGCCCAGCGACGCCGACCTGCTCGCCCGGCTGCCCCAGGCGTCCGCGCTGGGCAGGCTGCTGCTCGCCGAGCAGCCCGACTGGCGGGCCCTGGTCCGCGACCTGCGCCCGGTCACCGACCGCACCGTCACCGACCCGGACGCGCTCGACGCCGTCCTCGCCGCCGTCCGCCGCGACGGCCTGGCCACCCAGACCGGTCAGCTGCGCCCGGACCGCGGGTGCCTGGCCGTACCGGTCCGTTCGCCCGCCGACGGGGCGCTGGTCGCTGGTCTCGCGCTGTCGGGCCCGGCGACCCGGGTCGCCGACCCGGACCCCGAGCTGGTCACCCTGCTGCGCGAGCACGCCACGACACTGGGGCCGCTGCTCGGCTGAGCCCCGCGCCGGTCACCCCGGCGCGGTCACTGCTCCAGCTCGGCCAGGTCCTTGCGGGCCTGCTCCAGCTCGGCCTCCAGCTCCGCCACCCGCGCGGCCTTCGCCGACCGGGCGCCCTCGATGAGCTCGTCGACCGGACCGGACAGGTCGGCGTGCAGCGCCGCAGCCGCCGCGGACACCGCCGACGCCGTCACCGGCAGGCCGCGGGCCACCCACGTGGTGCCCTGCTTCAGCTCGGCCTGCCAGTCGCCGTCGGCGGAACCGCTGACGGTCAGGGTCATGGTCACGACCCGGGTGGTGCGGGCCGTCGAGCCCGGTGGCCTGCCCCGCCTCCGCTTCGGCGGCTCGGGCGCCGGGGTGCTCGCGGTGTCCGCGGGCGGGGTCTCCCCGCCGGTCGTCAGCTCGTCGTCCACGTGCGTCTCGTCTCTCTCCACTCGGCTGCACGGCCAGGTACAAGGGTGATTCACGAACGCCCGTTCGCCGGTAGCGACCCGCCCGATTGGTCCGTGTGGGTGTCGACGTCCGACGCCCGGTCACGGTCGGGGCGGTGGCGGTCACCCACAGGAGGATCTGCGTCCGGGTGGTCCGGCTGCCAGCATCGCGGGCATGCGCATCGACCACCTCGACCACCTGGTGCTGACCGTCGACGACGTCGACGCCACCGTCGCCTTCTACACCCGCGTGCTCGGGATGGAGGCCGTCGAGTTCGGCGGCGGGCGCCGCGCACTCGCCTTCGGCCCCAGCAAGATCAACCTGCACGAGGCGGGGCGGGAGTTCGAGCCGAAGGCCGAGCGGCCCACCCCGGGCAGCGCCGACCTGTGTCTGATCACCCTCGACCCGATCGAGCAGGTCCGGCGCGAGCTGGCCGAGGCCGGCGTGGCCGTCGAGGAGGGACCGGTCGAGCGGACCGGGGCACGGGGTCCGCTGCTCAGCGTCTACCTGCGCGATCCGGACGGGAACCTCGTCGAGATCAGCAACGAGGTCTGAGCCTCACGCGGTGTCCCGCGTGCCCGCCTGCGCGCGGGCCCGCGCCGCGCGGTGCTCGGGGAACAGCCGCTCGGCGACGGCCGAGACCGGGACGGTCAGCAGCCAGGACAGCATCGCCCAGGTCGGGCTCAGCGGGGCGATCACCAGCGACGGCAGGAACGACACCACCGGCGCCAGCCCGTTGACCAGCGTGTGGCGGGCCTCGTCCGGGGTCACGTCGGCGCGGGTCAGGCGGCCGCGGTAGGAGCCGTAGGCCCACATCGCGGCGGAGAACGAGCCGATGACGACCAGGGTGGCCGCATAGAGCACGACGGCCGCGGTGCTGTCGCCGTGCCCGCCGAGCAGCGACGTCGGGAACGGCAGGAACGCGATGCCGAACAGGTAGCCGAGGTTGAGCGTCATCATCCGGGCGTCGGCGCGGTCGAAGCGGGCGAACAGCTGGTGGTGGACCGTCCAGTACCGCCCGATCACCGCGAAGCTCAGCGCGAAGGTGAGCATCCGCGGCAGCAGCTCCACCAGCTGCGGGGCGACCGGGCCCGGGCCGAACTCGGCGTCGGTCAGCGGCAGCACCAGAAGCGTGATCGCGATGGCGAACACCCCGTCGCTGAAGAACGTGATCCGTTCCAGCCCGACCTCGACCCGACGCCGCATCCCTGTCCTCCCCCCGTGCAACGGCGCTCATCGTGCCCCACCGGCCGCCACGGACCTAGGCTGGTCCGTCGTGACGTCCCCGCTCGTGCGCACCGTCCGCTTCCACGCCACGGGCGGCCCGGAGGTGCTGCGGATCGAGCGGCTGCCGCTGCGCGACCCGGGACCGGGGGAGGTGCGGATCCGGGTGCACGCGGTCGGGCTCAACCGCTCCGAGGTCAACTTCCGCCGCGGCACCTACCTCGACGCCCCGGTGCTCCCCGCGGGCCTGGGCAGCGAGTGTTCGGGCACCGTGCTCGGGACCGGTCCGGGGGTGACGGGCTGGGCGCCCGGCGACGAGGTGTGCGTGATCCCGGCGTCGTCGCAGAACGAGCACCCGGTCTACGCCGACGAGGCCGTCGTGCCGGTCCGGTCGCTGCTGGCCCGCCCGCCCGGTCTCGACGACGACGGCGCCGCCGCGCTGTGGATGCCGCTGCTGACCGTGTGGGGCATGACCCGCCACGCCGTCCGGCTGCGGGAGGGGGACCGGCTCGTCGTCACGGCCGCGGCGAACAGCATCGGGGCCGCTGCGCTGCAGGTCGCACGGCACCTCGGGGTGCACGCCGTCGCCGTCGTGCCCGACGACCGGCACGCCGCGGTCCTGCGCTCCGCCGGGGCCGCCGAGGTGCTGACCGGCGCACCCGACGCCGAGACGCTGCGGTCCGCGCTCGGCGGCGGCGCCGACCTGGTCCTCGACGCCGAGGGCGGTCCCGGCGTCGCGCGGCTGGTGCGGGCCTGCGCGCCGGGCGGCGCGGTGATCGTCCACGGCGGGCTGTCCGGGGAGCCGACACCGCTGCCCGCGGCCGGGTACGCGCCGGTCTGGCTGCGCCGCTTCCACGTCCGCGAGGTCACCGGCGTCGCCGCGGTGCTGGCCCGCGCCGAGGCGTTCGCCCGCGCCGGGCTCGCCGCGGGCACGCTCACCCCGCTGGTGGAGCGGGTCTTCGACCTGGACGACGGCGTCGCGGCCGTCGCCGCCGCGCACGCGCACCTGGAGTCACCGGACCGGGCCCCGGGCAAGCCGGTGCTGCGGACCGGTCAGCGGAACAGGTAGGCGCCCAGCAGGGCGTTCCCGACGCCGGCGACCAGCCCGAGCGCGCCGAGCGCGATCGCGACGACGGCGGTGCGCCCCGCACCGCGCCGGCGGGCCGTGACACCCATCCACATCGCGACCGCCCCGCCGGCCCAGCCGAGCACGGCCAGGAGCAGGGCGCCGATCGCGGCGAGCGCGCCCAGGAACGCGGCCTGCCGGGCGAGACGGTCGGCCTCGGCGGCGGTGTGCGGCACGGGGCCTCCTCGACGGCGGGGTCCCCGACCGTAGCGGGACATGGGCACGGTCACGGTCGTTCGCATTGCTCATGACATGTGTTGCGTGATGCAATGTTCACCAGGTCCGATACGTCCATGATCTCTCCGGGGTCCGTTCCCGGGGAAAGGCGATGACATGTCCCGAACATCCGGTGCGGCGCACGCCCCCAGCCCGTTCCGTCAGCCCAAGGCCGTCTGGGCGGTGGCGTTCGCCTGCGTCATCTCGTTCATGGGCATCGGGCTGGTCGACCCGATCCTGCCGTCGCTGTCCGGGCAGCTGCACGCCACGCACGCCGAGGTCGAGCTGCTGTTCACCAGCTACCTCGTCGTGACCGCGATCGCGATGCTGGTGACCGGCTGGGTGTCGTCCCGGATCGGCGCGAAGAGGACCCTCATCACCGGCCTCGCGCTGATCGTGGTGTTCGCGGCGCTGGCCGGGGCGTCGTCGGGGATCTGGGGCATCGTCGGCTTCCGGGCCGGCTGGGGCCTGGGCAACGCGCTGTTCATCGCGACCTCGCTCGCGGTGATCGTCGGCTCGGCCTCGGGCGGCTTCGCCGGTGCGATCGTGCTCTACGAGACCGCGCTCGGCGTGGGCATCGCCACCGGTCCGCTGCTCGGCGGCCTGCTCGGCAACGTCTCCTGGCGGGGCCCGTTCTTCGGCGTCTCGGTGCTGATGCTGATCGCGCTCGTCGCGACCGTCGTGCTGCTGGAACCGACGCCGGTCCCGACCCACAGGGCACGGCTCTCCGAACCGCTGGCCGCCCTGCGCCACCGCGCGCTCGCCACCACCAGCGGGGTCGGGCTGCTCTACAACTGGGGCTTCTTCACCCTGCTCGGCTACGCACCGTTCCTGATGGGCGGGCTCGACCCGATCTCGCTCGGTGCGGTGTTCTTCGGCTGGGGGCTGCTCGTCGCGGCCTTCGCGGTGTTCGGCGCGCCCTGGCTCAAGGACCGCTTCGGCACCGCGCGGACCCTCTACGGCGCGCTCGTCGGCATCGCGGTGCTGCTCGCGGCCATCGGGCTGTTCGACGACGTGCCCGCCGTGGTGATCGTCGCGGTGGTCCTGTCCGGCATCGTGGTCGGCGTCAACAACACCCTGGTGACGACGGCGGTCATGTCGATCTCGCCGGTGCCCCGCCCGACCGCGTCGGCCACCTACGGGTTCGTCCGGTTCATCGGTGGCGGCCTCGCCCCGTTCGCCGCGGGTCTGATGGCCGCGGCCGTCGGCGCCTCGGTGCCGTTCCTGATCGCCGCGGTCGTCGTGCTGGTGGGGGTGGTGCTGCTGTCGACGATCCGCCGTGACCTGGACGCCGCCGACGCCGAGGCCGGGCAGCCCGGCCCGTCGCACGAGCGCGCCGACGCCGAGGAGGCCGTCCGGGAGGTGCCCGGGCTGCCGACCGAGGCGGTGATCGCCGAGGACGCGTTGCAGCACGACCGGCGCTGAGTCCGTCCGCCCGAGGGGCCCCGTCCGGACCGTCCGGACGGGGCCCCTCGGTGTCGTGCCGCCCGGGCCGGTGGCGCGGTCAGCCGGTGACGAGGGCGGCGAAGCGGTCCAGGTCGACGTTGCCACCGGAGATCGTGACGCCGATCCGCGCCCCCGCCCACCGCTGCGGGTCCGCGGCGACGGCCGCCCGCACGCCCGCGAAGGCCAGCGCCCCGGTCGGCTCGACGAGCACCTTGTAGCGCGCCGCGAACAGCGCCATCGACTCGACCAGGGCGGTGTCGGGCACGGTCACGATGTCGGTGACGAGCTGCGCGATCACGGGGAACGTGTGGTCGCCGAGGTGGGTGGTGGCGGCGCCGTCGGCGAGCGTGCGGGGCTGCGGGATGCGCACGACGTGCCCGGCGCGCAGGGACTGCAGGCCGTCGTCGCCGGCCTCGGGCTCGACGCCGTACACCTGGGCGTCGGGGGACAGGGCCTGCGTCGCGAGCAGTGATCCGGAGAGCAGCCCGCCCCCGCCGAGGCAGACGAACAGCGCGTCGAGCGGGCCGTGGTCCTGCAGCAGCTCCAGCACCGCGGTGCCCTGCCCGGCGATGACGTGCGGGTGGTCGTAGGGCGGGACGAGGGTGAGCCCACGCTCCTCCGACAGCGCGGTCGCGATGGCCGCGCGGTCCTCGGCGTAGCGGTCGTAGCCGACGACCTCGGCGCCGTAGCCGCGGGTGGCGGCGAGCTTCGAGGCCGGGGCGTCGTGCGGCATCACGATCGTCGCGGGGACCTCCAGCAGCTGCGCGGCCAGCGCCACGGCCTGGGCGTGGTTGCCCGAGGAGTACGCGACGACCCCCGCCCGCCGCTGTGCCGTGGACAGCCGGGACAGCGTGTGGAACGCCCCGCGGAACTTGAAGCTCCCGGTGCGCTGGAGGTTCTCCGCCTTCACGAACACCTGCGCGCCGAGCTCGGCGTCGGTGAGCCGGGAGGTGAGGACGGGGGTGCGGTGGGCGTGGCCGCGCAGGATCGCTGCCGCGGCCCGGACGTCGTCGGGGGTGGGGAGAGCGTTCACCGGACCACCTTCCGCCGCCCGGCGGAGCCGGTTCAAGTCCGTTCGGATCCATTCACGATCGGGTGTAACGACCGACACGTCCGGATCGCTGCTACCTGCGTGGCTCCCCCACGTTCCCCGGAAGGACCCCCCGATGCGCCTCCGCTCCCTGTCCGCCGCCGTGCTCCTCGCGACCGCGGCCGCCCTCCCGCTCGCCGGTACGGCCTTCGCCCAGGACCGCGACTGCAAGGACTTCGCCAGCCAGGCCGACGCCCAGGCGGCCCTGACCCCGGGCGACCCCGAGAACCTCGACGCGAACGACAACGGCGTGGCCTGCGAGGACCACGACTACGGCAGCGCGGCGTCCCCGGCCACGGTCGAGGCCGCCTCCGACGACTCCACCCAGGTCACCGCGACGCCGGTCGGTGGCGTCGAGGCCGGTGGCGGCCCGGCCGACGTGCTGCCGCTGGCGCTCGGTGCCGTCGTCGCCGGTGGCATCGGTGCGGTCGCGGTGCGGCGCGTCGCCGCCGGTCGCCGCGGCTGACGCCGGCCCCGTGCCCGGTCCCGTCCTCCCGGTGCCCGGCCCCGCCGCACCGTCCGGTGCGCGGGCCGGGCGTGGCCCCGTGGCCGGGGACCGGTCCGGGCGCGGAACGGTGGCCGGGGACCGGGCCGGGGCGGTGCGGCGCGGGAGCCCGGACCGCGGGCGACGGGCGCGGCGACGGGCCGGTGCGCTGCGCCGGGTGACGCGGGTGCTGGCGCCGGTCGGTGTCCTCACCGCCGCGCTGCTGCTCGCCGACCCCGCGGGCGCACCCGAGCCCGGGGCGACGGCCGTCGCCTCCGTCCCGGTGCCCGCTCCGGCGCCCGCGCCGGGGGCGTTGCTGCCGCCGGGGCCCGCGCCGCTGGTGCGGTCCGAGCCGGTCCGGCTGCGGATCGACCGGCTCGGGCTCGACACCGTGCCCCGGCCGATGGGGCTGGCCGCCGACCGGTCGATGGAGGTCCCCGCGGATGCGGGCACGGTCGGCTGGTACACCGGCGCACCGACCCCGGGGGAGGTCGGTCCCGCCGTGCTCACCGCGCACGTCGACTGGAAGGGGCTGCCCGGCGCCTTCGCCGACCTGGACACCCTCGAGCCCGGCGACGAGGTCCGTGTCGACCGCGCCGACGGGACGTCGGTGGTGTTCGCCGTGCGCCGGGTCGGGCGCTTCCCCAAGGCGGAGTTCCCGACCGCCGAGGTCTACGGCGATCTCGACCACGCGGGCCTGCGACTGATCACCTGCGGCGGTGTGTTCGACCGGTCGGCCCGCAGCTACGTCGACAACGTCGTGGTGTTCGCCGACCAGGTCCGCTGAGCGGCCCGGCTGTCCGCGCCCCGCGCCCGTCGGCGACGGGGCCGCCGGGGCGCGGGGCTCATCTCCGGCGCCCGGTGCCCCGTCCCGGTGTCGCGGTCCGCGGGTCCTCGGGCCAGGCGTGCTTCGGGTAGCGCCCGCGGAGCTCGGCCCGGACCTGCGGGTAGGCGTTGTCCCAGAACGAGTCCAGGTCCGCGGTGACCGCCGTCGGACGCCCGGCGGGGGAGAGCAGGTGCAGCACCACCGGGACCCGCCCGTCGGCGACGGCCGGGGAGCCGGTCCACCCGAACACCTCCTGGACCTTCACCGGCAGGGCCGGGGCCGCGCCGGAGTAGTCCAGTGCGATCCGGGACCCGGTGGGGACGGTGAGCCGCTCCGGGGCCAGCTCGTCGATCCGCCCGGCGAGCCCGCCCACGGACGCGGCGACGTGGCGGCGCAGCGCGGGGCCGGCGTCGACCCGGGCCAGGTCGGAGCGTCGCCGTGCGGTGGCGAGCGGACCGGCCAGCCACCCGGCGGGATCGGCGGCCGAGTCGAGCAGCGCCTCCTCGGACACGTCGGGCCACGGTGGGCCCAGCACCCGGTGCAGGAAGCCCGACCGCTCGCGCAGGGAGACCGCCCCCGCCGTCCAGCGGAGCAGCCCGGTGCCCTCGGCACGCAGCCCGGCGACGAGCGCGTCACGGACGGCGCCGGGGTCGGGGGAGCGGTCGGGCTTCTCCGACAGCACGATCGCGCCGAGCCGGTCGACGGTGCGGGCGCGGACGTCACCGTCGCTCCAGATGGCCTCCGAGCCGGTGACCCGCAGCGGCGCGGCGGCCCGCAGCGCGGTCGCGGCGTCGGTGGTCGCGGCGAGGCGGACCCGGCCGTGGGTCTGCCCGGGGCGCCGGTCGGCGACGGCGACGGCCAGCCACTCGGCGTCGCGCAGCGGCCCGGGCGGGACCTCGACCGCGGTGCCACCGGTCATCAGGAACACCCCGGCCGCGGCGTCGCGGCGCCGGGCGAGCCGCTCGGGGTAGGCGAGCCCGGTGACCAGCGCGACGAGCTCGGCGCCCGGAGCCCCCGCGGCGCGCCCGGCCCGTTCGCGCGCACGGCCCGGGGCCGCGGCGGCCGGGCCGGAGTGCGCAAAGGCTCCCGGCGAGGTGCCCGGCGACACGGTGGCGGTCGGCGAGGCGGCGACCGCGGGGGAGGAGGCGGGGGACGAGGCGCGGGCGCGGCGCAGTGCACCGGTCAGGCGGTCCCGGTCCGCACGCCACCGCCCGGCGCCGGGGGCGTCGCCGGAGCGCAGCCGGGACAGTGCGGCGGTCAGGTCGTCGGCGGGACCGGCGAGGGTGTCGTCGTCGAGGACGGCGACGATCCCGGCGACCTCCCGCGGGTCCCCACCGGCGGCGACGCCGTCGAGCAGGGCCCTGGCGAGGCGCGGGTGCAGACCCAGCGCGGAGATCCGCCGTCCCCGGTCGGTGACCGCGCCTCGCGTGTCGATCGCGTCGAGTGCGGTCAGCGCCGTCCGTCCGGCGGCCAGCGGACCGGGCGGCGGGGCGTCCCACCAGCGCAGACCGCTGCCGTCGGGGGTGCCCCAGACGGCGAGGTCCAGCGCGAGCGCGGTGAGGTCGGCGGTGCGGATCTCGGGGTCCGGGGCGTCGGCGAGGACCTCTCCCTCGGGCCAGCAGCGGTAGGCGACGCCGGGGGCCTCCCGGCCGGCGCGGCCCGCGCGCTGGGTCGCGACCGCGCGCGAGACCCGCCGCGTCACGAGGCCGGACAGTCCGCGCCGGTGGTCGGTGTGCGGGACCCGGACCAGCCCGGAGTCGACGACGGCCCGGACACCGGGCACGGTCAGGCTGGACTCGGCGACGGCGGTGGCGAGCACGATCCGGCGCCGCGGCCCGTCGCGCAGCGCCGCGTCCTGCTCCGCGGCGGGCAGCCTGCCGTGCAGCGCGAGGACGTCGGCGTCGGGTCCCAGCTCGCGCAGCGCCGACGCGGTCCGCCCGATCTCCGCGACGCCCGGCAGGAACGCCAGCACGCTGCCGTGCTCGAGCGCCCGCACGCACGTCCGGGCGACGGTGTTCTCGATCCGCTCGGTCCCGCCGCGACCGGCCCGGGCGGGCGGGACGTGGGCGACGGCGACGTCGTAGCTGCGGGCGGCGACCTCCAGCACCGGCGCGGGCCGGTCGTCGTCGCCCAGCAGTACGGCCGGGCGGGCCGCGTCGAGGGTCGCGGAGGTGGCGAGCAGCCGCAGGTCGGGCCGCAGCCCGTCGCGGGCGTCGAGCAGCAGGGTGAGCAGCAGGTCGGCGTCGAGGTGACGCTCGTGCACCTCGTCGAGGACGACGGTGGACACCCCGGCCAGCTCCGGGTCCCCGGCGAGGCGGCGCAGCAGCAGGCCGGAGGTGACGACCTCGACCCGGGTGCCCGGCCCGGTGCGGGCGTCGCCGCGGACGCGGTAGCCGACCGGCCCACCGACCTCGGTCCCCAGCAGCGACGACATCCGGGCCGCGGCGGCCCGGGCGGCGACCCGGCGCGGCTCGGCGACCAGCACCGTGCCCCCGGGTGCCGAGCCGGAGCCGTCGAGCCCGGCCAGGGCGAGCGGCACGAGGGTGGTCTTGCCGGTTCCGGGCGGGGCGACGAGCACGGCGGCGCCGCGGTCGTCCAGCGCCGCCCGCAGCTCGTCGAGGACGGCGCGGACCGGCAGGTCGGGGAGTGGGGGCATCACTCCCGAGTATGGGTCAGGCCAGCCCGCTGTAGGACAGCACCATGATCACGACGACGGCGGCGGCCAGTCCGGCGGTGATCAGCAGCAGCACCCAGCCCGGCAGCGCGGTCTCGTCGAGGACGGGGGCCGCGGGACGGTGGGTGGCGGCGGTGGTGGCGGGCATCGTTGCTCCTGCGGTTCGGACTGCGTCAGACGGACGAACCTGATGTCGCGCACGGACCAGGAACCGTTAACCGTGGTCCCCGAAACTGATGACGGCTAGGTTCGGAGCGACGTCGACGACGACCGTCAGGCCCGCCTTCCGGAGGTGCGATGAGCTCGCCCACCACGACCCGACCGGCATCCGACGCGGCCCGCGTGGCACAGGCCGCCCGGGAGGTGGTCGAGGCCCACGACCCGCGGTCGGTGCCGCGCGAGGAACTGTTCGGCGCCCTCTACGACGCCGGGCTCGCCTGGGTGCACCACCCCGAGGGGCTCGGCGGGCTCGGCCTGTCCCGCGGGCTCCAGCCGGTGGTCGACCAGATCGTCACCGACGCCGGCGGCGAGCGGATGTTCGCGGTCAACCCGATCGGCTACGGCATGGGCGCGCCGACCGTCGTCGAATACGGCCCGGACCGTGACCGGGTCGCGGCCTGGCTGCGGCCGATGGCCACCGGCGAGGAGATCTGGTGCCAGCTGTTCAGCGAGCCCGGCGCCGGCTCCGACGTCGCGGGCCTGGCCACCTCCGCGGTCCGCGACGGCGACGAGTGGGTCGTCAACGGACAGAAGGTCTGGACGACCCTGGCCCACGTCGCACGGTGGGGGATGCTCGTCGCCCGCACCGACCCCGAGCAGCCCAAGCACCGCGGCCTGACCTACTTCGTGATCGACATGACCCAACCGGGCGTCGACGTCCGCCCGCTGCGCCAGATGACCGGGCAGGCCGAGTTCAACGAGGTCCACCTGCACGACGCCCGGGTCCTCGACGCGCACCGGCTCGGCGAGGTCGGCGCCGGCTGGCAGGTCGCGATCACCACCCTGATGAACGAGCGCACCGCCATCGGCGGGGTCACCGGGAGGCGCGGCAGCGGCGTCATCGGCGAGGCCCTCGGCCTGTGGCGGGCCCACCCCGACCGGCACACCCCGGTGCTGCGCGACCGGCTCGCGGCACTGTGGACCCGCGCCGAGACCCACCGCCTCACCCTCGCCCGCGCGCGGCGCACCGCGAGCGCCGGACAGCCCGGTCCGGAGGGGTCGGTGTCCAAGCTGGTCGGCGCCGAGCTGAACCAGGACGTCTACGAGTTCTGCATGGACCTGCTCGGCCCGGACGCGCTGCTCTACGACGACTGGACGATGGACCGCGCACGGGTGCACACCGACCCGAACTCCACGGTGCAGCAGCGCTTCCTCCGCTCACGCGCGAACACCATCGAGGGCGGCACCTCGGAGGTCATGCGCAACATCCTCGGCGAACGCGTCCTCGGTCTGCCCGGCGAGCCCCGGTCGGACTCCGACCGTCCCTGGAAGGAGGTCCCCCGTGGCTGAGCAGGAGCTCCGGGAGTTCGACGTCACCGACGAGCAGCGCGAGCTGCGCGCGGCGCTGCGCCGCTTCGCCGAGCGCCAGCACGACGAGGCCACCCTGCGCCAGCTCGTCGACACCACCGACGGGTTCGACCGGGCACTGTGGGCCCGGCTCGGCACCGAGCTCGGCGCGCTGTCCCTCGCGGTGCCCGAGGACCTCGGCGGCGCCGGCGGGACCTGTGTGGACCAGGCCGTCGCGGCGGAGGAGCTGGGTGCGGCGCTGGTGACCGGGCCGCTGCTCGGCACCGTCGCGCTCGCGGTCCCGGCGCTGGTCGCGGCCCCGGCGGGCGACGGGCGCGACGCGCTGCTCGCCGCGCTGGCCGACGGCTCGCGCACCGCGGCCCTGGTCGCCCGGCTCACCGAGCCCTACGACGGCGCCTCCGCGGCCGGTGTCGCCGCCGACGGCGACCGGCTCACCGGCACGGTGGAGCACGTCCCGGACGCGGGCGCCGCGGACGTGCTGGTCGTCGCGGCCGCGGGCCGCGAGGGTCCGGTGCTGGCCGTGGTCGACCGCGGCGCCGACGGGGTGCGGGTGCAGCGGTGCGGCTCGTTCGACGTGACCCGCCCGGTCGCCCGGGTCGTCCTCGACGGGGCGACCGGCACCGTGCTCGCGACCGGCGCGGACGCCGACGGCGCGCTGCGGCACGCCTTCCGCACCGCCGGGGCGCTGCTCGCCGCCGAACAGGCCGGTATCGCCCGCCGGCTGCTCGACCTGACCGTCGCCTACGCGAAGGAGCGGCTGCAGTTCGGCAGGCCCATCGGGTCGTTCCAGGCGGTCAAGCACCGGTGCGCGGACATGCTCGTCGCCGTCGAACAGGCCCGGACCGCGGCGCTGCACGCGGCCTGGGCGGTCGACGACCCGCGCGTCGACGACGCCGACCTCGCCGTGTCGATCGCGCAGGCCACCTGCTCGGAGACGGCGTACCGGGTCGCCGCCGACGCGGTGCAGCTGCACGGCGGGATCGGCTTCACCTGGGAGCACGTCGCGCACCTGTACTACAAGCGCGCCGTCGCCGACGCGGCGCTGCTCGGGTCCGCCGAGGCCCACCGCGAGCGCATCGCCGCGCTGGTGCTGGACACCCTCGACGACGACGTCCGCGAGCCCCGGGTGGCGACCGGCTGAGCGCCGGGGGCCGGGTCAGACCTTGTTCAGGCCCGGCTCCCGGTCCGGCACCACGAACGACGCCGCCGTGCGCACCGTGGCACCGGGCTCGCTGACCCGGGACACGGTGCGGAAGTCCGCGCGCATCTGCGCGGGGGTGAACGTCGCCAGCACGTAGCCGCGCCGGTCGAGCGACCACACCGAGCTACCGCTGCCACCGGACTTCGCGTCGCCGTCGCCGTCGCCGCCGGAGGTGACCGAGGTGGTGACGAGCTCGGTGCCGGCGATCCGGTCGTCGGCACCGGGGATCTCGTTGGCGTGGTGGACGTGCTCGTCGCCGGTGAGGACGACGGCGTTGCGCACGCCCGCCTCGGTCCAGCCGCGGACCACCCGCTCCCGGGACCCGGTGAACTCCCCCCAGGTGCCGGACTTGCCGCCCCGGCGCGGGGCGAAGAACACCTGCTGGGCCAGCACGTCCCAGCCCGCGGCGGAGTCGGCCAGCCCGCGCAGCAGCCAGCGTTCCTGGTCGGCGCCGAGCATCGAGCCGCGCATCCGGTACTGACGGGTGTCCAGGACGTGGAAGGTGGCGAGCGAGCCCCACGCGAGCCGCCGGTAGAGCTGGATGTCCGGGCCGTCGGGCACCGAGGCCCGGCGCAGCGGCATGTGCTCGTAGTACGCCTGGGCCGCGGCACGGCGCCGGTCGGGCGTCGCGCCGTCCCAGTCGTTGACGACCTCGTGGTCGTCCCACACGACCACCCACGGGGCGACGGCGTGCGCGGCGCGCAGGTCCTCGTCGGAGCGCTGGTGGGCGTGGGTACGGCGGTACCCGGCGAGGGTCTTCGGCTCCGGTGGTCCCGGGTCGCGGACCTCACCCCGGTCGGTCTCGTAGAAGTAGTCGCCCAGGTGCAGGACGAGGTCGGGGGCGTCGGCGGCCAGCCCGCGGTAGGCGGTGAAGTGGCCCGCCCCGAACTTCGCGCACGACGCCGTCGCGATGGTCAGTGAGGCGGCGGCCGCCCCCGCCGCGGGCGCGGTCCGGGTGCGCGCGACGGGGGAGAGGTGGCCACCGCTACGGAACCGGTAGAAGTACTCGCGGCCCGGGGCGAGTCCCGCGGCCTCGACGTGCACGCTGTGCGCGAGCTCGCGGGTGGCGGTCTCGGTGCCGCGCGAGACGACGCGGGCGAAGCGCTCGTCCTCGGCGACCTCCCACTCGACCTCGACGGCCCGGTCGGGCATGCCGCCGCGGCCGTCCTCGGCGTCGGGCTCGGGGGCGAGCCGGGTCCACAGGACCATCCCGTCGGGCGACGGGTCGCCCGAGGCGACGCCGAGGGTGAACGGGTCGGGCGTCGTCGCCTGGCGCAGGGCACCGGCGAACCAGCGGGGCACGGCGGCGGGCTCACCGCCGGGCGTGGCCGGCACCAGCCCGGCGACCGCGGCCCCGAGGGTGCCGAGCAGCACGCTGCGGCGTGGCAGTGCGGTCACACGTCCTCCTGTGCGTGGTGGTCGGGGAGAACCGTCCATGCTCCGCCCCGGCGACCCCGGCGGCGGTGCGCACGCGCCGGGGCCGGTGTCGCCGGACGAGTGAATCACCGCGGGTGCCCGGCCACGGGCGATCGGCCGGAACCGGCCGGGTGCACACCCGGTCCTCCGCGGCGCGCCCGCACCGACGACTGATGCGTAGTGAGCTGCATCACATCCGTACTCACGTCGAACCTCCGCTCGTCGAGTCACGAAAGCAGTTCATCGGGATCGCGTCGGCTCGCGGCCCGCGACCGCGACGCCCTCGACGTCGCGGTCGAAATCGTGCCGCTCTGCCCCGGAAAAGGTGCGAGCCGGGGGTCGGTCGATCATAAAAATTGACTATGTAACGCGCTGGAAATGGTCGACGATTCTGCCCGTACACGCTCGTACTGCCGGGGGATGACGATGGTGTCGAAAGACGGGGTGATGACCGCCGGGCCTGTGCGCGAACAGGAATCGCGCACGGTGTCCGAGTCGGAACACGCTGTCGTGATCGCGTTCACAGCGATCATCACGGAGCTGCTCGACGCACCCGTGCGGCCGGACGACCACTTCTTCGTCGACGCCGGTGCCGACTCGATGGTCCTCGCCCGGTTCTGTGCGCGGGTCCGGCAGCGGCCCGACCTGCCGCACGTCGCGATGACCGACGTCTACGCCCACCCCACCGTGGCCGGGCTGGCCGCGGCACTCGCCCCGTCGGTCGCACGCTCCGCTCGCACCGTCGACGACGTGCGCGAGGGCTACCGGGCGATCCTCGCCGAGCTGGTCGGCGCCGACGTCGGGGCCGACGCCGACGTGTTCGCCGACCTCGGTGCCGACTCCATGACGATGACCCGGTTCTGTGCCCGGGTCCGCCGCCGCGACGACCTGCCCGACGTCGCGATGACCGACGTCTACGCCCACCCCACCGCCGCCGGTCTGGCCGTCGCGCTCGCCGGCGGCGCCGGTCCCGTGCCGGACGAGGCGCCGCCCGCGCCGCCGGTCCCGACCGGCACCACCCGCGCCTACGTGCTGTGCGGCGCGGCGCAGCTGCTCACCTTCGTCGTGTTCACCCTCGCCTACGGCACCCTGCTCGGCGCGGTGTACCAGTGGATCGCCCTCGGCACCGGGCTGGTGGACTTCTACCTGCGCTCGCTGGCCGCGGTGGCGGTGGCCTTCACGGTGTTCGCGGTGCTCCCGATCGCCGCGAAGTGGCTGCTCGTCGGCCGGTGGACCGAGCGCGAGATCCCGCTGTGGAGTGCCGCCTACTACCGGTTCTGGCTGGCCAGGACCCTGGTCCGCACCAACCCGCTGCTGCTGGTCGCCGCGGGCTCGCCGCTGCTGCCGCTCTACCTGCGGCTGCTCGGCGCCCGGATCGGGCCCGGCGTGGTCATGCTGGCGCGCACCATCCCGGCCTGCCCGGACCTGCTCACGATCGGCGCGAACACCGTGCTGCGCAAGGACTCGATCCTGTCCTGCTACCGCGCCGAGCCGGGCATCATCCGGACCGGCCGGGTCACGATCGGTGCCCGCGTCGTCGTCGGCGAGGCGTCGGTGATCGACATCGGGACCGAGATCGGCGACGGCGGACGGCTCGCCCACGCCTCCTCGCTGCACACCGGTCAGGTCGTCCCGGCCGGTGCGACCTGGTGGGGCACTCCGGCCCGCCCGGGCGGCGGAGACCCCGGCGCCGGGGTCTCGGCGACGGTCGGCCGGGTCCGGCGCGCCGGCTATGCGACCGGCCAGCTCGGCTGGCTGCTGCTGGTCTGGCTGCCGCTGGGCACCGGTGTGGTCGACGTCGTGCTGGCGTCCGTGCCGACGCTGGCGGCGGTGATCGGCAGCGGGGCCGCCGGGGTGGTCTCGTCCCAGCTCTGGCTCGACGCCCTCGTCAGCTCGACCGGCCTGCTCCTCGCCGGGACGGCCGTCGGTCTGTTCGGGGCCGCGGTGGTCGCGCGCGTGCTGTCGCTCGGGCTCACCGAGGGTCGTCCGTACCCCCTCTACGGCCTGCGATACACGTTGCAGCGCACCGTGTTACGGATCACGAACGTCCGGTTCTTCACCTATCTGCTCGGCGACAGCTCCTACATCGTCGATTACCTCCGGATCATCGGACACGATCTCCGGCGCACCCCGCAGACGGGAACGAATTTCGGTACCGCGGTGAAGCAGGAGACGCCGTTCGCGAGCTCGATCGGAACCGGCACGATGGTCGCCGATGGTTTGTCCATCGTCAATGTCGACTATTCGGACACCGCATTCGTCGTGAACCGGACACGGATTGCGTCGAACTCGTTCCTGGGCAACAGGATCGTGTGGACGGCCGGCTCCAGGGTCGGCGACGACTGCCTGATCGCCACCAAGACGCTCGTCCCCACCGACGGCCGGGTGCGGACCGGGGTCGGGCTCCTGGGCTCGCCGCCGTTCGAGATCCCCCGCACCGTCGCCCGGGACTCGATGTTCGGCCACCTGCACACCGGGCTCGACCTGCACGACCGGCTGCGCGCCAAGAACCGCTACAACCGCCGCACCATCGCCCTGGCCGTGGCGTTCCGGTGGGGCGCCCTGTTCGGGGTCACCCTGCTCACCCTGGTCGTGGCCGCCCTGCTGGCGCCGCTGGGCCCGGTCGCGGTCGGGGTGCAGCTGCTGTTGTCGCTGCTGTTCACGATGACGTACACGATCACCGTCGAGCGGCTCACCGTCGCCGGGCGCCGCCGGCTCCAGCCGCGCTTCTGCTCGGTCTACGACCCGTACTTCTGGTGGCACGAGCGCTACTGGAAGCTCGTGGTGCAGGGCTGGGACCGGATGCTCGCCGGGACCCCGTTCAAGAACCTCGTCACCCGCGCGCTCGGCGTGCAGATCGGCCGCCGCGTCTTCGACGACGGCTGCGGCATGACCGACCGCACGCTCGTGCGCATCGGCGACGACGTCGTCCTCAACGCCGGGTCGGTGCTGCAGTGCCACTCGCAGGAGGACGGCACCTTCAAGTCCGACTTCATCTCCGTCGGCACCGGCGCCTGTCTCGACGTCGGTGCCTTCGTCCACTACGGCGCCGTCGTCGGCGACGCCGCCCGCATCGGCTGCGACGCCTTCCTCATGAAGGGCGAGGAGGTCCCCGCCGGTGCCGTCTGGGAGGGCAATCCGGCCGCCGCCCCGCGCTCCCGCCCCGCCCCGACCCCGCTGCTGAACGGAGAGACCGCACGATGACCGGCACGCTCGCCGACCCCGCCACCACGACCGCCCGCGAGTACTGGACCCGGGTGCTGCTCACCGGCGGTGCCACCCCGGCCCCGTCCTGGACGGCGACACCCCGGCCCGGGACCGCCGTGCACACCGAGCCGATCCCGCGGGACGCGGTCGCCGCCGTCGCCGCGGTGACCGGCGTGGAGGCCGGCGCGGTGCTGCTCGCCGCGCACGCCGCCGTCCTCGCAGCCCTGTCCGGCGACACCGAGGTGACCGCCGGGGTCCCGGCCCGCACCGGCGCGACGCCGCTGCCGGTGTGCCTGGACACGGCCCGCAGCTGGTCCGCGCTGATCACCGCGGCCGCTGACGCCCTGGCCGGGCTGCGCACCCACCCCGAGCCCGACCTGGGACGCCTCGCCGCCGAGCTCGGGACCACGGTGCCGTCGTTCGGCACGGTGCTCGACCCGGGCGCGGACCTGCGCGGCGCAGAGATCGCCCCCGGCGCGCTGGACCGGACCGGTGAGCGCGGTGCCGACCCGGACACCACCACCGGCGACGGGCCGGGTGCCGCCGGGTTGCACGTCGCGGTGTCCGGGGGGACCCTGCGCCTGACCCACCGTCTCGACCTCCTCGACGAGGGCGCGGCCGCCCGGATCGCCGGCTACCACGCCGCGGCCCTGGCGCTCGCCGCCGCCGACCCCGACGCGCCCGTGCGCCCGTCGGCGCTGGTCGGGCAGGCCGAGCGCGACGCCCAGCTCGGCGACCTCGCCGGCCGGCCCCGGGATCTGCCCGACCGCCGTCCGCACGAGCTGCTCGCCGACCGCGCCGCCGCGGCCCCCGACGAGGTCGTCGCCGAGCACGCCGGGGTCACCCTCACCCGCGCCGAGCTGGAGGACCGGGCCGCGCGCGTCGCCTCGACCCTGCTCGACGCCGGGCTGGCGCCCGAGGACGTCGTCGCCGTGGTGTGCGACCGCGACCTCGACTGGATGGTCGCGGTGCTCGCCGTCCTGCGTGCCGGTGGCGCCTACCTGCCGGTGGAGCCGCACTTCCCGGCCGAGCGGATCGCCCGCACGCTGACCCGCGCCGGGTGCCGGATCGCGCTGACCACCGACGCCACCCGCGCCCACCTCGACGAGGCCGGCGTCGCGACGA
This sequence comes from Pseudonocardia sp. ICBG1034, assembly GCF_020131375.1. NCBI lineage: Bacteria > Bacillati > Actinomycetota > Actinomycetes > Pseudonocardiales > Pseudonocardiaceae > Pseudonocardia > Pseudonocardia sp. ICBG1034. Next base: position 2,519,690 of record NZ_JAHLEK010000015.1, read on the forward strand.
CGGTGCTGACCGTGCCGGACGCGGTCGCCGCCGCCGACGGCCCCGCACCCACCGCCGACGTCCCGGCCGACGGACTCGCCTACCTGTACTTCACCTCCGGCTCCACCGGCGAGCCCAAGGGCGCGATGTGCGAGCACGCCGGGATGCTGAACCACCTGCTCGCCAAGATCGAGGACCTGGAGCTGGAGCCGGGCTGCGTGGTCGCCCAGACCGCGCCGCAGTGCTTCGACATCTCGCTCTGGCAGCTCGTCGCGGGTCCGCTCGCCGGTGGGCGGACCCTGCTCGTCGAGCAGGACGTGATCTTCGACGTCCGCCGCTTCGTCGACACCCTGGTGCGGTCCCGGGTCACCGTCGCCCAGCTCGTGCCCAGCTACCTCGAGGTCGTGCTGACCTACCTGGAGGAGCACCCCACGGCACTGCCCGACCTGCGGATGGTCTCGGCCACCGGGGAGGCGCTCAAGACCGAGCTGGTGCAGCGCTGGTTCCGGGTGCTCCCCGGCGTCCCGCTGGTCAACGCCTACGGCCTGACCGAGACCTCCGACGACACCAACCACGCCGTGCTGCGCGAGGCTCCCGCGGACGGCCGGGTCCCGCTCGGCGCCCCGGTGCCCGGGGTGAAGGTCTACGTCGTCGACACCGACCTGGCGCCGGTTCCGCTCGGCGCGCCCGGGGAGATCGTGTTCTCCGGGGTGTGCGTCGGCCGCGGCTACGTCAACGACCCCGACCGCACCGCGGCGGCGTTCGGCTCGGACCCGCACCGGCCCGGCGAGCGGCTCTACCGCAGCGGCGACCACGGCCGCTGGCGCCCCGACGGTCAGCTCGAGTTCCTCGGCCGGCGCGACAACCAGGTCAAGATCCGCGGGTTCCGGATCGAGATCGGCGAGATCGAGAACGCGCTGCTGGCGGTGCCCGGTGTCCGCGACGCCTGCGTCGTCGTCGCGACGACCGCGGGCGGGCCGCAGCTGGTCGCCTACCACGCCGGCGACGGCCCGGACGCGCCCGAGGTCCGAACCCGGCTGGCGCGCAGCCTGCCCGCCTACATGGTCCCGCCGACGGTCCACCGGCTCGACCCGCTGCCGGTCACCGCCAACGGCAAGATCGACCGCAAGACCCTCACCGCGCACGCGACCGCGGCCGCGGCGCAGGCCGCCGTCGCCGGGAGCGCGTCGGCCGGCCCGACCGGTGGCGAGCTCACCGCGGCCCAGCGCCGCGTCGTCGACGCCGTCACCCGCGTCCTCGACCTGCCCGCCGGATCGGTGGGCCCCGACGACGACTTCGCCGAACTGGGGGGCAGCTCGCTGTCCGCGGTGAAGCTCGTGATCGCGCTCGGCCGGGCCGTCACGGTCCGCCAGGTGCTCGACCATCCCGTCCTCGCCGACCTCGCCGGGTTGCTCCCGGCCGACCGGCGCTGACCACCACAGGGGGAGACATGACCGGATCACTGCTCGGGGTGCGCCCGCACCCCGGACGACCGCCCGTCCTCGACGCGGGCCCGGGCGGCGATGCCGCCGGCTGGACCGAGCGCCACGGCGACGCGCTGCGTGACCTGCTCGACGACCACGGTGTCGTGCTGGTGCGCGGGCTCGGCCTGCGCACCGTCGCCGACGTCGCCGGTGTGGCCGCCCGGCTGGGGACCGGCAGCTACGTCGAGCGCGAGGCGATCGCCGCCCGGACCCTGCTGTCGGACGGCGTCTACTCGGCCACCCCGTGGCCCGCGCGCCAGCCGATGTGCGCCCACCACGAGCTGTCCTACGTCCTGGACACGCCCGCCACGCTGCTGTTCGCCTGCCTGCGTGCACCCGAGACCGGCGGCGCGACGCCGCTGGTCGACACCAGCCGGGTCGCGGCGGACCTGCCGCCCGCACTCGTCGAGCGCGTCGAGCGCGAGGGCTGGATCCTCACCCGCTCCTACGGTGACGACATCGGCGCGTCCTGGGAGCAGGCGTTCGGCACCGCCGACCGCGACGCCGTCGAGCGCTACTGCCGGGCCAACGCCATCGACACGGTCTGGACGCCCGACGGCGGGCTGCGCACCCGCCAGCGCCGGCACGGCGTGCTGATGCACCCGGTCACCGGGCAGCGGGTCTGGTTCAACCAGATCGCGTTCCTGTCGGAGTTCGCGATGGACCCCGAGGTCCGCGAGTTCCTGCTGGAGATGCACGGCCCGGACGGGCTGCCGTTCAGCACCCGCTTCGGCGACGGCTCCCCGGTGCCGGAGGCGGTCGTCGACGAGATCAACGCCGCGCACGACCGGCACGCCGTCCGCGAGCCCTGGCAGGACGGCGACCTGCTGGTCGTGGACAACCTGCGGTTCGCCCACGGCCGCGACCCCTACACCGGTGACCGACACGTCGTCGTCGCCATGACCGACGGCGTCGCCGTCCCCGCCTTCGAGGGAGCCCGATGAACGCCCCGGCCGAGTCCGTCCCCGCCTTCTCCGTGATCTCCGGCGCCCAGGTGGCGCGGGCGCTCGGCGGGCGGGAGAAGGAGCTCGTCGAGCTCGTCGAGGACACCTACCGGGTGCACGGCGCCGGCGCGACGGTGAACCCGCCGTCGTACTTCCTGCGGTTCCCCGACCGGCCGTCGTCGCGGATCATCGCGCTGCCCGCGTCGCTGGGCGGTACCGGGGACGACACCGGCGTCGACGGCATCAAGTGGATCTCCAGCTTCCCGGAGAACGTCGCCCGCGGCGTCCCCCGGGCCTCGGCGGTGCTGATCCTCAACGACCCCCGCACCGGCTACCCGTACGCCTGTCTGGAGAGCTCGATCATCTCCGCGACCCGCACCGCGGCGTCGGCGGCCTCGGCGGCCGACCGGCTCTCGCGCGACGGGGCCCGCCCGCGTCGCGTCGGGTTCGTCGGGACCGGGCTGATCGCCCGCTACATCCACCAGTTCCTGGTCGGCACCGGCTGGACCTTCGACGAGGTCGGCGTGTTCGACCTCTCCGCGGACTCCGCCGAGGGGTTCCGGGGCCACGTCGAGCGCACCGCGCCCGGCGCGGTCCGGATCCACGACTCCGCCGAGTCGCTGGTCCGCGGCAGCGACCTGGTGATCTTCGCGACCGTCGCGGGCACCCCGCACGTGCACGACCCCGCCTGGTTCGACCACCACCCGCTGGTGCTGAACGTGTCGCTGCGCGACCTGTCCGCGGACATCGTGCTCAGCGCCTTCAACGTCCTCGACGACGTGGAGCACTGCCTCAAGGCCGACACCTCCCCGCACCTGGCCGAACAGGCCACCGGGAACCGCGACTTCGTCGACGGCACCCTGGACCAGGTGCTCGACGGCACGCTGGCCGTCCCCAGCGACCGCACGGTCGTGTTCTCCCCGTTCGGCCTCGGGGTCCTCGACCTCGCCGTCGGACGGTTCGTCCACGCCGAGGTCGCCCGCGCCGGCGAGCTGCACACCGTCGACGACTTCTTCCACGAGCTGAGCCGGCACGGCTGAGCCGCCACCACTGGTACACGAGGGGTCGACGATGACCGTCATCTCCGCACCCGAAGACTTCAACACCGACGACCTGTACGTCGACCTGACCGGGGTCCTCGGACTGTCGCTCTACCTCAAGTGCGAGGGCTTCAACTTCGCAGGATCGGTCAAGCTCAAGGCCGCTCTCGGCATGGTCACCGACGCCGAGCGGCGCGGCCTGCTGCACCGCGGATCGGTGCTCGTGGAGTCCTCCTCGGGCAACCTCGGCGTCGCGCTCGCCATGATCGCGGCGAGCCGGGGCTACCGGTTCGTCTGCGTCACCGACCCGCGCTGCAACCCGGCCACGCACCGGCTGATGGCGGCGCTCGGCGCGGAGGTCCGCGTGGTCGACACCCCGGACGCGGCCGGTGGCTTCCTCGCCACCCGGATCGCGCTGGTCCGCTCGCTGGTCGCCGGCGACGACCGCTACGTGTGGCTCAACCAGTACGCCAACCCGGAGAACCAGGGCTCGCACCTGGTCACCACCGGGCCGGAGATCGAGGCGGCGTTCCCGCAGCTCGACGTGGTCTTCGTCGGCGCGGGCACGACCGGCACGCTGATGGGCTGCGCCCGCTACTTCCGGTCCCGGCCGCGGCCGGTCCGGGTGGTCGCGGTCGACGCGGCCGGGTCGGTCACCTTCGGCGACCGGCCGACGCCCCGGATGATCCCGGGGCTGGGCACCAGCGTCCGCCCGGAGGCGCTCGACGAGTCCTACATCGACGATGTCGTGCACGTCGCCGAGCCCGACACGCTCGAGGCGTGCCACGCCCTGGCCCGCCGCGGGTTCCTGTTCGGCGGGTCGACCGGCACCGTCGTCGCGGGGGCCGCGGACTGGCTGCGCCGCCACGGCGACGCGACGACCACGGCCGTCGCGCTCGCCCCGGACATGGGGGAGCGCTACCTGGACACGGTCTACCGGCCGGCGTGGCTGGCCGAGCACTTCGGCCCCGAGGCGGCGGCCGGGATGCCGCAGCCGCGCGAGGCCACGATCACCGAGGTCACGCCCGCCGGCGTGGTCACCGAGATCCTGCCCGGTGGCCCGGCCCTGGTCGCGGGGTCCCGCTGATGGCCCGCACCAGGACCCCACGGGCCCCGCTGGTCCCGCCGCGGCGCGAGGCGGAGGCGGTGGCCGGGTCGTCTCCGTCGCGGCCGACGCCCTACCGCCGCGGGAGCGCGCCGCAGGAGCCGGCCTGCGGTGCCCCGGGTGCCGTCGACGACGTCTCCGCGACGACGGCGCTGCCCGCGGTGACTCCGTCGCCGGCCGGTGCGGCCCCGGCACGGGGCGACGAGCGCCCCCCGGTGCGCGACGCCGGTACCGGTGCCGCTGAGCTGCCGCGGTCCGCCGAGCCGTCGTCGCGCCCCGGCATGCCGGCGCGGGCCCGGTCGCGGCGGCGGGGGCTGGTGCCGCCGCCGGGTGCGGTGACCCGGGCCGAGCCCGTCGCGTCGTCGGCGGAGCCCGGTACCCCGGACGCTTCCGGTGTTTCCGGGGTGGAGGACACCGTCCAGACGCGACCGCGCACCGGGGCCGACCCGCGCAGCGGCACCGACGCGCAGCACGGGACCGAGTCGCGCACCGGAGCCGAGACACGCAACGGCACCGACGCACGCAACGGCACCGACGCACGCGCCGGGACCGAGCCGCGCGCCGGGGCACACCGCACCGCGACCCCGACGTCGCTGCCGACCTCACCGCGCACCGGCACCCAGTCCCCGCCCCAGTCCCCGCCCCGGTCCCCGGCCCCGGGTCCGGGTTCGGTGGACGGCGCGAAGGGCAGGAACGGCGCGGACGATGCGCACGGCGCGGTGTCGGCCACGACGCCCGTCGGACCGTCGGCGGTCACGGGGACGGCGTCGGTCACCGGCTCCTCGGCCCTGCCCACCCGGTCCGCACCGCTGGGCGCACCGGCGCCGACGGCACCGTCCCGTCCGTCCCCGGCCACCTCGTCGATCCCGCGGGTGCCGCCGACGGCGTCCGTGCCCACCCCCGCACCGACCCCGCAGCGGTCCCCGGTCGCACCCCTGCACCCGGCCCCGACGGGGTCCGGACCGGCGCTGCCGGCGGGGTTCGACGGTCCGGCCCCGCCCGGTGCGCCCCGGCCGGACCGGACCGCGGCACCGGCCCCGCCCGGTGCGCCCCGGCCGGACCGGACCGCGGCACCGGCCCCGTCGACCACCCCTGCGGCCGCACCGGCCCCGGCCGCGGCACCGGCAGCCGTCCCGTCCGGGGCGGACCGCAACGGCGCCCTGGCGGAGATCGGCGCGACCCTGCGCCGTCGCCGCGCGCCCGTCACCGGAGCCGTGCTGCTCGCGGCCGCGGGCGCGGCGGGCCTGGCCGTGCTCCTCCCACCGCCCACCGTCGCGACGACGTCGGTGCAGGTCGGCTCGGTCGGCACCGCCGACCCCGGGCCCGCCACCGCCCGCGCGCTCGCCGCGGCCGGCAGCGCCGCCTTCACCGATCGCGTCGCCCAGCTGACCGGCTCCACCGTCACCGACGTCGCCGGGCGCCTCGTGCTCACCGCACCCGAACCGGGTGTGGTCGCCGTCCGCGCCACCGGCACCGACGACGCGACGGCCACCGCACTGGCCGACGACGCGGTCACCGCGCTGCGCGAGCGCATCGGCGCCCTCGACGCCGCCGTCACCACCGGCGGTACCCAGCCGCTGCGCGCCGAGATCGACCGGCGGGCCGCCGACGCCCAGGCCACCGGCAGCTCCGGCACCACCGGGACCGACCCGGTCGCCGAGCAGCTCGGCCGGACGCTGGCCGACCGGACCGGGCAGGTCACCGTCGTCGTCGACGGGCCCGATCCGGTCGTCGCGCCGGAGGTCCCGACCGCGTGGTGGGTCGGCGGCGCGACCGGGATCGGCGCCGGTGCGGCGCTGCTGCTGGCCGGTCTCGGGGTGCCCGCGGTCCGCCGCGGCCGCGGACTGCTGCCCGAGGCCCATCCCGAGGACCGGCTCCGGGCCCGGCTCGACGTGCCGGTGCTCGCTCCGGGCTCCGCCCCGGACGCGGTGCCGCGCCTGGCCGGTGCCTACCGCGACCTGCTCCGCCACGTCGACCGCCTCACCGTCGTCCAGCTGACCCGCGAGCCCGCGTGCGACGTCGCGTCCGAGCTGGTCAAGGCGGCCGCACTGGTGGGGGACCGGCGCGAGTACCGCGACCTCACCCCCGGCGCCCCGGCGACGACCGTCGCCCCCGGAGCGCCGGTCGTGCGGGCCCTGCGGGTCCCGCGGCTCGCGCACGAGGACCTGTGCAGCGTGCGCGACGGCGGGCCGAGCGTGCTCGTCGTCGAGACCGCCGCGACGACCACCGAGGACGTCGTGACGGCCGTCGCCGCGCTGCGGGCGGTCGGTGCGCCGCCGCTGCTCTGCCTGGTCTGGCCGGGACGCCTGCCCCGGGACCCGGCCCGTGTGCCGCTGCCCGCGGACGCCCGGATCCGGTCGCAGCACCCGTGAGGCGGGCCGGGTCGGTCGAGTGCGCCGTCGTCGGGCTGGGTGTGCTCGGCGCGGCGTCGCTGCTCGCGCTGGCCCGCGCCGGGGTGTCCTGCGTCGGGCTGGAGTCGGGGCGCGTCGGCCACCCCGACGGCGGTTCCGGCGGCGGGACGCGGATCTTCCGCACCGCCGTCGCGACCGGGCCGGACCACGTCCGCCTGCTCGACCGCAGCCGTGAGCTCTGGACCGGACTGCCCGGCGCGCCGTTCACCGCCTGCGGCGCGCTCACCCTCGGCGCCCGCGACGACCCGCGGGTCCGGGCGGTCGCGCTGCCGGGCCGGACCACCGTGCTCGACGCGGCCACGGCGGCCGTGCGCTGGCCCGCGCACCTGCTCGGCGCGGACGAGGTGGCCGTGCTCGACCCGGGCGGCGGGCTGCTCGACGCCGGCACCGCCACCCGCGGGCTCGTCGCGGAGGCCCGCCGGGCCGGGGCGGCCGTCCGGGAGGGTGTCACCGTCGTCGGCATCGGCAGGCGGCGCGGGCGCGTCGTGCTGCACACCGTCGACGGCGAGACCGTCGCCGACCACGTCGTGATCGCCACCGGTCACGGCGCCGGTCTCGTCCCGGGAGTCACCGGGATCGAGCAGCGCCGTGTCGTGCTGAGCTGGTTCGGGGTGCGGGACCCCGCCCGGTTCGCGCCCGCGGTCTTCCCGCCCGGGATCCACACCGCGGCACCGGTGCACACGTTCTTCCCCGCCGTCGACGGCGCCACCATCAAGATCAACCACCAGCAGCCGCAGCCCCGCGTCCACTCGCCGGCCGACCACCACCCGTTGGTCGAGGCCGGCTACACCCGGGACTGGGCCGGTGCGGTCGCCGCCCGCCTCGCCGGCATGTCCGACCGACCCGCCCGGCTGGAGTCCTACGTCGAGGGCTACACCCCGACCCGCCGCGGGATCGTCGCGCTCGCCCCGTGGGAGCCGCGCACCGTCGTCCTCGGCGGGTTCTCCGGCCAGGGCTTCAAGTACGCCCCGGCCGTCGGCGAGCTCGTCGCCGGCCTGGTGCGGACCGGCCGGTCCGGGTCGCCGGCGTTCGCCCCGGCGCTCGCGGCCGGGGGCTGAGCGGCCCGCTTCCCCGGACCCGCCCCGGGGTGCGATCGTGGGCGCCGTGCGAGCGCAGCTGATCTCCCGTGCCGACCTCGACTTCCTGCTCCACGACTGGCTGCGGGTGGTCGAGCTCTGCGACCGCGAGCGCTACGCCGAGCACGACCGCGACACCATCGACGCCGTCGTCGACCTCGCCGCACAGGTCGCGACCGAGCACTTCGCGCCGCACCGCAAGGTCTCCGACACCCGCGAGCCCGAGTTCGACGGCGAGCGCGTCACGCTCCCCGACGAGGTCCGCGCCGCGCTGAAGGTGCTGGGCGACACCGGGATCGTCGGCGCCGGGCTCGACGAGCGGGTCGGCGGGATGCAGCTGCCCGCCGTCGTCGTCCAGGCGTGTTTCGTGTGGCTGCACGCCGGCAACGTCGCCACCGCCGCCTACCCGATGCTCACCGTCGCCGCGGCCAACCTGCTGCTCACCCACGGCAGCTCCGAGCAGGTGCAGACCTGGGTGCGCCCCATGGTGGAGGGCCGCTACTTCGGCACGATGTGCCTGTCCGAGCCGCAGGCCGGGTCGTCGCTGGCCGACGTCACCACCCGGGCCGAGCCGCGCGACGACGGCACGCACCGGATCACCGGCACCAAGATGTGGATCTCCGGCGGCGAGCACGAGCTGGGGGAGAACATCGTCCACCTCGTGCTGGCGAAGATCCCCGGCGGACCGGCCGGGGTGAAGGGCATCTCGCTGTTCGTGGTGCCCCGGGTGCTGGGGAACGGGGAACGCAACGACATCGCCCTCGCCGGGCTCAACCACAAGATGGGCTACCGCGGCACCGTCAACACGGTGCTGAACTTCGGCGAAGGCCGCGCGACCCCGGGCGGGGAGGCGGGCGCCGTCGGCTACCTGGTGGGGGAGCCGCACACCGGTCTCGCCCAGATGTTCCACATGATGAACGAGGCCCGGGTCGGGGTCGGGGCGGGCGCCACCGCACTCGGCTACGCCGGCTACCTGCTGGCCCTCGACCACGCCCGTACCCGCACCCAGGGCCGCCCGGCCGGGGCGAAGGACCCGGCGAGCCCGCAGGTGCCGATCGTCGCCCACACCGACGTGCGCCGGATGCTGCTGGCGAGCAAGTCCTACGTGGAGGGTGCGCTCGCGCTGAACCTGTACTGCGGGCGGCTCCTCGACGAGGAGCGCACGGCGGGGACCGACGGGGAACGCCGCCGGGCGCACCTGCTGCTGGAGGTGCTGACCCCGGTCGCGAAGAGCTGGCCCTCGCAGTGGTGCCTGCACGCCAACGACCTCGCCATCCAGATCCACGGCGGCTACGGCTACACCCGCGACCACGACGTCGAGCAGCTCTACCGCGACAACCGGCTCAACCCGATCCACGAGGGCACCCACGGCATCCAGGGCCTGGACCTGCTGGGCCGCAAGGTCGTGATGCAGGGCGGCGCCGGGCTGACGCTGCTGCGGGAGACGATCGGGCAGACCGTGGAGCGCGGACGCGCGGTCGGCGGGGAACCCGCCGCGCACGCCGACGCCGTCGCGGCGGCCGTGGACCGGGTCGTCGAGGTGACCGGGATCGTGCACGGCCAGGACGACCCGGCGCTGGCGGTCGCACACTCCTCGGTCTACCTGGAGGCCGTCGGGCACGTCGTGCTCGCCTGGATCTGGCTGGAGCAGGCGCTCGCCGCCGAGGGCCGCGACGGCGACCTGTACGAGGGCAAGCGTGCCGCGGCCCGCTACTTCGTGCGCCACGAGCTGCCCCGCACCGGCCCGCAGCTGGACCTGCTCGCGTCGCTGGACCGGACCACGCTCGACGTCCGCGACGCCTGGCTCTGACCCCCTCAGCCGGGGAACGCCGGGACGCACGCCCCGGTGGCCCGGCCGTCGGGGTGCAGCAGCCACCCCATCCGCTTGCGGGTCCGCAGGATGACCGAGGTGTCCACGATCTGCGCCTGCGGCAGCGACCGCTCCAGCGCCGACTGCATCCCGACCAGCTCGCCCAGCGAGTGCGTCCACGCCGTGACCAGGAGGTTCTCCGGCCCGGTGAGCGACAGGCACAGCCGCACCCGCGGATCGGTCCGGACCCGGCGCACCGCGTGCTCGACCGCGGCGGTCGGCAGCCGGATCCACCACGTCACGCAGATCGGCCACCGGGTCAGCAGCTGTGCGACCTCGCAGCGGAACACCAGCGCCCGCGAGCGCACCAGCGCCGACAGCTGCCGGCGCACCGTCGACGCCGGCCGCCCGACCCGGTCCGCGAGCTCCGCGGCGCTCGCCCGGCCGTCGGCGCACAGCTCCCGCACCAGCGGTGCGTACACCGGCCCCCGCAGGTCGACACCCGCCGCCTGCGGTGTCGTGTCCGCCCGACGCAGCGCGCGCACGGCCGCGACCTGCCGGGTGTCGAGCGCGTCGAGCCGCCACCGGCTGCCCTCCCGGTGCACCCGCGACGCCAGGTGCGTGCGCACCGACGCGACCCCGGCCACCCGTCCGATCCGGTCCAGCACCAGCCCCGACAGCTCCGTGAACGACGCCGCGTTCACCGTCAGCAGCAGGTCCCGGCCGCGGGCGGCGTACTCGATGGTCATCACCGACGGCTCGGAGTCCAGCGCCGCGACGACTCCGGCGAGCCGCCCCGGCGCGCAGTCCACCTCGACCAGCGCCACCTGCATGGCGTCCTCGCCGACCACCGGATAACAGCTGATCCACGCGTGCCCGGACCCCTGCAGGCGGGCCCAGCGCCGGGCCAGCGTCACCGGCGCCGCGTCGAGCACCGGGCCGAGCCCCGCCCAGCTCGCGCGCGGGTGCAGCTGCAGCGCGTGGACGAGCGCGAAGTCGTCCTCGGACAGCGGATGACGGTCGGTTCCGTCCACGGGGCCCCCGATCGGGATCGGATCCGTCGATGTTACGTGCCGTAACGCACGGGCTCCGAGACTCGGGCAGGACCTCCGGCGGGCAGCGTGGCCCGCCGGTACGACCCGAGGGGACGCTTGTGGATCTTCGTGACGACGCCCGGTCGCTGCAGCCGGACCTGGTGCACCTGCGCCGGGAGCTGCACCGTGACCCCGAGGTCGGGCTGGCCCTGCCCCGGACCCGTGACCGGGTACTGGCCGCGGTGCAGGGGCTCCCGCTGGAGATCACCGAGGGGACGACGACGACGTCGGTCACCGCCGTCCTGCGCGGCACCGCCCCGGGCGCCGGCGCGGACGCCCCGGTGGTCCTGCTGCGCGGCGACATGGACGGTCTCCCGGTCGCCGAGGGCTCCGGCGAGGACTTCGCCGCGCGGACCGGCACCATGCACGCCTGCGGCCACGACCTGCACACCGCGGCGCTGGCCGGGGCCGCGCGGCTGCTCAGCGCCCACCGCGACCACCTCGCCGGCGACGTCGTGTTCATGTTCCAGCCCGGCGAGGAGGGCTTCGACGGCGCGGGCCACATGCTCGCCGAGGGCGTCCTGACCGCCGCCGGACGGCGCGTCGACCACGCCTACGGCCTGCACGTGTTCGCCAACCGGATGCCCGCCGGGCTGGTCACGACCCGGCCCGGGGTGTTCCTGTCCGCCTCGCACGCGCTCGACGTCGTCGTGCACGGGGCGGGTGGCCACGGCTCCAACCCGCACACCGCCCGGGACCCGATCGCCGCCGCCGCGGAGATGATCACCGCCCTGCAGACGATGGTGACCCGCCGCTTCGACATGTTCGACCCGGTCGTGCTGACCGTCGGCGTCGTCGCCGCGGGCACCCGGCGCAACGTCATCCCCGACACCGCCCGCGTCGAGGCGACCGTGCGCAGCTTCTCCGACGCCCACGCCGCGACGCTGCCGGTGCTGGTCCGCGAGGTCTGCGACGGTGTCGCCGCCGCGCACGGCGTCCGCGCCGAGGTCGTCTGGACCGACGAGTATCCGCGCACCGTCAACGACGCCGACGAGGCCGGGTTCGCCGCCGGGGTGTGCGCCGAGCTGCTCGGGGAGGACCGGTTCCGGCTCGCACCGAACCCGGTCAGCGGCTCCGAGGACTTCTCCCGGGTGCTCGCCGCCGTCCCGGGCGCGTTCCTCGGGATGGGCGCCTGCCCACCCGGCGCCGACCCCGACACCGCACCGATGAACCACTCGCCGCTCGCCCGCTTCGACGACGGCGTCCTCGCCGACGCGACCGCGCTGTACGCCGCGCTCGCCACCACCCGCCTCGCCCCGGCCGCGGGGGTGGCGGCATGACCGAGCGCACCGAGCGGCGTCGCACGATCCTCGGGATCGGCGCCGGCAACGCCATGGAGTGGTTCGACTGGAACGTCTACGCGACGTTCTCGGCGTTCTTCGCGCCGCAGTTCTTCGCGGGCGACGACACCGGCACCGCCCTGCTCAAGACGCTCGCGGTGTTCGCCGTCGGGTTCGTCGCCCGCCCGTTCGGCGGCTTCCTGTTCGGCTGGATCGCCGACCGCCGCGGCCGGAAGCTGTCGATGGCGCTGTGCGTGGCGACCGCCGCGGTGGGCAGCCTGGTGATCGGGCTCGTCCCGACCCACGCCGTCATCGGCATCGCCGCACCGGTCGTGCTGGTCCTGGCCCGGCTGGCGCAGGGCCTCGCGCACGGGGGCGAGCTGCCCGCCGCACAGACCTACCTCGCCGAGATGGCCCCGCCCGCACGGCGCGGGCTGTGGTCGAGCCTCATCTACTTCTCCGGCACCGCGGGCATCCTGGTCGGGACGGTGCTCGGAGCCGTCCTGTCGAGCGTGCTCACCCGCGAGGAGATGGCCGCCTACGGCTGGCGGGTGCCGTTCGTCCTGGGCGGGCTGTTCGGGCTGTACGCGCTGGTCATGCGGCTGCGGATGCGTGAGTCCGACACCTACTCACGGGAGGAGGAGGCCCGCGCCGCGACGCCCGGCCGCCCGTCGCTGTGGCGCCAGGTCCTGGCCCGCCCGAAGGCGCTGGCCCGGGTGGTGTTCCTGACCAGCGGCCTGACCGTCGTCTACTACGTCTGGTCGGTCGCGGCCCCGGCCTACGCCATCACCGCGCGCGGGGTGGATCCGGCGGCGGCGCTGTGGGCCGGCGCCGGTGCGCTGGCGGTGTTCATGGTGCTGCTGCCGCTGTGGGGCGCGGCCTCGGACCGGTTCGGCCGCCGCCGCACCCTGCTCGTGCCCGGCGCGGTGCTCGTCCTGGCACTGTTCCCGCTCGACGCGATGATCCACGACGGGCCGACGCTGTTCGTCGCGATGACCGTCGCGCTCGCGCTGATCGGGGCGGGCTGCGCCGTCGGGCCCGCCCTCTACGCCGAGATGTTCCCGACCGGGGTGCGCGCCGCCGGGCTCGGCGTGCCGTACTCGATCGCGGTCGCGTTGTTCGGCGGGACCGCCCCCTACCTGCAGACGCTGTTCGCCGAGATCGGCAGGCCCGGCCTGTTCCTCGGCTACGCGATCGTGCTGCTGCTGGTGTCCGGGCTGACGGTGTACCTGCTGCCCGAGACCCGGGGGATCGACCTCGCGACCGCGGGCCGCGACGGGGCCGCGCCGGCCGCACACGCGACCGCCCCACCGGTGCGGTGACGGCCCAGGACGGAGGTACGGGTCACGCCGTGTGCCTCCGTCCGGCGGGAAGAACGCGGCGAACGGGTGCGTTGCTCGCTCCTGTGCGGGGGACGGGTGTGTGGCTGGTGAGCCGGCGGGTGATCGACCTGTGCCGCCGTCCCGCCACGGGCTGTCGGCGCTGACCGCCGCCCACACCCGTACCGCACCTCCTGGGGGAACCCCGTGTCACTCGTCGTCCGTGCCGCACGCGCCTGGCAGCGCCCGCGCGTGTTCGCACTGCTCACCGTCGCCGGGCTCGTGCTCGGCGCCCTGCTCGGGCTGACCGCCCGGTTCACCGGGTCCGCGGGTCTCGCGACCACGCTGGACACCGTCGGCGGGCTGTTCACCGGCCTGCTGCAGTTCACGGTCGCGCCGCTGGTGTTCCTCGCGATCGTCGTCGGCATCGTCAGCCTGCGTGACCTCGGCGGCGGACGCACCGCGGCCCGGCTCGGCGGGCGCACCGTCGCCTGGTTCGCCGGGACCTCCCTGGTCGCGGTACTGATCGGCATCGCGATCGGGCTGATCGGGCGGCCCGGTGAGGGCGTCACGATCGCCGCCGACCCGGCCGACGTCGAGGCCGTGGGCGCGAGGACCGCGGGATCGTGGGAGGCGCTGCTGTCGAACCTGGTGCCGGACAACCCGGTCGCCGCGTTCGCCGACGACAACGTGCTGCAGGTCGTCGTCGCCGCGCTGCTCGTCGGCGCCGCCGCCTACGCGCTGGGGGAGAAGGCCGAGCCGTTCGTCGCGTTCTCCCGCTCGGCGTTCGAGATCGTCCTGACGGTCATCCGCTGGATCGTCGTGCTCGCCCCGATCGGCGTGCTCGGCCTGATCGGCAATGCGTTCGCCACCTACGGCAGCGGCGTCGTCTCCTCGCTCGCCGGGCTGATCGTCACCGTCTACCTCGGCTGCGCGATCGTCCTGTTCGGGGTCTACCCGCTGCTGCTGAAGGTCGTGGCCGGGATCGGGCCGCGCCGCTTCTTCGGCACCACCTGGCCGGTGCTGCAGTTCGCCTTCGTCTCCCGCTCGTCCGGCGCCGCCCTGCCGATGTCCCGGCAGGCCGCGATCGACCTCGGCGTGGACCGCAACTACGCCGGGTTCGCCGTACCGCTGGCCACGACCACCAAGATGGACGGCTGCGCCGCCGTCTACCCGGCGCTCGCGACGATCTTCATCGCGCACATCTCCGGGGTACAGCTCGCGGCGTGGCAGTACCTGGTGATCGTCGCCGTCGCGGTGTTCGGGGCGTTGGCCACCGCCGGGACGACCGGCTGGTTCACCATGCTGACCCTGACCCTCGCCGCGGTCGGGATGCCGCCCGCGGTGATCGCGGCCGGGATCGCGGTCGTGATCGGCATCGACCCGATCCTCGACATGATGCGCACCGCCACCAACGTCGCCGGGCAGATCACCGTGCCGACGCTCGTCGCGGCGCAGGAGGGGATCCTCGGGCGCGACGCGGTCGACGCCGCCGAGCCCGCCGACGCCACCGAGCCCGCCGCGGGCACCGAGGCCACCGCCTCCGTCGAGGGTGCGACGGCCGGCCGGGTGTCGCCCACCTCCGCCTGACCCCGGTCGCGCACCGGCCCGCCGCGCCCGTGCCGCGCCGCCGGTCCGGGATCGATCAGTGCCTCGGCGCCGCCCCGGCGGCGCCGAGGTGCCGATGGACAGTGGCGCGCCGGTCGAGGGAGCTCCGTGGCCGGCGTGACCCGGGTCGCACCGCTCCGTGGCAGTCAACACTGACTGTTTCCTGCTACCGTCGTGGCGAGCCGACGGCCCCGTCCCGGGCGCCGTCCACCGTCGCGAAGGAGCGAACACCGTGCGAGACGCAGTCATCGTCGAGGCTGTACGCAGCCCGGTCGGCAAGCGCAAGGGCGGCCTCGCCGGCATCCACCCCACCGACCTGTCGGCGCACGTGCTGCGCAGCCTGGTCGAGCGGTCCGGCGTCGACCCGGCGCAGATCGAGGACGTCATCTGGGGCTGCGTGTCCCAGAGCGGCGAGCAGACCTTCGACATCGGCCGCAACGCCGCCCTGGCCGCCGGGTTCCCCGAGACCGTCACCGGCGTGACCGTCGACCGCCAGTGCGGGTCCAGCCAGCAGTCCGTGCACTTCGCCGCTGCCGGTCTGATCGCCGGGCACTACGACGTGGCCGTCGCCGGCGGCGTCGAGTCCATGACCCGGGTCCCGATGGGCTCCTCGCGCCAGGACCAGGACCCGCTGGGCAACGACTTCGCCGAGCGCTACGGCGTCGCGCCGAACCAGGGTGTCGGCGCCGAGATGATCGCCGAGAAGTGGGGCTTCTCGCGTCAGCGTCTCGACGAGTTCGCCCTGCAGTCGCACGAGCGCGCCGCCGCCGCGCAGGACGACGGCCGGTTCGACGGCCAGATCGCCCCGATCGCCGGCGTCACCGCCGACGAGGGAGTCCGCCGCGGCGGGACCCTGGAGGGCCTGGCCCAGCTCAAGACGGTGTTCAAGGACGCCGACCAGGGCGGCGTCATCCACGCCGGCAACTCCTCGCAGATCTCCGACGGTTCCGCCGCGCTGCTCATGACCACCAGTGAGAAGGCGCGCGAGCTCGGGCTCACCCCGATCGCCCGCGTGCACACCGCGGTGCTCGCCGGTGCCGACCCGGTGATCATGCTGACCGCCCCGATCCCGGCGACGGAGAAGGCGCTGGAGCGCTCCGGGCTCTCGCTCGACGAGATCGGCGCCTTCGAGGTCAACGAGGCGTTCGCGCCGGTGCCGCTGGCCTGGCTGGCCGACATCGCCGGCGACGACGCCGGTGTCGCCGACCGGCTCAACCCCGACGGCGGCGCGATCGCGCTCGGACACCCGCTCGGCGGCTCCGGCGCCCGGATCATGACCACCCTGGTGCACCACATGCGCGACAACGGCATCCGCTACGGCCTGCAGACCATGTGCGAGGGCGGCGGCCAGGCCAACGCCACCATCCTCGAGCTCCTCTGACACCCGCTCCCCACCCGGAAGGAAACAGACAGAACATGGACATCAACGGTTCCGTCGCCGTCGTCACCGGCGGTGCGTCCGGCCTGGGCCTCGCCACCACGGAGAAGTTCGTGGAGCTCGGCGCCAAGGTGCTGATCATCGACCTGCCGTCGTCGCAGGGTGAGGCCGTCGCGGACAAGCTGGGGGAGAACGTCCGCTTCGTCGCCGCCGACGTCACGGACGAGCAGCAGGTGACCGCCGCCCTCGACGCCGCCGAGGAGCTCGGTGCGGTCCGCGTCGCGGTCAACTGCGCCGGCATCGGCAACGGCATCAAGACCTACGGCAAGAAGGGCCCGTTCCCGCTGGACGGGTTCACCAAGGTCGTCACCGTCAACCTGATCGGCACGTTCAACGTGATCCGGCTGGCCGCCGAGCGCATCGCCAAGGCCGAGCCGGTCGACGGCGACCGCGGCGTCATCATCAACACCGCCTCGGTCGCGGCGTTCGAGGGGCAGATCGGGCAGGCCGCGTACTCCGCGTCCAAGGGCGGCATCGTCGGGATGACCCTGCCGATCGCCCGCGACCTGGCCGACCTCGGCATCCGGGTCAACACCATCGCCCCCGGCCTGTTCGAGACCCCGCTGCTGGCCGGTCTGCCGGAGGACGTCAAGACCTCGCTGGGCAAGCAGGTCCCGCACCCGTCGCGGCTGGGCCGGCCGGCCGAGTACGGCAAGCTCGCCGCGCACATCGTCGAGAACCCCATGCTGAACGGCGAGACGATCCGTCTCGACGGCGCCATCCGGATGCAGCCGCGCTAGTCACCACCACCCGAGGGGAGGCGGCGCCGTGAAGCGCACGCTCTACGAGTCCGACCACCAGGACTTCCGGGAGGCGTTCCGCGCCTTCGTCGAGAAGGAGATCGTCCCGCACGAGGCGCAGTGGGAACGTGACGGCGCCGTCGCGCGGGAGCTGTTCACCACCGCCGGTGCGAACGGCTTCCTGGGCATCGACGCGCCCGAGGAGTTCGGCGGCGGCGGGGTCGAGGACTTCCGGTTCAACGCCGTCATCAGCGAGGAGCTGCTGCGTGTCGGCGCCGCCGGGTCCGGCCTCGGCCTGACCCTGCACAACGACATCGTGCTGCCCTATCTGCTCACCTACTGCACCGACGAGCAGAAGCAGCGCTGGCTGCCGGGCGTCGTCAGCGGTGAGACGATCCTCGCCATCGCCATGACCGAGCCGGGCATCGGCTCGGACCTGGCGTCGATGTCGACGACCGCGATCCGTGACGGCGACCACTACGTCGTCAACGGCGCGAAGACCTTCATCACCAACGGGATCAACGCCGACCTGATCGTCGTCGCGGTCAAGACCGACCCGTCGCAGAAGCACAGGGGCATGAGCCTGCTCGTGCTCGAGCGCGGGATGGAGGGCTTCGAGCGGGGCCGCAACCTCGACAAGCTCGGGATGCACGCCCAGGACACCGCGGAGCTGTCCTTCACCGATGTCAAGGTCCCGGTGGAGAACCTCCTCGGGCCCGAGGAGGGGAAGGGCTTCGTCCAGCTGGTCGAGAAGCTGCCCCAGGAGCGGCTGTCGATCGCGATCGCCGGTGTGGCGGCGGCGCGGGCGGTGCTCGACGGGACCCTCGCCTACGTCAAGGAGCGCAAGGCCTTCGGTTCGCCGGTGGGCTCGTTCCAGAACTCCAAGTTCGCCCTCGCCGAGATGGACACCGAGATCGACCTCGCCGAGCACTACGTCGACGACTGCGTCCGCGCGCTCAACGCGGGCGAGCTCACCGCCGTCGACGCCTCGAAGGCGAAGTACTGGTGCACCGAGCTGCAGGGCCGGGTCGCCGACCGCTGCCTGCAGCTGCACGGCGGCTACGGCTACATGAGCGAGTACCCGGTCTCCAAGGCCTACGCCGACGCCCGCATCACCCGGATCTACGGCGGCACCACCGAGATCATGAAGGAGGTGATCGGCCGGGGTCTGGGACTCTGAGCCGATGACCGACAGGCGATCATGACCACATCATGAACACCGAACCCACCCCGGTGGTCAGGAGCCGGGCGCAGCGGTCCTCGGACAGCCGCGCCCGGATCCTGGACGCCGCCGTCGCCTGTCTCATCGACGGCGGCTACTCCGGATCCACGACCCTGACCATCCAGTCGGCCGCCGACGTCTCGCGCGGCCGGCTGCTGCACCACTTCCCCAGCCGGGACCGGCTGCTGGTCGCGGCGGCGCAGCACCTCGCGGTCAAACGCGTCGCCGACACCGAGGAACGCGTGCGACGGGTGCTCGAAGCCGATCAGGTCGGCCTGTTCGAACGCGCCGACCGGGTCATCGAGCTGCTGTGGGAGAGCTTCGCCGAGCCGCACTTCTGGGCGGCGGTGGAGCTGTGGACCGCGGCCCGGTCCAACTCCGAGATCGCCGAGGCGCTGCGTCCCGAGGAGAAGCGGCTCGGTGCGGCGATCCGCGCGTCGATGGCCCGCATGTTCGGCGACGAGCTGGCGGGCCGCCCGCGGTTCAAGCAGCTGCGCGACCTGTTGCTGACCTCGATGCGGGGGACGGCGCTGACCTACACCTTCGACCCGCGCGACCCCGCGGGCGACGCGATGCTGCCCCAGTGGAAGGATCTGGCGCGGGTGCTGCTGGGGCCGTGACCCGGCGCCTCAGGTGCCGAAGCTCAGCCCGAACGGCGGCGTCGCGCCCTCGGCGGCGACCGGTGGTGCGGGGCGCCGTACCGCGACCCGGTCGCGGCCCGCGTGCTTGGCCTCGTAGAGCGCGGCGTCCGCGGCGGCCAGCAGGCCGTCGAGGTCCGTACCGTGGTCGGGCGTCGTCGCGACCCCGACCGACACCGACAGCCCGGTGACCAGCCCGGCGGTCGCGGTGTCGACCTGCAGCGCGCGCACGCCCCGCCGGATCCGCTCGGCGACCTCGCGGGCACGGGCGGCCGGGGTGTCGTCGGCGCGCATCCCGCCGAGCGCGACCACGAACTCCTCGCCGCCGAACCGGCCGGCCAGGTCCTGGTCGCGGACCTCGGCGGTGAGGACGTCGGCGACGGCCTGGAGCACGTCGTCGCCCGCCAGGTGGCCGTGCCGGTCGTTGACCGCCTTGAAGTGGTCGAGGTCGAGGATCAGCACCGCGGCGGCCCGATCGGTACGCGTGTCGCGTTCCAGCATCTGCCGGCTGCGCCAGCGCCACGCCGCCGGGTTGAGCAGCCCGGTCTTGGCGTCGGTGTCGACCTGCGCCTCCAGCTGGCGCACCAGGGTGGTCTGCTCGACGACGAGCAGCGGCAGCACCGCGAGCAACGCGAACCAGGGGGAGGTGTTGGCGAGCACGACCGCGACCAGCCCGCCGATCGACAGCGTCGCCAGCTCCAGGCCGATGTCGCCGCCCAGCAGGATCGCGAGGAACCGCGAGCCCGGTGCGGTCAGCCGCAGCACCGACACGACCAGGAGCGTGTTCACCGTCGTGTAGGCGACCAGCGCGCCCAGCACCAGCGCCGCGTTCTGCGGGGTCGCCAGCGCCCCGGCCCGGCCGTCGACCAGCGCGAGCAGCCCCGCGACGGCGTGCACGGCGAGCAGCACGGTGGCCGCACTGTAGACCTGGCGGTGCGGCGGCGTGCCGCTCGGGCGGGCCACCCGCAGGTAGAGGTGCAGGTAGATGACGACGACGACGACCGTCGCGAGCCCCGGCGGCAGCAGCAGCGCGGCCGCGAAGGTCCACACCGAGGTCATGTTGATGTAGCGGGTCGCGGCGATCCGGCGCCGCAGGCGCTCGGCGTTGACCGACAGCTCGGTGTGCGCCGCGGCCACCAGCACCAGCAGCCCGCAGAGCAGCACCTCGGTCCGTCCCGGCAGGTCCCCGGTGAGCAGGCCCGCGACGACCGCGGCCACCGCGGCGGCCTCCACGACCAGGACCAGCAGCAGCGGGCGCAGCGGCAGGCCGAGCAGCGACCGGGCGTCCGGCGCACGACGGCGGCGCCCAGCCGGGCGCGGTGCCACCGGGCCAGAGGTCACGTCGCCTGCCTGTTCGTCTGCTGCGTCAGGGGGATGGACCGAGGCTACCCGCGGGTAAGGCAAGCCTTTGCCGTTCGTCCCCCGGTGGCCGGAATCCGCGCCGAACGGCCCGGAACCGACGGCGAACGCCTCAGGTCCACGTTAAATCGTGACGGAGCGTTGTCCGTCGCTTACTCTGGCCATGTCATCACTCGATCGTGGAGCACGCCGTGCGTCCTCACGTGCGGAGCGCAACGGCGTCCGTTCCGGGACGGGGAGAAGCACTCCGGTCGAGGGGGGATCGCTCGTGCGCAACTGGGACTGGTGAACCGTCATCGGCGCCGCGCGGGACACGGCCGTCCCGCGCGGCGCCGCCGTTCCGCGCCCTCGCGCGGCCGGGGTCGCCACCGGCCGGCGCGCTCACGCCCCGGGTGGCAGGGGAGGCCCTCTCATCAGATCTGATGACGCGCGGACGGGCGTGCGACACCCTCGTGCGGCGGTGCGTGCACCGTGACGCCCTGTACTCCCAATGGGTGACACCTGTGTCACGTCAGGGCGCTGACCAGTGCGGACGGCCTCTCGCGGCCGGGCCTCGGCGATCACCCCCTAGGCGGGACATCCACCTTCGTGTTGCAGTTAGCCTCGCCTTATCTGAGGCGTGCCGAAGCAACGAGAGGACCGTGATGGCGAACCCCGCGAACGCGAACCCCCACTCCACCCCGGAGGTACTCGACGTGGTGGGGGTCGGGTTCGGGCCGTCGAACCTCGGCATCGCCATCGCCCTGCTCGAGCACAACGCGACGGTCCCGGCCGACGCGCGGGTGAGCGCCCGCTTCGTCGAGCGCCAGGAGCGGTTCGGCTGGCACCGCGGGATGCTGCTCGAGGACGCGACCATGCAGGTCTCGCACCTCAAGGACCTGGTCACGCTGCGGAACCCGACCAGCGGCTTCTCCTTCCTGTCCTACCTCCACGACCGGGACCGGCTCGCCGACTTCATCAACTACGGCTCGTCGTTCCCGACCCGCCGCGAGTTCCACGACTACCTGGAGTGGGCCGCGGCACGGCTGGGGGAGATCAGCGCGGCCGCCGGGTCGGCGGTGACGGTCGACTACGGCAGCGAGGTCGTCGAGATCGAGCCGGTCCGCGGCGGGAACGGCGTGGAGCTCGTCGACGTCGTCGTCCGCACCGGGGACCGGGTGGAGCGCCTGCGCGCCCGCAACGTCGTCCTCGCCTGCGGGCTCACCCCCGTCCTGCCGCGCGGGATCACCGTCGGCGGCCGCGTCTGGCACAACCGCGACCTGCTGTTCCGCACCCGCGAGCTCGCCGGGACCGAGCCGACCCGCTTCGCCGTCGTCGGCGCCGGGCAGAGCGCCGCCGAGACCGTCGAGCACCTGCACCGCACCTTCCCGACCGCCGAGGTGCACGCGGTGTTCGCCCGCTACGGCTACAGCCCCGCCGACGACACCTCCTTCGCCAACCGGATCTTCGACCCGGCCGCCGTCGACGACTTCTACACCGCGCCGGACGAGGTCAAGGACCGCATCCTCGGCTACCACGCGAACACCAACTACTCCGTGGTCGACCCGGAGCTGATCGAGGGCCTCTACCGCACCCACTACCACGAGCGGGTCGCCGGGACCGAGCGTCTGCGCTTCCGCAACGTGTCACGGGTGGCCGACGTGGTCGACGTCGGGGACCGGGTGGAGCTGGCCGTCGAGTCGCTGATCGACGGCTCGCGCGAGGTCATCACCGCGGACGCCGTCGTCTACGCGACCGGCTACCGCCCCGCCGACCCGCTGTGGCTGCTGTCCGGCGGCCTCGACGAGGCCTGCGCCCGCGACGCCCGCGGCCGGCTCGACGTGCACCGCGACTACCGGCTCGGCACCACGGCGCTGGCCGACGGCACCGCGGTGCGCGCCGGCTTCTACCTGCAGGGACCGACCGAGCACACGCACGGCATCACCTCGACCCTGCTGTCCAACATCGCGGTGCGGTCCGGCGAGGTCGTCGCCTCGCTGACCGGCGCCCCCGTGCCGTCGACGGCGCCGACGCCCGTCGTCGTCTGAGCGCGACCCCACCCGTTCCGCCGGTCCCGGGGAGACCCGTGTCCACGAACCCGGTCGACGACCCCGAGGGCGGCTTCCACGCGCTGGTCGGTACGCCGGTGCGGTGCGGTGCGGCTCGGGGGAGCACCGCGAGCAGCTCACCCACGCCGGACTCGACGAGCGGGTGGTCACGGGACCCCACCTCGGTCGCCGGCGGGCCGGACGGGCTCACCGCGCAGGCCGGTCCAGGCCTGCCACAGCTGGGCGAAGCGGCCGCCGGAGGCGACCAGCTCGGCGTGCGTGCCGGTCTCCGCGGTCCGCCCGTCCTCGAGCACCAGGACGAGGTCGGCGTCGGCGACCTGGCTGAGCCGGTGCGCCACGACGACGGCCGTACGGCCGGCCAGCGCGGCGTCGGCGGCGCGCTCCAGCTCGGCCGCGCCGGCGCTGCCCGCCTCGGCGGTCGCCTCGTCGAGGATCACCACCGGCGGGTCGGCCAGCACCAGCCGGGCCAGGGCGAGCTGCTGGGACTGCACCACGGTCAGCGCGTGCCCGGTGTCCCCGACGACGGTCTCGAGCCCGTCGGGGAGCCGGTCCACCCAGTGCGCCGCGCCGACGGTGGCCAGGGCGGCGCGCAGGTCGTCGTCGGTGGCGTCCGGACGGGCCAGGCGCAGGTCCTCGGCCAGCGGCCCCGCGAACACGTGCACCTCCTGGGTCACCAGGACCACCGGCGCCCGCCCGGCGCGGTGGTCGATGCGCTCCAGCGGCACGCCGCCGATCTCGACCGACCCGGCGTCCGGGGTGTGCATCCCGGCGACGAGCTTGGCCAGCGTGGACTTGCCCGCCCCACTGGTCCCGACCAGCGCGACCCGGGTACCGGGCGCCAGGTCGAGGTCCACCCCGGACAGTGCCGGGTGGCCGTCGACGTAGGAGTGGGTCAGGCCGCGCACCCGCACCCGCGCGTCGGTGGGCACCGCCGGGTCCGCCGGCGGTGCGGGCGGGTCGATCTCGGCGACGCCGACGATGCGCCGCAGCCCGGCGACCGCGGACTGGGCGGCGTCGAGCTGGAACAGCATGATGTTGATCGGCGTGAACAGGTTGATGAAGTACAGCGCCGCCGCGCTCGCCGTGCCGATCGTCGTGCTGCCGCTGCCGACCAGCACGAACCCGGCGACCAGCACCCCGCTCAGACCGAGGACCTCACCGGCGTTGAGCCGGCCGAAGAAGCGGGTCTGCAGCACCACGAGCCGCTGCCCGATCCCGGCGACGGCCTCGGCGCGGGCACGGACCCGGTCCAGGTGGTCGTCGGTGAGGCGGAACGCGCGCACCGTGCTCACCCCGGCCGCGGTGTCGAGCAGCTGCTGCTGCTGGGCCCCGCCCGCGATGCGCTCGTCGTCGTAGAGCGGGCCGGAGCGGCGCAGGAACCAGCGGGCGGTGACCACCTGGATCGGCACCGCCAGCAGCGCGCCGAGCAGGAACCGCCAGTCCAGCGCGGCGAGCGCGACCAGGGTCAGGCCGATGATCAGCGTGGCCCTGGCGAACTCGGGCAGCGCCTCGCGCACCGCCTCGCCGACGACCTTGACGTCGTCGGTGACGCGCGAGGTGAGGTCACCGGACCCGGCCTGCTCCAGGGTGTCCAACGGCAGGTCCAGCGCGCGGGCGACGAAGCGCTCCCGCAGCCGGGCCAGCATCGTCTCCCCGACCCGGGCGATCAGCGCGATCCCGGCGAAGGCGAGCACACCCTGGACGACCGCGACCCCGGCCAGGGCGACGACCGGCGCGGTCAGCGCGGACGGCTCCGACCCTCGGGCGGCGAGGTCGACGATCCGGCCCAGCAGCGGTGCCGCGACCAGGCTCACCGCGGCCCCGGCGACCAGGGCGACGAGTGCGGCGACGGCGGTCCCGCGGCGCGGCGCCAGCAGCTCGCCGAGGACGGCGCGGGTGCGGCGCCCGTCGGCGACGGGCAGCAGGCGGGGTCCGGACGGCTCGGTCCCGGTGGTCATCCGGTCACCACCCTGCGGTAGTCGGTGTCGTCGGTCATCAGCTCGGTGTGCGTCGCGTCCGCGACGACGCGGCCCTCGCGCAGCACCACCACGCGGTCGGTGACCGCGAGCAGCGCCGGGCTGGTGGTGAGGAGCACGGTCGTGCGGCCGGTGCGGTGCTCGCGCAGCCGGGCCGCGATCTCGGACTCGGTGACGGCGTCGACGGCCGTCGTGGGGTCGTGCAGCACCAGGACCGGGGGGTCGGCGGCCAGCGCCCTGGCCAGCGCGACCCGCTGGCGCTGCCCGCCCGACAGGGAGCTGCCGCGCGAGGTCACCGGGGTGTCCGCGCCCTGCGGGAGGGCCTCGACGGCCTGGTCGGCGCGGGCCGCGGCCATCGCCGCGACCGTCGCGGACCCCGGGGCCCGGTCGCCGGTCGCGGCGGTGACGTTGTCCAGGACGGTGCCGGTGAACAGGTGCGCGTCGTGCGCCGCGACCAGCAGCGTGGACCGGGTGGCGGCCGGGGCGAGGTCGTCGACGCCGGTGCCACCGAGCAGGATCCGCCCCTCGTCGGGTGCGACGTCGCGGGCCAGGCAGCGGGCGAGCGCGGTCGCCGCGGACGGGTCGGGGGCGACCACGCCGAGCAGCTGCCCGGTGGGCACCTGCAGGTCGAGGCCGTCGAGCGGGCCGTGCCGCAGCCCGGCGACCGCCAGCGCGGCGGCGGGGTCCGTGGGGTCGGGGGTGGGGCCGGCATCCCGGCCGTCGCGACCGGGGCCGACGGCGGGCGGCGCGGAGAGGATCTCGGCGATCCGCCCGGCCGAGGCCCGCGCCTGGGCGAAGCGCGCCCCGGCGATGCCGAGGGTCTGCAGCGGCCCCACGAGGAACTGGGCGAGCCCGACCGCGGAGACCAGGTTGCCGACGGTGATGGACCCGTCGAGGGCGAGCAGACCGCCCACGAGCGCGATGACCGCGAGGAACAGGCCGTTCGCGAGCTGGACGGTGCCGAGGAAGCCGGCCTCGGCGCGGGTCGCCCGGAGCGTGGCACCCAGGGCGGTGCGGCTGCTGGCCGCGTACTGCTCGGCGGCGGCGGGCCCGGCGCCCAGTCCCTTGAGGACGCGGATCCCGGACACCAGGTCGGCGGCGGTGCCGGCGGCGCGCGCGGCCCGCTCCTGCTCGGCGCCGCTGCGCCGCTCCAGCGGCCGGCCGACCCGGCCGATCAGCCACAGCAGCGGCGGGGTGCCGAGCAGGATGAGCAGGCCCAGGGGGAGCGAGATCCGCAGCAGCGCGACGGCGGCGACCACCAGCGCGGCCGCGGCGGCCGCGGCCGTGGGGATCCAGAAGTTCATCATCGCGACGCGCTTGGCGTCGGCCACGGCGATCGAGGTGATCGAGCCGGGCAGCCTTCCGGTCTCGGCGCCGCCGCGGTGGTCCAGCAGCCGGGCCGCCACCCGGGTGCGCAGCCCGGCGTCGGCACGCAGGTCGGCGTGCAGGGCCTGCCGCGCGCCGAACCGGTAGCTGTAGGACAGCATCGCGAAGTCCGCGGCCAGCACGAGCAGCCAGATCACCAGGCTGCCGACGTCGCCGGTCGCGACCGCGCGGTCGATGACGACGCCCACCAGGACCGGTACCAGTGCCTCTCCGACCTGGTGCCCGCACAGCAGCACGGTCGCCGCCGCGACCCGGCCGCGGAACGACCTGATGGTGCTGCGGACCACCTCCCGTGCGGTGACCCGTGCGTCACCGGTGCCCCTGCGCTCGGTCATGAAGGGAGGCTAACCTCACCGACGCGCGGCGATCAGGACGGTGGGTGTGGTCCGCCGCTCTCCGGGTCGCGCACCGCCCGTCGCCCGTCGTCGCGGACGGGCACGCCGACGTCGCCCGGGCCGACCGGGCCCGGCGCCCGCACCACCGCCGTGCGGCGGGCGTCCGGCGGCAGCGCGATCCGCTCGGTCTCGTCCGACCCGGCGCGGCGGCCCGGGCCTCAGCCGAGCGGCCCGCCGGCCCCGTCGCCGGAGGGGCGCCGGTCGGCGGGGAGCAGCGCGTGCAGGGCGTGGTAGCCGACGAGCACCACGATCGTGCCCAGCGCGATCCCGGACAGCTCGAACCCGCCCACCGACAGGCTCGCCCCGCCGATGCCGATGATCAGCCCGGCGGACAGCGGCACCAGGTTCGCGGCGTGGGCCAGGTCGACCCCGTTGCGGATCCAGATGGCCGCCCCGAGCAGCCCGACCATGCCGTAGAGGACCACGGTGAGCCCGCCGAGCACCCCGCCCGGCACCGCGACGATCAGCGCCCCGAACTTCGGGCAGAACCCCAGCAGCACCGCGACGGCCGCGGCCACCCAGTACGCGGCGGTGGAGTAGACCCGGGTCGCGGCCATCACGCCGATGTTCTCCGCGTAGGTCGTGGTGGGGGAGCCGCCGACCAGGCCGGCCAGCGTGGTGCCCGCGCCGTCCGCGGCCAGGGCCCGGCCCAGGTACGGGTCGAGGCGCTCGCCGGTCATCCCCTCGACGGCCTTCACGTGCCCGGCGTTCTCCGCGACCAGCGCGATCACCGAGGGCAGCACGAGGAGCGCGAAGGCGAACGAGAACGTCGGCCAGTGCCAGCCGGCGATCTCCATACCGTCCGGACCGGTCTGGGTGGCGGGCGGCAGGCCCACCCAGTCCGCGGACCCGACCCCGGACAGGTCGACCCGCATCCGGGTGCCGACGTCCCCGCTCGCGTCGGGCGCGGTGATCGGGCCGGTCGTGGCGTCGAGCAGCAGCGAGAAGGCGAACCCGGCGACCAGGCCGATCAGCACCCCGATCCGGCCCCAGAACCCCGGCAGCAGTACCGCGGCGGCGATCACCACGACCATCGTCACCAGCGCGGCCCACTGGTCCTGTGGCCAGTAGACGGTCGAGGCGACCCCGGCGAGGTTGAACCCGATCAGCATGACGACGGCGCCGGTCACCGCGGGTGGCAGCAGCCGGGACACGACGCGGGCGCCGACCAGGTGCACGACCACGCCGACCAGCAGCAGCACCACCCCGGCGACGACGATCGCGCCGGTCACCGCCGCGGAGTCCCCGCCCTGGGCGCGGATCGCCGCGACCCCGCCGACGAACGACGCCGAGGACCCCAGGTAACTGGGGACCCGGCCGTGGGTCATCAGCAGGAACAGCGCGGTCGCGACGCCGGACATCAGGATCGCGATGTTCGGGTTCAGTCCCATCAGGACCGGGAAGACGAACGTCGCCCCGAACATCGCGATCACGTGCTGGCCGCCGAGGCCGACGGTGCGCGGCCAGGACAGCCGCTCGTGCGGGCCCACGACCTCGCCGGGCGGCGGGGCCTTGCCGCCGTGCACCACGGTCCAGCCGCGCCGTCGTTCCCGCGTCGAAGTCACCGAGCCCCCCACCGTGGCCCGCCGCCCTGACGGAGCCGCGATCACAGTCGTCGGCGCGGCCGGGCGGGACAAGGGGTTGCGCACACCGGTGACGTGACGTTCACGGCACCGGTGCGCGGGCGCCGGCTCAGCTGCCGGGGGCCCGGCCCTGCAGCGCCGCGTCGAGCTGCGGCGCGACGGAGTCGATGGCGTAGGGCAGCGACAGCGGGCTGGAGTAGCCCAGCGCGGCGGCGAACTCGGTCTCGAACGGCCCGAGGTAGGCGACCCGGCCCTGCTGGACCGCCGGGATCGCGCGGAACACCGGGTCGGCCTCGGACTCGGCGCGCGAACGGCCCAGCACCACGAGCACGTCGCTGTCGAGGTCGCCCTGGCGCTCCAGCGAGAGGGTCTGCGAGTCCGGCCGGACGGTGAAGCCGAGGCCGGCGAAGATCTGGGCGCGCAGGTCGTCGGTGCCCATGTCGTAGGGGACGCCCTCGATGAAGAAGTCCATCTTCAGGTTCTTGCCCGCGAACCCGGGGTGGGCCGCCTTGGCCTCGTCGAACTCGGCGCGGGTCGCGGCGATGACCTGCTCGGCCTGCTCGGTGCGCCCGGTGGCCTGCCCGGTGATGCGGGTCTGCTCCTCCCAGCCCGCGGCGTTCGTGCCGTCGGGGGTGCCCTGGGCGACGGTCGGCGCGATCTGCGACAGCGCGGTGTAGGTCGCCTGGTCCATGAAGGAGTAGACGCCGAGGATCAGGTCGGGCTGGAGTGCGGCGACCTGCTCGACCGGGATCTGGGACCCGGTCAGCAGCTGCGGCTGCGTCCCGCCGAGTGCCTCCTGCGCCCAGGGGCGCTTCGCGTAGTCGTAGTCGCCGATGTTCTCGCGGACCCCGACCGGCTTCACGCCGAGCGCGAGGGCGAAGTCGGCGTCGTTGAAGCCGACGGTCACGACCCGCTGCGGCGCGGCGGGGATCGTCGTCTGCCCGAAGGCGTGGGTGAGGGTGACCGGGAACGCCCCGGTGGGGGCGTCGGCGGGGGCGGGCTGTGCCGCGTCGCCGGAGCCCCCGGAGGAGCAGCCGGCCAGTGCCAGCAGCAGGACCACGCACGCGGCGAGCGCGCGGAGCAGGGGTCGGGGCATGGGGGCGGTCCTTTCGACGGGACCCGTGCGGGCGCCGGGGGATCAGGTCAGTACACCCTTCTGGGTGGACAGGCGAACCTTACCCACGGCGGTCACGATCGGGCAGACAGGACATCCCACACGACGTCGAGGTGCTCGCGGCCCGTGGTGACCCCGCCGAACGCCACCCGGACCACCGGGTGCCCGTCGACCTCGGTGCCGGTGAGCAGCACCCGTCCGTCGGCGTTGGCGCGCTCCAGCAGCGCGGTGGTCGCGGCGTCGCCGGAGCGCGAGCGGAGGCAGACCAGGGACAGCACCGGTGCGCACGCCAGCTCCAGGTCGTCGTGCCCGCGGACCCGCTCGGCCAGCTCGGCGGCGAGGTCGACGTGCCCGCGCAGGTGCGACCGCAGCCCGGACAGTCCCTGGCCGTGGAGCACCGCCCACAGCTTCAGCGCCCGGAACCGACGCCCGAGCGGGACCTGCCAGTCCCGGAAGTCCACGACGGCGCCGGAGTCGGAGTGCGCGTCGCGCAGGTAGGCCGGGGTGATCGACAGCGCGGCCGGCAGCGCGCGGGCGTCGCGCACCCAGAGCAGCGAGGCGTCGAACGCGGTGAGCAGCCACTTGTGGGCGTCGGTGCAGAAGGAGTCGACGCCTGGCCCCGGGCCCGGGTTCACGCCGTCGAGCACCCAGCGGTGCTCCGGGCAGAGCGCGGCGACGCCCGCCCACGCGGCGTCGACGTGCACCCAGGCCCGGTACGGCCGCGCCGCCGTGACCAGTGCCGCGACCGGGTCGCTCGACCCGGTCGAGGTCGTCCCGACCGTCGCGCACACCAGCACCGGGACCAGCCCTGCGGCGACGTCCGCGGCCAGGGTGTCGGCCAGCGCGGCCGGGTCCATCGCCCGGGAGCCCGGGGTGCACGGGACGGTCCGCAGCCCGTCCGCGCCGAGCCCGGCCACCCGCACCGCCTTGGCCAGCGACGAGTGCGTCTCGGCCGTGACGTAGACGCGTTCCCGGCCGGTCACCCCGCGCACGCGCCAGCCGGAGTCCGGGTCCGGCGCGGCCCGGTGCAGCGCGGCGGTCAGCGCGACCAGCGCCGCCGAGGACGCCGAGTCCTGGATCGAGCCGCCCCCGCCGCCGTCGTGGGTGAACGTCTCGTCCAGCCCGAGCGCCCTGGCCAGCTGGTCGGTGACCGCCTGCTCCACCTCGGTGCACGCGGGCGAGGTCGACCAGAGCATGCCCTGCGCCCCGGCGCCGCCGGAGAGCAGCTCACCCAGCAGCGAGGTCAGCGAGGCGTTCGCCGGGAAGAACGCGTGGAACCCGGGGTGCTGCCAGCGGGTGTCGGCGTCACCGGTGACGGCCTCGACCAGCGACGGGAACGCCGCGAGCGGCTCGGGGTCCTCGTTCGCCTCGCGGGGGAAGCGGGCCCGCACGGTGCCGGGCTCGACGACGTCGCGGACCGGGTGGCGTTCGATCCCGGCGCGGGCGTCGGCGACGGCGTCGACGAACAGGTGGCCGAGAACTCGGAACTCGTCCGGGGTGAGGTCGGGCACGTGCCCGGACGCTACCCGGCCACGGGCGTGTGCTCGTGGAGCCCGTGGTCGTGCAGGTCGTCGAGGTCCCAGGCGGGCAGCGGGTCGTCCAGGTCGCGCCAGGAGCCGGGCCCGGCCAGCAGCTCGTCGTCGGTGAGCAGGGCCGGGTCGAGGCGCGCCGTGACGGCGTCGCGGGTCAGGCCGAGCCCGATGAACACGATCTCCTGCCCGCGCGGGCCGTCGAACGACGACCACGGCGCCGCCGGATCCAGGGCCATGTTCGGGCCGGCCTGCGACCACAGGCCGGCGACGTCGGGCCGGGTCGCCAGCCAGCAGAAGCCCTTGCTGCGCAGCAGGCCGGGCCATTCACCGAGCGCGTCGAGCAGCCGGGCGGGGTGGAAGGGGCGTCCGGCCCGCCAGGTCACGCTCGCGATCCCGTACTCCTCGGTCTCGGGGGTGTGGCTGCCGTTGAGCTCCTGCGCCCAGCCGGGTGTCGCGGACGCCGCCGCCGGGTCGTAGCGGTGGGTGTCGAGCAGCTCGGCGACCGGCACGTCGCCACGCACCGCGCGGACCCGGCGTGCGCCCGGGTTCATCCGCGACAGCAGCGCCTCGATCCGGCCCAGCGCGTGCGGCGCGACGAGGTCGGTCTTGTTGAGCACCAGCAGGTCCGCGAACTCGACCTGGTCGGCGAGCAGGTCCGACAGGGTCCGCTCGTCGCCCTCGGCGGCCTGCAGCTCGCGGTCGGCGAGCGAGTCCTCGCTGGTCAGGAGCGTCTCGAAGGTCGAGGCGTCGACGAGGGTGACCATCGTGTCCAGCCGCGCGACGTCGGAGAGCGCGGTCCCGTCGTCGAAGGTCCACTCGAACGTCGCCGCGACCGGCATCGGCTCGGAGATCCCGGTCGACTCGACGACGACGTGGTCGTAGCGCCCCTCCGCGGCCAGCTCGCCGACCGTGGTCAGCAGGTCCTCGCGCAGCGTGCAGCAGATGCAGCCGTTGGTGAGCTCGACCAGCTTCTCCTGGCTGCGGTGCAGGTCGACCAGCGCGCCGTCGATGTTGACCTCGCTCATGTCGTTGACGACGACGGCGATCCGCCTGCCGTCGCGGTTCGCGAGCAGGTGCTCCAGCAGCGTCGTCTTCCCCGCGCCGAGGAAGCCGGACAGGATCGTGACGGGAACGCGACGGTCGGCCATGCATTCACGATAACCATTGTCGATAACGGCGGTGTAGGGTGCCCCCGTGCGCACCTCCCGTCCGGTCTGGTGGCGGCTGCTCCCCGCAGCCGCGTAGACGCACGTCACCGTCATCCCGGGCTGCCCGAGCAGCCCGGCGGCAACCGGTGTGTCTCGTGCAGCTCCCCGTTCCCAGGAGCTGATCATGGATTCCCTCGCCGCCACCGTCGCCCGGATGCCCGCGCTGCGTGCCGCCGTCGCCGCCGACCCGTCGTCGCACCGGGTGCTGACCGGGGAGCGGCCGACCGGCCCGCCGCACCTGGGGCACCTGGTGGGCACGATCTCCGAACGCGTCCGGCTGCAACGGTCCGGAGTGGACGTGCTGGTGATCCTCGCCGACTACCAGGTGATCACCGACCGTGAGGTGGCCGACCGGCTGTCGGACCACGTCCGCGGCGCGGTGCTCGACCAGCTCGCCGCCGGGCTCGACCCGGACCGCACGACGGTGTTCGCCCACTCCGCGGTGCCCGCGCTGAACCAGCTCATGCTGCCGTTCCTGTCGCTGGTCTCCGAGGCCGAGCTGCACCGCAACCCGACGGTGAAGGCCGAGCACGCCGCGTCCGGGCGCGCGTTGTCGGGGCTGCTGCTGACCTATCCGGTGCACCAGGCCGCGGACATCCTGTCCTGCCGCGCCGACCTCGTTCCGGTGGGCAAGGACCAGCTCCCGCACATCGAGCTCACCCGGGTGCTGGCCCGGCGCTTCGCCGAGCGCTACGGCCCGGTGTTCACCCCGCCCGAGCCGATGCTGACCGACACCCCGGAGCTGCCCGGGCTCGACGGGCACAAGATGTCCAAGTCCCGCGGCAACGCCGTCCCGCTCGGCGCGACCGCGGACGAGACCGCGGCGCTCGTGCGCCGCGCCCGCACCGACCCCGAGCGGCGCATCACCGTCGACCCGGACGGCAGGCCCGGGGTGTACGGGCTGCTCACGACCGCGGCCCTGTGCCTGGGCCGCGACCCGCACGAGCTGGCCGCGACCCTGGACGGGGCCGCCGCGCTGAAACGGCTCACCACCGACGCGGTCAACGACCACCTCGCCGGGCACCGCGCGCGGCGCGCCGAGCTGGCCCGCGACCCCGGGCTCGTCGACGACGTGCTGGCCCGCGGCAACGCCCGCGCCAACGCGCTGGCCGACGAGACACTCGACGCGGTCCGCACGGCCATGGGGATGCGCTACGGCCGGGTCAGCGCCGGGACGCGGTCCGCTTCGTGACGGTCTCCCGGATCTTCGGCGGCAGGTGCTCACCCGCGGCCAGGAGGTCCGGGAGCCGGGCCGGCTCGGCGAGCAGCGCCCGGAACGCGTCGGCGACGGTGACGCCGTGCCCGGGCCGGTGCTCGACGGTCACGGCGTCGCCGGCGCGGATCTCGCCGGGGGACAGGACCCTCAGGTAGGCGCCGGGGCGGGCGGCTGCGGTGAACCGCTTCACCCAGCCCGCCCGCTCCAGGTGCGCCGCGAAGGTCCGGCACGGGATGCGCGGCGCGGTCACCTGCAGCAGCACCCCGCCGACCCGCCAGCGCTCGCCCAGCTCCGCGCCGCACACGTCGACGCCGCGGGTGGTGAGGTTCTCGCCGAACATCCCCGCCCGCAGCGGGCCCAGCTCGGCGGCGAAGGACTCCAGGTCCTCCCGGGCGTAGGCGTAGACGGCCTGGTCCGGGCCGCCGTGGTGGTCGGCGTCGCAGATCGTGTCGCCGGCCAGCCCGCTCGCCGCGGGCGCCGGGACGTCCACCCGGACCGCACCGGGTACCGGCCGCTTGTCGATGCCCGAGGCCCCCGCCTTGGCGAGGATCGGACGGGACACCCCGGTGTTCACGGACTCCACGACGGACACCCCCGCGACGCTAGGCGTCCCACCGCCGCCGACGCGAGCGGGTTCGTGTCACACGGACCCGTGGAGGCGGCGCAGCTCGGTCTTGAGCACCTTGCCCGACGGGTTGCGCGGTAGCACCTCCACCAGCGCGAGCCGGCTCGGCTGCTTGTAGCGGGCCAGCCGGTCGGCGCACCACGCGGTGAGCGTGTCCAGGTCCGGCGGGGCGGCGGGGTCGGCGGGCACGACCACGGCGAGCGGGGTCTCGCCCCAGCGCGGGTCCGGCACCCCGACGACCGCGACGTCGGCGACGCCCGGGTGCGCGGCCAGCACCTCCTCGACCTCGGCGCTGTACACGTTCTCCCCACCGGAGATGATCATGTCCTTGGCGCGGTCGACGACGAAGTAGAAGCCGTCCGGGTCCTCGCGCACCAGGTCTCCGGAGTGGAACCAGCCGCCGCGGAACGCCTCGGCCGTCGCCTCCGGGCGGCCCCAGTACTCCCGCATCACGGTCGGACCGCGGTAGACGATCTCGCCGACCTCGCCGCGCGGCACGTCGTTCATGTCCGCGTCCACGACCCGCACCTCGACGCCGACCATCGGCGTCCCCACCGAGCCGATCTTGCGCACCGAGTCCTCGCCCCGCAGCGCGCAGGTGACCGGGCTGCACTCGGTCTGCCCGAACGCGGTGACCACCATGGCCTGCGGGAACGTGTCGATCATGGTGCGGATCAGCGTCGTCGACGCGGGGGCGGCACCCCAGGTGATCCGGCGCAGCGCCGACAGGTCCCGCTGCGCGATGCCGGGCACGGCGCAGATCGCCTGCCACTGCGCCGGGACGAAGAAGCACGACGACACCCGCTCCCGCTCCAGGGTGTCGACCGTCGCGACCGGGTCGAAGCCGCCCGACGGTGGGATGATCACCCGGCCGCCCGCGATCAGGGTCGGGAGCATCCCCGACAGCCCGGCGATGTGGAACAGCGGAGCCCCGGACAGCGACACCCGGTCGTCGCCCGCGGTGCCCAGGTGCGTGATCGACAGGAACGCGTGCAGCATCAGGTTGCGGTGGGTCAGCACCGCGCCCTTCGGGCGGCCGGTCGTGCCCGAGGTGTACATGATGTAGGCGGGCTCCTCGTCGGCGACGTCGTCGCCCCAGTCGCCGGGGTCGGTCCCGGCGAGCAGCGCGCCGAAGCCCTCGCCGAGGGTGAGCACCGTCCGCACCGACGGCGCCTGCTCCCGCGCGGCCTCCACGGTCGCGGCGAACCCGTCGTCGCAGAGCACGGCGGTGGGGGTGCAGTCGGTGAGCTGGAAGGCGACCTCGCCCGCGGTCAGCCGGAAGTTCAGCGGCACGCAGATCGCGCCGCGGCGCAGCACCGCCAGATAGCTCTCGACGAGCTCGACGGAGTTGAGCCCGAGCACCGCGACCCGGTCCCCGCGGTCGACCCCCCGGTCGGCGAGCACGGTCGCCAGCCGGGACACCCTGTCGTCGAGCTGCGCCCAGGTCCGCGACGTCCGCGGGTCGGCGAGCGCCGGCCCGTCCGGTGTGGTCCGTGCGTGCCGCGCGACGACGTCCGCCGCGGTCATCCCGTGTCCCGTGATCGTCCCCACCGGTGGCCTCCCGAGCCTCGACTGCCCTGCCACTGTGGTCCCGCTCACCCCGGTGGGGCAAGATCACGGCCCGCCGTGCAGGGTGACGCCGGTGAGCACGACCCCCGACGGCAGCGGTCCCGACGGAGCCGACCCCGAGGGCGCCGACCCCGGCGGTGCCGTCCCCGACGGCACCCGCCGGCTCCGGCTGCTGCAGCTGGCGTCGCTGACCAGCACCGTCGACCGGTTCGCGATCGCGCCGCTGCTGGTGCCGATCGCCGCGTCGTTCTCGGCGCCGCTGGCCGCGGCGGCCGCCGCGGCCGGGGGCTACTTCCTCGCCTACGGCCTCATGCAGGTCGTGTGGGGGGTGCTGTCCGACCGGATCGGCCGGGTCCGGGTGATGCGCCTGGCCCTGGTCGGCGCGGTGCTGGGCGGGGTCGCCTCGGTACTGGCCTCGACCCTCGCGGTGCTGGTCGTCGCCCGGGTCGCCACCGGCGCGTGCACGGCGGCGCTGATCCCGGCGGCGCTGGTGTACGTCGGTGACACCTGGCCCGCCGCGGTCCGGCAGCGGCCCCTGTCGGACCTGCTCGCGGCGACCGCGCTCGGCACCGCCGTCGCCACGGCCGGGGCGGGCCTGCTGGCCGACCTGGCCGGGTGGCGCGTCGTCCTCGGTACGACGGCGGCCGGCTGCGCGGTGCTGTTCGTCGCGCTGCGGGCGCTGCCCGAACCCGACGGCGCCCGCACCACCTCGCGCGGGATCGTCGACGCGGTACTCCGCCCGCTGGCCGCGGTCGCCGGGAACGGCTGGGCGCGGCTGGTCCTGGTGCTCGCCTTCGTCGAGGGCGCCGTCGTGCTCGGGGTGCTGACCTACCTGGCCCCGTCGCTGCAGGCCGGGGGCAGCTCCGCCGCGCTGGCCGGGCTCGCCGCCGGGGGCTACGGCGTCGGCGCGGTGCTGTTCTCCCGGGTCGTGCGACGCCTGGTCGGACGCCTGCGCCCGGCCGCGCTGGCCGCCGTCGGGGGCGGGTTCCTCGTCGTCGCCTGGGTGTTCCCACTGGCCGTCGTGCACCCGGCGACGGTCGCCGCGGCCGGGCTCTGCCTGGGTGGGGCGTGGGCGTTCCTGCACTCGACCCTGCAGACCTGGGCGACCGAGGTCGTCCCGCAGGCCCGCGCGACCGCCGTCGCGCTGTTCGCGACGCTGCTGTTCCTGGGCAGCTCGGCCGGCACCGCGCTGGGTGCCCCGCTCGCCGATGCCGGGCGCTTCGCCCCGCTGTTCGCCGCCGCCCTGGTGGCCTCGGTGCCGCTCGCGCTGGTCGCCGCCCGTACCCGCGCCCGCTACGCCCGCCGGGCCACCTGACCCGCGCTGTGTGCTCCCAGGGTCACTTTCGTGGCTTAGAGCGCCACGAAAGTGACCCTGGGAGCACGGTGGGGCGTCACACGTAGCGGTCGCGCAGCTCCCGCTTGACCAGCTTGCCGGTGGGGGTGCGCGGCAGGAAGTCGGTGAAGTCCACCGACGAGGGCGCCTTGTAGTGCGCGATCCGCTCCCGCGCGAAGTCGATCAGCTCGCGCTCCAGCTCCGGACCCGCCTCCACGCCCTCCGGGGGCTGGACGACGGCCTTGACCTTCTCGCCCATCTCGTCGTCGGGCACCCCGATGACGGCGACGTCGAGCACCTTCGGGTGCAGCGCGAGGGCGTCCTCGACCTCCTGCGGGTAGATGTTCACTCCGCCCGAGATGATCATGAACGCCTTGCGGTCGGTGAGGAAGAGGTAGCCGTCCTCGTCGAGGTAGCCCAGGTCCCCGGTGGTGGTCCAGCTCTCGTGCTCGGGGTGGGTCGCGGCGAGGGTCTTGCCCGGGTCGTTGTGGTACTCGAACGGCCGGACGTCGCGCTCGAAGTAGACCGTCCCGATCTCGCCCGGGGCCAGGACGGCGCCGGTGTCGTCGGCGATCCGGATGGTGCCGAGCCCGGCGCGCCCGACCGAGCCGGGACGCTCGCTCCACTGCGCCGAGTCGATGAAGGTGATGCCGTTGGACTCGGTCGCGGCGTAGTACTCGTGCAGGACCGGACCCCACCAGTCGATCATCGCCTGCTTGACGTCCACCGGGCACGGCGCGGCCGCGTGGATCGCGACCCGCATCGAGGACACGTCGTAGGAGGCGCGGACGGACTCCGGGAGCTTGAGCATCCGCACGAACATCGTCGGCACCCACTGCGAGTGGGTGACCGAGTACCGCTGGATCAGCTCCAGGGCCTTCTCGGGGTCGAAGCGCTCCATCACCACGACGGTGCCGCCGAGTGCCTGCACCGTGGCGGTGAACCGCAGCGGCGCGGCGTGGTAGAGCGGGGCCGGGTTCAGGTAGACGGTGTCGGTGTCGAAGCCGTACATCGACCCGAACAGGGCCTGGTAGGTGTCACCCGGCTCGTCGACCTGCCGGTCGGGCAGCGTCGGCTTGATGCCCTTGGGGCGGCCGGTGGTGCCCGACGAGTAGAGCATGTCCGCCCCGCGCGGCTGGTCGGCCGGCGGTTCGGCCGACACCGCGGCGAGGGTCTCGTCGTAGTCGGCGTAGCGCGACGCACCGGGGATCTCGCCGCCGAAGGCCAGCCGCACCGGGGTGTCGACGTGGTCCTCGATCGCCGCGGCCAGACCGGCGACACCGGCCGAGACGACGAGCGCCTTCGCGCCGCAGTCCCGCACGATGTAGGCCGCCTCGGGCGCGGAGAGGTGGTGGTTCACCGCGGTGATGTAGAGCCCCGACCGCTGGGCGGCCCAGTAGACCTCGTAGACCCGCGCGGTGTTCTCCGCGACGAGCGCGACGACGTCGCCCCGCTGCAGACCGGCCGCACGCAGGTGGTTCGCGAGCCGGACGGACCCCTCCTCCAGCTCACGGAAGGTCAGGGTCTCGCCCGAGCCCCCCATGATCACGGCCGGCTTGTCGGGGGTCGTGGCGGCGTGCGTGCCTGGGTACATCGGGGCCTCTCCGTCGGGGCGCGCCG
Source organism: Pseudonocardia sp. ICBG1034 (assembly GCF_020131375.1). NCBI lineage: Bacteria > Bacillati > Actinomycetota > Actinomycetes > Pseudonocardiales > Pseudonocardiaceae > Pseudonocardia > Pseudonocardia sp. ICBG1034. Next base: position 2,557,842 of record NZ_JAHLEK010000015.1, read on the forward strand.
CGGATCGCCCGGCGCACGTCTCTGGTCGGCCCGATCCTGCCATCCGGGGGGACCCCGGCGGCGGCAGCGGTCAGGAGTGCGCGTTCTGATAGGCCTCGAGAACCGAGGACGGGATACGCCCGCGCTCGGAGATCTTCATGCCCTGGGCCACCGCCCATTCCCGCACGGCGCGGTTCGCGGCGCGTTCCGAGGAGCTGGAACCGTTCGACGACGAGGTGCCCGAAGCGGGACTGCGCCGACCGGACCCGCGACGGGCGGCCGCGACGTAGGGCGCCAACGATTCCCGCAGCTTCTCGGCATTCTCGGTGGACAGGTCGATCTCGTAGGCGCGGCCGTCGACGGAGAACTCCACCTGCTCGTCGGCCTCGGTGCCGTCGAGGTCGTCGACCAGTGTGATGGTCGTCTGCTGCGCCACGTCGTCATTCCTTCCACGGGGGAATCACCGGATCGGCCGGAGACGGGAATCGCCCGGTCGGAGCCGGAACCGATTCTTCGGGCAGAACGATAAAGGATGCCGAACCGACCTGTCGAACCCCTGCCCGGAAATGGTCCGGCGCCGTCGTTTCGGGTCGGGGGATACGGCGTCCGGGCGACGGGAATGGGCGGAAAGGGTCAGTGGTGAACGTGACGTGAATCAGCGCGCGGTCGGCCACCACGGTTCGGTGGGAACCGCGGCGCGCGCGTCGTCGACGGTCGTGACGCCGGTCAGGTCGATCCGCTCGCCCGGGCGCGGCAGGGCGAGGACCACGTCCTGGTCGGCGGCGGACTTGCGGGCCCGCTCAGCGGGCTCGTCCCACGGGTGGAAGCCCAGGTTGAAGGTCGCCCAGTGGATCGGCAGCAGCACCCGGCCGCCCAGCTCGCGGTGCGCGGCGACGGCCTGCTCAGGGTCGGCGTGGATGTCGGGCCACAGATCGGCGTAGGCGCCGATCGGCAGCACCGTCAGGTCGAACGGGCCGTGCGCGGCCCCGGTGCGCGCGTGCGCCCGGGTGGCGCCGGTGTCCCCGCCCAGGTAGGCGGTGTGCCGCGGCCCCGCGACCTTCCAGGCGGCCCACAGCGTCGTGTTGCGGCGCAGCCCGCGCCCGGAGAAGTGCCGGGTCTCCAGGCAGGTCAGCTCCAGCCCGGCGACGGTCACCACGCCCTCCCAGTCGCGCTCGACGACCCGGTGCCCGGGCACGCCCCAGGCCCGCAGGTGCGCGCCCACCCCGAGCGGGCCGACGAACACCGCGGAGGTGTCGCGGGCCAGCGCGGTGACCGTCGGACGGTCGAGGTGGTCGTAGTGGTCGTGGCTGATCACGACGACGTCCGGGGACCCCAGCGCGGACAGCGGCCCGACCGGCGGGTGCAGGCGGCGCGGCCCGAAGCGCGGCACGGGGGAGGCGTACTCCGACCAGACCGGATCGGCCAGGACCCGTCGGCCGTCGATCTCCAGCAGGACCCCGGCGTGACCCAGCCAGGTCACCGCCAGCCCGGCGGGCTCGTCGGGGGACCGCAGCGGCGCGAGCGGCACCGTGGCCGGCGCGACGCCCTCGGACCGGCGGCCCACCAGCATGTTCAGGATCATCCGGGCGGAGGCCTTGGCCCGCGGCAGACCCGGCTCGGTGTTGGCGAACACGCCGTCGACGGCGTTCGGCGACCCGGAGGCGATCCGGTGGAGCTCGCCCGCGCGGGCCCCCATGTTGCGGCGCACGTGCACGCCGAGCGCGGCGAGGGCCCCGGTCAGGGCGAGCGGGACGGACAGGACGGCCGCGGTCGGGACGCGCTTGCTGCGGGACACGATCACCACAGTACGAACGACCGGGCCCGCTCCCCACCTACAGTCACGATCGTGACGGACGGCATGACGGGGACACGGGTGACCACCGAGCGGCACGGGCACGTGCTCCTGATCCGGATGACGCGGCCGGACAAGCGCAACGCCGTCGACGCGGCGATGACGGCGGGGCTCGACGAGGCGCTCAACACCCTCGACGACGACCCGGACCTGTGGTGCGGTGTGCTCGCCGGGGACGCGACGGCGTTCAGCGCGGGCACCGACCTGGCGGCGGGCTCCGGCGGGCCGACGCCGCGCGGCGGCAACTACGGCGTCGTCCGGCGCGACCGGCGGCGCCCGCTGATCGCCGCCGTCGAGGGCGTCGCCTACGGCGGCGGGTTCGAGATCGTGCTGGCCTGCGACATGGTCGTCGCGTCGACGACGGCGCGGTTCGGGCTGCCCGAGGTCGCCCGCGGCCTGGTCGCGAACTGCGGGGCGCTGTTCCGGGCGCCGCGGCCGCTGCCGCTCAACATCGCCAAGCAGCTGCTGGTCACCGGGCGACCGCTGGACGCCGAGCGCGCGTACACCCTGGGTCTGGTCTCCGAGCTCGTCGAGCCGGGCGGGGCGGAGGCCGCGGCGCTCGCGCTCGCGGCCGCGGTGTGCGAGAACTCGCCGCTGGCGGTGTCGGTGTCGCTGCGCGCGCTGGAACGTGTGGTGTCCGAGCCGGACGAGCGCGGCTGGAACGCCACCGAGATCGCCTCGGCGGCGATCGACCGGTCCGCGGACAGGACCGAGGGGATCGCGGCCTTCCTGGAGAAGCGCCCGCCGCGCTGGACGGGGCGCTGACCCGCGCCCGGTGTGTCGCCGCACGCGACTACGCTCGTCGGCATGCCTGCCCGGACGCGACGTGAGGACCTGGTCGCGCTGCTCCAGGACTACGCGGGCGAGGCCGAGCTGCTCGGCCAGGAGTTCGCCGGGCGGCACCGGCTGCACCCCACCGACCTGCACGCGCTGCTCGCGGTGATGCGCGCGGACTCCGCGGGCGAACCGTTGACCCCGGGCGTCCTCGGTGCCCGGCTCGGGCTGTCCACGGGTGCGACGACCGCGCTCGTCGACCGCCTGGAGCGCGCGGGCCACGTGCGCCGCAGCCGCGAGTCCACCGACCGGCGGCGGGTGACCCTGCGCCAGGCCGAGAACGCCGCCGAGGTCGGCGGGGCGTTCTTCGGCCCGCTCGGCGCCCGGATGGACGCCGTGCTCGCCGGCTTCGACGACGACGAGCTCGCCGCCGCGGCCCGCTTCCTCACCGCGATGAACGCGCTGGTCGCGGACTACCGTGCCGACCTCGCCGCCGGGCCGGCGCAGAAGTCCACGCCGGCCTGAGGATCAGGCGTTCGCCGCCGCGGTGTCCAGGTACTCCGCGAACTTCCGGCGCGCGGCCTCGGTGCGGGTCGGGACGTGCTCGGTGGGGATCTCCACCGGGGTGTAGCCGCGCAGGATGCGCCGCGCGACGGACTCCTTGTGCACCTCGTCGGGGCCGTCGTAGATGCGCGCGGCACGGGCCGCCCGGTACATCTGCTCCAGCGGCAGATCCCCGGAGAAGCCCAGCGAGCCGTGCACCTGGATCGCGCGGTCGATCACGTCGTGCAGCACCCTCGCGCCCCAGTACTTGATCATCCCGATCTCGATCCGGGCGTTCGAGGCGCCGACCTGGTCCATCGTCCACGCCGCGTGCAGGGTCAGCAGCCGCGCCGCGGCCATGTCCGCAGCGGACTGCGCGATCATGTCCTGCACCATCTGCTTGTCGGCGAGCCGCGTGCCGCTCGCCGTCCGCGACACCGCGCGCTCGCACAGCATGTCGAACGCCCGCCGGGACTGGCCCAGCCAGCGCATCGCGTGGTGGATGCGCCCCGGGCCGAGCCGCTGCTGGGCGAGCCTGAAGCCGTCGCCGGGGTTGCCGACCAGGTTCGTCGCCGGCACCCGGACGTCGCGGTAGAACACCTCGGCGTGGCCGCCGTAGATCTCGCCGCCGACGTCGGGGTGGTCCATCACCGGGATGTCGCGGGCCACGTCGACCCCCGGGGTGTCGGTCGGGACGACGATCATCGAGGCACGCTGGTACGGGGGCGCGTCCGGGTCGGTCACCACCATCGCGATCAGGAAGTCCGAGCCGGTGGCGTTCGAGGAGAACCACTTGTGGCCGTTGATGACGTAGTCGTCGCCGTCGCGCACGGCCCGGGTGGACAGCATCGTCGGGTCCGCACCGGCGCCGGGCTCGGTCATCGAGAAGCAGGACCGCAGCTCACCGCGCAGCAGCGGGTGCATCCAGCGTTCCTTCTGCTCCGGCGACCCGCCGATCGCGAGCAGCTCGGCGTTGCCCGAGTCGGGGGCCTGGTTGCCGAACACCCCCGGCGCGTAGCGGCACTGGCCGAGGATCTCGTGCATCAGCCCGAGGGAGACCTGGCCGAACCCGCCGCCACCGAGCTCCGGGGGCAGGTGCGCGGCCCACAGGCCCTGCTCCCTGACCTGCTCCTTGAGCGGGGCGGTGATCCGGGCGAAGGTCTCCCGGTCCAGGTCGAGGGTCTCGAGCGGGATGATCTCGTCGCGGACGAAGCCGCGCATCCACTTCAGCTTCTCCTCGAACTCCGGATCGGTGCTGAAGTCCCACGCCATCGCGTCCGCCTCCCGACGAGCCTCGTTGCCACTGCGAACGTAACCCAGCCCGCCACGACGTGGACAGGGCCGCCGCCGAGCCGGTGGTCGACGGGGCCGGTGGTCGGTGGCCGGCCGAACCGGTGATCGGCGATGCGCGCGCAGATCCGCGGCCCGCGCGCGTCCGGACGCACGCGCGGAGCGGATCACCGCGCGGACTGCGGATCACCGCGCGGACAACGGATCACGCGCGGGCTCGCGATCACGCTGCGGGCGGGACCACCGGGCGGGCGGGATCACCGGGCGGGCGGGATCACCGTGCGGGCGGGACCACCGTGCGCGGACGGCGGGTCACCGGGCGGACGGGGCGATTGCGTGCCCGGGCGCCGGCGGGGAGGCTCGGGGGATGACCGACGAGGCTCCCGTCCCCGTCCACCCGGCGGGTGTCCCGGCCGACCTGGTGGACCTGTCCTACGAGCCGCTGACCCCCACCGCGTTCCTCGACCGGGCCGCGGCGGCGCACGGCGACCGGGTCGCGGTCGTCGACGGCGACCTGCGGTTCACCTACACCGAGTTCCGCGACCGCTGCCGACGGCTGGCGGGCTCGCTCGCCGCGCTGCACGACGGGCGCCCGGTCGCGGTCCTCGTGCCGAACACCCACGTCGGGCTGGAGGCGGCGCACGCGGTCCCGTGGTCGGGGACGGCGCTGGTCGCGGTCAACACCCGGCTCTCGGCGGGCGAGGTCGCCTACATCCTGGAGCACTCCCACGCCTCGGTGCTGGTGGCCGACCCGGTGTTCGACGACCTCGTCGCCGAGGTCGTCGCCCGCCTCGACGCCCCGCCGCACACGGTGCGGGTCGGCCCGGACTACGAGCGCCTCGTCGAGGAGGGGGAGCCCACCGCCGTGCGGCCCGCCGACGAGCGCGGCCTGCTGTCGATCAACTACACGTCCGGGACCACCGGGAACCCGAAGGGCGTGATGTACCACCACCGGGGCGCCTACCTGCAGGCGCTCGCGATGGTCGGCCACACCGGGCTGACCGCGTCGTCGGTGCACCTGTGGACGCTGCCGATGTTCCACTGCAACGGCTGGTGCTTCCCCTGGGCGGTCACCGCGGCCGCCGCCACCCACGTCTGCCTGCCGAAGGTCGAGCCGGCCCGGATCTGGGAGCTCGTGCGCGACCAGGGCGTCACCCACCTCAACGGCGCCCCCACGGTGCTGTCGATGATCGCCTACGCGCCGGAGGCCGGGCCGGTGGAGACCCCGGTGGCCGTCGCGACCGGGGGAGCGCCGCCGAGCCCGGCGATCCTGCGCCGGATGGCCGAGCTCGGGTTCGAGGTGACCCACCTCTACGGGCTCACCGAGACCTTCGGCCCGGCGATGATCTGCGACTGGCGTCCGGAGTGGAACGACCTCGACGCCGACGCCCGGGCCCGGATGAAGGCCCGCCAGGGCGTCGGGAACATGATCGCCTGCGCGGTCCGGGTGATCGACGACGACGGCGCCGACGTCCCCGCCGACGGGGAGACGACCGGCCAGATCGCGTTGCGCGGCAACAACGTGATGCTCGGCTACCTCGACGACGAGCAGGCCACCCGCGACGCCGCGCCGGACGGCTGGTTCCGGACCGGCGACATCGGCGTCATGCACCCCGACGGCTACGTCGAGCTCCGTGACCGCTCGAAGGACGTGATCATCTCCGGTGGGGAGAACATCGCCAGCGTCGAGGTGGAACAGGCCATCGCCGACCACCCGGCCGTGCTGGAGGTCGCGGTGATCGCCGTCCCCGACGAGCGGTGGGGCGAGGTCCCGGCCGCGTGGGTGACCCTGCGCGAGGGCGCGAGCGCCACCGAGGACGAGATCGTCGAGCACGTGCGCGGGCGGCTGGCCCGGTTCAAGGCCCCCCAGCGGGTCACCTTCGCCGAGCTGCCGAAGACCTCCACCGGGAAGATCCAGAAGTTCGTGCTGCGCGACGAGGCGTGGGCCGGGCAGGAGCGCCGGATCCGGTGACCGGGCGGCGGTGACCTGTCAGGGTGCGCCGGCGCCCTCCGCGCCCGGGCGTACCGGCGCGAGGCCGGTGTCCCCGCCGTCGACGACCGGCGCCGGCCGCCGTTCGGCCACGGCGAGCACGAGCGCCAGCAGCGCGGCGACGCCGGCCGACCCCGCCAGGAGGACCCACCCGGCCCGGACCGCGCCGAACTCCGACGGCAGACCGGTGGTGTGCGCGCCGATCACCGAGACGAGCAGGGCGACCCCCAGCACCGACCCGACCTGTCGGGCGGTGTTGATCAGCGACGACCCCGAGCCCCACTGCGGGGCGGGCAGGGCGGAACCGACCACGGAGGAGAGCGTGGGCAGGATCAGCCCGACGCCGAGCCCGGTGAGCAGCTGGCCGGGGAGCATGCCGACGGCGTAGTCGGGGGTGAGGCCGAGGTGGGCCAGCCACCAGAGGGGCCCGGCCGCGAAGGACAGGGCGCCGAGCGCCGCCGTCGGACCGACCCCGATCCGCGCCGAGAGCCGCCCGGCGAGCCGCGAGACGACCACCACGACCATCGGCCCCGGCGCGAGCGCCAGGCCCGCGGCCTGCGCCGTCCAGCCCCAGGTGCCGGTCAGGTAGAGGACGTTCACCACGAGCATGCCGGCGAAACCGCAGGTGAACGCCACCATCGTCAGCGCGGCGAACCCCACGGACGGCACCCGGACGACCGCGAGGTCCAGGGCCGGGACCGCGTGCCGCCGCGACCGCACGACGACGGCGACCAGACCGAGGACCGCGACCCCGGCGGCGGCGAGCACCTCGGTGGAGAGCCAGCCCCGGTCGGGGACGCGGACCAGGGCCCAGGCGAGCGCGCCGATGCCCACGACCAGTGCGAGGGCGCCGAGCAGGTCGGGCATCCCGGTGCGCTCGAGGTCGGACTCGCGCAGCGCCCGCGCCCCGGCCACCAGCGCCACGAGCCCCACCGGGACGTTGACCAGGAACACCCAGTGCCACGACGCCTGCACGAGCAGCCCGCCCAGGGGAGGTCCCAGTGCCGCGGCGACGGCGCCGATCGAGGCCCAGGCGCCGACGGCCCGGCTGCGGCGCTCGGGCGGGTGGGCGGTGAGCAGCAGCGACAGCGAGGTCGGCATGACGAGGGCCGCGCCCACCGCCTGCACCGTCCGTGCGGCGACCAGCGACCACACGCTCGGTGCCCCCGCGCAGGCGGCCGACGCGAGCGTGAACACGGCGAGGCCGACCAGGAAGATCCGCTTGTGGCCGACGCGGTCGGCCAGCCGCCCGGCGAGGGCGAGGAACGCCGCGAACACCACCGTGTAGCCGTTGAGGATCCACGACATCTGCCCGAGGTCGGTGCCCGGGAACGCGGCACGGATGTCGGGGAAGGCGATGTTGACGATGAACAGGTCGAGGCTGGACAGGAACGCCGCCGCCGACGTGATGAGCAGGACGACACCGGGTCTGGGGGCGGGCATGGTCGTCCTCTCGGTGCGGACCGATCGGTCCGGGGTGACGTGCGGACAGCGCGGGGTGGTGCGACGGGCGGTCAGGCGCCGACGAGGCGGCGGGTGAGCGCCACGGCGGCGTCGGCGCCACGCCGGACGTCGGCCGCGTCGCGGTGGGCGGCCTGCATGAACAGCCCGTCGGTGATCAGGCAGAGCTCGCCGGTGAGCCGGTCGGGGTCGTCGGCCCCGAGCTCGCCGACGAGCCGCTCGACGACCGCCCGGACGTCGGCCAGGTGCCCGCGGGCGACCGCGGCGGGGGCGTCCCCGGCGGTGCCGTCGTCGGGGAACTCGACGAGGTAGTTCCGGAAGGCGCAGCCCCGGGAGCCCGTGCGGGTCACCAGGTCCCCGATCTCGGCGACGAGGGCCACCAGCCGTGCGCGCGGGTCGTCGCCCGCGGCGTCGAGGGCCCGGCGGATCGCGTCCGACCGGCGCTCGCGGACCCGGGTCAGGTAGCCGGCGACCAGGTCGTCCTTGGTCGTGAAGTGCTGGTAGAGCAGGTTCTTCCCGGTGCCCGCCTCGGCGATGATCCGGTTCATCCCGATCGCGCGGACCCCGTGCGCGTAGAACAGCCGCGACGCGGTGGTGAGGATGCGCTCCCGGGTGCCCGGGGCGGGGGTGCGAGCCATCCGTCGATGGTAACGGACCGATCGGTCCGGGTGTGCCGTCGTGCCGGGGCCTGCCGGCCCCGCTCCGGGTGTCGGCATCAGGGGCGGGCCGCGGCGACGTCGTCGTAGGGGACCGGTGCGCCGCGCTCGGCCCACAGGCGCTCGCCCGGGGTCCCGGGACCCGGTGGGCGCATCCCCTGGATGAGCCAGAGGTCGCGGGAGGTCTCGTCGACGTGGAGCTCCCAGTCCAGGGAGCGCTCGGCCATGAAGGGGGTCAGGAGGTCGCCGACCCGCCCGATCAGGCGGTCGCGCGCGGACGCGTCGGGCAGGGTCCGGGCGATGTGGTCCACCTGGATCCGGACGAACCGCTCCCGGGGGGCTCCGCCGATGAACAGCGCGCCGGGCTCGGCCGCCTGGAACACCACGCCGACATAGAACGACGGCAGCATGGAGTAGATCCCCGTGATGCCCTCGGCCAGGGTCCGGCGGTCGTCGGGGCGGAGGCAGTCCGCGCTGTGGTGAACGGTCCAGAGGGGCATGGGGACGCCTTCCGTCGGTGCCGGGTCGGGGTCGACCATAGCGGACCGATCGGTCCCGGACCAAACGGTCCGGTTCGGTGCGGAGGCGGTCCCGGCAGGTGGTCCACCGGGAGACCGGGGGAGGGGCGGTCAGGACAGCGCGCTCAGCGAGCGCCACTCGTCCCAGGGGATCGTCCAGTCGTAGAGGTCGCCGTCGCGGGCGGTCAGCGGCTGCGAGCTGCCGGTCACCTCGACCGGGTCGCCGAACACGGCGCCCGCGAAGAACTCCTTCGCGTCACGGGTGGACAGGTTGATGCAGCCGTGGCTGACGTTGCGGTTGCCCTGCGCCCACGACGACGCGGGGTTGGCGTGGATGAACTCGCCGTTGTTGGAGATCCGGACCGCCCAGAACTGGGGCTCGTCGACGTAGCCGTAGTCGGGGTTGCTCATCAGCACCTTCTCCGACTTGGCCATGACCACGTGGATGCCGGAGCGGGTCACCCGGCGCGGGTCGGACTCCAGGCCGTAGGAGGCGTCGTAGCGGGCGACCTCCCTGCCGTCGCGGACGACGACGATCGCGTGGCTGCGGGTGTCGGCCTTCACGATCTGGCTGCGTCCCACGGTGAAGGTCCGGTCCAGGTCCTTCGTCATGAAGGTGCCGTCGCCCAGGTCGAGGCCGCGCAGCGCGCCCCGCACGTGGACCTGCGTGTGCGCGGGCCAGTAGGCCTTCGGGCGGTAGTGCACCCGCGAGCCCTCGGCGGTGTCGGGCAGCCACGCCCAGGCGCCCTCGACCTTCCGTGACGCGGTGACGCGCAGCTCCCGCTCGACGGTGGCCTTCGCGGCGTCGGGGAGCCTCTCGCCGAAGGTGAGCACGACCGGGGCGCCGATGCCGACCTCGCCGCCGTCGCGGATGTTCATGGTTGCGTCGACGGTGTCGTCGGGGTCGACGGTGGTGAACGGGGCCGGGGGCACCGGGCGCCGGTCCTGCGGGCCCACCACCCAGCTGCCCGACCAGTGGTAGGTGGTGGCGAGGTCCAGCGGCTCGGTGGCGGTCCAGCTGCGGCCGTCGGGGGACAGGGTGCCCGCGACGGTGACCGGCCCGTCGTCGGAGTCGGCGGTGAGCGCGACGCCGTCGAGGGTCCCGGTGCTGACCTCGGTGCGGACCGGGCTGCGCGGGGCGACCGGGGCACCGCCGGCCGGGACGCTGGTGAGGACCTCGGGGACGGGGGGTGCGGGCGGCACGGCCGGGGCCGGACGGAGGCGGTCGACGGCTCCGGCGAGGTTGCGGGCCAGCGAGTCCACGCCGCCGCCGACGGTGCCGCCGATCCGGCCCCCCGCCATCGCGGCGGTCCCGCCCGCGAGGAGGACGACCAGTGCGACCAGCGAGGTCGCGAGCACCGCCCAGGTGCGGCGGTGCACGGACCGTCGCCGCCGGCGTGGGGTGTGGCGCCCGCGCGAGCGCTCCCAGGACCTCGACATGCCGAGGATGATGGCCCGCGTGTCACCCACACGGGCGGTACGACACCCCGACGACATGTGATCGTTGCCCGGGCGCGTCCGGTGCGCCGACGTGACAGGGTTCCGGCCATGAGCTACGACGTCGCCGCCGTCCGCAGCCGTTTCCCCGCCCTGCGCGCCGGGATCGCCCACTTCGACGGGCCCGGCGGCTCCCAGGTCCCCGACTCCGTCGCCGGGGCGGTGGCCGCCGCCATGACCTCTCCGCTGGCCAACCGCGGGACGGTCACCAGCGGTGAGCGCGCCGCCGACGCGATCGTGCTCGGCGCCCGCGCCGCGACGGCCGACCTGCTCGGCGCGGACCCGCGCGGGATCGTGTTCGGGCGCAGCATGACCGCGCTGACCTTCGACCTCGCCCGCACGCTGGCCGCGACCTGGTCGCCGGGCGACGAGATCGTCGTGTCCCGCCTCGACCACGACGCGAACATCCGCCCCTGGGTGACCGCCGCGCAGGCGGCCGGGGTGACGGTCCGGTGGCTCGACTTCGACCCCGCCACCACCGAGCTCGACGACGTGACGCCGCTGCTGTCCGACCGCACCCGGCTCGTCGCGGTGACCGGGGCGTCGAACCTGGTCGGGACCCGCCCCGACCTGCCCGCGATCGCCGCAGCCGTGCACGCCGCCGGGGCGCTGCTCATGGTCGACGGCGTGCACCTGACCGCCCACGCCCCGATCGACGTCGCCGCGGTCGGCGCCGACTTCTACGCCTGCTCGCCCTACAAGTTCCTCGGCCCGCACTGCGGGGTGCTCGCCGCCGACCCGGCGCTGCTGGAGACCCTGCACCCGGCGAAGCTGGCACCGTCGAGCGACGCGGTGCCCGAGCGCTTCGAGCTCGGCACCCTGCCCTACGAGCTGCTCGCCGGGACCACCGCCGCCGTCGAGTTCCTCGCCGCCCTGGACCCGTCGGCGACCGGGGACCGCCGGGCGCGGCTGCAGGCGTCGATGGCCGCGGTGGAGGAGCACGAGCGGCCGCTGCGCGAGCGCATCGAGACCCACCTCGCCGCCCTGCCCGGGGTCACGGTGCGCTCCCGGGCGGCCCGGCGGACCCCGACCCTGCTGGTGACCTTCGACGACCGCGACGCCGCCGACGCCTACCGGCACCTGGCGCAGCGACGGATCGCGGCGCCCGCCTCGTCGTTCTACGCCCTCGAGTGCTCGCGGCGGCTCGGCCTGGGGGACACCGGATCCCTGCGGATCGGGCTGGCCTGCTACACCGACGAGACCGACGTCGACCGGCTCCTGGACGGGCTCTCCGACTTCGTCGGGGCCTGACCCACATATGTGAGACTGTTCAGGTGACGCGTCCTCGGTGGGCCCTCGCGGCCCTGCTCGCACTGTCCCTCGTCGCCGGGTGCTCGGCACCCGCCGCGGCACCGCAGGCCCCCGGCGGGACCGGCGCGGCGGCACAGGACTGCGTGCCCGGCGCCGCATCCGCTCCGGACGACACGGTCGCCTTCGGCCACGCCACCAACGTCACGATCACCGGCGGCGACGGCTACCGGGTCCTGACCGTCCGCACGCCCTTCCCGGGTGGGCAGCCGCAGTTGGTCGTGCTCGTGGGCTGCGGACAGGGCGACCCGGCGCTGCCCGCGGCGCTCGCCGGGGCCCCGGTGGTGCACACCCCGGTGAGCGGGATCTTCGCCGGCTCGACCACCCAGCTACCGATGATCACCGAACTGGGTGGGCTCGACCGGATCACCGGCGTCGGCGGGGCCGCGCTGGTCACCGACCCGGCCGTGCGCGGTCGCGTCGAGTCCGGTGCCGCCGTCGACTTCGCGCCGAACTCCACGATCGACGCCGAGGCCGTCGTCGCCGCCGCGCCGCCGGTCGTGCTGTCGGCGGGGACCGACGACCCGGCCTTCCCGGCGCTGGCCGCCGCCGGGATCCCGGTGGTCGGCTGGGCGGACTACCTGGAGACCGGCCCGCTCGGCCAGGCCGAGTGGATCAAGGTCGTCGGTGCGCTGACCGGGCAGGACGCCCGCGCCGCAGAGGTCTTCGACGGCATCGCGGGCCGCTACACCGACCTCGCCGGTCGCGTGCGCGGCCTGCCGCCGACCCCGATCGTCGCCGGGCAGCCCTACCAGGGCACCTGGAACGTCCCGGCCGCCGAGTCGACCGCGGGCATCCTGTTCCGCGACGCCGGCGCCACCTGGCTGGGCGCCGGGATGCCCGGCACCGGCACCCAGGCGCAGTCGCTGGAGCGGGTGCTGGCCGACGACGGCGACGCCCGCATCTGGCTCGCCGACGGCCCGTTCGCCACGACCGCCGACGTCGCGACGCTCGACCCGCGGCTGTCCTCGCTCGCCGCGGCCCGCCCCGGCGGGCAGCTGTGGACCCGCGACAGGGCCACCACCGCCGACGGCGGCAACGCCCTCTACGAGCGCGGCGCGCTCCACCAGGACGAGATCCTCGCCGACCTCGTCGCGATCCTGCACCCGCAGGCCCTGCCCGGGCACGCGTTCACCTACTACCGGCAGGTGCCCGCCGGATGAGGCCGGCCGCGCCGGCGTCGCCCGCTCCGGCGACCCGGGTCCCGGACCGGGCCGGACAGCGCTCGGGACGCCGGGCGCCGCTGGTCCTGGCGCTGCTCGCCGCCGGTGTCGTCGTGCTGTTCGCCCTGGCCGTCTCGACCGGGTCGGTGGTGATCGGGCTCGACCGGACGCTGTCGGCGCTGCTCGGCATCGGCACCGCCGACGCCCGGCTCGACCTGCTCGTCACCGACCTGCGGGTCCCGCGGGCGGTGACCGCGGCGGCCGTCGGCGTCGGGCTGGGCACCGCGGGGCTGCTCACCCAGACCCTGTTCCGCAACCCGCTGGCCGAGCCCTACGTACTCGGGGTCAGCGCCGGGGCCGGGCTGGGCGTCGCGCTGGTGACCACGCTCGGCGCGGCCGCGGGGACCGCCGCGTTCGCCACCGGCGGGCTCGGCGCCGCACCGGTCGTCGGGGGGCGGCTCACGACGGTCGTGGCCGCGGCGGTCGGTGCCGCCGCCGTGCTCGCGCTGGTGCTGGCACTGTCGCGGTTCGCCCGGTCGGTCACCGCACTGCTCGTGATCGGCGTGATGCTGGGGTCGGCGGTCACCTCGGTGGTCAGCCTGCTGCTGGTCTGGACCGACCCGCGCACCGCGCAGCAGTACCTGATGTGGGGCCTCGGCTCGGTGTCCGGAGTCGGCCGCGGCGAGCTGCCGGTCCTCGGCGGGATCGTCGCGGCCGGGCTGCTGGCGGTGATCCTGCTGGCCAAGCCGCTCGACGGGCTGTTGCTCGGCGACGACTACGCCCGCACCGCCGGTGTCGACGTCGCCCGGGTGCGGCTGGTCGTGCTGCTCGTCGCCGCCGTACTGGCCGGGACGGTCACCGCGTTCTGCGGACCGATCGGGTTCCTCGGCATCGCCGTGCCGCACCTCGCCCGGATGGCGGTCGGCACCTCGCGGCACCGGGTGCTCGTCCCGGCCACCGCCCTGACCGGTGCGCTGGTCGGGCTGGCCTGCGCGGTCGTCGCGAACCCGCCGGGGCTGGGCACGGTGATCCCGCTGAACGTGGTGACCTCGCTGGTCGGGGCACCGGTCGTGATCACGGTGCTCCTGCGCTCCCGACGCCTGGGCGCGGCCTGGTGAGCGCCGGGCTGGTGCTGTCCGGGCTCGACGTCGGGCACGCCGAGGGCGGGACGCTGCGCCGCGGCCGGGTGCGCCCGGTGCTGTCCGGGGTGGACGCCGTCGCCGCACGGGGCGAGCTGACCGTGCTGCTCGGGGCGAACGGCGCTGGCAAGTCCACCTTGCTGCGGACCCTCGCCGGGCTGCTGCCCGCGCTGGGCGGCACGGTCGCCCTCGACGGCACCGACCTGCTCGGGCTGCGCGCACCGGAGCGGGCCCGCCGGGTCGGGGTGGTGCTGACCGACCGGCCGGACCCGGGGCAGCTGACCGGCCGCGACGTCGTCGAGCTGGGGCGGCTGCCGCACACCGGCGCCACCGGCGTGCTCACCGCCGACGACGAGGCCGCCGTCGACGCCGCGATCGACGCGGTCCGCGCCGGGCCGCTGGCCGGACGCCCGCTGGCCCGGATGTCCGACGGCGAGCGGCAGCGGATGATGGTCGCCCGCGCACTGGCCCAGCAGCCCTCGCTGCTGCTGCTCGACGAGCCGAGCGCGTTCCTCGACGTCTCCTCCCGGGTTGCGCTGCTCGGGACGCTGCGCCGGCTGGCGGGGGAGCAGGACCTCGCGGTGCTGTTGTCCACCCACGACCTGGAGCCGGCACTGCGTCTGGCGGACCGGGCCTGGCTGCTCGACGGCGCGGGCGCGCTGCACACGGGGACGCCCGGTGAGCTGGCAGCCTCCGGGGCGGTGGGGGCGGCGTTCGACACCGACGAGCTGGCCTTCGACGCGCCCACCGGCACCTTCCGCCTCCGCGCCTGAGACCCCCGCACCGGACCCGCGGCGCTGCACGTGGTGGGGGTGCGGGGGCTGAGTGCGGGGGGCGGAGCTGCGGGACGGGGCGCCGGACAGTGGCATGGATCACCCGGAACGCGTCGCGATCAGCGGATGCGGGCCGGTCGTGCACGACCGGCCGCGCCGACGGCGCGGCGCCCGGGCCCGGTGCCGCAGCCCGGTCGGGGTGTCCGTGGCGTCGTCGGGCACGACGCGACCCGGAGTCGCTAGGTTCGCGCTGGACCGCGCCGCCCGTCCGGGTGCGCGCACCGGAACACGAGGAGATGCGATGACGCACGCCGCGAGCGCGGCCGAGCTCGAGTCGCTGCTGCTGACCCGGTCGCTCGACGACCCGGAGCTCGCCGCGGCCACCGAGCGGACCCCCGACACCCGGGTCCTGCCCGACGTGTCCGTGGTCAAGGTCGGCGGCCAGAGCTTCATGGACCGCGGCCGCGAGGCGGTGTTCCCGCTGGTCGAGGAGCTGCTGGAGGCCCGGTCCACGCACCGGCTGCTGATCGGCACCGGCGGCGGCACCCGGGCCCGGCACGCGTACTCCGTGGCCGCGGAGCTCGGCCTGCCCACCGGTGTGCTCAGCTCGGTCGGCAGCGCCGTCGCCGGGCAGAACGCCACCATGCTCGGCTACCTGATGGCCCGGCACGGGGTGCCGGTCGTCGCCGGGGGCGGGTTCGACGCGCTGCCGCTGTCGCTGTCCGAGGTCCGCGCGGCGATCTTCGCCGGCATGCCGCCGTACGCGATGTGGCAGCCGCTGCCCGACGAGGGCGTCATCCCGCCCTACCGCACCGACGCCGGCTGCTACCTGGTCGCCGAGACCTACGGCTGCAAGAACATGATCTTCGTCAAGGACGAGGACGGTCTCTACACCGCGAACCCGAAGAACGACCCGTCGGCGACCCTGATCCCCGAGATCACCGTCGACGAGCTCATCGAGCGGGACCTGCCCGACCTGATCGTCGAGCGCCCGGTGCTGGAGCTCATGCGGCACGCGACGCACGTCCGCTCGATCCAGATCGTCAACGGCCTCAAGCCCGGCAACCTCACCCGCGCGCTC
This sequence comes from Pseudonocardia sp. ICBG1034, assembly GCF_020131375.1. Taxonomy (NCBI): domain Bacteria; kingdom Bacillati; phylum Actinomycetota; class Actinomycetes; order Pseudonocardiales; family Pseudonocardiaceae; genus Pseudonocardia; species Pseudonocardia sp. ICBG1034. The sequence continues at coordinate 2,573,866 of NZ_JAHLEK010000015.1, forward strand.
GCCGGCGAGCACGTGGGCACGATCATCACCGCGGGAGACGCCCGATGAGCACCACCCACCCCAAGGACGTCGAGTCCCCGCTGGCCCGCCAGACCCTGCTCGACCGCGAGCAGGTCCGCCCCGTCGACCAGCAGCAGCCGGTCATCCGGATGCTGCCCCGCCTGCGCGTGGTCGTGCTCGGCGGCCGCTCGATCGTCGACCGCGGCCGCGACGTGCTGCTGCCGCTCGTCGAGGAGCTGCGCGCCGCGATCTCCGGGGACCCGCTGCTGATCGCCACCGGTGCCGGGATCCGTGCCCGGCACGCGCTCGGCGTCGGCCTCGACCTGGGCCTGCCGACCGGTGCGCTCGCCGAGATCGCCGGCCGTGAGGCCGAGCAGAACGGGCACCTGGTCGCCGCGCTGCTCGCCGAGCAGGGCGTCGCCTACCTCGGGCACGACACCGTCGCCCACCAGCTGCCGGTGCACCTGGCCGCGTCGAACGCCGCCGTCACCAACGGCTATCCGCCCTACGGCGTGCACGAGCTGCCGACGGCGGCCGGGAAGATCCCGGCGCACCGCACCGACACCGGCGCGCTGCTGCTGGCCGACGCGTGGGGCGCGGCCTCGCTGACCTACGTCCGCGACGTCGGCGGCGTGCTCGACGGGGACACCGTGCTCCGCGAGGCGTCCGCGGCCGACCTGCTCGCCGACGCCGCCCGGACCCTGCCGATCGACCGGGAGGCGCTGCGCACGCTGCAGCGCGCCCGGCACGTCCGGTCGGTGCAGATCATCGACGGGACCGTCGCCGGGAACCTGACGAAGGCCCTCGCCGGGGAGCACGTGGGGACCGTCGTCTCGGCCTGACCCCGGGACCGATCGGTACCTCGGCGCGGTCGGAGCAGGTTCGGGCAGCGCCGAGGTACCGATCGACGAGGGGGCGTCCGCTCAGCCCACCGGGACCGGAGGGGTCGGGGGAGCGGCGCGGCGTCGGCGCCGACCCGCGACGAGTGCGGCGCCCGTCAGCAGCACCAGCCCGGCGACGGCCGCCACGAACGGCACCGAGGCCGGGTCCCCGCCGTAGGCGCCGATCGTCACGAACGCCACGGCCGAGGGCGCCACCCCGAGCACCGACCCGGCCAGGTAGTCGCGCAGCCGGATCGCGGTCAGCCCGCAGGCGTAGCTGAGCACCGGGAACGGGATCACCGGCAGCAGCCTGCCCCCGGCGACGGCCCACAGCCCGCCCCGGCGCAGCCGCGCGTCGAGACGGCGGATGCGGGCGCTGCCGATCCCGGCGACGACCTCGCGGCCCAGCGTCCGCGACAGCACGAAGCCGATCAGCGAGCCCACGGCGACGGCGGTCATCGTCGTCGCCAGGCCGACGGGCAGGCCGAACAGGACCCCGGCGGCGATGCCCATCACGGTCGCGGGCGCCGGGACCAGGGTGAACCCGACGAACAGCAGGGTGAACAGGACCGGTGCCGCCCAGCCCGCGGACGCCGTCGTCGCACGGACGCCCTCGACCGTCGGCCAACCGGTGACCAGCAGTACCGCGGAGCCCGCGGCCACCAGCGTCACCAGCAGCACGGGCCGCCACCATCGGGCCACCGTCGACCACCTCCACCCGGGTCTACGAGTACGGGTACCCGCGGGGTTCGGGTGAGCACCGGCACGGACCGGTGAACGGCGACCGGTGCGCGGCGGACGACGGTGTCCGGTGTGACACAGTCTCGGCCTGATGAGACGTCCGGCGCGCACCCGCACCCTGCTGGGGTGGATCGCCGTCGCGTTCGTCGGGGCGTGGATCGTCGGGACCGTCACGCTGATCGCGGCGGCGGGGGAGCGCGGTGCCGACGACCGGGCCGCGCTTTACGAGCGGGGCGAGGCCGCGCTGCGGACCCCCGACGGTGGCGGCGCCCGGCTGCACGAGCTGCTGCTCGACGCCCCGGACCGTGGTTTCGTCGACGACTACGTCGAACGCCTGCAGGCGGCCGGGTCGCCGGCCGTGCTGCCCACCGGGCCGGACCGGGTCGAGGTGCGCTCGGGACCGGTGCTGGTGACGCTGTCGGTCACCGAGGAGGCGGGCCGCTGGTACTTCAGCCTCCTGCCGCCCGGGGAGCGGGAACCGGGCTGACCGACGGGCGCCACCACGGCGTCCGCGACCGGGGCGCCGGCCCGGGGCCGGCCGCGACGACGACACCGGGGAACCCGGTCAGCAACCGCGGCACCGCGCGGCGCAGCCGTCGCACGGCGGCGGCGCCGTCGACGTCGTCGAGGCGCGCCTGCAGGAACAGGCCGCCCTCGTGCCGCGCGGTCCGCACCCGGGACAGCTCGGGCAGCGTCCGCGCCAGCACGCGCAGCTCCTCGGCGGTGAGGGGACAGCCACCGACGACCACCGTCGCGGTGAAGGGGCGCGTCCCGTCGTGCTCCGAGCTCATGGAGTCCCCTACGAGCGGAGCCCCTGTCCGGATGCGGTCACGGCCGGGAGATACCCACTTCTCATGACACCGGGGCCTGGGGTTACTCCGTCCGCAGCAGCTCCGTGACGTCCGTCCGGAACTGCATCGCCCGGTAGGGCCAGTTGGTCGTGGTGTTCCACTGGCTGACGACCAGGTGCAGGTCGTCGAGCGTCGAGCCGGGGACGACGTAGCCGCCGTAGAGCTGTGCGACGCGGCCGGTGGCGTGGTCCTCGTCGTCCCAGCCGCAGCCGGAGAGCACCGTGGTCCGCGGGGCGCGGTGCAGGTCCGCGTTCGGGCGGTCCAGCAGCAGTGTGTCGATCCGGTAGTTCCCGGCGTCGAAGACGGTGAGCAGCAGGTGCTCGCGACCGTCCGGGCCGGGCACCCGGCGCAGGTTGAGCTCGCCGAACGCGCCGGGGAGGGTCAGCGTCGGCGGGTTGCCCCAGTCCCAGCGCTCCCCGGCGAAGCCCCACGGCTCCCACGCGTCGCGGTCGGTGATCCGGTCGGCGGGCACCCGGTGCAGCAGCAGGCCGTCGCGGCGCTGGAAGCCGGTGGTGTAGGCGTAGACGTAGCCGTCGCCGCCGTCGCACCAGGTCAGCTGCTGGAACAGGCCGTCGTGGTGGTCGCCGGGCCAGTCGCAGCCGGTCCGCTGCCAGGTGACGCCGTTGTCGCGGGAGGCGATGATCTCGCTCCACAGCACGTTGCCGAGGCCCTTGTTGGCCATGACGTGCAGGTACATCGTGTCGCCGACGGTGATGACGTCGGCCGGCAGGATCGTGGTGACGCGCCGGTGCAGCCGGAACCAGTTCGTCGCCGGCTTGCTGACCAGGCGGCAGGCGTAGTCGGCCGCATCGCCGCCGGAGCCGGTCCAGCGCAGGCCGCCGCGGACGTCGTCGGGGTCGGCGAACAGGACGACCGGGGAGCGCCAGCCGGGCCCGCCGACACCGGCCCGGTCGAACGTGTCGCCGAAGACGGCGACCAGGCGTCCGTCCGGGGCGGTGGCGAGGATGCCGAGGTCGGTGCCGCCGATCCCGAACCGGTCGGTGTACCCGGGCCCGGTCAGGTCGGCGATCTTGGTCGTGACGGCCATGGCGCGACCCTACGGGCGGTACCGCGCGATCGCGTCGCGGGTCGCGGGCAGCGCGAACACCTCCGCGAAGGTGTCGACGCTCGCCTCCACCGAGCCGGTGATGCCCTGCTCGCGCCAGGTCTCGAGCAGCTCCTTCTGCGCGGACAGGACCTCGCGGGTCGGGGCGAGCAGCGTCGCGACGAGGTCGTCGACGGCGGCGTCGAGCCCGGCGGGGGAGTCGACGAGCCGGTTCACCAGCGGCGCCGTCCCGGGCTCGTCGACCCGGTGCACGCTGCCGGTCAGGACCATCTCCTGGGCGAGCGCGGCACCGACGTAGCGGGGCAGCAGCGCCGCGTCGACCACCGACGGGATCCCGAGGCGCACCTCGGGCAGCCCCACCCGCACCCCGGCGTGGGCGACGCGCAGGTCGCAGGCCAGCGCCAGCTCGAACGCCGCACCGAGGCAGGCGCCGTTCAGCCGGGCGATCGTCGGCACCGGTGCGGTGCGCACCGCGCGCAGGCAGGTCGCGAGCCGGGTGATGATCGCGCGACCGTCGCCGGGGGCGGCGTCGCGGAACACGTCGAGGTGCATCCCGGCGCCGAACGCGCGGTCCCCGGCCCCGGTGACCACCACGACCCGCACCCGGTCCGGGAGGTCGGTGACGGCCCCGGTGATCGCGTCGACGTCGTCGAGGTGCAGTGCGTTGGCGGCCTCGGGACGGTCCAGGGTGACCGTCCGGACCGCGCCGTCGTCGTGCACCCGCGGGGTCCCCATCAGTGCACCGTCCACGGCGGCGGGGCGGCGCGTGGGGGGCGTCGCCGCAGCACCAGGACCAGCACCAGCAGCACGATCGCGCCGACGCCGGCCGCGACCGTCGTCAGGATCGCCAGGATCAGCGGGGCGATCCCGGCCGCGGCGACGACCAGCGCGACCCCGATCCCGCGTGCCCCCGGCGCGGCGGACAGCGTGAAGACGCCCGGCTCGTCGACCTCGAACGACCCGATCAGGAAGCCGGAGCGGGCACCGACGGAGTAGGTCTCGTCCATCGTCGCCGGGACCAGCGGCACCGGGCCGGACGGGCCGGTCACCGTCGGGAGCGCGTCGGCGGAGCCGTAGCCGCTGCGGGTCTCCAGGTACACCCAGCGGGTCCCGGGCCCGGTGACCGCGACGGGACCGCCGGTGGTCGCGGGGACGGCGACGTCCGCGGGCAGCCCGGCCCAGCGCACCCAGGACAGCAGCGCCAGGAGCGCCAGCACCGCGACCGCCGCTCCGCCGATCCACCGCCATCCCCGGACCACGACGATCATCGGACCACAGCGGCGGCCGCGACGACAGGTCCTACCGGGCGGCCGCCGCGGCCACCGCGTCGGCGAACACCTGCGGCGCCTCGACCGGGACGAAGTGCCCGACGCCGTCGACGGGGGTGACGGTCACGTCGGTGAAGAACTCCCCGACCCGGTCGGACCAGTCGCGCGGGAACAGCGGGTCGTGCTCGGGCCACAGGAACGTCGTCGGGACGGTGACGCGGTCGGCCGGGTCGGGTGCGGTCTCGGCGAGCGAGCGGGCCACCGCGCCGCCGCCGGAGCGGTACCAGTTGATCGACGCGACGAACGCGCCCGGCGCCCCGTACGCGACGGCGAGGTGGTCGAGGCGCTCGTCGTCGGGGGTGAACTCCGGGCCGGACCAGTGCGACCAGAAGTGGCGCAGGTACGCGCGGGCGGCACGGGCGTCGCCGTCGACGAGCTCGCGGGCCAGGTCGAGCTGGTGGAAGGACTGGTACCAGAACTCGCGCACGGGCCGCTCCGCGAGGATCCGCCGCCCGACCCCCGGCGCGGGCGGGGTGACCACGAGCGCGCGCAGCAGGTCGGGCCGGTCCTTCGCGACCTGCTGGCCGACGCGGCTGCCGACGTCGTAGCCGGCGACGACCACGTCGGACAGGTCCAGCTCGCCCAGCAGCGCCGTCAGCGAGCGCGCCTGCGCGGCCGCCGAGTACTGCTCGGCCGGGTCGCGGTCGTGGGAGTCGGACCCGCCGAACCCGCGCAGGTCCGGCACGACGACGTCGTGCGCGGGGGCCAGCCGCTCGGCGACGGCGGTCATGTCCGTCCGGTCGCCCGGCCAGCCGTGCAGCAGCAGGACCGGCGGGGCGCCGGGCTCGCCGTGGCGGTCGTAGGCCAGTCGGAAGCCGTCGGTGGCGGCGGACAGGGGCATCGCGGGGACCCTCCGGGATCGTGGGACGGGCGGCTCGGTGTACCGAGAAATGATGATGGGGTGCCCGGGTCGCGACGGCGATACTCGCGCGTGTGAGTGAGCGCCGGAACCCCGACGTCGAGGTCGACTGGGACGACCCGGAGACCCCCACCCCGGGCTGGATGGGGTTCCTGCTGGCGCTGTGGCTGCTGCTCGCGCTCGCGTGCGGGTGGTCCGCCGTCGGCGACCTGCGCCTGGCCACCGGCTCGGTCGGCACGCCCGGGGTCCTGGAGGTCACCGACTGCACCGACCTGGGGGAGGGCCGCTACGACTGCAACGGCCTGTTCCTCCCCGACGCCGGCGGTGCCCCGATCGCCGTCGACGCCTCGCCGGACTCGTCGGCCGGGGAAATCGTCGCGGCGCAGCTGACCCCTGCCGGTGACCGAGCGGTGCCCACCGGGACGACCGGGGTGCTCGCCGCACTGACCCTGCCGTTCCTCGGCGTCGCCCTGCTCGGCTACCTGCCCTGGACGACGGCGGTGGTGCTCGGCACCCGCCGCGGCCGCCGCGGGCTCGCCGTCCTCGGGCACGTGGTGACGCTCGTCTTCGGGACCGCGACGATCGTCGGCCTGGCCCTCTCCTGACCAGTCCGGTCGATTTGTCGGGCTGTAACGGTTACCGTTCGCCGACCGTTCGGCCGACACGTCAGGGGGAACCGTGTCCCAGGCACCCACCACCGGAACGACGGAGCGTCACCGTCTCCCGGTCCGGACGCTCGTCGCGGCGTCCATCGGCAACGCGGTCGAGTGGTACGACTGGACCATCTACGCGACGTTCTCGATCTACTTCGCGACGCAGATCTTCCCGCCCGAGAACGCGGCGCTGGCCCTCATCTCGACGCTCGCGACCTACGCGCTCGCCTTCTTCTTCCGGCCGCTGGGCGGTCTGCTGCTGGGCCGGTTCGCCGACCTCAAGGGCCGCCGCACCGCGATGCTGGTGACCATCCTGCTGATGGCGGGCGGGTCGTTCGTCATCGGCCTGCTGCCGACGTTCGCGATGATCGGCTGGTTCGCGCCGGTGCTGCTCCTGCTCGCGCGCATCGCGCAGGGCATGTCGCTGGGCGGCGAGGTCTCCAACGCCTCGGCCTACCTCGCCGAGATCGCCCCGCGCGAGCGGCGCGGGCGCTACTCGTCGTTCTTCTACATCTCCACCGGCACCGCGGTGCTGTTCGCCTCCCTCACCGGCTTCGTGCTGGCCGCGACGCTGACCGAGGACCAGCTGGCCTCCTGGGGCTGGCGGATCCCGTTCCTGCTCGGCGGGGTGCTCGGGATCATCGGGCTCTGGATGCGGCGCCAGATGAGCGAGACCGAGCAGTTCGAGGAGAACAAGGAGTCCGCGGCCCGGATCCGCAACCCGCTGATGCTGACCCTGCGTGAGCACCCGAAGGCGGTCGCGCAGCTCGTCGGCTTCACGATCCTGCACACGCTCTGCTACTACACGTTCTTCTCCGCGCTGACCCCGTTCGCGACCCGCTCCCGCGGCGCCGACGCGACGGAGGTGTTCCTCGCGCTGTCGATCGCCACGGCGATCTTCGTGCTCCTGCAGTACCCGATGGGGGCCGCCGCCGACCGGTACGGCCGCAAGCCGCAGATGCTGGTCTGGTCCGCGGCCACCGCGGTGCTCGTCGTGCCGCTGTCGTTCCTGATCGGGCCCGGCTTCTGGAACATGTTCGTCGTGTTCGTCGTCGGGCTGGGTCTCTACACGGCGATGACCTCGGTCGCGCCGGCGATCATGAGCGAGCTGTTCCCGACCAAGGTCCGCGCCCTGGGCATCGGCGCCTGGTACAACCTGACCGTCGCCGTGTTCGGCGGGACCGCACCGCTGGTCATCGCCTCGCTGCAGGAGGCGGACCTGGCGATCCTGTTCTTCGTCTACGTCGCCGTCGGGGCGGTGATCTCCTTCGTCGCGGTGCTGACCCTGCCGGAGACGAAGGGCTCCGCCCTGCGCTGACCGGGTACGCTCCATCGAAACGATGCCGTTTCGATGGAGAGCTCGCGATGACCAGCACCGCACCGGCCGACACGCTGCGCCACCTCGCGCACGGCGCCACGCTCGAGGAGGGCCTCGGGTTCTTCGACGCGCTGCCCGCCGTCGGGGTCGAGGAGATGCTGGGCGACTGGTCCGGTGGCGAGATCCCCACCGGCAACCCGATGGACGGGCTGCTGGGGCGCTTCGGCTGGCACGGCAAGCGGTTCGACGGCGTCGACGACGTCCACCCGCTCGTCATGGACCACCCCCGCGGCGGCCGGTTCTCGCTCAACCCCGCCCTGGTCCCGCTGCCCGCGCTGCTGCGCCACCCGGCCGCGCTGCGCAACGCGACCCTGGCGCGGATCGCCCGCACCGCCGGCCCCGCGCTCGCCACCCGGGCCCCGAAGGCGCGGCTGCGCACCACCGAGTACCGCGGGGTCGCCAGCGCCACCATGTGCTACGACGACCTGCCGATCCACGACGTCTTCCGGCGCGTCGACGACGCCACCGTCCTCGGTGCCATGGACATGCGCGGCCTCACCCACCCGTTCCTGTTCTTCCTGCGTCGCGAATGACCAGCCGCTTCCCGGACGAGCGCCGCCGGGAGGTGCTCGCCGCGACCCGTGACCTCGTCGCGCAACGCGGCTACTCCTCGACCACGGTCGAGGCCGTCGCCGCGGCGACCCGCACCAGCAAGGCCACGCTCTACCGGCAGTGGGGCGACAAGGCCGCCCTCGTGGTGGAGGCCGTCTCGGCGGGCAGCCCGCTCGCGATCGACCGGATCGACACCGGGTCGCTGGCCGGGGACCTCGCCGCGGTCGTCGACCAGCTGGCCGCGCGGGCCGCGGTCGACGTGCCGATCGTGCTGGGGCTGGCCGGGGCCGGGCAGTGCGACCCCGCCCTGCCGGCCGCGTTGTCCTCACGGCTGCTGCCGCAGGTCGAGGCGCTGCGCGCGGTGGTGGCGCGTGCCGTCGCCCGCGGGGAGCTGGCGGCCGACCCACCCGCCGCCCGGCACCTGCCCTACCTGCTGGCGGGCGCGGTGGTGGCGCCGACGCTGCTCGACGGGCCGGCCGCCGTCGCCGACGCCGGGTACCTGCGGTCGGTCTGCGACGACGTGCTGCTGCCGGCCCTCGGGGCCCGCGCGTGAGCTCCGGGCGCTCCTAGGCGGGCCCGTCGACGACCTGCACGACACCGTCGGCGGTGCCGGTGACGAACAGGCGTCCGGTGTCCGGGTCGACCGCGACCGTGTTCGGCTGGCGCACGGTGGGGATCCGGGCGACCTCCCGCGGCGTCGGGTCGGTCATGTCGTAGCCGACGAGCAGGTTCGCCCCGGTCGCGGTGACCCACACGCGGTCCCGGACCGGGTCGTAGGCGATCCCGTAGGGCTCGCCGGGCAGGTCCACCCGTCCGACCTCGGCCGGGGTGCCCGCCGGGTCGAAGACGATCAGGTGCCCGCCCCGGGTGTCGGTCGCGATCATGCGGCCGTGCCGGTCGGCGACCAGGTGGGTCGGGCCGTCGCCGGCCGGGAGCTCGCGGATGCCGTCGCCGGTGGCGGCGTCGTAGACGGTGAGGGTGTTCTCGCGGACGTCGATCAGCCCGACCCGGTCGCCGACGGGGGCGAGCCCGGCGGGCTGGGTGACGTCGGTCAGCTGGCGCACCACCCGGTCCCCGCGGACCACGGACACGCTGCCACCCGCCTCGTTGGCGACGAATACGGTCCCGGCCGCCGTCCCGGTCGCGTCGTGCGCCATCGGGCCGGTCATCACCTCCGGCGACACCCGGCCATCGGGCAGCGAGACGCGCAGCAGGCCGTTCGCGCTCTCGCTCGGGACCAGGACCGGCCCGCCCGGCCCGGCGAGCTGCAGGTGGCGCAGCACGCCCGGCAGCGGCACCCGCCCGACGACGGCGGCGGAGTCGGCGTCGAGCAGCACGAGCCGGTCGGGCTGCCGCACCCCGACCGCGACGCGGCGCGTCGGCCCGTCGGCGACGATGCCCTCCGGGACGGCGCCGACGGGCACGATCCGGCCGGGTGGGGCGGCCGTCACCGCCGGGGCGGCGCCCGGCTCGGCCGGTGGCGGCAGCGGCTCGGCGAACCGGGCGGGGGTGCCCGCCCGCCCGGGGGCGGCCGGGCCGTCGGGCGGCGCGGCGCAGCCCACCGCGAGCAGGGCCAGGGCCAGGACGGCCGCCCGCTGCATGCGTTTCCCTGTCGCCATGGGGTCCAGCATCACGCCCCGGCCGGATGCCCGCGCGTCGGCCGAGGAGTGCGCCTGCCTGTTGCGCTGCAAAACGATAGATGGCTACCGTTCCGGTGTCCCGATCATGACGACGAGGGAGTTCCGCCGTGACGACGACCGAGGCCCCGCAGCTGCCCTTCGACCGGCCGAACGTCATCGACGTCGCGCCGCTGTACGCGGTGCTCCGCCGCGAGGGGCCGATCGTGCCGGTGCGCACCCCGGTCGGTGACCCGGCGTGGCTGGTCACCCGGCACGCCGAGGCGCGCTCCCTGTTCGCCGACCCGCGGCTCGGCCGCTCGCACCCCGCGCCCGAGCAGGCGGCCCGGGTGTCCGAGGCGGCGGTCCTGGCCGGCCCCACCGGTACCGTGGAGACCGAGAAGGCCGAGCACGACCGGCTGCGCAGGCTGCTGGTCCCCGCGTTCTCGGCCAAGCGGATGCGGCGCCTCGGCGACCACGTCGGCGAGCTCGTCGACGGCTGCCTCGACGACCTCGTCGCCGCGAGGGAGACATCCCCCGACGGCGTCGCGGACCTGCACGCCCACCTCGCGTTCCCGCTCCCGGTGCTGGTCATCTGCGAGCTGCTCGGTGTGCCCTTCGCCGACCGCGGCTACTTCAGCGGGCTGTCCGAGAGGGTCGCGACCCTCCGCTCCGGCGGCGACGCCGAGACCGCGATGACCGAGTTCCGCGGCTACATGGGACGGCTCGCGGCGGCGAAGCGGGAGACCCCGGGGGAGGACGTCGTCACCGACCTCGTGCGGGCCCAGGCCGAGGACCCCGGCTTCGGGGAGGCCGAGCTGACCCGGCTCGCCGCCGGGCTGCTGTTCGCCGGGCACGAGACCACCGTCGGGCGCATCGACCTCGGTGTGCTCCTGCTGCTCACCGACACCACCCGCCGGGACGCCTTCGTCGCCGACGTCGACGGCCGGCTGCACGGCACCGTCGAGGAGGTCCTGCGCATGTCGGCCCCCGGCGGGCTCGGGCTGCTGCGCTACGCGCACGCCGACATCGAGGCCGGGGGCGTCACGATCCGCCGCGGTGACGCGGTGATGATCTCGACGGCGTCGGCGAACCGGGACGCCGAGGTGTTCGACGACGCCGACGCCTTCGACCCGACCCGCCGGCCCAACCCGCACGTGTCCTTCGGCTACGGCGGCCACTTCTGCATCGGCGCGAGTCTGGCCCGCACCGAGCTCGCGACGGTGTTCGCGCGGCTGTTCCGGCGGCTGCCCGGGCTGCGGCTCGCCGTCGCCCCGGAGGACCTGGACGTGCGGGCCGAACAGGTCACCGGGGGAGTGCGGGCGCTGCCGGTCACCTGGTGAGCCGGTGCCGCGGCGCCCCGTGACCTCGCGCGGCGACCCGCGCACGGGGGGCCGCGGACCGTCGGAAGGTGCCGCGTCGCCTCCCGGTCAGAAGATCCAGCAGAACGCCGCCGCGTTCGCCTCGGCCGTGTCGTCGGACGCGATGACCTGGTTGGAGGAATCGATCACGCGGCAGGACACCCGGGCGTCGCCCCGGTCGGACACGCTCCTGACCAGGAGGCGGGGTTTCGCGTCCTCGCCCCAGCCGGCCGTCGGCACCTCGAGCGTCCAGGGTGCATCGGTCCGTGAGAGGTGCACGTCCTCACCGCGACCGTCCAGATAGGAGATGCTCACGGGGTAGTTGCCGGTGATCTCGTAGGTGTACGACGACGGGCGGGCGCTCTGTTCCGACGCGGCAGGCTCGGCGGCAGCGGGCTCGTCGGCCGCCACCGGTGCCGCGGCCGGAGCAGGCGAGGGGCGCTGGGCCGAGATCGAGGACGACAGCACGTCGAGGCCGCCGATGCCGGTGACCCACCCCGCGGCGAAGGCCCCGGCGGCGACGACGGTCACCGCGACCCCGCCCCGGACCCAGCGCCGCGTCCGCCGCCATCGCCCTCGGCTCTCTCCGCCACCGGCCCGGGTCGGGGCGGCCGTCGCCGCGGCGGGCATGGCGGAGCGGGCGTCGGCGCGTAGCGCGGCCCACCGCTCGTCTACTCCGCCCGGCTGATCCGTTCCGCCCATTCCCCTGTGCCTCCCTGCACCGAACCGACTGTCGGTCTGTCGGGACGATCCTGATGGTCCGTTACGTCCTGCCCGGGGTGGATCATCAGAATCGGGTATGCCTGCGGGTGGGCGCCGGTCGCCGGACTGCGCGTCCGACGGGCTCACAGCCCGTCGGCCAGGATCCCGTCCATCGCCCGCTCCACGATCGCCGCGATCGTCCACGACGGGTTCGTGCTCCCCGTCGTCCCCGGCACCAGCGACCCGTCGACGACGTGCAGTCCCGGGTGCCCGGCCACGCGTCCCCGGTCGTCGGTGACCCGGCCCAGCACCGCGCCGCCCAGCGGGTGCCACGTGACCGGGTCCGCTGCCCCCAGGTCGAGGACCCCGGAGGGTGCGTCCGCGGCACGCGCGACCAGGCCGGAGAGCCCTGCGGGCAGCCGGGAGGCGACGTCGGAGACGACCCGTCCGAGGCCGGCGCCGACCGGGGCGTCCGGGGCGATCAACCGCCGGGTGAGGTCGCGGACGGTGCGCTGGGCGTCGGCGTCGCCGTCGGCCAGCCAGTGCAGCACGGCCGCGCCGGTGGCGCCGTCGAAGCGGAACTCGCCCACCGGGTCGCAGGCCCCGAACCCGGGCAGCGACATCGCGCGGACGTCGAACGGCAGCGGCGCGGGGCCGAAGGTGAGCGTGACGGCCTCGGCGCGGTCGTCGGTGGGCGGGCGGATGCCGGCCGCCATCGGTCCGGCCTGCGGTCCGCCCGCCGGTTCGGGGACGCCGACGCGCAGCTGGATGCGGTCGCCGTTGTTGCCCCAGAACCGGCCGGCGTCGGCGGTGAGGTCGGGCAGGGTCCCGGTCTCCCGGGCCCGCACGAGCAGCCGGGAGGTGCCGGTCGACCCGGCGGCGAGGAACAGCGCGCCGGTGGTGAGCGCGATCCGTTCCCGCACGACGCCGTCGGTGTCGATCCGCTCGACGTCGAGCCGGTAGCGTCCGCCGCCGACCGCGTGCAGGTCGACCACCCGGTGCAGCGGGGCGACGGTGACCAGTCCGGAGGCCTCGGCGTCGCGCAGGTAGTTCTTGTCCGCCGACAGCCGCGCCCCGGAGTTGACGCCGGTGAAGTACTCGCCGACCGACATCGACGGCGTCGCCCGCCCGGCGAACTCGGCGCGCACGACGTCCCAGTCGGTCGCGTTGGGCAGCAGCTGCGCGGTCAGCCTGGCGCGGCGGGCCTGCTCCAGGAACAGCCGGGTGCCGACGTGCGCGGGGTGGGCCAGGACGTCGTCGGGGATCGGCGAGACCCCGACCCGGGCGGCGGCGCGCGGGTAGTGGACGGCGGCGAGCTCGTCGTGGTCGATGCCGGGGACCGCCGCGGAGAACACCGCCGCGTCCGGCCGGATCCACACCCCGGCGTAGACCAGCGTCGACCCGCCGACGCCCGCCCCGCAGAGCACGCTCATCCCGCGCCCGGACACCTTCTCGAACAGGCCGGTGTAGGGCCGGTAGAGGGTCGGCGGCTGGCCGGGGAACACCGGTGCGGGCGTCAGCCACGACGAGCGGCGGTCCGGGCGCAGGAACGGCGGGAACGTGTCGGCGGCCGGGGTGGTCCAGCGACGGCCGCGTTCGAGGACCAGGGTGCGTACGCCCGCCTCGGCGAGCCGGGCCGCGGCGATCGACCCGCCGAGCCCGCTCCCGACGACGACGGCCGGTGCGGACATCGCGGTGACCTCGCGGCGCAGCAGGGCCGGCGCGGCGGTCGCGGTCCCGGCGGCACCCAGCGCGGCGGCACCGAGCGCGGCCCCGGTCAGGAACCCCCGGCGGCTGGTCATCCGCATCCGGCTCAGCCCCCGATCCGGATGTCGGCGACGATCTCGCGGATCAGACCGTCGTCGTAGCGGAAGGTCTCGTGCACCCGCGCGGTCGTGACGCCGACCGGACCCGCCCCGACGGACAGGGTGAACTCCGCGACGACGACGCCGTCCCCGCGCACGCGGTAGGTCTCGTCGGAGACGGCGCGGATGATCCGGTACTGCGGGCCGAACCGCAGGTCGGCGCGCAGCTGGTCGCCGGAGAACCCGGTCGGCAGCCCCGCCTCCACCCGGGTCGCGTCCGGGTGGAACGGCACTGCCGACGGGTCGTGGTCGGCGAGCGCGGCGACGTAGGCGCGGGCACCGTCGACCCGGCAGGTGTCGTCACAGGTGGAGGCGGACGCGACACCCGCCCCCGCTCCGGCGACGATCACGCCGACGAGCACGGACAGCAGCGGACTGCGCGACCGCATGGGAACCTCCGGGACCGTGGGGGAGCGGACGGGGGACGACGTGACGGGAGCGACGCCCGGGGGCAGGCGCCGGGAGACACGGGACGACGGCGTGGCGCGTACGCGGGCGGCCCTGCTGGCCGCGGCGGCCGACGTGTTCGCGGAGCGGGGCTACGACGGCGCCTCGGTGGACGAGATCGCCCGCGCCGCCGGGGTGTCGGTGGGGTCGATCTACAGCCGCTTCGGCAGCAAGCAGCACCTGTTCCGGGCGCTGATGACCGGCCACCTGGAGGGCGACCTGCACCGGGTGCGGTCCGGTATGGACGCGGGCCCCGAACAGGGGCTGGCCGAGCTGGAGGCGGTGCTGCTGGAGACCGCCCGCTCGCGCCCGGCGACCCTGCTCGACGCCGAGAGCTGGGCGGTGGCGATGCGCACCCCGGCGATGCGCGCGGCCGTGGCCGACCACCACCGCAGGGTCCGGGACGAGGCCGCGGCCATGGTGGCGCGCGGCCGCGCGGCCGGCGGGGTGGACCTCGGCGTGCCGGACGACGAGGTGGCGACCGCGATGATCGCGCTGTTCCACGGCCTCGTCCGGGAGTACCGCCTCGGTGTGCCCGGCGAGGCGCCGCCCGACCTGTACAGCCGCATGGTGCACGCGCTCGCGACCGGGCTCGCCGCGCTGGCCGCGGACGGCGGGCCGCCCGGCGGGCCATGATCCACAGCGAGCCACGGACGGCAGTCTCGCACGGGTGAGCGGGCGCTCACCCACCGGGTTCTCCGTCGGATGTCGGACACTGGTCGACGGTCGCGGGGGCCGCCGTCCGGACGGGCTCGGACGCGACCCCCCACCCGGCGGTGGCGCCCGCGACACCGTTCGCCACGATGGGGCGGTGACAGGCACGGCACCCCCGGACATCCAGCAGCACCGCTCGATCAACCAGCGCATCGCCGACGAGCTCGGCGCCCGGCCGGACCAGGTCGGGGCCGCGGTGGCCCTGCTGGACGAGGGCTCGACGGTCCCGTTCGTCGCCCGGTACCGCAAGGAGGCGACCGGCGGCCTCGACGACGCCCAGCTCCGCACCCTGGAGGAGCGGCTGCGCTACCTGCGGGAGCTGGAGGAGCGGCGCACCGTCGTCCTCGACTCCATCCGGTCGCAGGGCAAGCTCGACGAGTCCCTCGAGGCCACGATCCTCGCGGCCGAGTCCAAGGCCCGGCTCGAGGACATCTACCTGCCCTACAAGCCCAAGCGCCGCACCAAGGCGATGATCGCCCGCGAGCAGGGACTCGAGCCGCTGGCCGACGCGCTGCTCGCCGACCCGACCCTGGACCCGCACACCGAGGCGGCCGGCTACGTGACCGACGAGGTCGCCGACGCCGGTGCCGCGCTGGAGGGCGCCCGGTCGATCCTGGTCGAGCGGATCGGGGAGAACGCCGACCTCGTCGGTGGCCTGCGCGAGCGGATGTGGAGCCACGGCAGGCTGGTCACCACGGTCCGCGAGGGCAAGGAGAACGACCCGGCCGCGGCCAAGTTCTCGGACTACTTCGACTTCGCCGAGAAGTTCACGACGCTGCCGTCGCACCGGATCCTCGCGGTCTTCCGCGGCGAGTCCGAGGAGGCGCTCGACGTCACCCTCGACGCCGGCGTCGCCGACGACGAGCCGAACCCCTACGAGGCCCTGATCGCCGCCGAGTACGGCATCGCCGACCGCGGCCGCGCCGGCGACGCCTGGCTGCTCGGCGTCGTCCGGTGGGCGTGGCGGACCCGCCTGCTCACCGCGCTCGGCATCGACATCCGGGTCCGGCTGCGCACCGCCGCCGAGGAGGGCGCGATCGGCGTGTTCGCGGCGAACCTGCGCGACCTGCTGCTCGCCGCCCCCGCGGGCACCCGCGCGACCCTGGGCCTCGACCCGGGCCTGCGCACCGGGGTCAAGGTCGCGGTCGTCGACGCGACCGGCAAGGTCGTCGACACCGCGGTGATCTACCCGCACGAGCCCCGCAAGGACCGCGCCGGGTCGCTGAAGACCCTGGCGGCGCTGTGCGCGAAGCACTCCGTCGAGCTGATCGCGATCGGCAACGGCACCGCCTCGCGGGAGACCGACGCGCTGGCCGGTGAGCTGATCGCGGCGAACCCGGGCCTGAAGCTGACCAAGGTGATGGTGTCCGAGGCCGGCGCGTCGGTGTACTCGGCGTCGGCCTACGCCTCGGCCGAGCTGCCCGACATGGACGTCTCGCTGCGCGGCGCGGTCTCCATCGCGCGGCGCCTGCAGGACCCGCTCGCCGAGCTGGTCAAGATCGACCCGAAGTCGATCGGGGTCGGGCAGTACCAGCACGACCTGCCCGAGTCGTCGCTGTCGCGCTCGCTCGACGCGGTCGTCGAGGACTGTGTGAACGCCGTCGGGGTGGACGTGAACTCCGCGTCCGCGCCGCTGCTGCGCCGGGTCTCGGGCATCTCCGAGTCCCTCGCCGCCGCGATCGTCGCCCACCGCGACGAGAACGGCCCGTTCCGGAACCGGACCGCGCTGACCGGCGTCGCGCGGCTGGGGCCCAAGGCGTTCGAGCAGTGCGCGGGCTTCCTGCGCATCCGCGGCGGCGACGAGCCGCTCGACGTCACCGGCGTGCACCCCGAGTCCTACCCGGTGGTGCGCAAGATGGTGGAGCGCACCTCGCTGGACGTCTCCGCCCTGATGGGCAACGCCGCGCGGCTGCACCAGATCAAGCCCAAGGACTACGTCGACGACACCGTCGGGCTCCCGACCGTCACCGACATCCTGGCCGAGCTGGAGAAGCCCGGCCGGGACCCGCGGCCGGCGTTCCGGACCGCGACCTTCGCCGACGGCGTCCACAAGATCTCCGACCTGCGGCCGGGGATGCTGCTCGAGGGCGTCGTCACCAACGTGGCCGCCTTCGGCGCGTTCGTCGACGTCGGGGTGCACCAGGACGGCCTCGTGCACGTGAGCGCGATGAGCAAGGACTTCGTGTCCGACCCGCGCGACGTCGCCAAGTCCGGTGACGTGGTCAAGGTGAAGGTCCTGGAGGTCGACGAGGCCCGCAAGCGGATCTCGCTGACCCTGCGTCTGGACGACGAGCCCGGCGCCGGCGAGCGCGGCGGCCGGTCACGCGGGCCCGGCCAGGGCCAGGCCGGAGGCCAGGGCGGCCGGGGCCGCGACGGCGGCGAGCGCGGCGGGCGCGGTCCGGGCGGCGGCGAGCGCGGCCGGGGTGGCCGCGACGGTGGCCGTGGCGACCGCGGCCGCGGGGGTCAGGGCGGTGGCCGCGGCGGCTCCGGCGGCCAGGGTGGCCAGGGCGGTCGCGGCGGTTCCGGCGGCGGCCGGCAGGACCGAGGCCCCGCCAACGACGCGATGGCCGAGGCGCTGCGCAAGGCGGGCTTCGGCAAGTCCTGAGCCGACGACCGGGCCCCGCGCACCCCGGGTGCGAGGGGCCCGGTCGCGGTCAGTGCGGGAGGACCGGCTCCAGCAGCCGCTCGGCGAGGCGGCGCAGGTCGTCGTCGCCGACGCCCCACTCGCGCAGTCGGCCCGCCGCGCCGGCGGGGTGCGCGTCGAGGTCGTCGAGCACTGCCTCCAGGGCGGCGGCGTCCACCCCGAGCAGCGCCTCGTCGTCGGGCTCGGGCTGGCCCCAGGCGCGCAGCCGGTCCCACAGCGTCGGCAGGACCTCGTTGGTGCGCAGGTAGTCCGCGACGACCGTCGCGCGCGGCACGTCCAGCACGGCCAGCAGCACCCCGACCACGATCCCGGTCCGGTCCTTGCCCGCGGCGCAGTGCACGAGCACCGGGGCGGGCGCGTCGGCGACGGTCCGCACGATCCCCGCGAGCTCGGCGCCGGCCTCGGCCGCCAGCAGCCGGTAGGCCCACCCGAGCCCGTCCTTCCCGGCGGCGGCCGTCGCGACCCGCTCCGGGGTCAGCGACGCGCCGAGCGGGACCGGGCGGACGTCCGCGACGTCGGCGAGCGGATGCGGCTCGCCTGTCTCCGCCGCCGAGCGCAGGTCGACGACGGTCCGCGGCGGCCACGGCGATCCCTCGGGCAGGTCGAGGGTCCGGGCGTCGCGCGGGTCGCCCGGGCGGGGCGCGTCGGACCGGTAGAGCACCCCGTGCCGTACGCGATAGCCGTCCGTCGTACGCAGACCACCGAGATCACGCAGGTTCGCCGGTCGCCGGGCCGCGGCGCTGGAGAGGAATGCCGTCACCCGACCAGGGTCGGTGATCTCCCCGTGGCCGTGCCGAGGGTCGTGACCAGGGGCATCGGTGGTGTCGGTCACGCGGGACCCGGCGCACGGACCGCGCCGGGACATGGCACACTGGTCGATCGACGGCCGTCGGCGACGACGCACGGCCGCGAGCCCCGGAGGTCTGGGTTCACCGGCACATCATCTGGATCGAGATGCCGCACGCGGGCCTGGCGGGCTGGGAGAGCGGGCGAGAGCCGCCCGACGACACAGCGCACCCCCCTTGCGCACGCCATTTGAGGACCGAGTGAGCATTCTGCTGGACCAGTACCCCGACCTGAACGACTCCGGAGACGAGATCACCACTTCCGCCGCCATGACGGACACCGACGACGCCACCACCCCCGACACGACCGCCGCCGGGGAGAGCACCGCCTCCGGCGACGGGGCCGAGGTCGCGGGTGTCGAGGACGCGCGCACCGAGGACGCGGGCACCGCCGACGAGCCGGTCGACGACACCCCCGCCGGGCCGACCTTCGCCGACCTCGGCCTCGCGCCGCAGCTGCTCGACACCCTCGAGAAGCTGGGCTACGCCTCGCCGAGCCCGATCCAGGCCGCCGCGATCGGCCCGCTGATCGCCGGGCGCGACCTGCTGGGCCAGGCCGCCACCGGTACCGGCAAGACCGCCGCGTTCTCGCTGCCGATGCTGCAGCGTCTGGCCGACGGCCGCACCTCCCGCTCCCGCGGCACCAAGCCCTTCGGGCTGGTGCTCGCCCCGACCCGTGAGCTGGCCATGCAGGTCGGCGACGCGGTCTCCAAGTACGGTGCCGCGCTCGGCGCCTCGGTCGCCTGCGTCTACGGCGGCGCGCCCATCGGCCCGCAGCTGGGCCAGCTCCGCCGCGGCGTCGACATCGTCGTCGCCACCCCCGGCCGCGCCATCGACCTGGTCAACCGGGGCGCGCTCGCCCTGGACGCGATCGAGGTCGCCGTCCTGGACGAGGCCGACGAGATGCTCGACATGGGCTTCGTCGAGGACATCGAGACGATCCTCGGCGCGACGCCGCGGGGCCGCCAGACCGTGCTGTTCTCGGCGACCATGCCGGGACGCATCCAGAGCCTGGCGCGGACCCACCTGAGCGACCCGACCGACATCCGGATCAAGAAGGAGGCCACGCCCGAGGGCGAGGCCCCGCGGGTCCGCCAGACCGCGTACCACGTGCCCCGCAGCCACGTCACCGTCGCGCTGGGCCGGGTGCTCGAGATGGAGCAGCCGACCGCGGCGATCGTGTTCTGCCGCACCCGCGCCGACGTCGACGCCGTCACCGAGACCCTGACCGCGCGCGGTCTGCGCGCCGAGGCGCTGCACGGCGGCATGGACCAGGAGCACCGCACCCGGGTCGTCGAGCGCCTGCGCGCCGGCCGCACCGAGCTGCTGGTCGCCACCGACGTCGCGGCCCGTGGTCTGGACATCGACTCGCTGACCCACGTGGTCAACCACGACGTGCCCTCGTCGCCGGAGTCCTACGTGCACCGCATCGGCCGGGTCGGCCGGGCGGGACGCGAGGGTGTCGCGATCACCCTGGTCACTCCGGGGTCGGTGCGTCACCTGCGCAACATCGAGCGCCTCATCGGGGCGTCGGTGCCCAGCGCGCCGGTGCCGTCGCCGGAGGACCTGCGCACCGTGCGGCTCGCCCGCACCGCGCTGGCCCTGCGCGAGCAGGCCGGTCAGGACGCCGACACCCCGCCGCAGGACGGCGTGGAGCAGCTCGTCGTCGAGCTGGCCCGCGACCACGACCTCGCCTCGATCGCCGCCGCGGCGATCCGGATCGCCCGCGCCGGCAACTCGGTGCCGGACGACGAGATCGAGATCCCGCAGGTCCGCTCGCGCGGTGGCCGTGACAGCGGCCCCGGCGACCGTGGCCCGCGCCGCGACCGCGACGGCCGTCCGGGCGGTGCCCGCGGCCAGGGCGCCCGTCCGCCGAAGGCCGGGGCGACCCGCCTGTTCGTCTCGGCGGGCCGTGCCTCCGGTGTGCGCCCGCAGGACATCGTGGGCGCGCTGGCGAACGAGTCCCGGCTGTCCGGCCGCGACATCGGCGCCATCCAGATCCACGAGCGCCACTCGCTGGTCGAGGTGCCCGAGCACGCCGCGGACGACGTGCTGCGCTCGCTGCGCGGCGCGACGACGCTGAAGGGCCGCAAGGCCAACGTGCGTCGCGACCGGGACAACGCCGGCGCCCGCTGACACACGGCAGACGACAGGGGCCCCGCGCGATCCGCGCGGGGCCCCTGTCGTCGTCGGTGGGGAGGGTCAGCGCACCTCGACCCGGTCACCGTGGGCCAGCTTGCCGAAGAACACCGTCGCGTCCTGGTTGCGCAGCTTCACACAGCCCGCGGACCCGGAGTCGCGGTCGCCCTCGTGGAAGGCGATGCCGCCGGGGGCGAAGAAGACCGACCACGGCATCGGGGCGCCGTCGAACTCGGCGGAGTGGTGGTCGCGGTCCTTGTCGTAGACGGCGAAGTCCCCGGTCGGGGTCTCCGTGCCGTGCCCACCGGTGGCGACGGCGACGGGGCCGTAGGTGACCTTCCCGCCCTTCATCAGCCACGCCTGCTGGGACTCCAGGTCCACACAGGCCTTCGCCGTCGCCGAGCACGGGGTGCCGGCGACGCCGGAGCCGGTGCCGGCGGCGACCGCGGTGCCCGCGGCGCCCAGCCCGACGACCAGCCCGGTGGCCGCGACGACCAGCGCGCGGCGGCGACGCACCCGTCGAATACTACGGGGAGTGGGTTCGTTCGTGTGCGCCATGAGTGTCGCTCGGGTCCTCTCGGGTGAATGACGGTGCTGCCGGAGAGTCCAACGATCACCCGTAGCAACGGATACGCCCGGACGGGCTATCCGTTGCGGCCGGAAACGGGCCTGCGCCGGTGATGTGCGGCAGGATCGGCCCCGTCCCGACACCGGAGTCCGGCCGAGGAGCGCGCATGGCCACCACCAGTTCCCGCAAGCCCCGCAGTCATCAGGTCACCGACGGCATCGGCGCCACCGCCGCCCGCAGCATGCTGCGCGCGGTCGGCATGCGCGACGACGACTTCGCCAAGCCCCAGATCGGCATCGCCTCGTCCTGGAACGAGATCACCCCCTGCAACCTGTCGCTGCAGCGGCTCGCGACCGCGGCGAAGGAGGGTGTGCACACCGCGGGCGGCTACCCGATGGAGTTCGGCACGATCTCGGTGTCCGACGCCATCTCGATGGGGCACCGGGGCATGCACTACTCGCTGGTCAGCCGGGAGATCATCGCCGACTCGGTGGAGACCGTCGTCGAGGCCGAGCGGCTCGACGGGACGGTGCTCCTGGCCGGTTGCGACAAGTCGCTGCCCGGGATGCTGATGGCCGCGGCCCGGCTCGACCTCGCCGGGGTGTTCGTCTACGCCGGATCGATCATGCCGGGCCGGGTCGGCGACCGGGAGGTCAACATCGGCGACGCGTTCGAGGGCATCGGGGCGTGCGCGCGCGGCCTGATCACCCCCGACGAGCTCGACACCCTGGAACGGGCCATGTGCCCGGGGGAGGGCGCCTGCGGCGGCTTCTACACCGCGAACACGATGGCCGCGGCCGCCGAGGCGCTCGGGATGGCGCTGCCCGGCTCGGCCAGCCCGCCCGCGGTGGACCGTCGCCGCGACGGCGTGGCCCGTGCCTCCGGCGAGGCCGCGGTCGGCATGATCGCCCGCGGCCTGACGGCGCGGTCGGTGCTGACCCGCGAGGCGTTCGAGAACGCGATCGCCGTCGTCATGGCCTTCGGCGGGTCCACCAACGCGGTGCTGCACCTGCTCGCGATCGCCCGCGAGGCCGAGGTGCCGCTGACCCTGGACGACTTCAACACCGTCGGCGACCGGATCCCGCACCTGGCCGACGTCAAGCCGTTCGGGCGGCACCTCATGTACGCCGTGGACCAGGTCGGGGGCGTGCCGGTGGTGATGAAGGCGCTGCTCGACGCGGGCCTGATCCACGGCGACGCCCGCACCGTCACCGGCCGCACGGTCGCGGAGAACCTCGCCGAGCTCGACCCGCCGGGCCTCGACGGCTCGGTCATCCACGACCTCGCCGACCCGATCCACCCCACCGGCGGCCTCACGATCCTGCGTGGCTCGCTCGCGCCCGACGGCGCCGTCGTCAAGTCCGCCGGGTTCGACGCCGCCACCTTCACCGGCACCGCCCGCGTCTTCGACGGCGAGCAGGGCGCACTCGACGCCGTCGACGCCGGCGAGATCGGGCCCGGCACGATCGTCCTGATCCGCTACGAGGGTCCCCGCGGCGGGCCCGGGATGCGGGAGATGCTCGCCGTCACCGGTCGGATCAAGGGCGCGGGCCTCGGCAAGGACGTCCTGCTGGTCACCGACGGCCGCTTCTCCGGTGCCACGACCGGGCTGTGCGTCGGGCACGTCGCCCCCGAGGCCGCCGACGGCGGACCGATCGCCCTCGTCCACGACGGCGACACGATCACCCTGGACATGAAGGCCCGCACGATCGACATCGGCGTCGAGCCCGCCGAGCTGGAGCGGCGGCGTGCGCAGTGGACGTGCCCGGAGCCGACGAACCGGCGCGGAGTCCTGGGCAAGTACGCGAAGCTCGTGTCGTCCGCGGCCGACGGGGCGGTCTGCGGCTGACCCGCGCCGCCGGCGCGTCGCGGCCGGCGGGCGCGCCGGCCGCGACGCACCCGACACCGCCCCGACACAGGGCCGCAACATCGGTGCCGCAGGCTGGTGGTGATGAGCACCGATCCCGGGACGACCAACGGCCTCTACCGGGTGCGGGTGCGGCTGCCCGACGAACCCGGTGCGCTGGCCGGGCTGACGGCGGCGCTGGCGCAGGTGCGCTGCAACATCCTCGCCCTGTCGGTGCACGGTCAGGACGCGCGCTCCGTCGTCGACGAGCTGCTGGTGTCCGGGCCGTGCAGCGTCGGCGAGCTGTCGGTGGCGGTCTGCGGGGCGGCCCCCGGCGGCGGGGTCCTGGTCATGACCGCCGACCCGCACGACCTGGTCGACCCGCCCACCCGGGCACTGGACATCGTCGCCGCCGGTCAGAGTCCCGCCGACGGGATCGCCGCGCTGCTCGGCGCGTCGGGTGTCCGGACGCCGGGCCCGGACGAGCCGGGTGCGCGCGACGAGCACGACCTGGAGCTGACCGCGCCCGACGGCACCCGGCTGGTCGCCCGGCGGGCGGCGCCGTTCACCGTCACCGAGGTGGCCCGGGCCCAGGCGTTCCTGCGCGCGGTCGCGACGCGCCCGGAGTCCGACCCGCGCGGCTGGGCCGGGGCGTAGCGCACTCGGCGCACCGCAGGCGCCGGTCGGCGTAGCACGGAGGTCACGGCGCCGCCACCGCTGGCATCCTTGCGGCAGGACGATCGAGAACGGGCAGTACCCACACGGCCTCCGGCGGGCGTCCTCACCATCGCGAAACCGCCGCGACCCGTGGCGGCAACGATGGACGGTGATCGTTGCGTCATGGAGGCCGGTATGGGTGAGCTGTCGTCCCCGCGTGAGCGGGACCGGGTGGGTGTGGTCGTGCCGTACGACTTCGCCCTCGACCGTGAGATGTGGCGGTGGGTCCCCGAGCGGGTCACGCTGCACGTGACCCGCACGCCGTTCGTCGCGACCCCGGCCGACGCCGCGCAGGCCCGGCTGATCTCCGACCCGGCCATGGTCCGGCAGGCGGCCCGCGAGGTGCTGACACCGGGGCCCGCCGTGGTCGCGTACTCGTGCACCTCGGGCAGCTTCGTCGGTGGCGTGGCGGGGGAGGCCGCGCTGCGCGACGCGGTGCTGGCCGCGGGCGCGCCGGCGGCGGTCACGACGGCGGGGTCGCTGGTCGCGGCGTGCGCCGAGCTGGGGGTCACCCGGCTCGCCGTCGCCACCCCCTACGTCGACGACCTCACCGGGCTGCTCGCCGACTTCCTCGCCGGATCCGGTGTCGAGACCGTCGCCCGGCACGGCCTGGGCCTGCTCGGCCACATCTGGACGACGACCCCGGAGCAGGTCGCCGCGGCCGTGCGCGCCGCGGACCACCCCGACGCGCAGGCGGTCTTCGTCTCCTGCACCAACCTGCCCACCTACGACGCGATCGCCGTGCTGGAGCGCGAGCTCGGCAAGCCGGTGCTCACCGCGAACCAGGTGACGATGTGGGCCGCGCTGCGTGCGGCCGGGCACTCCGCCGTCGGCCCCGGGCAGACCCTCGTCGACGGCCCGTCCGTCCCGCCGGT
Source organism: Pseudonocardia sp. ICBG1034 (assembly GCF_020131375.1). NCBI lineage: Bacteria > Bacillati > Actinomycetota > Actinomycetes > Pseudonocardiales > Pseudonocardiaceae > Pseudonocardia > Pseudonocardia sp. ICBG1034. The sequence goes on from NZ_JAHLEK010000015.1 coordinate 2,598,514, forward strand.
GCTGCGGGTGGTGGACGCCGTGGCCCCCGGCAGGACGGATCCCGGCCCGGCCGACCTCGACCCGGTGGTCCTCGCCACCGCGGCCGGGCCGGGACCGGCGCCGCTGCTCAAGGTCCGCGTCCGGCTGCCCGACGAGTCCGGTGCGCTGGCCCGGCTGACCGCGGCCGTCGCCGAGGTCGGCGGCAACATCCTGTCGCTGTCGGTGCACGGCCGCGACGCGGGCACCGTCGTGGACGAGATGCTCGTCGGCGGCGGGGTGACCGCGGACCGGCTGTCGCGGGTGATCCGGCGGCGGCTGCGCGGGTCCGGCCCGGACACCGTGCAGATCACCCCGGCCGACCCGCACGAGCTGGTCGACGGACCCACCCGGGCGCTCGACCTCGTGGCCGCCGCCCGCGGCCGGGACGGGCTGTTCGACGGCCTCGCCGCGCTCCTGCACGCAGACGAGGTCGGCACCGGCCCGGTCGCGGCCGGGACGCACGTCCTGGAGCTCACCGCACCGGCCGGCCCGCCGGTGCTGGCTGCCCGGGACTGGGCGCCGTTCACCGTCACCGAGCGGGCCCGCGGCGAGGCGTTCCTGCGGGCGGGCGCGGGGACCCCGCCGCCCCGGGCGACGGTGCTGCTGCCCGGCGGGGCCGAGCTCGTCGCGGAACCCGCGGTGGGGGAGGAGACCGCCGAGCTCGACGTGCTGCTGCGGACCTGCCTGGCCGGGGAACCGGCCGTGGACTGGACGGCCGCCGACCTCGCGGGGCTGCTGGCGCCCGTCGCCGGACCGGCGCTGCTGCTGCGCACCGCCGCCGGCGACCTGGTCGGCGTGGCCGCGCTGCTCGGCACCGACACCGGCGTGCCCGAGCCCGTCGTGGTGCTCCACCCGTGTCTGCGCGGGGCGGGCGTCGGCCGGTGGCTGCGCGGTCGGCTGGGCTCCGGGGTCGCCGCCTAACCTGCGGGGGTGCCCGACCACGCCCCGGACGACCACGCCCTGTCCGACCGCAGCGGACCCCGCGCCGACCCCGGTGAGCCGGGCCCCGGCGGGCTCCCCGACGACTGGGAGGCCTGGCGCGGCCGGGTCGACCTCGACGACTACGACCGCAGGTGGGCGGCGATGGCCGCGGCCGGGGAGAACCCGCACGGCGAGGCCGACCTGGTCTGCGCGCTGCGCGGGGACGGCCCCGTCCTCGACGGCGGCTGCGGCACCGGCCGCGTCGCGATCGAGCTGGACCGGCGCGGCGTCGCGGTCGTCGGCGTCGACCCGGACCCGGACATGATCGCCGCGGCGCGGGCCAAGGCGCCTGCGCTGCGCTGGGTCACCACCGGCCTGGAGACCCTGGACCTGCCCGAGCGGTTCGGGCTGGTCGTGCTGGCGGGCAATGTGATCCCCTACGCCGAGGACCGCGCGGGGGTGGTCGCGGGCTGCGCCCGGCACCTGCGTCCGGGCGGCCTGCTGCTGGCCGGGTTCGCCGCGCAGCCGGGCTGGCCCACCCCCGACGACCACGACGCCTGGTGCGCCTCCGCCGGGCTCGACCCGGTCGCGCGGTGGTCCACCTGGGACCGTGCGCCCTGGTCCGGCGGCGACTACGTGGTCGCCCTGCACCGCCGCGCCTGACCCGGCGGCTCAGGGCCGGTCGGGCACCCGGCAGAGGACCTCGCCGTGCGGGATGACGATCCAGCCGTCGGGGTGCGCCGCCCACTCCCGCCACGCCGCGGAGATCCCGTCCAGCTCGGACTCCCCGGCCAGCCCGCGCTCGACGGCCATCCGGCCGACGCCGGTGTGGATGCGGTCGGCCCACATCCCGCCCCAGGCGGCGCGGGCCTCCGGGGTCGCGTGGCACCAGACCGACGCCGACGGCGTCACCTCGGTGAACCCGGCCGCGTGCGCCCAGCCGAGCAGCCGTCGTCCGGCGTCGGGCTCGGCGTCGTTGCCGCGGGCGACGGCCCGGTACAGCTCCAGCCAGCGGTCCAGCCGCGGGTCCTGCGGCCACCAGTGGAACCCGGCGTAGTCGGCGTCGCGGGCGGCGACCAGGCCGCCCGGCCGGGCGACCCGGCCCATCTCGCGCAGCACCGCGACCGGGTCGGACACGTGCTGGAGCACCTGGTGGGCGTGCACGACGTCCCAGGTGCCGTCCGGGTCGGACAGGGCGTAGCCGTCGTCGACGGCGAACTCCACCTCCAGGCCGCGGGCGGCGGCACCGGCGCGGGCCTGCTCCAGCGGTCCGGGCACCACTTCGACGCCGCGGACCCGGCCGGGCGCGACCCGCTCGGCCAGGTCCGCGGTGATGCTGCCGGGGCCGCAGCCGACGTCGAGCAGGCTGGTGCCGGGCGTGAGCCGGTCCAGCAGGTAGGCGCACGAGTCCTCCGCGGTGCGGGCCGCGTGCGACCGGACGACGACGCCCGGATGGCCGTGGGTGTAGGTGTCGCGGGGCACGGGGTCAGCCTGGCACGGCGCTCAGCCGGGCACGCGGCGGATCCGGATCGGGCCCTTGGCCGTCGACGGGTCCACGACCCGGCCGGACTGCACGATCTCGACGCGCCCGGCGTCGACGAGCCGGCGCGCGGCCATCCGCGCCGGCTCCATGAGGTCGCGCCAGCCGTCGGGGTCGACGGCGCGGGCCGCCTCGGACGGGCAGATCGTCGCCCCGCCCCGGCGCCGGTCGAGGAGCCCGGTGATCGCCGACTCCAGCTCGGTGTCGACCGGGCGGACCTTGCGCCTGCGGCAGCCCTGGGAGCAGTAACGCACCTGCTCCCAGTCGTCGGCCCACTTCCTCCGCCACTCGATCCGCCGCCCGCAGACCGCGCAGCTCTTCTCCTCCACGACCGCCATGGTCGTCCCGCCCGCGGCGCTCCGCTCGCCGAAAATTATCAGGTGCCTTATTCTCAGGGCGTGGCGCGGGTGGGGAAGCGGGTACGGCAGTGGCTGGTCTTCGTGCACGTCGCGGTGTCGGTGGGGTGGATGGGCGCGGGCGCGGCGAACGTCGTGCTCGCCGGCGTCGCGCTGGGTGCGGACCCGGCCACGGCGGCCGCCGCGTACCGGTTCGTCGACGTCGTCGACTGGTGGCTGGTCATCCCGCTGGCGTTCGCGGCGCTGGTCAGCGGGGTGGTCGTCGCGCTCGTGAGCCCGTGGGGCCTGACCCGGTACTGGTGGGTGCTGGTCAAGCTGGTGCTGACCGTCGCGGTGATCGTGTGGAGCACCCTGGCGGTGGGCGTGTGGGTGGAGCAGAGCGTGGTGGCGTTCGCGGCGGGGGACTCCACGAGCCCGGTCGGGCGGGCGCTCGTCACCGGCGCGGCGCTGAACATCGCCGCGGTCCTGTTCATGACCTGGGCCTCGGTCGCGACGCCGTGGGGCCGCACTCCGTGGGCACCGGCGCGGCGCCGCGCCGGACGGGCCGCCGCGGCCCGGACCCCGGCCTGAGCAGCGCGCCCCCGGGCCGCGGCACCGCCCGGGCCGGGGGTCAGCTGCGGGCGAGCACGGCCGCGTCGAGCGCCTCGCGCATGGCGGCCTCCGGACCGGGACGCCCGGTCATGAGCTCGACCTGCGCGACCGCCTGCTGCAGCAGCATCTCCAGGCCGGACACGATCCGCGCCCCGGCCGCCGCCGCGCCGCCCGCGACCACAGTCGGCCACGGCGCGTAGACGGCGTCGAGCAGCACGGTCCCCGGCCGCCAGCGTGCACCGGCCAGTGCGTCGGCCGCCCCCGCCGGGAGGGTGGAGACGACCGCGTCGGCGCCCTCGAGCAGCCGCGCCGCGGCGGGCGGGTCGGTGAGCACCGCGTGCACCGTCACCTCGGTGCCGAGCCGCTCGGCCGTCCCGCGCAGCGCAGAGGTCCGCCCCGCGTCGCGGACCAGGACGTCGACGGCGTCGACCTCCATGTCGTGCAGCGCGGCGACGGCGGCCTGCGCGGTCCCGCCCGCCCCGAGCACCACGGCGCGCCCGCCCCCCGCGCCCGCGGCGCGCAGCGAGCGCGCGATGCCGGTGACGTCGGTGTTGTGCGCGGTCGCACCGGTGCCCTCGAACACCAGGGTGTTGCCGGCGCCGATCGCGGCCGCCCCCGGTGCGACGTGGTCGGCGACGTCGAGCAGCACCCGCTTGAGCGGCATCGTCAGCGACAGCCCCGCCCACTCCGGGCCGAGCCCGGCGACGAACCCGGCCAGGCCCTCCTCGTCGACCTCGTGCCGGTCGTAGTACCAGCCGGTCAGCCCGAGCGCGGTGTAGGCGGCGTTGTGCAGCGCGGGCGAGAGCGAGTGGGCGATCGGGGAACCGAGGACGGCGGCGCGGCGGACGGGGGACGTGCTCATCCGAGCAGTATCCCGTGGCGGCTCAGACCGCCCGCGACGGCTCCCGCTGCGCGGACCCCACGGTGCGCCGGGCCCGCGCCCAGCTCCACCAGCCGTGCACGACCAGACCGGCGAACACGACGTAGACCGCGGCGGAGAACCACAGCCCCGAGGCCAGCTGCAGCGGCACGCCGACGGCGTCGACCAGCAGCCAGATCACCCAGAACTCGATGAACCGCAGACCCTGGGCGAGGAACGCGACCGCGGTCCCGACGAAGATCGCGGCGTCCGGCCAGGGAGCCCAGCTGGCGTCGAGCGCCTCGAGGACCAGTGCCATCACGACGGTGCCGCCGACGAGCAGCCCGACCAGCCCGAGCCGCTGCGCGGTGCTCGCCTGGCGCACCGCGAGGCCGTAGACCGGGTCGCGCCTGCGCAGCCACGCGACGAGCCCGAACACCGAGATGGCCAGCACGATGACCTGCCGGAACGCGAGCCCGCCCAGGTGCGCCGAGGCGTAGACGGTGAACAGCAGCACGCAGGCCGCCATCTGCACCGGCCAGGTCGCGAGGCTGCGCCGGCGTGCCAGGAACACCACGGCGATGGCGCCGATCTGCCCGACGAGCTCGGCCCACGACACGAACTGCCCGAACGCGGTCAGCCCGTGGTGCAGCAGGAGGTCCACGACGGTCCCCTTCCCGGACGCGGCGGGCGCGTCCCGTGTCAGCAGACAACGACGGGGCCGGCCCCGCCCATCCCCACCCGGTCCGGTGTGAGCGGACCCACACCGGCCTCGGACCGGGTGGGCGCCGAGCCGGTCGCGGCGCACCTGGGTGACCGCACCGCACCGGCTCCCCCGTCCGACCCCATGGCGACGACGGTCCGCCACCGGGTGGGAGGCTGCACCGCGTGGGTGGTTCGGAGCGCACGGTCCTGGTCCTGGGTGGTCGCAGCGAGATCGGGCTGGAGGTCGCCGAACGGCTCGCCGCCGGGGACACCGAGACGGTCGTGCTGGCCGCGCGCCGCCCCGGGGCGCTGACGGCGGAGGCGGCCCGGGTCCGGGCCGCGGGCGCCACGGTGGACACCGTCGCCTTCGACGCCGACGACCTCGCCGGCCACCGCCCGCTGCTCGACGACGTGACGGCGCGCCACGGCCGGATCGACGTCGCCGTCGTCGCGTTCGGGATCCTCGGCGACCAGGCCCGCGCCGAGACCGACGCCGCGCACGCCGCCGCGATCGTGCACACCGACTACCTCGCCCAGGTGCACCTGCTCACCGAGCTGGCCCAGGTGCTGCGCGCGCAGGGGAGCGGGACGCTGGTCGTCTACTCCTCGGTGGCCGGCGTGCGGGTGCGGCGCGCCAACTACGTCTACGGCAGTGCCAAGGCCGGGCTCGACGGGTTCGCCTCCGGCCTGGCCGACGCGCTGCACGGGACCGGGGTGCGGCTGGTGCTGATCCGCCCGGGGTTCGTCATCGGCCGGATGACCGAGGGGATGAGCCCGGCGCCGCTGTCGTCGACACCCGCGCAGGTCGCCGACGCGACGGTCCGCGCGGTCCGGCGCGGGCGGGGCAACGCCGACGTCTGGGTGCCCGGCACCCTGCGGCTGCTGTTCCTCGGGCTGCGGCTGCTGCCCCGCGCCGTGTGGCGTCGGATGCCCCGTTAGCGACACGGTCTACAGACGAACGGTGTCCCGCGATCTGCGTGTGGCGCTTCCCCTGGAGTGATCGGCCTCATATCGTCGCGTGCGCATCCTGTTGGACGACGACGTCTGAGGTGAACCACCGTGGGACACACCCGTGGAGCAATCGTCCGGAGCGCTCCGGGCAAGTACGAGGTCGTCGACCTCGAACTCGACGAGCCGCGCGCCGGCGAGATCGAGGTCAAGATGGTCGCGTCGGGGCTGTGCCACTCCGACGACCACATCGCCACCGGGGACATCCCGGTCGGGACCTACCCGTTCGCCGGTGGCCACGAGGGCTCCGGCATCGTCACCCGCGCCGGGGCCAACAAGAAGGGCCTCAAGGAGGGCGACCACGTCGTCTTCTCGTTCCTGCCCTCCTGCGGGCACTGTCGCTGGTGCGCCAGCGGCATGCAGAACCTCTGCGACCTCGGAGCGGGCCTGCTCGCCGGCACCCGCTGGGAGGAGCCCACCACCCGCCTGCGGCTCGCCGACGACGGCACCCCGGTCGGCCAGATGTGCGGCATCTCGACCTTCTGCGAGACGACCCTGGTCTCCGAGGACTCCTGCGTGAAGGTCCCCGACGACATCCCGCTCGAGGTCGCCTGCCTCGTCGGCTGCGGCGTCGGCACCGGCTGGGGCTCCGCGGTCAACGCCGGCGGCGTGCAGCCGGGCCACACCACGATCGTCATGGGCATCGGCGGCATCGGGATTAACGCGGTCCAGGGTGCCTCGCACGCGGGCGCGGCGAACATCATCGCCGTCGACCCGGTCGCGCTGAAGCGTGAGAAGGCCCAGGAGCTCGGCGCCACGCACGCGGTGGAGACGATGGAGGAGGCCACCGAGATCGCGAAGCAGTTCACCAACGGTCAGGGCGCCGACCAGACCATCGTGACCGTCGGCGTCGTCAAGCCCGACCACGTCGGGCAGGCGATGGCCTCGATCCGCAAGGCGGGCACCGTCGTCGTCACCGCGCTCGGTGACATCAACTCCACCGAGCCGCTGCCGGTGTCGCTGGCCGACGTCACCCTGTTCCAGAAGCGCATCCAGGGCGCGATGTTCGGCATGTCCAACCCGAACTGGGACATCCTGCGCCAGCTGGAGCTCTACCGCGCCGGCGCGCTGAAGCTCGACGAGCTGGTCACCACCACCTACACGCTGGACCAGGTCGCGACGGCCTACGAGGACATGCACGCGGGCAGGAACATCCGGGGCGTCATCCGCTACTGAGCACTGGCAGGCTCCGGGGCATGGTCTACGTACTCGACGGACACAACGACCTGCCCTGGGCGCTGCGCGAGCTCTCCGGCGGCGACCCGGTGCGCGAGCCGGACGTCGCCGCCGGGGACCCGCGGCTGCACACCGACCTCCCGCGGCTGCGGGCCGGCGGGGTCGGTGCCCAGTTCTGGTCGGTCTACGTACCCGGCGAGCTGGGCCACGACGAGGCCGTCACCGCGGTGCTCGACCAGGTGGACCGGGTGCGGCGGCTGGTCGCCGCCCACCCGGACGCCCTGGCGTTCGCCGACACCGCCGACGAGGTCGACGCCGTCGTCGGCTCCGGGCGGGTCGCCTCCCTGATGGGGGCGGAGGGCGGGCACTGCATCGCCGACTCCCTCGCCGTGCTGCGGGTCCTGCGCGGGCTCGGGGTCCGCTATCTGACCCTGACCCACAACCTGAACAACAACTGGGCCGACTCGGCCACCGACACGCCCCGCCACGACGGGCTGTCGGAGTTCGGCCGCGGGGTCGTCGCCGAGATGAACCGCATCGGCATGATCGTCGACCTCTCGCACGTCGCACCGGCGACGATGCACCAGGCCCTCGCCGTCACCACCCGGCCGGTGCTGTTCACCCACTCCGGCGCGCGCGCCGTCACCGACCACCCGCGCAACGTGCCCGCCGACGTGCTGGAGGGCCTGCCCGGCAACGGCGGCGTGGTGATGGCGACGTTCGTGCCGCGCTTCGTCTCCGCCGCCGTGACCGAGTGGGACCAGCGGGTCCGGGAGGCGATGGCCGACGCCGGGGCCGACCACCGCGACCTCGCCGCCCGCAACCGGTTCGTCGAGACCTGGGACGGGCCCGTGCAGCCGCGCGCCACCCTCGCCGACGTCGTGGCGCACGTCGAGCACCTGCGCGAGGCCGCGGGCATCGACCACGTCGGCATCGGCGGGGACTACGACGGCACCACCGACCTGCCCGACGAGCTCTCCGACGTGTCCACCTACCCGCGGCTGCTCGACGCACTCGCCGACCGCGGATGGAGCGCGGAGGACCTGGCGAAGCTGGCCCACCGCAACGCGCTGCGGGTGCTGCGCGACGCCGACGCCTGAGCGGCCCGGCGGGGGGTCACGGCGTCCCGGCGGGCCGCGGGCCGGCCAGGGCCGCCGCCGCCGACGCCGCGATCCGCAGCGAGCCGACCGCCGTCGGGTGGAACGGGTCGGGGGTGGCGAGCCCCATGACGTCCGGCGGCATCCGGTCGCGGTCCGGGTCGCACAGCGGTGCCAGGGCGGGCGCGGCGGTGCCGAACCCGAAGCGGGCGGCGCCGTCGGCCAGCACGTCGTTGAGCCTGCGGTTCCGCTCGGCGAGCAGGTCGAGCTTGGCCTGGTCCAGACCCGGGGTGCCGGCCGGGCCGCGCATGTCCGCGCAGGTCGGGTCGAACCGGGCCGGGAACGGGTCGTAGGACAGGGTGACCACCACCCGCGGGCGCCCCGGCAGCGTGTCGAGGTCGGTGAACAGGGCGCCGACGTCGCGGGCGAACCCGGCGAGGCGGGACTCGAACTCGCCGTCGGAGAGCCGGTCGTCGCAGGTGGCGAGGCCGTAGCAGTACAGCAGGAAGTCCGACCAGGCCAGGTCGTTCGGGCCGACCGCGACGACCACCCACTGCAGGTTCCGGACCTGCTTGAGCCGCCCGACCTGCGGGTCGACGGTGACGCCCTCGCGCAGCTGCGGCCCGCGCAGCCCGGTCGCGACGCCCGCCCCGGCGCAGGCCAGGTTCAGGACGTCCTCGCCGCGCAGCCGGGCCAGCTCGGCGGCGGTGGAGTCGGTGCTGCGCCCGCAGGCGCGGTCCTCGGGGGTGACGGTGCCGTCGTCCTGCCGCAGCGGCGGGCCGCCGATCCGGGCCGCACGGGAGTCCCCGATCACCGCGCCCGCGACCCCGGTGACCGCGGGCCCGACCGGCGACGGGGTGACCGTCGCCGCCCCGACCAGGTCGGTCAGCGAGGTGACCCGCCCCAGACCGGTGAGGGTGCCGTGCAGCGCGGCGACCCCGGCGCCCGCCCACAGCAGCACCGAGGCGGTCACCGCGACGACGGTCATCCGCCCGATCGGCCCGGCCAGGTCGTCCCAGTGCACGGGCCGGTACCGGCGGGTGCGGGTCCGGCGCAGCGCCAGCAGCAGCCGTGCGGTCGCCGTCAGCCCGCTGCCCAGCAGCGCGACCAGCACCATGCCCGCGGCGCCCCAGAGGTACCAGGTCACGAACCCCTCACCGAGGTCGCGGACCGCGTCGCCCGCGCCGTCGACCGTGTGCGGGCCCAGCACCGGGCCGTTGTCGGCGGGCCGCTTCAACGGCCCGATCGACAGCCGCGGCCGGATCGGACCCCACACCTGCACGGTCGTGAGGTCGAACTCGGCGTTGCCGAGCTGGGCGATCTGCGCGGGCCCCGACAGCGTCAGGGGCGGCACCCGGGCGCCCACGCCGACGTCCTGGCCGAACACCTCGACGTGGTTCTCGGGTGTCAGCAGGATCACCAGCGGGACGCCGACGACGGCGATCAGCCCGAGCAGCGCCAGTGTGGGCAGCGACCGGGCCTCACGCAGCAGCGCGCGGGGCCAGGACCGGGAGGTGGGACGGGCGGCCACCGTCAGTGTGCGGGGCGGGACACGGGGTGGTGGGGCACGGCCCCATGGTGGCCCGGGGGAGGCGCCGGAGTCACGGACGTCGTGGGGTGGCGTCGGACTCCCCGGCGGCGGCTCCCGGTGGATGGCTCCCCGGCGCGCGGCCGCGCCGTGTCAGGCTCCCGGGCTCCCCTGCGCCCGGGCCCCCCGCAGCCGTGGTGCGAGCCGCGCCGCCGTGACGGCGCCGGGTCCGTCCCGGTCGACGTCGTCCGCGAGTGCGTCCGCGTGCCCGACCAGCCCGTCGAGGTCCAGCCCGGCCGGGACGGCGACGTCGAGCACCTGCCACAGCCGGACGCCCTCGGCGCCGCGGCGCAGCAGCGCGACGGCGCCGCGGGCGTTGCCGCGCTGGGCGTGGGTCAGCCCGACCGCGAGCTGCGCCAGCGCCCGCCACAGGTCGCGGGTGTCGTCGCCCGCGTCCTTCCAGGCACCCTCGAGGATCTCGTGGGCGTTGAAGGGCAGGCCCGAGTCGAGGAGGCGCTGGGCCTCGGTGACGGCGTCGGTGGGGGAGAGCACCAGGTCCTCGGGCACCCGCTCGACGCCGGGTGCGCCGTGCGGGAGCGGACGCCCGGCGGCGTCGCGGGGGCGGGCGTTGCGGGCACGGCCCCGGTCGTCGCGGTCGCGGGAACGGGTCATGGCTGCGAGGGTGCCAGCTCTCCGGTTAGCGTGCTTCATGATCTCCGAACTGTTCGAGGTCCGCGGCAGGGTGGCCGTGGTCACCGGCGGCACCAGCGGCATCGGCCGCATGATCGCGGGCGGGCTCGCCGAGGCAGGGGCGCGGGTCTACGTGTCCAGCCGCAAGGCCGACGCCTGCGCCGACACCGCCGCGGAGATCGGCGGCACCGGCATCGCCGCGGACCTGTCGTCGGAGGACGAGTGCGTCCGGCTGGCCGCCGAGGTCGGGCAGCGGGAGGAGCGGGTGCACCTGCTCGTCAACAACGCGGGCGCGACCTGGGGTGCGCCGCTGGAGGAGTTCCCGGCGCACGCCTGGGACAAGGTGCTCGCCCTCAACCTGAAGGCGCCGTTCTTCCTGACCCGGGCGTTCCTGCCGCTGCTGGAGGCCGCCGGGTCGGCCGAGGACCCGGCCCGGGTGATCAACATCGGCAGCATCGACGGGCTGCGCGTCCCCGAGCTGCCGAACTACAGCTACTCGGCCAGCAAGGCCGGGGTGCACCAGCTGACCCGGGTGCTGGCCCGCGACCTCGCCGGCCGCGGGATCACCGTGAACGCGATCGCGCCGGGACCGTTCCCCTCGCGGATGATGCGCGCCACGCTGGAGGCGGCGGGCGACGAGATCGCCGATTCCACCCCGCTCGGACGCCTGGGGAAGCCGTCGGACGTCGTCGGGGCGACGCTGTTCCTGGCCGGGGCCGCCGGGTCCTACGTGACCGGCGCGGTGCTGCCGGTCGACGGGGGGATCTGGACGACGCGCTGACCCGGCGCCGCACCCCGCCGCTCAGCCCGACTGGAGCGGCCCGAGCTCGGTGGTGAACCGGTCGAGGAACCCCGGCCAGTCCGCCACCGGCCCGGTCGGGCGCACCACGAACTTGGTGAGGCCGCCGTCGGCGTGCCGGCGGACCAGCTCGGCGACGCCGTCCCAGCCGTCGCCGACGATGTCGCGCCAGTCCACGTCCGGGCGTTGGGCCCCGGCCGGCGCGCGGGCGGGCCCGGGGTCCGCGCCGGGCGGGGCGACCCACAGGTTGGTGCCGTAGTGGTCGTCGTCGATCGTGCGGCCGGCGTCGCGGGCGGCGGTCTCGATGATCCCGCGGGCCCGGGCGGTCTCGGCGGGGGTGAGGAAGCTGGCGAGCCAGCCGTCGGCGAGCCGCCCGGCGCGCCGGAGCCCGGCGTCGGCGCGTCCGCCCAGCCACAGGTCGAGCGGGGCGGCCGGGCGGGGGAGGACGGCGGCGTCGTCGAGGGTGAAGAACTCGCCGTGGTGGGTCACGGAGTCCTCGGTCAGCAGCCGGCGCAGCACCACGAGGGACTCCTCGAGCGCCGCAGCGCGCCGGCCCGGTACGGGGTGCAGCTGCCGGTCTGGGGCTGGGCGGCCTGCAGCCCGAACACCGGCAGGATCCGCCGGGGCGCGAGCACCGCCAGCGACGCGAGCTCGGAGGCGAGCAGCATCGGGTTGCGCCCGGGCAGCACCGTGACGCCGGTGCCGACCTTCAGGGTGCGGGTGCGCGCCGCGGCCCAGGTGCTGCCGACCATCGGGTCGACCACCGACTTCGACGCGATGTCGGCCAGCCACAGCGAGTCGACCGCGGAGGCGTCGAGGGCGTGGAGCAGCTCGTCGAACTCGTCGGCGAAGGTGGACAGGTCGCGGGCCCCGACGAGGCCGAGACCGATGCGGACCGTGCCGTGCGGGGAGTCGACCACTCACTCACCGTAGGTGATCGGTCACTCGCCCGGGATCGTTCAGTCCGACTCGAGCGGCCCCAGCTCGGCGACGAACTCGTCGAGGAACCGGGCCCAGTCCCGCGCCGGAGCGGCGGGGCGCACCACGAACTTGGTCAGCCCGCCCTCGACGTGGCGGCGGATCTGCTCGGCGGCGCCGTCCCAGCCGCGGGCGACCAGCTGCTCCGGGTCGGCGTCGGGCCGCTGCTGGGCGGCCCGGTGCAGCGCGTGGTCGGCGGCGGCGCCGGACCCGTCGCCGGGCAGCACGACGGTGACGTTGGTGCCGTAGTGGTCGTCGTCGATCGCCCGGCCGGCGTCGCGGGCGGCGGCCTCGATGACGGTGCGGGCACGGGCGGACTCGCCGGGGGTGAGGAAGCTGCCCAGCCAGCCGTCGGCGAGCCGGCCGACCCGGCGCAGCCCGACCTCCGCGCGACCGCCCAGCCACAGGTCGAGCGGGCGGGCCGGGCGCGGCGCGACGGTCGCGTCGTCGAGGGTGAAGAACTCGCCGTGGTGGGTCACCGACTCCTCGGACAGCAGCCGTCGCAGCACCACGAGGGACTCCTCGAACACCGCCGCCCGGGTACCGGGGACGGGGAACAGCTGGCGCTCCGACGGCGTCGCCGCCCGGATGCCGAACGCGGGCAGGATCCGCTTCGGCGCCAGCACCGCCAGTGACGCGAGCTCGGCCGCGAGCAGCATCGGGTTGCGGCCGGGCAGGATCGTGACGCCGGTGCCGACCTTGAGCGTCCGGGTCCGGGCGGCCGCCCAGGTGGTGCCGACCAATGCGTCGACCCCGGGGGCGGAGACGAGGTCGGGCAGCCACAGCGAGTCGACGCGCGCGCGTTCGAGGGCGTCGACGAACTCGTCGAACTCCGAGCCGGGGTCGGTGGCGCGCAGCCCCACCGAGCCGACGCCGATGCGGACCTTGCCGTGCGGGGACGTCACCACGGCGGTCGACGCTACCCCGCGTCAGCGCCCCCGGCGCGGGTCGCGACCGCTGTTGCCGAGCGCCCGGTGGAACGCCGGCGCGTCCTCCGGGACGGGGACGACCGGCCCGAACAGGCCCTCCCGGGACGCCTCCTGGCCGGGTGCGGACATCGCGGTGGTGAACTCCAGGACGGCGGCGACGGCGTCGTCGTCGGGGACGAACGGGCGCCCGGTCGCGACGGCGAGGTCCCAGCCGTGCAGGACCAGCTCGTCGAGGGCGATGACCCCGGCGACGTCGGCGGGCAGGTCCATCCCGCCCACCGCGGTGAACCCCTCCCAGGCGGCCGGCTCGCGCCAGGCCTGCGCCAGTGCGCCGAGCCGGGCCGGGACCGCGGTGCGCCAGTCCGCGACGAGGTGCGCGGCGTCTGCGCTCGGCGCGGTACCCGCGGCCTCGGGGGACTTCTGCGCCGCGACCCGGAACGCCCACGCCAGACCGTGCAGGTGGTCGAGCAGGGCGGCGACGGTCATGTCGTCGCAGGGGGTCGGGTCGTGGAGCTGGTCGTCGCGGACACCGGTGACGACGTCGGCGACGGCGCGGGCGGTCGGGGCGAGATCGAGCACGGGTGCCACCTCCGGTCGGGTCGGCGCCCCACGGTCGCGGGGCCCTGCCTGCTCCGACCGGCCACGGTGCGGCAACTCATCGCACCGCGTGTCTTTCGACACCCGGTAGAAGGTGGTGCGGCGGATACGGCAGAGTGGACTCCGACGTCCCGCCCGCCTGGAGGAAGCACCCGTCATGAACGACCCGACCCTCGTCGCCAAGGCCTTCCGGGTCGTGGCGGTCGCCGAGGCGCTGTCCTGGACCGGCCTGCTGATCGGCATGTTCTTCAAGTGGGTGCTGGCCACCACCGAGGTCGGGGTGCAGGTCATGGGGCCGATCCACGGGGCGCTGTTCGTCGCCTACGTGCTGGTCACGCTGTGGACCGCCCGGCTGTTCCGGTGGGACCTGCGCACCACCGTGATCGGTCTGCTCGCCAGCATCCCGCCGCTGACGACGATCTGGTTCGAGCGGCGCGCCGGGGCCACCGGCCGCCTCGACCCGGCCCGCGGCCGGCCCGTCGTCGGCTGAGTCCTCCCGGATTCCCGTGCCGCTCTTGACGGTAGAGGTAAGCCTAGGCTAACTTCAGTTCGTCGCTTCGTGGTGGGAGCGGCGCGTCAGTTCGGGAGACACGGCCCGGCCGCATCGACCACAGCGGCCGGGCCGTCCCGCGTTCCGCGGGTGGGTGTCCTGTCCCGGTCCGGCGGAACGCGTCGAGGACCCGGCCGCGGGGCCGGATCGCGTCCCGGCTCGGCGGGAGGACCCGCTCCCGTCCGCGGCTTGACAACATAGGTAAGGCTTGGCTAAGTTTCACGTGTCGCTTCGTGGTGGGAGCGGCGCGTCAGTTCGGGACGAGGGCCCGGTCGCTCGACCACGGCGACCGGGCCCTCACATGTTCCCGGTTCCTCACGCGTCCGGGTGGGCCAGCGCCCGGTACACCGGCCGCAACGCGTCGGTCAGCCGCCCGCCGCCCGCCCGCAGCGACGGCTCGGGCACCTGGTCCAGCACCGCGCCCGGCTCGGTGTCCGGCGGCCGCGGGGGAGCGGACCCCGCCGCGCCCTCCCAGAAGCCGTCCAGCAGGTCCGCGAGCGGCGCCGGCCCGGCCGGTGCGGACGGGCCGGCGCCGCTGTCACGCTCGGCCCGCAACCGCTCCAGCAGCGCGTCCCGGTCGCGTCCGCGCAGTGTGAGCAGGGTGAACGGGTCGGTGTCGCAGCGCTCGGCGAGCACGTAGAACACCGCGGCCAGGTGCTTGCACGGCACCGTGTGGTCCGGGCACGAGCAGTCCTGCGACAGGTCCGCACCCGCGGCCGGGAACAACGACAGCCCCAGGCCGTCGAGCAGCTCCTCGATCTCCGGGGGCACGGTCCCCGACAGCAGGGCCGCGGTGTACCAGGCGTCGGCGGCCAGGGCCTGCTCCACGCGCCGCCACTGCGTCTTGTCCCAGACCCGCAGCCCGATCCGGACCCGGTACGGCTGCGGCCGGGTGCCCTGCACCAGCGCGACCACGGCGCCCGCGTCGACGTCGAGGGTCACGATCTGCCCCGACCGGGCGTAGCTGCGGCCACGCGAGAGCCGCCCGCCGACGCCGAGCTGCTCCAGCACCGCCAGGAACCGCGCCGACCACCAGGTCCGGGCGACCGCGCCCGCCGCCGCGTGGATCCGGATCCCGCCCTCGACGCGGCGCGGCGGCCCACCGGTGAAGTCCTCCTGCGCCCAGAACGGCCGGTCACTCATCGGCGTCCCCCGTCTCCTCGTCGAGGTCGGCCACCGCGTCCGAGCCGAGCGCGAACACCGCACGCAGCTCGGAGGTCGACAGCGACGTCAGCCAGTCCTCCCCGCCCGTCACCACCATGTCCGACAGCGACCGCTTCGCCGTGACCAGGTCCTCGATCCGCTCCTCGACCGTCCCCGGGCACACGAACCGGCGCACCTGCACCGCGCGCCGCTGCCCGATCCGGAACGCCCGGTCGGTGGCCTGGTCCTCCACCGCCGGGTTCCACCACCGGTCCAGGTGGATCACGTGGTTCGCCGCGGTGAGCGTGAGCCCGGTGCCGCCCGCGCGCAGTGAGAGCAGGAACAGCGACGGCCCCTCCCCGGACTGGAACCGGGCGACCATCTCGTCGCGCCGCTTCTTCGGGGTGCCGCCGTGCAGGTAGAGCACCTCGGTGTCGAACCGTGCCGACAGGTGCGGGCGCAGCATCGCGGCGAACTCGGTGTACTGGGTGAACAGCAGCGCCCGGTCCCCGGCGGCGAGCACCGGTTCCAGGATCTCCTCCAGCCGGGCGACCTTGCCCGAGCGGTGCCGCCCGCCGCTGCGGTGGATCGGGGACCCGTCGTGCAGCAGCTGCGCGGGGTGGTTGCAGACCTGCTTGAGCTTGCTCATCGCGGCCAGCACGTTGCCGCGGCGCTCGATGCCGTCGCTGCCCTCGATCTTCTCCATCATGTCGTCGACGACGGTCCGGTACAGCGACGCCTGCTCCCGGGTGAGCCGGTGGTCGGCCACGAT
Organism: Pseudonocardia sp. ICBG1034; assembly: GCF_020131375.1. Lineage (NCBI taxonomy): Bacteria > Bacillati > Actinomycetota > Actinomycetes > Pseudonocardiales > Pseudonocardiaceae > Pseudonocardia > Pseudonocardia sp. ICBG1034. The sequence continues at coordinate 2,614,772 of NZ_JAHLEK010000015.1, forward strand.
CTCGATCTTCTCGGGAAGGTCGTCGATCACCGTGGGGTCGGTCTTGACGCGCCGCAGCAGGTAGGGCCGGGTGATCCGGCGCAGGGTGCGGGCGGTCCCGGCGTCGCGGTGGCGCTCGATCGGGACCGCGAACCGCTGCCGGAACACCTCCGGCACCCCGAGGACGCCGGGGTTGAGGAAGTCCATCACCGACCACAGCTCGGCCAGCCGGTTCTCCATCGGGGTGCCGGTCAGCGCGACCCTGTGGCCGGCGTCGAACGACCGCATCGTGCGCGACGCCGCCGCGTGCGCGTTCTTGATCATCTGGGCCTCGTCGAGGACGAGGCGGTGGAACCGCCACGCCCGCAGGTCCTCGGCGTCGCGGGTCGCGGTCGCGTACGTGGTGACGACGAGGTCGGCCTCGCCCAGCCGGGCGTGCAGGGCCTCGCCGCGCGGGCGGGCGGCCCCGTGGTGGGCGTGCACCCGCAGGCCGGGTGCGAACGTCGCGGCCTCCCGCTGCCAGGTGCCGACCATCGACATCGGGCACACGATCAGGGTCGGGGCGCCGGTCGGCCCGCCGGACCGGTCGTGGGCCTCCAGGGCCAGCAGCTGGACGGTCTTGCCCAGCCCCATGTCGTCGGCCAGGCACGCCCCCAGGCCCAGCGACGACAGGAACGCCAGCCACGCCACCCCGCGCTCCTGGTAGGGGCGCAGCGTCGCGGTGAACCCCGGCGGCGCCGGCACCGGCGTGAGCGTCCGCTCGGCGGTGCCCTCCAGCAGTGCCCCGAGGTGCCCGCGGGCGGACACGTCGGTCACCGGGAGCGGGGCGCCCGCGTCGCCACGGGCCGCGGCCAGCACCTCGCCGACGGTGGGCGGCCGGTCCCGGTGGCGACGCAGGAAGTCCAGCCCCTGGGCCAGTGCCTGGGCGTCGACGGCGACCCAGCGCCCGCGCAGCCGGACCAGCGGCGCCTTCGCCGCCACCAGCGCGGCGATCTCGGACTCGCCCAGCTCCTCGTCGCCGACGGCGAGCGACCAGCGGAACTCCGCCAGCTCGTCACGGCCCAGCCCGCCACGGGTGATCACCCCCGGTGCCGGGGCCGACGACGCCGAGAGCCGCAGCCCCAGCGGGCGGCGCCCGTCCCACCCGCGCGGAAGCGCCACCCCGAACCCGGCCGACAGCAGCGCGGGCGCGTCCCGGGTGAGGAACCGGTGCGCCCCGGTGACGTCGAGCTCGAGCCCGGTCGGGCGGGCCCGGCGCAGTGCGGGCACGAGCCCGGGCAGGACCTGCGCGGCCCGCCCCAGCTCGGCCAGCAGCACGTCCTGCGCGCCGGAGACCAGGGCGTCGGCCTCCCCGGCCCACACACCGGCCGCGTCGAACACCAGGCTCGGGTCCTCGGTGGAGCGCAGCGCGAACTGGAGCTCCCACCGGGTGCCGTCGCCGGTCTGGTCGTCGAGGTCCGGGCCGGGGTCGGCCGGGTCGTGCAGTGTGGAGACCTCGGCGAGCCGGAACAGCGCGGTGGCGGCGCCGGGCTGCTCGCGGCCGACGTCGTCCCACGCGGCCAGTGCCTCGCGCAGCACCCGCAGCCCCGCGCCGGTCGCGGGCAGGTCCGCCGACGGGCCGGTCAAGGCGTGCAGCAGCGCCGCCGGGGCGTCCGCGCGGGCGGGCAGCGGGACGGGCATCGCGGCGCTGCGCCCCAGCCGCTCGCGGACGGCGGCGTCGGTGAACCGGGCGAGCGCGGCGTCGACCAGGGTGTCCGGGTCCTGCCCGGCGACGTCGCCGGGGCGGCGCTGCTCGGCCCGCGCGACCGGGGGCAGCCGCCGGACCAGGTCGGCGCGGGCGACCGCGTCGAGACCCTGGACGACCGGGCGCCAGCGCGCCGCGGGCCGGCCGGACTCGGTGAGCAGGACCGGCAGCACCCGGCCGCGGGCCGCGAGCTCCTCGGCGAGCCGGGCGAGGTCGGCGAGGTGGGCGAACCCGGCGCCGTAGCGGACCTCGTCGGAGGGGTCGGTCAGCTCGGAGGGGTCGACGACGACCGCGGGCACCGTCCACGGCGCCAGCGCCGGCGTGCCCCGGCTCCGGGTGCGTGGCCGGGACCGGACCAGGCCGGGGGAGTCCTGCGGGCCCGACGGGTGCGAGGGCAGCAGCACCGTCACCGACGCCGGCTTGCCCGGATGGATCGCGGCCAGCTCGTCCGACGGCACCGCGAACGGGTGCGGCCGCGCCGTGCGCAGCGACCGGCGGTCGGTGCGGGGGGCGCGCTCGCCGTCCTCCGCCCACAGCAGGACGCCCCGGGCGGGGGAGTGCAGGGCGTGGACGACGAACACACCCCCACGCTAGAGGCGACCCCCGACAGCGACCGCGTGGAGGAGCCCGGCCGCCGCCGCGCACGCCTCGTCGGTGATCACGTGCTCGTCGCCGTCGTCGATCCGCAGGTCCACCTGCGCACCGCCGGCGACCAGCAGCGACGCGGTGTCGGAGACCCGGTGCGCGGGCACCCACGGGTCGTGCGAGATCGACCGCAGCACCGCCGGGGTCGGGGCCAGCGCCCCGGCCGGCGGCGCCGGGACCGGGTCCGGACCGACGAACCCGCCGGTGAACAGCACCAGCCCCGCGCACGGGCGCGGGTCGCGCACCAGCAGGTGGTGCGCGGCCAGGCAGGCGCCCTGGGAGAACCCCCACAGCACCACCCGGTCCCGGCCGACACCGGCGTCGGCGAGCCGGGCCAGCTCGTCGTCGACGATGCCCAGGGCGCGCAGCAGCGCGTCGCGGTTCTCGTCGAACGGCTCCAGGAACGGCTTCGGGTACCAGCTGCCGCCCGGCGCCGGCGGGGCGACGAACCGGGCGGGCACGTCCCCGAACCGGGCCGCGGTGGCCCGCATGTCGTCGGGGTCGCGGCCCCGCCCGTGCAGGGCGAGTACGACCAGCGGCGCGTCCGGATCCCCCCAGGTGGCCATCAGCCCTCGATCGGTTCCAGCTTGGCGAAGATCTCCTCGCGCCGGTGCTCGAACTGCTCGGGCAGCTGGAACCGGGTGCCGAGCTCCTGCGGGGACTCGTCGCAGGTCCAGCCGCCCTCGTCGTGGGTGACGGCCAGCTCGAACAGCGCCCCGCTCGGCGTCCGGACGTAGACGCTCTTGAAGTACTTGCGGTCCTTGAGCTCGGAGATGTCGGTGTAGCCGGCGCCCTCGATGTCGAACTTCACCGCGTCCTGGTTCGCCAGGTCCGACACGTTCCACGCGAAGTGGTGGTAGGTGCCCGCGCCGTAGCGCCAGGTGCCCTGGTCGTCGTGCCGGTTGACGGTGATCTCCAGGTGGTTGCCGACCTTCGCGTCGCCGATCCGCAGGCCGAACACGTCGCCGTCCTCGGCGGGAGCACCCTGGGCGAAGAACGAGGTGTCGGCGAACTCGACCATCCGGTCCGGGGTGGTCATGTGCACCCCGACGCCGTGGATGCCGTGGATCGCGTGCTCGGCCGACACGCCGTTGCCCTCGTACCCGCGACGCGGGTCGGCGGCGTTCGCGACGAACTGGTACTCGATGCCCGACGGGTGGGCGAACGCGAGCCGCCGCTGGTCGAACCGCTCGACGTCGGTGACCTCGACGTCGTGGGCGCGCAGCCGCTGCGCCCAGAAGTCCAGCGAGCCCTCCGGCACCGACAGCAGGACCTCGCGGGCCTGGTTGGTGCCACGGGTGCCGAACTGGCCCGCCTGCGCCCACGGGAACGTGGTGACGACGCTGGACGGGTCGCCGTCGGCGTTGGAGTAGTAGAGGTGGTAGATCGGCAGCGAGCCGTCGAACAGGACGGTGCGCTTGATGAAGCGCATGCCGAGGATCCTCGTGTGGAAGTCGACGTCCTCCTGGGCGCCGGCGACGGACAGGGTCACATGGTGCGAGCCTTCGACATGAGCCACGTGCGCAGACGTTAGGAACGCCGCGGCCGCGGCACATCGCCGACGGGCGCAGACCGCTGTCGTCCGCGTGCACGCCCGCACCGGCCCGGCGGGCGGCGACCGCGTGACTAGGCTGGGTGCGGCCACCAGCACGACCAGGAGCCGCCGATGACGACCGTCGCCGACCGTCCCACCGACTCCGGACCCGGCTCCGTCCCCGGACCCGACGGGCCCGACGACGTCTCCTTCACCACCGTCACCGGCGACCTGCCCGCCCCCGATGGCGACCGGCTGGTTCTGGTCGTGGCGCTCGCGGGCAGTGCGCTGCTCGGCGACGGCGAGCCGCTGGTCCCCGGGCGGTGGGCGCTGCTGGACCCGGCCCGCCCGGGCACCCCCACCGCGGACGCCGCGTTCCGCGCGCTGTGCGTGCGGTTCCCGCGCGACCGCGTCGAGCCGCGCGGCGAGCCGTTCACCGGGGTGGCGGGCACCGCCTTCGACGCCGGCCCCGGCCTGGCCGGCTACGTGTGCGACACCCTGCGCCACCTCGACGCGCACCGGCTCGCGATGGGCCCGCACGCCGCCGTCGCGGTGCGGCACGCCGTGGACCTGGTCGGGGTGCTGCTGCGGAGCACGGCCGGCGCCGAGCCCGCCCCGCACTGCGACCTGCTGGACCGGATCAAGGCCCACGTCGAGGCACACCTCGGCGACCCGGACCTCGCCCCCGCCGGGATCGCCGCCGCGCACTTCGTCTCCGCGCGCCACCTGCACAACCTGTTCGCGGGGACCGGCACGAGCGTCGCGGCCTGGATCCGCGCGCGGCGGGTCGAGATGTGCCGGCGCGACCTGGCCGACCCCGCACTGGCCGACGTGCCCGCCGCGGCCATCGGGTCGCGGTGGGGGTTCCGCGGGCCCTCGCACTTCGGGCAGGTGTTCAAACGCGCGACGGGCCTGACCCCGGCGGCCTACCGGGAGGCCAGCAGCTCGTCGAGCCGCTCGTAGCCCTCGTTCACCCCGACGTCCATCCCCGAGGCGAGCATCGCGTCGCGGGCGGCGAACGAGTCGTAGCGCGACTCCGCGACCAGCCGGGTCCGCCCGCCGGACAGCGGGGTCAGGGTCATCGTCTCCAGGCAGACGCTGTCGCCGAAGCCCTCGAAGGCGAAGGTCTGCACGATCCGCTCCGGGGCCCGGACCTCGTGGAACGAGCCGAAGAAGCCGTACTCGCCGCCGTCGTCGGCGTGGGTGTAGCGGTAGCCGCCGCCGGTCTCGGCGTCCCAGCGGTGCACCGTCATCGTCAGCCCGCGCGGCCCCAGTCAGCGCACGACCTTGTCCTCGTCGACATGGGCGTCGAAGACCCGCTCCGGGGGCGCGTCGAACTCACGGGTGATGCGGATCGCGGGCAGGTCGTCCACGGTCTCGATGGCGGTGCCGCGGGTGCCGGTGGTGCTCATGCCGTCTCCTCGTGCTCGGTGGGTGCGGACTCGTCGGCGAGCAGGTCGTCGAGGCGCGCGTAGCGCTCCTCCACCTGCCGCCGGTACCGCTCGATCCAGGCCGTCATCAGGTCGAAGACCTCCGCCTCGAGGTGCACCGGACGACGCTGGGCCTGCCGGCTGCGCCGGACCAGCCCCGCGTCCTCCAGCACCCGGATGTGCTTGGAGACGGCCTGCACGGAGACGTCGTAGGGCTCGGCCAGCTCGTTCACGGTCGCGTCGGCCGTCGCCAGCCGGGCCACCATGTCGCGCCGGATCGGGTCCGCCAGTGCGGCGAAGACCCGGTTCAGCCGGTCCTCCACGTCGCCTCCTCGTTCAACCTCGCGGTTGAATACACCGTAGCGCCGGGAGCGCTCGTGTTCAACCCATCAGTTGAACGAGCCGGGGAGGGAGCCGTGCGGCACGTAGTCCGACGGCACCACGCCGAGACGGCCGCGCTGGTAGTCCTCGAACGCCCGCTGCACCTCCTCGCGGGTGTTCATCACGAACGGGCCCGCCCACGCGACGGGCTCGCGGATCGGCTGCCCGCCCAGCACCACGACGTCCAGCGCCGGGTGACGGGACTCCTGCCCCGTGCCGCCCTCGACCGTGATCAGGTCCCCGGGCCCGAACACGGCGAGCTGGCCGGTACGGACCGGGCGCCGGTCCGCACCGACGGTGCCGGACCCGCTCAGCACGTAGACCAGCGCGTTGTACGGCCGCGGCCAGGGCAGCCGCAGTTGTGCGCCGGGGGAGACGGTGGCGTGCACCATCGCCATCGGGGTGTGGGTCGAGCCCGGTCCGGAGGCGCCCGCCACGTCGCCGGCGATCACGCGCAGCAGCGCGCCGCCGTCGGGCGTGGTGGCCAGGGCGACCTCGCCCCCGCGCAGGTCCTGGTACGCCGGCGGCAGCCACTTGTCCGCGCGCGGCAGGTTCACCCACAGCTGCAGGCCGTGGAACAGCCCGCCGCTGCGCACCAGCGACTCCGGCGGGCGCTCGATGTGCAGCAGGCCCGAGCCCGCGGTCATCCACTGGGTGTCGCCGTCGGTGATCGTCCCGCCGCCGCCGTGACTGTCACCGTGCTCGAAGGTCCCGTCGATGATGTAGGTGACGGTCTCGAAGCCGCGGTGCGGGTGCCACGAGGTGCCCTTCGGCTCGCCCGGGGCGTACTCGACCTCACCCATCTGGTCCATGTGCAGGAACGGGTCGAGGTCGCGCAGGTCCACCCCCTGGAAGGCGCGGCGGACCGGGAAGCCCTCGCCCTCGTACCCACGCGGGGCGGTGGTGACGCTGCGGACGCCCCGGTCCAGGTCGGTCGGCCCGGGGACGGGCACACGGGGCAGGGCGCTGACGTCGGCGACGGAGACGGCGGGCATCGGGACCTCCACGGTCGGTGGTTGTTGCACGGTCAACGACCGCGCTGGCGCCCCGATTCCCGGGGGGCCAGACTGATCGCCATGACGGAGCTGTCGACGGTGCTGTCGGACATGTCCTTCCTCGAGGGCCCACGCTGGCACGACGGGAGGATCTGGGTCAGCGACTTCTACACCCACCGGGTGCTCTCGGCCCGCGCCGACGGGTCGGACCTGCGCACCGAGGCCGAGGTGCCCCAGCAGCCGTCCGGCCTGGGCTGGCTGCCCGACGGCAGGCTGCTGGTCGTGTCCATGCGCGACCGGCGGATCCTGCGCCGCGAGACCGACGGCACCCTGGCCACCCACGCCGACCTGTCCGGCCACGCCGAGCACGTCCTGAACGACATGGTCGTCGACGACGGCGGCGGCCTCTGGGTGGGCAGCTTCGGCTTCGACCTGATGAACGGTGCCCCGCGGGCCGCCGCGCCGCTGCTGCGCGTCGCGCCGGACGGGGGCGTGTCGGTCGCGAGCGAGCCGCTGCACTTCGCGAACGGACCCACGCTGTCCGGCGGGGACCTCGTCGTCGCCGAGACCTTCGGCAACCGGATGTCCGCCTTCGCGGTCGCCGACGACGGCACGCTCGGCCCGCGCCGGGACTGGGCGCTGTTCGGTCCGCCGTCGGCCGCCGAGGACCCGTCCGACGCCATCGCCGAGCTCACCGTCGCCCCGGACGGCATCTCCGCCCCCGACGCGGAGGGGGCGATCTGGGTCGCCGACGCCATCGGCAACCGGGCCATCCGGGTCCGCCCCGGCGGGATGGTCGACGGCGAGGTCTCCACCGGCCAGGTCGGCACCTACGCCTGCGCACTCGGCGGCGACGACGGCCGCACCCTGTTCCTCTGCACCGCCCCCGGGTTCGCCGAGCACGAGCGCCGTGACACCCGCCTGGCGCAGCTGCTCGCCGTCCGGGTGGACATCCCGGCGGCCTGAGACCGGTGCCCTCCCTGGACGAGACCGCCGCCCGCGCGCTGCTGACCGGCGCGCGGGTGGCGCGGCTCGCGACCATCCGCGCCACCGACGGCACCCCGCGCCTGGTGCCGGTCACCTTCGCGCTCGTCGACGGGCTGGTGGTGTCGGCCGTCGACGACGTCAAGCCCAAGCGGCACCGCCGTCTCGCGCGGCTGCGCGACATCGAGGCCGACCCGCGGGTGGCCCTGCTCGCCGACCACTACGACGACGACTGGTCCCGGCTCTGGTGGGTCCGGCTGGACGCCGGTGCCACGATCCACGACGACGGCGACCTGCACGCCCGCGCCGTCGCGGCGCTGGCGGAGAGGTACGAGCCGTACGCCGCGCAGCCACCGCAGGGCCCGGTCCTGGCCCTGACCCCCACCCGCTGGACCGCCTGGACCGCCACCCCACCCCCATGATCACGCGTCCGCGCGCGGATCCGGACCCCGCGCGCGTCCCGTCGCGCGCGCACCGCGGATCCGCACGCGAACCCGTGATCAGGGCAGGGTGCGCAGGAATGCGGTGACCGCCTGGGCGGTCTCGTCGGGGAGCTCCAGGTGGGGCGCGTGCCCGCACGACAGCTCGGTGACCGTCACCGGCCCGGAGGCCCGTTCCCGCACCGCGCGCACGTGCACGATGCTGCCGTAGGGGTCGTCGTCGCCCTGAATACCCAGCACCGGGGCGGTGATCCCGGACAGCGCGTCGCGGACGTCCCAGTCGGTGAACTCCTCGGCCAGCCACATGTCGTTCCACCCGCGGAACGCGGCGTCCGGGTCGTCGTGGTGGCGGGCCATCCGGGTGCGGAGATCGCCGTCGTCGAAGGCGGCGCGGGCAGCGCGGATCTCGGTCAGGGCGAACGGCTCCACCAGCACGTGCGGGGCGAGCACCACCACCCCGCCCACCGGCATCGACGCGGCCGCGAGCAGCGCGATCGTGGCGCCGTCGGAGTGTCCGACCAGGACCGGACGGTCCAGGCCGAGCGCGGCGCACAGGGCGGGGACGGTGGTCGTCGCCTCGGTCGCCATGAAGTCGGTGCCGCGCGGGCCGCGGGGAGGGTCGGAGCGGCCGTGCCCGAGCCGGGAGTAGGCCACCGCACGGCGCCCGGTCGCGGCGGCGACCCGCTCGGGGAACCCACGCCACAGACCGACCGACCCGAGACCCTCGTGCAGGAACAGCAGGGGCGCACGGCCGTCGCCGGGGTCACCGGTGTCGGAGTACTCGTGGCGCAGACCGTCCAGTTCGAGGAGCGACGTCGCAGGCACATCACGATCGTAGTGCTCGCTGTTGCGCCGTCCGGAACGGTCGTGAAGGCTCGTTCGCGTGATCCCCGACCTCCGGCTGACGTCGCGTCTGGACGTCGACCTGTGCCGGATGTGGTCGTCCGCCTGTCGTTGACGCCTGCCCGCGTGTCCTGAAGCCGACCGGGACGCGGAGAGCCGACGACCCCCGAGAGGACGTGCCCCCGTGGCCGATCCGCCCGTCGCCGTACCCCGGACCAGGACGGCCCGCCTGGTCACCGCCCTGCTCGCGGTGCTGCTGGCCGCATCCGGCTGCGCGTCCGCCGGTGCCGACGGCCCGACCGTCCGGCTCGCCCAGTTCCCGTGGAGCGCGGCGAAGCTGACCAACGCGATCCTCGGTGAGGTCGTCGCGGCCCACCCGGAACTCGGCGTCGGCCGGCTCAAGACCATCCAGGTCGGACCCGCGACCGCCTGGGCCGGCGCCCAGCGCGGGGATGTCGACGCCCTCACCGAGGTCGCGATGCCCAACCAGTCCGAGCTGGCCGCGAAGGCGGCGGACCGGATCGAGCTGGTGCACCCGACGTACTCCGGAGCCGAGCAGGGCTGGTACGTCCCCAGCTACGCGGTCGAGCCGGGCCGGCCGCTCGCCGGGCTGACCAGCGTGACCCAGCTCAACGACTACGCCGACGCCCTCGGCCACCGGCTCGTCGACTCCGACCCCAGCTTCCTCACCACCGAGTACAACGCGAAGCGTCTCGCCGGGTACGGGCTGGACCTGGAGCAGGTGACCTCCAGCGAGGCCGCGCAGATCGCCGAGCTGCGCCGCGCCTACGAGCGCCGCCAGCCGATCCTGGTCTACCTGTACCGCCCGCACTACATCTTCGAGGAGCTCGCGCTGACCAAGCTGACGGAGCCGACCCCGGCCCGGGAGGACTGCTACACCACCGGCGACGGCGCCTGCGCCATGCCGGCGTACTCGGCCTGGACCGCGGCGAGCCCGGACCTGGCGCGCACCAGCCCCGGCTTCGCGGCGATGCTGCGCCGGTTCGAGCTGCCGCTGGCCGATGTCGAGCAGATGCTCCAGCGGGTCGATGTGGACAACGAGGACGTGGAGGTGGTGGCGCGGGACTACGTGGCCGCACACCCGGACCGCGTCCGCCAGTGGGTGGGAGCCGGAGCATGATCGAGGTACGGAACCTGACCAAGGTCTTCGGCGACGGCAAGGCCGCCGACGAGGCCGTGCGGCTCGCCGGCGAGGGACTCGGCCGGCCGGAGATCCAACGCCGCACCGGCGCTACCCTGGCCGTGCACGACGTGTCCTTCGACATCGCCGACGGCGAGCTGTTCGTGATCATGGGCCTGTCCGGCTCCGGCAAGTCGACGCTGGTCCGGCTGCTCAACCGGCTCATCGAGCCGACCTCGGGCACCATCACCGTCGACGGCCGCGACCTCGGCTCGCTCGGCGCCGCCGACCTGCGCACGCTGCGCAACGAGCGGATCGCGATGGTGTTCCAGCACTTCGCGCTGCTGCCGCACCGCACCGTGCGGCAGAACGCCGAGTACGGGCTGCAGATCCGCGGCGTCGACGCCGGCACCCGTCGGGAGAAGGCGGAGTGGGCACTCGAGCAGGTCGGCCTCGGCGACCGTGCCGACGCGCTGCCCGGTCAGCTCTCGGGCGGCATGCAGCAACGCGTCGGGCTCGCCCGGGCGCTCGCCAGCGACACCGACGTGCTCCTGATGGACGAGCCCTACTCCGCGCTGGACCCGCTGATCCGACGCGACATGCAGCAGCTGCTCGTCCGTCTGCAGCGGGACCTGAAGAAGACGATCGTGTTCATCACCCACGACCTCAACGAGGCCATGCTCCTGGGTGACCGCATCCTGCTGCTCAAGGACGGGCGCCTGGTCCAGGTCGGCACCGGACCGCAGATCCTGGAGTCCCCGGCCGACGACTACGTCGCCGAGTTCGTCTCCGACGTGGACCGCAGCCGGGTGCTCACTGCCGCCGACGTGATCCGTGCGGCCCGCATCACGGTGACCCTGGACGAGCGCCCTTCCGAGGTGCTCGTGCGGCTCGGGAAGGCCGAGGCGACCGGCGCCTACGTCGTCGACGACGACCACCGCATCCTCGGCGTCGTCCGCGACGACTGGCTCGGCCACGCCGCGGGCCGGGGCGCCACCGGCATCGACCGCTCCGCCCTGGTCGCGGAGTACCGCACCACCGAACCCGACCGGCCGCTGATCGACCTGCTGCACCAGGTCGGACGCAACCCGGTGCCGCTCGCGGTGGTCGACGACGGCCGCCTCACCGGCGTCGTCCCGCGGGGTGCCGTGCTCGCCGCCCTGTCGACCCACGACGAGGCCACCGCCGACGGGAGGGACGCCTGATGCCCAGGTTCGAGTTCGGGAGCTACGTCGAGGCGTTCATCCTCTGGCTGCTGCAGAACGCCGGGGGCGTGTTCGACGCCGTCGGGGTCGCGATCACCGCGGTCGTCGAGGCCGTGACCTCGCTCTTCACCGCCCCGGTGTGGTGGGTCTGGCTGGTGCTGCTCGTGGCGCTCGCGCTGCTCGTGCGCGGGGCCGGGTTCGCGGTGTTCACCCTGGTCGGCTTTCTCCTCGTGTCCTCGTTCGACCTGTGGACCGAGACGATGGAGACCTTCGGTCTGGTGCTCGTCGCGGCGCTGATCGCGGTGGCGATCGGTGTGCCGCTGGGCATCTGGGCCGCGCGCAGCCGCGCGGCGAGCCGGACGCTGCGCCCGGTCCTCGACCTGGCGCAGACGGTCCCGGCGTTCGTCTACCTGATCCCGGTGGTGCTGCTGTTCGGCATCGGCGTGGTGCCGGGCGTCGTCGCGACGATCGTGTTCTCGATCGCGCCCGCGGTCCGGCTCACCGAGCTGGGCATCCGGGGCGTCGACGGCGAGGTCGTCGAGGCCGCGCACGCCTTCGGGGCCCACCCGCGCCAGATCCTGCGCGAGGTGCAGCTGCCGATGGCGCTGCCGTCGATCATGGCCGGCGTCAACCAGGTGATCATGCTGGCGTTGTCCATGGTGGTCGTCGCGGGCCTCGCCGGTGCCGACGGACTGGGCACGACGGTGGTCAGCGCGGTCACCCAGCTCGACATCGCGACCGGCGTCGAGGGCGGGCTCGCCGTCGTCATCGTGGCGATCTTCCTCGACCGGTTCACCTCGGCACTGGCCGAGCGCCCCGAGGGGAGCCTGCTCGCGAAGCTGCGCGCCCGTCGCCCGCAGGAGGCCGCGGCGCCGGCCGCCGAGCGCACCTCGCCGGCTCCGGCCGGTTCCGCGGTGAGCGGCGCGAACGCCTGACCGGGCGCCGCCTCGGCCCGGCCGGCGCCGGACGATCGCCGGTCGTGGAGCGATCCGTTCGCGACGCGGGCGTCATCCTCCACAACCGGTGATCACGGTCGTCCTGCGTCCGGTGTCGGTGGCTCGGTCCCCGCCGGTCGGCCCGCGTCGGGGTCCCTGGCGGGCAGCCCCCGGACGAGGACGTCCAGGAAGACCGCGAAGTGCGGCGTCCGGGCACCGGGGTGCTGGGCGTTCTCGACGGCGGCCAGCCAGCCGACCGTGCACGTGACGAAGATCTGCCAGCTCTGCTCGGCCATCGCCTCGTCGACGCCGTCGCGGACCAGCGCCGTGACGACGGTGTCCCGGATCCGCTCCACCGACGGCCCGTGGTGGCGGTGCGGCCGGGACAGGTGGGTGGCGTAGCCGGGCAGGGCGAGGAACTCGTCGTGCATGGCCCACCCCAGGCGCAGCAGGAGCTCCGGGGCGGCCGGCGGATCCCCGGCGGCGCCGTCGACCCTGCGTACGACGCGGTCGACCAGGGTCTCGCTGACCAGGTCGACCAGCTCGTCGCGGGTGCGCACCCAGCGGTAGAGCGCCCCGTGGGTGACCTGCAACCGCGCGGCCACCTCGCGCACGGTCATCGTGTCCAGGTTCGCGGTGGCGGCGACCGCCTCGACGATCGCGTCGCGGCTGATCCGTGCCGGGCGGCCGGGCGGTCGCTTCGTGGCGGGCTCCTCCGGCGTCCGGGTCATGCCCCGGACTCTAGGACGTGACCGGGCCCTCGTCCGGCGACGGCGGGCGGGGCGTGGCGCGATGCCTCGTTTTAGTATCCAATGGTTACTAAACAACGGTCGACGGGAGAGCGGGGAGCGGTATGACGATCACGGGAGCGGCGACGGACGCGGTCCGGGGCTCGGTGGCCGACGGGTTCGAGCCCGTCCGGGACGCGTTCGCCGCGCTGCTCGCGGCGGAGGGGGCGCCGCTCGACGCCCAGGTCGCGGCCCGGTACCGGGGTCGGCCGGTGGTGGACCTGTGGGCCGGGCCGGAGACCGGGCCCGACTCGCTGCAGGGCATCTACTCGGCGACCAAGGGCGTGACCCACCTGCTGGTCGCGCTGCTCGTCCAGCAGGGCGTCCTGGACCTGGACGAGCGGGTCGCGCACTACTGGCCGGAGTTCGCCACCGGTGGGAAGCAGGACCTGCTGCTGCGCGAGCTGCTCGCCCACCAGGCGGGTCTGGTCGGCACACCCGAGGGGTTCTCCGTCGACGAGCTCTCCGACGACCACCTGGTCGCCGAGCGGCTCGGCGCACAGCGCCCGTTCTGGCGTCCCGGCACCTCGTCGGGCTACCACGCCCTGGTCGAGTCGGCCCTCACCGGCGAGGTCGTCCGCCGCGCCACCTCGGCCGAGGTCGGCACGCTCGTCCGCGAGCTGCTGACCGGGCCGCTGGGCCTGGACCTGTACCTCGGGCTTCCCGCGGAGGCCGAGCTGCGGTTCCTCGCTCCCCAGCCCATGATCGCCACGCCCGAGCGGCTGCGGGAGCTCGCCGCGGGCGCGGGCTCACCGGACGGTCTCCCCGGGATCGCGTTCAACCGCAGGCACCCCGACGGATGCGAGGTGTGGGAGCTGCCCGCCCACCCGGTCGTCCGCTCCCGCGGGCCGGCCTCGCTCGGCGGGATCGGGACCGCTCGCGCGCTCGCGACGCTCTACGCCGCGGCGACCGCCCCGGTCGACGGCCGCCCCGCGCTGCTCCGCCCGGACACGCTCGCCGCGTTCGCCCAGATCCAGACCGCCGGGTTCGACCTGGTCCTGCGACAGCACAAGGCATGGGCGGTCGGGTTCCACGCCTCCTCGGAGGTCTACCCGATGCTCGCGGCCGGGTCGTTCGGCCACAGCGGAGCCGGCGGGCAGCAGGCGCTCGCCGACCCGCGCAACGAGCTGTCCTACGCCTTCCTGCGCCGCCACTTCCTCGTCCCGAGCCAGGCCGACGCCGACCACGCCCGGCTGCTGACCGCGCTGCTCCGGTCCGTCCGCGGGTCGGGCGCCGCGGCCTGAGTCAGCTGTCGAGCCGGGCGGCCAGCCGGGCCGGGGCCACGCAGCGCCACGCGTCGGTCACGATCTCGGTGATCTCGTCGCGGTCGGCGGCGTCGGGGCCGGTGCCGTCGAGCACCACCCCGAGCCAGCCGCGGTGCCCGACGTAGGCGGGCCGGAAGAACCGGGCCGGGTCCTCGGCGACCAGCTCGGCCTGCACGCCCGGCGCCGCGGCGCACCAGAACGCCAGGTGCGGGTGGCCGTGGTGGTGCGCGGCGTAGGAGACGAACATCCTCCGCACGAACCACGACGGCGACCCGTGGCTCTGCTTCTCGGTCACCTCGGGCAGGGACAGGCAGATCTCCCGCAGCCACGGCAGCGGGTCGGCGGGGTCCGGGTGGCGTGCGGTCACGGGCGCCCCGGCCGGTAGGTCCCCACGCTCCACGTGTTGCCCTCCGGGTCGGCGACGGCGCACTCGCGCGAACCGTAGTCCTGGTCCACCGGCGCCATGGTGATCTCCGCACCCGCGGCGGTCGCGCGGGCGTGCACCGCGTCCGGGTCGTCGCAGGTCAGGTAGATCACGGTCCGGCCGGTGTCGAAGCGGTCGCCCCCGGCGCGGCGCGGTCCGATCAGGACCAGGCCGGTGTCGTCGCCGTCGTCCCAGGCGAGCTCGGCGTGGGCGACCCCGCCGTCGTCGCCGGTGTGGACGGAGACCTCCCGGAAGCCGAGCGCCGTGGTGAGGAACGCGATCGCGGCGCGGGGGTCGTCGTAGCGGAGGGTGGGGTGGATGCTCATGACGAACGATCCTGACCGGGACGCGGCGGTGCGTCGTGAAGGAATGGGAACTGTTCGGCGCGGAACGCGGCGGGTGAGATCCCCGCGAGCGCCCGGAACTCGCGGGAGAGGTGGGGCTGGTCGGCGTAGCCGCACTCGGCGGCGACGAGTGCGAGCGGGTCCCGCCCGCCCCCGACCAGCTCGGCGGCGCGCGCGAAGCGCAGCACCCGGCGGACGGTGCCGGGCGCGAGACCGACCTGGGTCCGGAACCGGGACTGCAGGTGGCGGCGGCTCCAGCCGGTCTCGGCGGCCAGCTCCGCGACGCCGACCCGGCCCGCGGTCGCGCTGAGCCGGTCCCAGGCGTAGCGCACCTCGGGTGCGGGGAGGCGGGCCCGGTCGTCCAGGAGCCGGTCCGCGAGCAGCGCGCTGACCAGGGCGAACCGGCCGTCCCAGGTCGGCTCGGCGGCCAGGCGGGCGGGCAGCGCGGCGAGCACGGGGTCGTCGAGCTCGTCGAGGCGGGGTACCGTGCCGCCGGGCAGCGCCCGCCCGCCGAGGAGGGTGTAGGTCGCCGCCGGGGTCAGGTCCACCTGCACCCCGGCCTGCGGGCCGGTGAACTCGGTCAGCACCCAGGTGTCGCTCAGTCCGCCGACGAACGCGGCCGCCGACCCGGTCGCGACGGCCGGCCCGGACAGCGTCAGCGGGTGCAGCCCGAGGATCAGCGCTGTCCCGGCGGACGGCGGCTGGCGACGACGCAGGGGAGCGGCGGCGTGCTCGCGGTAGCCGAGGTAGCGCAGCACGTGCACGCGCAGTGCGGCGGGCGGCCGCCCCGGCACGTACTCGGCGGACATGGACGATGTTGTACCCCCACTCCTCACCCGGCGGCCAGCGCGACCGCGAGGCCGAGCATCACCGTGGCGACGAGCCCGTCGAGCACCCGCCACGCCGTCGGCCGGGCGAACAGCCCCGCGAGCCGCGCCGCGCCGAAGCCGAGCCCGGAGAACCAGGTCAGGCTGGCCACGACCACCCCGGCGCCGAACGCCCACCGGCCGTCGTCGCCGTGCGCGGCGGCCAGCGACCCGAGCACCAGCAGGTCCAGCATCATGTGCGGATTGAGGAAGGTCAGGGCCGCTGCGCTCCCCAGGACGGGCACGAGCGGCCGGGCCGAGCCGTGGGGGTCGGCGTCGAGCGCACCGGGCCGGACGGCGCGCCGCAGCGCCAGCAGGCCGTAGCCGGCCAGCCACACGACGCCGCCCCAGCGGACCACCTCGACCAGCCCCGGTACGCGGTCGACGAGCAGCCCGACGCCGGCGACCGCCGCGGTCACCAGCACCAGGTCGGCCAGCACGCAGAACACCACCACCGCCGGGACGTGCTCGCGTCGCAGCCCCTGCCGCAGCACGAACGCGTTCTGCGCCCCGATCGCCGCGATCAGCGACAGTCCCGTCCCGAATCCCGCCAGCACACTCACGTCACCGACGCTAGGTCGTCCGCGCCAGGAGGACGTCAGGAACTGAAAGAACGTCATGAACTGTAGATTCGCTTCATGTACGACCGGGAGCGGCTGGCCACCCTGAGCGCCGTGGTGGAGGAGGGTGGTTTCGACGCCGCCGCCGCGCGGCTGTCGATCACGCCGTCCGCGGTGTCCCAGCGGATCAAGGCCCTGGAACGGCAGGCGCGCCGGATCCTGGTGCGTCGCACGCGTCCGTGCGTCGCGACCGAGGAGGGGGCCGCGCTGCTGCGGCTGGCCCGGCAGATCGCCGTGCTGGAGGGTGAGGTCGAGGCCGGGTTCGGCAGTGCCGACACCGCGGGCACGCACCTGCCGATCGCGGTGAACGCGGACTCGGTGACCCACTGGTTCCTGTCCGCGGTGGTCCCCCTCGCCGCGCGGCACGGGGTCCGGCTGGACCTGCACGTCGACGACGAGCAGTACACCGCGGCCCTGCTGCGCGAGGGCTCGGTGGTCGGGGCGGTGACGACGTCGTCGGCACCGGTGCAGGGCTGCGCGGTCCGGCCGCTGGGCGCGACCCGCTACCGGCCCGTCGCCGCCCGGCCGGTGTACGACCGGTGGTTCGCCGGGCGGGACCCGGCCGAGGCGTTCCCGCTCGCCCCGCGGGTCGACTTCGGGTCGAAGGACGTGCTGCAGACCCGGTTCGTCCGCGGGCTCACCCACCGGCCGTGCACCGGTCCGGCGCACCGGGTGCCCGCCGCCGACGGCTACCACGAGGCGATCCGTGCGGGTCTGGGCTGGGGGATGTTCACCGACGGACCGGCCCGGGAGGCCGCGGCCGCCGGGCGGCTCGTGCTGCTCGACGCCGAGCGCCACCTCGACGTCCCGCTGTACTGGCAGCACTGGAAGCTCAGCACCACGGTGCTCGACGCGCTCACCGAGTCGGTCTGCGCGGCGGCGGCGACGATCCTGGTGCCGCCGGCCCGCTGACCGGGGGTCTCAGATCCCGGACCGCCAGGGGCGTCCGAGGCGGATGTCGCAGGTGATGACCCCGCGGTCGACGCCGGTGAGGTCCGCGATCAGGTCGCGGACCGCGTCCTCGGCCTGCCGGGGGTCGTCGACGGTGGTCGACGCCTCGATGCCCGGCACGTAGAGGGTGAGCCTGCGGTCCGCCCGCCAGGCCACCACCTCGAAGTGATGGTCACCGGTCACCCGTCCACGGTAGCCCGGCCGCGGCGCGAACGGGGCGGATCAGCCGACGGTCGGGTCGGCGGCGCGGCCCGCGTCGGCGCCCGGCTGCGTGTCGTCCTGCTGGGCGGGCACCGGGTCGCCGGTCGTCTCCGGGACACCGGTCGGCTCGACCGGGGCCGGGGGATCGGTGGGGGCGACCGGGTCCGCGCTCGGCTCCGGCGTGGGCTCGGCCGACGACGTGCTCGTCGGCGTCGGCGGGGCGGTCGGCTCGTTGGGCGCCAGGGTGGAGGGCGACTCGCCGATCGGCCTGAACGCCGGGAACTCGGCCGTGCCGGTGGTGCGCACGGTGTCGGACATGAACGCCTTCCACACCGATCCGGGCAGGTCGGCGCCGTTGATCGGGCGGCCCGCGGAGTCCTGGATGGGGTCGTTGCGGTCGGTCCCGACCCACACGGCCGTCGCGATCCCGGGGGTGAAGCCGGCGAACCAGGCGTCGTTGTTCTGGCCCTCGAAGCGGGACTGGACGGTGCCGGTCTTGCCGGCGGCCTCCTGCCCGTCGGGCAGCTGCAGCCCGTCGTTGTCGACGACGTTCATCATCGCCTCGGCGACGTTGCGCGCCACCTGCTCGGGGAAGCGCTGCTCGCCCTCGCCCGGCTGGTACTCGTAGAGCACCCGCCCGTCGGAGTCGACGACCTTGGACACCATGTGCGGGGCGTGCCACACACCCCCCGCGGCGATGGTGGCGTAGGCCGACGCCAGCTGGACCGGCGTGACCTCCTTGTTGCCCAGCGGGAGCCGCGCGTCGGGGTTCTCCAGCGGCGCGGTGATCCCGGCGAGGCGCGCGGCGTCGGCGACCTTCTGCGGCCCGACCTGCGCGGCGAGCTTGGTGAAGACGACGTTGTTGGAGATCGTCATCGCCTGCTTGAGGTCGCAGCGCGGGCAGTTGGCGCCCTCGGCGTTGCGCAGCCCCGGCCGCTCGGACCCGTCGAAGGTCGTGCCCAGGCCGATCGGCGGGTCGTTCAGGAGTCCGGCGAGCACGGCGAACGGCTTGAACGTCGACCCGGGCTGCTTCATGACCTGGGCGTAGTCCAGGCCGGTGCCGTTCGGCCCGCCGTAGTAGCCGAGGATTCCGCCGGTACGCGGGTCGATCGCGACCGCGCCGGTGCGCAGCAGCTCCGGCTCGCCGCGCAGCTTCTGCTCGACCGAGTCGGTGAGCTGCTGCTGGCGCTGCGGGTCGATCGTCGTCGTCACCTGGAGGCCGCCCTGGGCGAACGCCTGCTCGGAGATGCCCAGTGAGCCCAGCTCGGAGCGGACCGCGTTGAGGATGTGGCCGCGGGCGTCGGTCAGCGACGACGAGCGCGAGGTGTTCTCCGGCGCGATGGTCTGCGGGAACACGGCGGCCTGCCGGTCGGCCTGGGAGATCCAGCCCTGGGCGGCCATGCCGTCGAGGACGAAGTTCCAGCGCTGCTTCGCCCGGTCCGGGGAGTTCGCCGGGTCCCAGTTGGACGGCGACTGGATGATCCCGGCGAGCAGTGCGCCCTCGCTGGGGGTCAGCTGGGCCGCGGGCTTGCCGTAGTAGGCGAGGCTGGCGGACTCGATGCCGTAGGCGCCGCGGCCGAAGTAGATGGCGTTGAGGTAGTCGTTGAGGATCTCGTCCTTGGACTTCTGCCCGGAGACCTTCAGCGAGACGATCAGTTCCTTGTACTTCCGCCAGTACGTCGCGTCGTTGCCGACCAGGGTGTTCTTGACGTACTGCTGGGTGATCGTCGACCCGCCGCCGACGCCGCCGGTCAGCTGGTTGACCATGGCCCGCAGGATGCCGGTGAAGTCGAAGCCCGGGTTCGAGTAGAACGACCGGTCCTCGGCCGCCAGCACGGCCTCGCGCACGGGCACCGGGATGGCGTCCATCCCGACCTTGATCCGGTTGCCCTGCTCGGGCACGAGGCGGGCGAGCTGGCCGCCGTCGGCGTAGGAGACAGTGGCGATCTGGTTCTGCACCGCGTCGTCGGTGCTGGGGATCGGGAACAGCAGCCAGCCGAGCCCGAGCAGCAGCAGCGGCAGCAGCACGATCGACGCGGCCGTCCCGACCAGCGAGTACACGACCTGCCGGCGACGCCGGGTCCGCCGCTCCTCGGGGGTGAGCGCGGCCTTCTGGTCGGCGTCGAGGATGCCGAGGCGGCGGCGCACGACACCCACCCCCGGCCCGACGAGTGCGATGACCCGGTCGAACGGCCCGTCGGGCTCGGCGCGGCGACGGCGGCGCGGGCCGGGGGCCGCGGCGTCGACGAACTCGGTGTCCGCACCGTCGCCGGGGGCGGTGACCAGGGCGGTGGGCGCGCCGTCGTCGCTGCGCGGGGCGGTGGCGGGCACGAGCCCGGTCGGGGCCTCGGCGGCGGGGGCGAGCGCGGTCGCGGCGTCGCCGGGTCCGGGACGGCGGCGGCGCCCGCCGTCGCGTGCGGGCAGGGCGTCGGTCGTGGATTCCGCGCCCTCGTCCGGCTCGGGACGGCGACGGCGGCCGGTGCGGGTGGCCGCGCCGGTGCCGTCCGGGGCCGCCGTTCCCGGGAGCGGAGCCGAGGGCGCGGCGACGGCCGTGGTGGCCGCACCGGTGGCCCCGGTGGAGGCCGCCGGGGTGGCGGCGGAGGCCGGCCCGGGCCGGGCGGCACCGGTCGGAGGTACGGCGGGCCGGGGGACCGGCGGCAGCGACGGGTGCTGCCCGGGGCGGGGCGCGGCGCCCTGCGGAGCGGGGCCCGAAGTGCCCGGAGCCGCCGGGGCGGGGCGGGGACCGGCCGGTGCCGGGCCGGGCGCGGCGGGGCGCGGTGCGGGCGGGAACGACGGTGCGGGCCCCGACCGGCCGGGCGCGCCGGCGCCGGGGCGCCGCTGCGGGCCGGTGGTGTGCCGGGGCTCGGCCGGGGCGGACGGACCCGCGGGGGTCGCGCCGGTGGCGCCGGGCCGCGGGGTGCTGCCGGGCTCGCGGGGCACGGTGCCGCCGCGCACGCGCAGCCCGACCTTCGTGGCGCCCCCGGAGCCGTTGACGCCGGAGCCGTTGCCCGCGGAGCCGTTGCCCGCGGAGCCGTTGCCCGCGGAGCCGTTGCCGCCCGAGCCGTTCGCAGGGGTGCCGTTCGCCGGGGTGCTCCTCGCGGGGGCGCCGTTCGCGGGAGCGCTGTGTGCGGGGTCGCCGTCCGCCGGGGCCCCGGTACCGGGGGCGGCGGTCGCGGGAGCGGCCTCGCCGGCCCGCCGGGAGCGCCGACGGCCGGTGTCGCCGTCCTCCCCGGTGTCGCGTGCCCCGTCCGGGCCGGAACGCCCGGTCGCCCGGACGACGTCGGCGAAGGAACGGGCCTCCGGCTCGGCGGACCGCGCGCGCCGTCCACCGGCGGGGGCGCCGTGCCGGGCCGGGGCGCCGGAGTCGGCGCGGGCGACCTGGTCGCTGCCGTGCCGGCCGGTCGGGCGCTCCTCGGTGTCGACCGCACGACCGGAACCGGACCATCGGTGGGGGTCGGACTCGGGGGAGCGGCGCGACCGCGGCGGAGGGGGCGGGCCTGCGGGCAACCGGCTCTCCCTTCTGGTCGACGGCCGGCGGAGCCGGACGGTGGCGTGGTCTCACCCGGTCAACGAGTTCGCTGTGTCAACGAGGGACCGGAGGGCGGCGTTGTGCCCACCTGATCGACGTCACTCGAATGTCGGCACGTCAGCGGGGTGATGGCGCGCTCCGTGACCGGATCGCCCGGTCATGGTGCGGCATGCGGACCATCGTGCCCGCGGCCGAAGGGATGCACAGGCGACACGATCACTGCGTCGAGCAACGGCCGGTTGCGTGCGACGACGCGCGGGCGGCCCAGCGCCGGACGGCCGGACGGCCGCATCCGGCGGGACGACCGGCCGTCGTCGATCGCCGGGCGGCGGCAACCCCGGCACCGACCTGCGACGACGGGTCAGGACAGCAGCGGGCCCATGCGGTCGCGCAGCGCGACCGCGGCCGACAGCGGCCGCACGAGCACGGTGAGCTCGCGGATCCGGCCCTCCTCGTCGGTGCGCAGGACGTCGACGCCCTGCACCTCGCGCTCCCCGACGGTCGCGGCGAACTCGAGGACGTGCCCGTCGTCGCCGGAGTACTCGGCGACGTAGTGGAACCCGCCGAAGACGGTGAACACCGCGCCCAGGATGGGGCGCAACGCGTCCCGGCCCCGGTAGGGGCGGTGGACGACGGGCGAGCGGAACTCGACGTCGTCGCGGCAGAGGGCGACGGCCGCGTCGAGGTCTCCGGCCTCGATCGCGGCCCGGAAGCGGGCGGCGGCGTCGTTCACGCCGGCGATCATGCCCCACCCGTCCCGGGTCAGGCGGCCGCGGCCGCCGGACGCAGGCCGACGGCGCCGGCCAGCAGCTCGTAGGAGCGCAGCCGGTCCTCGCCGCGGAAGGTCGAGGTCGTCACCATCAGCTCGTCCACCCCGGTCCGGGCCACGAGCTCCTCGACCCCGGCCCGCACGGTCTCCGGCGAGCCGATGACCTGGTCGGCGTGGCGCTGCTCGACGAACGCCCGGGCCGCGTCGGTCCAGTCGAAGGCCGCGACCTCCTCGGGGCCGGGCAGCGGGCGCGGATCGCCGAGGCGCAGGTGCAGGAACTGCAGCGCCGAGGGCAGCGCCAGTTCGCGGGCGTGCTCGTCGGTGTCGGCGCAGGTCACGGCGGCGGCGATCATCGAGTACGGCTGCGCCAGCATCGTCGAGGGCCGGAAGTGCTCGCGGTAGAGCTCCAGCGCGGGCAGCGTGTTCGCGGCCGAGAAGTGGTGGGCGAAGGCGAACGGCAGCCCGAGCCTCCCGGCGACCTCCGCCGAGTAGCCCGACGAGCCGAGCAGCCACATGGTCGGAGCGTTCCCCGCGGCCGGTACGGCGAGCACACCGGCGTCGCCGCGGAAGTAGGCCGCGAGCTCGACGAGCTGGTCGGGGAAGTCGTCCGGGGCGTGCAGCCGGTCGGTCCCGGTCCCGCGCAGCGCGGCGGCGGTCCGGGGGTCGGTGCCCGGGGCACGCCCGATGCCGAGGTCGATCCGGCCGGGGTGCAGTGCCTCGAGGGTGCCGAACTGCTCCGCGACGACGAGCGGGCGGTGGTTGGGCAGCATCACCCCGCCCGAGCCGACGGTGATCCGCGTGGTCGCCCCGGCCAGGTGCGCGATCAGCACCGGCGGGGAGGAGCTGGCGATCCCGGGCATGCCGTGGTGCTCGGCGACCCAGTAGCGGGTGAAGCCCAGCTCCTCGGCCCGTCGCACCAGGCGGGTGCTGTGCGCCAGTGCGTCGGTGGCCGACGAGCCGTCGGCCACGGGGACCAGGTCGAGCACGGAGAGGGGGACCACGACGGCTGCAACACCCGTACCCGGCGGGTGTCTTCCCTGCGGTCGAAACCGGGTCGCGGCCCCCGACTAGCATCGGAGGTCCATCCGTTCGCAGCACCGCAGGAGGCACCCCCGTGTCCGCACCGTCCGTCCCGCCCGCGTCCGCCCCGATCCGGGTGCCGGCCGGGACGACCGCCGGCGCGCGTGTCCGGGAGGGCGGGCTGCCGACCAGCGGTCCCGAGGCGATCGTCGTCGTGCGTGACGCCGAGGGCGCCCTGCGCGACCTGGCCTGGGCCCCCGAGGCCGACGCGGAGGTCGTGCCGGTCCCGGCGAACACCGACGAGGGGCGCAGCGTCATCCGGCACTCGGCGGCGCACGTGCTCGCCCAGGCCGTCCAGCAGCTGTTCCCGAAGGCCAAGCTGGGCATCGGCCCGCCGGTCACCGACGGCTTCTACTACGACTTCGACGTCGACACCCCCTTCACGCCCGAGGATCTGAAGAAGATCGAGTCGGCGATGAAGAAGATCGTGAAGGCGGGGCAGCGCTTCGAGCGCCGTCGCTACGCCTCGCGGGACGAGGCCCGCGCCGAGCTGGCCGACCAGCCGTACAAGCTGGAGCTGATCGACCTGAAGGGCGGCGCGGACGACGGCGAGGTCATGGAGGTCGACTCCTCCGGCGAGCTCACCGTCTACGACAACGTGCACGCCCACACCGGCGCCGTCGTCTGGTCGGACCTGTGCCGTGGCCCGCACCTGCCGACCACCAAGTTCATCCCGGCGTTCTCGCTGACCCGCTCGGCCGCCGCGTACTGGCGGGGCGACCAGCGCAACGCCCAGCTCCAGCGGATCTACGGCACCGCGTGGGAGTCGCAGGAGGCGCACGACGCCCACCTGGAGCGCATCGCCGAGGCCGAGCGGCGCGACCACCGCCGCCTGGGCAGCGAGCTGGACCTGTTCAGCTTCCCCGACGAGATCGGGTCGGGCCTGCCGGTCTTCCACCCCAAGGGCGGCGTCGTCCGCAAGGAGCTGGAGGACCTGTCCCGCGAGCGGCACGCCGCGGCCGGGTACGAGTTCGTCTACACCCCGCACGCCACCAAGGGCGCGCTGTTCGAGAAGTCCGGGCACCTGGAGTGGTACGCCGAGGGCATGTACCCGCCCATGCAGCTCGACGCGGAGTACACGGCCGACGGCGAGCTGAAGCGGCCGGCCGTCGACTACTACCTCAAGCCGATGAACTGCCCGATGCACAACCTGATCTTCGCCTCGCGCGGGCGGTCCTACCGCGAGCTGCCGCTGCGGCTGTTCGAGTTCGGCACCGTCTACCGCTACGAGAAGTCGGGCGTGGTGCACGGCCTCACCCGCGCCCGCGGCTTCACCCAGGACGACGCGCACATCTACTGCACCCGCGAGCAGATGCAGGGCGAGATCCGCAGCCTGCTGCAGTTCGTGCTGGACCTGCTGCGCGACTACGGCCTCGACGACTTCTACCTGGAGCTGTCCACCCGCAACCCGGAGAAGTCGATTGGGTCCGACGAGTCGTGGAGCGAGGCCACCCAGGCGCTGCGCGACGCCGCGGAGAGCTTCGGGCTGGAGCTGCGCGACGACCCGGGCGGCGCCGCGTTCTACGCCCCGAAGATCTCGGTGCAGGCCCGCGACGCGATCGGCCGCTACTGGCAGATGTCCACCATCCAGGTCGACCTGATGCTGCCGGACCGCTTCGAGCTGGAGTACACCTCCTCCGACGGTTCCCGGCAGCGTCCGGTCATGATCCACCGCGCACTGTTCGGCTCGATCGAGCGCTTCTTCGGCGTGCTCACCGAGCACTACGCCGGCGCCTTCCCGGCGTGGCTGGCCCCCGTCCAGGTGGTGGGGATCCCGGTCACCGAGGCCCAGGACGACTACGTCCGCGACATCGCCGCCCGGCTGCGCGCCGCGGGCATCCGGATCGACGTCGACTCCGGCGACGACCGGATGCAGAAGAAGATCCGCACCCACACGCTGCAGAAGGTGCCGTTCCTGCTGCTCGTCGGCGGGCGCGACGTCGAGGCGGGCGCGGTCAGCTTCCGCTTCCGTGACGGCTCGCAGACCAACGCGGTGCCGGTCGAGCAGGCGGTCACCTCGATCATCGAGTGGGTGCGGTCGCGCACGAACACCTCGCCGACCGCGGAGAGCTTCGGGGTCGGCGCCTAGGATCGGCGCATGGAGCAGGAGTGGGTCCCGCAGGAGGGGACCGGGACGCCCGACGGCTTCGCCCGGCTGTGGACCCCGCACCGGCTCGCCTACATCCAGGGCGCCGGTGACACCGGCTGCCCGTTCTGCCGGATCGCCCGGGGGGACACCCTGGGCGACTCGACGGACCCGGACGCGGACAACCTCGTCGTCGCGCGGGGCGACGAGGTGTTCGCGCTGCTGAATTTGCACCCGTACAACCCGGGGCACCTGATGGTGCTGCCCTACCGGCACGTCGCGGACCTGGAGGGGCTCACCGACTCCGAGGCCGGCGAGCTGATGGCGTTCACCCGGCAGGCCGTCGTGACCATGAAGAAGGTCGCGGCGCCGCACGCGTTCAACGTGGGCCTGAACCTGGGCCACGTCGCGGGCGGGTCGCTGGCGGAGCACCTGCACCAGCACGTCGTCCCGCGGTGGGGCGGGGACGCGAACTTCATCGCCGTCGTCGGGCAGACGAAGGTGATCCCGCAGCTGCTCGCCGAGACCCGTGACCAGCTGGCGCGGGCGTGGGAACCGCCACGTCGCTGACTCCGGCCGCGCCGACGGCGGGCGGACCCGGTGTCGGACTACGCTGGCAGCGTCCCCCACCGCCGCCGTCCTGCACGGGAGCATGCAGCCGCCGATGCTGAACCTGTTCGCCCGCGCGCACGTCAACCGGCTCACCGACCCCGTCGGGCGGGCCCTGATCGACCGCGGTGTCAGCCCGGACACCGTGACCGTGCTCGGCACCGTCGGGGCCGTGGCCTGCTCGCTGGCGTTCCTGCCGACCGGCCGGCTGGCCCTCGGCGCGGTGCTGGTCACCCTGTTCGTGCTGACCGACCTGATCGACGGCGCGATGGCCCGCGCCCGCGGGCACGGCACCCCGTTCGGGGCGGTGCTCGACTCGACCTGCGACCGGATCGTCGACGGCGCCCTGTTCGCCGGGCTCGCCTGGTGGGCGCTGACCGGCGGGGCCGAGCCCCTGGCGGGTGCCGCCGCGCTGGTGGCCCTGGTCGGCGGCCAGATCGTGTCCTACGTCAAGGCCCGCGCCGAGTCCGTCGGGCTCACCGCCGAGGGCGGCCTCGTCGAACGCGCCGAACGGCTCATCCTCGGCCTGGTCGGGGCGTTCCTGTCCGGCATCGGGGTGCCGTGGGCGCTGACCGTCACCCTCGTCGTGCTGGCGATCGGGACGGCGGTGACCCTCGGCCAGCGGATCCTGGCGGTACGGCACAGCTCCCGCGAGGCACCGCGTGCCTGACCTGCGGACGCGCACCACCGCTGCGCTGAGCGCCGCCGGGTACGCGGCGGGCTGGCGGGTCGCGGGGCGGCTCCCGGCCGGCGTCGCCGCACGGGTGTCCGACGCCGGCGCCGCGCTCGCGGTCCGCCGCGACGGCCCCGGGGTACGGCGGCTGCGGCACAACCTGCGCCGGGCCCGTCCCGACGCGACCCCCGCCGAGCTCGACGCACTGGTCGCCGCCGGGATGCGCAGCTACGCCCGCTACTGGCGCGAGGCGTTCGCACTGCCCGGCCTCGACCCCGCCGCGGTGCACGCCGCGATGCACCCGCACGCCCACGGCGTCGCCGGAGCGCTGGCGTCCACCCGGTCCGGGCGCGGGGTCGTGTTCGCCCTCCCGCACGCCGGCAACTGGGACCTCGCCGGGCTCTACCTGCTGCGCGAGCTCGACCGGCTCGGGCTCGAACCGGCGCTGACCACCGTCGTGCAGCGGCTGCGCCCCGAGCCGTTGTTCCGCCGGTTCCTCGCCTACCGGCGCGCGCTCGGGTTCGAGGTCGTGACCGCCGACGACCCCCGCGCCGCGCACCGCGCGCTGACCGGGCGGCTGCGCCGCGGCGGGGTCGTCTGCCTGGTCGCCGACCGCGACCTGACCGGCACCGGGACCGGCGTGACGTTCCTCGGTGGGCCCGCCCGGCTGCCGTCCGGCCCTGCGCGGCTCGCCCGGCTCACCGGCGCCGCGCTCCACCCGGCCTACCCCTACTTCACCGACGACGCCTGGGGCGTCGAGGTCGGCGCGCCCGTCCCGCCCGGTCCTGGTGCCGTCCAGCACCTCGCCGACGCGTTCGGCGACATGATCGCCCGCCGCCCGTGGGACTGGCACATGCTCCAGCCGGTCGGCGCGGGATGAGGATCGGGATCGTCTGCCCGTACTCCCTCGACGTCGCCGGGGGAGTGCAGCGCCATGTCCTGGACCTGGCCGCCGCGCTGCGCGCGCTCGGGCACACGGTCGAGGTGCTGGCCCCGACGACCGGCACCGCGCCCGAGTTCGTCACCCCGGCCGGGCGGGCCGTCGGCGTCCCCTACAACGGCTCCGTCGCCCGCGTCGCGTTCGGCCCGCTGACCCGCCACCGCACCCGGCGCTGGCTCGCCGCGCACGACTTCGACGTGCTGCACGTCCACGAGCCCACGACCCCGTCGGTGTCGGCGCTCGCGCTGCTCGACGCCCGCGGGCCGGTCGTCGCGACCTTCCACACCTCCACCGAGCGGTCCCGGGTCCTCGCCGCGTTCGGACCCGTGGCGCGCCCCCTGCTGGAGCGGGTGACGGCGCGGATCGCGGTGTCGGCGACCGCCCGCCGGGTCCAGGTCGAGCACCTGGGCGGGGACGCCACCGAGATCCCCAACGGCGTCGACGTCGCCCGGTTCGCGCACGGGCCGGCACTGGACCTGCCGCCCGCGGTGCGGGTCGGCTACGTCGGCCGCTTCGACGAGCCCCGCAAGGGCATGCCGGTGCTGCTGGCCGCGCTGCGCCGGGTCGTCGCCGAGCGCCCGGACGTGCGGCTGCTCGTCGTCGGCCGCGGCGACGGCGACCGGCTGCGGCGCGCCGCGGGACCGGGCCTGGCGGGCCGGATCGACCTGCTCGGCCCGGTCGACGAGGCGACCAAGGCCGCCGCGCTGCGCTCGGTCGCGGTGTTCTGCGCACCGCACCGTGGCGGGGAGAGCTTCGGGATGGTGCTGACCGAGGCGATGGCCGCGGGCGCCCCGGTGCTGGCCGCGGATCTCGAGTCCTTCCGTGCCGTGCTCGACGACGGCCGCGCCGGTGCACTGTTCCCACCCGGCGACGACGCCGCCCTGGCCGCCGCGCTCACCCGCCTGCTCGACGACGGGACCGCCCGCGCCCGGCTCGCCGCCGCCGGGCGGGAGCGGGCGCAGCGCTACGACTGGCCGGTCGTGGCCTCCGACGTGCTGCGCGTGTACCGGGCCGCGATCGCCGGCGCGCCACGGCCGCTCGTGCGCGGGGGCGCGCGGTGAGTGCGACTGTCGTCGCCGGGGGAGTGGTCTTCGCGACGCTGCTGGTGGCGGCTCTCACCCTGTGGTGCGTGACACGGGTCCGGCGCCTGCACCGGCTGCACGTGCGGGTCGACGCCGCCCGGGCCGGGCTCGCCGCGGCGCTGGATTCCCGGGCCCGGGTCGCGCTCGCCGTCGCCGACGCCCTCGGTCCCGACGCACCGCCGGACCTGCGCCGGGCCGCCGTCGCCGCGCGGGCACTGCCCGCTCCGGCCCCGGACGGCCGGGACCCGGCCGGGAGCCGCGCCGCCCGCGAGGCCGCGGAGAACGCCCTGACCAGGCAGCTCGCCGTCGTCGGGCGGGGACCGGGCCGGCCGGGGCCCTGCGACGACCTCGCCGATGCCGAGGCACTGGTCGTGCTGGCCCGCCGGGTGCACAACGACGCCGTCCGCGACACCCGTGCCCTGCGGTCCCGGCGGCTGGTGCGGATGCTGCGGCTGCACGGCACCGCACCGGAGCCGGTGTACTTCGAGATCGCCGATCCGGAACCGCCGCGTTCACCTGCGCGACCTCACGTAGAATCGCCACGCAGTCCGACCGTCATGTGAGGAGCTCCGATCACCCGTGTCCGCAGCTGAGAACACCCCCGACACCGCCGGTCCGCAGCACGGCACCGCGCGGGTGAAGCGCGGGATGGCCGAGATGCTGAAGGGCGGCGTGATCATGGACGTCGTCACCCCGGATCAGGCCAAGATCGCCGAGGACGCCGGCGCCGTCGCCGTCATGGCCCTGGAGCGCGTCCCGGCCGACATCCGTGCCAACGGCGGCGTGGCCCGCATGTCGGACCCGGACATGATCACCGGCATCGTCGAGGCCGTGTCCATCCCGGTCATGGCGAAGGCCCGCATCGGCCACTTCGTCGAGGCCCGGGTCCTGCAGTCCCTCGGCGTCGACTACATCGACGAGTCCGAGGTGCTGACCCCGGCCGACGAGGCCCACCACATCGACAAGTGGAGCTTCACCGCCCCGTTCGTCTGCGGTGCCACCAACCTCGGTGAGGCCCTGCGCCGCATCTCCGAGGGTGCGGCGATGATCCGCTCGAAGGGTGAGGCCGGCACCGGCAACGTCGTCGAGGCCACCCGGCACATGCGCTCGATCCGCGCCGAGATCGGCCGGCTCGCCTCACTCGACGCCGCCGAGCTCTACATCGCGGCCAAGGAGCTGCGCGCCCCGGTCGAGCTGGTCGCCGAGGTGGCCCGCACCGGGAAGCTGCCGGTCGTGCTGTTCACCGCGGGTGGCATCGCGACCCCGGCCGACGCCGCGATGATGATGCAGCTCGGCGCCGAGGGCGTGTTCGTCGGCTCCGGCATCTTCAAGTCCGGCGACCCGGCGCAGCGCGCGTCGGCGATCGTGAAGGCCACGACCTTCCACGACGACCCCGAGATGATCGCCAAGGTCTCCCGCGGTCTCGGCGAGGCCATGGTCGGCATCAACATCGCCGACATCCCCGAGGAGCAGCGCTACGCCGCCCGCGGCTGGTAAGCACCCCCCGCTCCGCCCCGAGAGCCCCGCCCGGCACACCGCCGGACGGGGCTCTCGTCGTTCCCGGCCCCGCTGCCGCGCAGGTTCCGTACGCGCCGCACGGGTCCGGACCCGTGCGGCGGCGCCGGAACCCGTGCGGCGGGGGACGGGACCGGGTGCGGGCCACGGTCCGGTGACCCGATCGGTCCCTCGGACGCGTGGGGTGTCCGTTCCGGCCACGTTCCGCGGTCGCTCGGTGGAGGGGTTGCCCACTCGATGTGGTGACACAGGTGCTCGTGGTGACTCTGTGGCATCTAGCGTTCCGTGGGGATCAGGAGACCACTGTTACGGAGGAGCCTGATGGGACGCTCTGTGAGGGTCGTGGCGATCGCCGCCGCGATGTTGATCAGCTTTCCGGCTGCGGCGTTCGCCGACACCGGGGACGGCCGACCGGGTGCGACGACGACCGCGGACTGCCCCACGGCCGGCACCGCCCCGGGTGGGGGAGCCGGTTCGGGTGGTCCGGCCACCGGTGGTGACGGAAGCGCCGGGTCGGGGAAGCCCGGCGCCTCCGCCGCCCCCGGGGCGGCCGGGCCCGAGGGGGACGGCCCCTCCGGGGGCGGCTCGGGCGACGACCAGGGCTCCTCGAACGACCACGGCTCCTCCGGTGGCGACCACGGCTCCTCGGGCGACGGGTCGGGGAGCGGCGACGGCGGCTCGGGCGGCGACGACTCCGGCTCCGGCGGCGACGGGGGATCGTCGGGATCGGGCGGCTCGGGGGACGACGCGGGGTCCGGTTCGGGTGACGATCGAGGCTCCGGCTCCGGCTCCGGCTCCGGCTCCGGCTCCGGCTCCGGCCAGGGCTCGGGTTCCGGTGGGGACTCCGGCGACACGACATCGGGCGCGGGCGACTCCGGCGCCGGCGACACGACGCGGGACTCCTCCGATGACCGGACGCC
The DNA here is from genome assembly GCF_020131375.1 of Pseudonocardia sp. ICBG1034. Taxonomy (NCBI): domain Bacteria; kingdom Bacillati; phylum Actinomycetota; class Actinomycetes; order Pseudonocardiales; family Pseudonocardiaceae; genus Pseudonocardia; species Pseudonocardia sp. ICBG1034. The sequence goes on from NZ_JAHLEK010000015.1 coordinate 2,645,690, forward strand.
GGGCGGCGACCAGGGTTCCGGCGACGATCACGGTTCGGGCGGCGACCAGGGTTCCGGCGACGATCACGGTTCGGGCGGCGACCAGGGCTCGGGCGGCGACCAGGGTTCCGGCGGCGACCAGGGTTCCGGTGACGACCAGGGCGCCGGAGCCGGCACGACCTCCGACCCGGGGTCGGGCGACGACACGACATCGGGCGGGGACGGCGCTCCGAACGGCGACCGCGGTCCGGCCGGCGACCAGGGCGACCGGACCGGCGCCCCGGGGTCACCCGCCGACACGACCTCGGCGAACGCGACCCCGGGCACGGCGCCCGGCGGCGCCGCGACCACCCCGGCCGGCGAACCGGCCCCCGGTGCGACCCCCGCCCCCGTGGACTGCACCGCCGGCGCGGCCCCGGCGGCCCCGTCCTACCCGGGCGCGGCGACCACCGCCGCCGTCGCGCACGGCTGGGGCGAGCCCACCAAGGTCGACGACTTCGACGGCGACGCCCTCACGGGCTGGAGCCCCTACGACGGACCCGGCCACGCCGGCAAGGGGACCCGTTCCCCGTCGGCGATCTCGGTGAAGGACGGCCTGCTCACCATCGACGGCGACGCCGACGGCACCACCGGCGGCATGGCCTGGTCGGACGGCAGCCAGAAGTACGGCCGCTGGGAGGGCCGGGTGCGGGCGCCCGTGTCGGACCCGTCGTACAACGCGTTGCTGCTGCTGTGGCCCACCGCCGAGAACTTCCCGGTCGGCGGTGAGATCGACTTCATGGAGATGACCGACCACACCCGGCAGAGGACCAACCTGTTCCTGCACTACGGCGAGGACAACTCCCAGGTCCAGGGCTCGGTCGACATCGACGCGACCCAGTGGCACAACTGGGCGGTCGAGTGGACGCCGAAGGGTGTGACCGCCTTCGTCGACGGCAAGCAGTGGTGGCACACCGACGACACCTCGGTCCTGCCTCCCGGCCCGATGCACCTGACGATCCAGCTCGACTGGTTCCCCAAGGGCGGCGGTGACGTGAAGCCCTCTCAGATGCAGGTCGACTGGGTCCGCCAGTACGCGCTGCCCGAGTCCGAGAAGGGCGGGGACGGCTCCGGCGACGCGGGCGGCAACGACGAGGGGCTCCTCGACGGACTGCTGCACCGCATCACCGAGGGCGGTCCGGACCGGGAGCCCGGCTCGGCGACCCGCGGTGCGAGCGGCACGTGATCAGCGGTACTCCATGACCATCACCGCGGTCGCGCCCGGGGTGAGCGCGCGGTAGGAGTGCGGGCGGTCGGCCGGGAACGTCAGATGGTCCCCCGGGTCCAGCTCGACCTCCTCGCCCTCCGGCCCGATCACCCACCGGCCCGCCGACACCACCACGTGCTCGACGGTGCCGGGGGAGTGCGCGTCGGCGGCCCGGGGCGGCCCCGGCTCGCAGGTGGCCAGGTGCAGGTCCCGGCGCGCCCCCGGTGGGCACGGGGACAGCAGTGCTCCGGTGTAGGCGGCCTCCTCCGACCGGATCGCGGGACGGTCGGCGAACCGCACCACCCGCACCATCGACGACGGCGGCTCCACCAGTGCGCTGAACGGGACCCCGGCGACGACCGCGATCGCCCAGAGCGTCTCCACGCTCGGGTTCCCGGTCCCCGCCTCCAGCTGCGACAGGGTCGACTTCGCGATGCCCGCCCGGCGGGCGAGCTCGGCCGAGGAGATGCCGAGGCGCTCCCGTTCCCGGCGGATGGCCGCCGCGATCGTCGCGAGCGGCGGCCCAGGCGTTCGATTCATCGGTCTCCTCGTTCGGCTTGACGAACACAGCCGCTGTTGTTCACTGTATCGGGCATGCGTTCGATACAGCGAACGACCCGCGGGGACGTCCGCGACGCCGTCACCATCTCGGTGGCCGTCGCCGTCGTCGGGGTCTCCTTCGGCGCGCTCGCGCCGGCCGCCGGGTTGTCCCCGGCCATGACGATGGCGATGTCGCTGCTCGTGTTCGCGGGCGGCGCCCAGCTGCTCGTCACCGGAGTGCTGGCCGCCGGGGGCGGTGTGTGGGCCGCCGTCGCCGCGGGGCTGGTGCTCAACCTGCGGCACCTGCCGTTCGGCCTGGCCCTGGCCCGTCACCTGGGCGGGGGCTGGGCGCGGCTGCCCGCGGCGCACGTCGTCACCGACGAGTCGACGGCGTTCGTGCTGGCCCGCACCGACGCCCCCGGGCGGGGATGGCGCGCGTTCCGCATCCTCGGCGTCGCGAAGTACCTCTGCTGGCAGCTCGGCACCGCGGCCGGTCTGGTGCTCGGGGCGAGCGTGCCGGACCCGGCCGCGTTCGGGCTCGACGCCGCCTTCCCGGCCGCGCTGCTGGCCATGCTCGTCCCGATGCTGCGCCGGGTCGACGCCCGGCGGGTCGGCGCGGCCGCCGCCACCCTGTCGCTGGCCTGCGCGCCGTTCCTGCCCGCGGGCCTGCCCGTGCTGGCCGGTCTGCTCGGCGTCGGCGCGGCCGGCCGGACCACGGGGGAGCAGCCGTGACCGTCGCCGCGCTGCTCGTCCTCGCCGGCGGGACCTACCTCATGCGGCTGCTGCCGCTGGTCCTGCACGACCGGGTCGCCCTGTCCCCGCGCACCGTGCGCCTGGTCGAGCTGGGCGCGGTCGGGCTGCTCGTCGCGCTCGTCGCGACCGGCACCTGGTTCGAGGGGGCCGGGTTCGCCGGCTGGGCCCGCCCGGCCGGGGTCGCCGTGGCCGCCGGTGCGCTGCTGCTCCGGGTGCCGTTCGTGCTGGTCGTCGTCCTCGCCGCGGCGACGACGGCCGGGCTGCGGCTGGCCGGGATCGCCTGAGCCGGTCGTCACCCCGGCGCGCGCCCCGCGCCGGGGACCGCGAGGATCGACCCATGCACGTGCTCGTCCTCGGCGCCACCGGTTACGTCGGCTCCCGGCTCGTCCCGCGCCTGCTCGACGCCGGCCACGACGTCCGGGTGCTCGCCCGCACCCCGGGCAAGCTGGCCGCGCACCCGTGGGGGGAGGCGGTCGACGCGGTCCGTGGCGACGCCCGGGAACCGGCCGACGTGCGCCGGGCCTGCGAGGGTGTCGACGCCGTCGTCCACCTGGTGCACGCCATGGACGGCCCCGGCTACGCCGACCGCGACCGCACCGCCGCGCACGCGCTGGCCGACGGCGCCGCCGCGGCCGGTGTACGCCGCATCGTCTACCTGGGCGGGCTGCAGCCCGAGGCCGGCACCCGGCGGGTGTCGCAGCACCTGTCCTCGCGCCGCGAGGTCGGGGACATCCTGCTCGCCGGTCCCGTCCCGACCGCCGTGCTGCGGGCCGGGATCGTCGTCGGCACCGGCTCGGCCAGCTTCGAGATGATCCGGCACCTCACCGAGACCGCGATGGGCGGTCCGCTGGTCCTGCCGCTGCCCGACCGCGCCTGGAACCGGATCCAGCCGATCGCCGTCGACGACGTGCTGTACGACCTCGTCGGCTGCCTCGACCTGCCCGGCGGGGTGGACCGGGCGTTCGACGTCGGCGGTCCCGACGTGCACACCTACCGGTCCCTGATGAGCGAGTTCGCCGCCGAGGCAGGACTGCTGCGGCCGTTCCCGGTGCCCGTCCCGCTGTCCGCGCCGCGGCTCACCGCCCGCGCCGTCGCCGCGCTCACCCCGGTCGGCCGCGGGCTGGCCGAGCCGCTGGTCGAGTCCATGCGTCACGAGCTGGTGGCCGACCCCGACGACCTCGCGGCCCTCGACGCGCTCATCGGCACCCCGCCCGGCGGCCGGACCCCGTACCGCACGGCGGTCCGCCGCGCCCTCGACGGCGTCGGCGCGGCCGGGCCGGGGCCCTCCGACCCGCCCGGCACCGGTCCGCTGGAATGGTCGACGACCGACACCCACGACGTCGCCGCTCCCGCCCGCGCCGTCTGGTCGGTGATCGAGACGCTCGGCGGCCCGCACGGCTGGTACACCGTCCCGGGTGTCGCGACGCTGACCGGCCACCTCGACGTCCTCGCCGGTGGGCCCGGTGTCGTCCCGCGCCGGCACGGCGACGGTCCGGCCCGCCTCGTCCCGGGGGAGCCCCTGGACCGCTGGACCGTCGAGACCGTCGAACCGGGGCGGCGGCTGGTGCTGCGCGCCGCGGACCGGCTCCCCGGCGATGCCCGGCTCGAGCTCTCCGTCACCCCGACCGACCGGCTGACCAGCCGCTACACCCAGACCCTGCGGTTCACCCCACGCGGGATGGCCGGGCGGCTGGGTTGGCTGGCGGCCTACCCGTCGCAGCGCTTCGTGTTCGCCGTGATGGCGCGGACCCTCGCCGGGGTCGCCGAGACCCGCTACCGGCGCGACGTCCGCGCCCTCTGACCCCTCCGGAATGCCCCCAGGGGAACTCTCGTAGCGCTCTAAGCCAAGAGAGTTCCCCTGGGGGCGACGGGGCGGCGCCTCAGTCCCGGCTGCGGGCCTGGGCCACCTGCTCGGCGCGGTCCTCGGCCGCGAGCCGGGTCAGCTCGGCTCCGGCCTCGGGGTCGCGGGTGAGGTTCTCGCCCGACTCCGGGTCGAACACGTGGATCTTCCGCGCGTCCAGCCAGAACTCGGCGTCGCGGCCCTCCCGGATCCGGCTGGTCGAGTCGATCGACACGATCGCCTGCGTACGCAGCTGATCGGCGTCGAGCTCACGCGACAGCTCCTTGAGCTTGGTCTCCACCTCGGCCGGGGCCTCGTAGGGGATGTAGGCGTACTGCGAGTCGCCCAGCCACTCGGTCACGTCGACCTTCGCGGTGAAGGTCGACCCGACGTGCTTCTTGGCCTCGTCGACCAGGGAGGCGTCCTCGAAGTACTCCGGCCGGATGCCGACCAGCACCAGCTCGCGCCCGGCGACCTTCTCGGCGCGCGCGGCGTCGAGCTCGATCGGGCCGAACGGCGTCTCCAGCTTGTTCCCGGCCACGGTCGCGGGCAGGAAGTTCATCGGCGGCGACCCGATGAACCCGGCGACGAACAGGTTGACCGGCTGCTCGTAGAGCTCGCGCGGCGAGGCGACCTGCTGGATGACGCCCTTGCGCAGGACACAGACCCGGTCGCCGAGGGTCATCGCCTCGGTCTGGTCGTGCGTCACGTAGACGGTGGTGATACCGAGGCGGCGCTGCAGGCGGGCGATCTCGGTGCGCATCTGCCCGCGCAGCTTCGCGTCCAGGTTGGACAGCGGCTCGTCGAACAGGAACGCGTCGGCGTCACGGACGATGGCACGGCCCATCGCGACCCGCTGGCGCTGACCGCCGGACAGGTTCGCGGGCTTGCGCTGCAGGTGCTCCTGCAGCTCCAGGACCTTCGCCGCGGTGTCGACCTTCTGCTTGATCTCGTCCTCGGGCGCCTTGGCCAGGCGCAGCGGGAACGCGATGTTCTCGAAGACCGACAGGTGCGGGTAGAGCGCGTAGTTCTGGAACACCATCGACAGGTTGCGGTCCCGCGGGGCCTTGTCGTTGACGCGGCTGCCGGCGATGACCATGTCGCCGGAGGTGATGTCCTCCAGACCGACGATCATCCGCAGCAGCGTCGACTTCCCGCAGCCGGACGGGCCGACGAGGATCATGAACTCGCCGTCGGCGATGTCCATGCTCACGTCGTTCACGGCCGGGAAGCCGTCCCCGTACTTCTTGACGATGTTCTTCATCTCGATCGACGCCATGGCCGGTCGGTTCCTCTCTCTGTGTACGGGGTGTCAGCCCTTGACGGCGCCGTTGGTCAGACCGGCGACGATGCGCCGCTGGAACAGCAGGACGAGCACGACGACGGGGATGGTCACGATCACGGCGGCGGCGGCGATCGGGCCGTTGGGCGACTCGAACTGCGAGGCCCCGGAGAACAGGCCCAGCGCGGCCGGGACCGGGCGGGACGCGCCGGTCGAGGTCAGCGAGATGCCGTAGGCGAAGTCGTTCCAGGCGATGAAGAACGCCAGGATCGCGGTGGTGAACACCCCGGGCGTCGCCAGCGGGACGATCACCTTGCGGAACGCCTGCCAGGTGGTGGCGCCGTCTACCTGCGCGGCCTGCTCCATCTCCCACGGGATCTCGCGGAAGAATGCCGACATGGTCCAGATCGACAGCGGCAGGGTCAACGACAGGTAGGGGATGATCAGGCCGGGCCAGGTGTCGTAGAGCCCGATCTGGCGCCACAGGTTGAACAGCGGCGTCACGATCGAGATGACCGGGAAGATCGCCACCGCCAGCGCGGTCGACAGGATCAGCTTCTTGCCCCGGAAGTCGAGCCGGGCGATCGCGTAGGCGGCGAACATCGACAGCACGCACGCCAGGAACGTCGCGATGATGCAGATGCCGAAGGAGTTGCGCAGCGCGGGCAGGAACAGCCCGGCCGCGTCCCCGACGAGGATCTGGGAGTAGTTGCTCCACGACACCGAGGTCGGCAGGAACTGCTTGTTGGCGATGTCGTCGCTCGACTTCAGCGACAGCGACACGATCCAGCCCACCGGGAACAGGGCGTAGACGACGATCGCGATGCCGGCGACGATCCAGAGGACTCTCTCGCGGGTGGACATCACTTCTCCCCTCGGGCCTGGGACAGGTCGACCTTGAACCCCTTGATGAACCCGATGCAGATGATCACGACGGACAGGAACAGCAGCACCGACACCGCGGAGCCGAGCCCGATCTCGACGCGGGCGATGGTCTGGCGGTAGGCCAGGAACGACACCGTCTCGGTGCTGTTCGCCCCGGCCGTCATCACGAACACCGAGTCGAACACGCGGAACGCGTCCAGGGTCCGGAACAGCAGGGCGACCATGATCGCCGCCTTCATGTTCGGGAGGGTGACCTTCCACATCCGCTGCCACCAGGTCGCGCCGTCGACGCGGGCGGCCTCCTGCAGCACGTCGGGCACCTGGGCCAGACCCGCGAGCAGCAGCAGCGAGATGAACGGGGTGGTCTTCCAGATCTCGGCCAGGCAGATCACAAACAGCGACGAGCCGGTCGAGCCGAACCAGTCGGTGTCGGCCGAGATCCCGGGCAGCCAGCCGAACCAGGAGTTCACGAAGCCCGAGTCGAGGGAGAACGCGTACTGCCAGGCGAACGCCGACACGACCGTGATGACCGCGTAGGGGATCAGGATCGCGGCACGCAGCACCGGCCGGATCGCCTTGAGCGCGTTCATCATGACCAGCGCGAGCAGGAAGCCCAGGACCAGCTCGACCGCGACGGTGACCACGGTGATGAACACCGTGACGCCGAACGAGGTCCACCAGATCGAGTCGGTGAGGATGACCGCGTAGTTCTTCAGGCCGACGAAGGAGATGTTGTCCGGGTCGGTCAGCCGGTAGTCGAACAGCGAGTAGTAGACGGCCTGGATGATCGGGTAGGCCGTCACCAGCAGCATCACGGCGAACGCCGGGCCCGCGAGGTACCAGCCGAGCTTCTGCTCGGCCCGGCTGCGGTCACTGGCACCGCGCGGGGCCGGGGAGGCCCCGGTCCCGGTCCCGGGCCGCTCGGTCGTCGTGGTCACAGCAGCTCCTCCTTGGCGAGGACCGCCTTGATCAGCGCGGCGGTCGCGGGGCCGACGGTCGGCGGGTCGATGCCCGCGGTCGGGTGGTAGGTGCGCTGGATGGACTCGGATACCTCGCTGTAGTACGCCGTCTGCGGGCGCGGCTTGGCCTGCTGCAGCGACTGCGCGATGACCGGGGCCATCGGGAACTTCTTCATCACGTCCGGGTCGGTGAACACCGAGATCCGGGCGGCCGGGTTGCCGTTGGTGAGGAAGTACTGCTTCTGGTTCTCGGTCGAGGTGATGCACTCGGTGGCCTGGTAGGCCAGGTCGGTGTGCCTGCTGAAGGCGCCGACGCCGAGGTTGATGCCGCCGTAGGGCGGGGCCGAGGGCCTGCCGGCCTCGGTCTGCGGGTAGAGCGCCCAGCCGAAGTCGTCCGGCGTGGACTGGGGGACGGTCCCCTCCTCGACGGCGCTGTTGACCTTGCCCCAGACGAACGGCCAGTTCACCTGGAACATCGCGTCACCGGACTGGAAGGCGTTGGAGTTCTCGTCCTCGGAGTTGGTCGAGAAGCCGGGACCACCGACGGCCGAGACCGCCTTCATGATCTCCGCGGCCTTCGTCGCGGCGGGGGAGTCGAGGCCGAGCTGGACGCCGTCGGGGTTCTGCGGCGAGGCGTTGGTGACGATCTGCCCGCCGCCGCCCTCGACCAGCGCGTTCAGCCAGACGGTCAGCGACTCCGCGCGGATGCCCTGCGCGGCGATGATCGAGTTCTTGGCCTGCGCGGTCTGCACGACCTGGTCCCAGGTGACCGGCTTCGACAGGTCCAGCCCGGTGCCGGCGACCTGCGACTTGCGGTACCAGAGCAGCTGGGTGTTGGCCCAGAACGGCACCGTGACGAGCTCGCCGTTCCAGCTCGCGCCCTCCTTCGCGGAGTTCACGATCCCGGCGGTGGTCCGCTGCGCGACGTCCTCGGGCACCGGGGCCAGGAACTTCGCCTCGGCGAACTCGGGGATGTAGGGCGGGTCGATGGACATGATGTCGATCGAGCTGTCGTTGGCCGCGAGCCGGCGGATCAGCTGCTGACGCTGTTCCGCGGACTGGCGCGGCAGCACCGACACCGCGATCTGGTACTGCCCGTTCGACGCCGCCGAGCAGCGCTGGGCGATCTCCGCCTGCCCGCCGTCGTCGGGGTTGATGTACCAGTTGAGGACCGGCGGGCCCGCGGGTGCGCCTCCGCAGCCCGCCAGCAGGGCGAGGGCGACGGTGGCCGCACCGGCGGCCAGCGTCCTCCTCCACCGTGTGCGACGCATGGTCAACTCCGAACTCCCGTGTCCGATACCGCTGCTGTGTCCCGTCGCTCGTCGGCGACGTTGGAAGCGTTTCCAACCGAGACTGTGGGCCTTTCACCCGGGAGTGTCAAGGCTCACAGCAATCGGCCTGGTCGGCGACGATCCTTACTGATCCACAGGCGATGGTCCAGCGCAGTCGGATAACATCCGCTCTTGCAATCGCTTCCAGCTTTGGGCATACATGTGTCGTGCCCGAACCGGTCAACCTGGCCGACGTGGCCCGGCTGGCCAAGGTCTCACCGGCCACCGCGTCACGCGCGCTCAGCGATCACCCCCACGTCGCCGAGGCCACCCGCGCCCGCGTGTGGGAGGCCGCGCGGGCCCTGGAGTACGTCGTGAGCCCGGACGCCTCCGGGCTCGCGCGGGGCACGACGGGGCGGATCGCCGTCGTCGTCCCGCACCTGTCGCGGTGGTGGTTCGGGGCGGCGCTGGAGGGGCTGTCCGAGGTGGTGCGCGAGGCCGGGCGCGACGTGCTGCTCTACCACCTCGGCGACGCCGCGGCCCGGCGCGCGTTCTTCGCCGAGCTGCCCGCCCGCCGGCGTGCCGACGCCGTCGTGCTGCTGGGGTTCGGCGTCGATGACGCCGAGCGCGCCCGGCTGGAGCGGATCGGCGTCGGCATCGTGTCGGCGGGGACCCGGATCGGCAACCACCCCTCGGTGTCGATCGACGAGTGCGTCGCCGGTCGCCAGGCCGTCGACCACCTGCTCCACCTCGGACACCGGAGGATCGGGATGATCGTCACCACCGACCCGGAGCTCGACCCGGGCCAGCCCGAGGGGCGTGCGGCCGCCTACCGGGCGGCGCTCGCCGACGCCGGTGTGGAACACGACCCCGCCCTGACGGTGAGCGTGCCCTGGAGCCCGGAGGGCGGGGCGCGGGCGATGGGGGAGCTGCTCGGGCTGTCCGACCCGCCGACGGCGGTCTACGCCCACACCGACGAGGTCGCCCTCGGCGCCGTCGGCACGCTGCGCCGGGCCGGGCTCGCGGTGCCCGGCGACGTGTCGGTCATCGGCATCGACGACCACCCGCTGGCCGCGCTGACCGATCTGTCCACCGTGGCCCAGCCGGCGGCCGAGCAGGGTGCCGTCGCGGCCCGGATGGCGCTGGCGACGCTGGCCGGCGAGCCGGTCGAGCCGCTAGCGACCCTGCCGACCCGGCTGGTCATCCGCGGCTCCACCGCCCCACCGGCCCGCGGTGTGCGGGGGGTGTCCTGAATGGACGCGCCGCCGGAGCTGGTGCTGCGGGCCCCCGGTCCCGAGCTGATCGCGTTGCCCTGGAACGAGCCGCTGGAACGGTGGGACGAGATGCGGGTCCCGCTGCGCGACATGGAGGTCGGCCCCAGCCGGCACCTCGTCCGGTTCGTCGAGGCCGACGGCGCACTGTGGGCGCTCAAGGACATGCCGGAGCGGATCGCCCGTCGTGAGTACGACGTGCTGCGGCGCCTCGAGCACCAGTGCCTGCCCGCGGTCCGCCCGGCCGGTCTGGTGAACCAGCCGGCGCACGAGACCGCGATCCTGGTGACCCGGTACCTGAGCGGGTCCTGGCAGTACCGCAGGCTGTTCCTGCGGCTGCCCCCGAACCGGCCGCGGCACCGCGCCCGGCTGTTCGACGCGATGATCTCGCTGCTGGTCGAGCTGCACCGGCACGGCGTGTTCTGGGGCGACTGCTCGCTCAACAACACCCTGTTCACCCGCGACGGGCAGACCCTGCAGGCCTTCCTCGTCGACGCCGAGACCAGCGAGGTGCACCCGGACGGCCTGTCCGACGGCCAGCGCGAGCACGACGTGACGATCCTGGTCGAGAACATCGCCGCCGGGATGATCGACCTCGCGACCTCGCTGGAGCGCCCGCCGGAGATGATCCCGCAGCTCATCGACGAGGCGACCGCCCTGCCCGAGCGCTACCGGGAGCTGTGGGACGCCCTGCACACCTCGCCGGTCTTCGCCTTCGGCGACCGCTACCGCGTCGAGGGCGCCATCCGGGAGCTCAACGACCTGGGCTTCGCCGTCGACGAGGTGTCCCTGCTCCCGGTCGGCGACGGCCGGTCGCGGCTGCACATCGCCGTCGGCGACCGCAACTACCACTCCGAGACGCTGCGCAGGCTGACCGGTGTCGGCGTGGGGGAGGGCCAGGCCCGGATCCTGCTGGGCGACCTCAACGCCCACCGCGACTGGATGCAGCGGCGCACCGGGCACCCGGTGTCGGAGCGCGCGGCCGCCCGCAGCTGGATCGATCACTGCCTCGAGCCCGGATCGGCCCGCGCGCACGCCGCGCTCGGCGGTGCCGGCGATCCGGTGCAGGCGTACTGCGACCTGCTGGAGGTGCGCTGGCTGTTGTCCGAACGGGCCGGCGCCGACGTCGGCAACGAGACCGCGCTGGCCGCACTCGGCGGGCGCGCCCCGACCGACTCGGCGGCGAAGATGGCCGTGGCCGACGCCCCCACCGGGCCGCTGCCGCGGATCCCCGCGGACGACCCCGACGAGCGGTGACGCGCGTCGTCACATCGTTGACGCCACGGTAACCACACTCCCGGCGGTACTGTTCCGGGCCGTGTCCATTCCCGGTCCCGGTTACGCCATCACCGCACGCGTCGACGCCCCCGCCCACCCCACCTCGGCCGGTGACCTCACCGCCGCCGTCGGCCAGGTCGGTGGCGTCGTCACCGCCTTCGACGTCGTCGAGGCGCGCACCGAGAGTCTCGTCGTCGACATCTCGGTCAACGCCCGCAACACCGAGCACGTCGAGGAGATCAAGGCCGCCATCGAGCAGCTCGAGGGCTTCTCGGTCCGCAAGGTCTCGGACCGGACCTTCCTGCTCCACCTCGGCGGCAAGATCGAGGTGCGGTCCAAGGTGAACCTCCGCACCCGTGACGACCTGTCGCGCGCCTACACCCCGGGTGTCGCGCGGGTGTCGATGGCGATCGCGGAGAACCCGTCCGACGCCCGGCGCCTGACGATCAAGCGCAACACCGTCGCCGTCGTCACCGACGGGTCCGCGGTGCTCGGCCTGGGCAACATCGGCGCCGCCGCGGCGATGCCGGTGATGGAGGGCAAGGCGGCGCTGTTCAAGCAGTTCGCAGGAGTCGACGCCTGGCCGGTCTGCCTCGACACCCAGGACACCGAGGAGATCATCCGCACCGTCCAGCTGATCGCCCCCGGCTACGGCGGCATCAACCTGGAGGACATCGCCGCGCCGCGCTGCTTCGAGATCGAGCGCCGGCTGCGCGAGCTGCTCGACATCCCGGTCTTCCACGACGACCAGCACGGCACCGCCGTCGTCGTCCTCGGCGCCCTGCGCAACGCGCTGCGCGTGGTCGGCAAGAAGTTCTCCGACATCCGCGTCGTCGTCTGCGGGGTCGGCGCGGCCGGCTCGGCGATCATCCGGCTGCTCGGCTCGGAGCAGACCGCCGACGTGGTCGCGGTCGACGTGGACGGCATCGTCCACACCGGACGCGAGGGGATGGACGACAACCTCGTCTCGATCGCCGCGCAGACCAACAAGGACGGCAAGCAGGGCACCCTGGCCGATGCGCTCGTCGGGGCCGACGTCTTCATCGGGGTCAGCGCGCCGAACCTGTTCGGCGAGGACGAGCTGCGGACCATGAACGACGACTCGATCGTGTTCGCACTGGCCAACCCGGACCCCGAGGTCGACCCGACGCTGGCGATGAAGCACGCCGCCGTCGTCGCGACCGGCCGGTCGGACTACCCGAACCAGATCAACAACGTGCTCGCGTTCCCCGGTGTGTTCCGCGGGCTGCTCGACGCCCAGGCGCACGACATCACCGACGAGATGATGCTCGCCGCGGCCGAGGCGATCGCCGACGTCGTCGCCGAGCCGAACCCGTCGTTCATCGTGCCGAGCGTGTTCGACCAGAGCGTGGCCCCGGCCGTCGCGGAGGCGCTCCGCACCGCGGCGTCCAAGCAGGCCAGGCGTGGCGAGGTCGAGGCGGGCTGAATCACGCCGACGGTCCGGGTCGGCGCAGGTGGAGCGGGGTTACCCTCGATCCCATGTCCTCCCCGACCGTCGGTGTGCTCGCCCTGCAGGGCAACGTCCGTGAACACGTCGCCGCGCTGACGGCGGTCGGCGCCACGGCGGTCCCGGTGCGCCGGCCCGCCGAGCTGGCCGCCGTGGACGGCATCGTCCTGCCGGGCGGGGAGTCCACCACGGTGTCGAAGCTGCTCGACACCTTCGAGCTGCTGGAGCCGCTCCGTGCCCGGCTGCGCGACGGCCTGCCCGCCTACGGCTCGTGCGCCGGCATGATCCTGCTGGCCGAGGAGATCCTGGACGGACGACCCGACCAGCACCAGCTCGGCGGGCTCGACGTCGTCGTGCGGCGCAACGCCTTCGGCAGGCAGGTCGACTCCTTCGAGGCCGACCTGGAGTTCACCGGTCTCACCGGCGACCCGGTGCACGCGGTGTTCATCCGGGCGCCGTGGGTCGAGAAGACCGGCGGCGACGTCGAGGTGCTCGCCTCGGTCCCGGACGTCACCAGCAACGGTGTCGACGCGGGCGAGGCGGCCGGGCGGGCGGTCGCGGTCCGGCAGGGCCCGGTGCTCGCCACGTCGTTCCACCCCGAGCTGACCGGGGACCGGCGGGTGCACGGGCTGTTCGTCGACATGGTGCGGGCCGCCATCGGATGACGCGGTGCCGGGCCGCCACCGGACGACACGGCGCCGGGCTGCCGCCCGAGGACGGGCGGCAGCCCCCGCACTGGTCAGTCGGTCGAGCCGGTGGCGCCGCGCTGATAGGCGGTGGGTGCGGCGGGGGCGGTCGTCCGCTCGCGTTCGGCGGCCACGGTCGAGTCGATGGCCGACCGCCACCGCCCGGGCGAGCGCCGGCGCCACGCGCGGGCCTGCCGGAACCCGGTGACGGCCGGGGTGAGCAGGGCGTCGGCGACCGGGGCGGGGCGGATCCGCAGGTCCTGGCTCATTCCCGGGCCGTGGATGCGGCGGGTGATCGCGTCGAGGGCGGGGCGGGACAGCCGCGGCGGGACACCGAACAGGTCCCGGAGCAGGACCGAGATCGAGTCGAGGGTCGCGGCGGCCAGGAGCGCGGAGTCGTCCGAGACGGGTCCGGTCACGGTCTGCAGCACGTCGTCGATCCGGCGGGCCGCGTCGTGACCGGTGATCCCCTCGACGAGCCGGGCGTCGATGCCGAGCAGGTGCCCGACGTACCACCAGTAGCGGTAGAGGCCGGCGAGCTCGCGTCCGGTGAGGTCGAACCCGAACTGTTCCTCCGCGACGAACGAGGTCAGGGTGAAGTCCATCCACGTCCGCCCGAGGTCGACCTGGTTGATCGGGACACCGTCGGCGGTGCTGTCGTACCCGCGGTCGAGGGCGAGCCTGCGCATGTGGGCGTGCAGCATGCGGACGTCGAGGGTCGCGACGTATCCGGGCCGCCCGCGGCGCAGGTTCCCCGGCAGCATCGCCTGGGTGAGCCAGGTCCCGGTCTCGGTGAGCCGTTTGTCGGCGCGGTCGACGAGGCGGCCGGTGGTGGACAGCACCTTCGCGATCGACGGCGACTCGTAGACCCGGACGAGGGCTCCCGCGCTGAGGGACAGGATGTGCACCGGGGTGGGGGAGCTGAACCAGGGCAGGGGGAGGTCGTCGAGCAGCTCGTCGTCGACGTAGGCGGGCGGCGCCTCGGTCTGCCGCAGAAGTGCCGCGAGTGCGGGCGGCGGGTCGTCGAGGGCGTCGAGGCCGTCCCGGATCCCGCGCACGAGCAGCGGCCGCGCCGTGGACATCCCGAGCTCGTGCATCTCGTCGACGACGGCGTCGGCGAGGGGGTCGCCGGTGGTCAGGGCCCACTGCATCAGGTCGGCGCGGGTCTCGCCGAACTGGGCGAGCACGGCGGACCGGCTCGACCGGCCGGTCGGCCATGCGGCGGTGACGGTCATCCTGGCTCCAGATCCTCGTGGTGGTGTGCCGGGTCGGCCTGCGGCCGGCCGGTCGTCGGGTGGTCGGGGACGCCGAACGCGGCGAACAGACGGGTGACGTCGGCGCGCATGGTCGGAGTGGGGGCGTCGGCGCCGCGCGCCATCTCGTGCAGGATCAGCCCGGACAGCGAGCGCGCGAGGGTGCGCGCGGTGTCCGGAGTGGTGGTCAGCGGGACGAACAGGGCGGCCAGCTCCTCGACGAACGCCTCGGCGATCGGGCGCAGCCGCGGGTTGTGGATCGCGCTGAGGGTCAGCTGGACCACCCCGTCCGGTGGCAGGCGGTCGCCGTAGGGGGCGCGCGCCACGACGGCCATGGCCGCGTCGACGATCCCCGCCCCCCGCTCGGCCGCCTCGCGCGCGGTCCGCCGCATGTCGGCGATGGTCCGGCTGCTCGTCGCCTCGAACGCGGCGACGAGCAGGTCGTCCGCGGTGCGGAAGTGGTACGTCGTCGAGGCGAGCGAGGTCCCCGCCCGGGCGGCGACGGCGCGCTGGGTCACCGCCGTGACACCCCGGGTGCAGATGATCTCGATGGCGGCGTCGAGCAGGGCCGCCCGGGTCCGTGCGCTGCGGGTGTGTCGGCCGTCCACAATTCGTACGCTAGTACAGATTGTCGGGTACGGGACACCCGGTTCGTCCGGTCGGGTGCGGGGGTGGGGTTTACCCCAGGTCCACGCGGGGGAGCGCCGTGTGGGCCGGCCGGCCCGGCGCGGGGACCCTGGCAAGCATGACCACCACCGTCGTGCCCAGCGGGTCGCGCCCCGCCCTGCCCTCCGCGGTGGGCCTCAGCGTCGCGCTGTGGCTCGGCGCCATCCTGGCCGGGCTCGCCGAGTCCCTGGTCCGGCTGGCCGCACCGGTGCCGCCCGCGACCGGGGAGCTGGCCGTCCGCGCCGGGATCTACCTGGTCCTGGGCGTGCTCGTGCTGCAGCTGCGCTCCGGGCACGGCGTGTACCGGTGGACCGTGCTCGGCGTGCTCGGTGTGCTCGGGACGGCCTCACTGGTCGTCGAACCGGTGCGTGCCCTCGCCGACGGGGGCTCGGTCGGGCTGTTCCTGGTCTCCGCGACCGCGCCCGAGCTCGTCGCGGCGGCGCTGCGCGGGCTGCACGTGGCCGAGGTGATCGCCGCCGTCGTGCTGCTCTTCCACCCCGCCGCCCGGGCCTTCTACCGGACGACCTCACCCTCGACGACGGTCGTCGCCGCGCCGGCGGGGATCCGGTAGCGGATCAGCCGGGAGCTGTTCGCGACGACCGCGACGCTGGAGGCGTTGTGCAGGATCGCCGCGACCACCGGTGACATCGCCCCGCCGGCGGAGACCAGCAGCCCGGCCGCGTTCACCGCGATCGACATGCCGTAGTTCTGCCGGATCAGGGTGATCGAGCGCCGCCCCAGGTCGCGCAGGTCGAGCAGCGCGTTGAGGTCGTCGGCGGCGAGGGCGACGTCCGCGGTCTCGACCGCCACGTCGGTCCCGGCCACGCCCATCGCGATCCCGATGTCGGCCAGCGCCAGCGCGGGGGCGTCGTTCGTGCCGTCGCCGATCATCGCGACGGTGTGGCCCTCGGCCTGCAGCGCCCGGACCACGTCCTGCTTCTGCTCGGGCATGACCTCGGCGCGGTACTCGGTGATGCCGAGCTCCTCGGCGACGGCCTTCGCGGTCTGCGGGTGGTCGCCGGTGAGCATGACGATCCGGGTGACGCCGTCGGCGCGCAGCCGTTCCAGCACGTCGCGGGCCTCGGTCCGCACGGTGTCGCGCAGCGAGACCAGGCCGACCAGCGCGCCGTCGACGGCGAGCAGCAGGGGGGTCTCCGATGCCTTCTGCAGTCGCCGCACCCAGTCCGCCGCCTTGCGCGGGACCGTGACGCCCTGGGCGCGGAGCAGGTCGCGTGAGCCGATGAGCAGTACCCGGCCGTCGGCCTGGACCCGCATGCCCTGGCCGAGCAGGACCTCGCACTCCTCGTGCGGCGGGATCTCGATCCGCCGCTCCTCGGTGGAGCGGATGACCGCCTGTGCCAGCGGGTGCCGGGAGTGGATCTCCGACGACGCGGCGTAGGCCAGGACCTGCTCGGGCGCCCAGTCGTCGTGGAAGGAGATGACGTTGGTGACGACCGGGCGGCCCTGGGTGAGCGTGCCGGTCTTGTCGAACACCACCGCGTCGACCCGGCCGGCCGCCTCGAGGTGCGCGCCGCCCTTGATGAGGATGCCGCGCCGCGCGCCGTTGCCGATCGCCGCGGAAATCGCCGTCGGGGTGGACAGGCCGACCGCGCACGGGCAGGCGATGAGCAGCATCGTCATCGCGCGCCGCACGTCGCGGGTGACGACCAGGGTCAGCGCCGAGAGCAGGAACGAGGCCGGCACGAACCGGCGGGAGAAGTTCTCGCCGACGGTCTGGATCGGGGCCCGGTCGCCCTGGGCCTGCTCGACCCGGTCGATGATCCGCCCGATCGCGGTGTCCTGTCCGACGGCGGTGGCGCGCACGACGATCCGGCCGCGCAGCAGCACCGACCCGGCGTGCAGGACGGCCCCGGGGGCGACCGAGACGGGCAGCTGCTCGCCGGTGATCGCGGCCTGGTCGACCACGCCCTCGCCGGCGACGACCTCGCCGTCGACCGGGAGCACGATCCGCTCGTGCACCACGACCTCGTCGCCGACCGACAGGTCGGCGATGTCGATCTCGATCTCGGTGCCGTCGGCCAGCCGGGTCCAGGTACGGGTGGTGGCGCCGGTCAGGAGCTCGGAGATCGCGCGCCGGGAGCGGCGCAGCGTCAGGTCCTGCAGGTACTCGCCGATGTTGAGCAGCCACAGCACGGTCAGCGCGACGACGTTCTCGCGCAGCACGAGACTGGCGACGGTCGCCGCGGACACCAGCGCGTCGGTACCCGCGCCCTTCCCGCCGGCGAGCGAGCGGAGCGCGCCGCGCAGGAACGGGTAGCCGGTGAAGATCGTGACGCCGGTGGCGACGGTGCGGCTGGCCGGTCCGAGCAGCGGCGGGCGGCGCAGCGCGTAGCGGCGGAAGCCGAGCGCGGCGAGCGCGACCCCGCCGACGACCAGCCGGGCCAGCTCCCCGTTGTGCTGGTCGGCCGAGCGAGGGGTGCGGGCCGCGGTGGCCTCCGGCTCGGCGCCGAGGCCCTTGCCGATGGCCTCGACGAGTTCGACCCGGTCGCAGCCCGGGCGGTACCAGACGACGACGTTGCCGGTGCGCGGGTAGGCGTGCACCTGCCGCACCCCGCCGACGTGGTCCAGCTCGTCCTCGACGGCCACGGCCAGCGCGGTCCGCCCGCGCAGGGCCGGGACGGCGAAGCGGATGCGGCCCGCGGCGTCGCTGAGGACGGTGGCGTCCGGGCCGGCGGTGTCGGTGCTCACGGTCTCGCTCGTCTCGCTCGTCGTGCCCGGAGGACCGGGATCAGTGCTCGTGGCCGTGCCCGTGGCCGTTGCCCGGGGCGGGGGCCTCCTCACCGATGCGGCCGCGGGCCTCGGCGACGATGTCGGCGGTCGCCAGCCGGGCCTTCTCGGCGCCGGTCTCGGCGGCTCGTGCACCCTTGAGGCCCCAGGTGGTCATCGAGACGGCGGCCTCGCGGACGGCGCCGGAGCGCGCGACCTTCTTGACGCCGTCGTAGGCGACCGCGCCGGCCAGCCCGCTCACGACGAGCCCGACGGCCTTGCCTGCCACTGCTCCGAACACGTGCGCTCCTCTCGCGACCGGCGCCCGGTGCAGGTGCCGATAACGGTTGTCAGAGTAGTCCGCGCCGGGTTCCCGGCGGGACGTGGTGGCGAAGCATAGTCGATCATGCATGTGTCGGTGACATGGGGGGTGCGCGCGGGCCCGGCCCGGCGCGGAGCCGCGTCGTCGGTAACATTGACGGGTTCCCGCAGGTCGGCCCGACCGCAGCTAGCGCTGCGGGGCGTCGGACCTGCCCCTCACCGCGCGTCGCGTGCGCGGTGCGAGCACGAGAGGTGGGCAGACGAGCCGATGAGCGGTCACTCCAAGTGGGCGACGACCAAGCACAAGAAGGCCGTGATCGACGCCCGCCGCGGCAAGATGTTCGCCAAGCTGATCAAGAACATCGAGGTCGCGGCCCGGACCGGCGGCGGTGACCCCGACGGCAACCCGACGCTCTACGACGCCATCCAGAAGGCGAAGAAGAGCTCGGTCCCGAACGACAACATCGACCGTGCGGTCAAGCGTGGTTCGGGTGCCGACGCCGGCGGCGCCGACTACCAGACGATCACCTATGAGGGTTACGGCCCGAACGGGGTCGCGGTGCTGGTCGAGTGCCTGTCCGACAACCGGAACCGGGCGGCGACCGAGGTCCGGACGGCGATGACCCGCAACGGCGGCACCATGGCCGACCCGGGGTCGGTGGCGTACCTGTTCCAGCGCAAGGGCGTCGTGGTGCTGCCGAAGGCCGAGCTGTCCGAGGACGACGTGCTGATGGCCGTCCTCGACGCCGGTGCCGAGGAGGTGAACGACCTCGGCGAGAGCTGGGAGGTCGTCTCCGAGCCGACCGACGTCGTCGCGGTGCGGACCGCGCTCCAGCAGAACGACATCGACTACGACTCCGCGGAGGCGGTCTTCGTGCCGTCGATGCAGGTCGAGCTGGACGCCGACGGAGCGAAGAAGGTCTTCAAGCTGATCGAGGCGCTCGAGGACTCCGACGAGGTCCAGAACGTCTACGCCAACTTCGACGTCTCCGACGAGGTCATGGCCGAGGTCGGCTGAGGTCGCCCCGGCAGGTCCGCACGCGGCCGCGTCCCCACCCGGGGCGCGGCCGCGTTCACTGTCGGGGGTCGGTTCTAGACTCGCCGCCGATGAGCACAGCGACGCAGGGCACCCAGAAGTCGGCCTCGGCGAAGAAGAAGGCACCGGCGAAGCCGCGCCTGTTGCTGCTCGACGGCCACTCCCTGGCCTACCGGGCGTTCTTCGCGCTGCCCGCGGAGAACTTCCGCACCGGTACCGGGCAGACCACGAACGCGGTCTACGGCTTCACCTCGATGCTGATCAACCTGCTGCGCGACGAGGAGCCGACCCACCTCGCGGTCGCCTTCGACGTGTCGCGCAGGACGTTCCGCTCCGAGCGCTACGCCGAGTACAAGGCGAACCGCTCGTCGACGCCGGACGACTTCCGCGGCCAGATCGACCTCATCAAGGAGGTCCTGGCCGCGCTGAACATCCCGGTGTTCGCCGTCGACGGGTTCGAGGCCGACGACCTCATCGCCACCCTCGCCACCCAGGCCGAGGGGCGCGGCTACCAGGTGCTCATCACCACCGGCGACCGTGACGCGTTCCAGCTGGTCACCGACGACGTCACCGTCCTGTACCCCAAGCGCGGCGTGTCCGACCTCGGCCGGATCGACCCGGCCGAGGTCGACAAGCGCTACGGGCTCACCCCGGCCCAGTACCCGGACTTCGCGGCGCTGCGCGGCGACCCCTCGGACAACCTGCCCTCCATCCCCGGGGTGGGGGAGAAGACCGCGGCGAAGTGGGTCCGGGAGTTCGGCTCGCTCGCCGAGCTCACCGACCGGGTCGACGAGGTCAAGGGCAAGGCCGGGGACAACCTGCGGGCCAACCTGGCGAACGTGCTGCTCAACCGCCAGCTCACCGAGCTGGTGCGCGACGTCGACCTCGGCGCCGCCCCCGAGGAGCTCGAGCTGCGCCCGTGGGACCGCGACGCGGTGCACCGCCTGTTCGACGAGCTGGAGTTCCGGGTGCTGCGCGAGCGCCTGTTCTCCACCCTGTCCTCCGCCGAGCCCGAGGCCGAGTCCGGCTTCGAGGTCTCCGGCGAGGTCGTCGCACCCGGCGCGGTGCGGGCCTGGCTCGACGCCCACGCCCGCGACGGGCGTCGGGTCGCGGTGAGCTTCGCCGGGGTCACCGGCCCGATCGCCGGGCGCGACCTCGACGGGATCGCGCTCGCCACGGGGGAGCCGACCGTCGAGCAGCGGGCCGCCGGCGCCACCGCCGGTGTCCCGGCCGCCGGCTACCTCGCGCTGACCGGCCTCACCCCGGACGACGAGGCGGCCCTGGGCGACTGGCTCGCCGACGCGTCCGTGCCGAAGGCCGCGCACGACGTGAAGGCGGTGCTGCACGCGCTGCGGGCGCGGGGCTGGACCCTGGGCGGGCTGACCAGCGACACCGCGCTCGCCGCGTACCTCGCCAAGCCCGGGCAGCGGACGTTCGACCTGGCCGATCTCGCGCTGCGCTACCTGCGCCGCGAGCTGCGCACCGAGGAGCCCGCCGACGGTCAGCTGTCGCTGCTCGGCGGTGAGGAGGAGGCCGACACCCGGGCCGCGGAGCAGGAGATGCTCGCGGCCTCGGCGATCGCCGAGCTCGCCGACGCCCTGGACGCCGATCTCGCCGAGCGGGGCGGCAGCGAGCTGCTGGCCGACCTGGAGCTGCCGCTGGCGTTCGTGCTGGCCGACTGCGAGGCGGCCGGGATCGCCGTCGACGGCGAGACCCTGTCCGACCTGGAGTCGGACTTCGGCGCCCAGGTCCGCGAGGCAGCGCGGCAGGCCTACGAGGTGATCGGCAAGGAGATCAACCTCGGCTCGCCCAAGCAGCTGCAGGTCGTGCTGTTCGACGAGCTGGAGATGCCCAAGACCAAGCGCACCAAGACCGGATACACCACCGACGCGGACGCGCTGGCGAGCCTTTACGAGCAGACCGAGCACCCGTTCCTGCAGTTCCTGCTGCAGCACCGCGACGCGACCCGGCTCAAGGTGACCGTCGACGGGCTCATGAAGTCCGTCGCCGAGGACGGCCGGATCCACACCACCTACTCGCAGACGATCGCCGCGACCGGCCGGCTGTCCTCGACCGACCCGAACCTGCAGAACGTGCCGATCCGCACCGCCGCCGGGCGCCGGATCCGGGACGCGTTCGTCGTCGGGTCCGGCCCCGACGGCGCGCCGTACGCGGAGCTGCTCACCGCGGACTACAGCCAGATCGAGATGCGGATCATGGCCCACCTGTCCGAGGACGCCGCGCTGATCGAGGCCTTCCGCTCACAGCACGACTTCCACGCCGAGACCGCCGCCCGGGTCTTCGGCGTCGCGGCGACCGAGGTGTCGCCCGAGCAGCGCGCCAAGATCAAGGCGATGAACTACGGCCTCGCCTACGGGCTGTCGGCCTACGGTCTGTCCGGGCAGCTGCGGATCTCCACCGAGGAGGCGAAGGGGCTGATGGACGACTACTTCGCCGGGTTCGGCGGGGTGCGCGACTACCTCGCGGGAGTCGTCGACCAGGCACGCAAGGACGGCTACACCGCCACCATCCTGGGGCGGCGGCGCTACCTGCCCGACCTGACCAGCGACAACCGTCAGCGTCGGGAGATGGCCGAGCGGATGGCGCTCAACGCCCCGATCCAGGGCAGCGCGGCGGACATCATCAAGGTCGCGATGCTCGGGGTCTACCGGGCGCTGCAGGCCGAGGGGTTGCGCAGCCGGATGCTGCTGCAGGTGCACGACGAGCTCGTCCTCGAGGTCGCCGACGGCGAGCGCGAGACCCTGGAGGCGCTCGTGCGCCGTGAGATGGCGGCCGCGGCCGACCTGTCGGTGCCGCTGGAGGTGTCGGTCGGGTCCGGCCGCAGCTGGGACGCCGCGGCGCACTGATCCGGGCCCCGGCCCCCAGGGGGCGGGGTCAGCCGGCGACCGTTCCCGGTGCGGGGGCGGCGCCGTACCCGGCTCCGGAGTGGTGGCGCAGGTGTCCGGGCGCGAGGACCCGGGCGGCGCGGCCCAGCTCGGCGACGAGCTGCTCCACCGCGACGTCCTGCCGGCGGGCCGCGGCGTGCAGGATCGCGCAGAGCCGTCCGGCCGGGTCCGTCCGGGCCGTGGCGCCGGTCGGGGCGTCGCCGGGGGCGGCGGTGCGGAGGGTGTCGCGCTCGTGGCGCAGCACCGCGGCCAGGTCGCGTCCGGCGGCGGCGAGGACGTCGGCGTCGTCGGTGTGGATCACGACGACCGCGTCGGCGTCGCCCGCCGCGGCGACCGCGCGTTCCGCGGAACGCGACCACGCCCACAGCGCACGGCGCCCGGCCAGCGACGCCGGCAGCTCCAGCCCGCCGGACTCGGCGTCGGCCAGGGCGACCAGGAGCCCGCCGATCCGGCCGGCCCGGCGCGCCCAGGTCGCCCGGTCCCCGGGCAGACCCCGGTGGACGACGACGCCCGCCTGCGCCGGCGCGGCCGGTGGCTCGTCGGGGCGGCGGGGGTGCGGGACCAGGGGCATCGGCGTCACCTCCTCCGGGGCCGACGCCGGTAGCGTCGCAGACCTCCCACCTGCTGTTACGTCGTCGCGGCGGACGGTGGGGACATCCCGCCGGACGGTTCGTGCCCGGCGTCCGGCGGTACGGCCGTCGCCGGTTCCAGGATCGTCAGCTCGGCCGAGCCGAGGCGGAGCACGCCGTCGTCGAGGGGCTCGCAGCGGACACCGCCCCGGCCGCGCAGCGCCGCCCACGCGCCGTCGCCGATCTCGGTGTCCATCCAGCGGCACGGTGCGGCGGCGCGGTGCGCGCGGAAGCGGACCGGCCCGTCGCCGGAGTCCAGGGCGAACAGCGCGCCGGTGCCGCCGCGGCCCGGTGCGGCGAGCGCGTCCACCGGGGCGCCGCGCAGGACGACGTTGCGCCGCATCGCCGGCGGGGTCGCGTCGACGGCGTCGCCGAGCACCGCGCGCAGGTGGTCCAGCGACTCCGCGGCCAGCAGGGTCACCGCGGCGCGGGCGTGGGCCGGGTGGCCGGCGTAGCGGTCGCCGACGATCCCGTGGCCGGCACGGACCCGGACCTCGCGGCGCAGCGGCGGCTCCGGGTCGGGCCGGGGCCCGTCCGCGGGCCTGCCCTCGTAGGTGTGCCGGGACGCGGCCAGCAGGGCGGTGACCTCGACCCGCATCAGTTCAGCCCGGTCAGGAACCGGATCACGGCTTCCCGGGTCAGCTGCGCGCCCGGGCTGCCGAAGGGCCGGTCGAAGACGTGGTCGGCGTAGGGGACGGTGACCAGCCTGCCGTCGACCCCCGCGGAGCGGAGCTCCCGGTCGTAGGCGGCGACCCGGTCGGGCAGGACGTAGTGGTCCGCGGAGCCGAGCAGCAGCAGGGTCGGCGGGAGCCCCGGGCGGACCTGCTCGGCGGGGGAGAGCAGCCGCAGCAGGCCCGGAGCCTGCTCGGCGGTCCCGCCGAACAGGGTGCGCGCCAGGTCCGGGTCGACCAGCGTCAGGTCGACGGGCGGGTAGTAGGCGACCACGCCGACCGGCGGCGGGCCGGGCGTCGGCGGCGGGGCGTCGGCCGGGCCGGTGCCGCCGTACGCGGCCGGTGCCTCGGAGCACGCCAGCGTCCCGTCGAGCAGCCCGGACGTGGTCGACAGCGCCAGCGTCGCGCCGGCGGACTGCCCGGCCAGCACCAGCCGCGCGGGATCCAGACCCGCCTCGCCCGCGTGCGCGCGGACCCAGTCGACGGCGCACGCGACGTCGCGCTGCTGGTCGCGGCCGACGGGCTCGGGCGGCGGCAGCCGGTAGTCCACCGCCGCGACCGCCCAGCCGCGCTCGGCGAGCCACCGGTTCAGCGCGGTGCGGTCGCCGCGGTCCCCGCTCGTCCACGACCCGCCGTGCACCCACACCATCGTCGGGTGCGGACCCGCGCCGGTCGGCAGGTAGAGGTCCAGCGTGCGGCCGGGGGCGAACTCCACCGACCGGTCCGGCCGCCCGTCGGGCTGGCCCAGCTCGGTCAGCGTCGCCGTCCAGTCCAGTCGGACGCCCTGCTCGGACGCGGCCCGGCCCTGCGCGGCCAGCACCGTGACCGACCCGACGACCGCGGCCAGTGCGAGCACCGCCGTCGCGACTCCGGTGAACCGCGCGCCCGCGGCCCGCGCCGCCAGCCCGAACAGGATCCCCAGCACCGCAGCCAGGGCCACGTGCAGCGGGTACGCGCCCGACAGGAACGACCCCGCGAGCCCGATCCCCGGGGTCTCGGGGCGGAAGGTCCCCACCAGCACGACCAGCAGCAGCGCGGCCCACACCCACGCGAGGATCCGGAGGAACGACGTCACCCGCGCACCCTGTCATCCCGGTCCGCCCGGCCCGGCCCGGACCCGCCGGTCCGGCGTGCCCGCACCGGATGGGACCGCCTCCACCGGTACGGTTCTCGAACGGCCGTGCGGATCCGAGGCGAGGGGGACGCGGTGCGGGTGCTCGGGGTCGACCCCGGACTGACGCGGTGCGGGATCGGCGTCGTCGAGGCCGGTGCGGGCCGGACCGTCGGGTTCGTCGACGTCGGTGTCGCCCGCAGCCGGCCGGACCTGCCGCTGGAACGGCGGCTGCTCACCGTCGCCGACGAGGTGGAGCGCTGGGTGGCCCGGTACCGCCCCGACGTGATCGCCGTCGAGCGGGTGTTCAGCCAGAACAACGTCCGCACCGTGATGGGCACCGCGCAGGTCAGCGGGGTCGTCGCGCTCGTCGCCGCACGGGCCGGGCTGCCGGTCGCCTTCCACACCCCCAGCGAGGTCAAGGCCGCCGTCACCGGGGAGGGCCGCGCGGGCAAGGCGCAGGTCACCGCGATGGTCACCCGGCTGCTCGGCCTCGACGCACCCCCGAAGCCCGCCGACGCCGCCGACGCGCTCGCACTGGCCATCTGCCACTGCTGGCGCTCCCCGATGATCGACCGGATGGCGCAGGCGCAGGCCCGCGCCGAGGAGCTGGCCGCGGTGCACCGGGCCCGGCTCGCCGAGGCGCAGCGGGAGCAGGGCGGCGCCCGGCCCAGCGCCGCCCAGCAGTGGGCCGCGGCCCGCGCGGCCGCCGACGCCCGGTCCGCCGGCGGCTGGGGCGCACGCTGACCCGTCTCGCCCGGTGGTGGCGTGGTGTCGCGTGCGGTTCCGTCGGTGCGGCCCGGTAGCGTCGGTGCCTCGAACGGTCGTTCGTGGGAGGGGGACCTGTCAGTGATCCACTCGGTGCGCGGTCCGGTGCTGGAGATCGGGCTGGACCACGCCGTCGTCGAGGTCGGCGGGGTCGGGCTCGCGGTGTACGCCACGCCCGCCACGCTGGGCGGGCTGCGTCGCGGCGAGGAGGCCCGGCTGCCGACCACGCTGGTGGTGCGCGAGGACTCCCTGACCCTCTACGGGTTCGCCGACGCCGAGGAACGCGAGCTGTTCCTGCTGCTGCAGACGGTGTCCGGGATCGGGACGCGGCTCGCGCTCGCCACGATCGCGGTGCTGGAGCCGGACACGCTGCGCCGCGCACTCGCCGACGGCGACCTCGCCGTCCTCACCCGCATCCCCGGCGTCGGGCGCAAGAGCGCCGAGCGCCTGGTCGTGGAACTGCGCGACAAGGTGACCGCGCCCGTCGCGGTGCCCGCGGGTGCGGTCGCGGCCGCGCCGGCCCCGGTGCTCGGGGTGCGCGAGCAGGTCGTCGAGGCGCTGCTCGGGCTCGGCTTCACCCAGCGCCCGGCCGAGCAGGCCGTGGACGCGGTGCTGGCCCACGCCCCCGACACCGACGCCCGGGACCTGCTGCGGACCGCGCTGTCGAGCCTCGGCAGGTCGCGGTGACCGACCCCGACCCCTACGCCGGGGTCGACGGGCATCTCGACGAGCGCGCCGTCGATGCCGGGGTCCAGCCCGGGGACACCGACGTCGAGGCGTCGCTGCGGCCCCGGTCGCTGGAGGAGTTCGTGGGGCAGCCACGGGTCCGCGAGCAGCTGCAGCTGGTGCTGGAGGGCGCGCGGCGCCGCGGCGACCCGCCGGACCACATCCTGTTGTCCGGCCCGCCCGGACTCGGCAAGACCAGCCTCGCCATGATCATCGCCCAGGAGATGGGCGCCGCGATCCGGCTGACGTCGGGCCCCGCGCTGGAGCGGGCGGGGGACCTCGCCGCGATGCTGTCCAACCTCGTGCCCGGCGACGTGCTGTTCATCGACGAGATCCACCGCACCGCCCGCCCCGCCGAGGAGATGCTCTATCTCGCGATGGAGGACTTCCGGGTCGACGTGGTGGTCGGCAAGGGTCCGGGCGCCACCTCGATCCCGCTCGACGTCGCACCGTTCACCCTGGTCGGGGCCACGACGCGGGCCGGCTCGCTGACCGGTCCGCTGCGTGACCGGTTCGGGTTCACCGGGCAGATGGAGTTCTACGACGTCCCCGAGCTGGAGCGCGTGCTCCGCCGGGCCGCCGGGATCCTCGGCATCGACCTGCGCGCGGACGGCGCGGCCGAGATCGCCGGGCGCTGCCGCGGCACCCCGCGGGTGGCGAACCGGCTGCTGCGCCGGGTCCGCGACTACGCCGAGGTCCGCGCGGACGGCGTGGTCACCCGGGAGGTCGCCCGCGACGCGCTGGCCGTCTACGACGTCGACGAGCTCGGCCTCGACCGGCTCGACCGCGCCGTGCTCGGCGCGCTGGTCCGCTCCTTCCACGGCGGCCCGGTCGGCGTCTCGACCCTCGCCGTCGCCGTGGGGGAGGAGCCGGGGACCGTCGAGGAGGTCTGCGAGCCCTACCTGGTGCGGGCCGGGATGATCGCCCGCACCCCGCGCGGGCGGGTCGCGACCCCGCTGGCCTGGACCCACCTCGGGCTGACCCCACCCGCGGACGCACCGGCCGGGCACCGGGTCGACCCGCTGTTCTGACCCGGCGTGCCGCCGGGGCACCGGGGTGCGCGGGCCGTCACACATGGGAGGATCCGGACGGACCGAACGGATCGGGCACCGCCCGGCCGGGACCACGGGCACCCTGGTGTCCGCACACCGCGCGGAGTCCTCCGGACACCGCGTGCCCGGCGGGCGTCCTGATGCGGGCGTACCGGAACGATCCGGGCGTCCGGCTCGTTCCGGGGCGTGTCGGGCAGCCGGCGGGCCCCGGGTGACGCCGTTCGGCCCGTCGCACTGCGACGAGCGGTCCGCCTCCGGGAGGGGGCCGGCCGTCGGTGTCGGTCCCGGCTGGCACACTCACGATTACGAGACGAGACGGAGACCCCGCACGATGACTTCAATCCTCGCCCAGCAGGCCGGTGGCGGCTCGAGCATCTTCTCCCTGCTGCCGTTCCTCATCATCCTGCTGCTGTTCGTGCCGTTGTTCCTGAACGGCCGCAAGCAGCGCAGGCAGATGGCGGAGACGCAGGCGATGCAGCAGGCGCTGGAGGACGGCGACGTCGTCGTCACCACGTCCGGGCTGCGGGGCACCATCGTCGACGCCTCGTACGAGGACACGATCGACCTCGAGATCGCCGACGGCGTGGTCACCACCTGGCTGCGTGCGGCGATCCGGGAGAAGGTCGCGACCGACGAGGCGACGGAGGAGACCGTCGCCGAGCCGGCCGACAAGGACGCGTCGGAGAACAAGCCGACGATCCACTGAGCACGTCGGGAACGGGCCGGGCGGCCCGTTCCGGCGGCCTCGGCGTCCGTACCGGGCCCGGCCGCGGCTCTGCCGCACCGGCCCGGTGGGACGGCGACCGACCGTGAGGCCGGCCGCGGCCGCCGCACGAGTCGGATCAGGAGAACGATCACGTGGCAACGTCGTCGGGGCAGCAGCACGTGCGCCCCTGGCGCTACCTGACGGCCTTCGCAGGCATCGTCGTGGTGCTGTACGCACTGGTGTTCCTCACCGGGGGCGGCAACCTCACGCCGAAGCTGGGCATCGACCTGCAGGGTGGCACCCGCGTCACGCTCACCGCCCGCACCACCGACGGGCAGCCACCGCCGCGTGACCAGCTGATCCAGGCGCAGGACATCATCGAGCAGCGCGTCAACGGGCTCGGTGTCAGCGGCGCCGAGGTCCAGCTGGACGGCAGCAACATCGTCATCACCGTCCCCGGCGACGCCGGCGAGCAGGCCCGCTCCCTGGGCCAGACCGCGCAGCTGCGCTTCCGCGAGGTGCTGCAGGGCCCCGTCCCCGCGAACCAGGCCGCCGGGCAGCAGCCCGCGCCGGGCCAGGACGCGCAGTCCGGCCAGGCCCCCGCGAGCCAGGCCCCCGCGAGCCAGGCCCCTGCGAGCCCCGCCCCGGCGCAGCCGCAGGGCATGGGCGAGCAGAGCCGTCCCGTCGCGCCGGTCGCGCAGGTCTCGCCGCTGCAGGACCCGCCGCCGACACCCGCGCCGTCCCCGACGCCGAGCCCGAGCGGGCTCGCGCCGGACGACCCGCGCGTCGCCGCCGAGGTCACGAAGCTCCGCGAGACCCGGCAGAGCACCGACCAGGCCACCCAGCTGCAGGCGCTGCTGGCGCTGAACTGCGGCGCACCGGACCCCCTGCAGGGCTACGACGACCCGACCAGGCCGCTGGTCGCCTGCAGCGAGGACGGGCAGTCCAAGTACCTGCTCGGCCCGTCGTTCCTCGAGGGCACCGAGATCGCCTCCGCCCAGGCCCAGCAGAACCAGCAGGGCGTCGGCTGGGTGGTCGGGCTGACCTTCAAGCCGCAGGGCGCCGACACCTGGGGCCGGTACACGACCGAGAACGTCGGCAAGAACGTCGCGTTCGTCCTCGACGGCGACGTCGTCTCGGCCCCCACGATCAACCAGCCGATCTTCGGGCAGACCCAGATCTCGGGGCAGTTCAACCAGGACCGGGCCCAGCAGCTCGCCCAGGTGCTGCGCTACGGCTCGCTGCCGCTGTCGTTCGACTCCGGCAACGCCCAGACCGTCTCCGCCAGCCTCGGGCTGGCCTCGCTGGAGGCCGGGCTCATCGCCGGCGCCGTCGGTCTGGTGCTGGTGTTCGCCTACTGCCTGTTCTACTACCGCCTGCTCGGCATCCTGACGATCCTGTCGCTGGCCCTGTCCGGCCTCGTCGTCTACGCGGTGCTGATCCTGCTCGGGCGCTGGATCGGGTTCACCCTCGACCTGGCGGGCGTCGCCGGGTTCATCATCGCCATCGGCATCACGGCCGACTCGTTCGTCATCTTCTTCGAACGGCTCAAGGACGAGATGCGCGACGGCCGCACCTTCCGCTCGGCCGTCCCGCGGTCCTGGGAGCGGGCGCGGCGCACGATCCTCACCGCCGACGCGGTCAGCTTCCTGGCCGCCGCGGTGCTCTACATCCTGGCCGTCGGCGAGGTCCGCGGCTTCGCGTTCACCCTGGGCATGTCCACGGTCCTCGACCTCGTCGTCGTGTTCCTCGTGACGTTCCCGCTGGTCGTGCTCATCTCCCGGTCCAGGTCGCTGGGCAGGCCCGGGCTCTCCGGGCTCGGTGCGGTCGACCGGATCGGGTCGCGGCACCGCCGCGAGAAGCCGGCCGTCGGCAGGCGCGCGGCCACCACCGGGAAGGGAACGGGCGCATGACGAACCCCGAGTCGCTGTCGGGCTGGACCCGGCTCACCACCGGCACCGCGAGCGTCGACATCATCGGCCGCCGCAGGACCTGGTACATCGGCTTCGGCGTGCTCATCGCCGTGTGCCTGCTCTCGCTGGTGTTCCGGGGCTTCAACCTCGGCATCGACTTCACCGGCGGATCCCAGATCCAGCTGCCCGCCACCGGGGCGAACGGCACGATCAGCACCCAGCAGGTCGACCGGGTCTACGAAGGCGTGATCGGCTTCGCGCCCGAGGTCACCCAGTCCGTCGGGTCCGGCGACGCCGCGTCGATCGTGCTGCAGTCCGAGCCGCTGACCCCCGAGCAGCTCGTGCCGCTGCGCGAGGCGCTGTTCACCCAGCTGCAGCCGCTCGGCGCGGACGGCACCCCGAGCGCCGCCTCGATCAGCGACTCGCAGGTCTCGGGCACCTGGGGCGGTGAGGTCACCACGCAGGCGCTGATCGCGCTGGCGGTGTTCATCGTCCTGGTCACGCTGTTCCTGGCGTTCTACTTCGAGCGGGCGATGGCCGCCGCGGCGCTGATCGCGCTCGTCAACGACATCGTCGTGACCGCCGGGGTGTACTCGATCATCGGGCTGGAGGTCACCCCGGCCACCGTGATCGGTCTGCTGACCATCCTCGGGTTCTCGCTCTACGACACCGTCGTCGTGTTCGACAAGGTCCGGGAGAACTCCCGCGGGCTGCTGAAGCTGACCCGGCGCACCTACGCCGAGGCCGCGAACCTCGCGCTGAACCAGACGCTGATGCGGTCGATGAACACCTCGCTCATCGCGATCCTGCCGGTGCTCGGCCTGCTCGTGATCGGTGTCGGTCTGCTCGGTGTCGGCACGCTGGCCGACCTGGCACTGGTGCAGCTGGTCGGCATGATCACCGGTGTCGTCTCCTCGCTGCTGCTGGCCACCCCGGTCCTGGTGGACATCAAGCTGCGCGACAAGCGGGTCCGCGACCAGGCCGCCCGGGTCGAGGCGCGTCGTGCCCGCGCGGCAGGCCGGGGCGGGACGGCCTCGGACGTCGAGGACGATCCGGCCACCGATACCCTCGCCGCCGTGAGCTCCTCCGCACCCGCCGCCCCGCGGCCCGGCGCCCGCCCGACCGGCAAGACCGGACGGCGTCGCGGATGAGCGGGGCACAGGTCGACGGCATCCGGGTCGGGCCCGGGATCACCGGGGACTCCGCGGACGACCTGCTCCGGGTCGCCGAGCTGGTCCGCTCGGTACCCGACTACCCGCAGCCCGGCGTGCTGTTCCGTGACATCACCCCGGTGCTGGCGCACGGGGAGTCCTTCGCGACCGTCACCACCGAGCTGGCCGCCAACGCGGGCGAGGCGGACCTGGTGGTCGGGGTGGAGGCGCGCGGGTTCCTGCTCGGCGCCGCCGTCGCGCTCGTCGCCGGGGTCGGTACCGTGCCGGTCCGCAAGGCGGGCAAGCTGCCCGCGGTCGCCGCGTCGCGCAGCTACGACCTGGAGTACGGCAGCGCCACCCTGGAGCTGCCGGCCGGGGTCGTCGAGCCGGGCACGCGGGTCTACGTGGTCGACGACGTGCTCGCCACCGGCGGCACCGCCGCGGCCGCCTGCGCCCTGCTGGCCGACGCCGGGGCCGAGGTCGTCGGGTTCGGCACGCTGCTGGAGCTGGCCGCGCTGAACGGCCGGGCGAAGCTGGGTGACCTGCGGATCGACGCCCTGCTGAACGCCTGACCACGACGGGCCCCGATTCGCGGACTATCCTCGGACCCGGGACCCTTCCCGCCACCGAGCACGAGCAGGAGGTGCGGTGACCGAGGTCGACCGGACCGGCGCCCATCCGGCCACGCGCCCGCTGACGCCCGACGACGAGCCGCCGCGCCCGTCCGCGACCCGCCGGGTCCGTGCCCGCATCGCCCGGCGGATGACGCCGCAGCGCGTCGCCATCGTGACCCCGGTGCTGGAGCCGCTCGCCGCGGTCCACCGCTCGCTGCACCCCAAGGCCGACCTGGTGCTGCTCCAGCGCGCCTACGACGTCGCCGAGGACAAGCACGACGGGCAGAGCCGCAAGTCCGGGGACCCCTACATCACCCACCCGCTCGCCGTCTCCACGATCCTGGCCGAGCTGGGCATGGACACCACGACGCTGGTCGCGGCCCTGCTGCACGACACCGTCGAGGACACCGACTACTCACTGGAGCGGCTGCGCGCCGACTTCGGCGACGAGGTCGCGCACCTCGTCGACGGCGTCACCAAGCTCGACAAGGTCGAGTTCGGCTCCGCCGCAGAGGCCGAGACGATCCGCAAGATGGTCGTCGCGATGGCCCGGGACCCACGGGTGCTGGTCATCAAGCTGTCCGACCGGCTGCACAACATGCGCACGATGCGCTTCCTGCGCCCGGAGAAGCAGGTCAAGAAGGCCAACGAGACCCTCGAGGTGTTCGCCCCGCTCGCGCACCGCCTCGGCATGGCCACGGTGAAGCTGGAGCTGGAGGACCTGTCCTTCGCGATCCTGCAGCCCAAGAAGTACCAGGAGATCGTCCGGCTGGTCGCCGACCGGGCGCCGTCGCGCGACACCTACCTGCGCCAGGTCATCGACGAGGTGTCCGCGCAGCTGGACTCCGCGCGGATCCCGGCCAAGGTCGAGGGCCGACCGAAGCACTACTACTCGATCTACCGCAAGATGATCGTCAAGGGCCGCGACTTCGACGACATCCACGACCTCGTCGGGGTCCGGGTGCTCGTCGACGAGGTGCGCGACTGCTACGCCGCTATCGGCATGGTGCACGCGCTGTGGCAGCCGATGCCCGGGCGGTTCAAGGACTACATCGCCCAGCCCCGGTTCGGCGTCTACCAGTCGCTGCACACCACGGTGATCGGGCCGGACGGCAAGCCCCTCGAGGTGCAGATCCGCACCCATGCCATGCACCGCACCGCCGAGTACGGCATCGCCGCGCACTGGCGGTACAAGGAGGTCAAGGGCGGCGGCAACAAGGAGGTCGAGGTCGAGGAGATGGCGTGGATGCGCCAGCTGCTCGACTGGCAGCGCGAGGCCGCCGACCCCGGCGAGTTCCTCGACTCGCTGCGCTTCGACCTCGCCGCGCGGGAGATCTTCGTCTTCACCCCGAAGGGCGACGTCGTCACCCTGCCCACCGGCTCCACCCCGATCGACCTGGCCTACGCCGTGCACACCGAGGTCGGGCACCGCTGCATCGGCTCGCGGGTCAACGGCAAGCTCGTCGCCCTGGAGCGGCAGCTGTCCTCCGGCGACGTCGTGGAGATCTTCACCTCCAAGGCCGAGGACGCCGGGCCGTCGCGGGACTGGCTGCAGATCGCGAAGTCCCCGCGGGCCAAGGCCAAGATCAAGCAGTGGTTCGCCAAGGAGCGCCGCGAGGAGGCCGTCGAGGAGGGCAAGGAGGCCATCACCCGGGAGGCCCGCCGCACCGGGATGCCGCTGCAGCGGCTCATCTCCGGCGACGCGATGTCCGCGCTCGCCCGGGAGATGCACTACTCCGACGTCTCCGCGCTCTACGCCGCCGTCGGCGAGCACCAGGCCAGCGCCCAGCACGTCGTGCAGCGTCTCGTCGCGTGGTTCGGCGGCGAGGAGGAGGCCGAGGAGGAGCTCGCCGAGCGGGCGACGCCGTCGACGGTCCGCCACCGGCGTCCGTCGGGCAACGCCGGCGTCGTCGTCAGCGGCGAGGACGGGCAGGCCCTCGCCGACCTCTACATCAAGCTCGCCCGCTGCTGCACCCCGGTGCCGGGCGACGAGATCCTCGGGTTCGTCACCCGCGGCGGCGGGATCAGCGTGCACCGCACCGACTGCACCAACGCCGGGGACCTCACCGCGCGCGAGGAACGCCTGGTCGACGTGACCTGGTCGGTGTCGCCGGAGTCGGTGTTCCTGGTCGCCATCCAGGTCGAGGCGCTCGACCGGCACCGGCTGCTGTCCGACGTCACGAAGGTCCTGGCCGACGAGAAGGTCAACATCCTCTCGGCGACGACGACCACCTCCCGCGACCGCGTCGCGATCTCCCGGTTCTCCTTCGAGATGGGCGACCCGAAGCACCTCGGGCACCTGCTCCATGCGGTGCGCAACATCGAGGGCGTCTACGACGTCTACCGGGTGACCAGCGCGGCCTGACCCCGGCCCGCCCCACCCGGGGGCGGACCGGGGAGCCGGTCAGCCGAGGGTGGTGCGCTGGATCTCGACCGGGATGCTCGGCACGCCGTCACCGGAGCCGACGGACTCGCCGCCCTTGGCGACCTTGTCCAGCGTCGCGAGGCCCTCGGAGCCGATGGAGCCGAACACGGTGTAGCTCGGCGGCAGCTGGGCGTCGCCGTAGATCATGAAGAACTGGCTGCCGTTGGTGTCGGGGCCGGCGTTGGCCATCGCGAGCAGCCCGCGGCCGTAGGTGAGGCCGGGGAACACCTCGTCGGCGAAGGAGTAGCCGGGGCCGCCGCGCCCGCTGCCGCTCGGGTCACCGCACTGGAGCACCTGCAGGCCCGGGCTGGTCGTCAGCCGGTGGCAGGAGGTCCCGTCGAAGTAGCCCTGCTGCGCCAGGCTCTCGAAGCTCTTGACCGTGCACGGCGCCAGGCCGCGGTCCAGCGTCAGGTCGATCGGGCCCGCGCTGGTCTGCAGGTCCGCCGTGACCGTGCCCTGGGCCGGGGTGGAGCCGGCCGCCGGCGGGTTCACCGGCTTCGAGGCGGGCTCGGGGGACTTCGGGTAGGTGCAGTCCACCGACGCAGGCAGCGCCGTCGGGCGCGTGGGCAGCGGCACGGTCGGCCGACCGGCGGTGTCCGGGCCGTCCCCGGCGGGCGCCGGCGCCGCGGCGCTCTGCCCGGCGTCGTCGGAACCGCCCCAGGCCGAGGTCAGCGCGTACACCCCGACCGCGGCCAGCACCACGACCAGCACCGTCACGACGGCCGCGATCGTCGTGTTCCGCTTGCGCTGCTGCTGCCGCTGCGCCCGGTGGGCCTGCTGCGCCTCCAGCTTGCGCTTGGCCGCCTCCCGGCGCTGCTCGTTCGTCGCCACGTCCCGCCCAACTCCCTGACTTGATCACTCGTACGCGCGGTGAGGGTATCGGGGCGACCTGGGGAGAAAGCTGAGAGACACCGGTTCTAGGCTGGAGGACCCCCGACATGATCCCCGGAGAGGACGTGCAGCAACCGTGACCGCCACCGAGCCGCAGGTGGGCCGGGCCCGCAGGCCCGAGCCGTTCGCCGCGCCGAAGGGCATCCCCGAGTACCTCCCGCCGTCCTCGGCCGGGTTCGTGCACGTGCGGGACACCCTCGCCGCCGCCGCCGAGCGCGCCGGGTACGGCCACATCGAGCTGCCCGTGTTCGAGGACACCGGCCTCTACGCCCGCGGGGTGGGGGAGTCCACCGACGTCGTCTCCAAGGAGATGTACACCTTCGCCGACCGCGGCGACCGCTCGGTGACGCTGCGCCCCGAGGGCACCGCCGGTGTGGTCCGCTCGGTGATCGAGCACAACCTCGACAAGCAGGGCCTTCCGGTCAAGCTCCGCTACGCGGGTCCCTTCTTCCGCTACGAGCGGCCCCAGGCCGGGCGCTACCGGCAACTCCAGCAGGTCGGTGTCGAGGCGATCGGGGTGGACGACGCAGGCCTGGACGCCGAGGTCATCGCGATCGCCGACGAGGGCTTCAAGGCCCTCGGCCTGACCGGCTACCGGCTGGAGATCACCTCGCTCGGCGACGCCGAGTGCCGGCCGGCCTACCGGGAGCGGCTGCAGGAGTTCCTGGCCGGGCTCGACCTCGACGAGGCGACCCGGGCCCGGGCGGGGATCAACCCGCTGCGCGTGCTCGACGACAAGCGCCCCGAGGTCCGCGCCGCGATGGCCGACGCGCCGCTGCTGATGGACCACCTGTCCGACGCCGCCGCCGACCACCACGCCCGGGTGCTCGCCCACCTCGACGACCTCGGCGTCGCCTACACGCCGAACCCGCGCATGGTCCGCGGCCTGGACTACTACACCAAGACCACCTTCGAGTTCGTCCACGACGGCCTCGGCGCGCAGTCCGGCATCGGTGGTGGCGGCCGCTACGACGGCCTGATGGCGACCCTCGGCGGCCCCGAGCTGTCCGGCGTCGGGTTCGGCATCGGCGTCGACCGCACGCTGCTCGCCTGCCGGGCCGAGGGTGTGCAGCCCTGGTCGGACGCCCGCGTCGAGGTGTTCGGGGTGTCCCTCGGCGCCGCCGCACAGCGCCGCCTGGTCGTGGTCGCCGCGCAGCTGCGGGCCCGCGGCCTGCGGGTCGACCTGGCCTACGGCGGCCGGGGGCTCAAGGGCGCGATGAAGTCCGCCGACCGGTCCGGCGCGCGGTTCGCGCTGGTCCTGGGGGACCGGGACCTGGAGAACGGCACCGTCGGGCTCAAGGACCTCGTCTCCGGCGAGCAGCAGGACGTCCCGCTGGACGCGGTCACCGACGCCGTCGTGACCGCCCTGGCGGGCTGAGGCCGCGGTGGCGGCCTCGGACCGCGAACGCTGGGATGCCCGGCACACTGCCGCGGGCGCCGGGTCGCCGCTCCCGCCGGACGCGCTGCGCGGGCGCACGGACCTGCTCCCGTCCTCGGGCCGGGCGCTGGACGTGGCCTGCGGGCGCGGCGCGGTCGCGGTGTGGCTGGCGATGCAGGGGCTCGACGTCGTCGCCGTCGACGTGTCCCCGGCCGGGCTCGCCGCGGGCGCCGGGCTGGCCGCCGCCCACGACGTACGGGTGCGCTGGGTGGAGGCCGACCTCGACGCCGGCTTCCCCCGCGACGACGACCGCTACGACGTCGTCGTCTGCCAGCGGTTCCGCGACCCGGCGCTCTACCCGGCGCTGCGTGCCGCGCTCGCGCCGGGCGGGCTGCTGGTGGTCACGGTGCTGTCCGAGGTCGGCGACACGGGCGGCCCGTTCCGGGCGGTGCCCGGTGAGCTGACCGCCGCGTTCGCCGGCCTCGAGGTCCTCGCCCACGGCGAGGGCGACGGGGAGGCGCACCTGGTCGCCCGCCTCCCCGCCTGATCAGCCGCCGTGCGTGGCCGCGCTGCGGTAGTCGGTGTAGGTGTAGGGATTGTCGAGGACCTCGGTCTCGGGGATATCGGGGTTCATCCCGGCCTGCCAGGCCGCCTCGCCCATCGTGGCGCGCAGGTGCTCGACGGTGGCGGTGACCGCGGTCCGCGCGGCGACGAGGTCGACGTCGACCAGGCGCCCGTCGCGCTTCACCACGCGCCCGTCCACCAGCACGGTGTGCACGTCGCCGCGCTGGGCCTGGAACGCGACGTGACCGTGCGGGTTGAGCAGCGGGAACGACACCGGTGAGTGGTCGTTGCGCAGCAGCACCAGGTCGGCCTTCTTGCCGACCTCGACCGAGCCGAGGTCGGACTCGCGCCCGATCGCGCGGGCCCCGCCGCGGGTCGCCCACTCCACGACCTGCTCGGCCCGCAGCGACGAGTGGGTGACGGTGTCCCCGCGCGCGTGTGCCTCCAGGTGCTCGCGGGACCGGTCGGCGCCCAGCGTGGTGCGCATCGCCGAGAACAGGTCCGCGCTCCACCACATCGAGGTGTCCATCGACAGCGACACCGGGATCCCGTGCTCGCGCAGCGCCCAGGTGGGCGGGTAGCCCTGACCGGCGCTCTGCTCGCTCTCGGTGGACACCGACACCGAGCCGCCGGTCGCGGCGATCCGGTGGTAGGAGTCGGCGGACAGGGTCGCGGCGTGCACGTAGACGGTGTCCGGCCCGGCGAAGCCGTGCTCGTGCATCAGCCGGACGCCGTCGTCGTTGGTCGCGCCCCACACCCCGGCGTGCGTGGTGACGCCGACGCCGAGCTCGCGGGCCACCTCGAACGCGGGGCGCTCGGGGAACGCGGGGTCACCGGTGACGTCGAAGGCGAGCTGGAAGCCGAGCATGTCGTCGCCGGGGGTGATGCGCCGCGACACGAACTCGCGGAACCCGGGGTCGGCGGTCCAGTTCGCGGGGGCGTCGTGGATGTTGCCGTAGGCGAGCACGAACCGGCCCGCGGTGGCGGTCAGGGCGTCGACGGCGGCGTCGGCGTGCTGCGGGGTCTGCAGGCCGTGCGACCAGTCGACGGTGGTGGTCACGCCCGCGTCGAGGGCCTCCAGCGCGGCGAGCAGGTTCCCCGCGTGGATGTCCTCCGGGCGGAAGATCCTGCCCCACTCCAGGTAGTTCCAGACGAAGTACTGGGTGAGCGTCCAGTCGGCGCCGTACCCGCGCAGCGAGGTCTGCCACATGTGCCGGTGGGTGTCGACCATGCCCGGCATCACGATCCCGCCGGTCGCGTCGACCTCCTCGGTGCCCGCGGGCACCTCCAGGCCGACCCCGACCGCGGCGATCCGGTCACCGGTCACCAGGACGTCGTGGCCGGACAGGACCGTCCGGCCCGCGTCCACGGTCAGGACGGTCCCGTTGCGGAAGACGACGCTCATCGACGCACCCCTCAGTTCTGCGGACAAGCGTCCGCTGTGCGGACATCGCACGGACGGCGGCCACTGTCGCGCACCCTCCTTGTGCTGTCAACGGCCGGGTCGCGGGGGTGTCCGGCTACCGTGGGCCCATGCCACGCGACGGGACCGGCCCGGACTTCATCGAGGCGCTCGCCCGCGGTCTCGAGGTGATCACCGCCTTCCGGCCCGGCCGGGCGGAGATGACCCTCGCCGACCTGGCCGGCGCGACCGGGCTCGCCCGCCCGACCGTGCGCCGGGTGCTGCTCACCCTCACCGAGCTCGGCTACGTCCGCTCCGGCGAGCGCGGCTACGCCCTCACCCCGCGGGTGCTGGACCTGGGCGTCGCCTACGTCCGTTCGACCGGGCTGTGGGACGTCGCCCGGCCGCACCTGGAGCGCCTCGTCGCGCGGACCCACGAGTCGTGCTCCATCGCCCAGCTCGACGGCAGTGACATCGTCTACGTCGCGCGGGTCGCGGTGCCCAAGATCGTCGCGCTGTCGGTGCAGATCGGGACGCGGTTCCCGGCCGCGTCGACGTCGCTGGGGAAGGTGCAGCTCGCCGCGCTGGCCCCCGAGGAGCTGGAACGGGTGCTGGCCGAGCCGTCGCGCTCCGGGCTGACCCCGCGGCACGCCCCGGCGCCCGCCGAGCGCGACGCCGAGCTGCGCGAGGTCCGAGCCCGCGGCTGGGCGCTGACCGACGAGCAGCTCGCCCCGGGCATCCGCTCGGTCGCCGCCCCGCTGCGCGACGGCGAGGGCCGGGTCGTCGCCGGGGTCAACGTCAACTGCCACGCCGCGGAGACCTCGCTGGAGACCCTGCTCGAACACCATCTGCCGCTGCTGCTGCAGGCCGCGGGCGACATCAGCGCCGACTTCGCCAGGCTCGCCTCCGCGCCGCACGTGACGGTGTCGGCCACGGCTTGACCGCCGCCCGCGCCCGGGGCCACGATCGTCTGGCGGACACTCGTCCGCACAGCGATCACTTCGGAGGGACACCGATGGCGGAACCCGGAACCGGCGGGCCGCTCGACGGCGTACTCGTCGCCGACTTCTCCCGGATCCTGGCCGGGCCGTAC
Source organism: Pseudonocardia sp. ICBG1034 (assembly GCF_020131375.1). NCBI lineage: Bacteria > Bacillati > Actinomycetota > Actinomycetes > Pseudonocardiales > Pseudonocardiaceae > Pseudonocardia > Pseudonocardia sp. ICBG1034. The sequence continues at coordinate 2,685,151 of NZ_JAHLEK010000015.1, forward strand.
GCGACGATGCTGCTGGCGGACATGGGCGCCGACGTCGTCAAGGTCGAGGGACCGGCGGGCGACGACACCCGCACCTGGACCCCGCCCGAGCGCGACGGCGAGGCCACCTACTACCTCGGCATCAACCGGGGGAAGCGGTCGATCGCGCTCGACCTGCGCGACCCCGGCGACCTCGCCGCGGCCCGCGAGCTCGCCCGCCGCGCCGACGTCGTCATCGAGAACCTGCGGCCCGGCGGGATGGCCCGCTTCGGGCTGGACCACGCCTCCGTCGCCGCCGACAACCCCGGTGTCGTCTACGCCTCGATCTCCGGGTTCGGCTCCGGTGCGGGCGCGCACGTCCCCGGCTACGACCTCATGGTGCAGGCGATGTCCGGGCTGATGAGCCTCACCGGCGACCCGGACGGGCCGCCGTACCGGGCCGGGATCTCGGTGTTCGACGTGATGGCGGGCAACCACGCCGCGATCGGGATCCTGGCCGCGCTGCGCCACCGCGACCGCACCGGCGCCGGCCAGCACGTCGAGGTCAACCTGCTGTCCTCCGCGCTGACCGGGCTGGTCAACCACAGCTCCGCCTGGGTCGCCGGCGGGACGGTGCCCTACCGGATGGGCAACGCCCACCCCTCGGTCTTCCCCTACGAGCCGATGCCCACCGCCGACGACGACCTCATCGTGGCCGCCGGCAACGACGCCCAGTTCCGCAAGCTCTGCGGCGTGCTCGACGTGCCCGGCCTCGCCGACGACCCCCGCTTCGCCCGCAACGCCGACCGCACGGTGAACCGGGAGGAGCTGCGCCCGCTGCTGGAGGAGCGCCTCGCGACCCGGGGGGCCGTCGAGTGGTTCGAGCTGCTCACCGCCGCCGGCGTGCCGTCCGGGCCGATCCAGACCATCGACGGTGGGTTCGCGATGGCCGAGCGCTTCGGGCTCGACCCCGTCGTCACGGTCGGGGAGGGGGACCGCGCGGTGCCCACCACCCGGCACCCGGTCCGGTTCTCCGCCACCCCGGCCGTCTACCGGCTCCCTCCGCCGCGGCTCGACGAGCACGGCGCCGACCTGCGGAAGTGGCTCGACTCATGACCTACCCCACCGCCCTGGGCGCCTCGTCGAAGGACGCCATCACCCTGCTCGGCCACGACCTCGCCGACGACGTCATGGGGGAGGTCGGGTTCGGCGAGCTCGCGTTCTGGCTCGCCACCCAGCGCCGCCCCACCCCCGGTGAGACCCGGGTGTTCGAGGCCGTCCTCGCCGCGCTGGCCGACCACGGGTTCACCCCGACCGCGATCGTCACCCGGCTCACCCACCTGTCCGCGCCGGACTCGGTGCAGGGCGCACTCGCCGCCGGGCTGCTCGGCGGCGGGTCGCGCTTCCTCGGCGTCACCGAGGACTGCGGCCGGTTCCTGCACGACCACCTGCCCGCCGACCGCCCCACCACCGACGACGGCTGGGACGCCGTCGCCCTCGACGTCGTCACCGCGCAGCGGGCCGCGAAGCGGTTCGTGCCCGGCCTCGGCCACCACGTCCACAAGGACGGCGACCCCCGCACCCCTCGACTGTTCGCCATCGCCGCGCAGGAGGGGCTGACCGGCCCGCACCTGAGCCTGTTCGCCGCGATCGGCCGGGTGCACCCGCAGGTGCTGGGCCGGACGCTGCCGCTCAACGGCGCCGGCGTCTGCGGCGCCGCGCTGGCCGACCTCGGCCTGCCGCTGGAGCTGCTGCGCGGCTTCGCCCTGCTCGCCCGCACCGCGGGCCTGATCGGCCAGCTCGCCGAGGAGCTGCGCCATCCCGTCGCCAACGACATCTTCCTGTCCGTGGACCTGCACAACCGGTCCGTCGACCCCGACCCGTACCAGCCCGAGGGAGACCTGCGATGACGCAGCCCACCACCGTCACCGAGGACACGATCACCGACGCCGCCGTCGCGCGCTGGGCGACCGCGCACGACCCGCGCACCGCCGAGCTGATGACCGCCCTGGTGCGTCACCTGCACGACTTCGCCCGCGAGACACGTCTCACCGAGGACGAGTGGATGGCCGCGGTGCGCTGGCTGACGGCCACCGGGCAGATCTCCGACGACAAGCGCGAGGAGTTCATCCTCGCCTCCGACGTGCTGGGGCTGTCCATGCTCGTCGTCCAGCAGAACCACCGGCTCGACCCGGCCGCCACCCCGGCGACGGTGCTGGGCCCGTTCCACATCGACGGATCCCCGGAGAAGGCCTCCGGCGAGGACATGTCCGACGGGCTGCCCGGCGACCCGCTGTTCGTGCACGGCAGCGTCCGCGCGCTCGACGGCACCCCGGTGACCGGAGCGGTCCTCGACGTCTGGCAGTCCGACGCCGACGGCACCTACGAGGCCCAGCTCGACGTCGACGAGGCCCGGCTGCGCGCGAAGTACACCACCGGCGACGACGGCGGCTACTGCCTGCGCACCATCGCCCCGCTCGGCTACGCCATCCCGATGGACGGCCCCGTCGGCGACCTCGTCTCGCGCACCGACATCAGCCCGATGCGGCCCGCGCACATCCACTTCCTGCTGGCCGTGCCCGGCTACGAGCCGCTGATCACCCACCTGTTCCGGGAGGGCACCGAGTTCCTCGACTCCGACGTCGTGTTCGGGGTCAGGCGCGAGCTCGTCGTCGGCTTCACCCGCCGCGAGCCCGGCCCGACGCCGGACGGTGGGCACAGCGAGGTGCCCTGGTACGAGGCCCGCTACGACTTCGTGCTCCAGCCCGCCGGGTAGGTCGCCGGACCGGACTCAGCGCCGGCCGACGACGAGTGCGGCCAGCCCGGTCGTCACCGGGACGGCGGCGACCAGCCCGACGCTGCCCACCAGGGTCCGCACGATCTCGGTCGCCACGTCCTGGCTGGTGAGCACCTGGGTCACGCCGCCCGCCGCCACCGTGAACAGCAGCAGCAGCGGGAGCGCGGCGCCGGCGTAGGCCAGCACCAGGGTGTTCACCGCGGACGCGACGTGGTCGCGCCCGATCCGCATTCCGGCCGCGAACAGCTCGCGCACACCCAGCTCGGGGTTCGCCGCGCCCAGCTCCCACACCGCGGAGGCCTGGGTGACGGTGACGTCGTCGAGCGCCCCGAGCGCGCCGATCACCAGTCCGGCCAGCACCAGGCCGCGCGGGTCGACCGGCACCCCGGGGCCGAGCGTGCCGATCAGGGTGGCGGTGGTGTCGTCGAGCCCGGTGAGCCGCGAGGTGACGGTGAACAGGTAGCCCAGCACCCCGATCAGGGCGAGCGAGGCCAGCGTGCCGAGCACCGCGCAGGAGGTCCGCGCGGTGAACCCGTGGGTCAGGTACAGCACCACGAACATGATCAGGCAGGCGCCGGTGACGGCGACCGCGAGCGGGGAGCCGCCGGACAGGATCGCCGGCAGCACGAACCACAGGAGGATCACGAAGCTCAGCGCCAGGCTGACCAGGGCCGCGAACCCGCGCAGCCGCCCGAGCACCACGACGGCCAGCGCGAACGCCGCCGCCAGCCACCCCAGCGGAGCGCCGCGCTGGAAGTCCACGAGCTGGTAGGAGCCCGCGTCGTCGGGGTTCGCGCCCGACCAGGACAGCGTGACCGGGTCGCCCACCGCGAACCGCGGCGTCGACGGCTCGTTCGGCACCAGCTGCACCAGGTCCCGCCCGGCGCGCGGCCCGTCGGACAGCGCGACCGTCACCCCGGTGCAGCGACGGTCCCCGGCGCCGGGGGAGCAGTCCGCGACCTGCACCGCGGTGACGGTCCCGTGCACCTGCTGGGTGGGTGGGATCTCCGGGACCGGGGTCGCACCCGGCCACAGCAGGGCCACCCCGGCGAGCGTCGCGAGCACGCACGGCACGAGCAGCGCGACCAGCAGTCTGCGCACCCGTCGCCCGGCCGGGGACGCGGCGCCGTGCCCGTGTCCGTGCCCGTGTCCCGGCGTGTGTCCCTGCCCGTGTCCCCGGCCGGGGGCGGGCGGCGCCGCCGGGCCGGGTGTGGCGCCGAGGTCGGCCTGGCCGGGGCAGTCGCCCCAGCCGCCCGGGTGCCCGGGGTGGGGGATGGGACCGGTCTCGGCGCCGTCGGCGGGGTCCGCCGCCGCGCCGCGCGCCGGTGCGGGCCCGGGGCGGTCCTCCACGGGGGCCGGACGCCGCGGGGCCGGAGCGTGGCGGGCCCGGTGCCGCGCCGGTTCGCCACCCGGGGGCCGGTGCCCGCCCGAGGCGCCCGGGGGCCGGTCCTCGGCGCGCCGCCGCCCACCCGTCCGCGGGGCGGCGGGCCGCCCGCCGTCGGGGGCGGACGGGTCGCGCGGGACGGGCGGGGGCGGGGGCACGTCCGCATCCTTGCAAACGATCTTCGACCTGCGGGGTGCCGTTCGCCCGGACGCGACCGCCCGGCGACGACCGGTTGTCCGACGTTCGAACTTGTGTTCGACTGACTCGGTGCGATGGGACGGACAGCAGGTCGGGGCGGACGGTGTCGGGAACGCGACGGCGCTGCCGGGGATGCGGGGGTTGCTGCGCTCGGTGCGCACGCCGGGGTTCGCGGACACGGTGTTCCACGAGGTCGAGGCGCGCTCGGTGCTGAACCGGGTGCCGTCGTCGTCACCGGTGCCGTTCGGCTGGACGGTCAACCCCTACCGCGGCTGCTCGCACGCGTGCACCTACTGCCTCGTCCCGGAGACCCCGGTACTCACCGCCGACGGCCGGTCGCGGCCGATCGGGGAGCTGCGCCCGGGCGACGAGGTGGTCGGCACCGTCACCGACGGCGGCGGTCGGCGCCGCTTCGTCCGCACCCCGGTGCTCGCGCGCTGGTCGACGCGGCGCCGCGCCCAGGAGGTGACCCTCGACGACGGCACGCGGCTCGTCACCTCCGCCGAGCACCGCTTCCTCACCACCTCCGGCTGGGCGCACGTGCGACCGGGGCGCTGCCGGGCCTCCGCGGACCGGCCGCACCTGAGCCCGGGGACGGCGCTGGTCGGGCCCGGTGCGGCCGCGGTCCCGGGCGGGGCCCGGCCCGACGGATACGCCGAGGGCTGGCTGTGCGGGCTGGTCCGGGCCGACGCGGTGCGCGGCCGGGTGCGGGCCGAGCCGTTCCCGACCGCCTGGGTCGAGCTGGAGGCGCTCGCCCGCGCCCACCACCTGCTGACCGCACGGCCGGCGCCCGTGGCCGCCGGGATGATCGCGGCGCCCGCCCCGTCGCCGGCGGCCTGGCCGCAGCGGCCCGCCCGCGGCTGGACGGCCGGGTTCGTCGGCGGGATCGTCGACGCCTGCGGTGAGGTCTCCGCCGGTGTGCTGCGGATCGTGCCCGGCGACGAGGAGCTCACCCGGGCCTGCGTCGACGCGCTGCGCCGGCTCGGGTTCCGCGTGGCCTCCGAGCCGTCGGCCCGGCCCGGGGTGCGGGCGCTGCGGGTGCTGGGCGGGGTCGCCGAGCAGCTGCGGCTGGTCGCGGTGACCGACCCGGCCGTGGCCCGGGTGCGGGACGTCGGCGGCGCCCGCGTCGAGGAGCCGCCGGGGGGAGCGCCGCGGGTCGTGGCGGTCCGCGACACCGGCACCCTCCGCCCGATGGTCGACATCACCACCGGCACGGGGGACTTCGTCGCCGCCGGGGTGGTCAGCCACAACTGCTTCGCCCGCAACACCCACACCTACCTCGACCTCGACGCGGGCGCGGACTTCGACTCCCAGATCGTGGTCAAGGTGAACGTGGCGCGGGTGCTGGAACGGGAGCTGGCCCGGCCGTCGTGGCGGCGCGAGCACGTCGCGATGGGCACCAACACCGACCCCTACCAGCGGGCGGAGGGCCGCTACCGGCTGATGCCCGGGGTGATCACCGCGCTGGCCCGCTCCGGCACGCCGTTCTCCATCCTGACCAAGGGCACCGTGCTGGGCCGGGACCTGCCGCAGCTCGCGGCCGCGAACGCCGACGTCCGCGTCGGCACCGGGGTGTCGATCGCGCTGCTGGACCGTGAGCTGCAGTCGCACCTGGAGCCGGGCACCCCCGGTCCGCGCGCCCGCCTCGACCTCGTCCGCCGGATCACCGACGCCGGCCTGCCCTGCGGGGTCATGGTGGCCCCGGTGCTGCCGTGGCTGACCGACTCCACCGAGGCCCTCGACGCCCTGCTGGCGGAGATCGCCGCCGCCGGGGCGAGCCGGGCCACGGTGCTCGCGCTGCACCTGCGTCCCGGGACCCGGGAGTGGTTCCTGGCCTGGCTGGGGCGCACCCACCCCGCGCTGTTGCCGCGCTACGAGCGGCTCTACCGCGGCGGGACGTACGCCACCCGGGACTACCGCGGGGCCCTGGCCCGGCGGGTCGTCCCGCTGCTGGCCCGGCACGGCCTGGACCGGCCCGAGCCGAACCCGCGCGACCCGGGGTGGACCCGGCAGCCGGTCGCGTCGCCGCGGGCTGCGGAGCCCGGGGACGGGCAGCTGAGCCTGCTGTGAGAACCCGCCGGAAACCTGGTGGCAGACGGCCCGGGGGGTGCCGATAGCCTTGACCGCCGTGATGCGAACCCACCTCGTCGGCACGCTGCGTGCCGAGAACGCCGGCCAGACCGTGACCCTCGCCGGATGGGTGGCCCGCCGCCGCGATCACGGCGGCGTGATCTTCATCGACCTGAGGGACCGCTCCGGATCGGCCCAGGTCGTGTTCCGCGAGGGCGAGATGGCCGAGCGTGCCCACCGGCTGCGCTCCGAGTTCTGCATCCAGGTCGTCGGCGAGGTCGTCCGCCGGCCCGCGGGCAACGAGAACTCCGACCTGCCGACCGGCGACATCGAGGTCACGGTCACCGAGCTGACCGTCCTGTCGGAGTCGGCGCCGCTGCCGTTCCCGATCGACGAGCACACCGGCGTCGGCGAGGAGATCCGGCTCTCCCACCGCTACCTCGACCTGCGTCGTTCCGGGCCCGCCGCGGCGATGAAGCTGCGCAGCGACGTGAACAAGGCCGCCCGCGACGTGCTGGCTGCGGAGGACTTCATCGAGGTCGAGACGCCGACCCTGACCCGCTCCACCCCCGAGGGCGCGCGCGACTTCGTCGTCCCGGCGCGGCTGCGCCCCGGCTCCTGGTACGCGCTGCCGCAGAGCCCGCAGCTGTTCAAGCAGCTGCTCATGGTCGGCGGGCTGGAGCGGTACTACCAGATCGCGCGCTGCTACCGCGACGAGGACTTCCGCGCCGACCGCCAGCCGGAGTTCACCCAGCTCGACATCGAGATGAGCTTCGTCGAGCAGGACGACGTCATCGCACTCGCCGAGAAGGTCCTCACCGCGCTGTGGCGCCTCGTCGGGTACGAGATCGAGACCCCGATCCGCCGGATGCCCTACGCCGAGGCGATGGCCCGCTACGGCTCGGACAAGCCCGACCTGCGCTTCGACATCGAGCTCACCGAGCTCACGTCGTACTTCGCGGGCACCGGGTTCCGGGTCTTCCAGAACCCCTACGTCGGCGCCGTCGTCATGCCGGGCGGTGCGTCGCAGCCCCGCAAGGTGCTCGACGGCTGGCAGGAGTGGGCCAAGCAGCGCGGCGCCCGCGGCCTGGCCTACGTCCTGATCGGTGAGGACGGGCAGGTCGACGAGCGCGGCCCCGTGGTCAAGAACCTGTCCGAGGCCGAGCGGTCCGGCCTGGCCGAGGCCGTCGGCGCGAACCCCGGCGACTGCATCTTCTTCGCCGCCGGCAAGCCCTCCGAGGCCCGTGCACTGCTGGGCGCGGCCCGTGGCGAGATCGCCCGGCGGACCGGTGCGATCGACTCCTCGGCCTGGTCGTTCGTCTGGATCGTCGACGCGCCGCTGTTCGAGTCGGCCGCCGACACCGACGACGTCGCCGTCGGCGGCGGTGCGTGGACCGCGCTGCACCATGCGTTCACCTCCCCGACCCCGGAGTGGATCGACACCTTCGAGAAGGACCCGGGCAACGCCCTGGCCTACGCCTACGACATCGTCTGCAACGGCAACGAGATCGGCGGCGGCTCGATCCGTATCCACTCGGCCGACGTGCAGAAGCGGGTCTTCGAGATCATGGGCCTGTCCGCGGAGGAGGCCCAGGAGAAGTTCGGCTTCCTGCTCGACGCCTTCTCGTTCGGCCCGCCGCCGCACGGCGGGATCGCGTTCGGCTGGGACCGGATCACCGCGCTGCTCGCCGGCGTCGACTCGATCCGCGAGGTCATCGCGTTCCCGAAGACCGGCGGCGGGTTCGACCCGCTGACCCAGGCACCCGCGCCGATCACCGCGGCCCAGCGCAAGGAGGCGGGCGTGGACGCGAAGCCCGAGCGCGCCCCGGAGAAGCCCGGCCCGGCCGCGTAGGTGCTGCACCTGCGGGTGGTCTGCCCACCCGGGCGGACGGTCGAGGTCCGCAGCGTCCTCGACGCCGAACCCGGGGTGGCCCACCTGGTGGTCCACCCCGGGGTGGCGGTGCACCCGGCCGGTGACCTGGTCGAGGCCGACGTCGCCCGGGAGTGCGCCGACGACCTGCTGGGCCGGCTCGCCGACCTCGGCGTCGACCACGACGGCGGCATCACCCTCGAGCAGCTCGACACGGTGCTGTCCGACCGGGCCGACGCCGCCGAGGAGGCCGCGCCGGGGGACGGGGCCGACGCCGTCGTCTGGGACGAGCTGATCCAGCGCACCGGCGAGGAGTCGCGGCTGTCCGCGACGTTCCTGACCTTCCTCACCATCGCCTGCCTGCTCGCCGCCGTCGGCGCGGTCACCGACTCGCCGGTCACCGTGGTCGGGGCGATGGTGCTGGGCCCGGAGTTCGGCCCGATGGCGGCGATGGCGATCGGGCTGGTGCTGCGCCGCCGCGACCTGGTCTCGCGCGGTGCGCTCGCGCTCGCCGCCGGGTTCCCGCTCGCGATGGCCGTCACCGCCGTCGCGACCCTGGTGTTCGACCTGCTCGGCTGGCTGTCCTCCGCCGGGCTCGACGACCTCGAGCAGATGGACTTCATCTACGAGGTGGGGCCGTTCTCGCTGGTCGTCGCCGTGCTCGCCGGGGCGGCCGGGATGCTGTCGCTGACCTCGGCGCGCTCGTCGGCGCTGGTCGGGGTGTTCATCTCGGTGACGACCGTCCCGGCCGCCGCCTACGCCTCGGTCGCGGTGATCGAGGGACGCTGGAGCGAGGCGGCCCAGTCGGTGCTGCAGCTGGGGGTCAACCTGGTGGGCGCCATCGGTGCGGCGGCCGCGGTGCTGGTGCTCGCCCGTCGCGGATCGCGTCGTCGGGGCGCGGACCGCGCGCTCTCCGAAGGGTAGGGTCCCCTTCGATGACCGATCCGCAGTCGACTCCCGGCGCGGTCGCGGCGGTGGCCGGGGCCGCGCGGTTGCTGTCGCGGCGGGCGGGCTCGGAGGTCGAGCTGTTCGAGCCCGAGGACCTGGGCGGCAGCGGCCGCTCCGTCGTCGCCCGGGCCCGGATGGCGAAGAACCCGTTCTCCGACCGGCGCAGCGTCGTCGTGAAGCACTACGCGCCGCCCGAGGACGGCACGGACCTGGCGTCGGACCCGTTCCGCTACGAGGTCGCGTCCTGCCAGCTGTTCACCGCGCTGCCCAGCGACGTCCGGCCCAGCCCGGTGATCATCGCGCACGACCCGGTGCAGCGGCTGCTCGTACTGGAGGACCTCGGCCGCAGCCTGACCCTGGCCGACAAGCTGTTCGGCCCGGACGCCCAGGCCGCCCGGACCTGCCTGCTCGGCTGGGCCCGCGGCCTGGGCCGGATGCAGGCCGCGACCGCCGGTCGGGAGGGCGACTTCGGGGCGCTGCTGCGCCGGCTGGGGGAGAAGGCGCGCCGGGACCCGGTCGCCGACCAGGCCCGCGCCGCGCTGGCCGGTCTCCCGGAGCTGCTGGCCGGGATCCTCGGCGTCGAGGTGCCGGAGATGGCGCTGTTCGAGGCCCAGGGCGGCGTGCGTCTGCTCGGCGGCACCGGGTTCCGCGCGTTCAGCCCCTCCGACACCTGCCCGGACAACAACCTGGTCACCAGCCGCGGGGTGCGGTTCGTCGACTTCGAGTGGGGCTGCTTCCGCGACGTCGTCCTCGACGCCGCCTACGTGCGGGTGCCGTTCCCCGGCTGCTCGTCGAGCTTCGCTCTGCCCGACGCCGTCGCCGACGCGATGCTCGACGCCTGGCGGGCCGAGGTCGCGCCGGTGTGGCCCGAGCTGGACGACCCCGAGCTGCTGGAGTCGCGCCTCGCCGACGCCCATGTGCTGTGGGTGTGGTGGTCGACCTGGCAGCTGCTGCCGCGGGTGCCCGAACGCGACGGCCCGATCGGCCCCGACGCCGGCCGGTCCCCGCGGATCTCCACGGCGCTGCGGCACTACTGGCGGGGCCTCGGCGTCACCGCGGAGGCGACCGCCCGGCCCGGCACGGCCGCGCTGGCCGCGGCCGTGGTGACCGCGCTCGACACCCGTTTCCCGGACGCGTCGTCGACGCTGCCGCTGTTCCCCGCCTTCCGCGGCGGCGAGTGGTAGGGGCCCGCCCCGAGAGTTCCCACGGCGGTACGGGACCCGTCACCGGTTGCACACGGAAACGGTGGCTGCGGCGGTGATGGTGTCGGCGTGTCCCCGATGACCGTGCGCCCGTCCGTCGTCGATCCGGTCGTCCGCCCCGTCGCCGTACCGCACGTGTCCGGCCGGCCCGTCCGGCACCTCGTCCTCCTGGGCGACTCCACCGCCGTCGGGCTGGGTGACCCCCTCCCCGGCGGTGGCTGGCGTGGGTTCGGCCCGCTGCTGCGCGACGCCCTCGACGATCCCGCCCACCCCGGCTCGGTCCGGCTGGACAACCACGCCCGGACCGGGGCGCGGATGGCCGACGCCCGGCACGGGCAGGTGCCCGCGGCCGCGGCGTCGGGGCCCGATGTCGTCGTGCTGTGCGCCGGGATGAACGACACCCTGCGCTCGGACTTCGACCCGGCCGCGATCCGGCGGGACTGCGCCGGGTCGCTGGAGCTGCTGCTGCGGGCCGGTGCGACCGTGCTGCTGCTCCGCTTCCACGACCACACCCGCGTCTGGCCGCTGCCGGGGCCGTTGCAGCGGGCGCTCGCCACCCGGATCGCCGCCCTGAACGGGGCCGTCGACGGGGCGGTGGCCGACGCCGTCGCCGCGACGGGACGGTCCGCCGTCGGGATCCTCGACCTCGACACCGCCGGCAGCTACGACCCGGCGGCGTGGAGCGTGGACCGGTTGCACCCGTCCGAGCTGGGGCACCGGTTGCTGGCGCGTGGTTTCGCCGCGCTGCTCGGCGCCGCAGGGTTCGTGGTGCCGGGGGAGATCGGGCTCGACGCCGCCGGCGGGCGGGAGGTGACGGCCTGGCAGCGGGGGGCGTGGCTGGTGGTGCAGGGGGTGCCGTGGCTCGTGCGGCGGTCCCGGGACCTCGGGCCGGTGATGGTGCGGGGGCTCGTGGAGGGGGCGCGGGCGCGGAAGGTGCCCGCCTGACCCCGGCGGCCCGGTCACAGGCGTCGCAGGAAGTTCCCGATCCGCTCCACGGCCTGCTCCAGCTGCGGCAGCGCCGTCGCGTACGAGCAGCGGATGTGCCCCTCGCCGGAGGGCCCGAACACGCTGCCCGGGACGACCGCGACCGACTCCTCCCGCAGCAGCCGCTCGGCGAAGGTCTCCGAGTCCAGCCCGGAGGCGCGGACCGAGGGGAACGCGTAGAACGCGCCCGCCGGCTCCGGGCAGTCCAGCCCGGCCTCGCGCAGCCCCTTCACGAACACCCGGCGGCGACGGTCGTAGTCGGCCACCATCTCCGCGACGTCGCCCTCCGCGCTGGTCAGCGCCTCCACGGCGGCGATCTGCGAGATGTGCGGCGCGCACAGCATCGTGTACTGGTGCACCCGCAGGCACAGCTCCGCGATCGGTTCCGGGGCGGCGAGCCAGCCGACCCGCCACCCCGTCATCGCCTGGGCCTTGGAGAACCCGCCCAGGACCACCGTCCGCTCCCGGGCACCCGGGACCGCGCCCAGGCAGGTGTGGGCGCCGGTATAGGTGAGGCGGTCGTAGATCTCGTCGGAGAGCAGGTACAGGTCGTGCCGCTCGGCCAGCGCGACGAGCTCGCGCAGCACCTCGGGCGGCTGCACCGCGCCGGTCGGGTTGGCCGGCGAGCCGATCAGGATCGCCTTCGTCCGCGGCGTCACCGCGGCCTCGACCGCGGCGATGTCGATCGCGAACCCGTCCTCGGCGCGGGTCGGCACCCCGACCGGCACCCCACCGGCGAACGCCACACACGGCTGGTAGGCAACGTAGCAGGGTTCCGGGACGATGACCTCCTCGCCCGGGTTCAGCAGCACCCGGAACGCCAGGTCCAGCCCCTCGGACACCCCGGTCGTCACCAGGCACTCGGTGGCGGGGTCGTAGTGGGCGTCGTAGCGCGACGCCAGGTCCGCGCACACCAGCTCACGCAGCTTCGGCAGGCCCGCGTTCCCGGTGTAGGTGGTGTAGCCGCGCTCCAGGGCGTAGATCCCGGCCTCGCGGATCCGCCACGGCGTCACGAAGTCGGGCTCACCGACACCGAGGGAGATGACGTCGTCCATCTCGGCGGCGATGTCGAAGAAGCGCCGGATCCCCGACGGCGGGATCGCCGAGATCGTCGCGTTGAGCGCCTTCACGGGGTCACCGGCAGCCGGTGGTCGGGCTCCGGCTCGGCGAAGGAGTCGCCGTCGCGCTTGTGCGTGGCCAGCACGAAGTGCGTGGCGGTCGAACGGACCCGGTCGATCGTGGACAGCTTCTGGGACACGAAGTCGCTGACCGCGCGGATGTCCGGGCCGACGACCGTGCAGCGCAGGTCGTGCCCACCGGAGACGAGGTAGCAGTCGCGGACCTCGTCGAAGCGGGAGATGCGGGCGGCGACGTCGTCGAACCCGACCCCGCGGGCCGGGGCGACCGACACGTCGATGAACGCCGTCACCTGCGCCCCGGCGCGGCCGGCGCCGGAGTGGCCGTTGCCGCCGTCCTCGTACCGGGCCCAGTCCACGACGGCCTTGTGCCTGCGGATCACCCCGGAGCGTTCCCACTCCGCGATCCGGGCGTCGACCTCGTCCCGGGGCAGACCCAGCATGGTGGCGACGGTGTCGTGGCTCAACGACGCGTCACGTTCGAGCAACTCGAGGATCTCGCGCACGGCGTGACCCTACGACGACCGCCCGTCGCCGTGCCGCGGGCCGGGCGGGTCGGTGGTGGCCCGCCCCGTCCGACCGGTCAGGCCGCGTGCGGCAGCGGGGCCGCGGCGTCCGGGGCGACACCGCCGCGTGCCGGGTCGAGCAGCCCGCACTCGAGGTCGACGAGGTGGGTACGCGTGCACGGACCGCACACGTACACCGTGCCGGCCGGGCCGTGGTGGCTGCTCCAGGCGAGTCCGCGGACGTCGGCGGGGGTGCGCGGACGGGTGCAGAGCGGGCAACTCGGGATCGTGTCCATGCCCCATGAGCGTGCACGGGTTCTGTTGCGGGCCGGTGACAGCGCGCGTCCGCGGCGTTGCGTTCCGGCGACGATCCGGGGTCGGAGACGATCACGCTGCGTACGCGTCGGTCACGAATCGGGGGCGAGCCGGTGAATTCGGCACCGCCGTACCCCGCCCGCAACTAGGGTCCGCGCGCATGAGCAGCAACGAACCGCCGCGGGGCGAGGACCCGCAGGCCGGTCCCGGGGGAGCCGCGACGCCCGGTGGCGCCCAGGAGCCCGGGCAGGCGGCCGGGAGCGGGGACCAGCCGGGCACGCCGTACCCCGGCGGGCAGCAGGCCGGGCAGGACGACGCCGCCGGCGCGCAGGAGCCGGGACAGCACGGCAGCGCCGCCCCGTCCCAGCACGGCGGGCAGCACGGCCAGCAGTACGTCCAGGACCTCGGGCAGCAGTACGGCCGGCCGTACGCGCAGGACCCCGGCCCGCAGTACGGCCCGCAGTACGGCCAGGCCCCGTACGGTCAGGCCCCGGGACAGCAGTACCCCGGCCAGCCCTACGGGCAGCAGCAGTACCCCGGACAGCAGCAGTACCCCGGCGCAGGCCAGTACGGCCAGCAGCAGTACGGGGCCCAGTATCCCGGCCCGTACCCCGGGGCCGGGCAGCAGTACCCGGGCCAGTACCCGACCGGTCAGCAGTACGGCGGCCAGTACCCGCAGGGCGGCTACGGCCAGCCCGCCCACCCCTCCGGCGGTGCCCCGCCCAGCGGCACCTCCCCGGACCCGCTGGTGCCGTTCTCCTTCGGGGACTGGTTCTCGAAGATCGTCGGCGTGCTGCAGCGCAGCTGGAAGCCGCTGCTGATCATCAACCTGATCGTGCTGATCCCGACCGCGGTCCTCAGCGGCATCAGCTACCTCCTCGACGGGGGTCCGCGGTCGTCGTTCGACCCCGTCGACCTCGACCTCGGCACGGGGTTCGTGGCGGGCCTCGGCCTGACCAGCCTGGTCCTGGCCGTCGTCGCGATCGTGCTGTCCGCGCTCGGCTACGCGGCGTCGGTGTTCGTCGTCGTGCGCGACGCGGCCCAGCGCCCGTGGAGCCAGGACCAGGTCATCGCGTTCGCGAAGAACCGCGCGCTCCCGGTGATCGGCTGGTCGCTGCTGGCCGGGCTGCTGTTCGTCATCGGCTTCTTCCTGCTGATCATCCCGGCCATCTACCTGGGTGTGGTGTTCACCGGCGCGCTGATCGGGGTCGTCGTGATCGAGCGGGCCGGGATCGGCCGCACGTTCACGCTGGTCAACCCCCGGTTCTTCCCCGTGTTCGGCCGGCTCGTGGTCTTCTTCCTGATCGCGATCGTGTACTCGCTGGTGACCTCTCTGGTCGTCGTCGCGCCGCTGACGTACCTCAGCCCCGTCCTGGGGCAGGTCGTGGGGACCCTGCTGCAGCTGCCCGTGCAGATCGCCGGCGTCGCAGCGATGATCGTCACCTACGCCGAGTGCCGCTTCCACGAGCACAACCCGGTGCACACCCCCGTCCTCGCCGACGAGATCGACCGCGCCTGAGCCGCCCGTCCCTCCGGGGACGGTGTCCTGGCACGCTGGACGCGATGAGCACCGACGGCCTGTTCGACATCGACCCCGGGGGCGACGAGCGCGACACCGGTGACGGCGACGCCGTCCGCCCCGACGCGCCGCTCGCCGCGCGGATGCGCCCGCGCACCCTCGACGAGGTCGTCGGCCAGGCCGACCTGCTCACACCCGGTGCGCCGCTGCGCCGACTGCTCGACGGCGGGGCCGCGGCGTCGGTGCTGCTCTACGGCCCGCCCGGCACCGGCAAGACCACCCTCGCCCGGCTGATGGCCGGCGCCGGGGGAGCGGAGCGGCACTTCGTCGCCCTGTCGGCGCTCTCGGCCGGGGTGAAGGAGCTGCGGGCCGTCATCTCCGAGGCCCGCCGGCGTCGCGACCGCAGCGGCACCACCACGGTGCTGTTCATCGACGAGGTGCACCGCTTCTCCCGCACCCAGCAGGACGCCCTGCTCGGAGCGGTCGAGGACCGGCTCGTCCTGCTCGTCGCCGCGACCACCGAGAACCCGTCGTTCTCCGTCGTGTCCCCGCTGCTGTCCCGCTCCCTGGTGCTGCAGCTGCAGTCCCTCGGGGAGGACGACGTGCGCACCCTGCTCCGGCGCGCCGTCACCTCCGAGCGGGGCCTGAACGCGGCCGTCCAGCTCGCCGAGGACGGCGAACAGGCACTGGTCCGGCTCTCCGCGGGCGACGGGCGCCGCGCGCTCACCGCGCTGGAGGCGGCCGCCGACGGTGTCCTCGGCGCCGGCGGCGAGCCGGTGATCGACCTCGCCGCCGTCGAGCGCGCCGTCACCGAGGTCGCCGTGCGCTACGACCGCGCGGGCGACCAGCACTACGACGTCATCAGCGCGTTCATCAAGTCCATCCGTGGCTCCGACCCCGACGCCGCCCTGCACTACCTGGCCCGGATGCTCGTCGCGGGGGAGGACGCCCGGTTCATCGCGCGCCGGCTGATGATCCACGCGTCGGAGGACGTCGGGCTCGCCGACCCGACCGCGCTGCCCGCCGCGACCGCGGCCGCCCAGGTCGTGCAGCTCGTCGGGATGCCGGAGGCGCGGATCGCGCTCGCCCAGGTCACCGTGCACCTGGCGACCGCACCCAAGTCGAACGCCGTGATCACCGCGATCGACGCCGCGATGGCCGACGTCCGCTCCGGCAGGGTCGGCGGGGTGCCCCCGCACCTGCGCGACGGTCACTACGCCGGCGCGCAGAAGCTCGGCAACGCCGTCGGCTACCGCTACCCGCACGACGACCCGGACGGGGTCCTGCGCCAGCAGTACCCGCCCGAGGACGTCGTCGGCGTCGACTACTACGCGCCGTCCGGGCGCGGGCACGAACGCGTCCTCGCCGAGCGCCTGCCCAAGCTGCGCCGCGTCGTACGCGGCGCCCGGGACTGAGCCGGCGCGCTCAGCCGGTGGTCAGGGTCAGCCCGAGCGCCCCGGTCGCGGTGCGGATCGGGGTGAAGTAGCTGGTGCAGTTGCCTGCGCCGCCCGCACCGGTGTGCACGCCCTGGGCCTGCCCGGACGAGGTGATGTAGGGGGCGCCGGAGTCGCCCTCCTGGGCGCACGCCGCCACCGAGGTCAGACCGGACTGGCTCTGGCCCTCGAAGTTCACCGTCATGTCGGTGCGCTGGACCGTGCCGCAGGACCGCCCGCTGGTGGACCCGTACAGGCAGACCGTGGAGCCCACCGGCGCCGGACGGCTCCCGGCCACCCGGATCCCCGACACGGTCGCCGACACGCTGCCCGACTCGACCGCGATCGCGCCGACGTCCACCCCGCGGCCCGCGGTCTCGACCTCGGAGCCGATCGTCGAGCCGTCGGTGGCGTACCAGGACGACGACCCCCGGGTGCAGTGCCCGGCGGTGATCAGCCAGTCGCTGCTGCCGTCGGAGGCGGCGAACCCGGCCGTGCAGCGGCGGGTCCCGTCGGTGATGGTGTCGCCCCCGCCGACCGCGGCCTGCCGGTGCGCCGGCGCGGCCACCCGCTCCACCCGCACCGCGGACGGGTCGAGACCGCCGGTCAGGTCCGCGGCCAGTGCGTCGGCGCCCGGCCCGTCGACGACGCTCACGACGACCTGCTCGGTGCGGGGGTCGACACCGTAGGAGTCCAGACCGGCGGGCATCCCCGTCGCGGTGCGCCCGGCCAGTGCCGAGAGCACCGCGGCCGGGTCGCGGCGCGGCTCGTCGCGCACCACCGGCGTCGCGCCGAGCGCGGTGACCAGCGGGGCGGCCGCGGCGTCCCAGGTGCCCACCATCAGCCGTCCGTCGGCCAGCCACGTCCCGGCCAGCGCGGGCCCGAGGGCCTCGGTCACCGCGGGCACCAGTGCCGCGGCCGCGTCCTCGCCGACCGTGACCGGGGGGAGCGCCGGGGCCGCGGTCGCCGGCACGGCCACCCCCACACCGATCGCGACGGTGCCGAGAGCGGCGAGCAGGAGGCGGTGCGGGCGACGCAGAGACACGAGCGGTCCTTCGGGCGAGCGGAGCGTGACACCCGGCTCAACGACGCTGCTCCGCCCGGGTCACGGCCCGCAGGCGGAGGACACCCCTCCGGCAGGGGTGGACGCCCGTCCGAGTCCGAGGTTGCGCCCATCAGGAGCAAGGTCCCTACTGTCCGTCCACCTATACCGCAAATTGTGCATGTTGATTGACCCCGAAAGGGTGCACCGGAAGAGTTGATCGCAGGCCGGGGCGCGGCCGAGCGGACCTGCCGGCAGCGCCGACCACCACCGGCGGAGGACAGCGCGACAGTCGCACCGCCCGACCTCTCCTGGGCCGGACGGGCGGTGCCGGCGCCTGACGCGGCCCCCCGGTCGCGACTGAGGAGAGCTGGGCAGATGCACGACGGACCCGTGGCCATCGCGACCGCACCCGAGGACGCCGCCGAGGAGGCCGACGCCCGGCAGGCGGCGGACCTCCTCCCGCCGGAGATGCTGGCCGCGGCCGTCGCCGGCGACGAGCGCGCGGTCGCGCTGCTCCTGGCGAAGGTCCACCCGCAGGTGGAGCGCTTCTGCCGGGCCCGGCTGGGGCGGCGCGAGACGATCCTCGGCTCGGCCGACGACGTCGCGCAGGACGTCTGCATGGCCGTGCTCTCCGTGCTCCCGGACTACCGGCCGTCGGGGATGTCGTTCCGGGCGTTCGTGTTCGGCATCGCCCGGCACAAGATCGCCGACGCGTTCCGGGCGATGGCCCGCAACCGCTGCGACGCCGTCGAGGAGCTCCCCGAGCGGCTCAGCCGCGAGGACGACCCGGAGCAGGTCGTCCTCGACGCCGAACGCAACGACCGCCTGTCCGAGCTCATGGGCCTGCTCGGCCCGCGCCAGGTCGAGATCCTCACGCTGCGCATCGCGGTCGGACTGACCGCGGAGGAGACCGCCGACGCGCTCGGCTCCACCCCCGGCGCGGTCCGCGTCGCCCAGCACCGCGCGCTGCAGCGGCTGCGCCGCGAACTCGAGGACCGCGCGTCCCGCCGGGCCGGCGTCCGGGTCGTCGCCGTCCCCGCCCCGCGGACCCCCGTCCGCACCCCCCGCGTCCTCGTCCCCGCGCCGCGGACCCCCCTCGACGCCCCGCTGCCGGTCGCGGTCTGACCGGAGCGAGACGGCGGACCCGCCGGCCCTCCGGTCGACCCCCCGGACCGGGAGCACGGCGGGACCCGCAGACGGCCGGTGCCGGTGCGCTCGGGCGCGCACCGGCACCGGCCGTTCCCTCCTCCGGGTGCCGGTAACCTGGCACGACCGGCCTCCCGCGGCGTCCCCACGCCGCGCGGCCTACGGTGTGGCGCGGGCGCAGGGCGCCCGCCCCGTCGCCGACCCGTCGCCAGCCGTACCCGTCACGAGAGACCCACCGGTGCAGACCCACGAGATCGTCCGTCGTTTCACCGCCCACTTCGAGAGCAACGGGCACACGCCCGTCCCCAGCGCCTCGCTGATCCTCGAGGACCCGCAGCTGCTGTTCGTCAACGCGGGCATGGTGCAGTTCAAGCCGTACTTCCTCGGCGACGTCCCCGCTCCCTACCCGCGCGCGACGTCGATCCAGAAGTGCGTCCGCACCCCGGACATCGACGAGGTCGGCAAGACCACCCGGCACACCACGTTCTTCCAGATGGCCGGGAACTTCTCCTTCGGCGACTACTTCAAGCGCGGCGCCATCGAGTTCGCCTGGTCGCTGATCACCCGCAGCCAGGACGAGGGCGGCTACGGCTTCGACCCCGAGATCATCTGGGTCACCGTCTACCACGACGACGACGAGGCGATCGCGCTCTGGAAGGAGATCGCCGGCCTGCCCGAGGAGCGCATCCAGCGCCGCGGCGGCGACGACAACTACTGGGACATGGGCGTCCCCGGGCCCGGCGGCCCCTGCTCGGAGATCTACGTCGACCGCGGCCCGGAGTTCGGCGCCGAGGGCGGCCCCGAGGCCGACGAGGACCGCTACCTCGAGATCTGGAACCTCGTCTTCATGCAGGACGAGCGCGGCGCGCTGTCCCCGAAGAAGGGGCACCCCCCGATCGGCACCCTGCCGCACAAGAACATCGACACCGGGATGGGGGTCGAGCGGGTCGCGTTCCTGCTCCAGGGCGTCAACAACGTCTACGAGACCGACCTCGTCCGCCCGGTCATCGCCAAGGCCGAGGAGCTGTCCGGGAAGCGCTATGGCGCGGGCGGCCCGGACGGCGAGATCGACGACGTGCGCTTCCGCGTCATCGCCGACCACGCCCGCTCGTCGCTGATGATCGTCGGCGACGGCGTCACCCCCGGCAACGAGGGCCGCGGCTACGTGCTGCGCCGGCTGCTGCGCCGCATCGTGCGCTCGGCCCGGCTGCTCGGCGTCACCGGGCCGTGCCTGGGCGAGTTCGCCGCCGTCGTCCGCGACACCATGGCGCCGACCTACCCCGAGCTCGCCACCGACTTCGAGCGGATCTCCGCGGTCATCCGGGCCGAGGAGGACACCTTCCGCGCCACGCTGACCGCCGGCGAGCGGATCTTCGAGGGCGCGGTGTCCCGCGCCCGTTCCGCCGGCAGTGACACCCTGCCCGGCGACCAGGCGTTCGCGCTGCACGACACCTACGGCTTCCCGATCGACCTGACGCTGGAGATGGCCGCCGAGGCCGGGCTGACCGTCGACCGGGAGCGCTTCACCGCGCTCATGGACGAGCAGCGCTCGCGGGCCAAGGCCGACGCCGCCGGGCGCAAGGTCGGCTTCGTCGACGCCTCGGTCTACCGCGCCGTCCTCGACACCCACGGCGCCACCGACTTCCTCGGCTACCAGACGCTGCAGTCGGAGTCCCGCGTCGTCGGGCTGCTGCGCGACGGCGCCACCGTGCCCGCCGCCCACGAGGGCGAGCAGGTCGAGGTGCTGCTCGACCGCACCCCGTTCTACGCCGAGGCGGGCGGCCAGCAGGCCGACACCGGGCTGCTGCGCGGCGCGTCCTTCGAGGTCCGGGTCGACGACGTCCAGTCCCCGGTCGCCGGGCTGCGGGTGCACCGCGGCGTCGTCACCGCCGGCACCGTGACCCTCGACGCCGAGGTCGTCGCCGAGGTCGACCGCACCCGCCGGTCCGCGATCTCGCGCGCGCACACCGCCACCCACCTCGTGCATGCCGGGGTCCGCGGCGCGCTCGGCAGCGCCGCCGCCCAGGCCGGGTCGCTCAACGCCCCGGGCCGGCTGCGGTTCGACTTCACCTCCCCGACCGGGGCCGTGCCGCCCGCGGCGCTGGTCGAGATCGAGGAGGAGGTCAACTCGGTGCTCCAGGAGGACCGGGAGATCCAGACCTACGAGACCTCCATCGACGAGGCCCGCACGCTCGGCGCGATGATGCTGTTCGGCGAGAAGTACGGCGACCGCGTGCGCGTCGTGGACATGGGCGACTACTCGCGCGAGCTGTGCGGTGGCACCCACGTCGGGCGCACCGGTGAGCTCGGCCTGGTCCGGGTGCTGTCCGAGGCCTCCATCGGCTCCGGGGTGCGCCGCGTCGAGGCCCTGGTCGGGCTGGACGCCTTCAAGCACGCCACCACCGAGCACCTGCTGGTCAACCAGCTCGCCGACCAGCTCAAGGCCCGCCCGGAGGAGCTGCCGGAGCGGATCAACGGGATCGTCGAGCGGCTGCGGACCGCCGAGCGCGACCTGGAGAAGCACCGCGCCGACGCCGTCCTGGCCTCGGCCGGGGCGCTCGCCCAGCAGGCCGAGGACCTCGACGGGACCGCCCTGGTCGCCGTCACCGCGCCGGACGGTGTCGGTGGCAACGACCTGCGGACCCTCGCCGCCGACGTCCGGGGCAAGCTGGGCGACCGGCCCGGCGTGGTCGTGCTGTTCGGCGTCGACGGGGAGAAGGTGTCCTTCGTCGTCGCCACCACGAAGGCGGCCCGGGACAACGGGATCGCCGCCGGGAAGCTGATCGGGGAGTTCGCCGCGGCCGTCGGCGGGCGCGGCGGCGGCAAGCCCGACCTCGCCCAGGGCGGTGGCACCGACCCGGCCGGGATCGACGCCGCGGTGCAGAAGCTGCGCGCCGCGCTGCGTCCGTGACCCCCACCCGCGGGCGGCGCCTGGGCATCGACGTCGGCGCCGTCCGCGTCGGGGTCGCCATGTGCGACCCGGACGGCATCCTCGCGACCCCGGTCGAGACCGTGCCCCGCGACGCCGAGGGCGGCGCCGACGTACGCCGGATCGCCGCGCTGGTGGCCGAGCACGACGTCGTCGGCGTCGTGCTGGGGCTGCCCCGGAACCTGCGCGGCGAGGACGGCCCGGCCGCCGTCGCCGCCCGGGAGTTCGCCGCCGCGCTGGAGGCGGGGCTCGCCGCGGCCGGCTGCGCGGTCCCGGTCGAGCTGACCGACGAGCGGATGACGACCGTCGTCGCGACCCGGCAGCTGGCCGGGCGCGGCGTGCGCGGCCGCAAGCAGCGTGCGGTCATCGACCAGCAGGCCGCGGTGGCGATCCTGCAGGGCTGGCTGGATACCACCCGCGGGACCTGATCACCGTGACCGGGGGTGACCACGGGCCGTGCCGGCGGCGGATACCCTCGAGCCCGTGACCGGCGCCGGCGAGAACGACGTGACGTCCCGGGGCCCGATGTGAGCGTGACCGCGGGGCCCGTACGACACCGTCCGACCCCGGTGCACTTCCGGCGGCGGCGGCTCGCCCTGCTGGGGTCGGCGTTGCTGGCCGGCGCGGTACTCGTCGCCGTCGGCCTGTACCTGCGCGGCGCCGACGACTACGCCGGCTCCGGCAGCGGCTCGGTCGTGGTGCGCGTCGAGTCCGGCGACACCACCAGCGCGATCGGGGAGACCCTGGCCGGGCTGGACGTGGTGAAGTCCCGGGCCGCGTTCGTCGAGGCCGCCGCGGAGGAGTCCGGCATCCAGCGGGTCCAGCCCGGCTACTACGAGCTGCGCTCGCAGATGTCCGGCGACTCCGCGGTCGAGGGGCTGCTCGACCCGGAGCGGCGCGTCGGGTTCTTCGACGTCAAGGGCGGTGTCCAGCTGGACGACACCCGCGCCCCGGACGGCACCGTCTCCCCGGGCGTGCTGTCCCAGATCTCCCGCGCCACCTGCCTCGGCACCGCCGACGGGGACGCCCGCTGCACCGGCGTCGACGCGCTGCGCGCCGCGATGGCCGACGCCGACCCGGCCTCGATCGCCGTCCCCGAATGGGCCCGCGCGGGCTACCGGGCGGCCGCCCCCGAGCGCCGGATGGAGGGACTGGTCGCCCCCGGGCCGTACGACCTGGATCCGCGCGGCACCCCGGAGCAGGTGCTGCGCCAGGTGCTCACCGCGTCGGCGACCAGGCTGGAGGCCGCCGGGCTGGGCGGGGAGAACGCCTACCGCACCCTCGTCCTCGCCTCCGTCGTGGAGAAGGAGGCGCTCGTCCCCGACATGCCGAAGGTGGCCCGGGTGATCGAGAACCGGCTCGCGGTGAACCAGCGCCTGGAGATGGACTCCACCGTCAACTACCCGCTCGACGTGCAGGCGCTGCGCACCACGGCCGAGGCCCGCAGCACCCCCGGGCCGTACAACACCTACCTCAACACCGGGCTGCCGCCGACGCCCGTCGCCTCGGTGTCCACCGCGGCGCTGTCGGCCGCGGAGTCCCCGGCCGCGGGCCCGTGGCTGTTCTTCGTGCGGTGCACCACCGAGGGCGCCTCCTGCTTCGCCACGACCTACCCCGAGCACCTCGGCAACGTCGACCGGGCCCGCGCCGCCGGAGCGTTCTGACCCATCACCGGGCACGCATGCAACCTGGGTCCAACCCGTGACGGCGCTCACCCCCGCCGGTAGACCGGGACCCGACAGCGACGTCAGGCGAGAGGAGCCAGCGATGCGTGCGGTCGTCTACCGGGGGCCCGGGGACCTCGACATCACCGACGTGCCCGAGGGCGAGGTGGGTCCCGGCGAGGTCCGGCTGAGGGTCGGGTTCAACGGCATCTGCGGCTCGGACCTGCACGAGTACTACGCGGGCCCGATCTTCATCCCGAACGGGGAGAAGCACCCGCTGACCGGCCGCGAGCTGCCGCTGACCCTCGGCCACGAGTTCTCCGGGACCGTCGTCGAGATCGGGGCCGGGGTCGAGGGCGTCACCGAGGGCGACCGGGTCGCGGTGATGCCGCTCTACACCTGCGGGATCTGCTCACGCTGTTCCGAGGGCCGCTACAACGTGTGTGCGCAGATCGGCTTCCACGGGCTGATGGCCGACGGCGGCATGGCCGAGACCACCGTCGTCCCGGCGCACATGCTGCACCCGCTGCCGGAGAACGTGTCGCTGGAGATGGGCGCGCTCGTCGAGCCCATGGCCGTGGCCTACCACGCGGCCGAGCTCGGCGGGGTGAACCCGGGCGACACCGCGCTGGTGTTCGGCGCCGGGCCGATCGGGATCGGCCTGTGGTTCGCGCTGCGCGGCATGGGCGTGGAGGACGTCCGCGTCGTCGAGCCGTCGGCGACCCGGCGCGGCGCGATCGAGCGGCTCGGCGCGCACACCCTCGACCCGACCGCCCAGGACGTGCCGGCGATCGTGGCGGAGGCGACGAACGGCCGCGGCGCCGACGCCTGCTACGACGCCGCGGGGGTGGCCCCGGCCGTCGCGACCGCGCTGGACTCCCTGGGGGCGGGCCGCCCGATGGTCAGCGTCGCGATCTACGAGACGCCGCTGGTGACCCCGCTGCTCAACCTGGTCCTCGGCGAGTCCCGCATCCAGGGCTCGCTCTGCTACACCCACTCCGACTACCGGGCGGTGATCGAGCTGATGGCGAACGGTCACTACGACACCACCGGCTGGATGGAGAAGATCGCCATGCGCGACGTCGTCGAGGAGGGCTTCGAGGCGCTGCACGCGGGCCGGAAGATGAAGGTCCTGGTCGACCCGTCCCTGGCCTGACCCCGGGGGTCACTGCCCCCAGAAGCCCTCCGGCGGCCGGGGCGAGGGTGCGGCGCACGCGTCGGTGACGACGCCCGCGCCGCGCCCGAGGGCGCGGGTGTCGGCGTCGTCGAGGACCCGGGCCGGGAACGGGTCCCCGGCCGCCCGGCGGGTCACCCCGGGCACCGGCAGCTCCCGGTCCGACGCGGCCAGCACGAGGTTGCCGAACCGGCGTCCGTGCAGCACGTCCGGGGCGGCGACGAGTGCGAGCTCGGCGAACGCCGCCCCGGCCGTCGCGATCTGGCCGGGCAGGAACGGCCAGGGGGCGCCGTCGCCGAGGTTCGCCACGTGCATCCCGGTCGGCGCGAGCACCCGGCGCACGGCGGTGAGGAACTCCGCCGTCGTGACCTGGGCCGGGGTGCGGGCCCCGGCGAACACGTCGACGACCACGACGTCGAACGACGCGGGCGCGAACCGGCCCAGGGTGGCGCGCGCCTCCCCGGTGACCACGGCCAGCCCGTCGGCGACCCCCGGGCCCGGCAGCCGGTGCGCGACCAGGGCGGCCAGCTCGCCGTCGAGCTCGACGACGGTCTGGGCCGACCCGGGGCGGGTCGCGGCGACGTAGCGGGCCAGCGTCCACGCCCCGCCGCCCAGGTGCAGTACCCGCAGCGGCACCGCGGGCGGCGCGGCGAGGTCGACGAGGTGGGCGATCCGGCGGACGTACTCGAACTCGAGGTGCTCGGGGTCGTCGAGGTCGACATGGGACTGGGCCGTCCCGTCGAGCAGCAGCGTCCACGACGACGGCCGCGCCGCGTCCTGCACCAGCTCGGCGACACCGTGGTCGACCTCGGCGCGGACCACCGCCCCGGCCCGGCGGTCACCCTGCGGCGCACTGGAACCCATTCCGGTCATCCTGCCCGCGCCCGGCGGGTTGTCCACAGGCGGGCAACCCGTCGGTCCGGACGGCCCGGCCCGCCCCAGGATCGAGGCATGGACCTCGCCGCCACCGCCACCGCCACCGTCCTGGTCGCCGCCGTCCTCGGCGGGGGCGCCGGCGTCGCGACCCGGCGATGGCTGGCCCGGCTGCCGCGCGGCGCACCGGTCCCGGCCGGGTGGTGCGAGGCGGGGCTGGCGCTGTGCGGGGCGGCGACGGCGGGGCTGGTCGTCTCGGGGCTGCTCGACCCGCGGTGGACGGCGCTGCTCGCGGTGCTGTCCTGGCTGGCCGTGGCGGGATCCGCGACCGACCTGCTGGTGCGGCGGCTGCCGAACGCGCTCACCCTGCCCGCACTCGCGCTGGTGCCCGCGGCGCTCGTGCCGGCCGGGGGTGCCGCGGTGGGGCGCGGCCTGGCCGGGGCGGTGCTGCTCGGCGGCGCCTACCTGGTGGTGCACCTGGTCTCACCGCGGGCGATGGGCGGCGGCGACGTGAAGCTCGCCGGTCCGGTGGGCGCCGCGGCCGCCGGTGCGGGATGGGCGGCGCTGCCGGTGGTCGCGGTGCTGGCCGCGGTCGTCTCGGCGGCGGTGGCGCTCGTCGCGGTCGGGGCCGGGCGGGCCGGGTGGGGGAGCAGGCTGCCGCACGGCCCGGTCCTGCTCGGTGCGGCACTGGGGGTCGTGGTGCCCGCGGTCGTGGTGCTGTCGGGGGCCCGGATCCCCGGGTGAGAGGATGGTCGCCGTGCTGCGATGGATCACCGCCGGGGAGTCCCACGGTCCGGCCCTGGTGGGCGTGCTGGAGGGCATGGTCGCCGGGGTCTCGGTCACCACCAAGGAGCTGCAGGCCGAGCTGGCCCGCCGCAAGCTCGGCTACGGCCGCAGCCCGCGGATGGCGTTCGAGGCCGACGAGCTGGAGGTCATCGGCGGCCTGCGGCACGGCCTCACGCAGGGTGGGCCGGTCGCGGTCCGCATCGCCAACACCGAGTGGCCCAAGTGGGAGACGGTGATGGCCGCCGACCCGGTGGACCCGGAGCTGATCGCGCACCGCGCCCGCAACGCGCCGCTGACCCGGCCCCGTCCCGGCCACGCCGACCTCGCCGGCATGACCAAGTACGGCTTCGACGAGGCCCGCCCGGTCCTGGAGCGCGCCAGCGCACGCGAGACCGCCGCCCGCGTCGTGCTCGGCACCGTCGCCAAGGCGTTCCTGCAGCAGGCCCTCGGCGTGACGATCGTGTCCCACGTCGTGGGCATCGGCGCCGTCGACGCCCCGGACGACGAGCCGCTGCCCGGCCCCGCCGACCTCGACCGCATCGACGCCAACCCGGTGCGCGCCTTCACCGACGCCACCGGCGCCGCGATGGCCGCCGAGATCGACGCCGCGCACGAGGCGGGCGACACCCTCGGCGGGGTCATCGAGGTCATCGCCTACGGGATGCCGGTCGGCGTCGGCACCTACGTGCAGGCCGACCGCCGGCTCGACGCCCGGCTCGCCGCCGCGCTGATGGGTATCCAGGCGATGAAGGGCGTCGAGATCGGCGACGGCTTCCGCACCGCGCACCGCCGCGGCTCCGTCGCTCACGACGAGATGGTCCCCGCCGGCTCGCCAGGGCAGGGTCCGGCGGGCACCGTGCCGGTCACCCGGCTCACCAACCGGGCCGGCGGCATCGAGGGCGGCATGACCAACGGCGAGCCGGTCCGGGTCCGGGTCGCGATGAAGCCCATCTCCACCGTCCCCCGGGCGCTGCGCACCATCGACACCACCACCGGCGAGGAGGCCACCGCCATCCACCAGCGCTCCGACGCCTGCGCCGTGCCGCGTGCCGGGGTCGTCGTCGAGACGATGGTGGCGCTGGTGCTGGCCCAGGCCGCACTGGAGAAGTTCGGCGGCGACTCGCTCGACGAGACCCGCCGCAACCTGGCCTCCTACCTGGCGGGGCAGCGGTGACCGCGCCGGCCCCCACCCCGGCCCCCGACGCCGAGGGCCGCCCCTGGGTGGTGCTCGTCGGCCCGCCCGGGTCCGGCAAGAGCACGGTCGGCTCGCTGCTCGCACAGCGGCTCGGCCTGGACTTCGCCGACACCGACGCCGCGATCGTCGCCCGCATCGGCAAGCCGATCGCGGAGATGTTCGTGCAGGAGGGCGAGGCCGCGTTCCGCACGCTGGAGCGCGAGGTCGTCGCCGAGGAGCTGCGCGCCGGGCACGGCGTCCTCGCCCTCGGCGGCGGCTCCGTGCTGGCCGCCGAGACCCGCGCACTGCTCGCGGGGCACCGCGTCGTCGCGCTCGAGGTGGACCTCGCCGACGGGATGCGCCGCACCGGGATGTCCACCGCGCGCCCGCTGCTGGCCGGGGTGAACCCGCGGGCGACGTTCCGGGCGCTGCTGGCCGAGCGGGCCCCGCTCTACGCCGAGGTCGCCACCGTGGCGGTCACGACGGTGCGCCGCAGCCCCAACCAGGTCGTCGCCGCCGTGCTGGCCGAGCTCGGGCACGGCCCGTCCGCGCTGCCCGAGGCCTCCCCGGACGCCGCCGACCCGTTCGACCGGCCCACCCCGCGCCAGGACTCGACACTGCCGGCGCCCGGCTTCGGCTCGCCGCAGGACGGGGCCGGCACCGAGCGGGCGGAGACCCGATGACGGCCACACCGTCCGGCACGCTGCCCGACACCTCCGGCACCACCGAGTCCGACGGCTCGGTCCGCATCGACGTCCGCACCGAGCAGCCCTATCCGGTGCTCGTCGGCGCCGGGGTGGCCGCGCGGCTGGCCGAGGTCGTCGCCGGCACCGGGGCGGGCCGGGTCCTCGTGCTGCACCCGCCGACGCTCGCCGACCGCGCCGGTGCCGCCCGCGCCGAGCTGGAGGCCGCCGGGCTGGCCGCGTTCACCCACGAGGTGCCCGACGCCGAGGACGGCAAGTCCCTGGCCTCGCTGGCCGACTGCTGGGACGCCTGTGCCCGTGCCGCGCTGACCCGGGCCGACGTGGTCGTCGGGTTCGGCGGGGGAGCGGTCACCGACCTGGCGGGGTTCGTCGCCGCGACCTGGATGCGCGGGGTACGGGTCGTGCACGTCCCGACCACGCTGCTCGCGATGGTCGACGCCGCCGTCGGCGGGAAGACCGGCATCAACACCGCCGCCGGGAAGAACCTGGTGGGCGCCTTCCACGAGCCGTCCGCGGTGCTCGTCGACCTCGACACGCTGCGCACGCTGCCGCGTCCCGAGCTCGTCGCCGGGTCCGCGGAGGTGTGGAAGGCCGGGTTCATCGCCGACCCGGTCATCCTCGACCGCGTCCGCGCCGACCCGGCCGCCGCGCTGGACCCGGCCGGGCCGGTGCTCGGCGAGCTGGTGCGCCGCGCGATCCGGGTGAAGGCCGACGTCGTCGGGGCGGACCTGCGCGAGTCGCACCTGCGGGAGATCCTCAACTACGGCCACACCCTCGGCCACGCCGTGGAGCGCCGCGAGCGCTACCGGTGGCGGCACGGCAACGCCGTCGCGGTCGGCCTGGTGTTCGCCGCCGAGCTGGCCCGCGCCGCGGGGCGGCTCGACGACGCCACCGCCGACCTGCACCGCGAGGTGCTGGAGCTGGTCGGGCTGCCGACGCGCTACGAGCCCGGCGTGCTCGACGAGCTGACCGAGACCATGCGCGGGGACAAGAAGTCCCGGGCCGGGACGCTGCGCTTCGTCGTGCTCGACGGGCTCGCCGAGCCCGGCCGCCTGGAGGGCCCGGACGCGGGCCTGCTCGCGACCGCGTACGCGGCGATCAGCGGCTGAGGTGGCGGTCCGGGCGGGGGTCGCGCACGCCCGCCGGGCCGCCGACCGCTACCGCCACCAGCGCGGCAACCACCTGTCCGCCGCGGTCGCGTTCTACACGGTGATCGCGGCGGTGCCGCTGCTGCTCGTCCTGTTCTTCGCTCTCGGGCTGCTCGTGTTCTGGCGCACCACCTCCCGCGACGACCTGGTCCTCGCCGTCGAGGCGGCGTTCCCGGCCGGGCTGACCGGCGCCGTCGCCCCCGCCGTGGAGGCCGCCGCCGACCGCAGCGGGTCGCTCGTCGGGATCGGTGCGCTCGGGGTGCTGTGGGCCGGGTCGACGTGGACGTCGTACCTGCGGGAGGCGCTGTCGGCGCAGTTCCGGCTGCCCGCCGAGCGGATCGTCTCGCCGCGCCGGGTCCTGTGGGACCTGGGCGCGCTGGCCGTGCTCGGCGCCGCCGTCCTCGCCTCGGTGGTGGTGACGTTCGCCGCGACCGGGCTGGCCGGGTTCACCCTGGAGCTGGTCGGCGTCCGCGACGCGCTCGGCGGCCGGGTCGCGCTGCGGGTGCTCGGCGCCGTCGTGGTGCTGGTCCTGGACTGGGCCGTGTTCTGCTTCGTGCTGGCCCGGCTGCCGCGCCGGCCGGTCCCGCCGGGCCGGGTCGTGCGTCCCGCCGCCGTCGGCGCGGTCGCGCTGGAGCTGCTCAAGCTCGGGGCCGCGCTGGCCGTCGGCGTCGTGTCCGACACCGCGGGCGGGGCCGTGTTCGGCACCGTGCTCGCGACGCTGTTCTTCCTGTTCCTGCTGTCGCGGCTGCTGGTGTTCTCCGCGGCGTGGATCGCGACCGACGGGACCGACCCCGCACCCCGGTCGGAGACCGACGTCGTCGAGGACCCGGCGCAGCGGGTCCGGTAGCGCCCGCAGGTCCAGCTCGGCGGCGAACAGCGCGCCTCTGCGCCCGGAGCGTGCCGAGAGGAACCGGCGCAGGTTCTCGCAGCCGCCGCGGCCGCCGCGGCCGCGGCGGCCGGGCTGACGGGCCAGGGCGTGCAGCGCGGCGAGCTCACCGCAGGCGTCGAGGACGGCGTGCACCCGCGCGGTGCCGAGCGCGCGCAGCAGCTCGTCCTCCAGGTCGGCGTCGCACACCCGGACCGGCACCGCCGCCCCGGCGGCCCGGCGGCAGGACGCCGCGGCCCCGGCGTCGCACAGCACGGCGACCCGGTCCGGGGCGGAGGGGGCGAGGGCCGCCAGGGCGGTGCCCAGGTCGGTGTAGCCGTGCAGGACGACGATCGCCACGTCGCCGGGCGGGGTGCCGCGACGTCGCGCGAGGGTCTCGAGCACCGCGGCGTCGCCGGCCCCCTCGACGGGCACCACCGCGGCCGGGGTCACGACCCGGCCGTCACGGTCCGGCCGTCATGACCCGAACGCGGCCACGAACTGCTCGGCCGAGGTCGCCCGGTAGACGGTGTTGGTGGCCCGCACGTCGTCGAGCGGGGCGTTCGACGCCGGCGAGTACCGGTGCCCCGGGTAGACCGTCGGGTTGCCCTTCAGCGCTGCCAGCTGCTGCAGCGAGTGGTACATCTGCGCGGTGTCGCCGCCCGGGAAGTCGGTGCGCCCGCAGCCCTGCAGGAACAGCGTGTCCCCGGCGACGAGCCGGTCGCCGTCCGGGCCGGGCACCAGGAAGCACTGGCTGCCCGGGGTGTGGCCGGGGGTGTGCAGCAGCCGGATCGCGACGTTCCCCACCTCGACGACGTCGTCGTGGTCGTGCGGGGTCAGGTCGGTCGCGGACAGCCCGGTCACCCGCGTCACGTAGTCGGCCTCCGCGCGCTGCACGTGGATCGGCACCGGGTGCGACCCGATCAGCTGCGCGACGCCGACGAGGTCGAAGCCCATCATCGTGCCGCCGACGTGGTCGGGGTGGTGGTGCGTGGCCAGCACCCCGGTCAGGCGCATGCCGTCGGCGTCGAGGGTCGCGAGCAGCTCGTCGGGGGAGTAGGCCGGGTCGACGACGACGGCCTCGCGGGTCTCGTCGTCGCCGATCAGGTACGAGAAGTTGACCATCTGGGTGGCCACCGGGTCACCCACGGCGTAGTCCTGGCCCGACAGCAGCTGGCGGAAGTAGAGACCCATGGCCGCGACCCTAGACATAGGGTTCGGGCCATGTCCCACCCCGCCCGGCGCGACGCCCTGCGCGCCCTGCTCCCCGCCGCCGGACTGGACGCGCTGCTGGTCACCGACCTGCTCGACGTCCGGCACCTCACCGGGTTCACCGGCTCCAACGCCGCCGCGGTGATCGCCGCCGACCCGGGCGGCGACCTGCTCTGCACCGACGGGCGCTACCGGGTCCAGGCTGCGGAGCAGTGCCCCGGCCTGGAGGTCCTCGTCGACCGGCCGAGCGCGCCGGCCGCCGCGACCCGGGTCCCCGCCGGGCTGACCCTCGGCTACGACTCGGCGACCCTCACCGTCGACGGGCTGGCCGCGGTCCGCGACGCCGTCCCCGGCCGCAGGCTGCGCCGCGCCCCCGGCCTGGCCGGGCGGCTGCGCGCGGTCAAGGACGCCGGCGAGGTCGAGCGGATCGCCGCGGCCTGCGCGCTGGCCGACACCGCGCTGCGCTCCCTGCTCGACGACGGCGGCCTGCGCCCGGGGCGCACCGAGGCCGACGTCGCGCTCGACCTCGACGACCGGATGCGCCGCCTGGGCGCCGACGGCCCCGCCTTCGACACCATCCTCGCCGCCGGCCCGCACTCCGCGGTACCGCACCACCGCCCCACCGGCACCGAGCTGCGTCGCGGCGACCTCGTCAAGATCGACTTCGGGGCGGCGCTGGACGGCTACCACTCCGACACCACGCGCACGTTCTGCCTGGGCCCGGCCGCGGACTGGCAGCGTGAGCTGCACGCCCTGGTCGACGCCGCCGCCGCGGCCGGGCGGGCCGCACTCGTCGCCGGGGCGTCGGTGACCGCCGTCGACGCGGCCGCCCGGGACGTGATCACCGCCGCCGGGCACGGCGAACGGTTCCCGCACGGCCTCGGCCACGGGGTCGGGCTCGCGGTGCACGAGCCGCCGTGGCTCGGGACCACCGCCACCGGGCGGATCGAGGCCGGCAACGTCGTGACCGTCGAGCCGGGCGTCTACCTCGACGGACGGGGCGGGGTGCGGATCGAGGACACCCTGCACGTCGTCGCGGGCGGCCCGGCCGTGCCGCTGACCGGGCTGCCGCACGAGCTCATCGAGATCTGAGCGCCTCCCGCCACGGCACGGTCGCCCCGATCCGCAGCACCGACCGCTCGTAGACCCGGGCGCCCGCCTTCGCCAGCAGGACCAGCGCCACCAGCATGACCAGGGCCGACCCGGCGACGTGCCACGCGGTCGCCGACCCGTCGGCGATCATCAGCGGCATCAGCATCGCCGGGAACGGCGGGATCCACGACAACACGCCGAGCACCGCGGAGTCCGGCGAGCCCAGGAACCAGAACGAGACGCCGTACATCGCGAACAACAGCATCATCAGCGGCCCGGTCGTGCTGTTGACGTCCTCCTGGCGTGACACGAGGGACCCGGCCGCGGCGTAGAGCACCGCGAAGAACGCGTAGCCGAGGACGAACCAGCCCAGCGCGGCGCCGAACACCCCGAGCGCGGTGCCGGTGATCGTCAGGAGCCCGGTGGCGATCCCGGCGCCGATGCCGACGACGCCGTAGAGCAGCAGCTGCACCAGCCCGACGGCGCCGATCCCCAGCACCTTGCCCCACAGCAGGTGCAGCGGGCGGATCGTCGACAGCAGCAGCTCCACCACGCGGCTGGACTTCTCCTCGACCACGCCCATGGCGACGGTGAGGCCGAAGCCCACGATCTGCATGAACATCACGATCAGCACGACGAACGACAGCGCGGTGCGCTGCCCGGCCTCGGGATCGGCGGGGTCGAGCGCGTCGACGGTGAGCCCGGCGGGCGGGGTCGCGGCGGCCAGCTCGGCCGGGGTGAGGCCCACCGTCGCCAGCGCGGCCGCGGTGGCCCGGTCGGCGAGCGCGGCGTCGAGCACCGCGCGGGTCGCCGACGGCACGTCCGAGTCGACGACGGCCACCGCGCCCGCCGGGCCGTCCGCGGTCAGGGCGACGTCGAGCTCCCCGGCGGCGACGGCGTCGCGCCCGGCGGCCGCGGACGGCACCTCCCGGACCTCGACGGGCAGGCCGAGCCGATCCCCGGCGGCCGCGACCGCCGCGGTGAGCGAGGCGTCTCCGGCCACCCCGACGGTGGGACGGTCGTCGCCGCCGGAGCCGAACACCGCGTAGGCGACCATGCCGCCGACGATGACCAGCACCATGATCGCGTTGCTGATCCAGAAGCTGCGCTTGTGCACCTGCACCCGGAACTCGCGACGCGCGACGAGCGCGACCGCGCGGTGCGCGGGCAGGGTGGCGGACCCGGTCATGCGACGACCTCCCGGTACAGATCGGTCAGCGACGGCGTGGTGACGGTGAAGCCGCGCACCGGCCCGGTGGCGAGCGCCGCGGCGAGTACCCGCTGGTCGTCGGCGCCGTCGCCGAGCGCCAGGACGGTGCGGCCACGGTCCTGGGCGAGCACGGTGACCCCGGGCAGGCCCTGCGCCCAGCCGGGCGCGGCGGCGGGGGCGTGGACCTCCAGCCGGGTGCCGCCACCGCGGCGCACCTCGCCGACGGTGCCGACGGTCCGCATCCGGCCGGCCACGAGGATCCCGACCCGGTCGCACAGCCGCTGCACCAGGTCGAGCTGGTGGCTGGAGAACAGCACCGGCACCCCGGCGCGGGCCTTCTCCCGCAGCACCTCGCTCATCACGTCGACGGCGACCGGGTCCAGCCCGGAGAACGGCTCGTCGAGCACCAGCACCGCCGGGTCGTGCACGAGCGCGGCGGCCAGCTGCACACGCTGCTGGTTGCCCAGGCTGAGGGCGTCGACGGTGTCACCGAGCCGGTGATCGACGCCGAGCTGCTCGGCCCAGCGCAGCACCGCCCGGCGCGCCGCGGCCCGGTCGACGCCGTGCAGCTCGGCCAGGTAGGTCAGCTGCTCGCCGACCTTCATCTTCGGGTACAGCCCGCGCTCCTCGGGCATGTAGCCGATCGTGCGGCGCACGTCGAGATCGACCGGGCGCCCGCCGAGGCGGACCTGCCCGGAGTCCGCCGCCAGCACCCCGAGGGCGATCCGCATCGTCGTCGTCTTCCCGGCGCCGTTGGAACCGACGAAGCCGAAGATCTCGCCCGGGCGGACGTCGAAGCTCACCCCGTCCAGGGCGACGGTGCCGCCGTAGCGCTTGGTCAGCGCGTCGACCTCGAGCGTCGCGCCGGTGTCGGTCACCGGCCCGGCCCGGAGCTGCTGCTGTGCTGTCATCGGTCCCTCCCCGCTCGTGGGGGCCGACGCTACGAGCCGGGTGCCCCCTCGCGGATCGGCGCGCAGGACGAGATCGGCGACGCGGCGGGGTCGTCCTCGCGGACGAGCGGGCTGCGGGGCAGCACCGCGCGGACCGTCCACCCCGGACCGTCGCCGGGGCCGGTGTACAGATCGCCGCCGAGCAGCGCGACCCGTTCCCGCATGCCGAGCAGGCCCAGGCCGGAGCCGGTGCCGTCGGGCCGGTGGCCGGGTACCGGGCCGTCGTCGTCGACCTCCACGACGACGGGTCCGCCGTCGCCGCCCCGGGTGACCCGCACCCGGGTGGGGGTGGGCCCGGCGTGGCGCAGGGTGTTGGTCAGGGCCTCGGTGACGATGCGCCGCGCGAACAGCTCCGCTTCACCGGGCGTCCCCGCCGGAGAGCCCCCGACCGTCACCTCGACCGGCAGACCCGCCGAGCGGGACGGCGCGACCAGCGCCTCCAGCGCGGCGGGGGACAGGTCCGCGCCGTCCGGGTCCGGACCCAGGTCGGCGAGTGCCGGCAGCGCCTCGGCGACCCGGCGGACCGAGTCGGCGATGTGCCCGAGCGCCTCGGCGCGCGTCGCCGGGTCGGCGGCGAGCCGCGCGGCCCCGGCCTGCACCGCCACCGCGGACACGTGGTGGGCGACGACGTCGTGCAGGTCGCGGGCCACACGCAGGCGTTCGCGGGTGAGCGCGTCGCGCACGCCGGCCTCGGTGAGCGCGCGTCGCCGGGCCGCGGTGTCGAGCCGGTGGTGGCGGACCGCGACCCCGGCCGCCCACAGCGGCACCACGGCCAGGAAGTTCAGCACCACCACCGACTCCGGGTAGCCGAGCCGGTCCCACACCCCCGTCAGGACACCCCCGGCGACGACGACGAGTGTCGACACCACCACGGCCACCGCGGACGGCACGACCGGCGCCGCCGTCGCCGCGCCCCAGACCAGCAGGACCCAGGCCGACTCGGCGAACACGTTCGAGCCGTCGAGCAGACCCGCGGCGAGCGACCCGGCTCCGGCGAGCAGCAGCGCCGGCACCGGCGCGGTCCGCCACCAGGCGACGAGTGCGAACTGCGCCATGACGACGACCGCCGCGGCCGGGTCCCGCCACGGCAGCTGCAGCATGCGCAGGAACCCGTCGACGACCGGCTGCCCGGTGTCCACGCCGGCCACCGGGGCGACCAGCGCACCCATCAGCAGTGCCGGGACCACGAACGCGACGAGCGCCCACAGCCCGGCCCGGTCGGGTACCGGCAGCCGGCGCCGGCGCGGGGGTGCGGCGGGCTCCGGCACCGCGACGGCGACGGGGCCCGGCTCGACGGCGGCGGGCGCGCGCAGCACGCCCAGGACCCGGCGCATCGCGGCCAGCACCGACCGGGCCCGCTCCCGCACGGCACGCAGGTCGGCCTCGGTCGCGTCGGGGCCCAGCGCCCCGGCCTGGGCGACCAGGCCACGCAGACCGCTGAGCACCCCGCCGCCGATCTCCTCGGCGATCCGGGACCGCTCGGCGTCCAGCGCGGTGCCGTGCCGCAGCCTGTCGGTCTCGGCCCGTTCCCGGTCGGCGCGCAGCGCGGCGGACCGGCTCCAGCGCCCCGCGAGGGCGGCGATCACCAGCAGCGGCGCCACCACCGTCGAGCCGCCGACGAGCATCCCCGCCTCGGTCGCCGGGTCCGGCGACAGCGGGACGCGCAGGAGCCCGGCCAGCCCGAGCGCCCCGAGCCAGGGCAGCGTCACCCAGGCCGCCGCGCCGACCGGTCCGCGCTGCGGGGCCCGCGCGACGGAGAAGGCCAGCAGCGGCCACAGCAGCGCCGCGAACCCGGTGAGGAACGCCATCGCCGGGGCGGCGAGCACGGCCAGGACCAGGTAGGCGCGCCGCGGCCGGTGGCGGCGCAGCAGCACGGTGGCGGCCATCGCCGGGCTCAGCACCGCCGCCAGCGCCACGGACAGCGGGAGGGGGAGCCGGTGGGTGTAGCCGGGGATCTCCAGGACCAGGGCGGTGACCAGCTCCTGGGCGACCAGGATCAGCGCCAGCACCGCCAGCGCGACGTCCCCGGCGCGCGTGCCGGGCAGCGGCGTGGGGGCG
Organism: Pseudonocardia sp. ICBG1034; assembly: GCF_020131375.1. Lineage (NCBI taxonomy): Bacteria > Bacillati > Actinomycetota > Actinomycetes > Pseudonocardiales > Pseudonocardiaceae > Pseudonocardia > Pseudonocardia sp. ICBG1034. The sequence goes on from NZ_JAHLEK010000015.1 coordinate 2,721,501, forward strand.
GGAGCGGGGGCGTCCGGTCCGGGCTCAGCCGTCGGCACCGGCCGCTCCCACCAGCCCGTGCTCGTAGGCGAACACCACCAGCTGCACCCGGTCGCGCAGCCCCAGCTTGGTGAGCAGGTTCGAGACGTGGGTCTTGACCGTCGTGCCGCCCAGCACCAGCCGGTCGGCGATCTCGGCGTTGGACAGCCCGGCGGCGACCAGCCCGAGCACCTCCCGCTCCCGCTCGGTCAGCCCGGCCGCGGGCCCGGCCGGGGCGGGCGGGTCGGCCGGGACGAACGAGCCGACGAGCCTGCGGGTGACCGACGGCGCGAACAGCTCGTGCCCGGCGTGCACGGTGCGCACCGCGACCTGGAGGTCCTCCGGCTCGACGTCCTTCAGCACGAAGCCGGACGCGCCGGCCCGCAGGGCGTCGTAGACGTGGCGGTCCAGGTCGAACGTCGTCACCACCAGCACACGGATGCCGGGGTCGCGCAGCGCGCGGATCCGCCGGGTCCCCTCGATGCCGTCGGTGCCGGGCATCCGGACGTCCATCAGCACGACGTCCGGGCGCAGGGTCTCGGCCAGCTCGGCGGCCTCCGCGCCGTCCCCGGCCTCCCCGACGACGTCGATGTCCGGCGCCGCCGCGAGCACCGTCCGCAGCCCCGCCCGCACCACCGCCTGGTCGTCGGCCACCACCACCCGCACCGTCATGGCGCCCATCCTGGCAGGTCGCCCGCCCCTCGGGCGGGCCGGTGAACCGGGTGGCGGTACCCTGACCGACGCACGAATCCGAGATCCGAGCAGGAGAGCGCGCACGTGGCGACCACGAACGACCTGAAGAACGGCCTGGTCCTGAACATCGAGGGCCAGCTGTGGACCGTGACGGCGTTCCAGCACGTCAAGCCCGGCAAGGGCGGTGCGTTCGTTCGCACCACGCTGAAGAACGTGATGTCCGGGAAGGTCGTGGACCGGACCTTCAACGCGGGCACCAAGGTCGACACCGCGACGGTGGACCGCCGCGACATGACCTACCTGTACCGCGAGGGCACCGACTTCGTCTTCATGGACGGCGACACCTTCGACCAGATCCCGATCCCGGAGAAGGCCGTCGGCGACGCCGCGCGCTACCTGCTGGAGAACGCCTCCGCCCAGGTGTCGCTGCACGAGGGGGAGCCGCTGTTCATCGAGCTCCCGACCTCGGTCGAGCTGGTCATCTCCCACACCGACCCGGGCCTGCAGGGTGACCGCTCCACCGGCGGCACCAAGCCCGCGACCCTGGAGACCGGCGCCGAGATCCAGGTGCCGCTGTTCCTGGAGAGCGGCACCAAGGTCAAGGTCGACACCCGGGACGGCCGTTACCTCGGCCGCGTGAGCTGAGGTGCGCGCACGCACCAAGGCCCGTAAACGGGCACTGGACATCCTCTTCGAGGCCGAGGCCCGCGGTGAGGACGCGCTGTCCGTGCTCGCCGCGCGCCGCGAGACCGACGACGCGCCGCCCGTGCAGGACTACGCGGCGCGGCTCGTCGAGGGCGTCGCGACCCACCGGGACCGGATCGACCAGCTGATCGCCGAGCACGCCGAGGGCTGGGACGTCGACCGGATGCCCGCGGTCGACCGTGGCCTGCTGCGGCTCGGGATCTACGAGCTGCTGTGGGTCGACGACGTCGACGACCCGGTCGCGATCACCGAGGCCGTCGAGCTGGCCCGGACGCTGTCGACCGACGACTCCCCGCGCTACGTCAACGGGGTGCTCGGCCAGATCTCCGACATCGCCGAGCACCTGCGCGCCACCCTCTGACCAGGGCCTGAACGCACGAAGGGCGGTGGCCGGGGGACTGTGCAGACCCCGGCCACCGCCCGACCGGTCGCGTCACCCTTCCCCTGGGACGCGGCCGGTGGAACAGATCATCCCACGTGCTGCCCGGGACGCGCCTCGGGAGGGAGCACTCCCCAGTCGATGAGCTGGTCGGTCAGCTCGCCGGGGGACATGTCGTAGATGATCGCGAGCGAACGCAGGTCCTCGGCACGGATCGAGAGCACCTTGCCGTTGTAGTCGCCGCGCTGGCTCTGGATGGCCGCGGCGTAGCGGGCCAGCGGCCCGACCTTGTCCGCGGGGAGCTGCTGCAGCCGCTCCAGGTTGATCACGATCTTCGTCGCGGGCTCGCTGCCGGAGGGGATGCGGCCCTCGGGGAGCAGCTCGGCCACCGGGACGCCGTAGAAGTCGGCCAGCTCGGCCAGCTTCTGCACGGTGACAGCACGGTCCCCGCGCTCGTAGGAGCCCACGACGACCGCCTTCCAGCGTCCGCCCGACTTCTGCTCGACGCCGTGCAGGGAGAGCCCCTGTTGCTGCCTGATCGCCCGGAGCTTGCCCCCGAGCGCCTTGGCGTAGTCGCCCATCGATCTCCTCGTTCCTGACGGTCCGTACCGGTGTGGCCGGACCGGCCGGTCACCGGCGGTGCACCGGTGGCGTTGTCGCGCCTGCCGCGTCGTCGCCCCTGTGGGTGGTCCCGTTCGGGGCGGCAGCTCCGGCGGGGGTCGGCGTCCCGACCGTCCCGCTCGTCGCGGCGCTGCTGCACGCGTGCTGATTGATACGGAGAGTAATCCTCCGGGTCCGGTCCGGCACCGTCAAGTTCGACCCCCTGCTCGGGGGGTTGACGAGCGGTTTCCCACACGAACGGGGCAGTCCGCGTCCCTCGTCAGCGGTAGCGCAGGGTGCGGGTCCGCGATCCCACCACCCGCCCCTGTGGGTGCGCATGGGCAGAATCGGGTATCGCAAGGTGTCGTGTCGGTCGGCCGTCGGCCATCGCGCATCGTGACGGGAACGTGACCTCGAACGGGTGATGCGGCTGTGGCGCGGCTCGCGGTGTGACGCGCTGCGGCCGTCCCGCGCGGGCACCCGCCGAGTTGCTAGGTTGGCGCACAGCTCGTGTACGACCGTCCTTTAAGACCCGTCCGGTGAGGCGGGGAAGGAGACCACCTCGTGGCGCAGAACCGCCGCGGGGACGCCGACGCACAGCAGCCCGCACGGGAACTGCTGTCCGCCGCCGACGTCACCCGCACCGTCGCGCGCATCGCGCACCAGATCATCGAGAAGACCGCCTTCAGCGCCGAGAACCCCGACGGGCTCGTGCTCCTGGGCGTCCCCACCCGCGGCGTGCACCTGGCCCACCGGCTCGCCGCCGCGATCACCGACTTCGCCGGCGCCGCACCGGCCGTCGGCTCGGTCGACGCCACCCTCTACCGCGACGACCTGCGCCGCGGCCCGGCCCGTGCGCTGGAGTCCACCGCGGTGCCCGAGGGCGGCGTGGACGACCGGCTCGTCGTTCTCGTCGACGACGTCCTCATGTCCGGGCGCACCACCCGCGCCGCGCTCGACGCCCTGCGCGACGAGGGCCGTCCGCGTGCGGTGCAGCTCGCCGTGCTGATCGACCGCGGCCACCGGGAGCTCCCGATCCGCGCCGACTACGTCGGCAAGAACGTCCCGACGTCGCGCTCGGAGCAGATCCTGGTCTCGCTGACCGAGATCGACGGCAGCGACGGCGTCTGGATCACCCAGGGAGAGGGGGACAGGTGAGACACCTGCTCTCGGTCGCCGACCTCGACGCCGCCGAGGCCACCGCGCTGCTCGACACCTCCGACCGGCTGCGCGAGGCGCTGCTCGGCCGCGAGGTGCGCAAGCTGCCGACGCTGCGCGGCCGCACGGTCATCACGATGTTCTACGAGAACTCCACCCGCACCCGGGTGTCGTTCGAGATCGCCGGCAAGTGGATGAGCGCCGACACCGTGAACGTGTCCGCCTCCGGCTCCTCGGTCTCCAAGGGCGAGTCGCTGCGCGACACCGCGCTGACCCTGTCCTCGATGGGCGCGGACTGCGTGGTCGTGCGCCACCCCGCCTCGGGGTCGGCGCACCGGCTCGCGCACTGGGCGGACGCCGACCGCGAGGTCACCGGCACCCCCACCGCGATCGTCAACGCCGGTGACGGCACCCACGAGCACCCCACCCAGGCGCTGCTCGACGCCGCGACCCTGCGCGACCGGCTCGGCGGCATCGCCGGGCGCCGGATCGGGATCGTCGGCGACGTCCTGCACTCCCGGGTCGCCCGGTCCAACGTGCTGCTGCTCGCGACCCTCGGGGCCGAGGTCGTGCTCGTCGCGCCGCCGACGCTGCTGCCCACCGGCGTCGAGTCCTGGCCGTGCCGGGTGTCCCACGAGCTGGACGCCGAGCTGCCCGCGCTCGACGCGGTCATGATGCTGCGCGTGCAGTCCGAGCGGATGCACGGCGGCTTCTTCCCCTCCGCGCGCGAGTACGCGGTGCGCTTCGGGCTGTCCGAGGACCGCGCGAGGCTCCTGCCCGACCACGCGGTCGTCCTGCACCCCGGCCCGATGATCCGCGGCATGGAGATCGCCCCCGCGGTCGCCGACGCCCCCAACTCCGCCGTCCTGGCCCAGGTGCGCAACGGCGTGCACGTGCGGATGGCCGTCCTCTACCACCTTCTCGCCGGAGCTCCCGAATGACCGACCTGCTGATCCGCAACACCCGGCCCTACGGCGGGGACCCGGTCGACGTGCTCGTCGCCGACGGCGTCGTCGCCGGCATCGGCACCGGCCTGACCGCGCCCGAGGGCGCCGAGGTCCTCGACGCCGACGGCGCCGTGCTGCTGCCCGGCTTCGTCGACCTGCACGTGCACCTGCGCGAGCCCGGCGGCGAGGAGTCCGAGACCATCGAGACCGGCAGCCGTGCCGCGGCGCTCGGCGGGTTCACCGCCGTGTTCGCGATGCCGAACACCACCCCGGTCGCCGACTCCGACGTCGTCGTCGAGCACGTGCGCCGGCGCGGCGAGGAGATCGGGCTGGTCGACGTGCACCCGGTCGGTGCGGTCACCGTCGGCCTCGGCGGCGAGAAGCTCGCCGAGCTCGGCACGATGGCCGCCTCCCGCGCCGCGGTGCGGATGTTCTCCGACGACGGCCGCTGCGTGAACGACCCGCTGATCATGCGCCGCGCGCTGGAGTACGCCTCCGCGCTCGACGTCGTCATCGCCCAGCACGCCGAGGACCACCGCCTCACCGGCGGCGCCCAGGCGCACGAGGGTGCCGTCGCCGCGCGCCTCGGGCTCGCCGGGTGGCCCGCCACCGCGGAGGAGACGATCGTCGCCCGCGACTGCGCGCTGGCCCGCGAGGCCGGCGCGCGGCTGCACGTCTGCCACATCTCCACCGCCCGCACGATCGACGTGCTGCGCGCGGCCAAGGCCCAGGGCGTGCGGGTGTCGGCCGAGGTCACCCCGCACCACCTGCTGCTCACCGACTCCCGGCTGACCGGCTACGACCCGGTGAACAAGGTCAACCCGCCGCTGCGCACCGCCGACGACACCCGCGCGATGCGCGAGGCGCTGGCCGAGGGCGTGATCGACGTCGTCGCGACCGACCACGCCCCGCACGCCGCGCAGTACAAGGACACCGAGTGGCAGGCCGCGAAGCCGGGCATGCTGGGCCTGCAGACCGCGCTGTCGGTGCTGGTCGAGACGATGGTGGAGCCGGGCCTGCTGGACTGGCACGGCGTCGCGCGGGTGCTGTCGGAGCGCCCCGCGGAGATCGGGAACCTGCCCGACCAGGGCCGTCCGATCGCGGAGGGGGAGCCGGCGACGTTCGCGCTGGTCGACCCGGACGGGGTCTGGACGGTCCGCGGTGCGGAGCTGGCGAGCAGGGCGGCGAACACGCCGTACGAGGGAATGCGGCTGCCCGGAACGGTGGTCGCGACGGTGCTGCGGGGACGCATCACCGCGCAGGACGGGAAGGTTGTGCAGTGATGGGGGACAGGACAGCGCTACTGGTGCTCGAGGACGGGCGGATCTTCCGCGGACAGGCGTACGGCGCCACCGGGGAGACACTCGGTGAGGCCGTGTTCACCACCGGCATGACCGGCTACCAGGAGACCCTGACCGACCCGTCGTACCACCGCCAGATCGTGCTGCAGACCGCACCGCAGATCGGCAACACGGGCTGGAACGACGAGGACGACGAGTCGCGGGCGATCCAGGTCGCCGGCTACGTCGTGCGCGACCCCGCCCGGCGGGCGTCGAACTGGCGGGCCACCGGCTCGCTGGAGGACGCGCTGCGGGCCCAGGGGATCGTCGGGATCGCCGGGATCGACACCCGCGCCGCGGTGCGCCACCTGCGCGAGCAGGGCGCCATGCGCGCCGGGATCTTCTCCGGCCCCGGCCTCGCCGCCGACGACGAGCTGGTCGAGCGGGTCACGCAGTCCCCGCAGATGGAGGGCGCCGACCTCTACGGCGCCGTCACCACCGCCGAGGCCTACGTGGTGCCCGCGGTGGGGGAGCGGCGCTTCGTCGTCGCCGCCCTGGACGTCGGCATCAAGTTCAACACCCCGCGGATGATGGCCGCCCGGGGCATCGAGGTGCACGTGCTGCCCGCGTCGAGCACCATCGAGACCGTCGAGTCGCTGCGTCCGGACGGTTTCTTCCTGGCCAACGGCCCGGGTGACCCGGCCACCGCCGACGGCCCGGTCGCGCTCGCCCGGCAGGTCCTGGAGCGGCGCATCCCGCTGTTCGGGATCTGCTTCGGCAACCAGATCCTCGGCCGCGCGCTCGGCCGGTCCACCTACAAGCTGCGCTACGGCCACCGGGGCATCAACATCCCGGTCGTCGAGCACGCCACCGGGCGGATCGCGATCACCTCGCAGAACCACGGCTTCGCGGTGTCCGGCGAGGCGGGCGAGGAGTTCGACACCCCGTACGGCCGCGCCCAGATCACGCACACCTGCCCCAACGACGGCTGCGTCGAGGGCATGGCCGGGCTCGACTTCCCGGCGTTCTCCGTGCAGTACCACCCGGAGGCCGCCGCGGGCCCGCACGACGCGTCGGACCTGTTCGACCGCTTCGTGGAGCTCATGACCGAGTACCCGGTCGGCTACGCCGGCGTCGCCGGGCAGCGGCCGGAGGGCACCGCGCCCGCGCCGTACCCGCGGCCCGAGGCCGAGACCCACTCCGGGAGCGAGCCCCCCTCCGAGGCCCGGCCCGGGGCCGGGACCGAGGCGGCGCCCGCGCCGGCGATGACCGCCCAGCCCGACCCGGCCACGCCGCCGACGGCGACCGCGGCCCCGTCGGTCGACCTGCGGCCCGCCCCGGCCGCCCCGGCCGCCCCGGCCGGCCCGGCCACGGCCCCGGCCGCGGGCGGGTTCGAGCCGGGCAGCCCGGAGGGCCCGCACGGCGGGGCCGACGCCGGAACGGACGCCGCCGACGAGCACACCACCCGGCTGCCCGTCACCCCGCCGGCCGGGACCCCCGCCACCGGCCGCGGCGAGGTCGAGCCGCCGACCGGCCGGATGCCCGCCGTGGGCCGCCCCGGCACCCCGGACCCGCTGACGGCGCCGTTCTCCGACATCGAGGACGCGCTGCGCCGCGACGGCGGTACGCCCGCCCACCCGGGCGCCACCGCCGACCCGGACGCCGAGGACACCCCGGCCGAGCCGGCACCCGGCGGCGACCCGGTGTCCGGCCGTGCCCGGCCCGTCGACGACCGCCCGTGGCCGCCACCGCCCACCGGATCCCCATCCACCCCGCAGCACCCGGACCGGCACGACCAGGCCCGGCAGGAGGACCACTGATGCCCCGCCGCGACGACATCGACCACGTCATGGTGATCGGCTCCGGGCCGATCGTCATCGGCCAGGCCTGCGAGTTCGACTACTCCGGCACCCAGGCGTGCCGGGTGCTGCAGGCCGAGGGCATCCGGGTCTCCCTGGTCAACTCCAACCCGGCGACGATCATGACCGACCCGGAGTTCGCCGACGCCACCTACGTCGAGCCGATCACCCCGGAGTTCGTCGAGAAGGTCATCGTCGCCGAGCGCGACAACGGCACCCCGGTCACCGCGATGCTCGCGACCCTGGGCGGGCAGACCGCGCTCAACACCGCGATCGCGCTGCACGAGAACGGTGCCCTGGAGCGCCACGGCGTCGAGCTGATCGGCGCCGACGTCGACGCGATCGAGCGCGGCGAGGACCGGCTGAAGTTCAAGGACATCGTGATCGGGGTCGGCGGCGACGTCCCCCGCTCCCGGGTCTGCCACTCCATGGAGGAGGTCCGCTCCGCCGCCGACGAGCTGGGCCTTCCCGTTGTCATCCGGCCGTCGTTCACCATGGGCGGGCTCGGCTCGGGCATGGCGCACTCGGCGCAGGACCTGGAGCGCCTCGCCGGCGCCGGGCTCGCCGCCTCCCCGGTCACCGAGGTCCTCATCGAGGAGTCGGTGCTCGGCTGGAAGGAGTACGAGCTGGAGCTCATGCGCGACCACCACGACAACGTGGTCGTCATTTGCTCCATCGAGAACATCGACCCGATGGGCGTGCACACCGGTGACTCGATCACCGTCGCCCCGGCGATGACCCTGACCGACCGCGAGTACCAGCACATGCGCGACGTCGGCATCGCCGTGCTGCGCGCGGTCGGCGTCGACACCGGCGGCTGCAACATCCAGTTCGCGATCCACCCCGAGACCGGGCGCCTGGTCGTGATCGAGATGAACCCCCGGGTCTCCCGGTCCTCGGCGCTGGCGTCGAAGGCCACCGGCTTCCCGATCGCCAAGATCGCCGCGAAGCTCGCCGTCGGCTACACCCTCGACGAGATCCGCAACGACATCACCGGTGAGACCATCGCCGCGTTCGAGCCGTCGCTGGACTACGTCGCGGTCAAGATCCCGCGGTTCGCGTTCGAGAAGTTCCCCGGCGCCGACCCCGAACTGACGACGACCATGAAGTCCGTCGGCGAGGCGATGGCGCTGGGCCGCTCGTTCCCGGAGGCGCTGGGCAAGGCGCTGCGCTCGATGGAGCGGGCCCGGGCCGGGTTCTGGACCGCTCCCGACCCGGAGGGCGAACCGCAGTACACCGTCCCGGTCGACGGCCGCATCTACGAGGTCGAGCGCGCGCTCCGCTCCGGCCAGTCGGTCGACGACGTGGCCAAGAACTCCGGCATCGACCCCTGGTTCGTCGACCAGATCGCGCTGCTGGGGGAGATCCGCGCCGAGCTCGAGGCCGCACCCGTCCTCGACGCCGACCTGCTGCGCCGGGCCAAGCGCCACGGCCTGTCCGACCGTCAGCTCGCCGCGGTGCGCCCCGAGTTCGCCGGTGAGGACGGCGTGCGCACCCTGCGCCACCGCCTCGGCATCCGGCCGGTCTACAAGACCGTCGACACCTGCGCTGCCGAGTTCGCGGCGAGGACGCCCTACCACTACTCGGCCTACGAGACCGATCCCGCGGCCGAGTCGGAGATCGCCCCGCAGACCGAGAAGCCGAAGGTCCTGATCCTCGGCTCCGGCCCGAACCGCATCGGGCAGGGCATCGAGTTCGACTACTCCTGCGTGCACGCGGTCATGGCGCTGCGCGCCGCCGGGTTCGAGACCGTCATGGTCAACTGCAACCCGGAGACGGTGTCCACCGACTACGACACCGCCGACCGTCTCTACTTCGAGCCGCTGACCTTCGAGGACGTCCTGGAGGTCGTGCACGCCGAGCAGGCCTCCGGCACCGTCGCGGGCGTCATCGTGCAGCTCGGCGGGCAGACCCCGCTGGGGCTCGCGCAGCGCCTCACCGACGCCGGTGTGCCCGTCGTCGGGACCTCCGCGGCCGCGATCGACCTGGCCGAGGACCGCGGCGCGTTCGGCGAGGTCCTGCGCAAGGCCGGCCTGCCCGCCCCGGAGTTCGGCATGGCCACCTCCTTCGAGCAGGCCCGGGGGATCGCCACCCGGATCGGCTACCCGGTGCTCGTGCGGCCGTCCTACGTGCTCGGCGGCCGCGGCATGGAGATCGTCTACGACGAGGCGACCCTCGCCGGCTACATCGCCCGCGCCACCACCATCTCCCCGGACCGCCCGGTGCTGGTCGACAAGTTCCTCGACGACGCCATCGAGATCGACGTCGACGCCCTGTGCGACGGCGAGGAGATCTACCTCGGCGGCGTGATGGAGCACATCGAGGAGGCCGGGGTCCACTCCGGGGACTCCTCCTGCACCCTGCCGCCGATCACGCTGGGCTCCTCGGTGCTGGCGAAGGTCCGCGAGGCGACCGCCGCCATCGCGCACGGCGTCGGCGTGCGCGGGCTGCTCAACGTCCAGTACGCCCTGCACGGCGACGTGCTCTACGTGCTGGAGGCCAACCCGCGGGCGTCGCGGACGGTGCCGTTCGTGTCCAAGGCGACGTCGGTGCCGCTGGCCAAGGCCGCCGCCCGGATCATGCTCGGCGCCACCATCGCCGACCTGCGCGGCGAGGGCCTGCTCCCGGCGACCGGCGACGGCGGCGCGCTGCCCGCCGACTCCCCGGTCGCGGTCAAGGAGGCGGTGCTGCCGTTCAACCGGTTCCGCAACACCGCGGGCCAGGGCGTAGACCCGCTGCTCGGCCCGGAGATGAAGTCCACCGGCGAGGTCATGGGCTTCGACTCCGCCTTCGGCCCGGCGTTCGCCAAGTCGCAGGCCGCCGCCTACGGCTCGCTGCCGACCTCGGGCACGGTGTTCGTGTCCATCGCCGACCGCGACAAGCGGGCGATGGTGTTCCCGATCCGCCGCCTGGCCGACATGGGCTTCCAGGTCCTCGCCACCGAGGGCACTGCGGAGATGCTGCGCCGCAACGGGATCGACGTCACCGTGGTGCGCAAGCACAGCGAGGGGTCCGGACCGGAGACCCCGACGATCGTCGACACCATCCTCGCCGGGGACGTCGACCTGATCGTCAACACCCCGGTCGGGAACCCCGGCCCGCGCGTCGACGGCTACGAGATCCGCGCCGCCGCGGTGTCGCGCGGGGTGCCGTGCATCACCACGGTGCAGGGGACCGCGGCCGCGGTGCAGGGCATCGAGGCGCTCGCCTCGGGCGGGATCGGCGTGCGGTCGCTGCAGCAGGCGCACGCGGCGCTGAAGGCGAAGGCGTGAGCTTCGCCGCCCGGCTCGACGGGGCCGTCGCCGCCCACGGGCCGCTGTGCGTCGGGATCGACCCGCACCCGGCACTGCTGGCGGCCTGGGACCTCACCGACGACGCCGACGGCCTCGCCGCGTTCGCCGACCGCTGCCACGCGGCGTTCGCCGGGGCGGTGTCGGTGGTGAAGCCGCAGTCGGCGTTCTTCGAGCGGCACGGCTCGGCCGGCGTCGCGGTGCTGGAACGGCTGCTCGCCGGGTTCGCGGGCTCGGGCACCCTGACCCTGCTCGACGCCAAGCGCGGCGACATCGGCTCCACCATGGACGGCTACGCCGACGCCTACCTGCGCGTCGGTGCGCCGCTCGGGGCGGACGCGCTCACGCTGTCGCCCTACCTGGGGTTCGGGTCGCTGGAGCCGGCGCTGACCGCCGCCGACGAGGCCGGGCGCGGGGTGTTCGTGCTGGCCCGCACGTCCAACCCGGACGGTGCTGCGGTGCAGTGCGCCACGACGGCGGACGGTACGAGCGTCGCCCAGCGGATGGTCGACGACGCCGCCGGCCGCAACGCCGGTGCCCGGCCCCGCGGCGCGGTGGGCGTCGTCGTCGGCGGCACCCACGAGCACGGCCTGGACCTGACCGCGCTGAACGGCCCGGTGCTGGTGCCCGGGCTCGGTGCCCAGGGCGCGAGCCCGGCCGACGTGGTGTCGCGGTTCGCGGGCACCGCGGGCCCGGTCCTGCCGGTGTCGGCGCGCGGTGTGCTGCAGGCCGGCCCCGACGCCGTCGCCCTGCGGGACGCGGCGCACCTGCTCGGGGAGGAGCTGGCCTCCACCGCCGCCGGGTCGCACTGAGCGGGCGCCGGTCCCGGTGATCGTCCGCCGTCAGGTGTCCGGTGCCGGATCCGGCACCGGACACCTCACGCGTCGCGATCACGGACTCCGGGACGGCGTGGGCCCGGTGGTGGGCCGGCGACGCCGGACGCGCGCCGGACGGTCCGCTCCACCCGCCGGGCGCCCCCGGGCGCACCGGGACGCCGATCGGGCGCGTCCGGTGGCGGGCCGGCTGCCCCGTCCGGCGGGCAGCGCTGCGCCGACCCGCCGTACGGGGGAGCCGGATGGCACTCCTGTCGTGGTTCGAACAGGGTGCCGTTGATCACCTCCTGATGGCCGAAACCGGAGGTGGGACCCCCATTGACGCTTCCGTGGAGGTCGTGGGTACGTTCGAATACGACGCCGGGGACGTCCCCCGGACGGGTCGGTGCGACCCACCACCCGATCGCTGACGCGACACCCCGGCGCGAGCCGGGATCACGGCGGCGAGAACGACGAGAACGACACAGGAAAGTACGGAGGAACCAACCGTGGCCCTTCCCCAGCTGACCGAGGAACAGCGCGCCGCCGCGCTGGAGAAGGCCGCGGCCGCGCGCCGGGCCCGGGCCGAGCTGAAGGACCGCCTCAAGCGCGGCGGCACCACCCTCGAGGAGGTGCTGAAGAAGGCCGAGACCGACGAGGTCCTCGGCAAGATGAAGGTCTCGGCGCTGCTCGAGGCCCTGCCGAACGTCGGCAAGGTCCGCGCCCAGCAGATCATGGAGGAGCTGGAGATCGCGACCAGCCGCCGTCTGCGTGGCCTGGGTGACCGCCAGCGCAAGGCGCTGCTCGAGCGCTACCCGAGCTGATCCGGGCGTCCCGTGACCGACACCTCCTCCGTCATGTCCTCCGGCCGGACCGGCCCCGCCCGCGGGCGGCTGCTCGTGCTGGCCGGGCCCTCCGGGGTGGGCAAGAGCAGCGTGGTCGCGGGACTGCGCGAGGCGCTGCCGGAGCTGCTGTTCAGCGTGTCCGCCACGACCCGGCCCGCGCGGCCGGGCGAGGTGGACGGCCGTGACTACCGCTTCGTGTCCCGCGAGGAGTTCGACGCGCTCATCGAGCGCGGCGAACTCCTCGAGTGGGCCGAGGTGCACGGCGGGCTGCAGCGCTCCGGCACCCCCGCCGCGCCCGTCGAGCAGGCGCTCGCCCAGGGCCGCCCGGTCCTGGTCGAGGTCGACCTGCAGGGCGCCCGGTCGGTCAAGCGGGTCCGTCCCGAGGCCGTCACCGTCTTCGTCGCGCCGCCGTCGATGGAGGAGCTGGCCCGCCGGCTCACCGACCGCGGCACCGACACCCCCGAGCAGCGCGAGCGCCGGCTGCGGACCGCCATCGAGGAGATGGACGCCCAGGGGGAGTTCGACGAGGTGGTCGTCAACGACGACCTGCAGGCCGTGATCGGCCGGTTGGTAGCATTGGCGGTCGACCGCGGCGCCGTCTGAGCGCCCCCGGTCCCCCTCGTTCTTCAGGAGTCCACCACGTGAGCACGCCCACCGGCACCTCCACCGCCCCCGAGGGCATCACCTACCCGCCGATCGACGACCTGCTCGGCCAGGTCAGCTCGAAGTACGCGCTGGTCATCTACGCGGCCAAGCGCGCGCGGCAGATCAACGACTACTACTCCCAGCTCGGTGAGGGCCTGCTCGAGTACGTCGGCCCGCTCGTCGAGCCGGGCCCGCGCGAGAAGCCGCTGTCGATCGCGATGCGCGAGATCCAGGCGGGGATGCTCGAGCACACCGAGGGCGAGTAAGACCTCTCGATGGCTCCTCCCGAGGTGCTCCTCGGCGTCTCCGGCGGCATCGCCGCCTACAAGAGCGCCGAGGTACTGCGTCGCCTGACCGAGTCCGGCCACGCGGTGCGGGTGATCCCCACCGAGTCCGCGCTGCGGTTCGTCGGGGCCGCGACGTTCGAGGCCCTGTCCGGCCGTCCCGTCGCCACCGGGGTGTTCCACGACGTCCACGAGGTGCCGCACGTGGCCCTGGGCAAGGGCGCGGACCTCGTCGTCGTCGCCCCGGCGACCGCGGACCTCATGGCCCGCCTGGCGCACGGCCGCTCCGACGACCTGCTGACCGCCGCGCTGCTGACCGCCCGGTGCCCGGTGGTGCTGGCGCCCGCGATGCACACCGAGATGTGGGAGCACCCCGCGACGGTCGACAACGTCGCCCTGCTGCGCGCCCGCGGCACCGTGGTGATCGAGCCCGCCGCGGGCCGGCTGACCGGCGCGGACACCGGCAAGGGCCGGCTGCCCGACCCGTCCGAGATCGTCGATCTGGCCCGGCTGCTGCTGGAGCGCCCGGACGCGCTGCCGCGCGACCTGGAGGGCCGCCACGTGGTCGTCAGTGCCGGTGGGACCCGGGAGGACCTCGACCCGGTCCGGTTCCTCGGCAACCGGTCCTCGGGCCGGCAGGGCTGGGCGCTGGCCCGGGTCGCCGCCCAGCGCGGCGCACGGGTGACGCTCGTCGCCGGGCACACCGCGGACCTCGGCGCCCCGGCCGGGGTGGACGTGGTCGTCGCGGGGACCGCCGTCGCCATGGAGGCCGCCGTCCGCGGTGCCGCCGCCGACGCGGACGCCGTGGTGATGGCCGCCGCCGTCGCGGACTTCCGGCCGGTCGACACCGCCGCCGACAAGATCAAGCGCGGCGACGCGGAGCCGGCGCCGCTGCGCCTGACCCAGAATCCCGACATCCTCGCCGGGCTCGTGGCCGACCCGCCGCGGCCGGGTCAGGTCGTGGTCGGGTTCGCCGCCGAGACCGGTGACGCCGACGGCGACGTGCTCCACCACGGCCGCGCCAAGCTCGCCCGCAAGGGCTGTGACCTGCTGGTGGTGAACGCGGTCGGCGACGGCAAGGCCTTCGAGACCACGGACAACGCCGGCTGGCTGCTCGCCCGCGACGGCGGCGAGGACGAGCTGCCGTTCGGCTCCAAGGCGCTGCTCGCCTCCCGCATCTGGGACGCGGTCGTCCCGCGCCTGCGCTGAGCATCCCCGCACACGACGACGGGCCCGCACCGGAGAACCACCCCCGGCGCGGGCCCGTCGTCGTGTGCGACCGGACTCAGTCCTCGTCGAAGAAGGAGCTGCGCGTCGGCTCCGCCTCGTCGGAGGAGGAGTCGGACCCCTCGCCCGACCCCTCACCCGACGTGGACGGCGTGGCCGACGAGGTCGACCGCGGCGAGGACGTGGACGGCGTCGCCGAGGAGGTCGAACGCGGGCTCGCGGTCGACGGCGACGAGGTCGACGGGGCCGACCGCTCGGTGCTGCTCGGGGTCAGCGAGTCCTCCGAGGACCCGGAGCGCTCGGCGCCGGAGGTCGAGACGTACCGGGACATCGCCCAGCCGCCGTACTCGGGGAGCTCGACGAACCCGTCCTGGGTCTCCCCGGTCGAGGTGGACTCACCCCGCTCGCACACACCGACGATCGGCGCGTCGGCCTCGGGCTCGGAGCGGACGTTGACGCTCTGGGTGCAGGTGCCGGTACCGGCGGCCGACGCGGTGCCGGCGATGATCCCGGTGGTGGTGACGCCGGCCACGGCCAGTGCGCCGAGGACGGCTGCGACGCGTCGCGAGTTCGGCTTCATGGTGGAACAACCTCCGTGCCGCCGGGGCCGGGGCGGCCACCGTGCGGATCCGTTCGTGGGCGACCCCGCGGGGCGTGCGAGGTGTTGTCCCGCCCAACGAGCCGACGCCCGTTCGATTCGTGAGCGGAGGGTCAATCACCCCATCCGGCGACGCCGGGTAGCGAACTCGCCGGGTGTCGTCACGCTCCGTGTGTGAGTTCCCTCCTGCGAGTCCCGTACGGGCGGCCGGTCTGGACTACCCTGCATCCCGAGGGGCGCTCGCGATCATGGTCGCGCGTCCGAGCGAGCGCGGCGGGGTCGTCGCGCCGGAGCGGAGAACGTTTCCAACGGGATGGAGAAACTGCGCGTGTCAACCACGAGCCGTCGCCTGTTCACCAGCGAGTCGGTCACCGAGGGCCACCCCGACAAGATCTGTGACGCGGTCAGCGACACCATCCTCGACGCGATGCTCGCGCAGGACCCGAGCAGCCGGGTGGCCGTCGAGACCCTGGTGACCACCGGTCAGGTGCACGTCGCCGGGGAGGTCACCACCAACGCCTACGTCGAGATCCCGCAGCTGGTCCGGGACAAGATCCTCGAGATCGGCTACGACTCCTCCGCCAAGGGCTTCGACGGCGCGTCCTGCGGCGTCAACATCGCGATCGGTGCGCAGTCGCCCGACATCGCCCAGGGCGTCGACACCGCCTACGAGAAGCGCGTCGAGTCCGCCGAGGACGAGATCGCCAAGCAGGGCGCGGGCGACCAGGGCCTGATGTTCGGCTACGCCTGCGAGGACACCCCCGAGCTGATGCCGCTGCCGATCGCGCTGGCGCACCGCCTGTCGCGCCGGCTGACCGAGGTCCGCAAGAACGGCACGCTGCCGTACCTGCGCCCGGACGGGAAGACCCAGGTCACCATCGAGTACGACGGCGACAAGCCGGTCCGCCTCGACACCGTGGTCCTGTCCTCCCAGCACGCCGCGGACGTCGACCTCGACGGCATGCTGGCCCCCGACATCCTCAAGCACGTCGTCACCCCCGAGGTGGAGGCGCTGGGCTGGGACCCGTCGCAGCCGCGGCTGCTGGTCAACCCGACCGGCCGCTTCGTGCTCGGCGGCCCGATGGGGGACGCGGGCCTCACCGGTCGCAAGATCATCGTCGACACCTACGGCGGCATGGCCCGCCACGGTGGCGGCGCCTTCTCCGGCAAGGACCCGTCGAAGGTCGACCGCTCCGCCGCGTACGCCATGCGGTGGGTCGCCAAGAACGCCGTCGCCGCCGGGCTCGCCGGGCGGATCGAGGTCCAGGTCGCCTACGCGATCGGCAAGGCCGCCCCGGTCGGGCTGTTCGTGGAGACCTTCGGCACGGAGAACGTCGACCCGGCGCGGATCCAGGCCGCCATCGAGGAGGTCTTCGACCTGCGCCCGGCCGCGATCATCCGCGACCTGAAGCTGCTGCGCCCGATCTACGGCCCGACCGCCGCGTACGGCCACTTCGGCCGCACCGACGTCGAGCTGCCGTGGGAGGACACCTCCCGCGCCGACGCCCTGAAGTCGGTCGCCGGCGGCTGAGCGCCGAGCACGTGCCCCGTGGCCGTCGACCGTCCCGCGCGGTCGGCGGCCACGGGCGTCTCCGGGGGGCGTCGGTGCCGCGTGGTAGACCCTCGGCGTGAGCTCTCCGCGTCCGGCCCCGGCGGCCCGCGCCCGCCGCCCGGGGCGCGACCGGGGGCAGTGGCAGCCCGCCCCGGCCCGTCCGGTCGCGCGGGTGCTGGTCGACGTCGCGCTGCCGCACCTGGACCGGGCCTTCGACTACCGCGTCCCGACCCATCTCGACGACGCCGCCGTCCCCGGTGTGCGGGTGCGGGTGCGGTTCGCCGGCCGGCTGGTCGACGGCTTCCTGCTGGAGCGCTCCGACGACACCGCCCACGCCGGGAAGCTCGCCTGGGTCGACAAGGTCGTCTCGCCCGAACCGGTGCTCACCGCCGAGGTGGCCGGGCTGGCCCGGGCCGTCGCCGACCGCTACGCCGGGGTGATGGCCGACGTCGTGCGCCTCGCGGTACCCGCCCGGCACGCCCGCGTCGAGTCCGAGACCCCGCGGGAACGCGGCGCCGCCGAGCCCGCCCCGGTCGACCGTGCGGGCTGGGAGGCCTACCCGCGCGGCGGTGCGTTCCTCGACGCGCTGGCGGGCGGGCGCGCCGCGCACGCCGTCTGGCAGGCGCTGCCGGGGGAGGAGTGGGCGGCCCGGCTGGCCGAGGCCGCCGTCGCCACCCGGTCGGCCGGCCGCTCGGCCCTGCTCGTCGTGCCCGACCAACGCGACGTCGCCCGGCTGCACGGCGCCTGCGCGGCGCTGCTCGGCGAGGACGGGGTCGTCGCCCTGACCGCGGAGCTCGGGCCCGCCGAGCGCTACCGGCGCTGGCTGGCGGTGCGGCGGGGGAGCGTGCGGGTCGTCGTCGGCACCCGGTCCGCGGCGTTCGCCCCGCTCGGCGAGCTCGGCCTGCTGGCCGTCTGGGACGACGGCGACGACTCCCACTCCGAGCCCCGCGCCCCCTATCCGCAGGTCCGCGACGTGCTGGTGCTGCGTGCACACCGCGAGGGCGCCGCGCTGCTGCTCGCGGGGTTCGCCCGGACCGCCGAGGCGCAGGTGCTCGTCGAGACCCGCTGGGCGAGTCCCATCGCGGCCGACCGTGCCGGGGTGCGTGCCCGGATGCCGCGGGTCACCGCGATCGGTGAGACCGACACCCAGCTCGTGCGTGACCCGGCCGCCCGCGCGGCCCGCGTCCCGGGCGTCGCGTTCGAGGCCGCCCGCGCCGCCCTGACCGCCGGGCGCCCGGTGCTGGTGCAGGTGCCGCGGTCGGGCTACCTGCCGTTCCTGGCGTGCGCGTCCTGCCGCGACGCCGCCCGCTGCCGGCACTGCGCGGGCCCGCTGGGCCTGCCGCGTTCCGGCGCGGGTTCCGAGGGTGCACTGCCCGCCTGCCGCTGGTGCGGCCGGGCTGAGCCGGCGTTCCGCTGCGGGCACTGCGGGTCGCGACGGCTGCGGGCCGGGGTGGTCGGCGCCGGGCGCACCGCCGAGGAGCTCGGCCGCGCCTTCCCCGGCGTCACCGTGCGGACCTCCGGCGGGGGCGCCGAGGTCCTCGACACCGTCCCGGCCGGGCCCGCGCTGGTCGTCGCCACGCCGGGGGCGGAGCCGGTCGTCGACGGCGGCGGCGGGGCCGGCTACGGCGCCGCGCTGCTGCTCGACGGCTGGGCGATGCTCGCCCGGCCCGACCTGCGCGTCGCCGAGGAGACGCTGCGCCGCTGGTTCGCCGCGGCCGCCGGGGTCGTGCCCCACACCGACGGCGGACGGGTCGTCGTCGTGGCCGAGGCGTCGGTGCCGACGGTGCAGGCGCTGGTGCGGTGGGACCCGGCCGGGCACGCCGAGGCCGAGCTCGCCGAACGCGCCGAGGTGGGGTTCCCGCCCGCGATCCGGATGGCCTCGGTGGAGGGGCCGCCCGCCGCCGTCGCCGAGATCTGCGACGCGGTGCTCGGCACCGGGCGCGTCGACCCGGCCCCGCCCGAGGGGGTGGAGCTGCTCGGACCGGTCGAGATCGACCCGCCGGACCGGCCCGGCGCCGGTCACGGCGCCGCCGACGAGGTCCGCGAGCGCGCGCTGCTGCGGGTCCCGCGCCGCGCCGGTCGCGATCTGGCCCGTGCCCTGCACGACGCGCAGGCCCTGCGCACCGCCCGCAAGGCCCCCGAGACCGTCCGGGTCCGGCTCGACCCCGACGAGATCGACTGAGCGGTGCGCCGCGTCACCGCCGTGACACCGGACGGGAGCGGCGGTGCCGCAGTGGCACAATGGAGCGCTGATCACCGCACTCGTCCGCCGTGAGGGGAAGCCCGTGCCCATCCAGCCCGTCCGGCTGTTCGGCGACCCGGTCCTGCGCACCCGCGCCACCGAGGTCACCGACTTCGACGCGGAGCTGCGCAAGCTCGTCACCGACCTGACCGACACCATGCACGACGAGGGCGGCGCCGGTCTGGCCGCGCCGCAGATCGGCGTCGGCAAGCGGGTGTTCGTCTACGACTGCGACGGCTTCTCCGGGCACCTGGTCAATCCGACCTGGGAGGCCGTCGGCGAGGACGAGCAGTTCGGCATGGAGGGCTGCCTGTCCATCCCCGGGCTCGGCTGGGACTGCCGGCGCAAGCTGCACGTCGTCGCGCGGGGCTGGGACATGCACGGCGAGCCGCAGGTGGTCGAGGGCTCCGAGCTGCTGGCGCGGGCCATCCAGCACGAGACCGACCACCTCGACGGCGTGCTGTTCGTCGACCGGCTCGACGCCGAGACCCGCAAGCTGGCGATGCGCGAGATCCGGGAGGCCGCCTGGTTCGGCGAGCCCGAGCCGGTGGTCAAGGCGAGCCCGCACCCCATGTTCGGCAAGGCTCGATGAGGCTGCTGTTCGCCGGCACCCCCGATCCGGCGGTGCCGTCGCTGCGGGCGCTGCTGGAGCACCCCGGCCACGAGGTCGTCGCGGTGCTGACCCGCCCGGACGCCCCCGCCGGGCGCGGCCGCAGGCTCACCCGCTCCCCGGTCGGTGAGCTCGCCGACGCGGCGGGGATCCCGGTGCTGACCCCCGCGAAGCCGTCGGACCCGGAGTTCCTCGACACCCTGCGCGCGCTCGCCCCGGACTGCGCACCGGTCGTCGCCTACGGGGCGCTGCTGCCCCGCCCGGTGCTGGACGTGCCCGTCCACGGCTGGGTCAACCTGCACTTCTCGCTGCTGCCCGCCTGGCGTGGCGCGGCCCCGGTGCAGTCCGCGATCCGGCACGGCGACGACGTCACCGGCGCCACCACGTTCCGGCTCGAGGAGGGCATGGACACCGGGCCCACCTACGGCCTGGTCACCGAGACCGTCGGCGCGACCGACACCGCGGGCGACCTGCTGGGCAGGCTCGCCGAGTCCGGTGCCCGGCTGCTCGCCGCGACCCTGGACGGCATCGCCGACGGCACGCTGACCGCCGTCCCGCAGCCCGCCGAGGGGGTGTCGCTCGCGCCGAAGGTCACGACCGCCGACGCCCGCGCCGACTTCACGGCCCCGGCCGCCGCGCTGGACCGGCTGATCCGCTCGGTCACCCCCGAGCCCGGTGCGTGGTGCGGGTTCCGCGACGACCGCCTCGGGCTCGGCCCGGTCCGCCCGTTGCGCACCGGTGAGGTCGAGCTCGCTCCGGGGGAGCTGCGGGTCGAGCGTCGCCGGGTGCTGGCCGGGACCGCGACCGTCCCGGTCGAGCTGGGCGAGGTGAAGCCGAAGGGCAAGCGGTTCATGCCCGCGCCGGACTGGGCCCGCGGCGCCCGGATCGACGGCGTCGAGTACCTGGGCTGACCGCCGCCACCCGCCCCGGTCCGGCGCACCGACCTCCCGACACCACACCGACTTCCCGACATCCCGGACGACGGCCGGCCCCCGGCCACGGCGGACCCCGCCGAGGAGACCACGTGAGCGAGCAGGACCCCCGACCCGACCGCGACCAGCCCGGCCGGTCCGACCGCCCCGAGCGGCGCGCCGGCGACGACGACCGGCACCGCGGCGGCGACAGGCCCGGCGGTGACCGGTCGGGCGGTGACCGGGCCCGCGGGGACCGGTCGCGCGACGACCGCGGCCCGCGCACCGGGTCCGGCTGGGGCGGCGGCCCGGGGTCCGGCGACCGGCGCGGCGGCTCCGGCTCCGGTGGTCCGGGTGGCTCCGGGGAGCGCCGTGGCGGTGGGTGGCGCGACTCCGACCGGCCCAGCCACTCGCGCTCCGGCGGCGACGTGGCCCGCCCGCGCGACGGCGGGGACCGGTCGCGCGACGACCGTCCCCGCGGCGACCGCCCGTTCCGGGGCCGCGACGACCGGCCGCGCGGCGACGACCGCGCCCGCGGCGGGGACCGCACCCGCGACGACCGTCCCCGTGGGGACCGGCCGTACCGGGACCGTGAGGACCGCTCCCGTGACGACCGCCCGCGCGGCGACCGCCCCGGCGGCGACCGTGCACGCGGCGACGGGCCCCGCCCCGACCGACGTGACGACCGCCCCCGCGGTGACCGTCCGCCGTACGACCGTGACGACCGCCCGCGTGGCGACCGGCCCCGGGGCGACCGACCCCAGGGCGACCGCGCCCGCAGTGACCGTCCCCGCAGTGACCGCCCGCAGGGCGACCGTCCCCGCCCCGACCGCGGGGACGACCGCCGCGGCGGCCGCGACGACCGCGGGGACCGTGGCGGGGACCGCGGCCCCCGCCGCGAGCGCACCTCCGGCCCCCGCAACTCCGGCCCGCCCCGTGGCCGCAGCGGCCCCGGCAGGCCCCCGGCCGTCGACCCCGCCCGGCAGGCGGCCTACGAGCTGCTGACCGCCGTCCGCGAGCGCGACGCCTACGCCAACCTCGCCCTGCCCGGCATCCTGCGCCGGCACCGGCTGCGCGACCGCGACGCCGGCCTGGCGACCGAGCTCGGCTACGGCACCCTGCGCGCCCAGGGACTGCTCGACACGATCATCGACGCCTGCACCGACCGCCCGCTGGCCAAGATCGAGCACGCCCTGCTCGACGCGCTGCGCCTGGGCGCCTACCAGCTGCTGCGCACCCGGGTGCCCGACCACGCGGCCGTCACCACCTGCGTCGAGCTGGTCCGGTCCGACCACGGTTCGCAGTCGGCCGGGTTCGTCAACGCGGTGCTGCGCCGCATCGGCGAGCACACCGAGGCCGAGTGGCTCGACCGCCTCGCCCCCGACCCCGCCGAGGACCCGGTCGGCGACGCCGCGCTGCGCCACGCCCACCCGCGCTGGATCGCGCAGGCCTTCGCCGACGCGCTCGGCGGCACCGGAGAGGAGCTGACCGCCGCCCTCGCCGCCGACGACACCCGGCCGCGCGTGCACCTGCTCGCCCGGCCCGGCGAGATCACCGCCGAGGAGCTGGCCCTGGCCACCGGCGGCGAGCAGGCGCCCTACTCGCCCTACGGCGTGCACCTGGAACCGGGCAGCGGCGACGTCGGCGAGCTCGACGCCGTCGCCGAGGGGCTCGCGATCGTCCAGGACGAGGGCAGCCAGCTCGTCGCCGCCGCGCTCGCCCGCGCCGAGCTGCTGGGCGAGGACACCGGCCGCTGGCTCGACCTGTGCGCCGGGCCGGGCGGCAAGGCGTCGCTGCTGGGCGGGCTCGTCGCCGCGCGGGGCGGGACGCTCGACGCGGTCGAGTCCAGCGAGCACCGCGCCGACCTCGTGCGCCGGTCCGTCGCGGAGCTGCCGGTCACCGTGCACGTCGCCGACGGCCGGGAGGCCCCGCTGCCCGACGGCGGCTACGACCGGGTGCTCGTCGACGCGCCCTGCACCGGGCTGGGCGCGCTGCGCCGCCGCCCCGAGGCCCGCTGGCGGCGCCGCCCCGAGGACATCGCGACGCTGACCCGGCTGCAGCGCGAGCTGCTCGTCGCCGCGCTGCGGCACGTCCGCCCCGGTGGCGTCGTCGCCTACGTCACCTGCTCACCCCACGTGTCGGAGACCGTCGGCGTCGTCGGCCGGATCGTCGGCCGCGAGGGACGCCCCGGCCCGGCCGGTGCCGTCGACCAGCTCGACGCGCGCGCCTGGCTGCCCGGCGAGGTCCCCGGCCTCGGGGACGGGCCGACCGTCCAGCTATGGCCGCACGTGCACGGCACCGACGCGATGTTCCTGGCGCTGCTGCGCCGCCCGCTCGAGGGCTGACCGCGGTGTGACGGCGGCCTCGCCCACGGGTGCGGGGCCGCCGGCGAGCGGCCAGTAACCTCCTCGGCGTGCACCCGATGATCGCGCCCAGCATCCTCTCGGCCGACTTCGCCCGACTCGGCGAGGAGGCCGCCGCCGTGGGCGGCGACGGGACCGGGGACGGCGCGGACTGGCTGCACGTCGACGTCATGGACGCGCACTTCGTGCCGAACCTGACGCTCGGCCTGCCGGTGGTGCAGAGCCTGCGCGCCGCCACCGACATCCCGCTCGACTGCCACCTGATGATCGAGGACCCGGACCGCTGGGCCCCGGGCTACGCCGAGGCGGGCGCCCGCAACGTGACCGTGCACGCCGAGGCCGCCCTCGATCCGGTGATGCTGGCCAAGAACCTGCGCGCCGCCGGGTCCCTCGCCGGGCTGTCGATCAAGCCCGGCACCCCGCTCGACCCCTGGGTCGAGGTGCTCCGCCACTACGACACGCTGCTGGTCATGAGCGTCGAGCCCGGCTTCGGCGGGCAGAGCTTCATCCCCGAGGTCCTCGACAAGGTCCGCACCGTCCGCAACCTGGTCGACACCGGGCACCTCACCGTGCTCGTCGAGATCGACGGCGGCATCAACGCCGACACCATCGACGCGGCCGCCGAGGCCGGCGTCGACTGCTTCGTCGCCGGGTCGGCCGTCTACGGCGCCGAGGACCCGGGCCGTGCCGTCGCGGCGCTGCGCGACAGCGTCCGCCGCGCGAACCCGCACCGCTGGGCCGGCTGAGCCCGCCCCGGCCCCCGGAGCGAGGAGCAGTGGACGGCCCGACCGGCCCGGACCGCCGCACGGTGGCGGCGATGCGCCGTGCGCTGGCCGCGTCCGTGGAGGTTCACGGCACCACCAGCCCCAACCCGGCGGTCGGCTGCGTCATCCTCGACCGGGACGGCGAGGTGGCGGGCGTCGGCGCCACCGCGCCACCCGGCGGCCCGCACGCCGAACGGGTCGCGCTCGCCGCGGCGGGCGCGCGGGCCGCGGGCGGCACCGCGGTGGTCACGCTCGAACCGTGCAACCACACCGGCCGCACCCCGCCGTGCGTGGAAGGTCTCCTGGAGGCGGGTGTCGCCCGCGTGCACGCCGCGGTCGCCGACCCGAACCCGGTCGCCGCGGGCGGTCTGGACCGGCTGCGCGCCGCCGGAGTGGATGTGACACTGGGCACGCTCGCCGACGAGGTCGCGCTCGGTCCGCTGCGCGGCTGGCTGCACCGCACGCGCACCGGACGCCCCCACGTGACCTGGAAGGTAGCCACCACGCTCGACGGCCGCGTCGCCGCCGCCGACGGCACCAGCCGCTGGATCACCGGCCCGGTCGCGCGCGGTACGGTGCATGACCTGCGCCGCAGGATGGACGCGATCGTCGCGGGCACGGGTACCGTCCTGTCCGACGACCCGGCGCTGACCGCCCGCCGGCCCGACGGCACCCTGTTCGACCACCAGCCCCTGCGGGTGGTGGTGGGACATCGCGACGTCCCGCCCGGCGCCCGGCTGGCCCGGACCGACGAAACCGGCACCGCCGACGTGGTCCACCTCCGCACCCGCGATCCGGGGGAGGTGCTCGCCGAGCTCAGCCACCGGACCGTGGTGGACGTGCTCCTCGAGGGCGGACCGACCCTCGCCGGTGCGTTCGTCGCCGCAGGACTCGTCGACCGGGTGCTCGTGCACCTGGCCCCGGCCCTGCTCGGCGCGGGACCGCACGCCCTCGGCGACGCGGGCGTGGTAACGATCGCCGACATCGTGCGGTTGCACGTGGACGAGGTCCACCGCGCCGGCGACGACGTGGTCATCGACGCACGACCGGCACCCGGCCCGACCGGGCCGGACGTGCCGCAGTAGGAGGGACGGGCGATGTTCACCGGGATCGTGGAGGAGGTCGGCGAGGTCGTCGACGTCCGCACCGACGACGACGTCGTCGTGCTGACCGTGCGCGCGGCCCTGGCCGCCGAGGTCGGGCACGGGGAGTCGGTCGCGGTGAACGGCTGTTGCCTCACCGCCGTCGTCACCGGGCCGGGCGCGGGCACGCTCACCCTGGAGCTGGTGCCCGAGACGCTGAAGCGGACCTCGCTCGGCGCCGTCGGCGCCGGGTCCGGGGTCAACCTGGAGCGCGCCGTACCCGCCGGGGGCCGGCTCGACGGCCACATCGTGCAGGGGCATGTGGACGGCGTCGGCACCGTCGTCTCCCGCACCCCCGGCGAGCGCAGCGACGAGGTCCGCTTCTCGTTGCCCGCCGAGCTCGCCCGCTACGTCGTGGAGAAGGGCTCCGTCGCCGTCGACGGTGTCTCGCTGACCGTCGCCACCGTGTACCCGGACGGGTTCGGGGTGGCGCTGATCCCGACGACCCTCGCCGAGACCACACTGGGGTCGCGCACCCCGGGGGACCCGGTCAACCTGGAGGTCGACGTGATCGCCAAGTACGTGGAACGCATGACCGCGGGGTACCTGCAGGGGCCCGGGTCCGGACAGGAAGGGGTCGCCCGGTGAGCGAGCCGTTGACGTCGCCGGTCACTCCGGCAGGCCAGGGGTCGGGCAAGCTGCCCGACGCCCCGCACACCGCGATGTCCCCCTCGGAGCGGGCCGAGCGCTTCGCCCAGATCGAGAAGGCCATCGCCGACATCGCCGAGGGCAAGCCGGTCGTCGTGATGGACGACGAGGACCGCGAGAACGAGGGCGATCTGATCTTCGCCGCGTCGAAGGCGACCGCGGAGCTGCTGGCATTCACCGTCCGCTACACCTCCGGCTACGTCTGCGTGGCCATCACCGGGGAGGCCTGCGAGCGGCTCGACCTGCCGCCGATGCACCACACCAACCGCGACTCCTTCCGCACCGCGTACACGGTCACCGTGGACGCGAAGGAGGGCATCACCACCGGCATCTCCGCCCAGGACCGCGCGCACACGATCCGCACGCTCGCCGACCCGGGGACCGACCGGCACGACCTGGTCCGGCCCGGCCACGTCGTGCCGCTGCAGGCCCGCGAGGGCGGCGTGCTGCGCCGCCCCGGGCACACCGAGGCCGCGGTCGACCTCGCCCGGATGGCGGGCCTGCCCGCCGCCGGCGCGCTGTGCGAGATCGTCTCGGAGAAGAACACCGGCGAGATGGCCCGCGGCGAGGAGCTCGGCGTGTTCGCCGCCGACCACGACCTCACGCTGATCACCATCGCCGACCTCATCGCCTACCGGCGCCGCTACGAGAAGCACGTCGAGCGGGTCGCCACCGCGCGGATCCCCACCGGCCACGGCGACTTCCTCGCGCACGGCTACGACTGCACCCTCGACGGCACCGAGCACATCGCCATGGTGATGGGCGACATCGCCACCCCCGCCGACGACGGCGAGGACGTGCTCGTCCGGGTGCACTCCGAGTGCCTCACCGGCGACGTCCTCGGCTCGCTGCGCTGCGACTGCGGCCCCCAGCTCGACGCGGCCCTGGAGGCCGTCGCGAAGGAGGGTCGCGGCGTCGTGCTCTACATGCGCGGACACGAGGGCCGGGGGATCGGCCTGCTGCACAAGCTGCAGGCCTACCAGCTCCAGGAGGCCGGCGCCGACACCGTCGACGCCAACCTCGCGATGGGCCTGCCCGCCGACGCCCGGGACTACGGCATCGGCGCCCAGATCCTCGCCGACCTCGGCGTCAAGTCGATGCGGCTGCTCACCAACAACCCGGACAAGCGGGCCGGGCTGGAGGGCTACGGACTGCGCGTGGTCGGCCGCGAGCCGATGCCGGTGCGCGCGACCCCGCAGAACCTGCGCTACCTGCGGACCAAGCGCGACCGGATGGGCCACGACCTGCCCGACCTCGGCGAGGTCGCCGATCCGGCGCGCTGACCCGGCCGCGCACCGCGCACCGGGAGACCCCGTGGCGCGGCGCGCGGGCCGAGAGGCGAGAATCGGCCCATGAGCGGTGAGGGCCGGCCCTCCGGGGCCACGCAGCTGGACGCGAGCGGACTGCGGGTCGGGGTGGTGGCGGCCCGCTGGCACGCCGAGATCGTGGACCGGCTGCTGGAACGGGCCGTCGCCACGGCCCGGGAGGCCGGAGCCGAGCCCACGGTCGTGCGGGTGCCCGGCACCGTCGAGCTGCCGGTCGTCGCCCAGGAGCTGGCCCGCGGCCACGACGCCGTCGTCGCGCTCGGTGTCGTCGTCCGCGGCGGCACCCCGCACTTCGAGTACGTCTGCGACGCCGTCACCGCGGGCCTCACCCGCGTGGCGCTCGACGAGTCGACCCCGGTCGGCAACGGCGTGCTCACCACCGACACGGTGGACCAGGCGATCGACCGCTCCGGTGCGCCGGGCGCCGCCGAGGACAAGGGGTCCGAGGCCTGCATCGCCGCACTCGAATCGGCGCTGGCGCTGCGCGACCTGCGCGCCGGCGCCCCGACCCGCCCGTGATCCCGACCCGGGGCAGCACAGGGAGACTCCAGTGACCGAGCAGCCGACCGACTCCACCGCCCCCGCCCCGGCGGCGCAGACCCGGACCGGACCCGGACCGGACGCGGTGACCCTGCGCCCGCGGGTCATCCGCTGGACCGCCTGGCTCAGCGCCGCCGGCGTGATGGTGTTCTTCCTCATCGCGGCCTACTTCATGCCCGCCGAGGACACCGGGGTGATCTTCCAGCCGGCCGACCAGGTCGCGATGATGGTCATCGGGGCGTTCGTCGCCGGCGGTCTGCTGCTCATGGCCCGCCCCCGGGTGCGCGCCGACAGCCACGGCATCGAGGTCCGCAACGTCATCACCGCCCGGTGGTACGACTGGGCCGACGTGCACGGCGTCTCGTTCCCCGACGGTGCCGCCTCGGCCCGCCTGGAGCTGCCCGACGACGAGTACCAGTCGGTGCTCGCCGTGCAGGCCGTCGACCGCGGGCTGGCCGTGCGCCACGTCCGCACCCTGCGCACCCTGCACCGCACCGCCGTCCTGGGGGAGTGACGGGTCAGGCGCCGATGCCCGGCGCCCCGGCCCGGTCGTCCAGGCGCGGGCCGCCCAGGTCGGCCCGGTCGGCCGCGGCGGCCCCGTGCCGGAACCCGCTGCCCGACACCTGCGGGCGGCGGGCGCGGCGCAGCCGGCCGAACTCGGCGTCGTAGGCGCGGTCCACCTCGGCGCCCCGGTCGGCCAGCACCAGCTCGGTCGACGCCGCCGCCCGCCCGGTCTCCGCCTCGGTCTCGCCCAGCGCGGAGCGCTCGGCCTCGCACAACCGCTCGTAGACCCGGCCCGCGAAGCCGTAGATCCAGGACCGCCGGTAGGCCGCCACCGACTCGCCCGGGTCCGGCGGGCGGACCGCGGCCAGCGCGGCCGTGGCCTGCAGCAGCAGCGAGGTGTAGAGCAGCTCCACCCGCTCCCGGTCGGAGGCGAACCCGAACACGGTGACCGCGGCGACCGAGCCGCCCCGCTGGTCGTGCATCACCCAGCGGCAGCGCAGCGCCGACGCCGTCCACCCCAGCAGCCGCGCCTTCGCCCCGCTGTAGGGGTTGTCGACGGTGATCCGGCTCCGGCCGATCGGGTCGGCCCGCGCCGCCCCGGCGCCGGGGGCCGCCGCGAGCAGCGCCTCGTCGATCCCGTGCCGCGCCATCAGGGCGAACGCCTTGTCGGTGTAGATCTCGGCCTCGTCCGGCGTGCCGGCCCGCTCCGCCTTCGCCAGCAGCTTGCGGATCCGGTCCAGCCGGGCCCCGGGCACCTGCTCACCCGGCGCGGTGCCGATGTCGGTGCGGGGGCCGGTCTCCTGCGCGGTGCTCACGGCGGTCTCCTCGGGCTCGGTATGGTCGAACTCGTGTTCGAGGGCGAGGTGTACCGGACCCTACCGACAGTTCCGGCGGGGCCGCGCGAGGTCCCCGGCCGACACGCGTCCCTACACCTCGTCCGGGGCCCGCGCCGAGGCCGGGGCCGGACCGGGACCGTCGGTGCCCGCAACTACCCTGGGAGTCACCATGGCCGACCCCAGCACCTACCGTCCGGCGACCGGGACGATCCCGGAGTCGCCCGGGGTGTACCGCTTCTCCGACCCCCGTGGCCGGGTGATCTACGTCGGCAAGGCCAAGAGCCTGCGGCAGCGGCTGAACTCCTACTTCGCCGACCTGTCCGGCCTGCACCCGCGCACCCGGCAGATGGTCACCACCGCGGCGAAGGTGGAGTGGACGGTCGTCGGGACCGAGGTCGAGGCCCTCCAGCTCGAGTACAACTGGATCAAGGAGTACGACCCTCGGTTCAACGTCCGCTACCGCGACGACAAGAGCTATCCCGTCCTCGCCGTGACGATGCACGAGGAGTACCCGCGGCTGCACGTCTACCGCGGCCCGCGCCGCAAGGGCGTCCGCTACTTCGGCCCGTACGCCCACGCCTGGGCCATCCGCGAGACCCTCGACCTGTTGCTGCGGGTCTTCCCCGCGCGCACCTGCTCGACGGGGGTCTTCAAGCGGCACGGCCAGATCGGGCGGCCCTGTCTGCTCGGCTACATCGACAAGTGCTCCGCCCCCTGCGTGGGCACGGTCACCGCCGACGAGCACCGCGACATCGTCGAGAACTTCTCCGACTTCCTGTCCGGACGCACCGACCGGATGGTCCGCCAGCTCGAACGCGAGATGGCCGAGGCCTCGGAGAACCTCGAGTTCGAGCGCGCCGCCCGGCTGCGCGACGACCTCGGGGCGCTCCGCCGCGCCCTGGAGAAGCAGGCCGTCGTGCTGGGCGACGGCACCGACGCCGACGTGGTCGCCTTCGCCGAGGACGAGCTGGAGGCCGCGGTCCAGGTCTTCCACGTCCGCGGCGGCCGGGTCCGCGGCCAGCGCGGCTGGGTGATCGACAAGGTCGAGCCGACCGACACCGAGCAGCTCGTCGAGCGGTTCGTCTCCCAGTTCTACGGCGAGCAGCACGCCCTCGCCGGCGCCGCCGACGACGCGGCGCAGCCGGTGCCCAAGGAGATCCTCGTCCCGGTGCTGCCCTCCGACACGCCCGCGCTGGAGCGCTGGCTGACCGGGCTGCGCGGCTCCAGGGTGGGGATCCGGGTGCCGCAGCGCGGTGACAAGCGGGACCTCGCCGCGACCGTCGCGCGGAACGCGAAGGAGGCGTTCGCCCAGCACAAGCTGCGCCGCGCCGGGGACCTCACCGCCCGGTCGGCCGCGCTGCAGGAGATCCAGGAGAACCTGGAGCTCGACCAGGCGCCGCTGCGCATCGAGTGCATCGACATCAGCCATGTGCAGGGCACGAACGTGGTCGCGTCGCTGGTGGTCTTCGAGGACGGGCTGCCCCGCAAGTCCGAGTACCGCCGCTTCGAGATCCGTGAGGCCGCCGCCGAGGGCGACGTGGCCTCGATCGCCGAGGTCGTGCGCCGCCGGTTCCGCCGCTACCTGGCCGAGACCGCCGACGAGCCGGCCCCCACCGAGGGCTCCGGGGAGGTCGCGCCCGGCGACACCGTGCGCACCGGGATCGACCCGGAGACCGGGCGGCCCAAGAAGTTCGCCTACCCGCCGAACCTGCTCGTCGTCGACGGCGCGAAGCCGCAGGTCGACGCGGCGGCCGCGGAACTGGCCGGGCTGGGGATCACCGACGTCGCGGTCTGTGGGCTCGCCAAGCGCCTCGAGGAGGTCTGGCTGCCCCACGACACCGACCCGGTGATCCTGTCCCGGACCAGCGAGGGGCTCTACCTGCTGCAGCGGATCCGGGACGAGGCGCACCGGTTCGCCATCACCTATCACCGCCAGCGTCGTTCGCAGGGCATGACGGCGTCCGCTCTCGACGGGGTCCCCGGGCTCGGCCCGGCCCGCAAGCAGGCGCTGCTCAAGCACTTCGGGTCGGTGCGCAAGCTGCGCGCCGCCGACGTCGACGAGATCGCCGGTGTGCCCGGCTTCGGTCGCCGGACCGCCGAGTCCGTGGTCGCGGCCCTGCACGCCGGAACCGAGGGGGAGAAGGCATGACCGACGACAACGGCGAGGTGACCGCGGGCCCGGGGATCGAGGTCGCGGTGGTCAGCGGCCTGTCCGGGGCCGGGCGCAGCACCGCGGCGAAGGTCCTGGAGGACCTGGGCTGGTTCGTGGTGGACAACCTGCCCCCCGAGCTCATCGCCACGATGGTCGAGCTGGGATCGCGGGCCCGGGGCGAGGTGGCCCGGATCGCGGTGGTGATGGACGTGCGCTCCCGCGCGTTCACCGACGACCTCGGTGCCGTCATCAAGGACCTCGACGGCCGTGGCTACCGGCCGAAGCTGCTGTTCCTGGAGGCGTCCGACGCGGTGCTGGTGCGCCGCTTCGAGCAGAACCGCCGCTCGCACCCGCTGCAGGGCGCCGGGCGCATCACCGACGGCCTGAACGCCGAGCGCGAGGTGCTGCGGCCGCTGCGCGAGGACGCCGACCTCGTCGTCGACACCTCGAACCTGTCGGTGCACGACCTGCGGACCCGGATCGAGGGCTCGTTCGCCCAGGAGAGCGCGCATGCCGCGACCCGGGTGACGGTGCTGTCGTTCGGCTACAAGTACGGGCTGCCGCTGGACTCCGACCTCGTCGTCGACGTGCGGTTCCTGCCCAACCCGCACTGGATCCCCGAGCTGCGCCCGTTCACCGGCCGCGACCGGGAGGTCAGCGACTACGTGCTGTCCCAGGAGGGCGCGGAGGAGTTCGTCGACCGCTACCTGGAGCTGCTCGACCTCGTCGGCGCCGGGTACCGGCGCGAGGGCAAGCGCTACCTGACCGTGGCCGTCGGCTGCACCGGCGGCAAGCACCGCTCGGTGGCGATCTCGGAGGAGATCGGGCGCCGGCTCGCCGACCGCGAGGGCATCCAGGTCAACGTCGAGCACCGCGACATGGGGCGCGAGTGAGCCCACGCCCACCCGAGCGCACCGGGGGACTGCGCGTGGTCGCGCTCGGCGGTGGGCACGGCCTGCACGCCACGCTGACCGCGTTGCGCCGCTGCCCGCCGGTCACCGACATCGCCGCCGTGGTCACCGTGGCCGACGACGGCGGGTCCTCGGGGCGGCTGCGTCGCGAGCTCGGTCTGCTCCCGCCCGGCGATCTGCGGATGGCACTCGCGGCGCTGGCCGGCGACGACGAGCGGGGCCGCTTCTGGTCCGGGCTGGTCCAGCACCGCTTCGGCGGGACCGGCGCCCTGGCCGGGCACGCGGTGGGCAACCTGCTGCTCGCCGGGCTGCTGGAACGCGACGGCGACCCCGTGCGCGCACTGGCGACCGTCGGCGAGTTGATGGGCTGCGCCGGACGGGTCCTGCCGATGGCCCGGGTGCCGCTGGACATCGAGGCGGAGGTCGCGCTGGACGGCGTCGACGGCGCCCACCTGATCCGGGGTCAGGTCGCCGTCGCCTCCACCCCGGGCCGGGTGCGCCGGGTCTGGCTGCGGCCCGCCGACCCGCCCGCCTGCGACGAGGCCGTCCGCGCGGTGCGCGACGCCGACGTCGTGCTCCTCGGACCCGGCTCGTGGTTCACCAGCGTGCTCCCGCACCTGCTCGTGCCCGGGCTGCGCGACGCGCTGCTGGAGACCCCGGCGGCCCGGGTCGTGCTGCTCAACCTGGCCCCCGAGCCGGGGGAGACCGCCGGTTTCTCCCCCGAACAGCACCTTGAAGTACTGTCCGGGCACGCTCCCGGTCTGCGGGTGCACGCCGTCCTGGCCGACGCCGGGTCGGTGAGCCTGCCGGACCGGCTGGACGCGGCCGCCGCCGACCTGCTGGTCCCCGGCGGACGGGTGTGGCCGGCCGCCGTCGCCGACGCCCGGGCGGCGACCCCGCGGCACGACCCGGACGCACTGGCCGGGGCACTCGCCGACGTGTTCGGCACTCTGACCCCCGGCCGTGTCCCGGCGGAGAACGGCACGCACGACAGGCCGCAGCACGACAGCCCGCAGCGCGGAAGGAGCTCCCGATGGCCATGACCGCCACGGTGAAGGACGAGCTGAGCCGGCTCACCGTCACCAAGCAGTCGTCGCGGCGCGCGGAGGTCGCCTCGTTGCTCCGCTTCGCAGGCGGCCTGCACATCGTGGGCGGCAGGGTGGTGATCGAGGCCGAGGTCGACACCGGTTCGGTCGCCCGCAGGCTGCGCCGCGAGATCCACGAGCTCTACGGCCACACCGCCGACGCGCACGTGATCACCGCGGGCGGTCTGCGCCGCAGCGCCCGCTACGTGATCCGGGTGATCCGCGACGGCGAGGGACTCGCCCGCCAGACCGGGCTGCTCGACAACCGCGGCCGCCCGGTGCGCGGGCTGCCACCGCCCGTGGTGTCCGGTGACCTGTCCGACGCCGAGGCCGCCTGGCGCGGTGCGTTCCTCGCGCACGGGTCGCTCACCGAGCCGGGCCGCAGCTCCGCACTGGAGGTCACCTGCCCCGGCCCCGAGGCCGCGTTGGCCCTGGTCGGCGCGGCACGCAGGCTGGGCGTCGCGGCGAAGGCCCGCGAGGTGCGCGGCGCCGACCGGGTCGTGGTCCGCGACGGCGACGCGATCGGCGCACTGCTGACCCGGATGGGCGCCCACCAGAGCGTCCTGTCCTGGGAGGAGCGCCGGATGCGCCGCGAGGTCCGGGCGACGGCCAACCGGCTCGCGAACTTCGACGACGCCAACCTGCGCCGCTCGGCGCGGGCCGCGGTCGCCGCGGCGGCCCGGGTCAGCCGCGCCCTGGAGATCCTCGGCGACGAGGTGCCCGAGCACCTGCAGGCCGCCGGTCGGCTGCGGGCCGAGCACACCCAGGCGTCGCTGGAGGAGCTGGGCCAGCTGGCCGACCCACCGATGACCAAGGACGCCGTGGCCGGCCGGATCCGGCGGCTGCTCCAGACCGCGGACAAGAAGGCCGCCGAGCTCGGCATCCCCGACACCGAGTCCGCCGTCACCGCCGAGATGCTGGAGGAGGAGGGCGGCGGGCGCTGACCGCGGTCACACCCCGTCACGAGGGGGGTGCGGGGCGTCGGGCATGATGCCGCCGTGACGATCCCGGGCTCCACCCTCCTCGCCGTTCATCTCGATCGATCCAGCATGCTGCGGCCGCTCCTGCCCGCGCTGCGCTCCGGTCTCGCGGACCTGCTCGCCGAGCAGGACGCCCACGACGGTCACCTGCAGGTCGTCGTCGCCACCGGGGACGACCTCACCCGCTCGCTGCCCGACGGCACGCACCCGCCCGCCGTCCCGGTCGGTGCCGCCGAGGCCCGCACCGCACTGCCCGCGAAGCTGCGCCCGCTCGGCGGCCCGGACCTGCGCGGCGGCGCGGCCCGGCTGCTCGGCGCCGTCGGCGACGAGCTCGCCGCCCGCGACGAGGCGGACCGCCCCGAGCGGGTCGTCGTCCTGCTCGTCGGGGAGGGCGCCGTCGGCGACACCTCCGCCGTCCGCGAGCGGATCGTCCACCAGCAGAGCACCTACGCCTGGGAGTTCGTGCTGGTCGACGTGACCACCGGCACGATCCCGGCCACCGCGGGCGCGCGGGCGGCCGCGTCCGGGGAGAACCGGGGCGAGGGCGGGGACGCCGCCGTCGCCGTCGCCGAGCGGCCCGCGGGCGACGGGGCCGAGCGCTTCGGCGTGCCGGTCACCGCCACCATCACCGCCGGTCCCGGCGCGGCCGGGGTCACCGCGGCGCTGTCCGCGGCCTCGGCGTTCGTGACCCGGGCCCGGGACGGCCGCCCGCACGAGCCCGTCGACGGCTTCTCCGACGACGAGCGCGCCGCCGCCGGTGTCCCCGACACCCGTCCGGGCTGGCGCCGCCTGCTCCGCCTGGCCTGAGCACGCCCGCGACGGCCCCGTGACCCGCCCGGGCACGGGGCCGTCGTGTGTCCGGATACCGGCCGGTACCGGTCCGTCTCCACACCGGGGCCCGTCCGGAGCGGTCCGACCGCGCCCGATCCCCGAGCGCGGCGCAGGTCACGGGCCCTACGGGGGTCGCGACGGCCGATGCGCCGATAGGGTGGCTGCCGAGCACGGCACGCGCCGGCGCCCGCCACGGGCGCCGACCCGCGATCGACCTGCCACACCCCACCGCCGGGACCCGGCGGGCCGGGGGAGAAGACGACAGGCACGACGAGCCCTGGAGGCATCTGTGACGGTCCGCGTAGGAGTCAACGGCTTCGGCCGCATCGGCCGGAACTTCTGGCGGGCGGTGGACGCCCAGCGCGCCGCCGGCACCACGGACATCGAGATCGTCGCGGTGAACGACATCACCGACAACGCGACGCTCGCGCACCTGCTCAAGTACGACTCGATCCTGGGGCGCCTGCCCTACGAGGTCACCACCTCGGGCGACGAGATCGTCGTCGACGGCAAGGGCTTCAAGGGCCTCGCCGTCCGCG
Organism: Pseudonocardia sp. ICBG1034; assembly: GCF_020131375.1. NCBI lineage: Bacteria > Bacillati > Actinomycetota > Actinomycetes > Pseudonocardiales > Pseudonocardiaceae > Pseudonocardia > Pseudonocardia sp. ICBG1034. Next base: position 2,756,776 of record NZ_JAHLEK010000015.1, read on the forward strand.
ACCCCGCCGAGCTGCCCTGGAAGGACCTGGGCGTCGACGTCGTCGTCGAGTCGACCGGCATCTTCACCAAGCGCGAGGCCGCGGCCAAGCACCTCGACGGCGGCGCCAAGAAGGTCGTCATCTCCGCCCCGGCGACCGACGAGGACATCACCATCGTCAAGGGCGTCAACGACGGCGACTACGACGGTTCGCAGACCATCGTCTCGAACGCGTCCTGCACCACCAACTGCCTCGCGCCGATGGCGAAGGTGCTCGACGACCTGGCCGGGATCGAGAAGGGTCTGATGACCACGATCCACGCGTACACCCAGGACCAGAACCTGCAGGACGGGCCGCACAAGGACCTGCGCCGCGCCCGCGCCGCCGCCCTGAACATCGTCCCCACCTCCACCGGTGCGGCGAAGGCGATCTCGCTGGTCATGCCGCACCTCAAGGGCAAGCTCGACGGCTACGCGCTGCGGGTGCCGATCCCCACCGGCTCGGCCACCGACCTGACCGTCGAGGTCCGCAAGGAGGTCACCGCCGCCGAGATCAACGCGGCGATGAAGGCGGCCGCGGAGGGCCCGCTCTCCGGCGTCCTGAAGTACACCGAGGACCCGATCGTCTCCTCCGACATCGTGACCGACCCGCACTCGTGCATCTACGACTCGGGTCTGACCAAGGTCATCGGCAACCAGGTCAAGATCGTCGGCTGGTACGACAACGAGTGGGGCTACTCCAACCGCCTCGTCGACATCACCGGTCTGGTGGCGTCGAAGCTGTGAGGACCCTCGACGACCTCGTCGCCGAGGGCGTACAGGGCCGGACCGTGCTGGTCCGCTCCGATCTGAACGTTCCCCTCGACGACGACCGGAACATCACCGACGACGGCCGCATCCGTGCGTCGGTGCCGACGATCCAGGCGCTGTCCGGTGCGGGCGCGCAGGTCGTCGTCACCGCGCACCTGGGTCGCCCGAAGAACGGGCCCGACGAGAAGCTCTCGCTGGCCCCGGTCGCGCAGCGGCTCGGCGAGCTGCTGGGCGCCCCGGTGCGCCTGGTCGAGCTCGGCACCCCGCTCCCGTCGATGGCCGCCGGCGACGTCGTGCTGCTGGACAACATCCGGTTCGACGCCCGCGAGACCAGCAAGGACGATGCCGAGCGCGGCGCGTTCGCCGACGAGCTCGTCGCCCTGGTCGGCGAGGACGCGGCGTTCGTCTCCGACGGGTTCGGCGTGGTCCACCGCAAGCAGGCGTCGGTCTACGACGTCGCGCAGCGGCTCGACGCCTACGCCGGCGGGCTCGTCCTGTCCGAGGTCGAGGTGCTCCGCACCCTGACCGGTTCGCCGGAGCGCCCGTACGCGGTCGTGCTCGGCGGATCCAAGGTCTCGGACAAGCTGGCCGTGATCGAGGCGCTGCTGCCGAAGGTCGACACGCTGCTCGTCGGCGGCGGGATGTGCTTCACGTTCCTCGCCGCGCAGGGCCACGGCGTCGGCTCCTCGCTGCTGGAGTCCGACCAGGTCGACATCTGCCGGACGCTCCTGGAGTCCGGCAAGATCGTCCTCCCGACCGACGTCGTCGTCGCCGACGCGTTCTCCGCGGACGCGAACACGAAGACGGTGCCGGTGGACGGGATCGACGACGGCTGGATGGGCCTCGACATCGGGCCCGACTCGGTGCGGGAGTTCGCGGCCCGCATCGCCGACGCGAAGACGATCTTCTGGAACGGCCCGATGGGCGTGTTCGAGCTGGCGCCGTTCGCCGAGGGCACCCGCGGTGTCGCGCAGGCGATCGCCGACGGCGACGCCTTCTCCGTCGTCGGTGGCGGGGACTCCGCCGCCGCGGTCCGGGCGCTCGGCATCGCCGAGGACGCGTTCTCCCACATCTCCACCGGGGGCGGCGCGTCCCTGGAGTTCCTGGAGGGAGCGACCCTGCCGGGCGTCGCCGTGCTGGAGGAGGACGCCTGATGGCCACCCGCAAGCCCCTCATCGCGGGCAACTGGAAGATGAACCTCAACCACCTCGAGGCCATCGCGGTGGTGCAGAAGCTCGCCTTCGCCCTGCCCGACCGGTACCTCGACAAGGTCGAGGTGGCCGTCCTGCCGCCGTTCACCGACATCCGCAGCGTGCAGACGCTGATCGACGGCGACAAGCTGCGCCTCGTGCACGGCGCCCAGGACCTGTCCCCGCACGACTGCGGTGCCTACACCGGTGACGTGTCGGGCGTCATGCTGGCCAAGCTGGGCTGCACCTACGTCGCCGTCGGGCACTCCGAGCGGCGCGAGATCCACGGCGAGGACGACGCGGTCGTCAACGCGAAGGTGCTCGCCGCGCTCAGGCACGGGATCACCCCGATCCTGTGCGTCGGCGAGGGCCTGGACGTCCGCGAGGCGGGCACCCACGTGCAGCACTGCACCGACCAGCTGCGCGGGGCGCTGAAGGGCGTCACCGCCGAGCAGGCGGCCGGTCTCGTGCTCGCCTACGAGCCGGTCTGGGCGATCGGCACCGGCAAGGTGGCGGGCCCGGCCGACGCGCAGGAGGTCTGTGCCGCACTGCGCACGACGCTGGCCGAGCTGTACTCCGACGAGGTCGCCGGGACCGTCCGCGTCCTCTACGGCGGCTCGGTGAAGTCGTCGAACGTGGGCGAGATCGTGGCCCAGACCGACGTCGACGGCGCACTCGTCGGCGGCGCCAGCCTCGACGCCGAGGAGTTCGCGAAGCTGTCGGCGATCGCCGCGGGCGGTCCGCTGCCGTAGACGGCTCCGCAGGCGTCCCGCGGCCCCGGTCCCCTGTCAGAGGGGGTCGGGGCCGCTGGAGTATTCTCTCCCCACTCCGGCGAGCGACCACTGATGGGGAAGCGCACGTGATCCTGACCCTCCAGATCATCCTGATCGTGACCAGCCTCCTGCTGATCGCGATGGTCCTGCTGCAGCGCAGCAAGGGTGGTGGTCTGACCAGTCTCTTCGGTGGCGGCGTGCAGTCGAGCCTGTCCGGCTCGGCGGCGGCGGACCGCAACATCGCTCGCTACACGGTCTTCGTCGGCCTCATCTGGCTCATCGCGGTGGTCGGCAACGGCCTGCTGCTGGCCACCGGCTGACACCTCGGACGGACGAGAGGGAACGGGACATGGCAGGCGGCAACGCGATCCGCGGTACCCGGGTCGGTGCGGGACCGATGGGCGAGAACGAGCGGGGCGAGACCGCTCCGCGCGAGCGCATCCCGTTCTACTGCGCGAACGGGCACGTCAACAACACCTGGTTCGCCGCGGAGGCCGAGGTCCCCGAGACCTGGGACTGCCCGCGCTGCGGGCTGCCGGGCGGACGCGACGCGGAGAACCCGCCCGCCGCGCCCCGCACCGAGCCGTACAAGACGCACCTGGCGTACGTGAAGGAGCGGCGCAGCGACGCCGACGGCGAGGCCATCCTCGAGGAGGCCCTCGGCCGGCTGCGGGCCTCCCGGGAGCTCTGACCCGGTCCCACGGCGCGCCCGGGTCGTGACCGGGCGCACGTCCGGGTTAGATTCGGTGGTCATGAGCCGCTGGACGCTGCCCCCGGACCGGATCCCCTCGGCATGGTTCAACGTCGTGCCGCACCTGCCGACGCCGCCGCAGCCGCCCCTGCACCCCGGGACCCGCGAGCCGGTCGTCCCGGACGACCTGGCGCCGCTGTTCCCGACCGCCCTGATCGAGCAGGAGGTCAGCGCCGAGCCGTGGATCGACGTCCCCGGTGAGGTCCTCGACATCCTGAGGCTGTGGCGGCCCACGCCGCTGGTCCGCGCGACCCGGCTGGAGAAGGCGCTGGGCACCCCGGCGCGGATCTACTTCAAGGACGAGTCCATCTCGCCCTCGGGCAGCCACAAGACCAACACGGCCGTGGCCCAGGCGTTCTACAACGCCCGGGAGGGCACCACCCGGCTCACCACCGAGACCGGCGCGGGCCAGTGGGGGACCGCGCTGTCGTTCGCCGCGGCCCAGTTCGACCTGGACCTGAAGGTCTACATGGTGCGGGCGTCCTATGGGCAGAAGCCCTACCGGCGGATCGCGATCGAGACCTGGGGCGGCGAGGTCGTGCCGTCACCCGTCGACGAACCCGACCACCCCGGCTCGCTCGGCTCGGCGATCTCCGACGCGGTCCGCGACTGCGTCGGCCGCCCCGACACCCACTACGCGCTCGGGTCGGTGCTCAACCACGTCCTGCTGCACCAGACCATGATCGGTCTGGAGGCGAAGGAACAGCTGGCGCTGGCGGGGGAGCGGCTGCCCGACGTCGTCATCGCGCCGTGCGGTGGCGGCTCCAACCTCGGCGGGATCGCCTTCCCCTTCGTGCCGGACCCCGGCGTGCGGCTGCTCGCCGTCGAGCCGCTCTCGTGCCCGACGCTGACCCAGGGCCGCTACGACTACGACTTCGGCGACACCGCGGGCCTCACCCCGCTCATGCCGATGTACACCCTGGGCCACGACTTCGTGCCGCCGTCGATCCACGCCGGCGGGCTGCGCTACCACGGTGACTCGCCGCTGGTGTCCTCGCTGGTCAAGGACGAGCGGATGGAGGCCGTCGCCTACCCGCAGGGGAAGGTGTTCGAGGCCGCCATCCAGTTCGCGCGCACCGAGGGCAAGATCCCGGCGCCGGAGTGCGGGCACGCCATCGCCGCCACCATCGACGAGGCGCTCGCCGCGAAGGAGACCGGGGAGGAGAAGGTGATCCTGTTCAACTACTGCGGTCACGGCTTCCTCGACCTGGCCGCCTACGACGACTACACGAACGGCCGGCTCGACGAGATGGGCTGACGGGATCGGCTGAGTCCCACCCGCACCACGACGGCCCGTCCCCGGACCAGGGGGACGGGCCGTCGCCGTGCGGCGGTCAGCGGTGCAGGCCGCGCAGCAGGGCCGCGGTGTCGCGGCGGCGGGCCCACGCGACCACGCACACCGCCACCAGGGTCAGCGCCGGGAACGCGACCATCGCGGGCATCAGCACCACGGTGACCGCGGTGGCCCCGACCATCAGCGCGACCTGGCAGACGGCGGCGAGCCCGCACAGCCGCGGGACCAGGAGGGCGACCGCGCCGGCCAGCTCCAGCCAGCCGACCACGACCATGCCGACGGTCCCCAGACCCAGCAGGTCGAACCCGGCGACCGCGACCGGGTCGGCGTTCACCTTCGGCAGCGCCGCCATCACGAAGACCCCGGCCAGCAGCACCTGCAGCACCCACAGGCCGACGGTGGCGGCCCGCGGACGGCGGGTGGCGGAGGTGGTGGACGCGGTCCCGGTACGGGTGGTGGCGGTCATGGCGGGCTCCCTCGGTGCTCGCGGTCCCGGGCCGGGGCCGCCGTCGCAGAGGAGACCGGGGCCGTCGCCGGAACTCATCGGTGCGCCCGGTCCGGGTTCGGACCGTCGGTCCCGGCTGCGTCGTGTGTCGCGTCGGCGGTGTCTGCGCGGGGCGCGCCGGATGCCCGGACCCGACACCCACCGGAAACCACACACGGTTGCTCCACGAAACACCGCGGGCGAACCATCCCTGCCGGGGTCGGGGAACTGCGACGACGGAGGACGCGTGGGCGTGAATGCGGGAGACACCGCGTGGGTGCTGGTCAGCGCCGCGCTGGTGATGTTGATGACGCCGGGGCTGGCGTTCTTCTACGGCGGGATGACCCGCAGCAAGTCCGTGCTCAACATGCTGATGATGAGCACCATCTGCCTGGCCGTGGTCAGCGTCCTGTGGGCGCTGTACGGCTACAGCTGGGCCTTCGGCAACGACGTGGGCGGCGGCCTGATCGGCGGCGGGGAGTTCGCCGGGCTGGCGAACACCGTCGGCGCGATGGTCGGCGTCGGCAGCGACTCGGCCCCGTGGCCGGGCACCGACGCCCTGCCCGCGCCGGCGTTCGTGATGTTCCAGCTCATGTTCGCGGTCATCACCCCGGCGCTGATCTCCGGCGCCGTCGCGGACCGCACGAAGTTCTGGGGCTGGACCGCGTTCGTCGTGCTGTGGGTGACCATCGTGTACTTCCCGGTCGCGCACTGGGTGTTCGCCTTCGACGGCTTCACCGGCCCGGACAACGTCGGCGGCTGGATCGCCAACACCCTCAAGGCCGAGGACTTCGCCGGTGGCACCGCGGTGCACATCAACGCCGGTGCCGCGGCGCTCGCGCTGGCGATCGTGCTCGGCAAGCGGCGCGGCTGGCCGCGCGAGCCGATGCGTCCGCACAACCTCCCGTTCGTGCTGCTGGGCATGGCGCTGCTGTGGTTCGGCTGGTTCGGCTTCAACGCCGGTTCCGCGCTCTCCGCGGGTGACCTCGCCGCGACCGCGTTCACCAACACCATGCTCGCCACCGCCACCGCGCTGATCGGGTGGCTGCTCGTCGAGCAGGTCCGCGACGGGCACCCCACCACCCTCGGTGCGGCCTCCGGTGCCGTCGCCGGGCTGGTCGCGATCACCCCGGCGTGCGGGTTCGTGCAGCCGGTCGGGGCGCTGGCCATCGGGCTCATCGCCGGTGCGGTGTGCGCGCTGGCCGTCGGGCTGAAGTTCCGCTTCGGCCTCGACGACTCCCTCGACGTCGTCGGCGTCCACCTCGTCGGCGGCATCGTGGGCACCCTGCTCATCGGCTTCTTCGGCGACAACAGCGTCAACTCCGCCGCCGCCGGCGACAACGGCCTGTTCTACGGCGGCGGGCTGGTCCAGCTGGGCCGCCAGGCGCTCGCCGCGGGTGCGGTGCTGCTGTACTCCTTCGTCGTCGCGCTGGTCCTCGGCTACCTGATCAAGGTGACCATCGGGTTCCGCATCGGCGAGGAGAACGAGGCCACCGGCATCGACGAGACCGAGCACGCCGAGACCGCCTACGACTTCTCGTCGCTGGGCAGCCGCGCGCTCGCCGGGGCCTCCCACCCCGCGACGCCGGCCACCCGTGAGCCCGTGGGGGAGAGCCGATGAAGCTCGTCACCGCCATCGTCAAGCCGTTCGCGCTGGAGGACGTCCGCGGTGCGCTCGAACACCTCGGTGTGCTCGGGCTGACCGTCGGGGAGGTCCGCGGGCACGGCAGGCAGAAGGGACACACCGAGATCTACCGCGGCGCGGAGTACTCGGTGGACTACGTGCCGAAGGTGCGTATCGAGACCGTCGTCGACGACGAGATCGCCGACAAGGTCGTCGACGCCATCGTCGAGGCGTCCCGCACCGGCAAGATCGGCGACGGGAAGATCTGGGTGCAGCCGGTCGAGACCATCGTGCGCGTCCGCACGGGCGAACGCGGCAGCGACGCGGTCTGAGCCGTCAGCGCGCCGCCGGACGGGCCGTCCGGCGGCGCGCCGTCCCGCCCTCGGGGGCGACGGCGCGCGCGGCGTGCGCCGCACCCAGGTCCGCCGCCGCGGCGGCGAACACCGGGTCGAAGAACAGGAAGCTGAGCAGCTCCGCGCCGTGGGTGGTGTCGGCGTCCGGCACCGCACCGCCCACCAGTCGCTCCAGCACGGCCAGCGACGGGTTCCGCAGCGCGCGCAGCCCGCCGTACTCGCGCCGGCGCACCGCGTCGGCCAGCTCCGCCAGCTCGGTGGCCCGGTCGGCGGGCGGCCCGGCGAACCAGGTCGCGATCCGGCGGTGCCGCCGGTCCTCGCCGCGGTCGACCAGCGCGTTGACCGCGCGCAGGGTCCGCAGGTCCTCGGTCACCCCGGCGCCCAGCACGATGCGCAGCGCCAGCGCGGCGACCGCGTACACGTCGGGCACCCGGTCCGCCGGGGACGGCGCCGCGGCGGACTCGCCGAACGGGACGTCCGGTGTCGTCGCGACGACGCCGACCCGGTCCGCGCCCAGGCGCAGTGCGGGCTTGAGCGGGGTGTTGAGCCGGACCCCGCCGTCGAGGTACCAGCCGGCCGCCTCGCCCTCGATGCGACGCGGCGCGAACAGCACCGGCACCGCGGCCGAGGCGAGCAGGTGGTCCGGGTCCAGCCGGGCGTCGACGTAGCGGATGTCGCGACCCGGGTCGTACGGCGGCAGCGCCACGTCCGGCCCGCGCTCGACGAACACCGTGGTCCCGCCGGTCCCGGCGGCGGTGCACGCCACCCCGACGGCGTCGACCCGGCCGCGGGCGACGGCCTCGTGCATCCGGTCCCAGTCGACGACCCGGTCCACCACCGGGCGCAGCCGGTCGGCGTCGAGGAGGCGGGTCACCCGGTCCGGCACCAGCAGCAGCCTCCGCAGCCACGACGGGACCCCGGCGAGGTCCCCGAGGTAGGCCGCGGTCGCCTCCACCGCCGACGACGGCAGCGCCACGACCTCCTCGGTGCGCACCGAGGACCAGCGGGCGACGAGCTCGGCGGCCGCGGCGTCCGGGGCGACGTCGGACAGCCCGGCCAGCGCGGCCACGTTGAGCGCGCCCGCGCTCGTGCCGACCAGCACCGACGGCGCCGACCACCGCCGCGCCATCCGCGGCAGGAGCTCGGTCAGCGCACCCGCCTCGTAGGCGCCGCGCGCTCCCGCGCCCGCCACGACGAGTCCGGTCCGTGCCGCCACCCGGACCAGGTTACCCGCGGTACGCCTTCTCCAGGGCGACGGCGTCGAGCTTGCCGTGGGTGGCGTACACGGCCCGCGCGACCCGGGACCGGGCCTCGGCGTCCGGCGAGGTCAGCCACTCCCGCACCCCCGGCGGGATCACCTGCCAGGACACCCCGTAGCGGTCCTTGAGCCACCCGCAGGGCTGCTCGACGCCGCCGTCGACCAGGGCGTCCCAGTAACGGTCGACCTCCTCGACGGACTCGCAGTGGACCTCCATCGAGATCGCCTCGGAGAGGGTGAACACCGGACCGCCGTTCAGCGCCGTCCAGGGCTGGCCGTTGATCCGGAACCCCACGGTGAGGACCCGGCCCTCCCGGTCGGGGACCTCGGGGCCGTAGTGCACGACGGTGTCGATGCCCGAGTCCGGGAAGATGCCGGTGTAGAACCGGGCCGCCTCCTCGGCGACGTCGTCGAACCACAGGCACGGCGTGATCGGCTTCATGATGTCGTCCCCTCCCGCGACGCCGGCTCTCGGCGTCACACGGGGGGAGACCGGCGCGGTGCGCCCTACTCATCGCTCCCGGGGGACCGGGCGCACGAGTCCGGCGGCGCGTGTCGCGCGCTCCCGGGCGGTGTCGACGTCGTCGGCGTGGGCGACCGCGACGCCCATCCGGCGCCGCTCGGTCGCGGAGGGCTTGCCGAACAGCCGCAGGTCCGCACCCTCGACCGCGAGCGCGTCGGCGACGCCCTCGTAGGCCGGGGCGTCCATCTCCTTGCCGCCGTAGACCACCGCCGACGCGCCGGGGGAGCGCAGCGCGGTGTCCACCGGCAGGCCCAGCACGGCGCGGGCGTGCAGCTCGAACTCCGAGAGCCGCTGGGTGGCGAGGGTGACCAGGCCGGTGTCGTGCGGGCGGGGGCTCACCTCGGAGAACAGCACCTCGTCGCCGCGGACGAACAGCTCCACCCCGAACAGGCCCCACCCGCCGAGGGCCTCGGTGATCCGGGCGGACACGTCGCGGGCGGCGGCCAGCGCGGCGTCGGACATGGGCTGGGGCTGCCAGGACTCGACGTAGTCGCCGTTCTCCTGGCGGTGCCCGATCGGCTCGCAGAACGCGGTGCCGCCGGCGTGCCGGACGGTGAGCTGGGTGATCTCGTAGTCGAACTCGACGAAGCCCTCGACGATCACCCGCGGGTTCGACACCCGGGCGCCGGTACGGGCGTACTCCCAGGCGGCGTCGGCGTCGTCGGCGCTCTGCAGGACCGACTGGCCCTTGCCGGAGGAGGACATCACCGGCTTGAGCACGCACGGCAGCCCGACCGTGGCGGCGGCGTCGCGGACCTCGTCGAGGGTGTCGGCGAACACGTAGGGGGAGGTGGGCAGGCCCAGCTCCTCGGCGGCGAGGCGCCGGATGCCCTCGCGGTCCATGGTCAGCTTCGCGGCCCGCGCGGTGGGGACCACGGTCGTCCCGGCCGCCTCGATCTCGGCCAGGGCGCCGGTGGCGATGGCCTCGATCTCGGGGATGACGAGGTCGGGCGCCTCCTGCTCGATGAGCGTCGCGAGCGTCACCGGGTCGGTCATGTCGATCGCGTGCCACCGGTGCGCCACCTGGTGGGCGGGGGCGTGCGGGTAGCGGTCGACGGCGACGACCTCCACGCCGAGGCGCTGGAACGCGATCGCGACCTCCTTGCCCAGCTCACCCGAGCCGAGCAGCAGCACGCGGGTGGGGTCCGGGCCGAGCGGGGTGCCGATACGCATGACGGGGACCCTAACCGCAGGTCCACGTGCGGCACCCCGCCCGGGCGCGGCATCTCACATCCGGGGGCCGCCCGTCAGGAGACGCGGGCGACGAACCCGTCGGGCAGGTCCGCGGCGGCCTCGGTGTCGAGCAGCCAGCGGGTCGTGACGGTGCCGCGGGCCCCGCCGACCGGCAGCTCGGTCTCCGGCGTGCCGGTGAGCGCACCCGCGACGGCCGGTGCCTTGCCCGCCCCGGCGGCCACCACCCACACCTCGCGCGAGCGGCGCGCCGCGGCCAGGGTCAGCGAGATCCGGGTCGGCGGCGGCTTCGGGCAGTCGAAGACCGCGACGACCGTCGCCGCCTGCTCGTGCACGGCGGGGGAGTCGGGGAACACCGACAGGGTGTGGCCCTCCTCGCCCATCCCGACCAGGGTCACGTCGAACGCGGGGACGCCGTCCTCGTCGGGGCCGGCCAGGTCGTCGAGCAGCCGGGCGTAGTCGGCGGCCGCGGCGAGGGCGTCGTCGCGGGTGCCGCCCCCCGGCGGGGCCGCGGGCATCGGGTGCACCCGGGCCGGGTCCAGCGCCACCGCGTCGAGCAGGGCCTCGCGGGCCTGGCGGTCGTTGCGCTCGGCGTCGTCGGCGGGGACGAAGCGCTCGTCGCCCCAGAACAGGTCCACCCGGGCCCAGTCGACGGCGTCGCGCGCCGCGGAGGCGGCGACGTCGCGCAGCAGCTGGATCCCGACCCCGCCGCCGGTGAGCACCAGCCGCGGGACGGTGCCCGCGGCCTGCAGGTCCACCAGCGCGGTGATCAGCCGGGCCGCGGTCGCCGCGGCGAGCGCCTCCTTGTCCGGGTGCACCGCGACCTGCACCTGCGTCGCGGCGCTCACGCGCGCACCTTCACCGGGGTGCGGCCGCGGGTCACCTTCGCCACCCCGGCGAGGGCCTCGGCGTAGACCTCGTCCGGGTCGAGCCTGCGCAGCTCCTCGGCGAGACAGTCCGACACGTGCCGCCGGGCCAGCGCGATCAGCCGTTCCGGCTGGCCGGGCTGGGTCAGCCGGGCGGTCTTGCCGTCCGGGCGGGCCAGCTCGACGTCACCGGACGGGCGCGTCAGCCGGACCAGCGAGAGCCCGTTGTCCCTCTCCGACGGAGAGCGCTTCACCTTCACCCCCAGGCTCGCGGCGAGCCAGCCCGCGATCAGCTCGGTGGACGGCGACACCGCCTCCCCGGCGACGACCGCGGCGCTGATGTCCTCGTACGGCGGCACGTCCAGCGCGGCCGCCAGCTGGGCCCGCCACTGCGTGAGCCGGGTCCAGGTCAGGTCGGTGTCGCCGGGCGCGTAGTCCTTGCGGCGCGCCTCGAACGCCTTCACCGGGTTCTTCGACGACAGCGCGTCGGTGATGCGGCGCTGCGCGAGGCGGCCCACCGCGTCCTCCGACGGCGAGGCGGGCGCCTCGTTCGGCCACCACGCGACGACCGGGGCGTCCGGCAGCAGCAGCGGCATGACCATGCCCGCGCCCGCCTCCTCGGCCGCGAGCGGGCCGTAGCCGCGCAGCACGATGACCTCGCTGGCGCCGGCGTCGCCGCCGACCCGGATCTGGGCGTCGAGCCGCGGCGAGGCCCGCCGCTGCCCGCGGGCCAGGACGATCACCCGGCAGGGGTGCTCGCGGCTGGCCGCGTTGGCGGCGTCGATCGCGCGTTCGAGCTCCGGGCCGTCGTCGGTGACGACGACCAGGGTCAGCACCCGGCCCAGCGCGAACACGCCGCCGGACTCGCGGAGCTCGACGAGCTTGCGGTTGACCGCCGAGGTGGTGCTCGACGGGAGATCGATGATCACGATGGGGTCTCCGTCTTCTCCGCGGCTGCCGTCCGTGCGCTCACGGCCGCCTCCAGTGGCGCCCGGTGCGGGCCAGCATCTCCTCGGCCGACACCGGGCCCCAGGACCCGGCGGGGTAGGAGTCCGGGCCGCGCGCGTCGGCGGCCCAGTGCTCCAGGACCGGGTCGAGGATCTCCCAGGACCGCTCGACCTCCTCGTTGACCGGGAACAGCGACGGCTCGCCGAGCAGCACGTCGAGGATGAGCCGCTCGTAGGCCTCGGGGGAGGCCTCGGTGAAGGCGTTGCCGTAGCCGAAGTCCATCGTGACGTCGCGGACCTCCATCTGGCTGCCCGGCACCTTGGACCCGAAGCGCATGGTGACGCCCTCGTCCGGCTGCACCCGGATGACCAGGGCGTTCTGCCCCAGCTCCTCGGTCATCGTCGCGTCGAACGGCAGGTGCGGGGCCCGCTTGAACACCACCGCGATCTCGGTGACGCGGCGGCCCAGGCGCTTGCCGGTGCGCAGGTAGAACGGCACCCCGGCCCAGCGGCGGTTCTCGACCTCGCAGGTGATCGCGGCGAAGGTCTCGGTGGTCGACTCCGGGTCGAACCCCTCCTCCTGGGCCAACCCGGGTACCTCCTCGCCGCCCTGCCAGCCGCCCTCGTACTGGCCGCGGGCGGTGGTGGCGTCGAGCGGGTGCGCGAGCTTGACCGCCTTGAGGACCTTGATCTTCTCGGCGCGCAGCTCGTCGGAGGAGAACGACGTCGGCTCCTCCATCGCGGTGAACGCGAGCAGCTGCAGCAGGTGGTTCTGGATGACGTCGCGGGCGGCGCCGATGCCGTCGTAGTAGCCGGCCCGCCCGCCCAGGCCGATGTCCTCGGCCATGGTGATCTGGACGTGGTCGACGTAGTTGGCGTTCCAGATCGGCTCGAACAGCTGGTTGGCGAACCGCAGCGCCAGCACGTTCTGGACGGTCTCCTTGCCGAGGTAGTGGTCGATGCGGAACACCGAGTCCTCGGGGAAGACGTCGTTGACGATCGCGTTCAGCTCGATGGCCGAGGCGAGGTCGTGGCCGAACGGCTTCTCGATGACGACCCGGCGCCACACGTCCGGGTCCTCCTGGGCGGACAGCCCCGAGCGGGCGAGCTGCTTGCAGACCACCGGGAACGCGCCGGGCGGGATCGACAGGTAGAAGGCGTGGTTGCCGCCGGTGCCGCGCTTCTCGTCGAGCTCGCGGACGGTGCGCTCCAGCTCGTCGAAGGCGGCGTCGTCGTCGAAGGAGCCCTGCACGAACCGCAGCCCCTCGGCGAGGCGGTCCCACACCTCCTGCCGGAACGGGGTGCGGGCGTGCTCGCGCACGGCCTCGTAGACGACCTGGCCGAAGTCCTCGTGGTCCCAGTCGCGGCGGGCGAAACCGGTGAGGGCGAAGCCCGGCGGCAGCAGCCCCCGGTTGGCGAGGTCGTAGATCGCGGGCATGAGCTTCTTGCGGGACAGGTCCCCGGTCACTCCGAAGATCACCAGTCCGCAGGGGCCGGCGATCCGGGGGAGCCGCTTGTCACGGGGGTCGCGCAGCGGGTTGGTCCGTCCGCCGTTCGCGGTGGGCATCGCCCCTCCTAGTACTGGTGTTCTCGTGATCGGGGCACCGGGGTCACGGCTCTGTCGAGGGCTCGGTCGACGTCGGTGTCGATGTCACCGCCCTGGCCAGGGTCACCAGCCCGGCGAGCCGGTCGGTCATGTGCAGCCGGAGCACCGGACGTCCCCGGCGTCGCTGGTCGTCCATGACCGCCCGGGCCTGTGCCGCGTGCAGGCTATCCAGTCCCGGCCCGGGAGGCACGGTGCCCGCGCCGACCGACCCCGGAAGATCACCGCCGGGCCCGTTCCCGGTCAGGTGACAGTGCACCGCGACGTCCGGTGCGCCGGTGTCGCCGCTGCGGCAGGCCGGGGCCCAGCCGAACGCGACGGGCAGCCCGAGCCGGGCCACCAGCGGCCCGCGCAGCACCGCGACCGAGGCGTCGGACTCCGGGTCCAGCCAGGCCGAGACGACCGCCGGGGCCCCGTCGGCGACGGCGGCCAGCGCGTCGAGCGCACCGGCGACGGTGCGGGTGGCGGGCGGCAGCCAGTCCCCGGCGTGCACGGCGATCCCGCCGTCGACGAACGACGGCTCGGGGTCGGGACCCTCGGCGGGCGCGGGCGGCGCGGGCGCGAACGGGTCGGTGTCGAGGACCCGCCCGGCCAGCGCCGCGGCGGCCTGCCACAGCACGACCGCGGCACCCGGGCCGGCGTCGAGCCGCACCGCGCCCTGGCCCGGCCCGGGCCGTGGGCCGGTGCCGTCGGCGTGCACGTCCACGACGCCCGCGGGTGCGGTGGGCTCCTGCGGGGCGGGGCCAGCGCCGACCGGTTCGTCGGGCGGGACCGGCACGACGGTGAGCCCGGCCGCGGTGAGCAGCGGGGCCAGCCAGCCGGTGAGGGCGGGGGAGCGCTCGGCGTCGCGCAGGGCCAGCAGCGAGCCGCGGCCCGCGGCCAGTGCGCCGGCCAGCAGCAGCGCCGGGTTGTCCGGGTCGTCGGCGGCCAGCGCGCGCTCGGCGGCGACGGCGTCGGCCAGGACGGCGGGCACGTCCGCCCCGGCGAGCCCCGCGGGGACCAGCCCGAGCGGGCCCAGCACGCCGAAGCGGCCCGGCACGTCGGCGTCGAGGGTGACCACGACCGGGCCGGGGTCGCCGGGTGTGTCGAGCGGCGAGCCGGGCTCGGTGAGGTGCACGGTGCGCGCGGCGAGGGCGTCGGCACCGACCTCCTCGGCGATCGCGGCGGCGACGACCCGGGTGACGGCCGCGACGACGGGGTCGGTGCCCGCCGCGTCGGCGACGACGAGGACGGTCTCGCCGAGCTCGCCGGACAGCGCCTCCGCGACCTGCACCGGGTCCGCGGAGTCCAGCGCGGTCAGCCGGGTCCCACCCGGATCGGTGCCGGCGACGACGCGGGCCGCGGCGACCGCGTCCGGCGTGCCGACGAGCAGCACCCGGTGCGCACCGGCGACGGCGAACCGCTCGCGCAGCGCGGCGACCTGCCCGACGAGGGGCCGGCTGCGGGCGGCGAGCCCGGTCCAGCCGGTACGGGGCGGGGCCCCCGCGGCGCGGGGCCCCCAGACGCTGGCGTCGGCGTCGGCGAGCCGGGAGGCGACGGTCTCGCCGGCCAGCTCGGCGGCGATCCGCCGGGCCGCTCCGGCGAACGGCTCACCGGCGAGCCGCACCCGCACCGGGGACGGTGCGGGTGCGGACGGGCCGCCGGTGGCGGCGGAGCCGAGGTCGGCCCCGTCGCCACCGGGAGTGGCCTCGCTCAACTACTTCGCGGAGTCGAGCTGGCCGCGGACGGTGTCCTGCAGCTCGGTCCAGGACTTCTCGAACTTGTCGACGCCCTCGTTCTCCAGGGTGAGGAACACGTCGTCGAGATCGATGCCGAGGTCCTCCAGGTCGGTGAACACCGTCTGGGAGGCGCCCGCGGTGTCGGTGACCTTGTCCCCGTCCACCTCACCGTGGTCGGCGAAGGCCAGCAGGGTCTTCTCCGGCATGGTGTTGACGGTGTTGTCCACGACCAGCTCGGACACGTAGAGCGTGTCCGGGTAGTCCGGGTTCTTCACCCCGGTGGAGGCCCACAACGGGCGCTGGGCGTGCGCGCCGTGGGCCGCGAGGGCGTCCCAGCGGGCACCGGAGAACGCGTCGCGGTAGGCGGCGTAGGCCAGCCGCGAGTTCGCGACGGCCGCCTTGCCGCGCAGGCCGAGCGCGGCGTCGCCCCCGATCTTCTCCAGCCGGCCGTCGATCTCGGAGTCCACCCGGGACACGAAGAACGAGCCGACCGAGTGGATCCGGGACAGGTCCTGCCCGTTCTCCTTCGCCTGCTCCAGACCGGTCAGGTAGGCGTCCATCACGAGCTTGTAGCGCTCGACGGAGAAGATCAGCGTCACGTTCACGCTGATGCCCTCGGCGGTCGCCCGGGTGATGGCGGGCAGGCCCTCCTCGGTCGCCGGGATCTTCACCAGCAGGTTGGGCCGGTCGACGGCCTTGAACAGCTCGCTCGCCTGGGTTGCGGTGCCCTCGGTGTCGTGCGCCAGGCGCGGATCCACCTCCAGGGAGACCCGGCCGTCGACACCGCCGGTGCGCTCCCACACCCCGGAGAACACGTCGCAGGCGTGCTGGACGTCGGCGACGGTGATCTCGCGGATCGCGGTGTCGACGTCGGCACCGCGGGCGGCCAGCTCACGGACCTGCTCGTCGTAGGCGGCGCCGTCGGACAGCGCACCGGCGAAGATCGTCGGGTTGGTGGTCACCCCGACGACGTGCTTGTCCTCGATCAGGGCGGCGAGGTTGCCGCTGGCCAGGCGCTCCCGGGACAGGTCGTCGAGCCAGATGGACACCCCGGCCGCGGACAGCGCGGCCAGTCGATCGTTGCTCATGATTCTCTCTCCTTGCGATCGGGTGCCGTCGGTTCAGGAGGACTTCTCGGTCGCGGCGAGGGTCTCCCGCGCGGCCGTGGCGACGGTGTCGGCGGTGAAGCCGAACTTCTCGAACAGGGTGGCCTGGTCGGCGCTGGCACCGAAGTGCTCGATCGACACCGACCGGCCGAGCTCACCGACGTAGCGGTACCAGGGCATCGCGATGCCGGCCTCGACCGAGACACGGGCCGTGACCGCGGTCGGCAGGACCGACTCCCGGTACTGCTCGTCCTGGGCCTCGAACCACTCGACGCACGGCATCGAGACGACCCGGGTGCCGACGCCCTCGCCCTCGAGCTGCTCGCGGGCGGCCAGCGCCAGGTGCAGCTCGGAGCCGGTGGCGATGATGATCACCTGCGGGACGCCGGACGCGGCCTCGGCGATGACGTAGCCGCCGCGGGCGACGCCCTCGGCGGAGGTACCGGCCAGCGTCGGCACGTTCTGCCTGGTCAGCGCGAAGCCGACCGGGCCGCCGTCGGGCCGCTCCAGGGCGGCCTTCCAGCCGTACACGGTCTCGTTGGCGTCGCCGGGGCGGACCACCGACAGGCCGGGGATCGCGCGCAGCGACGCCAGGTGCTCGATCGGCTGGTGGGTCGGGCCGTCCTCGCCCAGGCCGATCGAGTCGTGCGTCCACACGTAGATCGGGTTGGTCTTCATCAGCGCCGCGAGCCGCACGGACGGGCGCATGTAGTCGGAGAAGACCAGGAACGTGCCGCCGTAGGCGCGGGTGGGGCCGTGCAGGGCGATGCCGTTGAGGACCGCGCCCATGGCGTGCTCACGGACACCGAAGTGCAGCGTGCGCCCGTACGGCGAGGTGGACCACATGCCGGTCGAGGCCGACTTCGGGCCGAACGAGTCGACGCCCTTCATGGTGGTGTTGTTCGACTCGGCGAGGTCGGCCGAGCCGCCCCACAGCTCCGGCAGCACCTCGGCGAGCGCGCCGAGCACCGAACCGGACGCCTTGCGGGTCGCCAGCCCCTTCTCGTCGACGTCGAACGACGGCAGCGCGGACTCCCAGCCCTCGGGCAGCTTCTTGGCGAGCAGCCGGTCGAGCAGCTGCTTGCGCTGCGGCTCGCGCTGCGCCCACTCGTCGAAGGTGCCCTGCCAGGTGTCGTGGGCGGCGCGCGAGCGCTCGCCGACCGCGCGGGTGTGGGCGAGGACGTCGTCGTCGACCTCGAACTCCTGGTCCGGGTCGAACCCGAGGACCTTCTTGACCTCGCGGACCTCGTCGTCGCCCAGCGCGGCACCGTGCGCGGCGCCGGTGTTCATCTTGTTCGGCGACGGGTAGCCGATCACCGTCCGCAGGATGATGATCGACGGGCGGTCGGTCTCGGCCTTCGCGGCCTCCAGCGCGGCGAGGATGCCGGTGACGTTCTCGCCGCCCTCGACGACCTGCACGTGCCAGTTGTAGGCCTCGTAGCGCTTGGCCGTGTCCTCGTTGAGGGCGATGTTGGTGTCGTCCTCGATGGAGATCTCGTTCGCGTCGTAGATCACCGTGAGGTTGCCCAGCTCCTGGCGACCGGCCAGCGACGACGCCTCGGAGGTGACGCCCTCCTCGATGTCGCCGTCGGAGGCGATCACGTAGATCTGGTGGTCGAACGGCGAGGCACCCTCGGGGGCGTCCGGGTCGAACAGGCCGCGCTCGCGGCGGGCCGCGATCGCCATGCCCACGGCCGAGGACAACCCCTGGCCCAGCGGGCCGGTGGTCATCTCGACACCGCGGGTGTGGCCCCACTCCGGGTGGCCCGGGGTCAGCGAGCCCCACTTCCGCAGCTGCTCCAGGTCCTCCCGCTCCAGGCCGTAGCCGGCCAGGAAGAGCTGGATGTAGAGGGTGAGGCTGGAGTGCCCCGCGGACAGGACGAACCGGTCGCGGCCCATCCAGTCGGGGTCGGCCGGGTCGTGCCGCATGACGCGCTGGAACAGCGTGTACGCCAGCGGGGCCAGGCTCATCGCGGTGCCGGGGTGTCCGCTGCCGCACTTCTGGACCGCGTCCGCGGCCAGTACACGAACGGTGTCCACGGCCCTGCGGTCGAGGTCGGTCCAGTCGTCGGGGACGTGCGCGCGGGTGAGCGCGGCGACGGCGCCGTCCCCGGCGTGGGGGGACGTAGCGGTGTCGGACAAGGCGATGGCTCCTGTACTCGCGTCGACGAATGTCGGTCTGCCGGTCGTGGATCCGGATGCCCGCCCGGTGGTCGCGGCCGTTCCGCGGCGGCGACGTCGGCGGGTGTGTGGTGCGACCCGGATCACCTGGCGGCATCGTCGCCGCCCCGACGCGGAACACCCTACTGCTCACGCCCGCGGCCTGCGGCTTTGCGCCTCGTGGCGATCGGCGGACCGGGCCGCCGGTGTCGGCGTACCCGGCGGGCCCGCGACGCATGCCACCGGTTAGCATCGACGCGCTGTAGAACTAGGGAGGTCGCCACCGCGGCGACCACCCCGTGTCCACGGCACCGAGCCGGTGCGGCCCCTCGGGCGGCGCGGCACGGGATCACTACGTCGAACCGAGCGAGGTACGGACAGGTGAGCGCACCCGCGTCAGGGCGGAGCCGGGCCGACGAGGCCGGTGTCCCGGCCGAGCACGTCCCGGCCGGGCCGGACGCCGCGCCGGCGGCGACGCCCCCCGCGACGACCGTGGTGGTGCCGCCGGCACCGACCAGGCGTCCCGCGCGCGTCCGCGCCACGGTGGCGGCCTATCTGGGCCTCACCAAGACGCGGATCATCGAGCAGCTGCTCGTGGTCACCGTGCCCGCCATGTTCCTGGCCCAGCGCGGTGTGCCCTCGCTGGTGCTGATCGCGGCCACTCTGGTCGGCGGCGCGATGGCCGCGGCCGCGGCCCACGCGCTGAACTGCGTCGTGGACGCCGACATCGACCAGAAGATGGCGCGCACCGCCCGCCGCCCGCTGGCGAGGGGACAGGTCCCCACCCGCAACGCGCTGGTGTTCGGCCTGGTCCTGGCCGCGCTGAGCTCGGTGTGGCTGGGCCTGACCACGAACTGGCTGGCCGCCGTGCTGTCGCTGGCCGCGATCGCGTTCTACGTGCTCGTCTACACGATGCTGCTCAAGCGGCGGACCTCGCAGAACATCGTGTGGGGCGGCGCCGCGGGCTGCATGCCGGTGGTGATCGGCTGGGCCGCGGTGACCGGCACCGTCGAGTGGCCCGCGCTGGTCATGTTCGGTGTGATCTTCTTCTGGACGCCGCCGCACTTCTGGGCGCTGGCGATGCGCTACCGCGAGGACTACGCCGCCGCCGGGGTGCCGATGCTCCCGGTCGTCGCGCCCGCGCCGGCGGTGTCGGTGCGGATCGTGGTCTACAGCTGGGTGATGGTGGCCTGGAGCCTGCTCCTGCTGCCGGCGACGTCGTGGGTGTACCTCGCGGTGGCGCTGCTCGGCGGGGCGTACTTCGTGTACCGGGCGCACCGGCTGCACCACCAGGTGAAGTCCGGCGGCGAGATCTCCCCGATGCCGCTGTTCCACCTGTCGAACATCTACCTGTGCGTGCTGTTCGCGGCGATCGCCGTCGACGCCGCGCTGGGGCTGCCGGTCCTGTTCTGACCCCGGCACCGGCAGCCCCGGTGGCCGCGCTCAGCGCAGCAGGTGCGGGGTCTCCCACTCCGCGCCCAGCACGTGGTGGTCCAGGAACGCCCACACCGTGCGGTACCAGACCTTCGCGTGGTTCGGCGCGAGCACCCAGTGGTTCTCGTCGGGGAAGTACAGGAACCGGTGCGGGTTCGCCTCCGGGTCGGCCTGCCGGGACACCAGGTCCCACCACAACCGCAGTCCCTCGCCGATCGGGACCCGGTGGTCGCGGTCGCCGTGGATCACCAGCATCGGGGTGACGATCGCGTCGGCGTGGTGGTGCGGGCTGTTGGCCTGCGCCATCGCCGGGGTCATCTCGGTGAGCCAGTACTCGGCGTGGTCTGTCGTCGGCCCGAACTGGTCGAGCGCCCACAGGCTGGCGTGGGTGACGACCGCGGCGAACCGGTCGGTGTGCCCGGCCACCCAGTTCGCCATGTAGCCGCCGAAGGAGCCGCCCATCGCCGCGGTGCGGGTGCCGTCGACCTCCGGCCGGGCGACGGCGGCGTCGGTGGCGGCCATCAGGTCGGTGAACGGCGCGTCGCCCCAGGCGCCCCAGCCGCGCTGCACGAAGTCCTGGCCGTAGCCGGTCGACAGCGCCGGGTCGGGCAGCAGCACCGCCCAGCCACGGGCCGCCATCAGCCACGGGTTCCACCGCCACGACCAGGCGTTCCAGCTGGCCAGTGGGCCGCCGTGGATCCACAGCAGCAGGGGCGCCGGGTGCTCGGTGTCGGCGCCGTCGGGCAGGACCAGCCAGGCCCGGACCCGGGTGCCGTCGGCCGCGGTGGTCTCCAGCTCGGTGAGCGTGCCCGGCAGCGCGGGCGCCGCGGCGGGGGCGGGCAGGAGCTCGGGGTCGGCGTCGCGGCCGTCGGCGGGTACGCGGACCGGGGCCGGAGGCGCGTCGTAGGCGTGGCGCAGCGCGTAGACCCACCGCCCGTCCGGCGACGGGCACGGGTCGGAGTAGGTGCCGTGGTCGCCGGTGAGCCGGGTGACGGTGTCGTCCTCCGGGGTCGCGCCCAGGTCGACCCGGAACAGCGGGCCGCGGCCGTCGGAGTCTGCGGTCACCACCAGCGCCGATCCGTCGCGCGTCCAGCGGGCCGCGGTCGGCCAGCGGTCCCAGCCCGGCGCCACCGGGCGCGGCGCGCCCCCGGCGAGCGGCACCAGGACCAGGTCGATCCGCGGCGCGACCTCCGGGGTGGAGACGCGTTCGCGCAGGGCGACGACGGTCCGCCCGTCCGGGCTGATCCGGGGCGCGCCGTACTCGTGGCCGTCGTCGTCGGTCAGGTCGCGGTGCTCCCCGGTCGCGGTGTCGACCACGACCAGGCCGGGCCGCCAGGTGCCGTGACCGTGCGCGCGGTACCAGCCGGTCACCACCGAGCCGCCGTCGGGGGAGACGTCGAACGCGGTCTCGTCCAGCGCGCGGCCGGGTGCCGGCGTGAGGTCCGTCCACGGGTCCGTGCCCTCCGGACGGGCCAGGAGCAGCCGTTCCTCGGCCGGGCCGAGGTCGTGGTCCCAGTGCCGCACCGGGTAGCCGGTGTGCAGGATCGCGGTGACCTTGCCCTCGGTGCGCGCGGCGCGGCGCTGCTCGTCGTCGTCGGTCGTCACCGCGCCGGGCAGCGTGGGGGAGGACACGACGACCGTCTCCGCGTCGGCGGCGACGGCGACCGCGGAGATCCCGCCGGGCCGCGACCCGGCGGGCCCGGCCTCACCGCCGGCCGCGGGCAGCCGCCACAGCGCGGTCGGCGGCTCGGTCTCCCCGGTGGCGTCGGGGTCCGGGCGGGCCGACCGGAACAGCAGGTCGCCGTGGGGGGTGAAGACCGGCCCGGACTCGCCGGCCGCGCCCCGGGTCAGCCGCCGCGCCGGGGCCTCGCCCGCGGGGTCGACCTCCCACAGCGCGGTCCGGTAGCGGGTGCCGTCGGCGTCGAGCTCGGCGACCCCGGTGACCAGCCGGGTGCCGTCGGGGGACAGGGCGAGCCCGCCGAGGCGGGGGAGCGCGACGTAGGCGTCGAGGTCGTGGAAGGGGGTGTCGGTCACGCCGTCGGTTCTACCGCACGCCGCGCGGCGGACCGACCCCGTTCCGGACCCGTCAGGGGACGAGCAGCACCTTGCCGGTGGTGCGGCGGCCCTGCAGGTCGTCGTGTGCGGTACGGGCGTCCGCCAGGTCGTAGCGGTGCCCGATCCGCACGTCGAGGCGGCCCGCGGCGACGTCGCCGTAGACGGCGGCGGCGCGGGTGCGCAGCTCGTCGGTGGTGGCGATGTAGTCGAACAGCTTCGGGCGGGTCAGGTACAGCGACCCGGCCGCGTTGAGCCGCTGCGGGTCGAACGGCTCGACCGGGCCGGACGCGGCGCCGTAGAGCACGAGTGTGCCGCGCGGGCGCACCGAGGCGAGGCTCGCGTCGAAGGTGCTGCGCCCGACCGAGTCGAACGCGGCGTGCACGCCCGCGCCGCCGGTGAGGTCGCGGACGGCGGCGGCGAGGTCGTCGACGGCCGTGTAGTCGATCACCTCGGCGGCGCCGGCGCCGCGGGCCAGCTCGGCCTTCTCCGGCGTCGACGTCGTCGCGATCACCCGGGCGCCCTTCGCGACGGCCAGCTGGGTGAGCAGCAGCCCGACGCCACCGGCGGCGGCGTGCAGCAGGATCGTCTCCCCGCCGTGCAGCGGGAAGCAGTCGTTGACCAGGAAGTGGGCGGTCATGCCCTGCAGCGCCGCACCGACCGCGACGTCGTCGGCGACGCCCTCGGGCACCGGGACGGCCTTCGCCCAGGGCACGGCGACCTGCTCGGCGTAGCTGCCCAGGGTGTTGGCCCAGGCGATGCGGTCCCCGACCGCGACACCGTCGACGTCCGCGCCCAGCGCGGTGACCCGGCCCGCACCCTCCAGCCCGGCGACGTACGGCGTCTCCATCGGGTAGATGCCCTCGCGCTGGTAGGTGTCGATGAAGTTCACCCCGGCCGCGGCGACCTCCACCAGCACCTCGCCCGCACCCGGGACCGGGGCGTCGGTGTCGACCACCTCCAGCACCTCGGACCCGCCGGGCTCGCTCACCCGTACCGCACGCATGTGTCCTCCTCGTCGCTCACCGCTGCTGACGGGCCCGATCATGCCCTCACGCGTCGCGGCGGAGCATCCGGGACACGAGCACGACCGCGGCGGCGGCGAACCAGCCCGCCGCGAGCCCGGTGCTCGACACGAGCCCGGGGGTCGGCAGCGGGTCGCGCAGCACGTCGACCCCGGCGGACCAGCCGTCGGTGAGCAGGAACGGGCGGATCGGCTCCAGGGCGGGGATCGCGCCGAGCACCCCGGACAGGATGATCCCGCCGAGCACCGAGGACAGCACCACCAGCGGGTGCTCGGTGAACGACGACACCGCCAGCGCCACCGCGCCGACCGCGGCGAGCTGCCCCAGCGTCCACAGCGCGACCAGGGCGATCCGGCCGACGGCCGACGTCAGGTCCAGCACCGAGCCGGACATCGTCAGCAGCGCGCCGCCGTCGCCGACGACCGCGGGGGGCCCGATCAGCGCCCATCCCGCCACCAGCCCGACCACGCAGACCACCGTGACCGCGACCGCGGCCACCACCAGCACCCCGAACGCCTTCATCGCGACCAGCCGCAGCCGCCCCACCGGGGCCAGCAGCAGCCCGCGCAGGGTGCCGTGCTGGGCCTCCCCGGCGATCGCGTCCGCCGCCGCGACGGTGACCACCAGCGGCAGCAGCAGCGCCATCAGCAGGGTCAGCGCCGCGACGGGCAGGGTCAGCCCGTTGCCGACGACCTCCGAGAGCAGGCCGCGGCGCGGCCCGTCGGCCAGCACGAGCCCGACCGCCATCAGGACCGGCACCGCCCCGAGCAGCGCGACCATCACCCAGGTCCGGGGCCTGCGCAGCACCCAGCGCAGCTCGGCCCCGAGCAGCCGCCGCCACGACACCGGCCGGGGCGGGGCGGGCGGGGCGCTCACGCGGCGCCCTCGGTGATCCGGGTGAACAGCTCCTCCAGGCCGGCGCGGCGCCGGGCCAGCCCGTGCACCGCCACCCCGGCCCCGACGAGGCCGGCGAACAGCCGCGGCCCGTCGGCGTCGGCGGCCAGGACGACGGCCGCGCCCTCGGCCCGGGCGTCGGCGCCCGCGGCCCCGAGCTCCCGCAGCGCCGCCGCCGGGTCGGTGGTCGCGATCTCCCAGTCACCGTCGGCGGCGCCGAGCAGCCGGTCCAGCGGTCCCGCCGCGAGCAGCGTGCCCTGCTTGAGCACGGCCACGTGCGTGCACACCGCCTCGACCTCCGACAGCAGGTGCGACGACAGCAGCACCGTCGCCCCGCCCGCCCGCAGCTCGGCGACGATCGCCCGGATCTCCCGTGTCCCGGCCGGGTCGAGGCCGTTGGTGGGTTCGTCGAGTACGACGAGCCGCCGCGGGACGAGCAGCGCCGCGGCCAGCCCGAGACGCTGCTTCATCCCGAGGGAGTAGCCGCGGAACCGGCGACCGGCGGCCGCGGCCAGCCCGACCCGCTCCAGGGCCGCCTCCACCGCGGGCCGCACCTCGCCCGGCGCGAGCCGCGGCTCGGTCGCCGCGACCCGCCGCAGGTTCTCCCGCCCGGACAGGAACGGGTGGAACCCCGGCCCCTCGACCAGCGCGCCGACGTCGGGGAGCGTCGCGGCGAGCCCGCCCGGTACCGGGAGCCCGAGCAGCTCGACGCTGCCCGAGGTCGGCGTGGTCAGCCCGAGCAGCATCCGGATCAGCGTCGTCTTGCCCGAGCCGTTGGGGCCGAGCATCCCGAACACCGACCCGGCCGGGACGTCGAGGTCCACGCCGTCGACGGCGGTGACCCGCCCGAACACCTTGCGCAGGTCCCGGACGCGGGCGGCCGGCTGCGGCTCGTCCGCGGCCCCGTCCGCCACGTGGCCGGCGGGGGCGGAGCGGGTGGTCGTCACCGGGCCAGGGCCTCGCCGAGGACATCCGGGCCGACGGCACCGGCGGCGACGCGGCCGTCGTCGGTCAGGATCGCCGAGCCCGCGTTCGTGGTGATCTCGCGGCCGGCGCCCCACGGCCCGGACACCGGGGTGCCGAGCGCGGACAGGTCCGGGCCCTGCCGGTCGCCGGAGCGCTGCGGGACGCGGCCGACGACCACGGTGTCCCAGCCGTCGCCGACGACGGTCGGCGCGGCGGCCCGTGCGGGCGTGCCGCCGGGACCCCCGGGGCCGGGCTGCTCCACCGTCCCGGCGGTGCCGTCGCGGACGGTCGCGCCGGGCGGCGGGGTGAAGGTGAACAGGGCCGGGTCCTGCGGGCCGAACGTGACGTCGTCGAACCCGATCCGCAGCACCGGGTCGGCCCCGGCGCCGAGGACGGTCAGCTCCAGCGGGGTCCGGGTCTGTGCGTCGACGGCGGCGCGGACCTCGCGCAGCACGGTGCGCTCACCGGGCTTCGGCGCCAGGACCAGGGTGTAGGCGGGGCGGCCGGCGACCTCGGTGGTGCCGTCGACCCGCAGCACGCTGGTGGCGCTCAGCCGCGCGACGACGGTCCTGGCGACCTCGGCCGGGTCCTTCGCGGCGTCGGCGTCCGGGGTGTGTCCCCGGCTCGGGAACCGGGTCGCGGTGCGGTCGGTGGAGTCGTAGGCCCAGGTCGTGGCGCCGTCGCGGACGTAGGTGCGCTCGCCGTCGTCGCGGGGGACGGCGAGGCGGCCGTCGCCCTTCCCGTCGGACCAGACCCGTGCGGTGGAGGTGCCGTCGGTCAGCCCGTCGGAGGGCAGTCCCGGCACGGCGGGCAGCCCCAGCCGGTTGTCGACGGCGACGGTGCCGGCCAGCGCGACCGGCTCCGCCGCGACGACCGAGGCGACGAGCTGCTCCGGGGTGACCGGCGGCAGCTCGGGGGCGGCGGAGGCCCGCGTGCCGAGCAGGCCCACCGACAGCGACACGGTGAGGGCGACGGCGAGGGCGGCCGCGAGGACCACGGCGATCCCGCCGCGTCGCAACCGGGATGCGGAGGTCATGACCCCAGAGTGCCCGAGTGTCACCCGATCGTGCAGCGGCCGGTCGGACCGACTCAGACCGACGCGGCGGCGGGCTCGGGCGCGGCGGTGCCCGCCGGGTCGCCGGTCGGGGCGGCGCGGGGGTCGACGGGGGCCGGGCGGGTCGCGGTACCGGCCCACACCCAGGCGGCCGCGGCGGCGGTCAGCCCGGCGCCGAGCACGTGCAGCGACACCAGCAGCTCCGGGACCCCGAGGGCGTACTGGACCCCGCCGAGCGCGCCCTGGGCGAGGACGACCACGACGAGCACCCGGAACCGGCGCACCAGCGCACGCGGGGCGGACACCGCGTGCAGCAGGAACCCGAGCCCGACCAAGGTGCCGAGGTAGAGGAACAGCGTGTCCACGTGCAGCTGCGCGAGCGCGGGGATCGGCACGTCCAGGCGCGGGGTCTCCGGGTCCCCGCCGTGCGGGCCGGCCGCGGTGACCAGGGTCCCCGCGACGAGCAGGACGCCCAGCACGGCGGTGGAGAACAGCACCAGCCCACGCCCGGCGACGGGCACGGTGCGGGTCACCGGGCCGTCGGCCTCGCCGGCGGCGCCGACGAGCAGCACGGCGAACCAGACCAGCACCATGGAGGCCAGGAAGTGCAGCATCACCGTCCACCAGGCCAGCCCGAGCAGCACGGTGATCCCGCCGATGACGGCCTGCGCGACGACGCCGAGCGGCATCGCCAGCGCCAGCCCGGTGAGGCGGCGCCGCCGCGGCCGGGTGTACAGCGCGCCGAGCAGCGCCGCGCCCGCGGTGAGCACCACCAGGATGCCGAGCAGCCGGTTGGAGAACTCGATCCACATGTGCAGCGGCGCGATCTCGGCGTGGTCGACCGGGATCATGCTGCCCGGCTCGCACTGCGGCCAGGTCGAGCAGCCGAGGCCGGAGCCGGTGACCCGGACCACCGAGCCGGTCACCCCGATCCCGATCTGGGCGACGAGGTTCGCGATCGCCAGCCGGCGCATCAGCACCGGCGGTGTGGAGGGCACGCGCGACAGCAGCACACTACGCATCGTAGAAGACGGGGCTCAGGTCCAGCGCACCAGCCGCGACGCCGCCACCCCGGCGACGACCGCCCAGCCGGTCAGCACCAGCAGCGGCCCGGCCGCGGGGAACTCACCCGCGCCGAGCGCCGAGCGCAGCGCCTCGGCCAGCGCGCCCGAGGGCAGCCACGGCGCGAGCGCCGCCAGCGGCCCCGGCAGGTCCGCGACCGGCACGACGATCCCACCGGCCAGGAGCAGCGCGAACCACACCAGGTTGGCGACGGCGAGCACGATCTCCGCGCGCAGCGTCCCGCCCAGCAGGATGCCCAGCGCCCCGAACGCGGCCGCGCCCAGCAGCACCGCCAGCGCGGCGCCGTCGAGCCGGGCACCGGCCGGGGACCACCCCAGCAGCGCCGCCAGCACGCCGAGCAGCACCACCTGGATCACGACGACGGCGGCGACCGCGGCCAGCCGCCCGCACACCAGCAGCCAGCGGGGCAGCGCCGTCGCGGCCAGCCTGCGCAGCGCGCCGTAGCGGCGGTCGAAGCCCAGCGCGATGGCCTGGCTGGTGAACGCCGAGCTCATCACGGCCAGCGCCAGCATGGAGGCGAACAGCCACGCCACCCGCGGCTCCGGGGCGGGCACCGCCGGGACGAGCGTGAGCCCGGCGAGCAGGGCCGCCGGGATGAGCAGGGTCAGCAGCACCTGCTCGGCGTTGCGCAGCGCGAGCCGGGTCTCCAGCCCACCCTGGGCCCGCAGCATGGTCAGCGCGTTGCCGCGGCCGGGGGCGGGGGTGAACAGGCCCTCGGGGAAGGGGGTCGTCACGAGCGCAGCTCCCGTCCGGTGAGGTCGAGGAAGACGTCCTCCAGGCTGCGGCGCACGACCTGGACGTCGTCGGCGAGCACCCCCTGGTCGGCGCACCACGAGGTGATGGCGGCGAGTGCGCCCGGGTCGATCCGGCCGCGGACCCGGTAGCGGCCGGGGGCGGTCTCGCAGCTGGCGTAGCCGGCGGGCAGCCGGGCGTCGAGACCGGCGACGTCCATCCCGGGCCGGGCCCGGAACCGCAGCTCGGTCTGGTCGCCCGCGGTGAGCTGGGCGGGCGAGCCGTGTGCGACGACCCGGCCGTGGTCGATGATCACGACGTCGTCGGCGAGCTGCTCGGCCTCGTCCATCAGGTGGGTGGTCAGCAGCACCCCGACGCCGTCGCGGCGCAGCGCCCGGACCAGGTCCCACACCAGGTGGCGGGCCTGCGGGTCCAGACCGGCGGTCGGCTCGTCGAGGAACACCAGCTCCGGGCGCCCCACGACGGCGCAGGCCAGCGCCAGGCGCTGCTGCTCCCCGCCGGACAGCCGCTTGTACGGGGTGCCCGCCCGCGGGCGCAGGCCGAGCACGTCGAGGAGCATGTCGACGTCGAGCGGGTGCGCGGCGCAGTCGGCGACCAGGTGCAGCATCTCCCCGGTCCGCACGGCCGGGTAGGCGCCGCCGCCCTGCGGCATGACGCCCACCCTGGGGCGGACGGCCTCGTCGGCCGGGTCGTGACCGAGGACCCGCACCCGTCCGGCCGAGGGTGCCCGGAACCCGGTGCACACCTCGACGGTCGAGGACTTGCCGGCGCCGTTCGGGCCGAGCAGGGCCAGCACCTCGCCGCGGGCGAGGTCGAGGTCGATCCCGTCGACGGCGGTCGTGGCCCCGTAGCGCACGACGAGGCCGCGGATCTCCAGGGCGGCGCTCACCGGGCGGGCTCCGGGTCCGACGGCGCGCGGGTGGCGCCGGGGGCCCTGGTGTCACCGGCGTCGCCGGTGTCGCCGCCGGGGGAGCGGATCAGCCGGGCGACCACGTACAGCGCGAGGGTGTACATGGCGGCGCCCGCGGTGATGGCCAGCGGCAGCTGGAACCCGCGGAAGAAGAAGTCGGCGCCGGTGGGCGGCACGGCCAGCGCGAGCACCACCGACAGCAGCAGCAGGCCGCGGCGGTAGAACGGCATCGCCCGGGTCACGACCAGCGGCAGCAGCGCCCAGAACAGGTACCAGGGGTGCACGACCGGGCCGAGCAGCACGACGGCGCCGAGCCCGAGGCCCGTGCCGGTGACCGGGTCGACCTTCCCGCGCAGGCAGCCGAGCAGCAGCACGACCACGATCACCGCGATCGGCAGCACGAACAGGCTGCGCATCAGGCCCATCGTGGTCTCGGTGTGGTCGCCGAGCCCGGCGAGCCGGCCGACCTGCCCGGCGAGCAGCCCCAGGTTGGTGCTGATCGACATGGGCGAGATGAGCACGCTGGGTGCGGACAGCCCGCGCACCCAGTTGAAGCCCAGCCCGGTGGCCAGGCTGAAGAAGGTGAGCACGGCCGCGGCGATCGCGGACAGCCAGGCCGTCATCACGGCCCAGTCGAGGAGCCTGCCGCCGCGCCTGCGGACCAGGTACACGCCGACGAAGCCGAGCGCGAGCAGCGCCGGGAGCTTCACCGAGGCCGCGGCGACGACCAGCGCGGCACCGCCGGTGATCCGCCACCACGGCTGGACCGTGTCGTCGCGCCCGAGCATCACCCAGAGCCCGAGCAGCAGCAGCGGCAGCATGATCGACTCGTTGTGGATGCCGCTGACCATGTGGAACAGCACCAGCGGGTTCGCCGCGCCGAGCCACAGGACCAGGCCGGCGTCGAGGTCGAACCGGGAGGCCAGCCGGGGCAGCACCCACACCATCAGCGCGACGCCGAGCAGCGCGAGCAGCCGGTGCTCGAGGATGCCGAGCACCACGTTCTCCCCGGACAGCGCGGTGATCCCGCGGCCGAGGCCGAGGAACAGCGGGCCGTAGGGCGCCGGGGTGTCGCGCCAGACCGTGGGGATCCCGCGGACCAGCGGGTCGTCGATGCCGAGCGCCTGCGCCGGACCGATCGAGTACGGGTCGATCCCGCGGGCGAGCGTCGCACTCTGGGCGAGGTAGCTGTAGATGTCCTTGGAGAACATCGGCGGCGCCAGCGCCAGCGGCACCCCCCACAGGATGGCGGTGCGGCCGAGCTCGCGGCGCTCGGGCGCGGGGTGGTGCGCTCCGCGGGTGGTGAGCATCCGGGCGATCCACAGCCAGGCCGTGACCACCATGAGCAGGCCCGCGTAGGTGACGGCGATCGCGAGGGTGACGTTGCGCGAGGGCAGCCCGATCACGCGCAGCCCGTTGAGCGGGTTCGGCACCGGGAACGCCCCGGAACCCAGCGCGCTGATCCCCATCAGCAGGGCGCCGGTCAGGCCGAGGACCCGCGCGATCCGGGCCTGCTCACGCAGGCCGCGCCGGGCCCGGTGGCCGGTCGACGGTGGTGTGGCGGGGGGATCGGACGGCGCCGCACGCGTCGGGGGGTCGTCGCGCCCGGGCGGGGCGACCTCGGGCGTCACCATGGGAGAAGAGGTTAGTGGTGCGGCCACGGGGGGTCCGGTACCGGCCCTCACCTGCGGGTGGAGTGAGCCCGGTCACCACGGCGGGGGGTCTGTTTTGCCGTGCCGGGCCATATACGCAACACTGATGTTGTGAAAACGGACCGGACAGCGCCGCGGCGCCTCGACGACCCTGCCTGCGGGCACGGCGTCGGCGGCGACGCCGTGGTGCCCGCCGGGTCCGGGACGGGTACCCGCGCCCTCGTGGCGCGGGTGCTCATGGAGCAGGGTCCGGTCACGGCCGCCGTCGTGGCGGCCGAGCTGGAGCTCACCGAGGCCGCCGTGCGCCGGCACCTCGACGCGCTGATCGCCGACGGCGAGGCGGAGGTCCGGGCCCCGGCCCGGTCCGCCCGTCCGCGCGGCCGGGGCCGTCCGGCCCGGGAGTACCTGCTCACCGACACGGGCCGGGTCCGGTTCGGGCACGGGTACGACGACCTGGCCACCCAGGCACTGCGCTTCCTCGCCGAGACGGCGGGGGAGGAGGCGGTCGACGCCTTCGCCCGGCACCGGGTGCGCGAGCTGCTCGGGTCCGACCTCGACGCGGTGACCGCCCCGGCGGAGCCCGCGGAACGGGTCGAAGCGCTGGCCCGGGTGCTCAGCGCCCGTGGCTACGCTGCGCAGGCCCGCCACGGCGGCTTCGGGGTGCAGCTGTGCCAGCACCACTGCCCGGTGGCCCACGTGGCCACCGAGTTCCCGGAACTCTGCGAGGCCGAGACGCGTGCCTTCGCCGAGCTCCTGGGCACGCACGTGCAGCGGCTGGCCACGATCGCCCGCGGCGACGCCGCGTGCACCACACACGTCCCGCTCGAGGATCCCGAACTCCTCGCGCGGGCGAGAGGTAAGAAGCAAGGCCGTTCCGTCACCGTGAGTGGAAGACCCACTGCGCAGGTGCGGCAGGTGCAAGAAGAAGGGGGCCCCGCCGACGGCGGGACCCTCTCCCACCACGGTCCCCGAAAGGGAGGCAGTCCTTATGACGACCACTCCTGATGTGCGCACCGAGCTCACGCAGGAGGAGACGATCGCGGCGCTCGGCCGGTACGACTTCGGCTGGGCCGACTCCGACGAGGCGGGCTCCATCGCGAAGCGTGGCCTGTCCTCCGAGGTCGTCGCCGACATCTCCCGCCTGAAGAGCGAGCCCGAGTGGATGCTGGAGTTCCGGCAGAAGGCGCTCGACATCTTCGGCAAGAAGCCGATGCCGCGCTGGGGCTCCGACCTGTCCGGGATCGACTTCGACAACATCAAGTACTTCGTGCGCTCCTCGGAGAAGCAGGCCGCCACCTGGGACGACCTGCCCGAGGACATCAAGAACACCTACGACAAGCTGGGGATCCCGGAGGCCGAGAAGGCCCGCCTGGTCTCCGGTGTCGCAGCGCAGTACGAGTCCGAGGTCGTCTACCACTCGATCCGCGAGGACCTCGAGCAGCAGGGCGTCATCTTCCTGGACACCGACACCGCGCTGAAGGAGCACCCGGAGCTGTTCCGGGAGTACTTCGGCTCGGTCATCCCGTCCGGTGACAACAAGTTCTCCGCCCTGAACTCCGCGGTCTGGTCCGGTGGCTCGTTCATCTACGTGCCGCCGGGCGTGCACGTCGACATCCCGCTGCAGGCCTACTTCCGGATCAACACCGAGAACATGGGCCAGTTCGAGCGGACGCTGATCATCGTCGACGAGGGTGCCTACGTGCACTACGTCGAGGGCTGCACCGCGCCGATCTACAAGACCGACTCGCTGCACTCGGCCGTCGTCGAGATCGTGGTCAAGAAGGGCGGCCGCTGCCGCTACACCACGATCCAGAACTGGTCGAACAACGTCTACAACCTGGTCACCAAGCGCGCCAAGGCCGAGGAGGGCGCGACCATGGAGTGGGTCGACGGCAACCTCGGCTCCAAGGTGACCATGAAGTACCCGGCCGTGTGGCTGATGGGCGAGCACGCCAAGGGCGAGGTCCTCTCGATCGCGTTCGCGGGCGAGGGCCAGCACCAGGACGCCGGCGCCAAGATGGTCCACCTCGCGCCCAACACCTCCTCGACGATCGTGTCGAAGTCGGTGGCGCGCGGGGGCGGACGTACGTCCTACCGCGGCCTGATCCAGGTCAACCCGCGGGCGCGCAACTCCCGCTCGACGGTGAAGTGCGACGCGCTGCTGGTCGACACGATCTCGCGCTCGGACACCTACCCCTACGTCGACATCCGCAACGACGACGTGTCGATGGGGCACGAGGCCACCGTCTCCAAGGTCTCGGACGACCAGCTCTTCTACCTGATGAGCCGCGGTCTGACCGAGGACGAGGCCATGGCCATGGTCGTGCGCGGGTTCGTCGAGCCCATCGCGCGCGAGCTGCCGATGGAGTACGCGCTGGAGCTGAACCGGCTGATCGAGCTGCAGATGGAGGGTTCCGTCGGATGACGACGAGTGACGTTGCCGGCCTCGCGCCCGAGCTGAAGGGCGCCAAGGAGGGGCAGGGCGAGGTCCCGATCGCCTCGGCCGGCGAGCGCTTCCAGTCCTTCGACGTGGAGGCGTTCGAGGTACCCGGTGGCCGCGAGGAGAACTGGCGGTTCACCCCGCTGCGCCGGCTCAAGGGCCTGCACGACGGCAGTGCCGCGTTCGAGGGCACCGCGCCGGTCTCGGTCACCGAGGCCGCCGGGGTGACCGTCGAGAAGGTCGGCCGCGACGACGCCCGGATCGGCGAGGGCGGTGTCCCGTTCGACCGGGTCGCCGCCGCGGCCTGGTCCGGGTTCGGCGAGGCCACCCTGGTCACCCTGGACGGGGAGAAGCTCGACCCGGTGACCGTCACCGTGGACGGCCCCGGTGAGGGCGTCACGGCGGCCGGCCACCTGCACATCCGCACCACCCCGCACACGCAGGCCACGGTCGTCGTGGTGCACCGGGGGTCGGGCGTGCTGGCCGACAACACCGAGGTCGTCCTGGGGGACGGCTCGCAGCTCACGCTGGTCGTGACCGAGGAGTGGGCCGACGACGCCGTGCACGTGGGCGCCGAGCACTACTCGATCGGGCGCGACGCCACCCTGCGGGCCACCACGGTCCAGCTGGGCGGCGACCTGGTCCGGGTCTCCTCGACCGTGCGCTACGCCGGCCCCGGCGGCGACGCCGAGCTCGTCGGGCTCGGCTTCACCGACGCCGGCCAGCACCTCGAGCAGCGGCTGCTGGTGGACCACGCGGTGCCGAACTGCAAGTCCAACGTGCTCTACAAGAACGCGCTGCAGAGCCTGACGAAGGACTCCTCGCACGTGGTGTGGATCGGCGACGTGCTGATCCGGGCCGCCGCCGAGAACACCGAGACCTTCGAGTTCAACCGGAACCTGGTGCTCACCGAGCACTGCCGCGCCGACTCCGTGCCCAACCTGGAGATCGAGACCGGCGAGATCGTGAGCGCGGGCCACGCCAGCGCCACCGGCCGGTTCGACGACGAGCAGCTGTTCTACCTGCGCAGCCGCGGCATCCCCGAGGACCAGGCGCGTCGCCTGGTCGTCCGCGGGTTCTTCGGCGAGGTCCTGAACAAGATCACGCTGCCGGAGCTCAAGGAGCGCCTCGAGGCGGCCGTCGAGGCCGAGCTCGCGCTCACCGGCGTCTGAGCGCAGCTCGGCACCGATTCCGCACACTTCCCGAATACGGAGCGACCACCACCGATGTCCACTCTGGAGATCAAGGACCTGCACGCCTCGGTCGAGACCGAGGACGGCCCCAAGGAGATCCTGCGCGGTGTGAACCTCACCGTCCGCGCGGGCGAGACGCACGCGATCATGGGGCCGAACGGCTCCGGCAAGTCCACGCTGGCCTACGCCATCGCCGGGCACCCGAAGTACACCGTCACCGGTGGCGAGGTGCTGCTGGACGGCGAGAACGTCCTGGAGATGTCGGTCGACGAGCGGGCGCGGGCCGGGCTGTTCCTGGCCATGCAGTACCCGGTCGAGGTCCCGGGCGTGTCGATGGCGAACTTCCTGCGCTCGGCGGCCACCGCCACCCGCGGCGAGGCGCCGAAGCTGCGGACCTGGGTCAAGGAGGTCAAGGAGGCCATGGCCGGCCTCGACATCTCCCCGGAGTTCGCCGACCGCTCGGTCAACGAGGGCTTCTCCGGCGGTGAGAAGAAGCGCCACGAGGTGCTCCAGCTCGAGCTGCTGAACCCGAAGTTCGCCGTGCTCGACGAGACCGACTCCGGCCTCGACGTCGACGCCCTGCGCGTCGTGTCCGAGGGCGTGAACCGGTACCGGTCGGGCGGCGAGACCGGCGTCCTGCTGATCACGCACTACACGCGGATCCTGAACCACATCAAGCCGGACCGCGTGCACGTGTTCTCCGGCGGCCGTGTCGTCGAGTCCGGCGGCCCCGAGCTGGCCGACGAGCTGGAGAAGAACGGCTACGTCCGGTTCACCCAGGCCGACAAGGCGGCGGCGGACCAGAAGGCACTGGCCTGACCATGACCCTCACCCACGGAACCGGGACCACGGCCGGCCTCGACGCCGACGCCGTGGCCCGGATCCGGGCGGACTTCCCGATCCTCGCGCGCACCGTGCGCGAGGAGAAGCCGCTGGTCTACCTCGACTCCGGTGCGACCTCCCAGCGGCCGCGCCAGGTGCTCGACGCCGAGCGCACGTTCCTGGAGCGGCACAACGCGGCCGTCCACCGGGGCGCGCACCAGCTCGCCGAGGAGGCCACCGACGCCTACGAGTCCGCCCGGGCACGCATCGCGGCGTTCGTCGGTGCGAACGACGACGAGGTCGTGTTCGTCAAGAACGCGACCGAGGGCATCAACCTGGTCGCCTACGGTCTGGGCAACGCCTCGGTCCGGACCGGGCTCGACGCCGCCTCCGAACGGTTCGCGCTCGGCCCCGGTGACGAGGTCGTCGTCACCGAGCTGGAGCACCACGCGAACCTCATCCCGTGGCAGGAGCTGTGCCGGCGGACCGGTGCGACCCTGCGCTGGTACTCCGTCACCGACGACGGCCGGATCGACCTCGACTCGCTCGAGCTCACCGACCGGACGCGGGTCGTGGCGTTCACCCACCAGTCGAATGTCACCGGCGCCGTCGCGCCGGTCGCGCAGCTGGTGGAGCGGGCCGCCGCGGTCGGCGCGCTGACCGTGCTCGACGCCTGCCAGTCGGTGCCGCACATGCCGGTCGACCTGCACCGGCTCGGGGTGGACTTCGCGGTCTTCTCCGGGCACAAGATGCTCGGGCCCTCCGGGGTCGGCGTCCTCTACGGCCGCCGGGAGCTCCTCGAGGCGCTCCCGCCGTTCCTCACCGGTGGTTCGATGATCGAGACCGTCCGGATGGAGGGCGCGACCTGGGCGCCGCCGCCGCAGAAGTTCGAGGCCGGGGTGCCGATGACGTCGCAGGCCGTCGGCCTCGGCGCCGCGGTCGACTACCTCGGGGCGATCGGGATGGACACCGTCGCCGCGCACGAGGCGTCGCTGACCGCGGCCGCGCTCGAGCAGCTGTCCGCGATCGACGGGCTGCGCATCGTCGGCCCGCCCGGGGCGGAGCTGCGCGGGGGAGCGGTGTCGTTCGTCGTGGACGGCATCCACGCCCACGACCTGTCCCAGGTGCTCGACGACGCCGGTGTCGCCATCCGCGTGGGTCACCACTGCGCCTGGCCGCTGCACCGGCGCTTCGGCATCGTGGCCAGCGCCCGGGCGTCGTTCGCGGTGTACAACACCCTGGACGAGGTCACCGCGCTGGCCGACGGGGTGCGCGCCGCCCAGACGTTCTTCGGGACGGTGTGACGTGCAGCTCCAGCAGATGTACCAGGAGATCATCCTGGACCACTACCGCGACCCGCACGGTGCCGGTCTGCGCGAGCCCTACGACGCCGAGACCCACCACGTGAACCCCACCTGCGGGGACGAGGTCACGCTGCGGGTCAAGGTCGACGGGGACGTGGTCACCGATGTGTCCTACGAGACGCTGGGCTGTTCGATCAGCCAGGCGTCGGTGTCCGTGCTGCACGACCTCGTCGCCGGGAAGCCGGTCGGCGAGGCGTGGAAGATCATGGCGTCGTTCCAGGAGATGGCCCAGGGACGCGGCAGGGTCGAGCCCGACGAGGACGTCATCGGCGACGGCGTGGCCTTCGCCGGCGTCGCCAAGTACCCGGCGCGGGTCAAGTGTGCTCTCCTGGGCTGGATGGCATTCAAGGACGCGGTGAGCCGCACCGACGCCCGCATCGAGAACTCCGAGGGGAGTCCGGCATGAGCGAGACCACCGAACAGAGCACCTCCGAGGACGTGGTGCGCGGCGCGGCGGGCATGCCCGAGCCGCCCGCCCGGGCCGACGCCGGTGACGGCGCGACCCTCGAGGCCCTGGAGGAGGCGATGAAGGACGTCGTCGACCCCGAGCTGGGCATCAACGTCGTCGACCTCGGCCTCGTCTACGGCATCGACCGGGACGGCGGGACCGCCGTCATCGACATGACGCTGACCTCGGCGGCCTGCCCGCTGACCGACGTGATCGAGGAGCAGACCCGCTCCGCGCTCACCGCCGGTCCCGACGGCGGCCTCGTCGACGACGTCCGGATCAACTGGGTCTGGATGCCGCCGTGGGGCCCCGAGAAGATCACCGAGGACGGCCGCGAGCAGCTGCGGGCCCTCGGCTTCCGGGTCTGACGACCCCGCACCGCCCCCGACGGGCCGGATCCCCACCAGGGGGTCCGGCCCGTCATCGTCTCACGGGAAGTAGACCTCCCGCAGCCGGTCCTCCAGCCCCGCGACGGCGCCGGTGTCGACACCGAGGTGCTCCTCCAGTGCGTCCTGGACCCGGGCGGGGGAGGTGAGGTCGTGCCGCGCCACGTCGCCGTCGGCGGTGCGCACGGTGAGCCGGGTCCCGTCGAGGGTGGTCCGGTGCTCCGGGGTGGTGCGCGCGGCGACGAGCCCGGTCCGGAAGTGCGACGCCGGGTGGTGGGTCAGGTACCAGGAGCCCATCGCGAAGTCGACGTCCGGGGCGGGGACCAGGTCGAAGACGTACTGGTCGGCCCAGTCACCGCTGCCGCGCCGCTGCAGGACCCAGGCACCGTGGTCGTCGCGGGCGTAGCGGTAGGTCGCCTGCGGGGTCGGCTGCTCCAGCCCGGCGACGAGCCGCAGGGCGGTGGTCGGCACCGTCGAGCCGAACCCGGCGTCGACGGTGAAGCGGCCCTCCGTGGTGTCGACGAGGGTGAGCCGGTGGGTGCGCGACGTCGGCGGGTCCGCCGGGGCCAGCCCGAGGCGGACCCGGCCGACGAGCGGGGTGACCTGGTATCCCACCGCGCCCAGCACGTCGTACAGCAGGCGGTTGTGCTCGAAGCACCAGCCGCCGCGCCGGCCGTGGACCAGCTTCGCCGCGACGCCGTCGGAGGTGGTCGGCGGCTCGACGCCGGTGAACGGGTCGAGGTTCTCGAACGGGATGGTCGCGTTGTGCGCGGTCACGACCCGGTCGAGCAGCGCCCGGTCCGGTGTCGCCCGGTCGACCCCGAGGAGGTCGAGGTACGCGGCGGCTGAGGTGGTCACCGTGCTCGTCATGGTGCCCGAGGCTGTCACCTCGACCCGGGTTCAGGTCAAGGATCAGCGTTCGCGGGCGCCGCGCAGCGCCCACGCCCGCAGGTGGGAGTAGCCGCGGGTGTGCAGTGTCGCGATCCGCCGCAGGTCGAAGCGCGGGTCGTCGCGCAGCGACTCGAACATCTCCTTGTCGACCAGCACCGTGTCCGGGCGGGCCTCGGAGGTGAGCCGGGCCGCGACGTTGACGACCTCGCCGTAGACGTCGCCGTAGCGGGCCAGCACCATGCCGTGGGCGAGGCCGATCCGCAGCTGCGGAAGCGCCGGCTCGGTCCGGACCCGGTCGCGGAGGCCGAGCGCGATGGCGGCGGCGTCGGCGGGGTGCTCGGTGACGTAGAGGACCTCGTCGCCGACGGTCTTGATCACCCGGCCCCGGCCGTTCGCGATGACCTCGGTCGTCACCGAGCCGAACCGCTCGATCATCTCGCCGAGCTCGTCCATCGAACGGCGGCGGGTGGTGCGGGTGAAGCCGACCATGTCGGCGAATCCGACCGACAGCGGCCAGGTGTCGGCCGCGATGTCCGCGGCGTCCATCCGCTGCGCCCCCGCGACCCAGCGCGACGCGGTCGCCGCGAGGTGGCGGCGCCACACGTAGGACTGCAGCGACTCCAGCTCGGGCAGCACGTCGGCGGCGAGCCGGGCCGCGTCGCGCGGGGTCAGCTCGCCGATGTGTGCGGCGGCGACCTGGGCGAGCATGCCGATCTGCCACTCGGCCAGCCGCGACAGCGACTGCGCGACCGCGCGGGCGACGGCCTCGCGGGCGTTCTTGTCGGGCAGCCAGTCCCGGGTGAGACGGGCGACGGTGCTGGCCGCCTCCAGGTCGGCGCGGGTGTAGACGCGGTCCTCCGGGTCGGAGTCCGCGAACCCCAGCGCCCGCCAGAGCCGCCCCGACTCCTCCGGGTCGAGCCCCGCGGCCTCCACCAGCTCGTCGCGGGTGAACTCGCGGGGCGCGCCCAGGATGAACTCGTCCAGCGCCCCGTCGTCGATCTCGCTCCAGTCGATCGAGGCGGGGTCGGGCAGCGGACGGGGCGGTCCGGGCTCGGACGTCACGCGATCACGTGGTGTGCACGACGAGCACGTCCACGCCGGCACGGCGGGTCGCGTCGGCGGGCACCGAGCCGAGCAGCCGCCCGGAGAAGGTGTTCAGACCGCGGTTGCCGATCACGAGCAGATCGGCGCTGTGCTCCTTGACCGCCTTGCGGAGCACGTCGACCGGTGCGCCGTCCTCGGCGAAGGTCGAGACGTCCTTCGCACCGCCGGCGGCGGCCCGGTCGGCGGCTTCGCGCAGCGCCTCCTCGGCGGGGGTCCAGCCGGTGACGAGGAAGGCCTCGTCCTTCAGCGCGTCCTCCGCGGCCGAGGTGTCCTCCCGGCTGGCCGGGGTGTAGGCGGAGACGATGACCAGCTTCGCGCCGCTGTCCGCGGCCACCCCGGCCGCGCGCTCGACGGCCGCGAACGACGTCGACGAGCCGTCGGTGCCGACGACGATGGTCTTGTATGCGGACACAGGTGCCTCCCGGGGGAACGGTCGCGCGTCGCCGGTCCTGCGGCCGGCGTCACCGCGTGCGACGACGTTACTACGTGGTATCCGATCAACTTGTCCCGACTCCCTCCCGTCATCGCCCTTTCGAGTGAAATGCGGCGGCCGATCGCAGCATGTGCGCTCGTACGGGTGGCGGAGCGGCCCGGAACACACCGGCCATCCCGGCGAGGGTGCCGGTCAGGTCGTCGCGGCCGGTGAGGAACGCGCGGCCGCTGCGGCCGGCGAAGAACGCGTCGAAGAAGTCCGGCACCAGCCGCGGCGGCATCTCCAGCACGGTGCGCAGCCCGTGGCGGCGCAGGCGGTGCACCGCGCGGGCCGACCGGGGCCAGAGCAGCCGGCGGGCCGCCGTCGTCGCGGCGGCGGGGTCGTGCGGCAGGTGCCGGGCCAGCTCGGCGGCCAGCCGCGGGGCCAGCCCGAGCGCGGGGGCGACGCTGAACCCGGTCGCGGGGTGCACCAGCGGGGTCGCCGCCCCGAACCCGACGGGGTGCCGTGGGCCGCGCGGGGTGTCGACCGGGAAGCGGACGCGCTCGACGGGGGCGGTGTCGGGCACGGCGACGCCCGCCCCGGCGAGCCGGGCCGCGAGCCGGTCGCGCAGCTCGGGCAGCCCCAGCCCCGGCCGTCGCGCCAGGGAGGTCTCCTCCAGCAGGACGGTGCCGTCGCCGTAGGGGACGGCGTAGAGGAACGTCGGCCAGTCCGTCCACCCCGGGCGGTGCGGGCCGGGGGAGCGCCAGTCCATGAAGACGGCCTCGCCGGGCCCCACCACCGGCGCGGCCACCCGCTCGTCGACGACGACGCCCCAGGCGGTCTGCTCGGTCCCGCCCGCCGGGCCGGGGCGCAGCCGCGACGGTGCCCCGGTGGCGTCGACGACCAGGGCCGCGTCGACGACCCGTGCCGCGTCGTCCCGCGGGGCCCCGCCGTCACCGGGGCCGCCGCTCGCGCCCCGGCGGCCCGGAGGGTGCAGCCGCACCCGGTACCGGTGCCCGTCGGACCGGACGTCGTCGGCGGCGGCGCGTCCGGGCAGCACCGTGACCCCGGCGAGCCGGGCGTCGAGGTGGGCGCGCAGCCCGGCGGTGTCGAGCACCGCGTACGGGCCCAGCGCGCGGGTGCCACCGCCGGGCAGCACGGCCACCGCCTCCGGCCGGGTCGCGACCATCGCCGCGGGCAGGTGCGGGGGGAGCTCCTCGGGCCACGCGCAGTAGGTGGCCGTCCACGCCCGCTCCGGGGCGGGGTCGGCGAGCGTGGTGCGCAGCCCGGCCTCCGCGCACGCCGCCGCGAGCGCCCGCCCGGCCGGACCACCGCCGAGGACCAGCACGTCGGCCACCGTCGTTCCGGGGGCACCCGACCGGCTCGACGACGCCGTCCCGCTCCTCGTCCCCGTCATCGCGGGCCCGGCCGGTGCCGGCCGGCGGACAGGCTGCCGCCGTCGATCCGCAGGGTGGCCCCGGTGACCCAGGACGCGGCGTCGGAGACGAGGAACGCCACCGCCTCGGCGACGTCCGCGGGCTCGCCGAGGCGCCCCAGCGGGTAGCCCGCGACGACGGACGCCTCGTCGTGGGCGTAGAGCGCCTCGGCGAACCTCGTCCGCACCACGGCGGGGGCGACGGCGTTGACCCGGACGCCGGGGCCGAGCTGGCCGGCCAGCTCCTCGGTCAGGGTGAGCAGTGCCGCCTTCGACGCGCCGTAGGCCCCGATGACGCCGGTGGGCCGCAGCGCCGCGACCGAGGCGACGTTGACGACGGCGCCGCCGTGCGCGCCCATCCACACCCGGTGCGCCTGCTGGACGAACCC
This sequence comes from Pseudonocardia sp. ICBG1034, assembly GCF_020131375.1. Lineage (NCBI taxonomy): Bacteria > Bacillati > Actinomycetota > Actinomycetes > Pseudonocardiales > Pseudonocardiaceae > Pseudonocardia > Pseudonocardia sp. ICBG1034. Next base: position 2,798,112 of record NZ_JAHLEK010000015.1, read on the forward strand.
GAGCGCGGCGACCACGTTGACGTCGAGGATCCTGCGGACGGCGTCGAGGTCGGCCTCGACCAGCGGCCCGTGCTGGGGGTTGATCCCGGCGTTGTTGACCAGCACGTCCAGCGAGCCGAACGCGGCCACCGTCGCCTCCGCCGCGGCGGCCCGGTGCGCCGCGTCCCCGACGTTGCCGGCGACGGCGAGCACCCGGCCGGTGCCGACCCCCGCGCCCGCCGCGAGCTCCGCCGCCGCCGCGTCGAGCTCCGGGGCGCGCCGGCCGGTGATCGTCACCGACGCGCCGCGCGCCAGCAGCGCGGCGGCGACGCCGTACCCGATGCCCCGCGAGGCGCCGGTGACCAGTGCCGCCCGACCGGCCAGGGAGGTGAGATCGGTCATGGGGCCCGACCCTACGTGGGGAATCCGGTGGACCCGGCCGGTACTGTGGACGCGTGATCCTGATCGAGTAGACCGGCGCACCCGGGCACCGCCGTGCCCGCACCCCGGTCCTCTCAGCGTCACTCCTCGTCCTCCGTCTGGAGCTCCTCCACGTGATCACCACGACCGACCTCGAACTGCGCGCCGGATCCCGCATCCTGCTCTCCGGTGCCACCCTGCGGGTGCAGCCCGGCGACCGGATCGGTCTGGTCGGGCGCAACGGCGCCGGCAAGACCACCTCGATGCGGGTGCTGGCCGGCGAGGGCGAGCCGTACTCCGGGCAGCGGAGCGCGAACTCCCCGGTCGGCTACCTGCCGCAGGACCCGCGCGAGGGCGACCTGTCGGTCACGGCGAAGGACCGGGTGCTCTCGGCCCGCGGCCTGGACGTGCTGCTGGCGAAGATGGAGAAGGCGCAGACGGCGATGGCCGAGCTGGCCGACCCGGCCGCGAACGACAAGGCGGTGCGCGAGTACGGGCGGCTCGAGGAGCGGTTCTCCGCCCTCGGCGGCTACGCCGCGGAGTCCGAGGCCGCGCGGATCTGCACCCACCTGGGGCTGCCCGAGCGGGTGCTGGCCCAGCCGATGCGCACGCTCTCGGGCGGTCAGCGCCGACGCGTGGAGCTGGCCCGGATCCTGTTCGCCGCCTCCGACGGCGGGTCGCAGTCGGCGACCACGCTGCTGCTCGACGAGCCCACCAACCACCTCGACGCCGACTCGATCACCTGGCTGCGCGGGTTCCTGCAGCAGCACGAGGGCGGTCTGGTCGTCATCAGTCACGACACCGACCTGCTGGCCGCGGTGGTGAACAAGGTCTGGTTCCTCGACGCGACCCGCGGCGAGGCCGACCAGTACAACATGGACTGGAAGCGGTACCTGGAGGCGCGCTCCACCGACGAGAAGCGTCGTCGCCGCGAGCGGGCCAACGCCGAGAAGAAGGCGTCCGCGCTGCACGTCCAGGCCGCCAAGATGGGCGCGAAGGCCACCAAGGCCGTCGCCGCCAAGAACATGGCCCGCCGGGCCGACGCCCTGCTCGCCGGACTCGACGACGAGCGTCAGGCCGACCGCGTCGCGCACATCCGTTTCCCGACCCCGGCGCCCTGCGGGCGCACCCCGCTCACCGCGGAGAACCTGTCCAAGGCCTACGGGTCGCTGGAGGTGTTCACCGGGGTGGACCTCGCGGTGGACCGCGGGTCGAAGGTCGTGGTGCTGGGCTTCAACGGCGCCGGCAAGACCACGCTGCTGCGGATCCTGGCCGGCACCGAGGAGTCCGACTCCGGCGGGGTCGTGCCCGGCCACGGGCTGCGACGGGGCTACTTCGCCCAGGAGCACGACACTCTCGACATGGACGCCTCGGTCTGGGACAACATCCGCCACGCCAGCCCGGACGCCGCCGAGCAGCAGCTGCGGACCCTGCTCGGGTCGTTCATGTTCTCCGGGGAGCAGCTCCAGCAGCCCGCCGGGACGCTGTCCGGCGGTGAGCGGACCCGGCTCGCCCTGGCCGGTCTGGTGTCCTCGGCGGCGAACGTGCTGCTGCTCGACGAGCCGACGAACAACCTGGACCCGGCCAGCCGCGAGCAGGTGCTCGACGCGCTGCGCCGCTTCGAGGGTGCCGTCGTGCTCGTCACCCACGACCCGGGTGCGGTCGAGGCGCTGGAGCCGGACCGGGTGATCGTCCTGCCCGACGGCACCGAGGACCACTGGTCGGCCGACTACCTGGAACTCGTCCAGCTCGCGTGACCGGTCACCGCACGCGGCGGTGATCACCCGACCGGACCACCAGAGATCATCGGACGTGTCCGGGCCGTCCCGGGTGCGGGTGCCGCGATCGTGCACGACTCCTTCCGACGGGGTGATCCACTGCGCTGCCCGACGGATGACGATTCCGAACGGCACCCGCGGTGCTGCGCCGTTCGGGGTAACCGTTCGCCGATCGCGTTTTCCGCGTTCTGGTCATAAATCGTCAACTGGATCATCATGACCTGATCGTCGCGCCAGATGCGGCGGTCCGCGGGGGCATCCGCGGAGGGGATGAGGAGGGCCGATGGCCGAGCTGAAGAAGGGCGCCCGGATCACCGGGACGCAGCGGGGCAAACTCGCTGCCGACCTGAGGAAGAAGTACGAGAAGGGCGCCAGCATCCGTTCGCTGGCCGAGCAGACCGGGCGGTCGTACGGCTTCGTCCACCGGGTCCTGTCCGAGACGGGTGTGACGCTGCGCGGGCGCGGCGGCGCCACCCGTACCAAGAAGAAGTAGTCCTCTCGTCGGCGCCGCCGACCGGGTCGAGCAGCGAGCCCGGGGCGGCGTCGTCGTGCGTCCGGTGTGTGTCGTGGGGCGCCCCGCGCGGGACCACCGCGCCCGCCCGCCGAACGCGCCGTAACGTGAACCCTCGCCGTCCACCACCGGCGAAGGGGAACACCGTTGGATCGCCCGCTCACCCTGATGCGCGGGGTCATCCGGGGGGCGGACTCGACGTCCATCCGCCGTGGCTCCATCGCGCGGGGCACCTGGCCCCGGATCTGGGGCTTCGTCCGGCCCTACCGCCGCTGGCTGCTGTCCTACCTGGCCCTGACCACCGTCACGGCCGTGATCGGCGTCGCGACGCCGGTGCTGGCCGGGCGCGTGGTCAACACGATCGTCGCCGCGAACGAGCTGCCCGACGCCGCCCGCGTCGTGATGGTGATCGCCGGGGCGATCGCCGGGATGGCCGTCCTGGAGGCGGTGGTCGGGCTCGCCGGCCGCTGGTTCTCCGCGCGGCTCGGCGAGGGACTCATCGAGGACCTGCGGGTGGCGGTGTTCCGCCACGTCCAGTCGATGCCGCTGGCGTTCTTCTCCCGCACCCGGACCGGGGCGCTGGTCAGCAGGCTCAACAACGACGTGATCGGCGCCCAGACCGCCATCACCGGCACCCTGTCCACGGTGCTGTCCAACAGCATCCAGCTCGTGCTGGCCATCGCGGTCATGATCGGTCTGGCCTGGCAGGTCACCGTGCTGGCGATGCTGCTGCTGCCGGTGTTCGTGCTCCCGGCCCGGCGGATGGGGACCTGGCTCGCCGAGCTGCGCCGCGAGGCCGCCGAGCTCAACGCCACCATGGGCAACCAGATGACCGAGCGCTTCTCCGCGCCGGGCGCCACCCTGGTGAAGCTGTTCGGCGACCCCGACTCCGAGGCCGCCGTCTTCCGTGGCCAGGTGTCCCGGGTGCGCGACATCGGTGTCCGGTCGGCGATGGTGTCGCGGTTGTTCGTCACCGCGCTGCAGCTGGTGTCGGCACTGGCCCAGGCGATGATCTACGGCCTCGGCGGCTACCTCGCGGTGACCGGGGCGATCCCGGCGGGCACCGTCGTCGCGCTCGGGCTGCTGCTGACCCGGCTCTACACCCCGATGACGGCGCTGGCCAACGCCCGCGTCGACGTGATGACCGCGCTGGTCGCCTTCGAGCGGGTCTTCGAGGTGCTCGACCTGCGCCCGATGCTGACCGAGCGGCCCGACCCCGCCGCGCTGCCCGACGGCCCCGTCGACGTCGCCCTGCGCGGGGTCCGGTTCACCTACCCCAGCGCCACCGACGTCTCCCTGGCCTCGCTGGAGGAGGTCGCGGTGCTCGACCAGCGGGTCAACACCGAGGTGCTGCACGGCGTCGACCTGCACGTCCACGGCGGCGGGCTGCTGGCCCTGGTCGGGTCGTCCGGGGCAGGGAAGTCCACGCTCGCCTCGCTGGTCCCCCGTCTCTACGACGTCGACGCCGGCTCGGTCGAGCTGTCCGGGGTGGACGTGCGGGACCTGTCGTTCGCCACTCTGCGCGGCGCCGTCGGGATGGTCACCCAGGACGGCCACCTGTTCCACGACACCATCGCCGGCAACCTGCGCTACGCCTCGCCCGACGCCACCGACGACGAGATGGTCGACGCACTGCGCCGCGCCCGGCTCGGCGACCTGCTCGACACGCTGCCCGACGGCCTCGACACGGTGGTGGGGGAGCGCGGCTACCGTCTGTCCGGCGGTGAGCGCCAGCGCCTGACGATCGCCCGGCTGCTGCTGGCCCGCCCGCGGGTGGTGATCCTCGACGAGGCCACCGCGCACCTCGACTCCGAGTCCGAGGCCGCGGTGCAGGAGGCACTGGCCGAGGCGCTGGTCGGGCGGACCGCGATCGTCATCGCGCACCGGCTGTCCACCGTGCGGGCGGCCGACCGGATCGCGGTGCTGGAGGGCGGGCAGGTCGTCGAGTCCGGCACCCACGACGAGCTGCTGGCCGCCGACGGCCGCTACGCCACGCTCTACCGGACCCAGTTCCTCCCGGCGGCGACGACCGCGGGCTGAGCCACGCCGGCGGGCCGGCGCTCAGGCCCGGCCCGCCAGCGGGTCCGCCACCTCGGCACCGGGCTCGGCCACCGCGGCGACGGCGGCGAACAGCAGCGCGACGCCGACCGCGCCGGGGTCCGGCGCGCCCTTCGCGCGGTCGCCGACGTAGGACGCGCGGCCGTGCCGGGCCGCGAGCTCCGCGGTCCGCTCGGCGCCGTCGAGGGCCGCGGCCGCCGCGGCGGCGTACCCCGAACGGTCGAGCGCGGTCACGGCCGGGGCCAGCGCGTCGACCATCGTCCGGTCGCCCACCTCGGCCTCGCCGACCCGCTGGATCGCGGTCAGCCCGGCCCGGGCGCCCGCGGCGAACGCGGCCGCGTCGGCCGAGCCGTAGGACATCGCGCGGGCGATCTCGGAGAACAGCAGGCCCAGCAGCGGGCCGCTGGTGCCGCCGACCTCGTCGAGGAAGACCTCGCCGAGCGCGCCGAACCCGCGCTGCGGTCCGCGCCCGGCCGACTCGACGGCCAGCCGGACCCCGGCGCGCAGGTTGTCGCCGTAGTCGCCGTCGCCGGAGTGCTGGTCGAGATCGGTGAGCACGCCGTGGCCGTCCTCGACGGCCCGGGCGAAGCGGGCCAGCACGGCGTCCTGGTCGAGGGGGTGGCCGGTCATGAGGTCTCCGTCCGGGGGAAGGCGGCCGTCTGCGCCGGCGCGGCCCACAGGGCCGTCCACTCCGGGCGCATCCGGGTCAGGGTGAGCGAGAACCCGGCCATGTCCAGGGCGGGCACGAACGTGCCGACGAGCAGGCCCACCCGCTCCAGCCCGCGCGCCTCCAGCCCGGCGGCGGCCAGCTCGGCGAGCACGTAGAGCTCCAGCAGTGCCGTGCCCCCCATGCCGTTGACGACCAGGACGACCTGGTCGGGGCCGTCGGGCAGGCCCGCGACGACCTCGTCGAGCATCCGGTCGACGAGCTCCTCGGTGGGCGGCCGGTCGACCGAGCGCCGGGCCCGCTCGCCGTGGATGCCGACGCCGTAGTCGAGCTGCCCGTCGAGGGCGAACGCGGGCTCCCCGGTGCGCATCGAGGTCTGCGCGCGGGAGGCGACGGCGAGGCTGCGCGAGGCGGCGGCGACGTCCGCACCGACCGTCGCGAGCTCGGCCAGCCCGGCGCCGGTGTCCGCGGCGGCGCCGAGGATCTTCTCGACGACGACGGTCGCCGCGGTCCCGCGCCGCCCGGTCGCAGTGTCGAGCCCGTCGGTGGCCAGGTCGTCGTCGACGAGGACGCGGGCGACGTCGACGCCCTCCATCCGCAGCCGCTCCGCGGCGATGCCGAAGTTGATCCGGTCGCCGGTGTAGTTCTTGACGATGTGGATCACCCCGTCCGGGCCCGCCGCGGCCCGGGACGCGTACAGCACGGCCTTGTTGTGCGGGGAGGTGAACACCGGCCCGGGGGCGACGGCGTCGAGCATCCCGCGGCCGAGGAACCCGGCGTGCAGCGGCTCGTGGCCGGAGCCCCCGCCGGAGACCAGCCCGACCCGTCTGCCGGGTGCCCGGTGGCGCGCGAGGAGGTGGATCGGGTCCTCGTGCAGCGCGACGAGGTCGGCGTGGGCCCGGGCGAACCCGCGGACGGCGGCCGGGACGGGGTCGTCGCCCGCCGGGTGGAAGGGGAACGGCATGGCGCCGATCATGCTGGCCGTCGGCGCTCAGCGCATCAACGGCGCGCGGACGGCGTTCTCCACGAGGTCGAGCACCGGGCCGAGGTCGTCGGCGGGCAGCCCCATCGCCAGGTGGGAGACCAGCCCCTCCAGCACCAGCTCCAGGTACTGGGCGAGCACCGGCACCGGCACGTCGTCGCGCAGCGCGCCGGCCGCGGCCTGGCGTTCCAGCCGGGCCCGGGTCGCGGCGGTCAGGGCGCCGGAGTGCTCCTGCCAGCGGGCCCGGAACTCCGGTTCGGTGCGGAGCCGTCGGGAGACCTCCAGGCGGGTGCCCAGCCAGCTGCGGTCCGAGTCGCCGCGCAGCAGGTCGCGCATGACCTGCACCAGGCCCTGCTCGGCGACGACGTCGGCCATCCGGGTGGCGTCCTGCTCGGCCAGGGCCAGGAACAGCGCCTCCTTGTCGCGGAAGTAGTGGAAGATCGCGCCACGGGACAGCCCGGTGTACTCCTCGAGCCGCCGGACGGTGGCGCCCTCGTAGCCGTGGTCGGCGAAGCAGGTCCGGGCACCGGTGAGGATCTGCTGCCGCCGTGCGGCGAGCTGGTCGGTGCTGACGCGGGGCATGCCCCCCAGTATTCCGTACGCTTGTCCTGTATGTGGGGACGGTCGTGTCGCCGGTCACCGGCGGTGCCTGCGACCATGATTTCATCGCGTGCGGGTGTCACACGGCGGGGGTAGCGTCGACGTGGTGACCCTGGACGACCAGAGCACCGACGGTGTGCTCCGCAGCGTGGGGGAGGCCGAGGCCTACGTGGCCTCGGTCTGCTTCAAACACGGCCCCCCGACCCTGGCCGGTGTCGAGATCGAATGGATGCTCCACCGACCCGGTCGACCAGCCGACCCGGTCGACCTCGACGCCGTGCGTGCCGCTCTCGGCCCGCACTGCCCGGCCTCCCTGGACCCCGCCTCGCACGCGGCCCCGCTCCCCGCGGGCGGCACCGTGACCGTCGAGCCGGGCGGCCAGATCGAGATCTCCAGCGCTCCCGCTGACTCGCTCGAGGCCCTCCTCGGCGCCCTCGGCGCCGACTCGGCCCACCTCCACGGTCTGCTCGCCGAGCACGGCCTGCGCCCGCACGACCGCGCCGCCGACCCGGTCCGGCCCGCCCGGCGGCTGCTGGACCTGCCGCGCTACGCGGCCATGGAGTGCGTGTTCGACGGCGTCGGCCCGCACGGACGCAGCGGGATGTGCTCCACGGCCGCGGTCCAGGTCAGCCTGGACGCCGGCCCGGCCGCCGGGATCGCCGACCGCTGGGCGGTCCTGCACGAGCTGGGCCCGGTGCTGCTCGCAGCGTTCGCGAACTCGCCGGTGCAGCACGGCCGCCGGACCGGCTGGAAGTCCTCCCGGCAGGCGTGCTGGCTCAGCCTCGACCCCGCGCGGACCGCGCCGCCGCCCACCGCGACGCCCGGGACCGACCCGGCCGCCGCCTGGGCCCGCCGGGTGGTCACCACCCCGCTGCTGTGCGTGCGCGGCACCGGGACCTGGTCGGTGCCGGCCGGGGTCACCTTCGCCGACTGGGTGTCCGGCCGCGCCCGCGCCGGGGTCCTCGACCGGCCCCCGACACTGGCCGACCTCGACTACCACGTCTCGACCCTCTTCCCGCCGGTCCGCCCGCACGGCCACCTCGAGGTGCGCTACGTCGACGGTCAGGCCGGCGACGACTGGGCGCTGCCCACCGCGGTGCTGCTGGCGCTCACCTCCTCCGGTGCGGTCGTCGACCGGGCCCGGGAGCTGTGCGAGCCGGTCCGCGACGAGTGGGTCGCCGCCGCCCGCCACGGGCTGGACCACCCGGGTCTGGCCGCGGCGGCCGCCGGCCTGTTCCCGCTGGCCTGCGACGTGCTGGCCGCCGCGGACCATCCGCTGACCACCGCGCCGGGCCCGGTGCCGGCCCGGCTGCGCGAGGTCACCGAGCGGCGCGTGCTGCAGGGGCGCTGCCCCGCCGATGACACCGACCCCGCCGAGCAGGGTGTGGGCCCGACCGCCGATCCGTTCCCGCCGGGGCTCCATCTGGGTTCCGCCCTGCCCGGCGCGCCCGCCGCACGAGAGGTGACCGGTCGAGAACCCGGCCGGTCCGCCGTCGACACCGCCGACCAGGCTGCCCAGGAGGACGTGGCATGACCGCCGATCCCGCCGTTCCCGCCGGACCGCTGACCGGCCCCGCGACCCCGGGGGAGAGCCCGGAGGCGATGCGTACCCGCGTCGCCGCCCTGCTGGGCCGCTCCCGCGACCGCAGCACCGCGCTCACCGCCCTCGACGACGGCGAGCTGGCCGCCCAGCACTCGCCGCTGATGTCGCCGCTGGTCTGGGACCTCGCGCACATCGGGTCGATGGAGGAGCTGTGGCTCGTCCGCGACGTGGGCGGCCGCGAGCCGCTGCGCCCGGAGATCGACGGCCTCTACGACGCGTTCCAGCACTCCCGTTCCTCGCGGGTCGAGCTGCCGCTGCTCACCCCGGCCGAGGCCCGCGGCTACGTCGCCGAGGTGCGGGACAAGGCGCTCGACGCGCTGCACCGCAGCCCGCTGCGCGGTCGCCCGTTGGAGGCCGAGGGCTTCGCGTTCGGGATGATCGTGCAGCACGAGCAGCAGCACGACGAGACCATGCTCGCCACCCACCAGCTGCGCTCCGGGGGGCCGGTGCTCGACGCCGCCCCGCCGCTCCGCCCGGCCGGTGCGGTCGACCCGGCCGCGGAGGTGCTCGTCCCGGCGGGCCCGTTCGAGATGGGGACCTCGGCCGAGCCGTGGGCGCTGGACAACGAGCGGCCCGCGCACGTCGTGGACCTGCCCGCGTTCCGGATCGACGTGCACCCGGTGACCAACGGCGCGTTCGCGGCGTTCGTCGACGCGGGCGGCTACGACGACCCGCGGCTGTGGACCGACGCCGGGTGGGCGCACCGCACCGAGGAGGGACTGGTCGCGCCGCGGTTCTGGTCCCGCGACAGCGACGGCACCTGGTGGCGGCGCCGGTTCGGCGTCGTCGAGCGGGTGCCCGACGACGAGCCCGTCGTGCACGTGTCCTTCCACGAGGCGCAGGCCTACGCCCGCTGGGCCGGCAAGCGCCTGCCCACCGAGGCGGAGTGGGAGAAGGCCGCCCGCCACGACCCGGCGACCGGCCGCTCGCGGCGCTTCCCCTGGGGCGACGACGAGCCGCGCGCCGAGCACGCCAACCTCGGACAGCGCCACCTCCAGCCCGCCCCGATCGGCTCCTACCCGGCGGGGGCGTCCGCGTTCGGCGTGCAGCAGATGGTCGGCGACGTCTGGGAGTGGTGCGACTCCGGCTGGCACCCCTACCCGGGGTTCAGCGTGTTCCCGTACCCCGAGTACTCCGAGGTGTTCTTCGGCGGGGACTACGCGGTGCTGCGCGGCGGGTCGTTCGGCACCGACCCGGCGGCGATCCGGGCGACGTTCCGCAACTGGGACCACCCGATCCGCCGGCAGATCTTCGCCGGTTTCCGGCTGGTCCGCGACGCCGGTGTGTAGGCACCTCGCGTACCTGGGGGAGCCGGCCACGCTGGCGTCGCTGGTCCTGGAGCCGGAGCACGGGCTGCTCGCGCAGTCCTACGCCCCGGCCGACATGCGCGGCGGCGGCACGATCAACGCCGACGGTCACGGCACCGGCTGGTACCCGCCCGGCAGCACGACGCCGGTGCGCGTCCGGTCGGCGTCGCCGCTGTGGGCCGACACCTCCTACGCCGCGCTGGCCGGGGCGACGACGTCGGGCGCCGTGCTCGCCGCCGTCCGCTCGGCGACGGTCGGGATGCCGGTGACGGCGACCGCCGCCGCCCCCTTCACCGACGGGCGGTGGCTGTTCAGCCACAACGGCGTCGTCCGCGGCTGGCCGGACTCCCTCGCGGCCGCCGCGGCGGCGCTGCCCGTCACCGACCTGATGACCCTCGACGCCCCCACCGACGCCGCGCTGCTGTGGGCGGTGGTCCGGCGCGGTCTCGCCGACGGCGCCGACCCCGCCGACCTGCTGGCCCGGGTCTGCGCCGACACCGAGCGGAGCGCACCCGGCTCGCGGCTGAACCTGCTGCTGACCGACGGCACGACGATCTGGGCCACGGCCTGGCGGCACGCACTCGCCGTCCGGGCCGGACCGGCGGGCGTCACCGTCGCCTCCGAACCCACCCATGCGTTCCCCGACTGGACACAGGTGCCCGACCGGCACCTGGTGGTGGCCCGACCGGGCCATCACGAGAGTCATGACCTAGGAGCTCCGTGAGCACTCCCGGCGCCATCCAGCTGGACGTCCACCTCTCCGACACCGATGCCGGCACCGCGCTGCGGTCCGACGTGGCGCGCGGGCTCGCCGCGTCGCCGAAGGAGCTGCCGCCGAAGTGGTTCTACGACGCCCGGGGGTCCGAGCTGTTCGAGCGGATCACCGAGCTGCCCGAGTACTACCCGTTCCGCACCGAGCGGGCGCTGCTCACCGACTCCGTGGACGACATCGCCCGGTCCTCGGGTGCCGACACCGTCGTCGAGCTGGGGTCCGGGTCGTCGACCAAGACCCGGCTGCTGCTCGACGCGTTCGCCCGCGCCGGGACGCTGCGCCGCTACGTGCCCCAGGACGTCAGCGAGTCCGCCCTGCGCGGCGCCATCGACGAGCTGCACCGCGACTACCCGGAGCTGGAGCTGCACGGCGTGGTCGGCGACTTCACCCGCGACCTGGACCGGCTGCCCGGCGCCGAGCCCGGCGGGAAGCGGATGATCGCCTTCCTCGGCGGGACCATCGGCAACCTGATGCCCGGCCCGCGCCACGACTTCCTCCGCCACGTCCGCTCGGTGCTCCGGCCGGGTGAGCAGCTCCTGCTCGGCACCGGCCTGGCCACCGACCCGGCCGTGATGGTCCCCGCCTACGACGACGCCGCCGGGGTCACCGCGGAGTTCAACCGCAACGTGCTGCACGTGCTCAACCGCGAGCTCGACGCCACCTTCGACGTCGAGGCGTTCGACCACGTCGCCGTCTGGGACGCGGAGAACTCCTGGATCGAGATGCGGCTGCGCGCCACCCGCGACATGCGGGTCCGGATCGCCGACCTCGACCTCGACGTCGCGTTCGCCGCGGGGGAGGAGCTCGCCACCGAGATCTCGGCGAAGTTCACCCCCGCGACGGTCGACGCGTTCGCCGCCGCCGCCGGGTTCGCCACGACGCGGCGCTGGGTCGACCCCGACGCGCGGTTCGCGCTGACGCTGCTCACCGCCGCCTGAGGTCCGGCGGTGCTGCGCCGGCCGGGCGCAGCACCGCCGAGGGCGTGGTCCCGGTCTCCCGGCGGAACGCCGCGACGAACGCCGAGGGCGTCGCGTAGCCGACGTGCCGGGCGACCGCGCCGACCGGGCGGCCCGCGGCCAGCTGCTCCAGCGCGACCCGCATCCGCAGCAGCGTCCGCCACCGGCCCGGGCCCACTCCGGTCTCGGCGCGGAACAGCCGGGACAGGGTGCGTTCCCCCGCCCCGACGGACCGGCCCCAGGCGGCGGTGTCGCGGTCGTCGGCGGGGTCGTCGAGCAGGTCCAGGGCGACCCGGCGGGCCCGCGGGTCGGTGGGCAGGACGAGGCGGACCGCCGCGCCGGGCCCGCCGGCGTCGCGGGCCGGGCGGAGCCGGTCGAACAGCACCGCCTCGGCCCGGGCCCGCTCGGGCGTCGCGGGTCCGGGTCCGGCCAGGTGTTCCAGCAGGGCGGCGACCAGCGGCTCGACCGCGAGCACGCACGGCGTGGGCCAGTCGATCGGGCAGCGGCCGGGCCACAGGTAGATCCCGCGCATCGCCGCGGTCTCGGTGGCGGCCGTGATGTGCGGAACCCCGGCCGGCAGCCACAGCGCCCGTCCGGGGCCGAGGACCCAGCTGGTGTCGGCGACGGTGACCCGCAGGACCCCGGCCGCCGCCCAGGCGAGCTGGTGGGCCGGGTGGGTGTGCTCGGCGAACGCGTGCCCGCGGTCGAGCGGGATGCGGGAGACCAGCACCGCGGCGCCCGGCACGTCGGGGACGTGCGCGGGCAGGCCGGAACGCGACACGATGCGGCAGCCTAACGGCTCCCGGCCACCGTGGGTGGCCCCTAGCGTCGCGGCCATGGCGATGAACGCGCTGCACCGACGGATCTGCCGCTCCGACTCCTGGGCCGACCGGATGCACGGGACGACGCTGCCCTGGGCCGTCCGCGACGTCGACCTCACCGGCGAGGTCCTGGAGATCGGCCCCGGCTACGGCGTCACCACCCGCTGGCTCGCGCCGCGCACGGGGGCGCTGACCGCGCTGGAGGTCGACCCGGAGCTGGCCGCGGAGCTGCGCGCGGGCCTCGGGGGTGAGCTCGGCGTCGACGTCCGGCACGGCGACGGCGCCGCGCTGCCGTTCCCGGACGGCAGCTTCGACGCCGTCGTCTGCTTCACGATGCTGCACCACGTCCCGACCCCGGGGGAGCAGGACCGGCTCTTCGCCGAGGCCGCGCGGGTGCTGCGCCCCGGCGGGACGTTCGCCGGGATCGACTCCCGGATGTCGCTGCGGTTCCGGACGATCCACATCGGGGACACCCTGACCGCGGTGGACCCGGCGACGCTGCCGCGGCGGCTCGGGGCGGCCGGGCTCGCACGGCCGGAGACCGAGCTGGGTGCGCGGTCGTTCCGGTTCCGGGCCGGCCGCGGCTAGGGTCGGGTGCATGAGCACCGACTGGCGCCACGACGGCGTCCGGGTCATCCCCGGCGACATGCTCGACGCCAACACCCCGCAGACGCCCGGCATGCACCGCGCCGCCGCCGTCACCGGGGACCGGGTCGGCGCGCAGCGGCTGTGGGCGGGCACGGTGACCATCCACCCCGGCGCCCGCACCGGTGCGCACCACCACGGGGAGCTGGAGAGCGTCATCTACGTCGTCCGTGGCCGGGCCCGGATGAGGTGGGGCGAGAACCTGGAGTTCACCGCCGAGGCCGGGCCGGGCGGGTTCATCTTCGTGCCGCCGTTCGTGCCGCACCAGGAGATCAACGCCCTCGACGACGAGCCGCTGGAGTGCGTGCTGACCCGCTCCGGTCAGGAGCCGGTCGTGGTCAACCTCGACATCACCGGGGTGCCCGACCCCGAGCACGTCCCCTGGGTCGACCCCCTGCACCCACGGCACTGAGCAGCGTCACCGCGAGGACGACCGCGAGCAGCGTCCCCAGCACGACGTCGATCACCGGCCAGGCCCGCACCGACGGGTCCAGCCCCAGGGTGAACACGGCCAGCGGATCCACGAGCCGCCCGCGGTAGGCGAGCAGCGTCGCCGGGCCCAGCGCGAGCAGCAGCCCCACGACCCGGCCCACGGTGCCCGCCGGCCCCGGGTGCCGGCGACCCCACAGCGCCGCGAGCGCGAGCAGCACCAGCCCCGCCAGGATCAGCGGGAGCCAGGCCCGCCACAGCCCGACCGGCAGCACCGGCACCGCCGTCCCGTGCCGGAAGACCAGGCCCGGGACCTGCTGGGCGACCACCAGGACGGCGACCACCGCGGCGACGACCGGCGTCGCACGCGACGGCGCCCCGGACGGCGACCCCTCGGACGGCTCCTCGGGCGGCACGGCGCTCACGGGGGCCGACGATACGGGGCCGTCCCGGGCCGGTCGGCGACGCCGCAGCACCGGCCGTCGACCGCGGGTGGCGCGGCTCCGTCGCCGGCCGGGGCCGGTTCAGGGGTGGCTGAGCGCGACGAGTGCCTCGAGCGCCCGGACGACCTGGTCGGGAGCCTCCTCGGGGATGAAGTGGCCGGCACCGACCACCCGGATGTCGAGCACGTCGGCTCCGTCGCCGACCAGGGGTCGCACGGACGCGGCCATGTCGGGGATCGAGCCCCGGTCGCTGGAGATCGCCGCGACCGGCACGTCGATCCTGCGTGCGGCCGCGAGCTCGCGGTTCTGTCGCGCCGACTCCGGAACGGACCGGTAGTAGGCCAGGATCGCCCGCACCCCGTCCGCCTCGGCGAACAGCTGTGCGTACCGGTCGATCTCGGCGTCGGAGAACACCTCGGGCGACGCGGTCTTGTGGGTCAGGAACCAGGCCACGTACTCCCGCTCGTGGCCGCTGATGAGCGTCTCGGGGAGATCGGGCACGAGGTGGAAGGCGAAGTGGGCGAGCGTGTGCGCGGTCGCGGGGTCGAGCGACACACTGGTGGGCAGGCTGACGCCGGGGATGCCGGCGTCGAGCAGTGCCAGGCCGAGCAGCTCGGGCCCCTCGGGCGCCGTCGGGGGGTCGAGGGCATAGGTGGCGGCGACCCAGGCCCCGATGTCATGGGCGACGAGCCAGTGCCCGCCGACCCCCAGGAGCCCGACGGCACGCTGCACGAGGCGCGCCACGGTGTGGGTGTCGTAGCCGTCGGTGGGGCGGTCGGAGTGACCCTGCCCGGGCAGGTCGAGGGCCACGACCCGGTGGGTCGTGGCGAGGACGGGCATGACCAGGTGCCAGGCCCACCAGGTCTGTGGCGCGCCGGCCAGGAGCACCACCGTCCGGGCCCCCGGGACGCCCCCGTCGACCGCGTGCACCGACACGCCGTCGACGTCGACCATGTGGTGGGTGAAGCCGGCGAGGACGTCGAACGGCACGTCGACGTCGCTCCGAGCGTGTGCAGTCATCATGAACTCCTCCCCGGGGCACGAGCGTAGAACATGTTGAACTGACCAGTCCAAGATTGTGGCGGGTGCGACCCGCCCGGAGAGGGCGACGCATGGCGGGACGCAAGCAGTTCGACGTCGACGCGGCACTCGAGCAGGCCATGACGGTCTTCTGGGAGCGCGGCTACGCCGCGACGTCGGTCGACGACCTGACCGCGGCGACAGGGCTAGGCCGGAGTTCGCTCTACGGCACCTTCGGGGACAAGGAGACGCTGTACCTGGCCTGTCTCGAGCGGTACGCGCGGCGCTACGGCGCGCTCTACGACGCGGCGCTCGTCGACGCCGCCGAGGCGCCGCTGGAGGCGGTGGGCGCCTTCTTCGACGTCACCCTGGCCCGCATCGCCGACCGCTCCCGCCCCGACGGCTGCCTCGCGGCGCAGACCGTGATGACGGCGCCCTCGCTGCCCGCCGAGATCGCCGCGCGTGCACGCGCGATCGTCGACGACCAGCGTGCCCGGCTCCGGCGCGCCCTCGCCGGCACCGCCGTCACCCCGGCCGAGCAGGACGACCTCGCCCTCTACTGCGCTGCGGTCAACCAGTCGCTCGCCGTGCTGAGCCGCCGCGGTTCCACCGCGGCCGAGCTGCGTGCGGTCGTCGCCGTCGCGCTGGTGCCGGTGGAGCGGGCTCTGGCACCGGAGGCCGCCGGGGACGGTCGGTAGTCAGCGGGACGGAGGGCAGGGCGTTCGCCGGGACGCCCTGCGGTGGCCCCGCTACAGGTACGGCCGGGTGAGCATCTCCAGGTAGTGACCGGCCGGATCGAGGAAGTACACCCCGCGCCCGCCGTGGCCGTGGTTGATCTCCCCGGGACGCGTGCGCTGCGGGTCGGCCCAGTGCTCCGTCCCGTCCTCGACGAGCCGGGCGTACGCGCGGTCGAACAGCGCGTCGTCGACGAGGAACGCGTAGTGCTGCGGCTGGATCTCGGGCACCACGTCGAGCGGCAGGTCGGCGAACTGGAGGAGGACACCGCCGTCGAGGGCGAGGTTGGTGAACGGCCCCCAGGACGGCGCCTGCGCCGCCTCCAGGACGTGCCGGTAGAACGCGGCGGAGGCCGCCCGGTCCCGGGCGGCGATGATCGTGTGGTTGAACGTGCAGGGCATACGGGTCTCCTGACGACAGCGGGGACCACGCGCACGACCTGCGGGAGGAGCTGCGCCCGCGGGCCCGTGCGGGACTGGCGGGAACTCCTTCCGGCTGGGCCCATCGGGGGCGCACCGCGGAGGATATCAGCGCAGGGCCGCGTTGCCGATGTCCTGCGCCGCCCGCAGACCCGGGCCGACCGGCACCCGGCCGGCGAACAGCTCGTCGAGCGCGGGCTCCATCGCCGTCGTCGCCGCGCCCACCTTCGGGCCGGACGGGGCCGGGGTCGTCGGGCCGTCCGCGACGAACTCCCGGGTGTCGACGCCGCGCCGGGCCCAGTGGTCGAACCAGCCCCGCTGGGCCGCCGTCACCGCGGGCAGCCCGGCGCCGCTGTCGCCGACCGGGGCGGCTCCCTCGGGGGAGCCCAGCCAGCGCAGCACCCGCAGGATCTCCGGACGCCTCGGGCTGTCGGCGTTGCCGGCGGCCACGATGCTCGACACCACGCTGACCCGGCCCCGCGGGCCCTCGACCATGGGGGCGACGCCCCAGTCGAACGTGGCGCCCTCGGCGATGTTGGCGAGGTTGTAGGTGCCGCTCTGGAACAGCGCCATCCGGCCCTGCAGGAACTGGTCGCGGCTGAAGTCCGGGTTCTGGTTCGTGTCCGCCGCGGACGGCGCCACCCGCTCGCTGCCGATCATGTTCACCAGGTAGCCGAACGCCTGCTCGCCCTCGGGGGTCGCGAAGGCGAACGTCTCGTCGGGAGCCTGCAACCGGCCGCCCGCGGAGCCGAGGAAGTTCACGTAGATCGCCTGCAGGTCCCGGGCGGCGTTGAAGCCGTACCGGCGCACCGTGCCGGGGTCGAAGCCGGGCGTCGCCGCGCTGCGCCCGGCGGCGTCGACGGTCAGCCTCCTCGCCGCGGGGAGCAGGGTGTCGCGCGCGGCGTCGGTCGGGTCCCAGCGCAGCGCAGCCGGGTCGACCCCGGCGGCCCGGACCAGGTCCTTGTTGTAGAACAGGGCGATCCGCCCGTCGGTCAGTGCCGGGACGCCCCACAGGGTGCCGCCGCGGGTGTACTGCTCGGCCGCCGCGTCCACCCAGCCGGCGCGCTGGTCGGCCAGCGCCGATCCGACGTCGATCAGCTTCCCGGCGTCGGCGAACGCCCCGAAGTTCGACGAGTTGACCCAGTAGACGTCGGTCGCGGTTCCCGAGGCGACGTCGAGCGGCAGCGAGGTGAAGTAGTCCGCGAACGGAACCTGCACCAGCTCGACCCGGATGTCGGGGTTGGCCGCGGAGAACGCGTCGAACGAGCGCCGGTAGGCCTTCGCGACCTGGGGGTCCCACAAGCGCAGCGTCACCGTGGTGACGCCGTCGGCGTCCTCGTCGAACCGCGACGCCGGGGAGCAGGCCGCCAGCACCAGCGTCGCGACCAGCAGCAGCGTGGCGCCCAGCCGGCGCCTCACCGGAACCCCGTGATCGTGATCGAGCGGACGACACTGCGCTGGAAGACCAGGAACAGCACGATCAGCGGGACGATCGAGACCGTCGTCGCGGCCATCACGACCGGCCAGTTCCCGTTGTACTGCGTCTGCAGCCCGGCGGTCGCCACCGTCATCACCTGCCAGGTCCGGCCGGAGGTGATGACCAGCGGCCACAGGAAGTTGTTCCAGTGCGTCACCACGGTGATCACCGCCAGCGTCGTGAGGATCGGCCGGCTGACCGGTATGACCACGTGCCGCAGGATCCCGACCGTCCCGGCGCCGTCGAGCCGGGCGGCGTCGATCAGGTCCTGGGGGATGGTCCGGAAGTGCTCACGCAACAGGAAGATCGCGAACGGCGACCCGAGCACGTAGGGCAGCACCAGCGCCCAGAACGTGTTCCGCAGCCCCACCTCGGTCATCATCAGGTACAGCGGGATCACCGTCACCGCCTGCGGCACCATCAGCGTCCCCAGGTACACCCAGAACAGCCCGTCCCGGCCCGGGAACTCCAGCCGCGCGAACGCGTACGCCGCCAGCACCGAGAACAGCAGCTGCCCCACCAGCACGACGACCACCACCTGGGCGGTCACCGCGATCGGGGTCACGAAGTCGTAGTCCCGGCCGAACAGGGTCACGATGTTCTCCACCGTCGGCGGGGCCGGCGGTGACAGCACCGGCGTCGACGCGAACTGCCGGGTCGTCTTCAGTGCCGTCGTCACGCTCAGCACGAACGGCGCCAGCGTCGCCACCGCGCCCACCAGAAGCGCGACCAGCACGGCCGCGTCGACGAGCCTGCGCCGCCTCACGTGTCGAGCTCGTAGGTCGTACGACGGCTGAACCACCGCTGCTGGGCCACGGTCACCACCACCAGGATCACGAACAACACCACCGCCATCACCGCGGCCTGCCCGACCGCGCGGTTCTCGAACGCCTCGTAGTAGATCCGCCCCGCGACGACGTCGGTGACACCCTGCGGGCCGCCGTTCGGTGTGAGGGCGTACACCGAGTCGAACACCTGGAAGCTGGAGATCACCCCGGTGACCAGCACGAAGAACAGTGTCGGGCGCAGCAGCGGCAGCCGGATCCGCCACAGCAGCTGCCACGCCGAGGCCCCGTCGAGCCGGGCAGCCTCCACGATCGTGTCCGGGATGGCGCGCAGCCCGGCCAGGAAGAACAGGGCGACGTAGCCGACCTGGGTCCACGCGGTCACCGCGGCGACCGACGGCAGCGCCAGCGCGGGGTCGGCCAGCCACTCGACGCGGATCCCGAGCAGCGCGTTGAGCGCGCCGTCGGTGGGGGACAGGATCCACCGCCACACCACGCCCAGCACCAGCGGCGCGCAGATCCACGGCAGCACGAAGACCACCCGGAACACCGTCGTCCCGGGCAGCCCGCGGTCCAGCAGCAGCGCCGCCGCCAGCCCGAGCACGGTCTGCGCCGGGATGACGATGAGTACGAAGAACGCCGTCACCAGCAGGGACCGCGCGAACCGGCCGTCCGCGGCGACCGCGACGACGTTGTCCAGCCCGACGAAGGTCCGCGGCCCGACCAGGTCCCACCGGAACAGCGCCAGCCCCAGCACGATCAGCACCGGGACCAGCAGGAACAGCAGCACGCCCACCAGGCTGGGGGCCAGCAGCAGGTAGGCGGTGCGGGTGTCCCGCCGGGACCGGCTCACGTCCCGTGGGCGAAGCCCGCGGCCTCGCTCCCGCGGACGGGACCGGCCTGGCGGCGCAGCCGCTCCAGCAGGCGCGCCAGGTCGTCGAGCAGCAGCGCGGCCAGGTCGTGGCTGAACCCGTTGCGGACCACGATCCGCAGCGCCGCCAGGTCCTCCCGGTTCTCCGGGAACGTGTACGCCGGGACCAGCCATCCCGTCTCGCGCAGACCCGCCGACACGTCGAACACCGAGAACGGCTCGCCGTCGGCGACGGTGAACGCGAACACCGGCAGCTGCGAGCCGTCGGTGAGCAGCCGGAACGCGCCCGTCGCCTCGATCCGCCGGGCCAGCCCGGTCGCGATCTCCCGGCAGGTGCCCTGCACCCGGGCGTAACCCTCGTGCCCCAGCCGCAGGAAGTTGTAGTACTGGGCGATGACCTGGCCGCCGGGGCGGGAGAAGTTCAGCGCGAACGTCGGCATGTCACCGCCGAGGTAGTTCACCCGGAACACCAGGTCCTCGGGCAGCGCGTCGGTGTCGCGCCACACCGCCCACCCGACGCCCGGGTGCACGAGGCCGTACTTGTGGCCGGAGGTGTTGATCGACGCCACCCGTGGCAGCCGGAAGTCCCACTCCAGGTCCGGGTCGCAGAACGGCGCGATCATCGCCCCGGACGCGCCGTCGACGTGCACCGGCACGTCCAGCCCGGTGCGGGACTGCAGGTCGTCGAGCGCCGCGCACAGCTGCGCGACCGGCTCGTAGCTGCCGTCGAAGGTGGACCCGAGGATCGCGACGACGCCGATGGTGTTCTCGTCGCACAGCGCGACGGCCTCCTCGACGCCCAGGTGCAGCCGGTCGCCCTCCATCGGGACCAGCCGCGGCTCCACGTCCCAGTAGTTCGCGAACTTGTCCCAGCAGATCTGGACGTTCACGCCCATCACGATGTTCGGCCGGTCCGTCGGGAGACCCGCCGCCTTCCGCCGGTGCTGCCAGCGCCGCTTGAGCGCCAGCCCGCCGAGCATGCACGCCTCCGACGACCCCGTCGTCGAGCAGCCGACGGCCCGCCCCGCGTCGGGGGCGTGCCACAGGTCGGCGAGCATCCGCACGCACCGCTGCTCCAGGTCCGCGGTCCGCGGGTACTCGTCCTTGTCGATCATGTTCTTGTCGAAGGACTCGGCCATCAGCCGTTCGGCCTGGGGCTCCGCCCACGTCGTGACGAACGTGGCGAGGTTCAGCCGGGCGTTCCCGTCGAGCATCAGCTCGTCGTGCACGACCTGGTAGGCGACCTCCGGGTGCATCCCGGAGCCGGGCATCCGGAACCGCGGGATGTCGGCGGGCTCGGAGGCGAAGACGGGGTTGACCGGGACCGCGCGGTCGTCGCCGCGGTCCTCCGAGGGTGAGTGCGCACCGGGCATGATCCGAACCTAGGACCGATCGTCCCGGTCCGCTCAGGTTCCGAGCAGCTTCTTCTGGACCTTGCCCATCGGGTTGCGGGGCAGGGCGTCCAGGAACACGACCTCGCGCGGCCGCTTGTGCCAGGACAGCTGCCCGGCGACGTGGTCGATGAGGGCCTGGGCGTCGTGTCCGTCGCCGACGACGTAGGCGACGATCCTCTGGCCGAGGTCGGGGTCGGGGGCCCCGACGACGGCGACCTCGGACACGGCGGGGTGGTCGAGCAGGACGGCCTCGATCTCGCCGGACCCGATCCGGTAGCCGCCGGACTTGATGAGGTCGGTGGACTCGCGGCCGACGATGCGGTGGAACCCGCCCGCGTCGCGGACGGCGAGGTCACCGGTGCGGAACCAGCCCTCGCCTGCCCAGCACTCGTCGTTCGCGTCCGGGCGGTTCAGGTAGCCCTCGAACAGCATCGGGCCGCGGACCTCGAGGCGCCCGACGGTCTCGCCGTCGTCGGGGACGTCCTCGGGTGCCTCGTCGGACGCGGGGAGCAGCCGGGTCTGCGCGCCCGGGACGGGCAGCCCGACCCAGCCGGCGCGGCGCTCCCCGGAGGCGTGTGCGGACAGGGTGATCATGGTCTCGGTCATGCCGTAGCGCTCGACGGGTGCCTGCCCGGTGAGCGCGGCGATCCGGTCGAACAGCGATGCGGGCAGGGGCGCGCTGCCCGACACCAGCAGCCGGGCCCGGGACAGGGCGCGGGCGGCGTCGGGCTCGTCGACGATCCGGTTCCACACCGTCGGCACCCCGAAGTACATCGACGCCCCGACCGCGGCGTAGCGAGCGGGCTGCGGCTTCACCGTGTGCACGACCCGCGACCCGCGGCGCAGCGATCCCAGCACACCCAGGATCAGGCCGTGCACGTGGAACAGGGGCAGGCCGTGGGCGACGGTGTCGTCGGGGGTCCAGTCCCAGACCTCGTACAGGGCGTCGAGGCCGGCGGCGATCGCGGCGCCGGACAGCTGGGCGCCCTTGGGGCGGCCGGTGGTGCCGGAGGTGTAGAGCAGCATCGCGGTGGCCGCGGGGTCGACCGGGCGCGTGCCGATCGGCTGCGACCCCGGGAGGACCACGGGGAGGTCGACGTCGTCGGGTCGTTCCCCGGCCCACGCGGTGGCGCCGGAGTCGGTGAGGACGTGGCCGCGCTCGGCGGGTCCGGAGTCCGGCGGCACGGGCACGACCGGCACGCCGGCGAGGATCGCGCCGGTGATCGCGACGACGGTGTCGATCGAGGCGGTCGCGTGCACCGCGACCGGGCCGTCCGTGGGGATGCCCGCGGCGAACCGGCCCGCCCGGTCGACGAGCTCGGCACGCGAGAGCACGTCGTCGCCGACGGTGACGGCGCGGTCGAGGTCGTGGCTGTCGGTGAGCGAGGTGAGGAACAACGTCGTTCTCCTGGTGGTGACGGGGTCAGACCGCCATGGCGGGCAGCACGAGGGCTCCCACCAGCGCGATCGGGCCGATGACGACCATGGACAGGCCCCAGCGGGTCAGCAGCGCGGTCATGCGGGGACGTTCCTGCTCGTCGACGGTGGTGGCGACCAGCGTCGCACCCACCGTCGAGAAGGGTGACACGTCCACGATGGACGAGCAGACCCCCAGCGCGCAGATCAGCGCCCAGCCCGGGATCCCGCCCTGCTGGACCAGCGGGATCGCCAGCGGCACCAGCGCGGCGAGGATGCCGGTGGTCGACGCGAACGCCGACACCAGCCCGCACACCGCGCAGACCACCAGGGCGGCGAGCAGCGGGACGGTGAGGCTCGCGGCGAGGTCACCCAGCAGGTCGACCGAGCCGATCTCCTGCAGCACACCGACGTAGGTGATGATCCCGCCGACCAGCAGGACGGTGGACCAGTCGATCTCCTTCAGGGCGCCGCGGCCGCTGTCCGGGTCGACCAGGGTGAGCACCGCGCCGAAGGCGAAGGCCAGCACCCCGACGTCGGGCTCGGCGCCGAGCACCGCCAGCACGACGACCGCCGCGACCAGACCGACCATCGCGACGACGGTGATCCGGTGCGTCACGCGGAACGGCTCGCGGGCCGGGGGCTCCTCGTCGCCGGGCACCTCGGGCCCGGCGCCGCCGCCCGTCGTGACCGGGACGCGGCTGCGGGCGGAGAACATCAGGTAGGACGCGCCCAGCAGCACCAGGTTCGCGATGATCGCGACCGCGAACAGGGTCAGCGGATTGAGGGCGATGCCCGCCGCCGACGCCGTCCCCCAGGTGACGATCCCGAACAGCGACGTCGGCGCGAACCCGCCCGCCGACAGGCCGGTGCCGATCGCCAGCGCCATCAGCATCGGGTCGATCCCGCGCCGGTGCGCCACCGTCATCCCGATCGGCGCCATGACCAGCCCGCCCAGTGGCGAGCCCATCGCCGACACCACACCGGTGAGCACGAAGAACGTCAGCGGCAGCGCCGCGGTCCGGTCGCCGACGACGACCAGCGCCCGGTCCACCAGCCGGCCGATGGTGCCGTTGGACTTCGCGATCCCGAAGAAGAACGTCACCCCGACCAGCAGGACCAGGATGTCGACGGGGAAGCCCGCGACGATGTCGTCGAGCGGCAGGCCCGCGACGAGCAGCCCCATGCCGGCGGCGGCCGCGAACATGACGATCCCGATGTGGGACCGGCGGACCTCGGCGATCACGAAGACCGCCGCGAACACCACCAGCGTGATGACCTGCACCGCCATGCCTACCCCCGTTGGTACGCGCTTGTCGTATCGGTCCATTTGGTGGCACAGTGGTTCGTACAGTGGACCGTCTGGGAGCGGACACTAGGTCGCCCGAACGGGGGAGGTCAACACCGGACATGGCTCCGACCAACAGCGTCGTCTCCGCGGTCCGCGTGCTGGAGGCGGTGGGGGAGCGGCAGCCCGTCGGGCTGTCCGACCTCGCCCGCGCCGTCGCGCTGCCGAAGTCCACCGTGCAGCGGATCCTGCGCACCCTGGGCGAGGTCGGCTGGTGCGTCGCCGACGACACCGCGCGCTGGCGGCTCACCTACCGCGCGTTCGCCGTCGGCAACCAGGCCCGCGACGCCGGGGGCCTGCGCGCGGTGGCGGTCCCGGTGCTGCACGAGCTGCAGCTCGCGACGGGGGAGACCGTGCACCTGGCCGCCCCGGACGGCCGCGAGCTGGTCCTGCTCGAACGGCTCGACACCGCGCACCGGCTGCGCGCGTTCCTGCCGCTGGGCCACCGCATCCCGCTGCACGCCTCGGCCACCGGCCAGGCCTACCTCGCCGCCTGCACCCCGGCGGAGGTCGACGCCTACCTCGCCGGCCCGCTGGAACCCTCCACCCGGCACACCGTCGTCGACCCCGACCTGCTGCGGGTCCGGATCGCCGAGGTGCGCGAGCGCGGGTGGTCGGTCAATCCCGAGGGGCTCTCCGACGGCATCGCCGCGGTCGGCGCCCCCGTCCTCGGTCCCGACGGCCGTCCGGTCGGGGCGCTGTCGGTGTCCGGCCCCACGGTGCGCATGTCCGAGGAGGTCTTCGACGACCACGGCCGCGCCGCCGCCGACGCGGCCCGGCGCATCTCCCGCGACCTGGGGGCCCGCCCGTAGGAACGACCCCGTAGGAACGACCCCGCAGCAACGAGCCCGCAGAACGACGGAGCCCGCCCCCTCGGTGAGGGGACGGGCTCCGTGTGGTGGTGGGTGCTGCGCGCGTCAGCTCTTCAGCATGCCCCGCAGGACGTACTGCAGGATGCCGCCGTTGCGGTAGTAGTCCGCCTCACCGGGGGTGTCGATGCGGACCTTCGCGTCGAACTCGACGGTCTCGCCGGAGTCCTTCGTCGCGGTCACGTGCACCGACTTCGGGGTCTTCCCGTCGTTCAGCGCGGTGATGCCGGCGATGTCGAAGGTCTCGGTTCCGTCGAGCCCGAGGCTCTTCGCCGACTCGCCGTCCGGGAACTGCAGCGGGACGACGCCCATGCCGATCAGGTTCGAACGGTGGATCCGCTCGAAGGACTCGACGATGACGGCGCGCACGCCCAGCAGTGCGGTGCCCTTGGCCGCCCAGTCACGCGAGGAGCCGGAGCCGTACTCCTTGCCGCCCAGCACGACCAGCGGGGTGCCCTGCGCGGCGTAGTTCTGCGCGGCGTCGTAGATGAACGACTGCGGCGCCCCGTCCTGGGTGAAGTCGCGGGTGTAGCCACCCGAGACGTCGTCGAGCAGCTGGTTGCGCAGCCGGATGTTCGCGAACGTGCCGCGGATCATCACCTCGTGGTTGCCGCGCCGCGAACCGAAGGAGTTGTAGTCCTTCTTCTCGATGCCGTGCGAGTCCAGGTACTCCGCGGCCGGGGTGCCCGGCTTGATCGCACCGGCCGGCGAGATGTGGTCGGTGGTGACCGAGTCGCCGAGCAGCGCGAGGACACGGGCGCCGGAGATGTCGGTGACCGGGTCCGGCTCGCCCTTCATGCCCTCGAAGTACGGGGGCTTGCGGACGTAGGTGGACTTCTGGTCCCACTCGAAGGTCCGGCCCTCCGGGGTCGGCAGCGCGCGCCAGCGGTCGTCGCCGCGGAACACGTCGGAGTAGCTCTTGGTGAACATCTCCGAGGTGATCGAGGAGTCCACGACCGCGTTGATGTCCTCGGTCGAGGGCCAGATGTCGCGCAGGTAGACGTCGGCGCCGTCCGAGTCCCGGCCCAGGGGCTGGTTCTCGAAGTCGAAGTCCATCGTCCCGGCCAGCGCGTAGGCGATGACCAGCGGCGGGGACGCCAGGTAGTTCATCTTGACGTCGGGGTTGATCCGGCCCTCGAAGTTCCGGTTGCCCGAGAGCACCGAGACGACGGTGAGGTCGTTGTCGTTGACCGCCGCCGAGATCTCCTCCGGCAGCGGGCCGGAGTTGCCGATGCAGGTGGTGCAGCCGTAGCCGACCAGGTTGTAGCCGAGCTTGTCGAGGTAGGGCCAGAGACCGGCCTTCTCGTAGTAGTCGGTGACGACCTGGCTGCCCGGGGCCATCGAGGTCTTGACCCACGGCTTGGTGGTCAGGCCCTTCTCGACGGCGTTCTTCGCCAGCAGCGCCGCGCCGAGCATGACGCTGGGGTTCGAGGTGTTGGTGCAGGAGGTGATCGAGGCGATCACCACGGCGCCGTGGTCGAGCACGAACTCACCGCGCGAGTCGGACTTCACGGTGACCGGCTTGGACGGGCGGCCCTCGCAGCCGTCCGCGGCCGACATGACGACCGGCGCGGCGTCGTCGTCGGCGAAGGAGAGCGCCGGGGCGTCGCTGGCCGGGAAGGACTCGTTCGACGACTCGTCGACGCCGGCGAGCGGGCTCGGGGCCACGCCGTCGTCGGTGTAGTCGTGCACGGTCTTGCGGAACGCCGGCTTGGCGTCGGTCAGCTCGATGCGGTCCTGCGGGCGCTTCGGGCCGGCGATCGACGGGACGACCGTCGACAGGTCGAGCTCGAGGGTCTCGGAGAAGACCGGCTCGTGGTCCGGGTCGTGCCAGAGGCCCTGCTCCTTGGCGTAGGCCTCGACCAGCGCGATCTGCTCGGCCGAGCGGCCGGTCAGCTTCAGGTAGCGGACGGTCTCCTCGTCGATCGGGAAGATCGCCGCGGTCGAGCCGAACTCCGGGCTCATGTTGCCGATGGTGGCGCGGTTGGCCAGCGGCACCGCGCCGACGCCGGCGCCGTAGAACTCGACGAACTTGCCCACGACGCCCTGGCGACGCAGCATCTCGGTGATCGTGAGCACCACGTCGGTGGCGGTCACACCGGTCGGGATCTCCCCGGTGAGCTTGAAGCCGAGCACCTGGGGGATGAGCATCGAGACCGGCTGGCCGAGCATCGCGGCCTCGGCCTCGATGCCGCCGACGCCCCAGCCCAGCACGCCCAGGCCGTTGACCATGGTGGTGTGGGAATCGGTGCCGACCAGGGTGTCGGGGTAGGCCTGCCCGTTGCGCGGCATGACCACGCGCGCCAGGTTCTCGATGTTGACCTGGTGCACGATGCCGGTGCCGGGCGGGACGACCTTGAACTCGTCGAAGGCGCCCTGGCCCCAGCGCAGGAACTGGTAGCGCTCCTTGTTGCGGCCGTACTCGAACTCGATGTTGCGCTCGAACGCGTCGGCCGTGCCGAAGAAGTCGATCATCACCGAGTGGTCGATGACCAGCTCGGCGGGCGCGAGCGGGTTGACCTTGGACGGGTCGCCGCCCATCTCGGTCACGGCCTCCCGCATGGTCGCCAGGTCGACGACGCAGGGCACGCCGGTGAAGTCCTGCATGATCACCCGGGCGGGGGTGAACTGGATCTCGGTGTCCGGGTCGGCCTGCGGGTCCCAGTTCGCCAGGGCGGTGATGTGGTCCGCCGTGACGTTCGCACCGTCCTCGGTGCGGAGCAGGTTCTCGAGCAGGACCTTCAGGCTGAACGGCAGGCGCGCGGAGCCCTCCACCGCGGAGAGCCGGAAGATCTCGTAACCGGTGCCCCCGACGTCGAGCTGTCCTCGGGCGCCGAAGCTGTCGGTGCTGGCCACTTGGTGGTCCTCCCGTGGTGGTGGGCGGTCGCTTTGTCCGGTGCGGTGAACGCGCCCGGCCTCGCGGGCCGGGGGTGCTCACCTGCGTCGTGCCGGAGTCTCGCGCACCGCCGTGCCGGCAGCAGCGCGGACCCTCGTGACGCAAATAGTACGCCTGTCCTATAAGCCTGGCGAGGCGGGTGTGGTCGGGGTCGCGGTGCCGTCACGGGTGTGGTGTCCCTCGTGCGGTGGACGGGTCCGGTGTGTCGCACGGGGTTCGGGTGACACGAGTGGCACTGTTCCCAGTCGATTCCCCGTCGATCCCGCCCGCCCCCCGGAAGGAACCTCCCCGTGACGCGCCAGCCGTCGGCGACCCTCGTCGTGGTGGCCGTGCTCGTCGCGGTCGCGCTGGCCTCGCCCGGGGTGGGTGCGGCCGCGACCGTCGTCGTGCCCGCCGCCGCGGTGCTCCCGGCCCAGCCGCCGCCCCCGCCGCCGCCGAACCCCGGCGACGACGAGCTGGAGCGCAGCCGCCAGTCGGTGCAGGATCGGGCCGCCGAGGTCGGCCGGCTCACCGCCCGCCTCGCCGAGCTCGACGCGCAGGCCGAGCAGCTGCAGATGGAGGTCGCGGGGCGCAACGAGGAGGCGCTCGCCGCCCGGGACACCGCCGACGCCGCCGGTCGT
Source organism: Pseudonocardia sp. ICBG1034 (assembly GCF_020131375.1). Lineage (NCBI taxonomy): Bacteria > Bacillati > Actinomycetota > Actinomycetes > Pseudonocardiales > Pseudonocardiaceae > Pseudonocardia > Pseudonocardia sp. ICBG1034. The sequence goes on from NZ_JAHLEK010000015.1 coordinate 2,825,933, forward strand.
GAGGCCGAGACCGCCGCGGCCCGGGCCGCCGACGCCCGCGCCGCGACCGAGGCCGCGGGCCGCGCCGTCGACGACGCCCGGACCCGGATCGACGCCTTCATCGGTGACGTCTACACCCACGGTCTCGACCTGGGCCCGCTCGGGCTGCTCTCGCGGGCGACCGACCCGCAGGACCTGATGGACCGGGCCCGGCTCACCGACGCGCTCAGCGAGGACCAGGCCGCGGTCCTGGAGCAGCTCCAGCAGGCCCGTATCGCCCAGGCCAACGCCGACTCCCTCGCCCGCGCGGCGCAGGAGGAGGCCGACCGGCGCCGCGCCGACGCCGAGCAGGCGTCCGCGGCGGCCGACTCCGCCGTCGACGAGGCCGTCGCGGCCGCCGACGCCCAGCAGACCCGGCTCGACGCGGTGCACACCGAACGCACCGACGTGCAGTCGCGGCTCGACGCCGCCGAGAACGCCGACGCCGGGCTGCGCGCCCAGCGTCAGCGCTACGAGGCGTGGCGGGCCGAGCAGGCCCGGCTCCAGGCCGAGGCCGACCGGCGGGCCCGGGAGGAGGCGGCGTCGCGGGTCGCGCAGGAGTCCGCGCCGTCGGACGGCCCCGCGCCGCGGCGCACCGGGTCGGCGGCGATCGAGACCGTGATCGACCGGGCGATGGCCCAGCTCGGCACCATCTACGCCTGGGGCGGCGGCAACTCGCGCGGACCTACCCGCGGTATCCGCGACGGCGGCGTCGCCGACGCCCACGGCGACTTCCGCAAGGTCGGTTTCGACTGCTCCGGTCTGATGCAGTTCGCCTTCGCCGGGGTCGGCATCAGCCTGCCCCGCTACAGCGGCAACCAGGCCAACGCCGGCCGGCTGGTGCCGATCTCGGACATGCGGCGCGGGGACATGCTGTCCTGGGCCGAGGGCGGTCGCACCCACCACATCGCCATCTACCTCGGCGACGGGAAGATGCTCGAGGCCCCGTACTCGGGCGCGAGTGTCCGGGTGACCCCGGTCCGCTACGACGGCCTGAACAAGGTCACCCGGCTGCTCTGACGGCCGCGGCCTCGCCGGTCAGCTCGTCGAGCACCAGCCGCACCGCGGGCCGGGTCACCGCACCGCGGGTCACGGCCCGCACCAGGCGGGCGGCCCGCACCCCGGCGAGCGGGCGCAGTGCGAGCCGGGCGCCGTCGCGGTGGTCGGTGGAGTAGCGGGGCAGCAGCGCGACGCCGTGCCCGTGCGCGACGAGCTCCTCGGTGACCGAGAAGTCGTTGATCCGCTGCACCACCCGCGGCACGGTGCCGGTGACCAGTGCGAGCGAGTTGAGCACGTCGTCGACCGGCCACCCGACGGCGACCGAGATCCAGTCGGCGTCGACGAGGTCGGACAGGTGCACCTCGGCGCGGTGGGCCAGCGGGTGGTCCGGGGGCAGGGCGACGTCGAGGGGCTCGCGCAGGAGCGGGTGCACGGTGAGCCGGCCCGTGCGCAGCGGGTCGAGCCGTTCGTCGTGGTGGGTGACGACGACGTCGGCGTCGGCCGCGGCGGCCGGTACCTCCTCCGGGCGCAGGTCGAGGTCACGGCAGGACAGCGCCAGCCCGGGGTGGGCCGACGCCCGGCGCAGCAGCCCGGGCAGCAGCAGCCGGGCCGCCGACGGGAAGAACACCACCCGGACCGTGCCCAGCGGCTGCTCGCGCAGGCCCGCGGTGGTCTCCTCCAGCCGGCCCAGCGCGTCGAGCACCTCCTGCGCCCCGTCGACGACGGCCCGCCCGGCCGCGGTGAGCCGCAGCCCGCGCCCGTCCGGTGCCGTCAGCTCCAGACCCGCCTCCCGGGACAGTGCCTTGAGCTGCTGGGACACCGCGGACGGGGTGAAGTTCAGCGCCGCGGCGACGGCGGTGACCGAGCCGCGGTCGGCGAGCTCGCGCAGGATCCGGAGCCGCCGCACGTCCATGCAGGAACGCTACAACATCGTTTCAGTTGTTGTCGCTGGTCTGCACGGTCTCGGGACGGCAGCGTGGACGCCGTGACCGTTCGTGACCGCCTGCTCGCCGTCGTGGTCGCCGTGTTGTGGGGCGCCAACTTCATCGCCATCCACGTCGGGCTCGAGCACTTCCAGCCGCTGTTCCTGGCCGGGCTGCGGATGCTCGTGCTGGCGGTCCCGACGGTGCTCCTCGTGCCGCGGCCGCGGGTTCCGCTGCGCTGGCTCGTCGGCTACGGGCTCGGGTTCGGCACGGTGCAGTTCCTCTTCCTGTTCCTGGGGATGTACGCCGGGATGCCGACCGGGCTCGCGTCGCTGGTCCTGCAGGCGTCGGGACCGTTCACGCTCGTGCTGGGCGCGCTGCTGCTGCGCGAGAGGGTGACGCCGCGGCAGTGGGCCGGGATCGGCGTCGCCGTGCTCGGCCTGGGGTGCATCGCCCTCGCCCGCGCCCAGTCCGCGGCGCTGCTGCCGGTCGTGCTGACCCTGCTCGGCGCGCTCGGCTGGGCGGCCGGGAACCTGTGCAGCCGCCTGGCCCAGCGCGACGGCGAGGCGGTCGACCCGCTGCACCTGACGCTGTGGATGACCGTCGTGCCGCCGGTGCCGCTGCTGGCCGCCTCGGCCGTGGTGGAGGGTCCGGGCGCCTGGGGCGACGTCGTCGCGATGGCGACCCCCGGCGGCGTCGCCGGGCTGCTCGCGCTCGTGTACCTGTCGCTGGTCGCGACGGTGCTCGCCGCCGGGATCTGGACCGGGCTGATGCGCCGCTACCCGGCGGGGCTCGTCGCGCCGCACTCGCTGCTCGTGCCGGTGGTCGGGATGAGCCTGGCGATGGTGCTCCTGGGGGAGCGGCCGTCGGTGACCGAGCTGGTCGCCGGGGCGGTGGTCGTCGGCGGGGTGCTGGTGGCCTCCGCGCCGGCCCGGCGTCGGGTACCGGTGGCGGCATGAGACCGCGCTGCTCCACGCTCGTGGTCGACGACCACGACGCCGCCGCGGAGTACGAGCGGCTCGTGGCGCTCGGGGTGGAGTTCGAGGGACCGCCGCGGGTGGCGGCCCACGGCACGGTCGCGGTGTTCCGCGACGTCGCCGGGAACCGGTGGGACCTGCTCTCCGGGCCGTGAGTCAGGCGCGCCGGCGCCGTCGTCGGTTGCGGCGACGGCGGCTCGGGACGAGGAACGCCGCCGCGGTCCCGACCAGGGCGACGACCCCGAGCGCGACGAGAGCGGTCACGAACGCGCCCGTCGACACCGTGGTCACCGGGGGCTCGGGCGGTGCCGCGGGCGCGGCTGCGACCTCGTGGGTGGCGGTGCACGGGTTGTCCTCGTCCGTACTCGCCGGGTTCAGCGGACGGAACTCGTAGCGGGTCCCGGTGGCGTACGACCGGTCGACCGAGGTCGCGGTGTTCGGTCGGGGGGTGGGGGAGCCGACCACCTGGACGTCGCGGCCGTCGTCGGTACGGACCTGCGCGACGCGGCCGTCGGCGGAGGTCGAGGCGACGGTGCCGGTGAACGCGTGGGCGGAGCGGGGTGGGTCGGCGATGCACGAGGCCCTGGCCGCCGGGCTCGTCGTCCCGCTCGCCGCGGTCGCCGCACCCGTCGCGCTCGTCGGGGCGAGGAGCGCCAGGGCGGCGAGCAGCGGGACGACGAGACGGGGCACGGGGTCATCCTCGCGCGTGCGGGGGTCGCGCGCCTCCGCCGTCCAGCCGAGTGGTCGGGTCAGGGACGCCGTCTTCGGAGCGGAGCTCGAGTCGTGGTGGGACGGCCTGGCCGTCGAGGCGCGACCGCTGTGCTCCGGCGGGCGCGTCGGTCGGGGGCTCGGGGAGTGGCCGCGGGGGCGCGAGGCCCGGGCGTGATGAGGTCGGGGCGGTGGCGGCGCGAGCTGGTGCGCGGGGATCGTCCGCTGCCGGGCTGCGGCGGACGGGCGGATGCGAGCGCCGAACGACCTGGAAACGCCCAGCTAGGAGACCTGTAATCGAGCATATGATCGACCAGGTGGACGTGCTGGACGTGCTGAGCCACACCGATCCCGCCGACGACCCGGCCTGGCTCGAACACCGGCGCCGTCGTGAGGCGGTGGAGGAGGCGACCCGGTGCCCGCACGGTCTCGCGATCGACCTGTGCGACGAGATGTGTGGTCCCGAGCCCCCGCCCGACCCCTCCGGCGGGATCGACGACGTCGCCTGGGAGGCGCTGCGGTGCCTGGTCGCCGGAGCCCCGCCCGACCGGCTCACCGACCTGCAGGTGCTCGACGTCCTCGAGGGCGCCGAGCACTGGGTGCGGCGCTCGACCGCCCTGCGGATGCGGTCGGTCGCGCAGATCGCGGAGCGCCACCCGGCCGGGAGCGGCGCCGCGCCGCCGGGCGCGGACCCGCGTGCGGTGCAGCCCGTCTCGCGCTGGCTGCCGGACCAGGTGGCGATCGTGCCGCGGGTCCCTCGCGACCACGCGCGGTCGCTGATCGGGCAGGCGCAGCGGTTCGCCCAGGTGCTGCCGGAGACCCTGGCCGCGTGGGAGTCGGGGGCGATCGACCAGGGCGCCGCCGAGGCGATCTCGTCGTCGACACTCGTCCTCGACGACGAGCGCGCCCGCCGGGTGCAGGCCGCGGTCCTCCCGGGGGCTCCGGAGGCGCACCGCCGGTTGCTGCGGGACCGGCTGCGCCGCCACATCGCCCGCGTCGACCCGGACGGCGCCCGCGAGCGCCACGAGCGGGCCCGGTCGGAGCGGCGGATGTCGCTCTCCCCAGGTGACGACGGCATGGGCTCGCTGTGGCTGGGCGGCACCGCCGCGCAGGTGGAGGCGTCGTGGCAGTGCGTCGACCGGCTCGCGCGCTCCCCGGACGACCCGTGCGACGACCGCACCCTGGACCAGAAGCGCGTCGACCTCGCCCACCAGCTGCTGCAGGGCACGCTGACGCTCACCGAGGTCGGCACGGTCCGGGACGCGCTCGGCGCGGACGGGGCGGGCACCGACGAGGACGGCCTGCTCGCAGCGGTCGCGCGGGTGCTCGCCGCGAAGCCGGACCCGGAGGAGGCGGTGGGGCGCCGCCCGCTGATCCAGGTCGTCGTCCCGCTCAGCACGCTGATGGGTGGTGCGGCACCGGCCGAGCTGGTCGGGCACGGCCCGATCCCCGCCGACCTCGCCCGCGCCCTCGCCGCCGACGCCGTCGTCGCGCCCTTCTGATCACCGTGCCGAACGGGCAGGGTGGGGTCGTGGAGCGTCACCGGGAACGCAGTGAGGCCCAGGCGGTCGAGACCGTCCGGGCGGTGCTGCTCGGTGTCCTGGTCGCCGGTGTCGTGCTCACCCTCGTGTGGGCCGTGCGGGCAGGGCTCGACGTCGTGCACCCGTGGTGGTCGTTCCGCACCGGGTTCCCGCTCCCGGTGGCCGGGGCGGTCGCGTTGGTCGTCGTGCTCGTCGTCCTCCTGCGGGCGCGTCGCCGGGGGATCTGAGCGCTGTTCAGGCGGCCGGGGCGGCGAGCTGCCAGGACACGCCGAAGCGGTCCTCGACCCAGGCGAAGGGGCCGAAGCCGTAGTCGTCGAGCGGCATGAACTCCCGCCCACCGGTCGCGAGGGCCGCCAGCAGCCGCTCCTGCTCGTCGCCGGACTCGCAGTCCACCCACAGCGAGACGGCGGGGGAGAAGTCCCACTGGTGCACCGGCGGGCTGTCGCTGCACCGCAGGCGCTGCCCGGCGACGACGAACTCGGCGAGGACCACCGCGGTCGGGTCGTCGGGGCGGTGGGTGACCGAGACGATCTCGCCGTCGTCGAACAGGGAGGTCCAGAACTCCATCGCCTCGCTCGCGCTCGGGCCACGCGGCGGCTGGAAGGTCAGGAACGGCAGGGCGCGGGCGGGCATCGGTCCTCCGGTGGGACGGGGCGGGTGGGGCGTGTCCGAAACCGGACGACACGGACACCTGCCGGTGGGTAGGCTCGACACCATGGCACGAGGCATCTGGTCGCAGAAGGTCCGCACCGCCCGCTGACGGCGGCGCCCTTCACCCCTTCCGAACCGCGTCCGCCGTCCCGGTCCCCGCCGGGCGGCGCATCCCGTGCTGCCCGGCTCCGATCTCGGATGCCGCGGAGCCCTCTCGTGCACACCACCCCCGAACCGTCCTCACCCCTGCCCGCCCTCGACGCCGGCGCGGCCGCCCACGTGCGTGCCGAGGACGTTGTCGTCACCCGCGGGACGCACCGCGTCCTCACCGGCGTGACGCTGACCGTCTCCGCCCGCTCGCGGCTCGCCGTCGTCGGGGAGAACGGGCGCGGCAAGTCCACGCTCCTGTACGTCCTCGCGGGCCTGCTCGCGCCGGACGCCGGGGTCGTGCACCGCGCCGGCACCGTCGCCCTGGCCCGCCAGGAGGTGCCCGCCCGCGACGGCGAGACCGTCGGCACCCTGACCGCGGAGTCGCTCGCCGCCCCGCGGACGGCGCTGCGCGAGCTCGACGCGGCGACCGCGGCGCTCACCGACGGCGCGCCCGGCGCCGACGACCGGTTCGCCGCCGCCCTGGACACCGCGACCCGGCTCGACGCCTGGGACGCCGAACGCCGCGTCGACGTCGCCCTCGGTGCGCTCGGCGCCTGCACCGACCGCACCCGGCCACTGGCGACGCTGTCGGTGGGACAGCGCCACCGCGTGCGGCTGGCGTGCCTGCTCGGTGCCCGCCACGACGTCCTGCTCCTCGACGAGCCCACGAACCACCTCGACGCCGCCGGGCTCGACTTCCTGACCCGCACCCTGCGCGCCCACCCGGGCGGGCTCGCCGTGGTCAGCCACGACCGGGCCCTGCTGCGCGACGTCGCCGACGAGTTCTGCGACCTCGACCCGACCCGCGACGGCGCGCCCCGGCTCACCGCGGGCGGCTACGACGGCTGGCGGACCGCGCGGGACCGGGCCCGCGCCGCCTGGGAGGCCGAGCACGCCGAACAGCAGGCCGAGCACCGCCGCCTCGCCGACGCCGTCGCCACCGCGCGGGACCGGCTCTCGACCGGCTGGCGTCCGGACAAGGGGACCGGCAAGCACGCCCGCCAGTCCCGGGCCCCGGGGGTGGTGCAGGCGCTGCACCGGCGCCGGGCCGAGCTCGACGCGCACCGGATCGACGTCCCGGTACCGCCGCCGTCGCTGCGCCGTCCCGACCTCGACGTGCGCCCCGGCGCGCCCCAGCTGCGCGCGCTCGGGGTCGGGGTGCGGGGCCGGCTCGCCCGTCCGGTCGACCTGGTCCTCGACGCGGGCGACCGGCTGCTCGTGACCGGTCCGAACGGGGCCGGGAAGTCGACGCTGCTCGCCGTGCTGGCCGGGGCGCTCGCTCCGGACGCCGGGTCGGTGCGCACCGCGAGCGGCGCCCGGGTCGTCCGGCTGGAGCAGGAGACCGCGGTGTCCGACCCGCGGCGGCCCGCGCGTGCCGTGCTGGAGCACGTCGGTGGTGGCGCCCACGGCCTGCTCGACGCGGCGGCGTTGCGGACCCCGGTGGGTCGGCTGTCGGAGGGCCAGCGGCGCCGGCTCGACCTGGCCCGCGCACTGGCGGAGCGCCCGACGACGCTGCTGCTCGACGAGCCGACCAACCACCTGTCCGCGCGGCTCGTGGACGAGCTCACCGCGATGGTCCGGGACACCTCGGCGGCCGTCGTCGTCGCCACCCACGACCGGCAGCTGCTGCGCGACCTGGCCGACTGGCCGCGGCTGGAGCTCGACCCGGCCGGGTGATCAGGGCCGGAGCCCGGCCTCGACGGCGTCGAGGGTGCGGCGCAGCCCGGAGTCGAACAGCGGCTCGCCGCCGCCGGGCCCGCGCACGACGGCGCCGCCGAGCAGCCGGGACAGCACCGGCAGGCGCTCCGCCCGGCCGGAGCGGCGGACGTCGTCGAGGGTGGGCAGGCGGTCCCCGGCCAGGGCCGCCGCGCCCCGGACGTAGCCGTGCAGCAGGTGCAGCACCTCGACGGCCGCGTGCAGCGGGTGCCCCGCCCCGACGACGTGCGCCAGCAGGGCCTCCGACCACGCGCACTCGGCGGGGCCGGTGGCGCGGGGACCGGCGAGCAGCCCGACGGTCCACGGGTGCTCGTCGAGCACGTCGCGCAGGGCGGCCGCCCAGATCTCGCAGCCCAGCCGCAGCCTGCAGCCCGACAGGTCCGGCGGCTCGCCCAGTGCGACGTCCAGGACGAGGTCGACCAGCGCGTCCTTGCCGGGCACGTGCCGGTACAGCGACATCGGCGCGGACCCCAGCTCGCGGGCCAGCCGCGGCATCGACACCGCGGCCAGCCCGTCGGTGTCGGCGAGGTGCAGCGCCGTGGCGACGATCGACCCGCGGTCCAGCCTCCGGCGCACCGGGGCCGGGGGAGCGGCCCATCGGGGGTCGTCGGCGGCGGTCACGCGTCGATGATGCCACGCACCTCGTAGGTGACCCTACGCGCGCTGCGTAAGCCCTACGCGTGCCGCGCCGGGAGGAGTGCCGATCTGCGGTTCGTAGGGTGTCCCGATGGAGTTGTGGGAGGTCGGGGTCATCGCGCTGGCCGGGCTCTGGGCGGGGTTGATCAACACCGTCGTCGGGTCGGGGACGCTGGTGACCTTCCCGGTGCTCGTGGCGCTGGGCTTCCCCCCGGTGACGGCGACGACGTCGAACGCCATCGGGCTGATCACCGGCTCGATCACCGGCGCCGTCGGCTACCGCAAGGAGTGGGCCGGGCACGGTCGCCGCCTGGCGAAGTACGGCGTCGCGTCGTTCCTGGGGGCCGTGGTCGGTGCGGCGCTGCTGCTGTCGCTGCCGCCGGACGCGTTCGAGACGATCGTGCCGGTCCTGGTCGGCACCTCGGTGCTGCTGGTCGCCGTGCAGCCCCTGCTGGCCCGCCGGCTGCGCGACCGCCCGCGTCCGGACCGGACCGGCTCGCCGGTGCTCTACGTGCTGGTGTTCCTGGTGGGCGTCTACGGCGGCTACTTCACCGCAGCCCAGGGGATCATGCTGGTCGGGGTGATGGGGTTGCTCGTCGCGGACCCGCTCCAGCGGCTCAACGCCTTCAAGAACACCCTCGCCTCGGTCGTGAACATCGTCGCCGGGGCGATCTACGCCGTCGTCGCGCCGGTCGACTGGACGGTCGTCGGGATCATCGCGGTCAGCTCGATCGTCGGCGGGCTGCTCGGTGCGAAGGTCGGCCGCAGGCTGCCGCCCGCGGTGCTGCGGACCGTGATCGTCGTGATCGGGGTCGCGGCGATCGTGTTCCTGCTGGTGGAGTGAGCGCCCGGAACCGTCGGGGGTGTCTGCTCTCCTGGGGTGGTGGACGACGACCGCGCCGCCGAGCTGGCCGTGGCCCTCGCCGCGCTGGCCGGTCGCGAGATCGGTCCGGCCGAGGCGCGGGCCGTCGTCGCGCACGCCCACGACCTGACCCCGGCCCGGGCGAACACGGTCTGGACCCGGCACCGGGCCGCGCCGCGGACCGTGTCGCTGCGCGACTACCTGGCGATGACGATCCGGTTCACCGCGCAGGACCCCGCCGCCGGCGGATCCGGCGGCACGGAGCCGCACGCCTCACCGGATCCACACGGCCGACACGGTGGGATGGGACCGTGAGCACGACTGCCTCGACCGGTCCGGACCCGATCACCCCCGCCCGCGACGCCGAGCGGCTCGAGCGTGCGGTGCTCGAGGTGAAGCGGGTGATCGTCGGCCAGGACCGCCTCGTCGAGCGGATGCTGGTGGGGCTCCTCGCGAAGGGGCACCTGCTGCTGGAGGGCGTGCCCGGCGTCGCGAAGACCCTCGCCGTGGAGACGTTCGCGACGGTCGTGGGCGGCAGCTTCTCGCGGCTGCAGTTCACCCCCGACCTGGTGCCCGCCGACATCCTCGGCACCCGCATCTACCGGCAGGGCCGCGAGGAGTTCGACGTCGAGCTCGGTCCGGTCGTCGCGAACTTCGTGCTCGCCGACGAGATCAACCGTGCGCCGGCCAAGGTGCAGTCGGCGATGCTCGAGGTGATGGCCGAGCGCAAGCTCTCCCTCGCCGGGCGCGACCACCCGATGCCCGACCCGTTCCTCGTGCTCGCCACCCAGAACCCGATCGAGAACGAGGGCGTCTACCCGCTGCCCGAGGCGCAGCGCGACCGCTTCCTGTTCAAGCTGATCATCGAGTATCCGGGCGTCGAGGAGGAGCGGGAGATCATCTACCGGATGGGGTCCACCCCGCCGGTGCCCTCCCAGGTCCTCACCCCCGAGGAGCTGGTCCGGCTGCAGCGCACCGCGGCGGACGTGTTCGTGCACCACGCCCTGGTCGACTACGTCGTGCGGCTGGTCGTCGCGACCCGGCTGCCGTCCGAGCACGGCCTGGCCGACGTCGCGTCCTGGATCGCCTACGGCGCCTCGCCGCGTGCGTCGCTCGGCATCGTGTCCGCCGCCCGCGCGCTGGCCCTGGTCCGCGGCCGGGACTACGTCCTCCCGCAGGACGTGCTGGAGGTCGCCCCGGACGTGCTGCGCCACCGCCTGGTGCTGTCCTACGACGCGATCGCCGACCAGGTGCCGGTCGACCACATCGTCACCCGGGTCCTGCAGACCGTGCCGTTGCCGCAGGTCAGCGCCCGGCCCGGGGGAGGGCCCGAGGGTGCGTCGACGGCGTGGCCGCCCGCACCGGGTGCCGGCCAGGGCCCGGCGTGACGGCGGGGTCCGCCGACCTCGTCCGGCTCGAGGCATCCCTGCGGACCCTGGAGCTCACCGTCCGGCGCCGGCTGGACGGGCTGCTCCAGGGCAACCACATCGGCCTGCTGCCCGGGCCCGGCACCGAGCCCGGTGACGCCCGGCCCTACCAGCCCGGCGACGACGTCCGCCGGATGGACTGGTCGGTCACCGCCCGCACCACCGCGCCGCACGTGCGCGAGACCGTCGCCGACCGCGAGCTGGAGACCTGGGCGGTGGTCGACCTGTCGCGCAGCATCGACTACGGCACCGCCCGCACCGACAAGCGGCACCTGGCGCTGGCCGGGCTCACCGCGGTCGCCCAGCTGACGGCCGGCGGCGGGAACCGGCTCGGCGCCGTCGTCGCGAACGGGGAATCGACGCTGCGGCTGCCCGCCCGCGGCGGCCTGGCGCACGCCCGCGGCCTGGTCCGCCGGGTCGCGACGATGCCGCCGGCACCCGAGGGCACCCGGGGCGACCTGTCCGGTGCGCTCGACGAGCTGCGCCGCCCGCCGCGCCGGCGCGGGCTGGTCGTCGTGGTGTCGGACTTCCTCGGCGAGCCCACCTGGGAGCGGTCCCTGCGGGCGCTGTCGGCCCGCCACGAGCTGCTCGCGATCGAGGTCGTCGACCCGCGGGAGCTGGAGCTGCCCGACGTCGGGACCGTCGTGCTCGCCGACCCCGAGACCGGGCGCCAGCGCGAGGTCGACACCACGCCGCTGCTGCGCCGCGAGTTCGCGGCCGCCGCCTCCGAGCACCGCGACCGGGTGGCCACCGCGCTGCGCCGCTGCGGGGCCGGGCACCTGACCCTGCGCACCGACACCGACTGGGTGGCCGACATCGTGCGGTTCGCCGTCGCCCGCAAGCACGCCGCTGCTCCGCGGAGGCTCGCGTGACGTTCACCGCCCCCTGGTGGCTGCTCGGGTTGCTCGTCGTCGCCGCGCTCGCGGCGGCCTACGTGTGGCTGCTGCGGCGGCGCCGTCGCGACGTCGTGCGGTTCACCAACCTGGAGCTGCTGGAGTCGGTCGCCCCGAAGCGGCCGGGCCGGTGGCGGCACCTCCCGGCGATCGCGCTGATCGCGGCGCTGGCGGTGCTCACCGTGGCGCTCGCCGGGCCGCAGGCCATGGCGAAGGTGCCGCGCAACCGGGCCACGGTGATGCTGGTGATCGACGTGTCGCTGTCGATGAAGGCCACCGACGTCGCCCCGACCCGGCTCGCCGCCGCGCAGGCCGCGGCCAAGCAGTTCGCCGACCAGCTGACCCCCGGCGTCAACCTGGGGCTGGTGTCCTTCGCCGGGACGGCGGCGGTGCTCGTCTCGCCCACGACCGACCGCAGCGCGGTCAAGAACGGCGTCGACAACCTGCAGCTCGCCGAGTCCACCGCGACCGGTGAGGCGATCTTCACGGCCATGCAGTCGATCGACACCTTCTCCCGCTCGCTGCAGGGCGGCCCGGACGCGGCGGGCGTGCCGCCACCGGCGCGGATCGTGCTGCTCTCCGACGGCACCCAGACCGTCCCGGGACCGGACGGGGAGAACGAGCCCCGCGGCTCGTTCACCGCGGCCGCCGAGGCGAAGAACCGCGGCGTCCCGGTGTCCACGATCTCCTTCGGCACCAGCTACGGCACGATCGAGCTCGACGGCGGGCGTACCCCCGTCGCCGTCGACGACGCCTCCATGGAGCGCATCGCGCAGCTCTCGGGCGGCCGGTTCTTCACCGCCGCCACCGAGTCCGAGCTGCGCGCGGTCTACTCCGACCTGTCCGAGGAGCTCGGCTACGAGGAACGCGAGGTCGACGCGAGCAGGCCCTGGATGATCGGCGGGTTCGTGCTCCTGATCGGCGGGCTCGGCGCGGGCATCCTGCTCGGCAGGCGACTGCCGTGAGGGTGATCTCCGCTCGCGGGTACCGGCCGGTAGTGCGTTAGGTTCACCCCCCGTGGGACGTAGCGTGCTCGTGACCGGAGGAAACCGCGGCATCGGCCTGGCGATCGCACAGGCATTCGCGGCGGAGGGCGAACAGGTGGCGGTGACCTACCGCTCCGGGAAGGACGACATCCCCGACGGGCTGTTGCCGGTGCACTGCGACGTCACCGACGCCGAGTCCGTCGACGCCGCGTTCACCGAGGTCGAGGCCGCGCACGGCCCGGTCGAGGTGCTGGTGTCGAACGCCGGCATCACCGACGACGGCCTGCTCATGCGGATGGCCGAGGAGTCCTTCACCAAGGTCGTCGACGCCAACCTCACCGCGGCCTACCGGGTCGCGAAGCGGGCCTCGCGCGGGATGCTGAAGGCCAAGAAGGGCCGGATGATCTTCGTATCGTCGGTCGTGGGCCTCTCCGGCTCGGCCGGGCAGGTCAACTACGCCGCCTCGAAGTCCGGGCTCGTCGGCCTGGCCCGCTCGGTCGCCCGCGAGCTGGGCAGCCGCGGCATCACCGCGAACGTGGTCGCCCCCGGGTTCGTCGACACCGACATGACCCGTGCGCTGCCCGAGAAGCGGCGCGAGGAGATCCTGGGGACCATCCCGCTCTCCCGCTACGCCGACACCGGCGAGATCGCCTCGGTCGTCGCCTTCCTCGCCTCGCCCGGCGCCGGCTACGTCACCGGAGCGGTCGTCCCGGTCGACGGCGGCCTGGGCATGGGGCACTGAGCGAGGTCCGCGGAGCGGACATCGACACCGTGCCCACCGGCCCGGGCATGCAGAACTCTCGAAAGGACGTCATGGGACTGCTCGACGGCAAGCGGCTGCTGATCACCGGTGTGATCACCGACGCCTCGCTGGCCTTCCACTCCGCCAAGATCGCCCAGGAGCAGGGCGCCGAGGTCGTGCTCACCGGTTTCGGCCGGATGCGGCTGGTCGAGCGGATCGCGATGCGGCTGCCGAAGCCCGCACCGGTCGTCGAGCTGGACGTGTCGGACCAGGAGCAGCTGGACTCGCTCGTCGAGCGGATCACCCCGCACCTGGGCGACGAGCCGCGCCTCGACGGGGTGCTGCACTCCATCGGGTTCGCCCCGCCCGGCGCGCTCGGCGAGGGCGCCTTCCTCAACGCGCAGTGGGAGGACGTCGCCACCACGATCCAGGTGTCGGCGTACTCGTTGAAGTCCCTGGCGATGGCGTGCAAGCCGCTGCTCGGCCCGGGCAGCTCGATCGTCGGGATGGACTTCGACAACCGGCAGGCGTGGCCCGCCTACGACTGGATGGGCGTCGCGAAGTCCGCGCTGGAGTCGGTCACCCGATACCTGGCCCGTGACCTGGGCCGCGACGGCATCCGGGTCAACCTGGTCGCCGCCGGCCCGGTGAAGACGATGGCCGCCAAGTCGATCCCGGGCTTCTCCGCGTTCGAGGACGTGTGGGACAAGCGCGCCCCGCTCGGCTGGGACATGAACGACCCGGTGCCGGTCGCCAAGACCGTGTGCGCCGCGCTGTCGGACTGGATGCCGACCACCACCGGTTCGATGATCATGGCCGACGGCGGGGTGCACGCCGTCGGCGTGTGAGCCGGTACCGGCCCGCGCGCGTCGGCGCGGGCCGGGGTCGATAATCGGGGTCGTGCCCGAACAGTTCGACGCGATACTGCTGCTCAGCTTCGGTGGCCCCGAGGCCCCCGACGAGGTTCGCCCGTTCCTGGAGAACGTGACCCGGGGGCGCGGGGTCCCGCCGGAGCGCCTCGATGCCGTCGAGGAGCACTACCAGCACTTCGGCGGGGTCTCGCCCATCAATGCCCGCAACCGCGAGCTGGTCGCGGCGATCGCCGCGCGCACCGAGCTGCCGGTGTACTTCGGCAACCGCAACTGGGGGCCGTTCGCCGAGGACACCGTGCGCGAGATGGCCGAGGACGGCGTCGGGCGGGCGCTGGTGTTCGCGACCAGCGCCTACGGCGGCTACTCCGCCTGCCGCCAGTACCACGAGGACATCTCCCGGGCCCGGGACGCGGTCGGCGACGCGGCCCCCGAGCTGGTCAAGCTGCGCCACTTCTACGACCACCCGGACTTCGTGCGCGCCAACGCCGACGCCGTGCGGACCGCGTGGGCGCAGCTGCCCGAGGGCCGTCGCGAGGCGGCACGGCTGGTGTTCACCGCGCACTCCATCCCGACCTCGGCCGACGCGGCCGCCGGGACCCCGGCCGACGGCGGGCACCGCTACTCCCGCCAGGTCGCCGAGGCCGCGGCGCTGGTCGCCGCCGAGGTGGGCGTCGACGAGTTCGACGTCGTCTGGCAGTCCCGCTCCGGTCCGCCGCAGGTGCCGTGGCTGGAGCCCGACATCGTCGACCACATCGACGACCTGCACGCCAAGGGTGTGCCCGCGGTCGTCGTCGCGCCGGTCGGGTTCGTGTCCGACCACGTCGAGGTCGTGTGGGACCTCGACAACGAGGCGGCCGAGCGAGCCGCCGAGCACGGCATGGGCTTCGCCCGCGCCGCCACCGCCGGACCCGACCCACGCTTCGCCGACATGGTGGTCGAGCTCGTGCGGGAGCACTCCGACGGCGTGCCCGCCCGGCGGCTGGGCACCGGCCCGTCCGCCGGGTGCACCCGCAACGGGGCGCCCTGCGCGGTCGACTGCTGCGTGCCGCAGCGGCGGCCCGCCCGGCCGAGCTGATCAGCGCCGCCGCACCCGGGCCAGATGGGCGGGGACCTCGACCCTGGTCCCGGCCGGCTCGCCGTAGGACCCGGCCAGGCCGGCGGTCACGACCCCCCGGTAGGACGCCGGTCCGACGGTCTCCACCGTCCAGTCCGGTCCGGTGAACGCGGCCCGGATGTCGGTCGCGTCGATCACGGGGCCGAACTCGGCGGCGGCGCCGGTCCGGGCCAGGGCGAGCACGTGCACCACACCGCCGGGACGCACGACCCCGGCCAGCGCGTGGGCGTAGCGGGCCTGGTCACCGGGGTCGAACAGGTGGAACAGGGCACTGTCCACCACCGTGTCGAACGGGCCGAGGCCGTCCGGGGCGAGCGCGTCGGCGACGACGAAGCGGGCGTCCACGCCCGCGGCCGCGGCCCGCTCCCGGGCCCGCCGGACCGCGGTCGGGGCCGCGTCGGCGCCGAGCACGTCGTACCCGAGCCCGGCGAGCAGGATCGTGTGCTCGCCGGTGCCGCAACCCGGGTCGAGGACGGTGCCGGCGACCGCTCCCGAGCCGACGAGTGCGACGACCGCCGGCTGCGGCTCGTCGATCACCCAGGGCGGGTCGCCGTCGCGGTAGGCCTGATCGAACCGGGAGACGGGCGGGGTCAGCTCCATCGGATGCTCCTCTCGGGGGACGTCCCGGGAGCATCCGACCTCCACCTCGGTCGAGGTCAAGGCCCCGGCCGACATCGACGATCCGGTAACCGTTCGTCCGTATTGTTGTGGTTCGTGTCCACATGGGGTGAAGTTCCGCCCCATGACCTCCGTACCGACCACGGCACCGCCGCGACCCGGCGTGCTCGAGAGCATCGAGCTGTCCATCAACTCGGTGTTCGACCCGATCTCGACCGGGCTGTCGAACATCGTCTTCTACGAGGTGACCGTCCTCGGAGCGGACTTCCCGCTGATCGTGGGCTGGCTGATCCTGGCCGGGGTGCTGTTCACCCTCTACTTCGGGTTCGTCCAGTTCCGCAGCATCGGGCTCGCCCTGCGGATCGTCCGTGGCCGCTACACCCGGCGCGACGAGCCGGGGGAGATCACCCACTTCCAGGCTCTGGCCTCCGCGTTGTCGGGCACCGTCGGTCTGGGGAACATCGCCGGCGTCGGTGTGGCGGTCACGATCGGTGGTCCCGGCGCGACGTTCTGGATGATCGTCGCCGGGTTGCTCAGCATGGCCACCAAGTTCGTCGAGTGCACCCTCGGCGTGAAGTACCGCGAAGTGCACCCCGACGGCACCGTGTCCGGCGGTCCGATGCACTACCTGCGGATCGGTGTCGCCGAGCGCATCCCCAACGCGTTCGGCCGCGGGCTGGGCAAGGTCCTTGCCGCCGGTGCGGCGGTGATGATCCTCTTCTTCGGCGTCGCCGGCGGGAACATGTTCCAGGCCAACCAGACCTTCGCCCAGCTCCGCAACGTCACCGGGGGCGAGACCGGTCTGCTCGGCAGCGGCGGCGCCGCGTTCGTCTTCGGTCTGCTGCTGGCCGCGCTCGTCGGGGCGGTCGTGTTCGGGGGCATCAAGTCCGTCGGTGCGGTCACGGGTCGTCTCGTCCCGGCGATGGCGATCGTCTACGTGACCGCCTGCCTCGTCGTGATCGCCGTGAACATCGCGCAGGTCCCGACGGCGTTCGGCCTCATCCTCTCGGGAGCGTTCTCCGCCGAGGGCGTGGTGGGCGGTGCGCTCGGCGCCATGATCGTCGGTTTCCAGCGGGCGGCCTTCTCGAACGAGGCGGGCCTGGGCTCCTCGCCGATCGCGCACTCGGCGGTGCGGACGAGGAACCCGGCCACCGAGGGGTACGTGGCCCTGATCGAGCCGTTCGTCGACACCGTGGTCATCTGCACGATGACCGCGCTGACCATCGTGATCGCCGGTACGCCCTTCTGGCAGCAGGCCCAGGCGACCGCCTTCGCGAGCGGCGGCTCCGACGTGGCCGACGGCGTGCTCATCACCTCCGACGCGTTCGCCACGGTGCTGCCGTGGTTCCCCTACGTGCTCGCGGTCGCGGTGTTCCTGTTCGCCGTCTCCACGATCATCACGTGGGGCTACTACGGGCAGAAGGCCTGGACCTACCTGTTCGGCAAGAACACGGTGTCCGAGCGCGTCTACCAGACGGTCTTCTGCTTCTTCGTGGTCGTCGGCTCGGTGCTGACCCTGGGCAGCGTGCTCGACTTCGCCGACGCGGTGCTCTTCCTGCTCGCCTTCTTCAACATCCTGGGCCTGTACGTCCTGGCCCCGGTGGTCAAGAAGGAGGTCCGGGCGTTCCGCGCGAAGCTCGCCTCCGGCGAGGTCACCGAGGTGGAACCGTCCGAGCGGGCGATGCTCTGACCCGTCGCGTGGGCCCGGTCAGATCCGGGCCCACGCCCGGGCGATCAGCTCGTAGGACCGCAGGCGGTCGTCGAGGGTGGGGGCGACGGTCTCGACGACGAGCTCGTCGGCCTCCGCGGCCTCGACGATCGCGGCGAGCCGGCTCGCCACCGCGTCCGCCCGGCCGACGACGCGGGTCCGCAGGCGGTCGTCCAGCGCGACCTGCTCGTCCGGGTCCAGCGGGGGGAGACCGGCCCGCTCGTCGGCGGTGGGGTAGTGGTGCGCACCGGCGTCGAGGGCGAGCCCGCGCAGCCAGACGTCGTAGCCGGAGCCCAGTGCGGCGGCCTCGTCCTCGGTGTCCGCGGCCAGCGCCGATACCGCGATCGCGACGTGCGGGCGGTCCCGGTAGGGGCCCGGTACGAACCGCTCGCGGTACAGATCGATCGCCTCGAGCACGGTGGTCGGCCGGGAGAAGTAGGCGACGCCCATCGGCAGCCCGTTGCGCGCGGCGTACTCGGCGCTCTCGCCCGCGCCCGCTGCATGCACCCAGACCTGTGGGGTCACGGCGTCGAGCAGGTCGACCGGCGTGCCCTGCAGTCCCGGCTCCTTGCCTGCGAGCAGGCGCAGGAGCTGGTCGCAGCGCCCGCTGAAGGTGCCCAGGCCGCGTTCGAGCAGCCGGGCCTCGACGTGCGGGCGGTCGTGGTCGAACCCGACGGTGCGCGGCGTGCGGGCGGCGACCGAGCGGCCCAGCCCGAGGTCGGTGCGGCCACCGGACAGGGCGGACAGCAGCGTCGCGTCCTCGGCCAGGCGCAGCGGCGGGTGGTAGGCGACCAGGGTGGCGGCGACGCCCAGCCGGATGTGTTCGGTCCGGGCCGCGAGGTGCGAGAGCAGCATCATCGGACTGGTCGACCCGAGCACCGGGTTGAGGTGGTGCTCGCCGACCCAGTAGCGCAGCATGCCGAGCGACTCGGCGTGGCGTGCGAGCACGATCGCGTCGGAGACGACGTCGGTGGCGGTTCCGCCGGGCCGGACCGGGTTCAGGTCCAGGCAGGACAGCGGGATCGTGGACAGGGTGCACTCCTGCGACAGGCGGGGTGCACGGAGTCGGCACCGGGGATCGTCACCGGAATGTAGAGCCGCTGTGGGCGGAGGGTCAACGCGCCGGGGACCACAGCGCCGGGACTCACGGTGTCAAGGAATCATTGACGCGTACGCCCGGTCAACCGAGCGGCGACACCCGTCGGCCGCGGAGCCGGGGGAGGGGAGGCCGGCTCGCGCTGTCGGCCGGAACGACCGTGGCCGGGCCGGTCGTGCCGGCGCTACCCCGGTCGGCGCGGATCACCAGGCGGTCCGGGCCGGGGAGCCGAGGCCGGGGGCCGGTCTGGCCTCGGCTCCCCGGCCCGGTCGGTCATCGACGCCCCGTGTTCGTGCGTCGACAGGACACGTGGGCGTGCCGCCGGGGTGGACGGGTTCTCACGCCGATCGCGTCCAGGGCGGGGGCGAGGTCCGGGCGGCCGTGCGGACGAGGGGCCGCCGGCGACTCCCACGTCGCAGCCCTTCTCTGTCAATGAAGCATTGACGCCAGCGAATCGTCGACGAAACGACGACAACCGAACCGCCAAGACCGGGAGAGGCCGGCGCCGGCCGGGGAGGTCCGGTGGCCGGGCCGGCGACCGGTGTGCGGTGTGGTGTGGTGCGGACCCCGGGTCAGCGGGTCGCCGGGTCCTCGGAGCGTCGGCTCGGCCGGTGGCCCGGTGCGAGGGAGACGTGGGTGTCCTCCCAGCGGCACCACTCGCGGGCGGCGTCCTCGCGCACGGCCGGGTCGGGGTCGGCGAGCAGGGTCGCGTAGGCGTCCACGAGGCGGATGCCACGCAGGTGGGCGGGCACGGCGCCGGCGAAGCGGTCCCACGCGGAGGGGAAGATGCGGCGCATGTCCTCGGTGACCCAGCGGACCTCCCGCCCGGTCGTCGTGGTGACCGCGGCGAGGACGAGCGCGTCGACGCGCTGTGGGTGGGCCTGGGCGTAGGCGAGGGCGAGGGTGCTGCCCCAGGAGCCGCCCCGCACGACCCAGGAGTGGATGGCCAGCAGCTCGCGGAGCCGCTCGATGTCGTCGAGGAGCAGCTGTGTGGTCTGCGTGCGCCCCAGGTCGACGCCCGGGTCGGAGGCGAGCGGTCTGCTGCGGCCGCAGCCGCGCTGGTCGAGCAGCACGATCCGGTACCGCTCGGGGTCGTAGTACCGGCGGGCCCCGGCCGAGGCACCCGATCCGGGGCCCGCCGTGCAGGTCCAGCGCGGGTCGTCCGTCGGGGTTGCCGCAGGTCTCCCAGTAGAGGGCCTGGCCGTCGTCGGTGGTGAGGACACCGGCGTCGTGGGGCTCGATCGGCGGGTGGAGGGGCACGGCTACAGACCTGCCAGCAGGGCGGCGGAGTTGTCCTCCCAGGCGTTGTCGATGCGGATGTAGGCGCCGACGGTGGCCAGGGAGCGGTGTCGGGTCTGGTGGGCGATGGCCCGGTCGGAGGCGCCGCGCTGGTGGGCGTAGGTGACGTGGCCCGCGCGCAGGGAGTGCGCCGACCAGGGGCCGGGGCCGATGTCGGCACGGGCCACCGCGCGCTGGACGATCTCGTTGACCGACTCCGGGTGCAGCGGCCGGTCGGTCACCCGGTTGCCGCGGGTGACCTTGCGCAGCACCGGGCCCTCGGTGATCCCGGCTGCGTCGAGCCAGGTCCGCAGCGCGGTGACCGGGCAGCGCGCGGCCCGGTGCGCGTGCGGGAGGACGACGAGCTCGGGTTCGGTGCCGTACGGGTTGGTCTTGGAGCGGGGGATCGACAGGACGCGGCCGCGCGGGTGGTCGGCGACGTCGGCGACGGTGAGCGCGGCCAGCTCGGAGCGGCGCAGCGCGGAGAAGAACCCGACCAGCAGCAGGGCCCGGTCGCGCAGGCCGGCGAGGTCGTCCTCACCCGGGCGGGTCGCGTAGCTGCGGGTGGTGGGGCAGGCGTCGACGACGTCGTCGAGGTCGGGGGGCATCAGCGGCCGGGCCTGGACCGGCGGGGCGCCGTGGGTGCGGCGGATGCCTTCCCAGACGGCGGTGACGCGGCGGGCGTCGGTGGGGTCGGGCAGGTCGCGCATGACGTGCACGAACCGGATCGAGGACAGCCGGCGGCTGATGGTCCCGACCTTCGCCCCGGCCCCGGCGAGCTCGGTGATGTAGCCGGACAGCGCCTCGGGGGCGGCAGGCAGGGCCTCGTGCCCGTGCCGGGCGCACCAGCCGCTGAACTCCCGCCAGTCCGAGGCGTAGCCGCGACGGGTGTTGGCCGACCGGGCGGCCGCGACGTAGGCGGCCTCCTGCTCGGTCAGTGGCAGGTCCACCTGTGGTGCGAGCAGCTCGGCGCCGGGGACGCCGGTGGGGGCGGGGTCGGTCACGGGGTCATCCTGCCGGTCCCGGTGCCCGCGCCATGATCACCACGCCCGGGCCGGTCCGTTCGTCGGGATGCAGGAGGAGCTCGGCCTCGGGGTGCAGTCCGGCCCGCCCGAGGAGGTCGCGCAGCTGCTCGGGCCGCCACAGGTGGGTGGTCCAGCGGACGGGCACGCCGCCGTAGCACTCGGTGCGTTCGAGCTCGCCGTCGCCGACGTGGGTCGCCAGGATCAGCCGCCCACCGGGGGCGAGGGCGCGGGTGAAGGAGGCCAGGACGTGCGGAAGGACGTCGCGGGGCAGGTGGAACAGCGACCACCAGCCCAGGACCCCGGCGAGCGAGGCGTCGGGGACCGCGAGCTCGGTGGCCGAGCCGACCGAGAACCGGCAGTGCGGGTACAGCCGCCGGGCGTGGGCGACCATGGCGGGGGAGAGGTCCATCCCGGACGCGTCGACGCCGCGCTCCACGAGGTGGGCGGTGACCTGCCCCGGCCCGCAGCCGACGTCGAGGACCGGCCCGCGGCCCGCGACGGCGTCGGCGAAGGTGTCCATGGCGGCCCGGAGCCAGGGATGGGTGCGGACGTCACCGAGGCCGGTGGTGACGACCATGTCGACGTAGTTGTCGGCGACGCGGTCGTAGGAGTCGCGGACGGCGTCGAGGTCGGCGGGGCGCGGGACCGGGTGCACGGTCAGTGCACGACCGGGACGACGAGCAGTGCGGCGGCGGACGCCGCCGTCACCACCCGGCCCTGCCGGGTCTGCGGGCGCAGCCCCCACCCGACCCGCTTCGGCCCGATCCACGGTGTCCTGCCCATCGCTGCTCCTCCCGCCCGGGTCACGACCAGGCTATCGCCGGTGACCGGGGCCCGACGCCGCGCGGCCACGCTCGATCCCTCCGCCGCCCCCCGGTTCCCCGCGTGCTCCCGCGCGCCCCGGCGACGGTCGATGCACCCGTGGCTCGGCCGACCCGGGATTCTCTGCATTATCCCGTGTTGTGCTAGTTCAGGTAACTGAACCAAGAACCGTGCAGCAGTTCGTATGAACCGAACCGGTAGCATGGCCGACGTGACGGACACGGTGGTGCGGTGCGGATACAGCCGGTGCCGGGCGGAGCTGCCCCCGCCCGGGCCGCAGGGCGGCCGTCCGCGGTCGTTCTGCCGGGATACCCGGTGGGAGCAGGGGCGGACGTGCGCGCAGATGGCCCGCGCCGAGCGGGAGGCCCTCGGTGCTCTCGGCCTCGACACCGGGACCGGGGCGTTCGCGCTCGACGCGGACCGGCTCCGCGAGCACGTCGGCGCGCTCGCCGGGCCGGTGGCCGAGCTGTCCGGGGCGCTGACCGCTGTGCTGGACCGGCTCGACGAGATCGAGCGCGACGCCCTGGCCGCCACCGAGGCGGCCCGCGCGGGCGCCGCCGAGTCCGACGCCGCCCGTCGGCAGGCCGACACCGCCCGGGAGACGGCCGAGCGCCGGGCCCGCGAGGCGGACCGGGCCGCGACCGAGGCCCGGCAGGAGCGGGCGGAGGCGGTGACCCGGGCCGAGGAGGCCGCCGCCACCGCCCTCGCGGCGACCGAGGCCCTCGGTGCGGCGCGGCAGCAGGCCGCCGACGCCGTCGCCGCCCGGGACGCCGCCGTCGCCGACGCCCGCGAGGCCCGGGACACCGCCGCGACCGCCACCCGGGACCGGGAGGCCGCGCTGCTCGCCGCCCGGACCGCCGAGCACGAGCGCGATACCGCCCTCGCCCGCGCCGACGCCGCCACCCGCGACCGGGACCGCCTGGACGCCGACCTGACGGCGCTGCGGGCCGACCACGCCGCGGTCGTCGCCGACCGGGCGGGTCTGGTCGAGACCGTCGTCGAGCAGCGCAGCCGGCTCGCCGCGCAGCGCGACCTGCTGACCGAGGCCCGCGCCGTCGCCGAGGGGCTGCGTGCGCAGCACGAGAGCGCCCGCACCGCGGTCGAGGAGCTGACCCGCCGGCTCGACGACACCCGCCGGGAGCGGGACGGGCTCGCCGCGGAACGGGACCGGCTGCGTGCCGCGGCACCGGAGCCGGTCCCGGCCCGGATGCACCCCGACGACCTCGCGGCCCTCGCGGCCGCGGTGCGGGGGTGAGGCCCGGCGACGTCGTCGCCCACCTCGCCGTGCACGGGCACACGCACGGCTGACCTCAGCCACCCGGGACCGCCCCGGGACGGGTGGTGGCCCGCGGCGGTGTGCACACGGTGCCCGCCGCCGGCAGCGTGGTGTCGAGCAGCGTGGCCTCCACCGCGGCGTCGACGCAGGGGTCGGTGCCGTACGAGCCGTGCCCGACACCCTCGCGGGTCAGCAGGACCGCCCGGTCCAGGGTGTCGGCCGTCCGCTCCGCCCAGGCGTGGGGCGTGACCGGGTCGAGCCTGCCGCCGACCACCAGCGTCGGCGGGGCGCCCGCGCCGGTCAGCGGTGCGGTGACCCGGTCGGTGTTCGGCGCGGGCCACACCGCGCAGGCCAGCGCGCTGTAGGCGGCGCGGGTGCCGATCCGCGGTGCGTGCTCGACCGCGCGCTCGGCGGCCGCGGTGTGCGCGCCGACGTCGGCCGGGGTGTTCCAGTCCGCGCAGCGCACCGCGGTGTGCTGCTCCTGCGTCGCGGTCGGGACACCGAACGGCGAGACCGTCAGGTTGCGGTGGAGCAGGTGGGCGAGGGTGCCGTCGCCCTGTTGCGCGGTCGCCAGCGTCGTCGTCAGCACCGGCCAGAGGGTGCGTTCGCCCGCCGCGCCGCGGGCGGTCTCCAGCAGCATGGCGCCGTCGACGACGCCGGCCGGGGCGAGGCCCTCCACCACCCGGGCCGGGGCGGGGCGCCGCTCGAGACCGGCGACGAGCGCGTCGAACGCGGCGGCCGGGTCGCCGGCGCCGAACGGACAGACCGCGGCACCGTCCGTACGGCAGGTGTCGAACCAGGCGCCGAGGGTCCGCTCGCTCGCGACGGCGACCTCGTCGAGGAACTCCAGGGGGTCCCCGGTCCACAGCGTGGTGTCGACGGGCGCGTCGAGGACCATCTGCCGGACCCGGTCCGGGAACAGGGTGGCGTACATCGGGCCGACGACGGTGCCGTAGGAGATGCCGTAGTAGGTGATCGTCTCCTCGCCGAGCGCGGTGCGGAGCCGGTCCAGGTCGCGGGCGACGTTGTCGGTGGACAGGCTCGCCAGGAACGCCGGGGTCCGGTGCGTCGCGCAGCCCTCGGCCAGCGCCCTCGCCTCGGCGGCGAGCAGGGTCGGCAGCGGGGCGCCGCCGGGGACGGCGGGGTCGGCGGCGGTGCTCGCGGCGGCCGTGGCGCGCTCGGCGTCGGTGCGGCAGCGCACCGCCGACGAGGCGCCGACGCCGCGTGGGTCCATCGCGACGACGTCGAAGCGCGCCAGCACCTCCGGCCCGAACGTGCCCGCCGACCCCGGGGTGGCGGGCATCGCGCGCAGCGTGTCGGTCGCGGCGACCCCGGGGCCGCCCGGGTTGAAGAACAGGGTGCCGATCCGGCGCTGGGGATCCGTGGCGCGGTGCCGCATCACCGCGAGGGCGACCCGGGGGCCGTCGGGGTCGGTGTACTCCTGGGGGACCTCGAGGGTGCCGCACTCCAGGCCGGGACCGCACCCGGTCCAGGTGACCGGGTCGGGCGGCGGGACGGCGGGTGCGGCGGGTACGGCCGCGGCGCAGCCGGTGACGGCCAGTGCGACGGCGGCGGCGAGTACGGCGAGCGGTCGGAGGCGTCGGTGCGGGGCGGGCATCGGGCCGATGCTGCGGCGGCCACCCGGCCGTCCGGATCGGTCCGGGGGAGTGTCCTGCCCGTGCGGGGTCCGTCCGAAGGATGAGTGCGTCCGGGCCTCGGGACGGAGGCGTCCGCACCGGTACGGGCCCTAGCCTCGGCGGCATGACCGATGTCGCGGCGTACCGGCGGTGGGTCGTCGACGGCCTGGTGGTCGTGGTGACGGCCTGATCGGGCTGCTCATGGCCCGGTTGCGGGTGGTGTCGTCGCCGGGCGGGCCCGAGCTGCTGCTGG